>WGOE01000003.1 GCA_016124195.1 bacterium | reverse complement strand
TCGTCAGCCTCATCTCCAGATGTTCCAGCAACAACCAGACACTCCCGCGTCCCGCCGCCGCCGTCACCGCCACTTCCGTTTCGGTGAGCGGTTATCTAGGCCCCTCCGCAAAATCCCGCAAGAGGAAATCTCACTCAACGTCGCATTTTCTTCATAACAAAGACTTTCTTCATACAAAACAATATGTTGCTGAAATATCGCCCCATAACAACACCCAATCAGGGCAACTTTCTTGCGCGGGATGGGTCACGCCCAGACCAGACTGCGCGGGCCGTTGCGGGCGACTCGAACCGCAAGCAGGGCCGCCAGAAGCACTGCATAGGTCAGGACCTCGGTCGTGTAGACCTTGCCCACCATCAGGAAGTGCACCATCGCGAGGCCGGTTGCCAGATAGGCCAGCTTGTGCAGCCGGTTCCAGTTGCGCGCGCCCATGCGCTTGATCCAGTAGTTGTTCGACGTGATCGCCAGCGGGATCAGCAGCAGCAGGGACGTCATGCCGATCAGGATGTACCAACGCTTGTAGAGGTCCGGGATGATCTGTCCCCAGCGCAGCCCCATGTCGATGGTCAGCCAGGCGGTGAAGTGCAGCACGACATAGGCAAAGGCAACCAATCCAAGCTGACGGCGGAACCGCAGCAGATTGAGGCCCACCCACCGCAGCGGGGTGACGAAGAGGGTCGCGATCAGCAAGCGCACCGCCCAGAGGCCAAGGCCCCATTCGATCGCCCGGACCGGGTCGGTCGCGGCAAGCCCGGGAATTACGACGATCAGGAACGGGGCAATGCCCAGGACATAGATCATCCACGCCGGAATCCGGCGCAAGGCACGGTTGATTGTGTCCAGCATCAGAAGTTCGCTCTCAGGTCCATGCCGGCATAGAGGCTCGCCACTTCATCGCCGTAGCCGTTGAACATCAGCGTGTCCTGACGCCCGGCGAAAAGACCGGCGCCGATGCGGCGTTCCGAGGCCTGGCTCCACCTCGGGTGGTCAACATCGGGGTTCACGTTGGCGTAGAAGCCGTATTCGTTCGAGGCCATCATGTTCCAGGTCGTCGGCGGCATCTTGTCGGTCAGGGTGATGCGCACGATCGCCTTCACCCCCTTGAAGCCATATTTCCACGGCACCACCAGACGGATCGGCGCGCCGTTCTGGTTGGGCAGGGGCTTGTCATAGAGGCCGGTCGCCATAAGCGTCAGCGGGTTCATCGCCTCATCCAGCCGCAGGCCTTCGCGATAGGGCCATTCCAGGATGCTCTGTTTCTGACCCGGCATTTCCGACGGGCGCAGCAAGGTCTCGAAGGCCACATATTTCGCCGAGGGCTGAACGCCCAATTTGTCCAGCAGGCCCGAAAGCTGGAAGCCCTGCCAGGGGATGATCATCGACCAGGCCTCGACGCAGCGGAACCGGTAGATCCGCTCTTCGATCGGCAGGCCCGAGATGAGGTCGCCCAGGTCATAGTCGCCCGGCTTGTCGACCATTCCATCGACCTTCACCTTCCAGGGCGAGGTTTTGAGATCGCCGGCATTGGCCGATGGGTCTTCCTTGCCGACGCCAAATTCGTAGTAATTGTTGTAGGTCGTGATCTGTTCGTAGGTATTCGGCGCGTCGTCGGTCGAGTATTTGCTTTTGGCCAAGGCCGGCCGAGCCACGACGGCAGCCGCAGCGGCGGCCATGATCTGGCGACGGTTCAAATAGGCGGAATGGGGGGTCACATCGGACCAGCGCAGAGTGGTCTTGAAGGTCATTCGCAGCTCCTCTCTTGCCATGACGGCGGTGGTGGCGCGCCTCCGGACAGAAGGAAACTCTAACCGCCACGTAGAACACTACGTTGTAGCTTTGCGCGTGTTTCAAAAAAGGGGGTCACGTTTCCGTGATGCTCCGAAGGAAAAGGGGCCCCCGATGGATCGGGAGCCCCCTGCACACGCAAGCTGTGCCGTTCAGTGAACCACGGCCGAGGCCGGTCTTTCGCGCTGCGACCGCACGATCCGGCCGCCGATCAACAGGCCGTCCGGCCCGGCCGAGATCTTGACCGTGCTGCCGTCCAACACTTCGCCGGCCAGCAGCATCTGCGCCAGCTGGTCCTGCAGGTGACGCTGGATCACCCGCTTCAGCGGGCGCGCGCCATAGACCGGGTCGTAGCCTTCGTCCGCCAGCCAGGCCTTGGCCGAGGGGTCCAGATCCAGCGTGATCTTGCGACCGGCCAGCCTTGCCTCCAGCTTCTTCAGCTGGATCTCGACGATGGCGCCCATGTCGTCGCGCGCCAGACGTTCGAAGATGATCGTCTCGTCCAGCCGGTTGAGGAATTCCGGCCGGAAATGCGCGCGCACCGCCTCCATCACCTCGGCGCGGGCCCGGGTCGGGTCGGCGCCTTCGGGCAACTGGCTGAGGCTATAGGCCCCAAGGTTCGACGTCAGGATGATCAGCGTCTGCTTGAAGTCCACCGTCCGGCCCTGGCCATCGGTCAGCACCCCGTCGTCCAGCACCTGCAACAGGACGTTGAACACATCCGGATGCGCCTTTTCGACCTCATCAAACAGCACGACCTGATAGGGACGACGCCTGACCGCCTCGGTCAGGACCCCGCCCTCGTCATAGCCGACATAGCCCGGAGGCGCACCGATCAGGCGGCTGACGGCGTGTTTCTCCATGAACTCGCTCATGTCGATCCGCACCATCGCGCTGTCGTCGTCAAATAGGTATTCGGCCAGGGCCTTGGTCAGTTCGGTCTTGCCCACGCCGGTCGGCCCGAGGAAGAGGAAGCTGCCCAAGGGCCGCCCCTCGTCGTTCAGACCCGCCCTTGCACGCCGCACCGCATTGGCCACCGCCGTCACCGCAGCCTTCTGGCCCACGACCCGCTCGCCCAGCTTTTCTTCCATGGCGAGCAGCTTTTCCTTCTCACCCTCCAACATGCGCGAAGTCGGGATTCCGGTCCAGCGTTCGACCACTTCGGCGATCTGCTCCGGGCGCACCGCTTCCGAGACCAGGGCCTCGCCCTCGCGCGCCTCGGCTTCGACCAGTTGCTTTTCCAGACCCGGGATGCGGCCATACTGCAATTCACCCGCCTTGGCGAAATCGCCATCGCGCTTGGCGCTTTCCAGTTCGGCGCGGGCGCGGTCCAGCTGTTCCTTGATCTCGCGCGCCTTTTCCAGCGAGTCGCGTTCTGCCTGCCAGGTGGCGGTCATCGCGGCGGACTGCTCTTGCAGGTCGGAAAGCTCCTTCTCCAGCCGCTCGAGCCGGTCCTTCGAAGCGGCGTCGTCTTCCTTCTTCAACGCCTCGGCCTCGATCTGCAATTGCAGGATCTGGCGGTCGAGCGCGTCAAGCTCTTCGGGCTTGCTGTCCACCTCCATCCGCAGCCGGCTGGCGGCCTCGTCCACCAGGTCGATCGCTTTGTCGGGCAGGAAGCGGTCGGTGATGTAGCGATGGCTCAGCGTCGCTGCCGCCACCAGGGCCGAGTCCGAGATCCGCACGCCGTGGTGCAGTTCGTATTTCTCCTTGATGCCGCGCAGGATCGAGATCGTGTCCTCCACCGTCGGCTCGGACACCATCACCGGCTGGAACCGCCGGGCCAGGGCCGCGTCCTTTTCGACATACTTGCGGTATTCATCCAGCGTGGTGGCGCCGACGCAATGCAATTCGCCCCGCGCCAGGGCAGGCTTGATCAGGTTGGCCGCATCCATCGCCCCATCGGATTTGCCGGCACCCACCAGCGTGTGCATCTCGTCAATGAAGAGGATGATTTCGCCCTCGGCCGTGGTGACCTCGTTCAGGACGGCTTTCAGCCGCTCTTCAAATTCACCGCGGTATTTCGACCCGGCAATCAAAGCGCCCATGTCCAGCGCCATCAGCTTCTTGTTGCGCAGGCTTTCGGGCACGTCACCGTTGACGATGCGCAGCGCCAGACCCTCCGCAATCGCGGTCTTGCCGACGCCCGGCTCGCCGATCAGCACCGGGTTGTTCTTGGTCCGGCGGCTCAACACCTGCATCGTGCGGCGAATCTCGTCGTCGCGCCCGATGATCGGGTCGATCTTGCCCTCCGCCGCAGCCTCGGTCAGGTCGCGGGCATATTTCTTCAGCGCGTCATAGCCTTCCTCGGCCGAGGCAGAGTCTGCCGTCCGGCCCTTGCGGATGTCGTTGATCGCGGTGTTGAGGTTCTGGGCGGTGACTGCACCGGCGTCCAGCGCCTCCTTGGCCTTGGAGGCGACCATGCAAAGCGCCATCAGGATGCGCTCCACCGGAACAAAGCTGTCACCGGCCTTCTTGGCGACCTTTTCCGCCTCGTCCAGCACGCGGGCGAGGCTTGGGTCCATGAAGGGCTGCGCGTCGCCCGAAACCTTCGGCAGCTTGGCCAGCGACAGGGCCAGCGCTTCGGTCACACGCTGCGGCTCACCCCCGGCACGGCGGATCAGATTGGCGGCAAGCCCCTGTTCATCATCCATAAGGGCCTTGAGCAGGTGTTCCGGTGCCAGCCGCTGATGGCTTTCGCGCATGGCGATGGTCTGTGCAGCCTGCAGGAACCCGCGCGACCTTTCGGTAAATTTCTCAAGATTCATACTGTCTCTCCTCTTGCAGCACCGCGTCGAACGCCCTTCCAAGGCACGTTCCCTGCAGCCTTCCCTTCACTTGGGGGGTGCAAGCACGCGATGCAAGATTGCCACAATGCCGCAACGTGGATTTTGCCTGAGTCTGTGATAGGCCTTTGCGCGGACGTGGAGGTTGACGTGGATCATGAAATGCTGCGCCGTCAGGCCATGGCGGAGGGATTTTCCGCCATGGGCATCTGCGCCCCCGATGCGATTGCCATGGCCGCACCCCGGCTGCGCCACTTCCTGCAAGAAGGCCGCCACGGCCAGATGGAATGGATGGCCGACCGCGAGGCCTGGCGCGGCAACCCCGCAGCCCTGTGGCCCGAGGCCCGTTCGGTCATCATGCTGGCCGAGGCCTATACGCCCGAGGGAGACCCGATGGCGGGACTTGCCCATCCCGACCGCGGCGTGATCTCGTGCTATGCCCAAGGCAAGGATTATCACGATCTGGTCAAGCGCCGGCTGAAGCGGCTGGGACGGTGGCTGTTGGATCAGGCCGCGAAATCGGGCGAAGGCGCCGAGATCAAGGTCTTTGTCGACACCGCGCCCGTTATGGAAAAGCCCTTGGCGCAGGCCGCCGGATTGGGCTGGCAGGGCAAGCACACCAACCTTCTGTCGCGCGATCTGGGCAACTGGTTCTTCCTTGGCGCCATTTTCACCACGCTTGATTTGCCCAAGGACGCGGCCGAGGTCTCGCACTGCGGCAGCTGCACCGCCTGTCTGGACGCCTGCCCGACGCGCGCCTTTCCCGCGCCCTATCAACTGGATGCGCGGCGCTGCATTTCCTACCTCACGATCGAGCACAAGGGTCCGGTCGACCCCGACCTGCGCGCCCTGATGGGCAACCGGATCTATGGCTGCGACGATTGCCTCGCCGTCTGCCCTTGGAACAAGTTCGCCGTGGCGGCGCGCGATCTGGGCTATCAGCCCAAGGTCGGCCTCCCGGAACTGGCCGATCTTGCCGCGCTTGACGACGCAGCGTTCCGCGCCCGCTTTGCCGGCTCGCCCATCAAGCGGATCGGGCGCGACCGCATGGTGCGCAACGTGCTTTATGCCATCGGAAATTCTGCCGAACCGAGGCTGATCCCGGTGGCAGAGCGGCTGACCCTCGACGCCGATCCCTCAGTCGCCGAGGCCGCAACCTGGGCCCTCACCCGGCTGCGCGCAGCCGGTCCCGCAGCCCGCTGATTTGGTCGCGGAGGGCTATCAACTCGTCCATCGCCAATCCGCAAGCGTCGAAGATACAGGCTGCAATCCCTGCGGTTTCGTCCTGCAAGGCGCGGCCGCGGTCCGACAGGCTGACGCGGACCTGCCGCTCGTCTTCGATCCCGCGGGCCCGGGCGACAAGACCCTGCGCCTCCATCCGCTTCAACAAGGGCGTCAGCGTGTTGGACTCGAGTTGCAGCGCCCGGCCCAGATCGCCCACCGTCCGGCCATCTTCAGCCCACAGCACCATGAGCACCAGAAACTGCGGATAGGTCAGCCCCAGCGGCGCCAGCAAGGGCTGATAGACCCGCTGCATGGCATGATTGGCCGAATAAAGAGCAAAGCAGATCATATCAGGCAAGATCATGGGGCACCTCTGCCCTACAAATAGATCGTGCGCGATCATATCGCAAGAGTCTTGACTTGTCGGCTCGAGTCGGTTTATCAATCGCACACGATCAAATCGAACACGATTGGAAACTGCATGTCGATTGACCCGAAATACTGGACCGAAGCCACTGCCACCGGCGGCGGGCGCAATGGCCTGTCGAAGCTGAAGGACGGCAAGCTGACCATCACCATGACCCCGCCGACCGAACTGGGCGGCAGCGGCGCTGGCCACAACCCCGAAGAGCTGTTCGCTCTGGGCTATGCCGCCTGCTACATGGGCGCGATGCGCTTTGCCGCCGCGTCGGAAAAGCTCGGGACCGTGCCCGACAATGCCACCGTCACCGCGCATGTGGGCATCGGCCCGCGGTCCGAGGGCGGCTTTGGCCTTGCCGTCAAGCTTGAGGTCTCGATGCCCGGCGTGCCCGCCGATGTCGTGGCCAAGATCGCCGAGCGCGGCCACTTCATCTGCCCCTATTCGCATTTCTCACGCGGTGGCGTGACGGTCGAAACCGCTGTCATCTGACTTGCCACGGCCCCTCCGGATGCTAGGCTGCGGCCAAACTCCGGGGGTGACATGGTTGACCGTCTTGTTGGTAAAGTAGCGATTGTCTCCGGCGGTGCCACGGGTTGTGGTGCCGCCGCTGTTCGTTTGTTCGCCGCCGAGGGCGCCGCAGTGGGGATCATCGACCGGAATGCGGCGGTGGGTCAGGCGCTGGCGGACGAACTGGCCGCCGCCGGCCACCGCGTCACCTTTGCCGCAGCCGATGTCTCGCAGAAATCGCAGGTCGAGGCTGCGGTTGCCGCAGTCAGATCCACGCTCGGCCCGGTCAACGTGCTGTTCAACCACGCCGGCACCATCGTCATCAAACCCTTTCTGGAAACCGAAGAGGCCGATTGGGACTTCCTTTTCGATGTCAACGTCAAGTCGATGTACCTGATGACCCGCGCCGTCCTGCCCATGATGCTTGAGGCGGGCAAGGGGTCGATCGTGTGCACCTCGTCAATTTCGGCCGTCTATGCCACACCGAACGAGGTGCTTTATGACGCGACCAAGGGTGCCTGCCACATGTTCGCCCGCGCCATCGCGGTAGAGTTCCGCGACAGGGGCATTCGCTGCAACGCCGTCTGCCCCGGTTTCATCGAAACCCCGCATGGCCTGCGCGAGGTCAAGGAGTTGACCGCGCTTGGCGTCGATGTGTCCGAGGCGGCGCTGAAGGCCGCGCAGGGCCGCTTCGGCCAGCCCGAGGATATCGCCCGCGCCGCCCTGTACCTCGCCTCCGACGACGCGGAATTCATCAACGGCACCCAGCTTTTCGTCGACAACGGCTTTTCCGCCGTCTGACACCCAACCCAAAGGCCCACCATGACCGACTCGCACTGGATCTACACCCAGACCATCAAGACCTTCGCCGCCGGGGCCGAGCCTCCGTTCGAGGACCCGTCCGAACTCATGTCTTCGTGGGGGGCGGTCTGGGGGGTCGACAATGATGTGGGCAAGATCCGTTCGATCCTGATGCACCGGCCCGGGCCCGAGATGAACGTGGTCGACCCTGCCAAGCGCCTGCCCGAGATCGGCAGCTATGGCGATCCCGCCGTGGGATGGTATTTCCAAAGCGACACCCTGCCCGACCTGGCCTTGATGCAACGCCAGCACGACGGCTTTGTCGCGGCCCTGCAGGCCGAGGGCGTCGAGGTGCATTACATGGATGGCGAGGCCGGCAACCGGCTGAAGCAGATCTACACCCGCGACCCCTTCATCATGGTCAAGGGCGGCGCCATCGTCTGCCGCATGGGCGCGCGCATCCGCCGGGGCGAGGAACTGGCCGTGACCCGCACCCTCGCCCGCATCGGCATCCCGATTCTGCGCACCGTCTCGGGCAAGGGCATCATGGAGGGCGGCAGCTTTGCCTGGCTGAACGAAAAGACCTGCGCCATCGGTGTCGGTGTGCGCGTCAACCGCGAAGGCGCCGAACAGGTGGGCGAGGTTCTGCGGCGTCAGGGCGTCGATCTGCTGATCGTCGAACTGACCGGCTATGACATCCATCTTGACGTCTCATTCCTGATGATCGACCGGGATCTTGCGATCCTGAACCCGATGGGCCTGCCCTATTCCTTCCTTGAAGAGCTGACCGCCCGCGGCATCCGCTATATCGAGACCGATCCTGGCGATGACCCCTGGATCGTGAATTCGCTGGCTGTCTCGCCGGGCAAGATCATGATGCCGGAAGGCGCCACCAACCGCACGCTCGACCGGCTGGCCGCCGCGGGCGTGTCGTGGATCACCGTGCCCTATGCCGCCAACCACAAGAACGGCGGCGGATTGCACTGTTCGACCACGCCGCTGCGCCGCGATCCGCTGTGAAGGCGCCGTTCTGCCGGCGAGATTAGGAGATTTGCCGATTCTGTCGTAGGATGCGCTCCCTGAAGCAGGAGGATCGACATGACAAAGCATCTGGCTGATCATCGCACGCCCAGCACCGGCGGAAGGCTCAAGCATTTCCTGCGCATTGCGCGCGACAGGTCCGAGGTCGCCTGGCACGCGGTCTGGCAACGCCCGCGCGACCTGCGCAACGAATCGCGTCGCGTTGTCGAATACGTCCGGATCGAACGCGGCGAGAAAGTCTGACGCACGGCCAAGACTGCGATTGACAGAATCCCTCTGGGGTCCTAGCGAGGCGGCGGGGTCCGGCCCCCGCCGCCTGCAAGCCTTCGGGCTGTGGTGAAGTCCGGTTCGGTGATCCGCTGATCCTTTGCAGCCGGGGCGCTTTGGCAATGCAGGCACCAGGCATCAGACCCCCGGCGGTTCTGAAAGGACCATAGATGACCGGGTTCATTCCCTCACGTGATGCGGCCAAGGCGCAGGCCAGGGCCCTGCGCGCCTCAATGGCTGCCGAAGGGCGCGAGATAGGCCACAGCGCCGCCCTTGAATTGATTGCCAAAAGCCTTGGCCACAAGGATTGGAACACGCTGCATGCCGCCATCGGCAATGTGGATCGTGCGCCAGTGCATCTGGGCCAGATCGTGACGGGCCGCTATCTGAAGCAGGATTTCATGGCCGAGGTCATCGGCATCCGCGCGTTGTCCGCCGGCCGCTATGAGGTCACGCTGCACTTTGACAAGCCGGTTGACGTGGTCAGCTTCGACAGCTTTTCCAACTTTCGCAGCCGGGTCCACAAGGTCGTGGGCAGCGACGGGCGCTCGGTCGACAAGACCTCGGACGGGGTTCCGCATCTGGTCCTGTGGGCCTAGTTTGGCGTAATTGTTTCAAAATTCCGCCCAAATCGGCTGGCAGAGAGGTGGCATGACACACATGCTCCCTCCCCCCGGATCACCTGCCATATTGGCCCTATGCCTTGCAGTTTGGCTCCTGCTGGTAAACTCACTCACGGTCGCCGCCTTTCGCATCGACAGGCGGCGGGCAAAGGCTGGCGAATGGCGCGTGCCCAAACAGACGCTGCTGATGCTGGCCACCCTTGGCGGTTGGCCCGGTGCCAAGCTGACGCAGATCCTGTCCGAACGCAAACTGCACCGGCTGCCCTTCCGGGTCCTGCTGGATGTCTCGATCGTGCCGATGGCGCTCCTCGCCGGTTACCTGACGGTCGCGCAATCGAACTGGCAGAACACGACGCCGGAGGTCGCCGCGCAAAGCACGGCAGAGGTTGCCTCGGCTCCGGTTGCGCCGGCCAAGCCGCAGGTGGTGAACTTCGCCAAGGCGGAGCATCCCGCCTCGGTCGTCACTTCCAACCCGGACCTGCCCAGGCGCATCGGCCCTGCGACCACCAAGACGGGTGCCTGGCACTCGCGCTAGCGCGTGTCACGTTCGAGGTTGAGCCATAGAACCTCGGCTTCCGTCAGCACTGTCGCAGCACCGGGAAGCGTTGACATGATCTCGCCCGGGCTGCGCGGTCCGATCAGGGCCAGCGACGGGAAACTTTGCCCCAGAACCCAGGCGGTGGCGATGTTGTGCGCGGTCAGCCCCCTTTCGGCGGCCAGAGCCTCGGCCCGGCGGCGACGTTCCGCATTGGCGGGGCTGCCAAAGCAGGTCTCGGGCGCCGTGTCGGCCGGCAAGCGATTGCGCAGGTCCTCCGGCAGGAAATAGCCGCGCGCCTGGCTCGACCACGACAAATGCGCGACACTGCCCTGCCGCAGAAAGGCCAGCGTCTCAGGCGTGTTCGATGTGACGCAGCCCGCCCAGACCGGCTTTTCCATCACGGCCAGCGACAGGTTGTTGTTGAGGATGCGGAACGGCTCCAGCCCGTGTTTGGCGGCATAGGCATTCGCCTCGGCAAGACGGGCCGGCGACCAGTTCGAGCCGCCGAAGATGCCGATCTTGCCTGACCGTTTCAGCGCGTTCAGCGCATCGACGAATTCGGCCACCGGAACCTGCGGGTTGTCGCGGTGCATGATGTAGATCGGCACCGAATCCAGCCCAAGCCGTTCGAGGCTGATGTCAAGCTGCGTCCCGATGGCGCGCGGCGTGCAATAGGGCGTATGCGCGCCCTTGGCGATGACGACCACATCCTTGGCCACGCCACGCGCCGCCATCCATTCGCCCAGCACCTTTTCGTGCAGGCCGCCGCCATAGACAAAGCCCGTGTCGAAGGCATTGCCGCCCGCCTCCATCCAGGCATCCCAGACCACGGCGCCCTCGGCCACCGTGTTGCGGTTGTCGCAACCGAGGATGAGCTTTGACACCGGCAGTCCAACACCCTCAAGCCGCACCATCGGCATGGCGGGCAGGCCTGCGGGCACCACCCCCGGCAGCACCCGGTTGGTGGCCGGCGTCTCGGCAAAGGTCCGATAGCCCACCTCGGCCCGCCACTTGTCGAGCGTTTCATTGTTGCCGATCGAATCGGCATGGCTCGGCGCCGGATGCGGCGCTTGCAGAAGCCCCGCTGCGATGGCCTTTGACACATGCTCGGCCTCGAAGGCGAACAGCATCCGCGGGTCGCGCAGAACTTCGGTCCTTGTCTCCTTGCCCACCGTGATGTGGATCGTGGCATCCGAAGGCCCGGCGTTGCGGCCCGGCACCCAGGGGTCGTCGAGGACGATCTGCCCCTTGTCGCCGGTGATGATCGCCCGGTTATCCATGTTGCGCGCCACGGCCACGGCAATCTCGGCAATAAAGCCAGAGCCAAAGGTCAAGAGCCCATGCGCCACGGCGTCCACCCCGGTTTCGGCCAACGCGCCCGTACCCTTGACCGAGACGGGGTTGGCGAAGGGCAGCCCGACCGCAGCGCCGGCGATCAACCGGGCGAGCGAGACCGGATAGCCGCCCACATCCAGAATCCCGCCACCGCCCAGCGCCATTTCATAAAGCCGCGAGCCGGGCCGGTAGGGCGCGTTGAAACCGAACTGAGTCCGGATGTGGCGGGTCGTGCCGATCTCGCCACTGGCGATGATCTCGAGCACCCGGGCAATCTGGGGATGGCAGCGGTACATGAAGGCTTCCATGAAGAAGCGGCCCTCCTGTGCTGCAACTTCGGTCACCGCTACGACTTCGGCCGCATTCATGCCAGCGGGCTTTTCGCACAGCACATGCTTGCCCGCGCGCAGGGCGGCGATGGAGAGTTCGGCATGCCAGGGATGCGGGGTCGAGATATAAACCGCGTCCACGTCCGGATCGGCCATCAGGCCGGCATAGCTGTCATGACGCTTGTCCGCCGCGATGCCGTAAGCATCGCCGAAGGCATTGCGCCGCGCCGCGTCGCGCCCGGCGATTGCCACCAGCCTGCCCGACACCGACTGCGCCAGACCGTCGGCATAATTATGTGCAATGGCCCCCGGGCCGATGATCCCCCAGCGTATCGTCATGACGTCCTCCCTCGTTGCCCCATTGCTAGCAGCCGGCACGTCAGGAGCGAAGAACAATTTTTACTAAAAATGCAGGCTGATGCGCCCTCTGGAAAAGGTAGGATGGGCAATGCTGCCCATCCCTGGATCCAGCCTTACGACCGGACAAGCCTTTCGTATTCCGTCGCGACCCGCTTGGTCAGCTCGCCCACCTCGAACATATGCTCGCCGATCTGGCCCACCGGGGTCACTTCTGCCGCGGTGCCGGTCAGCCAGCATTGCTCGAACGAGGTCAGCTCCTCGGGCAGGATGTGGCGTTCATGCACGACGATCTGCATGTCCTTCAGCATGCCGATCACGGTTTGCCGGGTGATGCCGTTCAGGAAGGCATCGGCGATCGGCGTATGCACTTCGCCGTTCTTGACGAAGAAGATATTGGCCCCGGTCGCTTCGGCCACATAGCCGCGATAATCGTACATCATCGCATCCGAGCAGCCCTTGGCCATCGCCGCGTGCTTGGACATCGTGCAGATCATGTAAAGGCCCGAAGCCTTGGCCGCCGAGGGAATCGTCTCGGGCGAGGGCCGCTTCCACTTGGAAATGTCCAGCTTTGCGCCCTTGAACTTGGCGTCGCCGTAATAGGCGCCCCAGGTCCAGCAGGCGATGGCCAGCCGCACCGGATTGGCCAGCGAGGCGACCCCCATCTCGTCCCCGGCGCCGCGGAAGGCGATGGCGCGGACATAGGCGTCGGTCAGGCCATTGGCCTTCAACACTTCGGCCTTGGCGGCGTCGATCTCGGCGGCGGTATAGGGGATCGGCATGTCCAGAAGCTCGCCGGACTTGAGCAGGCGCTCGGAATGTTCGGTCGATTTGAAGATCTTGCCGTTGTAGCAGCGTTCACCCTCGAATACGGCGCTTGCATAGTGCAGCGCGTGGGTCAGGATATGGACCTTGGCCTCGCGCCACTCCACCAGCTTGCCGTCCATCCAGATGAACCCGTCGCGATCGTCATATCCTGCCATCTTGGCCTCCATCTTTGCGAATGTTGCGCTGGTTAGGTCCACTTCGGACATAATGTTGCGCGAAATCGACGCTGGGCTAACAGTTGTGTCTTGGAATGTCAACAAGGCTGACGTAAATTCCGCGTAACGAGGGAGGCAAACCATGGCCGAAACATCCGCAAAGGGCGAAAGCCTGCTGTTCCTGACCGACGAACAGTTGCGCAAGGGCATCGAGGCGATGTTCTTCGCCTATCGCGGCTTCACAGCCGACCCCGACCGCATTCTGGAAACCATGGATTACGGTCGGGCCCATCACCGCGCCATCCACTTCATCAACCGCTCGCCCGGGCTGACGGTGTCCGGCCTTCTGGCCCTGCTGGGCGTGACCAAGCAAAGCCTCAACCGCGTCTTGCGTACGCTGTTCGAGGATGGTCTGGTCGAGGCCCGGGTCGGCAAGACCGACAAGCGCGAACGGCGCCTGCACCTGACCGAAAAGGGCGCGGCACTGGAGCGTGCCCTGTCAGACGCGCAGCGCGCCCGGATGCGGGCCGCCTACCGGGCCGCGGGGCCACAGGCCGTTCAAGGCTTTCGCACCGTTCTGGAAGCGATGATGGACCCCGAGATGCGCAGGCAGTACCTTGGCCTGAGAGAGGAGGCCCAATGACAGACCTGCAAGCGCATCTCCTGGTCGTGGACGATGACGAACGCATCCGCGGCCTTCTGCAGAAGTTCCTGATCCGCAACGGGTTTCTGGTCACCACCGCACGCACCGCCGATCAGGCGCGACGGTTGATGACGGGTCTGGAGTTCGACCTTCTGGTTCTCGACGTGATGATGCCGGGCGAGGATGGCATCAGCTTCACCCGCGAAATCCGCGCCCGTCTGGCCACGCCGATCCTGCTGTTGACCGCGCGGGGCGAGGCTTCGAACCGGATCGAGGGCCTCGAAGCAGGGGCCGATGACTACCTTGTCAAACCGTTCGAACCGAAAGAATTGCTGCTGCGCATCAACGCCATTCTGCGCCGGGTGCCACAGGTCAGACCGACCGAGACGGTTCCCAAACTGTTGAACCTTGGCGCGGTGCGCTATGATCCGGACCGGGGCGAATTGTGGCGCGGGGCCGAGCTGATCCGGCTGACAGCGACCGAGGCGCAACTGATGCGGATCTTTGCGGCTGCCCCCGGCGTCGCCGTACCGCGCGAAAGGTTGACCGGCGACATGCCGCGCGAACCCGGCGGCGGGCAGGAGCGTGCGGTCGATGTGCAGATCACCCGCCTGCGCCGTAAAATCGAGGACGACCCGCGCCAGCCGCGCTATCTGCAGACCGTGCGCGGCGAAGGCTACATGTTGCAGCCGGATTAGACCTCGGGCGTGGCGCCGGGTCAGGCGCCGGGGGCTTTGCACCCCCGGACCCCCGCAGAGTATTTACACCTGGATGAATTGGCAGGGGCGGTCGCACCGCCAACCCCGGACTATGGACTTGCCGCATGGGCCGCAGCATTGTCGGCGCGCACGAAGCCCCGAGGATGTCATGGCCCGCTATCTGCCCCTGGAAATGCGCCTGCGCAGGATGAAGAAGCGTCTTGACGAGATCCAGCAATGGGTGGCGCGGGAGACTCTGGTTCTGCAAGATTGGACATTACAGGGCCGGCCCATCGCCAGCGGTACCCGGTGGCAGGATTCGGGCGAGCCGCTGCGCTTTGCCCATGGTCCGGTGACGGTCCCCGCGCATTGGCCGCTGGACGACGTGCGCCTGCATCTCTGGCTCGGGGGCGAGGGTCTGGTGCGGCTGATCGGCGCGCGGACCGAGGCCTTTGGCCTGAACCCGCCGCATATGGATTTTCCGGTTAGCGAACGTCGGTTCCGGATCGAGGCGGAATGCGTTGCCCGGCTGGAACAGGGCGTGCCCAACCGTGACGCGGCGCTGGGCCGGACGGAGTTGATCTGGGTCGAGACTGACCTTGCCGATCTTGTCCTGCTGCTGGAACAGGTGGTCGAGATGGTCCGCGCGCTGGGCGGGCACGAGGTGGAAGGCTGGCCCGTCCCCGACTGGTTCCCGCGCCGGCCCCGGCCGGACCATTCCGAGCCGCACGCGGTGTGCGCCCCCTTGATGGACGTGGCCGAAGCCGCCTTTCATCTGCTGGACTGGCCGACCGAGACCGCAGCCTATCTTCGGCGGATCTCGACCACCGCGGAAACCCTGTCGATCTGGCGCCTGCCGCCGCTGGAAGGGGCCGCCGAACCCCTGCCCGAGCGGGCGCGTGCCTCGGTTCGGGCGGCGCGGGATCATCTGCGCGATGGCCTGCGCCACCTTCAGACGCGTTTTCCGCAAGACGGGTCGATCGCCTTGACCGGGCACGCCCATATCGACCTCGCCTGGCTCTGGCCCATGGCCGAAACCCGACGCAAGGGGGTGCGGGTGTTTCACACCGTCCTGCAGTTGATGAAGCAGTTCCCCGAGTTCCGCTTCAACCACTCCACCGCGCAGCTTTACGACTTCGTGGGCCAGGACGACCCGGCGCTGCTGGCAGCGATCACCGAAAGGGTCACCGAGGGCCGGTGGGAGCCCATCGGCGGCATGTGGGTCGAGCCCGATACCAACATGCCCTGCGGAGAATCGCTGATCCGCCAGTTGCAATACGGCATCGGCTATTTCGACAGGCAGTTCGGCCACGACAAACGGTCGACCGTGTGCTGGCTGCCCGATACCTTCGGCTTTTCTCCTGTGCTGCCGCAACTGCTGCGCGGTGTCGGGATGAGCGCGATCTTCACCATCAAGACCAATTGGTCGGAACTGCACAAGCTGCCGCATGACCTGTTTGAATGGGTCGGCCTCGACGGGTCGAGCGTGACCATGCACACCTTCGAGAACCCCGCGAACGGCTATAACGCGGAACTGGGGCCAAGGGCGGTGCTGGGCACCTGGGCCAGCGTGCAGGACAAGTCTTTGCTGGGCGAGTCGCTGCTGTGCTATGGCCATGGCGACGGCGGCGGCGGCCCGACCGAGGCGCAGGTGCGGCGCGCCCGGCAGATGGCCGATTTTCCTCTGGTGCCGCGGCAGCAGCATGTCAATGTCTCGGACTGGTTTCGCGGCATGGCTGGGCGCCTGTCGGGCGAACTGCCCAAATGGGTGGGCGAGATCTATCTGGAGTACCATCGCGGCACCCTGACCACGCAGGGCCGCACCAAATATCTGCACCGCCGGGCCGAACGTGCCCTGGTCAGTGCGGAAATCCTCGGCTCGATGGTGGCCTTGCGGGGCGGGGCGATGCCGACCTCGCTGGAGCCCGATTGGCGTGTGCTGTTGCGCAACGAATTCCACGACATCCTGCCCGGCTCGTCGATCCGCGAGGTTTATGAGGTGGCAGAGGCCGAACTGGCGCAAGTGATCGCGGCCGCGCGGGTCCGGCAGGATCAGTCGCTGGAGGCGCTTGCCAAAGGCGTAGCCGGACAACAGCCGGGCGTCGTGGTGGTCAATCCGGACCTGTCGCCACGCCCGCTGCGGCTGATCTCGGACCAGCCGCTGCCGGGCGGGCAGGCGGTCGAGGGGGGCCACGTCCTCAGCGCGCCCGAAGTGGTCCCGGGCCTTTCCGTGGCCGCCATTGCGACCACTTCGGCGCCCGGCCCGCTGACCGTTTCGCGCGAGGGTCTGGAAAACGCCTTCGTCAGGCTGACGCTGGCAGCAGATGGAACCCTGACCAGCCTGTTCGACAAGCGCGCTGGACGCGAATGCCTGGCCGGGCGCGGCAACCAGATCTGGGCCTATGTGGACAAACCGCGCTTTTTCGACGCCTGGGATATCGAAGAGGATTACACCGCCTCTGGTCAGGAGATTCTCGCCACCGCCATCGAGGTGGCAGAGACCGGACCGCATCGCGCCGCCCTGCGCATCACGCGCCGGTTCGGCGCCAGCACCATCGTGCAGCATGTCCGGCTGTGGGCGAACTCGGCCCGGGTTGAGTTTCACACCGAACTCGACTGGCACGACCGGCGCGTCCTGCTGAAGGCGCGTGTGCCGCTGGCCATCCGTGCCGATCAGGCCTTGTTCGAATGCGCCTGCGGCGTGATTGCGCGCCCGACCCATCGCAACACGCCGTGGGACATGGCGAAATTTGAAGTCCCGGCGCATCGCTTTGCCTTGATGGCAGAGCGCGGCTTTGGCGTGGCCCTGCTCAACGATGGCAAATACGGCCACCATGCGCTGGGCAACGAACTGGGCCTGAGCCTGCTGCGCGCGCCGGTGTTTCCGGATTTGCTGGCCGATGAAGGCAGGCAGGCCTTCACCTACGCCCTTCTGCCATTCTCCGGAGACTGGCTGGACGCCGGCGTGCTGGCCGAGGCGCAGGACCTCAACCAGCCGCTGTTTGCCAAGGTTGCCCGCATCACCGAGGGGAACTGGCAGGCCATCTCTGCCGGGCGCGGCCTGGCACTTTCGGCCCTGAAGCCTGCCGAGACCGGCGACGGGTTGATCCTGCGGCTCTATGAACCCGCCGGCGGTACCGTCCGCCCCGAGATTCGCCTGCCCGCGACCTGGCGGATGTCGGGGGCAGTCAATCTGCTGGAAGAACCCGCCTATGCCGCCGAAAGTCTGACGCCTTTCGCCATTCAAAGCGTGAAACTGCGCCGGGACTGACGGACTGCTTGCCTTTTAACCAGATTGCCCGGCGCTCGCCGGCCCGGAGGGGCACATCCGGGGTCAGGATCTTTTGCGGGAAACCAATTCTTAAGCGGCGGGCGCTACCGATAGAAAGCCCGGATGGAAACCGGCCCTCGATAGCATGCAAAGATCGCGGATTTTCATGAGAGATGCCCATGGCGCAGGACTGGAAGATTCTTGAACCGCAGGACCGGCTGACGATCTCGCCGTCTGAACCGCTGATGTCTTTCCTGAATGACAACAGCGATTCTCCGATACGCATTTCGATGCGCAACCAGAAACGCCCGGATTCGCGGGTGCTTCAGGTTCTTCTGACCGCCGCTCGCGCCTGGAAGGCCCGCAATCTGGGGTTTGACGTGTCCGATATGCCGCCCCGACTGGTGCAGGACTTCGTCCGCCTGGGGCTGACTGCTGAAAACACTGGCTGGAGTGGTTTGAAATGACGCTGAAAATACTTGCCATCGACGATTCCAAGACAATCCGCGAACTTCTGCGCTCGGTGATGGAGGAGGCGGGCTTTGAATTTTCCTCGGCCTGCGACGGCGTCGAAGGCGTCGAACGCTATGCGCAGGTGCAACCCGACGTCGTCATCACCGACATCAACATGCCGAACATGGATGGCTATGGCGTGATCGATGCGATCCGCAAGGGCACGATCGACAATCAGGTGCCGATCCTCGTGCTGACCACCGAAAGCGGTGACAAGCTCAAGGCGCGCGCGCGCGATGCCGGTGCGACGGGCTGGATCGTCAAGCCCTTCGATGATGTCTCTCTGGTTTCCGTAATCCGCCGCGTGACAGGCATGGTGGCCTGAGATGAGCAACCCGATCCTCGACACCTTCTTTGAAGAGACGGAGGAGCTTCTGGAATCGCTCGCCGAGGGGCTCGAGTCGATGCAGGGCGCCGAGTTCGACAAGGAAACCGTCAACTCGGTGTTTCGCGCCGTCCATTCGATCAAGGGCGGGGCCGGGGCCTTCAAGCTGACCGAACTCGTGAACTTCGCGCATTCCTTCGAAACGGTGATGGATGCGGTGCGCTCTGAAAGCCTGGCGCTGACACCACAGATCATGCATACGCTGATGCGGTCGGCCGACTGTCTCGCCGATCTGGTCGATGCCGCGCGTTCGGGCCGCACCATTCCCGATGAGGTTACGTCCGGTTTCCTGACCGCACTGCAAGCCTGCCTCGGCGAAGGCGAAATCGAGGCTGTGGATGCATGGGACAATTTCGAATTTGCCGCAGTCCAACTGGATATCGGTCCGCTGGATGGCAGCGCGCCCGAGGGTCTTGCCGAGATCACACCGGCTGAACCAGACAAGGCGCAGGTCGGCTACCAGATCGATTTCCGGCCGCATGCAGCATTGTTCACCAATGGCCATGAACCCGCCTTGCTGTTCGCGGCGCTCGCCGATCTTGGCCGGATCAGCACTTGGATCGACCTGAGCCAGTTGCCCGAATGGGCCGCATTGGACCCGACGGATCCTTGCCTGAGCTGGCGCGTGGAACTGCTCACCGACGAAAGCGAAATCGCCGTGCAGGAGGTTTTCGAATTCGTCCACGGTCTCTGTGACCTGACGATCGGTCCCTTGTTCGGGGAGCAAGTCGCCTTGGTTGCGGAACCGTCAATGCCGATCCAATTGCCAGAAATTACCATTCAGATGGCGGATCCCATGCCCAATGATGTCTCGCAGCCGGACATTCCGCAACCTGCGTCAGTTGCGCAAGCCCCTGTTGCGCCCGCCCCTCCCGTCGTTGCAAAGACCAAGGCCGAACGCGGGGAGGAGGGATCGGAAGCCAAGGCCCCAAAGGCCACGCTGCGGGTTGATCTGGACCGCGTCGATCGCCTGATCAATGCCGTGGGGGAGCTTATCATCAATCAGGCCATGATCGCCCAGCGCCTGCAGGACATGACCACGACACGCGACGACGACCTTGTCATGCATATCGAGGATTACCGCCTCCTTGCGCGCGACATCCAGGAAGGCGTCATGGCCATCCGCGCCCAGCCCGTGAAGTCGCTGTTCCAGCGCATGTCGCGCATCGTGCGCGAGGCGGCGGATGCCACGGGCAAGCTGGCCGAGCTCGTCACTTTTGGCGAAGGCACCGAGGTCGACAAGACCGTCGTGGAACGGCTTGCCGATCCGCTGACCCACATGATCCGCAATGCCGTCGATCATGGGCTGGAAAGCCGAGAAGCCCGCGCAGCGGCCGGCAAGCCGCCGATGGGTACGATTCGCCTCTCTGCGTCGCATCGGTCTGGCAGCGTCATCATCACGGTCAAGGATGACGGAGCCGGTCTAAACCGGCCCAAGATTCTGGAAATCGCCAAGCGCAAGGGCCTGGTCGCACAAGATGCCGAGTTGAACGATGCCGAAATCGACCAGCTTCTTTTCATGGCCGGCTTCTCTACCGCCTCGACGATCTCCAACCTGTCCGGACGCGGCGTTGGCCTCGATGTTGTTCGCAATGCCGTCCAGGCCTTGGGCGGACGTATTTCGATCGCCACCACGCCGGGATATGGCACCGAATTCACCATCATGTTGCCGCTGACGCTGGCCGTGATGGACGGAATGGTGGTGACAGTTGGCGGGCAGACGCTTGTGGTGCCAATCACCTCCATCATCGAAACAATCCGCCCGCTCCCCGCCGACTTGCACCGCATCGGCACGGACGAGACCCTTCTATCCATTCGAGGTCGCATGATCCCCGTTGTGGATGTGGCCCGCAGCCTGGGCTTTCCGTCGCCCGGAACCTTGAACGCCCCTCTTCTTCTGCTTGTTGAATCCGAAAGCCTTGGCGAATGCGCCTTGGTCGTCGATTCCGTACAGGATCAACGGCAGGTGGTGATCAAGAGCCTCGAAAGCAATTTCGGCTCCGTACCCGGTGTGTCAGCCGCAACTGTTCTGGGTGACGGGCGCATTGCCCTCATCCTTGATCCCGATGCCATTGCCGGCGGTCGGGTGACACCGGCCTATCAGATGCCAAACAGCCTCTCGAACGCGGGAAGGACCGCCCATGCAAATGCTTGATGACACGTCCAAATCAGAGGTTGAATTCGTCACATTCTCCGCTGGCGAGCAAAGCTTCAGCATCGAAATCACCCAAGTGCGCGAGATCCGCAGATGGAGCCCGGTGACGGCCCTGCCCCATGCGCCGCACGAAGTCTTGGGTGTCATGAACCTCCGCGGTTCGGTCATTCCGATTTACGATCTCGCGGCCCGCTTTGGCCTTGGGCAGACACCGGAAAACCCGCGCAACGTGATCGTCGTGGCGATGCACGGCGGTCAGACCGTTGGCCTTCTGGTCGAGGCGGTTTCGGAAATCCTGTCGGTGTCGCGGGAGCAGATCCAGGAAACACCCGACATCCGATCGGAAATGGCTCGGCAAAGCATCACGGGTGTGATCCCGATCGAGAATGGGATGACGCGGGTCATCGACCTCGGCGCGGTGCTGCACTCTGGCGGCAGGGCGGTCGCATGAAAGCTTCACTTCCCTTGGCCAGCCCGGTTTCGGCTGACCCTGACCGGTCACGCGACCGGATCCAGTTTTCAGATGCGGACTTCAGGATCATCGCTGATCTGGCCATGCGGGATTTCGGCCTGTTTCTGACGCCGGCCAAGCGCGATCTTGTCTATTCTCGCCTGCTCAAACGCCTGCGCGCCCTGGGGCTTGAACAATTCAGTGACTACTGTGCGCTTCTGACCAGCGCACAGGGCGAAGTCGAGCGAGCAGCCATGCTGTCCGCTCTGACCACCAACGTAACCCATTTCTTTCGCGAGGATCATCACTTCAAGTTACTGCGCGAGGTGGCATTGCCGCCCTTGATCAAATCGGCGCGCGATGGTGGACGGGTTCGCATCTGGTCGGCAGGCTGCTCGGCGGGACAGGAGCCCTATTCGCTGGCTTTCACCCTGCTTTCGCTGTGCCCGGAAGCAGCCCGCCTGAACATCCGCATTCTTGCCACGGACGTCGATCCTGAAATCCTCGCAAAGGCTGAAACCGGCCTCTACCCGGACGACGAACGCAAGGCGATTCCAGAAGCGATGCGAAAGTTCATCGAGCCTGCGGGCGCGAACAGGTTCAAAGTCGCCGCGACGGCAAGAGAGCTGATTACCTTCGGCAAGTTGAACCTGATCGAGAATTGGCCGATCTCGGGGCCGTTCCAGGTGATCTTCTGCCGCAATGTCGCGATCTACTTCGACAAACCGACCCAGGCCAAACTCTGGGCGCGCTTTGGCGAGTTGCTTTCACCTGGCGGGCATTTGTGCATCGGGCATTCCGAACGCGTCGCGGGTGCCGCTGAACCGATGTTTCGCCCCGTGGGCGTGACGGCCTATCAACGAATTGCGGGCATCGCCGGGGAACGCGCCGCGCGATCGACCATGGAAACATCCCTGCAGAATATCTCATCTGCCCGCCAGGAAGGACATCCCAAATGAGCCTGCGAGACAGCATCCGCATCATGGTGATCGATGACATGTCAGTCAGTCGCGCGCTGATCACACAGTCTCTGGAAGAGCTGGGCATTACCAAATATCTGACCGAAAACGATGGTCGGGCCGCCCTGGGCAAGCTGGTCGCGGCACCGGTGCACCTCGTCTTGTGCGACATGAACATGCCGGGCATGAACGGGCTTGAACTCTTGCATGCGCTGCGCAGCAACAAGAGCACCGCGCGCATAGGCTTCATCCTGATCACGGGGCAGCCCACGCCGGAACTGCTGAAAATCGGTCAGGAACTTGGCTTGAACAACCTGATCCGCAAACCATTCACCACCGCCACGATGAAAGCCTCGATCGAGCGCGTCGTTGGGCCTTTGTAATCAGGAAGCCCGATGATGGAACCCTTGCCACCGCTTCTTGAACGCACAGCCGCGATTCTCGCGGACAGTGCGCGGCTCTTGCTGGAGATCGAGGACTGTATCGCGCCTCTTCTGTCGCGGGCACCCCATTCGGCCACCGCCTGCGTATCGCCTGCGACCTTTCGTTCCAGCGTCGCGTCCCTGCAGAAGATCGATCTGCTGAGCCAGACGCTCGAAGACCTGTCGTTCTGGCTTGACGATCTGGCGACCGAGGCAAGGGCGCGCACCTCTGGCACGCTGCCGCCGGAGGCGGCCATGACGCGGTTGCGGCTGGCCGATCTGCGCCTGCGGCTGCAGGGACACGGCATGCCGCGCGAAGATGACGTGCAGTCCGAACCGATGCTCTTTTAGCCCTTCAGATCCGCGGATGGGCGGCAGATTGCGCGATGGCGGCTCAAAGGGGGCCAGGAAAGCCGCCAGACCAACCGAATTGACCGGCCTCAACTACCCCTCGTCCCCACCGCACGCATGGCGGCAGGAACACGAGTGTCAATAGATCGAGCCAAGAAGGTGCAGAAGATGAGTTTCGGTTCCATTCCCTTGCGGATCAGATTGCCCCTGGCGATTGTGCTGTCCGGCCTCTTGATGTGCGGCCTGGTCGGGTCGATCGGATATTTTCAGCTCGATACCCTGGCGCGGCTGGACGTGGACGATTCGGTCACGGCACTTCTGGCAACCAGAAGGGCGGCAGTCGAAAGTTTCTATGCCGATGTCGAACGAAATGTGCAGGACATGTCCGGCCGCCCGCAGACGCTTGCCGGTTTCCGGCGGCTCGAGATGGGCTGGAAATCCGAGGGGCTCGACCCGCAGTCTGCTCTGACGGCGGATTATATCACGAACAACCCTCATCCGCAGGGCAAGCGCATGGAGCTTGACCAGGTGGACCCGCCCAACACCTACAACACCCAGCACGCCCAGTTTCAGCCTTCGTTCCGCAAGTGGACGCAACTACATGGTTACTATGACTTCTTCCTGATTGATCTGGATGGAAACGTCATTTTTACAGTCGACAAGGAAACCGATTTCGCCAGCAACCTGCTGACCGGACCGGAAGCAGCCGGCCCGCTTGCCGCTGCGTTCAAAGCGGCCAAGGACGATACGTCAACCACCGTGCATTTCTCTGACTTTGCGAAATATGGGCCCTCCGCCGGGGCGCCAGCCGCTTTTGCCGCGAAGTCTATTCTGTCCGAAGATGGAAAGGTGATCGGGGTTTTCGCAATTCAGATTTCGGACGCGGCCCTGGATGCCGCGGCCGATAGCCCCACCGGGCTGGGCGAAACGGGGGAGGTGACACTTGTCGGGCCGGACGGCGCAGCCCGGAATGCCTCGCGCTTTGATGGCGGGTATGCGTCCCTGGACCCGCTGCCGAGGCTGCCACAGATCGTCGACAATGCGAAAAACGACGGGGTCATCCTGCGGCATACCATGCTGACTTCGGGCCAGATCGGTACGGCTGCGACGACCGCAATCAAGATCCGGGGCCTTTCCTACAATATCCTGGTCGAAATCGCCGACAGTGAAACCTATGCCCATGTGATTTCTGCCCGGAACACTCTGGTACTTTTGACCCTGCTCGGGGCCGGGGCCCTGACCTTGGTGGGTGTCCTGATGGCCAAAACAATCACCGGGCCGATCGAACGTGTCTCCGGTGTGATCCGAACCATCGCCGAGGGTGACCTGCAGGTCAGGATCGAGGATGCCGACCGCAATGACGAGATCGGCGACATCGCCAAATCTGTCGATTCCCTGCGCGAAAAGCTCATTCTTTCCAGCGGGATGGAGGCTGAGCGTCAGACGAGGTCGGATGAGCAGAAACGCATCGTTGAGGAATTGAGCGTCGCGCTGCGCGAACTGTCCACCGGCAACCTGCAGCGGTCCATCGAAGTATCGTTCGGCGAACAGGAAATGCTGCGGCAGAACTTCAACCTGACGATCGAACGCCTTTCCGAAACGATTTCCATGGTCGTGGAAACGTCCGAAAGCATCCGGTCGCGGGCGCGGGAAATCAGCCAATCCTCGGAAGATCTGTCCGGCAGGACCGAAACACAGGCCGCAACGCTGCAACAGACCGCCGCAGCGCTCGACCAG
Organism: bacterium; assembly: GCA_016124195.1. Lineage (GTDB taxonomy): Bacteria > Pseudomonadota > Alphaproteobacteria > Rhodobacterales > Rhodobacteraceae > Stagnihabitans. The sequence goes on along the minus strand of WGOE01000003.1, from coordinate 422,458 downwards.
TTGACCGCCTCGGTCAGGTCGGCCGCCGACGGCGCCAAGGAAGTCGAAGGGATCGTCCGCTCGGCCCGCAATGAAGCGGAAGAAAGCGGCAAGGTCGTACAGGGCGCCGTGGATGCGATGACAGAGATCGAGCGTTCGTCCGACCAGATCTCGCAGATCATCGGGGTGATCGACGACATCGCCTTCCAGACCAACCTTCTGGCCCTGAACGCCGGCGTCGAGGCCGCACGCGCAGGTGATGCCGGCAAGGGATTTGCCGTGGTTGCCTCTGAAGTGCGCGCTCTTGCGCAGCGCTCTTCCGCTGCGGCGAAAGAAATCAAATCCCTGATCAGTGCCTCGACCCAACATGTCGGGCGTGGTGTCGAGCAGGTCGGGCGCGCCGGCGATGTTTTGGCGAATATCGTGAACCGTGTAGGACATATTTCGAATCTGGTTTCCAACATTGCCTCGGCGGCCACGGAACAATCGACCGGTCTGGCGGAAATCAACGTCGGCGTTTCGCAACTGGACCAGGTCACACAGCAGAACGCCGCCATGGTCGAGGAATCGACGGCCGCCAGCCAATCAATGAGCGAAGAGGCTGCGGGTCTGTCGGAGCTGGTCGCGCAATTCCAGCTGCGCAAGACCGCTGCCGCGCCCGGGGCAGCAGCCCGGCGTCATGCCGCACCGCCATCGGCGATGCGCCATGCGACCCGTGCCGACAGTCCGCGCAGCAAACTTGAGCCCTTGCCCCCTGCCAAGGCGCCACTCCAGCGGTCGACCGAAGCCCCGTCATCCCAAACCGCAGCCGCCGCGAAAGGCAAATGGCAGGATTTCTGACCTTGATCGCCAAGCCAACCTTCGCCCGGCGCGTTGCCACCCCCCTCACGAGAGGATTGAACCGTGCCTGACACAACGGTCATTGTAGCGGGCGCGAATCCCGCAATGCGGATAAGGCTGGTCAAGGCGCTGGGTGCGGTTCCAGGGTTTGAGGTCATCTGCCAGGCCTCGGATCTGCCGGCCACCTACACCGCGGCCGAGGCGATGGAGCCCGACGTCGTGCTGGTGGCGCGCGATCTGACACGGCTGCCCGAATTTGCCTTGATGCGATCATTGTTCCGGGCTTTGAATGCGCGCTGGATCACAGTCGATCACCGCGGATTGGCCGGCCAGATCACGCCAGCGGTCACCACGGCCGAAACCGCCTCGGACAATCCGCCGATCGATACTGGGCGAACACCGCAAGAAATTGCGGCTCAGATCACGGCGGCCCTCCGCCGGGTGCAGCCGCGCGAGGCCGTCCGCATTGCGGCGCCGATCCGGGCCAACGTGTCGATCAGGCCCGGAAAGCTGATCCTCATCGGTGCCTCGACGGGCGGGGTGGATGCCCTGCTTGCGGTGCTTTCGGCACTTCCGGCCGACTGCCCACCCGTGGCGGTGGTGCAGCACACCGGTCAAGGGTTCAGCGAAAGCTTGATCCGTCTTCTGGACCGTCGCTGCGCCGTGACCGTCGAAGCGGCGCAAGACGGTATGGAGTTGCGCCAGGGTCGGGTCTGCGTCGCGGCTGGCTGTCCGGGCCACATGCGGCTGCAGTCAATGAAGCCTTACCGCATCGGGGTGGAGCCGGGGCCGCTGGTCTCGGGGCATTTGCCTTCGGTCGACGCGCTGTTCCGCTCGGCTGTGCCGGCCGCCGCTAACGTGGTCGCGGCTCTGTTGACGGGCATGGGGCGCGACGGAGCCGATGGTCTTCTGGCATTGCGGCAGGGCGGGGCCATGACCATCGGGCAGGACGAAACCTCGTCCGTTGTCTATGGCATGCCTAAGGCCGCCTGGGAAATCGGCGCCGTGCGCCAGCAATTGCCCTTGAGTGACATCGCCGGCGCCATTCTGCGCGCCTGTGCACAGGGTACTGAAGAGGGGCGAATGCTATCATGACGGTCATAACCGAAGGCAAGATTGTCTATGTGGTTCAGGGCACCTACTACGTTTCGGCGCATCCTGAGGCGACACTCTCCACCGTGCTGGGGTCCTGCATCTCGGTTTGTCTGTTCGATCCGATCGCGGCGATTGGTGGGATGAACCACTTTCTGCTGCCGGCGGGGCGCGGCACCGAATCCGGGCATATCCGGTTCGGCGTCAATGCCATGGAAAAGCTGATCAACGAATTGCTGAAGTCGGGTGCCATGAAATCAAGGCTTCAGGCCAAGCTGTTCGGCGGTGCGCGGATGTCGGCCACGCTGAGCGATATAGGGCGGCAAAACGCCGCCTTCGCCCATAGCTTCCTGGCCAACGAGGGCATTCCAAGCCTGTCCGAAAGCATCGGCGGTACGCTGGCACGCCGGGTGATCTTTCGTCCGACGACAGGTCAGGCCAAATTGCTGTTCGTGCAGAGTGATGAGGTTGAACTGAACGAGGTGCCGCCGCCACGCCCGCAACCGCAGGCCGGCAGTGTGCTGATGTTCTGAAAAGGACAATTCCGGACAGCGAACTGGGAAGGCCTTGTGCCGCTTTGACCGGGCCTTGAAGGCGGTGGGATGCGCGCGACCCATCCGCAGGGCCGGATCGCGTCGAACCGACAAGTGCTCTGGCCGCAGCCGCTATCCCAGTAACCGCGATCTTTCGATCTGTCCGGCACGCATCCGGCTTGCGCGTCTGCACGTATCTCTTCTTGATTGGCGCAAACAGAGGGATGCCCATGACGCTGCTTTTCGCCCACCCGGTTTCCAATCATCACCGCACCCCGAAGGGACATCCCGAACGGGCAGAGCGTGTGGCCGCAGTGGAACGCGGCCTGGCCAGTATGGACCTGACGCGCAAGATCTCTCCCATGGCCGAGGAAAGCGACCTGCGGCTTTGTCATCCGCAGGCCTATATCGACACGATCCGCAAGGCTGAACCTGACAGCGGAGCCGTGCAACTGGATCCTGACACCTGGATGTCGCCCGGCTCGTGGGAGGCCGCCTTGCGCGCAGTGGGCGGAGCCTGCGCCGCCGTCGATGCCGTTCTGGACGGCGAGGCCAGGAATGCCTTCGTGCTGGCGCGCCCCCCGGGTCACCATGCCGAGGCCTCTGTCGCGATGGGGTTCTGCCTGTTCGGCACCGTGGCGATCGCCGCCCGGCACGCGCTGGACCGGCGCGGTCTGTCGCGGGTCGCCATCGTCGATTTCGACGTGCATCACGGAAACGGCACGCAGGCCCTGCTGTGGGACGAGCCGCGCATCCTGTTCGTCACCAGCCAGCAGATGCCGCTTTGGCCCGGCTCTGGCGAGCCCAGCGAACGCGGGGCCCATGGGCAAATCCTTAACCTGCCGCTGGCGCCCCACAGCGACGGCGCCGTTATGCGCGCCGCCTATGAGGCCGAGGCCTTCCCCGCGCTCGAGGCGTTCAAGCCCGAACTCATCCTGGTCAGCGCCGGTTTTGATGCCCATGCCGCCGACCCGCTGGCCCAGCTTAACTGGGTCGAGGCTGATTATCGCTGGCTGACGCAGCGGCTTTGCGATCTCGCCGACCGCCATTGTCAGGGCCGGGTGGTATCCTGTCTGGAAGGAGGCTATGATCTGGATGCGCTGACGGCTTCGGTCGCGGCGCATGTAGGTGTCTTGCAGGAGCGTGGTCTTTGACCGAAAAACCCGTAGCCGAACTGTCGTTCGAAGAAGCCATGACCGAACTGGAAAAAGTCGTCACCCAATTGGAACGCGGCGACGTGGCGCTGGAACAGTCGATTGCACTTTACGAACGCGGCGCTGCGCTCAAGGCGCTTTGCGCGCGCAAGCTGAAGGATGCCGAGGAAAAGGTCGAACTGATCCGCGCCGCCGAGGGCAAGGCCGTGGGCACCACCCCGGTGGAGGGGATGTGAGATTTCCGGACCGTCTTGCCGCTGATGCCAATGCCATCCAGCACAGGTTGACCGCAGCGCTGGACGGCAGGGCGGATGAACCGGTCCTGCATGCCATGCGCTATGCGCTGAACGGCGGCAAACGCCTGCGCGGCTTTCTGGTCTTGGAAAGTACAAGGCTGCATGACCTGCCGGCCGAGACCGCGCTTGCCGCCGCCGCCGCGGTAGAGGCTTTGCACGCCTATTCGCTGGTGCACGACGATCTGCCCTGCATGGACGATGACGACCTGCGCCGCGGCCAGCCCACCGTGCACAAGGCCTGGGACGAAGCGACCGCTGTTCTGGCTGGCGATGCCTTGCAGACGCTGGCCTTCGAATTGCTGTGCGACCCGGCGCTTGGGTCGGCCGAGGTGCGGATCGGGCTTGTCCACGGCCTCGCCAAGGCCTCTGGGGCCGAGGGCATGGTTTTGGGGCAGGCGCTGGACATGGCGGCGGAAATGTCACCAACGCCGCTGGATCTGGATCAGGTCATCCGCTTGCAGGCCGGCAAGACCGGGGCGCTCATCCAGTTTTCGGCAGAGGCCGGCGCGATCATCGCCGGTGCCGACCGCAAGCCTCTGCAAGGCTATGCAAGGGCGTTGGGGCTGGCGTTTCAGATCGCCGACGACATTCTGGACGTGAAGGGCGATCCGGCCAAGGCGGGCAAGCGGCTTGGCAAGGACGAGGCCGCGGGCAAGGCCACCTTCGTTTCACTGCTTGGGCTGCAGGGCGCCGAGGCGCGGGCGGCCGAACTGATTGCACAGGCCGAGGCCTGTCTTTCGCCCTATGGTGCCAAGGCCGCGACCCTGATCGCGGCGGCACGCTTCGTCATTGCACGGGAAAGTTGAGGACGCCATGGCCGACCGGCCCATCACACCCACTCTCGATCGCGTGCATGTGCCGGCCGACCTCAAGGCGCTGACCGACCGCGAGCTGCGCCTTCTGGCCGATGAGCTGCGGGCCGAGACAATCTCTGCCGTTTCGGTGACGGGCGGGCATCTGGGCGCCGGGCTGGGCGTGGTGGAATTGACGGTGGCGCTGCATGCCGTCTTTGACACGCCGCGCGACAAGCTGATCTGGGACGTGGGCCACCAGTGCTATCCGCACAAGATCCTGACCGGGCGGCGCGAACGCATCCGCACCCTGCGGACAGAAGGCGGCCTGTCCGGCTTTACCAAGCGCAGCGAGTCGCCCTATGACCCGTTTGGTGCGGCGCACAGTTCCACCTCGATCTCGGCCGCGCTGGGCTTCACCATGGCGGCGGATCTGGGCGGCGATCCGGGCGATGCGATTGCGGTGATCGGCGATGGCTCCATGTCGGCCGGCATGGCCTTTGAGGCGATGAACAACGCCGGCCATCTGAAGAAGCGGCTCTTCGTCATCCTGAACGACAACGAGATGTCGATTGCCCCGCCCGTTGGCGCGATGTCGTCCTACCTGTCACGGCTTTACGCCGGCGCGCCATTCCAAGAGATCAAGCAGGCCGCCAAGGGCATGGTCAGCCTCTTGCCTGAACCGTTTCAGGAAGGCGCCCGCCGGGCCAAGGAAATGCTCAAGGGCATGACCGTCGGCGGTACCCTGTTCGAGGAGCTGGGCTTTTCCTACATCGGCCCGATTGATGGCCACGACCTTGACCAGCTTCTGCCGGTCCTGCGCACGGTACGGGCCCGCGCCACCGGCCCGACGCTTATTCACGTGATCACGAAAAAGGGCAAAGGCTATGCGCCCGCCGAACGATCGGCCGATAAGGGCCATGCCCGCGCCAAGTTCGATGTGATCACAGGAGAGCAGAAGAAGGCGCCCTCCAACGCGCCGTCCTATACCAAGGTCTTTGCCGAGGCGCTGATCCGCGAGGCCGAGGCCGACAGCAAGATCGTAGCCATAACCGCCGCGATGCCGGATGGCACCGGGCTCGATCTGTTCGCCAACCGGTTTCCGCGGCGGATGTTCGATGTGGGCATCGCCGAACAACATGCCGTGACCTTTTCGGCCGGGCTTGCGGCGGGCGGGATGAAGCCTTTCTGCGCGATCTATTCCACCTTTCTGCAACGCGGTTACGATCAGGTCGTGCATGACGTGGCGATCCAGCGTCTGCCGGTGCGCTTTGCCATCGACCGGGCCGGGCTGGTGGGCGCCGATGGCGCGACCCATGCCGGCGCCTTTGACGTGGCCTTTCTGGCCAATCTTCCGGGCTTTGTCGTCATGGCCGCGGCGGACGAGGCGGAACTGGTCCACATGGTCGCCACCGCCGCCGCCCATTCCTCCGGCCCCATCGCGTTCCGCTATCCGCGGGGCGAGGGTGTCGGGGTCGACATGCCGCTAAAGGGCGTGCCGCTGCAGATCGGCAAGGGTCGCCTGATGCGCGAAGGGTCGCGCGTGGCGCTTTTGTCCTTCGGCACCCATTTGTCCGAAGTGCTCAAAGCGGCCGAATCGCTGGCCGCGCGCGGTCTGCCGCCCACGGTGGCGGACGCCCGTTTTGCCAAGCCGCTGGACCGCGACCTGATCCTGCAACTGGCCCGCACACATGAGGCGCTGATCACCGTCGAAGAGGGCGCGATTGGCGGCTTTGGCAGCCATGTCGCGCATCTTCTCGCCGAAGAGGGCATCTTCGACAAAGGTCTGAAATTCCGCAGCATGGTCTTGCCCGACATCTTCATCGACCAGGCCTCGCCCGAGGCGATGTACCGCGTGGCCGGCATGGAGGCTCCGCAGATCGAGGCGAAGGTGCTGGAAACCCTGGGCGTTGCGGTCGTGGGGAAGCGGGCGTGACCTCAGGTCTGCGCTTCGTCAGCCTGCCGGGCCGGGGCCAGACCGACGCCTGCCTGACTGCGGCCGTCCGGGCGATGCAGGCGGGCGGGCTTCGCCTTGCCGGGACCTTTGCGCTGGAAACCACCGACCCCAGTTGCGACATGCAGTTGCAGGTCCTGCCCGATGGTCCGGTGATCCGGATCAATCAAAATCTGGGGCGCGCGGCCAAGGGCTGTCGTCTGGACGGCGGCGCCTTGGAACGCGCGGTGATGGAAGTCTCGACCCGGCTTTTGCGGGCGCAAGTGTTGATCGTGAACAAGTTCGGCAAGCTCGAAGCCTCTGGCCGGGGCTACGTGCCGCTGATCGTGCAGGCACTCGACCGGGGGCTTCCGGTCCTGATCGGGGTCAACGCACTGAATCTGCCCGACCTGATGGGCTTTGCCGGCGAAATGGCACAGGACCTGCCACCGGACCCTGCCGCCATCGCTGCCTGGGCCTTAGCGTCAGCCTAATCCAAGCTGAGAATTTCTGTTATTGGCATTAAGCAAGGACACGGGCAAACTCTGCCCGATATGGCAAGTCCCATAGGTCTTGCACGGAAAATGTCAGCACAGGACGGGTTCATGTCAGTTGAAAAAGTCGAGGCGCTTGTCGTCGGCGCCGGTCAGGCGGGAGTCGCGATGAGCGAGCATCTGACCCGCTGTGGCGTCGGCCATCTGGTGCTGGAACGCAGCCGGATCGCCGAACGCTGGCGGTCAGAGCGGTGGGATTCGCTGGTCGCCAACGGCCCCGCCTGGCACGATCGCTTTCCAGGGATGGCGTTTCCGGGCGACCCCGAGGCTTTTGTCGGCAAAGACGGCGTGGCCGACTATTTCGAGGCCTATGCCGAACAGATCAAGGCGCCGATCCGGTGCGGCGTGGCTGTGACCAAGGTCAGCCGGCTCAACGGGGCGCCGGGCTTAAGCGTGGAAACCTCGGATGGCGTCATCGAGGCGGAATATGTGATCGCCGCGACCGGCCCCTTTCAGCGCCCGCTGATCCCGACGCTGGTGCCTGAGAATGCCGGGATCATGCAATTGCACTCCAGCGCCTATCGCAACCCGGCGCAACTGCCGCCCGGCGCGGTTCTGGTGGTTGGCGCGGGCTCTTCGGGCGCGCAGATCGCGGCAGAGTTGCTGGAGGCAGGGCGCAAGGTCTTTCTTTCGGTCGGTCCGCACGGCCGCCCGCCACGCAGCTATCGCGGCCGCGATTTCGTCTGGTGGCTGGGCGTTCTCAACAAATGGGACGCGGAATCGCAGCCGGGGGCCGAACACACGACCATCGCGGTCAGTGGCGCGCATGGCGGTCACACCGTGGATTTCCGCAAGCTGGCCGCGCGGGGCATGACCCTGTTGGGCAAGACCGAAAGCTATGCCGATGGCGTGATGACCTTTGCCCCCGATCTGGCACGGAATCTCGCCAAGGGCGACGCGGACTACCTTGGATTGCTGGATGAGGCCGACGCCTATATCACCCGCAACGGGCTCGACCTGCCCGCAGAGCCCACGGCGCGGCTGATCGGCCCTGACCCCGAATGTGTGACCCATCCGATCGCCAGCCTGGACCTTGCCCAAGCCGGTGTGACCACGATCCTCTGGGCCACAGGATTTGCGCTGGATTTCAGCTGGTTGCAGGTCGATACCTTCGATGCGAAGGGCTTTCCCCGCCATCAGCGCGGCGTGGCGGCCGAGCCGGGGGTCTATTTCCTCGGCCTGCCCTGGCAATCGCGGCGCGGATCGTCCTTCATCTGGGGCGTCTGGCACGATGCCAAACACGTGGCCGACCACATTGCCAAGCAGCGCGCCTATCTGGCCTATGAAGGTCCCGCCGTTGCCTCGCAAGACTCCACCGCAGCCCTTCAACGGAGAGCCTGATGGCCCACCAGCGCATTCGCCCCTTCAACACCAAAGACACCTATCCCGAACAGAAGCTGGACAACGACCTGGCCCATGCCGTGGTCACGCGCGGCGGCCGCACCGTCTGGTTCCGCGGCGCCTGCCCGCAAGACCTTGATACGGCGGTGAACCTTGGCAGCCATGACCCCGTGGCGCAAACGCACAAGGTCATGCAGAACATCAAACAGGTCATCGAAGAGGCCGGTGGCAGGATGGAGCATCTGGTCAAGCTGGTCGTCTATCTGACCGATGTGCGCCACCGTGAGCCGGTCTATCGCACCATGGGCGAATATATCAAAGGCGTGCATCCGGTTTGCACCGGGTTGACCGTTGTGGCCTTGGCCCGGCCGGATTGGCTGGTCGAGATCGACGCCACCGCTGTCATTCCTGACTGAGATGACGTTTTCCCTCGTCGCGCGCTGCGCTGAAACCGGCCAATTCGGCATGGCAATATCGTCATCCTCGCCCGCGGTGGCGGCACGCTGCGCCTTTGCCCGGGCCGGGATCGGCGCGGCGGCCAGCCAGAACATAACCAACCCGGGGCTGGGCGATCTGCTGCTGGACCTGTTGGCCTCCGGCCTTTCTGCGCCAGAAGCCGTGGCCGAGGCCGTCCGGCAAGAGCGGTTCCCCGACTATCGCCAGTTGCTGTGCATCGATGCGCAGGGCCGCACCGCGACCTGGTCCGGCGCGAATGCCCTGGGTGTCTGGGGCGCGGCCGAGGGCGTGAATGTCGCCGCCGGTGGTAATCTGCTGGCGGACAAGGCCATTCCTGCCGCAATGGTGACGACTTTCGAACAGGCGTCCGGCCACCTCGGCGATCGGCTGCTTGCCGCGATGCAGGCAGCACTCGCGCTTGGCGGGGAGGCGGGGCCGGTGCATTCGGCCGGCCTTCTGATCGTAGGCCACCACTCCTGGCCGCTTGCCGAACTGCGCTGCGATTGGGAGGAGGGCGACCCGATCGCCCATATCGCCCGCGCCTGGGAGATCTACAAACCCCAGATGGAGGCCTATCAGACCCGCGCCATCGACCCGCGGGCGGCGCCCTCTTACGGCGTGCCGGGCGAGACTTAGGTGGCGCTGCGCTACACTCTGCGGCAGCTGGAATACCTGGTGGCGGTGGGCCAGTCGGGGTCGATCACCTTGGCGGCCGAACGGCTCAACGTCTCGGCCCCATCGATCTCGACCGCCATCGCCCAGCTCGAGGCGGAATTCGGCCTGCCGCTTTTCGTGCGCAAGCACGCGCACGGCATGTCGCCCACCCAATCCGGCCGCGAGATGATCCGCGAGGCCGCAGCCGCCCTTGCCGCAGCCGACCGCCTGACCGAGGTGGCGGCGCAGTTCCGTGGCACGGTCAAGGGGCGGCTCAACCTCGGCTGTCTTTTGACCTTTGCACAGATTCTGGTCCCGCAGTTCAGGCGCGGCTTCATCGACCGCTATCCGCAGGTCGAGTTTCGCCAGACCGAAACCCATCAGGCCGCGTTGATCGAAGGCCTGCGCAATGCGTCCCTGGATGTGGTGCTGACCTATGACCTCGCCCTGCCCGCCGATATGGAGTTTGTCGAGCTTGCCTCGCTGCCGCCCTTCGTGATGTTGCCGCAAAGCCATCCGCTGGCGCATCGCAAGACGCTTTCGGTTGGTGATCTGGCCGACCTGCCATTTGTGCTGCTGGACCTGCCGCTGTCCTCCGACTATTTCCTGTCGTTCTTTGAAAAAGCGTCACTAAGACCGCAGATCGCCGAAAGAAGCCGCGACATGGCGGTGGTGCAATCGCTGGTCGCCAATGGCTTTGGCTATTCGATCGCCAATTTCCGGCCCTTGACCGACCAGGCCCCGGACGGCAAGGCGCTGGTCTTTGTGCCGCTGACCGGCCCGGTGCAGCCGATGCGGATGGGGCTTTTGTGCGCCACCGGAAGCCGCGCCTCGCTGACCATCAACGCCTTCATCGACCATGCCCAGACCGTTCTGCAGGACATCCTGCCTGCCTTGATCCTGCGATAGGAAAACGCCATGCGCGACCCCCGCTATGACATTCTGTTTCAACCGCTTGGCGTTGGCCCGTTGACGGCCAAGAACCGGTTCTACCAGGTGCCGCATTGCAATGGCGGCGGCTACCGTGACCCCTCTGCCGCCGCCGCGATGCGCGGGGTGAAGGCCGAGGGCGGCTGGGGCGTCATCTTCACCGAACAGACCGAGATGCACCACACGTCCGAGATCACGCCCTTCATCGAACTGCGCCTGTGGGAGGACAAGGACATCCCTTCGATCGCCAAGATGGCCGCGGCGATGAAGACCCATGGCGCGCTGGCCGGCATCCAGCTGGCATATTCCGGCATCAACGGGCCGAACATGTACACCAAGGAGGTGCCGCTGGCGCCCTCGGCCCTGCCGATCCGCACCTTTACCAACGACCCGGTGCAGGCCCGCGCGATGGACAAGACCGACATCCGCAACCTGCGCCGCTGGTTCGTCAACGCCGCCCGCCGCAGCAAGCTGGCGGGGTTCGACCTGATATGCCTGTACGGCGCGCATGGGTTCGGCATCTTCCAGCACTTTCTTTCCCGCGCGACGAACCAGCGCGGCGACGAATATGGCGGCAGCCTGGAAAACCGTTCGCGCTTTGCCCGCGAGGTCATCGCCGACATGCGCGAGGCTGTGGGCGATACGATGGCGCTGACCTTGCGGGTCTCGCTGGATGAAACCATCGGCGACTTGGGCTTTTCCAACGCCGAGGTGCGCGATTTCGTCTCGATGAACGCGGAATTGCCCGACTTGTGGGACCTCGCGATGGGGACATGGGAGGATTGCTCGGGCCCGTCGCGCTTCAAGGAAGAGGCGGCTCAAGAGGCCTGGGTGACCGGCATACGCGACCTTTCCCCGCGCCCGGTGGTGGGGGTCGGGCGCTTCACTTCGCCCGACGTGATGGCGCGGATGATCAAGTCGGGGCGCCTGGACTTCATCGGCTGCGCGCGGCCCTCGATTGCCGATCCTTTCCTGCCGCGCAAGATCGACGAAGGCCGGGTCGAGGACATCCGCGAATGCATCGGCTGCAACATCTGCATCACCGGCGACATGACGCAAGGCATGGGCCGCTGCACGCAGAACCCGACCTGGATGGAGGAATGGCGGCGCGGCTGGCATCCGGAGAAGATCGCCACCAAGGGCGAAAGTCAGACGGTCCTGGTGATCGGATCGGGTCCCGCCGGGCTGGAGGCGGCGCGCGCGGCGGCGATGCGCGGCTATGACGTGGCCCTGGCCGAGGCGCGGCCGGATTTCGGCGGCCGGGTGGCGCGCGAACGCCTGCTGCCGGGGCTGTCAGCCTGGGGTCGGGTGGCGGATTACCGGTTGTTTCAGCTGAAACAGAGACCGAATGTGCAGATGTACCCCGGCTCTCGGCTGACCGCGGACGAGGTGATGGAGTTCGGCTTCCAGCACGTCTGCGTGGCCACCGGATCGCACTGGCGGGCGGATGGGGTGGCGCGGCAACACGTCGTGCCCATGCCCGTCGATGCCATGATGCCCGTCTTGACGCCCGACGATCTGATGGAGGGGCGGCTGCCCGCGGGCAAGGTGGTGATCTTTGATGACGACCATTACTACATGGGTGGCGTGCTGGCCGAACTTTGCGCACGGCAGGGGTGCGAAGTGACCTTGGTCACGCCCTCGGCCTTCGTATCGGACTGGACCGCCAACACGCTGGAACAAGCCTCGATCCACCGGCGGCTGGTGTCCCTGGGCGTCCGGATCGTGCTCAACACCGGCCTTGTGGCGATCCACGCCGGCGAAGTCGAAACCAATTGCAGCTATACCAACCAAAGGGCCCGGATCGGCTGCGATTCGGTGGTCATGGTGGCGTCGCGCCGCTCTGACGATGCGGTCTACCTGGCGCTCAAATCCCGGGAAGCGGACTGGGCGGATGCGGGGATCCGTTCCGTCAAGGTCATCGGCGATGCCGCCGCCCCGGCGCCCATCGCCTGGGCCACTTTCGCGGGCCACCGTTACGCGCGCGAACTGGACGCGCCCGATTGGGGCGACGCCCTGCCCTTCCGCCGTGAGGTCACACGACTGGAAGACTAGGTCGCAAAGCCCGCCGTCCGCAGCGTGTTCATCGTGGCGACCAGCGCCTCCGAGATCCCGGGCTCGGACAGGGCATGACCGGCCAGCGGAACAAGGCGCAATTCGCACTTGGCCCAGCCTTGCGACAGCATCCAGGCCGCGACCGGCGGACAGATCATATCGAGCCGCCCCTGGACCAGAGTGGCGCCGATGCCCTCGATCCGATGGCGCTCACGCAGGATCCAGTTGTCCGCCTCAAGAAAGCCCGCGTTCTGGAAATAGTGATTCTCCAGCCGGGCGAAGGCACGGGCATAGTCGGCAGGCCCTTCGCCAAGCGGGCCGTCCTGCGCAACCGAGGCCAGCGCGTTTTCCCAGTTGGACCAGATGCGGCCAAGCCGGATTTCCTCGGGCAGGTTTCCGGAAAACAACCGGCGGTGATAGGCGGCAATCAGATCCGCACGCTCTTCGCGCGGGATGGGCGCCACAAACCGCGCCCAAAGGTCGGGAAAAAAGGCACCCGCGCCGCCGCCGTAGAACCAGTTGAGCTCGGTCTTGCTCATCAAGAAGATGCCGCGCAAGACAAGATGGGCCACGCGTTCAGGATGCGTGATGGCGTAGATCAGGGCCAGAGCCGCGCCCCAACTGCCACCGAACAGGATGAAGCGGTCGATCCCCAGGGTTTGGCGAATCACCTCGATGTCGGACACCAGATGCCAGGTTGTGTTGTTGTCGACGCTGGCATGGGGCCGCGATCTGCCGCAGCCGCGTTGGTCGAACAAGGCGACCCGGTAATGCGCCGGATCGAAATACCGGCGCATCGCGGGTGAACAGCCGCCGCCCGGGCCGCCGTGCAGCACCAGAACCGGCACGCCCGCAGGGTTGCCACATTGCTCGACATAGATGCGGTGACCGCCGCCAACGTCAAGCACGCGCTGGTCGAAGGGTTCGACCGGCGGGTAAAGGTAGTCCGTCGCGCGTTTTGGGCCTGATCTGTGATCCATCCCGCTCTATATAGCGGGTGCCGACGCGAGTGACACGCCTTTTGAAGGAATAGCCCGATGCAAACGACCATTGACCCGAGCGAAGTCGCCAAATTCGAAGCGATGGCCGCCGAATGGTGGGACCCGACGGGCAAGTTTCGCCCGCTGCATCTGATGAATCCGTGCCGGCTGGATTATATCACCAGCCAGATCGCGGCAGAGTATGGCCGGGACCTGTCGCGACCTGGTGCCTTTGCCGGATTGCGCATCCTCGACATCGGCTGCGGCGGTGGCCTTCTGTCCGAGCCGATGGCACGGCTGGGAGCAGAGGTCGTGGGCGCCGATGCAGCACCGCGCAACATTCCGGTGGCGCAGGTTCATGCCGAACAGTCGGGCCTGCAGATCGACTATCGTTTCACCACCGCCGAGGACCTTGCCGCCGCGGGAGAGAGGTTCGATGTCGTGCTGAACATGGAGGTCGTCGAACATGTCAGCGATCCCCTTGCCTATCTGACCGCCTGCCAGACCCTGCTGAAACCGGGCGGAATAATGATCTGTTCGACGCTGAACCGGAATCCCAAAAGCTTTTTGATGGCCATCATCGGGGCGGAATGGGTGATGCGCTGGTTGCCCAAGGGCACGCATGACTGGGCCAAGTTCATCACGCCCGACGAGCTTTACGACCTGATCCGCCGCGCCGGTCTGGACCCATTGGACCGCAAGGGCATGGTCTTCAACCCGGTTTCCTGGAGCTGGAGCCTGTCGTCGCGCGATCTGTCGGTCAATTACGTCACGACCAGCCGCAAGGCCTGACTCCGGCCCGCCAATGGCGGACTGGCCGCGGCGCAAGATTCCGGAGGGTCCAGCACCATCCTGCCGAGACGCGGCGTTCCGCGGTCTGCTGATTGCCCTTTCGGGCCACGGCTGCAATAGTCTTGGGGCGAGGCAGAAGGGTCCCTTATCAAGTATGGTCCGTATCGTCAGCCACAGGCTTTGGGGAGCCGCCGCGGCTTTTGCCGTGGGACTTGCCGTCGCCCTGCCAGGGTTGGCGTTTGACAAGGTGGATTTCAACGTCGGCGGCGACGACAAGGCGCTCGCCAAGGCGCTGCGGGCGGCCTCGGGTCTGGCTGACGCCGCCAAGACCAAGCCGGCACTGGATCTTTTCGCCGACGCCCGGGCCGAATATGGCCGACTGTTGTCCGCACTTTACGCGACCGGCCATTATGGTCCGGTGATCCATGTCCTGATCGACGGGCGCGAGGCGTCCAGCATCGCGCCCCTCGATGCGCCCGCGAGCATCGGCCATATCTCGGTCAGCGTGGACCCGGGGCCCGTCTTCGCCTTCAGCCGGGCAGAGATTGCGCCGCTGGCCCCGAAGACGGTGCTGCCTTCGGAATTTGCCACGGGAAGGACCGCAGGGTCGGGCGTGGTCAAGGCCGCAGTGCAGGCCGGAGTTGACGGCTGGCGCAGCGAGGGCCACGCCAAGGCCTTGGTTGCCGCGCAAAACCTGACCGCGGATCACGCCAAGTCGACCCTTTCGGCGCAGGTGAGCCTCAAACCCGGGCCAGTGCTGCGCTTTGGCGATCTGACCGTGCATGGCGCCCAGCGCATGCGGGTCGCGCGGGTGCAACAGATCGCGGGCCTGCCGACCGGCAAAAGGTTTGATCCGGCGGATGAGGCCCGCGCAGCCGAACGCTTGCGGCGCAGCGGAGTCTTCACCTCGGTGACCCTGACCGAGGATGCGCAGGTCACGCCGCCCGACCTTCTGGGCCTGACCGCCGACTTGGCCGAGGCCCCGCTGCACCGCTATACCTTTGGCGCCGAGGTCGCTACGAACGACGGCCTGGGCCTCAACGGCAGCTGGCTGCACCGCAACCTTGCCGGCGGCGGTGAACGGCTGGAAATCACCGGGGCAGTCACCAACATCTCCGCAGCAGGCAGCGGGATGGACTATGCCCTGGGCGTGACGCTGGACCGGCCCGCCACGCCGGGGCCGGACACGACATTGAATATTCTGGCCAATATCGGCCACAAGGACGATGCCGATTACACCGCAGACACGTTTTCGACCGGGCTCGGATTCACGCATTACTTCAACAAGAGCCTGACCGGGCACATTGCGCTGAGCTATGATTTTTCAAGGGGCAAGGACTCGGCCGGCTCCTTTCTGTACCGCAGTGTCGATCTGCCGATCGGCGTGACCTGGGATCGCCGTGACAGCGCGACCGACCCGACGCGCAATTTCTATCTGGATCTGAACGCCAAGCCTTTCATCGGCCTTGGCACCACGGGCAACGGCCTGCGCTTTGCCTTTGATGCACGCGGCTACAAGGGCATCGGAGCCAATGACAAGGTGGTGATGGCGGTGCGGATGCAGGGCGGTGCCATTCTGGGCGCCTCGGCATTGGAGACGCCGCGCACCGATCTGTTCTATTCCGGCGGCGGCGGGACTGTGCGCGGCCAGCCCTATCAATCGCTGGGCGCCACGGTGAATGACGGCGGCACGCTGGTCAATCTGGGCGGAACCTCCTTCCTGGCCGTTTCGATGGAGGCGCGGGTCAAGGTCACCGACAGCATCGGCATCGTGGGCTTTGTCGATGCTGGCGCGGTCGGCCTTGGCAGTCTGACGGGGCCCAACGCCGATTGGCAGGCAGGGGCCGGGATCGGCGCGCGCTATGCCACGGGCGTGGGGCCGATCCGGCTGGATCTGGCGGTCCCGGTCCATGGCAATGTGGGCAATGGCCTGCAGATCTATGTGGGTTTGGGGCAGGCATTCTGATGCGGACATGGTTGGCGCTTCCTCTTTGCCTCTTGCCGCTGACCGCGGGTGCGGACACGGCGGCCGACAAGGGTTTTCTGACCAACTGGCTGCAGGACAACCTGTCCGGCGCCGGGCGCGTCGTTACGATAGACGGTTTTCAGGGTGCGCTGTCCTCGCAGGCCAGCCTGACACAACTGACCATCGCCGACGATCAGGGCATCTGGCTGACCCTGAAGGACGTGACCCTGGATTGGAGCCGCTCTGCCCTCTTTGCCGGCAATATCCAGATCAACGAACTTTCCGCCGGCGAGATTGATCTGGAGCGGCTGCCTACCTTTGCGCCCGGCCCGTCGGTGCCATCGCCCGAGGCCAAGCCGCTGGCTCTGCCCGATCTGCCGGTGTCCATCGCCATCAAGGGCATCGCGGCGCACAAGATCGTTCTGGGCGCCTCGATCCTTGGCCAACCGCTGGAGGCGAGCCTGACGGCAGATCTGACGCTGTCGGGTGGCGAGGGCACCTCGCATCTGGATCTGCAACGGCTGGGCGCGGGGCCGCAGGGCCATGTGACGCTTGCCGCAAGCTTTTCCAACGCCACACAGGTGCTTGACCTGAACCTTGACGCGGCCGAGGGCGCCGGCGGTGTGGCGGCCAGCCTGCTGCATGTACCGGGCGCCCCGGCCACCAGCCTGACGATTGCGGGCAAGGGCCCGCTTTCGGACTTTGCGGCAACGGTCAATCTGTCCACCGATGGGCAGACCCGCCTCGCCGGGAAGATCACGCAGACCGACGATGCCAAGGGCAATCGCAGCTTTTCGGCCGATCTGTCCGGCGATCCGAGCCCGGTGTTCCTGCCGCAATATGCGGGCTTTTTCGGCCCAGATGTTGCCCTGCAAGCCAGCGGACAGCGATCTGCTGACGGGACCTTGCGGCTGGACACGCTGCTGGTGCAGGCCCGGGCGCTGAGCCTGCGAGGCAGCATGATCTTGAACGCCGGTGGTCAACCGGACAAACTTGACTTCAAGGGCACGCTGGGCTTGCCCGACGGCCCGGTGACCCTGCCCACCACTTCGGACCAGCCGATCAAGATCGGGCACGCTGACCTGAGCCTGACCTACGACAAAAGCTACAGCGAGGATTGGAACTTCGGCGCCACGGTCAAGCAATTCGACGGCGCCAGCCTGACCGCCGGACTGTTGCAGGTGACGGCCAATGGCCGGCTGAACGCAAATGTCTTCGACGGGAAAGCGCAATTCGCCGCCGCCTCTCTGGCGCCGCGGGATGCCGGTCTGGCTGCGGCGCTGGGAAGCACGCTGTCGGGCTCGGCGGATTTCAGCTGGAACAGCGCCACATCCGCGCTGGATCTGGCCAACCTGGCCCTGACAGCCCCCGGCTATGCCCTGACCACGCAAGGCAGCATCGGCAAGCTGGCCGAGGTGACGGGAAAAGCCTCGGGGCATTACGATGACCTGTCGCGGCTGTCGACCCTGACCGGTCGGCCCCTGTCCGGTGCAGCGCGCTTTGATCTGCAGGGCAGCGTCAGCCCGACCAGCGGCGCCTTCGATCTGAGCGGAAATCTGTCCGGCACGAAACTGGCAGTCGGCATTCCGCAGGTGGATGCACTGCTCTCGGGCGAGAGCAGCCTGCAAATCTCGGCCAAGCGCGACGAGACGGGCACGGTCCTGCGCCAATTCGCCCTGCGCGCGGCGAGCCTGTCCACCGACCTGACGGGGACCTTGACCAAGGATGGCGGCACTCTGGCCGGCAGCCTGAGTTTTGCCGACCTATCGGCCCTTGGGGCAGGCTATCGCGGCAGTCTGAGCGGTTCGGGCACGTTTACGGGAACCCTGTCCACGGGCAGTCTGACCGCGCAGGCGCAGGGGCAGGATATCGCCATCGGGCAAGCGCAGGCCGATGGCATTCTGGCGGGCAGCACGGACCTGCGCCTTGATGCGACGTTTGACAATGCCGTGGTCTCGATCAAGTCGGCGCAGATAAGTTCGGCTCATGGACAAGTGGCGCTGAGCGGCACCGCATCGGCCAAGGATAGCGATCTGAAGGCCAGGATTTCGCTGCCGGATCTGTCGGTCATGGGGGCGGGTTATCGCGGCGCACTTGAGGGCGACTTCGGCTTTGCCGGCGCGGCTGACAACGGCGTGCTGACCCTGGAGGCCAAGGGCAGCAATCTGGCGATCGGCCAGCCGCAGGCCGATACGCTGCTGCGCGGGGCCTCGACCGTCAGTGCGAAGCTGGCACTGACGGCGGATGGCATGCGGATCGAAAAGGCCGACCTTGCCAATCTGCAGTTGCGCGCAAGCGTTGCGGGATCTGTCGCAGGCAGTACCAGTTCGCTGAAGGTTTCGGCGCAACTGGCCAATCTTGGGCTGCTCTATCCACAGTTTCCCGGCGCACTGACCGTCTCGGGCACCGCCCAGCAGGCGCCGGACGGCCTGACGCTGGACCTCACCGCCAAGGGTCCGGGCCAGATCGACACCAAGATGGCCGGCAAGATCAATCCGGGGTATTCCAGCGCCAATCTTGCCATATCAGGCTCTGCGACGGCCGCTTTGGCC
Organism: bacterium; assembly: GCA_016124195.1. Lineage (GTDB taxonomy): Bacteria > Pseudomonadota > Alphaproteobacteria > Rhodobacterales > Rhodobacteraceae > Stagnihabitans. Next base: position 403,560 of record WGOE01000003.1, on the reverse strand, counting down.
AATGCTTTCGTCGCCCCGCGCAGCATGGAGGGTGCGGTCAGGTTCGACCTCAAGCTGGCGGGCCCCCTGTCGATCGCCTCGCTAAGCGGGCCGGTCAGAATTTCGGGCGGACGTTTGGCCGACCCGACACTGCCGTTCTCTCTCAAGGACTTGACGGCGACGGCAACACTTGGCGGCGGTCGCATGCAGATCGCGGCCACCACGGGCGTGTCGACCGGCGGTACGGTTGGCGTCAAGGGCGCGCTGGGACTGTCGGCGCCCTACACCGCCGACCTTGCCATAACCCTGGATCAGGTCACGCTGAAGGACCCGCAGCTTTTTGCGACAACCGTCAACGGGGATGTCAGCTTTCGTGGGCCAGCCGCCGGCGGCGCAGCCATCGCGGGGCAAATCGCCCTGAGCAAGACAGAGTTGCAGATCCCCTCTACCGGCATGGTTGGCGGCGGAGACCTGCCGGGCCTGAAACATGTCAACGACAGCGCCGCCGTGAAGGCGACCCGGACCCGCGCGGGGATTGGTGCCAGCACCGCAACCAGCCGAGCGGGGCCGGGCTACGCGCTTGATCTCACGATCTCTGCCCCCAATCAGGTCTTTGTCCGCGGGCGCGGGCTGGATGCCGAACTCGGCGGCACTCTTGTATTGAAGGGTACGACCGACAATATCGTGCCCTCGGGTGCCTTGAACCTGATCCGCGGACGGCTCGATATTCTTGGGCGCCGGCTGGTCCTGTCAGAAGCGCAGATCCAGATGCAGGGCGCGCTTGTGCCCTTCATTCATGTTCTGGCTTCGGTCGACAGTGACGGCATCACCGCGTCTATCCTGATCGAGGGCGACGCGACCGACCCGAAGGTGACCTTCACCTCTACGCCCGAACTGCCGCAGGAAGAGGTCGTGGCGCGGCTGCTGTTCAACCGCGGCCTGGACACGATGAGCGCATTTCAGGCCGTCCAACTGGCTTCTGCCGTGGCCAAGCTGGCCGGAAAGGGGGGCGAGGGGGTGATCGGATCGCTCCGACGCAAGACGGGATTGGACAACCTTGACGTCCAATCCGACGCGGCCGGCAACACCACGGTCACGGCGGGCAAGTATCTGAGCGACAAGACCTATAGCGAAGTGACGGTCGATCAGGGCGGCAAAAGCTCGATCAGCCTGAATTACGATCTGGCGCCGCATATCACAATCAAAGGCCATGTCGATTCGGATTCGAGCACCGGCGTCGGCATCTTCCTGCAGCGCGATTATTGACGCCGCCGGTTGCGTTCGGCATCGACGGCTGCGCCAAGCAGGACCGTGTAGGCGCTGACGTAAAGCCAGATCAGCAACACCACCACGGCCCCGATCGAGCCATAGACGCGGTTGTAGGATGGGAAGTTCGCGAGATATAGCATGAAGCCCCGGGCTGCGATGGCCCAAAGCAGCACCGCGACCACAAGACCCCAACTGAGGATCGGCGGCCGGCGCCTGCCGTGATTCGGGCCAAATCGATAGGCCAGGCCAACCGCGACGACGACAAGCACGACGCCCAGCGCCAGATTGGCAAGGTGCAGTATGCTGGCGTCGTCTCCGGGGACGGGCAAGGCTGATATGATCAGGGGAGCCACGACCGTGACAAGCATCGCGGCCAGGGCGAGGCCAATCAGCGCCAAGGTCAACAACAGCGCCCGCAGCTGATGATGTCCGCCAGACCGGTTTGGCAATTGGTGGATGGCGTTAAGGCCGCGAATCAGGGCTGCCACGCCGGCGCGGGCAGACCAAAGTGCGAAAAGTGTTGAAAGGACAGTCGCCCAGCCCAGCTTTGGTCCGCGCATTTCCAGCAAGGCCTGGACCTGAGCCTTGAGCAGATTCAGCGCCTCTGGTGGCAGGACGCCATTCAGCAAGTCCACCTGAGTCTGAATGACCGAAGGGTCATTGACCGTGCCCCACAGCGCGATCACCGTCGCCGCCGCCGGAAAAAGGGCCAGAAATCCGAAGAACGCGACCCCGGCCGAGATCAACCCCAGTTCGGCGCGCTCTGCCCGGCGATATAGCCGCAGGCTTGCGGCCAGCAACCCGGGTGACAACAGATGCAGGCCCCGGATCTGTCGAATCTTCATTGTTACCGCCAGACATGACCAAGGGCGCGCCAAACGGGCGCGCCCAAAAAGTCAAACCGACAAGCCCGGATCTTGCTTGCGATACTCAGGACGAGCTGGTGGACGAGGCGCCATTGGCCAGAATGGCGGCAATCGCCACCAGGATCGCAGCCAAGCTTAGGTCTGCGACGGCCACACCGCCGATTGCGGTGGTCTGCGGAGCCAGGGTCTGCAGCTGTTTCAGCGCAGCCTGTTTCTTGGCAGCATCATCAACTTGCGAGAGCGCCATTGAGGCCGCAAGTGACAGGCTCAACGCCAGCAAAGCAATTTTCTTCATGGAAACCCTCCAGAGCGATGACATTGCCACTTATTAGCACAAATCCCCGTGTACGGTAAGGGGTTGTGATAGCATTCAGTCTATTACACGTTGCAGTCGCATCGTTGCAAGTTCCGGCGACACGTACTGATCGGATTGCCGTATTTTTCCGCTGGCGTCGAACCAATAGACGTTCTGAAAGGTGACGCTCGGGCTGGTGCAATCCTCGGTGACACGGTGCGTGGCATAGGATTGACCGACAACCGTGACCGTGTCCGTGCCGCCAGCGGCGAAACTGCAGTCAAGTTCCAGCGTGCTGCTTTGGTCCGCGCCGTCAAGATAGTAGTAAATCCGGTGAAATTCTCCGGACGCGCTGCGCACCTGGGCCAGGCTAGGCGCTTCAGAGGTCATGATGTCGGCGCCATAACCGCGGGTGGCCACCAGAATGCCATCGCGCAGCGACACGGTCTGCGGCGTGCCGCTGGCCCAGGTCTGTACCGGTCCGTTCTGACCATAGGGCGTCATCAGGGCGTTTGCGTTCGTCTTTTTCAGTGTGACGCTGTAGATCGGCTTGCCGATCGAGACCAGCACCTGGCGCAGCGAGGCCAGCGTCGCCGCATCCGGTGCGGGTTTCGCGGTCTTGTGGCCCAAATGAGCCAAGGACGCCGCCAGGACCTTGTAGCTGGCCAGCATGGCCTTGCTGTCGCCGGCCTCAGGCGCATTGCCGCAGCCGACCAGAAGCGCGCAGCACAGGAAAAGTCCGGCAGACGCGCGGCGCGAACGGAGTGTCATGTTCATTTCCAGATCCGTCCCCACTGGGCGTCCATCCTGGTTTCGTCATAGCTGCGGACGACCTCATACAGGCGGTCGGTCACATCAAGCCGCGCGCCACCGTCGCGCAAGACCGGGCGCAGGGTCACCGGGCGCATCGTCCGGGTCGGCATGTTGGTCAGCCAGCTGACCGGAATTTGCAGGGTGATACCCTTGTCAAAGGACCCTTCGCCGAAATCAGCCGCAGAAAGGTTGGTCTTGGTGGCAAAGGCGCCGATGCGCCAGCCGTTCTCGAATTCACGAGTCAGGCTCAGCGTGGCACCAACATCTCCGCGCAGGTAACGCCCGACATCGAGTTGGCCATGGAAGCCACCGCCAAAGTCGTAATATCCCGATACATGCCCGGTTGCGACACGGTAGTTGTATTGGTTGAAGCCAAAGCCGCCGTCGGTGTTGCGTTGTGCGACATAGTTCGCCTCTGCACCCAAGGCCCAGGGGCTGTTGACCGGGTGCCACAGGACCTCTGTCGAGACTCCGCCGAACATCTCTTCCAGGTAGCCGATCGTCACGCGGCTGTAGACCGCCGGAGCGATGCGGTTGTACCATGCCGCCGTCAGGGTCTGCAGATCAGGTCTTGCGTGGGTGTAATAGTGCACGGCATCGCTGCGCACATAGGGGCCCGGTCCGGTATAGATCTTCTTGTCCGAAATGTTGCTGACCAGCAGGTCGGTGATCGAGCCGGACAGGATGAAGCCGGGCGAAACCTCGTACTTGCCGGCAAAGCGCAGGCCGACACCCAATTGCAGCGGGTTGGCCGGGCTGAACAGCAGGCTTTGCGCAAAGGGCAGAACCGACCAGGTGAAGCGCGGGTAAACCTCGGGGTTCTGCTTGGTGCCGGGCAGCGGATCGCCCGCATCGACCAGATCAGAGCGCACCCGCAATTCGGTGCCGGCCCGGGGTGCAAATTCAAAGGTTTCCAGATCCGAGCGGCGAATCACGACCTTGGACGAAGCGATGCCATGATCGACCGGGACGAGTTCAAAGATCTCGACCGAGGCCGGCATGGCCTGGCTCATCGCGCGCGCCACGCGGCCGACGGCCTGTGCGGCGGCGTCATATTTCGTGTTGCGGAACCTCACCTGTGCCCGCGTGGCGGTAAAGCCCAGCGACTCCACGATGATCCCGGTGTTGGCCAGGTTGGCCCTCAAGGTGCCGAACAGAATGTCCTGCGCCTCGGTGACCTCGGTCCAGCCGGTTGACCATGTGGCCGGATCGGCCTGACGGGTTGGCCGGACCTTGACAGGCTCCGGCCCCGGGCCGGCAATCCCACCACCCGGTCTTTGCGCGACATTCATGTAGTAGGTGATATTCACCCCGAATTCGCTGCCGTACATGTAGTAGCCGCCGAGCCGGATTGAATCGTTCGGCTGATATTCCACGCCGAAGTTCATCGGGCTCTTGTGGTTGAAGGTGCCGCGCTTGGTCGTCTCTTCGGTATAGGCATCCGACGAATATTCGGCCTTGAGCGTCACCTTGTCGTTCAGCTGGTATTCGATCCCGCCAAAGGGCGCGGCATCGCCGTGGAACCATTGCTTGCTGTTCAGATTGCCGCCCTGGCCGATGTTGATCTTGGCGCGCGGACCGAAGGGCTGGCCCAGCGGATTATAGCTGCCAAGACGCCCGAAGCCGATTCCGGCGGTCACCCGAAGGCGGGACCCAAAGGTCTTGGTTGCGGCGACATATTCCGCCGACGACAGGCCCGTCCCGACGAAATCCTGAAGGCCGATGGTGAGGGCGGGCAAATAGCGGCCCTCGGTGAGGATCTGATAGCTGAGGTCGAAGTTGCGGTCGTAATAGATCGGGTACTTGTCCACCCCAAGGCAATGCGGCAGGCAGGCGCTCTTGGCATTCCAGTCGTGAATGCCGATATAACGGAAGGTGCCAGACAGACGCGGGGTGATCTGAAACCGCATCGCATTGCGCACGATCGGCCCGAATTGCGAATGGTTGAAGGTCAGGAAAGCATCGGGCAGCTGTTCGCCCGACGGCATGTCGATCAGGCCCGCCTGACCCGACAAGTTGAGACTGGCACGCATTTCCGCTTGGGTTGGAAGGGCAAGCGCAAGGCAAGCCAAACTGGCCAGGCCGCGCACTGCGATCAGCTTGATGGAATGATTCACGGAACTCGGCCCTCATAGGTCGAGCCAGTCTAGGCGATGCCCCAAGCTTGGAAAACCCATTTGTTGCAACACTTGCCCGATGCGGCAACGCAGCAACGGCCCCTGTTCAGTTCAGGGTCACTGCCTCGCCAAGAAAACCGGAGTCGGCTGTCTCGGCCAGGGCGCCGTAGCCTTCGACATAAGCCGCGGCGACAGCACGGGCGGCGGCGGCATCGCCAGTGGCCATTGCATTGCGCAGCGCTTGCAGCGCCTTGGCCATATCCAGCTCTGACAGGCTGTTTTCCCGCGCCCGCAAGATCTTGGAATGCGGCGTGGTCAAAAGACCCGCCCCGATCAGCAGTTCCTCGTGCATCTTTTCGCCGGGGCGCAGCCCGATCATCTGGATTTCGATATCGCCATCCGGTCGCGTTTCATCACGCACCGTATAGCCGGCGGCGGTGATCATCTGCTCTGCCAGGTCACGGATCCGCATGGGCTTTCCCATGTCGAGCACAAAGACATCGCCGCCGCCGCCCGATCCCGGCGAGGAAAAACTGCCCGCCAGCAAGACGAGATGCGCCGCCTCTGCGATCGTCATGAAATAGCGCGTCACATCCTCATGCGTCAGCGTCACCGGCCCACCGCGCTGGATCTGTTCGCGAAAAAGCGGCACGACCGACCCGGAGGAGCCAAGCACATTGCCGAACCGCACCATGGAATAGATGGTCTTGCGCGACCTTTTGGCCAGATCCTGCACGACCATCTCTGCCAGACGCTTGGAGGCGCCCATCACATTGGTCGGCCGCACCGCCTTGTCGGTGGAAATCAGGATGAAGCGGCCAACCCCCGCCTCTTCGGCGGCCTCAACGAGGGTCCGGGTCCCCAGAACGTTGTTGACCATGCCGGCCACCGGATTCGCCTCGACCAGCGGGACGTGCTTGTAGGCGGCGGCATGGACCACGACTTCGATCCCGTGATCACCGATCGCCGATCGTGTCGCACGCGAATCGGTGACCGAACCGAGGACGGGAACGATCTCGGTCTTGCTGACATCGGGACGGGCGCGCAGTTCGCGGTCGATTTCATAGAGGGCGAGTTCGCTGACATCGAACAGCACCAGCTTGCTCGGGGCATAGGTCATCAGCTGGCGGCACAGTTCGGACCCGATGGACCCGCCAGCGCCCGTCACAAGGATCGACCGGCCGGCATAGGCGGCAACCCCGTCGCGCACCTCTTCGGAAACGGTCTTGCGACCCAGGAACTTGTCGGCGGTGACCGGAGCCAGATTGTCGACCAGCGCCTCGGTTCCGACCAGCTGTCCAAAGGAGGGCACGGTCAGCACATCAAGGCCCAGGGCCTGCAGGCGCCGGGCAATCTGCATCTGTTTGGGCGCCGAGACGGACGGCATCGCCAACAGAACCCGGTCGATTTCCTTGTTTTGGACGATCTGTTCGATCTTGGCCGGCGACAGGACCCGAAGGCCCGCCACGGTCATGGATTGCAGCCCCTCGTCGTCATCCAGAAATGCCACGACCATGATCGATTCATGCGATTTCAGGGCGGCGGCCAGCTGGGTTCCCGTGGTGCCCGCGCCATAGATCAGCACACGCCAGCGCCTTTGCCCCCAGCGCAGCACCAAGAGGTAGAAGTTCAGCAGCGCAAGCCGGATGCCGACCGAGCCCAGAAAGAACAACAGCCCGAAGAGGCTGATCCCGACGACGGGAAATGACACCCCAAACGCCATGCAAATGGCCCAAAGCGCCGCAACCAGCAGCCCCGCGAAGCTGGCGGTCCGCAGCACGGCCAGCGATTCATAGGCCTTGAGCCGGATATTCGGGATGCCCAGCATCAACGACAGCAAAGCCGCCACCAAAGGTACGGCCAGAAACACATGGGCCATGCCCCTGAGCGCACCCGTCGGAAGGAGCGAGGAATTGACAAGCATAACGGCGACCAACAGGGCCATTGGCGCCATCACGACATCGATCAGCAGAAACACGAACCGCTTGTGAACCCGGTTAAGACGGTCGACCAGGGCGAAAAGACGATTGCGCAGAACGTACATGATGGATCGAAGCGCCTTTTCCGTCTGGCGGGTTCTCGTCAACCGGGTGTTCAAACCATATCCAACATTATTGCTGTGAGCCAGCCTAGGGGTTCGCCAGACCTTCTATCAAGCGGAAGACTGTGCATTTGGGTGCAAGGTGTATTGAATTCTATTTATTTAAGGCACGTTTGATCGTCTCAAGCATCAGACGAAGATCCCACAATATTGTCCAGTGTCTTTGATAAATCAAGTCGATGCGCGCCTTGCGCGGCACGCAGCGGCGAGCATAGACGGCGTCGGTTTCCTCCGGTGTGACGCAGGCCGCGAGCAAGCGCTCTTCATGACGGTGAAAGGTCAGCGTGGCAAGTCCGGTCACGCCCGGCCGATTTTTAAGAACCTCCGCATAAAGGTCCGGAAACCTTTCGACATAAAGTCGCAAGGGAGGGCGCGGTCCGACAAAGCTCATATCGCCTTTCAACACGTTCCAAAGCTGCGGCACCTCATCCAGCCTGTAACGGCGCAGAACGGCGCCCGTGCGCGTGATGCGGGCCCGTTTGTCGCCGCCCGAGACGCCCTGTTCTGGCGGAACCACGGTCATCGTGCGCAATTTCCACAACCAGAAGGGCTGATCGATGCCGCGCATGCGTTCGGAAACGTAAAACAGGGGGCGCCCCTCGCGCCACCAAAGCAATAGCAGCAGCAGACCGAAGGGCAGCGCCAGAACAGCGGCCAGCAGCAGCGCCAGCGTGATGTCCAGGGCGCGCTTGCCAGGGGTCACGGCCAAAGTCCCTGCAACGAGCCGAGGTCCTTGATCACCCCGGCGGCGCTGGCAGCGGGGATTTCGACCAGCTGCGCCAGCAGATCGACGCTGAGCTCGACCCTCGGGATGGCCGATGCTCGGGGCGGGCCAAAGCGCCAGTCCGCGCCGGCCGCCCGCAGCAGATCGGCCATGGCCAAAGCCGGAGGCTGCGCCACGTTCATAACCTGCGGCAGCACGTCCCCCCGCAAGACCCGGCGGACCAGCCCCTTCAGGACCAGCGACAAGGCTCGAGGCCCGATGTAGGACCGCTCTGGCCCGCCAGCCTGACCGTCGATCGGGTCAAGGGACACGGCGCCCTCCCGAGCGCGCGACAACAGCGCATCGGCGCCGGCCAGGTTTCCCAGCCTCAGGATCGTCAGCCGTTCAGGCGGCAACAGGTCTTGCGCCACCGTCTCGGCCTCAAGCTTGGCACGGCCGTAATCGCTGACCGGATCGGGAGGCTGCGCTTCGGTGATCGGCAAGGCAGAGGGCGCATAGACAGCGGCCGAGGACATCAAAAAGACATGTCCGGCGCCGGTTGACTCTGCGGCTTTGCACAGTGCAAGCGTTGAACGGCGGTTTTCTGCCAAAGCCGCGGCATCGCCCGCGGTTTGCCCCGCCAAATGCAGGAAAATTGGCCGCACCGGAAACGACGGCACGTCACCGGAGCCCATATTCCAAACGAAATCATGAGGATATTGCGCCCGCCGCACGGACCAGATCACAGGCAAACCTTCCAGCGTATCACCCCAGATCAGGCGCAAGGCGCGGCCCACGCGCCCGGCAGACCCAGTGACAACTGTGCAGCTTGGCGTCTTTTCAAGGTTGACCACAGACTTATCCCCAAGCCATTCAAGCCTTATCGCCCATTCCGGTTGACCCGCCAAGAGGGGCCGGTATGTAGTGCGGCTTGATGACGTCCCGCCCGTCTGGGCTGGATAAGGAGTATCGGATGCACGCGTCGATCAGACTCATGAGCCAGGTTCTGGCATGTACGGTCCTGCTTATCGGTCTTGATGCGTGTTCGCCACCCCAGGATGTGGCAGATGTGAAGCAGGTCGTCGCCGGCGTCGACAAGAAAGATTCCAATTTCGCGGTGCAGTTCGTCACCCGCGACACCCTGTCGATGATCGCGGAATGGCCTGACAGCCATCCGGCGCCGAACCGGCAGTGGATTTCGCGGCGTGAGGCCAGTGTCGACCCCCTGATCAAGACAGGTGACAAGCTGACACTCGCGGTCTGGGACAATGACGATTCCTCGCTGCTCAGCTCTCCGGGTCAAAAGGTGATCCAGCTGCCCGACCTGCGCGTGTCGAGCAGCGGCACGATCTTCATGCCTTATATCGATGAAGTCCAGGTTGCCGGCTTGACTCCGGACCAGGCCCGCAAGCTCATTCAGTCCAAACTCCTGTCCATCATCCCCTCGGCCCAGGTGCAGTTGAGCTTTGCTTCGGGCAACCAGAACTCTGTTCAGGTCGTCTCGGGCCTGCCCAACCCCGGCACCATTGCGTTGCCGGACAACAACACCACGCTGACCTCGATCATGGCGCAGGCAGGTGGTCTTCCGGTCGCGATGATCAATCCGCAGGTCAATCTGCAGCGCAATGGCAAGCTGTACCGCATTCCCGCCGACACGCTGCTGAACCATCCCGAGCTGGACACGACCCTGAAGGGCGGCGACAAGATATTCATCCAGCCGGACGAGCGCTATTTCCTGTCGCTCGGCGCTGCCGGAAAAGAGGCTATGATCAACTTCCCGCGCGACAACATCACCACGCTGGACGCGATGTCGCTGGTGGGCGGGCTGGATGCCGGCACGGCCGACCCCAAGGGTATTCTGATCCTGCGCGACTATCCGCAATCGGCGGTGCGGACCGATACGCAGAAGGGCCCGCCCAAGAGCCGGATGATCTTCTCCTTCAACCTGACCACGGCGGATGGCCTGTTCAGCGCCGGCGCGTTCCCGATTCAGGATCGCGATCTGGTGCTTGTGACGCAAAGCCCGCTGGTCAATGCGCGGACCGTTCTGAACTTTGTGACCGGCTTCCTCAGCGCGGGTCGCGGCATCTACACGACGACACAGTCGATCAACTGAGGGCGGTCTAGTCGCTTTCTTCGAGGCGGATGCGCAATTCGCGCAGCACGGGCAAGACGGCGCGCACCCTTTCGGCGCCCAGCGATGTCACGACATCGGCGATGAAGGGTGCCACAGCTTGCACGGCCGCATCCCTTGCGGCGCGGCCAGCCGGGCTGATCGCCACAAACTTTTGCCGGGCGTCGTCCCAGTCCGGCCGGATATGGACATGCCCGGCCCATTCCAGCTTGGACAAAGTGTTGGTCATCGCGCCGCGTGTGACGTGAAAGGCCTTGGCCAACTGGCCCGGCGTACGCTCTTCCTGCACGCGCGCCAAATGGTTCAGGACCGAAAAATGCGAAAGCTCCATACCCTTGGGCAGGGCTTTCGAGATCCGGTTGCGTGCCAGTTGATCCGCCGTCAGCAACTCACCGAACAGCGAAACGGCAAGATCGTCGGTCCTTTCGCTCATGGCCCGACGAAGGTCCTGTCGTGCAGCAAGGAAGGGATGCGGTGGCGCGTCTCGTCGACCCTGGTCAGGTCCAGTTCGACGAAGGTCACCCCGGGTTCGCTGCCGGCATCGGACAGAACCTCGCCCCACGGCGCCACGGCGAGGCTGTGGCCATGGGTGCGCCGGCCCTTGCCGCTGGCCTCGGGATGAAAGCCGGTCTGCGCTGGCGCCAGAACGAAGGCGCCATTCTCGATCGCGCGGGCACGCAGCAGAACCTCCCAATGGGCGGCACCGGTGATGTGGTTGAAGGCGGCCGGCACCGTCAGAACCTGCGCCCCGCCCTGCGCGAGCCGCCGGTAAAGATGCGGAAAGCGCACATCATAGCACACCGTCATGCCGATCCGGGCAAAGGGCGTATCGACCAGAACCGCCCGCGCACCCGGACGGAACGCCGCCGATTCCCGGTAAACCTCGGTCTCAGAGACCTTCACGTCGAACATGTGGATCTTGTCATAGCTGGCCGCGATCATCCCATCGGGCCCGATCAGGAACGACCGGTTGGCAAAACGTCCATCGGCATCGTCGGTCTTGAGCGCAAGCGATCCGATCAGCAGCCAAATCCCCCGCCGCGCCGCCTCGTCGCGCAGAACCGCCAGAGTAGGATCGTCGTCCTGCAGATGCAGGGCAGCCCTTTGCGCGGCGCGGTCTGACCACAGGCCGTTGGTGCATTCCGGGGTCAGCACAAAGCCGGCACCGGACGCACTTGCCTGACGAATCAGGGCCAGCGTCGCATCGAGATTCTGCGCCGGGTTATCGGTGACGGTCAGCTGGACCAGCGCTGTGCGCATGCCGGTCAGGCCAGCAGCGGATCAAGCTGGCCCACATGGTCCAGTTCGTGCAGATCGTCGCAGCCGCCGACATGTTGCCCGCCGATGAAGATTTGCGGCACGGTGCGTCCGCCATTGGCGCGCCGGGTCATCGCCTCGCGCAGGGCGGGGTCGCGGCTGACGTCGATATCGGTGAATGTCACACCCTTCTTCGTCAAGAGCCGCTTGGCTGCAACGCAATAGGGGCAGGTCGGAGTGGTATAGATCTCTACGGGTTTCATCGGAGTCATCCTTGGGCCTGTCACGACTATACTCAGTTAAGCATCCTTCGCAACGCGCGCCATGACCAGAACCGATACCCCGATTGCGCCAGCCGCAATGCAGGCCTCGGCCCCGGCGGCGAGGGTCGCGCCAGAGGTCATGACGTCATCGACCAACAGGACATGCCGGCCCTGCACACGCTCACCCCGCTTGGGATGCAGGCTCAGTGCAGCAGCCATGTTGGCAAATCGGCCGTCGCGCGTCAGTCCATCCTGCGATCCCGTGCTGCGGCGCCGTTGCAGCAGGTCGGGGCAGTGCTCCAGCCCGACAAGCCTCGCGACCCCCGAAGACAGAAGCCCCGCCTGATTGTAGCGCCGCTTCACGAGCCGCCGCCAATGCAGCGGGATCGGCGCCACGATCATGTCGGGTGTCAGGATGGGCTGGGCAATCCTGTACATCCACTGCGCGGCCGGGCGCGCCAGATCCAGCCGGTCGCCATGTTTCAAGGCCAGCACCAGCTTGCGGGCATTGTCCCTGTACAAAAGCGCGGCCCGCCCGGCGGTCCAGGGCCGCGCGGCTGTCAGGCAATCGTCGCACAGGACTTTGGACTGCACATCCTCTCCCGGCAGGGGCACGCCGCACTGTTGGCAGACGAGGCCCGAGATGAACGGAGTCTCTTTCCAGCAGTCACCGCACAGGCCGAAATCGCTGGTCACCCGCGCCCCGCAGGTCAGGCACTGCGGCGGGTAGATCAAGTGCAGCAAGGCTTGCAATCCCATCCGTCTCTCCTATGGTCCGCGCCATGCAGAACCCACCGATCCTGACCGACCGCCGCGCCCTGACGCGCAACCGCCAACGGGCGACCACGTTCTTGCTGCAGGAACTCGCGGTGGCCGAGGTGCAGGAAAGGCTCAGCGAGGTTAACAGAACCTTTACGGCGCCGCTGGTCGTGACGGGTTTTCCGCAACTGTGGCCGAATATGCCCTGCATCGCGGACGACGAAGTGCTGGAGGCCGCGCCGGGCGCGCAGGATCTTGTGATCCACGCACTGGCCCTGCACTGGGCCAACGATCCCGTGGGGCAACTGGTGCAATGCCGTCGCGCCCTGCGGCCCGACGGTTGGTTCATCGGGGTGATGTTCGGCGGCCAGACCCTGCACGAATTGCGCGCCTGTCTGGCCCAGGCCGAGTCAGAGGTGACCGGCGGCCTGTCACCGCGCATCCTGCCGATGGCCGAGATTCGCGACCTTGGCGGCCTGCTGCAACGCGCAGGTTTTGCCCTGCCGGTGGCCGATACCTTTGCGACCACGGTCCTCTACCGCGACGCCTTTCACCTGATGCGTGACCTGCGTGCCATGGGCGAAGGCAATGCCCTGGCCGAGCGGCTGCGCAAGCCTACGCGCCGCGCCGTCCTGTTCCGCGCGGCGGACCTGTATCAGCAAACCTATGCCGGCGCCGACGGGCGCATTCCGGCTACCTTCGAGATGATTGTGCTGACCGGCTGGGCGCCCGATGAAAGCCAGCCCAAACCCCTGCGGCCCGGCTCGGCCTCGACCCGCCTGTCGCAGGCGCTTGGTGCCCACGAAGTGAAACTGCCACGCGAATCGGGGCTTTGACCCGGTCGGTTTTGCGACTATCTCTGCCCGATCACGCAAGGAGCAGCCCATGTCAGACGTCACCCCGGGAACCGGCCGCCTGGCCCACGCGCCGGCCAGCCACCCTGTCGTGCAGCAGGCAAGAATCGGCGTGCTTCTGGCGAATCTGGGTACGCCGGATGGCTATGACTATTGGTCGATGCGGCGCTATCTGAACGAATTCCTGTCGGACAAAAGGGTGGTCGATCTGCCCGACTGGAAATGGCAACCGATCCTGCAAGGCATCATCCTGACCGTCCGCCCTTCAAAATCCGGGGCGAACTACAAGTCGATCTGGAATCACGACCTCAACGAAAGCCCGCTCTTGACCATCACCAAGCAGCAGACGGCGGCGATCCGCGCAAACCTGAAGGCCAGCTACGGCGACAGGATCATGGTCGATTTCTGCATGCGCTATGGGAATCCTTCGACCGCGTCCAAGGTGCGCGCGATGGTCGAGGCCGGCTGCGAGAAGATCGTCTTCTTCCCGCTTTATCCGCACTATGCCGGCGCTACGTCAGCCACAGCCAACGATGCCTTTTTCAAGGCGCTTGGGCGCGAAAAGCGTCAGCCGGCCGTGCGCACCGTGGCCGAATACTTTGAGCATCCGCTCTATGTGCAGGCGCTCGCCCGATCGGTGACCGAAGCCTATGCCAAGCTGGACCACCGACCCGATGTCCTGGTGACCAGCTATCATGGCATGCCGCAGCGCTATTTGATGGAAGGTGACCCCTACCATTGCCAATGCATGAAAACCACGCGCCTGCTGCGCGAGGCCCTGGGCTGGGAGAAGGGATCTATCGACGTCAGCTTCCAGTCGGTCTTCGGCCGCGAGGTTTGGCTGAAGCCTTACACGGTTGATCATGTGGCCGAATTGGCGAAGGCCGGCAAGAAACGCATCGCCGTGATGGCGCCGGCATTTTCCGCCGATTGCATCGAAACTCTGGAAGAGATTCAGGGAGAGATTTGCGAAGCCTTCCTGCATGCTGGCGGCGAAAGCTTCACCTATATCCCTTGCCTCAACGATCAGCCCGCCCATATCGAGGCGCTGTCCGAGGTGATCCGCGCCAACCTGGCCGGGTGGATCGATTGACGCAAATGAAAAGGACGGCAGAGATCTGCCGTCCTTTTGCATAAATGGCGCGTTCGATCAGTTGTTCGAAGCGACAGCGGCAACCACGATCAGCAGCAGCAGCGGAATGATCAGGCCGCCAGCCGACGAGGAGTTGTGGGTCGTGGTGTCAACCATCGGTGCGGGCTCGACCATCGGCTGAGCCATGCCACCTGCGAAGGCGGTGGAAGCAGCCAGCGAGAGGGCGGCGGCGAGAGCGATTTTTTTCATCTTAATCTCCGTTATGGTTCATCTTGCCGCAGGGTCCCGAGGGCGCGACAGAAGTGTTGCTCGTGCTCAAATACAAGCATTTTAACCGGTCATTTGCAACTGCCCCGCACCTTGTTTGCCCAACTGTTGCCAGATTACACAATGATCCCAAAAACGAAAAAGACGGTGGGCAGCCCACCGTCTTTTCCTTCAGACCGGTATTGCCGGTCTTAGTTGTTCGAAGCGACAGCGGCCACGACGATCAGCAGCAGCAGCGGGATGATCAGACCGCCAGCGGAGGACGACGTGGTCGTTTTGGCAGTGACGGTGGCGGGGGTCACCACGGCTTCTTTCATGCCGCCGGCGAAGGCGGTCGAAGCGGCAAGCGACAGAGCGGCGGCGAGAGCGATCTTCTTCATAGTAAACTCCAGTTAATGCGCCAACCGAAATTTGCAGAGGCGGCTGGCGCGCCCAAGACTGTTCCTCGTAAGGCCGTAAAAAGCAGGTCAAATCGGGCTTTGCAACTGTTGGAACGCGCCTCGTGGCGCACGCGGCCACAGTATCGTCAAATAAGCAACACCCTGTGACCTTCTTCGCGCTGGAACGTACTTTTTCGCTTGCCGCCTTGTCGCAAGCGCACCGGGGCCCGGTCGAAACGGGCCTACCGGATCTTGCCGCCGTCTGATCTAGATCAACAAGACTTGGGTGCCGACCTTGGCCAGATTGAAGAGTTCAAGGATCTGTTCGTTGTAAAGACCGATGCAGCCATTCGACGACCGCCGGCCGATCTTGCGCGTGTCGTGCGTGCCATGGATGCGGTAGGCTGGCCAACCGAGGTAAAGCGCGCGCACGCCCAGGGGATTCTCGGGCGAACCGCCTTCGACGAAAGGCGGCCAGTCGGGGTTGCGCTCCAGCTCTCCCTTCGTGGCAACCCAGCGCGGGTTGACCACTTTCTGGATGACCGATGTCTTGCCGCGCCGCGTCAGTTCCTCGGTCAGGGGCACCGAGGTCGGATAGAGTTTGTAGATCGTCTGGTCCTCTGACCAGAAGTGCAGCGCGCGCGAGGTGATGTCGACCAGGATCGCGCCGTTCTTCGTGTTGTCGAAGTAGTCCTGCCAATCCAGCAGCCGAAAGCTGGAAATGTTGGCGCGCGGATTCGCCTCGGTCGTGGGGGTTTCGAATTCGGTGGAATTGGCAAAATCGGCCGCGCGGGCCGGCAGAGCCGCAGCGCCAAGGCCAGCTGCGGCGGCGCCCAGGAACAACCGGCGCCCCAGTTTTGGTGTGCTTTCGTCAGACATGCGCTGATCTCCTTGACTTCTCGATGGCGGCATTACTACAGGCATGCGCTGTCCGTCGCAATTCACACGCATGTCAATTGGCCACGATGCGCCATGGGTTTTTCTTGGGTGCGACTTGCGGTAAGGACGCGCGATCAGGCTTCAGAGATCCGTTCAGGGTCCGATACAGGTGGATGACAATGGAACGACGCTCTGCCCTTCTTCTTGGCGCCGCAGCGACGCTTGCGGCCTGCGCGCCCAAAACCGAACCCGCGCCGATGGGGTCTGATGGCAGGCCGCTGCCCAAGGTCTATCATATCGCGCCGGGCGACGAATCGGCGATATCCTACCGGATGCTGGATGGGGTCAACGCCCTGCGCCAAAGCAAGGGCGCGCCGCAGCTGACCTTCAACGCGGCTCTGATCGCGGCCTGCGCCACCCATTCGCGCGACATGGCGGTGCAGAACCGGCCCTGGCATTTCGGGTCGGATGGCTCGTCGCCCCTGGTGCGGGTGCAACGCGTGGGCTACACCGGCAAGCTCTTGGGCGAGCTGATCTCCGAGACCTATGAGACCGAGCTGGAAACCCTGTCCGACTGGATGAGCCAGAGCGACACGCGCGCTATGGTGCTGGACCCGCGGGCCACCGAAATGGGCTTTTCCTGGTTCCAGGAGCCGACGGGCAAGCTGTGGTGGACCATGCTCATGGGCGCGGCGCGGGCCTGACGGGCCCGGCTACCTGCCTTACGGGAAGATGTTGATCGGGGTGCCGGGTTTGACCATGGCATAGACATCTTCCATCTGGCGGTCGGTCAGCGCGATGCAGCCCACGGTCCAGTCGCCGCGCACCTTGGTCCAGCCCGGCTGACCGTGGATGAAGATGTTGTCCCCAGGCTTCTTGCCAGCTGCCTTGGCGAAGGCAATGTCGTCGTCATTGGGATAAGAGATGCCCAGCGACAGGTGATAGGTCGAATTCGGATTGCGGTGCGTGATGAAATAGGCGCCTTCCGGGGTCTTCTTGTCACCCTCGAACTGCTTTTTACCAACCGGCGCGCCGCCCAGTTCGATGTCGTAGCTGTGCAGGATCGTGCCGTTGTGCAGCAGGTACATCTTGCGATCGGCCTTGTGCACCTCGACCAGGGTGATTTCGGGACCGTTGTAGGTCCGGAACTTCGAATGCCCGCAAGACACCAGCCCCAGCATGGCAAATGTCAGAAGAATCGCCCGGAAAAATGCGGTCATGTCAGTCCTGCTCAAGTCTTTTTGCCACTGCTTTTTGCCAGAGCCTCTAACGGAAAGCGGTGCCGCGATCCAGCCCCTAAAGCGAGAACCGGGCGGCAAGTTCGACATGGGCCGACCAGCGGAACTGATCGACGACCTGGACCCAATCGAGCTTGTAGCCGCCGGCGATCAGGATCTTGGCGTCACGCGCAAAGGTTGCGGGGTTGCAAGACACGGACGCGATCACCGGAACTCCGGATCGGGCCAGCGTGTGGCTTTGCGCCTCGGCACCGGCGCGCGGCGGGTCGATCACCACGGCTTCGACGCCCTTGAATTCGTCGGGCTCCAGTGGACGACGGAAAAGGTCGCGCACCTCGTGGGTGACGCGCTTGAGCCCTTCAGCCAGTCGGAACCCCTTGTCGAGCGCCGCAATCATCGCGGCATCACCCTCCACGGCGTGAACCTCGGCCTTTTCGGCCAGGGGCAAGGCAAAGGTGCCGAGGCCAGCGAAAAGATCGGTGACACGGCGCGCGGCGCCCACGGCCTCGACGACGGCGGCTTGCAGGGCAGCCTCGCCTTCAGCGGTGGCCTGAAGAAAGGCGCCAACCGGCAGCGGCACATTGGCCCGGCCCAGACGCAGCATCGGCTGGGCGCGCAAGGCCACGACCTCGCCATTCCAGGTCAATCGCGACAGGCCATGCGCTTCGGTCAATCGGGCAAGCTCCATCCTCAGGTCGGAGGTGGCCTCCTTGCCGCCGGTCACCGCGACATCGGGACCAGAGGCCGTGCGGGTGATGGCAAGGTCCAGCTCTGTCGTGCGCGATCCACCAAGGCGCACGATGGCCTCCAGCGCCGGGAAAGCAGCCATCAGGTCGGGATGCAGCAGCTGGCAATTGGGCACCGCCACCAGGACATCGGAAGCGCGGGCGTGAAACCCCATCAGCACGCCGCCCTTGGTGCGCCGCGCCGCCAGCGTCGCCCGCCGGCGCGACCGCGGCGGCGAGGTCACGATGGGCCGCAGTTCAGCCTCAAGCCCCTGCCCTGCCAAAGCGCCGCGCACGATGGTCATCTTCCACTCCGCGACAAAGGCATCCGAGGCGTGCTGCATCAAACAGCCGCCGCAGGTGCGTGCATGGGCGCAGGGCGGGCGCACCCGCGCGGCCGACGGGGTAAGTATGCGCAGGTCGGTCAGCTGGTCGGCCCTCAGCGTGCCTTCGACCTCTTCGCCGGGCAGGGTTTGCGGTGCAAAGATCACGCCCTCGGGCCCCTGGATGATCCCGTCGCCCAGATGGCCCAGCCGCGCTATGGTAAAACTCACTCTGCCGCTTCCTTTTCGTCGACGCCGATGAAACCGCCGCTTTGACGGTTCCAGTAGCGCGCGTAAAGCCCCCCCAGCGCCAAGAGCTGGGCATGAGAGCCCTCTTCCACGATCTGACCCTGATCCAGAACGATGATCCGGTCCATCTCGGCAATCGTGGAAAGACGGTGCGCGATGGCCAGCACGGTCTTGCCTTCCATCACACGGGCCAGAGCGTCCTGTACGCTGGCCTCTACCTCGGAATCGAGCGCCGAAGTCGCCTCGTCCAGCACGAGGATCGGCGCGTCCTTGAGGAAGGCGCGGGCGAGCGCAATGCGCTGGCGCTGACCGCCCGACAGTTTCACGCCCCGCTCGCCCAGAAATGCGTCATAACCCTTGCGACCCTGGTGGTCGCGCAAGGACAGGATGAAGTCATGCGCCTCGGCCGCGCGGGCGGCGGCGTACATTTCTTCGTCGCTGGCATCGGGACGGCCATATTTGATGTTCTCGCGTGCCGAGCGGTTGAACATCGCGGTTTCCTGCGTGACCATGCCGATCTGACGGCGCAGGGATTCCTGCGTGACGGCGCGCACGTCGATCCCGTCGATCAGGATCCGCCCGCTTTCGGTGTCATAGAGCCTGAGCAGCAATGAAACGAGTGTCGATTTCCCCGCCCCCGAGGCGCCGACGATGCCGATCTTCTCGCCGGGCCGGATGGTCAGCGAGACCTCGCGCAAGCCACCCCTCTTGCGGCCATAGGCGAAAGAGACGTGGTCCATCTCGATCCGGCCCGTGACGCGCGGCAGTTCGGTGGCGTTGGCGGCATCGGTCAGCGAATAGGGCGGCGTCAGGGTGCGCAGGCCATCCTCGACCTCGCCCATGTTGCCAAAGATCGTCATCAGGCTGAAGGAAACCCAGCCGGTCATCTGCGCCAACCGGAACGACACCGCGCCAGAGGCCGCGATATCCCCGGTCGAGGCCATGCCCTTCGACCAAAGCCAGACCGTCGCCCCCACCATCAGGACGGGCAGGACCCCGGCAAGCGTCATCAGGTTGAAGCGGAACCACGAGGAAATCGCGCCATAGACCAGTGCCGAGGCGCGAAAGTTCTGCATCGCGTCCAGCGCCACGCGGTCTTCGTGTTCGGTATGGGCGAAAAGCTTGACCGTCTTCATGTTGGTGACGGTATCGACGATCTGCCCCGTCACATTGGCCCGGGCCGAGGCCCGCATCGCCGAGGCTCCGCGCACCCGGCGCAGGAAATAGCGGATGAAGAGGATATAGCCCACCACCCATACCAGAAGCACAAGCGAGACATAGCCGTTGATCGCCACCATCAGCGCGACCGACCCCACGACCGAGGCCAGCGCGAAGGCCGCCGTTTCGATGGTGCCCGACACGACATCGGTCGCCGCCCGTGCCGTCTGCATCTGCTTTTGCGCGATCCGTCCGGCAAAGTCATTGTCGAAGAAGGTCACCGAATGCCCCAGCGTCCAGCGGTGCAGCCGTGACAAGATCAGCGGGAACAGGTTCGGCTCGATGGTCAGCGCCAGAGCAGAGGTGTTGACGCCAAAGATCAGCGGGCGGGCGATCAGGTAGAAGCCAACAAAGATCGCAAACAGCAGCCAGTGCGTCTGAAACACCTCGGCCGGGGTGCTGGTGGCGGCGGCGTCGATCACCCGGCCGAGGATGGCGGCCGAAATCGCCTCGAGCGAGCCTGCGGCGGCGGACCAGAAGGTGGCCCAGATCACCCCGGCCCAGGCGCCCTGCAGCGCCCAGGCGAAAAAGCGCAAGGGGCGCGGCGGGGGCGGCAGCGGAGTCGGCCGGAAGGGTGTGATCGTCGGACCAAGCATCATTCGGCAGCCTCCTCTACAGCGTCGCGCAGGAACCCGCCGGATTGGCGCGACCAGAATTGGGCATATAGACCGTTCCGCGCCAAAAGCGCGTCATGCGTGCCCTCTTCGACAATTCTGCCGCCATCAAGCACCACGATGCGATCCATCGCCGCGATGGTCGACAGGCGGTGCGCGATGGCGATCACGGTCTTGCCCTGCATCACGCCGAACAGCGCCTTTTGAATCGCCGCCTCGGCCTCGCTGTCCAGGGCGCTGGTCGCCTCGTCGAGGATCAGGATCGGCGCGTCCTTCAGGATGACCCGGGCCAGCGCTACCCTCTGCCGTTGCCCGCCCGACAGTTTCACGCCGCGTTCGCCGACATGGGCGTCATAGCCCCGGCGGCCCTGCGGGTCCTCGAGCGTCAGGATGAAGTCATGCGCCTCGGCCTTCCGCGCGGCGGCGAGCATGGCTTCCTCGCCGGCCTCGGGGTTGGCGTAAAGGATGTTGTCGCGGACCGAGCGGTGCATCAGGCTGCTGTCCTGCTGCACCATGCCGATCTGCGCGCGCAGGCTGTCCTGCGTCACATGGGCAATGTTCTGGCCGTCAATCTCGATGCTGCCGCTTTCGGTGTCGTAGAACCGCAGGATCAGCTTGACGAGGGTCGATTTCCCCGCGCCGGACCGGCCGATCAGGCCGATCCTCTCACCCGGTCGCACGGTCAGCGACAGATCCTGCAAACCACCGGAACCCCGGCCATAGTGGTGGCTGACGCCCTTGACCTCGATCAGGCCTTTCTGGAACCTCAGCGGCTTGGCATCCTTGTCATCGACCAGCGAGATTGGCTCGGTGATGGTCTGCATGCCCTCCTGCACGGTGCCGAGGTTCTGCACCAGATTGGTCGTGGCCCACATGATCCAGTAGGTCATCGAGTTCAGCCGCAATACCAGCGCCACAGCCGCCGCGACGACACCGACCGTTGCAAGCCCGCCGTACCACAGAAAGATCGCCCAGCCCGAAACACCCAGGATCATCAACCCGTTGAGAAAGGTCAGGACCGTGTCCATCACGGTGACGATGCGCATTTCCTTCTGAAAGGTGGTGCGGGCGGCTTCGATCGATTCCTTGGCATAGGCCAGTTCGCGGCCGTGCTGGGCAAAAAGCTTGACCGAATGGATGTTGGTGTAGCTGTCTACCACCCGCCCCGTCACAGCCGAACGCGCGGCCGAGCTTGCCGTCGAGGCCGGGCCGGCCCGTCGGATCGTCCAGCGCATCAGCGTGACATAGCCCAGCGCCCACAGGACCAGCGGGATCAGCAGCCGCACATCGGCATGCGCCAGCATCAGCCCGGCGCCGATCAGCGTTGTCGAGGCGAAGGCTACCGCGTCAAACACCTGAAACACCGCATCGCCTGCCGCCGGCGGCGCCTGCATGATGCGGTTGGCGATCCGGCCCGCGAAATCGCTTTCGAACCAGCCGACCGGCTGGCGCAGCACATGGGCATGCGCCCGCCAGCGCATCATGGTGCCGAAGTTGGTCAGGATCGTGTTGTGCAACAGCGCGACATTGGTGCCGCCGATCATCGGCCGCAGAACAAGGATCGCAGCACCCACGGAAAGGATCTCGGTCCCGTGCGCGGCCCAGACCTCGGCCGGGGTGCCGCGCGACAGCATGTCGACCATGCGGCCAAGATACCACAGCAGCGCCACCTCGGTTCCCGCGTTCAGCATCGAGAACAGGCCCGTCGCGAGGAACACCTTGCGGAACGGGCGAATGTAATCGGCTAGGAACGGCCAAAGCGTTCTGGGCGGTGTATCTGTCTGGATATAGGGCGCATAGGGGTCAACCAGACCCTCAAAGAACTTGAACATGACGAACCTTTGGATTGCCGAAAGCGTATAAACCGAATCCGGGCCAAGGGAAACCGGCCATGAGTGTCAGGCCAACAGGTCCTCGCGCGTCAGCTTCAGATCGCTCGCCAGCCAGCGATCCTCGAGCTCTTTGAGCCTCGCACCCAGCTGCGCGCCCCGAAAGCCGGGCATCAGATCGGCGGCTGAAACCGGAAAACGGCTTTGCGCCCCCCGCGCCAGATCAGCCTGCCAGGACGGCGGCATCGACTGACCCAGCAAGGCGGCGCGGGCCAGGATCACATCGGTCGCTGGCGCAAGGCCAAGCCGCCAGCCCAGACCGGCCGGACGTAGGGGCGAGCCGATTTCGTCACGAATAAGCGCGATTTCGCTTTGCTCTTGCCGGGACAGGCGCAGCCGCTGACCTGCATCCTGCCCGCCGACAACGACCAGACGGCGCTGCCAGCGCGGTGCGAGACCACCCTCCAGATGCACCAGACGCGGAATGCCGCGCACGTCAGAACCGGGCAGCACCCGGGCCAGAACGCCGCTGGCCGCCATGCTGGCCAGGGCCGGCCCCGGGTCGCGCGCGGCAAATAGCTTGCGCATCTCGGCCCCGATGCGTTCACGGCTGAGCCCGTCGATCCCTTCGGCCAGTGCGGCGCAGGCGGCAAGCCCGTCCGGGTCGATCCCCAGTGCCGGATCGCCATAGACCGCGTGAAAGCGGAAGAAGCGCAGGATGCGCAGATAATCCTCTCGGATCCTTTGTTCGGGCTGACCCACGAACCGGATGCGGCGGGCGATCAGGTCAGGCAAGCCGTCGAGCGGGTCAACCACCTCGCCCGTTGGTTCCGCGTAAAGCGCGTTGATGGTGAAATCGCGGCGCGCGGCGTCCTCGGCCAGGTCAGAGGAATAGGCCACCACCGCGCGGCGCCCGTCTGTCGCGACATCGCGGCGAAAGGTGGTGATCTCGTGCACGATGCCGCCTGCAATGACCGTGACGGTGCCATGGTCGATGCCGGTGGGAACTACCTTGAAACCGGCGCCAGTGGCGATCTGCGTCACGTCTTGCGGCAGGGCGTCGGTGGCAAGGTCCAAGTCGGTGACAGGTTCCTGCAGCAAGGCGTTGCGGACACAGCCACCGACGAAAAGGATGCGATGCCCGGCCAGACCAAGCGCGGCGCAAAGCGCCTGCGTTCCCGTCTGGTTCAGCCATGCGCCGCCTATTCTCATTCCGATGGCCTCATCCGGTTGCCCTCTCGGCCAGCCCACGCAAGATGCGCGCCGTAGCGCCCCAGATGTAATAGGGCCCCCAGGGCACAGCGTAATAGGACCGCCACTGATCGCGCCAAAGCCTGCGCTGAATGCTATAGGAACCGGGCGCGAGAAGATGGGATAACGGAACCGTGAAGACCTCGTCAACCTCGCCCGGGTCTCGGCTGGGCGAAAATTGTGCAACTTGGGCAAGAATCGGTGTCATCAGAAAACCCGTCACGGTTTCATGTGCCGGCAACCGCCCGATCACCCGGACCAGATCGGGCGCGAGGCCGATCTCTTCCTGAGCCTCGCGCAGGGCTGCGGCCTCGGGCGTCGGGTCGCTGTCTTCTTGCTTGCCGCCAGGAAAGGCGATCTGGCCGGGATGATGTTTCAGATGCGAAGCGCGCTTGGTCAGGATCACCTCAGCCCCGGAAGCGCCCGCCACCACGCCGACCAAGACCGCAGCAGGACGCAAAACCCTGCCCGGAGGCAGGAGGCCGGGGTTGAGATCGAAATCCGACGAGGCGCCGCCTGTCCGCGTCAAGGCCGCGATCAGGCGGTCCATCTCATCCGGCATCACCGGGCGCTTTCTGAGCCTCGAATCCCAGGGTCTTGGGGTCGAACTCGTAGTGCGAGCCGCAGAACTGGCAATCGGCGGTGACCCGCCCGTGTTCGTTTGTCATATGGGCAATGTCGCGCTGCGAATAGATCGACATGGTCTGAACCACCTTGTCCGGCGAACACGAGCAGCCGAAATGCACCGGGGTCGCATCAAAGACGCGCGGCCCCTCTTCGTGGAAGAGCCGCAGCAAAAGATCGGTCGGCGCCACGCTGGGGCCGATCAGCTCCATCTCTTCGACGGTATCCAGCAGGATGTTGGCGCGGTTCCAGTTCTCGGCCGGTTCTCCGGCCAGAATGTCGGTGTGCGACAACAGTCCGCCCTCGCCCGAGCCGAAATCGGCCGCAACGCCCATGCCAACCTGCGGCATATGCTGCAACATCACCCCGCCGCCGCGCCAATGCGAGGCGTGGCCCGGCGACTGGCTCTTGCCAAAGGTCAGGGCAAAGCGGGTCGGCAGTTGTTCGGATTGGGCGAAATAGGTCTGGGCGCAGTCGGACAGCGAGGCCCCGGCGATCGGCGTGAAGCCTTGATAGGGCGTCATCCCTGCGCCCTGATCCAGCATGACGGCAAAATAACCCTCGCCAATCTGGCTGAAGGGCGATGCCGAAGGATCGAGCCGTTCGGCATCATAGCTGGCATAAGCGCGTATGCGGGCCGGCTCGCCCTCCTCGCTCGGGCCATAGTAATCCGTGGCGATCAGGCGCGCCGGACCCTTGCCGCGAATTTGCAACGACAGTTTCCAGCGCAACTTGATCGACTGGCCGATCAAGGCCGTCAGCAGGGCCGCCTCGGCGACAAGGGCCTCGATCTGGGCGGGATAGCGATGCTGGTTGAGAATGCGGTCCAGCGCCCCGTCCAGACGGACAACGCGGCCACGCACATCGCTGACGTCAAGCTGAAACGGCAGGACGGTATCGTCCCAGGTGATCTGGTTTCCGGTAGACATGGGGTTTCCTTGCTGTGCCAACCTTGGCATATCGCGCCTATATAGGCAGAGCAACCGGGCCACCAAGGGGGAAGGCATGATCAGGCGTCATGGCGAGGCTGTGAAAAGTGGCCAGAAGTATCGGCGGCGGCCCGGAGTCTATGGCGTTCTGTTGCGCGGGACCGAAGTCTTGCTGACCCATCAGGCGGAACCGGTGCCAGAGTTCCAATTGCCCGGCGGCGGCATCGACAGGGGCGAGGCGCCAATTGCCGCCCTGCACCGCGAAGTCTTTGAAGAGACCGGCTGGCACATCGGGCCGCCCCGCTGGCTGGGCAGCTACCGGCGCTTCACCTACATGCCGGAATATGACATGTGGGCGGAAAAGGTCTGTTCGATCTTCATCGCCCGCCCGACGCTGCGACTGGGGCCGCCGTCCGAGGCCGGTCACGTCGCGATCTGGACCGATGTGCGGATGGGCCTCAATCTGTTGAACAACGTGGGCGACCGGGCCATGTTGCAGGCAGCGCTGCAGCAGATGCGCTAGATAGCACCGCCGCGCGGCGGCGCGGGCAGGCCGGTGTAATCGAACAGGACACCCGACACGTCATCGGGAAAATCCCGTCCGCCCGAAAAGGCCGAAAGGTCCCAGGTCAACGCCTCCAGCAACTTGGCGCTTGGCAGCGCGACGCTTTGGCCCAGCATCCGCAACAGACCTTCGCCGCCAAGTTCGTTGCCCTCCGGGTCGGGGCATTCGGTGATGCCATCCGAGGTCAGAAACAGCCGATCCCCGGCCGCGAGCGTTGTCGTATACCGATCATAGGACGCGCCGGCGATCAGGCCGATCGGCAGGCCTCCATTGCCCAACTGCTCCATCCGGCCATCCGAGCGAATCACGATCGGATGCGGATGACCGGCCTGCACGAAATCGACGTGACCGGTTTCCAGGTTGATGTCGGCATAGGCCATCGTGAAATATTGATCGACCTGCATTTCTTCGATCATCATGCGGTTGAGCCTTATAGCCACGATCTCTGGTGGCCAGGAATCGCGCTGTCCATAGGCGTTGATCGTCAGGGCGATGTTCTGATCCGACGGACCGTCCGAAAACAGCCCGGCCAGACGCGCCGTCATCATCCCCGAGGCGACGCCATGTCCCGACACATCCACCGAGAATATCGCAATGCGGCGGCGGTCGATGACGAAGCTGCCCACAAGATCACCGCCGACATGACCCGAGGGGCGCAACAGGACATGGACGACGCCACCGCCGAAATCGCGCATCCTGTCGCGCACCAGTGCCTGCTGAAGCTTGTGCGCCTCGATCAGGTCCCGGTCGAGTAAGTCATAGAGCTTTTGCAGCTTATCCAGCGTGCTGCCCACGAGGTGATTCTTTTCGACAAGCTCTTGCTGCATCGAGACGATGCGCTCTCCAGCGCGCAACCTGGCGCGCAGTTCGTCGGAATTGACCGGCTTGGTCAGAAAATCATCCGCCCCGTTCTCGAGGCCGACGGCGATTTCAGTCTTTTCGGATTTGGAGGTCAGCAAGATGAAATAGCCGTAGCCTTCCCGCGGCAGCGCCCGAAAGGCCTGACAAAGGTCCAGCCCGGTCATACCCGGCATGACCCAATCCGACAGAATGATGTCGAAAACCTGCGCCTGACACAGAAGAAGCGCTGCATCGCCGGTCTCTGCCTCTGTCACCTCATATCCCCAACGCTGCAGTTGCATCGACAGGATACGCCGCTGCGCCCGGCTGTCATCGACCACCAGCACGCGCACGCGCCTTTGAAGAAAGGGCGTGAAACCTTGGTCCTGTGGATGGATCGTTGCTGAAGACATTACGACCTTGACTGCGCGGGACGAGCGGATCTGCTCTGATCAATCTGTTCTGCGCGTCAGGGCTTAAGAGAGCATGAAGCGTAAAACTGTCACTTGTTGGTTTGTCCGGAATGACAACTTGTTAAGCAAAGGGGCGAATAGTCGGGTCACTGAGCAGGCCGGGGGTTATGATGATAGATTGGGGCAGAATACGCGAATTGAGATCCGAAATCGGGGCCGACGGGTTTGACGAAGTGGTCAGCCTGTTCCTTGACGAGGCGGATCAGGCCATAGCGCGGCTGTCCATTGGCCGTGGCGCAGCGGCACTGGCAGCAGACCTGCACTTTCTCAAAGGGGCCGCGCTGAACCTTGGGTTCACCAAATTGTCCGTGCTGTGCCAGGAGGGCGAACGCCGGGCGGGTTTGGGGACGACTGACATCGACCTGGATGCCGTGCGCAGCGTCTATGTCGAATGCCGCGCGGCCTTCGAGGCCGGCGCCTCGCAGGCCTTCGCGGCCTGAGCCACCCCGCGCGGTTGGTTCTTGTTACGCAGCGAAAAACTGACTAGACCCCGATCAGTTTTTGACCTGGGAGCGCCCGATGTCTGCCTTCACGCCCAAGAAAGTCGTCCTCGCCTATTCCGGCGGGCTGGACACCTCGATCATCCTCAAATGGCTGCAGACGGAGTATGGCTGCGAAGTCGTGACGTTCACCGCAGACCTTGGCCAGGGCGAAGAGCTGGAGCCGGCGCGCAAGAAGGCGATCCTTCTTGGCATCAAGCCGGAGAACATCCACATCGTGGACGTGCGTGAAGAGTTCGTGCGCGATTTCGTCTTCCCGATGTTCCGCGCCAATGCGCTTTATGAAGGGCTCTACCTGCTTGGGACATCGATCGCCCGGCCGCTGATCTCGCAGCATCTGGTGCGGATTGCTCATGAAACCGGCGCCGACGCCGTGGCGCATGGGGCCACCGGCAAGGGTAACGACCAGGTCCGCTTCGAACTTTCGGCAGCTGCGCTGGATCCTGCGATCAAGGTGATTGCGCCCTGGCGGCTTTGGGATCTGACCTCGCGCACCAAGCTGCTGGAATTTGCCGAGGCAAACCAGATCCCGATCGCCAAGGACAAGCGGGGTGAGGCGCCCTTCTCGGTTGACGCCAACCTGCTGCACACTTCGTCCGAAGGCAAGGTGTTGGAGAACCCGGCGGATGAGGCGCCCGACTTCGTCTATCAGCGGACCGTAGATCCCGAAGACGCCCCGGATCAGGCCGAAATGGTCGAGATCACTTTTGAGGCGGGCGATGCCGTCGCCATCAATGGCGAGGGGATGTCGCCCGCGACGATCCTGACCAAGCTCAACGAATTGGGTGGAAAGCATGGCGTGGGCCGGCTCGACCTGGTGGAAAACCGCTTCGTCGGCATGAAATCCCGCGGCATCTATGAAACGCCCGGCGGCACGATCCTGCTCGAGGCGCATCGCGGCATCGAACAGATCACGCTCGACTCCGGCGCAGGGCACCTCAAGGATTCGATCATGCCGCGTTATGCGGAACTGATCTACAACGGTTTCTGGTTCTCGCCCGAGCGCGAAATGCTGCAGGCCCTGATCGACAAAAGCCAGGAGCATGTCACCGGCACCGTGCGGGTCAAGCTTTACAAGGGTTCGGCCCGGACCGTGGCGCGGTGGTCGCAGCACTCGCTCTATTCTGAAAAGCACGTGACCTTTGAAGAAGATGCCGGCGCCTATGACCAGAAGGATGCCCAGGGCTTCATCACGCTGAACGGCTTGCGGCTGAAACTGATTGCCACGCGGAACGCCCGCTTCAGGTAGGATGGGCAATATGCCCATCTTTCTAGGCTTTCACATGAAACGGGCCGGATTTCGTTCCGGCCCGTTTCATTTCAACGCATGGGCCGCAAGTCGGTCGTAATAGGGCTGGGCCTGATCTGACAGGCGCTGGAATGCGTCGGCAAGGTCCGGCAGGGCGTCTTCGGGTTCGTCAAAACCGGTGGACTGGTGCACCGCGTTGTACCAATGCGGCGCCCATACGCCGTCGTAAGGCTTGGGTCCAGCAGGCCAGTTCAGCATGGACTCCATGAACGGAATATCAAGCGCCGTGCAGAGTTTCATCAGAGATCCCCTCGGGTTGGCCCGGATGTCGGCGGAATCGATCACCGTGGGAGCCTGGCCCAGCCGGTCCGCTACCTCATCGAACAGTTCGGCCTGCTGCACGAAACCAATGTCCATCAACGTGGGGCTCTCGCGCTTTTTGGAATAGCTCGCCACGACCCGGGCCGGATGGCGGATCAGGAAGACATTTATCAGCCCATCCATGAAGCCACGGTCAAAGTCAGGGATCATGTGCAGCGTCATGTGCTTTTGATAAAACAGGCTCTGTGATCGCGGAATCGGCCCAAGGCATGCTGCCGCGACACGAGAGGGATCGACCTCGCCAGAGGCAATCACTTCATCCGCCATGGGATGCGCGATGCCGGTTGCCGACAGATAAGCGGCGTAGAAGGGTTCGTCCCAAACCGCGCAATCGCCTCGGGCGGCGAAACTGTACATCAGCGCGGTCGACAGGTTGCGCGGGCCGCTCCACATCGCGATCCGGGCCGTCATCTTTCCGTCTTCCATCTGTCTTCCTTTGGTCTTCACGCGTGTCTTGCGTCAGGCGCCGACAAGCGCCTCGTAAAGGCCACGGATCCGTTCGGTCATCGGCCCCATCTGACCCGTCCCGATCACCCGGCCGTCGATCATCCCCACCGGAGTCTGCGCGCCGAAGGTGCCGGTCAAAAATGCCTCATCGGCCGAATAGGTATCCACCAGCGAGAAGTTCTTCTCGAACACCGGGATGCCATTGGCCCGGCACAGGTCGATCACCTTGCCCCGGGTTATTCCGTTCATGCAGTAATCGCCCGTGCTGGTCCAAACCTGACCCCTCCGCACGATGAAGAAGTTGCAGGCGTTGGTCGTGTTCACGAAGCCATGCACGTCAAGCATCAGGGCTTCGTCCGCGCCGGCCTTTTCGGCCGCGATGCAGGCGAGGATGCAGTTCAGTTTGGAATGCGAGTTCAACTTGGGGTCCTGGCTCATCGGCAAGCCGCGGATATGCGGCACGGTGGCCAGACGGATCGGGCGCGGCAGTTTTGGACGGGAATGTTCCATGATGATCACCACGGTCGGGCCTTGCTGCGACAGCTTGGGGTGCTGGAAGGGCCGCGTCTTGACGCCGCGAGTCACCATCAGGCGGGCATGGGCATCGGTTGTGAAACCATTGGCCTTTTGTGTCTCTGTCACGGCGTAAATCACCTCGTCGGGTGTCATGCCGATATCGAGGTCTATGGCTTTGGCGGCCTCGAACAGGCGGGAGATGTGTTCGTCGAGGAAGGTCCATCTGCCGTTATACAGGCGGATCCCCTCCCACACACCATCGCCCAGCATGAAGCCGCTGTCATAGACCGAGACCATGGCCTGCGCCTTTGGCACGATCCGGCCGTTGACATAGATCAGGATCGCCTCGTTGCGGGCGTCATCCTCGGCCTGATGGGTTGAAACATTGTCGGTGTGTGGGTCGGTCATTGGAAGCCCTCGTTTTGGCGCCCAAGCTAAGGGGGGCTTTCGGTGAAGGGAAGGGTTGGTTAGGGTTTGCGGCCAGAGTTCGGGGGTAGAAGTGCAAGACGAAGTCACGCCGATGATGGCGCAATATCTGGAGATCAAGGGCCGCTATCCGGGCGCCCTGCTGTTCTACCGGATGGGCGACTTTTACGAGATGTTCTTTCAGGATGCGGTAGAGGCCTCCGAAGCGCTGGACATCGCCTTGACCAGGCGCGGGACCCATGCCGGCCAGCCGATCCAGATGTGCGGCGTGCCAGTCCATGCGGCGGAAGGCTATCTGCTGGGCCTGATCCGCAAGGGCTTCCGCGTCGCGATTGCCGAACAGATGGAGGACCCAGCCGAGGCCAAGAAGCGCGGCTACAAGGCGGTGGTCAAGCGCGACGTGGTGCGCCTGGTGACGCCCGGCACCCTGACCGAGGATTCCTTGCTGGAGGCGCGGCGGTCGAATTACCTCTGTGCCTTTGCCGAGGTGCGTGAAGAGGCTGCGTTGGCCTGGGCCGATATCTCGACCGGAGAGTTTCGCGTGATGGCCTGCCCGGCGGCGCGGCTGTCGGCGGAACTGGCACGGCTGGCACCACGCGAGGTGCTGGTGTCCGAGGCGCGCGAGGCGGTCTGGGCCGAGGTGGTACGTGAAGCGGGTGCCGCGATGACTGCGCTGTCGCGGGGCAGTTTCGATTCTGCGAGCGCCGAAGCGCGGGTTTCGGGGCTTTATGGCGTGGCCGGGCTTGCGAGTTTTGGTGCCTTCGGGCGGGCCGAGGTTTCGGCGATGGGCGCGCTGGTGGATTATCTGGAGCTGACCCAACGCGGCAAGCTGCCGCTCTTGCGCGCCCCGGTCCGCGAGGCTTCGGGTGGTACGGTCCAGATCGACGCAGCCACACGGCGGAACCTGGAATTGACGCAGGCCCTGTCAGGCGGGCGGGAAGGGTCGCTGCTGGCTGCGGTGGACCGGACGGTCACCGCAGCGGGGGCGCGACTTCTGGAAGTGCGCCTGTCCAGCCCCTCTCGGGATCTGGGTCTGATTGGACGGCGGCTCGAGGCGGTGCGCTGGTTGGTGGAAGGCGAAGCCCGGCATAGGCTGCGCGGCCTGCTGCGCATGGTGCCGGACATGGACCGCGCGCTGTCTCGCCTGGCGCTGGAGCGCGGCGGGCCGAGGGATCTGGCGGCGATACGGGCCGGTCTGGCTCAGGCGGCACGGATTGATCTGGAGGGTGCGCCAGAAGCGCTGCAGGAAGCAGGCCAGGCCTTGCGCGGGCAGGAGGATCTGGTTGACCTGCTTGACCGGGCCTTGGTGGCCGAACCGCCATTGATGCTGCGCGACGGCGGCTATATCGCCACGGGGCACGATGCGGATCTGGACGCGACGCGGCGGCTGCGCGACCAGGGGCGCGCCGTGGTGGGCGACATGCAGGCGCAGTATGTCAACGAGACTGGCATCCCCTCGTTGAAGATCAAGCATAACAACGTGTTGGGCTATTTCATCGAGACAACCTCGACCCATGCGGAAAAGATGTTTGCGCCGCCTCTGTCGGCCCGGTTCATCCATCGCCAGACCAACGCCAACGTGGTGCGGTTCTCGACCGTCGAGTTGAGCGAAATGGAGACGCGCATCCTGAACGCCGGCAATCTGGCGCTGGAACAGGAGCGCGCGCATTTCGACGCACTGCGGGCAGAGGTCTTGCGGCGCGCGGCGGCGATTGCCGCGGCGGCGCGCGGGCTGGCAGAGCTGGACCTGGCAGCGGCGCTGGCCGATCTGGCCGTGGCGGAGGACTGGGTCGAACCGCTTGTCGATGACAGCCGGGCCTTTGAGGTGGTCGGCGGCCGCCATCCGGTGGTGGAGCGTGCCCTGAAGCGGCAGGGAACGCCCTTTGTGCCGAACGATTGCCGCCTGACCACCGCAGAAACTCCGGCGATATGGCTGCTGACCGGGCCGAACATGGCGGGCAAATCGACCTTCCTGCGGCAGAATGCGGTGATAGCGCTTCTGGCGCAGATGGGCAGTTATGTGCCGGCGAAATCGGCGCGCATTGGGTTGGTCAGCCAGTTGTTCAGCCGGGTGGGCGCGGCGGATGATCTGGCGCGCGGACGGTCGACCTTCATGGTCGAGATGGTCGAGACGGCGGCGATCCTCAATCAGGCGGATGACCGGGCGCTGGTCATCCTGGACGAGATCGGGCGCGGCACGGCGACTTATGACGGCCTGTCGATTGCCTGGGCCACGCTGGAAAACCTGCATGACGTGAACCGCTGCCGGGCGCTGTTCGCCACGCATTATCATGAGATGACGGCCCTGGCTGGCAAGCTGAAGGGCGTGTCGAATGCAACCGTGACAGTCAAGGAATGGGAAGGTGACGTGATCTTCCTGCACGAGGTGCGTGAAGGAGCGGCAGACCGCAGCTATGGTGTTCAGGTGGCCCGTCTGGCGGGTCTGCCGCATGCCGTGGTCGAAAGGGCCAAGGTTGTGCTGGAGGCCTTGGAGAAGGGCGATCGCGAGCGGCCGGCGCAAAAGGCGCTGATTGATGACTTGCCGCTGTTCCGCGCGATCAAGGCGGAGCCTCCGACGCGGGTCGTGGCTTCAGCGGTCGAGGCACGGCTGCGCGAGATCAGCCCGGACGAGCTGTCCCCGCGCGAGGCCTTGCAGATGATTTACGAGTTGAAAGGCTTGATCGCGAAATAGGGCCGGGGCAAGGCCCGGCCCCTTTGCGGCTCAGTTGGCCGTATTGGACGACACGCCGACCTGCGCCGGACGCAGCAGCCGGTCGTGCAGCATGAAGCCTTCGGTCATCACCTGGATGATCGTGCCGGCCTTGGTGCCCGGCAGGGGCGCCTCGAACATCGCCTGCATGGTCTGTGCATCAAAAACATCACCTAGGGCCGGCGAGATCGGCTTGACGCCATGCTTGGTCATCACGGCGGTCAGTTCGCGCAGGGTCAGGTCGACCCCCTCGAGCAGGGCGCCGGCCTGCGTCTTGAGTTCATCCGGCACGGCGATCAAGGCGCGCTTGAGGTTGTCATAAACCGGCAGCAGATCGCGCGCGAGCCGGGTGGAGCCATATTGTTCGGCCTCGCGCCGGTCACGTTCGCTGCGCTTGCGGGCGTTTTCGGCATCGGCCAGCGCCCGCATGTAACGGTCGCGCATGTCGTCGCGCTCGGCCCGGGCGGCGGCCAGCTCCTCGCTTTCCATGAAGGTTTCCAGGTCCTTCAGGTCGATCTCTTCCGGACCGGTGTTTTCGTCAGCCATCTCGTTCCTACCTTCCAAAACTCAGCCCTTGCCCCGCCCGGAGACCATGCGGCCCACCAGTTGCGCCGTGTAATCCACGATCGGGACGATGCGGCCATAGTTGAGCCGCGTCGGGCCGATGACGCCAATTGCGCCAATGATCTTTCGGTCGGTGTTCATATAAGGAGAAACCACCAGAGTGGAACCCGAAAGTGAAAAAAGCTTGTTCTCGGAACCGATAAAAATGCGCACACCCTCGCCCGTCTCGGCCATCTCCAGAAAGTCGGCGATGTCGCGTTTGCGTTCCAGATCGTCAAACAGCCCGCGGATCCTCTCGAGGTTGAGGGCTTCCGTGGTGGATTCGATCAGATTGGCCTGACCGCGCACGATCAGCCGCTCACCACGCTCTCCGGCGTTCTCCCACAAGGCCAGGCCGTTTTCCACCAGGTCCTTGGCCAGCGAATCGATCTCTTGCCGGTGCCGGGCGATTTCTTCGGCGATCAGAGGGCGCAGTTCGGAAAGGCGGCGCCCTTCGGCGATGGAGTTGAGGAAGTTTGCCGCCTCTCGCATCGACGACGGGGTCTGGCCGGCCGGCGGGGTGAAGACCCGGTTTTCGACATGGCCATCGACGAAGACCAGCACGACCAGCGCCCGTTCGGGGGCCAAGCTGATAAAGTCGATGTGGCGGATCGCGGTTTCCTGCTTGGGCGCCAGCACAAGGGAGGCGCTGCGCGTGATGCCGGACAGGGCAGCGCCCACCTGATCGAGCAGGGTCGTCACGTCCCCATCATCATTTTCGAGCGACGATTCAATCTTGGCGCGATCGGCATTGTCAATCGTGCCGACCTCCATCAGCCCATCAACGAACATGCGCAGACCAAGCTGCGTGGGGATGCGCCCGGCCGAAACGTGCGGACTGTCCAGTAGGCCAAGGAACTCCAGATCCTGCATCGTGTTGCGTATTGTGGCAGCCGAAAGCTTTTCGGTCATGCTGCGGGTCAGGGTGCGAGATCCGACCGGGTCGCCCGAAGTCAGGTAAGATTCCACCACGCGGCGGAACACCTCGCGGGAGCGGTCGTTCATCTCTGACAGGATAGTCGTTTTGTCGGTCATGGTCCTATGTAGGAAGCGCGCTGGCCGGTCGTCAATCGGGGTTGCGTCAGTACAGCGCCGCATCATATCTGACCACTATATGGAACTGCAGCAAAAGGTGTAAAGATGCGTCCCTCTGGCCGGAAACTGGATGAAATGCGGGCGGTTTCGATCGAAGCCGGGGTGATGAAGCATGCTGAAGGCTCTTGCCTGATCAAGATGGGAGAGACACATGTGCTGTGTTCGGCCTCGATCGAGGAGAAGCCGCCGAGCTTCCTGAAGGGCACGGGGCTGGGTTGGGTCACGGCAGAATACGGCATGCTGCCGCGCGCGACTGGCAGCCGAACGCGTCGCGAAGCAGCAGTGGGCAAGCAATCGGGCCGCACACAGGAAATTCAGCGCCTCATCGGGCGGGCCCTGCGCGCCGGCGTGGACCGCTCGGCCCTGGGCGAGCGGCAGATCGTGATCGACTGCGATGTGCTGCAAGCCGATGGCGGGACGCGATGCGCGTCGATCACGGGGGGTTGGGTCGCTTTGCGACTGGCGGTCAACAAACTGTTGAAGTCCGGGGCCATCATCAGCGACCCGATGATTGATCATGTCGCGGCCGTGTCTTGTGGCGTTTATGCCGGGCAAGAGGTTCTGGATCTGGACTATGCCGAAGATTCCGTGGCCGGTACGGATGGCAATTTTGTCATCACCGGACGCGGCCGGATGATCGAGGTGCAGATGTCGGCCGAAGGGGCGACCTTCTCGCGCGCGGAGATGGGCAAGTTGCTTGATCTGGCGGAAAGCGGCGTGGCGAACTTGGTCGCGGCGCAAAAGGCGGCAACGGCGTGATGCGGATCGAACCTGGAACAAGGCCGCTGATCGCGACGGGCAACCGCGGAAAATTCGCAGAATTTTCGGCTCTGTTATCGCCCTATCGGGTCATTCTGACCTCGTTGGCGGACCTTGGACTGGGGGAGCCGGAGGAGACCGAGCGCAGTTTTGCGGGCAATGCGCTTTTGAAGGCGCGGGCGGGGGCCAAGGCGTCGGCGATGTTGACCCTGGCCGATGACTCGGGTCTGGAGGTTGAAGCTCTATGCGGCGCGCCGGGGATTTACACGGCCGATTGGGCTGAGGGAATCAACGGCCGCAACTTCGGCCGGGCGATGGAAAAGACCTGGGGCATGGTGCAGGCGACGCGGGCCCCTGCCCCGCGCAAGGCCTCCTTTTGCTGTACATTGGCGCTGGTCGATCCCAAGGGCCGTCATCAGATTTTCGAGGGGCGTGCCAGCGGGCAGATCGTCTGGCCTCCGCGCGGTGGATTGGGGCATGGCTATGACCCGATCTTCATGCCGGATGGCTATTCCAAGACCTTTGGCGAGATCGACGAGGCGACCAAGAACAAGATCAGCCATCGCGCCGATGCTTTTGCAAAGCTCATCGAGGAATGTTTCACGTGAAACATATATCCACCGGGTCACCATTCGAGGCAACGATGGGCTACAGTCGAGCAGTGGTCAAAGGGGGCTGGTGTTTCGTATCCGGCGTGACCGGCTATGACTACGCGACGATGACCATCCCGGATTCGATCGCAGATCAGGCGCGCAACTGCTTCGCAACGATCGAGAACGTGCTGATCGAGGCAGGATTCGAGATCGCCGACATCGTGCGCGTGCAGTACACCGTGGTCGATCGCAGCCTCGTCGAGAAACTCGTGCCGGTTCTAGGCGCCACTTTGGGCGCGATCCGACCCGCGGCCACCATGGTGATCGCAGGACTGATTCGCCCCGAAATGAAGATTGAAATCGAAGCAACGGCCTTCAAGGGATGACGATGGAAGATTGGCGACACGGCGGGTTCGGCTTGTACCTCCATTGGCCGTTCTGCCAATCTAAATGTCCTTACTGCGACTTCAACAGTCATGTAGCGACGGCCGTGGACCAGGACCGCTGGCGACGGGCCTATCTGGCGGAAATTGCCCGCCTGGGCCGCGAGACGCCCGGTCGCGTGCTCAATTCGGTATTTTTCGGTGGCGGTACACCCTCGTTAATGGAGCCAGAGCTTGTCGGATCCCTGCTCGAAGCGGTCAGAGACACCTGGACACTTGCCAACGACGTTGAAATCACGATGGAGGCCAACCCTGGTTCGGTTGAAGCAGGTCGTTTCGCCAGCTATCGCGACGCAGGCGTCAATCGGATATCGGTGGGCATACAGGCTCTGAACGACGAAGATCTGCGCCGTTTGGGCCGCATGCACAGCGCAAATGAAGCCAAACTTGCCTATGACATCGCGCGGCACACATTTGATCGAGTCAGCTTTGATCTGATCTACGCAAGGCAACATCAGACCGAAGACGCTTGGGCGGCCGAGTTGAGCGAAGCACTCGCGATGGAGCCTGACCATCTGTCGCTTTACCAGCTGACGATTGAGGACGGAACCGTGTTCGGGGCGCGTCATGCCTTGGGGCAGCTGAACGGGCTGCCAGCGGAGGACCTGTCCTCGGACATGTTTCTGCGCACCCAGGATATGTGCGAGGCTAAGGATCTGGCGGCCTACGAGGTTTCCAACCACGCACGGCCGGGCCAGGAATCGCGGCACAATCTCATCTATTGGCGTATGGGCGACTATGGCGGCATCGGCCCGGGCGCGCACGGGAGATTGACTCTGAGCGGACAGCGTTGGGCGACAGAAACGCCAAGACAGCCGGGCGCCTGGCTGAATCAGGTTGAAACGACCGGCAGGGGCGAGCTTCCCCGGTCCATCGTAACCGACGAAGATCAGGCGTCCGAATATCTGATGATGGCGCTGCGGCTGAACGAGGGCGCAGACCTTGACAGATTTGCGACGCTCTGGGGGCGTAACATCACCCCCGCCAAGTTGACCGCACTGGTTGAGGCGGACCTCGTAACGATTGACGGGCGGAAACTCAGAACAAGCCGGACCGGGCGTCTCTTGCTCAACGCGATCCTGCGTGATCTTCTCGTCGACTGATGCTCAGAATGTGCGATCCGGCAAGACATCGCGCGGGATCTTTGACAGGACATCACACAGCAGATCAAGATCCTCCAACGTGCGATAGCTGATGCTAAGCACGCCGCCTTCATCCACGCCTCGATGCTCGATCCGCACCAGCATGCGCAGGTTTGCGGACAGGTCGGCCTCGATGGCGCGGGTATCAGCATCCTTTTCCACTTTGCGGCCAACACGGGCCTGTGGCTTTGTCGTGGCCGATTTGGCCAACCGTTCGGTCTCACGCACCGAAAGACCGCGCCGGACGACCTGAGCCGCCAGAACCGCCGGATCCGGCGCCGTGATGAGAGCGCGGGCGTGACCTGCGGAGAGATCGCCCTTGCGCAGCATATCCTGAACTGGATCCGGAAGCGTCAGAAGGCGAAGCAGATTGGTCACATGACTGCGGCTACGCGACAAAGCCTCCGCCAGCTTCTCCTGGGTATGGCCAAATCGTTCAATCAACTGCCGATAAGCCATTGCCTCTTCGATCGGGTTGAGATCTTCGCGCTGAATGTTTTCGATGATCGCGATTTCGAGGACCTCGACATCATCAAATTCGCGCACGACAACGGGAACTTCATGCAAACCCGCAATCTGAGCGGCACGCCAGCGGCGCTCGCCGGCCACGATCTCGAACTGACCCTCCTGCCCGATCGCGCGTACGATCAAGGGCTGAACGATACCCTTCTGCGCAATCGACCGCGCCAGTTGGTCCAGCGCATCTGGAGCAAATTCACGCCGCGGTTGGTTCGGATTGGGCTGAACCCGTTCGACCGGCAAGGTCAGTGTTGGGCGCGGCGCTTGGCCCTCTGCGGCAGCCTCTCCCAAATTGACATCTGCCAAGAGGGCCGAAAGCCCACGACCCAAACCGCGACGCTCCATCTTCTTCTCCATTTCCTAGACCTTGACTTTGCCTGCCGGCAACGGATGCCTTGCCAAGATTTCCGCAGAAAGATTGCGATAGGCCTCGCTGCCTTTGGAAGCGCTGTCGTACTGCATCACCGGCATCGCAAAAGACGGCGCCTCGCTCAGCCGTACATTCCGCGGAATGACAGTCTTGAACACAAGATCGCCCAGCGTCTTGCGCGCATCTGATTCCACCTGCTGGCTCAATCGATTGCGGGCATCGGACATGGTCATGACGACACCTTCGATCCGCAGCCCCGGATTGGCCGTCGTACGGATCTTTCGCACCGTAAGCATCAGTTGCGACAGACCCTCCAGGGCGAAGAATTCCGCCTGAAGCGGTACGAGCACGGATTGCGCAGCCACGAGCGCGTTTACGGTCAACAGACTCAACGAGGGCGGGCAATCGATCAGGATGAAATCCAGGCCAAGATGCTCGGTCGCCGGCTGGTGCAGGGCATCATGCAGGAGATAGACGCGCTTTTCGTTGGATACCAGGTCGATGTCGGCAGAAGCGAGATCGGAATTTGCCGGGCAGATCAGAAGATTGTCGATTGCAGTGGTCTGGATGACCTCTGAGATCGGGCGTTCGTCGATCAAAAGGTCGTAGGTCGTCGCAGCACGGGCCTCGGTTGCAATCCCAAGGCCGGTCGAGGCGTTGCCTTGCGGGTCAAGGTCAATCAAGAGCACTCTGGCGCCAAGATCAACCAGCCCCGCCGCCAGATTTATGGCAGTCGTCGTCTTGCCGACTCCGCCCTTCTGGTTGGCGACGGCGATGATCCGAGGTTCGTGGTCGCGGCTTGGGTCAGACATGACGGATATTCTTCATTGTAATTATGCGACCGGCCGGATCGGTCATGCTCGGCAGAGATTGCCAGTCGAAACGCCACTTTTCGAGCGCTGCCTCCAGTTCCACCTGGACTTGGGCTCCCTTGGGAAAGATCGCAATGCCGTCAGATTTCAGATGTCGGTGGGCCAAGGAACACAGTTCGGAAAGCGGCGCCAAGGCACGTGCAGAGACGACATCCGCATTGCAGGCGGCAAGCGTTTCGGCCCGCGCCGCGCTGACCGACAGCGACAGTCCGAGCGCACGCCCCGCCTGGCTCAGAAACGTAGCCTTGCGCTTGTCGGACTCGACCAAGGTTACATGCAGATCGGGCCGGGTTTCCCGTGCGATAGCCGCAACTATGACGCCAGGAAAGCCGCCGCCGCTGCCAAAATCAACCCAACTTACGGCGCCATCAGGACACTGCAGAATGATCTGCGCAGAATCAAGCACGTGTCTTTCCCAGGCCGCCGGCAAGCTCGCTTTTGCGACAAGATTGATGGCAGGATTCCACTTCTCGACAAGCGCCAGATAGTCCGAAAGCAGGTCCAATGTTTCACGTGAAACATTTAACCAGTCTGGCACCTGCCGGTTGGCAATCGCCGTCATCGCGCAACTGCCCGCGCCGGCTCCGCCTTGCGGCAATGGGCCAGGATGAGCAGCAGCGCAGCCGGGGTCATGCCCTCAATCCGCTCAGCCTCAGCAAGATTTTCCGGGCGGTGACGAGTCAACTTGGCCGCCAACTCATTGGACAGCCCAGGCAATTCGGCAAAGTTCAGATTTGCCGGGATCTTGACCAATTCGTTGCGTTGAAGCGCTTCAGCGTCGGCACGCTGGCGATCCAGGTATTGGGCATAAAGCGCATCCCGCCAGACTTGCTCCTTCGTCTCCGTGTCGATCATGACGGCGTCCGGCACAAGGTGCAGAACATGCGACCAATCGATGTCGTAAGAGGCGATAACCTCCAGTACGCTGCGGCGGGCACCATTCTGGCTGACGGCAAGACCTACGGACTGCAGTTCCAACGGGGTACAGGATCGTGCCGACAGAATGTCGTTGGCGTCGGCGAGCCGGCTCATCTTTTCCTGAAAGTGTGCCGCCCGTGCCCTCCCGACCAGACCCGCCGTGAGCCCCAGGGGAGTCAATCGCTGATCCGCATTGTCAGCACGAAGGTGAAGGCGGAATTCGGCGCGCGAGGTGAACATGCGATAAGGCTCGGTCACGCCGCGAGACCTCAGATCGTCCAACATCACACCGATATAGCTGTCCGCTCGTGAAAACAGGATCGGATCGCGCCCCAGCGCAGCGGCAGCGGCATTCGCTCCTGCAACCAGACCCTGAGCCGCTGCTTCCTCATACCCGGTCGTGCCGTTGATCTGACCCGCAAAATACAGGCCGGGGATCTGGCTCTGCAGGTCACTGTGCAACTCAGAGGGATCGAAATAATCATATTCGATCGCATAGCCTGGCTGGAGAATGACGACGTTCTCCAAACCCCTGATGCTGCGCACATATTCATTCTGAACTTCCGCCGGCAACGAGGTCGAGATGCCGTTAGGATAGATCGTGTGATCGTCGAGGCCTTCCGGTTCCAGAAATATCTGATGCCCGCTCTTGTCGGCAAAGCGCACGACCTTGTCCTCGATCGACGGGCAATAGCGCGGCCCCACACCTTCGATATGGCCGCCATACATGGCCGACCGACCCAGATTTGCCCGTACAATGTCATGCGTGCGTTCGTTGGTATGTGTGATGCCGCAAGCCACCTGCCGTACCGCAGGCGCCTTGTTCAAGAATGACAGCATCACAGGGTTTTCGTCGCCCGGTTGTTCGTCCAGACCACGCCATTCGATGGTGCGCCCGTCCAAACGTGGAGGCGTGCCCGTCTTGAGACGTCCGCGTTTCAAGCCGAACCCGCTCAACCTTTGGCCCAGCCGGATCGAGGCAACATCGCCCTCACGCCCGCCAGAACGGCGCTGATCGCCGATGTGGATGACCCCGTTGAGGAATGTTCCGGCGGTGAGCACGACGGCGGTCGCGTCAAGCACACTACCGTCCAGCAATTCAACACCGGTCACCCGACCCGCCTTGTCCTGCACAAGATCGACCACCTCGCCTTCAATGACATCCAGACCAGATTGTGTTCCAAGCAGATCTTGAATTGCATCGCGATAGAGCTTGCGGTCGGCCTGGGTCCTGGGCCCTTGGACAGCGGGTCCCTTTCGGCGGTTCAGGAGGCGAAACTGGATGCCGGCAGAGTCGGCGGCCAGCCCCATGATTCCATCGAGGGCGTCAATCTCGCGAACCAGATGGCCTTTGCCCAGTCCCCCGATCGCAGGATTGCAAGACATCACGCCGATGCGGTCCTTCCGCATCGAAATCAGGGCCGTACGTGCTCCAATCCGAGCAGAAGCCGCCGCCGCTTCGGCACCCGCATGTCCACCACCGATCACCACCACATCGAAATGTTTCACGTGAAACATCCTCACTTGCCTATGCAAAAGCTGGAGAAGATTTCATCCAGCAAGTTCTCCACGTCGATCCGGCCCACCAACACATCCAGCGCACGAACAGCGCGCCGAAGGTCGGCCGCGACAAGTTCCACGCGGCTCCCCGCCGTCTCTATCCGACTTCTTGCCGATTCCAAAGCCTCAACACTCCGGATCATCGCAAGTCTGTGCCGCTCTCTCGTCATAACACCAGCCGATGCGGCCTTTTTCGCCAAAGCAGCCGAAATCCGCCCAATCAAGCGGTCCACCCCCTGCCCGGTCAGGCCAGAAACGGCATCGGGAACGTGATGACGCTGATCAGCCTTGCCCTGCACAACAATATCGTCTTCCTGGGGCGCGATCAGCAAGGTCTCGGCAGCATGGTCGAGCAGAAACACGCGCAGGTCGGCTGATTGCGCCCTCTGCACGGCTCGCGCCACGCCGATCCGCTCAACCCTATCGTCAGTTTCGCGCAATCCCGCCGTATCAAGAAGCGTCACGGCCAGCCCGTCCAGATCCAGCCGAACCTCAATCACGTCGCGTGTGGTGCCCGCAATTTCAGACGTAATTGCCGCGTCTCGTCCAGCCAAAGCATTGAGAAGTGTAGATTTTCCCGCATTCGGCGCGCCAAGGATGGCCACCTCGAAGCCGTCGCGGACCCGTTCGGCTGCCCGTGTGCCCGAAATCTCGCGCTTCAGATCGGCCAAAAGCCCGTCGATCAAAGCCAAGACCTCTGGGGTTACATCGACCGGCACGTCCTCATCGGCGAAATCGATGGTCGCCTCGACAAGCGCGCCCGCGCGGATCAGATCTCGCCGCCAAGCCTCCGCCCTTTCACCGATGGCCCCCGACAAAACCCGCATGGCCTGTCGTCGCTGCGCCTCGGTTTCAGACTCGATCAGATCGGCCAGGCCCTCGACCTGTGCCAGGTTGAGCCGGCCATTTTCCAGCGCGCGTCGCGTGAACTCTCCAGCCTCAGCCGGACGCAGCCCGGGAAATTGCGACAGCGCCAGGCTCACCGCCCGGGTGACAGCCAGGCTGCCATGGACCTGCAATTCCACACTCGCTTCCCCGGTAAAGCTGGCGCCGGCCTCGAAAACCAGAACAAGTGCCTCGTCCAGAGTTTCGCCTTGCCACACCAGACGACGCAATGCCGCCCGACGCGCCGGAGGCACATGGCAGAATCGCGCCAAAGCCTCATGTGCTTGCGGACCAGAGATCCGAAATACGGCCACACCCGCCTTGCCCCGCGCCGAGGCCAGGGCAAAGATCGTGTCGCTCACCTTGCCCTCTTATGTGTTCATCGATTCGAAGAATTCGCCGTTCGTCTTCGTCTGCTTCAGCTTGCCCAGCAGGAATTCGATGGCGTCGGTCGTCCCCATAGGATTGAGGATGCGTCGCAGCACATAAGTCTTTTGCAGGTCGACCTTTTCGACCAGCAACTCTTCCTTACGGGTGCCAGACTTGAGGATGTCAATCGCCGGGAAGACCCGCTTGTCAGCCACCTTGCGGTCCAGCACGATTTCCGAGTTGCCGGTACCCTTGAACTCTTCAAAGATCACTTCGTCCATCCGGCTGCCGGTGTCGATCAGCGCCGTCGCGATGATCGTCAGGCTGCCACCCTCTTCAATATTCCTGGCCGCCCCGAAAAACCGCTTGGGCCGTTGCAATGCGTTGGCATCCACACCGCCGGTCAGCACCTTGCCTGACGAGGGCACCACCGTGTTGAACGCACGCCCCAGGCGCGTGATCGAATCGAGCAGGATCACCACGTCGCGCTTGTGTTCAACCAGACGTTTCGCTTTTTCGATCACCATCTCGGCCACAGCAACGTGCCGCGATGCCGGCTCGTCAAAGGTCGAGGACACAACCTCCCCCTTCACCGAGCGCTGCATGTCGGTGACTTCCTCGGGCCGCTCGTCGATCAACAACACGATCAGATAACATTCCGGGTGGTTCACCGCGATTGAATTGGCAATATTCTGCAGCAGCACGGTCTTGCCCGTCCGCGGCGGCGCCACGATCAAGGCGCGCTGCCCCTTGCCGATCGGGCAGACCAGATCGATGATCCGGGCCGATTTGTCCTTGATGGTAGGGTCCTCGACCTCCATCTTCAGGCGCTCATCGGGGTAAAGCGGCGTCAGGTTGTCGAACAGGACCTTGTGGCGCGCCTTCTCCGGATCGTCGAAATTGATTCTCGTCACCTTGGTGATCGAGAAATACCGCTCCCCGTCACGCGGCGCCTGCATCAGGCCTTCGATCGTATCGCCCGTGCGCAACGAAAACTGCCGCAAGATATCGGGCGAGACGTAGATGTCGTCCGGGCCGGGCAAGTAGTTGGCAGAGGTTGACCGCAGAAATCCGAAACCATCCTGCAAAACTTCCAGCACGCCATCGCCGCCGATTTCCCAACCTTCTTCGGCATGCTCTTTTAGGATCGAGAACATCATCTCGCCCTTGCGCATGCTCGGCGCGTTCTCAATCTCCCATTCTTCGGCCATCGCCAGCAATTCAGCCGGCGTCTT
The DNA here is from genome assembly GCA_016124195.1 of bacterium. Lineage (GTDB taxonomy): Bacteria > Pseudomonadota > Alphaproteobacteria > Rhodobacterales > Rhodobacteraceae > Stagnihabitans. Next base: position 359,061 of record WGOE01000003.1, on the reverse strand, counting down.
TGCCTTCAGATCGGCAAGATTCAGATGTTCTACAGTCATGGAAATCCTCAAACTCGCGCGGGGCGGCCCCGGCGCAAGTCAGCAATGTAAACGGAAAGCGGATACGGCCGGACGACCTCGCTGCCGCCCATTAGCCCCGGCATCGGCAAAAGTCAACCTTGTCAGAATTTCACGATGACGGAAATCACGATGACGACCATCAACAAGGTCGGCAGTTCGTTCATCATGCGGTACTGCCGGCCCGTCACCGTTGCGGTCCCCGAGGCCAGGCGTTTGCGCTGACTGCCCAGCCAATGCTGGAACCATGTCATGGTCAGGACGCTCGCCGCTTTTGTCCAGGGCCAAACCATCGTCCAATCCACAATGCCGGGCGTCATCACCAGACACAGGCCGAAAACCCAGGCCGAAATCGAAGCCGGCCCGATGATGGCCCGATAAAGCCGCCGCTCCATCGTCTGGAACATGGCATCGGTCGCAGACCCCTTCTCGACCGCTTCGACATGGTAGACAAACAGTCGCGGCAGGTAGAACAACCCGGCCATCCAGGCGATGACAGAGATCACGTGAGCCGCTTTGATCCACGGATACCAGATCGCCAGAAAGTCAATCATAGCCGTCTCCTTACTTCTTTATAGGTAAGATAAAGAAAGGGATGAGGATGTTGTAGTCTTCGTGGATAACTGAATTTCAGTTTTCCTCCCGCAACTTGTCCACAGGGACAGTTCTGGGGAGGAATCGGGCCGATCGTGACGGCACACTTTCGAAACTCTTATAAAAAATACTTTAAAAACATATAGATAGTCATAAACGCCCACGGGGGATGGAATCATTCCGCGATCAGGAAGCTTGAACTTTTCCACAAAGTCACCAACCTGCCGTGCACATGGGGACACTCTCATTTTGTTCCCCACTGGGCGAAACCGGGATCTTCGGCACCCGTCTTATCCTCTCTTTTCGTCTGCGGAACAAAAGGGCATTGTCCACAGCACCATCCACACCGGTTAGCCCATGACTCCGCTGCTTCTTGCCTCGCAATCGCCAATCCGTCTGACCCTGTTGCGCAACGCAGGCCTGCAGGTCGAACCCCATCCCGCGCGCATCGACGAAGAGGCGCTTCGCACGGCTTTGGCCGAAGAAGGCGCCTCGTCGCGTGACATCGCGGACGCCTTGGCTGAGGCGAAGGCGCTGAAACTGGCGGGACGCCATCCGGAGGCGCTGGTGCTGGGCTGCGATCAGATCCTTGCGCTTGGATCGCGCATTTTCTCGAAAGCCGAAACCCGGGCCGAAGCGCGCCAGCAGCTCGCGGACCTCTCCGGCCACACGCACCACCTTCTGTCCGCCCTCGTGCTTTACGACAAGGGTAAGCCGATCTGGCGCCATGTCGGCGTCGCCCGTCTGACAATGCGGGAAAGCTCGGACGCCTTTCTGGAATCTTATCTCGACCGAACCTGGCCAGAGATCGCGCAGTCTGTCGGATGCTACCAGCTGGAGTCGGAAGGGATCAGGCTTTTCTCTGCCATCGAAGGAGACTACTTTACCATTCTGGGCCTGCCGCTCTTGCCGCTTCTCAACTATTTGTCCTTGCGAGGTTTCATCCCGTCGTGACCGATCTACCCCGCATCCCCCTCGCCGGCGTGATCGGCCATCCCATTGCCCACAGCCGCTCTCCGGCGCTGCACGGATTCTGGCTCAAACGCTATGGTCTGAAGGGTTTTTACATTCCCATGGATGTGGCGCCGGCTGACTTGCAAGAGGCTTTGCGCATGCTGCCCAAGCTGGGTTTCGTCGGGGTCAATGTCACGATCCCGCACAAAGAGGCCGTCCTGAAGCTGGCTGACGTGGTGACCGACCGGGCCGCCTTGATCGGGGCCGCCAACACCTTGATCTTTCGCAAGGATGGCAAGATCCACGCTGACAACACAGATGGCGCCGGGTTCATGGCCAACCTGCGTCAATTGGCACCGCAGTGGCAACCCCACAGCGGTCCGGTCGCCTTGTTCGGCGCGGGCGGTGCGGCACGGGCGGTGATTGCCGCCCTGATTGAAGTCGGGGTGCCCGAAATCCGCATCGCCAACCGCACGCGCCTGCGGGCCGAGATTCTGCGCAACGATCTGGGCGCCAAGCTGATGGTTTACGACTGGGTGCACGCCGGAGAGATGGTGGAAGGCGCCACTCTTGTCATCAACAGCACCTCGCTTGGCATGTCCGGCAAACCGGACCTGCGTCTGCCGCTGGACCGTCTGGATAAAAGCGCTGTCGTCACCGACCTGGTCTATACTCCGCTGATGACCCCTTTCCTGATCGAGGCCGAACAGCGCGGTGCACATGTCGTCGATGGCCTAGGCATGTTGCTGCACCAAGCCGCACCGGGTTTCGAACGCTGGTTCAATCACCGACCCGAGGTCGATGACGCGACCCGCGCGGCCGTCCTGTCGGCATGAGGGACTCGTTTCGCCTTGGCCTCACCGGCTCGATCGGAATGGGCAAGTCGACGACAGCCGCGGTCTTTGCGGCTGAAGGCGTTTCGGTCTGGGACGCCGATGCCGCTGTCCACCGGCTTTACGCGCCCGGCGGCGCCGCGGTCCCCGGCCTTGCTGCGCTGTGCCCTGAGGCGCTGCAGGGTGGCGCGATTGATCGGACCGCCCTGCGCGCCTGGATCGCGCGGGATCCGGCCGCCCTGGCCGCCATCGAAGCCTTTGTGCACCCGCTGGTCGCCGCCGACCGTGCCGATTTTCTGTCAGGAACAGTCTCTGATATTGCCGTTTTCGACATTCCCCTGTTGTTCGAAAAAGGAACCGAGGCGGAGATGGACGCCACCCTGCTGGTCACCGCCCCGCCCGAATTGCAGCGGGCGCGTGTGTTGTCGCGCCCCGGCATGACCGAGGCACAGTTCGCCTTGATCCTGTCGCGCCAGATGCCCGATGCCCAAAAGCGGGCCCGCGCCACCCATATCGTCGAAACGCTCGACCTGGCTTCTGTACAGGCCTATGTCCGGGCGTTGCTCAACCACATCCGGAGCCGCCATGCGTGAGATTGTGCTTGATACCGAAACCACCGGCTTTGAACCCTCCGAAGGGCACCGGATCGTCGAAATCGGCGCGGTTGAGTTGTTCAACCACATGCCGACCGGCCGCACCTATCACCAATACATCAACCCAGAACGGATGATGCCGAAAGAGGCGTTCGAAGTTCATGGCCTTGGCGATGATTTCCTGCGCGACAAGCCGGTCTTCAAATCGGTCGCCCGTTCCTTTCTGGAATTTGTCGGCGAGGCGACGCTGGTCATTCACAACGCCAGCTTCGACATGAAGTTTCTGAATGCCGAACTGCAGGCGCTCGGCCATCCCGGTCTGCCGATGTCACAGGCGCTTGATACCGTCGGTCTGGCGCGCAAGAAATTTCCCGGGGCGCCTGCTTCACTGGATGCCCTCTGCCGTCGCTTTGGCATCGACAATTCCAGCCGGGAAAAGCATGGCGCGCTGCTCGATTCAGAGCTTCTGGCCGAGGTTTATCTGGAACTGATCGGCGGGCGCCAGCCGGATTTCGGTCTTGCCACCGCCGCGGCCCAGACCGCGGCCAACCAGCGCAGCACTCAGGCCGGCCGGGCCCGTCCCCGCCCGCAACCTTTGCCCCCGCGTCTTACCGAAGACGAGGCGAATGCCCACCAAGCCATGATCGGCAAGATGGGCGAAGCCGCTGTCTGGTTGAAGCGCGTCTGACTGCCGTCAGGCGTTCGCGGCCGGCTGTCCACCCGGAGCCTGCACCCGGCGGGCCATTTCCTGCCGGTAAAGGTTCAGGAAATCCACATTGTCGATGTTCAGCGCAGGGAAGCCGCCATCATGCGTCACATCCGAGATGATGCGGCGGATGAAGGGAAACAACAGCCGCGGACATTCGATCAGCAGGAAGGGATGCAGTTGTTCGTTCGGAACCCCCTCGACCTGGAAAACTCCGCCGTAGTCCAGTTCCAGCATGAAGAGCGTGTCGTTGTTCGCCTTGTTGACGGATGTCACCTTGAACTTGGTGATCACGTCATAGGTGTTGGGGGTCGGGCGCTGCCGGGCGTCCAGGCTGACCCCGACCTGCACTTCGGGCTGCATCTCTGTTGCGGTCAGGCCCTTCTGCGCCACGAGGTTTTCAAAGGACAGGTCGCGGATGAACTGCGCGAGCACCTGCATCTTAACCTGTGGCGCCTCGGCGCCGTTCGCACTTTCTTGAGCCATGACAAGAACCTCCGCAATATGTCACGGCGTTGGTAGCAGGCCGTCAGGGTTTGGTCCATCCCGAAGGCTTGCGCGGCGGCGTGGTCGGCTCGTCGATCTCTTCGGCAGTGGCTTCGACCACGTCGTCAAACCGTGGGCGCGGGTTCAGCATCGCATGGACCGCGGCATCTGTCGCCGCCATGCGCGCCCGTGATCGCAGGTTCTCGATCACGACATTGCGCACCCACGGGATCAACAGCGCCAGACCCAAGGCATCGCTCAGAAAACCCGGCAGGATCAAAAGCACCCCGGCCAACACGATCAGCGCCGAATGTGCGGCAGGTGTCAGCGGATCGCCCAAGGTGCGCAGATCGTCTAGGATCTGGCCCAGAACCTTGCGCTTTTGCTGCCGGATCAGCATAATGCCGCCGAGGCCGCTCAGAAGCACCTCAGACCAGGTCGCGATCAGGCCGATCCGGCCACCCAAGGTGACAAACAGACCGATTTCAATCAGGATCCACGCCAGGAAAAGCCATGCAAGGCGCATTCTGGTCCCTCTTACGCAAAGTTGCGGCCTCGGCAGGTGGACTTGAGCCAACCCAGTGCTTACATACGGACTATGTTCCGCCACGGCCACCCCCGACGGCCTTCTGAGTAGGTTTTGCATGAGCTCCGTACCGATCCAGCTTATCGTCCTTGCCGGGATCGCGATTTTCCTGATCCTGAAGCTGCGCTCCGTTTTGGGCACGCGCGAGGGTTTTGAACAACCGGCCACGGGCCCCAGCCTGCGGCCCGTTCCGGGCGGGCAGGTGATCGAAGGCAGCCTGGACCATGACATCGTCGATAATGTCGAGGACGAATCCTCGCGTTCGGCCCTGTCTGCGATGAAGGGCGCCGAGCCTGAGTTTTCGGTGACCGAGTTCCTCAAGGGCGCGCGTGCGGCCTACGAGATGATCCTGATGGCCTTCGACAAGGGCGAGATCGACCGGATCCGCCCCTTCATTGGTGACGAGGTTGAACACAGTTTCGATGCCGCCGTGGCGGATCGGGTCAAGCGCGGGCTGACCGTGACATCCTCTTTCGTTGGCGTGCGCGAAATGACTCTCGCAGAGGCAGAATTTGACCCGGTGACCAAGCGGGCCGAAATTTCTGTGCGCTTCATGGGGGAAGTGATCCGTGCGGTGCGCGATGAGACCGGCACCGTGGTCGAGGGCAATGCCACCGCCGTTCAGCGCCAGCGCGAGACCTGGACCTTTTCGCGCGTCATGGGTGCCGGGGATCCGAACTGGCAACTGACGGCCACCAGCGACTAATCCGGGGCATGCGTGCAGCACTTCTTGCCCTGCTCCTTGGTCTTGCCAGTCTGATGGCTGCGCATGCGCAGGTCCTGGATTTCGAGTCCCTGCCGGATTGGGGCAAGGACGATCATCTGGCAGCCTTGCAAAGCTTTCAGCGCACCTGTGACTTGATGGATCAGCCTGACTGGCAGCCGATCTGCCGGCTGGCCGCGACGGTCGCCCCCGACGAAGCCGCCGCGCGCGCGTTTTTCGAGCTTCTGTTCCGTCCGGTTCTGGTCGGCACCCCGCCGGCCCTGTTCACCGGCTATTATGAGCCTGTCCTTCAAGGCTCTCCAGTGCGCACGGCACGGTTTGCATGGCCGATCTACCGCCGCCCGCCCGAATTGCGCGATGGCGCCGTCTGGTACGACCGCGCCACGATTGAACGTGGCATCCTCAACGGGCGCGGGCTGGAGATTGCCTGGCTGGACGACCCGGTCGAGGTGTTTTTCTTGCATATTCAGGGTTCTGGCCGGATCCAGATGACCGATGGCCGGGTGATCCGCGTCGGCTATGCCGGGCGTAATGGCTATGCGTATCGCTCGATCGGTTCGATCCTGGTGCAGCGGGGCTACATGTCGCAAGATCAGTTGTCCGCTGAATCGATCCGGAACTGGGTCAGGTCCAATCCTTCAGTCGGGGCAAGCATCCTTGATCTGAACCCCTCTTATATTTTTTTCCGGAAGCTGCCCGATCTGGCCGCCGATCAAGGGCCGATCGGCGCCATGGGCCGATCGATCACGCCGATGCGGTCGGTGGCGGTGGACCCGGCCCATGTGCCCTTGGGCACGCCGGTCTGGATCGAAAAGGACGGCACCGATCCGATGCATCACTTGATGGTAGCGCAAGACACCGGAGGCGCGATCAAGGGCGCACAGCGGGCGGATATCTTTTATGGCACCGGCCGCGCTGCCGGGCTCGCTGCCGGGTCGATCAAGGACCCCGGTCGGCTGATCATGCTGCTGCCGATCGATCGGGCCTTCGCCATGTTGCCGGACGGTTGAACCTTGGCCCGTCACCGCAGCCTGAACCCCGAGGAAGAGCAGCTTTGGCGCGAAGTTGCCCGAACGATCCGTCCAACCGCCGAGGCGGCCCTGGCGCGTCTGCGCAAGCCCGTGCCCTTGGTTGATCCCGGCCCGCCGGACGTGGTGGCGCCGGCCAAGGCGGCGCCGTTCGCGGCCTTCCGGCTTGGAGAAAAGGCGCGCCCGCTACGCTCTGCTGCCTATATCGCGCCCAGTCCGGCCGAGGCGCTGGCCCAGGCGCCGCTGCAGATGGACGCCCGCAAGCATGCCAAGATGACGCGCGGCAAGCTGGACCCGGAGGCGCGGATCGACCTGCACGGCTTGACGCTGGCCGAGGCGCATCCCGAGCTGATCCGCTTTATCCTGAACGCGCAGACAGCCGGTCTGCGGCTGGTCCTGGTGATCACGGGCAAGGGCAAACAGCGCCCGGATCACGGGCCGATCCCGTATCGGATGGGGGTCTTGCGTCATCAGGTGCCGCAGTGGCTGCATATGGCGCCCCTTGGTCCGGCCGTGCTGCAGGTCAGCGAGGCGCATCTGAAACACGGCGGGGGCGGCGCCTATTACGTCTATCTGCGCCGCCGTCAGGCCTAGACGCTCTGCGGACCCGGCTGGGGGGTTTCACACCCCCCAGACCCCCCGTGGGATATTTATGAACAAATGAAGACGACAGCCAACCGGTTCGGAAAACGCCGTCCGACGCGGGGGAACGCGTGACGACCCGGGGCTGTTTTGCCCGAACCGTGGACAATGTGGCAATTTGACCGTGAGTTCGTTTCGTTCATTTCATGTTGACTAGGAAACAAATCTCGGTAGTCTCTCAGGCAACCAAGGAGACCCGCTTCGTCATGTCCGTATCCAACCTGACCGATCATTTGGGCTACTGGCTGCGCATGGTTTCAAACGCCGTGTCGCAAGATTTTGCCCGCAAGGTTGCGTCAGAGGGTGTGACCGTAGCGGAATGGGTCTTCATGCGTGCGCTGTTCGAGAAGGACGAGACAGCGCCGACCGCCCTCGCCGCGCGAATGGGCATGACACGCGGCGCAATCAGCAAGCTTGCCGATCGGCTTGAGGCCAAGGGATTGGTTGAACGCCTTGAAGCCGGAGGGCGCGGGCAAATCCTGTCCCTTACCCCGGAGGGCCGGAGCAAAGTACCGGCCCTGGCTCGTATGGCGGACGAGAATGATGCCGAATATTTCGGCGGGTTGAGCCGCGACGACCAAGCGGCGCTTGCAAGGTTGCTCGGGTCTCTCGTCGAGCGGCGGGGGCTCGGCACGATCCCGCTTGATTGATCTGGCACCGCGACCACCATCATCATCTGCAACGAAAGGAACCGCCATGGATGCGGAACGGATTGCCATAGCTGAAACTTGCCTTCATGCAGCGCATGACGGAAGCATGAGTTTTCCGCAGATTGTCGGCACTCTCATGGCCGCCGGATTCGAAGGCTATGTCGTGGACTTTCGCCGTAGTGCACAGATCTTTTACCTGACGGAAGGGGATTGCATCGACCTCCCTCTGCCGGAGGGCGCTGGCCCGATCGCAGCGGCTTTCGATTCGGTCGAGATCGAGCATTTGGTGCGGTGGGCTCAGGCCAACCCGCCTGGCTACAGCTATGCCGCCTTCACGCAGGCGGCCAGGGCTGCAGGTTGTGCAGGCTATCACGTGTCCTTTTCCGGTCGTCGCGTGGTGTATTTTGGCCGCACGGCCGCGACCCATGTCGAGCATTTCCCGGGCTGAGGGATCGCAGGTTGACGGATGTGTGCGCAGGATCCGGGTTCCATACTTTCGCCGGCCGGACCCCTGCGATGGCGGATGCAGAGAAGAACCGAACGCCCGGCCGCACCGCAACCTTGCCCTGTCTAATGCCAGCCACCTCTGCGCCCGTTTCGGCAGCGGAGCCGACATCAGGGATCTTGGCATCCGACGAGCACGCTTTGGCGGTGTGAGATTTTACGAGGGCCTCGTCGTGGCGCAGATCTGGCTTTTGTACGTCTGTTGGGCGTAGGCCGGCGGCTTTCCTATATTTGTCAGGGATATAGGCTGTCATTTGGCCCGGCAAGAAAGCCAGATGGCCCGCGACGACCCGCGCAAGATCCGCGATACCTTAGAGCCCTGCTCAGCCCTCGGCTGTGCTGCGATAGCCGACGCCTGGCTCGGTCAGGATCAGATCGGGGCTAGCGGGGTCGGTTTCGACCTTCTGGCGCAACTGACCGATGAAGACACGCAGATAGGGCACGTCCTCGACATGCGCGGGGCCCCAGATCCGGGTCAAGAGCTGGCGATGGGTCAAGACGCGGCCCGGCGTTTCGGCAAGGGCGACCAGCAGGTCAAACTCCTTCGGCGTCAGGTGCAGATCAACACCGGCGCGGGCGACACGGTGAGCGGCGAGGTCGATCACCAGCGGCCCGAGACGCAACAGCGGCTCGGCCGATTTGCGGGCCGGGCGCAGGCAGACGCGCAGCCGGGCCAGAAGCTCGCCAATCGCAAAGGGTTTGGCCACGAAATCATTGGCGCCAAGATCAAGTGCCATGATCTTTTCCATCTCCTGATCGCGGGCCGACAGCACGATGACCGGAAGGTCCGAAGTTTGGCGCAAGGTCTCGATCACCGCCTTTCCGTCCATATCCGGCAGGCCAAGGTCCAGCACCATCAGGTCGGGACGGGCGCTGGTGACGAGTTTCAGCGCTGCGGCCCCCGTTGTCGCCGTGCAGGTCTCGTAGCCGGCCGCCGTCAGCGCATGGCCCAGAAAGCGCAGGATCTGCGCCTCGTCATCGACAATCAGGATCAGCGGGCGGGTCATTGGTCCTTGGCCAGTTCCAGAGTGAAGGCGCCGGTGGACCAGACGAGCCTGCCGCCCAGATGCCGGGCGATGCCCTTGGCGACGGCCAGGCCCAGGCCGCTTTGACCCGGGGCCGGGCGCAGGTCTGGCCCGGCCAGCCAGTCGCGCAAAGTGGCAGGCAGGCCGGGGCCTTCATCGGCTATCGTGACAACAAGGGCTGTGGCCTGTTCCCCCGTGCTGATCTGCACGGGACCTTTGCCATGCGCCAGGGCATTGTCGATCAGGTTGAAGACCGCCTGTTCGATCAGCCCGCCCTCGCTGCGGATCATCGGCAGGTCGGACAGCGCCAGCCGCAGATCGGCCCCCTGCACCGCGCGCCGGGCCCGGGCGGCGGCGGCGGTGACAAGGTCGTTCACATCTACCCAATCCCGGCGCGGCGGCGGCACCAGTTCCAGTCGCGACAGTTGCATCAGGTTGCTGACATGGGCGTTCAGGCGCGCCGCCTCTTCCTCGATCGCCGTCAGCAGATCCGCCCGGGCTTCGGGTGGCAACTGCGCGTCCAGCTCTTTGAGCGAAGAGGCCGCGCCGAGGATCGTGGCCAAGGGCGTGCGCAGATCATGCCCAAGCGAGGCCAGCACGGCTGACCGCGCCGACTCCGCCTCGGCCCGCAGGCGCTCGGTCTTGGCGCGGGCGGCAAAATCCAGGCGCTGCAGGGCAAGGCGGGTCTGCTGCGTCAGGGCACCGATGGCAAGTTCGCGCCGGGGGCCCTCGCGACCGGTGATGGCGGCATGGCCAATAAGGATGCCGTCGGCCAGCGGCAGGAAGGTCAGCGCGGATCCTTGCCAGCCGGGTGCCGCCGCAGGCTGGGTCTGACCGCTGCGCAGGGCGCGCGTGGCTGCGGCCAGTGTCCCCGCGTCCAGCACCGTGCCGGGGGGCAGAATTCCCTGGGGCGTCACACAGACCGCAAGACCCTGAGCCAGCCGGCCAAGCGGGGGCAGGGCGGCATTCAGCGCCTCCTGCGGTGTCTGCGCGGCAGCCAAGGCGGCAGAAAGGTCGCCCAACACCGCCAGCGCCTCGGCCCTGGCGCGGGCGGCTTCGGCACGGTCGTGCAGGCGCCCCGCCAGAAGCCCGGACAGCGCCGCGACCAAGAGAAATTCGATCAGCGCCACAAGGTCGCCGAACTCCGCGATGTGAAAGGTGTAAAGCGGCTCGGTGAACAGGTAGTTCAGTGCGGCAAAGGCAAGGACCGCCGCGAACAGGCCGCACCAGAAGCCGAAAGCCACCGCTGACAAGAGCACGGCGACAAGAAAGATCAGCGGCAGCACCTCGGCCGGCAGCAGATGGGCGGGCAACAGACCCAAGGCAAGTCTGGCGCAGACCCCTGTACCGATGACCAGCGCCAGGGTCGAGGCCAGCGCCATGCCCTGCGGCAGGGGCGGCATTCGCCCCGGATCATCCGTCAAGAACCTGTCACCTTTGTCCGCCATGCCACATCCTTCTGCCGGCAGGGCCGAAGTTGTCCACTGTCTTTATGCAATCCTTATGCAACCTGCTGCATTCCCCGTCGCATCCTTATGCGGCTGCGGCGCAGATAAGGCGCCGTCGCAAGCGCGGTGCCTTCCGGATTTCCCATGACCGACACTACCCTTTCCCCAGCAGACCTGCCACGCAAGGCCGGTCTTCTCTCGCTGTCACTGGCCGCCATCGGCGTCGTCTACGGCGATATCGGCACATCACCGCTTTATGCCTTTCGCGAGGCGATGCGGGCCGCAGGCGCGCGACATGGCGGGGTGCAACTGGCCGATGTGCTTGGCGTCCTGTCGCTGATCACATGGTCGCTGATGGTGATCGTGACGTGCAAATACGTCACCCTTCTGATGCGCGCCGACAATCAGGGCGAGGGCGGGACCTTGTCTCTGCTGGCCTTGGCCGAGCGGGCGCTGGAGGGGCGCAAGCGCATCGTTCTGGCGCTGGGACTTGTCGGGGCCGCCCTGTTCTTTGGCGATGCGGCGATCACGCCCGCCATCTCGGTCCTGTCTGCGGTCGAGGGGCTGAGCCTCGTCACCAACGTCTTCGACCCCTATATCCTGCCGATCTCGATCTGCATCATCATCGGCCTGTTTCTGGTGCAGTATCGCGGCACGGCTGCGGTGGCGGTGCTGTTCGGGCCGATCACGCTTGTCTGGTTCGCCGTCATGGCGCTGGGAGGGCTGGTGCATGTGATGGATGCGCCGCAGGTGCTGGCGGCACTGAACCCCTGGGCCGCAGTTCGGTTCCTGATTCAGAATGGCACGCTTGGGCTTGTAGTGCTGGGCGCGGTCTTTCTGGCCGTCACCGGGGCCGAGGCGCTTTATGCCGACATGGGCCATTTCGGCCGCCGCCCGATCCAGCTTGCCTGGATCACGGTGGCCTTGCCGTCGTTGCTGCTCAACTACTTCGGACAGGGCGCTCTGATCCTGTCCAACCCGGCCACGCTTGAGAACCCCTTCTTCCGGCTCTATCCCGACCGGATGCTGCTGCCCGTGGTCATTCTGGCAACGGCCGCCACGATCATCGCCAGTCAGGCGGTGATTTCGGGCGCCTTCAGCCTGACGCGGCAGGCGATCCAGTTGCACCTGTTGCCGCGCATGCGCATCCGTCACACCTCTGATGCGCAAGAGGGGCAGATCTACATGCCTGCGGTCAATCAGGCGCTGATGGTAGCGGTTCTTGTTCTGGTCCTCGCATTCGGCAGTTCTTCGGCGCTGGCCTCGGCCTGCGGGGTCGCGGTCACCGGCACGATGGTCGTGACGGCCACGCTGGCGATGATTGTGGCGCACAAGAATTGGGGTCTGCCGACCGTGCTGGCCGTGGCGCTGTTCGCCCCGTTCCTTGCGCTGGACCTGACCTTCCTTGGCGCAAACCTGATCAAACTCTTTGATGGCGGCTGGCTGCCCCTTGGGCTGGCCATGCTGGTGGTGATCACGATGACCTCCTGGATCCAGGGCAGCGGTATCGTTCAGGGCAAGGAGGCGCAGGGCGAGATGAACCTGGATCGCCTGATCCGCCATCTGACCGAGCGACCCATGCAAAAGGTGTCGGGCACGGCGGTTTTCCTGACCGCGGACCCGGACTACGCCCCGGCAGCGCTGCTGCATTCGCTCAAGCATTTCAAGGTGCTGCATGAACAGAACGTCATTCTGACGATCCGCACCGCCGACATCCCCCGCGTCGACCCCTCCGACCGGGTCGCGATGCTGGACCTTGCCCCGGGCTTCCGCAGGGTCACGCTGACCTGGGGCTATGCCGAAGAGCCGAACGTGCCCGAGGGGCTGGCGCTCTGCCGCAAGCTGGGGTGGAAGTTTGACATCATGGCGACCTCTTTCATCCTGTCGCGCCGCACATTGCGCCTGTCCTCACGTCGGGAAATCCCCGGCTGGATGGCGCGCCTGTTCATCTTGATCGCCCGCAACTCGGCCCCGGCGTCGGATTACTTCCGCATTCCCGCCGGGCGCGTGGTGGAGCTGGGAACGCAGGTGAACGTCTGAGGCGGCATGACCTTCGTTCTCCGTCGCCGCGCCCGGTTCCAGGCGCGGGCCCCGATCAGCGCAGCAGCGTCTGCACCCGCACTTGCGCCACGATCGCCTCCATTGTGGTGCCAAACTCCTGATACAGCCGCTTTGCGGGTGCAGAGGTGCCAAAGCCCAGCATGCCGATCACATCGTCTTCGCTGGCCACATAGCGGGTCCCTCCGAATTTGCCGGCGGCCTCAATAGCGATGCGCGGGGCCGAGCCCAGAACGCCGGCGCGGTAGGCCTCTGGCTGGCCGTCGAACAGGTCCGAGGCCGGCCTCGAGACGACGGCAACGCCGCACCCTTTGGCATCCAGCACCTCGGCCGCCTGAATGGCCAAGGCGACTTCGGTACCCGTGGCGATCAGGGTCACATCACGCTGCGGCTTGAATTGGCGGATGACATAGGCGCCTCTGGCGGTAAGGTTCTGACCTGCGGCGTCAACCCACAGTTGCGGCACGTCCTGAGGCCACAAGGCCATCAGGGTCGGTCGATGGCGGTTACGGATCGCGATCAGCGAGGGCTTGGCCACCCCAGCCTTGGCTGCCGCGATCGCAGCCGTCAGAGCCTGCCCATCGAGGCCGCCGCAGGACTGCACAGGCCAGCCGCAGGCGCGGAACCGGGCCGGCACATCTTCGGAAAAGCTTACCGAGGTCGGCCCGTCGGTGGTGATGGCATTGTCGTCATAAAGCAGGATCAGCTAGGCCAATCCCAGATGCCCGGCAAGGATGATCGCCTCTTGCCCGATGCCCTGGTGCAGACAGCCGTCGCCCAGAAAGACTTAGGCGTGATGGTCCACCAGATCAGAGCCGAACTCTGCCGCGAGCCGCCTCTCGGCCAGCGCCGCGTTGACGGCGGTGCCGAGCCCAGGTCCCAAGGGTCCCGTCGTCTCGAACCCTTTGGCATGGCCATATTCCGGATGCCCGGCGGTGATGGCCCTCCACTGGCGGAAGTTCTTCAACTGATCCAGCGTCATGTCGCGATAGCCGGTCAGATGCAGCCCCACATAGCGCATCATCGAGGCATGACCATTCGACAGGACGAAGCGGTCACGGTCCGGCCAGACGCCGGTCGAACAGGGCCGTCGCCGCATCGGCCATGCTCATCGGCGCGCCAGGATGGCCGGATTTCGCGGTCTCCACCGCATCGAGGGCGAGGGCGCGGATGCAATTGGCAAGGGCGAAATTCTGCGGGTCAAGCGGGGCCTTGGCGGTGACATCGGCGGCCTGGGTCATCGGAGAATCCTCCACTGGTCCGATGCCTCGCGACGCATGGCGTGTGATATAACAACGTAAATCACATTAATAAGTAACAAAATATCACAATCAATGTTGATACCGCCAGAATCCATGATATGACCCCGGCAGCGGAGGAGATGATCATGAAGCAAGAGACGCGAAGACGGGCGGTAACGGACCTTCAGATCACGGCGCGATCCGTCAATCAGCCGGCCCGCTTTTTGGTCGCGACGACGAAGATCAGCCGTGACTTCGACGATGGTCACCGGGCTTGGGCAGTCGTGCGGCCCTGACCCATGACAGCTGTTCCGCAGAACCCCCGGCCCAGTCTTATCGCGCGTGGATCATCATGGACGCGCGGGCGATCGGGGGAGGGAACTGCCCGGGTCATCGCCCATTCCGGGCTGGCTTGGACGAAGAACCATGATGCCGCCGGCAATTTGGCCGGGAAGGTCAGTACCTTTGACGAAGTCGACAGCACATACAAATAGGCCTGAGACACCATGTTGAGATTGCCGAATGACGGTGCGCCGCAGGGTAAGTTCTTGGACGAATATTTGCCAGAAAGCGGTGCGGCGGGGATTGTGCTGGCCATTGCCCGGGCGGTGCCGCCCATGGCGCTTCGGCTCGCGCAGGGTCGCATCTTTGGCGACCCGACGGCGATTGTGGGCATCAACGACTCCGGCGATCGGCAGAAGGCGCTGGACGTGGCCGCCCATGACCACATGATCGCGGCCCTTGGCGCAGCGGGGGTACGTCAGGTCCTGTCCGAGGAGGCCGAGGCCGTGATCTTGCTGAACCCCGGCGCGGCGTTTGATGTGGCGATCGATCCCATCGACGGATCGGGCTCCATCGGGATCGGCGCGCCTCTCGGGCTGCTGTTCACCGTCCTGCCTGCTGCGCCGCAGGGTTTTCTGCGGAAGGGTCGTGAGGTGGTTGCGGCGGGCTATGCCTCGTTCGGGCATTCCTGCGATTTCGGGTTTTCCGTCGGTCAGGGCACGCATATCACGACGCTTGATGCTGCGGACGGGCGCTTTCGGCTGACACATCAGGATGTGCGCCTGCCGGAAAAGGCCAGGACCATCGCTTACAATGCCTCCAACGAGCGGCACTGGCCCGCGGGCTTGCAGGCTTGGGCGCGCGATCTGCGGCTGGGCGCCGATGGCCCGCGCGGGCGCGATTTCAACATGCGCTGGCTCGCCGCCGCGGTTGGAGAGTTGCACCGAATCCTGCTGTCGGGCGGCTGCTTCATCTATCCTGCCGATCGCCGCAAGGGCTATGAAAGCGGCCGCCTTCGCACGCTTTATGAAGCTGCCCCCATCGCCTTTCTGATCGAACAGGCGGGCGGCGCCGCGACAAATGGCCAGACTCCGATCCTCGACCTGTTGCCCAAGGCGCTTCACGAACACACGCCGCTGGTCTTTGGTGCTGCCGATGAGGTCGCCACCATCGCCCGCTATCTTTCCCCCTCTGTGTAAGGAGACTTCATGGCTCGCATCACCTTGCGCCAACTGCTGGATCACGCGGCCGAGCACTCTTATGGCGTGCCGGCTTTCAACATCTCGAACATGGAGCAGGGGCTGGCGATCATGGCCGCGGCGAAGGCCTGCGATGCCCCGGTGATCCTGCAGGCCAGCCGTGGCGCGCGATCCTATGCCGGCGACCGGGTCCTGACCGGGCTGATCGACGGGCTGACCCAGATGTTCCCTGATATCCCGGTCTGCATGCATCTGGACCACGGCAACAACCTTGCCACCTGTGCGACGGCGATCCAGAGCGGCTTTACCTCGGTCATGATGGACGGCAGCCTGCGGGAGGACGGCAAGACTCCTGCCGACTATGCCTATAACCGCGACATCACCGCCCGCGTGGTGCAGATGGCTCATGCCTGCGGCGTCTCGGTCGAGGGTGAGTTGGGCGTATTGGGGTCGCTGGAGACTGGCATGGGCGACCCGGAGGACGGTCACGGCGCCACGGAGAAGCTGTGCCATGACCAGTTGTTGACCAACCCGGTCGAGGCGGAAAGGTTTGTCGCCGAAACCGGAGTGGATGCCCTGGCGATTGCCATGGGAACCAGCCATGGCGCCTATAAATTCTCGCGCAAGCCCGACGGTGCGATCCTTGCCATGCATGTCATCGAAGAGATCCACCGCCGCCTGCCGAATACCCATCTGGTGATGCACGGTTCTTCCTCGGTGCCCGAGGATCTGCAGGAGATCATCAACAGCCATGGAGGGGATATCAGACCGACCTGGGGCGTTCCGGTGGAAGAGATCCAGCGCGGCATCCGGTCAGGCGTGCGCAAGGTGAACATCGACACCGACAACCGGCTGGCGATGACGGCAGCGATCCGCAAGGCCTTGGCCGAAGACCCAAGCGAATTCGACCCGCGCAAATACCTCAAGCCCGCGATGGCGCTGATACAACAGGTCTGCACGGCCCGGTTCGAGGCGTTTGGCACGGCCGGCCATGCCTCCGGCATCCGCCCGCTGCCGGCCGAGGCGATGGCGCGGCGCTATTGAGGGCCGCAAAAGCCTGGCATGGAACCAACTCCGGGCCCGATTTCTTGCAAGAAAGGCAAGCGGTGTTGCCTTGGTCAACCGTATGCCGCCGACCGCGAACAGGCACACCCGGTGCCGGATCAAAGTCTGGCGTGCAGCGACGCCATCAACCCATGCGGTTCGCCCATTGCATTTCGTCGATCGGCACCGCGGTCATGATCTTCATGCACTCCATCGAGAATTTCGACGTCACGTTTCGGCAGGGCAGGCGGCGCGTCTGGACAAGACAGAGGGCATCGATCAGGCCGCAAGATAGTTCCACCGCGCCCCGCCCGAGGTCTTGGGGTGCGGCGTGATGACCTCGATCTCATCCTTCACCAGATCGTCCCAGTCCTTGAAGCACTTGGGGTTGCCGTGGCGGACAAGGAAGACGATGGTCGAGGCATAGGGCGAAGGGTTGTGCGGCAGCTTCGACCGCCAGTCCTTGTCGATCTCGCCGGTGCCGGCGATCTTGTCGATGTCGGCTGCCAAGGTCAGGGCCACAACCTCGGCATCCAGCCCCTCGATCACCGCGCGGGCCTGCGAGCCCGAGCCGCCGTGGCTGGCCCTGATGTCGGGTGCGGCGTTGCCTTGCCCCACCCACCAGTCGGCGAAAGCCTTGTCGACGTCTTCGCAAAGCTCGCGCGTCGGCTTATGGCTGAAGTTCAGCGGCGTCTCGGCCAAGATCTGCGGCGCCGTGCCGTTTTCTGATGAGCAGTGCGCCACCGGCACGCCGCAACCCATCGCATGGGCCGTGCCGCCCAGCATGCGATCGAGGACTGTGTCTGCGGTCTTTGAGTGATATTTACGTGCAGGCATGGCAACCTCCGAAGCGTTCAGGCCGCGATGTCTGATGCCCATAATCACGACAGAGATTGTCGATTAGCGCCACGAGATAATCATGCAGATGATCCTGGTGAAAAAGCGGACTTCATCTCTGAAAGTGCGATCTTGCAGGACAGCCATGCGACCAGGCCGAAACGGTGACCCTTCGCCGCGCAATTGTCCGATTTGCCCCGACTTGGCTGGCGAACCACCAAAGTCAACGCGCCAAGGCCGCAACTGCGCGACCCGTTTTCCGCCGGCCAAGACCGTTTCCTTGCCCGGGACCAACCGCGGCCGCGGGACAGGGTCCAAAATTAAAAGCAATCGGCACGGGATCCATGGCCGAAGGAATAAAATCCGGTCAGCCGATCGCTCGAGGTGACCTGCCTCGCCTTTGTAACCCGACAATTTTGGCCTTGACGCTGACGCCTGCGACAGGACTGCTCCACTTTGGGGAGGCAAGGATCTTGAGCACTGGTTCAGCTGAGGCGCAGAGCTTGTCGTGGCGCGATTTCCTTGGGGAAACCTCGCTCGCCTCGCTTTCATTGGTCTGCATGGCGGTTTGGCTCCATGCGGCCGACAGTCTTGTGGTGGCGACAATGCTGCCGCGGATCGTGGCTGACATCGGTGGCGCGGCCTATGTCGGGTGGTCGGTTTCGCTTTATCAGATCGGCTCCATCGTTCTTGGAGCGGCCAGCGCGCTGGTGACGCTGCGCCTTGGCTTGCGACTGCCGATGAGCGTCGCGGCCCTGACCTTCGGGCTTGGCTGTGCGCTCAGCGCCATGGCTCCTTCGATGGGGGTGGTTCTCGTCGGTCGCACGCTCCAGGGCCTTGGCGGAGGCGGCCTCGTCTCGATGTCCTTCATCGCCGCCAGCCTGCTGTTCCAGAGGCACCACATAGCCCGCGTCATGGCCACGATCTCTGCGCTTTGGGGCATCTCGGCGTTTCTGGGGCCGCTTCTGGGTGGGCTCTTCGTTCAATACGCGACCTGGCGCATCGGCTTCTGGTTCTTTGCCGTCGAAGCGGTGATGCTGGCCGGGCTGATCCTGTGGATCGCACCGCGTGACCGGCGGGCCGGCAGCGGGGGCAGCTTCCCTTTGCTGCGCCTCGCGCTGTTGTCGGCGGGGGTGGTTCTGGTGTCCGAGGGTGGCGTGGTCGTGGCGCCCCTCAGGACCGGGGCGCTTGTTCTTGCCGGCTTGGCCTGCCTTGCGCTGTTCTTCTTCCGCGATGCCCGCGCCACCGCGAGCCGCCTGTTGCCGCGTGGGCCGCTGGACCTGCGGCACCCGACGGGTGCGGCGCTCGTGATGATCTTCGCGATGTCGATGGCGACGATCGCCGGTACCGCCTATGGCCCGATCCTGCTGGTACAGATCCACGGGCTCACCGAACTCGAGGCCGGTTACGTCATTGCCGCCAGTTCGATCGGATGGACGCTGATGGCCATCCTCGTTTCAGGCGCGCCCGAACGGATGGACCGCGCCCTGATCGCCATTGGCATGAGTGTCGTCGCACTTGGCCTTGTGCTGATGGTCTGGGCCATGCCGTCGGGGTCGGTGTGGCTGGTTGCCGTGGCGATGGCGGCGACGGGCGGAGGCTTCGGCCTGTCCTGGACCTTCATCCTGCGCCGTTCGACCGCGCTGGCCGATGGCGACGAGGTGCAGCGCACCGCCGGAGCCATCCCGGTGCTGCAACGGCTGGGCTATGCTCTGGGCGCTGCCGTCATCGGCATCGTCGCAAATGCCAGCGGGTTCCTCACGATGCAGGGACCGGCTGATGGTGTGCATGCGGCGCGGATCATTTTCATCTCCTGCCTGGTTCCCGCGGCGCTGGCGCTGATCGCAATGTTGGCTTTGGTGCGCCGGTAGTCCATGCGGCGCAAGCAAACTCACAAGACGTAGCGCGACAGGTCGGCCGAGCGGGCAAGCTGGCCGAGATTGGCCTCGACAAAGACCTCGTTTACCACGACTTCAGTTCCGGCCCGGTCGGGGGCATTGAAGGACAGTTCTTCGAAAACCCGCTCCATCACGGTGTAAAGCCGACGCGCGCCGATGTTCTCGACGCTGCGGTTCACCTCTGCGGCGATGGAGGCCAGCTGGGCAATTCCATCCGGGGTAAAGCTGACGGTGACCTGTTCGGTGGCCATCAGGGCGGTGTATTGCCGGGTCAGCGCATTGTCGGTCTCGGTCAGGATCCGGACGAAATCCTCTTCGGTCAGGGCCTGCAACTCCACCCGGATCGGCAGACGGCCCTGTAATTCGGGCAAGAGGTCCGAGGGTTTGGCGATGTGGAAGGCTCCGCTGGCGATGAAAAGGATGTGGTCGGTCTTGATCGGGCCGTACTTGGTCGAGACGGTCGTGCCCTCGATCAGCGGCAAGAGGTCGCGCTGCACCCCTTCGCGGCTGACATCGGCGCCACGCGCATCGGCGCGGGCGCAGATCTTGTCGATCTCATCCAGAAACACGATGCCGCTTTGCTGGACGGCCTCAAGAGCGGCAAGTTTCACGGCCTCGTCGTCCAGAAGCTTGTCTGCCTCTTGCCCCAGCAAGAGGTCGTAACTGGCCGACACAGTGACTTTCTTCTTTCGGGTGCGCGGGTTGAAGGCCTTGAACAGGTCTTGCAGGCCCTGCATCTGCAGTTCCATCCCCTGGCCACCCATCATCGGCATCACGGGACCCGGGTCTTCGACATCAAGCTCGATGACGGTGTCGTCAAGCTCGCCTCGGCGCAGCTTGCCGCGGAACAACTCGCGGGTCTGTTCGCGCGCGTCCTTGCCGGCGAGGGCCTCGATGACGCGCTCTTCGGCGGCGGCCTGCGCCTTGGCGCGCACGTCGTCGCGCATGCGGGCGCGGGTGTCGACCATCGCCACATCGACCAGATCGCGGATGATGCTGTCGACATCGCGGCCGACATAGCCGACCTCGGTGAACTTGGTCGCCTCGACCTTCAGGAAAGGCGCCTTGGCCAGACGCGCGAGGCGGCGGGCGATTTCGGTCTTGCCGACGCCGGTCGGGCCGATCATCAGGATGTTCTTGGGGTAAACCTCGTCGCGCAGGTCATCCCCCAGTTGCTTGCGCCGCCACCGGTTGCGCAGCGCCACGGCGACGGCGCGCTTGGCATCGCGCTGGCCAATGATGAAGCGGTCAAGCTCCGAGACGATTTCGCGCGGGGTCAGGTCGGTCATTTGCGGATCGTCTCCACCGTGAGGTTGCCGTTGGTATAGACGCAGATGTCAGCCGCGATCGCCATGGCCTTGCGGGCGATGGCTTCGGCGGCAAGATCGCCGTCCATCAGGGCGCGGGCGGCGGCCAGCGCATAATTGCCACCAGAGCCGATGGCGGTGACATCGTGTTCGGGTTCCAGCACATCGCCCGCGCCGGTCAGAACGAACAGGCCCTCACCATCCGTCACGATCAGCATGGCTTCGAGGTTGCGCAGGTATTTGTCCATGCGCCAGTCCTTGGCCAGATCGACGCAGGCACGGGCCAGCTGGCCGGGCGCGGCCTCGAGCTTTTTCTCAAGCCGCTCCAGCAGGGTGAAGGCATCGGCGGTCGATCCGGCAAAGCCTGCGACCACGTCCTTGCCGCCGGGCGACAGCCTGCGCACCTTGCGCGCGGTGCCCTTGATCACGGTCTGGCCCAGACTGACCTGACCATCGCCGGCCACCACGACCTCGCCGCCTTTGCGCACGGCCAGAATCGTGGTGCCGTGCCAGCCGGGGAATTTGTCGTCAGACATGCAAGCCTCCGTTTTCTGTAATATGGGCAAGGTCGTGCCAAACGAAAAGGGCGCCCGAAGGCGCCCTTTGGACCCGGATCGCCGGATCAGATGTTGGACGAGATCCAATTGGCCAGCGCCGCTTTCGGCGCCGCACCGACCTTGTTCGACGCGACCTGACCGTCCTTGAACAGGAACAGCGAGGGAATCCCGCGCACCCCCAGCAGGGCCGGGCTGTCGGGATTTTCGTCCACGTTGACTTTCACGATCTTGACCTTGCCGCCAAACTCCACGGCCAGCTCTTCCAGAGCCGGGCCAATCTGACGGCAGGGGCCGCACCACTCCGCCCAGAAGTCAACGACCACCGGAACGGCGGACTGGCGGACTTCCTTGTCGAATGTGGCATCGGTCACGGCAACGGTTGCAGCGCCCATGATGGTTCTCCTAAGGGATTTCAGGCAATGAACCTATGGTCGGAGAACCTCAACGTCAAGGGTCGCCCCACCGGATATCGTGGCGCGACCAAGTGCCGCCCTCAGGATATCGGGGTCCAGCGGCATCAGCGCGCCGGTCTCGGTCCACAGGATGGCAAGGTCGATGACGCGGCCGGGATAAAGGCTTTCCAGCATGTGCAGATAGGCCCCCATCTGCCGCAAGATGCCTTCGGGCACGGCAGAAGGGGCCTTCGGCACCGTCCGGTTGCTTTTGAAATCGACGGCGAGGATGCGGGTCTCCTCGATCACCAACCGGTCGATGGTGCCCAGAAGCCGCTCTGTGCCCCAAGGCGCGGTCAGGGCCACCTCGGCCAGGCTACCTTGCGCAAACAGGGGTCGCAGGGCAGGGGTCGTCAGCAGGCGCCGGGCTTGCAGCAAGACCTCTGAGGCCAGGTCCCGGGTCAGATGGGTGGCGATCTTGTCCCAATCCGGCTCGGGGTGGTCGGGCAGATGCTGCAAAAGCAGATGCAGGGCGGTGCCGCGTGCCTTGGCGGCGTCGCTGTCATCCCCCATGCCGGGTAGTGCCTTGGCCCCGCCCAGATCCGAGGGCGACAGCGAAAGCGCGGTCTTCTTCGGCCGTTCGGTCTGCAGATGCATCCAGGCCTCGCCCAGATCCTGCGGTGGCAAGGCGGTCTCGGCGCGCTTGGCATTGTCGGGCCAGGTGCCCCATTGATAGCGCAGGCCGTCCGCCACGGGTGCGGTCGGGAGTTTCGCCATGCCGTCCGACACGATCTTGTGCCAGGTGCCCTCTTTACGCGATTTCCCTGCACCCGCGACGATCAGCCAACAGCGCGCCCGGGTCAGTGCCACGTAAAGAAGTCGCAGATTCTCTTCGCCTTCGCGCGCCAATTTTTGGTGGCGCAGAGCCGCAATCAGCGGCGGGCTGTCATCGCTGGGCGTCTTCCAGACCACATTGCCCGCGCCATCTGTCAGCAAGGCATTGCGTTCCTGCGGGTTGCGGTCGGCAGTGTCGGGCAGGATCACGATCTCGGCCTCCAGCCCCTTCGACCCATGCACCGTCATCACGCGGATCCGGTCGCCGGCGCCGTCGGCCTGACGTTTGACCTGCACCGCATCGGCCTCAAGCCAGGACAGGAAGCCGGTCAGGCTGGGAACCGCCGTGCGTTCATAGGCCAGCGCCTGGTTGAGCAACTCGTCGATGGCATCCTCGGCTTCCGCACCCAGCCGGGCGATCAGACGCCGCCGGCCATCATGGCGCACCAGAACCCGCTCCAGCAGGTCATAAGGGCGCAGGTAATCGACCTGATCGCGCAGATCCTTGAGCAGGGCGACGGCCGGCAAATCCAGGCCACGCATCGCTTCCCACAGAAAACCCGGGCGGCCGCGAGCGAGCCTGTAAAGCTCGGCCTCGCTGACCCCGATCAGGGGCGAGCGCAGGACGGCGGCGAGCGACAGGTCATCCTCTGGCGTGGCCAGAAAGGACAAGAGGGCGACAAGGTCCTTGACCGCCATCTCTTCGCCCAGCTTCAGCCGGTCGGCCCCGGCGATGGGCAGGCGCCGCGCCTTGCAGGCCCGGATGATTTCGTTGAACAGCGGCCCGCGGGTCTGCACCAGAATGAGGAAGTCGCCGGCATGTACCGGACGCGGACCGTGGCGCGTTGTGATCTGGACGCCCTCTGCCAAAGCAGTCTCGATTTCAGCGGCAATCCGGTCGGCAAGGCGGGCGACCGGATGGCTTTCGCGGATCAGGTCAACGGGGTCCTCGAAGTTGACGTCGTCCTTTTCCTCGTCCGCCTCGATCAGCGGCCACAGATCGACCCGGCCCGGCAGATCTGGAAAGCAGGCGCGGTGGCTGACCACATCGCCCAGCGCCTGCGCTGAAAGCCCGCCCAGCGCCGCATCCACCAGGTTGAGGATCGCGGGCGAAGACCGAAAGGAATATTCCAGCGGCAGGGTCTGAAACCTTTGCCGGGCGGCCTGGAAATTGCCCTGAAACAGCGCCTGCTTTTCATCGAAGGCCGCGACATCGGCGCCCTGAAACGAATAGATCGACTGCTTCTTGTCGCCCACGACGAACAGGGTGCGCCCGCCGGGTCTTGTACCCTCGCCTGCGGTGAATTCGGCGGTCAAGAGTTCGATCACCCGCCATTGATCAGGCGAGGTATCCTGCGCCTCGTCCACCAGTACGTGGTCGATGCCCCCATCCAGCCGGAACAGAACCCAGGCGGCGACGGAAGGGTCCGACAGCAACAACCGCGCGCGGGCGATCAGGTCGTCAAAATCCAGGAGACCCTGAGCAGCCTTGCGCTGCGCATAGGCGGGCAGGAAGACCCGGGCAAAATCATGGATGGCTTGGGTCTTTTGCACCGCTTGCAGCGTCTGACGGCGCAGGCGCGCCCCGGCCACGCGTTCCATCAGACGGTCAATCCGGGGCATCAGGCCGGCGATCTTCTTGCGCGTCTCGGCGGTCGGAAAGCTGCCAACCTTGGCCTGCCCCGCCTTCTGTCCGGTGGCATAGAGGAAGACCGACTCCAACCGTTCCAGCGTCGCCAGATCGGGGGCGTTCAGATCAAGACCCGTCAATCTGGCAAAGGCGCGGCTGTCATTCGCGCCCCCCGCGGCCAGCGCAGGTAGAAGGCCTGCCAAAATATCCGCCTCGTCGCCCAGAAACACATCCGCCAGGAGCCTTGGCAGGCCCTCGCCGTCGGGCAGATCGAAAAGCGCAGGCACAGAGCCTGAAAACCCGGCTGGATGGCGCGCGACCTCTTCCATCAGGGCAGTGAAATCCTCGCCCCGAAAGACCAGAGCGGCCGCTCGCACCGCGTCGGGCGCAGCTGTATCGGCCATCTCTTCCAGAATGTCCTGGCGCAGCAGTTTGGCGGCCCGGTCGTCCAGTTCGACAAAGTTGGGCGAGACGCCCGCCTCCAGCGGAAAGCGGCGCAACAAGCTGGCGCAAAAGCTGTGGATCGTCTGGATGCGCAGGCCACCCGGCGTTTCGATCGCGCGGGCGAAGAGGCGCCGTGCCCGGGCCTGATGAGCGGGGTCGAGCTGCGCCACCTCGCCCAGTTCCGAAAGCGCCTGGGTCAGGGCGGCATCCGGCATCATTGCCCATTCGCCAAGGCGCTGAAACAGGCGGTTCTGCATCTCTGTCGCGGCGGCCTTGGTATAGGTCAGGCACAGGATGCGTTGCGGCTCGACATCCTGCAGCAAGAGGCGCGCCACCCGGTCGGTCAGCACGCGCGTCTTGCCTGACCCGGCATTGGCCGAAAGCCAGGTCGAGGCGGCGGGATCGGCTGCCTTCACCTGCGCCGAAGTCGCCTCACGCGGGGTCATCTTGGCCCACCGCAATTGCAACGGCGCGCTGGGTCATGTCCCATTCGCCAAAGCGCGCAAGATGGTCATAGTCGCCCGGATAGCGCAGGTCGAACACGGCCCGCCGCGCAGTATAGCCGGTCTTTGGGTCTTCGTAGGCCTTGATCAGCGCCACAAAGCGCGCCCAGACCGCGTTGATCTCATCCGGGGTCAGCGGCGTTTCCTCGACCTTCTCCGACGCGCCAAGCCCGATATAGCTGATCTGCGCCACCTCCATCGGGTGCGGGGTGAATCCGCCGCGTTCCGCCATCGCCGCGGCGAGGTGAAGCTGCAGTTCGAACACTGTCTGCTGCGCCTTGGTCGGCGGTGTGCCGGTCTTGTAGTCGATCAGATGCAGGCGGTCGTCGGGCAGCACATCGATCCGGTCCGGCGTGCCGTAAAGCGTGAAATCCGTGCCCTCCACCTTCGTGGCCCCGCTCTTTTCAATCTGTAGTGTCCTGCCGCCGAGTTTCTGATCCTGCCGCAGGAAGTGATCGGCTGCACGCTCCAGCCGTGCATGCCACAGCGCGCGAGCCGAGGGGAAGGGCGTCTCGGCGGCCAGCACCTCGGCCCCGATCCGCAACAGGCGGTTGCGGGCCTCGTCCATCGCCTCATCCTGCGGTCTTTCGCGGACAAAGCGTTCCAGGATCAGGTGCAGGGCAGTGCCACGGTCGCGCGGGTCGGGTTGGGCGCGCAGCGGGTCCAGAGGTTTCAGCCTCAGCACATATTGCGCGTAGATCGCATAGGGGTCGCGGATCAGGCTGCGGATGCGGGTCAGCGAAAGTTCCTTCGGTCGCGCCGGCACGGGCGGGCGCGGCTGTGGCCGGACCGCCGGTTTCAACGCATCGACGACGGTTCCGCCCGGTTGTTCCAGTTCTGCGCAGCGTGCCAGCCAGACCTGCCCACGCCGCTCCATTGCCTGCAGCGCTTCGGGACCGCGACGGTCGGGCAGGCCCGCCATCAGGTTGCACAACCGGTTGAGCCAGCGCGACGGGACGGTCTCTGCCTCGGCATCGCGCAGCGCACGCGACAGGATGACCTCTGGTGCCGCGACTGCCTGTTGATAATCATGCGCCGAAAGGCCGATCTGGCGTTCCGGCAACAACAGAGCCGCATCCTTGCGCATCTTGCGGTTCAGCCAGGGGTCGGGGTCGGACGCAGCGGGCCAGGTTCCCTCGTTGAGCCCGGCGAGGATGACAAGATCGGCGACGACTTCTCGCGCCTCTCGCGGGCCGTGAAAGGCAACCAGGGGATGGCCGGTCACCGGGCTGCGCACCTCTTCCTTGGCGATCAGCCCGTCAAACAGCATCCGGTAATCCGACCGGGACAGGCTGCCTTCGTGGTCGCACTCCTCTGCCAGCGCGTCCATCAGCTTGCGGGCAGCGACGCCGGGTTCCTTGGACCACAACTCGCCCGCGCCCTCGGCGGCGGTACCGCGCGCCAGGGCCTCGGTCGTGGCAAGATGCAGGGCGAAATGCGCGCTCAGGCTTTCGGCCGGGGGCGATGCGATCAGGTCAAGCACCCGCGCCAAAGCCTGCCCCCAAGGCGCGGCCTCGGGCTCTGGCCGCGCGTTTGACCAGATCAGCAGGGCCTCGGCCGTGGGAAAAACCGGCCCCTTGCGCCGCAACTCCAGCTCAAGCTCGCGCGTCAGTTTGAGGTGAAGACCGCGCTCGCCCCCGCTGCCGGCGAGGGGATGTTTCAACAGCGTCATCAGCACGTCGGCCGTCAGCGGTGCCTCGAACGCGCGGGCGACGTGACGCAGCAGACGGCCTGGCGCGGACAGGGCCAGCGGCATCCCGGCGGAATCGTCGGGCAGGATGCCCCAGCGGTCCAGTTGGGCCTCGACCCGGCGGGCAAGGTTGCGGTCGGGCGTCACCAGCGCTGCCTTCTGCCCGCGCGAAACGGCGCGGCGCAGGACGAGCGCCAAGGTCAGCGCCTCTTGCCGGGGATTTGCCGCCTTGATCAGCGTCATCTCGCGCGTCGTTTCGGGCAGGTCGGGCAGATGCTGACCCTCGACCAGCCATTGATCGGTGACCGGCGCCGGGCGAAGCGACAACGAGATCAGACGGTTGCGGTCCGGGTTCCAGGGCCGCACATCTCGCCACGGCCGGATATCCGAAGGCGCCAGATCCAGCATGTCCATCAGGCGCCGAAAGCGGAATTGCGGGTGATCCTCGGCGGTCAGGGCATCGTCCATCTGCGCCCAGACGGAGCAGGGCTGGTCCGTGTCATAACCCGGCAGCACCAACATGCCCTGCGGCAAGCCTTTCACGGCCCGCATCAGCAAGGCCACCGGTCCACGCGATCCGGTCGAACCCGCGATGACGACAGGTCCTTGAGGCGGGGCGGCCTGCCACTGCGCCGCCAGACGTTCCGACGCGATGCGATGCCGTGCCGGCCCATCCGCCGTGGCCATCAGGGGGGCAATGATCCGCAGGAAGGCCTGCGTCCGCGCCCAGTGTTCGGAATGGCCTGATACGTCCAGCGCCGCGATCGTCTCGGCCGCTACACCCTCGTCCTGCATTTCGTCCAGCAAAAGGCCCAGGCTGCGCGCCAGATCGAACAGGGCGGTGCGGGGTGCCAGGTCGGGCTGGGCCTGCAGAAGACCGTCGATAAGCCGGGCAAGATCAAGCTGGCGTCGCAACCCGCTGGAGGGCGGCGCCAAGTCGGCCAGAATTGGGTGCTGGGCCAGCTCGGACAAAACAAACATGCGGGGCAGGAAACTTGCCGCACCCTGAACGAAGACCTCGGTCACCCGTCGGCGCATGCGTTGGCTGTTGAGGTAAAGTGTGACCTGCGCCATCGCTTCGGGCGGCTTGCCGCGCAGGCGCTCGATCAGGCCTAGCACAAGCTGGGTGGCGAAATCCACGCCAGGCGGTACGGAAAAGACCCTTTCAGCCATTCACCAGACCCTCTGCCAGGGCAATCGAGCTGGGCTGACCGACATCGCACCACCCGCCCCGATGCAGGACGCCATAGGCCCGCCCCTTGGCAATCATGCCGTCCCAGAGCCGGTTGAGCGAGAAGACCTGTTCTGGCACCTCTGCCAAAGCCTCGGTCCGGATGATCTGCGCACCCAGATAAACGAGGCCCGCAGCCCCCTTCGCACGCTGCAAGCGGCCCTCTGCATCCATCAGAAAATCTCCCGTGCCCCTGTGACCCAAGGCATCACGCAACGGCGTCAGCAGCAAAAGCGCGTCCATCCGGTCTGGCCGCCAGCCAGCGGCCAGTTCGGCGAGCGGGTTGCCTCCGGTCCATACGGCGTCGGTGTTCAGCGTCATGACCGGCCGATCACCCAAAAGGGGCAGGGCGGCGCGCAGGCCGCCTCCGGTCTCCAGCAGGGTGCTTTCCCATGACAGCGCAACGTTCCTGCCGCGCAGGTGATCTTCGATCCGATGGCCCAGGTAGTGCAGGTTCACCACTGTGCTTTCAACGACCTCGGGCTGACAAAGGTCCAGCGCATGGTCAAGCAGGGCCTTGCCGGCCACCGGGATCAAGGGTTTCGGACGGTCGCGCGTCAGGTCGCCCATGCGGGTGCCTAGGCCCGCCGCAAACAGCATCACCGGAAAGCGCATGTGACCTCGACCGCCTTCAGGGCTGCAGGATCGGGTGCAGGTAGCCATCTGTCGCAAACCTCCCGCAAGTCTTCCAGTCCGGGCGCCGTCAGATTGTGCTGCAACTGGTCCCAGACATGCGGAATCATGGGGATGTAGCGGGTTTTGCCATCCTGTGCCGCGAGCCTTGCGAAAATGCCCAGGATCCTGAGCGCGCGTTGAGCGCCAAGCGTGGCATAGGCGGTTCGGAACGCTTCCGGTTCCAGACCGCATCCTTTGGCAAATCGGTTGATCATGGCGGTTTGGACAGCGCTTGATACCGTGCGGCGCGCGTCCTGCAGCAACGAGACCAGATCGTAGCCCGGCTGCCCCATCTGCGCGAGTTGAAAGTCCAGGAGCCCGACCCGGGCCAACCCGTTCCGGTCGGGCAGCCACAGCAGGTTTTCGGCATGGTAATCGCGCAGGATCATCACGCGTGGGCCATCCGCGTGCCGGGTCAGGGCGGAGGACAGCGTCGCAACAAAAGCCGCGCGGCCCTGCGCATCGCCGAGGATGGACTTGCGATAGAAATCGATGGCGAGGGCCGCTGCCTCGGCCCAGGCTGCGGCGGTCAGGTCGGGCAAATCCGGCGCCGGGGCGGCCGATTGCAGGTGCAAGAGCACATCGGTTGCAGCCTTATAAAGCGGCAGTTCAAGCGCGGGATCCCTTGCGATGCACCGCGGGTAGAGGTCGTCGCCAAGGTCTTCCAGAAGCATGAAGCCCTGGTCGCCGTCCTCGTCCAGAATCCTCGGCGCCGACAGCCCAAGGCTCCGCAAATGCCGGGCGATCCTCGAGAAATCTGCGACCGAATCGACGCCGCCCGGCGGGGCGTCCATCAAGACCGCGGGCGCGTCTTGCCAAGTCAGCCGTTCATAATGGCGCGTCGAGGCATCGCCGGCGAGAGGGGTACGGTGCGCCTTGTCCCATCCGGCCCGTCTCAGAAATTCCGTGGCGGCCTCTGTCCGGCGCTGTCTCGCCATGTCGTGCCGCAGGGCCGGCGCGAGATCGGGCCGGTCTGTCACATGAAACGTCGCCCTGCGGCCGTCGCCCTGTGGCGCAAGCGACAGGCGGATCGGATTGTCGGGAAGGATGTCGCCCAGCCGATCTGGCCATTCGATCAGGCAGATCGCCGAAGCGAAGGCCTCTTCCAGCCCAAGTTCCAGCACCTCATCCGAATGGCTCAGCCGATAGAGGTCGGCATGCCAGATTTCGGGCTCGGACCCATAGGTCTGTACCAGCGTGAAGGTTGGCGACGGGACTTCCTGAGCCTCGCCCAGCCGGGCGCGGATCAGGGCGCGGGCCAGGTGGGTCTTGCCTGCGCCGATCGGCCCGTCGAGCAGAAGGCTGTCACCGGCGCGAAGGACCGATGACAAGGCCCGGCCGAGACGTGTGGTATCGGTTTCGTCGGCAAGGTCGATGGCGAAGCTGCTGTTCATGCCGGAACCTTAGACGAGGTTCCCGGCGGAGGGAATCTCCCCTATGCGCGCTTGAGCCTTGGGTCGCCGGTCACGACAGACTTGGGCCCGCTTGCCGCGTCGCGCAGGCGGAAGGCGGTCATCGTCGCTCCGCCGGCCAGGGGCGCGAACCGGCAATCGATCATCCGGCCATCCAGCAATCGCACTTCCGCCTTCCACTGCGTCCGGTCGCCGGGATTGGAGGCGAAATCCTCCAGATCAGTCCAGACCGTGCTGGGAGAACATTGCATGCGCCAGCGGACTGACAACGAGCGCAGTGTTTCCTCTGACAGGTTTTCCGCGGAATTGCCGCCCCAGAGGCGCGCATAGCCGCTATTGGACATCACCAGCTGACCCGCCGGCGTGAAAACGGCAATCGCCTCGTCGACTTCGTCGATCACGGATTGGCTCAACTCCAGATCGGCGCGGAAACGTCGGGTGCGCAACATTTCGCCCGAGATATCCTCGATCATCAGGGCAAGGGCGCCATTGGGATGCGGGCGGCCGATCACGCGGTAGGTCTGACCGCCAGGCAGGCTCCACGTCTCTTCGTAAAGACCGGAGGAGGCGGCGCGCTCCATCTCCATCAGTTGGCGGCGCCAATCGCGGTAGTCCTTGGGTTCGGGAATCATGTTGCGGTCGCGCATCCCGTCCAGAACGGACAGAAGCGAGGGTCGCATCGACAGGAATTCCGCCGGCAGGCCGGTCAGATCCATCAGCGCCGGGTTGAACAGCACCAATTGGCGCTGTTTGTCAAAGATGGCGAGACCGACATGCAGATGGGCAAAGGTCTTGGTCAGGGTCAGCATGAAGTCGCGCAGCGTTGTTTCGGCATGCACGAGGGCATCCGCCACGGTGGCGAAGATCAGACGCTCGCCCTTGTCTTCGAAGCCGCAAAGCTCATACCAGATCGGCTTGGCATCGCGCGGCGACAGCTTTTGCCTTTGGCCCGAAAGGTTTTGGGTGGTGGCGAGCTTTTCGAACAGGCGCGGCAGCGGCCAGGTCAGGTCCTGTCCGTTCTGCAGAACCTCTGCCGCGCGCAGCATATAGGCCGCATTGGCCCAGATGATGTCGCCATTTGCCCTTTCGCGCCACATCAGGATCGGCGCGCGGGCCACCGTTTCGCGCAACAGATCCAACTCTTCCTGAACCGCGCGCTGCGCCATCAGATCCTGCCCCTCGGACTGATCCTCACGGCTGGGATCGGCCAGGACAAGCCGGGTCAATCCGCCGCGCAATTCGGCCTGCAAAAGCAGAGGGCTGCCGCGCTGTGGCGTCGAGGCCAGCGTCACGGCGCCTTCGACCGGCAGCCGCAGCAGCCTGGCCTCCAGATCGGTGAAATGCGGAACAAGGTAAGACAAGAGCTTGGTCCAGGGCGACCCCTGCACATGGATCGTTGACAGCAGCGCGCGTGCCGAGGGCGTGCTGTCGATCAACACATCGCCATCGAACAGATAGACGGTGGCAGTGGTGTTTTCGGCAAAGATCGTGACGGGTTGTCTTTTGTTGCGCCTCTCGAGGAACGCCATCATCGCAAGCGCCACCACCGCCGCGAAAAGTGCTGTCAGCAAGAACTCGGCCTCAAGCACCCAATTGATGACCATGAAATGAACCCCGTTGATGTCGGGGACAACTTAGAGTCGAGCCGGTTAATGAACGGTTAACTTGACAGGAGACCCGCCGTGATTTTGCAACCGTGTACAACGACGGCTGGTCAGGCGTCGTGCAACTGATTTTCTCCGATCACCAGATCGCGCGGTGCCAGCAGGGCAGTCTCTGGCCAGATGACTTCGACCACGGCGCCGCAGCGTTCGGGCCTTTCGTTGCGGGTCAGGAAAGGGTCGGTGGCATTGGCGAAGGTCAGGTCCGCGCCAGACCGTTCAAGCAGGGTCTTGGCAATGAAAAGGCCCAGACCCATGCCTTCATATTCGGGCCGGGCGGTCTCCTCGCGCGGTTCGCGGCGCAGTCGCACGAATGGATCGCCAATGCGGTGAATGAGATGCGGTGGAAAGCCGTCGCCGTCATCGACAATGCGGATGCGGATGTCGCCCGAGGTCCACTCGAGGTCGATCCAGACGCTGGAAGCCGCAAAGTCCACCGCGTTCTGAATAAGATTGCGGATGCCGTGAATAACCTCTGGCCGGCGCAAGATGGCAGGCTGGAAGGCCAGGCCGATGTGATCCACGATCTTGACGTTCTTGCCCCGGTCCATATGCGGCTCGGCCGCTTCGCGCACCACGGCGATCAGGGGGGCCTGGCGCAGATGCAGGTCATCCTTGCCCGCCCGTCCCATCGAGCGCAGGATATCGCGGCAACGGTCGGCCTGTGCGCCGATCAATTTGGCGTCGTCCTGCAGGCTTTCCTGGCCCGAGAGTTCGTCGATCAGCTCGGCCGCGACCATCTTGATCGTGGCCAGCGGTGTGCCCAGTTCATGCGCCGCGGCCGCTACCACGCCGCCGAGATCGGTCAATTTCTGTTCACGCGAAAGGGCCATCTGCGCCGCCAGCAGGGCGTCCGACATGGCGCGCATTTCAACCGCGATCCGGCGCGAGTAGATCGCCAGAAAGATGGTTCCGCCCACGATAGAGATCCAGAACCCGATCTTGAACTGAAACGGAAGGCTGAGGATCTCGCCATTGGCAAAGCGCAGCGGCTTGTAGATGAAGGCGATCGCCGTCACCAGTTGCACGGCCAGCCCGCCCAGGAAGATGGTCGACTTCAACTCCAGCGCCGAGGCGGAAATGGTAACCGGCACAATCACCAACAGCGCGAATGGATTGCTCAGGCCCCCTGTCACCGCCACCAGATAGACCATTTGCGTCAGGTCGAACAAAAGCATCAGCATGGCCTCGTGATCGGCCAGACGTTTGTTGACGGGAAAGACCAGCATGATTGCGATGTTCAGCGCAACCGAGGCGCCAACGGCAATCGCGCATTGGCCCCAGGGCAAATCCACCCCGAAATACCACGGCGCCGTGGTCAGCGCGGCAATTTGCCCCGCGATCGACATCCAGCGCAGCACGATCAAAGTGCGCAACCGGACCCAATCTCCGTGGACGTAGCGGAAGCCAGGGTGCACATCTGTGTGAGTCATTGTCATCAGCCCCTCGCCGCGGTTGCCCGATATTGTTATTGACCTGCACCTGACGGATCAATGCACGACCGCAAAGGAGACCGCCTTGTCCAAATTCTATGTCATCGCCGGAGCGTTGATCCTCGCAGCCGCGGCCGGGGGGCCCTTGCTCTATGCCGGTCTGCATGGGAAGTCGGCCGATCGCTTTGCCGACTGCCGTACGGGTGCCGTGGCCGGTGGGCAGATTGGCGGACCCTTCTCGTTGATCGACACCAAGGGGAATGCGGTCACCGATGCGCAGGTCCTGAAAAAGCCGGCGCTTGTTTACTTTGGCTACGCCTCGTGCCCGGATGTCTGCCCGCTCGACAATGCGCGGAACGCCTCTGCGGCGGATTTGCTGGCCAAGCGCGGGCTGGATGTCACGCCGGTCTTCATCTCGGTCGATCCGACGCGGGACACGCCGGCGGTTCTTGCCGATTATGCCAGCAATTTCAGCGACAAGATGATAGCTCTGACCGGAACCGAGGCACAGATCGCTGCGGCGGCCAAGGCTTACAAGGTTTACTATCAGGTGCCGCAAAAGCGCGACCCGGGCTATACGGTCGATCACACGACGATGACCTATCTGATGTTGCCGGGCACCGGATTTGCCGATTTCTTTCAAAGGGACGCCACGGCCGAAGAAATCGCCGACAGGACTGCTTGTTTCCTGAAGGCAAGCTAGGATAGCCTGACCGGACACGCCGTCGGGAGAATATGCATGGCCGAGGAACTCATTCCGGATATCGGTCCCGACCGGACCCTTCTTTTGGTCGACGATGATGAGGCCTTTGTCAAACGCCTGGCGCGGGCGATGGACAAGCGTGGTTTCCAGACCGAGACTGCGCAATCGGTCGAGACAGGCAAGGCGATTGCCCTGGCGCGGCCGCCGGCCTATGCGGTCGTCGATTTGCGGCTCGGCGATGGCAATGGTCTGGATGTGGTCGAAGCCCTGCACGAACGCCGCCCTGATTGCCGGGTCGTGGTGTTGACGGGATACGGCGCGATTGCGACGGCTGTCGCCGCCGTGAAAATCGGCGCCATTGATTATCTATCGAAACCCGCTGATGCCAATGATGTGATGAATGCTCTTTTGGCGCGCACGGAAGTGCATCCGCCTTTGCCTGACAGTCTTATGTCGGCCGACCGCGTCAGATGGGAACATATTCAGCGTGTCTATGAAATGTGCGACAGAAATGTTTCGGAAACGGCACGCAGGCTTTCCATGCACCGTCGGACGCTTCAGCGCATTCTGGCCAAACGCAGTCCGAAATAGTTTGCCGGATCTTGCATTTCCCGGAATCGAATCCTAATAAGGGCGCTGAAGCGTAACCAAGGATTAAAGCTGTGGAAAACATTAACAGCATGTCGCTAAAGGAGCTGAAGGACTTGCAGTCCCAAGTCGCCAAGGCGATCGCAACGTTTGAAGACCGCAAGAAGAAGGAAGCGCTTGCCGAGCTTCACGAATTTGCCCGCGCCAAGGGTTTTGACCTGGAAGAATTGACCGGCACAAGTGTTGTGCGGCGCCGTGCTCCGGCCAGCCCCAAATATGCCAATCCCGCCAACAAGGCCGACACCTGGTCTGGCCGGGGCCGCAAGCCGCGTTGGTTCATCGAAGCACTGGCAAACGGAATGCAGCCGGAAGACATGGGCGTCTGATAAGGCGCAGCCATCTTGCGTTTATCGTGAAAGCCGCCCTAAAGGGCGGCCTTTAACCATTTTGTGAATATCTTCAGCTCTGGCCGCTTTGGGCCCGGCCTTGTCACCATGTAATAGGCCAGGCTGTCATCTTCAACGCGGCCAACGATGGCCAGGGCCCCGCTTTCGACATCCTGTTCGACCAGTGCCTCCGCTTCGACATGCAGGCCATAACCTTGCCGCGCTGCAGAAAGGGCCAGCTCTTCGGTCGGGATATAAGCGATGTTCATTGCATCGGGCTTGAGACCGAATCCCTTGAGCCAGGTCAGTGCTTCGGGCCAATCCTGCTCGATGACCCAGGGCATTGCGGAAAGCTCTGCTGTCGAAAGATCGTGGCGCCCGTTCAGCAAAGACGGGGCCGCCACGATCACATAATCGGCAGCGCTGAGAAACTCGACATCCAGCCCCGGCCATTTGCCATTCCCGAAGCGCAGCCCGATGTCGATTCCTTCGCGGCGCAGATCAACAACGCGCTTTTCCGGGTTAAGCGAGATTTCAATGTCGGGATGCGCCTTCCAGAAAGCGCCAAGCCGCGGCATCAGCCATTGCGCCGCGAAAGCCGGAGTCAGCGTGACCCGCAATGGTGCGCCGGGCCCGGCCGCTTTGACCTCGTCCAAGGCCAGCGCGATGCCGCGGAACCCTTCGGTCAGGGCCTGAGCAAGCTTGGCACCCTCTGCCGTCGGCGCCATGCCGCGGCCGGCCCGGTAGATCAGCTCGCGGCCAAGATGATCCTCCAGCCCGCGCACCTGTTGGGCGACGGCGGCGTGTGTGACATTCAACTCCCGCCCCGCCAGCGAGAAGTTCTGCAGCCGCGCCGCCGCCTCGAAGGCCCGCAGCGCGCTGAGCGACGGAAAGCTGCGCCAGTCGATGGACATGATACTCCAACTAACAGATCAAAAGTTTGTTTGACTCGGTTTCTGCCGCATTTCAACCTATATCACCAACATCGAAACCCGAAACTGGAGATGAAGATGTTATCCCTTCTTGCAGACGCCCTGATGATCGCAACACGGCTCGATCCGATGCCCAAGCGCAAGGACGGCGTTCGTGGCCGGTAAGCCTCAGCACAGCCGGTCCAGCAAGGCCTTGTGCCGCGCGATATAGTCCGCCCGCACCACAGCGGGCGGACGCAGCCTTATTTCCAGACCTCGCAGAATTTGATCTCCCGGGCGGCCAAAGAATTTGTCGGCCTCGCCTTCCGAAAACCCCGCGATCTGCACCGCCTCGAGCCAAGCAGAGACCTTGTCGGCCACCTTGATCGCCTTTTTCACCGCGACAGGCAGAGCCGCGGGAAGGCCGAACCGAATATGCACGGCCGCGGTCAGTTTCGCATCCAAGTCGCCATATCCCGAACCCACGGCAGCCTTCACCGGGCTGATCATGTCGCCGATCACATATTCCGGCGCGTCATGCAGCAGCGCGGCCAGCTGCCATTTCGGCTCGACCCCGCCTTGACGGCGATAGATTTCTTCGACCAGCAGGGAATGCTCCGCCACGGAATAGGGCCAGTCACCCCGGGTCTGCCCGTTCCACCGCGCCACGAAGGCCAGACCGTGGGCAATGTCCTCGATCTCGATATCGACCGCGGTCGGGTCAAGCAGGTCAAGCCTTCGACCGGAAAGCATCCTTTGCCAGGCGCGGGGTTGTTTCATTCTTATCCCAGAGTTGTCGAGTTCGCCCGATGATGCTATCTGGCGCACAACCTCAGGATCAAGGAGTTGACCGCATGGCTGCGGATTACGTTGTGAAAGATATCGCGCTGGCTGATTTTGGCCGCAAGGAACTGACCATCGCCGAAACCGAAATGCCGGGTCTGATGGCCTGCCGGGAAGAGTTCGGAACCTCGAAGCCGCTGAAAGGCGCGCGCATTTCGGGTTCGCTGCACATGACGATCCAGACCGGTGTTCTGATCGAAACGCTGAAGGCGCTGGGCGCCGATGTGCGCTGGGCCTCGTGCAACATCTTCTCGACCCAGGACCACGCCGCTGCCGCCATCGCGGCTTCTGGCACGCCGGTGTTTGCCGTAAAGGGCGAGACGCTGGAACAGTACTGGGACTACACCGACCGCATCTTCCAGTTCGGCGGCGAGGGCGGCACCTGCAACATGATCCTCGATGATGGCGGGGACGCGACGCTGTACATCCTTCTGGGCGCGCGGGTCGAAGCCGGCGAGACCGGTTTGATCGAAGTGCCGACCTCGGATGAAGAAGTCTGCCTGTACAACCAGATCAAGAAGCGCCTGAAGCTTTCGCCCGGCTGGTTCACCAAGCAGCGCGCCGCAATCTTGGGCGTGTCTGAAGAAACCACCACCGGCGTGCATCGCCTTTACGACCTGCACCAGAAGGGCCTGCTGCCTTTCCCCGCGATCAACGTGAACGACAGCGTGACCAAGTCGAAGTTCGACAACAAGTACGGCTGCAAGGAATCGCTGGTGGACGGCATCCGCCGCGCCACCGACACGATGATGGCCGGCAAGGTCGCCGTGGTCTGCGGCTATGGCGACGTGGGCAAGGGCTCGGCGGCGTCCCTGCGTGGCGCCGGCGCGCGCGTGAAGGTCACCGAGGTCGACCCGATCTGCGCCCTGCAAGCCGCGATGGACGGCTACGAAGTGACGCTGCTGGAAGACGAAGTCGCCACCGCCGACATCTTCATCACCACCACCGGCAACCGTGACGTGATCCGCATCGAGCATATCCGCGAGATGAAGGACATGGCGATCGTCGGCAACATCGGCCACTTCGACAACGAGATCCAGGTCGCGGCGCTGCGCAACCACAAATGGACCAACATCAAGGAACAGGTCGACATGATCGAGATGCCCAACGGGCACCGGATCATCCTGCTGTCGGAAGGCCGCCTCTTGAACCTCGGCAATGCGACCGGCCATCCGTCCTTCGTGATGTCGGCCTCCTTCACCAACCAGGTGCTGGCGCAGATCGAACTTTTCACCAAGAACAATGATTACGCCCCCGGCGTCTATATCCTGCCCAAGGCTCTGGACGAAAAGGTGGCCCGCCTGCATCTGAAGAAGATCGGCGTGAAGCTGACCGAGCTGAAGCCCGAGCAAGCCTCTTACATCGGCGTCAAGGTCGAAGGTCCGTTCAAGAGCGAACACTACCGCTACTGAGGCAAGGCGCCTCTGCTTCAAGGCCCGCCGGATCCCGGCGGGCCTTGCCATGTCAGGCTTCCGCCGAACGGGGAGTGCGTCAGAAATATTCCCTTTGTCCCACCCACGAGCGGCCCTAATCTGCGCCGGCAAGCCACGCTATGGCGTGGAGTGGACGGTTCACAACACAGGGGACGGTGACATGGGTAAAAGAGACGACCTGATTGCGAAATATGCCGAGGATCTGACGACGAAGTGCAAGATGACGCCGGACATGGCCTTGCTGACCAAGGTCACCATCGGCTGCGGCCCTGCCATCTACAATGCGGATTCCGCGACGGTCGCGGCCAGCGACCCCAACGAGATCGAGACCGTCAAGAACAACTTTCTGATCAAGAAGCTAGGCCTCGCCGATGGACCTGCGCTGGACGAGGCGATCTCCGCCGTGATCGACACCTATGGCCGGTCCGAGCGCAACAAGTACCGCGCCGTCGTCTATTACATGCTGACCAAGCATTTCGGCAAAGAGGCGGTCTACGCCTGAACGGAAACGCGCCTCGGGACCCGTCGTCGGGCGGGTCTTCGGTTCGATCAAGACTAAAGTTTTCGGTTCTTGGTCTTTGCCAGCGCCCCGCGATTTCTGCTATTGTTTCCTCATGGGCATCATGTCCTGAACCTTTCATAGAACACGTGCGGTGCTGGGAGCAGTGCGTGGGGTGGATGAGGGGTTCCTAGGGGTGGGAGCCCCTCATTTCGTTTCAGCCCTCAGATCAATGTCAGCACAAGGCCCATCAGGGTGCAGCCGACCACGCTGTTTACGCCGTCGATCAGGGTCAGGCGATAGGGACGCGCCGCAAAGGCATAGTTCATCGCGACCCAGGGCGTGATCAGAAAGGCCCCAATCCCGAACCCGCCCATGATACCCTCGACAATTGTGTGCATCTGCGCCATCGCAAAGATGTGCCGCATCATCCCGGCAACCAGCAATTCGGCGACGAAACCCACGACAAAGGGCAAAGCGCTGCCGTTGCCCGCCGGTCTGCCGTTTGCATCCACAGGGATCCCCGCCGCCGCCATCCAGGGTTGCGACATCCGCATGTACCAAAAAGCCCCGAAGCCGTAAGCGACCAAGGCCGCCACGATCACAGCGACAAATTGCATCTCATCCCTCCCGTTTGGAGCAGGCTAGCGCCAATCCGGCCGCGCGCAACCTGGCATCAGGGGTCGACACCGCCCAATTCGCAGATGATGCGCCATTCCTCGGGGCTGACCGGCTGCACCGACAGGCGGGAGTTGTTGATCAGCACCATCTTCTCCAGCCCCGGTTGAACCTTGCATGTCTCCAGCGTGACCGGCGTCACAAAGGGTTTGACGGCGCGGATGTGGACGCAATCCCAGCGCGGGTCGTCGGTGGTGCTGTCATGGGCCGATTCGGCGCTGACTTCGACAATGCCCACGATCTCTTTGCCGACGTTGGAGTGGTAATAGAACCCGCGGTCGCCAATCTTCATCGCGCGCATGTTGTTGCGCGCCTGATAGTTGCGCACGCCATGCCATTCCTCGCCCGCAGCACCGCGCGCGACCTGCTGATCCCAACTCCAGGTATCGGGTTCGGACTTGAAGAGCCAATAGTTCATCCGATCACCTTCTTCCATTCGCGAAGTTCCACCGACGCGAAAAGCCCTGCCTTGGCATAGGGGTCGTTCGCCGCCCAGGCCTGCGCCTCGGCCATGGAACCCACCGAAAGGATGATCAGCGACCCGCACATCGCGCCCGCCTCATCCAGAAAGGGCCCGGCGAGGTCAACCACTCCCGAACCGTTCAGATGTTCAAGATGGGCGCCGCGGTTGGCGGTTCGGATGTCAAGCGCGTTGGGTTTGTCGATGCAGATCAGGGCAACCTTCATGCTATTCCTCTTTCAGCGGGCGGGACATCAGGCTGCGAATGGCCTGATCCAGGGTGATGTCATGGGCAATCAGGCGGGCGACCATGCCCGCCACCGGCATGTCGATGGCAAGGCTGGCCGCCAGCCGGCTGACCGCCTGCGCCGTTGCGACGCCCTCGACTGTCGTGCGGGCGTCAAACGCCTGTCCAGAGCCCAGCGCAAGACCATAACGCAGGTTGCGAGATTGGGTGGACGTGCAGGTCAACACAAGGTCGCCAAAACCTGACAGGCCCGACAGAGTCTCGGCCCGGGCGCCGTGGTGCAGGGCCAGGCGCTGCATTTCAGCAAAGCCGCGGGTGATCAGGGCGGCGCGCGCCGATTCGCCCAAGCCGGCGCCGGTCACAACGCCAGCGGCGATTGCGATGATGTTCTTCAGTGCGCCTCCCAGTTCGGCCCCCACCACGTCAGAGGACCGGTAAAGCCGAAGGGTCGCGGTGGACAGCAGGCGCTGCAGATCCTCCGCCTCTGGCCGCGCGCAGGCAAGCGTCAGCGCCGTTGGCAAACCGCGTGCGATATCGGCGGCAAAGCTGGGTCCGGTCAGGATGGCGGCAGCACTATCGGGACAAAACCTTTCGATCAGCGCAGAGGGGCCACGCAGGCTGCCAAGATCGACGCCCTTGCAGCAGGCGACCAGCGCCGTGCCGTCCAGCAGTCCGGCATTGGGCTGCAGAAAGGCCGCAAGCGATTGCATCGGCAGGGCCAGCAAGACCACCTCCGCCCCGCCCAGATCAGCCATTTGCGCCGTGACAGAGACCGAATCTGGCAAGATGACGCCCGGCAGGCGACCGGTGTTCTGTCGGCTTTGCACCATCGCTGCCACGTGATCGGGGTCGCGCGCCCAGAGCCGAACCTCACGCCCCTCCCGGCCAAGCGCCACCGCAAGGGCCGTCCCGAAGGCGCCTGCCCCGGCGATCCCGATCATGCTTTGGCCCCCTTCTTCCCCGATCCGATCATCGGCGCCGCCGAACTGTCCAACGGCCAGCGCGGGCGGGCGGTCAGGTCGGCCTCGCTGCCAAGGCCCATCCTGTGGCGCTCAATCCCGGCCCAGGCGATCATCGCGGCGTTGTCGGTGCACAGACGCAGCGGGGGCGCCACGAAGGCCACGCCCAAACCGGCTGAAACAGTCTCTAACGCGGCGCGAAGCATGGCATTGGCAGCCACCCCGCCGGCGACGGCAAGGCTTGGCTCCGGCGGGGCCTCGGCCAGATAGACCTCCAGCGCGCGGCCGGTCTTTTCTGACAGGACATCCGCGACGGCCGCCTGAAATCCGGCGCAAAGGTCGGCCCGGTCCTGAAGCGTGATGCCGCCCTTTTCGGCCACCAGCGCATCGCGGGCGCGCAGCACGGCGGTTTTCAGTCCGGAGAACGACATGTCGCAACCGGGCCTGTCCAGAAGCGGGCGCGGCAGGACAAAGCGTCTGGCATCGCCCTTTGCCGCTTCGGCCTCGACGGGGGGGCCGCCAGGCTGCGGCAGACCCAAGAGCTTGGCCACCTTGTCAAAGGCCTCGCCCGGGGCGTCGTCGATCGTGCCGCCCAGCCGATGAAAGCTGTCCGGGCCACGCACGATCAGGAACTGGCAATGTCCGCCCGAGACCAGCAGCAGAAGATAGGGAAAGGCCAGCCCGTCAGTCAGACGCGGTGTCAGGGCGTGGCCGGCCAGATGATTGATCCCCAGCAGGGGCAAGCCGGTCGACGCAGCAATGCCCTTGGCCAGCATGACGCCCGACAGAACCCCACCGATCAGCCCGGGTCCAGAGGTCACAGCCACGGCATCCAGCTGGTCCAAAGTCACCCCGGCCGCTGCAAGCGCGCGCTCCACGCAGTGGTCAAGCCGTTCCGCATGAGCCCGAGCCGCGATTTCCGGCACCACGCCGCCAAAGGCTGCATGCAGCACGGCCTGCCCCTCGACCTCCGAGCTGAGCACTTCGGCCCGCCCGTCGGCCAAGCGGCGCACCACGGCGGCGGCCGTGTCATCGCAACTGCTTTCGATGCCCAGAAAGGTCAGTGTCGCGTCCATCGCCCCAACAAGATTGCCCCGGAACGCCTGCCGGGGTAACACCTTGGGCATGGCCGCACAATCCTTTCAGCCCGTGGTTCTGCTGACCCGACCCGCCGCGCAATCGGCCCGATTTGCCGAAATTCTGCGTCAGCGGTTGGGTTCGAAGGCAAGGACCGTGCTGTCGCCCCTCATCGCGCCGGTCTTTCTGACGCCAGCGCTGCCCGATGAGGCCTGTGCCGCCCTGATTCTGACTTCGGAGACCGGGGCCGAGGCCGCGGGGCGCATTCGGGCACGGCTGCCCGATCTGGCCTATTGCGTCGGGGATCGCACGGCCGAGGTCGCGCAAGAAGCCGGATTCGCAACCCGGAACGCCAAGGGCGACGCCACCGCCCTGACAGACCTGATTCTCTCGCAGCCGAGATCGCCGCTGCTGCACCTGCGCGGACGCGAGGCGCGCGGCGATTTTGCCGCGTCCCTGGCCCCGCATGGCATCGCCGTCCATGAGAGGATCGTCTATGTCCAGGAGGAACAAGCGCTGAGCGATGAAGCGGCCGCACTGCTGGTTGGCGCTCAACCCGTTCTGGCGCCCGTATTTTCGCCGCGCAGTGCCCGGATCCTGGTGTCGGAATGCCAACGTATCGGCGCGCGCGCCCCAGTTTCGGTCATCGCCATGAGCGAGGCTGTCGCACGGGCGGCTGTTGGGCTGGGCTCCAAACCGGCCCGCTTGGCGCTTCGTCCTGATGGCGAAAGCATGCTGGAAGCGGTGATTGCCGAATGGGTCGCAGGGCAGGGCGCTTGAACCCAAGCGGTTTGCGGCATTACGTTGTACCAAGACGTGTTGTGGAGGAAGGACGAACCATGGCCGAAGCGGATGACGCCGACACCCCCGACCCCAAGGTCGAAGAGGCCATCGTGGTGGAACCTTCTGTCCCCGAGCCCGCCGCAGAACCTGCACGCGCAGCCGAGCCGGAACCTCAGCGCGAAACCCGGGCCGATCCTGCGCCGCAACCTGTTGCGCGCCGCTCGGCTCTGTGGCCCGTGCTGGGTGGGGTTGTTGCCGCCGCCGTTGGCTATGCCCTGGCGCAATATGTTCCGAACGGCTGGCCGATCGGCAGCTCTGCCTCGCTGGAGACCGAGCTTGGCGCCGAGGTGCAGCAGGTCAAGGCGCTGAAGGACCAGGTTCTGCAACTCAGCCAAAGGCTTGACGCAGCCTCGGCCCTGGCCGACCGCGTCGCCAAGCTCGAGGCCGCGCCGGCACCCGCTGCCGCCACGCCTGACCTGTCCGGGCTGGAAAACCGGATTGCCGCCCTGGAAGCCCGCCCCGCCGCCAGCGGAGGCGATGGCGCCGAGGTAGCTCAGCTGCGTTCCGACATCGAAGCGCTGAAGGCCAAGAGCGCGGGGATCGTCTCGC
Organism: bacterium; assembly: GCA_016124195.1. Lineage (GTDB taxonomy): Bacteria > Pseudomonadota > Alphaproteobacteria > Rhodobacterales > Rhodobacteraceae > Stagnihabitans. Next base: position 315,727 of record WGOE01000003.1, on the reverse strand, counting down.
CCGACATTCAGGCGAACATCGACGCCAAGGTGCAAGAGACTCAGGCCAAACTTGCCGCCATCGAGGATGCGGCCAAGGCCAGCGCCGCGGCCGCCTTGGCGCGGGCTGCGATTGGCCAGATTGCGGCAGCGCTGGACACCGGCGCGCCTTACACGGCGGCCGTCGCAAATTTGAAGGATACCACGCTGCCCGCCGTCCTGACCGAGCACGCCGCCTCTGGCCTGCCCAGCCTGCAAAGCCTGCAGGCCGATTTCCCGCAGGCGGCGCGCAGCGCGCTGGAAGCTGCCCTGCGCGCCAATATGGGCCAAAGCTGGGGCGAACGTGTCGCGAATTTCCTGCGTGCGCAGACCGGGGCTCGTGCACTTGCCCCGCGTGACGGCAACGACCCTGACGCCATCCTGTCGCGCGCCGAGGCCGCGACGGCCAAGGGCGATCTCGCGACCGCGCTCAAGGAAATCTCGGCCCTGCCACCCGAGGCGATTGCCGCCCTGTCTGATTGGCAGGCCCGCGCGCAATTGCGTTTGGATGCTGAAACCGCCGTTCAGGCCCTATTATCGCAGGCGGGGTGAAAAATGCTTTGGTCGCTGCTTCGCATTCTGTTTTTTGTGGTTATCGTTCTGGCTCTGACCTTTGCCGCCAATATGGCGTTGCAGGCGCAGGCCGTGATGCGCATCGACTTCGCCGGTTGGGAGTTCACCTTGCACCCGCTTCAAATGGCCATCGCGGTGCTGGTTCTGATGCTGGTCGTCTGGGTGGTGATCAAGCTGCTGGGCCTGTTGATCGCAACGCTGCGCTTTCTCAACGGCGATGAAACTGCCATCTCGCGCTATCTGGACCGCAACCGCGAGAGGCGCGGCTTTCAGGCTCTGACCGACGGGATGATGGCGCTGGCGGCCGGTGAGGGCCGGCTTGCGCTGATCAAGGCGCATCGGGCCGAAACCTATCTGGACCGGCCCGAGTTGACCAATCTGCTGGTGGCCCAGGCGGCCGAGGTGGTGGGCGACACCACCCGCGCCGCTGCGGCCTACAAGGCGCTTCTGGCCGATCCCCGCACCCGCTTCGTCGGCATCCGCGGCCTTTTGAAACAAAAGCTGGCCGAGGGCGATACCGAGACCGCGCTGCAACTGGCGCAGAAGGCCTTTGAGCTGAAACCGCGTCACGCGGAATCGCAAGAAATCCTGCTCAAGCTGCAATCCGGAGCCGCGGACTGGAAAGGCGCCCGCGCCACGCTGACCGCCCAGTCCAAGGCCGGTCTCTTGCCGCGCGACGTGTACCGGCGCCGCGATGCCGTTCTGGCCCTGCAAGAGGCAAAGGCGGTCATGGATGACGACTCCTCGATCGAGGCGCGCGAGGCGGCGATCGCCGCCAACAAACTGTCGCCCGACCTGATTCCGGCGGCAGCGATGGCCGCACGCAGCTATCTGGCCAAGGGCAACAAGAAGAACGCCACCCGCGTTCTGAAAAAGGCCTGGGAGGCGCGTCCGCATCCCGACCTCGCCGCCGCCTTTGCCGAGATTGAACCCGAGGAAAGCCCCGAAGCCCGCCTGCGCCGCTTCCGCACTCTGACAAGCATCCACCCCGATGATGCCGAGAGCAAGCTCCTCCAGGCCGAGCTTGCCATCGCGGCAGAGGATTTTCCGGCTGCTCGCCGTGCCTTGGGCGATTTGCCGACCAGCCACCCGACACAGCGCACTTTGGCGATCATGGCTGCTGTTGAACGTGGCGAGGGCGGCGATGACGCCACCGTGCGCGGCTGGCTGTCCAAGGCGCTGATCGCGCCACGCGGGCCGCAATGGTGCTGTGACAAGTGCCAGGCCATCCATTCGGCCTGGGCGCCGATCTGTGAAAACTGCGGTGGCTTTGACACGCTCAGCTGGCGCGAGCCGGTCGAAACCAAGGGGGCCAGCGCCACGGGCGCCGAATTGCTGCCCGTCGTGGTGTCAGCCCCCAAGACCGAGCCGCCGCCAGAGCCGGAGGCGCCAGAACCCATCGACCTTGAGGCTTTGGGCCGGCGCGCAAATTGATCGGATCCCGGGCCAGATGCAAAGCCGCGTCGTGGCAGTTGTCAGGGCAGATTGACAGGGTTATGCCTAGCCCATGACATACACGCTTCCGACCCCCGCCCAGCCCTTCAAGATCGGCACCAGAGGTTCCCCACTCGCGCTGTGGCAGGCGCATGAGGTGCGCCGCAGCCTGATGGTCGCCTTTGACCTGCCGATCGAGGCCTTTGAAATCGCAGTCATCAAGGTTACGGGCGACCAGATCCAGGACAAGGCGCTGAAAGACATCGGCGGCAAGGGCCTGTTCACCCGCGAGATTGAAGAGGCGTTGCTGGCCGGTGGCATCGACATCGCTGTCCATTCGATGAAAGACATGCCGACCGTGCAGCCGGAGGGGCTGATCCTCGACTGTTATCTGCCGCGCGAAGATGTACGGGACGGCTTTGTTTCGCCCCATGTCGCTGGGCTGCTGGATCTGCCGCAGGGCGCGGTGGTCGGGTCATCGTCGTTGCGGCGCCGGGCGCAGTTGGCGCACCGGCGGCCCGATCTGCACCTCGTCGAGTTTCGTGGCAATGTGCAGACCCGGATGAAAAAGCTGCAGGATGGCGTGGCGATGGCCACTTTCCTCGCGATGGCCGGGCTGAACCGCCTGGGCATGCCAGAGGTCGCACGTCCGGTTGCGGTGGACGAAATGCTGCCGGCCGTTGCTCAGGGTGCGATTGGCGTCGAGCGTCGGCTTGCCGACCCGCGGGCCGAGGCGATGCTGGCCGCCATCCACCATGGCCCCACCGGGCAGCAGCTTGCGGCCGAGCGCGCTTTTCTGGCGCGGCTCGACGGGTCTTGCGAGACGCCGATTGCCGGTCTCGCCCGGCTTGAAGGGGAGGCGCTTTGGCTGCGCGGCGAATTGCTGCGCCCCGATGGCACAAAGGTCGTGGCCGGTGACATCCGTGGCCGGGTGGTCGAGGCGGCCGATCTGGGCCGGACGCTGGCTGCCGATCTGCTTGGCCGGGCCGGGCCCGGATTTTTCGCCTGACGCGGTCAGATCCCGCGTCGCTGGCTTTCGCGGTGATCGCGCAGGATGCTCAAGGGCAGCAGGGCGTTCGGGGCAAGGCGCGACAGGGCGTGAAAGGGAATCTCCTTCGCCTCCCGCGTGGGGATGGCTAGGGCGGACAAGGGATCGCCAGCGGCCCAACGCGCGAGTTCGCGCCCCATGGCGGTGGTCAAAGCAATCCCGCGGCCGTTGCAGGCAAAGCCCGCAATCAGGTTTGGCCCAAGCTCCACCACGCGGGGCAAAAAGTCCGGCATGACCGATGCAAGTCCCGACCAAGCATAGGCCAAGGGCGGCAAATCCGGCAAGTCCAGCATCCGGGCCATGCGCTGGTGAATGGCGTGTGGCACCCGACGCTCGGCCCCCGCTGACACGATGTGCATCCCGCCCGAGATCAGCCGGTTCTGTGCATCGAACCGAAAGGTGAACAGGTTTCGCCGCGTGTCAGAGACGCACTGACCGCCGGGCAACAGCCTTTCGCGCAGGTTGGCTGGCAAGGGCTCGGTTGCGACCTGAAACACGCGAAGCGGAAAGAAGGTTCGGGCCAGGCCCGGCCAAAGCCCTCCCACATAGGCATTGGTCGCAAGGATCACCCGGCGCGCGAGGATCTGCCCCCCGGGCGTGGTTGCACGCCAGTTCTGACCCGCACGCTGCAGTTTCAGCACCGGCGTTTCCTCGTGCAGGACCGCGCCGGCTTGGGCAGCGGCCCGGGCCAGGCCGCGGGCATAGCCAACAGGGTTCAAAACCCCTCCCGACCGGTCGATCCAGCCGCCTAGCCAGCCCGGCGCCCCCGTCATTCGGGTGAAGCTCTCGGCTGACAAGAACTCAACAGGGCGGCCAAGAGCGCTCCACTGTCGGACGCGGTCATGCGCCTTGGCGAGGCTTGCGGCGGAATGCGCGGGTTGGATCCAGCCCGCCTGATCGGCATCGCAGGCGATGGCGTGGCGGCGGATCAGGTCAAAGACCAGATCGGCGCTGGTCGCGGCCATGCCGATCAGCGCCTCGGCCCGGCTGCCAAGCAGGGCGCGGGCAGCATCGGGATCGACCTTGGCGAAGTTGGGCACAACGAACCCGGCGTTCCGACCAGAGGCGCCGAAGGCGATGCGATGTGCCTCGACCAGCACGGTCGGGGTGCCGGCCTGCGCAGCGTGGAGCGCGGTGGAAAGCCCGGCAAAGCCGCCGCCGATCACCAGCACTTCCGTCTCTGTCACGCCGTTCAGGGCCGTAAAGGGCTCCATTGGCGCGGCAGTCGCATGCCAGAGGGTGGCAGGATCCGTCATGCGCCGCGCCGCCTTGCGCCAAAGAACCCCTGCGGCCGCCACAACAGGATCAGGCACAGCATGACCCCGATCGCCACGATCTGCAGCGAGGCTGCGCGGGCCTGCCAGTCGCCCGGCACGATGGCAGAGGTCAGCGACCCCGAACCGACCCAGATCGCCCAGACCACGATGGCGCCCATCACCGCCCCGCGGTTCGATCCCGATCCGCCGACCATCAACATGGCCCAGACCTGAAAGGTCAGTGTTGGCAGGTAGTTGTCAGGCGCGATGAAGCCGATGAAATGGGCCTGCACGGCTCCGGCGAGGCCCATCACCGCGCCGCCCACCGCAAAGGCCTGAATCCGGTAGGATCGCGCACTTTTTCCAAGCGCTATGGCGGCGCGTTCGTCCTCCCGAAGGGCGCGAAGCACGCGGCCCCAGGGGCTGCGAGACAGGCGCTGCAGAGCCAGGAATGTTGCACCGGTGACGGCGGCGATCACGGCGAGGTTGGCGAAATTGAACAGCACCGGATCGGCCTGAACTGCGGCAAAGGGGCGGGGGATGAAGGCAACGCCAAAGGGGCCCCCGGTCAGGACCTGGGCGTTCAGCGCCACCAGTTGCACGACTACGGCCACGCCGAAGGTCGTGATGGCCAGGTAATCCGATTTCAACCGCAGCGTCGCATAGCCGGTAAAGGCCGCCGCTGCCGCCGTCAGCAGGGCCGCCGCCGCCCAGCCCAGCAGAATTGGCCAGCCAAAGCCGCCGATCCGGTCAGGTGTGGCCGGCGTGGTCAGAATGGCCGAAGCATAGGCGCCAATCGCCACAAAGCCCGAGATGCCGACGTTGAACAGGCCTGTCAGGCCCCATTGCAGGTTCAGACCCAGCGTGATGAGAGCGAAGATCAGCGCGGTGGACAGAAAGAACGCGCCATAGCCAAGAAGGTCGATCATCGCTCTGCCACTCCGAACAGGCCCATGGGGCGGATCAACAACACGGCCATCAGGATGACAAAGGCCACTGCGGCGCGCCATTCAGCCCCGATGACCTGCACGGCGGCGGCCTCTGACAGGCCAATGACCAGACCACCCAGCACGGCACCGGGGATCGAGCCTATTCCACCCAGAATCGCTGCGGCGAAGATCGGCAGCAGCAGGTCCAGACCCATCAGCGGGCGGAGCTGGACCAGCGTGCCGACCATGACTCCCGAAGCGCAGGCAAGTGCCGCACCGATGATCCATGTGGCGCGCACCACGGCATCGACGTCGATACCGATCACTCGGGCGAGGGCGGGGTTCTGGCTGTAGGCGCGCATTTCGCGCCCGCGCTGGCTGCGCTGCACGAACAGATGCATGCCGGTGACCAGCACCACGGTCAGCAGCAACAGGGCGATCTGGTCGGCGGTGATCTTGATGCCAAGGCCCAGCGGCATGGCAATCTGGATGGCGCGAGAATAATAGGCGGGCCGCGAGGTAAAGACGAACTCCAGCAGGTTGCGCAGCGCCATCGAGGCGCCGAAGGACGCCATCACCACGATGATCGACTGGCCCCGCGCGCGCAGGCGGGCGAACAGCAGCCAGTCCAGCACCAGCGCCAGCAGGGCCGTCAGCGCCATGGCCACAACCAGCGCCGTCATCAGGGGCCAGCCGAAGGACAGCGGCTTCAACGGCGTGCTGCCGCCAAGCACGCCCACCACCGCAAGGGCGGCATAGGCGCCCCAGGCCATGAAGTCCCCATGCGCGAAGTTAGAGAACCGCAGGATCGAATAGGTCAACGTGATCCCGATGGCGCCCAGCCCTATCATCGAGCCGTTGACAAGGCCATTGAGCAAGAATTGCAGGCTCATGACGCTCTCCGTTGACCAAGGTACAATTCGGCAATGACAGGGTCGTTCCAAAGGGTCGCGGCCGGGCCCTCATGCGCCTCATGGCCTTCGACCAGCACATAGGCGCGGTCGCCGATGGCCAGGGCGGCACGGGCGTTCTGTTCGACCAGAACGATGGTCAGACCGCTGCGGCGAATTTCCGTCAAGCGGGCAAAGACCTGTTCGACCAGTTTCGGCGACAGCCCGGCCGAGGGTTCGTCCAGCATCAGCACGCGCGGCCGCACGATCAGAGCGCGGGCGACGGCCAGCATCTGGCGCTGACCGCCCGACAGGCTTCCCGCCATCAGGGCACGCTGCCGGGCGAGGTCGGGGAAAGTCTGATAGATCTCTTCGATGCGGGGGCCCACCTCAGCCCGGGGCAGGATCCCGCCCGACACCCGCAAATTCTCTTCGACCGTCATCAGGGGAAAGATGTTTTCCGTCTGCGGCACAAAGGCCAGCCCCTGGCGGATCTTCAGATGCGCCGGCACGGTGGTGATGTCGCGTCCATCCAGCAGAACCTGGCCCCCGGTGATGGGCACGAGGCCTGCGATGGCCTTGATCAGGCTGGACTTGCCGGCGCCATTGGGGCCAAGGATCACGACGATTTCAGCCTCGGCAGCGTGGATCGAGGCGCCCCTCACGATCGAAAGGCCCGGCTCATAGCCTGCAATCAGACTCTGTACCTGCAGGATTGTCATGCCGCGGCCCCGCCCAGATAGGCCTCAATGACGCGCGGGTTGCGGGCAACTTCGTCCGGCTTGCCCGCGAACAGCAGCGATCCCTGCGCCATGACGATGATGCGGTGGCACAGTCGCGTGACCATGTCGATGTTGTGCTCGATCAGGACGAAGGTGACGCCCGTGGCGTTGATGGTCTGGATGCGGGCGATCAGAACCTCCAGCAGGGCGGGGTTCACGCCGGCAGCGGGTTCGTCCAGCAGAACCACCTTGGGGTCCGCCATCATCACGCGCGCAAGTTCCAAGAGCTTGCGCTGGCCGCCTGACAGGATGCGGGCCGGATCCCGCGCCAGCCGTGACAGCGCCACAAGATCCAGAAGCGCCATGGCCTTGTCCCGCGCGGCACGCTCTTCGGCGGCGACGCGGCGCGGCGCGGTGAAATTGGCCCAGAACCGCTCTCCGGTTTGATCCTGGCGGGCCAGCATCATGTTCTCCAGCAAGGTCAGTTCCGGAAAGGGGCGTGGGATCTGGAAGGTGCGGCCCATGCCAGCCGACAGGCGCCGATGCGCGGGCGCGTGAGTGATGTCCTGTCCCATCAGGTGGATCGACCCGCCCGACGGCGAAACCGACCCGGCCAGCAGATCGAACATCGTGGTCTTTCCCGCCCCGTTCGGGCCGATCAGTCCAAGGATCTCACCCGGGGCGGCCGCCAGCGACATCGTATCGACCGCGGCCAGTCCGCCGAAGCGTTTGGTCAGATTGCGCGCCTCTAGGACCATCTGGCTCATGCTGTTCCTGAAGTTTGATCTGTGATCACACTTGATTTGATCACAGTAGGAGCGTCTAATCCATCTCGCAAGACGATTCGGAATTCGGGTCGGAAATCGGGGATGCGATGGCGGAAGCGGCGGCAGGATTGGCTCCGGTGGGGCGCGATACGGTGCAGGACCGGGTCTATGGCGAATTGCGCCGCGCCCTGATCGGCGGCCTTTTCGCGCCCGGACAGGTGCTGACGATCCGGCAGCTGGCCGATGCGCTGATGACCTCGACCATGCCGGTGCGCGATGCGCTGGGCCGGCTGATCACCGAACGCGCGGTGGAAATGCTGCCGAACCGTTCGATTCGGGTGCCGCCGGTCACGCTGGAGCGGATCGAGGATCTGCTGCGCGCCCGTATCCTGATCGAGGGCGAGGCGATCACGTTGGCGGCCGCCCGCGTGACTCCTGCGCTGCTGACCACCATCCGCGCGATCATGGTCGAATGGGAAGAGATGCGGCTGGGCGGCAACCCCGAAACCGTGGACCGTGAGGCCGCGCTGAACCAGGCCTTCCACTTCGAGATTTACCGGGCCTGCGGATCCACGATCCTGTTGCCGATGATCGAAAGCCTGTGGCTGCAATCGGGGCCTTTCACGCGGGCGGCCATCTTCGCCTTTTCGGAAGCCGGGGCGCAGGATGCGGCACGATTCCACCATGATATCGTCCGCGCGCTTGAAATGGGTGACGGACCAGCGGCGCGGCTGGCTTTGGTGGCCGACATCAGCCGGCCTTTCGCCTATCTCAAGGACAAACTTGGCAAGGAGGCGGCATGACCGCATTGCGCATTCAATCGCTGGCCTCGGGCCTCGACGTTGTGGCCGACCTCTTGGAGGCGAAGGCGCCGGCCAATGTCGCGTTCCTGCGGCGTTACCTTGAAAGCCCGCGTGTTGTGCCGGGCATTCACGCGATGTGGACGGGGCCCGAGATTTCCTGCCCGGTGCCCGCCGCGCATCTGATCGGCGCGGAGTATGCGCAGGCCCTGCCGGCTGAAAATGCGACGATCCATCCGCAACCGGGTGACGTCGTGCTGGCCTATGTGCCCGCGCGGATGTGGGGTGGCGGGCCGGACCCGGTGTTCGACATTGGCCTGTTCTACGGCCCCGGCGCGCGGATGCTGTTTCCGATCGGCTGGCTGGCCGGGTCGGTGGTGGCGCGGGTCCGCGATGTGCCGGCCCTGGCCGAGGCCTGCGGGCGGATCAGACGGTCCGGCGCCTGCGACGTCACCTTTTCGCTGGAGGCGTGATGGACGACAGTTTCGAGCTTTATGATCTGCGGGTCGAGATCGTGGCCCCCGAGGGCGCCAGGATCTACTGCGGCAAGGCCGGTGACTGGTTTGAACTGCGCGGCGAACAGTTGTACCTGCCGCCAGGACAAAGCTTTTCGATCTACTCGCTCTCGTCGGTTTTGCCCCTGCTGGCCGCCAAGCAGCGCATGACGCATCCGAACGACTGGATGACCTCGGATGCCGAGATCGCCTGCCCGGACCCGAACTGCCCGTCGCGGCTGAAGATCACCCGGATCGGCAAGCGCAGCTTTTCCCATGCCGAGACGACCGCAGTACCCTTGCCGGAGGCGCCATGACCGTAGAACGCATCACCTTGAGGCCGGGGCATGAGATCAGCCGCGTGATCCGCGGCGGCTGGCAACTGGCGGGCGGGCATGGGCCCGTCGATGGGGCTGAGGCCGTCGAGGATATGATCGCCTTTGCCGAGGCCGGGATCACCACTTTCGACTGTGCCGACATCTACACCGGGGTCGAGGAACTGATCGGCGCCTTTCGGGTCGAGTATGCCCGGCGCCACGGAGCCGAGGCACTGGCGCGGGTCAAGGTTCATACCAAACTGGTGCCCGATCTGGCCCGGCTTGCCACGGTCAATCGAGACTATATCAGCGGAATCGTCGATACATCCCTGTCGCGCCTGAAGGCGGAGCGGCTTGATCTCGTACAGTTCCATTGGTGGGATTACGAGGTGCCGCGCTATCTGGATGCCATCGGCTGGCTGAACGAATTGCGGCTGGAAGGCAAGGTCGCCAATGTCAGCGGCACCAATTTCGACACGGCCCGGACGCTGGAGATCTTGCGGTCAGGCGTGCCGCTGACCTCGATGCAGGTGCAATATTCCCTGCTCGATGCGCGGCCAGAGCGGACGCTCGCCAAGGTCGCGCAGGACAATGACATGTGGCTTTTGTGCTATGGCACGGTGGCAGGCGGCTTTCTGGGTGACCGCTGGTTGGGCCAGTCCGAGCCGCAGGAGCCTTTGGAAAACCGCTCGCTCACCAAATACAAACTGATCATCGACGATTTTGGCGGGTGGGACCTGTTCCAGGCCCTGCTCGGCACCCTGCGCAAGATTGCCGACCGGCACGGATCGGACATTGCCACGGTGGCCAGCGCCGCCATGCTGGGCAAGCCGGGAGTGGCGGCGGTGATTGTTGGCGCACGGAACCGCAGCCATCTGGCACGCAACCTCGCAATTTCCGAACTGCGCCTCACCGGTCAGGACCGGGCCGAGATCGCCGCCGTGCAGGCGCAGGGCCGGGTGCCCGAAGGCGACACCTATACGTTGGAGCGTGACCGCACCGGGCGGCATGGCAGCATCATGAAGTACAATCTCAACGCGAAAAGCTGAGAGTCGATATCCGCCGGGCAGGCCCAGCCCGGTGGAGAGAAAACCAAGGGCGTGACCCAACAAGAGTGAGGAATATCCATGAAGAACATTCTGCTTGCGACCGTGGCGGCCCTGGCCCTTGTGCCGGGCACGTCCTTTGCCTGCGACATCACTGTCGGCCTGGTGCTGGAACTGACCGGCGAGGCGGGCGCCTATGGTCAGGCCGGGGCCAAGTCGGTCGAGATGGCCTTCCGCGACCTGAACGACGCGGGCGGCGTGGCGGGCTGCACGCTCAAGACCGACACGCGCGACAGCCAGACCCAGGCCAACGTGGCCGTGGATGCGGCGACGCAACTGGTGCAGGTCAAGAAGGTCCCGGCGATCATCGGCGGCATCATCAGCCCGATGTCGATTCCGATCCTGACCTCTGTCACGGCACCGGCCAAGGTGCTGCAAGTCTCGCCGGCATCTTCCTCGCCGACGCTGACCGCGCTGGGGCGCGAGGGCAAGACCAACGGCGTCTTCTTCCGCACCATCACCTCGGACGCGCTGCAAGGGGTGGCGGCAGCCAAGTTCGCCATCGACAACGGCTTCAAGAAGATCGCGATCATCCACCAGAACAATGACTTCGGGGTGAACCTCGTCAAGGAGTTCACCGATCCCTACAAGGCGCTGGGCGGCGAGGTGGTTTCGGTCACGCCCTACAACGCCAAGCAATCCGACTATGCTTCGGAAGTCACCGCGGCGATGGCGGGCTCGCCGGATGCCTTGTACCTGATCTCTGACCCGGTGGATGGTGCGACGATTGCGCGGGCCTGGGTATCGCAGGGTGGCGTACAGAAGTTCCTGCTGAACGACGGCATGAACAGCGATGACTTCATCAATGCCGTGGGCAAGGAATATCTGGGCAACGCCTTCGGCACCTCGTCGGGGACGGTCGCCTCGGCCTCGACCGACTACTTCAACGCCAATTACAAGGCGTTTTCCGGGATTGACCCGGCGGCGCCGGCGGCAGACCGCAGCTATGACGCGGGTGCGCTGGTCGGGCTCGCCATCGCCATTGCCGGCGGGCCGGATGCGGCCAAGCTTCCCGACGCAATCCGCAAGGCGGTGGACCCGGCAGGCGAGGTGATCCACGCCGGCAAGGACGAATTCGCCAAGGCCCTCGCGCTGATCAAGGCTGGCAAGCCGATCCGCTATGAAGGTGTCATCGGGCCGGTGGCCTTTGACCAATATGGCGATATCGCGGGCCCGTTCCGGCTGTGGCAGATCGTCGATGGCAAGGTGACCACGGTGGGCGAGATGACCACAGCGGATGTCGAGGCGATCAAGGCCAAGGTGAAATAATCCCTCGGGCCGGGCGGCATCTGCCCGCCCGGCCCGCATTTTTTGGTCAATTGGCTGGGAAGCGTGGACAAGACCGCTTGCATCACGCGGGCAGGGCCGCACTATGGGCCCAAGTAGCGTGGAGCCAAAAGATGTCCTCGGCCGAACAGCCTGAAAAACTGGGACGAGTGCGGCGCCTGCATCGTGGCTTTTTGCTGTGGTGCATGGAGCGGCGCCGCGGCGTTCGCGACTCCGAGGCGATGCGCATCGCCATGTCGGCTGCAATTGGGGCGGCCGTCGGGCTGGTCACGTTGTTCTTGCGCGACCTGGTGGCCCTGCTGCATCAGCTCAGCTTCGGTCTCGATCATGGCGATTATCTCAGCGAGCAATCGCAGCTTGACCCCTACCGGCTGGCCTTGGTGCCGGCCTTGGGCGGGCTGGTGCTGGGCCTTGTGACTTATGCGCTGAACCGCTGGCGCCCGACCGAGCTGATCGACCCGATCGAGGCGAATGCGCTTTACGGCGGACAGGTTTCCTTGCGCGACAGCACGCGGATCACCGGACTGACGCTGGTGTCGAATGCCTGCGGCGCATCTGTCGGGATGGAGGCCGCCTACAGCCAGCTGGGGTCTGGCCTGTTTTCGACCGTGGGCCAATATTTCCTGCTGCGGCGCGAGGATCAGCGGATCATGGTCACGGCCGGGGCGGCGGCGGCCATCGGGGCGGCCTTCAACGCACCCCTGGCTGGCGCCTTTTACGGATTCGAACTGATCCACGGCAGCTACACCTCACGACTGTTGGCGCCGGTGACGGCGGCCTCTCTTGCAGGCGTGATGGTGGTGCGGTTGCTGGGCTCTGGCTTGCCGCTGTTTCAGGTGGCGGGCCCCTTCGTCATTCCGAACAGCTTCTACCTGCTTTTCGCGTTGATGGGCGTGCTTGCGGCCGGGCTGGGGGTGCTGACCATGAAGGGTGCCACCTGGGTGGAGGCGGCGCTGCGCAAGGCAAAGATTGCGTCCTGGCTGCGCCCGGCGCTTGGGGGCCTGGCCTTGAGCGTGATCGCCATCGGCTCGCCCCAGGTGCTGGGCAGCGGACATGGCGCGATCGAATGGCATCTGGAACGGCACTGGGCGGCGCTGCCGCTGGCGGCCTTGCTGATCGGCAAGGCCATCGCCTCGTCGGCGTCGTTGGGGGCTGGGTTCCGCGGCGGTCTGTTCAGCTCTTCTCTGTTCATAGGCTGCCTGTTGGGGGCGCTGATGGTGCAGGCGCTGGCCTATTTCGACCCGGCCTATCTGGAGGCGCGCACCGCCTTTGTGCTGGTGGGCATGGGCTCGGTCGGCGCGGCCATCATCGGGGCGCCCTTCACCATGGTCTTTCTGGTGCTGGAAGCGACCGGAGATTTCGTCGTCACCCTTGGGGTGCTGGTTGGCGTCGTGGTCGCATCGACCGTGGTGCGGCTGACCTTCGGTTATTCCTTCTCGACCTGGCGGTTCCATCTGCGCGGCCTGCCGGTGAAGGGCGGCTTCGACATCGGCTGGAGCGCCGAGATGACCGCCGCGCGTCTGATGCGGACGGATGCGCGGACGATTCCCCTGAATCTGCCGCTGACCGACCTGAAGCAGAATTACCCGCTGGGCAGCGCCAAATGGCTTTTTGCCACCGATTCGCATGGACGCTATGCCGGCATCATCGACGTTGCGGCGGCCTATGATCCCGAACTCAACGATCTGACCGACAGCCTGCTGGTCGCCGATCTGGCCACCGGTCAGGGCAGTTTCCTGCTGCCCGGCGATGATATCAAGATGATCCTCAACACCTTCTCCGGGGCTCAGGCCGAAACCCTGCCGGTCCTGGCCAATCGGGTGGATCGGCAGGTCATAGGGTCGCTGTCCGAGGCCTTTTGCCTGCGGCGCTACAGCCAGGAACTGGAACACCGCCGGCGCGACGAATTGGGCATGCCGCAACGCTGAGGCTGCGGCTCAGCCGAGCCAGACAAACACCGCCCCCGCCGCGGCGATGGCCAGGGCGCTGGCAAACCAGATGCGCAGGCCCACGGCAAGTCCACCAAACCAGGCGGCCATTGTGGCCTTCGACAAGGTATTGACCGCCACCGCCAGCAAGATCGCCTCGGTCGCCAGCGCATTGGCCGTGGTCATGCGTGCCATCGACAGGGTGATCGCATCGACGTCGGCCACGCCCGAAATCGCTGCCACGGTCAGCACGCCTCCGGCCCCCCAGACGCGTTGCACCAGTTCCGCCGCCAGCATCACGACCGCGATGAAGGTCGCGAGTTTCAGTGAGGTGGCCACTTCCAGCGGGTTGCGGATCGCCAGTTGCGGGGCCTTGGCATCCGCCGTCTTGCCGCCGATCACAAAGACATAAAGGCCGGCCATCGCGGCCATGCTCAACGTGGCCACACCCAGCGGCCCGATCAGCAAAGGCAAGAGGGCCGGGTTCAGGATCGAGGCGATCACGCCGACCCGAATGGCCATGATGGCGCCGCTGATCATGATGCCACCCGACAAAAGGTTGACGGCACCGGGCTGATCCCGGCCCAGGCGCGACAGCGTCAGCGTCGTGGCGGTGGACGAGGCCAGCCCGCCGGCCGCTGCCGTCACGATAATGCCCAGCCGGTCGCCAAAGATCCGCACGGCGATGTAGCCCATCAGCGAGATCAGCGCCATCAGGACTGCCAGCAGCCAGACCTCATGCAGGTTGACTGCATTCCAGGGGTCGATGGTGCGGTCGGGCAGAATGGGCAGCAACAGAAAGGACATGACCATCAGAATCAACCCGGCCCGGATTTCAACCCAGGTGACCGTGGCGATCCAGCTGTGCAGTTGGGTGCGCAGGGCCAGCAGGACCGTCATGCTGACCGCCGCCGCGATGGCGATGGTGACATCGCCCACGACGGCCAGAACGCCCAGGAGGAAGGTCAGCATGCCGGCAATCAGGGTGGTGGCGCTGATCGTGCCCAACGCCTTCGCCTCCAGCCAGGTGAAGGCCCCGAAGGCGGCCGTGAAGGCGATGAAGGCAAAGCCGATGATCTGCGGTCCGAGGCCGGGGCTCAGCACGCCGCAAATGCCGCCCATGAGGCCCGACAGGCCGAATGTGCGCAGACCGGCAGCGCTGCTGTCTCCCGCACCTTCGCGCGACTGCCAGCCCCGTTCCATCCCGACCATCAGCCCGATGGCAAGGGCCGCGGCCAGTCGAGAGAAATAGTCGATCTGCGGCATCGGATGCTCCGAATGTGGTCAGGCACGATCATGCGCTGCGGACTTTGCGCCAACCGTGATCTGGCGCAAGCCGCTTTGTCGGCGCGCTGTGAATTCTTGCGGTTTTGCGGGGCGGTTCGCTCTTGCCGCCAGGTCGCGCCCTGATTCATCCCGCCGTCGTTGGATCACTCGCCCGCAAGCGGCAAGATCTGGCTGAATTCGGCAGGCGAGGGCTGCGGGTCCGCGACCTCGGGCGCGCGCCGCACGCCAAACCAAGCGGCGTAAAGCGCCGGCAGGAAGAACAGCGTCAAGAGGGTCGCCACGATCAGCCCGCCCATGATCGACAGGGCCATCGGGCCCCAGAACACCGACCGCGCCAAGGGGATCATCGCCAGGATTGCGGCCAGAGCGGTCAGCACTACCGGCCTCGCCCGCCGGACGGTGCTTTCGACGATGGCCTGCCAGGGCGCGGCACCCGCCGCGAGGTCATGGTCGATCTGATCCACCAGGATGACCGTGTTGCGCATGATCATGCCGGCCAGGGCGATCACCCCCAGCAGGGCCACAAAGCCGAATGGAGCGTTGAAGATCAAAAGCGCGCCGACCGCGCCGATCAGGCCAAGCGGCGCCGTCAGGAACACCAGGAACAGCTTGGAAAAACTCTTGAGCTGCAGCATGAGCAAGGTCAGCATCACGACGAACATCAGCGGAAAGACCTTGAACAATGCGATGTTGGCCTTGGCGCTTTCCTCGACCGCGCCGCCGGTCTCGATCCGGTAACCGGCCGGCAGGGTCTTGACGATCGGCGCCAGAAGCGGCTCTATTTCGGCGGAAACTGTAGGAGCTTGGACGCCCGGCACGATGTCGGCGCGCACGGTCAGCGCCATGTCCCGGTTGCGCCGCCACAGGATCGGCTCTTCAAACCCATAGGTGATGTGGGCAAGCTGGGTCAGCGGCACGGCCGCACCGCCCGGCAGCAAAAGCGTCAGGTCGCCAAGCCGGGCCGGGTCTGACCTGTCGGCCGCGGGGGCGCGCAGAACAACGTCGATCAGGTTGGTGCCTTCGCGATACTGCGTGACGGTCACGCCGGACAGAAGGGTCCGGAGCGCGTCGGCGACGTCCTGCGTGTTCAGCCCAAGCGCACGAATGCGGTCCTGGTCCAGCACGACCTGCAGGGTCTTGGCCTGTTCGTTCCAGTCGAGTTGCGGCTCTATCGTGTGGGGATTGGCATCCATGACGGCGCGCACCCGTTCGGCGATCTGGCGCACCTGCAGGGGGTCGGGGCCTATCACGCGAAACTGCACCGGAAAGCCGACCGGCGGGCCAAAGACGATCTGATCGACACGCACCCGCGCCTGCGGCACGGCGCCTGCGGCCACGGCGGCCTCGATCCTGGCGCGCAGGCGGTCTCGGGCGGCGGCGTCCTTGGCCATGATCACGGTCAGGGCAAAGCTGGGATCGGGCAGCGCCGGGTTCAACGCAAAGAAAAATCGGGGCGATCCGGCCCCGACATATGTCGAGACATAACGCACATCCGGGTCGCCCTTGACCAGAGCCTCGGCGGCGAGGACGGCCTTGGCAGTGGTCTCGATGGCGGAACCTTCCGGCATGCGGGTTTCGATGAACAATTCGGGTCGTGCCGAGGTCGGAAAGAACTGCTGCTGCACGAAACCCATGCCCAGACCGGCCGCAAGCAACGCCGCGACCGTCAACCCGATGACCAGCCAACGCGCCTTTAGCGCGGCATTGATCAGACGGCGCAGCACCCGATAGGTCCTGCTGTCATAGCTGTCACGATGGGCCACGCGGGCCTTGGGCAAGAGGACAAAACCCAGATAGGGCGTGACGATCACCGCGACGAACCACGAAACGATCAGCGCAAGGCCGACGACCCAGAAGATGTTGCCGGCATATTCGCCCGAGGTCGATTTCGCCAGACCAACCGGCAGGAAGCCCGCCGCTGTGACCAGCGTGCCGGTCAGCATGGGAAAGGCCGTGCTCTCCCAGGCGGCCGAGGCGGCGGCGAGGCGGTCAAAGCCCTGCTCGATCTTGACGATCATCATTTCGACCGAGATGATCGCGTCATCGACCAACAGCCCAAGCGCGATGATCAGCGCGCCCAGAGTGATGCGGTCAAAGTTCAGCCCCATCGTCAGCATGAGGGTAAAGACCACCGCCAGCACAATCGGCACCGAAAGGGCAACAACGATGCCGGTCCGCAGACCCAAGGTCAGGAAGGACACGGCCAATACGATGACCAGCGCCTCGACAAAGGCGTGGATGAACTCTTCAAACGCGGTCGAGACGACATCGGCCTGATCCGAGACCTGGGTGACCTCGACCCCGACTGGCAGATCGGCCTTGAAGGCAGCGACTTCGGCTTTCAGCGCGGCCCCGAGGCGGACGACGTTCGCGCCATCCGCCATTGTCACGCCCACGCCGACGGTCTCGGCCCCGTTCAGAAAGGCCAGATAGGTGGGCGGGTCCTCGTAAGCGCGGCGCAGGTCGGCGATGTCGCCCAGCCGAAACACCTGACCGCCCGAGGCGATGGGCAGGTCGCGCAGGGCCTGCAGACTGCCAGGCGCGCCGCTGACCCGAACCTGGATCGCATCGGCCGAGGTCGCATAGGCTCCCGCCGCGGTCACGGCATTCTGCCGGGAGATCGCATCGAAGATCACCTTCGGCGACAGGCCAAGTGTGGCAAGCCGGGTCGGGCTGATCTCGACATAGATCTTCTCCTTCACGTCGCCGATCAGGGCGACCTTGGCGGCATCCTCGACCCGCAGCAGGCGTTTTTGCAGGTTCTCGGCATAGGTTTTCAGGTCGGCCCGGCTGAGCCCCTGACCTGTCAGAAGGTATATGGCCGAGAAGACATCGCCGTATTCGTCATTGAAGAAGGGCCCGATCAGGCCATCGGGCAGGTTGGGTCGCAGATCGCCGATCTTCTTGCGGACCTGATACCAGGCTTCGGACGCGGCGGCGCCATGCACGGAATCCTTCAGCTGAACCTGAAGCACGGTGGCACCGGGCCGCGAATAGGTGCGGACGTAGTCCAGTTCTGCCAGTTCCTCGATGCGCTTTTCCATCGGTTCGGCGACGAGGTCTTGCATCTCCTGCGCCGTGGCGCCGGGCCAGACGGCCTGCACGACCATGGTCTTGATGGTGAAGGTCGGGTCTTCGGCGCGACCGAGGTTGATATAGGCATAGGCGCCGCCGGCGAGGGCGATCAGGATCAGGAACAGGGTCACGGCGCGGTTGCTGACCGACCACAGCGAAAGGTTGAACCTGCGCATGATCTACTCCGCAATCGCGCTGGTTTCGACCACGCGCACCGGGCGAGCTGGGTCGATCTTTTGCGCGCCAAGGCTGACGATCCGGTCACCCGGCGCCAGATTCCCCCGGATCAGCGCACGGCTCTGGTCCAGCGCCACGATCGTCACATCGACCGGCGCAACCAGCGACCCTTCGATGCGCCAGACCACCGGTCCCTTGCCCTCGTTCAGAATGGCGGCGAGCGGCACGGCGATGACAGGCTGCTCGGGGCCGGAGGCAAGCTCGACCGTCATCGTGCGGCCGAGGGAAAGCTGGGCGTCTGGCGCGGTGATCGACATCCTGACCCGATAAGTGCGCGAGGCCGGGTCCACGTCGGGCGAGACTTCGCGCAGGGTCAGGGCATATCGGCGATCCTCCGCACCCCAGGGGGTGGCGCTGGCGCTGGCCCCGTCAAGGTCGGCCCGCTTTTGTTCGGGCACGGCGAATTCCACCTCCAGCGCGTCGGTGCTGGCCAGGGTGACGATGGGCTGCCCGACATTCAGAACCTGGCCCGCATCCGCGCTTGTGCCGGTCACGACGCCATCAGAGTCGGCCAAGAGAGTGGTGTAGGTCATCTGGTTGCGCGCCAGATCGCGCGACCGGGTGGCGCGGTCCAGCCGGGCGCGCGCCTCGGCGGCGTCGCTGTCGGCGCTGTCGACGCCGGCCTGAGACAGAAAGCCTGTGGCCAACAGATGGGCGCTGCGATCAGCGGCGGCCCTGGCGCGGATCAGGTTCGTCGTTGCGGCCTGAACCTCGGCCTCGGCTGCGGCGAGGGCAAGCCGGGCGTCGGTGTCGTCCAGCATGGCAAGGGGCTGTCCGGCGCGCACCCTGTCGCCCGTATCGACCAACCGCCTAAGGACCTTGCCCGCCACGCGAAACCCCAGCGCGCTTTGATGGCGCGGCCGGATTATGCCTGTGTAGTGACGGTTTTTCGCAAAGGGCTGCAACGCGATGATGCTGGCTCGCACCGGTTGGGCGGGCCTCGCCGGCTCAACCGTCTGCGGTTGGGCTGCCAAAGCCGCAACCTGATCCCGTGACAGATAGGCCGCGCTGACAATCGCGGCCATGCCCAGACCGCATGCCGCCCAAACAGTGTTTCTGATTTTGCGCGCCATGTGGTCCTCCGCAAGCAGCGACTCAAGCCTTGCTATGTTAGTGCGCCTAACATATGTTAGACTTACTAACATGGCAAGCCGGAAAACCTGCCATTGGCACAGGCCCGCAGCCGCCCTAGAAAGGCACGGCACCACGAAGGGGGCGTTTGTGAAGAAGTCCTATCACCACGGCGAATTGCGGCAGGCGTTGATCGACGCTGCCAGGGCCCTGGTGCGCGAAAAAGGTGACGATGGCTTCAGCCTGTCGGATGCTTGCCGTCGGGCCGGGGTTTCGACCGCGGCCCCCTATCGGCATTTCGCCGACAAGCATGAGATCCTCGATGAGGTGCTCGCCCAGGGCTTCGATGATCTGACCGCCGGAATGGCCGCCGCCGCCACGGCGGAACCCGCAGGCTCGCCGCAGCGCATTCTGGCGCTGGGCCACACCTACCTGAAGTTTGCCATGGCAGAGCCTGCGCTCTTTCGCATGATGTTCGGCCAGAAGGCCGACACTGCGCCGGACCATATCGTGGTGCAGCGGGGCAAAAGCTGCTTCGGCTTTGTCGTCGAAGAGGTCGTCACCTTTTGCCGGCTCAACCGGGTGCAAGGCGACGCGATGCTGATCGCGCTGCAACTTTGGACCTTGGTACATGGGGCCACCGGCCTTACGATCGATGGCGACTATGCCAAGATTTCCGACGCGATCGAGGTTGGCCAGATCTTGGCGCTCGCCTCGGATCGCCTGTTGTTTTCGCTGCCGCGCCGGATGGATGCGCCCGGCCCAATTGCGGGAGAAGATCATGTGGAATGAGCGTTTCAGTGGGACCGACTACCTGTTCGGCACCGAGCCTGCGGATTTCCTCAGGCGCGAGGCGCCGCATCTGCCACCGGCTCAGAACATTCTGTGCGTAGCCGATGGCGAGGGGCGGAACTCGGTCTTTCTGGCGGAACAGGGTCACAAGGTCAGCGCGATGGATGGGTCCGAGGTTGGCGTGGCCAAGGCGCGCAAACTGGCCGAGGCACGCGGCGTTGCGGTGGATTTCCACGTCGCTGACATTGAGGGCTGGAACTGGACCGCACGCCCCTATGACGCGGCTGTGGCGATCTTCATCCAGTTTGCCGCCCCGCCGCTGCGCCGACAGATCTTCGCCGGCCTGAAGGCCGCGGTGAAGCCGGGCGGTCTGGTACTTCTGCACGGCTACACGCCCGAACAACTGGCGCACAATACAGGCGGCCCGCGCATGATCGAAAACCTGTACACGCGCGACCTGCTTGCCGAAGAGTTTGCCGACATGCAGATCGTCAGGCTGAATGCCTATGAGGCAGAGGTTTCGGAAGGCGCGGGTCACAAGGGCCTTTCGGCGCTCATCGACCTCGTCGCGCGCAAACCCGGCGCTTAGCCCGGGGTTCAGCGGCTTTGACGCTGTCTGCTCGACGGCGCCAAGCAATGCCCCCATGACATGGATCAATTCCGGAAAACCGGTTCGCGCTTAAGCTTGCGCAAAAGGGTGCACGGATGGAAGACCTGCGACACTCCGCAGCAGACCCAAGAAAGCCATTTACAAATTCATATATTCACATATATATGTTCAGCAATAAGAAGAGGAACTGACTCATGCGCTCCTTGGTGACCTTGGCCATCGGCATCGCCGCAGTACCGCTGACCCTGACATCTGCACTTGCTGAAGCCCCGGCATTGCAAACCACGCGGGTGATCGAATGGAAAGCTGTCTACGGTCAGGTCGAATCCCGTGACCGCATTCCCGCCCGCGCCCGTCTGGGCGGCACGCTGACAGACCTGAGCGTCATCGAAGGCGATCTGGTCACCGCTGGCCAGCCCATTGGCCAGATCGTCGACGAAAAGTTGGCCTTCCAGTTGTCGGCACTTGCCGCACAGAAAAGCTCGGTGGAAGCGCAACTGGCCAATGCCCAGACCGAATTGAAGCGGGGAGAGGATCTTCTCAAGCAGGGCGTGGCGACCGCGCAGGGACTGGACGCCTTGCGCACCCAGGTCAATGTGCTGAACGGGCAACTGGCCGCGATGAATTCGCAAGCCGATGTGATCGCCCAGCAAGAGAAAGAGGGCACGATCCTTGCCCCGGTCGCGGGTCGCGTTCTGGACGTGCCGGTCGCCAAGGGCGGCGTCGTGATGCCGGGCGAGGTGATTGCCACCATCGGCGGCGGCGGCACCTTTTTGCGCGTCGCCGTGCCGGAGCGCTTTGCCCAAAGCCTGCATCAGGGTGACAAGATCGAACTGGCCGGCACCAACGGCGCCGAAACCGGGACCCTGTCGCGCGTCTATCCGCTGATCCAGAACGGGCGCGTCGTGGCCGATGTCGAAATCCCCGGCCTGTCCGACACTTTCGTCGATGCGCGTATGCTGGTCCGGCTGCCCACGGGCTCTCGGCAGGCGCTGATGGTTCCGGCAACCGCGCTGACCAGCCTCGCCGGCCTTGATTTCGTGGGTGTCGAAGACGGTGGTGCCACTGTAATGCGCGCCGTCGTGCCGGGGCAGCATCAGCAGGTTGCCGGCGTCGACCTGGTCGAAGTTCTGTCGGGGCTGGAGGTCGGAGACCACGTCCTGCCGCAGGCGCCCGCGCTGAAAGGCTCTGTCCATGAGTGATCTTCGCGAACCCAAACCGCTGGGCATCGCCGGGCGTCTGACGCGGGCCTTCATCAACTCGGCCCTGACGCCGCTGTTCATTCTGGCGGCGCTGGCCGCGGGTCTTGTGGCGCTGGGCGCCCTGCCGCGCGAGGAAGAGCCGCAGATCTCGGTGCCCTTGGTCGATATTCACGTGCAGGCGCAGGGCTTGAAGGCCGAAGACGCGGTCAAGCTTGTGACGGAACCGCTGGAGGTGATCGTCAAGGGCATCAACGGGGTTGAACATGTCTATTCCTCGACCCGCGATGATGGCGCGATGGTCACGGCCCGCTTTGCCGTGGGCACCAATGCCGACGAGGCGATCCTGCGGGTGCATGACAAGGTGCGCGCCAATCTGGACCGCATCCCGCTGGGCATCCCCGAGCCCCTGATCATCGGGCGTGGTATTGACGATGTGGCGATCCTGACGTTGACCCTGTCCTCGGCGCAGGGCGAGCAGGTTTCGGCCAATGACCTGACCCGCATCGCCCGCGCCCTGCAGACCGAGGTTTCCAAGACCGAAAACGTTGGGCTGACCTATCTGGTGGGCGACGCGCAGGACGCGATCCGGATCGAGCCCGATCCCGACCGACTGGCGCTCTACGGGGTCACCCTGCAGCAGTTGGCCGGCAAGGTCGCGGCTGCGAACAGTTCAATGAACACGGGCAAGCTGCGCGACAAGGGCCAGCAGATCGATCTGGTCGCCGGCGAAACATTGACTGCACCAGCCGAAGTTGCCCATCTTCTGCTGACGACGCGAGACGGCCGGCCGGTCTATGTCTCGGACGTGGCGACGGTGCGTTATGTGCCGGACACCAGCGAACATATCGTCGCCAACCTGACGCGCAACGCCGATGGCACGGTCGACCGCAGTCCCGCCGTCACCCTGGCCATCGCAAAGCGCGCCGGCGCCAATGCGGTGGTGGTGGCGCATGACGTCCTGACCCGGGTCGATGCGCTGAAGGGCAGCCTTCTGCCCAACTCCGTCGCCGTGACCGTCACCCGCGATTATGGCGAGACGGCCAATGAAAAGGCCAATGAACTCCTGTTCCACCTTGGCCTCGCCACGGTGTCAATCATCGGCCTCGTGTGGCTGGCCATCGGCTGGCGCGAGGCCATCGTGGTGGCCATCGTCATCCCGGTCACCATCCTGCTGACGCTTTTTGCCAGCTGGATCATGGGATACACGCTGAACCGCGTCAGCCTGTTCGCGCTGATCTTCTCGATCGGCATCCTGGTCGATGACGCCATCGTCATCATCGAGAACATCGCCCGCCACTGGGGCATGAAGGATGGTCGCAGCCGGGTCAGCGCCGCCGTGGACGCTGTGGCAGAGGTGGGCAACCCGACCATTGTCGCCACCTTGACCGTGGTCGCGGCGCTCTTGCCGATGCTGTTCGTCTCGGGCCTGATGGGCCCCTACATGAGCCCGATCCCGGCCAATGCCAGCGCTGCGATGATCTTCTCCTTCTTCGTGGCCGTCATCATCACGCCCTGGCTGATGGTCAAGATCGCCGGCCGGGCCAACATGGCGGCGCATGGTCTTGATGACACCTATGGCGGCCATCCCGGCAGCTGGCTGGAGCGCGGCTACAATGCCGTGGCCCGCCCGATCCTGAAGACCAAGGCGCGCAGCCTGGCCTTCCTCTTGATTACGGCGGCGCTGTCCTTCGGCTCGCTCGCGGCACTTTACACGCGGGATGTCACCGTCAAGCTCTTGCCCTTCGACAACAAATCCGAACTGTCGGTGATGATCGACCTGCCCGAGGGCTCTTCGGTCGAGGCGACCGACCGTGTGGCGCAGGATGTGGCGCGCGTCGTCTTGCAGATGCCAGAGGTGACCTCGGTCCAGACCCATGCCGGCACGCCCGCGCCCTTCAACTTCAACGGGTTGGTGCGGCACTATTACCTGCGCAGCGAGCCGCAACTGGGCGAGGTTTCGATCAACCTTCTGCCCAAGGGCGACCGCAAGCGCGAAAGCCACGAGATCGCCCTGCAGATCCGGCAAGAAATTGCCAAGCTGACCGTGCCGCCCGGCACCAGCCTGAAAACGGTGGAACCCCCGCCCGGCCCGCCGGTGATCTCGACCCTCCTGGCCGAGGTCTATGGCCCCGACGCCGCCACCCGCCGCGCCGCCGCCGCCGAGATCCGCAAGGCCTTTGCCGCCGTGCCTTTCGTGGTGGATGTCGATGACAGTTTCGGGGTCCAGGCGCCTCGGCTTCGCGCCACGATCTCGACCGACAACCTCGAATTCTTTGGCGTGCAGGAACAGGACGTGTTCGACACGATCCAGATCCTGAACGGTGGCAAGACGGTCGGCTATTCGCACCGTGGCGAGGGGCGCCAGCCCATTCCGCTGGAGGTGGCGCGCGACAAGGGCGACCGCGTGATGGACGAACGCTTCCTGACCACGCCGATCCCCGCCAACGTCCTGCCCGGCGCCAAGGGGGTGGTCGAACTGGGCGACGTGATCAATGTGGCCGAAGAGCCCGCCTCGTTCCCGATCTTTCGCCACAACGGCCGCGATGCCGAGATGGTGACGGCCGAACTCGCCGGCCAGTTCGAGGCGCCGCTGTACGGTATGCTCGCCGTGGCCGACCAGATCAGCAAGCAGGACTGGCCGAATGGCAAGCCCACGATCAGCCTGCACGGCCAGCCCAAGGACGAAAGCAAGGTCACGCTCCTGTGGGATGGCGAATGGGAGGTGACCTATGTGACCTTCCGCGACATGGGGGCGGCCTTCGGTGTGGCGCTGTTGGGCATCTATATCCTGGTGGTGGCACAGTTCGGCTCGTTCCGGCTGCCCTTGGTGATCCTGACGCCGATCCCGCTGACCTTCCTAGGGATCATCTTCGGTCACTGGCTCTTTGGCGCGCCCTTCTCGGCGACCTCCATGATCGGCTTCATCGCGCTGGCCGGGATCATCGTGCGGAACTCGATCCTGCTGGTCGATTTCATCCGCAACAGCAAGGGCGGCGCCGTCACGATCGACGTGCTGGTGGAAGCCGGGGCGATCCGCTTCAAGCCGATCCTCTTGACGGCCATCGCCGCGATGATCGGCGCAGTGGTGATCCTGTCGGACCCGATCTTTCAGGGCCTCGCCATCTCGCTGCTGTTCGGACTTCTGACATCGACGCTTCTGACCGTGCTGGTCATTCCCGCCATCTACCGGGTGTTCAAGACCTGACCGCACGACCGCAAACCTCGACCGCCCGGCAGAGGAGGCCGGACGGATTCACAATCATAATGGGAGAATTTCATGGCACATGTTGTTGTTCTCGGCGCGGGTCTTGGCGGGTCCATCATGGCTTACGAGCTGAAGGATCAGCTGCGCAAGGAAGACACCGTGACAGTGATCACCAAGGACCCGAAGTACCACTTCGTGCCCTCCAACCCCTGGATCGCCGTGGGTTGGCGCGCACGTGAGGATATCACGGTCGACCTTGCAGGGCCGATGGCCAGGCGCGGCATCAACTTCATCCCGGTGGCCGCGCAGAAGCTGCATGCCGACCAGAACCGCGTCGAACTGGTGAACGGCGAGTCGGTCAGCTACGACTATCTGGTTATTGCCACCGGCCCTGAACTGGCCTTTGACGAGGTCGAGGGTCTGGGTCCCGACGGCGGCTTCACCCAATCGGTCTGCCATGTCGATCACGCGGAAAAGGCGCGCATCGCCTTCGATCAGCTGGTCAAGAACCCCGGCCCGGTCATCATCGGCGCGGCGCAGGGTGCCAGCTGCTTTGGCCCGGCCTACGAATTCATGTTCATCCTGGAAACCGCGCTGCGCAAGGCCAAGATCCGCGACAAGGTGCCGATGACCTTCGTGACGCCGGAACCCTATATCGGCCATCTGGGTCTGGACGGTGTCGGCGACACCAAGGGCCTTCTCGAATCCGAAATGCGCGGCAAGACCATCAAATGGATGACCTCGTCCCGGATCAAGAAGGTTGAAGACGGCAAGATGACTGTCGAGGAAATCAACGAAGATGGCTCTGTGAAGGCTGAAAAGGTCTTGCCCTTTGCCTATTCGATGATGCTGCCGGCCTTCCGCGGCATCAAGCCGGTGTCGGGCATCGAGGGCCTGTCGAACCCGCGCGGCTTCACCATCGTGGACAGGCACCAGCAAAGCCCGAAGTACAAGAACATCTTCTCGGTCGGCGTCTGCGTGGCCATCCCGCCGCTGGCGCAAACGCCCGTGCCCTGCGGCGTGCCCAAGACCGGCTTCATGATCGAAAGCATGGTCACCGCCACGGCGCACAATATCGGCAACCTCGTCCGCGGGAAAGAGCCCGATCAGGTCGGCACATGGAACGCCATCTGCCTTGCCGACTTTGGCGACGGGGGCATCGCCTTCGTGGCGCAGCCGCAGATCCCGCCGCGCAATGTCAACTGGTCGTCCTCGGGCAAATGGGTGCATCTCGCCAAGGTCGGCTTCGAGAAATACTTCATGCGCAAGCTGAAGGCCGGCAAGTCGGAACCCTTCTACGAGGGTCTCGCCCTCAAGGTGCTGGGAATCGACAAGCTGAAGGCAACCACCAAGGGCTGACCCCTCTTTCACTCACCGTGCCGGGGCGCGGTGCCCCGCCGCCGCCATACAAGGAAAACACCATGTCCCTCGATCGTTCTGTCCTGCTTTTCGCCGGTATCATGACGCTTCTCAGCGTCGTGCTCACCGTATTCGTCTCGCAGTATTTCGTCTGGTTCACCGTCTTCATCGGCGCAAACCTGATTCAATCGTCGCTGACCGGTTTCTGCCCCGCCGCGTCGGTCTTTCGTGCGTTCGGCATCAAGAAGGGCTGCGCGTTCGAATGAGACTACGGCGCCGCTGACACTCTTCGACCGATAGGCCCGGCATGAGCGGATCGCTTCTTGACACGGATGGTTTTGGCGGAAGGCCGGACTCGGCCGCCCAGGCCGTCAATCTCTTGAAGGCCCTGTCGCATGAAGGACGGCTGCAGATCCTGTGCCTTTTGCTGGATCAGGATCTGTCGGTCGGTGCATTGGCCGACGCGCTGGGCCTGCATCAGGCCAGCGCCTCGCAACAGTTGATGCGGTTGCGGGCCGAGGGTTTCGTCGCCTCGCGGCGCGAGGGCAAGATGGTGATCTATCACCTGTTGCGGCAGGACGTGAAGCCGGTGATCGCGGCCCTGCGCGACACCTTCTGCGCCCAGCCAAACCCACCGAGGAGCCCAGGCTAGAGCCTTCCTCGGCAGGGCTGGCTTCTGGCGCGAGTTTCCCCTTTGTCCTTCGGCAATGCGGGAATTCACAAAGGTCCGAAAGTCTCAGGGCAAAACGGTTGGCTGCATGACCAAGACCAGCAGGCGCCATATCCACCGAAGCCCTCGCTCGGCCAGCTGGTCTCAGCGCGGCCCCGTCGTGTGGCCCAGGTCAAAGAGACCGCAGGTCGAAGCGCTTGCTGATGCGCCCGACCTGCCGCCCGTCCTTGAGCCTATAGCCCGGCTCTGACGCGTAATCCGTGAAGCCGAGGCTTGTGTAATAGCCGAGCCCTACAGCATTGTCGGCCCGGATCGTCGCATTGATCACCTGCCGGCCCTGCGACCGTGCCAGAGTCTTGCTGGCCCGGAACAGGGATTTGGCAGCCCCCTTGCCACGCGCCGCCGGCCGCACGAAAGTGCCGATTTCAAGCCAGCCCTCCGGCAGGTCGGGATGCAGGCCCAGGACCTGAAAGCCCAGAGGACGATCGGCCTCGGCCAGATGGCAGCAGAAGGCCTCGGGCCCGTCGACGTAATGGGTCAGAAAGGCCTCGGTCGAAAAGGGCGTCTCATGCGCGGTGGTCCCGCCGAGATGGATGATCTCGTTCAGAAGTTCGGCAAGGGCGGGGGCGTCAAAGTCCTGCGCAGGCCGGATGATCATGCCGCGAACTCTTCGCGCAGATAGCCTTGCAGGTACAACAGCGCCGTCAGGTCGCCGTGGTTGACCCGCACATCGCATTGCGCGGCAACCGAGGGTTTGGCATGCAGCGCCACCCCGGTTCCGGCGAGCCCCAGCATCCCCAGGTCATTCGCCCCGTCGCCCACGGCCAGGGCCGCCTGCGGCGTGATACCAAGCCGGGTCGAAATATCATGCAAGGCCTCGACCTTGGCCGCCTTGCCCAGGATCGGCTGCGCCACCTCTCCGGTCAGGGCCCCGTTTTCCATCAGGAGGGTATTGGCCCGGTTTTCGTCAAAGCCCAGCACCTCCGCGATACGGGCGGTGAAGGCCGTGAAACCGCCGGACACCAGCGCGCAATAGGCGCCGTTTGCCTTCATGGTCGCCAGCAAGGCGGGACCGCCCGACATCAGCGTGATGCGGTGGCGGATCACCTCGTCGATTACTTTGACCGGCAGGCCCTTCAACATGCCGACCCGTTCCTTCAGTGCGGCCTCGAAATCCAGCTCGCCATTCATCGCCCGCGCGGTGATAGAGGCGACATAGGCCCCCACGCCCGCCTCATCCGCCAGTTCGTCGATGCATTCCTGTTCGATCATGGTCGAATCCATGTCGGCGATCAGCACCCGCTTCTTGCGGCCCTCGGCAGGCTGGATCACCAGATCGACCTTCAGCCCCTGCAATGCCTCCCAGACCTGCCAGCGGTTTTCGGGCATCGCCTCCAGCGGGAACTCTGCCGCAACGCCGGGGTCAAGCCAGACGGCATCGCCGCCACCCCAGGCATTGCGCAGGGATTCGACCGTCACACGTTCCAGCACCGGGCGGTCGGGATGGGTCAGAAGGGTGGCAATCAACATCATGAGTTTCCGATAGTGAAGAGGCATGTCGGTATTTCGCAATCAAGCGGCGCTTTACGCCGATTTTTCAGCTTGCGCCAGAGCGCGCCAACCCGTACCTCCACCGGCGGGACACCCCTCCCCAACGGGGGGCATTTATCTGGAAGGATACCATGTCTGATTTGCAGACCCCGGCCGTGCGGCCGGCAAACCCGCGCTTCTCCTCTGGCCCCTGCGCCAAGATCCCCGGCTATTCGCTTGACCTTCTGTCCGATGCCCCGCTGGGCCGGTCGCACCGTGCCGCCATTGGCAAGGCCAAGCTGAAAGAGGCGATCGACCTTACCCGTGAGATTCTGGGTGTCCCCGCCGATTACCGCATCGGCATCGTGCCGGCCTCTGACACGGGCGCCGTGGAAATGGCGATGTGGAGCCTGCTCGGCGCCCGCCCGGTCGAAATGCTGGCCTGGGAATCCTTTGGCGAAGGCTGGGTCGCCGATGTCGTCAAACAATTGAAGCTGAATGCCAAGGTCAAGGTCGCGCCTTATGGCCAGATCGTCGACTTTGCCACCGTCGATTTTGACAGCGACGTGGTCTTCACCTGGAACGGCACCACATCGGGCTGCCGCCTGCCCAATGGCGATGCGATCCCTGCCACCCGCGCCGGCCTGACCATCTGCGACGCCACCTCCGCCGCCTTTGCGATGGACCTGCCGTGGGACAAGCTGGATGTGACCACCTTCTCCTGGCAGAAAGTGCTGGGCGGCGAGGGCGCGCATGGCATGCTGATCCTGTCGCCCCGCGCGGTCGAGCGGCTGGAAAGCTACACGCCGGCCTGGCCCTTGCCCAAGATTTTCCGCCTGACCGCGAAGGGCAAGCTGATCGAAGGCATCTTTGTGGGCGAGACAATCAACACGCCCTCGATGCTGGCGGTCGAAGATTATCTTGTGTCGCTGAAATGGGCCAAGTCGATTGGCGGCCTCAAGGGCCTGATCGCCCGCGCCAATGCCAATGCCAAGGCGGTCTGGGATTTCTGCGCGGCCCATCCGTGGCTCGCCAATCTGGCCGAGGCGCCCGAGATCGCCTCTACCACGTCCGTTTGCCTGAAATTCACCGATCCGCGCATCAAGGACGGGGACGCCTTCGCCAAGGCCGTGGCCAAGAGGATCGAGAAAGCCGGTGCCGGGCTTGACATGGGGGCCTATCGCGACGCCCCGCCCGGCCTGCGCATCTGGTGCGGCTCGACGGTCGAGACCTCGGACGTCCAAGCGCTGATGCCGTGGATCGCTTACGCCTTCGAGGCAGAAATCGCCGCACAAGTTTGACCGCAGAGTCGGGGTGACCCCCGACCTACGTAGGTCGGGGGCTACCCCGATTCTCCCCCCATTTGTCATGGAGAAGCCCTATGGCCCCCCGCGTTCTCGTATCCGACGAACTTTCTGAAACCGCCGTCCAGATCTTCCGCGATCGTGGCATCGACGTGGACTACATGCCGAAACTCGGCAAGGACAAGGATGCGCTTGCCGCCGTCATCAACCAGTATGACGGTCTCGCGATCCGCTCTGCCACGAAGGCCACCGAGAAGCTGCTGGAAAAGGCCAGCCGCCTCAAGGTTATTGGCCGCGCCGGTATCGGCGTTGACAATGTCGACATCCCCGCTGCCTCGAAAAAGGGGGTGATCGTGATGAACACACCCTTCGGCAACTCGATCACCACGGCCGAACATGCCATCGCCATGATGTTCGCCGTCGCCCGCCAGATCCCCGAGGCCAATGCCTCGACCCAGGCCGGCAAGTGGGAAAAGTCGCGCTTCATGGGGGTGGAGCTGTTCAACAAGACGCTCGGCGTGATCGGCGCCGGCAACATCGGTGGCATCGTTTGCGACCGCGCCGTGGGCCTGCACATGAAGGTCATCGCTTATGACCCCTTCCTGTCGGACGAACGCGCCAAGACCCTTGGCGTCACCAAGGTCGAGCTTGATGAACTGCTCGCCCGCGCCGATTTCATCACCCTTCATGTGCCCCTGACGGAGAAGACGAAGAACATCCTCAGCCGCGAGGCTCTTGCCAAGACCAAGCCTGGCGTGCGCATCATCAACTGCGCGCGCGGCGGCCTGATCGACGAGGCGGCGCTGGCCGAGGCGCTGCACTCCGGCCATGTCGCCGGCGCCGCGCTCGATGTCTTCGAGGTCGAACCCGCAACCTCAAGCCCGCTGTTCGGCATGCCCAATGTCGTCTGCACGCCGCATCTGGGCGCCGCCACGACCGAGGCGCAAGAGAACGTCGCCCTGCAGGTGGCTGAACAGATGTCGGACTACCTTCTGACCGGCGCGGTGCAGAACGCGCTCAACATGCCCAATGTCACTGCCGAAGAGGCGGTCGTCATGGGCCCCTGGATCAAGCTTGCCAGCCATCTTGGCGCCTTCATCGGCCAGATGACCGAAGAGCCGATCCGCGCCATCAACATCCTCTACGATGGGCGGGTGGCGCAGATGAACCTCGCCGCGCTCAATCAGGCCGTCATTGCCGGCGTGATGAAGACGGCCAACCCGGATGTGAACCTCGTCTCGGCCCCGATCGTGGCCAAAGAGCGTGGCATCCAGATCTCGACCACCCGGCAGGACAAATCGGGCGTCTTCGATGCCTACATCAAGGTCACCATGGTGACCGACAAGCGTGAACGTTCGGTCGCCGGCACCTGCTTTGCCGATGGCAAGCCGCGCTTCATCCAGATCAAGGGCATCAACATCGACGCCGAGATCGGTCAGCACATGCTTTACACCACCAATGACGACGTGCCGGGCATCATCGGTCTGTTGGGCATGACGATGGGCAAGAACAACGTCAACATCGCGAACTTCACGCTGGGTCGTTCGGGCGTGGGTCAGGATGCCATCGCCATCCTTTATCTGGATCAGCCGATCGACCCCAAGGTCATCGACACGCTGGAATCGACCGGCATGTTCAACCAGGTCAAGGCACTGGAATTCGAGGGCGCCTGAAACCCTGCAACCTTGCCCCGGCAGAGCCTTCTGCCGGGGCGCCTTGACCGCTTGCCGTGAAGGGCCGCATCCCCTATCCGTGCAGGCAGGGCCGCGCCATCCGGGACAGACCATGCATATCTACGCCATCGGTGACATTCATGGGCATCTGGAGCTTTTGAAATCCGCCCATCATCGCATCCATGCGGATATGGCGCTTCATGGCCATGGCAAGATCATCCATCTG
Source organism: bacterium (assembly GCA_016124195.1). Lineage (GTDB taxonomy): Bacteria > Pseudomonadota > Alphaproteobacteria > Rhodobacterales > Rhodobacteraceae > Stagnihabitans. The sequence continues at coordinate 283,918 of WGOE01000003.1, read as the reverse complement.
GGCGATCTGGTGGACCGTGGCCCCAACAGCTGTGGCGTGGTCGAATATTTGCGCAAGGGCATGGCCCAGGGGCGCGACTGGCTGGTGCTCAAGGGCAACCATGACCGGCTTTTCACCCAGTTTCTGGGCGATCCAAAGTGGAAGGACCCTGGCCTGCGTGCCGAACTGTCCTGGCTGCATCCCAAGATCGGCGGCGCTGCCACGCTGGCCTCTTACGGCGTGCGCAACGCGGCCGACCGTCCGGTGGGCCCCGTCCATGCCGATGCGATGAATGCCGTCCCTTCCGAGCATATGCAGTTCCTGGAAGGCTTGCCGACCCATTTTGCCTGCGATCAGGCGATCTTCGTGCATGCCGGCATCCGGCCCGGCATTGCCCTGGCCGATCAGTCCGACATCGACCTTCTGTGGATTCGCAAGGGCTTTCTGGAAGACACGCGCGATCATGGCGCCTTGATCGTGCATGGCCACACCGCCATCGACAAAGCCACCCATTACGGCAACCGGCTGAACATGGACAGCAGCGCCGCCTACGGTGGCCCCTTGTCGGCGGCGGTCATCGAAGGGCGCAAGGCCTTCCTGTTGACCGACACGGGCCGGATGCCTTTGCTGCCAGTCTAACGCATCATCGACCGATAGGACAGCACTGCAGCCAGCGTGGTGGCCACCGCGACCACACCGACCAGCCAGAAGAAGCCCTGCGGACCCAGCCCGTCCATGAACCTCGCATAGCCGATCGGCGAGACGATCGACCCCAGCAGCCCGACCGCCAGGATCGTGGGCGAGACGCGCGGGTCCGCCCCCATCTTGCGCGTCGCTGTCACATATTCGCCTTGAAAGAACAGCCCGGCAGACAGGCCCATCACAGGAAAAAATACCGCAGGGCTGATCAGCGCGGCCCCCAGTGCGCTCAGCGCCGCCGTTCCCATCGCAAAGACGAATATGCTGAAATCGGGAAACCGGTGGGCGGTCAGGATCAGCGCGATCCGCGCGCTCAGGGCCGCGACAAAGAACAGCGACAGAAGCTGCGCCGCCGTTGCCTCGGTCACGCCGGAACGGATCAGCGCCGTCGGGCCAAGGCCTGACAGGCTGACCTCGATGCCGATGGCGATAATGGCAAAGCCGAGGATCGGCAGGTGCAGGCGAAAGCCGCGGGATTCGTGTGCTGCGGAAACGCCGGTCAGACCGGCCTTTCCCGCCAGAAGCCAGGTCACGCCCGACAAGGCGGCCAGCGCCCAATAGATCGACTTCGGGTCGCCTGAAACCAGCGTGAAGGCAAAGGGCGCCACAATGGCTCCGAACGAAAAAAGCGCGTTCAGCATGCCCAGTTTCGAGGCACCCGTTGCTCCATATGCCAAAAGGACCCGCGGGTTGAACAGCGCCGCCGTGATGCCATAGCCCACCCCGAAGATCAGCGCGCCCGATAGGGTCACAGGCCAGGCCGGCGCCAGGGCAAGCACCACGAACCCCAGCGCGAGCGGCGCCAGGCCCATGCGCGGCGTGATCGACGAGCCCCTCAGGAATACCGCCACCACGCCCAGCAGGCAGCCGATCCACAGCGTCGAAATCAGAAAACCTGAACCTTCGGTCGTCAGGTTGAAGGCCCGTTTGTAAACCGGCAAGGCGGGGCCGAAGATCGCCATTCCGGCGCCAAAGGTGAAAAAAGTCGAAAGGCCGGACAGAAGCAGCGTGGACTTGGCCGAAACGGACATAGGAATTTCCCGGGGGGTGACGCAGCACTCCTATCACGGGCCATGGCAAGGTCAATCGAACCCGTCGAGGCGTAGGATCGGGGTGATATGGCCGGGCGTGTTTCAGTGCAGCCTGACTTCAGTACGCGCCGACCGCCCCTCGGCATCAATGACCGAAAGGGTGACAAAGCCGCGTCCGAGGTTTGGCAGCAGGACCGAGGCCTCTTGTTCGCCGCTGAGCACCGGGGCACCGTTGGCCAGCCAGGTGAAAGGCGCCGTCCCGCCAGAGACGCGCACCATCAAACCCTCGCGCAGCAATTCGACCTCGGCGCCATCGGGCGGGAAGCTGACCGCCGGGGCCGAGGCATCGGGCGCGAAGGCCGCCTGACGCGAGCGGAAATGGCGTAGCGGCAGCGGCAGCTGCGCCGTGGCCAGCATCAGGGCATCGGGCGGTGGGGCGGGTTGCGGGTCCAGCGCGGGCTTCAGCCGCGCAAAGGCCTGAAACAGCACCGGGGCTGCCAGATCGGCGCCAAAGGCCCCGGGCACCGGCGTGCCGTCGGCCCGCCCCATCCATACGCCGACCACGTTCTTGCCGTCAAAGCCGATCGCCCAGGCATCGCGGTGGCCGTAGGAGGTTCCGGTCTTGTAGGCCAGCCGGTTCGAGGGCGCGCCGGGCGGCGGGGCCAGACCGGCGAGGATATCGCCCACCTCCCAGGCGGCGACGCGGGTCAGCACCCTTGGGCCTTCGGGGTTGTCGGCGCCGAAATGGTGGGTCAGGGGACGTACCACACCGCCCCGGGCAATAGCGGCGTAAAGCTGGACCATATCCTCCAATGTGACACCAATTCCGCCCAAAGCCACCGCCAGGCCCGGCTGCCCGGTCGGCAGCGCCGACTTCATCCCGGCCCGGTCCATCGCCTGCAACAGTTTGGCCGGGCCCAGGGCATCGGTCAGCGCCACGGCGGGAATGTTCAGCGACAGTTGCAGCGCCTCGCGCACGCGGATCGTGCCGCGGAATTGGCGGTCAAAGTTCTGCGGGCGGTAGCCGTTGAAATCGGTCGGCTTGTCGTCGATCAGGGTTTCGGGATGTGCCAGGCCCTCGTCAAAGGCCAGCCCATAGATCAGCGGTTTCAGGGTCGATCCGGGCGAGCGCAGCGCGGTGGTCATGTCGACAAAGCCCAGCCGTTGATCGCCGGTATAGGCGGCGGACCCGACCGAGGCCAGCACCTCGCCCGTGGCATGATCGGCCACGACGATGGCCACCTGCATCCGGTCGCCCATCCCAAGGACAGCGTCGGCCGCCAGCTTTTCAAGCGCGGTCTGCAGGCCCTTGTCCACTGTGGTCTGGTGGCGGGTCTGGTCCTTCTCTTCCGCCAGAACCCGGTCGGCCAGATGCGGGGCGAGGGCGGGGAAGGGGCGGCGCAAAGCGGGCACAGGCTCGGTCGCGGCAGAGCGCGCCTGATCGGCGTCAATCAGCCCGTCTGACAGCGCGCGAGCCAACACGCGGTCCCGCGCGGCCTTCACCTCGCCGCCGCGATCGGGGCGCCGGGTTTCGGGGCTTTGCGGGATTGCGACCAGCAAGGCCGCCTCCGCCGGGGTCAGACGTTTCGGCTCCTTGCCGAAATAGGTGATCGTGGCGGCGCGCATGCCTTCGACATTGCCGCCATAGGGCGCAAGCAGCAGGTACAGAGACAGAATCTGATCCTTGGACAGATGCCGTTCCAGGGCCAGCGCCAACCGCATCTGCCGCAGTTTGCCAGCGATCTTGCCGGTGCCGGAATCCTCCAGGAGGCGGGCGACCTGCATGGTCAGCGTCGATCCGCCCGAGACGACATGGCCGTTCCACAGGGCCTGACCCAGGGCGCGCAGCATGGCCTGCGGATCGATGCCGGCGTGGTCGTAGAACCGCTTGTCCTCGTAATCCAGCAGCAGGTTGATGAAGAAGGGGTCGACGTCGGCGACCTGCGTGGCCATCCGCCACTTGCCATCCTCCACAGTATAGGCGCGCAGCAGATCGCCGTTGCGGTCCAGCACCTCCTGGCTGGTTGACAGGGCCAGCGGCGGGATCACCGTGGCGTCAATCCAGGCATCCGCTGCATCCCTTGCGCTGGCGGCAAGCCACAGGCCCGCCGCCGCCGTGATGAACCATCTGGCGCGCATCACTTGTTGACCGTGACCGTCCCCTCATCGGTATGGGCGTTCAGGTCGGGCCGGTACATGTCCTCGACCGAGGCGGCGGGCTGGTGATAGGTGCCGGGTGATACCGCGCGCAGGATATAGGCCAGACGGAAGCTCGAATTGTCCGAACGGTCGATTGCCGTCAGGAAGCGGTCCTGGCGGAACTCGCTGTGGGTCACCTCGGTCGCAAGATCCAGGAAGTCGAGCTTGCTCAGCGAGCCTCCGGTGATCAGGTCCGGGTTGTCGATCTCGAACCCGGCGGGCAGCGGGTCGTTGACCATCAGCCGCGCCTCGCCCCGGCCATAGGGCGTCACCTCCAGTACGGCTACCATGCGGTCACCGACCTTGGCCCCGTCAAGCGAGGCCGGCTGGCCGTCCATCGTGTAATAGCTGCGGGTGATCGCATAGCCATTGCCGCCCGCTTGCACCGGATCGGTGGGCACGCCGAAGGTGGTGACGGTCAGCGTGGTCTTGTCGCCGCCATTCTTGACCACGACCGGATCGGTGAAGCTGGCGTCCAGCACCTTGACCAAGGCGCCTTTGGCCGGCTCTCCGTTCAGGGTGATGCCCGCGCCGCTGGGCGAGCCGATCAGCGCATTGGCTGCCAGAAGCGTCCAGGTCGCCTCTTGCGTCGACAGGTTGCCTTGCGTGGCGATGCGGTTGGTCAGCGCCTCACGGTCCACCGCCTTCGACCCCGCCTCGACAGCCAGCGTCAGGACGGCGGCGGCATCGCGGTAGGGCGTGCCATAATCGGCGCGCAGGATCTGATCCTCCGAGGTCGGCAGTCCGTTCAGCGCCTTCATCGCCTTGCCGAACATCATGTCGGCGCGCGGCTGGTCGCCATAGCTGGCCAACGCCGCGCCCAGTTGCGCCATCGCCGTGGGCGTCGCAAAGGCATCGCCTTTGACATCGGCATAGTAGCGCAGATCCCCCACCGCAGCCGCGCCTTCCCGGGCCAGAACCATCAGCGCATAGGCCAAAGGCTCGCCGCCCTTGTCAAAGTCGGCATAGTAATTGACCTGATTGCGCAGGTTGTCCAAGGCCTGCCGGAAGGCCTGATCCGGCACCGCATAGCCCTGCGCCTTGGCCCGGCTGAGGAAGTCGGTGACAAAGGCATCCAGCCACATGTCCCCCTCGCCCGGCGCCCAGAGGCCAAAGGCCCCCGAGGCGCTCTGGTTGGTCAAGACCGCCTCAATCGCCTGATTGACCCGGGTCTTGATGTCATTGGCCCCCGGCAGGTCCATCGCCTGCGCCACCTGATCGAAGTACAACAGCGGCAGCGCCTTGGAAGTGATCTGTTCGGTGCAGCCATAGGGATAGGCGTCCAGCGCCGCCAGCGTACCCGGCGCGTTCAGACGGGCGATCGGCCCGATGGCAAGGATCGCCTTGCCCGACCCGGGCTGAAGGCCATCGAACACATTCTCGTCAAACGTGAAGGACTTGCCCGAGGCAAGGTCCAGCCGGCTGACCCGCGACACAACCGGATCGTCGATCTGGACCGGCACTTTCAGATCCTTGGTCAGAACCTTGCCATCCGGCGTTGTCAAGGACACTTCGATGCTTTGCACCCCCACGGCACTGGCCTTGACCGGTATTTCGACCACGGCCTTGCCAAGGTCTTTCAGGTCAACGCCGTCCGGCACCTTGCCCAGCGTCAGGCCGGTCGAGGTGACGGCCAGGCCCATATGGCCCGAGGGGCCCTTGGCATGGACAATCTCAAGCAGCAGGCGGCTTTGGTCGCCCGGTTGCAGGAAGCGCGGCAGGCTGGCCGTCACGACGACCGGGTCGCGCACCAGCACGTCTGCGCTGGCCTGACCGACACCGCGCTTGCTCCACGCCACAGCCATCACCTTCACCGTGCCGTTGAAGGCCGGCAAGTCAAAGCTGACGCGCGCATAGCCATCGGCGCCGACCGTGATCGGCCCGGCGAAGTTGGCGACCAGTTCTTCTGTCGGAGGCGGGGCCTGCAGACGCGCATTGGCCCCGGCGTCACCGCCGGACCGCACCACGCCCGCAGCCCCGTTCAGCCCGTCGATCAGCCGGCCATAGATGTCACGGATGCCGACCCCCAGCTTGCGCTGGCCGAAATAGTGATCCTGCGGGTCGGGCGGAAGGTATCCGGTCAGGTTGAGGATGCCGACATCGACAGCGGCCACGGTCACATAGGCCGTGTCGCCGGGCTGCACGCCTTCGACCTTCACGGCAATGTCGATCGGGCCGCGTGGCGCGGTTTCTGGTGCTGTTTCGATCGTCGTGGTCAGGGCGCGGGTGCCCGGGTCGATCTTGGCATAGGCCAGGCCCAGGGCGCGCGCCGGGTTGCGGTTCGCCGCCACATCCATCGGCCGCAGCACCGCCGCCGTGACATAGGCGCCCGTGCCCCAGGCATCGGTCACCGGCACCGGGATCAGGTTCTCGCCCTCCTTCACCGCGACTTCCTGATGCGAGACCACTTCGTTCGACAGAACCGTGATCAGCGCCGTTCCGGCCGCCCGCGGCACGATGCGCAACATCGCCGTGTCGCCGACCTTGTAATCGGGCTTGTCCAGCGACAGTTGCAGCGTGTCGGGGGTCGAGGTCACATCGGCCGGCGCATACCAGCCGGCATAGAACTGCAGTGAGGTGACGGCCTTTTGCCCATCGCTGCGCCCGACGGTCAGTTCATATTCGCCCCAGGTCACCGGGGCGGCAATCTCGACCGGGCCGCTGGCGGTCAGGTCGGCATCGCCTTCGCCCTCGCGTTTGCGCGAGGTCACGGCCTCCCAGTTCCAGCTGCCATTCTGCTGATACCACTGATAGTTGGTCTCGATCCGGGTCAGTTCCCAATGCACCTTCATCGCCGTGGCCTTGGTATCGGAATCGACCCCGACAAGGCTGAACCGCGCCTCGGAATTCTGCGCCACCACGCCGTCGAACATGGGCTTGACACCGATCATCGGGGCCGAGGGGGTCAGCGCCTTGGTCACGGTGCGTTCGACCGGCCGGCCAGAGCCTTCGGCGACGCGGACCACGAATTTCGCCTCCAGCGGGCGCAGCGGGTCTTCAACCTCGGGCAAGGCGGCGTCGATGCTGGCATGGCCCTGATCATCGGTGCGGATGTCCGAGAACGAAGCCACCTGCGCGGTGAAATTCGCGTCGAACTTGCCAAAACTGTAACCAGGCCAAGCACTCAGGCCCTGGGCGGCGCGCAACAGCACCTCGCCCTCGACCGCCAGATCGGCGCCCGGCGCGCCGAACAGGTATTTGGCATCCAGCGCCACCTGCGGCACTTCGCCCAGATGCAGGGGCGTGTCATCGACCGCCAGCTTGAAGTCGATCCGTTCGGGCAGGAAATCCTCGACGAGGAAGGTCCTGGATGACAGGGCCGGCGCCTGAAGGTCGGAATAGATCGCCATGCTCCACTGGCCGCGCGGCGCATTGCCGGCGATCGGGAAGTCGAACACATGGCCGCCCGCCCCCAGATCCTCGCCCAGGGCGCGCACATATTCCACGCCATCGGGGCGCGACAGGATGGCGGTCAGGGGCAGGCCGGTGATCGCCTCTTGCCGCGCATCCCGGGCGAGGGCGGTGGCATGCACCGTCTCGCCCGCGCGGTAGGCGCCGCGGTCCGTGGTCAGGAACACATCGACCGGCGGCGCCGCCTCATGCCCGGCCACGCCGCGGTCGGAAAGGTCGAACTCGGGGTCGGTCAGCGACAGGAAGGCCGTGTCCACCGACCCGTCGCGCGCCACGACCATGGCGGGGGCGGCGCTGTCGGTGCCACGGACCAGGCCCGGTTCGAACAGCGCGTGCCCCTCGGCATCGGTCTTGGCCGTCGCCAGCACCTCGTTCGACACCGACAGAAGCTGCACATCGACGCCCGCCTTGGCAGCGGCATCGCCCAGGGACCGCACAAAGACGTTCAGCCCGTCGACCCCGCTCATCGTGGTCAAGCCAAGGTCCGAGACGACAAACCATTGCCAGCTGGCCGGCACCGCAGAGGGATCGACGCCGGGCACCGCGGCGCGCAGGGCATAGATCCCGGCGGGCTGACCCTTGATCGCCTCATCCAGCGGCAGGCGGGTGGTGATGTCCTTGTTGACATCCTGACCCACCGTCGCGGTCCCCGACCACAGCTTGGTGGCCATCTGCGCCTCGAAATCGCTCTCCTGATAATCATACATCGGCTGGTCGAAATAGCCGTTCTGCATGATGCGCAAGAGGTTGCGGTCGGTGACCTTCCAGACCTCCAGATCCAGCTTGGTCGTGTTGACCGTCACGACCGGGATCGACGCGTTGCCGGTCTTTGGCAGCACATAGCCCCGCCCGGTGAAGCGAACCCCGGGGGCGCGGTCACGCACATAGGTCGTCACCGCAACGTTCTTGGCCAGGGTCTCTCCGGTGGCCGAGGGCAGGCCCTTGCGGAAGGTCAGGGCATAGCGCTGGCCAAAGGAAATCCCCTCCACGCACAATTGCTGCGAGCCGGCCATCGACACCGAAAGCCCGCCGTCGGGCAGTTGCACGAAGGGCGTGTAATCGACACCCGAGGCCACCAGATCATCCGAGAAGGTCACGCAGATGCGCGGGCGCGGGCTGTCGGTCTGCACCTCGTTGCCGGTGATGCGGAAACCGTATTTGCCCGAGGCCGCATCAAGCAGCGCCGCCGTGTCGTCGCGCGGTTGCAGGCTTTGCGCCAGGCGATAGGCCTGCACCGTGTCACGTCCACGGTCGATCAGCTCCAGCGCCTGACCCATCTGCACCAGAATCGTGTGTTGCAGTGCCTTGTTGTCGGCCCGAAGATAAGCGTTGATCGTGGCGCGGAAAGCCGTGTCGCGGAGGGACGAGGCGTTGTTCTGGTCATTCTCGGCCGCCAGCAGCAAAAGCCGGCCATAGTCCAGCCAGTTGTCAGGCGTGTCCGCGAGGTTCAGCGCGGCGCCGACGAATTTGTACGCCGTGGCGTAATCGCCGTTGTTCTCGGCGTCCTTGGCCGAGGCGAGGTGCTCTTCGGCGGTGTAATCGTCGGTGATAAGCAGATTGGCGAGGTTCTTGGCCAGATCGGTCGCGGGAGAGATGTCCCAATCCTGCAGGAAGGTCAGTTCCGCACGCCGTGTCTGCGCCAGCGCCTCTGCGCCCTGGTTGGCTTTCAGAACATAGGCCGAATAGGCCCCGTCAAAGGGCTTGGCGGTTCCGGCCCCCTTCTTCAAGAAACAGGCGCCCTTGTTCGTGTTGAAGGTCAGCGCTTCGCATTTCTTGGAGTTCAGGCAGGCCGCTTCGCAGGATTCCAGCGTCGTGTCATAGACTGTCGAAATGTCGCCGCCGGGAAGATCGGTGTTCTCCAGAAGGGTCAGGCGCTTGGCCGGAACCAGTTCATCGGCCAGCACGGCGCCCGACATGAAAACGGCAAGCAACAGCGCGGTCGCGGACCGCAAAGCCAAACCAGACATCGAAATTCCTCCGTACAACTTTGCCACTTTCTTCGCACGGCACCTCGGATTCGGCAACGATTCTGAATTTTCCGCCGTTAAGACGACATTCATTTTGATGCGCGAGATTGGCGGTCAGAGCTGGTCGCCAGAAACGGGCGATGGGCGGCATCAGGGGCCTTGGATGGGCGCAGTCGGGAATGGACATCGTGGAACGTCTGGCACGAGAGCGGCGCGCAAGACTGGCCGCCGAACGATTGTTGGAACAGAAAAGCCGGGAATTGTTCGCCGCGAACGAAAAGCTGAGCATGCACGCCCGCTCGCTTTCGGACCAGATCGTCGAACAGCGCGGCATCGCGCAAAGCGCCGTTTCCGAAGCGGTCAAGCTCAAGGGCCAGCAGTCCCGCTTCATCGAAGATCTCGATCGGGCGCATACCCATGCCGTCATGGCCGAACGCCGGCTTTGGGACTCGATCAACACCATCCAGGACGGCTTTGCCGTTTATGACAACGAACTGCGCCTGGTCGCCGCCAACACCGCCTTTCTGCGCCCGCTGGAGGGCCTGTCCGTCAAGCCCGGCATTGCCTATGCCGATGTCTGCCGGCTGTTGGCAGAGGGCGGCAGGGTCGAACTTTCCGGTGTCAGCGTCGAGGATTTCGTGGCCGAAATGGTGGGCCGTCTTGACGCCGACCCGATCGGACCCGTGACCCTTAAGCTGACCAACGGGACCTGGATCAAGCTTGTAAACCGCCGGGCCCGCGATGGCGACCTCGTCTCGCTGGCCGTCAACATCACCGAACAAATGCGCATCTGGGCCGCCATCGAGGCCATTCCCGACGGCTTTGTTCTTTTCGACAGGGAGGACCGCCTTTTGACCTGCAACCAAAGGTATCGCGACATCTATCCGCTTTCGGCGCCGGCCATGAAGCCGGGCGCGAGTTTCGAGGAAATCCTGCGCTATGGCCTCGCCCATGGGCAGCACTCTGTTGCAGAGGGCCAGGAAGAGGCCTGGGTGACCCTGCGTCTGGCCCAGCACCGCAACCCCGAAGGCGTGCACGAACAACTGCTTTCGGACGGCCGCATGATCCGCTGTCAGGATCACCCCACGCCCGACGGCGGCTATGTCGGCCTGCGCGTGGACATCACCCAGCAGAAAGAGGCCGAAGCGGCCCTGATCGCGGCGACCACGGCGGCAGAACAGGCCAACCGGGCGAAATCCGCCTTCCTTGCGAACATGAGCCACGAAATCCGCACGCCGATGAATGGCGTGGTCGGTATGGCAGAGCTGTTGTGCGACACCTCGCTGTCCGAAGAACAACGCCTCTTCGCCGAAACCATCAAGTCCTCGGGCGAGGCGCTTCTGGTCATCATCAACGACATCCTCGACTATTCCAAGATCGAGGCCGAACGTCTGACGCTTTACCCGGAACCCTTTGATCTGGAACGCACGATCCACGAGGTTGCGATGCTCTTGCAGCCCAAGGCGCGCGCCAAGGGGCTGGACCTGATGATCGACTTCGACATGTTCCTGCCCACCCGCTTTGTCGGCGATCCGGGCCGCTTGCGCCAGGTTCTGACCAACCTTGTCGGCAATGCGGTCAAGTTCACCGAGAAGGGCCATGTCCTCGTCCGCGTCGTGGGTCTGGAAACCGAACCCGGCCGCCAGCAACTGCACGTCACCGTCGAGGACACCGGCATTGGCATCCTGCCTGAACACCTCGACCACATCTTTGGCGAGTTCAATCAGGTCGAAAGCGAATCGAACCGCAAGTTCGAGGGTACGGGCCTTGGTCTGGCCATCACGCGCCGCCTGATCGAACGGATGGACGGCGCGGTCTGGGTGGACAGCGAACCGGGCAAGGGCTCGTGCTTCGGCTTCCGGGTCAACCTGCCGGTGGCAGAGGATGCCGTGACGCCGCATCTGCCCATCAACCTGCGCCGGGTTCTGGCCGTCGATGACCTTTTCATCAACCGCACCATTCTGGAACGTCAGCTGCAGCCTTGCGGGGTCGAGGTCACGCTGTGCCGCTCTGGCGCCGACGCGCTGGAGGTTCTTGCCAAATCGACCGATTTTGACGCGGTTCTCACCGACCATTCCATGCCGGAAATGGATGGGCTCACCCTGGCGAGCCGGATCCGCGCCCAAGGCCTGACCATGCCGATCGTGCTTTTGTCTTCGAATCCGGCACAGGCGCGCGAGGGCGAGGGGGCCAAACATCTGGCTGCGATCCTGCAAAAGCCGATCCTGCGCGCCGACCTCTATCGCAAGCTGCAAGACATCGGCGGCGTGCCGGAACCCGTGATCCCGGTCGCGCCGGTCGCTCCGCCCAAGCCGCAACTGCCGCGCGCCATGCGGATCCTTGCGGCCGAGGACAACCGGACCAACCAGCTGGTGTTCCAGAAGATGGTGCGCGATGTCGACATCGAGCTGGTCTTTGCCAACAACGGCCGCGAGGCGGTCGAATTGTTCCGCAGCTTCAAGCCCGACATGATCTTCATGGACATCTCGATGCCGGAAATGGATGGCCGCGAGGCCACCCGTGCCATCCGCGCGTTGGAAAACGGCAAGAGCCATCTGCCGATCGTGGCTTTGACGGCTCATGCCATGGATGGCGATGCCGAGGGGATATTGGCGGCCGGCATCGACCGCTACATGACCAAACCGCTGCGCAAGGCGGCCATCTGCAGTGCGATGGCAGAATTCCGTCCGAAAGGCGCGCGGCCGATCATTTTCGACCAGCTGCCCGTGCCTGCCAAGACCGGCACCTGAAAAGACCGCGTTGACAAGACGGGCGCCCGTGCCGTCGGGCGCCTGATCACGTATCGCGCAGGATATCCAGAAAGACGGCGCCAAAGCGTTCGGTGCGCGCCTCTCCCATGCCGCTGACGCGGTACAGGTCCGCCAGGGTCGAGGGCCGGCTTTCCGCGATCTGCCTGAGCGTCGAGGCGCTGCAGGTCAGATACTTCCCCAAGCCATTTTCGCCCCGCGACAGGGCGACCTGAGCCTCTTCCAGCCGGTCATAGATCGGCCCGGCGCTGCGCCCGGCAAGCTTGCGGCGTGCGGCAGAGGGCGGATCGACCTTCTCGCCCAGAATGACCTCCAGAAACGCCTGACCATAGCTTTCCAGCTTGCGCGCGCCGATGCCGGTGATGCCGATCATTTCATCCAGCGTCTGCGGCCGCTTTTCCGCCATTTCGATCAGGGTCCGGTCCGGAAAGACGACATAGGCCGGCACGCCCTGCGCCTCGGCCAGATTGCGCCGTTTGGATTTCAGGGCTGTCAGAAGCGCCACATCCTCTTCATCGACCTGGACCCGGGCGGTGTTGCGTTCGGAGCGGTCGGCCTTTTCCACCGTATCGGCGCGCAGGGTGATGTTCGCCTCGCCCCGCAGGATCGGGCGGGCGGCGTCGGTCATCCGAAGGGCGCCGAACCGGTCGGGGTCCGGGCGTACCAGATCACGCCCCATCATCTGGCGAAACACCGCCGTCCAGGCCGATTTCGACAGATCCCGCCCGACGGCAAAGGTCGGCAACTGGTCGTGGCCACGCTCCACCACCTTGGCTGTGGGGTTTCCGGTAAGGATATCAACCAGATGACCGACGCCGAAATATTCGCCGGTGCGCAGGACGGCGGACAGCGCCTTGCGCACCGCCTCTGTCGCATCGAACAGCTTGGCCGGGCGCTGGCACAGGTCGCAATTGCCGCAAGGCTCTGACGTCTCGCCAAAATAGCCCAGCAGCACCTGCCTCCGGCAATGGGTCGCCTCGGCGAGGCCCAACAGGGCGTTCAGGCGGCCATGGTCGGCCTGCTTGCGTTCGCCGGGCGCCGCACCTTCGTCGATCTGGCTGCGGCGCAGGCGGATGTCGTCGGGGCCGTACAGCGTCAGCGTGTCGGCAGGCGCGCCATCGCGACCGGCACGACCGATCTCTTGGTAATAGCCCTCGATCGACTTGGGAAGGTCGGCATGGGCCACCCAACGGATGTCGGGCTTGTCGATCCCCATGCCGAACGCGACTGTCGCCACCACGATCAGCCCGTCTTCCTGCTGAAAGCGCAATTCGGCCTCGCGGCGGTCGTGCGCCTCCATCCCGGCGTGATAGTGCAGGACAGAGTGGCCGGCCTCGCGCAGGGCTTGGGCCAGCACCTCGGTCTTGGAGCGGCTGCCGCAGTAGATGATCCCCGACTGCCCCTTGCGCGACGCCGCATAACGCAGGATCTGGTCGCGCGGATTGTCCTTCACCGCAAAGGCCAGCCGGATGTTCGGCCGGTCAAAGCCGCGCAGGAAGGTGACGGGCGGCTCGCCATCAAACAGACGGGTAACGATTTCCGCCCGGGTCTCGGCATCGGCGGTGGCGGTGAAGGCGGCAAGCGGCACGCCAAGCGCGCGGCGCAATTCACCGATCCGCAGATAGTCGGGGCGGAAGTCGTGGCCCCACTGGCTGACGCAATGCGCCTCGTCCACCGCAATCATCGACACGCCGACCCGCCGCAGCATCGCGGAGGTCCCCGCCGACGCCAGACGTTCCGGCGCCAGATAGAGCAGCTTCAGCCGACCCGCATCCAGCGCGCCAAAGACCTCTTCGGTTTCGTCTTCGGTATTGCCAGAGGTCAGAGCCCCTGCCTCGACCCCGGCCGCCTTGAGCGCGCGGACCTGGTCCCGCATCAGCGCGATCAGCGGAGAAATCACCACCGTCACCCCATCGCGACACAGAGCAGGCAGCTGAAAACACAAGGATTTTCCGCCACCTGTCGGCATGATCGCCAGGGTGTTGCGGCCTGCGATCACGGCCTGGACAATCTCTTCCTGGCCGGGGCGAAATGCCGAAAAACCCCATACCTGATGAAGCAGGACATCCGGCGCAGTCATGGGATCAATGCAGTACACATCGGCAATTTGCCCAACTCCGGTAAACGAAGGGTTAATGCCATGCGTAGAGGTTGTTGCGGATCACGATCTCGACCGCGTAGACGATGAACAGCAGGATCAGCGGCGCGAAATCGATGCCGCCCGAGATCGGGATCAACCGCCGGATCCGCGAATAGATCGGCTCCAGCGTGCGGCTGACGCCATACCAGATCTGCGAGACCAAAGGCTGGCGCAGGTTGAGAACCTGAAAGTTGATCAGCCAGCTCATGATCACCTGGACCAGAACGATCCAGCGGATGATCTGCACGGCGAACAGGATGATTTGCAGAAGCGAGGTCATGTTCGGGCCTTTCGTTTGCGCATATGTGGTAGCGTGCAAGTGCGGCAAGCGCAATCTGTTCTGCGGTGCTTGCTTAATCTGGCCAGATCGGGCTTGATTGTCAAAACGGGGGCGGTCATGGCGTCGAAGCGGCAGCGCATCTGGGGCTGGTACTTTTTTGACTGGGCGAGCCAGCCTTACAGCACGCTTTTGCTGACCTTCACCTTCGCGCCCTACTTCTCGGAGGTGGCGAGCGCCAAATTCCTGTCAGCCGGCATGGATCAGGCCGCAGCCAATGCCGCGGCGCAGGCCTACTGGACGACGGGCCAGACGGTCTCGGGCATCCTCATCGCCTGTCTGGCGCCGATCCTGGGGGCGATCGCCGATGGTTCGGGGCGCCGCATGCCATGGATCTGGGGCTTTTCGGCGCTTTACGTGCTGGGGTCGGCCGGGCTTTGGTACCTCAACCCGATTGAGCCCGATCTTTTCATGGCGATGTTCTGGTTCGGCCTTGGCCTGATCGGGATGGAGTTCGCCACGATCTTCACCAACTCCCTGATGCCCGACCTGACCGGCGATGAGGACATGGGCAAGATTTCGGGCGCGGGCTCGGCCTGGGGCTATCTGGGCGGGATCGTCTCGTTGGTCATTATGCTGTTGTTTTTCAACGAAAACAGCGCAACGGGCAAGACTCTGATCGGCATGGCACCGGTGTTCGGCCTGGATGCCGCCGCACGCGAGGGCACAAGGGCGGTCGGCCCCTTCACAGCGATCTGGTACGTGATCTTCATGGTGCCCTTCTTTCTGTGGGTCCATGAGGGAACGCCCAGACTGCGGGTCAAACTCGGGCAGTCCCTGCGCGAGTTGTGGCAACTGATCCTGTCGCTGCGCCGGCGTCGGAGCCTCGGTGCGCATCTGCTCAGCTCGATGCTCTACCGCGACGCGCTCAACGCGCTTTACGGGATCGGCGGCATCTACGCCTCGGGCGTTCTGGGCTGGTCGATCACCCAGATCGGGATATTCGGCATCATCGCGGCCATCTCGGCGGCGGTCTTCACCTGGGCGGGCGGAAGGATGGATTCGGCGCTGGGGCCGAAGCCGGTGATCGTGTTGTCGATGGGGGTGCTGATCCTGGTCTGTCTGGTTGTGGCGGGGATGTCGCGCAGCACCTTCTTCGGCCTGCCGCTGGCCGAGGGTTCCAGCCTGCCGGACCTGGTTTTCTATGTCTGTGGCTGCGGAATCGGGGCCGCGGGCGGGTCCTTGCAGGCGGCCAGCCGGACCATGATGGTGTTTCACACCACGCCCGAACGCGCCACGGAATCCTTTGGCCTTTATGCGCTGTCGGGCAAGGCCACGACCTTTCTGGGCACCATGGGGATTGCCGCTTTCACGATCGTGACCGGGTCGTCGCGGCTCGGCATCGCCATTCCCTTGATCTCTCTCTTCGTCCTTGGGATGGTGGTTCTGGCTTGGGTCAAACCGATGGGGGAACGCGCGTGAAACCATGGCTTGTCAGTCTGCTGCTGCTTCTGGCGCCGCCGGCGGGTGCCGAAACACTAGCGGCCAAGCTCTTTGCAGCGCAGTTGCAGCCGACCTCCGGCCCGGCCGAGCCGATCGGCACCTATGCCAGAGGCTGTGCGGCCGGCAATGTCGAACTGCCGGAAACCGGGCCGACCTGGCAGGCCATGCGCCTGTCGCGCGACCGCAACTGGGGCAGTCCGGTTCTGGTCAGCTATCTGGAAGACCTCAGCCATACCGTCACGCAGTTCGGCTGGCGCGGGCTTTACATCGGCGACATGGGCAATCCGCGTGGCGGGCCGATGATTTCGGGTCATGCCAGCCACCAGATGGGGCTGGACGCCGATGTCTGGTTCCTGCCGCCGAGCCGGCTTGACCTCTCCCGGGCCGCGCGCGAGAAAATCTCGTCGATCTCGATCCGCACCGATGACCAGTTGCGCGTGAACCAGAACTGGAACCCGTCCTACCGCGAGATCCTGAAGGCTGCCGCCTCTGATCCGCGGGTCGACCGTATCTTCGTCGCCGCCGCCATCAAGCTGGAGATCTGCAAGACCGCCAAGCCCTCGGATACCAAATGGCTGCAACACCTGCGCCCGGAGGCGGGGCATGAAGACCACTTTCACGTCCGGCTGAAATGCCCGCCGGGGTCGGCGCTGTGCCAGACGCAATCGCCGACGGTGTCCGAACTGTCGAAGGGTGGCAATGGCTGTGACGAGACGCTGAATTACTGGGTGTCGGACGCCTATCTGCATCCCAAGCCGGTCAAGAACCCCGGTCCCAAGCCGCCGCACCGGAAAGGTCCGCGCGAATTCACCATGGCCGATCTGCCGCCGCAATGCTCCGCCGTTCTCTCGGCAAACTAACCCTGCTGCTGGTTCTGGCGGGCTTTAGCGGCAGCGCGGGTCCGCTGCCTCCGCGGGGATTGTTGCAGGACCTCGCGTTTCACGGCCCCGGCGCACTGTTCGGCGGGTTCTCGGCGCTGCACATGGCCTCGGACGCGTCCGGCTTTCTGGCAGTTTCGGACCACGGCGCCTTTGTGACCGGCCGGTTTGACCGCGACGCCGCCGGGCGGATCACGGCCATCCACACCGGGGCCATGACACGTCTTTTGGGCCCAGACGGCCAGCCGCTGGCCGATGGCATGACCGACAGCGAGGGGCTTGCGGTCGCGGCGGATGGCAGCCTTTACGTCTCGTTCGAGGGACCGGCGCGGGTGCAGCGCTATGCCGGGCTCGGCAAGCCTGCCACTTTTCTGCCCGTGCCCCCGGCCTTTGCCGCGATGCCGAAAAATCGCGCGCTGGAGGCCCTGGCGCTGGCGCCCGATGGCACGCTTTACACGATCCCCGAAATCTCGGCCGCGCCGGGCCGGCCCTTTCCGGTTTACCGTTTCCGCAAGGGCGGCTGGGACCAGCCCTTCGTCCTGCCGCGCCGCGGGGCTTTTCTGGTGTCGGACGCGACCTTTGGCCCGGATGGCAGGCTCTATGTTCTGGAGCGTGAGTTTCGCGGCCTTGGCGGCTTTGCCACCAGGATCCGCCGGTTTGATCTGGCCGAAACCGGGCTGACCCGGGAAAGTACCGTGTTGCAGACCGAACCCGGCACGCATGACAACCTCGAAGGCCTTGTCGTCTGGCGCGGTCCGGACGGACTGGTGGCCACGATGATCAGCGATGACAACTACCTGCCGCTGTTCCGCAGCCAGATCGTCGAGTATCGCCTGCCCGATTGACACGCCTGAAGGCCGAGCGTATCAGCCGCCGTCCTCATGGGGAGGGCCAAGTCTCCGCGACCTTGTAAAAACGGAAAAAAAGCAAATGAAGATCCTGTTTCCCGGCATTCTGGCCATGGCGGTCATTGTCGTGGCCTCCAACATCCTTGTGCAGCACCCAATGGGTGCCTTCCTGACCTGGGGCGCGCTGACCTATCCGCTGTCCTTTCTGGTCAATGACATCACCAACCGGCTCGAGGGTGCTCGGGCGGCCCGCGTCGTGGTGCTGGCCGGCTTCGTCGTGGGCTTGCTCTGTTCGGTGGTGGGCACACAGATCCACAACGAATTCGGCCCCCTCGTGACGCTGCGCGTCGCCCTTGGGTCCGGCACGGCGTTTCTGGTCGGCCAGTTGCTCGACGTGACCCTGTTCGACCGGTTCCGCCGCGCCGAATGGTGGCGCGCCCCGCTGATTTCCACCCTGATGGGATCGACGCTGGACAGCGTGATCTTCTTCACCATCGCCTTTTCGGCCAGCCTGACCTTTCTCGAGCCCGGCAACGACGTGTCCTGGGCGGCGGCCCCCGGCCCGCTTCTGGGGCTTGGCCGGGTGGTTCCATTCTGGGTCTCGCTCGCCGTCGCCGACTGGTGCGTAAAATTTGGGATAGCGCTCTTCGGTTTGCTGCCTTTCCGTCTAATTGTTGCCAAAATGACCGCACCGATAGCGTAAAAGGTTTTGACAAACACCAAATCTGTGCCAACCTAACCTTATCGGCAACAATTTCGAAAGGAGGTGATCCAGTGTCTAGAGTGATATTGGAGAGTGGTGTCGGGACAGCCAGGAGGTTCGTTTTCTAGGGGCAACCCCCTTGCAAGACGGCCAAAGGTTGGATGGATGCCCTAACTGGCCCATCTCCTTGGAACTCGGGAAGGGTCGCCGGAGAGGCGGCCCTTTCTCTTTTGTCCTGAATGCTTTGCTGTTAAAAGCCCGGTCATGCTGCGTGTAACCGATGCCATTCAGATCGCCGACTGGGAATTGTCAGAGCAATTCGTCCGCGCCTCGGGTCCGGGCGGGCAGAACGTCAACAAGGTCTCGACCGCCGTAGAATTGCGCTTCGAGGCAGAGCGGTCGCCCAACCTGACCCCCGCCGTGAAGGCACGACTGAAACGTCTGGCCGGCCGACGCTGGACGACCGAAGGCGCCATCGTCATTCAGGCAGAGGAAACCCGCAGCCAGGCGCAGAACCGCGAACTGGCCCGTGACAGGCTGGTCGAGATGATCCGCCAGGCCCTCATCGCGCCCAAGCGCCGTCTGGCGACCAAGCCGACCTATGGCAGCATCCAGCGCCGCATCGCCGCAAAGAAAGTGCGCAGCGGGGTCAAGCTGAACCGCCAGACCCCCGAGGACGAAGATTAGGCCGTCAGACCAGAACCTCCATTGCCTGCTGCGCGCCTACACCAAAGACCCGCTTGTAGCGTTCGATCTGATCCGCCGGCCCCAGCGCCTTGTTCGGATTGTCCGACAGCTTGACCGTCGGAAAGCCATTGGCCGAAACCGCCTTGCACACCAGCGAGAAAGGGGCCAGCCCGTCGCCAACCGCCAAGCCGCTGAAATCGTTGGTCAGCATCGTTCCCCACCCGAACGAGACCTTGACCCGACCGGCGAACTGCCGCGACAGTTCCTCGATCTTGGCCACGTCCAGACCGTCAGAGAAGATCACCAGCTTTTCGGTCGGGTCTTCGCCGCGGTCCTTCCACCAGCGGATCGCCCCTTCGGCGGCCTGCGCGGGGTCGCCGCTGTCGATGCGCATCCCGGTCCACGAGGCCAGCCAGTCGGGTGCGCGCTTCAGGAAGCCTTCCGAGCCGAAGGTATCGGGCAGGATGATGCGCAGGTTGCCGTCGTGTTCCTCCTGCCAGTCCGCCATGACCTGATAGGGCGCGCGCGCCAGCTCGGCATCGTCGCGCGCCAGGGCGGCATAGACCATCGGCAGTTCGTGCGCATTGGTGCCAATCGCTTCGATGTCGCGACGCTGGGCGATCAGGCAATTCGACGTCCCGATGAAGCGGTTTTCCAGCCCCTCGATCATGGCCTGCACCGACCAGTCCTGCCAGAGGAAGCTGTGCCGCCGCCGTGTGCCGAAATCGGCGATCTTCAGGCCGTCGATGGCGCGCAGCCGGGTGATCTTTTCCCAAAGCTTGGTCATCGCGCGGGCGTAAAGCACCTCAAGCTCGAACCGGCCAAGGCGCTGCAGAACCGCGCGGCTGCGCAGTTCCATCAGAACCGCAAGCGCCGGAATCTCCCACAGCATGACTTCGTGCCAGCGGCCTTCAAAGGTCAGTTCATATTGGCCGTCACGCTTTTCCAGATGGTAGGGCGGCAGGTGCATCCCTTCGAACCATTCCATGAAATCCGGGCGGAACATCTGGCGCTTGCCGTAGAACATGTTGCCGCGCAGCCAGGTGCTTTCGCCGCGCGACAGCTTGAGCGAGCGCACATGGTCCAGCTGTTCGCGCAGTTCGCCCTCGTCGACCAGTTCGGCCAGCCGGATCTTGGGGCTGCGGTTGACCAGGCTGAATTTCACCACGGTATCGGGCCGATTGCGGAAAATCGACTGACACATCAACAGTTTGTAAAAGTCGGTGTCAATCAGCGACCGCACGATCGGATCGATCTTCCAGCGGTGATTCCAGACCCGTGTAGCAAGATCGACCATGGATGGGCTCCTTCCGTAGGGGAATATGCCAGCAACCCGGGGCCAAGGTCAAAGCCCCTTCGCATGCGCATGGTCTTCGGCGGGGCCGCGCCCTCAGGCCAGCAAGGTGACGCCCGCTGCCCGCATTGCACCTTGCTGCCGGGCCAGAGAGCCGCCAAGGTCGATGGCCCGGCAGGCCCCCTCCAGCACGGTGACGGCAAAGCCCTTGGCCGCCGCATCCAGCGCCGAAAAGGCAACGCAGTAGTCCGTCGCAAGGCCAACGAGGGTCAGTCGCTCGATCCCGCGTCCGCGCAGGTAGCCTTCCAGCCCGGTCGGCGTGCTGCGGTCATTCTCGAACAGGGCGGAATAGCTGTCGATGGCGGCGCGGAACCCTTTGCGCAGCACAAGCTGTGCCGGATCGGTGCGCAGGTCGGCGTGAAACGCGGCCCCCGGCGTGCCCTGCACGCAATGGACCGGCCACAGGGTCTGCGGGCCATAGGGCATCTCGATCTGGCCGAACGGCTCGGAACCCGGATGGTTGGCCGCGAAAGAGCTGTGATCGGCCGGGTGCCAGTCTTGCGTCAGGATGACGGTCTGAAATTCGTCCATCAGCGCGTTGATGCGCGGGATGATCGCATCACCCTCGGCCACCGCGAGGGCGCCGCCGGGGCAGAAATCGTTCTGCACGTCGATCACGATCAGGGCTTCGCTGCTGGGACGCAAGAGATTGGGGCGCATGGGGACCTCGCTTTGGCTCAGGGTTAGGTAAGGTGTTGCAGGGGGTCAAGCGCTGCTTGAGTTCACGGCCTCGACCGACTAAGTGCCGCCCATGTTCACTGTGGCCGCCCTCTATCACTTCACGCCCCTTGCCGAGCCCGAGGCCTTGCGCCAGCCGCTTCTGTCGCTGTGCGAGGCCGAGGGCGTTCGGGGCACGCTTTTGCTTGCGGGTGAGGGGATCAATGGCACCATCGCTGGCACCCCATCCGCGATTGACAGGGTTCTGGCCCATATCCGCGCCTTGCCCGGCTGCGACAGCCTGGTCTGCAAGCAATCGAGGGCCAACGCGATGCCCTTCACCCGCATGAAGGTGCGCGTCAAGCCAGAGATCGTCACCATGGGCGTTGCCGGCGTCGACCCCCTTGCGCGGGTCGGGCGCCATGTCCCGCCGCACGAATGGAACGCGCTGATCACCGCCCCCGACGTGGCCGTCATCGACACCCGCAATGCTTATGAGGTTTCGATCGGCAGCTTTGCCGGCGCCATCAACCCCGAAACCGCCAGCTTCCGGCAGTTCCCGCAGTGGTGGCAAGACAACCGCGCCAGGTTTGACGGCAAGCGCATCGCGATGTTCTGCACTGGCGGCATCCGATGCGAGAAGTCGACCAACTACCTGCTGGGTCAAGGCGTGCCCGAGGTGTTTCACCTGCAGGGCGGCATCCTGAAATATCTGGAAGACGTGCCCGAGGACCAAAGCCTGTGGCAGGGCGAATGCTTTGTCTTCGACGGCCGGGTCTCGGTCGGGCATGGGCTGCGGCAGGGCACGGCCTGGATGTGCCGCAGCTGCGGCCATCCGGTGACCGAGGGCAACACCTGCCCCGACTGCACCCCCAAACCGTCAGTGTAGCCATTACAATATAGCATTTGACGCTGCACCAGCGTTGCGGGAATTTGGCGGCCCACGAATTTCAGGCGCGCGATGACCAAGACTTCCGTTTTCACTCCGATCCTCATCGCGGGCTGCGCGGTGCTGTTGCTGAACTTCGCGATCCGGGCGAGCTTCGGCGTGTTCCAGATCCCGATTGCCGCCGAGTTCGGCTGGCCAAGGTCGGATTTTTCGCTGGCCATCGCGATCCAGAACCTGGCCTGGGGCATCGGCCAGCCGATGTTCGGCGCCGCGGCAGAACGGTTCGGCGACCGCAAGGCCATCATCGCCGGCGCCGTTCTGTATGCGCTGGGGCTGGTCCTGTCAGGTTATGCCACGACGCCCGGCGCGATGCAGGCCCTTGAAATTCTGGTCGGATTTGGCATCGCGGGTACTGGCTTCGGTGTTATCCTCGCGATTGTAGGCCGGGCGACCAGTGCCGAGAATCGCAGCCTTTCCCTCGGCATCGCCACGGCGGCCGGCTCGGCCGGGCAGGTGGTGGGTGCCCCGACGGCGCAGCTTTTGTTGCAGCACTATCCCTGGCAGACCGTCTTCGGCATCTTTGCCGTTGTGATCCTGGTCACGCTTCTGGCGCTGCCTTTCCTCAAATCCGCGCCGATGGCCAGCAAGGCTGAATTGCAGGAAAGCCTCGGCACCGTTTTGGTCCGTGCCTTCCGCGACCCGTCCTACACGATGATCTTCATGGGCTTCTTTTCCTGCGGCTATCAGCTGGGCTTCATCACGGCGCATTTTCCGGCCTTCGTGACAGAACGCTGTGGAGCGATCGACCCGACCGGCGTTCTGGCCGGGCTTGGCATCACCTCGACCTCGGTGCTGGGGGCGATTGCCATCTCGGTGATCGGGCTGTTCAACATCGCGGGGTCAATCACGGCCGGCCTGCTGGGCAAGCGGTTTTCCAAGAAATACCTGCTGGCCGGGATTTATACCGGGCGCACGATTGCCTCGATCCTGTTCATCGTCCTGCCGATGACGCCCACCACGGTGATGCTGTTTTCGGCGGTGATGGGGGCGATGTGGCTGGCGACCGTGCCCTTGACCTCGGGCCTCGTGGCGCATCTTTACGGCATCCGCTACATGGGCACGCTCTATGGTTTTGTATTTCTGAGCCACCAGTTGGGCTCGTTCCTCGGCGTCTGGCTCGGTGGGCGGATGTATGACCTGACCGGAGGCTACACGCTGGTCTGGTGGATCGGCATCGGCGTCGGCGCTTTCTCGGCGCTGATCCACCTGCCGATTCGCGAAAGGCCGCTGACGCTGCAACCGGCCTGACGCTTTCCAAGGGCGGTGGTTTGGGCTATCGCGGGGGCCAAGCCCGAGGATGCCATGCCTGAACCCGCCCTGTCGCAGATCGAGGTGATCGCCCCAAACCTCAAGCGCCGCCTGTCCGGGGTGACGGCGACTGTGGTCCGGCTGATCCCGGTGCAGGCGCGCCAGATCGGCATAGTCACCACCGGGCCGGGGCTGCCGCCCGACCTGCCGCATGTCGCCCTGTGGCGCATGGCCTTCCTGCCGCGCGACCGCTGGCGTGTCTGGCATGCGCGGCGCAATACGGAAATGCTGCTGGGCCTGATCCTGCGCCATGTGCTGCGCCGCAAGCTGAGGCTTCTGTTCACCTCGGCCTCGCAGCGCAGGCATACCGGCTACACGCGCTGGCTGATCGAGCGGATGGACGGCGTGGTCGCGACCTCGGCCCGTACCGCCGCCTATCTGGCACGTCCGGCACAGGTGATCCTGCATGGCATCGACACCACGGGCTTTGCGCCCGCCGCCGACCGTGCCGCCTTGCGCCGCAGGCTCGGCCTGCCAGATGGCGTGCTGATCGGCTGCTATGGCCGGATCCGCGCGCAGAAAGGCACCGGAGATTTCGTCGAGGCGATGATCGCTCTCCTGCCGCAGCGTCCGAATGTCGTGGCCCTGGTCATGGGGCGCGCCACTGACCCGCACGCGGCCTATCTGGACGGTCTGAAGGCGCAGGTCGCGCGGGCCGGTCTGTCGGACCGCATCCGCTTTCTGCCCGAGGTCGCTGTAGACCAGATGCCGGACTGGTACCGTGCGCTCGACATCTATGTCGCGCCGCAGCGGTGGGAGGGCTTTGGCCTGACCCCGCTTGAGGCGATGGCCTGTGCCGTGCCGGTCGTCGCGGCCCGGGTTGGCGCCTTTGAAGAGCTGATCGCGCCCGGCGAAACCGGCGCCCTGGTCGATCCGGGCGATGTTGCCGCGCTGGCGAGGGCGACGGCTGCCCTGATCGATGACCCGGACCTGCGCGCCGCGCAATCCGTTGCCGCCCGAAGCCGGGTCGAGCGCGGGTTTCGCATCGAAGACGAGGCCGCAGCCCTGATCGCCGTCTACCGCCGCCTGTTGGACACGCCATGACGCGGCTGGGATTCTACCTCGCCCGCACCCTGCGACAAGAGGCGCCACTGGCGGCGCTGTCCCTGCCGATGACGCAGGTGATGGCGCAGATGACCGGACATATCGCGCTGGTCGGCAATGCCCGCAGCCTTTCTGCCTCGACCCATGGCGCTGCGATCGACGCCGCCGATCTGGTGATCCGCATCAACCGCGCGCCGATGCCCGCCGTCGAAAGCCATGGCAGCCGGACCGACGTTCTGGCGCTGGCCACACGTCTTGACGCAGCGACCCTGCAGCGCCTCAACCCCCGGCTGATCCTGTGGATGTCGCACAAGCGCAAGCGCCTGCCCTGGATCGTCGCGCGTCATCCGGGTTTTGCCCTGCCGCCGCTGACCGATTTCCAACGTCTGAAGCGCGCGCTGAACGCCCCGCCCACCACCGGCCTGATGCTGATCGACCTTCTGTCGCGCAGCCCTGCCACCCGCGTCACGCTTTTTGGCTTTGACTTCTTCGCCAGCCAATCCCTGTCCGGCCGCCGCACCGCCGACAAGGTGCCGCACGATTTCGCCGCCGAGCGCGCCTTTGTCGAGGCGCTGATGGCGCGCGATAGGCGTTTCCATCTGGTCGCAGGCACGACTGCACCAGAATAAGCGGCCAAATCGCCATAGGACGCATTCGCCCCTTTCCCCTTCATCGGGCATGCGCTAAGGCCCGCGGTTGTTCGGACCCATTGGGTTTCGAACCAGACCGGGCTTTGACAAAGGAGAACCCCGATGGGCTACAGGGTCGTCGTCGCGGGTGCCACGGGCAACGTGGGCCGCGAAATGCTGAATATCCTCGCCGAGCGCGAGTTTCCGGTGGATGAGATTGCCGCGCTTGCGTCGCGCAAATCTCTGGGCACCGAAATCAGCTTCGGCGACAAGACCGTCAAGACCCGGGACCTCGACACTTTCGATTTCACTGGCTGGGACATCGCCCTGTTCGCCGTGGGCTCCGAGGCGACCAAGATCTACGCACCCAAGGCCGCAGCGGCCGGCTGCATCGTGATCGACAATTCCTCGCTCTATCGCTACGACAGCCAGGTCCCGCTGATCGTGCCGGAAGTGAATGCCGATCAGATCTTCATGTACAAGAACAAGAACATCATCGCCAACCCGAACTGCTCGACCGCGCAGATGGTGGTGGCGTTGAAGCCGCTGCACGACCGCGCCCGCATCAAGCGGGTGGTGGTTGCGACTTATCAGTCCGTGTCGGGCGCCGGCAAGGAAGGCATTGACGAACTGTGGGACCAGACCAAGGGCCTTTACGTTCCCGGCCAAGAGGTCGCGCCGAAGAAGTTCCAGAAGCAGATCGCCTTCAACGTGATTCCTCAGATCGACGTCTTCATGGATTCGGGCGAGACCAAGGAAGAATGGAAGATGGTGGCCGAGACCAAGAAGATCCTCGACCCGGCCATCAAGGTCACCGCCACCTGCGTGCGGGTTCCGGTTTTTGTCGGCCATTCCGAGGCGATCAACATCGAGTTCGAAGAGCCGCTCGACTGGGAGGAAGCGCAAGACATCCTGCGCGAGGCGCCCGGCGTCCTGCTGGTCGACAAGCGTGAGCCCGGTGGCTACGTCACACCCATCGAATGTGTCGGTGAATATGCCACCTATGTCAGCCGGGTCCGCCAGGATTCCACCATCGAGAACGGCCTGTCGCTGTGGTGCGTTTCGGACAACCTGCGCAAGGGCGCGGCGCTGAACGCCGTGCAGATCGCCGAGGTTCTGGGCAACCGCGTCCTGAAAAAGGGCTGATCGGCGCCATCGTCCCGCAAGGCCCCGCCGTTTGGTGGGGCCTTTTTCATTTCGGTCAGGCCCGTGCCGGCGTCAGCACTCAGACCCGGAACGGCCCGAATTTCTCTGCCGGATAGCCTTGCAGCGCCGCGACAAAGGCTGCGAACAATTTGCGCATGGCGGGCTTCTTGTAGGGGAACAGCGCCTCGCTATCCATGTCGTGCACGATCATCGCGACGTCGAGTTCAAAGACCAGCAGCCGGCCATCGGGCAGTTCCGCGCAGTCGATGCCGAAGTAATCCAGCCCGACCGCCTTTGACACGGCCGCCAGGGCCTTGCCCTGCCGCTTTGCGAAACCCTGATCGAATCTTTCCATCCAGGCGGCCTCCAGCGCGCGGCGGTTGGCGTTGGTTTCCATCTGCGCATTGAGGTAATGCACCATCCAGTGCGGCGAACATGCCATGTGGCTGGCGAAGGGCTTGCCGTCGATCAGCACCACGCGCGCCTTGGCGTAAAGCCCGTTCGCGCCGCGATAATCGACGAAGGGGGCGACGTAGAATTCCTCTTCGGGGCGAACGGAAAGGAAGGCGCGCAGGTCTTCGGCATCTTCGATCTTGGCCAGACCTTGCCCCGCGTGCGAGCCGATCGGGCGCACCACGGCCGGATAATCGAAGAACCGGCCCGACCGCACGGCCGCAGTCAGCATGAGCCGGCTGACTCGCCGGGTCTGCGGGCAAACCACGCCGGGAATGTCGGCCAGCATCTCGCTGACGCGGTCGCGCGACAGATGCGCGATCAGGTTCGGCGCGTTGTTCAGGATCGGACCGGGGAAATCGCGCAGAAGGCCATGCAGGTTGGCCAGCACGGCTGCGTTTTCCGGCCCCTCGCCCACGGCCATGAAGGCCACGTCATGCGGCGGCAGATCGTCGAGCGTTTCGGTGCTCTCATCCACGAAATGCTGGATCAGCACGGCGTCCGACCCGGCCAGCAGAAAGTCGATCGGCGTATTGGCCATGAAATCGCCCGGCGTGACCAGCGCCAGAACGCGCGGCCCGGTGCCCGCGCCATGCACCACCTCATAGTCGGGTTGTACGCGCGCGGCGGCGCGTTGCATGATCTTGCCCTCGGCCGCCCAGTCGCCGCCCTGGGCCAGCAACAGCGTCGACAGATCCATCGCCGCACCCGGATCGGCAGAGCCTGCCCCCGCGCGGTGAATAAGCAAGGCGGCCAAGGGGCCGATGTCGGCTTGTTCGTAGATCTTGCGCAAGATCGCAGCCTGTCCAAGACTCTGGCTCAGCGGTTTGCGAAAGGCGGTGGGGGCAGCGTGCTGCATGGGCGCTCCTTCTGAATGCGTGCTTCAGAGTTAGGCCGGCAGAATGAACGAGTGGTTGAGGCCAGGGCGCGGGGCCGAAAAACTTTGGTCTTTCCACCGCCAAACGCCTGAAAGGCGTTTCAAACTGTCTTCAAAGACGCGGGTTTGCGTGGTTCAGGCCTTCAGGAAGGCGGCGATTGCGGTCAGTTCGGGCTGGCGCACCTCGTGGCCGCCGTCGTGCAGAAACAGGTCCACCGCGCTGCCCTGCGTCTTGAAGTAATGGTCGAGCGACTGGGTCAGGGGCAGGGGGCAGATCGGATCCTGGCGACCGGCGGTAATCAGCACCTTCTTGCCCCGCAGTCCGGCATTCGGCGCGGGTTGCCACGGGATCAGCGGGTGCATCAACACGACCCGTTCGAAGAGGTCCGGCGCCTCAAGCACCACCGAGGCGAGGATATTGGCACCGTTGGAATAGCCCAGGCCATAGACCGGCGCGCCGGGATTGGCCGCCTTGTGGGCTGCGATAAAGCCCGCCATCTTGGCCGTCCGCAGGGCCAGGTCGGCCATGTCATAGACGCCCTCGCCAGTGCGGCGGAAAAAGCGGTTGGCACCGTGTTCCGAGACATCGCCGCGTGGCGAGACGATGCCGGCTTGCGGCAGGATCTGTTCGATCAGCCCGAAGAACTGATGTTCGTCGCCGCCGGTACCGTGAAAGGCAAAGACCAGCGGGGCACCGGGCGGCCCGGCTTTGGCAAGGTGATGATAAGCGCTGAGGGACATGATGGCTCCGGGTGTTGGGGCGCCGCGCCTTTCACAAGCGGTCAGACGCGTGGAAAGGTGGGCGCCCGGGTTGTCAATCGACGATGGGCTTGAGCAGGTGTTCCAGCTGTTCGCGCAGATGTGCGTGCTGGGTCGGCAGTTTCAGGGCCTGACCCAGGTGCGCTGTGTCTTCATCGCGGTCAAAGCCGGGCTCGTTGGTGGCAACCTCGAACAACACGCCGCCGGGTGTACGGAAGTAGATCGCCCAGAAATAATCGCGGTCGATCACGGGCGTCACGTGATAGCTGGTGTCCAGCAGGGCCTTGCGCACCTCAAGCTGGGCGGCACGGTTTTCCACGGCAAACGCGATGTGGTGGACCGAGCCGGCACCTTGCCGGGCCGGGGCGGCACCGGGCAGCACCTCGAGGTCGATGAAATCCGCACCATTGCCCTTGATGGCATAGCGGGTCAGGTCACCCCTGGTGTCCACCTTGTCATAGCCCATGAACTGCAGCAGTTCCCCCGTCGCCCCGCCATCGCGCAGCCGCATCCGGGCGCCGTGAAAGCCGTGCACGCCTTCGGCTTGCGGAACCGGTCCGGCAAAAGGGGCGCGGCTGTCGCCGTCAACCTCGACCAGGGCGAAGTCGTCGCCGTCCGGGCCAAGGAAGCTCAACTGCGTCTCGCCAAAGGTTTCACCCTCTTTCAGGCCTTTCACGCCGTGGCTGCCAAGCTGCTCTTTCCAGTAGCCAAGCGATCCCTTGGGCACCGAGAACAGCGTCTCGGCCACCTCGCCGGCGCCGCGGCTGCCCCTCACGATATGCGGGAAGGGAAAGTAGGTCATCACCGAGCCGGGCGTGCCCACCTCGTCGCCATAGTACAGGTGATAGACATCCGGCGCGTCGAAGTTGACCGTCTTTTTGACCCGGCGCAGGCCAAGGGTCTTGGTGAAGAAGTCGTTGTTTTCCTGCGCATCCGCCGCCATCGAGGTGACGTGGTGCAGGCCTTTGATCTGGGTCAGCATGGTTGGTTTCCTTTCGGGCAGGGCCCCTTGTTCGCTGAGGAGAAGATGGGGCAATCCGTTAGGGAAAAGAATGATCATAATCTTGCATATATTATTGCCGCTTGTGTAATGGTGCTGAAATGGGAGAGCTTGAATCCATCCGGACCTTTCTCGCCGTCGCCGAACTGCACAGCTTTTCGGGCGCCGCACGGCAATTGGCGATGACGCCCGCCTCGGTCACCCGTACCGTCTCGGCGCTGGAGGATCGGTTGGGTGTGCAATTGCTGTTGCGTACCACGCGGCAGGTGTCGCTGACCTCGGCCGGCGCCGTCTATGCCGCGCGGATGGCCCCCCTTGTGCAGGGCATCGCAAGGGCGACCAGCGACACACAGGAACAGCATGGCCAGACGGCGGGCCTGATCCGCATTTCGGCGCCGATGTCGCTGGGGTTGAAGGTGCTGCCCGCCGTGCTGTCGCAATTCGCGGTCCTGAACCCGCTGACCCATGTGGCGCTGACCCTGTCGGACGGCTTTGTGGACATCGTGGCAGAGGATTATGATCTGGCGATCCGGATTTCCGGTCCGCCGAATGACAAATCCACTGTCTGGCGCAAGATCTGCAAGGTGCCGCGCCTGCTGGTCGCGGCGCCCGCCCTGTTGACGCGCCACGGCCCGCCCGAGGCGCCGGAGGATCTGCAGCGCTTCGCCTGTCTCAGCTATGGCCAGGAGGCGCGCGAGGAAACCTGGGACCTGTCAAGGGGCGCGAGCCAGCGCCGCCATCTGGCCAAGGGTGGCTTCAGCGCCAACAATGGCGATCTTCTGGCCAGGCTCGCTGTGCAGGGCGAAGGCATCGCCCTTCTGCCCCGTTTCATCGTTGAAGAGGATCTGCGCGCCAATCGTCTTGTGCAGGTTCTGCCCGACTGGGCCGCGCCCGACATCTGGTTGACGCTTTATTACCCGCCCTATGACCATCTGCCGTTGAGGGTGGCCACCTTTTCGGACTTTTTCGAGGTCTATGTGAAAGAGACCCATCCGCTGTGACCGGCGGTTTTTCGCAATTTTCTGCAAGCGCCCTGTAACGCCGCCGGATTTCCGCCGAACCGACAGAGGCAGGCTCATGAGAACCCTGCCCGGAACAGTGGCCCGAGGGCCGCCCCAATTGGAGAGGAAACCCGATGTCCAAACCCATGCTCAAGGCCGTCTTCGCCTCGGCCGTCGTCACCGCGATCGGCGGGCTGTCGCTGGCCCATGCCGATGGCATGAAAATGTCCGAAGCCGATATGATGAAGGCGCAGGACATGACCAAGACCCAGCTGAAGACCGGCAAGTTCGAACAATGCTTCGGCGTGGCACTGAAGGGCCAGAACGATTGCTTTGCCGGCGCGGGCACGACCTGCGCGGGCACGGCCAGCGAGGATTATCAGGGCAATGCCTTCAAGCTGGTCCCGACCGGCACCTGCGAAGGCATGAAGACGCCCAAGGGCCACGGTTCGCTGACCTCGATGTAAGCATCAGGCGGGCGGCTTTCGGGCCGCCCCCTTCGTCGGCAGGAAAGGTTTGGTCATGGATGGCGCCTTGCGGTTCGAAAGCTCTGGCATCCCGGCGCGGGCGGGCGTGGGCCTGAATGCCGCGCACTATGCAACGATCCTGCTGGATCGCCCCGATGTGGGTTTTTTCGAGGTTCATGCCGAGAATTACATGGGCGCCGGCGGGCCGCCGCACCGCTACCTGACCGCCATCCGCGCGGCCTATCCCCTGTCGCTGCATGGCGTGGGCCTGTCGATCGGCGCGGACCGGGCGCTGGACCGGGACCATCTGGCGCGGCTGCGCGATCTGATCGCGCGCTATGAGCCGGGGCTGTTTTCGGAACACCTCGCCTGGTCGAGCCATGAGACCGGCTTTCTGAACGACCTTTTGCCGGTGCCCTATACCGACGAAACCCTGATCCGGGTCTGCGCCCATGTCGATCAGGTGCAGGACACGCTGGGCCGCCGGATGCTGCTGGAAAACCCCACCACCTATCTGACCTTCGCGGAATCCACTCATGACGAGGTGGATTTCATCGCCGAGGTGGCGCGCCGCACCGGCTGCCATCTGCTTCTGGATGTGAACAACGTCCATATCTCGGCCACCAATCTGGCCTATGATCCTTTCGACTATATCGCGCGGTTCCCGCTGGCGCAGGTGCGCGAAATCCATCTGGCGGGCTTCACCCCGCAGGTGGACGAGGCCGGCCGTCCCCTGCTGATCGACACGCATGACCGCCCCGTCGATGCGGGCGTCTGGGATCTTTATGCCCATGCGCTGCGTATGACCGGGCCGCTGCCGACCCTGATCGAATGGGATGCCAACGTGCCGGATTGGAGCGACCTTCACGCCGAAACGGTCCGGGCCGAGACCGTGATGGCCCGGCACGCGGCGGTGCGCCATGGCGCTGGCTGACCGGCAAGCCGCCTTCGGCGCGGCGCTCCTCGACAATCGCCTGCCTGCGCCGCAAGGCCTGCTTGGGCCGGACGGCAAACCCTCGTCGCGCCGCTTTGCGGTCTATCGCAACAATGTCATCGTCGGGCTGATCGATGCGCTGTCCGACAGTTTTCCGGTGCTGCGCCGGGTCGTGGGCGATGATTTCTTCCGCGCCATGGCCGGGTTCTACGCCCGGACCGAGCCCCCGGAGTCGCCGGTTCTGCTCGCCTATGGCGCCGGCATTCCCGCCTTTCTGGAGATCTTTCCCCCCGTCGCCCATCTGCCCTACCTGCCCGATCTGGCCCGGCTGGAACGCGCCTGGGTCGAGGCCTATCACGCGGCCGAGGCGGTGCCGGCCGATGTCTCGCCCCTTCTGGCGATGGCGCCGGCGATGCTGGGCGCGCTGCGGTTCGGCTTTCACCCCTCGGCGCGGCTGATCCGGTCGGCCTTTCCGGTGCTGACGATCTGGCAGATGAACCAGCCCGGGCAGACCCCCGCGCCGGTCGACATGACCCGGACCGAGGATGTGCTGATCCTGCGCCCGGTGGCCGAGGTGACGATCCAGCCTCTGGCCCCGGGTGTCGCAGGCTTTCTGGTACGCTTGATGGCCGGAGCGACCCTGTCATCCGCCGCCGCCGCCAGCTTTGTCGAGGCGCCGCAGTTCGATTTCGCCAAGGCGCTGTCGGCGCTGTTCCTGTCAGGGGCCCTGACCGGATGGCACGGGGGCGCCGCTACCAGCTGAGCATCCGCTTGCCGTAACGCGCCGTCAGCAGGGTGACGACCAGAATGGCGATGCCATACCAGGTCACAAAGAACAGCGGGTTGTCGCGCGTGCAGAACAGCGAATAGCCCGCCGCGGCGCCCGAGGACGCCGTCAATCCGGCCAGCGTCGCCGAAAGGCCGGGCTGCGTGCTGGCCCCCCGGCGCAGGGCCCGCAGCGCCACAAGGCTGGGCACGGCCGACAGCGACAGGACCCCGCCCATGCATTCCGCCACCGAGCCCATGCCGACCTCGGCGAACCGGTCGGCCGGCGCGCGCAGGATATAGGCCCCGACCCACAGCGCCACGGCAGAGGCGACCGGCACGATATAGCCGATCGGCAGCAGCCCGGGCCGCGCCTCGGGCCGCGCCAGGCGCAACAACAGCGTGAGCGACAGGCCGCAGATCAAGAGGGGCAGCACCGTCTTGAACGGCACGACCGGGTTGGACCAGGCGGGCGACAGATCGGGCCGCATGCCCAGCACGCAAAGATAGACCACGGTCGGAACCACGATGGCGGTGGCGATGGTCAGCGCCATCACGGCCGGGCGCAGCGGCTGCGGCGGTGGTTCAACGGCAAGGCGCGCGATCAGGTCATCGGTTTTCACTCGTCCTCCCTCCGCCCCAGCGTGCCCAGCTTCTTCATCGCGCGGTGCAGCGTGACCCGCAGGTTCGCCGGCGACATTTGCAGCCGCGCCCCCACGGTCGCCTGCGACTCCTCGCGCAGAGAGACAGCGCGCACGATCTCGGCCGACCGCGGGTCAAGCTGGCCAAGCAAGCGTTCGACCTCGCGCGCCTCGTCCTGGCGGTGGACCGGGTCGGCTTCGGCCTCGGCGGGCAGGATGTCGCTGTAATCCTCGATCGGCAGGTGGATCGCGGCCCCGCGCTTGCGGAAGGCGTCGATCACCTTGTAGCGCGCGATCGCATAGACCCAGGGCCGCACGGGATGATCCTGCCGCCAGGTGTGGCGCTTGAGGTGAAGTCCTAAAAGCACGTCTTGCACAATATCCTCATGCTGGTCGGGCGGCAGGCTGCGCCCGCGCGCGCGGACGATCCCCCGGATGACAGGCGTGACGGCAATGAGGAACCGGGCATAGGCCTGCCCATCCCCCGCATTGGCCGCCACAAGCAGCGTGGCCCAAGGGTCTTCGGTCTGCTGCATTCTGTCCTGCACTTCGTCGGATCGGACCTTCGTGTTACAAACGGGTTGCGAAAAGTTGAAACCATTCCGCCCGGTGTTTCGTACCTCCCATAACACCAATACGTGAGCGGTGTAACAGCCCGGCTGCGGTCCCGAAAGGACGGGCAAGGATGGGCTGACCCGATCCGCCCGCCCGACCCTTACCGGAGGATACAAGATGCAGATCACGCGACGCACCACCCTGACCCGGCTGCTGTTCGGCAGCGTGGCGTTGAAACTTGGCCTTGCCACCCGTGGCGCCATGGCCGGAGAGGCCTTTGCCGTCACCCATACCGAGGCAGAATGGCGCCAGCTTCTGACGCCCACTCAATTCGCCGTCCTGCGTCAGGAGGCAACCGAGCGCGCCTTCACCAGCCCGCTGTTGCACGAGAGCCGTCAAGGCACCTTTGCCTGTGCCGGCTGCGACCTGTCGCTCTTCAATTCTTCAACCAAGTTTGACAGCGGCACGGGCTGGCCCAGCTTCTGGCAGCCGCTGGCCCATGCGGTCTCGACCCGCGAGGACACCAGCTTCGGGGCGGTGCGCACCGAGGTGCATTGTTCGCGCTGCGGTGGTCATCTGGGCCATGTCTTCGACGACGGCCCCAAACCCACCGGACTGCGCTACTGCATGAACGGCGTCGCGCTGAACTTCCATCAATCCGCCTGACCCTGCCCTCAGAAAGGACATCAGATGACCCGCATATCGCTTCGCCTGTTTCTTGCCGCCGCTGCCGTGGTTTCCGCCCATGCCGGCTTTGCGCAGGAAGGCATCCCGCTGCCTGCCCCCGCTGTCGATGAAGCCCCTGGCGCGGGCGCCGAGACCGCAATCTTTGCCGGCGGATGTTTCTGGGGGATCCAGGGCGTGTTTTCCCACGTCAAGGGCGTGACCTCTGCCACCTCGGGCTATGCCGGGGGCAAGGTGGACAATGTCAGCTACGAAGGCGTCAGTTCGGGCACGACCGGTCTGGCCGAGTCTGTGAAGGTTGTCTTTGACCCGCAGAAGATCAGCTATGGCCATCTGTTGCAGATCTATTTCTCGGTGGCGCATGATCCGACCCAACTGAACCGCCAGGGCCCGGACGAGGGCACGCAGTACCGTTCTGCCGTCTTTCCGACCAATGCCGAACAGGCCAGGGTCGCCGCGGCCTATATCGCGCAACTGGGACAGGCGCACCTTTTCGACGGTGCCATCGTGACCAGGATCGAGCCCGGCGCGCATTTCTACCGGGCCGAGGATTACCATCAGGATTTCCTCGCCCGGAATCCGACCGATGGCTACATCGTCGTCAACGATCTGCCCAAGATCGACCACCTCAAATCGCTGTTCCCGGCGGATTATCGTGGCAAGCCGCTGATGGTGATGAACTGAGACGGTTTTGACGGGTTGGTCAAATATCCCGGGTCTGTTTGCGCAAGCATCGCTTGAACCTGCCCTGCCTTGCCGCATAACGTAGCGCCGTAGGGTCGGCCCGCGTGCCTGCACGGGGCCGACCGATAGCATTTGGCGATGGACAGGTCAGACCATGAGATACATGACAGCGCAAAGCGCCTCGGCCGCGGCGATGGCCTTGGCCGAAGAGCCGGGAAAATCCCGGGTTCTGGCGGGGGGCACCGACCTCTTGGTGCAGATGAAGGCGGGAAATCTGACCGTCGATCTGGTGGTGGACATCAAGCACATCCCCGGCATCCGTGACATCGTTCCCGAAGCCGGCGGCTTTCGCATCGGCGCGGCTGTCGCCAATGCCGAACTGCGCGAACATGCCGGCGTCTGCCAGCAATGGCCCGGCGTGATCGAGGCGGCCGGCCTGATCGGATCGACCCAGGTTCAGGGTCGCAGCACGATAGCGGGCAACCTGTGCAACGGTTCTCCGGCCGCGGATTCGGTGCCGGCGCTGGTCGCGGCCGATGCCGTGGTGCGTGTGGCGGGCCCGGATGGCACCCATGATGTGCCGGTGCTGGATATTCCTGCCGGCCCGGGCAAGACCACGCTGAACAAGGCGCAGATCGTCACCTCGATCCTGCTGCCGGCGCGTCCGGCGCGGTCTGGCGACGCCTATCTGCGCTTCATCCCGCGGACCGAGATGGACATCGCCGTCGCCTCGGCCGCCGTCAACCTGACGCTGGATGCTACGGGCACCGTCACCGCGGCCCGCGTGGCCCTGGGCGCGGTCGCCCCGAAGGTCGTGCTGGTCGAGGCCGCGGCCAAGGCCATCATCGGCACCAAGCTTGAGGATGCGGCGCTGTCCGCGCTCGCCCAGGCCTGCGAGGCCGCCTGCAACCCGATCGACGACAAGCGCGGCACCATCGCCTTCCGCACCTCCACCGCGGGCGTTCTGGCCCGCCGTGCCGCAAAAATCGCCTATGACCGCGCCCAAGGCTCGGCCAATGCCGGAGCATCGAAATGAAAAGCCTTCACATCTCTACCACCATCAACGGCGATCCGGTCGAGTTCATCTGTGACCCGGACGAGCCCCTGCTGGACGTTCTGCGCAACCGCCTGCACCTGACCGGCGCGAAAGAGGGTTGCGGCACCGGCGACTGCGGCGCCTGTTCGGTGACGCTCAATGGCCGTCTGGTCTGTTCCTGTCTGGTCCTCGGGGCCGAGGCGCAGCGGGCCGAGATCACCACCATCGAAGGCATGGCCGAAGGCGACCAGCTTCACCCGCTGCAGCGAGCCTTCATCGACGGCGCGGCCTTCCAATGCGGCGTCTGCACGCCCGGGATTCTGGTGGCGGCCAAGGCCCTCTTGGAGAAAAATCCCAGCCCCACCGATGAAGAGGTGCGCTACTGGCTGGCCGGCAACCTGTGCCGCTGCACCGGATACGACAAGATCATCGCCGCCGTTCAGGTGGCCGCCGCTGAAATGAGGAGTGCGTAACATGGCCCTGGATCAGGCAAAGCGCGAATTCCGCCAGGTCGGCACAAGGCCGAACCGCCCGGACGGCGTGGACAAGGTCACCGGCCGCGCGCAGTACGGCGCCGATATGACGGCACCCGGCATGCTGACCGGGGCGATCCTGCGCTCGCCGCACGCCCATGCGCGGATCGTGTCAATCGACACTTCGGCAGCAGAGGCGATTGCCGGCGTGCGCGCCGTGGTCACTGGCGTCGATTTCACGCCTCAAGAGGATAATTTCCTGCGCGATGTGCAGGAAAACTGCATGGCGCGCGACAAGGCCCTGTACGATGGCCACGCCGTCGCCGCTGTCGCCGCGACCTCGCCCGCCATCGCCAAGGCCGCGCTCAAGGCGATCAAGGTGGTCTATGAGGTCCTGCCTCATGTCACCGACGTGGATGCCGCCGTCAAACCCGGCGCGCCCATCGTCCAGGCCGGCCGCGCCTTGGAAAACGTCCCCGCCGGCATGTCGGAAAACGTCACGAACGCCTGCGAATTCGGCCATGGCGATCTGGACGCCGGCTTTGCCAAGGCCGACCTGGTGATCGAGCGGTCCTTCAAGACCGCAGCCACCCACCAGGGCTATATCGAGCCGCATGCCTGCCTTGCGTCCTTCACCGCCGATGGCAAGGCGGATCTCTGGTGCTGCACGCAGGGCCAGTTCTTCGTCCGCACCCTGTGTTCGGCGATCATCGGGATGGAGGCGAGCCAGCTGCGCGTCACCCCGTCCGAGATCGGCGGCGGTTTCGGCGGCAAGACCACGGTCTTCATCGAACCCGTGGCCCTGGCGCTGTCCAAGAAATCCGGCCGCCCGGTCAAGATCGTGATGACCCGGGACGAGGTGTTCAAGGCGACCGGCCCCACCGTTTCGTCCTCGATGGATGTGCGGATCGGCATGACCAAGGACGGCCGCATCACCGCCGGCGAGGCGAACCTGCGGTATTCTGGCGGGGCCTTCCCCTGCGGGACCTGCGACATGGGCGCTCAGGCCGCCTTTGCCGCCTATGACGTTGAGGCCGTGCGCACCTATGGCTGGAATGCCCTGACCAACCGCCCGAAAGAGGCCGCCTACCGCGCCCCCGGCGCCCCGCAAGCCATCTACGCCGTCGAAAGCGTGGTGGACGAGTTGTGCCAGAAGCTGGGACTTGACCCGCTTGCCGTGCGGCTGAAGAACGCAGCACACAAGGGCACGCTGTCCTCCTATGGCCCGACCTTCAACGAAATCGGGCTTGAGGCGACGCTTGAGGCCGCCAAGGCGCATCCGCATTACACCGCCCCCCTAGGGCCCAATCAGGGGCGCGGCCTGTCCTGCGGCTTCTGGTTCAACTTTGGCGGCAACACCTGCGTGTCGCTCAACATCAACACCGATGGCACGGTGGGCGTGACCGAGGGCAACCCCGATATCGGCGGCTCGCGCGCCTCGATCAGCCTGATGGCGGCGGAAGAGCTGGGGATTCCCTACGAGAACATCCGCACCATCGTCGCCGACACGAACTCGCTGGGCTATAACGACGTGACGGATGGCAGCCGGGTGACCTTCTCGGTCGGTCTGGCCACGATCAAGGCCGCCCGCGATGCGATTGCCAAGATGAAGGCGCGCGCGGCCAGGTTCTGGGGCATCGACGAAGAGGCGGTCGATTGGGTCGATGGCGCGGCCGTGCCCGCCGGCCCGAACGCCGGCAAGTTCCCGCCCCTGACGCTGGCCGAGATCGCCGCGACCTCGCCCCAGACTGGCGGGCCTATCGCCGGCCATTATGAGGTCAACGTCGATGGCGCGGGCGTCAGCTTTGGCGTCCACCTCGTCGATGTCGAGGTTGACCCCGAGACCGGCGCGACGAAGGTGCTGCGCTATACCGTGTTCCAGGATGCCGGCAAAGCGGTGCATCCCGACTATGTCGAAGGCCAGATGCAGGGCGGCGCCGTGCAGGGCATCGGCTGGGCGCTGAACGAGGAATATATCTACGGTGCCGATGGGCGGCTGCAGAACCCTGGCTTCCTTGATTACCGCATCCCGGTGGCGAGCGACCTGCCCAACATCGAGACGGTGATTCTGGAAATCCCCAACCCGGGCCACCCCTACGGCGTGCGCGGCGTGGGCGAGACGCCGATCGTGCCGCCGCTGGCCGCCATCGCCAATGCGGTCAGCCGGGCGGCCGGCGTGCGCCTGACCGAACTGCCGATGTCGCCGCCGCGCATTCTCAAGGCGCTGAAGGGCTGATGCCTGCGGGGCAGGTCCGGACCCCGGGCCTGCCCCCGACGCGCCGGAAAGGGGCAGCATGGTCAAGGTCAAACTTTGGGGCACCTTGCGGCACTGGACCGACGGGCAAGCCGAGGTCGAGGTCGAGGCCGCGACCTTCAAGGAGGTTCTCGACCGGCTGTCGGAACTCTACCCCGGCCTCGCGCCGCAGATCCGGCGCGGGGTGTCCATGTCTTTGGACGGTGTCATCTACCGCGAGGCCTGGTTTCAGGAAATCAAGCCGGGGCAAGAGGTCGTGCTGATGCCCTATATGCAGGGCGGTTAGGCGCCGGCTGACTTCAGCGCCTTTTCCAGATCCTCGGCCTGTTCGCAGGTCCCGCACAGGGTTTTCAGCTTCGCCAGATTGGCCTTGGCCTCTTCGATCTTGCCGGTCGAAATGAACAGTTCGCCCTGATATTCCAGCGCGCCCAGATGATTGGGGTTGATCGACAGCACGGTGAGATAGGCCTTGGAGCTGTCCTCCATCTGGCCCAGCTTGCGATAGGTGAAGCCCAGAAGGTTCCAGGCGTCCGCATTCTGCGGATCGGTCTTGGTCAGCGAAACCAGTTTGGGCAGGGCGGCGGCGAAATTGCCCTCGTCCACCATCGCCTTGGCCTCGTCATAGGCATTCACCGTGGTGCTTTGCGCGCTGGACCCGTCGCTGGTGCCCACGGCCATCGCCGGAGCCACGAAGAAAAACAGGAACGCGATGGCGCTGATCAGGAAACTGCTGAGGACGTGGGTCATGGAACTGCTCCGATTATTGGTTGTGGCGATGATACGGTTGGTCTGTGGAAATTGGATGTCACCCTTCGGTGAGCCTGCCGGGGGTCGGCGAAGATCCGCAAAACCCCGGCGCTGCGCCACGCTCGCTTATACCTAGAATTTGTTTTGAATTGGTTGAAACTTTGTCGAACTCTCCGACGTTGTTGCTGTGTGGCGGGCGAAGGACAGGGTGAACAAGATGCTGATGGCAATGACTCGTCTTGGTTGTGGCCTGCTGACCAAGGCCCGCTGTGACCGCCTCGAGGACCTCCTGGCGACAGAATGCGCCGAACCGCCGGCCCGCCTCAGCCGTGAAGAACTGGCCCGGCTGTTTCGGACCGAGCTTTACGGTCGTGCCGCCTGACCGGCCGGACCGGCGGACCAAGCTTCTGACAAACCACAACAATTTCCAGAAATATCGCAACCCGGCAGAAGGCCGGCAGCAGGAAAGGATTATCCGGATGCAACGCATGTCTCTGACCGAGATCGCCCGCCGCAACCGCCTGATCGCGCTGAAGGCGCGGACAGAGCGCCGGCTTGCCGTGCTGACCGCCGCGTTGGCTGTGGCACCGGCCGCCCCGGCACCCTGCCCGCGCAGCTTTGGTGCGCCCGGCCACGAGTTCGCCCAGGTCCCGCTGCAATTGCTGGCCCTGGATCACACCCGCCGCCTGCATCTGGCGCAGTTCGGCTGACCCTTCAGGCCAGGCCCTCGGCCGTCAGGACCTGCCGAATCGAGGTGGCGCATTTCTCGACGATCTCGGTCAGTTCGGCATCGGTGCAATTGTAGGGCGGGGCGAGGATGACGATGTCGCCCTGCACGCCGTCCACATTGCCGCCGACCGGATAGCAGATCAAACCGTTCTGCATGGCCTGCGCGCGGATCTTGAGGAACAGTTTGCGATGGGCTTCGAAGGGGCGTTTCGATTCCCGGTCGGCCACCAGTTCGGTGCAGATGAAATGGCCGCGACCGCGGATGTCGCCCACAGCCTCGACCCCCGACAAGGCATCCGACAGCCAGCCTTTCAGCCGCGCCTCGTTCGCCTTGACCCGCGCCAGAAGTCCGTCGCGGGCGATGATCTTCTGCACCGCGACCCCGGCCGCGCAGCCGGCGGTATGACCGGAAAAGGTGTGGCCGGTGCCAAAGGCGCCGTCCTTGGCCCGGATCACCTGCCAGACGGCCGAAGTGCAGATCGCCACGCCCAACGGCACGTAGCCCGCGGCCAGGCCCTTGGCGACCGACATCAGGTCAGGTTCGACGCCATCGCGTTCCAGCGCGCGCCAGGTGCCGGTGCGTCCGGCGCCACACATCACCTCGTCCGCGATCATCAACACGCCATGTCGGGTGCAGATCTCGCGCACGCGTTTGGCATAGCCTTCCGGCGCGGGCACGCAGCCGCCCGCGGCCCCCACCACCGGTTCAAAGATGAAGGCGGTGATGTTTTCCGCCCCTTCGCGCAGGATGGCCGCCTCAAGCTCGGCGGCGCAGGCGGCACCAGCAGTCTCGGCCGTGGCGCCCGCGATCGGGCGATAGGCATTGGCGGGCGACAGCTTGATCGAGGGGATGAAGGCGCCCTCATAGGCTGCCGTCCGTTCGGCAAAACCCGAAACCCCCAGCGCGCCCAGGGTGTTGCCATGCCAGGACCGCTGGCGCGAGATGAACTTGCGCCGCGATTTCTGGCCATTGGCGGTGTGGTACTGCAGCGCGATCTTGAGGCAGCTTTCCACTGCCTCGGACCCGGATGTGACAAAGACCATCTCGCGCAGGGTGCCGCCCACATGGGCACGGATGATCTCGGTCAGCTCTTCCAGCGCGTCGCTGGTAAAGTTGTAGCGGTAGGCATGGGCGATGGCCTGCATCTGGTCCGCCACGGCCGCGTTCACCTCGTCATGGGCATGGCCGAGGCAATAGACCGCAGGCCCGCCCGATCCGTCGATATATTGTTTGCCCGCCGTGTCCCACAGATAGCTGCCCTTGGCGCGGACAACCTTGGGCAGGCCCTCGGTCGATTTGAGGGCTTCGGGCGCTTTGGCAGACATCGGGATCTCCTCTTTTGGCGCAGCTTCTCAGGTCCGCCGGTGGTGGGCAAGAGCCTTGCCGGATCCGCCGCCCCGGCCTAGGATTTGCGGATTGATGGAGGATTTCATGCGCCGCATTGCCGTTCTGGCCCTTAGTCTGGCCATAGGTCTGGCCGCTGGTTTGACGCTACCCGCCGGGGCAGAAACGATTGTCGCCTTCAGTCAGGTAACCGCCGTGACGCTTTATCCGCAGGGCGCGCAGGTGACGCGCGAGGTGACCTTTGCGGCAGCCCCCGGACCGCATGACCTGCTGATCGCTGACCTGCCCGCAGCGCTTGCGCCCGAGACGATCCGTCTTGACGCGCATGACGTGACCTTGGGCGCCTTCACCCTGCGCAGCGATCCGCTGCCGCCCGATCAGGCGCCAACCGACTCCCCCAGCATCGCCAAGGCCAAAGTCGCCTTGGACAAGGCCAAACTGGCCCTGGCCGAGGCGCGGCGCAATCTGGGCGAGCATTCCGCCGAAGCCGAGGCCGACCGCGCCCAGATCACCTTCCTGACCGGGCTCAAGCCGGACACCGGGGCCGCAACGGCTGACAGCCTCGCCGCCATCGCCGACATGATCCAGGGCAAGGTCCGGACGGCAAGCGCCGATGCCAAGGGCGCCGAAGTGCAACTGCCTGCCGACAAGGATCAGGTCGCCAAGGCGCAAGAGGCGCTGGACAAGGCGCAGACCGATCTGGATGCCCTGTTGCAAAGCACGGGCGACTATGTCTCGCTTTCGGTCGCGGTGACGACGACCGCAGCCGTCAGCCACCTGATCCTGACGCATATGGTGCCCGATGCCGCGTGGACGCCGGTCTATGACGTGGCGCTGGACCGCAAGGCCGGCCGGCTGACGCTGGATCGTGGCATTCTGGTCAGCCAATCCAGCGGCGAGGATTGGGCGGGCGTGACGCTGACCCTTTCGACCGCGCGCCCCTCGGATCAATCCGCCCCGTCGCAGCTTTCCCCAGACCTCAAGCAGATCACCGACCCGCAACAGCCCAGAGGCCTTGCCGCGCAAGACATGCAAGAAGCATTGCCGGCGCCGATGGTGGCCGCCCCGCCCGTGACGGCCGCGCTGGCCTATCAGGGCGACACCGTGATCTACAATTACCCCAGTGCTGTCGATCTGGCCAACGGCACCGAAAGCCTGCGTCTTGCGCTGGATCGGTTGACCTTCACGCCCAAGATCGTGGCAGAGGCCGTGCCGCGTCTGGATGCGACGGCCTTCCTTCTGGCCACCCTGACCAATGACAGCAAAGAGGTTTTGCTCCCCGGCACCGCCTATCTGACCCGCGACGGCGCGCTGGTGGGCATGACGGATCTGGCCCTGCTTGCACCCGGGGCCAAGGTCGATCTGGGTTTCGGCGCCATAGAAGGCTTGAAACTGACCCGCGACATGCCCGAACGCGCACAGGGCGACCGGGGCATCTTCACCACCTCGACCCAGCTCGAAGAAAAGGCTGTGCTGAAGGTGGAAAACCTCACGGATGAGGCCTGGCCCGTGCATCTGATCGACCGGGTGCCCTATTCCGAACAGGAGGCTTTGAAGATCACCTTCACCGCCGACCCGCCGCCCTCCGTGCAGGATGTCGAGGGCCAGCGCGGCATCCTTGCCTGGGATTTCGACCTCGCCCCCAAGACAAGCCAAAGGATCAGGCTGGACAGCGTGCTCAGCTGGCCGCAAGGCAAGGTGCTGCAATAGGCCAAGCCGTCACCAGCGGCCCTTGGCCTTTTCGATTTCTTTCAGGAAGCGCTTCTTCTTTTCGATGATATCGGCCAACTCCTTCATGTTCTTGGAGATCGTGGCGATAGCTGACAGGCTCCAGGCGGAATTGCTGCCCAGATCATCGGTGAAAGTCGCAATCGCGGCTTGGATTGTCCCGGCTTCGCTTGCCGTCTTGGCGAAGGCCGCGGATTGGCGTTCCAGCGCCTTTTCGGCGATTTCATGCTTCTTGATCAGGTCCTTGTTGGACTTGTCCTTCTTCAATTCCTTGTCGAGCTCGAAGAAGGTTTCTCCCATCTGCTGCATGGCCGCGTAGTCGTCATTGAACTTGCGCAGGATCATTTCCACGTCGCCGGTCACTTTCTTGGCCGCCGCTTTCAAGGACTTCAGCATCTCGAGGTTCGACTCAACAACGTTGCGCGCCGAGGCTATGTCTGAAATCAGGTCCTTTGCTGCTGCTGCCATCTCGGCATCCTCGGCCAGAACCGCCTTGTAGGCGTCTTCGACCTGCTTGATCACGCGGTCCGCATCCGCCAGGGATTTCTTGAATTGTGCGACTTCCGCCGCGACCTTCTTGCTGTCCAACGCCATAATTGACCCCGATTTGCAAAATGGAACGTCGCCAGAGACGGCAATCCGTCCGGCTTGGCCAGGCGCAGCTTAGCGGATACGGGCTTGCATTCAACTGGTTCTGCCGTCGGCCCCGGGGACCAGCCCGGTT
Source organism: bacterium (assembly GCA_016124195.1). GTDB lineage: Bacteria > Pseudomonadota > Alphaproteobacteria > Rhodobacterales > Rhodobacteraceae > Stagnihabitans. Next base: position 239,885 of record WGOE01000003.1, on the reverse strand, counting down.
CGACGCCTGGGTCAGACCGGAACGAAACCGCCCTTGGCCGGGTCGAACTGTTCCAGCCCGCCTTCGCCCGTGTTGGTCCAAAGCCCATGCAGGGTCAGCATGTCATCCTGGACCGCAGAGCTGACAAAGGGAAAGGTCATCAGGTTTTCAAGGCTGACCAGAACCGCTTCCTTTTCCAGAGCCGCGACGCGATGTTCGGTAGTCCGCGCCACGACGCGTTCATAGCCGGGGCGAAGGATGTCCATCCAGCGACCGACGAACGAGGATTTCATCTCAAGCTCCGGCGCAAGGCCGGCGCACATGTCGTGGCAGCCCTTGACGCCGCCGCAATTCGAATGACCCAACACCACGATATGCGCCACCCCCAGCGAGGTCACCGCATATTCGACCGCCGCCGAGGTGCCATGGTATTCGCCGTCCGGATTGTAGGGCGGCACCAGATTGGCCACGTTGCGATGGATGAAGAACTCGCCCTCGTCCGCGCCGAAGATCGAGGTGACATGCACCCGGCTGTCACAACACGAAATCACCATGGCGCGCGGATGCTGCCCGCTTTCGGCCAGACGGCGATACCAGGCCCGGTTCTCCTGATAGGCCGTCGCGCGCCAACCGTGAAAGCGCTGCACCAGATACGACGGCAGGGGGCGAGCGTGGTTCATGCGGGGCTCCTTCTTCATCGGTGAACCCTAATTTGCAATCGCAGCAAATTCGAGGGGATTCGTAACGATTATGTGTCGGCAGGCCGCGACCGGGGCAACTCTTTCTTCAGCATGGCGGGGCAATGTGGGCCTTGGGTGACTAAGGAGTGTGGGAGATGTCTTCGACGAATGTGGTGGCCTTGCGCCCCAATGATCGGGTCCGCCAGGACGCGGAGCCGATTGCGACGATCTATCGCAATCTGGGTACGGCCTCGGCCGAACAGGTCGTGACGCGCGCCCTGACCGAACTTGCCGTAACGATGTCGAGCCTTGTCGCACAGGTGCAGGCGCATGAGCTGGCCGACATGACGCGACAGCTGCGCCGCCTGCAAAGGATGAGCGAAAACCTGGGCTTGGTCAGTCTCGGCCAGATTGCCGGCGATGTCCGGGTCTGTCTGGAACGCAGCGATGTGACGGCCTTTTCATCGGTTTGGGCGCGGTTGATGCGGGTGGCGGAACGGTCGCTTGCGGCGGACCGGGGGCTGGTGTCGACACAAGTATAGGCCGGGCTTTGACCTCTTGCAGCCAGACGAGGATTGTCTAGGGTCTGCTCAAGATGGAGAATGCCATGACCGAACCCCGCTTTGCCGACCCCTCGGCGCCCTTCCGCAGGCTCGATATTGTCACGTCCGAGGACTGGCCCGCCTTCCGCGACACCGCTCCTGCCAGGGAATGGCTGATCGCGACGGGGTTCGAGGCGGCCTTGGGCGATCTGCGCCTTGTGCCGGGGCCGGATGGGGTTCAATCCGCCGTCGCGGGGCTTGGGTCTGCGCAATCGCGGGCGCGGCTGCGCTTTGGTCTGGCCAAGGCGATCGCAGGTCTGCCGGCCGGCAACTGGGCGCTGGAAGGCAACCTGACCGAGGCGCAGCGGGATGAGGCCACGCTGGCCTGGCTGCTGCAATCCTACCGGTTCGACCGCTATCGTCCGGGCAAACCTGCCGCAACGCCCGCCTTGCTGCGCCTGCCCGCCGGGGTGGACGGTGCGCGCATGCTGGCCATGGCCGAGGCAGAATTCCTGACGCGCGACCTGATCAATACCCCGGCCTCCGACATGGGCCCGGACGAGCTTGAGGCGGCTTTCCTGGCCCTGGCCAACCGGTTCGGCGCCGTCTCGACCGTGGTGCGGGGCCAGGATCTGCTGACGCAGAATTTCCCGATGGTTCACGCCGTGGGCCGCGCCGCTGCCCGTGCGCCGCGCATCATGCAGATGCGCTGGGGTCACAGCGGGCCGAAGCTGACGCTGGTGGGCAAGGGCGTGTGCTTTGACACGGGCGGGCTGAACATCAAACCTTCTTCCGGTATGAACCTGATGAAAAAGGATATGGGCGGCGCCGCCACGGTGCTGGGCCTTGCGCATATGATCATGGCGCTGGACCTGCCTTTGCAATTGCGCGTCATCGTGCCGGCGGTGGAAAATGCGATCTCCGGCAATGCGATGCGGCCCAAGGATATCTTGACCAGCCGCAAGGGTCTGACCGTCGAGGTCAATGACACCGATGCCGAGGGGCGCCTCATTCTGGGTGACGCACTCGCCTGGGCCGATGAGGAACCGGTGGACATGATCGTCTCGATGGCTACGCTGACCGGCGCCGCGCGTGTCGCGGTCGGCCCCGACCTTGCGCCCTATTACACCGATGACCCCGGCGTCGTCGCGGCGCTCGAGGCGGCGGCAGTTGCCGGCTTCGATCCGGTCTGGCGCATGCCCTTCCACGATGCCTATGAAAGCGTCATCGAGCCCGGGATTGCCGACCTCGACAATGCGCCGGGCTTTGGCTTTGCCGGTTCGGTCACCGCGGCCCTGTTCCTGCGCCGCTTCGTCACCAACCCGCGCTATCTGCATTTCGACATCTACGGACACAGCCCCTCGGATCAGCCAGCCCGCCCGAAAGGCGGCGTGGGGCAGGGGGCGCGGGCCGTTCTGGGCGCGCTGCCGGTCGTGCTGGGGGTGTGAGCATGGATCGCCGCCTGACTCCCGCCTCCGACCGTTTTGCCCATGTCTCGCTGGAGGGATGGATCGACGGCCGCGTCTTCACCGTTGGCGAGCCCTGGCGTATCGCCGTGCCGCTGGCCGATTTGACCTCTACCCCCGGCGGGGCGCGCACGCGTCAGCTGTGGCTGGGCGAAGGCTTCACCGTGATCGACCGGGCCGACGGCCAGGCCTTCGGCTTTGCCGACAAGGACGGCTATTGCGGCTGGCTGCCGGATGCCGCACTGGCCGATGATCCGCCGCCCACCCATTGGATAGCGACACCCGGAACCCACATCTATCCCGAACCGCGGGTGCAATCGCGCGAGATTGCGGCGCTGACCATGGGGTCTCAGGTCTCGGTTCTGGGCACTTCCGGAAGTTTCACTCATATCCCGCAGGGCTATGTGCCGACCAGCCATCTGCTGCCCCTCGGCCAATGGCATCTCGATCCGGTGACGGTGGCAGAGATGTTCTTGCACACGCCCTATCTGTGGGGCGGCAATGGGCGGGCCGGGCTGGATTGTTCCGGCCTGATCCAGGTCTGCCACCACGCCTGCGGCATCAAGGTGCCGGGCGATGCCGACCTGCAGGAAGATGTGGGGCGCGCCGCGTCGGGCGAATACCAGCGCGGCGACCTTCTGTTCTGGAAGGGCCACGTCGCCATGGTGGTCGATGCGATGCGGCTGATCCATGCCAACGGCCATTCGATGTCGGTCGCCTATGAGGGGATCTACGAATGTATCGCCCGCATCAAGGAGGCCGAGGGCCAGGGCCTGCGCGCGCACCGCAGGCTTTGACACCAGGCGCTATTCGACGATGCGCACCGCCTTCGGCTCCAATACGCGCAGCACCTGGCCCAAGTCGTGCCCACGGCGCAGGACCCTGCCGTCCATGCCCGTGACCGAGAACATGCCCTGCCGGTTGCGCAGGGCGGGTCGCTTTTCGATGCGGTAAAGCGGCATTTCCGCCGTGCGGCGAAAGATCGAAAAGACGGCCATCTCGCGCAGGGTCGACAGGCCGTAATCACGCCATTCGCCCGCCGCGACCATCCGGCCATAGAGCGACAGGATCAGGCCGAACTCGCGGCGATCAAAACAAACCTGCTCGGGCGGGCGTTCGGGGTGAGGGAAAGGGGTCGGAGTCAAGACCGTCATGGCCTGACTTTATCGGCCGCATTTGGCAAATCAAGAGCCCGCCGATTCCACGGGGGTCAAATTGCTGGCCGCTGCGCGGGTGTCCGACGTCAGCTGCACAACCAGAGGGCGGTATTGAGGCAAACCCGCCATGTCTGCGCCGCAATTGATCGCCGAGTGTCACGGTGCGGCCAAATCCACGACACGATCGCCCTGCAAACCACTGTGACCGAACGCAGGAGCCTGTGGGGTGGGTTACAGCCCCCACCAAGCTCATCTCGCAGGTGCCTGCCGTAAAGAAGGCCCTCACCAGAACGGTGGGGGCCTTTGCCTTGGCTGGACAGGGGTAGGATGGGCAATATGCCCATACTGGCAGAGTTACAGGAAACCCGGCGCCAGTTGCAAAGTCCCGGTTTCAAAGCCGCGCCAGTTCTTCTGCACCGCATTCAGCCGTTTTTTCGCATAGGGATGTTCAGCGTCCAGCGCGCCGAGCCGGATCAACAAGGCCGTTATCACTGCATCCGAGGCGCGCGCCCCGCCATCCACGATCTTGACGGCAATGCCGCGCTTCAACTCGGGCAGAATCGCCACATGCACCGCCTCGGCTCCGCCCTTGAGCGCCACCTTGCCGTCCATCGCCCGCATCAGTTCGGTGTCGATCGCGGTGTCGCCCGACACCAGTTCCGGATAGGCCGCCATCGCGCGGGTCAGCCGGTGCATGGCGCGGTTGCGCCGGTCGCCGCCCCCCGTCGCCCCGGCAAACCGCCCCATCGCCCGCGCCAGCCCGTGGACCGAGGTGGCAAAGTTGGGCGCCGAACAGCCGTCGATGCCCCAGCCGGCGCTGGTCTCGCCGGTGGTCTCTTCGAAGGCCTGCTTGACCATCCTTTGCAGCGGGTGGTCATGTTCGACATACTCCGGCCCGCCCTTGATATGACGGTTCATCGTCAGAAACCCCGAATGCTTGCCCGAGCAGTTGTTGTGATACTGGCAGGGGCTTTCGTCGGCGCGGATCAGGCGGTCGCGCTCGATCTTGTCGCCCGGCTCATGCGCGCCGCAGCGCAGATCGGCCTCGCCCATGCCCAGCCCTTCCAGCCAGCTCGAGGCCATCTTGACATGCAGCGCCTGGCCCTTGTGGCTCGCGCAGGCAAAGGCCAGTTGCGCCTCGGTCAGGCCCACGGCATCCGCGCATCCGCTTTCCACCAGCGGCAGCGCCTGGATCATCTTGCAGGACGAACGCGGAAAGATCACCTCGTCGGGGTTGCCCCAGGCCTCGACGATCTCGCCCTTCTCATCGCAGATCACCGCATGGCCGGCGTGAAAGCTTTCCAGCAGTCCGCCGCGCCAGGTTTCGACCATCCGTTGCGCCGGACGATTTGCCGTAGTCATGCCGTTCTCCTCACGTCTTGGCGAAAATCAGCCCATGGGGCTTTCGCAAAACAGCCATTATCGGTTACACATGGATTATCGAGTGAATATGGCCCGCGCCACAGGAAAAACCCCGTATCAAAGGGTTCCGGGCGGGTCGGGGCTTCTGGAGGCAATGGACATGACAAGCTGGATGATGCGAACCGCGTTGAGCGCTGCTTTGGTGATGGCGGCGGGGGCGGGTTTTGCGCAGACGCCGGCCACGTCGGACAAGCTGGTGGCCACCAAGACCGCCTGGAGCGTTTTTGCCGACACCAGCCCGAAAGAGTGCTGGGGCGTCTCCAAACCCAAGGAAAGCGTCAACACCCGTGACGGCAAGCCGGTGTCGGTCAAGCGCAGCGACATCCTGTTCTTCGTGACATTCCGTCCTGGCCAGACCGGGGGAGAGACCTCGTTCACCGGCGGCTATCCCTTTGCGGACAAATCCACCGTGGATGTGACGATTGACAACCAGACCTTCCAGATGACCACCAAGGGCGAATGGGCCTGGGCTGCGAGCCCGGATGACGATGCCAAGCTGATGGCCGCCCTGCAAAAGGGCTCCGAGGCGACGCTGACCGCGCATTCCGGCAAGGGCACACAGACCAAGGACACCTTCAGCCTGTCGGGCTTCACCGCCGCGATGCAGGAAGCCGCCTCGCGCTGCAAATAGGCAGCGGTCAGGCTGACCCTGACCGAAGCCAGGATAGCGAAGGACGGGCCTGGCCTTGACGCGGATGTCATACCTGACATCTCGCCGCGGTGCTGTTTTCTTTTCCGCGCGCATGGCCTATATCGGCCGCTTCAGGAGCCGAAGCCATGACCGCACCCACCGCCCCCATCACGCAAGACGTGCTGACCCTTCCGCGCAAGCTGCCGGAGTCGGCCAAGACCAATATCATCGGCCTGACCCGCGCCCAGTTGCGCGACGCGCTGATTGCGGCCGGCACGCCGGAAAAGCAGGTCAAGATGCGGTTGGGTCAGGTCTGGCAGTGGGTCTACTACTGGGGCCTGCGCGACTTCATGGCGATGAGCAACCTTGCCAAGGACTACCGGCAGCTTCTTTCTGATCATTTCACGATCGACCTGCCAGAGGTCGTCACCCGGCAAGTCTCGGACGACGGCACCCGCAAATACCTGGTGCGCATTCAGGGCGGGCATGAGGTCGAGGTCGTCTATATTCCCGAAACCGACCGTGGCACGCTGTGCATTTCGTCCCAGGTCGGCTGCACGCTGACCTGTTCGTTCTGCCACACCGGCACGCAGAAACTGGTGCGCAACCTGACCGCGGCCGAGATCGTGGGCCAGGTCATGCTGGCGCGCGATGATCTGGGCGAATGGCCCGTCAAGGGCGAGCCCAAGCCGGAGGTGCGACTGATCTCGAACGTCGTGCTGATGGGCATGGGCGAGCCGCTGTACAATTTCGAAAACGTCCGCGACGCGATGAAGATCGTGATGGATGACGAGGGCATCGGCCTTGGCCGCCGGCGCATCACCCTGTCCACCTCTGGCGTGGTGCCAGAGATTGCCCGCACCGCGACCGAGATCGGCTGTCTTCTGGCCGTGTCCTTTCACGCCACCACCGACGAGGTGCGCGACAAGCTGGTGCCGATCAACAAGAAATGGAACATCGCCACTCTGCTCGAGGCGCTGCGGGCCTATCCCGGCCTGTCGAACTCCGAGCGAATCACCTTTGAATATGTGATGCTGGAAGGCGTGAACGACACGAAAGAGGATGCCTGGCGGCTGGTCGAACTGCTCAAGGGCATTCCGGCCAAGGTCAACCTGATCCCCTTCAACGAATGGCCGGGCGCGCCTTACAAGCGGTCGTCGGGCAACCGGATTCACGCCTTTGCCGATATCATCCACAACGCCGGATATGCCTCGCCGATCCGCACCCCGCGGGGCGAGGATATCATGGCGGCCTGCGGACAGTTAAAATCCGCGAGTGAAAAACAGCGCAAATCCGCTGCGAAGGCGGCCTCGGCGGCGGAATAGACTTTCTTATGGCGTGATAAAGGGGCACAATCGCTGGTACACCCGGGCAAAGCCCCGGCCCATCAGAGTGAAAGCCTATCCTTGCGTATCGTTTTCCTCTGCGCCGCTTGAACAGGGCATTTTCCATGACTTCAGACAGTGACCTTGCCATGTCGCGGCAGGACCTTGCGCGCCAATGGGTGATGAAACTCGCGCGCTATCGCGACCCTTCGACACGGCGCAGTGTGTTCGAACTTCTGGTGACGCTGGTGCCCTTCGTGATGCTTTGGGGCCTCGCTTGGGCCGCGCTGCAGGTGTCGCCCTGGCTGTCGCTGGCCATTGCCATGTTGAACGGCGGCTTTCTGGTGCGCATCTTCATCATCCAGCACGATTGCGGCCATGCCTCCTATTTTCACAACCGCACCCTGTCGGATTGGGTCGGGCGGGCGCTGGGCGTGCTGACGCTGACGCCCTATGATGTCTGGAAGCGTACCCATGCCATCCACCACGCCCAGCACGGCAACCTGGACCGGCGCGGCATCGGCGACATCATGACCCTGACGGTGGCAGAGTATCGGGCCCGTGGCCCCTGGGGTCGCCTGCTTTACCGGCTTTACCGCAATCCGGTCGTGCTGTTCGTGCTGGGCCCGGCCTATATGTTTGTCGTGCAGAACCGCCTGCCGATCGGGCTGATGCGGTCGGGCTGGCGCTATTGGGTCTCGGCGATGGGGACCAACGCCTTCATCGCGATCATCGTCGGGCTGATCCTGTGGCTGGGCGGGCTGATGCCGTTCTTGCTGATCTACATCCCGACCTCGCTCATCGCGGCAACGATCGGGGTCTGGCTGTTCTATGTCCAGCATCAGTTCGAAGAGACGCATTGGGCGAAGGAACCGGAATGGCAGCTGCACGACGCCGCGCTGGAGGGCAGTTCCTATTACCAGCTGCCGCGGCCGATCCAGTGGCTGACCGGCAACATCGGCGTGCATCACGTCCACCACCTCTACAGCCGAATCCCGTTCTATCGTCTGACCGAAGTGCTGCGCGATCATGCCAGTCTGGCGCAGGCGCAAAAGCTGACGATCCGGCAGAGCCTGTCCACGGTGCGGCTGAAGCTGTGGGATGAAGGCTCGCAACGTCTGGTCAGTTTCCGCGACCTGCGCGGCGGCTGTGCGGGGGCCGCGCTGCGTTGAGCCGGCTTTCAGACCGGGTTGCGGCCTGTTAGCGTGCGGCCATGTCGCTTCCCTTTTTGCCCAACGCCCCGGCTCGCCGCCTTTTCCTTGACCGTCACGTCTTGGCCGAGCCGCCCTCTGGCCCGGCCGCGGGGCCTGCGCTGGCGGGGTTGATCGACCGCATCGGATTTGTCCAGGTTGACAGCATCAACACGGTCGAACGCGCGCATCACATGATCCTGTGGGCGCGGCGGCAAAGCTACAAGCCCGAGGCGCTGCACCGCCTGATCGAAAAGGACCGCGCGCTGTGGGAGCATTGGACCCACGACGCCGCCATCCTGCCCATCCATCTGCACGGCCATTGGCATCACCGCTTTGCCCAGGATGCCGAACGCCTGCACGGCAACTGGCGCAAGTGGTTCCGCGAAGGCTATGAGGCGCAGTTCGACACGATCCTGCGCCGGATCGAGGCCGAGGGGCCGCTGTCGTCTTCGGATGTCGGCGAGGGCGAGGCGCGCGGCAAGGGCGGCTGGTGGGATTGGCATCCCTCCAAGACGGCGCTGGAATGGCTGTGGCGCACCGGGCAACTTTCGATCACAAGGCGCGAGGGGTTCCGAAAGGTCTATGACCTGTCGCATCGGGTGATTCCGCGGGCTTACCAGGCACCCCTGGGCGACCGGGCGGCGATGGTGGACTGGTCGTGCAACGCGGCGCTCGACCGGCTGGGCTTTGCCACGCCGGGCGAGTTGCGCGACTATTGGCGCGCCATCACGCCCGACGAGGCGAAATCCTGGGCGGGCACCGCGATAAATCGCGGCGCTGTGGTGCCGGTCGAGATCGAGGGCGCAGACGGCCAGCGCCGCAAGAGCCTGGCCCGGCCCGATGTGCTGGACGCGGCGGCGGCGGCACCTGAACCGCCGGGGCGCATGCGGATCCTGTCGCCGTTTGACCCGGCGCTGCGTGACCGCGACCGGGCCGAGTTCCTGTTCGGTTTTCGCTACAGGATCGAGGTTTTCGTGCCCGAACCGCAGCGCAAATACGGCTATTACGTCTTTCCGGTGCTGGAGGGCGCGAGCCTGACCGGCCGGATCGACGCCAAGGCCTTCCGCGATGAAGGCTGCCTGCGCGTGCGCGCCTTCTGGCCGGAGGCGGGCGTGGCCATGGGATCCGGGCGCCGGCAGCGGCTGGAGGCGGAACTGGACCGGCTTGCCCGCTTTGCCGGCTGTGACCGGGTGGTGTTCGACCCCGGATGGTTGCGCGAGACGCTGGCCTGAAAGGGAGTATTTCTGCCTGGATGAAAGGGTCAGGGCGCGTTCAGGCAGGCGTCGAGCAGGGCAGAGCCCGGGTCGGTCAGATCGTCTACCACGCTGAAATGATGTTTGCCTGGGGCCACGGTCCAGTCGCAGGCCCAAGCTTCGGACAGGGTGCGCGCCTGCCAGAGGAAGGCGGGACGCTCGATCCCGCCGACCCAGACATGGGCCGAACAGCCCGAGCGCAGGGGCAGGCGGGCCGGGCTTTCGCGGGCGGCCTCTTCCGCGGTCAGGCGCAGGGTCCCGTTCATGGTGGTGTCGCGCAGCGGGTCGAGGTCTGACAGAGGCGAGATCGGCACCACGCGCCGGACCTGCGGCAGGGCCAGATCGGCGCAGCCCATGCGGGCCGACAGATGCCCGCCGGCGGAATGCCCCGTCACCACGACCGGGCCGGGGACCCTTTCGCTGGCGGCGCGCACGGCCTCGGCCACCTCGGACGTCATCTGCGCAATCCGCGCTTCGGGCGCCAGAGTGTAGGAGGGCATCGCGCAGGCCCAGCCCCGCGCCAGCGCCCCTGCAGCCAGATGCGACCAGCTTTCCCGCCCGAAGCTCATCCAATAGCCGCCATGCACAAAGACCAGCAGGCCCTGAGCCTGCGCTTCGGGCAGGAACAGATCGAAGCGCTGGCGCGCCTCTGGCCCATAGGCCTGGTCGAGAACCGCCCGCGCGCCAAGGTCCGTGCGGAAGGCTTGTGCCGCGCTGTGCCAAAGCTGGGGCAAAGCCTCTGAGCCGGGGATGAAGGCGCCGTTCTGATAGGCGCGGTCGGGGTCGAGTGTCGGGATCATCGGCTCTATGCTCTTCCTGCGGTGGGTCGGCCTGAATTTGATCAGATTTCGCCGTCGAACTGGACTTTTCCACATCGCTGCGGCATTGCAAGCGAAACGAGACATGGAGGCCCACATATGCTCGATTCCGTCACCGATCTGCGCGCGCTGCTGAAAGACCCCTCGCTGGTTCCCAACAAGGCCTATGTCGCCGGGGAATGGATCGAGGCGGCCGATGGCGCGACCTTTCCTGTCACCAACCCGGCGCGGGGCGATGTGATTGCCCATGTGCCGAACCTGACCCGCGGCGATGCCGCCCGCGCCATCGCCGCCGCCGACAAGGCGCGCCACGAATGGGCCGCCCGCACCGGCAAGGAACGCGCCGCCGTCATGCGCAAGTGGTTCGATCTCTGCATGGCCAATCAGGATGATCTGGGCATCATCATGACCGCCGAACAGGGCAAGCCGCTGGCCGAGGCCAAGGGTGAGGTCGCTTACGGCGCCTCCTACATCGAATGGTATGGCGAAGAGGCCAAACGCATCTATGGCGAGACCATTCCCGGCCATCAGCGCGACAAGCGCATCACTGTGATCAAGCAGCCGATCGGCGTTGCCGCCTCGATCACGCCGTGGAACTTTCCCAACGCGATGATCGCGCGCAAGGTGGCGCCGGCGCTGGCTGCAGGCTGCGGCTTCGTGGCACGTCCGGCGGCGGAGACGCCGCTGTCGGCCATAGCGCTCGCGGTGCTGGCCGAACGGGCCGGGGTGCCGGCGGGGGTCTTCTCTGTCATCACCTCGAAACGGTCGTCCGAGATCGGCAAGGAGTTCTGCGAGAACCCGGCCGTCCGCAAGTTGACCTTCACCGGCAGCACGGAAGTGGGCCGCATCCTGTTGCGCCAGGCGGCCGAGCAGGTGCTGAAATGTTCGATGGAACTGGGCGGCAATGCGCCCTTCATCGTGTTTGATGATGCCGATCTGGACAAGGCCGTTGAAGGCGCGATGATTTCCAAGTTCCGCAACAACGGCCAGACCTGTGTTTGCGCGAACCGGATCTATGTGCAGGCCGGCGTCTATGACGCCTTCGCCGAAAAGCTGGCCGCCGCGGTGGCCAAGCTGTCGATCGGCGACGGGCTGAAGGCCGGTACCACCACCGGCCCGCTGATCAACGAGGCGGCTGTGGAAAAGGTCGAAGAGCATATCGCCGATGTCCTGGCCGGCGGCGGCAAGGTCGTCACCGGCGGCAAGCGGCATGCCCTGGGCGGCACCTTCTTTGAACCCACCGTGGTGACCGGCGTCCTGCCGACCTCCAAGGTCGCGACCGAAGAAACCTTTGGCCCGCTGGCGCCCTTGTTCAAGTTCGACACCGAGGAAGAGATCATCGCCCGCGCCAATGACACGATCTTTGGCCTCGCCAGCTATTTCTACGCCCGCGACATCGGCCGCATCACCCGGGTGCAGGAGGCGCTGGAATACGGCATGGTCGGCGTCAACACCGGCCTCATCTCGACCGAGGTTGCGCCCTTCGGCGGGGTCAAGCAATCGGGCCTGGGCCGCGAAGGCAGCCACCACGGGATCGAGGACTATATGGAGATGAAATACATCTGCCTGTCTGTCTGAACCGAAGCCGAAACCGCGACGCCCGGGCACCCTGAAGGTTGCTCCGGGCGACGTTGTCTTGGGCTCTGGCCCCGGTTCAGCGATCGAGGCCCTGCGATGCGTGGTCCGCCTTGGTGATTTGCGCCGGTCGCCGTGGCGACATGGCCCGACCTGAGACCACCGGCCCGGCCGCACCTGCCCTCAACCGAAACAGCAGATGCCGAACGCCGGCCGTTGGCTGGAGTGTGTCATGCCGCGGCGAATCTGAACGGCGACGGCCGGCCCGACCCGATGGCCAACTTGGGCGAATCCGACCGATGTGGCTCGGCGGGCCGTCGGGGGTGGTTCAGGGATGGCCGGGGTCAATGAGGCGTGCTTCGGGCCGATCCGGGCGACGAATTTCACCCGACTGGTCTTTCTCTGTCCGAAACTCGCCGCGGCACATGCGGTCTGCGCCAGGACGATTCGGGCCATGCGCCACGTTAAACCTGCAAGAAATACCGCCTGACCCGGCACAAAGGGGGCCAGCACGCGCCGAAACGCCAAGACGCCGAAGATCAGCCGTGCAACGGTCGGAAATCCGCCGTTGCCGTTTGACTTCAACAGGATGGCCGTTGAGTGACGTGATTGTTATGCGATATCAGCCTTCTGATTTTGCCTATCCCCTCGGCAAACCCCATCTTGGTCCCAAGGCAAACGCCAACCGAACGATACTGGGGCAATGCCAGACAGCCAATCGAAAGGACACGACATGCTGCCTCTTTTGTCAAACCTGAAGACCAACCTGATCGCAGGCTCTGTCGCCGTGGCACTTGTTGCGACATCGGCCGTTCCCGCCCTGGCGTGGAGCCGCGATGACAAGATGTTCACCCGTGGCGTCGCCACCACTCTGTTGCTCGGCTATCTTGTCACTCAAGCCAACCGTCCGGCACATGCCGCACCGGCGCCGCAGTATCAGCCGGTCTATCGGGACAACTACTGGCACAACGGCCGTCATGACCGCGACGACGGCTATTACCGCGACTATTACCCCCAGCCGGTCTATGTGCCCGCGCCGCAGCCCTCGGTCTACAACACGCCGGCGGCCTACGCCTTCTCGACCTATTCGATGAACGAGCGGCGCCGCATCCAGGCCACGCTGACCAACTACGGCTATTACCACGGCGTCCTCGACGGCAACTTCGGCCCGAGCACCTATGACGCACTGGCGCGCTTTGCCCGCAACACGGGCCGGTTGCAGCTTTTGAACACCCAGGCCGGGTCGGCGAACATCTACGACGCCCTTCTGAGCTGATCACTGGACCAAAGTTGCGCAGGCGGGGCAAAAGACCATCGAGCAGGGCACCCCGATGCCGGGTTTTGAGCATCATCAGGAGACGGGCTTGCCCCGTCTCCTTTTTTTCATGCGAGGACCAAGGATTACCGGCACGGCATCGTCCAACCCGGTGTGATGCGCATGGAAACCGATGACGAGACCCTGGCCCAGGCCGCCGCTTCCGGCGACCGTCAGGCTTTTGCCGCGCTGGTCGGACGGCATTATGACCGCATCCATGGCCTCGCCTATCGGTTGACCGGTCAGCGGGCCGAGGCGCAGGATCTGGCACAAGACATCTGCGCCGCGCTGCCGGCCAAACTGATGGCCTTTCGCGGCGAGGCGCGCTTTACCACCTGGCTCTACCGTGTCGTGGTCAATGCCGCCCATGACCGGCGTCGGCGCCACGCCTCGCACAGCCGCGCGGCCGAAGGCTGGGGCGATTGGGAACTGGCGCGGCGCGATGACATGGCCACCCAGGCCGAGGCGCTGGATTGGCTCACCACCGCCATGCAGCGCCTGTCGCATGAACTGCGCGACACGGTGGCGCTGGTTCTGGGCGAAGACCTGACCCAGGCGCAGGCCGGCGAGGTTCTGGGCGTGTCCGAAGGCACGGTGGCCTGGCGCATGTCCGAAGTGAAGAAACGCCTGCGCGCCATGGCGGCGGAGGAGGCAAGATGACCGACGACCTCGAGGCCCTGAAGGCCGCACTGCACGCCACTCCTGCGCCCGACGCCGAGGCCAGAGCCGCCGCGCTGGCGCTGGCGATGCAGAATTTTGACCAATTGCAGGCCAGCCGCCAAGGATCGGACCAGCCCGCACGTCTTTCAGTAGACCGCCCTCTGACGGCGGGTTTTCTGAGAGGAGTTCGCCAGATGCTGAAATCCCTGACCACGCGCCCGATGCTGACCGCCAGCACCTCTGTCGCGGCGTTGTGCCTTGGTGTCGCGCTGATCCTGCCCTTGACCCGGGCGCCGTTGCCGATGCCGGATAGGCCGCCCGCCGTGCTGCAAAAGCCGGTTCTTGCGCCCAAGGCCAAAGCGCCGCCCGTGATGGAAAAGACCACGGCAGCCGATGCGGCACCGCAGATCCCCGCGGATCAGGCGGAGGCCGTACAGCCGCAAGCGCTGAACACCCCGGCGCCGCCCGCGCAGGACAGGTTGTCGCAAAGCCCTGCCGCGGAACCGACGTTGCCCGACGTGGGCGCAGTGACCGGGGGTGCGGCGCCTTTAGCCATGCCCGCCGCACCGCTGGCGAGCCAGGGCTTGGCCGCCGGCAAACTCGCCCCCCAAGGCCGGGTCCCTGCCATGGCGTCGGCCCCGGATCAGGCTGCGCCGATCCCGCTGCCCAATACCGAGACCTACGCCAATGCCGCGCAAAACCCGGTTCATGTGACGGCGGAAGAGCCGGTCTCGACCTTTTCGGCCGATCTCAATACGTCGAGCTACGCAGTCGTGCGGTCCTCGCTCAACGCGGGTCAGTTGCCGCCGCCCGAGGCGGTGCGCGTCGAAGAGATGGTGAACTATTTCCCCTATGACTTGCCGCAGCCCAAGGGGGAGGCGCCATTCCAGCCTTCTATCTCTGTCATGCCGACGCCGTGGAATCCTGACACCAGGCTGGTCAGCATCGCGCTGCAGGGGCGCAGCGTGACCGAACGCCCGCCGCTCAATCTGGTGTTTCTGATCGACACATCGGGCAGCATGGACGAGGCCAACAAGCTGCCGCTGCTGAAGCAGAGCCTTGCACTGATGTTGCCGAAGCTCAGCCCGCAGGACCGGGTGGCGATCGTGACCTATGCCGGATCGGCCGGTGAGGTTCTGCCGCCCACGCCGGCCGCCGACCGGGCGACGATCCTGAATGCGCTGGACAGGCTGGATGCCGGCGGTTCGACCGCCGGGGCCGAGGGCCTGCGGCTGGCCTATCAGGTGGCGGGGCAGATGGCCGAGAAAGGCCGCATCTCGCGCATTCTGCTGGCGACGGACGGTGATTTCAACGTGGGGATCGACAATCCGGACGACCTCAAGACCTTCATCGCATCAGAGCGGGCGACCGGGACCTATCTGTCGGTTCTGGGCTTTGGCCGCGGCAATCTGGATGATGCGACGATGCAGGCCCTGGCGCAGAACGGCAACGGCACGGCGAGCTATATCGACACAATGTCCGAGGCGCAGAAGGTGCTGGGCGATCAGTTGACCGGCGCGCTTTATCCCATCGCCGACGATGTGAAGATCCAGGTCGAATGGAACCCGGCCAAGGTCGCGGAATACCGCCTGATCGGCTATGAAACCCGCGCCCTGCGGCGCGAGGATTTCAACAATGACAAGGTTGACGCGGGCGAGATCGGGGCAGGGGCGCAGGTGACGGCGCTTTATGAGGTGACGCCGGTTGGCAGCCCCGCGGTCCTGAACGATGCCCTGCGCTATGGCAAGGCGCCCGAGACAGCGGGGCCGAAACCGGATCAGCCGGACGAACTGGGCTTCCTGCGTCTGCGCTACAAGACCCCCGGAGAGGGCGCGTCGCATCTGATCGAGACTCCGATCCTGCCGGATGCGCCCGCCACGACCGAGGCGAGGTTCGCCGCTGCGATTGCCGGCTTTGGCCAGATTCTGGAACATTCGCCATATCTGGGGGACTGGGGCTATGACCAGGCGATTGCGCTGGCCTCGGACTCGAAGGGAGGCGATGCCTATGGCTACCGCGCCGAGGCCGTGACGCTGATGCGACTGGCGCAGAGCCTGTCGCGCTGAGGCTCAAGTATGGGCAGATTGCCCATCCTACCCAAATCGGAGCTTGGCACATGCAAAAGGCCCGGGCAGCCCCGGGCCTTTCGTCCGTCTGGTCGCAGGATCAGGCGTTGAGCGTCGGCGCCTTGGTTTCAACCGACTTCGCGTCGATCGCGGTGGCGGCCAGCGCCTTGAGGTCGGAACGGCCAATCTCGATCCGGCGCGGCTTCAGCGCCTCGGGCGTTTCGCGGACGAGGTCGATGTGCAGCATGCCGTTTTCGTGCTCGGCACCCGTGACGCGCACATGATCGGCCAGCGCAAAGCGGCGCTCAAAGGCACGGGTCGCGATGCCGCGGTGCAGATAGGCCTTCTGCGCGGCCTCGGCCGAACGCTTGGCCGAAACGAACAGGGCGCCATCCTTCACTTCGACGCTGAGTTCGTCGGGCGAGAAGCCGGCAACGGCGATCGAGATGCGGTAGGCATCTTCGGCGGTCTTTTCGATGTTGTAGGGCGGGTAGGTCGGTTGGGCGACATCGGCGCTGAGCGCGCGGTCCATCAGATCGGCGATCCGGTCAAAGCCAACGGTGGCACGGTATAGCGGTGCAAAATCAAAAGCCTGCATGGCATCCTCCTTGGAGCGATACATAGGGCCCTCCTGTCGGACGGGCGGTGGATGGCCGGACCCGTCATGGCGCCCGGCACCCCCCAGATCTGGGAAGGCTCCGGGCCCTTTTCAAGAGGTTTTCGGGCCGCCCTTCGCACAGTTGTGATGACCCTGCACCGCCATCAGATCAGAACCGGAAGCCGATCTTCACCTTGAACGTGGTGTCCTTCAGGTCATAGCCGGTGTTCTTGAAGTTGTTGTAGCGGCTGCCCGCCAGTTCGCCGCCCAGCGTCCATTGCTGGTTGAGCGCATAATCCGCGCCGATCCCGGCCGTATATCCGGTGTCCGAACCGCTCACGCCTGCCACGCTGGCATCGGCCTGAGCCAAGCCGACCGTGCCATAGACCAGCGTATTGCCAAGCGACTTGCCCACGACCAGTTTCAGCGCGGTGGAGTTGTTGACCTTGCTGCCGCTGGCCTGGCCGACATTGATATTATCCTTGTCGTAGCTGAATTCGCCGCCCACGAGGACGGGCCCCATGTCGTAGCGATAGCCAAGGTTGACACCCGCCACGCCCAGATTGGCATGGGTGCCGGGCGAATTTCCGTAGGAATGGCCGCCGCCCAGCGACAGGCCGCTGTAAAAGCCTGTCCAGTCCACCGATGGCGTAACGGGGGCTGCGGGTGCGGGTGCGGTGACCTGCGGCTCGATGGTGGGGACTGCCGGGCCGCCGGCCATGGCGGCGAGCGGGGCCGCAAGGAAGACGAGGGTCAAGGGTGCAAGACGTTTCATGGGCTGCCTCCAGTGGCGAGATTGGCGCCGGACGCAAGATGCGCCGGACACGATCCCTACCTAGGAGCGTCACCTGCCCGAATGCCAGACCCGGCCCGAACACGTCCTCTTGAGGTTGATCAGCCTTGCCGCACTTTCGGCTGAAATTGGCCAACCTACTGGAAAGATTAAGCGATTATTGGCTTGTCGGCGTTAGGACCGCTCTCGCGGGCCCCATTACGGGGAGACCGAAGCCGTGGGTTTGACGAACTTGGCGCCGCCGCTCAACCCGCCGGACAGGATCTGCACATGGGCCACGTCGCCGCGCGCGGCGTCGCCCGCCTTCAGCGCGTCCATCAGCCGGGCCACCGGGATCTGCAAGGCAGAGCCCAGCGAAACCCGCCCGCCATCGACCTCGGCCTTGGCCGAGACGACCGAAACGATCTGCGGCACCCCGTTCAGCATCTGGAACACCGGCGCGCCGGAAGAGCCGAAATCCACATCGCAGGTCATGACGAGGATATCGGTCTGCTTGTTCATCACGTTGCATTGTTGCTGGAGCGAGGGGTTGTCGGCGCGGTCCTGCGCATAGGACACCACACCCACCACATCGCCCGCCTGCGGCGCTGCCCCCACCGCGAAAGGGTGGATCGAGGGCAGCAGGATCGGCTGATCCAGTTCGATCAGCGCCACGTCGTCGGCAACCCGGTCGATGCTGCCATCCTCGCGGTAGACATAGTCGGGATGGGTCACGGCCTGACGCACGCCACGATAGGCCGCGGCCCGCCCATTGCGCCAGCCGGCCAGAAACTTGATGTCGGAGGGATTCATCCGCGCGCCGGTTTCCTTGTCATAAAGGCAATGCGCCGCGGTCAGCACCAGTTGCGGCGCAATCAGAGCCCCGGTGCAAAAGCCGCGTTCGCCCAGCATCAGCTTGCCCACCGCCTCCCAGCCGCGGCTGTCGTTCAGGGTCTGCAATTTCACCAGCGGGCTCTGGTCCGCTAGGACGGGACTGGCCAGCATCAGGATCAGGGACAGGATCAGGCGCATGGGAACTCCACCGGTTTGGCCTGTTCTGACACCTCAGCTTGGCAGCATTGCGGCGCTGATCTGGCGCAAGGCGGACGGAACCGGGCCGCCGGTCGCCCAATCGAGCAACGAGACCGTGTGCACCACCGGCACCCCGGCCTCCTGGCCGATCTGGATCATGCAGCCCAGATTGCCGGCCGCGATGACATCGGGCTTGCGCGCCATCAGGGTTGCGACCTTGCGCCGCCGCAATTCGCCCGAGATCTCGGGCTGCAAGAGGTTGTAGGTGCCCGCCGATCCGCAGCACAGATGGCTGTCGGCCGGCTCGCTGACCTTGAAGCCGGCCGCCTTCAGCAGATCGCGGGGCAGGGTCTTGATCTTTTGCCCATGCTGGAGCGAACAGGCCGAATGATAGGCCACCGCCAGCCCCTTGGCCGCGACCTTGGGCAGGCCGAGAGTCTGGATCACCTCGCTGACATCCTTGGAAAGGGCTGCCACCTTGGCCGCATCGCTGGCCAAGGCGTCACGCGCCAGCAGATGGCCATAGTCCTTCAGCGTTGATCCGCAGCCAGAGGTATTGATGACCAAGGCATCCAGCGGTTCGTGCCGATGTTCGGCCATCACGGCCTTGACCATGCTGCGGGCGAAGCCGTGCGCGGCATCCTCCTGGCCCATATGCAGGGGTAGGCCGCCACAGCAGCCCATGTTGCGCGGCACCACGACCTCGGCGCCCAGCCGGGTCAGCAGGCGGATCGTGGCGTCGTTGATCTCGGTGTCCAGCGCCTTTTGCACGCAGCCCGTCATCAGGGCGACCCGCATCTTGCGCGCGCCCTGCGCCGGGAAGACCTGTGCATCGTCATTGCGGCTGACCGGCGGCAGGGACTTCGGCGCCAGCTTCAGCATGGCCTTGAGCCTTGCGTCCGGCATCCACCCCGCCAGGGGCCGCGCCAGCCGCGCCCCGAAAAGCGCCAGCCGGAACCGGGTCGGATAGGGCATCACCGCGACCAGAACCGCGCGCAGCACCCGGTCCATCAGGGGCCTGCGGTAGGTCTTGTTCACATGGGCCCGCCCCATGTCGATCAAATGGGCATAGTCCACGCCTGAAGGGCAGGTCGTGGTGCAGGCGAGGCATGACAGGCACCTGTCGATATGGCGCGCCGTCTTGGCATCCGCCGGCCGGCCGGATTCCAGCATCTCCTTGATCAGGTAGATCCGCCCGCGCGGGCTGTCGAGCTCATCGCCCAGCACCTGATAGGTCGGGCAGGTCGCCGTGCAAAAGCCGCAGTGCACGCAGGTCCGCAGGATCTTGTTGGCTTCGGCCAGGGTCGGATCGGCCAGTTGCGCGTCGGTGAAGAAGGTTTGCATCAGCCGAAGGCTCCCTGATCGAAGATCCCGGCATTCAGGATGCCCCTGGGATCGAACTTGGCCCGCAAGGCCGTGCTGAGCGCGGCAACTCCGGCCGCCTCGGGCTGAAACACCGGCACGCCCGCGGGCCCCCGGACCAGCGTCGCATGGCCCACCCCGGCCACGGCGCCGCGGATCAGGGCCGCCCCGCCGTCTGCCCGACCCTGCACCGCGATCCAGATCAGACCGCCGCCCCAGTCGAAGGTCGCCTCATGCTGCACGCCGGTCAGGGCGGCCACCACCCGCTCTGCCTCGGTCGGCTTGACCGACACGCGCCACAGGGCGCCGGCGCCCAGGGCCCCGCCATCCCGGATGCCCGCCCAGAGGGCGCTGCCGTCGATCTCGGCCCAGTCGCCGCCCAAAAGCGCCTTCAGCGCCGCGGCCCGGTAGCGCACCGAGGCCGCCATGCCCTCGATCCGCAGCACCGCGCCAAAGCTGCCGCAGGCCGCGCCCGAAACCTCGAAGGGCGACCCCAAAGCCTGCCTCAGCAAGGCCAATCCTGCGGCCCGCCCGACCTCAGCCTGCAAGGTCACCTCGGTTTCCGGTATCGCCTGCACCTTGAAGGCCACTTCCGTGATCACACCCAAGGTGCCCTGCGACCCGGCCAGCAGCTTGACCAGGTCAAGCCCGGTCACGTTTTTCATCACCCGCCCGCCCGATTTTACCACGGTGCCCATACCGTCGACAAAGCGCAGCCCGATCATGTGATCGCGCGCCGCCCCCGCCTGCACCCGGCGCGGCCCGCTGGCATTCATGGCCGCCACACCGCCCAGCGTGGAAATCCCGTCGCGCCCCAGAGCCGCCCGCATGTCCGGCACTTCGAAGGCCAGCCGCTGCCGTTCCCCCGCGAGGACCGACTCGACCTCGTCAAGGGGCGTACCGGCCCCGGCCACCAGGGTCAGCGCCCCCGGCTCATAAAGCCGGATGCCCGCCACCCCCCCTGTCTCCAGCACCGCGCCGGAGCCATAGGCCAACCCCCGCGTTCCGCCGCCGCGCAGGCTCAACGGCCCCGCCGCCGCCCGAACCATCTCGCTCAATTCCGCTTCATTCTCGGGCTTCATCACGTCTTTCATCTGTTCCCAAATACCCCACGGGAGGTCCGGAGGGTGTGAAACCCTCCGGCGGCCTCATCCCGCGCGCCGGCTCGCCGTGGCCTCCAGCGGAAAGACCTTGGCCGGGTTCAACAGCCATCCCGGATCGAACACATCCTTGACGCGCAACTGCGCCTCCAGATCGGCTGGCGAGAATTGCACCGTCATCAAGTCGCGCTTTTCCACGCCCACGCCATGCTCGCCAGTCAGGCAGCCACCGACCTCGACGCAGAGTTTCAGGATATCCGCCCCCAGCGTCTCGCACAGTTCCAGATCGCCCGGCTTGTTGGCGTTGTAGAGGATCAGCGGGTGCATGTTGCCATCGCCGGCATGAAACACATTGGCGACCGAAAGCCCGACCGCCGCCGACATCTCGCCAATCCGCCGCAGGACATAGGGCAGTTCCGACACCGGGATCGTGCCATCCAGACACATGTAATCGGCGATCTGGCCCATGGCGCCGAAGGCCGATTTGCGGCCGAGCCAGATTTTCTTCGACTCCTCCTCGGACCCGCTTTCGCGGTAGGCCACCGGGTTGTGGCGCTGGGCGATTTCCTTGATCCGGGCAAGCTGCGCGTCGATCTCGGCCGGGCTGCCCTCGACCTCGATGATCAACAGCGCCTCGCAATCGGGATAGCCGGCATGGGCGAATGCCTCGCAGGCCCGGATGCAGGGTCGGTCCATGAATTCGATCGCCACCGGCAAGAGGCCCGCCTTGATGATGTCGGCCACGCAGGCGCCCGCCACCTCGTTGGCGGCAAAGCCCATCAGCACAGGCCTTGCGCCCTCGGGCTTGGGCAGGATGCGCAAGGTGGCCTCGGTCACCACGCCCAGCTGCCCTTCGGAGCCGCAGATCACCCCCAGCAGGTCGAGCCCCGGCGCATCGGACCAGGGCCCGCCGATCTCGACGACCTCGCCTGACATCAGGACCAGCGTCACGCCCAAGAGGTTGTTGGTCGTCACGCCGTATTTCAGGCAATGCGCCCCGCCCGAGTTCATCGCGATATTGCCGGCGATGGCGCAGGCCAGCTGGCTTGACGGGTCTGGTGCGTAAAACCAGCCGTCCGCCTCCACCGCGCCTGTCACGGCCAGGTTGGTCCGCCCGGTCTGCACCTTGATATAGCGGTTCTCGTAATCGGTCTCGATCACCGCGTTCATCCGCGCGACACCCAGCACCACGCAATCCGCGGTCGGAAAAGCGCCGCCGGCCAGCGAGGTGCCCGAGCCGCGCGGCACCACCTTGACGCCAAGCGCGCTGCAGGTCCGCAGAACCGCCGAAACCTCCGCCGTCGAGCGCGGCAGGACCACCGCCAGCGGCGCACAGCGATAGGCGGTCAGCGCGTCGCATTCATAGGCCCGCGTCTCTGCCGGGTCAGAGATCACGGCATCGGCCGGCAGAACCGCGCGCAGGCGCGACAGGACCGTGTCACGAGAGGCCAGAATGGCCTGATCTGGCTGGGGCATATCCATGGGCAGCCTCCTCCGGGGCTTGGCCGCAAGGTTACGGGCGGCGATGCCCATTGGCAAGGCGCGCCGCGCGCCGCTAGGATCGCGCCATGAATCTGCTCGCCATCCTCGAAGAGACTTTCACCGGCCTTGATACGGCGGCTTTCCTGCTGCTGATCGTGGCCTGGCTTGGCACGGGCTTCATCGCGGAAAACCCGCCCGCGTGGCGCCCCTCGGTCAACTTCCTGATGAAGGACTACCGCCGCCGCTGGATGGTGGAGTTTCTGACCCGGCAGTCCCGCATCTTCGACATCTCGCTGATCGACAGCCTGCGTCAGGGCACAGCGTTTTTCGTCTCGGGCACGATGATCGCCATCGGCGGCGGCGTGGCGCTGATTGGCAATACCTCGACCCTGCAGGGGCTGGCGCAAGACCTGACCATCGGGGCCGAGACGACGCAGTTGCGCATCAAGCTGATCGTGGTGGTTGGGCTGATGGCCAATGCGCTGTTGAAATTCATCTGGGCGCATCGGCTTTTCGGCTATTGCGCCATCATGATGGCCGCGATTCCGAACTATGCCGACCACCCCGCCGCCCTGCCGCGCGCCATGCAGGCGGCCGAGATCAACATCACCTCGGCCCGCAGCTTCAACCGCGGCCTGAACTCGGTCTATTTCGCGCTGGCGGGCCTCGCCTGGCTGATCGGCTCGGTTGCGCTGATCCTCGCGGTGCTTACCACCACGGCGATGCTGTTCCGCCGCGAATTCGCCAGCCGGTCGCGCGAAGTGATCCTGCAGGACCACGGCTGAGGTTCCTTCAATAAGGGGCCGCCTTCAGCCCTTTGCGCCGCGCCGGCCTTCGATCACCCAGGCCATCACGGCGGCAAGCCCCGCCAGCAGCAGGTAAAGCCAGGGCGGCAGCAGAGCCGCGACCGAGATTTCGCCCGTCACATAGGCGCCACGCGGCGTGATGCCGATCCAGCCACGCCCGGCAGCCGGGCGTCCGTCATTGACCAGCCGGATGTCCGGGATGCCGTTCTCCAGCCGCATCACGCCGCCCTTGGTCGGCGTCACGGCGGGCAACAGCTTGTCGCCGCTGGCGATGGTCTCCTCGAATTCCTTGGGCGCCGAGGGCCCGACGGCCACGACCCGCGCCAGATCGCCTTCGGCCAGCCGGTAAAGGCCAAGCTGAGGCGCCTGATAATTCGCCTGAAACTGGCCCGGCGCGGTCTGCTTCAATTCGACCGTGGCGGTCGAGCCATCCGGCAAGGTCACCGTCACGGGCGGCGGCGCCTCGTCCAGGATGGTGCGCCGGGTGATCGTCATCGCCTGGCCGGTGGCCGAGGCTTCCAGCGCCTCTTCCTCAAGCTCCGGCTGTTTCAGCATCCAATGCGCCAGCCGCCGCAAGAGTTCCAGCTGCGGGCCGCCGCCTTCATAGCCGCGGCCCCAGAGCCAGCTTTGATCGCTGGCGAGCACGGCAACCCGCCCCTTGCCGACACGGTCCAGCACCAGCAGGGGCTTGTCATCCGGCCCGCTCATCAGGACCTGGCCCGACCTTTGCTTGACCTCGATCAGCCGGAACCAGCGACCCCAGCCGCCCTTGGGCGCCAAGGCCTCCAGCCCCTCGGTCACCGGATGGCGCCGGCCCACATCGGTCAGCGCGGGTCTGAAGCCCTGCTCGATGATCTGGCTGGTCGGCTCTACCGGAAGGATCTGCGCGAGGGGGGAGCGCCACAGGCTGTCGACCTGCCCGAACTCCGGCCCTGCCGCCACCAGCACCGTGCCGCCGTTCTGCACGTAATCGACCACGTTCTGCAGGTAGGACATCGGCAGGATGCCCCGCATCGCATAGCGGTCAAAGATGATCAGGTCGAATTCCTTGATCTTGTCGACAAACAATTCCTTGGTCGGAAAGGCGATCAGCGACAGTTCCGACACCGGAATCCCGTCCTGCTTTTCCGGCGGGCGCAGGATGGTGAAATGCACGAGGTCCACCGAAGGATCTGATTTCAACAGGTTGCGCCAGACCCTTTCCCCCGGGTTGGGTTCGCCCGAGACCAAGAGAACGCGCAGCCGGTCGCGCACGCCGTTGATCTGCACCACGGCGGCATTGTTGCGGTCGGTCAACTCACCGGGCTGCTTGGCGATCGACAGTTGCAGCACGTTGATCCCGGCATGCGGCAACTGGATCGGCAGGTCGAGGTCCTGCCCCACCGGAACCGAGAAGGACATCGGCGCATCGGCATCCAGCGCGATCGTCACATCGACCGAGGCGCCGGCGCTGACCGGGGCCTGACCCTGATCCTCGATGCGGAACTTGAGGCTGGTCTTTTCGCCCATGATGGCGAAGGCCGGCGCGTTGGTGATGACCAGCCGGCGGTCCCAATCGGTCTTGTGCCCGGTCAGCAAGACCTGCAGCGGCGCGGGCAGCACCGGCACGGCGCCCATGTCATGCACCTGTCCGTCGGTGACCAGCAGGGCGCCGGCGACGCGGGCCTGCGGCACCTCGGCCAGGGCGCCGGCCAGCGCCGTCATGGCCAGCGTCCCGGCATTGTCCTTGCCATCGGCCACATGAACGATGCGCAATTCGGTGTTGGGCAGGGCGGCGATCTTGGCCTTGATCGCCTCGACCGCCTGGGCCGTCTGAAAGCTCCGGTCCGACAGGCCCTGGCTCGCGCTCTCATCGACCACCAGGATCACGATGTCCGACAGGGGCTTGCGTTCCTCTTGCTGCAGCGATGGGTTGCAGAGCGCCACCAGCACCAGCCCCAGGGCCAGCGCCCGCAGCGCCCAGCCCGCCAACCCGCGCCAGATCGCAAAGACCAGCAACAGCGCCGCCGCCACGGCCAGCCCGATCAACAGCGCATTACCCACGAGGGGCTGGAACATCAGGGTCTGGTTCATTGGCCCAGCCTTTCCAGAAGGGCCGGCACATGCACCTGATCCGACTTATAATTCCCGGTCAGCACATGCATGATCAGGTTGATCCCGAACCGGTAGGCATATTCACGCTGGTTGTCGCCCGCAGCGCCGCGCCCGACCGGAAACATCGGCGCGCCATTGGCATCGACCGCCCAGGCCGAGGCCCAGTCGTTCCCGCCAATCACCACCGGCGTCACACCGTCGTTGAGGTTGCGAAACGGCATCCCCTCGGCCTTGGCGGCATCGGGCGGCGCGGCCTCGACCCAGAGCCCGCCTTCCGAAAAGCGCCCCGGAAAAGCCTGCAGCAGATAGAAGCTGCGGGTCAGCACATGGTCGGGCGGCACAGGCTCCAGCGGCGGGATGTCAAGGCCCGAGGCGATGCGCTGCAGGGCCTGCCCTTCCGGCGTGGGGCCGGCCAGCGCCACATCGGCGTCGCGCGTGTCGAAGAGGATCAGCCCGCCGGTGCGCAGATAGCGGTTCAGCTTGGCAAAGGTCTCGGCCGAGGGGACCTGCGCATCCGCCGTGACCGGCCAGTAGAGGAAGGGGAAGAAGGCCAGTTCGTCCTTGGCCACATCGACGCCCATCGGCGCCAGAGGCTCCACCGCGGTGCGGTTGGCCAACTGGTCGCTGAGGCCCTGCAGCCCTGCCGCGGAAATCTCGTCCACCCGCGGATCGCCGGTGATCACATAGGCCAGCACGACCCCGTCGGTGGCCGCAATCGCGCGCTGATCGGCGGCGGCATCGGCCTGGGCCGGATGCGGCTGCGCCAGCAGGGTCAGGGCCACCAGCGCGGCACTTGCGCCACGAAACCGCAGCCGGCCTGACAGGGCCAGCGTCGCCAGAATGTCCAACAGCAGCAGGATCAGCGCAAAGCTCAACACCGGCCCTTTCAACGCGGTCTCCGCGGGCAGGGTCAGGTCCTGCGGCTTCAGGTCGGCCGGCCAATCGGCCTTGGTCAGGGCAAAGCCCTCCGGCACGGCATTCACAGCCACCACCCGCCCGTCGTTGCGGTAGAGCCCCGGAGGCGCCTTGGGTCCCGGCCCGGATTTCAGCGCGCGGGCCAGATCGTCTCCCGGCACGCCGGCCAGGCTGCCCGGATCGCTCAGATCGCCCCAGCCGTCCAGCACATGTTCGGGCGTCCAGACCAGCCCGGTCAGCCCCTCGACACTGCCCGCCCCGGCCGAGGCGGAAATCGCCAGCCGTTCCAGCATCTGCACGAAAAGCCCCGACAGCGGCAGGTCCGACCATTCCGCATTGGCCGTGACGTGAAACAGCACGACCTGACCGAGGCCGATCACCTTGCGCGTGACCAGCGGCGTGCCATCGTCGAGTGCGGCGAGCGTGCGGTCCGACAGGTCCGGCCCCGGCTCTGCCAGAACCTGAGTCTTGACCCGCAGGTCGGACGGGATCGCCAGCCCGTGGAAGGGCGAGGTGTCGGGGAACGGCGCCAGCGTCTTTGGAGCGCCCCAGCTCATGGCGCCGCCGGTCGTCACACCGCCCTGCCGCAGAATGACCGGCATCAGCGGGTCATCGGCCAGCCGTCCCGTATCGGCCGCGGCCAGATGCGGCCCGGCAAAGCGCAGCAACAGGCCGCCCTTCTTGACCCAGTCCACCAGCGCGTCGCTTTCCGCCTGCGGGATCTGCGCCACATCGGCCAGCACGATCACGTCAGGCTTGGCCGGCACCACATCCATCACGCCGCCCTCGATCAGGTCGGCCGAGGGCGTCAGCGCCTGCCGCAGATAATGCAGGGGCGACAGAAGCTGCAGCCCCTCGCCATCCGCGGCGTCACTGACCAGCGCCACCTTGCGCCGCTTGAGCGCGTCGCCGGCCAGCGAGACCGCCCCCGCGCCGCGCTGCCCTTCTATGGCAAAGCGGGTCACCCGGTTGCGCAGTTCGGGCGGCAGGTCAAATTCGGCCTTGGCGCTGGCGGCGCCGTCCTCAAAGGCCAGGGGCGCCAGCGCAAGTTGCCGGTCGGTGCCCGAGGGGTCGGGCCCGCGTGCTGCCAGGTTCAAGCTTGTGGCGGGTCCGGCCGGATATCGCCGCGCCGTTACGCTCAATTTGCCATCCGCCTGCACGGCCGGGTCCAGCGCATAGATCGGCCGGTCCGAGGCATAAAGGGTGACCGCGCCCGCCTTGACCATCTGGGTGACCAGATCGGATCGCCCGCCATCGGACAGGCCATCCGTGATCCAGTCTGTGTCATAGGGCGCCTTCGGCAGGCTGGGCACCCATTGCGTCAGGTCATCGGGCAGCCAGGCGCGCGGCGCCATCGTGGCGAGCTTGCCGCGCATGTCGCCGGCGGCCTTGAAGTCCACCGGCTGCGGTGTATCAGCCAGCTGGATCACCGCGACCGGCCGCCCGGTCCGTTCGGCGCCATCCAGAAGGCTGGTCGCCTTGGCGATCCTGCGTTGCCAATCGTAGGCATCGGCCCAGCCGCCATCCAGCACGATCAGCAGCGGCGCCTTGCCCACCGCCACCGGACGCGGGTTCAGGACCGGCCCGGCAAAGGCCACGATCGCTGCCGATATCGCCAGCATCCGCAGCGCCAGAAGCCACCAGGGCGTGCGGTCCGCCTCGCGGTCTTCGTCCATCAGCCCCAAAAGCAGGGCAACGCCCGGGAACCTGCGCCGGATCGGGGCCGGAGGAATGGCGCGCAGCAGGAACCACAGGACCGGCACCGCGACCAGGGCCAACAACAGCAGAGGCGAGGCGAAACCCAGCATCAGTGCCCGCCCTCCAGCGCGCGGTAGGCCCATAACAGTGCCGACTGCGCGGCCGACCCGGTGTGATGAGCCAGGTAATGCCAGCCAGCCGCCTGCGCCAGATCGGCCAGCCGGGCCTTGCGTTCGGCCAGCCGCGCCAGATAGCGCGTGCGCAGATCACCCGCCCTTTGGGTTTCATGACTGACCGATCCGCCCATCGAGACAAAGACCGTGCGGCCGTCGAAGGGAAATTCCTCCTCCGCCGGGTCAAGGATCTGCAGAAGTACGCCCTTCACGCCAAGCCCCGCCGCCGCCGAAAGCGCGGTTTCAACCCCGGCCATGTCGCCCAGGAAATCCGAAACGAAGACCGCCCGGCCATGGCTGACAAAGCCACCCGGTTCGGGCGCGCCATAATCGGCCTGTGTCTGCGCCAGATCGAGCGCCATGGCCTCGATCAGGTGCAGCATCTGGCCTCGTCCGGCGCGGGGCGCGGCCTTGCCGGCCAGCCCGACCAGTTCGCCGCCCCGCAGCAGCAGGACGGCCAGCGCCAGGGCCAGAACCCGCGCCCGATCGGCCTTGGACGGCCGGTTCCGGTCGCCCGAGAAATTCATCGACTGCGCCGGATCGACCCAGAACACCACCTGCTGCGCGGCCTGCCATTCGCGTTCTTGCACGAAGGCCTGATCCGACCGCGCCGACCGGCGCCAATCTATCGCGCGGAAGGGATCGCCCGGCCGCGCCGCACGGTATTGCCAGAAGTCGTCGCCCATACCGGCCCGGCGCCGCCCGTGTTCGCCCAGGGCGACGGTGGCAGCAAGATGCTCTGCCTCTGCCAGAAGTGGAGGCAAGGTCTGCCCCAAGGCCTCGGCCCGGGCGCGCAGATCGGCAGAAAGCGTCACGCAGCCTCCTGCCGCAAGACCGAGGCCGTGACCCTGGCAATCACCGATTGAAGCGTTTCACCCCGGGCACGCGCGGCAAAGTTCAGCGCCATGCGATGTTCCAGCACAGGTTGCGCCATCGCCACCACATCCTCGGTCGAGGGCGCCAGCCGTCCATTCAGCAGGGCGCGCGCCCGCACCGTCAGCATCAGGGCCTGCGCGGCGCGGGGCCCCGGGCCCCAGGCCAGCGTCTCGCGCAGATCGCGGCCCTCGGGCTCGCCGGGGCGGCAGGCCCGCACCAGATCGAGGATCGCCTCCACCACCTTGTCGCCCACCGGCATCCGCCGGATCAGCGCCTGCGCGGCGATCAGTTCGGGGCCGGAAAAGACCGCCTCTGCCCGCGACACCTCGGACCCGGTGGTGGCCATCAGGATGTCACGCTCGGCCGCGCGCGAGGGATAAGAGACATCGACCTGAACGAGAAACCGGTCAAGCTGCGCCTCCGGCAGGGGATAGGTGCCTTCCTGTTCGATCGGGTTCTGGGTTGCCAGCACATGGAAGGGCGGCCCGAGCGGCCGGTGCTGGCCGGCAATCGTGACCTCGCGCTCCTGCATGGCTTGCAGAAGGGCGGATTGCGTGCGCGGGCTGGCGCGGTTGATCTCGTCCGCCATCAGAAGTTCGCAAAAGACCGG
This sequence comes from bacterium, assembly GCA_016124195.1. Lineage (GTDB taxonomy): Bacteria > Pseudomonadota > Alphaproteobacteria > Rhodobacterales > Rhodobacteraceae > Stagnihabitans. The sequence goes on along the minus strand of WGOE01000003.1, from coordinate 210,285 downwards.
ACCCTGGATGAAGCGGAAGGCGCGCGTGCCGTCGTTGGCCGTCTCCAGCACTTCCGAGCCGAGGATATCGGCCGGCATCAGGTCGGGGGTGAACTGGATGCGGTTGGCCTTGAGCCCCATCACGGTGGACAGGGTGTCAACCAGCAGCGTCTTGCCCAGACCGGGCAGGCCCACCAACAGCGCATGACCCCCCGACAACAGGGCGGCCATCGTCAGTTCCACCACCTTTTCCTGCCCGATGAAGCGGCCCCCGATCGCGACCCGCGCCACGGCAAGGCGATCTGCAAGCGCCTCGATGGCAGTGACAAGATCTTCGGCTTGGGACATGACTTTGCTCCGGTTGCGTTCTATGGGACACTAAAGCCAATCCTGAGCTAAGGTACAAATGGCAAAAGGCAAAGACCCACAAATGATCGTGAGACCCGACGCGGATCAACTTCTCTCTTCCGTGACCAAAGCGGCGAAAAAAGGGCCGCCGCCGGTGCATCTGTGGAACCCGCCGTTCTGCGGCGACATCGACATGCGCATCGCGCGGGACGGGACCTGGTTCTATCTTGGCACGCCGATTGGCCGGGCGCCGATGGTCAAGCTGTTCTCCTCGATCCTCAAGAAAGAGGGTGACGCCTATTTCCTGGTTACCCCGGTCGAGAAAGTCGGCATCAAGGTCGATGACGCGCCGCTGCTCGCCGTGGATTTCACCGCCACCGGCACGGGGAGCGACCAGATCCTGCGCTTTGTCACCAAGACCGAGGACGTGGTCGAGGCGTCCGCCGCCAATCCGCTTGAAATTCGCGTGAAAGACGGCGAACCGGCCCCTTACATCCACATCAGGTCTGGTCTTTATGCCCTGATTGACCGCAAGAGCTTCTATCGCCTGATCGAATTGGGTTGCCATGAACTGCAAGACAATGAAAGCTGGTTCGGCCTCTGGTCCCATGGCCAGTTCTTCAAGGTGATCCCGTCCGCCGAACTGCCCTGATCCAGAGACATATGCCCCGTTACGCCGCCAATCTGACGATGTTGTTCACCGAGGTCCCCAGCCTCGACCGCCCCGGTCTGGCCGCGCAAGCCGGCTTTGACGGGGTCGAGATCCTGTTTCCCTACGACAATCCCGCAAAGGACTGGCAGGCCGCGCTGGCCGGCATGCCTCTGGTGCTGATCAACACGCCGCCGGGCGACTGGGCCTCGGGCGACCGCGGCCATGCGGCGGTGCCGGGGATGGAGCATCAGTTCCGTGACCATTTCCTGCGCGCGGCAGATCTTGCGACCCGGCTGGGCGCGGCCAAGATCCATGTGATGGCGGGTGTCGCCAAGGGCCCGCAGGCGACGCAGCTTTTCACCGAAAACCTTGGCTGGGCGGCCGAGACGGCGCCCGAACTGGCCCTGACCATCGAGCCGGTGAATGCCGACGACTGGCCTGGCTATTTCCTGAATGATTTCGACCAGGCCGCGCGCATACTGTCCGATCTCGACAACCCGCGCGTGGGGTTGCAGTTCGACCTCTGGCACGCCGCGCGCATCCACGGCGATGCGCAAGCGGTCTGGGACAAGCACCGCGCACAGGTCAGCCACGTGCAGATCGCGGGCTTTCCCGCCCGGGCCGAGCCGGGCGGCGGCGGCTTCGATCTGACCGCGCTGTTTCGTGACCTTGATGCGCAGTCCTATCAGGGATGGGTGGCCGCCGAATACCGTCCGGCGCGGGCAACGGTGCATGGCCTGGCCTGGCTCAACGCGCTCAAGGCGCGCGACCGGATGATCGGCTCGGCCGTCTGACGCCCGCCCCCTTTCGTCCGTCACCTCAAGACGCTATCTTGACCACCACACCTCATTCAGGGACTGCCTCATGCCGACCAAAGCGCCAGAGACCCAGATCGTCACCACTTGGAAAGTCGCCTGCGATGGCGGGGTCGGCGCGCTTGGCCATCCCCGCGTTTGGCTGACCATTCCGCAGGACACGGGTTTCGTCGAATGCGGCTATTGCGACAAGCGGTTCGAGATCGACCGCGCGCATGCCCATGATGACCACTGAGCGCGGCGCCCGCTGATTCAGCCGGTCGCAGCTTGAACGGCTGGGAGGGCCGGCTGCCCTCCCAGACCCACCCGCGAGTATTGCTTCAAAGAGCAATTGGAGAGGAGATCCGGCGCTCTTTCCAATTGCTCTTTGCGGCAATACTCCGGGGTCCGGGGCAGCGCCCCGGGGCCTGTAAGACGATACGCAGGTGGTGGCCTTGCGCGGCGGATCATGCCAAGGTCGGGCCCGAAAACAGGGGGCGCGCGACATGGCATTCGGCAAGGGGCATCATCTTCACCTCATCGACGGCTCGGCCTTCATATTTCGGGCCTATCACGCTCTGCCGCCCTTGACGCGCAAGTCGGATGGCCTGCCGGTAGGCGCCGTTGCAGGGTTCTGCAACCTCCTCTGGGGCGAGTTGACCACCACCCGCAGCCAGAACGCTCCGACCCACATCGCCGTGGTCTTCGACGCCGGCGCCAAGACCTTCCGCAACGATATCTACCCGGACTACAAGGCAAATCGCCCGCCCCTGCCCGAGGATCTGCGCCCGCAGTTCCCGCTGACCCGCGAGGCCACCCGCGCGTTCAACGTCGCCTGCATCGAATTGCCCGGCTACGAGGCCGACGACATCATCGCCACGTTGGCCCGGCGCGCCTCGGAGGCGGGGGGCACTGTCACCATCCTGTCCTCGGACAAGGACCTGATGCAGCTGATCGGCAATGGCGTCGACATGCACGACCCGATGAAGAACAAGCGCCTGGGTTTGGAAGAGGTTTTCGAGAAGTTCGGCGTCACCCCCGACCGTGTGGTCGATGTGCAATCGCTGGCCGGCGATTCGGTCGACAACGTCCCGGGCGCGCCGGGGATCGGGCTCAAGACCGCGGCGCTGCTGATTCAGGAATATGGCGACCTCGACACGCTTCTGGCCCGCGCAGGCGAGATCAAGCAGCCCAAGCGGCGCGAGGCGCTGGTTGACAACGCCGACAAGATCCGCCTGTCGCGCCAGCTTGTGACCTTGAAGGACGACACGCCGATCGAGCTGGATCTGGATACGCTGGAACTGCGCGCGCCCGAACCCGAGGCGATCATGGCCTTTCTGAAAGAGATGGAGTTTCAGACGCTGATCCGCCGCGTCTCGGAAAAGCTGAAGGTCGAGGCGCCGACCCTCGACGCCGGCAAGGGCTATGAGGTGGCCGGCGCCCATGACGCGCCCGAGGCCGCGAACCTGCCCTTCGACACCGCCGCCTACACTGCAATCACCGATGCCGAGACCCTGTCGAAATGGATCGCCCGCGCCCGCGAGCGTGGATATCTGGCGGTGGACACCGAAACCACTAGCCTCGACGAGATGGAGGCCGAAATCGTCGGCATCTCTCTCGCCGTCGATCCCGGGGCGGCGGCTTATATCCCGCTGATGCATCGCACCGGCACGGGCGACCTTCTGGGCGCGCTGACCGTCACCGAAGGCCAGATGAGCCGCGACGCGGTGTTGGCGCTGCTGAAGCCGCTTCTTGAGGATGATGCCGTCCTCAAGATCGGGCAGAACATGAAATATGACGCGAAGATCTTTGCGCGCCTTGGCATCAATGTCGCGCCGATCGACGACACGATGCTGATGTCCTATGCGATGCATGCCGGCCTGCACAACCATGGCATGGACGAGCTGTCCGAGAAATATCTTGGCCACAAACCCATCCCGATCAAGGATTTGATCGGCACCGGCAAATCGGCCCTGACTTTCGACAAGGTGGCGATCGACAAGGCCGTCGCCTATGCCGCCGAGGATGCCGATGTCACCTTGCGCCTTTGGCAGGCTTTCAAGCCCAACCTGCACAAGGCGCGTGTGACCACGGTCTATGAGACGCTCGAACGCCCTCTCGTTGCGGTTCTGGCCGAGATGGAGATGGCCGGCATTCAGGTTGACCGCCACACCCTGTCGCGCATGTCTGGCGCCTTCGCGCAAAAGATGGCGCAGCTTGAGGAAGAGATCCAGACGCTGGCCGGCGAGAAGTTCAACGTGGGTTCGCCCAAACAGCTGGGCGAGATCCTGTTTGACAAGATGGCGCTGCCCGGTGGCGAAAAGGGCAAGAACGGCGCCTATGGCACCGGGGCCGATGTGCTGGAGGATCTGGCGACCGAACACGAACTGCCGGGCCGGGTGCTGGACTGGCGGCAGCTTTCCAAGCTGAAATCAACCTATACCGACGCGCTGCAGGACCATATCAACCCCGACACCGGGCGGGTTCACACGTCTTATTCGATCACGGGGGCGGTGACGGGCCGTCTGGCCTCGACCGATCCGAACCTGCAGAACATCCCCGTCCGCACCGAAGAGGGCCGCCGCATCCGCGAGGCCTTTGTGGCGCCGAAGGGCAAGGTGCTGGTCAGCCTTGACTATTCGCAGATCGAACTGCGCATCCTTGCCCATATCGCCGATATCCCCGCGCTGCAGCAGTCGTTCCGCGACGGGATCGACATTCATGCCATGACCGCGTCCGAGATGTTTGGCGTGCCCCTGGCCGAGATGACCTCGGAAATTCGGCGGCGGGCCAAAGCGATCAACTTCGGCGTGATCTATGGCATCTCGGGCTTTGGCCTCGCCCGCAACCTGCGCATCCCGCGGGCCGAGGCGCAGGGCTTCATCGACCGCTATTTCGAACGCTTCCCCGGCATCAAGGAATACATGGCCGACACGGTGAAATTCGCGCAAGAGAATGGCTTTGTGCAAACCCTGTTCGGCCGCAAGATCCACACGCCCGAGATCAACGCCAAGGGCCCGGGCGCCGGCTTTGCCAAGCGCGCCGCGATCAATGCGCCGATCCAGGGCACGGCGGCGGATGTGATTCGCCGCGCGATGATCCGCATGCCGGCGGCGATCCGCGACTTGCCTGCCCGGATGCTGTTGCAGGTCCATGACGAACTGGTCTTCGAGGCCGATGAGGCCGCCGCCGAAGCGTTGATCAAGGTCGCCAAGGCCGTGATGGAGGGGGCTGCCCATCCGGCCGTCGCCCTGAAAGTGCCGCTGGTGGTCGAGGCCGGGCAGGGGGCGAACTGGGCCGAGGCGCATTGACTTCAAGCGTTCCTTGGCCCGGAGCGCGGACACCAAGACGTGAACCGCGTAACGAGCCTGCCACAGGCACGAAGGGCATTCCGGGTGGCAAGACGCTGATCGGGCCAAAAGACCTCTGGTCGTGCCTGGCCCAGACGCAACCGGGATCGCCCGCCCCGCTTGCCACGACCCGGGCAGGTTGAAGGAGAAGTGTGATGCCGCCAACCAGTCTCCGAAGTCTGCCAGAATACCTCTCCGGCGTTGCAGCGGGATTGTCTGCATCGGGGTTGCACGCAAAAGTGATGCGGGCCGGGCGCGCCATCGGGTGATCTGTCAAATCCATGGAAATGCATCAGATCAAATATTTTCTGGCCGTGACGCGGACGCTGAATTTCACGCGCGCCGCGGATCAATGCAACGTCACGCAGCCGTCGCTGACCCGGGCGATCCAGAAGCTCGAAGATGAATTCGGCGGGCTTTTGTTCAACCGCGAACGGTCCTTGACGCATCTCACCGAACTGGGCCGCATGGTTCTGCCGCATCTGGAACAGACCTATGAGGCTGCCGAGGCTGCGGCCTCGCTGGCCAGCAGCCTTGGCCGGGCCGAGGTGACGCCCCTGGTCATCGGCATCGCAAGGGGGTTGCAGTCGCGCGCCTTGGGCGAGGTTCTGGCCGCGGTGGCGCGCGCGCTGCCCGGGCTGACGCTTGATTTGCGCAATGGCACGTCCGAGCATCTGATCGAGGCCGCGCTGAAAGGGGGCATCGACCTTCTGCTGATTGCCCTGCCCGAGACGCTGCATGAACGCTTGGAGACCTGGCCGCTGTACCAGCAGCGCTACGAGATGGCGACTTGGGCCGATGACGGCGCGCCCCGACCGGCGGCAGCCGAGGCGGCGGGCCGGATCTGGTTGGATTGCGCGGATGACGCGACCGCGCTGTGGCGCGCTGTGGCTGGCCGGCTGGGTCTTGCGCCCGAGTTTCGCCACCGGGTCGCCGGCCCGGATCTGGCGCCGGATCTGGTGGCCTTGCGTCTGGGCCATGCCATCCTGCCCGAAGGCACGCAGGCGCCCGGCCTGCGCATGGTTGGGTTCAGGGATCTGGAGCTTTGCCAGACCATCGGGCTTGCCGCCGTGGCCGGCCGACGGCGCGGGCGCGCGGCCGAGGCTGTGGTGCGGGCGGCCCGCGCACGCGCCTGGCAGTCTGAACCGGAGGCGCTGGCCATTACGCCCTGACCAAGGCCTGCAAGGCCGCCAGCACCGCTTGCGGTTCGGCGCGGTGGCTGAAGTCGGGGTCGACGAAGGCAAAGCGCACCACGCGGTCCCGGTCGATCAGAAAGGTCGCCGGCGTGGGCAGAAAGCCGCTGGCGTTTCCGTTGATCTCGGCCAGGTCAAAGCCGTCGGCGGCGTATTCGTCCAGAATTTCGCGCCCAAGTGGGAAAGCCAGGCCATAGCGCAACGCCACGCCCATGTTCTGATCACCGAGCACGACCGCCTCCGGCCCGGCGATCCCGGCCAGCGCCGCCATCCGTCCGCCGGTTTCCGGCGTGATGATGACCAACTGCCCGCCCGCCGCGGCCAGCACCGCGCGGCTTTCGGCCCAGGCGGAAATCTCTTCGTGGCAATAGGGACACCAGCTGCCCCGGTTGAAGCTGAGCACGACCGGCCCCCCGGCGACCAGATCGCTCAACCGGCGCAGGACGCCATTGGCATCGGGCAAGGCGAAATCGGCCACGACAGCGCCGACACCCGGCGCGCCGGCCATGGCGCCAGAGCCGCGCAGCCGTTCGATCAGGGTGTCATAAGTCCTGGTCCAGGCTCCCGGCAGGTTCCGGCAGGCAGACAGACGGACGTCAAGGGGCGTTGGTTCTTTCATGCCGCCACCATCGCGCAAGTCCGGCCCTGGCGAAAGACCCCAAGCGGCATGGGTTTCATGCACGGCGCCTATCGCGGGGCCGTTTCCATAGCCGGCGAACATCAAAAGCATTGGCAAGCGGCATTTCCACTTTGCCGCGCGCCGGGTCACCCTTGGGTCAATCGGTCCGCTGGTGGACCGGTGCCAACCTGACGGGACGTTGCCCTCGATGGCGCGGCCCGCCCTGACCCGGAGACTGACCATGAACCGCATTCTTGCCGCTCTTGCCCTTTCAACCGCGCTGGCCGCGCCCGCCTTTGCCGACGGCATGGCCAAGGACATGGCCTGCAAGGCCTTCACCGCGATGGATTCGGACCACATGATGGCCGCGATGCATGACGCCATGGGCTCTGGCGATGCCATGGGCACCGGCGGCGCGATGGCGAGCGACGCTACCGCCTCCACCGGCGGGATGGCAAGCGATGCCACCGCCTCGACCGGCGGCGCAATGGCCACCGACAGCGCCATGATGAGCCCCGAAGATCAGATGGCGGCCGTGGTCAAGACCTGCACCGATCATCCCGACATGATGCTGATGGATGCCATGCACCCCAAGAAGTAAGCCACCGCGGGCGCCGGTGGTGGACTGGCGCCCGTCTCAATCCTCTTTTGCGACGGTAGAGAGATGAACATCACCGACCCTGTAGACCTGCCCGCGACCTCTCAGCCCATGGGCGGCGATGTCGTGGACAGACACCGTCTTTCGACCCGGCTCTGGCATTGGACCAATGTCATCACGCTGGTCATCATGTTGATGAGCGGGCTGATGATCTTCAACGCGCATCCCCGGCTTTACTGGGGCAAATACGGCGCCAACCAAGATGCGGCCTGGCTGCAGATCGGGGCGACGCAGGCCAACACCGGCTTTCTGCGCGTGGGGAGTGTCACGGTCGAGACCACGGGCATCCTCGGCCGCTGGACCGATTCGGACGGGCAGCCGCGCAACCGGGCCTTTCCGTGGTGGGCGACGATCCCGCAAGGCTACAACCTTGCCCTGGCCCGGCGCTGGCATCTGACCTTCGCCTGGGTTTTTGCCGTGGGCATCGCGGCCTATCTGATCCGCAGTCTGGTCAACCGGCACCTGCAGCGCGACCTGCTGCCCTCGACCGAAGAGATCCGTCCCGCCCATGTCTGGGCCGACATCAAGCACCATGCCCGACTGCAATTCCCGACGGGCGAGGCCGCGCGGCGCTACAACGTCCTGCAGAAATTCGCCTATCTGTCGGTGCTGATCGTGCTGATCCCCGGCATGATCCTGACCGGTTTCACCATGTCGCCGGGATTGAATGCGACCTTTCCCTGGCTGCTGGACCTGTTCGGCGGCCGGCAATCTGCACGCTCGCTGCATTTCATCTGCGCCACGGGGATCGTTCTGTTCATCCTGGTCCATCTGTTGATGGTGGTTCTGGCCGGACCGATCAACGAAGTGCGCTCCATGCTGACCGGCCGCTACCGCCTGCCGAAGGAGAAAAAGTGATGGCACGCCTTCTGACCCGCAGGTCCCTGCTGACCGGCCTTGGCTATTCCGCAATCGTCGGCGGCACGGCTGGCCTGATCTTCAGCCCCGCCTTTCGCGACCTTTTGCTGGGCAGCGGCGAGGCCCTGTCCTACCAGAGCCATCGTCTGATCGGCCGCAATGCGCTGGCGCCAGAGTTCACCGAGGCCGACATGTCGCCGACCTTTCGCACCAACGGCAACACGATGCCGGCCTCGGCCGAGTATCAGGCCCACATCAACACCGGCTTTGCCAACTGGCAGCTCAAGGTCGATGGTCTGGTCGCCACCCCCGCCAGCTTTTCGCTGGAGGCGCTGAAGGCGATGCCCGCGCGCACCCAGATCACCCGCCACGACTGCGTGGAAGGCTGGAGTGCCATTGGCAAGTGGACCGGCGTGCCGATGAAGGCCCTGCTCGACAGGGTGCAGCTCATGCCCACGGCTCGATACATCGTGCTGCACTGCGCCGACGATTTCAGCGGCAGCGCCTATTACGAAAGCATTGATCTGGTGGACGCTTTCCATCCGCAGACGATCCTTGCCTATGGCATGAACGATCAGGCGCTTTCCGTCGGCCACGGCGCGCCGCTCAGGATGCGCGTGGAACGCCAGCTTGGCTACAAGCAGGCCAAATACGTGATGCGCCTCGAAGCCGTGGCAAGCCTGTCCGGCATGGGTCTTGGCAAGGGCGGTTTCTGGGAGGATCAGATCGGCTATGACTGGTATGCCGGGATCTAGACCAAAGCGCCCTTGTGTTCAGGGGTCGATGCGGAGCTGAAAACAGGTGTTGCGAGCTGACCTCACGTGAACATAGGCCACGCGCGGGTCTGAAAGCCGCGCCGCCGCCTCGGCCGGCAGATCCGCGGTCGCCACCACTGCGCCGGTGCCGTAAACGATGCGGTCATCCGCCCCATAGCCCCGGACAACATAGGTGGGCGAGGACAGGATTTCGGGCATCTCGGCCCCGCCCCCCGCCTCGCAGGGGGCGGCACACAGGAAGATGGGCCCGACCTCGGCGTAGGGCTGTGGCGCCGGAAAGGGCCGGTGCGCCAGAATCAGCATCCCGGCGCCCCTGGGGATGTCACGCAGACAGTGGCGGCAGGGGTTGGCCTCGCCATCCGACAGGACGCGCTCGGGCGGCTGTCCATTGGCATCCGCGCCGCCCGCCTGATAGTGGCGCGCGGTCTCTGTGGCGATCGGGGTGAATTTCATCTGACCTCTCCTCTTTGCGCAAGGATCAGTGAAACGGGCCGTCCGGACGACCCGTTTCCTGCGCAAAGGGGCGGTGCACCAGAGTCCCTCTGTCAGAACACGAAATTCGCCGCATCGTGCAGGGCAAGCACCGTCGTGTTTTCGACCAGAATGTGCAGGGTCGTGCCGACGCTCAGCTGCACGTCCGCGCCGATTTTGGCAAACTGGATGCCGCTGAGTTGATGGACGCCGACGATCTGTATGCGATCGTCCCCCAAGGTGAAATCGGTGATCACATCCGAGTTGTCGCCGGCCGCGAAGACGAAGATATCCGCTCCGGCACCTCCGGTCAGGCTGTCATTGCCCTTGCCGCCGACCAGCGTGTCGTTGCCGTCCATCCCCGACAACGTGTCGGCACCAAGGCCCCCGACCAGCTTGTTGGCGTCCGTGCTCCCAGTGATGTTGTCGGCCTTCGCCGTGCCGATGGCGTTTTCGACCTGGATCATCGACAGGTAGCCCACGCCGGACAGGCCGAAATCCTGCCAGGCTCCGTCATTGCCCAGAAGCAGTGTCACGCCGCTGGTGAAGCGCGAGACATTGATCGTGTCCGTGCCGGCATCGCCTTCGATCACCACGCCGAAATTGGGGTTCATCGCGGCAAGCGAGATCGTGTCGTTGCCGTCGCCCAGGGCCACGAACCGGTCGCCGCCGAAGCCCAGCGTCACCGTGTCATTGCCGGCGCCGCTGTCGATCCAGTCGGCCCGCCCGTTGATGAGGTTGAGGATGTCATTCCCGCCCTCGGTCTTGACCGACCCGGCATTGCCCGCGCCCATGGTGATGTGGTCGATGCCGTCGCCTGTCCTGATCGAATCCACCCAGCCGCTGCCGGTCACCACCGTATTCGCGCCCGCGCCCAGGTCGATCGAGCCTGCGCCGCCGGTGCCTGTCGTCACGAGGTCAATGCCGCCAAAGGCCAAGACAGCGTCGATATGTCCGACGGCCGAATGAACGATGTTGTTCCCCGAATCGAGCCGGATCATCCCCGCGCCGCCCGTGCCGACGGTGACGGTGTCATTGCCTGAATATCCGCCGATGAAGCCAACGTATTGCGTGCCCAATGTCGCGGTATTGGTGCCATTGCCCATCTGGATCGCGTCGATCTGGCCGGTCTTGATTGTGATCCGGTCATCTCCGCTGTATAGCGTCAGCGAATCGATATGGCCCGAGTTCAGGTTGACGACGTTGTTGCCACCGCCCAGATGCGCCTGCTGGATGTTTCCGCCGTTCATCGTCAGCGTATCCACCCCGTCATAGCCGATCAGGCTGTTGATCGACCCGGTGGCGCCCACCACAACGGTATTGGCGCCGCTGCCCGCAAGGACTTGTTCGGCCTGACCATTCACCGTGATCTTGTCGTTGCCGCCCGACAGGCCGATGGTGCTGACCTGAGCATTCGCGCCGACGGTGATCGTGTTGACGCCGCCCGAATAGGCGGTGACCGAGGTCAGAAATCCTCCGTTCAGAACCAGCGTATCGGTGCCATGGCCAAACCGGATCGCCCCGCCGCCGTTCTGCACGGTGAAGACATTGGTGCCGTTGCCCGTGACGATCACGCCGAAATCGCTGCTGCCGCCGTTGAAGGTGTTGGTGCCGCTGCCAAAGCCCAGATATTCGATATAGCCGCCCGCGCCGTTGACCACATTGGTGCCGTCGCCCATGTAAAGGTAATTGACGCCGCCAGAGCCCATGTTGACCGTGTTGGTCCCGGTCTCGAGGTTGATATGCTGGGTGTTCTGGGTGCCGAGCGTCAGGGTGACGTTGCTGTTGACGCCGCCGAAGATAAATTTGATCCGCGTGTCGAACAGAGTGACCGATGCGTTGCCGTTGTCCTGCAGGAAAAGACTGTCGATCCGCCGGCTTATGCCGTCATGGGTATCGGTGAGCGTTGTGTCGAATCCGAAGGCCGTGTCATTATAGAGGTTGAGGCGGTTGATCCGCCAGGCCGCGCCGGAAAACGTCGCGTTCAGCGCGTTGGCCGTGCCGCCGGACGAAATTCCGATGTTGACCGCGTCAATGAACTGGCTGGACCAGCTGTAAGTATCGCCAAAAGCTGAAAAATCCGAAGTTCCGTCCAAAGTGATATTCTGAACGACCATTGCATTATCCCCCATTTACAATGCCGCAATTTTCAACGTGAATTTTTCAATTGGCTTCAGGCTACTCTCTTTTTAACGATTCTTAAAGATTCGCATGTGCCGCGGGCCGAGTCTCGACTGGCGCCGGAGATGGGGCTTGCAACCGGTGCGGGATGGTCCTATGTAAGTCTCAACAGCGGTTTCAGGGTCCAAACCTGAAGCTACCGAAAGTCGCGGCGGGCCTGTCGGCCCGTTTTTTGTTTTTGGGACACTGACATGTCTGACCTCATCGCCAAAACCGCCATGGACCGCCGTCTGGCCGACATCATCACGCCGGTGATCGAAGGGCTGGGCTTTGAACTCGTCCGTGTGCGGCTGATGGGCGGGGCGACCCGTACCCTGCAGATCATGGCCGACCGGCCCGAGGGCGGGATCGGCGTGGATGAATGCGGTGACATCTCGACCGCCGTCTCTGCCGTGCTGGACGTCGAAGATCCGATCGAGGAAAATTACGTGCTGGAAGTCTCTTCGCCCGGCATCGACCGCCCGCTGACCCGCCTCAAGGATTTCGAGATGTGGAAGGGCTGGGAGGCCCGGCTGGAGACGACCGAACTGGTGGACGGCCGCCGCCGCTTCAAGGGCGGGCTGATGGGTGTCGAAGGCAACGAAGTGCTGATCGAGATCGAAGAGGCCGGCGAGGAGGTGACCATCGGTCTCGACTTCGAATGGCTGTCCGATGCCAAGCTGATCCTGACCGACGAACTGATCGCCGAAATGCTGCGTCAGCGCAAAGTGCCGGACCTGGACGAGACCGAGTTCGACGAGATTGACCAAACCGAAGGCGAGGAAGACGACCCCGCCGAAGTCACCAAACACTAGACCGGGAGAGAACCGATGGCGATTACCTCTGCCAACCAGCTGGAGCTTCTGCAGACCGCAGAAGCGGTCGCGCGTGAAAAGATGATCGATCCGGATCTGGTGATCCAGGCGATGGAGGACAGTCTCGCCCGGGCCGCCAAGTCGCGCTATGGCGCCGAGATGGACATCCGCGTGCGCATCGACCGCAAGACCGGCCGCGCGACCTTTGCCCGCGTGCGTACCGTGGTGGAAGACGAACTGCTGGAAAATCACCACGCACAGATGACGGTGAAGCAGGCCGCGGCCTTCAAGGTCGATCCGCAGATCGGCGATGAGATCATCGATGAGGTTCCGCCGGTCGATCTGGGCCGAATCGCCGCGCAATCGGCCAAGCAGGTGATTCTGCAAAAGGTCCGCGAGGCCGAGCGCGACCGCCAGTTCGACGAATTCAAGGACCGCAAGGGCACGATCATCAACGGTCAGGTCAAGCGCGAGGAATACGGCAACATCATCGTCGACATCGGTCGCGGTGAGGCGATCCTGCGGCGTAACGAAAAGATCGGCCGCGAATCATACCGCCCGAACGACCGCATCCGCGCCTATATCAAGGACGTGCGGCGCGAGGCGCGCGGGCCTCAGGTCTTCCTGTCGCGCACCGACCCGCAGTTCATGGCCGAGCTTTTCAAGATGGAAGTGCCCGAGATCTACGACGGCATCATCGAGATCAAGGCCGTCGCCCGTGACCCGGGTTCGCGCGCCAAGATCGCTGTCATTTCCTATGACAATTCGATCGACCCGGTGGGCGCCTGCGTCGGTATGCGCGGCAGCCGCGTTCAGGCCGTCGTGAACGAGTTGCAGGGCGAAAAGATCGACATCATCCCGTGGAACCAGGACCAGGCGACCTTCCTTGTGAACGCCTTGCAACCGGCCGAGGTTTCCAAGGTCGTCATCGACGAAGAGGCCGGCAAGATCACCGTCGTGGTGCCCGACGAACAGCTGTCGCTTGCCATTGGCCGGCGCGGCCAGAACGTGCGTCTGGCCAGCCAGCTGACCGCTCTCGACATCGACATCATGACGGAATCGGACGAAAGCGCCCGCCGTCAGGCTGAATTCGCCGAGCGCACCAAGCTGTTCATGGAGACGCTGGATATCGACGAGATGATGGCGCAACTGCTGGTGTCCGAAGGCTTCGCCAATCTGGAAGAAGTGGCCTATGTCGAGACGGATGAACTGCTGTCCATCGACGGGTTCGACGAAGGCACGGCCGGCGAATTGCAGGCCCGCGCCCGCGACTATCTGGAGGCTGCCAACAACAAAGCGCTTGAAAACGCACGTGCTTTTGGCGTTCAGGAAGAGCTGATGACCTTCGAAGGCCTGACTCCCCAGATGCTGGAAGCGCTTGGCAAGGAAGGCATCAAGACGCTTGAGGACTTTGCTACCTGCGCCGATTGGGAACTTTCGGGCGGCTGGACCACCGTCAACGGCGCCCGGGTCAAGGACGAGGGCATTCTTGAAAAGTTCGACGTGAGCCTGGAAGAGGCGCAGAATTTGGTGATGACGGCGCGTGTCATGCTCGGCTGGGTTGACCCAACCGCGCTGGAGCCCGCGGCAGAAGAGGAGGCCGGGGCCTGACGCTGGTCCCGGAACCGACCTGACCCGCGGCGGCCGTATCACCGACACCGACGAACCCGAGCGCAAATGCATCGTGACCGGGGAAGTCCAGCCGAAGTCCGGGCTGATCCGGTTCTGTCTTGACCCCGAAGGTCAGGTCACTCCGGATATCCTGGCGCGTTTGCCGGGGCGCGGCTTCTACGTCTCGGCCGATCGCAGGGCGATCGAGAAGGCGGCGGCGAAGGGCCTGTTTGCCCGCGCCGCTCGGCAGCCCGTCAAGGTGCCCGACGGCCTGGCTGATCTGGTCGAGGCGCTGCTGGTCAGGCGGGTGCAGGACCTGATATCGCTCTGTCGCAAGGCGAATGCCGCCGTGACGGGCTATGAGAAGGTCAAGGAATGGCTGATGAACGGACGCGCAACGGTGCTTGTTCAGGCAGCTGACGGGTCGGAACGCGGCAAGACCAAGCTGCGGCCGCCGGAAAACGGGGGCGGCTTCATCGGCTGTCTTACGGCACGGGAATTGGGTTTGTCCTTTGGACGCGAACGTGCGATACACGCCGCGCTTGCGGCTGGTGTACTTACGACTCGTGTTGTAGAGGAAGCGGCAAGGCTGGGTGGGATGCGACCGCAGACCACCTCGCATGATGGCGGCGAAGAGGCCGCCTTGAAGGATTGTTAGGACGCATGAGCGATACAGACGGCAAAAAACCCCTCGGCCTGGGTGGCGCACCTCGTTCCGGTCAGGTGAAGCAAAGCTTCTCGCATGGCCGCACGAAAAGCGTCGTGGTCGAGGTCAAGCGCAAGCTGACGGTGGTGCCGAACAAGGGCAACACGCCCACGCCGGGCACAGGTGCGGCCGTGGCCACCTCGCCGCGTCTGGGCGATCCGTCCAAACGCCCCGCCGGGATCTCCGACGCCGAGATGGAGCGTCGCCTGTCCGCCCTGCGCGCTGCCAAAGCCCGCGAGGCTGAAGACGCCGCCAAGCGCCTTGAAGACGAAAGGGCCCGC
Source organism: bacterium (assembly GCA_016124195.1). Classification (GTDB taxonomy): domain Bacteria; phylum Pseudomonadota; class Alphaproteobacteria; order Rhodobacterales; family Rhodobacteraceae; genus Stagnihabitans. Next base: position 195,014 of record WGOE01000003.1, on the reverse strand, counting down.
GAGGAAGAGCGTCAGCGCAAGCGCGACGAGAACGAGGCCAAGGAACGCGAAGCCCGCGCCGCCGAGGCTGCCGCCCGCGCCAAGGTCGAGGAAGAAGAGCGTCTCAAGGCCGAGGCCGAAGCCGCCGCCAAGGCCGCGGAAGAGGCCAAGCGCCCCGCCTCTGCGCAGGCGGCACCGGCCGCCCGGTCCGGCAATGCTCCGGCTGCTCGTGCCGCGGCAGGGCGTCCCGCGCCTGCCACACCGCAAGAGGATGCTGTCGCCCGCGGCCCGGCCTCGGCCAAGCCCGGCCTGCCGCCGCGTCGCACCGACCGCGAGCGCGAGGATCGTGAACGCGCCGCCAACAAGGCCAAGGGTGAAGAGGGCCGCCGCGCCGGCAAGCTGACCCTGTCGGACGCCGTCTCGGACGAGGGTGGCCGCCAGCGCAGCATGGCAGCGATGAAGCGCAAGCAGGAAAAGGCCCGGCAAAAGGCGCTGGGCATGGGGCTGAAGCCCGAAAAGCAGGTGCGCGATGTGCAGCTGCCTGAAACCATCGTGGTTTCGGAACTCGCCAACCGGATGGCTGAACGCGGCGCCGACGTGGTCAAATCGCTCATGAAAATGGGCATGATGGTCACGATGAACCAGGCGATCGACGCCGACACCGCCGAACTGGTGATCGAGGAATTCGGCCACCGCGCCGTGCGCGTGACCGATGCCGACGTGGAACAGGCGATCGACACGGTCAAGGACAAGTCCGAGGACCTGCTGCCGCGCCCGCCGATCGTCACGATCATGGGTCACGTCGACCACGGCAAGACCTCGCTTCTGGACGCGATCCGCCACGCCAATGTGGTGTCTGGCGAAGCGGGCGGCATCACGCAGCACATCGGCGCCTATCAGGTGAAAACCCCGAATGGCCAGATGGTGACCTTCCTCGACACGCCCGGCCACGCGGCCTTCACCTCGATGCGGTCGCGCGGGGCGCATGTGACGGATATCGTGATCCTGGTGGTCGCGGCCGATGACGCGGTGATGCCGCAGACCATCGAAGCCATCGCCCATGCCAAGGCGGCCAAGGTTCCGATCATCGTTGCGATCAACAAGATCGACAAGTACGAGGCCAATCCGCAGAAGGTGCGGACCGACCTGCTGCAACACGACATCGTCGTCGAAGAGATGTCAGGCGACGTGCAGGATGTCGAGGTTTCGGCCAAGACCGGCAAGGGGCTCGACAACCTGCTGGAGGCGATCTCGCTTCAGGCCGAGATCCTGGAATTGCGGTCGAACCCGAACCGTCAGGCCGCTGGTGCCGTCATCGAGGCCAAGCTCGACTCGGGCCGAGGTCCGGTGGCCACCGTTCTGGTGCAAAGCGGCACGCTCAAGAAGGGCGATATCTTCGTCGTGGGCGAGCAGTGGGGCAAGGTCCGCGCGCTGATCAACGACAAGGGCGAGACGGTCACCGAAGCCGGCCCGTCAGTTCCGGTCGAGGTTCTGGGCCTGTCGGGCACACCACACGCCGGTGACACGCTGAACGTGGTCAACACCGAAGCCGAGGCGCGCGAGATCGCCGACTACCGCGAGAAGGCCGCCAAGGACAAGCGCGCCGCCGTGGGGGCCGCGACGACCCTGGAACAGCTGATGGCCAAGGCGAAGGCCGATCTGTCGGTCTCGGAACTGCCGATCATCGTCAAGGCCGACGTGCAAGGCTCTGCCGAGGCGATTGTTCAGGCCCTGGAAAAGGTCGGCAACGAAGAGGTGCGCGTCCGCGTGCTGCATTCGGGTGTTGGCGCCATCACGGATACCGATGTGGGCCTGGCCGAAGCCAGCAAGGCCCCGATCATCGGCTTCAACGTGCGCGCCAACGCTACGGCCCGCGCTTCGGCCACCCAGAAAGGGGTCGAGATCCGCTACTACTCGATCATCTATGATCTGGTGGATGACATCAAGAAAGCCGCCTCTGGCCTCTTGAAGGCCGAGATCCGCGAAACCTTCATCGGCTACGCGACGATCAAGGAAGTCTTCAAGATTTCCAACATCGGCAATGTGGCTGGCTGTCTGGTCACCGAAGGCGTGGCGCGGCGTTCGGCTGGCGTGCGTCTCCTGCGCGACAACGTGGTCATTCACGAGGGCACGCTCAAGACGCTCAAGCGCTTCAAGGACGAAGTCAAGGAAGTGCCGATGGGTCAGGAATGCGGCATGGCTTTCGAACGCTACGAAGATATCCGGTCCGGCGACGTGATCGAAATCTTCGAACGCGAGGAAATTCAGCGCACGCTCGCCTGAGCCTGCGTCTTATTTGAAAGGACCGGGCGTCAAGCCCGGTCTTTTGACACAATCAGGCGTTCGCGCTTTCCGCCGCTTTGTAAGGCTGAACCGGGCGCCCGACATAGGTGCCGTCAAAAACCCTTACGGCAATCTGACCATCGTTCAGATCGCGCACAAACGTGCCTTGGATGAACACACTGCTGCCGACGGTGATTGTTCTTATCATCGCATGACCTTTTGTTTCTCGCCCTATAGATGACGATAGCTGTCAATAAAGGTTTAAGAAACAGTCACATTGCGAATTTCCGCCGATTCGGGCAGAATTACGTATCTCTTTCGGATAGTTTTGGGGCTAAAGCCAGTCGCGCAGGACGGGAATCAGGGGCACATCCGCAGGTGGCATGGGGTAGTCGCGCAACTTCTCGGGGGTGACCCAGGCGAGAGTCTGCCCCTCTCGTGGGGTGGCGATGCCTTCCCAGCGCCGGCAAGCGAAGAGCGGCATCAAAAGGTGGAAGCTGTCGTAGCTGTGGCTGGCGAAGGTCAGGGGCGCGAGACAGCTCTTCCAGGTGTTGATGCCCAGCTCCTCCTCAAGCTCGCGGATCAGGGCGGCTTCAGGGGTTTCCGTGGGTTCGACCTTGCCGCCAGGGAACTCCCACAGGCCAGCCATGGATTTGCCGGGGGGCCGCTGCGCCAGAAGGACACGGCCATCCGGGTCGATCAGGGCGACGGCAGAGACAAGAACGATTTTCATGAGCCTGTTCCGGCGCAAAGGGCGGAAGTCTTGCCCCCAGACCCCCAGAGCACTCGCACCTGAAAGGCTGCTCTGGAGCCGGGTTCAGGAACGGTAGTCTGCATTGATCTCGATGTAGCGGTTGGTCAGGTCGCAGGTCCAGACCTTGCGCTTGCCCTTGCCGAGACCCATGTCGACAGAAATCACCAGTTCGGGATTGCGCATATAGGCGGCGCCGTCTTCCTCCTGGTATTTCGGGTTGCGCCAGCCCTTTTCGGCCACGAGGATACTGCCGAACCTGATGGTCAGGCGGTCGCGGTCGGCCTCCGCCCCGGATTTGCCGATGGCCGCGACAATGCGGCCCCAGTTCGGGTCCTGGCCGGCGATGGCCGTCTTGACCAGCGGCGAATTGGCGATGGCCAATGCCACCTTGTGCGCATCGCCGTCAGAGGCCGCGCCGGTCACGTTGACCTCGACGAACTTGGTGGCACCCTCGCCGTCGCGGATCACCTGATGCGCAAGGTCCAGCATCACACCAGCCAGCGCTTTTTCAAAGGCTTTCAGCGTCGCTCCGGCCAGGGGGGCTGCGTCGGAGAGGCCGGTGGCCGCGACCAGCAGAGTGTCCGAGGTCGACGTGTCGCTGTCCACCGTGATGGAGTTGAAGGTTGCATCGGTGTTGCGCGACACGATCCGTTGCAGGCTGGCCGCCGGGATCTTGGCGTCGGTGAAGATATAGACAAGCATCGTGGCCATGTCTGGCGCGATCATGCCCGAACCCTTGGCTATGCCGGCGATGTGGATCATGCCGCCCTCGCCCGGGATCGTGGCAGAGGCGCCCTTGGGGAACGTGTCCGTCGTCATCATGGCTTGCGCCGCCATGGCGATGGCGTCTTCTTGCAGGGCGGCCTGCAAGGCGGGGATGGCAGCCGTGATCCGTTCGTGCGGCAGGGGCTCGCCGATCACCCCGGTCGAGGACGAAAACACCCGCGTCGCCGGCACGCCAAGCGCCGCGGCGACGCCGCCCGTGATGGCCGCGACCGATTCTTCGCCACGGGCGCCGGTGAAGGCATTGGAATTGCCGGAGTTCACGATGATGGCGGCGCCCGCCGCCTCGGCATTCTTCAGACCGATCTTGGCCTGACAATCGCGCACGCAGGCCGACCGGGTGGTCGAACGGGTGAAGACCCCCGCCATGGCCGTTCCGGGCGCGAGGCGGATCAGCATCACATCCTTGCGGTTCTTGTAGCGCACCCCGGCCTCGACCGCGGCGAATTCGACGCCGCGGATCACGGGCAGGTCGGGGAAGCGCGCCGGTGCGAGGGGCGAGACCAACTTGGCCGCTTTGGCCGGCACTGCCGGCGCCTTGAGGCCCTTGATCTCTTTTTTCAGAGCCTTGGCTTCAGCCTTCCAGTCGGTCTTGCCCATCCCGCTCTCCTTACTTGTCGAAGAGAGTAACGTCTTTGATCACCGCCGGGTCAATGCCCGAAATGTCGGCGCGCGTGACGGTGGCCTTGTCGGTGACGGATTTGATGAACGCGCCGATGGCGGCTTTTTGCAGATCGGCGGCGATCTGGTCATGCACCTCGGCCAGGGCCGGGGCGGCCTTGTTGCGGGTTTCGGTCACAAGGATCAGGTGCCAGCCGAAATCGGTCTTGATCGGGCCGACGACCTTGCCGACCGGAGCCGCAACCACGGCATCCTCAAACGGCTTGACCATGGCGCCCTTGCCGAACCAGCCCAGATCGCCGCCATTGGCCGCCGAGCCGTCCTTGGAATTGGCCTTGGCGACATCTGCGAAAGGCTTGCCGCCCTCGATGTCGGCCAGAAGCGCCTTGGCCTTGTCCTCGCTGTCCACCAGGATATGCGAGGCGTGGTATTCCAGCTCCGGCGCCATGTTCTTGTACTTGTCGTCATAGGCCTTCTGGATCTTGTCTTCGCTGGTGGCATCCTTGATGCCGGCCAGAAGCGCCTCGTTCGACAGATAGCTGCGCTTCAGTCCGTCCAGCGCGACAGTCTGCTGTTTGGTCAGCGTGGCGCCGACCGATTGCTTCAGCGCCTCTTGCTGGATCAGTTGTTCGAGGATGCCCTTGAACAGCTGGTCATCGGGCAGAGCCTTGTATTGGGCCGGCAGGCTGTCGCGCGTGACGATCACGTCGCCCAGCGTGATGTTGACGCCATTGACCGTGGCCAGAACCGTATCCACCTTCGCATCCATCGGTGCGGCAGTGGCGGGCGCGGCCGGCGTGGTTGCCGTGGTATCGGCCCAGGCGGGCAGGCCCAGACCGGCGGAAAGGGCCAGCGCGGCGCAGAACCCGGAAAGTTTCGTCATCTCACACGCTCCTGATGCGGCTGCGGTGTCGCGCAGCGTTGACTATGGCATGGCCACACCTTAAATCGCACGGGTCCCGAAAGAGTGGTCCGTGGTCCGGTTGGCCAACCTGCCCGGCTCTTCTAGGGGGTGAAATGGGTGCGGGCAAGGCCAAGCCTCACACGATGATGTCAGCATTACGTTGGCGAACTGAATTTGGTCGGGCGGAGTGATGATGCTGGGTTTCGGAACGCTTGCACGAAAAGTCTTTGGCACGCCCAATGACCGCATGGTCAAGTCGGTGCGTCCTTTGGTGGCAAAGATCAACGCCCTGGAGCCGGAGTTCGCAGCCCTGTCCGATGAGGGCATCATCGCCAAGACCGAAGAGCTGAAGAAGCGGGTGCAGCAAGGCGGCGAAACGCTGGACGCGATCCTGCCCGAAGCCTTTGCCAACTGCCGCGAGGCCGCGCGGCGCGCCCTGGGCCTGCGGGCCTTTGACGTGCAGCTGATGGGCGGGATTTTCCTGCATCAGGGCAACATCGCCGAAATGCGCACGGGCGAGGGCAAGACCCTGGTGGCAACCTTCCCGGCCTATCTGAATGCTCTGTCGGGCAAGGGCGTCCATGTCGTCACCGTCAACGACTATCTGGCCAAGCGCGACGCGGGCTGGATGGGCAAGGTTTACGGTGCCCTCGGCCTGACCACCGGCGTCGTGGTGCCCTTCCAGCCCGAGCCGGAAAAGATGGCGGCCTACCGCGCCGACATCACCTATGCCACCAACAATGAACTGGGTTTTGACTACCTGCGCGACAACATGAAGGGCTCGATCGACGAGATGTCGCAGCGCGGCCACAACTTTGCGATCGTGGACGAGGTCGACTCGATCCTGATCGACGAGGCGCGCACGCCGCTGATCATCTCTGGTCCCTCGCAGGACCGCAGCGATCTGTACCAGAAGATCGACGCGCTGATCCCGGAACTGAACGAGACGCATTTCAAGCTGGATGAAAAGACCCGCTCGGCCACCTATACCGAAGAGGGCAACGAGTTCATCGAACAGCGTCTGGCGGCGGCCGGGCTTCTGCCGGATGGCCAATCGCTTTACGACCCGGAAAGCACCACGCTGGTGCACCATGTCACGCAGGCGCTGCGCGCGCACAAGCTTTACCAGAAGGACCAGCAATACATCGTCAAGGATGGCGAGGTGATGCTGATCGACGAATTCACCGGCCGCATGATGCGCGGACGGCGCCTGTCCGAAGGCCTGCATCAAGCGATCGAGGCCAAGGAACATGTCAAGGTCCAGCCGGAAAACGTGACGCTCGCTTCGGTGACCTTCCAGAACTACTTCCGGCTTTACGACAAGCTGGCTGGCATGACCGGCACGGCCACGACCGAGGCCGACGAATTCATGGAGATCTACAAGCTGGGCGTGGTCGAAGTGCCGACCAACCGCCCGGTGGCGCGGATCGACGACCACGACCAAGTTTACCGCACCGCGCGCGAGAAATACGAAGGCATCGTCAAGACGATCAAACTGGCGCATGAAAAGGGCCAGCCGATCCTTGTTGGGACAACCTCGATCGAAAAGTCGGAATTCCTGTCCGACATGCTGAAGAAAGAGGGCATCACCCACAATGTCCTGAACGCCCGCCAGCACGAGGCCGAGGCGCAGATCGTGGCTGACGCCGGCAAGTTCGGCGCGGTGACCATCGCCACCAACATGGCGGGCCGCGGCACCGACATCCAGCTGGGCGGCAATGTCGAACTGAAGGTGCTGGAGGCCATCGCCGCCGACCCGCATCTGCACCCCGATGAGGTGCGCGCCAAGATCGAAGCCGAACATGCCGAGGAAAAGGCCCGTGTGATCGCCTCTGGCGGGCTTTTCGTGCTGGCCACAGAACGTCACGAAAGCCGCAGGATCGACAATCAGTTGCGCGGCCGGTCGGGCCGTCAGGGCGACCCGGGGCGGTCTTCGTTCTTCCTCAGCCTTGAGGATGACCTGATGCGGATCTTCGGATCGGAACGGCTTGACAAGGTCCTGTCGACTCTGGGCCTTAAAGAGGGCGAAAGCATCGTCCACCCTTGGGTCAACAAATCGCTGGAACGCGCGCAGGCCAAGGTCGAAGGCCGCAACTTCGACATCCGCAAGCAGCTCTTGAAGTTTGACGACGTGATGAACGACCAGCGCAAAGCCATCTTCGGCCAGCGCCTGGAAATCATGCAATCCGAGGACTTGGGCGAGATCGTGCAGGACATGCGGCATCAGGTGGCCGAAGACCTCGTCGATTTCTTCATGCCGCCGAAATCCTATGCCGATCAATGGAATGCGCCCGGCCTTTACGCCGCTGTCATCGAAAAGATGAACATGGACCTGCCCATCATCAAATGGGCCGCCGAAGAGGGCGTCGATCAAGGCGTGATGCTGGAACGCATCATCGCCGAAAGCGACAAGGTCATGGCGCAGAAGCTTGAGGCCTTTGGCCCCGAGACCATGCGCTCGGTGGAAAAGCAGTTGTTGCTGCAGACCATCGACGCCAAGTGGCGCGAACACCTGGTGACGCTGGAACATCTGCGCACTGTCGTGGGCTTTCGCGGCTATGCGCAGCGCGACCCCCTGAACGAATACAAGACCGAGGCCTTTGCGCTCTTCGAATCCATGCTGAACTCGCTTCGGCAAGAGGTGACGCAAAAGCTGGGTCTGGTGCGTCCGATGACCCAGGAAGAGCAGCAGGCGATGATCGCGCAGATGGTCGCGCAGCAAAACGCGGCCCGCGCGGCGGCAGAACGTGAAAGCCAGGTCGGCCTTGCCGCCGTCGCTGTCCCGGCTGCCGCTGCCGCTGTTGCCGCCGCGCCAAGCGGCGCGGCGCGCCCGGGCTTTGTGGAAGGCGACCGTTCGACCTGGGGCGATCCGTCCCGCAATGATCCCTGCCCCTGCGGTTCGGGTGAAAAGTTCAAGCATTGCCACGGCAAGCTTGCCTGATCAGAGAAAACAGCCGGCCGGGGTGACCGACCGACCCATTCACGGCGCCCTTTGATTGCAGCCGGGGGATGACACGCAAAGTGTGTAATCCCCCGGCTGTTTCTATTTCCACGTGCGACCGGACAAATCCGCGTTCGACCCGCCTCAAGGTTAAACCTTGGTTTATAGCTGCCATACGCTTTGGCGGCTCGGAAGAACCCTCGTCCGATTTCCGTATAGGTTGAAAAGAAGCACTCTCCCCTTGCCAGACCAAGGAAGGAGGCATCGATGTTCAATTCCAAACCAGATACATTTGCGACTGCGGCGCCGTTGCCTTTGGCGCCGCAGGCCATGACGCCATCAGCCCTGGGGTATCTGCTGAAGGCCAAGGCCCTTCTGGAGCATGATCCCCATGCCGCGCATGATCTGCTGGATCGCGTGGCAGAGCTGATTTCCTGCCCCGCTGCCGTGCAGAGCCCGCCACCCGCGCCCGGCATGGTCGAGGCGGCCCGCCCGGGCGGGCTTGCGAAATGGCAGCGGCGCAAGGTCATGGCCTTTGTCGAGGCAAACCTGTCACAAGCCATCCAGGTGCGCGAGCTCGCGGCTTTGGTCAATCTGAGCACGGGTTACTTTTCGCGCGCCTTCAAGATCAGCACCTCCGAGACCCCGCACAATCACATCCTGCGCCAAAGGGTGCGGCGTGCGCAGATCCTGCTTGCCTCGACCGACGAACCCATCTCGGAGATCGCCATTCTCTGCGGGTTTTCCGATCAGGCGCATCTGACGCGCTGCTTTGGCCGTGGCGCCAAATGCACGCCGCTTGTCTGGCGCAAGGCATTTCGTGGCGAGATTGCGGGCGTGCTGCCGGCTCGACCCGGGTCGAGGACCGCGTGATGCTTGCCAAGCCCGAGTGAAGACCGCACACTCGCGCCCAGGGTCTTAGATGCGGGTGTTCGGGTTGCAGCGAGACACGGGCGGGCAAGGGTTCCCATGACGCGATGGATCAGAGCCTTGATCATCGGCCTCCTGCTGCTTTGCCCCGGGTTGGGCCATGCCCAGCCGATCATCGCCACCATCGCGCCGGATACGATCCGCCTGCCGGTTCAGAACGGCAAGGGTCTTCGCGTCACCCGGCTTTCCACCCAGGATGGCCTGTCGCAGACCCGGGTTGCGCAGATCGTTCAGGACGCCCGTGGCTATATCTGGATGGGCACGCAGTTCGGGCTGGACCGCTACAACGGCAATGCCTTCAAGGTGTTTGCCCACGATCCCGCGCGCCCCGACAGCCTGAGCGGCATGTTCGTCACGGCGCTTTTCGCCGATGCCAGGGGCGCCGTCTGGGTCGGTACTCCAGAGGCGCTGGACCGTTTTGACGCAAGGACCGAAAGCTTCACCCATTTCGACATCGGTCGGGACACGCCGGGCGGTGCGCGGCCCACAATCGTCCACATCTCGCAAGACAAGGCGGGCCATCTGTGGCTGTCCACCGGGACGGGGCTGTTCCGCTTTGATCCCGACTCGGCAAGCATCGCCCGGTTTCACCACGACCCCGCCGATCCCGACAGTCTGAGCAGCGATGATGTGCGCTGGTCGGGGCAAGACCGCGAGGGCGGCCTCTGGGTCGGCACGACGGCCGGGCTGGAACAGATCGACCCGGGCACTGGCCGGGTTCTGTTGCGGGTGGTGCTGCCCGACCCTGTGCAGATCTCGCTGTACGAAGACAAGGCGGGCAACTTCTGGATCTATCACGCCTCGGGCGATGGGCTGGCCTTGCTGGACCGCAAGACCGCGACCGTCCAGCCCTATTCCTTTTATCCGACGCCGGCCGTGCCCACCGAACTGACTGGTGTCATGGGCATGACAGAGGACGACCGCGGGGCGCTCTGGCTCGGCTCGCCGGGGCTTGGGTTGTTGCAGTTTGACAAGGCCAAGGGGCAGTTCCGCCATTTCCCCTACCGCGCCTCGGATCCCAACAGCGAGCCGGAAGACAAGGTGATCGTCCTGTTCAAGGACCGCGAGGGCAGCATCTGGGCCGGGCATCATTCGACCGGGCCCAGCCATTTCAACCCAAGCCCGCCAGTCTTTCAGACCTTCGGACATGACGACAACGACCCGAACAGTCTTGAGACCAATTTCGTCAATGCCATCTTCGAGGATCGGTCAGGCGATCTGTGGATCGGCACCGATTTCAGCCTGACCCGGATCAACCGCGACACCGGGCAATACACCCGCTTCAAGGAAGGTCTGGGCCAGAAACCCATGATCATCACCATCGTGCAGGACACGGCGGGCGCGATCTGGGTCGGCACCTATGGCAACGGCATGGCCCGGCTGGACCCGGCGACGGGGCGGTTCCAGACCTACCGCCACGATCCCGCCGATCCGACCAGCCTGTGCAACGATCAGGTGCACCGCCTGTTCGTCACCCGGGACGGGACGCTGTGGGCCGGCACGGACGACGGTCTCGCCCGGTTCGATGCGGCCACCGGCCGCTTCACCACCTTCAAGGCGAACGGGGCGGACAGCCGCGCCCAGGCCTATGTCTCGGTGTCCGAGGATGCCACGGGCGTCCTTTGGTTGGGCACCCATTACTCTGGTCTGCACCGCCTTGACCCGCGGACCGGCCAGATCGAGGTCTTCAAGGCGGATGCAAAGGCCCCCGGCAGTCTGCGCGACAACATGGTGCCCGCGGTGCATGTCGATACGACCGGCAAGATCTGGGTCGGCACGCAGGGCGGGCTGCAAAGCTTCGATCCGGTCAAGCAGGTCTTCACCGCCTATGACAGCGCCTCCGGGGCGACCGGCCGCACGATCAGCCGCATCCTCGAAGATCGGTCCGGCCGCCTGTGGATGAGCTCGAATGACGGGCTTTTGCGATTTGATCCCAAGGACGGCTCGCTTGCCACCTACACCACCGTCGATGGCCTGCCCGGAAATGATTTGACCGGGTGGTCTGCCGCCTATCAAAGCCCAAGCGGAGAGATGTTCTTTGGCGGGTTCTCTGGCGGCATCGGGTTTTTCCCGGACCAGTTGGTCGATAACACACCGGCGCCTGCGGTGGTTCTGGGAGATCTGCGCTTTCCGTTCCTGTCGGATGCCGAGGCGCGTGCCCTGACCGGAGGTACCGCCCCCGACTTCCTGCATGATCTGACTTTGCCCGCCTCGGCCAACAGTTTCGTGATCGATTTCGCGGCCCTGAGCTTTCTGAACCCCGAGGCCAACCGCTACCGTTTCAGACTGGAAGGGCTAGATGACCGCTGGCGCGAGGCGGGACTTCATCAACGCAGCGCGACCTACACGACGCTGCCCCCCGGCCATTACGTCTTTCGGGTCGAGGGCGCGAGCGCCCGCGGCGGTTGGGGCGAACCGGGCGCCGCGCTCGGGATCCGCGTGCTGCCCGAATGGTGGAGCACCTGGTGGTTTCGCGCCGCCGTGGCTGTCATGACCCTGGGCCTTGTCTATGCGGCCTACAGGATCCGTGTCACGCAGATCGAGGAACGCGAGAGCAATTTCCGAAAACTGGCCGAGAACTCGCCCGACATGGTGATGCGCATCTATCCCGATTTGCGGCTGTGCTACGCCAATCCCGCCGCCGAGGCCTTTCTGGGCCGGCCATCGGGGGCGCTGAACGGCGTCGGGCTGACCGCGCTGCCGCCCACGATGCTGCCCGTGCGCATTTCGATGATCGAAGAGGCGCTCCGCTCGGGCCAGGCCATATCCGAAGAGATCGAACTTGACCGGCCCGAAGGCGTGGTCTCGCTGGAATGCCGGGTGGTGGCCGAACCGGCGCGCACCCAAAGCGAACGCACGATCCTGGTCATCGCGCGCGATATCACCGCGCGGATCAGATCCGATGCCGCCCTGCGCAAGTCCGAGGCCGATCTGGCCCATCTGACCCGGGTGGTCGCCGTCAGCGAACTGACCACCTCGATCGCGCATGAGATCAACCAGCCGCTGACCGCCATCGTCACGAATGGCGAGGCGGCGCAACGCTGGCTGCAACGCGACCCGCCGGAACTGCCGCAGGTGGCGGCCTCCATCGTGCGGGTGGTGCAGGATGGACGCCGTGCCGCCGCGATTATCGACCGCATCCGCAATATGGTGCGCCGGGTCGACATGCAGAAACAGTCCGTCAACCTGCACGACGCGATCCTTGAAATCGTGCCCCTGGTCGAAGGCGCGCTGAAGCGGGGCGCAATCGACCTGCGCCTTGACCTTGGGGCCGATCTGCCCGTGGTGCAGGGCGATCAGGTGCAGATCCAGCAGGTCTTCCTCAACATCCTCAAGAATGCCGCCGAAGCCCTGACCGAGGTCGCCGAGGGGGCTCGGCGGATCACGGTCGGCGCCCTGCATTCCGGCGATCAGGTCGAGGTGACGATTGCCGACACCGGGCCGGGCCTTGCCCGCCCTGATGGCGGGGATGTGTTCGAAGCCTTCTTCACCACCAAACCGCAGGGCATGGGCATGGGCCTGACGATCAGCCGGTCAATCATGCTGGCCCATCGCGGCGCGCTTTGGTCAACACCCAATACCCCCAAAGGCACGGTGTTCCATATCCGTTTTCCGGTGGCAGCCGCCTGAGCGGCGCGGTCATGCGGCACTGATTGGACTTTTGCCACGACACGCGCATATTCAGCAGGCCGATCGACAGAATCCGGGAAGATGGCCAGGAACATGAAGACCGATGCGGAACACGACCCCAGACCGCGGGTGATCGTCGTCGATGATGACGCCTCGATCCGCGAGGCGCTGATCAACCTGCTGACTTCTGTCGACCTGATCGTGGATGCCTTTGGTTCGCCGCGCGATTTTCTGCAAAGTGCCAAGGCCGCCTCGGCCAACTGTCTCATTCTGGATGTGCGCCTGCCGATGGCCAGCGGCTTCGATCTGCAGGCCGCTTTGGGCGAGGCCGGAATCAACGCGCCGGTGATCTTCATCACCGGGCATGGCGACATCCCGATGTCGGTGCGCGCGATGAAGGCGGGGGCGGTCGATTTTCTGGCCAAGCCGTTCCGCGATCAGGATCTGCTGGATGCGGTGGCCGCAGCCGTCCAGACCGACCGCCGGCGCCGCGCCGAATCCGATGCACGGACCGCTCTTCTGCGGGCCCATGCCAGCCTGAGCGAACGCGAACAGCAGGTGATGAAGCTTGTCACCTCGGGCATGATGAACAAGGAGGTCGCCTATGCGCTTGGCCTCAGCGAGATCACGATCAAGATCCATCGCGGCAAGGTCATGCGCAAGATGGGGGTCTCGACTCTTGCGGATCTGGTGCGGGCAGCCGAGACGCTGGGGGTCATCGACGAGAAAACCTAAACCGATGTATGATTTCTAAATGGAATTGGCGCGCTAGGTTGGGATTGAGATTCACGCGGACCCTGTGACTTGAATGCCCCTGTCTCGCTCCGAACGCCAGTTGATCTGCATCCTTGACGACGACACCTCTGTGCTGTGGTCCACCGGAAATCTGTTGGCGTCCCTTGGGTTCAAGGTGCAATCCTTCCCATCGGCGGAGGCTTTTCTTGAGGCGGGGCCGCCGGCGCCCGATTGCCTGATCTGCGACGTGCAGATGCCCGGCCTGTCCGGCATGGACCTCTTCGAGATTCTCTGCACGCGCGGGTTCCGCATCCCCATGATCTTTGTCACGGCGTTCTCTCCGACCCGATTGAGAGAGGTGACCGGCCCCGACGTCGCGGTGCTGGGCAAGCCGTTCCGCAGTGAGGATCTGCTTGATGCCTTGCGGAGCGTGCTCAAACCCAAGGCCTGAGCACGTCCGGGCGATTGTGGCGGGCTCTGCGCCGATCCGGGATCAGGCCTTGATGAAGGCCAGCAGGTCGGGGTTGATCACATCGGCATGGGTCGTCAGCATGCCATGCGGATAGCCCTTGTAGACCTTGAGCGTACCGTTCTTCAAAAGCTTGGACGACAGCAGCGCCGAATTCGAGATCGGCACGATCTGGTCGTCGTCGCCATGCATCACGAGGGTGGGGACCGAGATTGCCTTCAGATCCTCGGTCTGGTCGGTCTCTGAAAAGGCCTTGATCCCGTCGTAATGGGCCTTGGCGCTGCCGATCATGCCCTGACGCCACCAGTTCTGGATGACCCCGGGATAGACCTTGGCCCCGTCGCGGTTGAAGCCGTAGAACGGCCCTGACGCCACGTCGAGGTACATCTGCGCGCGGTTGTCCGCCACGCCTTTGCGGAAGCCGTCAAAGACCTCGATCGGCAGGCCACCCGGATAGGCCTTGGTCGCCAGCATGATCGGCGGCACCGCGCTGACCAGCACCGCCTTGGCCACGCGACCCGAAGGCTCGCCGTGTCTGGCGACATAGCGCGTCACCTCGCCGCCTCCGGTTGAATGGCCGATGTGCACGGCTTTCTTCAGGTCGAGGTGTTCGACCACGGCAAAGGCATCGGCGGCGTAGTGATCCATGTCATGGCCTTCGCTGACCTGGGTCGAGCGGCCATGCCCGCGCCGGTCATGCGCCACCACACGGTAACCGTTGGCCACGAAGAACAGCATCTGCGCATCCCAGTCGTCGCTCGACAGGGGCCAGCCGTGGTGGAACATGATCGGCTGAGCGTCCTTGGGACCCCAATCCTTGTAAAAGATCTCCGTGCCGTCTTTGGTCTTGACGTAACCCATGGCGAATTCTCCTGTTTTTGGGGTCGTGTCGGAACTGGGGGGCTGGGTCTGGCCGAACGAGGACCCTGCGAAACCCAGGGCCGTCGTTGCCGCGGCCCCGGCCAGGAAGGTCCGTCGGGTTGCGGAAAGCGAAATGCCGGCGCTGCCGGGGTCAGGGGCCCGCAAGGCCGAAGCGGGGTGATGTCCGGTTTCGTCCGGACACGACGGTGGTGTCATTTCCTGGCATCCTTTCTGGTCAGCATGGTTCTGCCGGCACCGACCCTGCACGACCCAAGGATCGCCGGTATTCGACAGGGCTGACGCAATTTGTCTGATACTGATCAGAGTTGGGGATGCTCGGGTGCGCTCAAAACCGGAGGATACTACAAGATCGGCGCGCCTCGATATGCGAGCCTGTGCGGAAAAGGTCGGGTGGCATTCACCCGACGCAGCGCACGAAAGGAAATCCCGTGACAGATCGTCTGAAATCGAGCCGCCTTGCGCATCTGAAGACGAAAAGCGAGTTTGGCGCCGAGGCGGCATCCGAGATCTCTGGCGCGCTCAAGGGCGTGCTGGCCGACATTTTCGCGCTTTACATCAAGACGAAGAACTTTCACTGGCATGTCTCGGGCGCGCATTTCCGCGACTATCACCTGATGTTCGACGAACAGGCCACGCAGATTCTTGCGGCGGCCGATCCGATTGCCGAAAGGGCGCGCAAACTGGGCGGGCTCGCGCTGCACTCGATCTCCGAGATCGCGAGCCACCAGACCATCCTCGACAACGAGGCCGATTACGTGGACCCCCAGGACATGCTGGCCGAGTTGCGCGACGACAATGGCACCCTGATCGAGCGGATGCGCAGCCTGCATGCGCTTTGCTCGGAATACAGCGACATCGCCAGCACGAGCCTGATTGAGACGCTGATCGACGAGGCCGAGGGCCGACGCTGGTTCCTGTTCGAGGCCGCTCAGGCGAGGAATTAGGCCCGCGCCGGGCGCTGTCTGCGTTCCGTGCCCCGCCAGGGACTTGCCCGACCCGGTGTTGCCACGCCCGGGCTTCGCCCCTTGACCAGCCCGCATTGGCGCTTCGTGGCACGCAGAAGCAGGACGCCACAAACAAAAAGTCCCGCAATCTTTTCAGATTGCAGGACTTTTCGTTATATTGGTGCCCAGAAGAGGACTCGAACCTCCACGTCTTGCGACACTGGTACCTGAAACCAGCGCGTCTACCAATTCCGCCATCTGGGCATCGTGCGAGGCGGTTTAGCTGTGGTTGGCAGGGGTGTCAACGGGGAGGAATCGAAAAAATCGCGCCCGCCTTTGGTCTTGCTGGCAGATCGTGGCGCCTGTATTCAGGGCGCGCTGCCCGAGGCGTCGCCCGGGCGCCGGAACAGTCAGAATTCACGAGGGTCACATGAGCAAATTGGTCACGATCTTCGGCGGATCCGGTTTTGTCGGCCGCTACATCGCGCGACGCATGGCGCGCGAAGGCTGGCGTGTGCGCGTGGCCGTCCGTCGCCCGAACGAGGCGATCTTCGTGCGCGGCTATGGCGCTGTCGGCCAGGTCGAGCCGATCTTCTGCAACATCCGTGACGATGCCTCGGTTGCCAATGCGCTCGCCGGCGCGGATGCGGCGGTGAATTGCGTAGGCACCTTCGACTCTTCGGGCGCCAACAATTTCAACGCTGTGCAGGCCGAGGGTGCGGGGCGGATCGCGCGGCTGGCGGCTGCGGCCGGGCTTGGCACGCTGGTGCATCTGTCGGCCATCGGGGCTGACCCGAAGGGCGCCTCGGACTATGCCCGATCCAAGGGCGAGGGCGAGGCGCTGGTTCTGGCCGCCTTCCCGGGCGCGCTGATCCTGCGGCCCTCGGTGATTTTCGGCAACGAGGACGGCTTCTTCAACCGTTTCGCCGCGATGAGCCGGATGGGGCCGATCCTGCCGCTGGTCGGCGGCAACACGAAATTCCAGCCGGTCTATGTCGAGGATGTGGCGCGGGCCGCTGTCAAGGGCGTTCTGGGTCAGGCCTCTGGCATCTACGAATTGGGCGGGCCGGATGTGAAATCGCTGAAAGCGCTGATCCATCAGATGCTTGGCGTCATCCAGCGCCGCCGCGCCGTGATCAACCTGCCGTTCTTCGTGGGCTCTGCCATGGGGGGCGTGCTTGGCTTTGCCTCGGCCATCACCCTGGGCCTGTTCAAGAACAAGCTGATCACTCTGGATCAGGTGCGCCAGTTGCGGCAGGACAATGTGGTGGCACCCGGCGCCCGGACGCTGGCGGATCTGGGGATCGAAGCGACCAACCTCGGTTCGGTGATCCCGGAATATCTGTGGAGCTATCGCAAGGCCGGCCAGTTCGCCGCCATCCGCGATTCGGCCAAGAATTTGCCAAAGGTCTGAGATCGCGCTGAAAATCCTGGGCACCTCGAGGGGATTGACGTGAATTATCTGAACGATGTTCTCCTGGGGGTGATCGAAGGCATCACCGAATTCCTGCCGATCTCCAGCACGGGCCATCTGTTGCTGGCCGAACATTGGCTGGGAACCCGGTCAGAGATGTACAACATCGTCATCCAGGCCGGCGCCATTCTGGCTGTGACGCTGATCTACTGGCGCCGCATCGTCAGCCTGTTGTTCGACTGGAGCGATCCGAAGAACCGCGACTACCTGATCAAGCTGATCATTGCCTTTCTGATCACAGCCGTCCTGGGGCTGGTGGCGAAGAAACTGGGCGTCGAACTGCCCACCACGATCCAGCCGGTGGCCTGGGCCCTCGTGATCGGCGGCATCTGGATGATTGCGGCCGAGGCGCTTGCCGCCAGGCAGCAGGACCGCAGCGCCATCACCCTGCGCGTGGCGATTGCCGTGGGGCTGGCGCAGGTGGTTGCCGGCGTCTTCCCCGGCACTTCGCGTTCGGCGGCGACGATCTTCGTGGCCATGCTGGTGGGCACGTCGAACCGCGCCGCAGCGACCGAATTCGCCTTTCTTGTCGGGATTCCAACGATGTACGCCGCCAGCGGCTATGAGCTGCTCAAACAGATCAAGGGCGGCGGCGCGGGGGGCGACTGGACCGCGCTGGGCATCGCCTTTGTCGTCTCGACCATTACGGCCTTCATCGCGGTGAAATGGCTGCTCAGCTATATCCGCAGCCATCGCTTCACCGCTTTTGCCGTCTATCGCATCCTGCTTGGCGGGGCCTTGCTGGTGTTGACGGCGAATGGGACGATTGCTTGACCAAGCCGAATCGGGGCCTGATCTCGCTCGCCAGCAAGCTTTCCGACGTGATAGGTAACTCTGTATGACCTATTCGTCGCATAAATTATGGGCGCAGGCGTCAATTCTTATCGAAAATGCTTTTATAGGTCAGTATTGCTGACTTTTATTTCCCGCTGCCCCGGGGTATGAACCCTGACCCGCCGTGGAATATGGGAGTTATGCGTATGGCCGTTCAACGGATGCTGAAATTCGTGACCTTGGGCAAGGAGATGCCCGAGAAGCGCCCGGCCAATCTGCGCGCCGAAGATTTCCACGAGATTTACCGCCAGTTCGCCGCCAGCAAGGCTGCCGAGCAGGCCAGCCGCTGCAGCCAATGCGGCGTGCCCTATTGCCAGACCCATTGTCCGCTGCACAACAACATCCCCGACTGGTTGCGCCTGACCGCCGAGGGCCGCCTGCAAGAGGCTTACGAGCTGAGCCAGGCCACCAACACCTTCCCCGAAATCTGCGGCCGGATCTGCCCGCAGGACCGACTGTGCGAGGGCAACTGCGTCATCGAACAATCGGGCCATGGTACGGTCACGATCGGGTCGGTTGAAAAGTATCTGACCGACCTCGCCTGGGAAAACGGCTGGGTCGCGCCGATCAAGCCGGGCGTCGACCGGGCGGAATCGGTGGGGATCATTGGCGCGGGACCGGGCGGTCTGGCCGCGGCTGATGTGCTGCGGCGTGCGGGCGTACAGGTCACCGTCTATGACCGCTATGACCGGGCCGGCGGGCTGCTGACCTATGGGATTCCCGGCTTCAAGCTGGAAAAACCCGTTGTGATGCAACGGATTGAACAGTTGGAAACGGCGGGCGTGCAGTTCGTGCTCAATTGCACGGTCGGACAGGACCTGTCGTTTGACGCGATCCGCGGCCGGCATGACGCGGTGCTGATCGCCACCGGCGTCTACAAATCTCGCGACATTCAGGCGCCGGGCGTCGGCGCCGAAGGCATCGTGAAGGCGCTGGACTATCTGACCGCCAGCAACCGCAAGAGCTTTGGTGACGAGGTGGCCGAGTTCGATTCGGGCCTGCTCAACGCGGCCGGCAAGCGGGTGGTCGTGATCGGCGGCGGCGATACGGCGATGGACTGCGTGCGCACGGCGATCCGGCAGGGCGCGACTTCGGTCAAATGTCTTTATCGGCGCGACAAGGCGAATATGCCGGGCAGCCAGCGCGAAGTGCAGAATGCCGAGGAAGAAGGCGTTGAATTCGTGTGGCTTTCCGCGCCGAAGGGCTTCACCGGCGGCACGGTGGTCGAAGGCGTCGTCGTGCAGCGGATGCGGCTGGGCGCGCCCGACAGCACCGGCCGGCAGATGCCCGAGGTGATCGAGGATGCCGATTATGTCGAGCCCGCCGATCTGGTGGTCCAGGCCCTTGGATTTGAGCCCGAGGCGCTGCCCAAGCTTTGGGGCGTGCCCGAATTGGCGGTCACGCGCTGGGGCACGATCAAGGCGGACTTCCGCAGCCATGCCACCAGTTTGCCGGGCGTCTATGCGGCGGGCGATATCGTGCGGGGTGCCTCTTTGGTGGTCTGGGCGATCCGCGATGGGCGTGAAGCAGCCGACGCGATCCTGTCCTATCTGGCTCAGCCGGCCTGTGTTGCGGCAGAATAGGCTGTCTTGCCGGTGTCTTCTTTCCGTCTTCCTTTGATGAAGACAAAACGGAAGACACAAGAGACAGCATACCGGCAACTTGGTCAGGGTCTGTGACCCTTTAAGGTGGAGAGGACGATGCTCAAATCAGTTCTGCTGGCCTTGCCCTTGGGCGTTTCGGCCATGGCAGCGGCTGCGGCGACCGACCTGATGCAGCGCGATCCGGCCTGCACCCATATCGCGACGGTGCAGTATCTGGATTGTCAGGTGCAGTGGCAATTCACCTGCCCGGCCGCCGATGGGCTGGCCGGTCCCCTGATGCGCGAAGAGGTCTATGACGAAACCGGCTATTCCGGGATGGAGGTTGATACCGCCAATGGCGCAATGCTGGTGGCGGGCGATGTGAAGGGCAATTTCGTGGTGCAGGCCGATGCGGCGACCCTGGTCGAAACCCCGCTGGCCGAGACGATCCGCACCGGCAAGGGGGCCTTTTCCTCGAAAGCGACGGTCAGCATGATGGGCCTGCGCAAGCCGTCGGCGCAGCGGGTCCAGATCGTGGCGACCGGCGAAAAGCAGATCTTCAGCGGCATCGAAACCATCGTGTTTGACGCCGCCGTGGCGCTGGACGTGCCCAAGCCGATGGGGCCGATCACGTCGGTGTCAAAGGCCTATCTGGTGCCGAGCCTCGGGCTATATCTGTCGGGCGAAGAGACGTCGGGCACTTTCTACAGCGCCGAAAAGACGCCGCACCGGCCGACCCTGATCTCGATGCCGGGTCAGCCCGGTTTCGAGACCACAAAACCCGGCACCTGCGGCGGAAGCCTCAGCCGGCTGGACCGCCCCATATCCCCTGAACGCTGGGTTCCCCAAGGAGTGCCGTCATGAAGTGCCTTGCCCTTCCGCTGCTGATGCTGGCCGCGCCGGCCTTTGCCGGCACCTTCACGCCGCCCAGCGGTTGTACCACCAAGCTGACCGTCCAATCGCGCGGCTGCATCGTATCCCAATTCTACACCTGCGAGGCCGACGCCCCGGGCGATCAGTGGCGTGCGGATTTCGGCGGCAACGGGCCGTTCTTCCTGTCCAAGATCGATGCCGAGGCGCAATGGCTGGAAAGCTACGAATTCGACCCGCAGACCAAGGAAACGATGGACGCAAATCCGCCGGACCCGGCCTCTTTTTCAGAGCTGCTGGCCAAGGGGCTGGATACGTTCAATTTTTCGCTGTCGAAAAGCGATGGCACGCATTCCACCGTCAAGGGCTTTGACAAGCTGACCGGCCAGACTGCCGTGATCGACGGGGTGACGCTGAAGCAGACCGAATACGAATACACCCAGACCGACGACAACGGCACGGTGATGCGGCATTCGCGCGGGCATGAATATATCTCGGAAGAATGGCGCACTTTCTTTTCGGGCCATTCGGAGTATGAAAATGAAGATGGCAGCTGGACTCCGGGTGACAATGCGCCGGTCAAGTTCATCCGCCCGGGCAAGCCCGGTTTCGGGGCGACCCTGCCGTTGTTTGAATGCGATGATCAGATGTCCTCCCTGCCGGGCGGCCTTTCCGTCACGCCGACCTCTTTGAAGAAATGATGGGCAAGGTGACGCGATGCCGCCCGAGCCGGACCATGAAGACAGTTCAACGCCTGAAGGCGCCAGTGAGACCTCCTGCGAAGCCCCTTGCGGTTTCGGGCCACCTCTTCGACTGAAAGGAAAGACGCCATGACCAAGTATGACGAAGCCTGGGTTGCCTCCGAAGAAGCCAAGCGCGCCTTCATGGACGAGAACAGCCTGTACAAGACCGACGACGAGCATTCGTCCTGCGGCGTGGGTCTGGTCGTGGCGATTTCCGGCAAGCCTTCGCGCAAGGTGGTCGAAAGCGGGATCAACGCGCTGAAGGCGATCTGGCACCGCGGCGCCGTCGATGCCGATGGCAAGACCGGCGACGGCGCGGGCATCCATGTGCAGATCCCGGTGCCGTTCTTTTATGACCAGGTGCGCCGCACCGGGCATGAACCCGACATGACCAAGCTGATCGCCGTGGGCCAGGTCTTCTTGCCGCGCACCGACTTTGGCGCTCAGGAACGCTGCCGGACCATCGTCGAGACCGAGGTCCTGCGCATGGGCCATTATATCTATGGCTGGCGGCACGTGCCCTCGGACGTCTCGGTGCTGGGCGAAAAGGCCATGGCGACGCGGCCCGAGATCGAACAGATCCTGATCCGCTGCGAAAACGGATCGGACGCCGAACAGTTCGAGCGCGAGTTGTACATCATCCGCCGCCGGATCGAAAAGGCGGCGACGGCGGCGGGGATCCAGGGGCTTTATCTGTGCAGCCTGTCGTGCCGCAGCATCATCTACAAAGGCATGATGCTGGCAGAACAGGTTGCGACCTTCTACCCCGACCTGCAGGACGAACGGTTCGAGAGCGCCTTTGCAATCTATCACCAGCGCTATTCGACCAACACCTTCCCGCAGTGGTGGCTTGCCCAGCCCTTCCGCATGCTGGCCCATAACGGCGAGATCAACACGCTGAAGGGCAACGTCAACTGGATGAAAAGCCATGAAATCCGCATGGCCTCGAACAACTTTGGCGACTATGCCGAGGATATCAAGCCGATCATCCCGGGTGGCACCTCTGACTCGGGCGCGCTGGATGCGGTGTTTGAAGTGCTGGTGCGTTCGGGCCGCAATGCGCCGATGGCCAAGACCATGCTGGTCCCCGAAGCGTGGAGCAAGCAGACCGCCAACATGCCCAAGGCCTGGGCCGACATGTATTCCTATTGCAACTCGGTGATGGAGCCCTGGGATGGTCCGGCGGCGCTGGCAATGACCGATGGCCGTTGGGTCTGTGGCGGGCTGGACCGCAATGGCCTGCGCCCCATGCGCTATGTCGTGACCGGGGACGGCATGCTGATCGCCGGCTCGGAAGCCGGGATGGTGCCGGTGGACGAAAGCACCGTGCGCGAAAAGGGCGCGCTGGGGCCGGGCCAGATGATTGCCGTCGACATGCAGGAAGGCCGCCTGTTCCACGATGTCGAGATGAAGGACAAGCTTGCCGCCGCCCAACCCTATGGCGAATGGATCGACAAGATCACCGACCTGAACGAGTTGCTGCGCGACGTGCCCGAGGTTGCGGTCCATACCGGAGCCGAGTTGCGCAAGCGCCAGATTGCTGCCGGCTATACGCTGGAGGAACTGGAACAGGTCCTGGTGCCGATGACCGAGGACGGCAAGGAAATGGTCGCCTCGATGGGCGATGACACGCCCGCCGCTGTGTTGAGCCATGTCTATCGGCCGCTGAGCCATTTCTTCCGGCAGAACTTCAGCCAGGTCACCAACCCGCCGATCGACTCGCTTCGCGAAGGCCGGGTGATGAGCCTGAAGACCCGGTTCGGCAACCTCAAGAACGTGCTGGACGAAAACTCGAGCCAGACCGAGATCCTGGTGCTGGAAAGCCCCTTCATCGCCACGGGCGAGTTCAAGGTCCTGGTCGAACGCTTTGGCGAACAGGTCGCCCATATCGACTGCACCTTCCTGAAGGAGGCCGGTCATGACGCCCTGCGCATCGGGCTGGAGCGTATCCGCGCCGAGGCGGAGGATGCGGTGCGTTCGGGTGCGGGCCAGCTGATCCTGACCGACGAGCATCAGGACGAGGCCAAGGTGGCGATGCCGATGATCCTTGCGACCTCGGCGGTGCATTCCTGGCTGACCCGCAAGGGCCTGCGCACCTTCTGTTCGATCAACGTGCGGTCGGCCGAATGTATCGATCCGCATTACTTCGCCGTGCTGATCGGATCGGGGGCCACCACGGTGAACCCCTATCTGGCCGAGGATTCGGTGGCCGACCGGGTGGCGCGCGGCTTGCTGGAAGGCAGCCTGATCGACGCGATGCGGCGTTATCGCGATGCCATCGACGCCGGTCTGTTGAAGATCATGTCGAAGATGGGGATTTCGGTGATCTCCTCCTATCGTGGCGGGTTGAACTTCGAGGCCGTGGGTCTCAGCCGCGCGATGGTGGCCGAATATTTCCCCGGCATGCACAGCCGCATCTCGGGCATCGGTCTGAACGGCATCCAGCTGAAATGCGAAGAGGTCCATGCCAAGGGCTGGTTGAGCCAGAGCAACGTCCTGCCGGTCGGCGGCTTTTACAAGACGCGGCGGTCGGGCGAAAAGCACGCCTGGGAAGCGCAGACGATGCACATGCTGCAATCGGCTTGCGACCGGGCGTCCTATGACATCTGGAAGCAATATTCCGCGGCGATGCGGGCCAACCCGCCGATCCATATCCGCGATCTCCTGGACATCAAGTCGCTGGGCAAGCCGGTGGCAATCGAAGAGGTGGAATCGATCACTTCGATCCGCAAGCGTTTTGTGACGCCGGGGATGAGTCTTGGCGCGCTCGGGCCAGAGGCGCACAAGACGCTGAACGTGGCGATGAACCGGATCGGCGCGAAAAGCGACAGCGGCGAGGGCGGCGAGGACCCCGCGCACTTCCTGCCGGAGCCGAATGGCGACAACCCGAGCGCCAAGATCAAGCAGGTCGCCTCGGGCCGTTTCGGCGTGACGGCAGAGTATCTGAACGCCTGCGAAGAGCTGGAAATCAAGGTGGCCCAGGGCGCCAAACCCGGCGAGGGTGGCCAGTTGCCCGGCATGAAGGTCACGGCCTTGATCGCGCGGCTGCGCCATTCGACGCCGGGGGTGACGCTGATCAGCCCGCCGCCGCACCATGACATCTATTCGATCGAAGACCTTGCCCAGCTGATCTACGACCTCAAGCAGATCAATCCGCGGGCCAAGGTGACGGTCAAGCTGGTGTCGTCCAGCGGCGTCGGCACGATTGCGGCAGGCGTGGCGAAGGCCAAGGCCGATGTGATCCTGATCTCGGGGCACAATGGCGGCACCGGGGCCTCTCCGGGCACCTCGATCAAATATGCCGGCCTGCCGTGGGAGATGGGCCTGACCGAGGCGCATCAGGTTCTGGCGATGAACAACCTGCGCGAGCGGGTGACCTTGCGCACCGACGGCGGCCTGCGGACCGGGCGCGACGTGGTCATGGCCGCGATGATGGGGGCCGAGGAATATGGCATCGGCACCGCGGCGCTGATCGCCATGGGCTGCATCATGGTGCGTCAGTGCCAGTCCAACACCTGCCCGGTCGGCGTCTGCACCCAGAACGAGACGCTGCGCGCCAAGTTCACCGGCACGGCCGACAAGGTGGTCAACCTGATCACCTTCTATGCGCAGGAAGTGCGCGAGATCCTCGCCTCGATCGGCGCGCGGTCGATGGATGAAATCATCGGGCGGGCGGATCTGCTGTCTCAGGTCTCGCGCGGGTCGGCGCATCTGGACGATCTGGACCTCAACCCCCTGCTGATCTCGGTCGATAGTGCGCAGAAGATCACCTACGACCGGTCCAAGCCGCGCAACGCGGTGCCCGACACGCTGGATGCCGAAATCATCCGCGATGGCGCAAGGTTCTTCGAGGATGGCGAGAAGATGCAGCTGTCCTATGCCGTCAGGAACACTCTGCGCACCATAGGGACACGCGCGTCGAGCCATATCGTCAAGAAGTTCGGAATGCGGAACGGTCTGCAAGCCGATCATCTGACGGTGAAGCTGCAGGGCTCCTGCGGCCAAAGCCTTGGCGCCTTCGCGGTCAGGGGGCTCAAGATCGAGGTGCAGGGCGATGCCAACGACTATGTCGGCAAGGGCCTGTCGGGCGGCACCATTGTGGTGCGGCCGTCGATGACCTCGCCCCTGAAGGCCGAAGACAACACGATCATCGGCAACACGGTGCTTTATGGCGCGACCGACGGCTATCTCTATGCCGCTGGCCGGGCGGGGGAGCGGTTTGCCGTGCGGAACTCGGGCGCCATGGTGGTGGTCGAGGGGTGCGGATCGAATGGCTGCGAATACATGACCGGCGGTGTTGCGGTGATCCTTGGTCGGATCGGCGCCAACTTCGGCGCGGGCATGACCGGGGGCATGGCCTATGTCTATGACCCCGAGGGCGTGGCGGAAGACTACATGAACCTTGAGACGATCCTGACCTGTGGCCTTGGCCATCCGCATTGGGAGGCGCAGCTCAAGGGCCTGATCATGGCGCATGTGGCGGAGACCGGCAGCCGGCATGGCGCGCGGATTCTGGCCAACTGGGCGGAGGAGCGGAAGAACTTCCTGCAGGTCTGCCCGATCGAAATGATCAGCCGCCTGCCGCATCCCCTGTCGGACGAGGCGCTGAAAGTGCCCGCCGAATAGGCCAGTTTCTGCCGAAACTACGAAAAACCCCCGTTGCGCCCGCCGCAGCGGGGGTTTTTGTCACAAGCCATGCCTATCTGACCTGTATCAAGGTCTGTCCGGCGCAATCCTGCCAGGCTTGACCAAAAAGGGAGAACATCATGTCCGATCTTATCGTCATCTCGTTTGAAAATGAATCCACCGCCTTTGAACTGCGGTCCGAGTTGATCAAGCTGCAGAAGGAATATCTGCTGGAGATGGAGGATGTCGTCGTCGTCACCCGCAGCGAGGACATGAAGGTGCAGCTGCATCAGGCGTCGAACCTGACGGCGATGGGGGCGGTGGGCGGCGGTTTCTGGGGCATGCTGATCGGGCTGATCTTCCTCAACCCGCTGGCGGGTGCGGTGCTGGGTGCCGGGGCCGGGGCGCTGTCGGGTCGCCTGTCGGACGTGGGGATCAACGACGATTTCATGAAGGAACTGGGCCGGCGGCTGAAGCCGGGGACCGCGGCGGTTTTCGTGCTGGCGCGCAAGTTCAATGCCGAGAAGGTCGTGGAACGTCTGGGCGATTTCCGCGCCAAGGGGCAGGTGCTGCAGACCTCGCTCGGCCATGACGACGAGGCGAGCCTGCGCGCGGCGCTGGAGGCCAAGCCAGTCTGACGCGTCGATTTGGCCGACGACCCGGCTTGACCGCGCTTTGCCGCTGAGGCCTATGGTGCGGCATGGCTGTGAAGAAACCGCGCACGAAGAAATCCGCTGGCTCGACCCTGACCTCACGTCCCTTGTGGCGGTGGGGCCTGCGCTGGTTGGGGCGCGGCCTGGGGGTGGTGGCGGCCCTTTACCTCTTGCTGATCTTCCTGTTTTCGTTCCTGCCGCCGCCGGGCAATATCTATCAATGGCAGGAAAGCTGGCGGCTGGGCGGCATTCAGCGGCAATGGGTCAGCTGGGACAAGATCGCGCCCGAGATGGGGCGCTCTGCCGTAGCAGGGGAAGATGCGAATTTCTGCCTGCACTGGGGTTTCGACATGGCCCAGATCCGCGACGCCATCGCACGAGGCAGCCGGCGCGGCGCCTCGACCATCAGCCAGCAGGTCGCCAAGAATGTGTTTCTCTGGCAGGGCCGGTCCTATGTGCGCAAGGCGATGGAGGCGGTGCTGACCCCGGTCATCGAGCTGATGTGGTCCAAGCAGCGCATCCTGGAGGTCTATCTCAACGAGGCCGAGTTTGCCGAGGGCGTCTTTGGCGTGCAGGCCGCCGCCGAAGTTCTGTTCAAGACCGATGCCGCGCATCTGACGCCGGTGCAGGCGGCGCGGCTGGCGGCGGTGCTGCCCGACCCCAAGAACCGCCACGCCGCCAAACCCTCGGCCTTCGTGCGGTCGCATGCGGCCGAGATCCAGTCCGGTGCCGACACGATCGAGGCGGATGGCCGCGCCGCCTGTTTTGAAACCGCCGACTGACCGCCCGGATTGACCCCTTCGTGGTTGAATTCCCCGCGCAGGCGATGCATTGAAGGGCAATCTTGCATTCCGGGTGCCCATGATCCGCCTCTATCACTTCCCGCTGTCGCCCTATTGCCGCAAGGTCCGGCTGACGCTTGCCGAAAAGCGGCTGGAGGTCGAACTGGTCGAAGAACGCTATTGGGAGCAAAGCGCCGAGTTCCTGCGGCGCAACCCGGCGGGCAAGGTGCCGGTCCTGAAGATCGATGCCAAGCTCTTGTCGGAAAGCCAGGCGATCTGCGAATACCTCGAAGAGGCCTATCCCAGCCCGAGCCTGATGCCGCGCGACATCGACACGCGCTACGAGGTGCGCAGGCTTTGCGCCTGGTTCGATGACAAGTTCCACAGCGAGGTGACCTCGAAGCTCCTGTACGAGCGGGTGCACAAGAAGATCATGGGTCAGGGCTATCCGGATTCCAAGAATGTGAAATCGGGCGCCGCGCGGATCAAATACCACATCGACTATCTGGGCTGGCTGTTGGAGCAGCGGCGCTGGCTGGCCGGAGACATCATGACGCTGGCCGATTTTTCGGCGGCGGCGCATCTGTCCTCGCTCGATTATATCTCGGACGTTGACTGGAACCGCAATCCGGCGGTGAAGGACTGGTACGCCAAGATCAAGTCGCGGCCCTCATTCCGGCCCTTGCTGTCGGATCAGATCCCGGGCTTTCCACCGCCAGCGCATTACGCCGATCTGGATTTCTGAGGGCGCAGAGATCCGGGGCCGCAGGGCCGAGGCCTCGATTTTTCTGCGAAAAATCAAGTTCCGAAGGTTCAGAACGATTTTTCGCAGAAAAATCGGGCGTCACATCCCCTTGTCGACCGGTTCTTCCACCGGGCCGCCTGCCTCTTTCCAGTCCTTGAATCCGCCAAGGTTGTAGACTTGGGTGTAGCCCATGTCTTTCAACAGCTTGCCGGCCAGGGCCGATCTTCCGCCGCTGGCGCAATGCAGGATCACCGGGCGGTCCTGGCGCAGTTCGGGGTCGTGATAGGGGGTCGTGGCATCGGCGCGAAACTCCAGCATGCCGCGCGGGATATGGTGCGAGCCTACGGCGCGGCCGGCCGCCTCCAGTTCGGGGGCATCGCGCACATCCAGCAAGAGCGCGCCCTTCGCGATCATCTCTTGCGCCTCGGCGATTGTCACACGCGGCACTTCGGCATTCGCAGCGGCGAGCAGGTCTTTGGCGGTCACGGGCATTCTGGCAAGCCTTTCAAGGGTCAATCGGGCGCGTAGCGCATATAGGCGAAGGCAGACGAGTCGGGTGCCCAGCACGGCACATTGATTGTGCCTTGTCCGCCGGTGAATTCAAGGACGCGGCGGCGGTTTTCTCCGTCCGGCGTGGCCAGGCACAGCGCCACGGGCAGGTTGGCCGGGTGGCCCAGCGTCCCGGGCGGATAGGCCAGGTACAAAAGATGCCGGCCATCCGGCGAGGGATGCGGGAACCAGTTCACATGATCATCGGCGAAAAGCTTGCGCTGGTCCGAGCCGTCGGCGTTCATCACCCAGATCTGGGCATGGCCGTCGCGGTCGCAGTTGTAATAGATCCTCGTTCCGTCGGCGGAATAATCTGGGCCGTCGCAATGGCCCTCGCCCATCGTCAGACGCGTCTCGGACCCGCCGTCGATACCGATGGTATAGACATCGATGATCCGGCTGCCGCGCGCCGCCACATAGGCCAGCCTGCGCCCGTCTGGTGACCAGCCGTGCCACCAGCTTGGCGCGTCGGGTGAGATCAGGCGCGGTGTGCCGCCTTCGGCCGGGATCAGGAAAATCTCCGACCCGCGGTCGCGGTGGCTGGAGATCACGATGGTCTTGCCATCCGGGCTGATGCCGTGATCGTTGTTGCAGCGGGTCGCAAAGCCGGTGTCGACCGGCACGAGGTCCGGTGCGCTCAGGTCCACGCGGAACAGCCGCCCGCCGCCGTTGACCAGAAGGCTCTTGCCCGAAGGGTCCCAGTTCGGCGCCTCGATCACATGGTCGGCCTGCAGCACCAGCCGAGAGCGGCCGGTTGCCATGTCATAAATTTCCAGCAGGCTTTTCACGGGTCAATCCCTGGTCTTCGGGGTCAGCAGTTTGGCCGGGCGCAGCGCCTCGGCGGCCTTGAACAGACCGAAGGTCTGGTTGACATAGTTCACCACGCCACTGATCTGCTCCATGTATTTGCTGAGTTCCGGCGTGCGCTCGGCCTCGACCACCTGGATCGGACGTTCTGGGCCTTCGGCTTCGAACTGGCAATAGAACAAGGGCTCGCCCCGGCGCAGGACGATGTCTTTCGCCGGTTCATGCCATTCAAAGGCCCACATCAGCGGGCGCGGCCAGGCGTTCAGCGGGAAACGGCCGCCAAAGATCGTGCCGGGCAGCGGGTTGGGCCGGTAATGCGCGAAGGTGCCGATCTGGGTGACATAGACCAACTCGTCGGCAATGAAGCAGTAGGGCAGGGTCAGCTGGATGGTGGGCCGGTCGGGATAGCGCCATTCAGCTTCGTTGACCATGGTCAGAAGCTCGTTGAGCTTGTTGCCCCGCACGCTCGAGGCCGCACCCTGCCGGTTGACCAGATGCGCCTTGCCCTTGTCGTCGCGGCCAAAGCCCAGATGCAGGTCATAGGGGCATTTGACAACGAAATAGCGGCTTTCCATCTGGATCACCGCCGGGCAGCGGCTGGCGCTTTTGGCATGGGCCTTGTTGGTCTGGCGGAAGATCAGCCGCTCTGGCGGGTCGAACAGGACGGCACCCTTGTCGGCGGTCAGAAACCAGCCCACGGTGACCGGACCCGCCTTTGGCCCCTCGTCAGGCCGGTCAAATGCAACGGTAATTTCCATGAACGCCCCCTTGATATGGCCAGACAGTTGCGCCCCGCGCGGCGGCTGTCAACGGGTGGCTTTCCTTTGCACCAGCGTGACACCGGCGCTGGGGCTCAGCCGCGCGAAGAGCAGGGCCGAACTCAGGGCCATCAGGGTGACGATGCCGAAAACATAGGGAAAATTGCCAAGGTCGGTTGCCGATGTGCCGCGCAGCGCGCCGGTCAGTTCCAGCGCCATGGCGGCGATGGTGATGCCCACCGACCCCGACAGCTGTTGCAGGACCGCCGTGAACGAGGTGGCCGAGGATAGCCGCGCCGACGAGACTTCAGCATAGGCGATGGCGTTGACCGCGGTGAACTGCAAGGACCGGGTCAGCCCGCCCACCAGCAGCACGCCCAGGATCACCACCGACGGCGTGCTGGGCGTGAACAGCGCCGGTCCGGCCAGAAAGACCGCCGCGATGAAGGCATTGCCGGTCAGCACCCCGCGGAAGCCAAAGCGGCGCAGCAAGGGTTGTGCTGCGAACTTCATCATCATCGCCCCCATGCCCGAGACGAAGGTCAGCATGCCGGACCGAAATGCGCTCAGCCCGAAGCCGAACTGGAACATCAGGGGCAGCAGGAAGGGCAGCGCCCCGACACCGATGCGGAACAGGGTGCCCGCGGTGACCGAGACGCGGAAGGTCGGCAGCGTCAGCAGGCGCAGGTCCACCAGGGGTTGGTCCACCTTCAGCGCGTGAAAGACGAAGGCCGTGGTCAGCGCCAGCCCGCCGCCGATCAGCAGTACCACGAGCCAGAGCGGCGCAAGGTTCAGCCCGGCCAGGGTCACGCCGGTCAGAAAGGCGGCAAGCCCCGGTCCAGCCAGGAAGAAGCCCTTGCCGTCAAAGCGCGACACCACCTCTTCGCGGATGTTCGGGATCAGGATCGTGGCCAGAACGATGCCCAGCACCGCCAGGGGAATGTTGATCCAGAAGATCCAGCGCCAATGGTAATAGGTGGTGATGAAGCCGCCCAGCGGCGGCCCCATGACCGGCCCCAGCAGCGCCGGCACCGTCAGCCAGGCCAGCGCGCCCACCAACCCGTCGCGTGGCACGCTGCGCAACACGATCAGCCGTCCGACCGGCACCATCATCGACCCGCCGATGCCCTGCAGGGTGCGCGCGATCACCAGCTCCCACAGGTTCTGCGACATGCCGCAGGCGATCGAACCAAAGGCAAAGACCGCGATCGCCGCCCGGAACACCGTGCGCGCGCCAAACCGGTCGGCCGCCCAGCCCGAAGCCGGAATGAAGACCGCCAATGCCAGAAGATAGCTCGTCAGCACAAGTTTCAGGTGGATCGGGTCCGAGGCGAGGTCGCGCGCCATCTCTGGCAAGGAGGTCGCCAAGACCGAACTGTCGATGTTTTCCATCAACAGAGCGACCGCCACGATCAGCGGAACAACTCTGGTCAGGCTCGGGGTTGTGAGGGTGACGAATGCCATGCGCTTTCTTGTCGCGAGCCCTCGCGCTGCGCAAGAGGGGGATTCGTGCCCCGCTGCGGGGCGAAAAACGGATTGAAGGTTATGGAGCGTTCCAGTATGTGTATGGAACGTTCCATTATCGAAAGGCCTGCCATGCAGTGGGATCAAACCGGGTTGCAGATTGCCTTGGGCCACGGCGCCTTCACCGCTTTGTGCGGTGGTCCGGGGCTGCAAGCGCGAAAGCTTGGGCCACTGGGCGCTTGGGGGTCCTTGTCAGGCGGGTGGGTGTCGAATGGCCCAGGGTCTGACGCTTGTGACATGGTTTCGGCCAGAGGCGGGGCAGGGGCGTCCGAATCGGTTTTTGGCAACGGGAAAGGCACTGGCGCGCGGCATGAAACCGGGGCTTATGGCTGGATGGCCCGGGCGCATACCGCGTGGGGCGGGCGGCGCAAGCAGGGGGTTTCACACCCCCTGCACCCCCGTGGGATATTTGGGAACAGATGAAAGCAGATTTGGGCATGGCAGAGCCGGATATCATCATCATCGGATCGGGGATGGGCGGGGCGAGCCTCGCGGCGGCGCTGGCGCCCTCGGGGCGGCGGATCCTGATCCTGGAACGTGGCGACCGGATGCAGGACAGCCCGCAGGCGCGGGACGGTGCGGCGATCTTCGGTGGCTATTTCCGGTCGGACGAGACCTGGCTCGATCAGGCGGGCAAGCCGTTTCATCCCGGCAATTACTATTATCCGGGCGGCAACACGAAATTCTATGGCGCGGTGCTGCTGCGCTATCGTGCCGAGGACTTCGCGCCCTTGCGGCATATCGAGGGCACCACGCCGGGCTGGCCGATTTCCTATGACGCGCTGGAGCCGTGGTATGGCCGGGCCGAAGAACTGTACAAGGTGCGCGGCGCTTTGGGTCATGATCCGACCGAGCCGCCGCATGCCGGGCCCTATCCGTTTCCTCCAGTGCCGGACGAGCCCGTGGTGGCCGATCTGGCCGCGCGCTTGCGCCGGCAGGGCCTGCGGGTCGGGCCGGTGCCTTTGGGCGTGGATATCGAGAAATGGCTCGCGGGCGGGCCGCAGACCTTCGACGGCTTTCCCAACACGCGTGGCGGCAAGATGGACGCCGAGACCTGCGGTCTGGCCGAGGCGCTGAAACATCCCAATGTCACCCTGCTGTGCAATGCCGAGGTGGTGCGGCTGCATGCCGAAGGGCGGCGGGTGACGGCGGTGGAGTATCGGTCGAACGGCAGGGCGGAACGGGTCAGCGCCCCGGTGATCTGCCTGTCGATGGGGGCGGTGAAGTCGGCGGCGCTGCTGCTGGGCTCGGCCAATGCCGACCATCCGGCGGGCTTGGCCAACGCGTCTGACCAGGTCGGGCGCAACTTCATGAACCACAATATCTCGGCCGTGCTGGCCTTCAGCCCGTTCCGGCGCAACACTTCGGTCTATGAAAAGACGATCCAGTTCAACGATTGGTACCTGCAGGGCGGGCCGGACGACCTGCCGCTGGGCAATGTGCAGATGTTGGGCCGCGTGACCGGAGATATCCTCGCGGCCGAGACGGGCTGGCCCCTGGCCCTGGCGCGCTATGTGGCCGATCATTCCATGCACCTGATGACGATGTCCGAGGATCTGCCCAATCCTGAGAGCCGCGTCATGCTGCGCGACGGCAAGATCGTCCTGCATTGGCAGCGCAGCAATTTCCGGGCGCACCGGATCCTGACCGCCAGGCTGAAGACGGCCCTGCGCCGGGCGGGCTGGCCGCTGGTCGTCTCGAAGACCTTCGAGAAGAAGACGCCAAGCCATCAATGCGGAACGGCGCGGATGGGGCTGGATCCGGCACGTTCGGTGGTGGATGCCAACCTCAAGGCGCATGATCTGGACAATCTTTACATCGTCGATGCCTCGGTCCTGCCGACCTCGGCGGCGGTCAACCCATCGTTGACCATCGCGGCGCTGGCGCTGAGGGCGGGCGATCACATCCTGCGGGCGGCGCTGTAAGATGGGGTGCCCCGGCAACGACCGGGGCCCATGCTGAAACGGGATCGAGGGCTTGCGCTTCGGCGATGGCTCGATCATGCCTTGAGCGGTGTCGTCGAACACCATTGCCGCCACCATCAGGATCGCGGAAAAAGACCGCCGATCCGATCCGCGAGGGATAAGCCATGATCCGCCATATCGTTCTGATCCGCTTTCAGCGCCAAGTGACCGAGGCAGAGATTGCCACTATGTTTCAGGCTTTGCCGAAGCTGGCTGCCAAGCTGGGCGTGCTGGGCTTTGCCTGTGGCCGCAGCGAAAGCCCGGAACAGATCGAGCGCGGCTACAAGCACGGCTTCACGATTGACTTCGCCAGTTGGGAGGCGCTGCAAGCCTATGCCGATGACCCCGACCACAAGGAATTCGGTGGCCAGCTGGTCGCCCATGCCGAGGGCGGGATCGACGGCATCCTGGTCTTTGACCTTGCCGTGGGGTGAGCCATGCTGATCCTGCCGACCGCCGCCCAGACGCTGGAGCCCTATCTGCTGACTGGCGAGCCTTTGGTGCCGCGTGCGCCCAAGGTCGCACTGACCCGCACAGGCTTTGCCGCGGCGCATGTGATCTCGGACCCGGTGCGCGAACGCAGCCCCTGGGATGCCCGGCCCGCCGTCGATTGGGATGCGACGCTCGCCTTTCGGCAGGGCCTGTGGGATCAGGGTCTGGCCCTGGCCGAGGCGATGGACACGGCGCAGCGTGGCATGGGGGTCGATTGGCAGACCGCGCTGGAACTGATCCAGCGTACGATGAAGGAAGCCAAGGCGCATCCGTTGAAACCGCGTGTCGCCTGCGGGGCGGGGACCGATCACGTGCCCCTGGCCGAACTGACCGACGCCGAATCGATCGCCAACGCCTATGAAACCCAGGCCGAGGCGATCGAGGCGGCAGGCGGGCAGTTGATCCTGATGGCCAGCCGCGCCTTTCCCGCCATCGGGGCGGATCAGGCGACCTATCGCAAGGTCTATCGCTGGCTGATCGACGGGGCGAAAGAGCCGGTCATCCTGCATTGGCTGGGCGAGATGTTCGATCCGGCGCTGGCCGGCTATTGGGGCACCTCGAACCTCGCGCAGGCGTCGGATTTCGTCATGAGCCTGATCGCCGAAAACCCTGCCAAGGTGGATGGCATCAAGATTTCCCTTCTGGACCAAAGCCATGAAGAGGCATTTCGCGCCTTTCTGCCCAAAGGGGTGCGGCTTTATACCGGGGATGACTTCAACTACACGCCGCTGATCGAGGGGGATGGCAGGCATTTTTCGCATGCCTTGCTGGGCATCTTTGCCGCCATAGCCCCGGCGGCCAGCCAGGCGCTGGAGGCGCTGGCGCTTGGCGACGGGGCGACCTATCACCGGCTGCTGGCCCCGACCGTGCCGCTGAGCCGTGAAATCTTTCGCGCGCCGACGCGGTTCTACAAAGCCGGTATCGCCTTCCTGTCCTGGCTCAACGGCTATCAGGGCCATTTCGTCATGCCGGCCGGGTTTCAATCCTCGCGCGATATCACCCATTACGCGCAGGTGTTCCGGCTGGCCGATCAGGCCGGGCTTCTGGCGCAGCCGGGGTTGGCCGAGCGGCGGATGGCGACGCTGTTGTCGCTGCACGGCATCGAACAGAAATGAGGCACGGCTTGCGGCGCTGTGCGACGGGCCCTGATGGCATGGCGGCTGGCGCCTTGCCAGCGGCCAGCATACACATGCCCGCGCCTCCGGCGGCGCGTGTTTCAAGCGGAGAAACGGGATGAACCCAGAAGACCTGTTGCGGCGCCTGTTTGACAAGGCGGTCGAGGTGGCGGACCCGATGCGGTCGCTTGCGGCGCAGTTGCCGCCGAAACCGGCGGGCCGGGTCGTGGTGGTGGGGGCCGGCAAGGCCTCGGCCCGGATGGCAGAGGCGGTCGAGGCGGTCTGGGGCCCCTGCGAAGGTCTGGTGATCACCCGCTATGGCTATGGCCGGCCCTGCAAGGGTATCAGGATCGTCGAGGCCGCCCATCCGGTGCCCGACCGCGCCGGAGCCGAGGCGACCGCGCAGATGCTGGATCTTCTGGACGGGCTGGGCGAGGGGGACTTCGTTCTGGCGCTGATTTCGGGCGGCGCCTCGGCCCTTTTGGTGGCTCCGGTCGAGGGGGTGACCCTGGCCGAGAAGCAGGCGGTGAACGCGGCCTTGCTGGCCTGCGGCGCGCCGATCGCCCGGATGAACACGGTGCGCAAGCATCTGAGCCGGGTGAAGGGCGGGCAGCTGGCTGCCGCCGCCTGGCCGGCACGGATGCTGGCGCTGATGATTTCGGATGTGCCGGGCGATGACAT
The DNA here is from genome assembly GCA_016124195.1 of bacterium. Classification (GTDB taxonomy): domain Bacteria; phylum Pseudomonadota; class Alphaproteobacteria; order Rhodobacterales; family Rhodobacteraceae; genus Stagnihabitans. The sequence goes on along the minus strand of WGOE01000003.1, from coordinate 158,959 downwards.
GGCCTTCATCGGCTCTGGTCCCACGGTTGGCGATGCCTCGACCCCGCAGGAGGCGCTGGAGATCCTGCGGCAGTGGAAGGCCGAGGTGCCAGCCTCGGTGATCCGCGCGCTCAATGGCAAGAGCCGGGTCATCCCGCCTGGCGATCCTCGCCTGTCCCGCACGGAAAACCGCATTTATGCGGCCCCCGCCCAGTCGCTGGCGGCCGCGCAAGCGGTGGCCGAAGCGGCTGGGATCAAGGTGGTGATGCTGGGCGACGCGCTGGAAGGCGAGGCGCGCGATGTGGCCGCGCGCATGGCGCAAGAGGCAGTCGCGGCGCGGGGACCGGAGCCGGTTCTGCTGCTGTCGGGCGGGGAGTTGACCGTCACCCGGCGCGGTTCGGGCAGCGGCGGGCCGAACGCCGAGTTTTGCCTGGCCCTGGCGCTTGCCCTGCAGGGGGCGCCCGGCATCCATGCGATTGCCTGCGACACCGATGGGGTGGATGGCGCGGCCGAGGTGGCCGGGGCGGTGATCGGACCCGACACGCTGGCCAAGGCCAGGGCGGCAGGGATCGACGCGGAAGCCTCACTTGCCCGCAACGATGCGCATGGCTTTTTTGGTGCAATTGGCGATCAGGTGGTGACGGGACCGACCCTGACCAATGTCAACGATTTCCGCGCAATTCTCGTCCTGCCCTGAGCCACGATTTTTCTGCGAAAAATCAGGGTCCGGGGGCGTCGTCAGGCGGGGACGAAGCCGGTCAGCGTCTCGCGGATTTCGCCCTGGGCCTCGCTGAGGAAGATCGCCTGCAGCCCGTGGGCGCGGGCGAAGTCCGGTCCGGCGGCCTCGCCCAGGACCATCAGCACCGTGGCCCAGGCGTCTGCCTCCATGCAGGTGTCGTGCAGGACCGAGACCGAGACCAGCGCGTTCACCGCCGGCCCGCCGGTGCGCGGGTTCATTGTATGCGAGACGCGCAGGTGGCCCAGGGTGACGAAATGGCGATAGCTGCCAGAAGTGGCGATGGCGCGGTCCGATAGTTCGAACAGGCTGCGCCCGCTGCGCCGCGTGCTGTCGGGTTCTTCAAGCGCCACGGCCCAGGGGCGGCCATCGGGGCGTTGGCCTTGGGCCGAAAGCTCGCCGTCCAGACCGCAGAGGCTGTCGGTCACGCCACGATCGCGCAGGGTTTGCATCAGGACATCGACGCCGTAGCCCTTGGCGATGCCCGACAGATCGAGCGTCATCGGCACCCGCTTGCGTGCAAGCTGGCGGCTGTGGTCAAGATCCAGCGTGTCAAAGCTGCGCAGGGGCTTGCCCAGATGGGCTGCGATGGCGGCAGGGTCTGCCCGTCCTTCTGCCGGGCCGAAGCCCCAAGCGCCGACCAGGGCCCCGACCGCGATGTCGAAAAGCCCGTCCGAGGCGCGGCCGATGTCCAGCGCCTTGGTCAGCACCCTCATCAGATGGGCCGGGACCGGCACCCAGTCACCGACCGGGGCGGCGTTGACACGGCTGAGGTCGCTGTCGGTGCGCCAGTTGCTGCACTGCGACTCGACCCGTTCGACGGCGGCGGCGCAGGCCTCGGTCAGTTCGGCCGCCAGATCGGCCTCGCAGTCGAGCCGCGCCGTCCAGCGGCTGCCCATCGCCGGGCCGGAAAGGGTGCGCAACATTCAGTACACATCCTCGAGATAGCGGCCCTCGGCACGCAGACCGGCGACCGACAGGCCGATGGGCGCCAGGGCGGCCTCGACCTCGTCGGCGACGGCGCGGGCCATGGCGATGCTGCCACAGACCAGCACCTGACCGCCGCGCAGGATCTGGTCGCGCAGATGGGCCGCGTCATGGCGCACCCGGCCCTGGACATAGGCCCGGTCGCGCACCCGGCTGAAGGCCGGCACCAGGCGCGCCAGGCGGCCTTCAAGCAGGCAGTCGCGCAGATAGCCTTCGTAAAGGAAATCCGAGATCGGATCGCGCGCGCCGAAGTAAAGCACCGCCTGACGTCCGCGCCGCAGTGTGCGAAGGAACCCGACCATCGGCCCGACGCCGGTGCCTGCCGCGATCATGATCACCGGGCCCTTGGCCTGCGGCCGGAAGGCCGGGTTCAGCCGGACGAAGGCCTTGATGCGGGTGCCCGGTTCCATATCGTTCAACCAACCCGAACACAGGCCCCCCGGCATCTTGCGCACCGCGATCTCGATGAACCCGTCGCGCCGTGACGAGGCCAGCGAATAAAGCCGGGGCAGATCGCTGCCGGGCGCCACGATGCCCAGAAGATCGCCGGCCTGATAGCGCAGGCCTTGGGTCAGATAGCCACGCCAGCCCGGCTTGCGCACGGCTTTGAACCGCAGGATGGCCGTCGGCGCCTGAACCTGCGCGCCGTAATCCTCGCGCGAGATCAGCTCCAGTTCGGTGGTGGGCGGGATGTTGGCGTGATGCTCGGGCTCCAGCTTCAGGCTCAGCAGGTTGCCGAGTTCCTGCACCCAGGCGTTGAAATCGGCGTTGGACTGGCGGTCGACGCGGGCAAATGGCAAAAAGGCCTGCCAGCCGCCCTCTTCCAGCACGCGGCCCAGCTTTTCGGCATAGCCGCAATAGGCCGGGAACATCCGGTCGCCAAAAGCCAGCAACGCGATCGGAAGCCTTTGCTGCGACTGCGCCAGCTTGTCGATGAAGCGGCTGGCCGAAGAGGGCGCCTCGCCATCGCCATAGGTCGCGGTCATCAGGATCATGCCGCCGGCCTGCGGATAGTGCTGCAGGTCGTTCATTGCCGCGACATGGACCTTGAGCCCGTGCTTGTGCAGCGCATCCAGAAGCGAGCCGGCAAAGCCCCAGGTCGTCCCGCCTTCCGAGCCGACCAGGATCACCAGATCGGCGACCGAGGCGCGGGCATTGTGGCGCAGATGCGGCCTTGCTCGCCGGCGGCCCCACCAGATCGCGGCGCCGGTGACCGACAGGACCGGCACGCTCAGCGCCGACAGACCCAGGACCAGGCCTATCATCCACAGGCCCTGCCCGGTGTGCAGCATGTAGATGAACTCCCACACGCGGCGGGCCAGGCCGTAGTCCATCCAGTTCAGCATCTTGCCGCTGACCTGATCGACATAGCCTTCGCCCGTCGCGGTCGAGACGAGGAAAGCGTCGGTCGGATCGCCCTTGGCCGGGAAGGTCAGGTCGCGCAGGTTCTGCAGCGGAATCGCTTGCAGCGCGGCCAGCTGGTTGACCGGCAGGGCCGTGCCTTCGGCGACCTTGTCGGGAAAGCTGGCCTCGATCGCGCGGCCGTCATTCAGGACGCCAAAGGTCGCCAGCGACATGTAGCTGCCGGTCAGCGCCGAAACGAACAGCCCCGCCGCCGCCAGCCGCGCCACCCGGGCGTGCCAGCCGCGCGAGCCGGTCGAACGCACCCGCCGCGTGATCCGCCGCAATCCGCCCATCGCCATGGCCAGCAGGAACAGGCCCGAGGCGGCGATCAGCACCATGAAGCCCGCGCTGATCCCCGACACGGCATGGCCGGCCATATCGGCAAAGAACGACCGGTGCAGCTCTTTCACCCAGTCCAGAAAGCCGCCCGTGCTGGTGGCGCCGATGGCCTTGCCCGTCGCCGGGTCGATTATCACGGTCTGAAAGCCCAGCTTGGCCTTGACCGAGGCAGAGATCGTGCCGTTCGGGCTGCGGTGCAGCTTGGTCAGGCCGGGGTTTGCCTCGGCCGCCCGGGCTGCGACCTCTGCCACGTTCAGGCCGGCCACGGCGGGCGCCTGTACGCGGTCCATGACGGGGGCGAGCGACAAGAGCGCACCCGATGAGGCCAGGACGATAAGGACAAGCCCGAAGATCAGCCCGGGAAGCGAGTGCAAACGGCGCAGCATGGGCCCGTCCTTACATTCTGTACTTGAAATTCGCGATGAAGCCGTTGCCCGGAATGTCCTGTCCGGCACCGGCCTTGGTGATCGGAATCGAAATCTCGTCCGGGCTTTCGCCGATGCCTTCGGCGGCGGCGTCGATGTGCAGGACGTAGCCGGCATCCATCATCGCGGCAGAGATGTCATGCGTCACGGTCAGGGTGCGGCCCGCGCCCACGCTGGCCCCGGTCACGCCATCGGCACCGGCGCCGCCCGTGGCGCGATACCAGGTGCGCAGGTGGCGCCAATAGCTGGTGCGCCCGCCCGCCACCCAGACCGTGCTTTTGTAATTGCCTGCCGCATCGGTCAGATACATCGCGAGAAACGTGTTCGGTCCGTAGTACTGGGCGATAGTGACGCTGAAATGCACGGGCGCGGCCTCGGCGGCGATAGGCGCCAGGGAGGCAAGCGACAGGATCAAGGCGGTGGACGTACGGTACATGGTGGCTCCAGATCTATATTGAGGCACTCATTCAGAGCTGCCTTTGACGGGCGTGTCGTGATCGCCCTTTCCTTCGTTGTCGTCGCCGGACCGGCCCAGCAGCTTCAGCGTCTCGGGGTCGAATACGGCTTGAACGGCACGCCCGTTCCTGTCCGTCGCCCTGACGTGGTAGCAGCCGTCGTCGGCCCGCACTTTCGTGACGGTCCACCCCAGTTGTTCTGCCGCGGCCACAAGATCGGCCACGGGTTTCCAGTTGGCCATGCCGGCCGTGCATTCGATCTCGGCTCGCGCCGCAGAGAAGGCCAGGCTGGCGATGAGGCTGAGAAGAATGATTCGGCTCATGGCTGGGAAGTTCCTTGCGTCATTGGTCAAAGGCACTTTGAACCTGACAGCGACCTGAACGCCACCTTGCGCCCCTGTTCAGCTTGGTGTCAGCATGATCCTGCCTTGGTGGCGCGCGGGACGCAGCTTCGCCCGCATCGAAGAGGACGCATGCGCATTCTGTTGATCGAAGACGACCCAGGTCTCGGCTCTGCCGTACGAGACCAGATCTCGGCCGAGGGCCACCTGCCGGATCTCGCGCCGGATCTGGCCTATGCCCGCGATCTGATGTCCACCATGTCCTATGACCTGATCCTTCTGGACCTTGGCCTGCCCGACGGGCGCGGGCTCGATTTCCTCAAGGCGCTGCGCAGCAAGGGGGCGGTGACGCCGGTGATGATCCTGACGGCACATGACCGCATCACCGAACGGATCGAGGGGCTGAACGCCGGGGCGGATGACTACATCGTCAAGCCCTTCGACCTCGCCGAGCTTTCGGCCCGCATCAGCGCCGTTGCCCGCCGCTATGCCGGCAACCCCAATCCGCTGATCACGCTGGGATCGCTGGAAATCGATCTGGCCTCGCATGCCATCCACGGGGCCGACGGCCAGATTGATCTGTCGCAACGCGAATGGATCATCTTCGAGGCATTGTTGCAGCGTCCCGGTCAGATCGTGTCGAAAAGTCAGATCGAGGATCAGCTTTATTCCTTCGATGCCGAGGTCGAAAGCAACACGATCGAGGTTTACGTCAGCCGCTTGCGCAAGAAACTGGGGAAGGACGTGGTGCAGACAATCCGGGGCCTTGGGTATCGCCTGGGCACGCCATGAGGCTGATGCAGTCCCTGCGCGGCCAGCTGGCCATCGGCGTATCGGCCATTCTGGTCGTATTGTGGCTCGGGGCCGTTCTGGCCAGCGGCTATGTCGTGCGGCGCGAGATCAACGAAAGCTTCGATGCGGCGTTGCAGGAAACCGGCAACCGGCTCTTGCCGCTGGCCGTGGTGGAACTGATCGGCGCCGGCGAAAACAGCGCCGCCCTGCGCATCCTGCCGATCGCCCAGCATGACGAGACCATCACCTATGACGTGCGCGATGCCGGCGGGCGCGTGCTGCTTTATTCGCACGACGCCGATCCCAAGGTGTTCGAGAACATCAAGGGCGAGGGCTTTTTCACCACAGCCCAGCACCGGGTCTACAGCCGGTCGGCGGTGTCAGGCCAATACACCATCCAGATTGCCGAACCGCTGATCCACCGCGAAAGGGCCCTGCGCGAGACGGTCCTGGCCATGCTTGTGCCTCTGGGCGTTTTGCTGCCGCTGTCGCTGTTCGGCGTGGCGCTTTGGGTCAGCCGGGGCTTGCAGCCCCTGTCGCATCTGTCGGTCGCGCTGCGGCTTAAGGGGGCCGATGACCTGACTCCGCTGAACCTCACGGGGCTGCGCACCGAACTGATCCCGATCCAGCAGGCCGCCAACCGACTGATGGCCCGACTGAACCGCGCGCTCGAGGCCGAACGCAGCTTTGCCGCCAATGCGGCCCATGAACTGCGCACGCCCATTGCCGCCACCCTGGCGCAGACCCAGCGTCTGGTCGCCGAAAGCCCGGAAGGCCCGCTGCGCCAAAGAGCGGGCCAGGTCGAGGCCGAACTCAAGCGCCTGTCGCGCCTGGCCGAAAAGCTGATGCAACTGGCCCGTGCCGAAGGCGGCGCCATGATCAGCACCGAACATGCCGATCTGGTCCCGATCCTGCAGGTCGTCCTGACCGATTTCGCCCGCGCCTACCCGGGCCGGATCAAGTCCCAGATCGCCTGCGTCGCCGTGCCCTCGCGGCTTGATCCCGATGCCTTTGCGGTTCTGGCGCGCAATCTGATCGAAAACGCCATCCTGCATGGCACGCCGGCCCCGATCACCGTGGCGCTTGGCGCCGATGGCCTGTTCTCGGTCACGAACGACTGTGCCCCGATCGCGCCAGAGGTTCTGTCCACCCTGACCATGCGGTTTGAACGCGCCGGCGCGCGCAGCGGCGGGTCCGGCCTTGGCCTCGCCATCGCGGCCGGCATCGCGCGGGGCCTCGGTCACGACCTTATCCTGCGATCGCCGGTCGCGCGCAACCGCGGCTTTCAAGTGGCGCTTCAGCTGACGTAAGGAACCGATTTTTCGCCGAAAAATCGTGGCGCCTCAGGTCTTGAGGCGAAAGCGCTGGATCTTGCCGGTCTGTGTCTTGGGCAGGCCGGTGGCAAAGACGATCCGGCGCGGGTATTTGTAGGGCGCGATCACCGCCTTGACATGGTCTTGCAGCAGCTTGACCATCAGCGCGTCACCCGAATGCCCGGCGGCCAATACCACATGCGCCTCGACGACATGGCCGCGCTCTTCATCGGGCGCGCCCACCACGGCGCATTCCAGCACGGCGGGATGGGACAGCAAGGCCGCCTCGACCTCCGGGCCGGCGATGTTGTACCCGGCCGAGACGATCATGTCATCGGACCGCGCGGCAAAATGAAAGCGGCCCTCTTCATCCTGCCAGAAACTGTCGCCAGTCAGGTTCCAGCCGTTGCGCACATAGTTCTTCTGCCGGTCATCGGCCATGTAGCGGCAGCCGGTCGGGCCGCGCACCGCCAGCCGCCCCACCTCGCCGCGCGGCAGTTCGCTCATGTCCTCGGCCACGATCCGCGCCTCATAGCCGCCGACAGGACGCCCGGTACAGCCAGGCCTGTGATCCTCGAAGCGGTTGGTGATGAAGATATGCAGCATCTCGGTCGCGCCGATGCCATCCAGCATCGGCTTGCCGGTGCGCTCCATCCATTCCTGATAGACTGGCGCGGGCAGGGTCTCGCCGGCGCTGACCGCGGCACGCAGGCTCGACAGGTCGGCACCCTCCTGCATCGCCTTCAGCATCGCGCGGTAGGCGGTTGGCGCCGTGAAGCAGACTGTCGCCCTGTGTTCCTGGATCAGCGAGATCATGTTGGCCGGGCTTGCCTGTTCCAGAAGGGCGGCCGCGGCGCCAAACCGCAGGGGAAAGATCGCAAGCCCGCCCAGGCCGAAGGTGAAGGCCAGGGGTGGAGAGCCCACGAAGATATCTTCCGGCGTGACCTTCAACACTTCGGCCGCATAGCCATCGGCTATGATCAGAAGGTCGCGGTGGAAATGCATGGTGGCCTTGGGCTCGCCCGTCGTGCCGCTGGTAAAGCCCAGCAGGGCCACGTCGTCGCGCCCGGTCCTGACTGCCGCAAAGCGCACTGGCTTGGACAGGGCAATCCGGTCCAGTTCCGCATCATGGTTGGCGGTGCCGTCAAAGCCGATCACGGTTTTCAGATGTCGCGATCCCTTGGCGCAGGTGACCAGTTCCTCCATCAGGCGCGTGTCGCACAGGGCGTGGCTGATTTCGGCCTTGTCGACGATGGCGGTCAATTCACCCGACCGCAGCATCGGCATCGTATTGACCACGACCGCCCCCGCCTTGGTGGCCGCCAGCCAGCAGGCCACCATCGCGGGATTGTTGGCCGACCGGATCAGCACGCGGTTGCCCGGCTTCACGCCATAGACCTCGACAAGGGCATGGGCGATGCGGTTCGACCAGTCGGTCAGTTCCTTGTAGGTGCGCTGCCGCCCATTGCCGATCAGGGCCACATTGTCGCCAAAGCCGCGCTCGACCATCCGGTCGCACAATTCGACCCCGGCATTCAGCCACTCCGGGTAATGGAATGTCGCCTTGATCTCGGGCCAGTCCTGCGGTGCGGGCAACCTGTCGCGCGTGAAGCTGTCCACATGGCCTGTCGGTCCCAACATGCTTGCCCCCCTCATTCCGGCACCACCGCCGTCGCCTCGATTTCCACCTTGGCCCGGTCCTCGACCAGCGCCACCACCTGGACCAGAGCCATCGCCGGGAAGTGCTTGCCAATCACCTGCCGGTAGGCCTGCCCCAGGTCCTTCAGGCTGGCGAGATATTCCCGCTTGTCCGTGACATACCAGGTCAGCCGCACCAGATGTTCGGGTCGCGCTCTGCCGCAGGCCAGAACCTCGACGATCGAGCGCAGGGCCTGCGCGGCCTGGCCTGCGAAATCATCCGTCTCGAACTGCTGATCGGCGTTCCACCCGATGATGCCGCCAGTCACCACCAGCCGCCCGCGTGCCGAAACGCCGTTGGAATAGCCCACCGCCTTCTTCCAATGCGCCGGGTGCAGAAATTCATGTGGAGATGTCATTTCCCCTCCTTTGGCAAAATCGCCCGCGCGATCACCACGCGCTGAACATCGCTTGCCCCCTCATAAATGCGCAAGGCGCGGATCTCCCGGTAAAGCCGCTCGACGACCGACCCGTGCCGGACGCCGTCGCCGCCATGCAACTGCACCGCCATGTCGATCACCCGCTGAGCCGCCTCGGTCGCATGCAGTTTCGCCATCGCAGCCTCGCGCGTCACCCGCGCGGCGCCCATATCCTTCGTCCAGGCCGCCCGATAGACCAGCAGGGCAGCCGTATCGACCTCAAGCGCCATATCCGCAAGATGGCCCTGCACCATCTGCAACTCGGCCAGGGGCTGCCCCTGAATGCGCCGCGCCGATACCCTGGCCAGACTTTCGTCCAAAGCCCGCCGCGCAAAGCCCAAGGCGGCCGCCCCCACGGTCGAACGGAATACGTCCAGCACCGCCATCGCCAGCTTGAACCCCTCGCCAGCCTTGCCGATCAAGGCCGCCTCCGGCAGTTCGACCCCGTCCAGCCGCAAATGCGCCAAAGGATGCGGCGCAATCACCTCCAGCCGCTCGACCACCTCCAGCCCTTTCGTGTCCGCGGGCATCAGAAACGCCGAAAGGCCCCGCGCCCCCGGCGCCTCGCCGGTCCGCGCGAACACCACATAGACATCCGCGATCCCGCCGTTCGAAATCCAGGTCTTCTCCCCCGAGATCCGCCATCCGCCCTGCACCCGCTCGGCCATGGTCGAGGTCGCGGCCACATCGGACCCTGACCCCGGCTCGGTCAGCGCAAAAGCCGCAATCGCCGATCCGGCCCGGGTCTTCTCCAGCCAGGCGCGCTGCTCATCCGTACCGAACAGCGATACCGCACCCATCCCAAGCCCCTGCATCGCAAAGGCAAAATCCGCAAGCCCGTCATGGCGCGCCAAGGTCTCGCGGATCAGACACAGCGTGCGGACATCCAGACTTCCGCCCGAATGCTGCAGCCAGCCCCCGGCCCCCAATATCGCCACCAGCCCGCGACAGGCCGCGTCCACATCGCCATGATCCACCGGCAGATGCGCCAGGCACCACGCCTCAAGCGCGTCTGCCAACGCACGATGCCGAGGTTCAAGGAAAGGCCACTCCAGAAAAGTCCGATCCATCTTCATCTGTTCCCAAATATTCCCGGGGGTTTCGGGGGCAGCGCCCCCGCGAATTTTCGGCGAAAATTCAATTCACTTCAGATGAAGCCCGAATTTTCGCAGAAAATTCGTCAGTCCCCGGCAAACACGGGCCGCTCCTTTGCCACGAAGGCCCGGTAAGCCCGCTCGAAGTCCTTGGTCTGCATGCAGATCGCCTGGGCCTGCGCCTCGGCCTCGATCGCCTGGTCCAGCCCCATGTTCCACTCGTGGTTCAACTGTGTCTTCGTCATGCCATGCGCAAAGGTCGGCCCCGAGGCGAGCCGGCTCGCCAAGGCCTGCGCCTCGGCCAGCAGCGTCGCGGAGGGATGCAGGGCATTCCAGAACCCCCAACGCTCGCCCTCGGCAGCAGTCATCACCCGCCCGGTGTAAAGCAACTCCGCCGCCCGCCCCTGGCCTATGATCCGCGGCAGCATGGCACAGGCGCCCATGTCGCAGCCCGCCAGTCCGACCCGGGTGAACAGGAAGGCGCATTTCGCCTCCGGCGTCGCCAACCGCAGGTCCGAGGCCATCGCGATGATCGCCCCCGCCCCCACCGCCACACCTTCGACCGCCGCGATGATCGGCTTGCCACAGCCCAACATCGCCTTGACCAGATCGCCGGTCATCCGGGTAAAGGCCAAAAGGTCCTTCATCGGCAGCCCGATCAGCGGCCCGATGATGTCATGCACATCGCCGCCCGAACAGAAATTCCCCTCGGTCGAGGCAAAGATCACCACGTCGACATCCTCGGCATAGACCAGATCGCGGAACAGGTCGCGCAACTCGGCATAGCTGTCGAAGGTCAGCGGGTTCTTGCGGTCGGGCTGGTTCAACCGCACCGTTCCCACCCGATCCGCGACCTGCCACAGGAAGTGTTCCGGCATGCGTCCGCTCAGTTTCATTTGGTCCCCATGCGTTTGAGAATGTCGGTCAACTGGTCCAGATCGCCTTCCGAAAGGCCGCCGAATACCCGGCTGACCTCGGCCTCGTGCTGTGCGGCAAGACCTTCGAACTGGCTCAGCCCTTCCGGCGTCAGGGCGACATAGACCGTGCGCCGGTCGGTCTCCGAAGGCGTGCGCCGCACCAGACCATCGGCCTCCAGCCGGTCGACCACGGTGGTGGCATTGCCGTTCGACACCAACAGCATGCGCGACAGGTCTGACATCGAAACTGCCTCGCGCCGGCGGTACAGGGCGGCCATCACGTCAAAGCGCGGCAGGGTGGTCTCATGGCGTACCCGCAGGAACTCGCGCAGTTCGGCCTCGGCCGCGCGGGTCACACCCAGAAGCCGGATCCACATCTTGAGCCGCCGCTTGGACAAAGGGTCGCTCATAGCTCTCCGCCTGCGATGGTCAGGCTTTGGCCGTTCACGCCCTCGGCCCCCGCGCCGCAGAGATAAAGCGCCGCCGCGGTCACTTCAGAGGGCTGAAACAGCCGCCCCTGCGGGTTCAGCCCCTCCAGCACCGCCCGGGCCTCGGCGGGCGAGCGTCCGGTCTTTTCGCTGATCACCTTGATCGAATGCGCGGTCATCTCGGTGTCCAGAAACCCCGGGCAGATCGCGTTCACCGTGATCGGCCGCCGCGCCACCTCCAGTGCCAGGGACCGCACGATGCCCAGGACCCCGTGCTTGGCCGCCGCATAGGGCGCGACCTTGGCATAGCCCTTGAGCCCCGCGGTCGAGGCCACCGCCACCAGCCGGCCCCATCCGTTCATCTGCCGCAGCCCCTCGCGGAAGGTCAGGAAAACCCCGGTCAGATTGACCGCCAGCATTCTGTTCCAGTTGTCGAGCGAGGTCTTGTGGAACGGCGCCGAATCCGCCTGCCCGGCATTGGCGATCACGATGTCCACCGGGCCGGCCGCCGCGTAAAGGCCCATTACCGAATCTTCGTTCGTCACGTCACAATGCAGCGCCCGAATCGAGGGGTGACGGCCAGCAACCGCGGTCAGGGCTTCAAGCCTGCGCCCGCAGATCACCACCTCGGCGCCTGCCTCGGCAAAGCCAAGCGCCAGATCCGCCCCCGCGCCCGACCCGCCGCCGGTGACCAGAACCCGTTTGCCCTTCATGCCCGCAGAACCTCCGTTGCCTTGCCCAACAGCCGGATCGCCTGATCGCGCCCGGCCAGATAGGGCAGGGGCCAGGCTGTCGGATCGCCGGCCTTCACGGCCTGGTGCAGGGTCCAGTAGGGGTCGGCCAGATGCGGCCGCGCCAGGCACACAAGGTCGGCCCGCCCGGCGAGGAGGATCTGGTTGACCTGCTCGGCCTCGGTGATGTTGCCCACCGCCATCGTGGCGAGCCCCGCCTCATTCCGGATACGGTCGCTGAACGGAGTCTGGAACATCCGGCCATAGATCGGCCGCGCATCGGGCGTGGTCTGCCCGGCCGACACGTCGATGATATCCGCACCTGCGGCCGCGAACATCGCCGCAATCTCAACGGCTTCGGCAGGGGTGACGCCCTCCGGTCCGACCCAGTCGTTGGCCGAAATCCGCACCGACATCGGCTTTGACCCCGGCCATTCCGCGCGCATCGCGGCGAAAACCTCCAAGGGATAGCGCATCCGGTTTTCCAGGCTGCCGCCATAGGCATCGGTCCGCACATTCGACACCGGACTGATGAAGGACGAGATCAGATAGCCATGCGCCGCATGCAGTTCGATCATGTCAAAGCCCGCCCGCTTGGCCATCTCGGTCGCCTTGACGAACTGCATCAGGACCTTGTCCATGTCGGCGCGGTCCATCTCCTTGGGCACCTGATGGGCGGGCGACCACGGGATGGCAGAGGCGCTCAACACCGGCCAGTTGCCCTCTGGCAGCGGCATGTCACTGTCCTGCCAGCCCACCTGGGTCGAGCCCTTGCGGCCGGAATGGCCGATCTGGCAACAGATCTTGGCGTTGGTCTCGGCATGGATGAAATCGACCACCCGCTTCCAGCCTGCCTCGTGTTTGGCCGAATAAAGCCCGGGACAGCCGGGCGTGATGCGGCCCTGGGCCGACACGCAGGTCATCTCGGTATAGACCAGCCCTGCACCGCCCTTGGCGCGCTCGGCCAGATGGATGAAATGCCAGTCACCCGGCACGCCATCCACCGCCTTGTATTGCGCCATGGGCGAGACGACGATGCGGTTCTGCAAGGCCATGTCGCGCAGGCGGAAGGGGGCGAACATCGGCAGCCGGCCCGGTTCCCCGCCCGCCTGTTCCTGAAACCAATCCTCTGCGTGGCGCAGCCAGGCCGGGTCGCGCTGGCGCAAATTCTCGTGCGAAATCCGTTGGCTGCGGGTCAGAAGCGAATAGGCGAACTGCAAAGGCGGCATGTCGAGGTAGCGTTCCACCTCTTCGAACCATTCCAGCGAGTTGCGCGCCGCCGATTGCAGCCGCAAGACCTCGACCCGGCGTTCGTCCTGATAGCGCTGGAAGGCGCCCTGCATCGTGGGCTCCGAATGCAGGTATTCGGCCAGGGCAATCGCGCTGTCAAAGGCCAGCCGAGACCCCGACCCGATCGAGAAATGTCCGGTCGCCGCCGCATCGCCCATCAGCACGACATTCTCGTGATACCAGGTGTTGCAGATCACCCGGGGGAATTGCATCCACACCGCCGAGCCGCGCAGATGCGCCGCGTTCGACATAAGCGAATGGCCGTTCAGGTATTTGGCGAATATACGTTCACAAACGGCAATGGTCTCTTCCTTGGACATGGCGGCAAAGCCCCAGCGGTCCCAGGTTTCGGGCAGGCATTCCACGATGAAGGTCGCGGTGTCCTTGTCAAACTGATAGACATGGGCCCAGACCCAGCCATGTTCGGTCTTCTCGAAGATGAAGGTGAAGGCGTCGTCGAACTTGGCATGGGTGCCCAGCCAGACGAACTTGCATTTGCGAATGTCGATGTCGGGCTGGAAGACTTCAGCATATTCACGCCGCACGACCGAGTTGATCCCGTCGGTTGCCACCACCAGATCATAGTCGCGCCGGTATTCCTCGGCAGTCTTGAACTCGGTCTCAAAGCGCAGATCGACGCCCAGTTCGCGGGCCCGGGCCTGCAACAGGATCAGCATGGTCTTGCGCCCGATCCCGGCAAAGCCATGCCCGCCCGAGACGGTTCGGTGGCCATTGTGCACGACGGCGATGTCGTCCCAATAGGCGAAATTGCTGCGGATCGCCTCGGTCGAGACCGGGTCGTTCTTCTGCATCCGGCTCAGCGCGTCATCCGACAGCACGACGCCCCAGCCGAAGGTGTCGTTGGCGCGGTTGCGTTCCAGCACGGTGACCTGATGCGCCGGGTCGCGCAGCTTCATCGAAATGGCGAAATACAGACCGGCGGGGCCGCCGCCAAGGCACAGGACCTTCATGACAAGACCTTCATGGTCGTTCCCTTCATTGGATTACCCTAGGATGCACCAGTCCGAATAAATTTCAAGCTTAAAACTTTCCAACTTGAAATTTTGATCGGGTGGAGGATAGTGCAGCCATGGACCTGATCATCGACCATGGGCCGGGTTGGTCGCGGCTGACTCTCCACCGGCCAGAGGCGCGCAATGCGCTGAACACCGCCCTGCTGGCGCATCTGGCGGCGGCTTTGACCGACCTGGCCGCCGGCCCCTGCCGCGCCGTCGTGCTGACCGGAGCCGAGGGCAACTTTGCCGCCGGCGCCGACATTGCCGAGATCGCGACCAAGACCTCTGCCGAAGGCGCCGCGGACCCGCGCAAGGCCCATTGGGCCGCGATCCGCGCCTTCCCGAAACCCCTGATCGCCGCGGTTGACGGCTTTGCCTTGGGCGGTGGGTTCGAACTCGCGCTGATGGCCGACATGATCGTGCTGGGGCCCACGGCGCGGCTCGGATTGCCGGAAACCAACCTGGGGCTCATTCCCGGCGCGGGTGGTGGCCAGCGTCTGATGGCGCTCATCGGCCGCGCCCGGGCGTCGCGCATGATTCTGACCGGCGAGATCATCGACGCCGAAACTGCGCTCGCCTGGGGCATCGCGGCCTACCGGTCGCAAGGCCCCGCCCTGCCCGAGGCCGAGGCTCTGGCCGCCCGGCTGGCGGGCCGGGCACCGCTTGCCCTGATGGCGGCCAAAAAGGCGCTGGTTGCGGCCGAGGCTGCTCTGGCGCTCGCCCCCGAACGCGCGGCCTTCGAGGCGCTTCTCGACAGTGCCGACAAATCCGAAGGCATCCGCGCCTTCCTTGAAAAACGCAAACCAGAGTTCCGGGGGCAGTGATGATCATCGGTGTGGTGGGTCTGGGAACCATGGGTCTGGGCATCGCACAGGTCTTTGCGGCATCGGGCTGCACCGTTCTGGCGACCGATGCGCTGGCGCCGGCCCGCGCCTCCGCACCCGAACGCCTGCGCGCCGCACTTGAGCCACGCCTTGCCAAGGGCCTCAGCCCCGAGGCGATGCAGGCCACCCTCTCGCGGTTCCAGGTGGTCGAAACGCTGGCAGACCTCGCCCCCGCCGGCCTCGTGATCGAGGCGATCATCGAGACCCTGCCCGCCAAGCAGGAGCTTTTCGCCGCCCTTGAAGACATCCTCAGCCCGCAGGCGGTGCTGGCCACCAACACCTCCTCGCTTTCGGTTAGCGCCATGGCCGCGACGCTGCGCCACCCCACCCGCCTGCTGGGCCTGCATTTCTTCAACCCGGCGCCGGTGCTGAAACTGGTCGAACTGGTGGCCCATCCCGGCACCGCGCCCGAGCCCCTGACCCTCGCGCGCCAACTGACCGAGGCCGCCGGCAAGACCGTGATCGCCTGCCCCGACCGTCCCGGTTTCATCGTCAACCGCTGCGCGCGCCCCTTCTACGGCGAAGCTCTCGCCCTTCTGGAAGAGGGGCGCTCCGCCTCCGACATCGACGCCGCCATGCTGGCCGTCGGCTACCGGATCGGCCCCCTGTCGCTGATCGACCTGATCGGCGCCGACATCAACCTCGCCGCGACCGAAGGCCTGCAGGCGGCCCTCCACCACCCGCGCTATCACGTCTTCGACAGCCTCAGGCGCCAGGTCGCCGCAGGCCGCCTCGGCCGCAAATCGGGGCAGGGCTTCCTCTTCCCCGCAACGCCCGGCCCGGCCCCCGCCGATGCCGCCGCCCTCGCCCTGCGCATCGAGGCCACCCTCGTCAACGAGGCCGCCTGGCTCTTGTCCGAAGGCGGCGTCACCGCCGAAGGCATCGACCAGGCTTTGAGGCTCGGCCTCAACTTCCCGCGCGGCCCCTTCGAGATGTCACGTCTTCAGGGCCCCGAAAAAATCCGCGCCATCCTCGAAGCTCTCGAAGCCAAGGCCCCCCCGCATCTGAAGACGCGCTACCTGCCCGCCCCGGGCCTGCCCTTCTGATTTCATTTGTTCTCATATATCCCGGGGCGCGGGGCAGAGCCCCGCTTCCCTCCGGTCAGACAAAACTGCGGATCGTCGCAAGGGCACCGTCCAGCGCCTTGCCCTCTTCATCCTTCAGCGCCGCCTCGCGCAGCCGCCGCGCCCAGTCGGCGGCATCGTCGCGCCCGGCCACCAGCGTCACCCCGGCCAGCACCCGGTCGAACTTCGACAGGCCGCGCGCATGGGTATCGGAATAGCCCTTCACCAGCCGCCGGCACTTTACCACCTCGACCGCCAGGTCATACTTCGGCAGATAGCCCAAAGCGGTGGCCAGCCAGGCTTCCAGATGCGCCACCTCCTGCGCGTGCCGCAGCGTGCGCCTGCGCCAGAACTTCAGCCCGCCCAGCAGATGCAACAGGCCAAAGGACCAAAGCCCGTCGGTCCTCAGCCTCCGTCCCTTTGCAAACCACCGCTCCAGCCGCCCCATCCACTCCGGGCTGGCCTGAACCCTCGCCCCCAGCCGCGCCGGCAGCATCCCTGCGATCTCCTCGGCCCGCGGATGCATGAATTCGGTCAGGTGCATCAGGTTGCCGTCCTTCACCCGCATCTCGGCCGCGATCCGGTCGAACCGATCTCCGCGGGTCTTCAGGTCGGCCACCCGAATCACATCGTCATAGGCCATCGCATTGGCGATATATTTGGCCGCCTCGCGCGACAGGGCAAAGCCGTGGCCTGCATCGTCGCGGCCCAGCACCTGCCCCAGACGGTCCAGATATTCGGCGCCATAGGCCAGGTCCTGAAACTCCACCACCTTGCGCAGGCCGGGCAGGGCCATCTCGGCCACCGGCGCGGGCAGGGCCTCGGCCCGCGCGGTCAGCCGGTGCCATTCGGCCACCATCTTCGCCGGGCCGCGCGCCATCAGGGCACCGGGCTTCTTCTCGGTGCCCGCCGGCACCCGGGGCGCCGTCGCGGCCTCGAACGCCGCGGCAAAGGCCCTGAGCGAGCCGTCCACCCCCTTGCCGCTGGCCCGGATCGCCGCCTCGAACGCCTCACGCGGGAAGGGCAGCGCCCCCGACCCCGCCAGCGCCCCGAAAAGCGCCGCCGAAATCACTGATCCGTTCCGCACCGCCAAGGCGTCGAAATCCGCCGCGATAAAACGTTTCGCGGTCAGCCCGGCCGCCGCCATCACCTCGTCCGAATTGGCGATGCCGTTGCCCGGCTCGACCTTTTCGGACACCGCCAGTGCCCGGTGGGTCGAGGCGATCAGCGTTGTCCGCTCTTGCGTGACAAAGCCGCGCAGCATGGCACGGCCCGCCTCCATCATCTCGGCCGCGATCATGATGTCCACGTCGCCGGCGGCGGGCATCAGCGAAAAGATCGGCACGCCGCCCGCGGCCGGTGCCATCTCGACATAATAGACCGTGGCGCCGGTGCGTTGCGACACGCCCGCCACGCTGGTCGCCTGCGCGGCATAGCCATTGGCGCGGGCGACATCCTCGATCCAGCCGGTCAGGACGCCCCCACCCTGACCGCCCACGGCCAGCACGGCCAGCTTGATGATCGACCCCAGCTTGGGGTCCATCGGTTGTGCTGTCAGCATGGTCATGACGCCACCTCGAAGACCAGATGCCGCCTTGCGCGGCGCGCCTGCAGCCAGCCGATCACCCGGGCCCGGAACGCCGCGAACCGCGCCTCGAACGGCGTTGGGTTATGCACCACATCGGCCCGGTAGAAGCTCGGGCACAGAACGGCCGCATCCGCCACCTCGCCGCAGTTGCCGCAGCCCACGCAGGCCTGGTCGATCGAGGCCACCGGATCGTCGCGCAACGGATCGTCCAGCACTTTCAACCCCAGCGACGGGCAGCCCGACAGCCGCATGCAAGCGTGATCGCCGGTGCATATCTCTTCATCCACGCCAAAGCGCGGCGCCTCGACCCGGCGGCCCTCCCTGATCGCGGCCTGCGCCAAAGGCTTCTCGCGCCGCTGCTTGTTGAGCATGCATTCCGACGAGGCGACGATGACCTTGGGCCCCGGCTTGTCGGTGGTCAAAGCCTCGCGCAGCACGTCGCGCATGTGGCCCACGTCATAGGTGCGGTCGATCTGTCGGACCCAGTCGATCCCGATGCCGCGCAAGGCCTTGCGGATCGGATGCTTGGTCGCCTTGGTGGCATTCTCGGCACGGGACGACATCACGTCCTGACCCCCGGTTGCCGCCGAATAATAGTTGTCGACGATGACGGCGACCGAATCCGACTTGTTGAAGGCCATGTTGCCGAAACTGCTGGACAGGCCGTTGTGCCAGAACCCGCCATCCCCGATGATGCTGATCGGTCGCCGTGCGCCCCCGCCGTCAAAGGCTGCATTGGCCGCAGGCCCCAAGCCATAGCCCATCGTCGCCCCGCCCACCTCGAACGGCGGCAAGGACCCGAACAGATGGCAGCCGATATCCGCCGTGATCTGCAGCTTGCCGGTCTCTTTCTGCACCAGCTTCATCGCGGCAAAGATCGGCCGCTCCGGGCAGCCCACGCAAAACCCCGGAGGCCGGATCGGCACCACCCGCGACAGATCCGGCACCTTGGGCCGGTCCTGATTGGGCGCGCGCACCGGCGCCGGCAGCAGGCCCGGCGCGGATTTTCGCAGAAAATCCGTGATCCCGGCCAGCAACACCTGCCCGGTATATTCCCCCGCCATCGGCAGGATGTCCTTGCCGCAAAGCTTCACCGTCGAACCCGCCCGGTAAAGATAGGTCGCCAGCGTCTGCTCGATGAACTCGGGCTGGCCCTCCTCGACCACCAGCACCTGTTCCTTGCCCTGGCAGAAGTCCAGGAACTCCGACGCGATCAACGGATAGGTCACGTTCAGCACATAGATCGGCACCTGAGAGGCGCCGTAGATATCCGCCAGCCCCAGCCGTTGCAGCGCGCGGATCACCCCGTTGTACATGCCGCCCTGAATGACCAGGCCGACCGGCGCCTCCTTCGGGCCGAAGACCTCGTTCAACCCGCGTTCGAGGATGAACTTCTCGGCCGCCGGCCAGCGGTTCCTGATCTTGTCCTGCTCATGCGCATAGGACATCGGCGGCAGCACGACGCCGGCGAAATCCGACTGCGGCGCCTCCAGTGCCTCCCGCACCGACAGGGTCGGCTTGCGGTTGGCCTTGGTGGCAAAGCTGCCCGTCACGTGGCAGGACCGGATCCGCACCATCAGCATGACCGGAGAGTTCGACGCCTCGGACAGTTCGAACCCATCCGCCACCGCCTTGGTGATCGAGGTCAGGTTGGGCCGCGGATCCAGAAGCCAGAACTGCGACTTCATCGCGAAGGCGTGGCTCCGTTCCTGCATGATCGAGGACCCTTCGCCGTAATCCTCGCCCAGGATGATCAGGGCACCGCCCGTCACCCCAGAAGAGGCCAGGTTCGCCAGGGCATCCGAGGCGACATTGACGCCCACCGGCCCCTTGAACGTCACCGCGCCCCGAATGGGGTAATGAACCGAGGCTGCCAGCATCGCCGCCGCCGCCGCCTCGTTGGCATTGGCCTCAAAGCGCACGCCCAACTCGCCCAGCAATTCCTCGGCATCGGCCAGCACATCCATCAGATGACTGATCGGCGCGCCCTGATAGCCGCCGACATAGCCCACGCCATTTTCCAGCAAAGCCTTGGTGATCGCCAATATCCCCTCGCCGGTGAAGGTATCGCCTTCGCCCAGCCGCAGATGTTCGACCTCTGCCTTGAAGCTGCGTTCTGCCATGATGCCCCCGGAGTGCCCTTAGAAATCGTGCTTGCGGATGTTGGTGTGGATCTTTTGCAGAGTGGCGACGAAGGCGCGCTGTTCGGCCTCGTCGATGCCGCGGAACATGTCGCGGTAGGTCTCGGCCATATGCGGCCACAAAGTCTCGAACGCCCCCCGCCCGGCCTCGGTGATGAAGACCCGGACGGCGCGGCTGTCGGCAGCATCGGTCTCGCGCCGCACCAGCCCCTCGGCCCGCAGGGCATCGACGGCGCGCGACAGGGTGGATTGTTCCACGATGGCATGGACCGCCAATTGCCCGATCAAGAGCCCGTCCATCACCGACAGAACCGCCAGCGCCCGCATCTTGGGCGTGGTCAGGCCCAGCTTGGCCATCTCGGCCCGGATCGCGGCGTTATAGCGTCCCATGATGCGGTTCATCAGGTAAGGCGGGTAATTCGCCAGCCCGATCTCGCCCAGCCGAGGCAGCAGATCCTTCATGCCCCAAGCCCCTTCGCCGCGTTGAACCCCGATCCGCCGCCCAGACCCGGCCCCGGATGGGTCGAGGCGCCGATCTGTACCAGCCCGCGCAGGCCCACCGGCCCCCGCGCAAAGGGCCGCCAGACAAAGAACTGGTCGATCGTGCAAAGCCCGCCGTAAGGATCGCCCCCCACCAGATTGACATTCAGCGCCGCAAGGTCCGCGGGCGAATAGGCCCGCCGCGCCAGCTTGATCTTGTCGAAATCCCGGATGTGGCGCGACAGGATCGCCTCGATCCGGTCGGCAAAGGCCTCGCGCGCCACGTCCCAATCGGTCGCGGCAATCTCGCCCCCGGCATCGCCCTTGATCACCCTCGGCGCATCGGGGATCTGCAGCCAGAGGATCGCCTTGCCATCGGGGCAGCGCGACGCGTCCAGCCGGTGCGGCTGGCCGACACAGATCGTGGGCGTGGCCGGCAGCATCCCCCGCTCGGCCTCGTTGGCCGATTTCGACACGGCGTCGATGCCGTCCGACAGATGGATCAGCGCCACATCGTCCAGCCCCGGCGTCAGCCATTCCGGCGGCCGGTCCAGCGCGTAATGCAGCTGGAAATTCCCCCTGCCGTGGCGGAACGCCGAGGCCGCCGCCTTCTCGGCCGGCAGGTCGGCCTCACGCAGCAGCCGCCCGATCAACTGCCCCGGCGCGACCGAGGCGAGGACCGATCCGCAGCCGATTTCCTCCCCCGAGGCCAGCACCACGCCCGACACCCTGCCGCCCCGCAGCGTGATCCGGTCGACATCGGCGCCGGTGCGGATCTGGCCGCCATGTTCCTCGATCAAGCGGCGAAAGGCCTCCGCCGCCCTGCCGGCGCCGCCCTTGGCGATGGGCGCCCCCGCAGCCTCCAAGGCAAAGGCGATCACCCGGCCCATCTGCCCGGAATAGGCGCTTTCCGGCGTCAGCCCGCAGTGCAGGACCCAAGGCGCGAACAGCGCCTGTACGGTCGGGCTGGCAAATTCGGTCTCAAGCCAGCCGCGCGCGGGGGCCAGCGCCTTCCCGAACCAGGCCGCCAGCCCGCGCAGACCGCGCTTGCGCGCCTGGCCGAACAACAGCTTCGCGGTGCCCCAGGACCAGAGGTTGCCGCCCAGCAGCGCGAACAGGAAGGGCGCATCCGCCTCGACCGCGCCCACCACCGCGGCATGGGCCTCTCCATCGCCCGGCGCCAGGGCATTGAAGGCTGCAATATTGGCGGCCCGGTCCATCGTCAACACCAGGGCCTGCCCATCCGGCCGCAAGACGGCGGTCGGATGCGGCGAATGGCAATAGTCAAAGCCATGCCGGGCCAGGTGGGGCCCAAGGGCGGCCCCCGCCGGCCCGGTCATGAACAGAACGAAGGTCGCGGCCATCACGTCATGCTGAAAGCCCGGCAGGGTGATCTCTTCCGTCCGCAGGCAGCCGCCGATGCGGTCCGACCGCTCCAGCAGCAGCACGCGCCGGCCCTTCAGGGCCAGCATCGCGCCGGCCACAAGGGCATTGATCCCGCTGCCGATGATGACGTGATCGGGCCGCATCCTAGCCTCGCGGCACCAGCGCCAGCGCCCGGATCGGCGAGCCCGTGCCGTTCTTGATCTTGAGCGGCGCCGCAATCAGGATCGCCCCCTTTGCCGGCAGCTTGTCGAGGTTGGCAAGCGAGGCAAGCCCGAAGCGGTTGTTCTTGTGCAGGAGGTTATGCGCCGGGAAGGGCGGCGTCATGCCGCCGGCCTGGCCCGCATCGGTGCCGATGCACTGGCTGCCCCAGCCCACGATGCCCTTGCCGATCAGGTATTCGATGACCTCTGCGGTCGGCCCCGGCGTATGCGGGCCGGTGGCATCGGCGTTCAGGAACAGGTTTTCGTCATGGGCGCGGCTGTCCCAGTCGCTGCGCAGGACGACCCATTCGCCCGCGTTGATCGCGCCGTGCTTGGCCTCCCAGGCCTTGACGTGGTCGATGGTCAGCAGAAAATCCGGGTTGGCGCTGCATTCGGCGGCAAAGTCCAGCACATTGACCGGGGCGATCAGCCGCTGCACGGCAAGCGTGTCGGTGTAGCCGTCGGCATAATCCTTGCCGGTGATCCAGTGGTGCGGCGCGTCGAAATGGGTGCCGGAATGTTCGCCCACTTTCAGCCAGTTCCACGCCCAGAACGGCCCGTTCTGGTCATAGTTCGAAATGGTGTGGATCTCGATCTTGGGCGTGTCCTTGGCGAAATCCGGCGGCAGTTTCAGCAAGGGCGTGTCCGGCCCCAGCACCCCGGTGCAATCCACCACCTCGACCCCGCCCGAGGCCAGCATCCCGGCCAGACCGGCCAGC
The DNA here is from genome assembly GCA_016124195.1 of bacterium. Taxonomy (GTDB): domain Bacteria; phylum Pseudomonadota; class Alphaproteobacteria; order Rhodobacterales; family Rhodobacteraceae; genus Stagnihabitans. The sequence continues at coordinate 136,133 of WGOE01000003.1, read as the reverse complement.
ACATTCGCAGCTGTCATGTCATTCTCCCCATCTGTCGCGCGCGGAACGCGGCGTTTGTCTTCACCAAAGGAAGACGGAAGGAAGACGGAAAGAAGACGCCGCCCATCTGCCGTCTTTACCTTTGCCAACGAGAATCATGCTAGACAGATTTAAATGCGTTTGCAAATATCCTTCGGGTATGAACGGGGGACAATCGCTTGCCCGAGGTTGATCGCGCCTTTGACGCCGTGCTGATCGGGGCGGGCCACAACACGCTGGCCGCCGCCCTGCATCTGGCAGCGCGCGGCTGGAAGGTGGGGGTGTTCGAGGCGGCCCCCTCAGCGGGCGGCGCGGTCAAGACCGGGGAATATACGCTGCCCGGCTTCCGCCACGACTGGGCCGCGATGAACCTGTCCTTGTTCGCCGGAAGCCCGTTTTTCAAGGTTTATGGTCAGGAACTGACCCGGCACGGCTGCGCCTTCGTGCCGGTCTCCCGCCCCTTCGCCTCGTCGTTTGCCGACGGCAGCCACGTCGGCGTCTCGACCGACATGGCCGAGACTTTGGCCATGATCGAAGCCCTGTCGCCCGAAGATGCCGCGACCTGGCGGGCGCTGGTCGGCGGCTTTGGCGCCGAGGCGCCGCATCTCTTCGGCCTCTTGGGCAGCCCGATGAAATTTCGTGCGCTCGCATATTTCATGTTCAAAACACTGCGGGCGAAGGGAATTGCCGGCACGCTGGATTTCACCCGGTTTTTGCTGCAATCGCCGCGTGGTTGGCTGACCGAAACCTTCCGCCATCCCGGTGTGCAGGCCATGCTGGGGGCTTGGGGCATGCATCTGGATTTCGCCCCCGATGTCGCCGGCGGGGCGATGTTTCCCTACCTTGAGGGCATGGCGGGGCAGGCCTTCGGCATGGTGATCGGCAAAGGGGGCGCGGATACCATCGTCAAGGCGCTTGTCGCCGCCATCAGGGCGCGTGGCGGGGTGGTCGAAACCAGCGCCCCGGTCGCCCGCATCCTGCATGACACCGGCACGGCCCGCGGGATAGAACTGCAGGACGGCCGCAGGATCGTGGCCAACAAGGCGGTGATCGCGGGTGTGGCCCCCGGCGCGCTGCCGCGGCTGACCGGCGGCACGACGCCCGGCTTTGATGCCGGCATGACCCGCTTTGCCCATGCGCCGGGCACGATGATGATCCATCTGGCGCTGTCGGACCTGCCCGACTGGCGGGCCAAGGCGCTGAAATCCTTCGCCTACGTCCATATCGCCCCCAGCCTCGACCAGATGGCGCGGACCTATGCCCAGGCCAAGGCGGGGCTCTTGCCGGAGGAGCCGATCCTCGTGGTGGGGCAGCCGACCGTCTTTGACCCCTCGCGCGCGCCGGAGGGCAAGCATGCCCTCTGGCTGCAGGTGCGCATGGCGCCTGGCACGATCCGCGGCGATGCCAAGGGCGAGATTGCCGCGACCGACTGGCACGAGGCTGCCGAACCCTTTGCCGAGCGCGCGCTTGACATCCTCGACGCCCATGCGCCGGGCATCAGGTCGCGCATCCTTGGTCGCCGCATCGTCTCTCCGGCCGAACTGGAGCACGAGAACCCCAACCTCGTCGGCGGCGATCAGGTCTGCGGCTCGCATCATCTGGCGCAACATTTCCTTTTCCGTCCCATGCGCGGCCATGCGGACGGCTCTACCCCGATCCGCAACCTGCACCTGACCGGCGCCGCTGTCTGGCCCGGCGCGGGGACAGGGGCGGGGCCGGGATATCTGCTGGCCCGGCAACTGGCTGGAAACTGACAGAAAAATGACAACAGGGACCAAAATCATGAACCTCAACAGACGCAGCCTATTGAAGCTGTCGGCGGCGGCGGTGGCGACCTCGGTCGCGCTTCCAAGTTTCGCCCAGGCCATCGACGAATTGGTGATCGCCTATAACGTCACCCTGCCGTCCTGGGACCCGACCGTGGGACCTTCGGCGGTGAACCCGACGATCCAGGGCCTCTACCAGTCGGTCTTCGACCAATACATCCTGCAACAGCCCGACCTGAAGCCCGCCCCCGGCCTCTTGACCGAGTGGGGCTGGAATGACGACAAGACCCAGGTCCACATGACGGTGCGCGATGGGGTGACCTGGCACGACGGCAGCCCCTTCACCGCCGAGGATGTGGCGTGGAGCCTGGAACGCGCGGCCAATCCCGACACCGGCAACCCGATCCAGTTCGTCTGGGGCACGCTGACCAATTTCAAGGCCGAGGGCAACAAGGTCACGGCCGATGTCAAGCAGTTCGACCCGACCATCTTCAAATGGATGTATTTCCTGACGGGCTACGTCCTGCCCAAGGCCTATTACACCAAGGTGGGCGCTGCCGGGTTCGAGAAGGCGCCGATCGGCACCGGCCCGTACATGGTCGACAAGTTCGAACAGAACGCCTTCGTGCGGCTGAAGGCCAATGCCAATTACTGGGGCGGCAAGCCGGATTTCGACACCGTCACCATCAAATTCGTGACCGATGCCGCAGCCCGGGTGGCCGAGGTGGAATCGGGCTCGTCCCATGTCACGCTGGAAATGCCCTATGAGGAGTTCGACCGTCTCAAGGGTGGCATGAACGGCTATGCGACACCGGTATCGAACATCGGGATGATCTTCCTCAACGATATCGAGGTGATGCTGGACCCCAATGTGCGCAAGGCCGCCGTTGCCGCCATCGACAAGCAGGCCATCGTCGACCGGCTGCTGTCGGGCTATGGCGTGCCGATCGACACCCTGGAGACGCCGGATTACGACGCCTATGATCCGACGATCAAGACTCCTCATGACCCGGAGCTGGCCAAGAAACTGCTCGCGGCCTCGGGCTATTCGGTGGACAAGCCGGTCAAGTTCACCATCCAGACCACCAAGGGTTACATGCCCAAGGACTACGAGATGATCCAGGCCATCGTCGGCCTGTGGCGCAAGGTGGGCATCGAGGCCAATATCGAAGTCTATGAAATCGCCAAGCATTACGAGTTGCGCGCGGCCGACAAGCTGGCGCCGGCGGCGTTCTACAACTGGGGCAATTCGGTGGGGGACCCCACGACCTCGACCGGCTTTGCCATGTATGGGCCAAGCCCGCATTCGGTCTGGGACAGCCAGGACCTGATCGACAAGATCAACCCGCTCTGGGGCGAGAAGGACGAGGCCAAGCGCATCCAGGGCTGGAAAGATGTCGACCGCTATATCGCCGAGAACGCCTATGTCATCCCGCTGCTGCAATATGTGCAGCCGATCCTGGCGGCCAAGGGTGTGGTGGTGACGCCGCATCATTCGGGCGCCTTGCTGCCGCATCTGATGAAGCGGGCGTAACCGCGCGCCGGGCCCAGGGCTTGGGGGGCAACGCTGCCCCCCAAGCCCCCTGCGCCGGAGGGACGTGATGTCCCCCCGGACCCCTCTGCCGGGGGACGTCACGTCCCCCAGACCCCCTGTGGGATATTTTCGAACAGATGAATGAGGGGCGCGCGGCCCCCCGAGAGGCGCATGACCCTGGTACGGACCCTTCTGTTGCGGCTGATGACCACGGCGGTCACGCTGTTCGGCGTGGCGGTGATCGTGTTCTTTGTCATCCGCGTGGTGCCCGGCAATCCGGTGGCGATGATGCTGCCGCCGGGGGCGACTGCGGAGGATGTCGCGCGGCTGACCGCGCTTTACGGATTGGACAAGTCGATCCCGCAGCAGTTCGTCATCTGGGGCGCCGGGGTGCTGCATGGCGACTTCGGCACCTCGATCACCCTGCGCCAGCCTGTGCTGGCGCTGGTGCTGGGGCGGTTGCCGGCGACGCTGGAGCTTTCGGTGCTGGCGCTTGTCATGGCGGTGCTGATGGGCGGGGCCGCGGCGCTGACCGGCACGCGGCTGCGCGAGACGCGGGTCGAGGGCGGGATCGACGTGGCCAATGGCATGGCGCTGTCGGTGCCCGATTTCCTGTGGGGCCTGGTGCTGATCCTGGTGTTCGGCGTGCTGCTGCCGGTGTTCCAGATTTCGGGCCGGGTGACGCCTTCGCTGCATTTGCCGTTTGTCACCAACTTTTACCTGGTGGAAAGCCTGGTGCGGCTGCGGTTCGACCTGACGCGGGATCTGCTGGCGCATATGTTCCTGCCGGCATTCGCGCTGGCCATTCCGCTGGCGGCAATAATCGGGCAGTTGCTGAAGCAAAGCCTGAAGGAGACGATGCATCTGGATTACGTGACCTTGGCCCGAACCCAGGGCTATTCCGAGGCGCGGGTGATCTGGCGCGAGGCATTGCCCAATGCGATCCTGCCGACGCTGACTTTGGTCGGCGTGCAGTTCACCTTTCTGATCGGCGGCACGGTGATCATCGAGCGGCTGTTTTCCTATGAAGGCCTGGGCAACATGGCGATCGACGCGGTGATCAACCGGGATTTGCCGCTTATACAGGGGATCGTCATCCTGTTTGCCGTGATCTTCACCGGGGTCAATCTGGTGGTGGATCTGACCTATGCCGCCCTGAACCCGAGGTTGCGCCATGGCTGACGGACGTGCGCTGATCTGCCGCCGCGCCGGCTTACGGCTTTGGCTGTCGCTGGGCTGGTTGGCGCTTTTGGTGGTGGTCGCCGTTCTGGCGCCCTGGGTCGCGCCGAAGAACCCGTTGGAGCAAGATCTCTTCTCGGGCCGGTTGCCGCCCTTCTGGGTGCATGGTGCGGATCCCGCGTTCCTTCTGGGCACCGACAGTCTGGGCCGCGACGTGCTCAGCCGGATCATCTTTGGCACCCGCATCGCGCTGGCGGTGGCGTTGATTTCGGGCACGCTGACCTGTGTGATCGGGGCAAGCCTCGGGCTTTTGGCCGGGTTTTACCGGGGCTGGGTGGATATCGTCATCTCGCGCTTCATCGACATCTGGATGGCTTTTCCGCCGGTCCTGTTTTCCATCCTGTTGATCGCGGTCATCGGGCCGGGGCTGTTTTCCATCATCCTTGCCATCGTGGTGATCGACTGGACCCGCTTTGCCCGGGTCGTGCGGGCCGAGGCGATGGCGCAGGGGGCGATGGACTATGTGGCCTCGGCCCGGGTGGCCGGGCGCGGCCGGTTCAGCACCATGCTGCGCGAGATCCTGCCCAACGTGCTGCCGATCATCGTGGTCCTGCTGACTTTGGAGATGGGGATCGCCGTCATCGTCGAGGCGATCCTGTCTTTCGTGAACCTGTCGATTTCGACCGACGACCCGACCTGGGGCGGGATGATCAGCGAGGGCCGCACCTCGATCCATCAGGCCTGGTGGGTGCTGGTCTTTCCTCTGATCACGCTGTTCCTCACCGTCCTGTCCTTCAGCCAGTTGGGCGAGGGGTTGAAGGACCGCTTCGACCCGGTGCTGCGATGAGCTTTCTTGAGGTGCGCGATCTGTCGGTGCGGCTGAAGGGCGGCGGGCCCCTGCTGCGGAATGTCTCGCTCACGGTGGCGGCTGGCGAGGTGCGCGGGCTGGTCGGTGAAAGCGGTGCGGGCAAGTCGATGATCGGAAAGGCGATCCTCGGCATCCTGCCGCGTTCGGTCGAGATTTCCTCTGGCGCGATCGTGCTGGATGGGACGGACCTTTTAACCCTGCCGCCGGCCATGCGCCGGCAAAGGGTCGGGGCCACCTGCGCCCTGATCCCGCAGGACCCGCTGACAGCGCTCAACCCCTCGCGCCGGATCGGGCCGCAGATCACCGACCGGTTGGTCGATATTCTGGGCTGGAAGCGCGCCGAGGCCGAAGCCCGCGCCCGGGCCCTGCTGCATGAGGTGCAGATCGCCGACCCCGACCGCGTGCTGCGCCAGTATCCGCACGAATTGTCGGGCGGCATGCGGCAGCGCATCCTGATTGCCTCGGCCTTCGCGGCCGAACCCCGTCTGATCGTGGCGGATGAGCCCACGACCGCGCTAGATGTGACGGTGCAAAAGCAGATCCTGAAGCTGATCGCCGGTTTGCAGGCGCGCCATGGCACGGCGCTGTTGTTCGTCACGCATGATCTGGGCGTCGTCAGCAAGGTCTGCCAAAGCCTGTCGGTGCTTTATTCCGGCAAGGTGGTCGAGGATACCGATGTCGCGCGCTTCTTTGCCGGCCCCGCGCATCCTTATTCGGCGGCCTTGCTGGCCGCGACGCCGAAATACACCGATCCCACCGCAGGTCTGAACCCGGTGCCCGAGGCGGTGATCGCCGCGGTCCGGGCGGAGGTGGAGAATGGCTGACCTCTACACCGTCACCGACCTCAGCCTGTCTTTGGCCGACATGACCCGAAAACCCCTGTTCGGAACGGCGCCCCGGCTGGAGATCCTCAAGGGGCTCAACTTTGCCATACCGAAGGGCGAGGTGATCGGCATCGTCGGCGGGTCGGGATCGGGTAAATCGACGCTGGGCCGGGCGCTGGTCCGCCTGTTGCAGCCCTCGGGCGGGCGGATCAGCTTTGATGGCACCGACATCACCCATCTGTCCGATGCCGATCTGCGACCGCTGCGCCGGCGCTTTCAGATGATCTTTCAGGACCCGATGAGCAGCCTGAACCCGCGCCACCGCGTGGGCACGATCATTGCAGCGCCCCTGCATCTGCATGGGTTCGATGGCATCCCGGCGCGGATCAACCGCGCGCTGGACCATGTCGGCCTGCCCAAGACCTTTGCGACGCGCTACCCGCACGAGCTGTCGGGGGGCCAGCGCCAGCGCGTGGGCATCGCCCGCGCCATCGCACTGGAGCCGGACTTCATCCTTGCGGACGAGATCGTCTCGGGCCTTGACGTCTCGTCCCAGGCGCAGGTCCTGAACCTACTGGAGGGCCTGGTGCGCGACCTGGGCCTGACCCTCGCCTTCATCAGCCATGACCTGAGCGTGGTGCGCAGGCTGTGTGCCCGCGTGATGGTGCTGCAACAGGGACGGATCGTGGAAAACCGCCCGACCGCCGAGCTTTTTGCAGCCCCTGAGGCGGACTACACAAGGACCCTGCTGGAGGCCATTCCGCTGCCTGATCCGGCTCAGGTCTGGGTCTGACCGCCGCCGAAGGCGATGGCGGCGCCGATCAGAAAGGCCTCCGCGCCGGATTGGGCCACCACGACAAGCGGGCGGTCGGCCTTGCGCAGAAGGCGGGCGCGCACCGCCCGGTCAAGGGCGGCGATCAGCGCCCGGTCATTGGCCAGCCCGCCGCCCACCGGCACGATCGAGGCGCCGACCACGTTCAGCACCATGGCCAGTTGCGCGCTGACCAGGTCGAGCCACAGCGTCACGGCGGGCGAAGGCTCGCCAGCGCGCCAGCGGCGGATCACCTCGACCGAGCCGATGGCTTGCCCGGTCAGATGATGGTGCAGGCGTTCGATGCCGCGGGCCGAGGCGACCGTCTCAAGACAGCCCTTCAACCCGCAGGCGCAATCGAACAGCGGGCTGCGGATCACCGGGCCATGGCCCCAGTCGCCGGCGTAACCGCCTTCGCCCTGCACGAGCCGGCCGTCGATCACCAGCCCGCCGGCCAAGCCCTCGCCCAGGATCAGCGCAAGGACATTGCGATGGCCGCGCGCCGTCCCGACCGCGGTCTCTGCCAGCGCAAGGCAGTCTGCATCCTTGACCGCCACCACAGGCAGGCCAAGCGCGCCCTGCAACTCGCGTGCCAGGGCGCGACCGTTGATGCAGGGGATGGCGCCGATCCTGACCCGCCCGCTGTCCGGATCGACATGACCGGCCAGCGCAATGGCCACACCCGCCTCATCGCCCTGCACAAACCCGTGCAGCGCCTCGACAAAGGCCTGCGCGTCGTGCAGCGGGGTCGGCACCTCGCCCAAGGCCACTCCGCCCCGCGCGGCCTTGATCCGCAGGGCGCCGATATCGAAAGCAAGGATCATCCGGGTCTCCCTTTGGCAGATGGCTAGGACGGAACCGCAGAGAAGGGAAGGCTTGACATCACGGGTCTCGCCCTGCAACAGACCGCAAAATCGGAGGATGCCATGTCAGATGACCGTTTGATCCTTGCCCTGGATGTGCCCAACCTCATTCAGGGCCTTGCGATGGCCGACCGGCTGGGCGACGCCGTCAGCTTTTACAAGATCGGTCTGGGGATGCTGACCGGCGGCGGGCTCGCGCTGGCCAACGAGTTGAAGCATGAACGCGGCAAGCGGGTGTTTCTGGACATGAAGCTGTTCGACATCGGCGCCACGATCGAGGCGGCGGTGCGCGGGCTGGCGGAATACGACCTCGACTTCCTGACGGTGCATGGCGATCCGCAGGTGGTGCGCGCCGCGGCCGAGGGCAAGGGCGCCAGCGGGCTGAAGATTCTGGCCGTCACGGTGCTGACCTCGCTGGACCGGGCCGATCTGGATGCGAACCTGATCCAGCCCGGCGATATCCATGCCATCACGGTCGAACGCGCCGTGCGCGCGCTGGAGGCCGAGGCGGATGGCGTCATCACCTCGCCGGAAGAGGCGGCACTGATCCGCGCCCTGCCGCAGGCGCACGGCAAGCTGATCGTGACACCCGGCGTGCGTCCGGCAGGCGCGGCCAAGGGCGACCAGAAGCGGGTTGCCACCCCGGCGCGTGCCATCAGGGACGGCGCCGATCACATCGTCGTCGGGCGCCCGATCTGGCAGGCCGTCGATCCGGCCGCCGCGGCCCGCGCCATCGTGGCGGAACTCGCGGCGCTCTGACCGCGACCGGCGACGCGCCAACTGCTTCATCAGGGTGTTGCGAAGCGGGCGCAATGCAGGCAGGCTGTTCCTGAATTTGAGGGAGGCTTTCATGAACGGCGGCAGCATCGTTTTTCTGGCCCTTGCGGCGCTTATCGTCATCGCCGTGTCCAAGGCGGTGCGGATCGTCCCGCAAAGCATGAAATATGTGGTCGAACGCTTTGGCCGCCTGCACGCGGTTCTTGGGCCGGGGATCAACTTCACCGTGCCCTTCCTCGACCGAGTGGCCCACAAGGTCTCGGTGCTGGAACGGCAGCTGCCCACGGCGCGCCAGGATGCCATCACCACCGACAACGTGCTGTTGCAGGTGGAAACGAGCGTGTTCTACCGCGTGACCGAGCCGGAAAAGACCGTCTACCGCATCAAGGACGTGGATGCTGCCATCGCCACCACGGTGGCCGGCATCGTGCGCAGCGAAATTGGCAAGATGGAGCTTGACCAGGTCCAGTCCAACCGCAACGCCCTCACCGCCAACATCCGCGAGCATGTGAAGGCCATGGTCGATGACTGGGGCATCGAGGTGACAAGGGCCGAAATCCTCGACGTGGCGCTGGATGATGCCACGCGTCACGCCATGTTGCAGCAGTTGAACGCCGAGCGCGCGCGCCGCGCCCAGGTGACCGAGGCCGAGGGCAAGAAGCGCGCGGTCGAACTGAACGCCGACGCCGAACTTTACGCCGCCGAACAGGCCGCCAAGGCCCGCCGCATCCAGGCTGATGCCGATGCCTATGCGACCACGGTCATCGCCTCGGCGATCCAGGCCAACGGGATCGAGGCGGCGCAGTACCAGGTCGCGCTGAAACAGGTCGAGGCGCTGACTGCGGTGGGCAAGGGCGAGGGCAAGCAGACGGTGATCGTGCCGGCGTCGGCGCTCGATGCCTTCGCCAACGCCTTTGCCATGCTGAAGGGGCGCTAGATGGAGATCTGGACGATCTGGTGGATCTGGGTGGTCGCCGGCGTGATCCTTGGCGTGCTCGAGATCGTGGTGCCGGGCTTTGTGTTCCTGGGCTTTGCCATCGGGGCCGCGCTGACCGGCGTTCTGGTGCTGGTCGGGGCGGCACCCGGCAATGTGGCGCTGCTTGCGCTGGTGTTTGCCGTCTTGTCGCTGATCGCCTGGATCGTGCTGCGCAGGGCGGTTGGGGTTACGAAATCCCAGGTCAAGGTCTGGAAGGACGACATCAACGACCTTTGAGCTTAACCCGCGATTCATCTTGGCGCCTTAGTCTCTGCCCAAGCAAAATCAGGAGGCTCATTTGATCCAGCTGTACGAAAACCCCGGCTGGGGCTCGGCGATCGTCGAACTGCAACTCGCGTTCTACGGGCTGCCCTACAGCCTGATCACGGCGGGTAACGTGCATCAGGACCCGATTGCGCGGGCGGCTCTTGGCCGGGTCAATCCGCTGATCCAGGTTCCGACCATGGTGTTGCCGAATGGCGAGGTCATGACCGAAAGCGCCGCCATGACGCTGCTTCTGGCCGATCTTGCCAAAAGCGACGCGCTGGTGCCCCGGGCCCGGGCCAAGGACCGCGCCGCCTTCTTCCGCTGGCTGATCTTCCTTGTCGCATCGATCTATCCCAGCTTCGTCTATTCCGACGCGCCCGAACGCTTCGTGCCCGGTAATGGCGGGGAAACATACCAGTTGAACGTGATCGAACATCGCAAATCCATGTGGAAGGTGATGGAGGCCGAATGCGCTCGGCGCGGCGGTCCGTTCTTTCTGGGCAAACGTATGACGGCGATCGATTTTTTCCTCGCCTGCATGGTGCATTGGCGCCCGCGGGAGGATTGGTTCAAGGCCGAGACGCCCAACCTCTGGCGCGCTGCCGAAACGGTTTCGGCCCTGCCCCAGGTGGCAGCGGCCTACAAGCGCAATTTTGGCTGATCCGGGCTTCCTTGGCGCCAAGCTGGCCCTTGTGGCCGGTGATATGATTCTGACCTATCTGCGCGATGATTTCGCGCATATCCCCTGGCCGGGCATGTGGGATCTGCCCGGCGGCGGACGCGAGGGCAAAGAGAGCCCCGAAACCTGCGTCCTGCGTGAATTGCACGAAGAGTTCGGCCTGGACCTGCCCGCCGAACGTCTGGTCTGGCGGGCCGCCCTGCCGGCCATGCTGGACCCTTTGCAAGTGTCGTGGTTCTTTGCCGGTCGCATCACGGCAGCCGAGGTCGATTCGATACGTTTCGGCAATGAGGGACAGTTCTGGCGCTTGATGCCGGTCAGAGGCTTTCTGTCCCATCCCAAGGTCATTCCCGCCCTGCAGGACCGGACCCGCCAGGCTCTGACCGCGCTTGGCTGGCTCGGCTGAGCGTCCAAACGATCCTTCCCCATGGCCCGCCGGCCATGCTAGTTTACCGGCATCATGCCCTCGCTCTGCCGCGACTGCCTTACCCCGTTTTCAGCCGGCCCGCGCTGTCCGGCCTGCCGCAGTCCGCGTGTGACCAGCCATCCGGAGCTTGACGCGTTGTCCATCGCCCATATGGATTGCGACGCCTTCTATGCCTCGGTCGAAAAGCGCGACAATCCCGACCTGCGCGACCATCCTGTCATCGTGGGGGGCGGCTCGCGCGGGGTGGTTTCGACCTGCTGCTATCTGGCGCGCATCCATGGGGTGCGCTCGGCCATGCCGATGTTTCAGGCGCTCAAACTGTGCCCGCAGGCGGTCGTCGTCAAACCCCGGATGTCGGTCTATGTCGATGTCTCGCGCCAGATCCGCGCCTTGATGGAGGGTCTGACCCCGGCCATCGAACCCCTGTCGCTGGACGAGGCCTTTCTGGACCTGACCGGCACCGCCCGCCTGCACGGCCACCCGCCGGCCGTGATGCTGGCCGGTCTGTTGAAACAGATGGAGGACCAGATCGGCGTCACCGGCTCCATCGGTCTGTCACACAACAAGTTTCTGGCCAAGATTGCTTCTGACCTCGACAAGCCGCGCGGCTTTTCGGTGATCGGCCGGGCTGAGACGGCCGATTTCCTCCGCCCGAAGCCGGTGCGCATCATCTGGGGCGTGGGCACGGCCACCCAGGCCGCGCTGGAACTGGCCGGCATCCGCACCATTGCCGATCTGCTCAGATGGGACCGGGGCGATCTGTCCGCCCGCTTCGGTCAGATGGGCGAAAGGCTTTATCATCTGGCGCGCGGCGAGGATCACCGCCGCGTCAGCCGCGACGACAAGCTGAAGTCGATCTCCAAGGAGACCACCTTCTTCGAGGACACCTCTGACCCCGATCTGCTGGATGGCCACATCTGGCGCCTGTCCGAACAAGTGGCCGACCGCGCAAAGGCGAGGCAACTGTCCGGCCGTACCGTGACGCTGAAGCTGAAGCGCGGCGATTTCCAGCTGGTCACACGGCGCCACGCCCTGTCTGATCCGACCCAGTTGACCGACCGCATCTATCGCGCGGCCCGCGACCTGTTTGCCCATGCCGGCGCCAAGGGTCCGTTCCGGCTGATCGGCGTGGGGATCTCGGATCTGGCCCCCGAGTCCGAGGCGGATCTGTCGCCCGATCTGCTGGACCCCGAGGCTCCGCGCCGCGCCAAGGCCGAACGTGCCGCCGATGCCATCCGCGCCCGCTTTGGCCATGAGGCCATCATCAAGGGCCGCGCCCTGCGCTGAGCCTCACTCGTCGATCAGCTCACGCACGGCTTCGGTGTAGTCCTCTGGCGCCTGCAGCATCGCAAAATGGCTGGTGTCTTTGAGGATCACCAGCTTGGCCCCGGGAATCAGCCGAGCGATCTTTTCGGTATGGGCGCGCAGGATGGCCTGATCGTGGTCTCCGGCGGCGATGACGGTGGGCACCTTGATGGCGGCCACCTCGTCGTCGGTCCAATTGGGCTGGCTGGCCCACATCGCCGATATCTGCGTGACGAAGGCGTCGTACTGATCGGGCGTCGGCGAGAGGCGGGCATAATCCTTGCCCATCCAGTCGATATATTCGGCGAAGACCTTGTCCTTCATCACATCGGGATTGACTCCATCGGTCGTGATGTTGGCGGCCTGCGCGAAAAGGTGCTTCAGCCGCTGGGGCTGGTGCATCGCGATATCAAGCCCGATGATCCCGCCATCGGACCAGCCGACCAGATCGACCTGATCCACTTTCAGATAATCCAGCAAGGCCAGATAGTCCGAGGCCATCAGATCGTAACCGAAGGGCTCTGCCGTCCGGGTTGACCGGCCGTGCCCGCGGCTGTCGGCCACGATCACCAGATGATCCTTCATCAGGTCGATCACCTGATTGGCCCAGATGTCGGCATTGCCAAGCCCGCCATGGATCAGCAGGACCGGATCGCCCGCGCCATAGGTGGCATAATACATTTCGATTCCGTTGACCGAGGCCGTGCCCGCCGCGACCGGAGTGGGCATCGCGGGCGGCATGGGAAGCGTCTCCCAGCGTTCTTCGGCCAAGGCCGGAAGCGCCAGCGTCGCGCTCAGTCCAATCGCAGCAAAAAGACGCATTGCGGTCTCCATTCCTTATTCGGCGGCGATCGGCAGCGCGCGCCGCCCGATCCGGGCAATCTCTGACACCACGCGGTTCATCCGCAGGCAAAAGGCTGAAAAGCTGGGCAGGGGTTCGACCCGCCGCTCATCAAGGTAAAGCGAACGGTCGATCTCGACCTGAACGACATGCTTGCGCGACACCGGATGCCCATAGGTCTGCGCGATATAGGCCCCCGCGAAAGGAGAGTTGCGCGCCACCCGAAAGCCCGCCTCGCGAAACACCGCCTCGATCTGTTCGACCACATCGCGCGAGGCCGCGGCGCCGAAACGGTCGCCCAGAACCACCTCTGGCAGGGGTTGGCCCGGCCGGATGTGGGTTTCGATCGCCTCATGCGGCATCGAGTGGCAGTCGATCAGGATCGCCTCGCCGAAGTCTTCGTGGGTGCTGTCCATCAACTGGCGCAAGGTGGCGTGCCAGGGCCGCCAATGCCGTTTGATCCGGGTTTCGGCCTCGGTCCGCGGGATCTTGCCCGAATAGATCGCCCGCCCTCCTGAGACCACCCGGGGGATCACCCCCAGACCCGACGAGATGCGCGGATTGTGCCCGCCGCGCGCCACATCCTCGACCACGGCGGGGTCAAGTTCGTCACAGCCGCGGTTCAGGTCGATATAGGCGCGCGGCGCCCTGGCACAGAGCAGGGGCGCCCCGAACATCGGCGCGCGCGACACCAGCTTGTCGACATAGGCATCTTCGGACGACCGCAGGATCGTGGCGCTCAGCGGACTGGCGGCCCGGAAATCGGCCGGATATTCCCGCCCGGAATGAGGGGAAGAAAAGATCACGCTGGTCTGCTGTCGCGCCGGGCGAGTCAGCCGAAACGATTCGCCCTCGGAAAAGTCGGCCATACAGTCCTCCACCGCTTAGGTATAACGGGAAAATCTGGTGCGGAGAAAGCCCTTGAACAGGTCCGCGACTCTCTTTATAGACCCGGCACCGACGCGCTTCTGCCCACGGCTTTTTCAGCCGTAACTTCTACAAAAGGGCAGGATGTGACGGCAAGGGGGGCGGTTAGCTCAGCGGTAGAGCACTACGTTGACATCGTAGTGGCCACTGGTTCGATCCCAGTACCGCCCACCATTCACCGCCAGCCTTCGGGCTGGCATTGTTTTCAAATGGCGCGAGGACGCGCCGCGAACCAGAGGAGACAGCCATGAAGGTTGCAAACTCGCTCCGCTCGCTGAAGACGCGTCATCGCGATTGCCAGGTCGTGCGCCGCAAAGGCCGCGTCTATGTGATCAACAAGACGCAAAAGCGCTACAAGGCCCGTCAGGGTTGAGTGTCCGCTGTCAGCACGGTTGATGGGCCGCCAAGGGAAACCTTCGGCGGCTTTTTCATGCGATACCAGAGGTTTGCCATGCATCCCAACCCGACCTTCCGCAAGATCCCCGCTGAACGGAATCTGGAGTTTGCCCGAGCCCGCGGTTTTGGCGTGCTCAGCGTCAATGGGGCGGATGGTCCCGTGATGGCGCATGTGCCCTTTCTGCTGTCGGCCGATGGCAGCCATGCCGATCTGCATCTGGCCCGGTCGAACGCGATCTTTGCGGCCGGTCTGCCGGCGCGGGCCGTGCTGGCCGTTGTGGGGCCCGACGCCTATGTCTCGCCCGACTGGTATGGCGTGACCGATCAGGTGCCGACCTGGAACTACATCGCCGTGCATCTGCGCGGCGAGCTTGTGACCATGCCCCCCGACGCGCTGGAGCCGCATGTCAACGCGCTGTCCGATGAGTTCGAGGCACGGCTGGCGCCCAAGCCGGTCTGGAAATCTTCCAAGATGACCGAAGGCGTGATGGAACGGATGATGCGGATGATTCTTCCCGTCCGGCTGAAGATCACCGCCGTCGAGGGCACCTGGAAGCTGAACCAGAACAAGACCGCCGAGGCGCGCAACGGCGTGATCTCGGCCTTCGAGGCGCAAGGCGGCGCCGCGACCGAGATCGCCCGGGCCATGCGCGATCTCTCGGACTTGTGATCGCGTGTGGACAGGGCCCCCCTGTCGATCTAGGTTTCTGCACGAAACGGACAAAGGTAGCGACGATGCGGTTCTATAACTCTCCGACCACGCCATTCGGCCGAAAGGTCGCCGTGCTGTTGCGTGAGATCGGCCTGAAGGACAAGGTCGATGTCGTGGAGGTTTCGGGCACTCCCGTCGCCCCGGGAACCATGCCGGTCGACCGCAACCCCCTGGGCAAGATCCCCCTTCTGGAGCGCGACGACGGCAAGGCGATTTATGACAGCCGGGTGATCTGCCGCTATCTGGATGATCTGACCGGGGCGGGCCTTTATGGGGCGGCGCCGAAGCTCTGGGATGTCCTGACGCTGGAGGCGACCGCCGATGGCATGTTGGATGCGGCCGTTCTGATGGTCTATGAGGCGCGCCTGCGCCCGCCGGAAATTCAGTTTCCCGACTGGCTGGAAGGCCAATGGGCCAAGATCGCCCGCGCGCTCGATGCGCTTGAAACGTCCTGGATCGACCATCTGAACGGCCCGCTGGACATGGGGCATATCGCGGTCGGCTGTGGGCTGGGTTACCTCGACTTCCGGCACGCGGCGCGCGACTGGCGTGCCGGCCATCCCCGGCTGGCCGAATGGGAGGCGCGCTTTGCCCAAAGGCCCGCAATGAAGGCCACCGCGCCGGCATGAACCCCCGAGGAGGTTGCGAGAATATGAGGATACTTTCGGCTTCCGGGCCATAGGGCCAAGGAATTCCGGTTTTATGAAGGGATGCGCGCCTTTGTCCGCTGGACCTCACCGCAATCCTTGTCTAAAACCCGCCCGGCGAGGCTGCGTCAGAAACGTGGCCCATTTCGAATTATAGGCAACGCCTCAACGGCGGCCATCGGAAGGGAGTAGCATTCGTGTCCCATGCTGAAGAGACTTCAGGAACCCGTAGGGATTTCCTGTATTACGCGACCGCCGGAGCCGGCGTCGTGGCCACCGGCGCCGCGGTCTGGCCGCTGGTCAACCAGATGAACCCTTCCGCCGACGTGCGGGCGCTGGCCTCGATCGACGTGGACATCAGCGGTGTGGCAGAGGGCACGCAGCTGACCGTGCTGTGGCGCGGCAAGCCGGTTTTCGTACGTCACCGCACCGCCGATGAAATCAAGGCCGGCGAAGCGGTCAAGATGTCCGACCTCGTGGACACCAATGCCGAGAACGACAACCTGCCCCCCGGCTCAGAGGCGACCGACGCCAACCGCGCGCTCGACAAGGACGGCAAGTGGCTGGTGATGATGGGTGTGTGCACCCACCTGGGCTGCGTGCCTCTGGGCAACGGCGCGGGCGAGTTCGGCGGCTGGTTCTGCCCCTGCCACGGCTCGCAATACGACACGGCCGGGCGCATCCGCAAAGGGCCGGCGCCGCGCAACCTGCAAGTGCCGGTCGCGGCCTTCACCAACGACACAACGATCAAGCTCGGGTAAGGAAAGCAAAGATGGCCGGAATCCCGCATGACCACTACGAGCCCAAGCCCGGTTTCCAGACCTGGCTCCACAGCCGCCTGCCCATCGTCAGCCTGGTCTATGACACCTTGATGCTGCCGACGCCCAAGAACCTCAACTGGATGTGGATCTGGGGCATCGTGCTGACCTTCTGTCTGGCGCTGCAAATCGTGACCGGGATCGTCCTGGCCATGCATTACACGCCGAACGTCGATCTGGCCTTCGGTTCGGTCGAGCATATCATGCGCGACGTGAACGGCGGCGTGATGCTGCGTTATCTGCATGCCAACGGCGCCTCGCTGTTCTTCTTCGCGGTCTATTGCCATATCTTCCGTGGCCTCTATTACGGCAGCTACAAGGCCCCGCGCGAAGTGACCTGGGTGATCGGCATGATCATCTACTTCCTGATGATCGCGACCGCCTTCATGGGTTATGTGCTGCCCTGGGGTCAGATGTCGTTCTGGGGTGCCACGGTGATCACCGGCCTGTTCGGCGCCATCCCGGGCGTGGGCGTGTCGCTGCAAGAGTGGCTGTTGGGCGGCTTTGCAGTCAGCAACGCGACGCTGAACCGCTTCTTCAGCCTGCACTACCTGCTGCCCTTCGTGATCGCGGCGCTGGTTGCGGTGCATATCTGGGCCTTCCACACCACGGGCAACAACAACCCCACGGGTGTTGAAGTGCGCCGCGGGTCCAAGGCCGAGGTCGAGGCCGACACCGTGCCGTTCTGGCCCTATTACGTCATCAAGGACCTCTTCGCGCTGTCGGTGATCCTGATGCTGTTCTTCGCGGTCGTGGGCTTTATGCCGAACTATCTGGGCGACCCGGACAACTACATCCAGGCCAACCCGCTGGCGACGCCTGCGCATATCGTGCCGGAATGGTATCTGCTGCCGTTCTACGCGATCCTGCGCAGCTTCGACAACACGGTCTGGGCAGTGCAACTGGTGCATTTCCTGACCTTCGGCATCGTGGACAGCAAGCTGTTCGGCGTGCTGGCGATGGGCGGGGCGATCCTGTGCATGGCGTTGGCGCCCTGGCTGGACACTTCGGCCGTGCGGTCGGGCCGCTATCGCCCGATGTTCAAGGCCTGGTTTGCCGTTCTGGTCATCGACTTCGTCGTTCTGATGTGGTGCGGCAGCCAGGTTCCCTCGTCCTTCACCGGCTGGGTCGGCCTGATCGCGGCAACCTACTGGTTCGCCTATTTCCTCGTGATCCTGCCGCTGCTGGGCGTGCTTGAAAAGCCGCTGCTGCCGCCGGCCTCGATCGAAGAAGACTTCAAGTCCCACTACGCCAGCCCGGCTGAGTGAGTGAAAGGAACTGACTGAGATGTTTCGTAAAATCGCAATCAGCGCCGTTTCCGCTCTGACCTTGATGACCGGGGCCGCCTGGGCCGCGGGCGAGGGGGAGACGACCGACGTCGCCTTCAGCTTCGAAGGTCCGTTTGGCAGCTTTGACCAGCACCAGCTGCAACGCGGCCTGCAGGTCTATACCGAAGTCTGCTCGACCTGCCATGGCCTCAAGTTCGTCCGCATCGGCGACCTCGCCGAAGCGGGCGGCCCTCAACTGCCCGAGGATCAGGTCAAGGCCTATGCCAAGGCCTTCCCGATCAATGACGAGGCCTCGAACCCGCAATTCCTCGACCCGGCTTCGGGATCGATGCGGACCCTGACCCCGGCCGACCATTTCCCGGCGAACAACTCGATGGGCGCCCCGGATCTGTCGGTCATGGCCAAGGCGCGCAAGGGCTTTGAAGGACCCTATGGTCTGGGCACCAACCAGCTGTTCAAAGGCATGGGCGGGCCGGAGCATATCTACTCGATCATCACCGGGTTCACGGGCCAGACCAAGGACACGGCTGGCGTGACTCTGTATGAAAACAAGGCCTTCCCGGGCGGCTGGATGGGCATGCCCAATACGGCGATCGCGGCTGGCCAGGTCACCTATGCCGACGGCACCGAATCGAGCCTTGAGAACGAGGCCAAGGACGTTGCGGCCTTCCTGACCTGGGCAGCAGAGCCCAAGATGATGGTCCGCAAGGAATCCGGCTTCAAGGCCGTGCTGCTGTTGGGCCTGTTGTCGGTGCTGTTGTACCTGACCAACAAGCGGCTCTGGTCGAAGGTCAAGGGCAAGAAACTGTCCCATCAGGCCTGAGCCTGACCCAAGATCGCAAGGGCCCCGCCATCGCGCGGGGCCTTTTGCTTTCAGCTGCCCAGATAGGCCCGCAGCGCTTCTGGAGGGTCGGCGAAAAGCGCTGCGGTGGCGGCAGGCGGCTCGGTCAGGCCGTCGTGCACCAGAACGACTTGATCGGCAAAGCGGCGTGCGTCGGCAGGGTCATGCGTGACCATGACAACGGTGGTGCCGCTGGCCGAGGCCAGCTCTGCCACCAGCGCCAGCAGATCGGTCTTCAGTGCCGGGCCAAGGGCAGCAAAGGGTTCATCCAGCAAAAGCACCTCCCGGCTTTGCAGCAGCACCCGACCCAGCGCCGCACGACCCTGCTGGCCACCCGACAGATCGGCCGGCTTGCGAGGACCCAGACCGGACAGGCCAAGCCGGTCCAGCACAGCCTCGATCCGGCTGCGGTCCACATCGGTCAGCCGCAGGCGCGGGTTGAGTGCGAGGCCAAGGTTCTGCACCAGCGTCAGATGGGGAAACAGATTCTGGTCCTGAAACAGGATCGAGACCGGACGCGCTGCCGGTTCCAGCCCGCTGATGTCTTGCCCGGCCCAGAGGATACGGCCCGACTGCAGGGGCAGGAACCCGGCCAAGGCCATCAGAAGGCTGGATTTTCCGGCACCCGAGCCCCCGAGCAGGGCCAGCCGCGTGCCCTTCTCGATGGCCCAGTTCGCTGTCAGGCGAAAGCTGCCCTGCTCCAGGGTCACATGGTCAAGGTGCAGCACGGCGGCCTCCCAGGTCGCAAAGGGCGAACAGGGCAAAACTCAGCCCGACCAGCAGCAGGGCGGCGGCAGAGGCCTCTTCCATCCGGTAGGCACCGGCCAGCCGTTGCACCATCAAGGGCAGCGTGGCCTGTCCGTCGCCGGCGAAAAGGGCGATCACCCCCAGATCGCCCATGGCCAGTGCCGCCGCGAGGCCGGCTCCCAGACCCAGCGGCCGGGCGAGGCGTGGCAGGGTCAGCCAGCGCAGCCGCGCCCAACCTTTCAGCCCGACCGCCTGCGCCAGACGGTCGTAATCCGCCTGCAGGATGCGGACCTCTGGCAGAAGAAGCCGAAACAGGAAGGGCAGCGCCATCAGGGCGTTGACGCCGATGGTAACCGGCAGCGCCAGGGCCTCGGGCCGCGCAAACCCCCGCAGCAAAAGGAAAAGCCCGGTGCCCAGCACCAGACCGGAGGTGGCCATGGGCAGCATCGCGGCCACCTCGATCAGGCGGCGCGCGCCCGTGGCCGCGGCGAGCGTCAGCATCAGGGCCGCAGAAACGGCGAGGCTGGCAGAGATCGCCGCCATCCAGACCGACCGCAGTGCGGCTTGCCAGACGGTTGGTCCCAGCCGCGCCAGCCCCGGCAGGCCATCAATCAGGATGAAGGCCAGAGGCAGCATCAGAAACAACGCGGCCAGCCCGATCACCAGCGCATCGGCCAGTCTGCGCCAACCCCTCGGCGCTGGCACCGCCAGGGCACGGTCCTGCCCGGCACCGAGGCCCATCGGCAGGGTGACCCGGGCGGCCAGCGCCACCGCCAGAATGCAGAGCGCGAACTGGACGGCGGCCAGCAAGGCCGCCCGGCCCGGATCGAAATCAAACCTAAGTGCTTGATAGATGGCGAGTTCCAGCGTCGTGGCCCTTGGCCCGCCGCCCAGGGTCAGCGCCACGACGAAGGAGGTCAGGCAAACCAGAAAGATCGCCAGCGCCGCCCCCGGCAGCACGGCCCGCAGCATGGGCCATTCGACATGGCGGAACGGCGAGGGCAGGCCGAGGGTCTGGGCCAGCCGGAACCTCTCGGCCGGGATGGCCTGCCAGCCATTCAACAGCATCCTTGTGGCCAGCGGCAGGTTGAAAAAGACATGGGCCAGCACGACGCCCTTCAACCCATAGACAGAGACGGCCGGAAGCCCTACCGCCTGTAGGGCCAGGTTCAAAACACCGTTGCGGCCGTAGAGGCTCAAGAGGCCAAGGACGGCCACGATCACCGGCAAGAGGAACGGCGCGCCCATCAGCACGATCAGCGCGGCCCGCCCGGGAAAGCGCCGGCGGATCAGGGCGCGGGCGACGGGGATCGCCAGCAGGCAGGAAAATCCCGTCGACAGAAGGGCTTGGAGGACCGTGAAGCGGATCGCCGACCAGTCGGCCGGGCGCAGCGACAGGCCCTTGGCCTGCGCGAAAAGCGCCAGTGCCGTTCCCAGCACCAGCGTCATGATCAGGCCGGACAGCGCCAGGGCGCTTACCTGGACAGGGCGGTCTGCCATTCCTCCACCGCCGCCTGACGGGCCGCTTCGGCCTCGGCAGGGGAATAAAGCAGGGATTTCATGGGTTTGATCAAGGTCTCAAACCCGGCGGGCAGGCCGGCGGCCGGGGTCTTGGCCGGGTACATCCAGTTCGTGGTGGGGATGACGGCCTGCGCCGCATCGCCCGCCAGATAGGCGAGGAACTGATCGGCCAGCGCCTGGTTCTTCGACGAGGCGAGCTTGCCGGCCACCTCGACCTGCATGTAGTGGCCTTCGCTGAACGGGGCGGCAGCCTTGGTGTCATCCTTCTCGGCGATCAGATGATAGGCGGGCGAGGTCGTGTAGGACAGGACCATGTCGGCCTCTCCCTTCAGGAAAAGGCCATAGGCAGCGTCCCAGGACGGGGTGACCGTCAAGATGTTGTGGGCGAAGTCCTTCCAGACCTGGCCCGACTGGTCGCCATAGGCCGCCTTGACCCACATCACGAGGCCAAGGCCGGGCGTTGACGAGCGCGGATCCTCGATCACCACCTTCAGGTTCGACGCGGCCAATTCCTTGAAGGATTTCGGGGGGTTGGACAACTTCGTCTTGTCATAGACAAAGGCGAACCAGCCCCAGTCGAAGGGTTCGAAATTGGCGTCGGTATAGGGGACGGGCAGATCGTTCGGGGCAATCGCGGCGAGGGGCGCAAAGAGGCCGGTGGCACGGGCAGCCTCGGTCAGGGTGGTGTCGAGGCCGAGCACGACATCCGCGTCGGAGCCCTTGCCCTCCATCTTGAGGCGCGACAGCACAGCCGCGCCGTCACCGGCCGTTATGTAGTTGACCTTGCAGGCACATTCCGCCTCGAAGCCCTTGGCGATGGCCGGGCCGGGGCCCCAGTCCGCGGCAAAGCTGTCATAGGTCAGGACGTTGAGCACGGGCGTGTCGGCCATGGCCATCGGGGCCAGGGACAGGAACGCCAGTGCAAGATGGAAGACTTTCATAACGCTCTCCAAGTTGCGACGGGCGGGAACGGAGACGGCGAAAGCCAGCACCTTCCCTCCGCCGGTATGATCCGGTTCAGGTTCAACGGGTCCGCTTGCGCATCTCAGCCAGTGGTCAGGCACCCCGAGGTGCGGCTGAAAATAGGCGAATGGCGGGGAACTGCAAGAAGATTGCGCAAGGGCCTGGGAACGCTGGATTAACCTTGGAAAAGCGGCGGACTTTCCGGTCTTCTTTCCGTCTTCTTTCCGTCTTCCTTCCGTCTTTACGCGCGGTCCGATGAGCGGACCTTAACCAATTGCGGCGAATCGGGTCTGGTCGGGGCCGGAGGCGCGTTTTAGGATGGCGCGACTGGAGGTGACCCATGATCTTGCGTATCGCCCTGATCCTTGCGACCGCCCTGCCGGCCGCAGCCGAGTGTGTGACCTATCAAAGCTTTACCAAGGGCGTGAAGGTGACGCTGGAAGATGGCACGGTCTGGACCGCGCGGCGCGATGCGCATGACGTGATCCGCATCGACCAGATCAACGGCAAGGAAGCTTATGCGCGCTATGTCGTGGGGCCCTTCGGCGTCTATCCGACCGAAAGCACGCGCAATGGCAAGGGCAGCATTTCGGAGTTCAGCTATCGGCGCGACCCGGTGGAGCCCAGGGCCGGGATGGACTGGACCTCGAATGTGAAGGCGCAGAATACGCTGATCGGAGCGGCGCCCGATCCGGTGCGCTATGAAAAGGTGCATGTGACGGCGGGCGCCGCGCGGGTCGTGCGGCTGGGCAAATGCCGCTATGCCGCGATGGGCGTCGACATGGGGCATCTGGGCGGGCCCTATCCGACCGTGCAGCATTTCACCTATTTCCCCGACCTGCGCTTTGGCATCCAGACCCAGATCACCTATCCGGCGGCGACCGTGAAGAAGGCGGCGGTGCTGGCGATGAAGGCGGAATAGGCGCCACGATTTTTCTGCGAAAAATCTGTTGCTGCGGCGCGGATTGTCCTATGGGGAGGCGCAGACAGGAGAACGCGCATGAGCCTCAATTCCTTTGGTCATCTGTTCCGCTTCACCACCTGGGGCGAAAGCCATGGGCCGGCGATCGGGGCGGTGGTGGATGGCTGTCCGGCGGGGATCGCGCTGAGCGAGGCGGATCTGCAGCCCTGGCTTGATGCGCGCAAGCCCGGCACCTCGAAGTTCACCACGCAGCGCAAGGAAGCGGACGAAGTGCGCATCCTGTCGGGCGTTTTCGAGGGGCGGACGACGGGGACACCTATTCAGCTGTTGATCGAGAACACCGACCAGCGGTCCAAGGATTACGGCGAGATTGCCCAGAGCTTTCGTCCGGGCCATGCCGACATTACCTATCATCAGAAATATGGCCTGCGCGACTATCGCGGCGGCGGGCGCAGTTCGGCGCGCGAGACGGCGAGCCGGGTGGCGGCAGGCGGTGTGGCGCGGGCGGTGTTGCGCGACCTGGTGCCGGGGCTGAAGATCACCGGCTACATGGTGCAGATGGGGGCCAGGGGCATCGACCGCAGCCGGTTTGACTGGGCGCAGATCGGGCAGAACCCGTTCTGGTGCCCCGACCCGGTGGCGGCAGAGGACTGGGCCGCCTACCTCGATGCGCTGCGGCTGTCGCACAACTCGGTCGGGGCGGTGATCGAAGTGGTGGCGGAAGGGGTTCCGGCCGGGCTGGGGGCGCCGCTTTATGGCAAGCTCGACAGCGATCTGGCCGCGGCGATGATGTCGATCAACGCGGTCAAGGCGGTGGAGATCGGCGACGGGATGGCGGCGGCGGCGCTGACCGGGGTCGAGAATGCCGACGAGATCCGCATGGGCAACGATGGGCCGGTGTTCCTGTCGAACCATGCGGGCGGGATTCTGGGCGGGATATCCTCGGGGCAGCCGGTGGTGTGCCGGTTCGCGGTCAAGCCCACGTCGAGCATCCTGACGCCGCGCCGGACGATCAACCAGGCGGGCGAAGAGGTGGAGTTGATCACCAAGGGCCGGCATGATCCCTGCGTGGGCATCCGGGCCGTGCCGGTGGGCGAGGCGATGATGGCGCTGGTGCTGGCCGATCACCTCTTGCTGGACCGCGGGCAGACTGGCGGGGTGCGCGGGCGCATCGGCTGAGGCGGGCGTCAGCATGGGCAGATTGCCCATCCTACCCAAGTCTGCCTTGCGCGGGTGACGGCGCCGGTCGGCAGCGGTCAGGGGCGGGCGGCGGCGAGCCTGGTGCGAAACTCTCGCAGGAGGGCCACGCGGCGGGGCCGGAAGTGGGTTTCGGTGGTGGTGACATCGGCGATGGAGCCGAGGTGGAACCGACGGAAATCCTCGCGCAGGGTGCAGAAGGCCAGGAGCATCAGCGTGCGGTCGAGAAACACCACCGACAGGGGCCAGATCCGCCGCCGCGTCTGTGCGCCGGAGCGGTCGGTATAGGTGATGTCGAGGGCGCGTTCCTCCCAGCAGGCTTCGCGGATCGTGGCGATATGGGGCGGCGGGGCGGGGCGTTTCTCGAAGCGGTAGGTGTGGTGCACGGCGTGGATCGCCTGGCGTTGCAGGCGTTCGGGCAGGGTGGCGGTGATCTTGGCGAGTGCGGCCTCGGCCGCGCTGGCCAGCGCGGGATCGCCGGCCAGACGCACCTCGGCCAGGCCCAGGACCAGCGCCTCGACCTCGATCCGGGTGAACATCTGCGGGGGGAGGGCGGGGTCCTCGGTCAGGGTATAGCCAAGGCCCGCGGCCCCGTCGATCAGGGCGCCGCCGGCGCGCAGGGTTTCGATATCGCGGTAAAGCGTGCGGAGAGAGACCTCGGTCTCGGCGGCGAGGCGGGCGGCGGTGACCGGCTGCGGCAGGCTGCGCAGGGCCGTCAGCAGGCGGAACAGGCGATCGGGGCGCGACATGGGATGCTGACAGGTTCTGGCAGGAGGCTTGCAGCATAGTCAACCCATCGGATCAATCAAGGAGATACAAATGCTGACGCTGATACATGCCGTGAACTCGCGTTCGACCCGGATTCTGGTGCTGATCGACGAGATGAAGATCTGGGACAAGATCGAGATCAGGCAGGTCGATATCCAGCGCGCCGATGGCAGCGGGCGGCGCGACCCGTCGAACCCGCATCCCGAGGGCAAGGTGCCGGTGCTGATCCACGATGGCACGGTCATCACCGAAGGCGCGGCGATCATGCTGTATCTGACGGCGCTGTTTCCCGATGCCGGGCGGGCGCCCAAGCCGGGCGACCCGCGGCGCGGCGAATACCTGACCTGGCTGTTCTGGTATCAGGGCGTGATGGAGCCCGTGACCTGGGCCGAGGTCCTGGGCATCCGGCACCCCGGGTTCGAGCGCAATTTCCGTGGCCTGCCCGAGATTGCGACGCGGCTGCGCGCGGCGCTGGAACGTGGGCCCTGGCTTTGCGGCGACTATTCGGCGGCCGACCTGCTGTGCGCCTCGGCCTTCACCTTCATGCCGCAGCTCATGCCGGACGATGACCTGATCCGGGATTGGGTGGCGCGCTATCAGGCGCGGCCGTCGCTCGCCCGCGCCAAGGATTATGACGCGGCCCTGACGGCGGCCTGACGCGACATCTGCACGGCCAGAATCCCTGCCATGGCGATCATCACCCCCAGGATATCCACGGGGGTGATCCTTTCGCCCAGAAGCGCCGCCGCCACGGCGACGCCGAAGAAGGGGTTGAGGAAATGGAAGGTCGAGGCCCGCACCGCGCCGACCCGTCCGACCAGCGAAAACCACAGGAAGGTCGCAAGCAGGCCCGGCACCAGGATCTGGTAGGACAGGGTCAGCGCCAGTTGCCCGGTCAGGTTCAGGCGCGGCGTCTCGGCCACCATGGCGACCACGGCAAGGATGGCCGAGCCGACCAGCATCTGCAGACCGATGACCATCAAAAGGTTGCCCCCGGCCGAGACCGCCTTGACCAGCCGCGTGGCAAAGGCCAGCGCGGTGGCGCCGATCACGCAGAGCACGACCCCGGTCGGATCGGCGCCATGGGTGATGCGGCTGTACATGATCAGCGCCACGCCGGCAAAGCCCGCCACGAGCCCCGCGATACCGAGCCGCGGCAGACGCTCGCCCATGGCAAAGCCGATCAGCGCCACCAGAAGCGGCATCGACGAGGCGATGACAGAGGCGAGACTGCCCTCGATCCAACGCAGCGCCTCGAAATTCAGGCCCAGATACAGCGCGTTCTGGCAGAGGCCAAAGATCAGCACCGACTTTGCGACCGGCCGCGACAGGCGCCAGCTTTGCCCGCGCGCCCGCGCGATGGCCACGGCGATCAGACCCGAGATCAGGAAGCGCAGCGCCAGCACCAGAAGCGGCGAGGCATCCTCGACGATGATGCGGCCCGTGGCAAAGGCCGAAGACCACATGAGCGAAAAGCAAAGACCCATCAACAGGGCTATGACGTCCATGATGCCTCCAAAGGAAAGGGCCGCCCCAGACCGATGTCTGGACGACCCCTTGGCGCGCGTGGCTGCAGATCAGGCGTTGACGCTGTCTTTCA
This sequence comes from bacterium, assembly GCA_016124195.1. Classification (GTDB taxonomy): domain Bacteria; phylum Pseudomonadota; class Alphaproteobacteria; order Rhodobacterales; family Rhodobacteraceae; genus Stagnihabitans. The sequence goes on along the minus strand of WGOE01000003.1, from coordinate 109,650 downwards.
AGGCCTTGGCGATGGTGAACTTGACCTGCTTGTCGGCGGGCTTGGTCACTTGTTCGCCGGTGGCGGGATTGCGCACCAGACGTTCGGGGCGGGCGCGGCAGACGATCTTGCCCAGGCCCGGCAGGGTCACGGCGCCGCCGGCGGCCACTTCGCGCGCCACGACGGCGGCAATGGCGTCCAGCGCGGAATTCGCGGTCTTCTTGTCGCCGCCCATCGCATCCGCCAAAGCGGCGAGAAGTTGGGTTTTGGTCATCGGTTTGGTCATGTCTTCGTCCCTCGGATCAGGTTCCGGTTTTCCGGAAATTGGGTCGGCCCCTGCTTTGACGCATCTTGCCACAGCCGGGGCTGCGGAGCCCGCTACACAGGTTTTTGCCGGTCAAGGCAAGCATTTTTGCACGCGGCGGGGCAAAATCTCCATCATAGAAAGGCAGTTTCGTCGAAACTGCGCAATTTGCGGCTGTGGATCTGGCCAAGCGGCATCTCGCGCAAGCGCTCCATCGCGCGGATGCCGACCTGCAGATGGCGCGAGACTTGCGTCTTGTAAAAGGCGCTTGCCATGCCGGGCAGCTTCAATTCGCCATGCAGGGGTTTGTCGGACACGCAGAGCAGCGTGCCATAGGGAACCCGGAACCGAAAACCGTTGGCGGCGATGGTCGCACTTTCCATGTCGAGCGCTATGGCGCGCGATTGGCTGAGGCGGCGCACCGGGCCGGACTGGTCGCGCAGTTCCCAGTTGCGGTTGTCGATCGTGGCCACGGTGCCGGTGCGCATGATGGCCTTGAGGTCATAGCCGTCAAGCCGGGTCACCTCGGCCACGGCGTCCTGCAGGGCGATCTGAATCTCGGCGAGGGCAGGGATCGGCACCCAGATCGGCAGGTCGTCGTCCAGCACGTGATCCTCGCGCAGATAGGCATGAGCGAGGCAGAAATCGCCGAGGCTCTGGCTGTTCCTGAGGCCCGCGCAATGGCCGACCATCAGCCAGGCATGCGGGCGCAGGACGGCGATGTGGTCGGTGGCGGTCTTGGCGTTCGACGGGCCGACGCCGATGTTGACGAGCGTGATGCCGTTGCCGTCCGCGCGCTTCAAATGATAGGTCGGCATCTGCGGCGTCTTGGACGAGGGCGCCAGCACGCCATCGCCCTCGGTTATGCTGGCGTTGCCGCCCGCCACGAATTCGGTATAGCCCAAGGCCGGGTTCGACAGGGCGGCGCGGGCCATGAATTCGAATTCATCCACGTAGAACTGGTAGTTGGTGAAGAGGACATAGTTCTGAAAGTGGATCGGGTCGGTCGCGGTGTAATGCGACAGGCGCGCCAGCGAGTAATCGACCCTTTGCGCGGTGAAGGGCGCCAGCGGGAAGGAGCCGTCGTCATGCCGGGTGCGCTGGCCGTTCACGATGTCATCGTTGGTGGTGGCAAGGTCGGGCACGTCGAAGACATCGCGCAGGGTGAAGTTCAGCACGCCCTGATGCGGCACGGTCATGTCGGGATTGTTGGCCACGGCGAAGTGCAGCGGGATCGGCGTGTCCGACAGGCCGATCTGGACCGGCACCGCGTGGTTCTCCATCAGGAGGCCGATCTGCTGGATCAGGTAGTTGCGAAACAGATCGGGCCGCGTGATCGTGGTGGAATAGGTGCCGGGATGCGAGACATGGCCAAAGGACAGCCGGCTGTCGATCTTGGCATGGCTGGGCACGGTCAGGCGAATCTCGGGGTAATAGGCGCGCACCCGGGCCGCGGGCTTGCCGAGGGTCACCGCATCGGAAAAGGCCTGGCCCAGAAACCCGGTCGCCTCGGCGTAAAGCCGCTCCAGGCAGGCGACGGCTGCGGCGGCATCGGAAAAGGTGGCGTGGTCCCGGGCTTCGGGAGTCAGGAAAACATCGTCTTGCATCGCGGGCGTCCCATCAATTTGATCGGGCATCTAAGAGCGGGACAGCCCCTTAGGCAAGTGAAGTTCTGATGAAGCTGTCTCAGGCTGCGCGGAACAGCGCGATCAGGGCGCGGTCTTCAGCGTGTTCGGGGTCCAGCCGGGCAGCGGCGTTGCCATAGACATCGACCTCGATCAGGCGCAGGCCGGTGACGCGGCCCGCTTCGACCAGATCGGGCAGGGCCTTGTCAAAGCCCTTGGCCTGCCAGACCCGCCGGTTGATCGACAGCGCAAACAGGGCGCCCGGAAGGGCCACGGCCAGCATGGGGTCGAACGCCTCGGGCCCGACATGGCCGGCGGTGAAGGTGCCCGACGAGGTGATGCCCATATAAACGCGTTCCAGCGGCAGGGGCCGTGTCACATCGGCCAAGGTCAGGGTGCGGTAGACCGCCTTGGTCGCAGCCACGGCCAGCATCTCGGCCGAGAAATCCAGCCCGTCGATCGGCCCCTCGCAGCCCAGATCGCGCAGGCGCTGGGCCACCAGTCCGGTTCCCGCGCCCACATCCAGCACCGGGCCCGTCCCGCCGGCCGCCAGAAAGGCGCGGGCGACATGGGCGGGCAGATTGTATTCCATGTCGCGCGCAAAGCCGCTGTCATAGCTTGCCGCCCATTCGCGGTAGAGCTTGAGCGTGGCATCAGGCCCGGTCAGGGCAAGGGCGGCGGTCAGGTCAGGTTCAGGCATGGCTTATTCCACCATGGAGGTGCGATGAAATCAACCTTGCCCAAGGCTGCCGGGCCGGGGATAAAGCAGGGATGAAAACGCTTCTTTCCATCGGACATGGCTATTCGGCGCAGGCCCTGGCGCGGCGTCTGCTGCCCGAAGGCTGGCGCATCCTCGCCACCACCCGCAGCGCCGACAACGTCGAAACCCTGCGCGCCACCGGGGTCGAGCCGGTGATCTGGACCGGCACCGCCGGGGCGGCTGATCTGACGGTGGCGCTGGCTCAGGCGAGCCATCTTCTGACCTCGGTTCCGCCGGGGCAGGGCGATCCGGTTCTGGCCGCCATCGGCGCACGGATTGCCGCGGCCGATCTGCGCTGGCTGGGTTATCTTTCGACCACGGCGGTCTATGGCCACCACAACGGCGACTGGGTGGATGAGACGACGCCGCTCGCCCCGCTGACGGCGCGCGGTGCGGCGCGCGCCCGGGCCGAGGCGGAATGGACGGCGCTGGGCAAGCCCCTGCACATCTTTCGCCTTGCCGGGATCTACGGGCCGGGGCGCGGCCCGTTCGAGAAGGTGCGCGACGGGTCGGCCCGGCGCATCCTCAAACCGGGGCAGGTGTTTTCCCGCATCCATGTCGAGGATATCGCCAATGTCCTGCACGCCGCCCTGACGCGGCCGCATCCCGGCATCTACAATGTCTGCGATGACGACCCGGCCGCGCCCGAGGATGTGCTGAGCCTCGCCGCCCGCATGCTGGACCTGCCCGAACCGCCGATGGTGCCCTATGAAGATGCCGACATGACGCCGATGGCGCGGTCCTTCTATGCCGAGAACAAGCGGGTGCGTAACGACCGGATCAAGGCGGTGCTGGGCGTCACACTGGCCTATCCCACCTACCGCGAAGGGCTTGCTGCGATCCTGGCGGCAGAAACCGCAGGGGAATCTGCCGGCAAGGCTTGAACCCCGGCGCCGCGCCCCCATCTTGGTTGCGCGGGCCGGGCCCCTCTGACGATCATGCATCGTGATGTCGGACCGCATCGAGTACGCTCGATGCTGGCCCAATGCCGGATCGAGCCTCAACAGAGAGGTCGATGATGGAATTTCTGACAACTGCCTTCATGGGCACCCCGGTCTGGATGTGGCTGAGCTTTCTGGCCACGGTCGCGGCGTTGCTGGCCGCCGACCTGGGCCTTTTGCACAAGGGCGCGCGCGAGATCGGCGTGCGGGAAAGCCTCGCCATGTCGGCGGTCTATGTGGCGCTGGGTGTGACGTTTTCGGGCTTCATCTTCTGGCAGATGGGTGCGCCGGCGGCGGCCTCGTACCTCACCGCCTTCGTCGTGGAAAAAAGCCTGTCGATGGACAATGTCTTCGTGATGGCGCTGATCTTCTCCAGCCTCGCCATCCCGCGCGCCCTGCAGCACAGGGTGCTGTTCTGGGGCGTGCTGGGCGTGATCGTACTGCGCGGGCTGATGATCGCGATAGGCGCCACGCTGGTGGCCGAATACCACTGGGTGCTCTATCTCTTCGCCGGCTTCCTGATCCTGACCGGCATCAAGATGCTGTTCGCCCGCGAAGAGCACGCGCCCATCGACACGCCCATCCTGCGCTGGCTGAAATCCCGCCTGCGCCTGACCGAGCGTCTTGAGGGCGAAAGCTTCTTCGTGCGGCGCGAGGGCCTGTGGTTCGCCACGCCGCTTTTCCTGGCCCTGATCATGGTGGAAACCGCCGACCTGATCTTTGCCGTGGATTCGGTGCCGGCCGTCTTTGCCATCACCGCCGACCCGTTCCTGGTCTATACCTCGAACATCTTCGCGATCCTCGGCCTGCGTGCGCTGCATTTCGCGCTTTCGGCCATCCTGCACCGCTTTGCCTATCTGAAATATGCCCTGGCCGGGCTTCTGGTCTTCATCGGCTCCAAGATGTTCATAGCCGATTGGCTCGACTGGGAGAAATTTCCCGCCGGCCTGTCGCTGGGCATCACCGCTGCCATCCTGACATCGGGCATCGCGGTGTCCCTGTGGAAGACCCGCCGGGTCCTGGCCTGACCTTCTTTCCCTTCATCCGGGAAGAAATACTCCGCAGGGGGTCTGGGGGGCGCGAAGCCCCCCAGCCGGGGCCGCGGCGCGCCTCAGCCGTGGCCCAGCATCCGGCCCATCACCTTGCCGCCCAGGATATGCAGGTGGTAATGCGGCACTTCCTGCATGCCATGCGCCCCGGCGTTGGTGATGGCGCGGTAACCCTCGCCCGGAGCCACGCCCAGCATCGCGCAGACCGAAGCGGCGGTGCGGTGGAAATCGGTCAGCTCTTCGGCGCTGGCCTCGGCGGCGAAGTGGTCGAAGGTCACATAGGGCCCCTTGGGGATCACCAGCACATGGATCGGCGCCTGCGGGTGAATGTCGTGGAAGGCCAGCGTGTGCGTGGTCTCCAGCACGGTCTTGTTGGGGATCTCGCCGCGCAGGATGCGCGCGAAGATGTTCGAAGGGTCATAGGCATGGTGCGACGTCGAGGGCATGGGCTCAATCCACGAACAGATAATGGGTGCCCGCGATCTCGCGGGCCTTCTCGGGGGGGATATCAAGAAATTCCGCCAGCGGCACGCTGTTTTCGTCCACCGAGTCGGTTTGGCGCAACTGGAAGAAATTGGGAAAGCCCGCGTCGCGGATCCGGTCGCTTTCAAAGCGCACATCGTAGCGGATCGTCGGCAGAAGCCGGTCGAGCACCTCGCGCGGGGTGCGGTCGGCGGCCAGACCCACGCGCTTGGCATGGCCGATCAGATAGTCGTCGCTGAATTCGCACTCGATCTCAAGCAGGCGCACCTTGGCCTTGTCGTTGTAGAAATCCTGCATGAGGTCGGTGTTGGCCGGGTCGATGCAGACCATCAGCACATCCGATTGCCAATAGTCGAACAGCATCCGCACCAGCGCGCGGCGATGGCGGGTGCGCTTTTCCAGCGTGGTCTGGATGCCGCCCAGATCGGGCAGGGGCGTGTCGGCCTCGTTGAACAGATATTCGACGGCCGGCATGTTGGTGACCTGACGCACCCGGTCGACCAGCCGCTTGGCCACGTGCCATTTCTTGCAGGTCACCATCAGAAGGGTACGCTGGCGACCGAGCGAGCTTTCCGTCTCCCAGAAGCGGGGCGCGAAACGGCGGCCGATCCGACCGCGGCCGACCAGGAACTTGAAGAGCGTCCGTCCCTCGTTCGAGATGCCAAAGCGCACGCCGGTCGCCGAATAAAGCTTGCCCAGCCGGTCCTTCAGGTCGCGGGCATCCGGGCTGATCTTGCGGGCGAAGAGGTAATCCTGGCTGATCAGCAGGTCGTAATGGTCGTTGTAGAACGACACCGGCAGCCCGTAATCGGTGAACATCAGGAAGGTCAGCGTGCGCGGCTCTATTTCGTGTTCGGGCACCAGATGGCGGACGATGGTCTGAAAGAAGGTCTCGTCCGGAATCCAGGTCGTGCGGAAGAAGCGCATCACGTCGGTCCGCTTGGCGCAGAACTCCAGCACCATTTCGACAGTGCGGCGGCGCAGGCACCACCATTGGCTGCCGATCATCATCTGCAGATCGCCCGGCACCTTGCGCGTCAGTTTCAGCCGCTTCTGCCATTCCATCGCGGTGTAAAACAGCCACTTCTGCGTGCGTTCGTTGAAATAGTGGCGGTAGATCAGCCGCTCTTCCTTGATGCCGGTCTTGATCCAGTCCGAGGTGAAGAAGTCAAAACTTTCGATGTAGTCGCGGTTGTTGGCGTCCAGAAAGTCATGGGCATATTCGGCGGTCTTGGTCGGCATGCAGTCGCCGGACAGCATGTAGAAATGCGTGGCGCGCGGGAAGGCGGCCACCGCTGCCTTTACCGCGTTGAGCGTGGCCTCTACCAGGCTCCATTCGCCCCAGCCGCATTTGAGCCGCCGCGCGGCGAAGGTCACGGCCGGGTTGGCGGCAAGCGCGCTGCGGATCTTTTCGAAATCCTCGCGCCGGGCGCGGGCGTCGAAGTGGATGGCGATGAAGTCGCCGACCGCCGTCAGCCGCTGGGCCTGGGCGATGATCCCCTCGGGGTCCTTGTGGCACAAGAGAATGTAGGCAATTTTCGCCATTGGAACAATGATCCGAGGGTTCAGGCCCGTGCTGCCGTCATAAATACCGCCATCGGACATTGAAAAGACAGAGTTTGTTTGTTCTTTTCGCCGTAGATTTTCCGCGGTTGGTGCCAAAGGGGCATATGGCCGCCAAGGAGGCAGCAGAAGATGGGTTTTCCCGGTACCTGGATGACCGAAAGTGAAAGCGTCGTGTACCGCGTGGTGCCGAAATGCGCCTGCTCGACCATCGGGCAGATCATGTACTACGCCGACCACGGCAGCTTTTTTGACGGCGACATTCACGACGCGAGCACGGGTCTGCACAAGTGGAGCCAGGAGGCCAGCCAGCCTGCCATCGAAAAGGCGGTGAAGGGGCGCAAGACCTATGCCTTCACCTGCGTGCGCAACCCCTATACCCGCATCCTGTCGAGCTTTTTCGACAAGGTCTGCGGCATCCAGCGCAATGGAAAACGCTATCGCGGCAACATGGTGCCGATGCTGGTGCAAAAATACGGGGTCGAGGTCGGCGGCGACGACGGCAAGCAGGAGTTCGACCAGATCGCCGCGTTCCGGCGCTTTCTACTCTTCGCCCGCGACACGATCCGCTTCAAGAAACCGATGGAGCCCGATATCCACTGGTCGGCTATGGCGGGCCATGTCTCGACCTTCATCGTCAACGGCGGGCGCTACAACAAGATCATCTTCACCGAGAAATTCGACGAGGGCATGGCCGAGGTAGTCAGCAAGATGAAGCCGAAACATGCCATCGACCTCAAGACCATCCCGCGGTTCAATGAAAGCGAGGGGCATGGGCCCAAGCGCGCCCATCCGGTCGAGGATTATTTCGACGATCTGTCGCGGCATCTGATGTGGGAAGTCTACAAGCGCGATTTCCAGCTGTTCCGATACGACTTCGACAATCCGGCCAACAAGATGCCCCTGGGCGAGGTCGATCTGGACGAGGTACACGCCAAGCTGGGCGAATAGGGCGCGGCCGGTTCGAGGGGGCGCGCGGCGGCTCCGGCTGGGGGGCTTTGCGCCCCCCAGACCCCCCGCAGAGTATTTTTGCCTGAATGAAGCTGGAAGGGTCAGATCAGGCCTTCTTGGGCGAAAAGCGCCTTGAGGTCGGTTTCCGGGCGGGCGCCGTAATGCGAGATGACCTCGGCCGCGGCGACGCAGCCCATCCGGCCGCAGGTGTAAAGGTCCTGGCCGGTGGCGATGCCATAAAGGAAGCCCGCGGCGAACTGGTCGCCGGCGCCGGTGGCATCGACCGGGACGATGCGGTTGACCGGGACCACGGCCTGATCCTCACCGCGCAGGATGATGACCTCGTGGCCCGAACGGGTGCAGGCGATCATCCCGGCGTCGCGGGCGGCCTGTTCCAGCGCGTTGGACAGGTCGGTCTGGTAGAGCGAGCACCATTCGTGTTCGTTGCCGATCACATAATCCAGATCCTTGACCAGGCGGCGGAAATCGTCGCGGTGGCGGTCAACGCAGAAGGGATCTGACAGCGCGATGCCGGCCTTACCGCCTGCGGTCCGGCACAGTTTGGCGGCGCGTTCGAAGGCCTCCTTGCCCTTGGGCTTGTCGTAGAGATAGCCTTCGAGGAACAGAAGCCCCGTGGCGCCGGCCACATCGTCGGACACGTCCTGCGGCCCGAGTTCGGACGAGATGCCGAGATAGGTGTTCATCGACCTCTCCCCATCGGGGGCCACGAAGATCATCGAGCGCGAGGTGGGAAGATCGCCGCCCGGCACCGGCGGATTGACGAAATCGGTGCCGTTTTCGGCCATGTGGCTGGCGTAGAACCGACCGAGGGCATCGTCATGCACCCGGCCGATGAATGCGGTCGAAAGACCAAGATTGCCCAGCCCCGCCAGCGTGTTGGCGACCGAGCCGCCGGGCGCCTGGACGCGGTCTTTCATGGCGGCATAAAGCACCTCGCCCCGGTCTTTTTCGACCAGCTGCATGATGCCCTTCTGGATGCCCATCAGTTCCAGGAAACTGTCATCGGCGGCCGAGAAGACATCGACGATGGCATTGCCGATGCCGACGACGTGGTATTTCTTCATGTTTTATCCTCGAACAGGCAGGTCTCAGAAATCGGGCAGAGGCGGCATTTCGGGGCGCGGGCGGTGCAGGTATAGCGGCCGTGCAGGATCAGCCAATGGTGGGCGTGGGTCTGGAATTCGACGGGGACGTTGTCCTCGATGGCGCGTTCGACGGCAAGCTCGTCGCGGCCGGGGGCGATGCCGGTGCGGTTGCCGACGCGGAAGACATGGGTGTCGACCGCCTGCGCGGGGTAGTGGAACCACATGTTGAGGACGACATTGGCCGTCTTGCGCCCCACGCCGGGCAGGCGTTGCAGCGCGGCGCGCGAGGAGGGGACCTGGCCGCCGTAGTCGTCGATCAGCATCTGGCTGAGACGGATCACGTTCCTGGCCTTGTTGCGGAAAAGGCCGATGGTCTTGATGTGTTCGATCAGCGCGGCCTCGCCCAGGGCCAGCATCTTTTCCGGCGTGTCGGCCACGGCGAAAAGGCCCTTGGTCGCCTTGTTCACGCCCGCATCGGTGGCCTGGGCCGACAGGGCAACGGCGACCAGCAATGTATAGGCATTGGTGTGGTGCAGTTCGCCCATGGGTTCGGGGTTCAGGGCCTGAAAGGTCCGGAACACGCTTTGCAGGGCGGCATAGGGGAGTTGAGCGCTCATGGCGGGGATATGCCTGCTTGGGGCGCCTTGGGCAAGCATTTGCGCAGGATTCGGGTGTTTTGCGAAAGGGCGGCCGCCTATGTTGGCGGCATGGAGGCGGATATGCACGAAGACACCTACCACTATGGCGTGATTGCGCGCGCCCTGACCGAGATTGACGCGGCGGGGCCGGGGCTGACGCTCGATGCTCTGGCCGCGCGGATGGGGATGAGCCCGGCGCATTTCCAGCGGGTCTTTTCGGCCTGGGTCGGGGTCTCGCCCAAGCGCTATCAGCAATATCTGACGCTGGATCACGCGAAGGCGCTCTTGGCCGACCGATTCACCGTGCTGGATACCGCGCTGGCCGCCGGGCTTTCGGGGCCCTCGCGCCTGCATGATCTGTTCCTGACCTGGGAGGCGATGAGCCCGGGCGACTATGCCAGGGGAGGCGCGGGGCTGACCATCCGTTGGGGCTGGTTCGACAGCCCCTTTGGCCGCGCTGTGGTGATGGGCACCGAGCGCGGCATCTGCGGCATGGGCTTTGCCGCTGACATGGGCGAGGCGGCGGCGCTGGAGGATCTGGCGGCGCGTTGGCCCCATGCAACCTTTGTCGAAGACGCGATGATGCTGCGGCCCTGGGTCCAGGCCGCGCTGGGCGGGCAGGCGGCACCCCTGTACCTCATCGGGGCGCCGTTCCAGATCAAGGTCTGGGAGGCCCTGCTGCGCATCCCCTCCGGTCAGGTCACCACCTATTCGGAACTGGCCAGCGCCGTGGGCGCGCCGCGGGCGGTGCGGGCGGTGGGCACGGCCGTCGGGCGCAATCCGATCAGCCTTCTGATCCCCTGCCACCGGGCGCTGCGCAAGTCGGGGGGGCTTGGCGGCTATCACTGGGGTCTGCCGGTCAAGCGCGCCATTCTGGCTTGGGAGGCGGCGCGTCACGACGCCGAAGCGGCGGCTTGATGCCGCCAACGCAAGTGTGATGGGCTGAAAGTCGCGCAAGTCTGCCGGTGGCTGTGACCCTGCGGTGCGGATTGGTATAATCCCGCGCATGGCCGGAAACTCGGCCTGGTCAAAACGAGGCAGCAGAACCATGAAATCCAGATCCATCATTGCCCTTTCCACCGTTGCAGCCCTTGGCCTTTCGGCCTGTGAAGATCCTGCCACCCGCATCCAGGACCCGAATTACCGCACGCAGAACGGGGCGGTGCTTGGTGCCTTGGGCGGTGCGGCTTTGGGCAGCATGTTCCACAACGACAAGAACGGTGCGCTGCATGGCGCCATCCTGGGCGGGCTCGCCGGCGGTCTGATCGGCAACACGCTGGACGCGCAGGCGGCCGACATGCGCAACCGTCTGGGCAATCCGAATGTGACGGTCACCAATATGGGCGGCTACCTTCTGGTCAACCTGCCGGACGACGTGCTGTTCGCCACGGGCAGCGCCACGCTGCGGCCCGACCTGCAGGGCGAGATTCGCTCGATCGCGGCCAACCTCGTGTCCTATCCGGCCAGCACCATCGAGGTGGTCGGCCATACCGACAACGTGGGCGCCGCCGCGATGAACATGGACCTGTCGCAGCGCCGGGCCTATTCGGTGGCCAATATCCTGATCGGCGCCGGGGTTCCGGCTGGCCGTATTTCGACCTATGGCCGGGGCGAGGATCAGCCCGTCGCCACCAACCTGACCGCGGCAGGCCGGGCGCAGAACCGCCGGGTCGAGATCATCATCCGCCCGCGCTGAGGGCTGTCGGCAAAGCAAAAGGCCCGGAGCATGCTCCGGGCCTTTTTCATGGGGTTACAGGTTTCAGTGCAGCTTGGCTGCGACCTGCTGGATCGAGGCGTCGATCGCGGCGGCGGCCTGATCGGCGGTCATCTGACGTTTCAGGACATCGGCAGCCACGGCGACCGAAACTGAAATCGCCTGATTGCGCACGGCCAGTTCGGCGGCTTTCACGGTCGAGGCGATCTGCTCTTCCGCGGCGGCCATCCGGCGCGCGATGGAGCCTTGCAGATCGGCCTTGGCCTGCTTGGCTGCGGCCAGAGCCTCTTCCTTGGCGGTCGCCACGATGCGGGCCGACTGGATCTGCACCTCTTTCTGCTTGGCCTCGTAAGAGGCGAGCAGCGTCTTGGCCTCTTCGCGCAGCAGGCGGGCTTCGTTCAGGTCGGTGCGGATGCCCTCGGCGCGGGCGTCCAGCATCCCGGCCACTTTGCCTGGCACGCCCAGATAGATCAGCACGCCGACGAAGATCAGGAAGGCAACGCCGACCACGAATTCCGAATTGCGCAGCGAGAAGAACGGGCCTTCCTCGGCCGCGAAGGCCGGCGCTGCCGCGAGGGCGATCATGGTGGCGGTTGCCAGCCGTGTCATCAACTTGGTCATGGGCTTACCCTTTCAACCGGGCGGCGACGGCCGCGTCGATGGTGGCCGCGTCGGCCTGTCCACCCAGCGCCGACACCAAAGCGCCGGCCGTGTCGCGCGCCACTTCCGAGACGGCGTCCATCGCACCGGCACGAATTTCGGCGATGCGCTTTTCGCTTTCGGCGGCCTTGGCGCTGATCTCGGCATCGGCCTTGGCCATGGCCGCATCTAGGTCGGCCTTGATTTCGGCCTTGGTCGCCGCGATGATCTTGTTGGCTTCGGCCCGCGCCTGTTCCAGCGCGAGGTTATAGGCCTTTTCGGCCGCCTTCGCCTTGCCCTTCAGCTCTTCCGCCGCGGCGAGATCGTTGCCGATCGTGCCCCTGCGCTCGGCCAGCACGGCGGCGATGCGCGGCAGGGCGATGCGGGTCAGCACGAAATAGATGATGACCAAAGCCACCACCAACCAGAAGATCTGGTTCGGCCAGGTGCCAAAATTGAGTTGCGGCATACCCTTTTCGGTAGCCTCGCCCGCAGCGCCAGCCACGGTTTCCGCAGTCGATGCCATGTCGTCCTCCTGGCTTGCCGGTCAATCGGGCCGATGAACCGGGCCGGAGGGGGTAAAACCCCGCTCCGGCCACGTCTCTTCTGGTCCGGAAAGGATCAGACGGCGAACATCAACAGCAGGGCGATGAGGAACGAGAAGATCCCCAGAGCTTCGGCGAAGGCGATGCCGACGAAGAGGTTGGCGGTCTGGCCCGGAGCGGCCGACGGGTTGCGCAGCGCGCCCGACAGGAAGTTGCCGGCCACGATACCCACGCCGATGCCAGCGCCGCCAAGACCCATGGTGGCCAGGCCTGCACCGATGTACTTGCCCATCAGAGCGAATTGAACGAGATCGCCAGTCATTGGTATTCTCCTTGAGATTGCGATTTCAGAGGTTGGGTTGAACTGACCTAGTGGTGGGCTTCGCCAACGGCGTCACGCAGATAGACACAGGTCAGAATAGCGAAAACATAGGCTTGCACGACGGCCACCAAGAGTTCGAGGCCATAGATCGCAGCGATGGCCGCGATCGGCACGATCGACCCGATGCCCATCACCCCGGCAAAGCCGGCGAAAACCTTCATCACGGCGTGGCCGGCCATCATGTTGCCGCCCAGACGGATGGAATGGCTGACCGGGCGCACGAAGTAGGAAATCACCTCGATCAGCGCGAGGATCGGGCGCAGCGCCAGCGGCGCCGAGGTCACCCAGAACATTGCCAGAAAGCCGATGCCCTTCTTGTAAAGCCCGACCAGCGTGACGGTCAGGAACACCGCCAGCGCCAGCGTCGCCGTCACCGCGATGTGCGAGGTCGAGGCAAAGGCGCCCGGGATCAGGCCCATCAGGTTGGCGGTCACGATGAAGGTGAACAGCACCATGATATAGGGGAAGAACTTGGCGCCCTCGTGACCGGTGACATCCTCGACCATCGAATGGACAAAGCTGTAGAACACCTCACCCATGGATTGCAGGCGGCCCGGAATGATGGCGCGGCGGGTCGAGCCCAGCACCAGAACCCCGATCACCGCCAGCACGGTCACGGCAAGCCACAGCGTCTGGTTGGTCGGCGTGTACCAGTGCAGCGGACCTTCCCCGAACAAGGGAACGATCTGGAACTGGTGCATCGGGTCAATCGAAAGACCGCCTTCAGAAGCCATGGTCAATCCTCTTTGTCTGTCGCGGATGTTTCCGCATCTTTTGCCATCTGCCTTGCGGTGCCCATCATCGTCCGGACGCCGGCCGCAAAGCCCAGCAGCGCGAAGAGGATCAGAAGGAAGGGCCGTGTTCCGAACAGAACATCCAGGCCGTAGCCGATCGCCAGTCCAAGCAGCATGCCTGTCACCAGCTCCAGCACCATCCTCCAGGCCACTTCGCCCTGCGAGAAACCCTTGCCCGTGTCGGCACGCTTCGGCGCATCCTTGCCGCGGGCCCGGTCGATCCGCTCTTCCAGCGAACGCAGCCGTGCCTGGTCCGGATCTTCGTTCATAAGCACCCCTTCACAGTCGTGCGGAACCTAGGGAGCAGCGGCTCCTGAGTCAAGCAAGGATAATCGCCCAACGATCCAGTTTAATATGCTGATAATAAAGGAATAAGATAAACGCCTCCGCCCGCTGTGCGCAGGGGTCGCAGTGACCCGAACGGCCTTTCCATATTCAACCAGCCGGTTGACCTTGGTGTCTCGGCCCCCGATACTGCCAGCATGACAGACCCATTGGACCTTGCCTTCGCGGCCCTCGCCGACCCGACGCGCCGCGCCATCCTCGCCATGCTGCTCGAGGATGACATGGCGGTGACCGATGTGGCCGAACCTTTCCAGATGTCGCTCGCGGCGATTTCCAAGCATCTGCAGGTCCTCGCCGATGCGGGTCTGATCAGCCAGGAAAAGCGTGGCCGGGTGAAATGGTGCAAGCTTGAACCCGACGCCCTGCGCGCCGCCTCGGTCTGGATGCAGGGCTTCGGCCAGTTCGATCCGGTCGACCTTGACGCCTTCGAACGCTTTCTGGAAGACGAACTGAGCGACGATGCCCCGGACACGGGAACCGACTGATCCCTTAATCTGTTGGCAAATATCCCGGGGTGCGGGGCAGGCCCCGCCCTGCGTTCAGGGCTTGAACCAGCCTTCATAGGTCTTGCGCAGGGCGGCCTTCTGCACCTTGCCCATCGTGTTGCGCGGCAATTCGGGCAGGATCACCGCGGCCTTGGGCTGCTTGAACCGGGCGAGCCTGTCGCGCAGCCCGTCCAGCACCTGCGCCGGGTCCAGCGTCTCGCCCTTGCGCGGCACCAGCACGGCAAAGACCGCCTCGCCAAAGTCAGGATGCGGCAGGCCGATCACCGCGCTTTCCAGAACGCCGGGCTGTTCGTCCAGCACCATTTCGACCTCGATCGGATAGATGTTGAACCCGCCCGAGATCACCAGGTCCTTGGCGCGGCCGACGATCTGCACATAGCCATCGGCATCGCGCTGGCCGAGGTCTCCGGTGATGAACCAGCCATCGGGGCGCAGTTCTTCGGCGGTCTTTTCCGGCATCTGCCAATAGCCGGCAAAGACATTGGGGCCGCGCACCTCGATGCCGCCCACGGCGCCAGGGGCCACCTCTACTCCGTCGGCCATGATGCGCAACTGGACCCCGGGCAGGGGAAAGCCCACTGTGCCCGCGCGGCGTTCGCCGTCATAGGGGTTGGAGGTGTTCATGTTGGTTTCCGTCATCCCGTAGCGTTCCAGGATGCGGTGGCCGGTGCGGTCCTCGAAGGCGCGGTGGGTTTCGGCCAAGAGCGGTGCCGAACCCGATATGAAGACCCGCATATGGGCCGCCAAGGCGCGGTCAAAGCGGGCGTCGTCCAAGAGGCGGGTGTAAAAGGTCGGCACGCCCATCATCGCCGTGGCCCGCGGCAGCATCCGCAGCACTGTCTCGATCTCGAATCCCGGCAGGAAGATCATCGAGCCGCCGGTCTTCAGCACGGTGTTGCAGGCGACGAACAGGCCGTGCGTGTGAAAGATCGGCAGGGCATGCAGCAGCACGTCGGCCGGGGTGAAGCGCCACAGATCGGCCAGAGTCTCGGCATTCGACAAGAGGTTGGCATGGGTCAGCATCGCCCCCTTGGACCGCCCCGTGGTGCCCGAGGTGTAAAGGATCGCGGCCAGATCGGCGGGGCCGCGCGGCTCGGGCGCGAAATCGGGCGCCGCCGCCGCCAGATCCGCGCCGAAACTGCCGCCGCCCTTGGAATCGAGCGTTTTCAGAACGGTGTTGCGCGCCACCTCGGCCAGTGAAGCCGCCTTGGCGGGCTCGCACAGGAACAGGCTTGGGGTCGCGTTGTCGAGGAAATAGGCCACTTCGGGCGCGGTATAGGCAGTGTTGAGCGGCAGGAACACCGCGCCGGTCGCCACGGTGGCGGCATAGACGGCCAGCGCCTCGGGCGATTTGGCGATCTGGGCGGCAACGCGGTCGCCCGGTTTCACACCTGCCGCGCGCAGGGCATTGGCGGCGCGGGCGATCATCGCGTGAAACGCCGCGCCCGAAATCTCTGACCCGTCGGGCAGGATCAGCAGGCGGCTGTCGCGAAGGGAAAGTGGGGCGAAAAGCGCATCGTAAAGCGGGTTCGGCATCGGGACCTCTTTTGGCCCAGAGGTGCCACGCCGCGTGTCGTCAGGCAAGCGGAACCCGAAACGCATTGTTTCCAAATCGCCGCCGCTCTTCGCTTTTCCACCCGGTCTTGGCCATGGTCCTGCCCCGGTTCAGCGGGACATTAACGATATAAGCGTCAAGGAGGCCGTCATGAAACTCGGAAAATCGCTTCTTGCCAGGTTCGGGCTGTTCGCCCCCAAGACCGAAATGCCCGATCCTTTCGCGCTGCGGCTCGACCGGATTAACATGCGCGAAAGCCGGCGCGAGGTCAGGCAAGCGCTGTTTCGGGCCTTTGCTCTACCGCTGGCAGCCTGAGCTCCTTGATCAGGTCGCGGACCTCTTGCCGGGCCGCGATGTTGGACAGGTTCAACTGATCCACCCCGGTGTCCTTGAGGTCCATCACGGTCAGGCCCCGGGGGAACAGTTCGCGAAAGATGACACGCTCGGAAAAGCCCGCCGCCACCCGAAAACCGATGCGGCGTGACAGTTCCTCAAGCGCGGAGCCGACCTTCTTCTTGTTGATCATCTGCTGGGCGCCCAGCCGGTTGCGCAGCACGATCCAGTCGATCGGCTTCAGACCGGCCTGCGCGCGGAGCTGGCGGGCGTTCCAGACCATTTCGGAATAGATCGACGGACCCTGGACCTTGCCGGTCTCGGGGTCGATATGGGCCAGAAGGTCGAAGTCGACGAAACTGTCGTTCATCGGCGTGATGAGCGTGTCGGCGAGCGAATGGGCGACCTGGCTCAGCCGGGTGTGGCTGCCGGGGCAGTCGATGATGATGAAATCGCAACTCGCCTCAAGCGCTGCCACCGTCTCGGACAGGCGGCGGTCAAAGGGGTTCTCGCCAGGGGCGAGCAGGGCAGGGTCAATCTCGGGCAGGTCGCGGTATTCGGGCGAGGGCAGGTTCAGTTCGGCGCGCTCCAGATAGGCCAGACGGTTTTCGATATAGCGGCCGAAGCTTTTCTGCCGCAGGTCGAGGTCCAGCGCGCCAACCTTGAACCCCATCCGGCAGAGCGCCGTGGCCACATGCATCGACGTGGTCGATTTGCCCGAGCCGCCCTTTTCGTTGCCCACCACGATGATATGCGCCATGCCAGCACTCCAAAGCCCTTTCCCTTGCTATAAGCGGCGAATGGCCGGGAGGGAAGTCGGCTTGGGTCCGCACCGGGTGCGACATGATTTTTCGCAGAAAAATCGGGGCCGGATGCGCATGGGATTGGGCACGCAATGCGCCCGCTCACGAGGTTGGGTTGTCGCACCGGACCTGCTGATTTTCGCAATGGACGGCCGGCCAGTCGGTCCGACCCCAGCAATAGCCCTGCGGCTGGGTGGTTTGCCGCAGAATCCAGATCGGCCGGTCGCCGGTCGCGGTCCGGCGCGTGTCGCCTTCGAGCCGCAGGATCAGGGTGTCGTCTTGCGTGCTCAAGAGATCGTAGCGCTGGTAGGTGACCGATTGGCCCGCATCATCGGTCCAGGGTTTGGACCAGTTGAACAGCGCATGCGGCGGCTGGGTCATGAAATCCAGCTGATGCGGGTTGGCGGCGCAAGAGGTGGCGGGATCGGTCGCACTGCCATATTCGCCGCGCCACGTCTGAAGCACGTCCTGCGCGGCGGCGGAGGTGAGGCTGGCAAGTAAAAAGAGGGCTGCGATGCGGAGCATCACATCAGCATGCCTCAAGGCGCCGGGGGCTGGCGTCACAAAGCCGTGAGCCGGTTGGGGGCGATTTTTCTGCGAAAAATCGGGCCGGGACGCGGGCAGGCGGTCTGGCCCGTGGCGGGGCACCTGAAGCCGCGAATGCAAAGGGCGCCCCCGCAAGGGCGCCCGACCAAGTCTTGCCGACGTCTCAGAGAACCAGACCGGCGTATTTGTTCTTGAACTTGGACACGCGGCCGCCGGTGTCCATCAGGCGGGCCGACTGGCCGGTCCAGGCCGGATGCGCCAGCGGGTCGATATCGAGCGCCATCTGGTCGCCCTCTTTGCCCCAGGTGGTCTTGGTGGTGAACAGCGAGCCATCGGTCATCTTGACGGTGATCGTGTGGTAATCGGGGTGAATGCCCTGTTTCATCGTCGCTGTCCTTATTCCGACTTGGCTTTGTAATTGGTGTCTTCGACGATCCGGGCCGATTTGCCGCGACGGTCGCGCAGGTAGTACAGCTTGGCGCGACGCACGCGGCCGCGGCGGACCACTTCGATCGAGTCGATGTTGGTGGAATAGAGCGGGAACACGCGCTCCACGCCTTCACCGAAGGAAATCTTGCGCACGGTGAACGAGGCGGCGATGGTGGCACCGCCCTTGCGGCCGATCACCACGCCTTCGTAGTTCTGCACGCGCGAACGGGTGCCTTCGGTCACCTTGTAGCCGACCTTGACGGTATCGCCGGCCTTGAAATCCGGGATGGTCTTGCCGAGGGCCGCGATCTGTTCGGCCTCGAGTTGTGCGATCAGGTTCATGACCCGCTCCTATGACCTGCGGTGTACCGCAGAGATGATGCCGCACCAGAGCTCTTGGTCTTCAACCGGGTCGCTGCCTTTCGGCAACCCCGCCAGAGATGGGGCCTGCTTTTATCTGTCGGCTCCCCTGTCCACGCTGATCGAAGAAGGCCAGCGCAAAGGCCAAAGGGAATCGCGTCCGATGGGCAGAATGCCCCGGACAGCGGGCGTATAGGGGAGGGGAGGGTGCGGGTCAAGGGAGGTTGCGGTGTGGGCAAAGCTCAAGTTTTCACGCGGCGACGGAGTGGACCTTGATTTTTTGCCCGATCAGGCAATCGTGAGCTTTGTTCACCACAGAGATGTTCAGCCATGGTCGAAGATGAAACGCCCTACATAGATTGGTCGACTTGGGAGAGTGTGAGTGAGGCAAGGGGCATTTTCTTGCATCAGCGATTGAAAATCGAACTTATCGAGGGGCACCAGCTATTTTGTGTTGTGGACAATTTAGTGGTCATCGCAGCGGATCGGGCAAGTGATGACATCCTGGCGTTTGATCCAGAAAACCCCGGAACAGCCTTTCGAGTCCATCTAACCTGGTCAAGCGTCCGAGAGGTGAACCCAGTATGGCCGTCGACTACTGCCATCAAAAGGACCGCCGTACCTTCCAGACTACTGGAAAAATAGGCGACGCTGTGCTCTTTACCGACCTCCAAACCCTCGCGCAACACAGGGCCGCGCCCGACCTCGGGTGGGCGCGCGAAGGGTAGTTCTGGGCGCTTTATGGTGCAAATACTCCAACCGAAGTTCTGCTGGCAACCGATGCAAACGCGCCCTCCCGGGGGGAGGTCGGGCGCGGCCCGGCGGCGCTGACGCGCCTTGATTCCGGGCCAAGAAGAAGGGTGTGAGTATAGGCTTTAGGCCGCGGAAGCCTACTTCCCGGGCCCCTTCCGCCGCACATAAGCCTGCCACAGGTCCGGTCTGCGGACCTTCGTCAACTCCTCGGCCTGCACCTTGCGCCATTTGGCGATTTCGGCGTGGTGGCCGGATTGCAGGACTTCAGGGATTGGGAGGCCGTTCCATTCGGCGGGTTTGGTGTATTGCGGGTGTTCCAGAAGCCCGTCGGAGAAGCTTTCTTCCTCGGTCGAGGCTTGGTTGCCAAGGACGTTGGGCAGCAGGCGCACGGTGGCGTCCAGCATGGCTTGGGCGGCGATCTCGCCTCCGGTCAGGACGAAATCGCCGAGGGAGACTTCTTCGATCTGGTGGTCGTCGATGACGCGCTGGTCGATGCCTTCGAAGCGGCCGCAGATCATGGTCAGGCCTTCGCAGGCGGCGAAACGGCGGGCCATGGCTTGGTCGAAGGGGCGGCCGCGGGGCGACAGGTAGATGAGCGGCCATTTCAGGCGGTCGGGGTTGGCGCCGCGTGCCGCCTCGGTCAGGGCGCGGTCCAGCACATCGGCGCGCAGGACCATGCCGGCGCCGCCGCCGGCGGGGGTGTCATCGACGTTGCGGTGCTTGCCCTCGCCAAAGGGGCGCAGCGCAATCGGCACGATGCGCCAAAGGCCAAGGTCCAGCGCCTTGCCGGTGAGGGACAGGCCAAGGGTGCCGGGAAAGGCCTCGGGGAAAAGCGTGACGACCTTGACGGTGAAGGCGCCCTTGACCTCGACCTCGGCCATCAGGTCGCGCGGCTGGGCGCTGATCTGCACCTTGAGCCGGCCGTGCGAGCGTGACTTGGCCGGCGGGTCGTTCTGGGATTCGTCTTGCATCTGGCCTCCTGAGCCTTGGCACCTTAGGCGCAAAGGCTCAGGAGAGGTAGCCGCCATCGGCATCGTCGCCGGTTTCCTCGGCCAGGCGGTCGAAGTTGGGCACCACGATGCGGCGCTTTTCCTCCAGTTCCACCACGCCGTCCCGTTTCAGGGCGTTCATCTGGCGCGACACGGTTTCAAGCGTCAGGCCCAGATAATCGGCCATCTCTTCGCGGGTCAGCGGCAATTCGAAGCTGATGGCCCCTTTGGGCGCCCTAGCCTTGAGGCCGGCATCGCGCCGGGCGAGGATCGACAAGAGCGAGGCAATCTTTTCGCGCGCCGTCTTGCGGCCCAAAAGCAGCATCCATTCGCGCGCGGCGTCAAGCTCATCCAGCGTCATCTCCAGCAGGCGCTGGGCGACATGGGGGGTGACGGACATCATCTCTTCAAACGGCTTGCGACGGAAGCAGCACATCACAAGATCGGTCGTGGCAGTCACGTCATAGGGGGCCATCGTCCGACCGGGGCGACCCACAAAATCCGAAGGCAGCAAAAGGCCCACCATCTGGCGGCGGCCGTCCTCCATCGTCTGGGTCAGCGAGGCGATGCCTGAGACGACCGAAGCCACGAAATCCATCCGGTCGCCGGACCAGACCACGTTCTGCCCGGCTTCGAAGCTGCGGTAATATTTCATCTCCTCGAGTTTCGCGAGTTCTTGCCCGTCGCAGCGGGCGCAAACGGCGCGATGGCGGATCGGGCAATCGCCGCAATCCTGAGGAGCAAGCTTGAGCGTATGAAGTGACATGCCGAGGCCTTCCGTTTGATCCTGATCAAGGCAGTCGCATGACCTATAAGCCAACGTAACCCCATGAACACACATTCGCAACTCGCCCGCTATGGGCTTTTTGACGCGCGCGTGCCGCGTTATACATCGTACCCCACGGCGCCGCAGTTCGCGGGCGGGGTCGGGCCCGACACCTTCGCCGGCTGGATTGCGGCGATTCCGCCTGATTCAAGCATATCTTTATATGTTCATGTGCCGTTCTGCCGCCGGCTTTGCTGGTTTTGCGCGTGCCGGACACAGGGCACCACCAGCGACGATCCGGTGATCGCCTACGTCAAAGTGTTGCAGGCCGAGATCGCCCTTCTGGCGCGCCATCTGCCGCAGGGGGTGACCTTGTCCCGGCTGCACTGGGGTGGCGGGACGCCGACGCTGCTGGGTCCGGGGCTGATTCGCGATCTGGCGGGGGCCATTCTGGATGTGGTGCCCTTGGCTGCCGGGGCGGAATTCTCGGTCGAGATCGACCCGAGCGAGGTCGATGCGGCCCGGCTGGATGCGCTGGCTGCGGCGGGGATGAACCGTGCCTCGATCGGGGTGCAGGATTTCGACCCCGAAATCCAGAAGACGATCGGCCGTGAGCAGAGTTTCGAATTGACCCGCGATGTGGTGGACATGATCCGGGCGCGCGGGGTGCAAAGCCTGAACGCCGACATCCTCTTTGGCCTGCCGCATCAGACCGGGGCGAAGATTGCCGATTCTGTGGGCAAGCTTCTGAGCTTTGCGCCGGACCGGGTTGCGCTTTACGGCTATGCCCATGTGCCGTGGATGAGCCGTCGCCAGCAGATGATCCCCTCGGATGCCATACCCACGCCGATGGAGCGGCTGGGGCTTTACGAGGTGGCGCGCGATCTGTTCCTGACCGATGGCTATGAGGAAATCGGCATCGACCATTTTGCCAAGCCCTCGGACGGACTGGCGGTCGCGGCGCGCACCGGGCATCTGCGGCGGAATTTCCAGGGCTACACCGACGATACGGCGCCGATCCTGGTGGGCTTGGGCGCCTCGTCGATCTCGCGGTTTCCGCAAGGCTATGCGCAGAACGCCTCGGGCACGTCGGACCACACGCTGGCGATCCGCAACGGGCAATTCTCGACCCACCGCGGTCATGTCTTTGCCGGAGAGGACCGTCTGCGCGCCCGCATCATCGAGGCGCTGATGTGCGATTTCCGGGTGGAGCGCGCGGAACTGGCCGGGTTCGGCATCGAGGGGGCGAAGGTCGACCGGATGCTGAGCGAGGTGGCGCGGGGCTTTGCCGGAATGGTCACGCAGGATGCCGAGGCCCTGGTCATCCTGCCGGAGGGGCGGCCCCTGGCCCGGATGATTGCCCGCGGCTTCGACGCCTACGACCAGAGCAAGGCCCGCCACTCGGCGGCGATCTGAAAGCGGTGATCTGAAGGAGCGCCTGCGGCGCACTGACTTGTCTTGCCTCTGGCCTGCGGCCAACCGGCGCGGGCGTGCGCGCCGCGCGGGAGTATTTGGGTCAAGGGCAAGAGGGGGCCTTGCGCAGGGGTGCCGCGGTCGGGCCCTCAGGGAGGGGATGTCGGCGGCATCGGGTTCTGAACGGCGCGGCGATCAGCGGCGCCGTCCGGGGCCATGGCGTTCGACGAAGTCGATCATTTTCGGCAAGAGGATGCGCTGATCATAGCGGGTCAGGGCGGTCTGGCGGGCGGCCGCGCGCAGGGGCTGGAATTTCAGCGGGTCGGCCAGGGCCTCGGTCAGCCGGGCGGCCCATCCCGGCACGTCGAAGAAATCGACGAGCGTGCCGTTGACGCCGTCTTCGATGACCTCTTGCACGGGCGCGGTGCGCGAGCCGATCACATGGGCGCCGGCGCTCATCGCCTCGATCATCGACCAGCTGAGTACGAAGGGATAGGTCAGGTAGGCATGGGCGCGGCTGACCTGCATCAGGGCAGTGAACTGATCATAGGGCACCTTGCCCATGAAATGCACACGGTTCAGGTCGAGCCTGTCGCGCACCTCGGACAGGATCAGCTCTTTCCAGCCCTTGGCCTCTTTGGGCGGGGCGCCGTAGCTGACCTCGTCGCCTCCGACGATGACGACCTGGGCATTGGGTCGCGCCCGCAGAACCTCTGGCAGGGCGCGCATGAAGATGTGATAGCCGCGGTAGGGTTCGAGGTTCCGGTTGACGAAGGTCAGCACCTCGTCCCCGGGCCGGACGACCTGGCCGGTGGGCAGGGTGAAGCGGGCGGCCGGATTGGGCGCCATGACCGCAGTGTTCACGCCGTCGTGGATCACCTCGATCATCTGGCGCAGCGCGGGCGGAAAGGTCGAAGCCTGCCATTCGGTCGGGGCAAGGCCCGCATCGGCATGCAGCAGCGCCTGGCCGAGGTGGCAGGCGCGGCCCTGGGCGATCATCACCTGATCGAAGTTCGGCGCGCCGAATTCGGCATCGAAGCCCACGTCGGCGCCGCGGCCCTTGTAGTAGAATTCGGCATAGATCAGGAGCTTCGCCTCGGGCCAGACCTCTTTGAGAAACAGGGTCTCGCCCCAGCCGGAATGGCCAAAGATCACATCCGGCACGAAGTTTCGCCGCTGGCTCAACTGCATGCAGGCGCGGGCGACCGTGACGCCGCGATCGCTCATCTGGATATAGTTGCGGCCAAGCCGCGCGGCGGCGGGGTCGATCGGTTGGCCTTCGTGCCGGTATTTCAGCAGGGAAATGGCGCTTTCGCGGGTGTTGGCATAATCGGTGATGGCGATGCAGTCATGGCCGCGCCTTTTCAACTCCGGGGCGAGGTATAGAAACTGACCTGGAAAATTCTGATGAACGAAGAGGATTTTCATGCGGGGCCTGAGCAAGGGGGCTGCCGAAAGCGGCGGAAAGCAATGCCTTGGTATAGTCGTGTTGCGGGTTGGCGAAAAGCGTCTCGCAGGCGCCGGCCTCGATCACGTCGCCCGCCTGCATCACCATGACCTTGTGCGACAGGGCGCGCACCACCCGCAGATCGTGCGAAATGAAGACATAGGCCAGGCCGTGGCGGCGTTGCAGATCGCGCAAGAGGTCGACGATCTGGACCTGTACCGTCATGTCAAGCGCGGATGTCGGTTCGTCCAGCACGACAAGCCGGGGCCGCAGGATCATGGCGCGGGCGATGGCGATGCGCTGCTTTTGCCCGCCGGAAAATTCATGCGGATAGCGGTGCATCGTGCCGGGGTCGAGCCCGACCTCGGCCATGATCTCGGCCACCATCTCGCGCCGGTTGCGACCGGGATCGACGCCGTGCACACCCAGCCCCTCCGAGATGATCGCCTCGGCGGTCATGCGGGGCGACAGGCTGCCGAACGGGTCCTGAAACACCACCTGCATGTCGCGGCGCAGGGGGCGCAGGGCGGATTTCGCGATGGCGGAGATGTCCTTGCCGTCGAGCAGCACTTTGCCCTCGGACCCGATCAGGCGCAGGATGGCCAGGGCGAGCGTGGTCTTGCCCGAGCCGCTTTCGCCCACCACGCCCAGCGTTTCGCCGGCGCGGACTGTCAGGCTTGCGTCGTTGACCGCCTTCACATGGCCGGTGACGCGGCGCAGAAAGCCCGTGGTGATGGGGAACCAGACGCGCAGGTGTTCGGTGCGCAGCACCTCGGCGGCGTCGGGCGGAACCGGGTCGGGCAGGCCGGTGGCATGGGCGGCCAGCAGTTTCCTGGTATAGGGATGCTGCGGGTTGGCGAAAAGCTCGGCCGTGCGGCCCTGTTCGACGATCTCGCCGCCCTGCATGACGCAGACCCGGTCGGCGATGCGTTGCACGATGGTCAGATCATGGGTGATGAACAGAAGGCTCAGCCCCTCTGACCGTTTCAGATCGGCCAGAAGGTCAAGGATCTGCGCCTGGATCGTCACGTCCAGAGCGGTGGTCGGTTCGTCGGCGATCAGCAGGTCGGGGCCGTTGGCCAGCGCCATGGCGATCATCACGCGCTGGCGCTGGCCACCCGACAACTGGTGCGGATAGGCGGTCAGGCGGCTTTCGGCATCGCGGATGCCGACCTTCTGCAACAGTTCCAGCACGCGGGCGCGGGCCGGGGCGCCCGACAGGCCCTGATGCAGCGACAGGCTTTCGGTGATCTGCGCCTCGATCGTGTGCAAGGGGTTCAGCGAGGTCATCGGCTCTTGAAAGATGAAGCTGATGTCGTTGCCGCGCACCTTCTGCAAGCGCGCTTCCGGGGCGCCCAGCATCTCTTGCCTGTCGTAAAGCACCGAGCCCGTCACCTCGGCATTGTCGGCCAAAAGCGACACGGTCGACAGCGCCGTGACCGATTTCCCGGACCCGCTTTCGCCGACCAGAGCCAGGGTCTCGCCCTTCTCCAGCGTGAAGCTGACCCCCTTCACCGCATGGACCAGCTGCCCGTCCTGTCGAAAGCGCACGTTGAGGTTGGTGACCGAAAGCAGGCTCATTTGAAGGTCTTTCGCGGGTCGAAGGCGGACCGGACACCTTCGGAGATGAAGACCAACAGGCTGAGCATCAGCGAGAAGGTGACAAAGGCGGTGAAGGCCAGCCAGGGCGCCTGCAGGTTCTGCTTGGCCTGCTGGGTCATCTCGCCCAGGCTGGGGGCGCTGGCGGGCAGGCCGAAGCCCAGGAAATCCAGCGCGGTCAGGCTGGCGATGGTGCCGGACAGGATGAAGGGCAGCATGGTCATGGTGGCCACGGTGGCATTGGGCAGCACATGGCGCAAGATGATGGCGAAGTCGTTCACCCCAAGCGCCTTGGCCGCGCGGACATATTCGAAGTTGCGCGCGCGCAGGAATTCGGCCCGCACCAGGCCCACAAGGCTCATCCAGCCGAACAGCACCATCAGGAAGGTCAGAAGCCAGAAGTTCATCGTCCAGACGGCCGAAATGATGATGATGATGTAAAGCTGCGGGGTCGAGGACCAGATCTCGATCACGCGCTGAAAGATCAGGTCGGTCAAGCCGCCGAAATAGCCCTGGATCGCCCCGGCGATGATGCCGATGACCGAGGTCAGGAAGGTCACGATCAGGCCGAAGCTGACCGACAGACGGAAGCCATAGATCACCCGCGCCAGCACATCGCGCGCCGTATCGTCGGTGCCAAGCCAATGGTCACGGTCGGGTGGCGAGGGGGCCGCGCCATGCACATCGTTGATCGTGTTGTAGGAATAGGGGATCAGCGGCCACAGGATCCAGCCCTTCTGAAAGCCATCGGCCTTGTAGGTGCCGGCATCGACGGCCTTGAGGATGTCCTCGGCTGTATCGAAGCAATCCTGCCCGCCGCCGGTCCGGATCAGGCATTGCACCACGGGGTCGCGGTAATTCGCCTCGGTCAGGAAATCGCCGCCGTAATCGGCCTCGGAATAAAAGCTGAGGAAGGGCGCGCGCAGCTGGCCCTTGTAGCTGACCAGAAGCGGGTGGTCGTTGCACAAAAGCTCTGCCCCGAGCGAGATCAGATACAGCACCGAAAACAGCACCAGCGACCAGAAGGCCCGCTTGTTGGCACGGAAAATCCGCCAGCGCCTTTGGTTGAGCGGGGACAAGGCCATCATTCCCGCCTTTCAAAGTCGATCCGCGGGTCGGTCCAGACATACATCAGGTCCGACAGGATGCCCACCACAAGGCCCAGCAGCCCGAAGGCGAACAGCGTGCCGAAGACCACCGGATAATCCCGCTCCACCGCCGAACGATAGCCAAGCTGGCCGAGGCCATCCAGCGAGAAGATCGTCTCGATGATCAGTGACCCGCCGAAGAAAACGCTGATGAACAGCCCGGGAAACCCCGAGATCGGGATCAGCATGGCGTTGCGGAAGACATGACCATAAAGCACCCGCTTTTCCGACAGTCCCTTGGCGCGCGCCGTCATCACATATTGCTTGCGGATCTCGTCGAGGAACGAGTTCTTGGTCAGCAGCGTCAGCGTGGCAAAGCTCGAGATGGTCGAGGCCAGGATCGGCAGCGTGATATGCCAGAAGTAATCCTTGATCTGGTCGAAGAAACCCAGATCGTGCCAGTTCTCTGATACCAGCCCGCGCAGGGGAAAGATGCGCCAGTAACTGCCGCCGGCGAACAGCACCAGCAGAAGGATCGCGAACAGGAACCCCGGAATCGCATAGGCGCCGATGATGATACCCGAAGTCCAGACGTCAAACCGCGACCCGTCCGTCACCGCCTTGCGGATGCCCATCGGGATCGAGATCAGATAGGCGATCAGCGTGCTCCACAGCCCCAGCGTGATCGAGACCGGCATCTTCTCCAGGATCAGCCCGACGACCGAGGTGGACCGGAAATAGCTGTTGCCGAAGTCGAAGCGCATGTAATTCCACAGCATGATCAGAAAGCGTTCATAGCCGGGGATCTTTTCCTTGTGGCAGGCGGGGTCTTTCAGGCTGGGCGTCCCGGTGAAGCCGGGGGTGCAGACGATGCGGGAAAAGCCGAATTCGACCTCGAGCTGCGCCACGAATTCCGGTGGCAGCCCGCGCGCGCCGATATAGCCGCCGGTGCCCTTGTCGGCCCCGGCCTGCGCCTGACCCGCATCCGCCCCGGTGCCCGAGATTTTCGAGATGGAGTTGCCCTCACCCTCGACCCGGGCCGCCACCTGTTCGATGGGGCCACCCGGAACGAACTGGGTCAGGGTGAAGTTGATGACCATGATGCCCAGCAGGGTCGGGATCACCAGAAGCAGTCGACGTAGGATATAGGCTCCCATCGGGGGCACGCGCCTTTCAGTGCAGAACGCCCGCGGCCTTGAGCTTGGCTGCCTTGTCCGCGTCATACCACCAGAAGCTCAACTCGCCCAGGGCATAGGGGGGCAGGGGGTCCGGGTGGCCGTAGATGTCATAATAGGCAAGGGTATAGGTGTTCTTGTACCATTGCGGAATCCAGAACCGTTCGGCCAGCAGAACCCGGTCCAGCGCCCTTGTGTCGGTGATCATCTGATCCTTGGACTTGGCGGCCGCCACCACATCGGCCAGCTTGTCCACCGCGGGCGAGGCCAGCCCCATCACGTTGTAGACCGAATTGTTCGCGGTGGATGAGGAATAGAACTGCTTGATGTCGTCGCCCGGCTCCATCCCTGCGCGGGCATTGGCGGTGATGATGTCAAAGTCGAACGAGGGCGGCGAGGTGCGCTGGTCGAACTGCGCGCTGTCGACATCGGTCAGGCTCGCGTCGATGCCAAGCGCCTTGAGGTTTTCCACGAAGGGCGTGATCACGCGGTCGAAGGCGGAATTGTCGTTGAGGAAGCTGACCGACAGAACCTCGCCCTTGTCATTGACGCGCCGGCCGTTCGGGCCGGGCTTCCAGCCGGCGGCATCCAGCAGCGCCGAGGCCTTGCGCAGGTTCTTGCGGTCCAGCTGGCCCTCGCCCGAAACCGGGGCCTTGATCGGCGGGTCGGTCAGGATCGAGGCGGGCTCCAGCCCGGCATCGACCAGCGGCTTGAGCACGGCAACCTCGTCGGGCGAGGGCGGGCCCGAGGCTGCCAGATAGGAATTCTCCCAGATCGAATTGATCCGGGCGTATAGCCCGTAAAACAGCGTCTTGTTCGACCATTCGAAATTGAACATCAGCCCGATCGCCTCGCGCACGCGCGGGTCCTTGAACTTGTCGCGGCGCAGGTTGAAGACGAAGGCCTGGCCATTGGCCTTTTGCCCGTTGGGCAATTCGACCTTCTTGATGGCGCCCGATTGCACGAGCGGGAAATCATATTGGGTGGCCCAGGACTTCGAGGAATTCTCTTGCCGGAAGGTATAGGTGCCGCCCTTGAACCCTTCGAAGGCAGCATTGGGATCGGCGAAATATTCGTAGCGCACCGTGTCGAAGTTGTTCTGGCCCTTGTTGATCGGCAGGTTTTCCCCCCAGTATTTGGGATTGCGCTTGTAGACCACGGTCTGACCGGCGACGAGGCGGTCCAGCACATATGGGCCGGTACCAAGGAAGGGTTTCAGGCTGCTTTCTTCCAGATCGCGCTTGTTGGCCTCGTAATCCGCCTTCGAGATGATCGGCAGCCCGCCGACCGAGGCCGGCAGGTCGCGCGTGGGAATCCCCGGCTTGAAGGTGAACTTCACGGTCAGCGGATCAAGCGCTTCGGCCTTTTCGATCTCGGCATTGAAGATGGTGCGGAAATCCGACAGGCCCTTGGTGGCAAAGATGTTGTAGCTGAAGATCACGTCATCGGCCGTCATCGGCGAGCCGTCCGAGAATTTCACGTCGTCGCGCAGATGAAAGATCACCCAGGACCGGTCCTGGGGATATTCGATGGTCTTGCACATCAGGCAATAAGAGGCGCCAATTTCGTCGGCCGTGCCGGTCAGGATGGATTCGTAGGGAAAGCTCGATCCCGCGGCGGCCGATCCCTTGACCGAATAGGGGTTCATGGAATCGAAACTGCCGAAGGCCCATTCCGAAATCTCGCCCCCCTTGGGCGCATTCACGTTCACATAGGCGGGCGTGAAATCCGGCCCGTACTTCAGGTCGCCGAAGGTCGATATGCCGTGGCTTACGATGATCTTCTGATCCTCGGCACGGGCGGCGTTGACAAAACCGGCCAGGACCACGATCGCAAGGCCCAGGGCCCCGAACTGCAGCACCCTCCGGTCCGACGCTGTGGCTGTGGCGACTGACGTTTTGACCATACGCAACTTCTCCTCTGTGCGGTGCGGCAAGCCGCAGCCCTGCACAGCTAAATCGGAAAGCGCGCGCTTCACAAGTTGCGAATGCGTGAGGCGCGGCGTGAAGGGACAAAATGCCCTAGTTTGAAAAAAAGGCCGCCCGAAAGGGGCGGCCTGTGGTCCGAAGTGGATACGTCGGGCTTATTTCGTGGTCGCGAGGTAGGCCACGACATTGGCGCGGTCCTGCGCGCTGGCCAGACCGGCAAAGCCCATCTTGGTGCCCGGGACATATTCCTTGGGCGCCTTGATGAAGGTGAAGATCTCTTCCGGCGTCCAGGGGTCGTGCTTGGAGGCCATGGCGTCCGAATAGACGAACCCGTCGACCGAGGCGCGGTTGCGGCCGACCACGCCATTCAGATGCGGGCCGGTCATGTTCTTGCCCTCGACCGAGTGGCAGGATTTGCACTTGCCGAAGATCTTTTCCCCGGCAGCCGCGTCGGCGGTTGCCGAGACGTCGGCATAGGTCGGTTCTGCCGCGGCGGTCGCGCCTGCGGCTGTCGTGCCGGCGGCGGCCGCATCGGCGGGGGCGCCCTCGACAGCGATCGAATAAGCATAAGTACGCTCGGATTCCGGCGGCTGTTCGCCAAAACCGTAAATCGCCTCAGCGGCCCAATTCCCGAACAGGAAGAACAGCAGCGTTCCGCAAACGCCGCCAACAATCTTGGTCATGGTCATCGTGTCGAACATGCAGCACCTTCCGCTGGCCTTTGGCTTTGCGGGCTATCTACCCGCTTCCCCCCGACAGGTGCAAGGTGTAGTAGCGCGACGAAGTGCCCTACGGGGCGCGTTTTTTTGTCGGAGGCGCCGAATATGCCCAGGAATGACCCCAGCTTGGGCCGGATCGCGTTTCAGGGCGAACCCGGCGCTTACATGCATCAGGCCTGCGTTCAGGCCCGCCCGCAGATGGAGGCGCTGCCCTGCGCCACCTTCGAAGAGGTGATCGACACGGTGCGGCGCGGTGATTCCGAACTGGGCATGCTGGCCATCGAAAACTCGACCTATGGCCGGATTGCCGATGTGCACACGCTGTTGCCGCGCAGCGGTCTGTTCATCGTGGACGAAAGCTTCGTGCGGGTTCACGTCAATCTTCTGGCCGTCAAGGGCGCAAGGATCGAGGACGTGAAGCGGGTCCGCGCCATGTCGATCCTGCATGGCCAGGCGCGCAGCTTCATCAAGGCGCATAACCTTGCCACAATGAACTGGCACGACAATGCCGCGGCCGCGCGCGAGGTTGCGGCGCTGGGCGACAAGGCCGAAGGCGCGCTCGCCTCGGAACTGGCCGCCGAGATCTACGGGCTGGACGTTCTGGCCCGCCATATCGAGGATCAGGCCGACAACACCACGCGCTTTCTGGTCATGGCCCGCGAACCCGACATGACCCGCCGCGCCGAGCACATGATCACCACCTTCATCTTCCGCGTCAGGAACATTCCGGCCGCGCTATATAAGGCGCTGGGCGGCTTTGCCACCAATGGCGTGAACATGACCAAGCTGGAAAGCTACATGGTCGGCGGCAGCTTCACCGCGACCGAGTTCTATGCCGACATCGAGGGCCACCCCGACGACGCCCATGTCAAGCGCGCGCTGGAGGAATTGGCCTATTTTACCAGCCACTTGCAGATCCTGGGCGTCTATCCGGCCGACCGCCGCAGAGGTTAGCGCAAAGGTCTATCGCGGAGCGCGGGCGGCGGGGCGGCGGTAGCGGTCTTCCATCTCGACCGCAAGCTGCGCCACGCGCTGGGAATAGGTTGCCTCCACCTTCTTGCGCGAAAGGCGCAGGGTCTGCATGTAAAGCCGGGCGGCGAAGGTCTTGGGCTTCACCTCCAGCCGCACGTCCACCCTTGTGCGGGTAGTGGCCAGGTCCATCAGGTCGATGGTGATCACCCCATCCGCGAGCCCGGCCTGCAGGGTGACGGTCATGTGGCTGGCGGCACGCGCCTCGGTCAGCCTGATGCGGAGGCTGCGGTACTTGGCGCGGAACTTGAAGCTGACCAGCCATTCCAGCCCCGGGCCGGGCTTGGCCAGGGTATCGACCCGGGTCACCTCGGCGCCGCGGCGCAGGGCCATGCGTTCCCAGGCGTCAAAATCCGACAATTCGCGATAAACGAAATCGGCCGGGGCCTCGATATCGTATTTCGCCGCCAGTTTCATCCCGGTGTCCTGCCCTGTCTTGCGCGGTTCGGCCCAGAAAAGGCCCGACGCCGGAGTCTTGCCTGAAATCCCAACCGCCGCAAGGCGCGCCCGGCCCGAGGCCGGACCGGAACCGGAAAGATTTGACGGATGATGCCGAACTGCGCGGCACGCCCTCAATCCAGCGTGTCGGCCAGCCAGTGCGACATGATGAACTGCGCAATCGCCCCCCGGCGCGAGGGCTTGATTTCGGGATGGGTGCCGGCAAAGGCCGACAGAAGCTCTTCGCGCGTGACCCAGCGTGCATCCTGCAATTCGTTGGGATCAAGGATGATCTCGTCGTTCAGCGCCTCGCCCCGGCAGCCCAGCATCAATGAGGCGGGGAAGGGCCAGGGCTGGCTGGCCAGATAGTCCACCTGACCGACCCGGATGCCGGATTCCTCGAAGACCTCGCGGCGGACGGCGGCTTCGATGGTCTCGCCGGGTTCGACAAAGCCGGCCAGCAGCGAATACATGCCCTCGGGCCAGGTCGGCCCCCGGCCCAAGAGCAGCCGGTTGCCGCGCGTGATCAGCATGATGACCACCGGATCGGTGCGGGGAAAGTGCGAGGTCTTGCAGGCCGGGCACTGGCGCTGCCATCCGGCCTGCGTCATCTCGGACTTCTCGCCACAGGTCGCACAGAACCCGTGGCTGCGATGCCATTCCATCAGACCGCGCGCCGTGGCGCAAAGTTCGGCATCGCGCGCCGACAGCTGCGCCATGACGGCGCGCAATTCGTGAAAGCCCTGATCCTCGGGCAGGTCGGGATGGCGCTGCACCTGCGTGTCGAAAAAGCCGGAGCTGGCGGCAATCGGCGCTTCGGGAACCCAGGCAGAGACGTCTTGCGCAAAGACCGGCGTGCCCTCGGACAGGCCCAGAAAGATGGCGCTGTCCTGCGACCCGGCAAGCGCCGCATCGGTCGGCAACCAGGCGATCGCCTGCCCCCCGGCGATCAGCGGCCGCCCCTTCCAGACGGCCAGAACCTTGCCCCGCGCCCAAAGGGCCGCTTGCTGCCCGGCATCGCCGCGCAGGTTTGCCGCCCGGTCCATCCCCGAGCCGCCGAAGGTCACCGTTTCCGCGTGCCGCATCTTGCCCTCATCCGTTTGGCGTTTGATGGCATGCCGCAGGGCATTAGGCAAACAGGTCCTGAAACGCTTGCCGCGACCCATGCTTTCGCCCGCCCCCGCAATGGGATAAGGCTGCCCCGCACAACCGGAGCCCGCCATGTATGACGCCCTGCTTTTCGATCTGGATGGCACGCTGATCGACACCGAAACCGTGGCCATGGCCTCGGGCCTGCAGGCCTTTGCCGCGGTGGGGCATCCGGTGGACGTTGACTTTCTGCATCGGTTGATCGGGGTCGATCAGCCGACCTCGGCGCAGTTGATCCGCAGCCATCGCCCGGCCATCGACCTCGCAGCGCTTGATGCCGCCTGGCGCACCGGCTTTCGCGCCCGGCTTGATGCGGGGCTGGACCTCAAACCCGGCACCAGCGAGCTTCTGGCCACGGCGCCGGGCCATCTGCACCGCGCCGTCGTCACCTCGTCGGGCCGGACCGAGGCGCATCGCAAGATCGGCCTCGCCGGCCTCGCGCCCGCGTTTCAGACCGTGGTCACCGTCGATGACGTGACCCGCGCCAAACCGGACCCGGAACCCTATCTGCTGGCCGCCCGCCTTCTGGGCGTGGCGCCGTCGCGCTGCCTCGTCTTCGAAGACAGCGAGACCGGGGCCGAGGCCGCCCATCGCGCCGGCTGCATCGTCGTGCAGGTGCCCGACATTCTGCCCGCCTCGGGCCGGTGGGCGCATCACGTCGCAGCCGACCTGATGGCGGGCGCCCGCCTGGCCGGCCTGTTCTGACCCGCCCCTCCATCCGGGCGGAACTGCGCCCGCCACAGGCGCTTGGCCCGCCGCAAATCCTCCCTTTGCCGTTCTTGCACCCCGGGGGATTCTGCCCTATATCAGGGGTCGAGAGGTTGGCGCGGGCAGGTGCCTCGCCAACCCGGTCAGGTCCGGAAGGAAGCAGCCGTAACGAGCCCCACTTGGGTCGTTGTCAGCCTCTCACCCTGAATTCCCCGCCAAGGAGGATGTCTGATGCCAGATGTTGCGATCCTCCGGGCTTGGGCAATCTGATCCGTTTGATCCCCGCAGACCTTGCCCTGCCCTCTCGGGGGCTTTGGGCATGACGGCGGGTCTGCTGGCGTCTTTGGGCTGGGCGGAGGACCTTGCCGCACAACTGAGCGCGGAAGAGGTCGCAACGGCATCCGCCCTGCGCGTCACTGCCGTACACCGCGCCCGGATCGAGGCTTTGGGACCGGAAGGCGCCGTCGATCTGATCCCAGCCTCGACCCTCTCGACCTCACAGGTGGCGGTCGGCGACTGGCTTCTGGCGCGCGACGGTGTGGCGCTGCGCGTGCTGGATCGCCGCAGCCTCGTGGCGCGCAAGGCCGCTGGCACGGGTGTTGCGCGCCAGGTCATCGCGGCCAATCTTGACACGCTGCTGATCGTCTCGTCCTGCAACGCCGATTTCAACGCGGCCCGGATGGAGCGCTTTCTGGTGCTCGCCGCCAGTGCCGGGGTCGAGCCGGTGGTCGTGCTGACCAAGGTTGACACCTGCCCCGATCCCGAATCGTTCCGCGCCGAGGCCGCAGCGCTGAAGCGCGGGCTTGCCGTGGTTCTGCTGGATGCCAAGCGGGGCGATGTGCGTGCCGCGCTGGCGCCCTGGTGCAAGCCGGGGCGGACGGTGGCGCTGCTCGGCTCCTCGGGTGTGGGCAAGACCACGATCGCCAACGCGCTGACCGGCGGGCAGGCACCGGTGCAAGACATCCGCGACGATGACGCCAAGGGCCGCCATACCACCACGGGGCGCTGTCTGGTCGCCATGGCGCAGGGTGGCTGGCTGATCGACACGCCCGGCATGCGCGAGGTGCAGCTGAGCGATGCCTTTGACGGCATTGGTCTTTTTTTCGATGACCTCACCGAATTGGCGCTGCAGTGCAAGTTCCGCAACTGCACGCACCAGGCCGAGCCGGGCTGCGCCCTGCGTGCGGCCATCGCGGCGGGCGAGATCGACGCCGTCCGCCTCGACCGCTGGCAGAAGCTGCTCAGCGAGGATCAGACCAACAGCGACACGCTGCAGACCGCTTTGACCCGTGCCGCCTCGGGGCGCCGGGGGCCGGGCAAGCGCAAGCCGGGGCGCTGAGGTTCAGCGCAGCAGGGCGCGCAGCGCGGCCAGCAGGCGGTCGGTACCGGCCCCGGTCGTCATGATGCCGGGCGACAGGCGCAGCGTCTGGCCGCGCGCGTCGGTCGTGATGCCCTGCGCGCGCAGAGCGGAGACGACTTCTGGCGCCGTCAGATGATCGGGCAGGCGCAGCATGACGGACCCGCCCCGCTTTTCCTCCGCCCGCGGCGTCAGCAGGGCAAGGCCCATGTCGTCCGCCGCCTCGATCAGCCGCGCTGTCAGGGCGCGGTTGTGCGCGAGGATCGCCGCCTGGTCCTGCGCGGCATGCCAGTCCAGCGCCGGCAGCGAGGCCAGCGCGGCCATCGTCCCCGGCGTGCCATTGTCGAACCGGCGGATGTCGGGCGCATAGGCAAAGCGGTCGATATCCCAGTTGAACGGGTTGGACTGGCTGAACCAGCCGCGCAGCTCCGGCTCGCAATGCCCGATCAGCCGTGGCGACAGGTACAGGATCCCCGCCCCCGGCGTGCCGCACATCCATTTGAGCGAGGTCGAGACGGCCAAATCCACCTCGGGCGACATCACGTCGAAGGGCAACAGCCCGGCCGCCTGAGTGATATCGACGCCGATCAGGCTGCCCATCCGCCGGCCATGCGCCACCATGGCGCGCAAATCGATGCGGTGCGAGGTCGTGGAGGATACCCACGTCAGCAGCGCCAGCCCGACATCCGGTGTCCAGTCGGCCAGGAAATCCTCGTCCTCGACATGGGCGGCGCCCTGGCGCAAAGCCACGGTTTTCAGGGTGAAGCCAAGCCGCTCGGCCATGCCGGTCAGCAGAAAGTGGTTGGAGGGAAAGCAATCGGCCCCGACCAGCACCTTGCGCCCCCGCAGATGGCCGGGCGGCAAGGCGGTCAGAGCGGCGTGAAAGGCCTGCGTCACATTCTCGAACGTGGTCATGCTGTTTTGCGGCGCATGCAGGATGGCGCGCCAGCGGTCGATGAAATTCTGCCGTTTGCCAAGGGCATAGGCCCATTGGCCGTCATCCGGCGTGCCCCAGGACACGGCAAATTCGGCCATGGCCCCGGCCAGATCGCGCGCCTTGCCGGGATACTGGCCGATGGAGTGATAGAGGAAATAGCTTTCGCCCGACATGTCTGCCCCCGATGCTTTGCTGATCGGTAACGCCGCCGAGCGCGCGGCTCAAGTGGGGAAATCCCTTGCGTCGGCCGCCCGGCGGCGTTCTCTTGCTGCCAACCAGCCGGGGACCAGACATGCTCTACCATCGCCGCTATCCGATCGAGTTCAACCACTGCGACCCGGCGGGCATCGTCTTTTACCCGCGCTATTTCGAGATGACCAACCATGTCTGCGAGAACTTCTTCCGCGAGGTGGCCGACTGGCCCTTTGCCGCGATGATCGCTGCGGGCTCCGGCGTGCCGACGGTGCGGATCGAGACCGATTTCAGTGCGCCCTCCCGGCTGGGTGACGTGCTGGATGTTTCATTGGAAATCCTGCGGCTGGGCGAAAGCTCGATCACCTTCGAAATCATCGGGCGGGGGGCGGGGCAGCTGCGGCTGCGGGTGCGTCTGACGCTGGTGCACGTGGCCGGAACGGGCGGGGCGATTGCCGCCAAGCCCTGGCCCGAACCGGTGCGCGCCCGTCTGACATCCTTCAAGGAGGCTGCATGAAAATCCGGTCGATCAGCGCCACGCCGGTCAATATTCCGCTGCGGGCGCCTTATCGTTTTTCTTATGGATCAACGGCTTCGCTGACCAAGACGATGGTCGAGGTCCTGACCGAGGATGGTGTGGTGGGCCTTGGCGAATGCGCCGATGGCGACCGCGCGGCCGAGGTCGTGGCGGCCGGGCAAAGGCTGATCGGCCTTGATCTGCGCGCCATCACCACGGCGCGCAACCTGATCGTGCCGGGCATGGCCTATACGCCCTGGGGCAATGTCGCCGCGGCGCGACGCGTGTTTGGCGGCATCGAAATGGCGATGTGGGATGCGCGCGGCAAGACCGAGGGCGTGCCTCTGACGCTGCTGTTGGGCGGTGCCGTGAGGGACCAGATCGCCTTGACCGAGTATTTCAGCTACCGTTTGCCCGGGGTTGACCCGGGCGAATCCTCGCCGGTCGAGATCGCCCGCTATTGCGCCGCCATGGTAGAGGCGCATGGCTCGCCGATCTTCGAGGGCAAGGTCGCCACGGTTGCCCTCAGCGAAGAGGTCACCATGCTGCGCGAGATTCGCGCCGCGATCGGACACCGCGACCTGCGCATCGATGCCAATGGCGGCTATACCCTGCCCATAGCGCGGCGCGCGCTTCGGGCATTTTCTCCCTTTGATGTCAGTTGGTTCGAAGAACCCTGCGAAAGCTATGAAGAGATGGCCGCCCTGCGCCGGCACACCGACATCAGCTTTTCCAGCCATCGGATCGACCTGAGCAAGGCGGTGGCGCTGGGCGCGCCGGATGCGATTGTCACCAACCTCAACGAGTTGGGCGGCATTGCCGCGACGGTCGATTTCATCAAGGCGGCCGATGGGTTCAATCTGGGCTTCCGCTTTCATTCGGGCGAGACGGGGGTTGCCTCGGCGGCCTATCTTCAGGTCTCGGCCGCGGTCGAGGCCGTGCGCGATGCCAGCCAGACCCTGCTGCGCTGGTATGGCGATGACGTGATCGAGGGTGGTCCTCTGGTGCCCAAGGCTGGGGTTGTCAAACTGCCCGATGGGCCTGGCCTCGGCGTGACACTGGACCGGACCGCGCTGGCGCGCTGCCATCAGCGTTATCTGGATGAGGGGGCCTTTCCCTCGGGCGTGGCGGGCCTGGGCTATGGCGGGCGCTTTCGCAAGCTGTGAACGCCGGAGGGGCAGCGCTCAAACCCCGTAATACTCGCGATACCACGACACAAACGCGGCGATGCCGTCCTTCACGTCGGTTTGCGGCGCATAGCCGGTGAGACTGCGCAGCAGGCTCGCGTCGGCCCAGGTGGCGGGAACATCGCCGGGCTGCATGTCCATGTAGTTGCGCCTGGCCTTGCGGCCGGTGGCCTGTTCGATCGCGTCGACGAAAACGAGGAGTTTGACCTTGTCGGAGTTGCCGATGTTGACCACGCGCCATGGGGCGGCGGGGGACAGGCTGTCGCCCGGGATCGGCTCTGCCATGCCGGGCAGAGTGGGCGGGGTGTCGATCAAGAGGCGGATGGCGCGGACGAGGTCGCCCACATAGGTGAAATCGCGGTACATCTCGCCGTGGTTGTAAATGTCGATCGGGCGGTCCTGCAGGATCGCTTCGACGAATTTGTACAGCGCCATGTCGGGCCGGCCCCAGGGGCCATAGACGGTGAAGAACCGGAACATCGTGGTGGGCAGCGACCAGAGGTGGGCATAGGCATGGCCCATCGACTCCGTCGCCTTCTTGGTGGCGGCGTAGATGGTCAGCTGGGTGTCGGCCTTGTCGGTTTCGGCGAAGGGCATCTTTTCGTTCGCGCCATAGACCGAGGAGGTCGAGGCCATCAGCAGGTGCTGGACCTTGAGCCTGCGCGCGGCCTCCATCACGTTGAAGGTGCCGATGACGTTGCTGTCGAGATAGGCGCGCGGGTTTTCGATGGAATAGCGCACGCCGGCCTGGGCTGCGAGATGGACGATCACATCGGGGGCGAAGGCGTCGGCCGTGGCGTCGAAGGTGTCTCGGTTCTCCAGCAGGGCCTCGGTCGCGGCGAAGTTGGGGTTTTGCAGCAGGATCTGGTGGCGGCGCTGTTTGAGGCGGATGTCGTAATAGTCGGACATGCCGTCATAGCCCTGCACGCGGAAACCCTCGGCCAGAAGCAGGCGGGCGAGGTGGAAGCCGATGAAGCCTGCGGTGCCGGTGATCAGGACCTTGCGCATGGGAACCTCCGTTTTGGGCGTGCTTGCCGGATTGACGCGGGCTTGTCCAGCGTTCGGGGCGCGCAGCCGCCCTGACGCACTCCCACCCGCCCACCCCGTGCGTCAGGGCGGCGGAGGCGTGGTTTGCTGCGGCGGGCCGGGATCGGACGCGCTGGGAACTTGAGTGCCGGGGTCTTGCGGGGGCGCATCGAGTCCGGCCACCGTCTCGATCTCGGTCGTGCGCCAGACGAGGCGCGACAGCGGCACCGACAGGAAGGACAGGGCCACCGGCATATAGGCCGGCACGGGCGGTTTCAGGCCCATGACCCCGCCCATGCCACGCCCCAGCGCAAAGCAGAGCGTCACCAGCAGCACCTGCGTGGCGATCAGCGCCGAGATGGCCACCACGGCCTCGACCCGGGCGAGGTCGCCCAGCGACGAAGGCCAGAGGTGCGGGCGCAGGATCACGCTCCACAGCACGAAGGCCAGCGAGAAAAGCGGGATCATCCACCAATTCTGTCCGGCCAGACCGGCCAGCAGGGGGCCAAAGTACAAAAGGGCGGTGGCGGCCTGCAGCAGGCGCAAACGGTTCAGCACGCCGAGGTCTCCGCTACTGGGGCGATGGGATATCATCTGACCGCCCTTCGGCCGATTAGTCCAGCCCCTCTGGCGGGTCGGCCACGATACGGCCCGCGGCCAGATCGACTGTGGGCACCGCGGCATGGGTGAAGGGCAGCAAGAGGTCATGGCCGGCGCCGGAAATCTCCAGGAGGTCGCCCGCACCGTGGTTGTGGACGGCGCGCACCGTGCCCAGAAGCTTGCCGCCCGGGTCGCGGACTTCAAGGCCGATCAGGTCGGCGTGGTAGAATTCGTCATCGGGCAGGCGCGGCAGCCGCTTGCGGTCGACGTGCAGCGCCGTGCCCTTGAGGGCGTCGGCCTCTTCCTTGGTGGTGATGCCGGTCAGGCGGGCGCCCAGACCGCCGGCGACGGGGCGCGTCAGCTTCAGCTTGAACTGGCGGGTGCCATCTTCGGACCACAGGGGGCCATAGGCGGCGATATCCTCGGGGGTCGAGCAGAAGCTTTTCAGCCGCACCTCGCCCTGAACGCCGAAGGCGCCGGCGATGACACCGACGCAGACACGATCCGCGGTTGGCCCTGATTTCGGGTCGGACATCAGCGGGTTTCCATGATCAGATGAGCAGCACGGCTTTCCCAGCCGAGCTTCTCAAGTTCGGGCTTGGTGTCGTCGGCCTGCGGCCAGCCAAGGCAGAGATAGCCGATCAATTCCCAGCCGGGCGGGGTTGCAAGGTCACGCGCGAGGCGGACAGGATCGAGGATCGAGACCCAGCCGAGGCCCAGCCCCTCGGCCCGTGCGGCAAGCCACATCAGGGTGACGGCGCTGACCACCGAAAAGGCGCGGGTCTGCGGCATGGTGGCCGCGCCGAGGCCGGAGCCCTTGGCGCTGTCCTCGTCGCAAAAGACCGCAAGATGGATGGGGGCCTCGCGCATGCCGGAAAGTTTCAGCCCGGCATAGGTCTGCGCCCTTTCGCCGGAATAGCCGGCGAGCGCTTTGGCATTGGCCTCTTCGAAATTCGCGGTGGCGGCGGCGCGGGCGGCCGCGCTTTCCACCCGCAGGATGCGCCAGGGTTCGGACAGGCCGACCGAGGGCGCAAGGCTGAAAGCAGCAAGGCAGCGGTCCAGAACCGCTGCCTCGACAGGATCGGTGCGGAAGCGGCGCACATCGCGCCGCCACTGCATCAGGTCCTGCAACTCCGCGCGAAACGCGGCGGTGTATCTGCCCTGCATGGCAGGTGTTACTCGGCAGCGGCCGGAGCTTCGGCGGCGGCGGCCTTCTTCTTGGCGCGTTCCGCCATGGCCTTGCCCGGGACGGCCGACTTGGGGTTCGAGCGCACGGTCTTGGGCAGGACACCGGCGGATTCGAGGAAACGCGCGACGCGGTCGGTCGGTTGCGCGCCCTTGGCGAGCCAGGCCTTGATCTTGTCGAGGTCCATCTTGATGCGGTTTTCGTTGTCCTTGGCCAGCATCGGGTCATAGGTGCCGAGCTTTTCGAGGAAGCGGCCATCGCGCGGCATGCGGCTGTCAGAGGCGACGATCGAATAGTGCGGGCGCTTCTTGGAGCCGCCACGGGCGAGACGGATTTTCATGGACATCGTGTTTCTCCTTGGGATGTCGTGGGGGGAAAGATGGGCAGATTGCCCATCCTACCTATGGAAAGGTCGGGTCATTTCTGCAGTTTCTCGTGATGCCGGATCACTTCACGGATGATGAAAGCCAGGAATTGCTTGGCGAATTCGGGGTCGAGGTTGGCGTCCCTGGCAAGATGTTCCAGCCGGTCGATCTGGCGCGCCTCGCGGGCCGGGTCAGAGGGCGGCAGATCGTGTTCGGCCTTGAGCTGACCCACGGCCTGGGTGTGCTTGAACCGTTCGGCGAGCGTGTAGACCAGGATCGCGTCAAGACGGTCGATCGAGGCGCGGTGGTCCTTGAGCACTTCGGCGGCGCGGGCTGTGGCGTCCATGGTCGGGACGGGGGCATCGGTCATGACATCTCCTTGGGCGCGGCATAGCGGTAGGTCAGGCAGGCGGCGCCGCCGGGCGTGGCGGCCAGGGGGTCGGGCGTGCCGCCGAGGCGCGTCGCAAGGCGGATCGAGGCGGCATTGGCCGGATCGATATAGCTGACCAGGTTCGGCAGGCCGCGCGGCCCCAAAGCCCAGTCGCGCAACGCCTCTGCGGCCTCGAAAGCATAGCCCTGCCCCTCATGCGCTGCGTCATAGAGGAACCAGCCCAGTTCAGGTTCGGGCAGGTTCGGGCCGTAGCACACCGCCACCTGGCCAATCGGCTTGCCGGCCAAAGTCATCGTCAGCCCGCCCAGCCGCAACAGCGCCCATTGCGCCACATCGTTGCAGAACCAGTCCCAGGCCTTGGCTGCATCATGCGGCCCGCCCATATAGGCCGTGCGCGGGCCGGTGACGAAATCGCGGTAGGCCAGGAAATCGCCGATCACCGGCAGACGCAGCACCAGACGCCGGGTCGCCAGCGAGGGGTTGTGGCTGTGCGGCGACACCCGGCCCGAGGGGCTGCCGGGAATTTTCGCAGAAAATTCGGGGGCCGGGTTCAGCTTCATTTCTTCTTGAACATCCCCGACAGGCCCGAGGGCAGGCCGCTGGTCCCGCCAAGCGCGCGCGGCAGGCTGCCGCCCAAGCCCCCCAGACCGGATTTCATCGCCTTGGCGGCCTGTTCCAGCTGGGCGGGGTCCATGTTGTTCAGATCGGGCATGCCCGCCGCGGCACCGCCGCCGCCCTTGCCCATCATCTGGGCGATGGCCTGCTTCATCATGCCGCCCTTGCCCATCTTCTTCATCATCTCGGCCATCTGCTGATGCTGTTTCAGCAGGCGGTTGAGTTCCGACACTTCCAGCCCGGCCCCCGCCGCGATGCGGCGCTTGCGCGAGGCCTGAAGCAGTGCGGGATTGGCGCGCTCTTTCTTGGTCATCGACTGGATCAGCGCGATCTGGCGTTTGAGCATCTTGTCGTCGAAGCCGGCCTTTTCGGCCGCCTTGGCCATGCCGCCCATGCCCGGCAGCATGCCCATGATCGACTGCATGCCGCCCATCTTGAGCATCTGTTCCAGCTGCATCCTGAGGTCGTTCATGTTGAACAGACCCTTCTGGAAGCGGCGGGCCATGCGTTCGGACTGTTCGGCCTCAAACGTCTCGCGCGCCTTTTCGACCAGCGCCACGATGTCGCCCATGCCGAGGATGCGGCCCGCGACGCGTTCGGGGTCAAAGACCTCCAGCGCGTCCATCTTTTCGCCAAGCCCGACAAAGCGGATCGGCTTGCCGGTCACGGCCCGCATCGACAGCGCGGCGCCGCCGCGTCCGTCGCCATCCATCCGGGTCAGCACCACGCCGGATATGCCCACCTTGTCGTTGAACTCGGTCGCGACATTGACCGCGTCCTGCCCGGTCAGGCCATCGACCACTAGCAGGGTCTCGCGCGGGTCGGCGATGTCGCGGACGGACTGCACCTCGTCCATCAACACTTCGTCGATGTGCAGACGGCCGGCGGTATCAAGGAACAGCACGTCGTAGCCGCCCATCGCGGCCTGGGTCTTGGCACGCCGGGCGATCTGCACCGCCGTCTCGCCCTTGACGATCGGCAGGCTGTCGACGCCGATCTGACCGGCCAGGATCGCCAGCTGCTCCATCGCGGCGGGGCGGTTGGTGTCAAGCGAGGCCAGCAGAACGCGCTTGTTGTTGCGTTCCTTGAGGCGCTTGGCCAGCTTGGCCGTGGTGGTGGTCTTGCCCGAGCCCTGCAGACCCACCATCAGGATGGTCGAAGGCGGGTTGTCGATCTTGAGCGCATCGACCGGCCCTTCGCCGGCCAGAACGGCGATCAGCTCGTCATGGACGATCTTGACGACCTGCTGGCCGGGGGTCACCG
The DNA here is from genome assembly GCA_016124195.1 of bacterium. Taxonomy (GTDB): domain Bacteria; phylum Pseudomonadota; class Alphaproteobacteria; order Rhodobacterales; family Rhodobacteraceae; genus Stagnihabitans. The sequence continues at coordinate 66,463 of WGOE01000003.1, read as the reverse complement.
ATTTGGTGACGGCCTGCCCGGTGGCGCGCCCCTTCACCGCCTTGATGAAATCGCGCGCAACGGGCAGCGAGACGTCGGCCTCCAGAAGGGCGGTGCGCACCTCGCGGAGCGCGGCGTCCACATCGGCCTCGGACAGGGCGCCGGCCTTGGTCAGGCGGTCGAACACGCCACCAAGGCGTTCTGACAGGCTTTCGAACATGGCGCTCTCCTAAGTTTCGGTGGCCCTGATATGGGGCGGCGGCGGGTCTGACCCAAGACCAATGCGGTGCGGCACCCGTGGGCGCAACGCGCTGACGGATGGCGATCCCGGCACAGGCCAAGGGACCGGAAGCGGGCGGCCTCCGGGGGAATTGACAGGCGGATAAGGTCTGGGCCGGGCGGAGTCAAGCGCCGAGATCGGGCCCCGCGGATATCAACGCCGCAGATCGGCCCGGTTGCGCCACAAAAGAAGCGCGGACAGGGCGCAGATCGCCATGGCGGGCGGCGCGCTGTCCCAGCCCAGCGTCGCGGCATGGGCCATGGTCGCGGCGCCCCCCGCGATCAGGCCAAGTGCTGCGCCATATCCCGCGCGGCCCGGCACCATGAGGAGGATGGCGGCGGCGACCTGCTCGGCACCCGCCGCAAGCCGCATCCACTCCGCGGCACCCAGCACGTGAAAGCGGTGGCCCATCCGGTCGAACCCGACCATGACGGCCAGACCGGCCGCCAGCAGAACCAGCGCCAGACCCAGCCGCAGGAAAAGGGAAAAGTTCAGCCAGCGCATCATGTCTCTGCCTTCTTCTAGGGGCGAAAGACGCCCCTGCGCAATGGCGACGCCGCGGTCGGCTTGCATATTCCACTTGCCGGCTTGCGCGCAATCGGGCCAGATATGCGGGCAGATGTTCAAGGGCGCACAGAGATGATGGTCGATACCTGGGACGAGATTCGCACGGCCTATCAGGTGGCCCGGCTTGGCACCGTCTCGGGCGCGGCAGAGGTGCTGGGCGTGCACCATGCCACCGTGATCCGCCACATCGACGCGCTGGAAAAGCGGCTGGGCACCAAGCTTTTCCAGCGGCATGCGCGCGGCTATACCGCGACCGAGGCGGGGCGCGACCTTCTGACCACGGCGCAGCGCACCGAAGAACAGTTCGGCCAGTTGGTCAGCCGCATCAAGGGCCAGGGCGAGACGGTGACCGGCGAACTGGTCATCACCTCGATTTCCGGCATCGCGCGCATCCTGACCCCGGTCTTTGCCGAGTTTCAGGCCGCCCATCCCGATGTGACGATCCGCTTCTATTCCGACATGCGGCTGTTCCGGCTGGATTACGGCGAGGCGCATGTGGCGATCCGCGCCGGGGCAGCGCCCGAGGACCCCGATTATGTCGTGCAGCCGCTGGTGCGGATGTCGATGGCGCTTTACGGGGCGGCCTCCTATATCGCGGCGCATGGCAGGCCCGAGGGTCCGCAGGATTTCGCCCGGCACCGCTTTGTCGGGCCTGTCGATCCGGAGAACCGCGCACCGTTCTACCGCTGGATGCGCGACAATGTCCCGCCCGAGGCGATCACCTACCGGATCAGCGAGCCCGAAGCGAATATGGAGGCGGTGCGCGCTGGCCTGGGTCTGGGATTTCTGGATGTGCGGCTGGCCGCGACACGGCCTGATCTGGTGCAGATCCTGGCTCCGGTGCCGGAATGGACCTCGGCCCTGTGGATCGTCACCCATGTCGACCTGCACCGGACGCTGAAGGTGCAAAGCTTCCTTTCGGTGCTGAAACGCGCGGCCGCGGGCTGGAGTTGCTGAGCGGCGGAAGGGCGGCCCTGACCCGGCCGCAGCGTGGCCATCTGGCGATGCTCGGGTTTTCGGCGCTGGTGGCGGGGTCGTTTTCCCTGGGTGCGCTTGCCGCACCGCTGATTGCGCCGGCCGCCTTGACCGTGGCGCGCTTTGGTCTGGCCGGAGCCCTGGTCGGGACGGTGGCCGGACTGTCGGGCGGCCTGCCAAGACAGGCGGTGCGGGCGCCATGGCGATATCTGGTGCTGGGCGGACTGCTGGCCTGCTATTTCGTGCTGATGTTCGAAGGCCTGCGCACGGCGGCGGCGGTGCCGACGGCGGCGGTCTTCACGCTGACGCCCCTGATGGCGGCGGGCTTCGGCTGGGTGCTGTTGCGCCAGATCACCTCGGCCCGGATGGGGGTGGCGCTGGCGCTCGGGGCCATGGGCGCGCTGTGGGTGATCTTTCGGGGCGATGTGCGGGCGATGATCGGGCTGCAGATCGGCCGCGGCGAGGTGATCTATTTCTTCGGCTGCGTGGCGCATGCGGTCTATGCGCCGATGGTGCGCCGACTGAACCGGGGCGAGTCGGCGCTGATCTTCACCTTCGGCACGCTGGTGGCGGGATTTGTGCTTCTTGTGTTGTGGGGCGGGCCGGCGGTGCTGGCGACCGATTGGAAGGCGTTGCCGGCGATCGTCTGGATCTGCCTGGCCTATGTGTCGGTCGCGGCCTCGGCCCTGACCTTTGTCCTGCTGCAATATGCCTCGATGCGGCTGCCCGCGGCCAAGGTCATGGCCTATACCTATCTCGTGCCGTGCTGGGTCATCCTGTGGGAACTGGCGCTGGGCCATGGCGCGCCGCCCTTGAATGTGCTGGCTGGCGTGGTGCTGATCCTCGCGGCGCTTGGCCTTTTGCTGAAGGACGAAGGATAGCCGCGTGCAGGTGCCTTTGGCGCGCGACCCGGCGGAGCGCCTGCGGCGCAAGGCTTTTTCTCGCCTCTGGCCTGCGGCCAACCGGCTCGGTCGCGGCTCCGCCGGGAGTATTGCACAAAGAGCAAAACGCCTTTGGTCTTCATCCAGGTTCAAATACTCACCTTGACCCTGTCGTCCGCGCGCGGCCCGGTTCTTGGAACCGCCCGTGCCGCGGCCCATGGCAATGCCGGCCTTGGGGCCTCGATGGCCCTGAGGCCGGCTTTTGTGCCCGGCGCAAGCGTGGCGGCGGGGGTGAAGAAGGGGCGCAGCAGGGCCATAGGGTGGCGACGCAGCGTCAGGCGCATCGCCACGTAGTCTTCCACCACCGCCTCGCCCTCGCTCATCGTGCGGAACTGGACGGCGGGTTCGACGATGGCTTCGCCGTCGATATCGCCTGCAAACAGCGGAAGAGGTTTATCGCCCGACAGCGCGCGCGCGGCCCAGAGCGCATCGCGCCGCGTGAGGCCGAGGGGCGCGAAGACATCGGCTTCGGCCAGCCGCGTCACCGTGGCGGGCGAGACGCCGGCGCGGCGCCAGACATCCTCGACCGCCTGATAGCCGTTGCCGCGGGCGGCGGTGATCCAGAGCGCCTCTTCCTCATTCATCCCATTGATCTGGCGGAAGCCGAGGCGCAGGGCGAGGCCGGCAGAGCCGGGGGCATCGGTTTCCTCCATCACATTGTCCCAATGGCTTGCGTTGATCGACGGCGGCAGCACCGTCACGCCGTGCTCACGGGCATCCCGCACGATCTGGGCCGGGGCGTAAAAGCCCATGGGTTGGGAATTCAAGAGCGCGCAGGCGAAGATGCCGGGGTGGTGGTGTTTGATCCAGGCCGAGGCATAGACCAGGAGCGCAAAGCTCGCCGCGTGGCTTTCGGGAAAGCCGTAGGAGCCGAAGCCCTCGATCTGGGCAAAGCAGCGTTGGGCGAAATCGGCGTCGTAGCCGTTCTGGGCCATGCCACTGAGGAAACGATCGTGAAATTCGCTGACGCTCCCATGTTTCTTGAAGGTGGCGAGCGAGCGGCGCAGGCGGTCGGCCTCGGTCGGGGTAAATCCCGCGCCGATGATGGCGATCTGCATGGCCTGTTCCTGAAAGAGCGGCACGCCCAGCGTCTTGCCCAGCACCCTTCCCAGCGCGTCCGAGGGGAAGCTCACCACCTCTTGCCCGTTGCGGCGCCGCAGATAGGGGTGGACCATGTCGCCCTGGATCGGGCCGGGGCGGATGATGGCGACCTGGATCACGAGGTCGTAGAAGCTGCGCGGCCGCATCCGGGGCAGGAAGTTCATCTGCGCCCGGCTTTCGACCTGAAAGACACCCAGGGAGTCGGCCTTGCAGAGCATGTCGTAGACCGCCGGGTCCTCGGGCGGCAGGGTGGCCAGGGTATAGGCGGCGTGGTGGTGTTTTTCCAGAAGGCCAAAGGCCTTGCGGATGCAGCTGAGCATGCCCAAGGCCAGGATATCGACCTTGAGGATGCCCAGCGTGTCGATGTCGTCCTTGTCCCAGCAGATGACGGTGCGGTCCTCCATCGTGGCGTTTTCGATGGGCACCAACTCGTCCAGCCTGCCTTCGGTGATGATGAAGCCGCCGACGTGCTGGCTGAGGTGGCGCGGGAAGCCCTGGATCTCTTCGATCAGTTGCAGGGTCAGTTGCAGGCGGCGGTCGGCGGGATCGAGGCCGATCTCGGCCAGGCGCTGTTCGTTCATCGTCTTGGACGAGCCGAAGCCCCAGATCTGGCTCGACATGGCCGAAAGCGTGTCTTCGCTCAGCCCCATGGCGCGGCCGACCTCGCGCACGGCACGCTTGCCGCGGTAGTGGATGACGGTGGCGCAGAGGCCGGCGCGGTGGCGGCCGTAGCGTTCGTAGATGTGCTGGATCACCTCCTCGCGCCGCTCATGTTCGAAATCGACGTCGATGTCGGGCGGCTCGTTGCGCGCCTCTGAGACGAAGCGTTCGAAGACCATGGTGCCGATTTCGGGGGAGACCGAGGTGACGCCAAGCGCATAGCAGGTGATGGAATTGGCGGCTGACCCCCGGCCCTGGCAGAGGATGCCGCGGCTTCGGGCGAATTGCACGATGTCGTGGACGGTCAGGAAATAGGGTTCGTATTTCAGCTTGCCGATCAGGGCGAGTTCGTGGGCCATCTGGGCTGCGGCCTTGTCGGGCACGCCGGCGGGATAGCGCCATTCGAGCCCCTCTTGCGCCAGACGCGCGAGCCTTGTGGCGGGAGTTTCGCCCTCGGCGATCTCGGACGGGTATTCATAGCGCAATTCGTCGAGGGAAAAGCGCAAGGAGGCGGCGAGTTCGCCGGCGCGGTGGACGGCCGCTTCGAAGCCGCGGAAGAGGCGCAGCATCTCGGGCTCGGCGCGCAGGCGGGTTTCGCCATGCGGGGCGGCGTCAAGGCCAAGCGCGTCGATGCGCTTGCCGAGGCGGATGGCGGTCAGCACATCGCAGAGCTTGCGGCGCGCGCCGTGGTGCATGAGCGGCAGGGCCGAGGCGATGGTGGGAATGCCGAGCCGTCCGGCCAGCGTGGTCGCCCTGGCGAAGCGGGTGCTGTCCTGGCCATCATATCCCGGGGCCAGCACCAGATGGCAGGCGGCGGGAAAGCGGCGCGTCAGCCGGTGCGCCAGTGTCAGCCATGTGTCCGCGCCGCCCTGTGGCGGGGTCGCCGGTGTCAGCGTTTCCGGATGCAGCAGCAGCACCAGGCCTTCCCCCCAATCGAGCAGATCCTGTGCGGTCAGGTGGCATTCGCCCTTGGGCGCGCGCAGGCGCCCCTTGCTCAGCAGGCGGCAGAGCCGGCCCCATGCGGCGCGGTCCCGCGGCAGGGCGGTGAGGGTGAAGCCGTCCCTGAGCACGAGGCGCGCCGCCGGGATCAGCCGCACCCGGGGCCCGCCGTCGCGCGCCATCTCGCGCGCGCGGGTATGGGCCCGCACGATGCCGGCCACCGAGTTCACATCGGCGATGGCGATGGCATCCTGGCCAAGCTCGGCGGCACGCATGACATATTCTTCGGGATGCGAGGCCCCGGTGAGGAAGGTGAAGTTCGACAGGGCGCTGAGTTCGGTGAAGGGCATGGCTGGATGACGGGGTGGCGATTGGAACATTAAGGGAACAAGCTAGCGCAGCCTTGGCCGTCCCGCCAGTGAGTCGATTGAGGGAAGTGACCGAGGGGGGTGACCGAGGGAGCAGGTTCTGCCGCGCCGGTCATCTTGTCGGCCCCCGGAGGGTTTCACACCCTCCGGACCTCCGGTGGGGTATTTGCGAACAGATGAAAGGGGAAGGGCGTGGCCAGTCCTGACCCCGGCCCACTGGTCTGACCGGAGGCCCGCACCCTTGCCGTTGTGCCAATCCGGCTTTTCGCGCATGTCTGATCGTGCTAGGGCCTTGGCCATGACCCCAATTCCCACCAAAGACCAGATCCGCCAGTGGATCCTTGACAATCCGACCCTGGTCGCGAAGCGCGACATCGCCAAGGCCTTCGGGATCAAGGGCGACGCCCGCATCGACCTCAAGCGCCTGCTCAAGGAGCTGGAGGAGGAGGGCGCCGTCACCCGTGTGGCGCGCCGCTATCATGAGGCCGAGGCGCTGCCGCCTGTCGCGGTGCTGGAGGTGCTGGCGCCCGACAGCAACGGCGATCTGTTCGCAAGGCCGCTGGAGGCCGGGGTGCCGACCGATGGGCCGCGCATCCTGATCCTGCCGCAGAAGGGCGATCCGGCGCTGGGCGCGGGCAACCGGATTCTTGCCCGGCTGACCAAGGTCGCGGCGGAGGATCATGGTTACGAGGCCCGGCTGATCCGTGCGCTGGGCGGCAATCCGGTCAGGGTGCTGGGCATCTTCCGCCAGGCCGCCGAGGGAGGGCGGATCGTACCGATCGACAAGGGCGCCGACAAGGAATGGCGTGTGGCGCGCGATGCCACCAGCGAGGCGCGCGACGGGGAACTGGTCGAGGCCGAACTGGTGGGCAAGCGCCAGATGGGTCTGCCGCAGGCCCGCATCACGGCGCGGCTCGGCGATCCTTCGGGGCCGCGGGCGGTCTCGCTCATCGCCATTCACCAGCACGGCATTCCCGATGCCTTTCCCGATGCCGTGATCGCCGAGGCCGATGCCATGGTCGAGGCGCCTCTGGGCGCGCGGGAGGATCTGCGCGACCTGAACCTTCTGACCATCGACCCGCCCGATGCGCGCGACCGCGACGATGCGGTGGCGGCCGAGCCCGATGCCGACCCGGCCAATCCCGGCGGCTTTGTCCTCTGGGTCGCCATCGCCGATGTCGCCCATTACGTCACCCCCAATTCGGCGCTGGACCGCGAGGCGAGAAAGCGCGGCAACTCGACCTATTTCCCCGACCGCGTGGTGCCGATGTTGCCCGACGTCCTGTCGGGCGATCTGTGTTCCCTGCACGAGCATGTCGACCGCGCCTGTCTGGCCGTGCGCATGGTGATCGACGCCGAGGGGCACAAGTTGCGCCATGCCTTCACGCGCGGGCTGATGCGGTCGAAAGGGGCGCTGTCCTATGCCCAGGTGCAGGACGCGCAGGATGGCAATCCGGACGCCGCCACGGCGCCGCTGGTTGAGCTGATCCATCCGCTTTACGGCGCTTACGAGGCGCTGAAACGGGCGCGGGCGGCGCGTCAGCCCCTCGACCTCGACCTGCCAGAACGCAAGATCGTGCTGGGTGAGGATGGCAAGGTGTCCTCCGTCTCCTTCGCCGAACGCTTCGATGCGCATCGGCTGATCGAGGAATTCATGGTGCTCGCCAATGTGGCGGCGGCGGAGGAACTGATCCGGCTGAAGCGGCCCCTCCTCTTCCGTGTCCATGAGGAGCCGAGCCCCGAAAAGCTGGACGCCCTGCGCGAGGTGGCCGAGGCTTCGGGCTTCACCCTCGCCAAGGGCCAGGTGCTCAAGACCGCCCATCTCAACCGGCTTTTGTCGCAGGCCGAAGATACCGAGTTCGACGAGCTGATGAACATCTCGACCCTGCGCTCGATGACGCAGGCCTATTACTCGCCCGACAACTTCGGCCATTTCGGCCTGGCCCTGCGCAACTACGCGCATTTCACCTCGCCGATCCGGCGCTATTCCGACCTGATCGTGCATCGGGCGCTGATCTCGGCGCATGGCTGGGGCAAGGACGGCTTGTCGCCCTGGGATGTGGAGAACCTGGCCGAGACGGGCAAGCTGATCTCGGACTGCGAGCGCCGTTCGATGGCGGCCGAGCGCGACACCACCGACCGTTATCTGGCGGCCTATCTGTCCGACCGGGTCGGGGCCGAGTTCGCCGGGCGCATTTCGGGCGTGCAGAAGTTCGGGCTTTTCGTGAAGCTCGACGAGACGCAAGCCGATGGTCTGGTACCGATCCGCTCGATCGGGCGCGAGTTCTACCATTACGACGAGGCGAGCCAGACCCTGACCGGGGCCGATACCGGGCAGGTCATCGGCCTCGGCCAGCGCGTGCTGGTGCGGCTGACCGAGGCGACGCCGGTGACCGGCGGGCTGACGCTGGAGCTGTTGTCGGTCGAAGGCGGGGCGCTGAAGACCGCGCGCGCCAAGGGCGGGCGCTACAGCCCGCGCAAACCCGTGGGCTTCAAGGCCAAGCGCGATGCCGTCAAGCGCAAGGTGACGCGCAAGCCGCGCTGAAAGATGATAAAATCGTGACTTGCACAGCCTGCGGGCGAGGTCTATCTGAGGGTTTGCGGAACATGATTCCGTATCACATGGACTTGATCCTCATGCCAACCCTCAGTCGATTGACCGTGCCGTCGGGGCGCTAGACAGGGTTCGCTGTGATCCTTGCCTGGCCGCCCTTGATGGCCGGTCGCAAGGAGAAACAAATGAAAGCTTTCATCAAAAGCCGCTTCGAAGTGCTGGCCGAGTGGATTTCGGCGGCACTGGGTCGCCCCATGGCCTTTCTGGCGGCGCTGGGCGTCGTGCTGCTCTGGGCTGTCAGCGGGCCGCTGTTCGGTTATTCCGACACCTGGCAACTGGTGATCAACACCGGCACCACGATCACCACCTTCCTCATGGTGTTCCTGCTGCAGAACACCGGCAACCGCACGATTGCCGAACTGCAGGATCACCTGCACCGGCTTGAGCGGCAGAATGCCGAGATCCTGTCCCTGCTGCGCGATGCCCGGGCCGAGGTGCGGCGCGCGGCGTGAGGCGGACTTGTGCTGCGCCGGAGGCTTTGCGACAAGGGCGCATGGGTCGTGGCGTTGCATTGGGTCTGGTGCTGGGCTGGCTGCTGTCGGGCGGCGGTCCTGTGCTGGCCGAACCGCCGACCCGGCAGGCGTTGCATGCTAGGCAGGAGATTTCGGTGCCGGAAGGCGATGTGCAGGCATGGATCGCGGCCTTCCGGCCCCGGGCGCTGGAAGCGGGGATTTCGCAGGCCACGCTGGACGCCGCCCTGTCCGGGGTGGCCCTGCGCCCCGATGTGGTGGAAAAAGACCGCAACCAGACCGAGTTCACTCGCACCATCTGGGATTACCTTGACAAGGCGGTATCGGATGACCGGGTCGCCGCCGGGCAGAAGGCGCTGAAAAAGCACGGCGCTCTGCTGCGGCGTATCGAGGCGAAATACGACGTGGACCGACAGATCCTGCTGGCGATCTGGGGGCTTGAAAGCAGCTATGGCGTGGTAAGGGGCGATGTCCCGACGGTGGCGGCCCTGGTGACGCTTGCCTCTTCCACACGGCGAGGCGCCTATTTCGAACGGGAATTGCTGGCAGCGCTGCGCATCCTGCAAGAGGGCGATGTGGCGCCTGCGGCGATGCAGGGCAGCTGGGCCGGGGCGATGGGCCATACCCAGTTCATGCCCTCCAGCTACCTGAGCCTTGCGGTGGATTTCGACGGCGATGGCCGGCGCGACATCTGGAGCGAGGATCCGACCGATGCCCTGGCCTCGACCGCGGCGTTTCTGGCGCGCTGGGGCTGGCGGAAGGGCGAGCCCTGGGGCGTCGAGATCACCCTGCCCGAAGGTTTCGACTACCGGCTGGCGGGGGAAAAGATCCATCACTCCGCCGCCGAATGGCAGGCGATGGGCGTGGCGCGGACGACGGGTGGCGCCTTGCCCGACTGCGGTCCGGCTTCGGTTCTGTTGCCGGGCGGCGCGCGCGGGGCGGCCTTCCTGATCTGCCCGAATTTCCACGTGATCGAGCATTACAACCCCGCCGATGCCTATGTCATCGCGGTGGGCCATCTGGGCGACCGGATCCTGGGTGGCGGCCCGATCCTCGGGCAATGGCCGCGCGATCTGCGCGCGCTGACGCTGGACGAGCGGATCGCCCTGCAACACCGTCTTACGCTGGCCGGCTTTGATGCGGGCGGGGCCGATGGCCGGATCGGCCCGCTGACGCAAAGCGCCATCCGGGGGTTTCAAACCTCGATCGGCGTGGTGCCGGACGGCTATGCAAGCCTGGATGTGCTGAACCGCCTTCCGTGACGCCGGGCCGCGGCCGCCGGCGCCCGGGGGTTTCACACCCCCGGACCCCCGTGGGGTATTTGTGCCAAAATGAAAGGGGGCAGAGTCTCGCGTTTTCATTTTGGCGCAAATATCCCCGCCGGAGGCTTCGACGGTCGAGTGGCGCAGGTTTCAGGCGAAAATTCCCTGACAGAACCAGCCGCCCGACATTTCCCCGCCATGGGCGTAGTAAAGCCAGAGGCGCACGCCGCCTTCGACCTCAACCCGCCAGTAGTCGCGCGGGCCGGAGCGCCAGTCGGGGTCGTCGAGCCACCATTCCGGGCCGATGCGTTCAGGGCCAGCGGCGACGCGGGTGGCGAGGTCCTGACGGCGCCAGCGAAAACGCGCCGGGGGCGTCGGGTCATCGGGCGCGGTCACGGCTTCGGGGCGGAACAGCGTCAGGGGCCGGGGCGCCCGCGAGGTGGGCCAGGGCGCCGGATGCGGTTCGGACCAGGCGGCGGCTAGGGTTTGCGCCGCCTTTTCCGGGATATGGCTTTCGCCGGGGTGCAGGCGGGTCACCGCCTCTGTCCCCAGCCGCGCGCCAAGTTTGCCGATCAGGTCGGCCAGCGCCGTGTCGGAGGTCTGGCGCGAGGAGGCCGCCGCCGAGGCCGCGCCATGGCCGCGGTGCTGGACGGGGTGCAGGGGTTCGGTCTCCAGCGCCTCGAGCCGCAGGCAATCGATGCCGAAGCCGGGGTCGATGCTGTCGAGCTTGATCAGGATCAGCGGGCGGATCGCGTCGGGGCGGTCGGCGGGGCGGGCGAGGCCAACCTCGACCCGTTCGACCCGGCCATCGCTGCGCCAGGCTTCCAGCCGCAGGCGGCGGGCGCCGCGGGCCGAAGCGCGCAGTTTGTCGCAAAGCGGCGGCAGGATGCGGTCCAGCCCCGCCGTGATATCCTCGGTCAGGCCGATCGGGTCGGGGAAGGTCAACCGGGTGGCGAAGTGCAAGGGCGCGCGGGCCGGGGCCACGGGTTCGGGTTCGAGCCCCAGGGCCTGATCCAGCCGGCGCAGGGTATCGGTCCCGAAGCGCCGCGCCAGCGCCGCGCGCGGCAGGTCCATGATGTCGCGCACCCGGCGCAGGCCGAGGCGGTTAAGCCCCTCGATTGCCTCGGAGGACAGGCGCAACGCGGGCAGCGGCAGATCGCCCAGCACCTGCCGCATGTGACCCGGTGTGGCGATCACGCCCTGGGCCACGGGAGCCGCAGAAGTGGCGGGCGCGGTGGAGGGCGCTGTAGAGGGTGCGGTGGAGGGCGCGTTGGAGGGTGCAGTGCCGCCACGTTCCCACCCGGGGCGCTTGACGGCGCGCGAGCGGGTGGCGCGCGCCTCCTGGTCGATCGCATCGCCATTGCGGCTGGGCCGCGCCTGATGCCCGGCGTAGCGCGCCAGGGCCCAGGCCGCGCCGCGCGTGTCGGCAATGCCGGCCCGCATGGTCAGGCCCAGATCGGCGCAGTCTTCCTCGACCTGAGCCAGCAGGGCCGCCTCGCCGCCGAAGAGATGCGCACAGCCGGTCAGGTCCACCACCAGCGCCGCCGGAGGCTCTTCGGCGACCCAGGGGCTGAACTTGCCGGCCCAGCGGCGCAGCACGGTCAGGAAGGCCGCCTCGGCCAGAGGGTCGGCCGGGCGGGTCAGCAGCGAGGGACACATGGCCGAGGCATCGCGCAGGGGCTGGTCCTGCCGCAGGCCCGCCGCCTCTGCCTCGGCATTCAGCGAGGTCAGGACCTGCGCGCCGTTGCGGTCCCCCACGATCGCAAAGGGCATGGGCAGCACGTCACGCCGCAGGCGCAGGGCGCGTTCGGCGGCCAGGCGAGGAAACCACAGCGAGAGGATTCGGCGGTGCGACATGGCGCAATGTTCGCATATTGTTCCGATGGCTCCAAGCGCATCTCCGCCGATGCCATTGAAATTTCTGTCCTATGCCCCAAGATCAATGATGACATGCGCGTGATCAGGATCGTTTCACACAAGAGTGGTTGGTGGCGCGTGAAGATCACCCCGTATAGTCGCACCATAAATCCTGCAGGGAGCCGTAAATGAAATTGACCGGAAAGATGCTTGTGCTTGGCCTTGTGATGATCGGGGGCATCGCTTACGCGGCCTCGGCCACCGATCCCGATGCCAAGGCGCGTCAGGAACTGATGGACGCCAACGGGGCTGCGGCCAAGACGCTGGCGGGCATGGCCAGCGGCAAGGTGGCCTTCGACGCTGCCGCCGCTGCTGCCGCCAAGCAATCCCTCGTGGATGACGCCGCAAAGATCCCGGTGGTCTTCAAGAACCAGTCCACCGACCCCGCCTCGAAGGCCAAGCCCGACATCTGGACCAGCTGGGACGATTTCGCCGGCAAGGCAAAGGATCTGGGCACCACCGCCGCCGCGATGGACACGTCGAGCGCCGATGGCATCAAGGCGGGACTGGGTGCGATCGGCGGGGCCTGCTCGGCCTGCCATACGGCCTACAAGGCCTCGTAAACCGCAAGGGTCGCAGGTCTGGCAAGGGCTCCGGCAGTATCCGGGGCCCTTTGTCTAGCCGCAGGTCAGGGTCAGGATCCGACCCGCGCCATCCACCCGCGCGTTCAGCCGGGTCGCGGAATAGTCCATCGTGATCATCATGCCGGGCTGGATCACCCGCAAGCTGTGCCATGCGCCCTTGACAGGCAGGGTCGCAACCGGCTGGCCCTTGTAGGCCGCAAGGCCCGCCGCGCCGCAGCTGGCGGTGTCGGGCGCCGGGCCATCGCTGACAGCCCGGATGTCGGGCGGCGCGCACGAGGCGAGGTCCAAGCATAGCAGGGCAAGGCACAGGAGGAGTCTTGGCGCGCGCATAGGGGGTCCCATGGTCAGAGGGCAGGGTGCCAGTATCGCAGAGACAGCGCCAAGCGTCCACGCCGCCCGGCTCGACACACGAGCCTGACAGCCAAGACGGAAAACCGGCATCCCCTGCCGCGAACGGCGTTGCAATTTGGCCGGGGCTGCCGCAGCTTGGCGGGCAAATCATCCCGGGAGGATCCCTCATGCGCACCCGCGCCGCCGTAGCCCTGGCCGCTGGCCAGCCCCTGCAAGTCATGGACGTGAACCTCGCCGACCCCAGGGAGGGCGAGGTCCTGGTCGAGATCAAGGCCACCGGCATCTGCCACACCGATGAATTCACCCTGTCGGGTGCCGATCCCGAAGGCCTGTTCCCGGCGATCCTCGGCCACGAGGGCGCGGGCGTGGTGATCGCGGTCGGCCCGGGGGTCAAGACGCTGAAACCCGGCGATCACGTCATCCCGCTTTACACGCCCGAATGCCGCGAGTGCCCGTCATGCCTGAGCCGCAAGACCAACCTCTGCACCGCGATCCGCGCGACGCAAGGCCAGGGGCTGATGCCCGACGGGACCACACGGTTTTCCATGCTGGATGGAACCCCGATCTACCATTACATGGGCTGCTCGACCTTCGCCAACCACACGGTCGTGCCGGAAATCGCGCTGGCCAAGGTGCGCGACGACGCGCCTTTCGACAAGATCTGCTACATCGGCTGCGGCGTGACGACTGGCGTTGGCGCCGTCCTGAACACGGCGAATGTCGAGGCGGGGGCCAAGGCGGTGGTCTTTGGTCTGGGCGGCATCGGGCTCAACGTCATTCAGGGCCTGCGGCTCGCGGGGGCCGACATGATCATCGGTGTGGACCTCAATGACGACAAGGAGGACTGGGGCCGCCGCTTTGGCATGACCCATTTCATCAACCCGAAAAAGATTGAAGGCTCGGTGGTGCAGGCCGTGGTGGACCTGACCAAGACCCCCTTCGACAAGATCGGCGGGGCGGATTACTCGTTCGACTGCACCGGCAATGTGAAGGTCATGCGCGATGCGCTGGAATGCACCCACCGCGGCTGGGGGCAGTCTATCATCATCGGGGTCGCGCCTGCGGGTGCCGTGATCGAGACGCGGCCCTTCCAGCTGGTCACAGGCCGGGTCTGGAAGGGCACGGCCTTTGGCGGTGCCCGCGGCCGGACCGATGTGCCCAAGATCGTCGACTGGTACATGGACGGCAAGATCGAGATCGACCCGATGATCACCCATGTCCTGCCGCTTGACCGCATCAACGAGGGCTTCGATCTGATGCACGCGGGCAAGTCGATCCGCGCCGTCGTGGTGTACTGAGCGGCGCAGGTCGCGGCAGACGGGACCAGAGGAAAGAGGCAGGGCGTGGTGGCAACTCCGGGCCTGAAATTTCTGGAAGGCCTGGGGGTAGAGGTCACGCTTCACCCCTATGCCTATGATCCGGGCGCCGATGCGGTGGGGCTGGCGGCGGCGCGCGCGCTGGGGCTCGATCCGGCCCTGACGCTGAAGACCCTGATGGTCGAGGTCGATGGCAAACCGGCCTGTTGCGTCATCCCCAGCGACCGGCAGTTGTCGATGAAAAAGGTGGCGGCGGCTTTCGGGGGTAAGGCTGCGGCGATGATGGCGCCGGCCAAGGCGGAAAAGCTGACGGGCTATCACGTGGGCGGGATATCGCCCTTCGGGCAGAAGCGGGCGGTGCCCACGGCGATCGAGGCTTCGGCCTGCGCGGCGGCGAGGGTCTGGATCAACGCCGGGGCGCGTGGGCTGCTTCTGGGAGTTGCGCCCGATCAGGCGCTGGCCGTGCTGAGCGCCCGGGCGGTGGCGCTGGTCGCCTGACCGGGGGCATGCGCCTGCCGCCCCAGCCGGGGGATAAGGCTTGATGTTCCGGGGGCTTGGGTGGCAGACTTGCGGCCCTGACGGCTTGGCAATGGGGGCGGCGATGAACGGTGCGGAAACTTTGGTGAAGACGCTGCTGGCCTCGGGGGTCGATACGATCTTTGCCAATCCCGGCACATCCGAGATGCATTTCGTGGCGGCGCTGGACCGCCACCCCGAGATGCGCTGCATCCTGTGACTGTTCGAGGGCGGCGCCTCGGGGGCGGCGGATGGCTATTACCGGATGTCGGGCAAGGTGGCCGGCACGCTGCTGCATCTGGCGCCCGGGTTCGGCAATGCCTTTGCCAACCTGCACAACGCCAGAAAGGCGCAGTCAGGCGTGGTCAATGTGATGGGGGATCATGCCAGCTATCATCTGCGCCATGAAAGCCCGCTGAAGGGCGACACGGTGGGGATCAGTAAGGCCATCTCGCATTGGACGCGGGTTTCGGACGATGCCGGCCAGGTCGCAGGCGATGGCGCGGCGGCGGTGACGGCGGCGCGTGGGCTCAACGGGCAGGTCGCTACCTTGATCCTGCCGGCCAACACCGCGTGGGAAGCGGCAGGGGCTACGGCCGTGGCCGCCCCGCCTGCAGCGTTGCGACGCCCCTCGCCCGCCATGATCGAGGCGGCGGCGCGGGCCCTGACCCAGCCGGGCGCGGCGCTGATGGTGGATGGGCGGGCGCTTTATACCGATCTGTCAGACCTGGCGGCCAAGGTGGCGAAAAAGACCGGCGCCGTGCTGATGGCGCCCTTCTTTGCCGCGCGGACGCGGCGCGGCGCGGGATCGGTCCGGTTGCAGCGCCTGGCCTATGAGGTCGACCTCAACATCGGCATTCTGGCCGACAAGACCTGCCTTGTCCTGCTGGGGGCGGCGCGACCGACGGCCTTCTTTGCCTATCCCGGCAAGCCGAGCCTGCCCGAGGCCGCCGGCGCCCATGTGATCGAACTGTGTTCGATCGACATGGATTGCGAGTGGACGCTGCGCGCGCTCGCCGAGGCGGTCGAGGCAGAGGCGGTGACGCTGGCGCCGCAGGATCATGTGCCGCTGGCCCTGCCGCCCCTGCCGACCGGGCCGCTGACTCTGGAGGCGGTGGGCCAGACCATCGCCGCGCTGATGCCCGAAGACTGCGTGATGGTGAACGAGGCGATCACTTCGGCCATGCCGATTGCGGTGGCGACCGCCACGGCGCGGCCGCATGACATGCTGGTGGCCGCGATGGGCGGGGCGATCGGCGCGGGGATGCCGGTGGCGACAGGCGCCGCGGTGGCGAGCCCGGGCCGCAAGGTGCTGGCGCTGGTCGGCGACGGGTCGGCCATGTACACGCTGCAATCGCTGTGGACCATGGCGCGCGAGCGGCTGGACGTGACCGTGGTGATCTTTGCCAACCATGTCTACCGCATCCTGCATGGCGAGCTTGCCGCCGTGGGGGCCAGCGCGGGCCGCAATGTGGCGCGCATGTTCGACATGGTCGAGCCGAAGCTGGACTGGGTGGCGCTGGCGCAGGGACATGGGGTGGCGGGCGCGCATTGCGCGACGACGGCAGAGTTCAACACGGCCTTCGCTCGCGCCATGGCCGAGCCCGGGCCGAATCTGATCGCGGTCGAGTGCTAGGGCACGGCGCCGGTCTGATTGGTTCACGCCGATTGGTTCTGGCCCTTGGCCCGCCCTTCAGGCATCAAGGGACAAAACCGGAGGCTTCCCATGAGCGACATTTTCCCCATCGCAGGCCGCGCCCCGCGTCTGGCCGTGCTGATCGACGCCGATAATGTCACGGCCCGCAATGCCGGTGCCATCCTCGACGAGATCGCGAGCTTTGGCGAACCCTCGGTCCGCCGGGTCTATGGCGACTGGTCAAGCTCGGCTCTGACCCAGTGGAAGGAACAGGCGCGCGACCTTGGCCTGGTGATGCACCAGCAATCGGCCAATACGAAGGGCAAGAACGCCTCGGACATCGGCTTGGTGATCGATGCGATGGACATCCTGCATGCCGGCAAGGTGGACGGCTTCGTGCTGGTCTCGTCGGACAGCGATTTCACCCGGCTGGCCAGTCGGATCCGCGAGGATGGCCTGGTGGTGATCGGGATCGGCGAGGCCAAGACACCCGAGAGCCTGCGCAAGGTCTGCAACCGCTTCGTTTTGATCGAGAATATCATCAGCGGGCTGGACAGTTCGGCCGAGACCACGCGCGAGCCCAAGCAGGACCGCTCCGAGCCTGCCTCGCCGCCAAGCGCCAAGGAGGCTCCGGTCAAGGCCATTCCCTTCATCCGCGATGCGATGAAAAAGATCGACCCCGACCAGGACGATTACTCGCTGGGCCATCTGGGGCAGGTCATCACCCAGCTCCACCCCGATTTCGATCCGCGCACCTATGGCGCGGCCAAGCTGTCAGACCTGTTGCGCAAGACCGGGCGGTTCGAGGTTTTCCCGGTCGGCTCGGCGCTCAAGGTGCGCGACAAGGCTTGAGGCGGCAGGCGGGAGAGTTGACGGAGGAGGGGGTCGGGGTTTCCCCCGACCTACGGGTGAACGGAGGGTTTGACGGGGCGCGGGTCGGGGTTTCCCCCGACCTACGGGTGAACTGAGGGTTTGACGGGGCGCGGGTCGGGGTTTTCCCCGACCTACAGGTGAACGGAGGGTTTGACGGGGGCGCGGGTCGGGGTTTCCCCCGACCTACGGGTGAACTGAAGGTTTGACGGGGTGTGGGTCGGGGTTTTCCCCGACCTACAGGTGAACGGAGGGTTTGACGGGGTGTGGGTCGGGGGTCACCCCGACCTAGGGGTGGAGTTCGACCGTGGCCCAGGTTTCAAAACAAACGCCATTGGCCAGCGCCATCACGCCGATGGTGGCACGGCCGCCAAGGCCCGTCTCGCGGCCGAAGACCTCGACCAGCAGGTCCGAAAGGCCGGAGGACACCTTGTGGACCTCTTCATAATCGGGCGTGCAGACCACGAAGTTCAGCGTGCGCACGATGCTTTTGACCCGGTCGAGCGAACCCACCGCCTGTTTGATGCCGCCCAGGACGTTGAGGCCGGTCTGGCGTGCGGCGGCATAACCCTGTTCGGTGGTCAGATCCTGGCCGAGGCGACCCTTGTGGGTGATCTCGGTCCCGATCTGGGCGACATGGCCGGACAGGAACAAGAGGTTGCCGATCCGGTGATAGGGTTTCATAGTGCCGTAATCGGCGCCGTAATAGCCGATGCGGTCGAAGTCTGGAATGTCGAGGCCCATGTGGTGGGCCAGGAGTTCGGGGGTCATGCGGTCTCCTTACACCATCTTGATGACGTCCTTGCCAACCGCCAGCATATAGCCGCGCCGCGCCACGGTCTTGACCAGCAATTCGCTGACCAGCTGGTTGCCCAGAGTGTCACGCAGGCGCTTGATGCGGGTGGCACCGGCGGCTTCGTCGCAATCGGCCTCGTTGCGGCCCGAGATCACGGCTTCGATCTGGGCGCCGGTCAGGACCTCGTCATCCAGACGCGCCTCGGCCAGCACGGCGAGGGTTTCCAGCGCCGCCTCGGTCAGGTGAAATTCCAGATCGTTGATATAGACCGCCCGCGCCTCGCGGCTGATCAGCATCGTGGCGACCTGGATGCCCGATTTCTGGATGGCCGAGATGCGGCGGTTGAGCCCGATGATCGTGGCCAGAAACACCACCGTGGCGATCAGCAGCAGCGTCGAAAAGGCCAGAAGCACGAAGATGACGAAGCGATAGCTTTGCAGCACCTCGGCAAAGGAAGTGCCGGACTGCGCCAGGATCTCGAGCAGCTTGATTTCGGCGCCCGAGGTCAGGTCGTTGTTGTCGACGAACAATTGTTCGACCGACCGGTTGAAGGCGCTGGCGTCGGGCAGGTTGGCGAACAGAAACACCGCCGTGCCCAGAAGGATGACGACGATCGCCGCAATTCCAAAGGCCACCACCCGGTTGCCTGCCCGCAGACTGTCAGTAACGGAGGAAGAAGGCTCCGGCACTCGCTTTCCTTTCCTGCAGACCTTCCGGCCCGAAACTCGAAATGATCTTCAACAGCTTCCAGCCTTCACTGGCAAGGCGCGGTGCAAGTTCGCCGCGTGCCACATTGGGTCTGCCGCAGGCCCCATCGCTGACCTGCGAGACGCCGTAGGCCAGACGCAGGGGATTGTCCTGCTTGGCCTTGTAGTCAACATAGCATTCGGCCTGCGCAGGTATAGCCAGCGCAAAGGCGAGGACAACCGCCATCACGGTCGTCAGCAAGGTGCCGCTCGGAAAGATTCTGCTCATTGGCGTTGCTCCGCTTCTTTGGGTCATCCTGCGTGGAACGGGTCCGCTATTCAATATCAGGCGCGTGACATGGCTTTACCGCCGCCTTTTGGCCACGGTTGCCGCAACGGACGGCCCCTTGCCTCTGAACCGCCCGATCGCGTGAAGGAAGGCCGGCGCTGTGCCGTGCCCCCTTTCGCCCGCCCGGGATTTCCGCTTTGCTGCCGCGATGATCCTGCCTGATTTCCATTTCGAGACTGCCGCCCTGGCCCGTGGGCTGACCCGGATCGCCGGGTTGGACGAGGTGGGGCGCGGGCCGCTGGCCGGGCCGGTCACCGCCGCCGCCGTCGTCCTGAACCCCGACCGCATCCCCAAGGGCCTGCGCGACAGCAAGGCACTTAGTGCCGCACGACGCGAGGCGCTGGCCGCCGAACTGGCCGAGGTGGCCGAGGTCTCTGTCGCCCATGCCAGCGTCGAAGAGATCGACCGTATCAACATCCTGCAGGCCAGCCTTCTGGCGATGGAGCGCGCGGTGGCGGGGCTGGCGCTGCCGCCCGATCATTGCCTGATCGACGGCAACAAGATCCCGGTCAGGTTGCACGGCAGGGCCGAGGCCATCGTCAAGGGCGACGCCCGCTGTCTTTCGATTGCCGCCGCCTCGATCGTGGCGAAGGTGGCGCGCGACAGGATCATGGTGGATTTGGCGCAACAGCATCCCGGCTACGGCTGGGAAACCAATGCGGGTTACCCTTCTGCCGCGCACAAAAAGGCGCTTCTAGATTTGGGGGTCACCCCTTGGCATAGGCGTTCGTTCAAGCCGGTCCACAACATATTGTATCAAGATATTTCTATAACCCATTGATTCAAAAAGAGTTTGACGGCGATTCGCCGAGTCTTCACACTGGCGTCAACAAGTGGTGATCAACGCCACATGATTTGAGGGCAGACATGGCGACCAAGGCGAAACCACCGGAGGCAGCGCTGCTTCCGCGCAACGTGATCATGGCCGGGGACTGCATCGAACTGATGCGGTCGCTTCCGGCTGGCTCGATCGACCTGATCTTTGCCGATCCGCCCTACAATCTGCAGTTGAAGGGCGATCTGCACCGGCCCGACAATTCGCGGGTCGACGCGGTGGATGACCACTGGGACCAGTTTGCCAGCTTTGCGACCTATGACGCCTTCACCCGCGACTGGCTGGCCGCCGCGCGCCGGCTTTTGAAGCCGAACGGGGCGATCTGGGTGATCGGGTCCTATCACAACATCTTCCGCGTCGGGGCCGAGTTGCAGAACCAGGGGTTCTGGCTGCTCAACGACGTGGTCTGGCGCAAATCGAATCCGATGCCGAACTTTCGCGGCAAGCGTCTGACCAATGCGCACGAGACGCTGATCTGGGCCGGGCGGGACGAAAGCTCGAAATACACCTTCAACTACGAGGCGCTGAAGGCGCTGAACGACGGCGTGCAGATGCGGTCGGACTGGGTCCTGCCGATCTGCACCGGTCACGAGAGGCTGAAGGATGAACACGGCGACAAGGCCCATCCGACACAAAAGCCGGAAAGCCTGCTGCACCGGATCATCGTGGCCACGACCAATCCGGGGGATGTGATCCTCGATCCGTTCTTTGGCACCGGCACGACCGGCGCCGTGGCCAAGATGCTCGGCCGTGATTTCATCGGGCTGGAGCGGGAAGAGGCGTACCGCAAGGCCGCGCAAGACCGGATTGACCGGGTGCGCAGGCTGGATGCCTCGGCGCTGGAGACGACGGGTTCGAAACGGGCCGAGCCGCGGGTGCCCTTCGGTCAGGTGGTCGAACGTGGCATGCTGCGCCCGGGAGAAGAGCTGTTCTCGGTCGGCGCGCGACATGTCGCCAAGGTGCGGCCGGATGGCACGTTGGTCGGGCTGGATGTGAAAGGCTCGATCCACCAGGTCGGCGCGCATCTGGAAGGGGCGCCGTCGTGCAACGGCTGGACCTATTGGCACTTCAAGCGCGACGGCAAGATGATTCCGATCGACATCCTGCGCCAGCAGATCCGCGCCGAGATGGAAGCGGATGCCCAGCCCGAAGGGGGCCGCAAGCACTGACCCGCCGCGCTGCGCCGGCCAAGATGGGCAGATTGCCCATCCTACCCTTTACCAACCGGATCGAACGCCTGCTCTGCGGACCGCCTGCGGAGCCGACTGCCCCGCCATGCGCGCGCCGCTGGCGGGGCCTTTTCCGTCTTGCTGGGGCAGGGTCGCAGCCAGGCCGGCGCGGGGGGGGGCCGAGACAGCGGGGCCGGGGCGGCCCGTTTCGGCAAGCGCCAAGACAGGTTCCTCCGCCCGGGCCGGGAAGGCGCCGTGTCGGTGCCTGTCCTGACCCGGGGTCCGATCATCGCGCAAAAGTGTGCCACGCGGACAGGCCGAAGGGAAATGCCCCTTGATCCGCGCGCTTTCGGCATTGATGCGCTTGGCCATGCGGGCGGCTCCGGCGGCAACCCAAAGGCGGCGCCGATCGGTGTCAGCACCAAGCCGCCGAGCTGCCCCATGCCGGTCGGCTGTGGGATGGGGATCAGGGTCCGCCATCACCGGACTGTCCGGCATGGGGTCGGTCGCCCCGCGACGCCCTCGCACCTGAAAGCACCGCGGGCCGATCCGGGCCTAGCCCCGCACCGCCCGCTCCAAGGCCTGATCGCGCAGGCGAACGGCAAAGCCCGTCTGCCGGGGCCAGTGGTCGACGGCGTCGCCCAGGGCCCGGGCCGCATGCAGCGGGAAGTTCGGGTCGTCCAGAGCGGTCCGCCCCAGCGCCACCAGATCGGCGCTGCCGCTGCTCAGGATCGCTTCAGCCTGTTCGGGCGTGGTGATCAGGCCGACCGCCATCGACGGCATGCCCGAGGCCCGTACCGCATGGGCGAGGGGCACCTGATAACCCGGCGCGGGATGGATCGCCGCCCCGGCAAAGCCGCCGGACGAACAGTCGATCAGGTCGACCCCGCGCGGTTTCGCCTCGGCGGCGAGCGCCAGCGTGTCTTCGATCGTCCAGCCGCCGGGCAGGGCATCCTGCACCGACAGGCGCATGAACAGCGGTTTGCCTGCGGGCCAGACGGCGCGGGTCGCCTCGATCACCTCCAGCGCCAGGCGCATCCGGTTGGCGCGGCTGCCGCCGTAGGCATCGCTGCGCTGGTTCGACAGGGGCGAGAGGAACTGGTTGATCAGGTAGCCATGCGCGCCGTGAATCTCCAGAATGTCGAACCCGGCCCGCAGGGCGCGGCTGGCGGCCTCGGCAAAGCGGGCGGGCAGGGCCTGAACCTCGGCCAGGGTCAGGGCGCGCGGGGTCTGATAATCGGGGTGATCCATGTGCGGGATGGCAGAGGGGGCGACCGGCTGCCAGTGTTCGAAGCCGACCTGCGGCTTTTCGGCCTCGGTCTCGTTGAAGGCGCCGCGCCACCACAGCGGCGTCGAGGCCTTGCGCCCGGCATGGCCGATCTGGATCGCCGCCGCAGCGCCTTGCAATTTCAGGAAGGCCGCGATCCGGGCCAGGGGCGCCACCTGCGCGTCATCCCAGAGGCCAAGGCAGCCATAGGTGATGCGGCCCTCTGGCACGACGGCCGTCGCCTCGACCGTCACGGCGCCAAAGCCGCCGAGGGCAAAGCGCGCAAGATGCGCAAAGTGCCAGTCGTTCGCCAACCCGCCCACGGCGGAATACTGGCACATCGGCGAGACGACCAAACGGTTGCGCAATGTCACGTCGCGGAATGCGACCGGGGAAAGCAGCTGGCTCATGTGTTCTCGATCTTTCGGGGAGGTCTCAGGGAGCGCCTTTCGGCATCGGAGTGGTGCCGGCGTTGTACGGCGTCCAGTCCGCGATATCCGGATAGAACTGCCGGCGCCACTCTCGAACGCGGCGGTTCATCACGCGCCGCCAGATCCGCGGGATCAGCGCCATCGAGGTCATCACCGGATAGCCGTAGGGCAGTTGCGGGGCATCGGCCTCGGCATGGTTCTGCAGCAGGGGGAAGCGGCGGTCGGGCTTGTAGTGATGGTCAGAATGGCGCTGCAGGTTGATGAGCAGCCAGTTCGAGGCCTTGTGCGTGGCGTTCCACGAATGGCGGGGTTGGACATGTTCGTACCTGCCCTCGCCCAGATGGCGACGGGTCAAGCCATAGTGTTCGACATAATTCACCAGTTCCAGCTGCCAGACGGCGATGAAAGCCTGAAACAGGAACAGGCCAAGCCCCGGCCAGCCGCCCAGACCGTAGGCCAGCACAAGCATGACGCCCTGCAACAGGCCATAGCGCAGAAAGGGGTTTGCCGCGTCATAGGGCCGCTTGCCGCGGCGGCGCAGCATCGCGGCCTCGGCCCGCCAGGCCGACCTTGGGCATTCGCGCAGCACGCGCAGGAAATAGTGGTGAAACCCTTCGCCATAACGCGCCGTCACCGGGTCGCGCGGGGTGCCGACGTAAAGGTGATGCACGCGCAGATGTTCGGACCGGAAATGGCTGTACAGCACCGAGGCCAGCAGCAGATCGGCCAGCCACCGCTCCAGCCGGTCGGACTGGTGCATCAGTTCATGGGCATAGACGATGCCGATCGTGCCCGACATGACGCCCTGGCCGAAGAACAGGGCCAGCTTCTCGGCCCAAGTGAGGTTGCCGGCCTGCGGCACGTACCAGAGCATCCCCAGCAGGATCAGGAACTGGATCGGAAACCAGGCGAGGGTGATCAGCTTGTACCAGAACAGGTCGTCCTCGGGCGTGTCTGGGTCGGCGTTGTCGGTGTTGAGGCCGAAGACCGCATCGAGGGCGGCGTAAAGCCCCCATGTGTAAAGCGGCATCAGAACCACCGTCCAGCCGCCATGCGCCACGCCGATCATCGCCATGGGGATCGTGCCCAGCGACAGCCAGAACGGCAGGGCGCTTTCCAGCTTGCCGACGGTTTCGGGCGGGATCAGGGTCATGGCGGTTCCGGGGGGTCCTTTCGTGTGGACTCAGTCTAGCACCGGGGAGGGCGGGCTCAAGGACCCCGATGCCGCATCATGTGCCTTGCGCATCAGGGTAGGCAGGTCTTGCGGCGAAAATGCGTTGGGCCCAAGGAATTCCCCGCGCAAGGGGGCGCAATCCTGCGGCAGATCGGCGGTCAGCACGGTCAGGTCAAGGTGGAAATGGGTGAAGGTGTGGCGCACCATGCCGGCCTCGGCCCAGGCTGCCGCGGCAGGAGGCGGGGCGTCAGAGCCATCCCAGCCCGCGCCGGGAAAGCCAAGGGTGCCACCCAAGAGCCCCTTGTCAGCGCGCCGTTCCAGCAAGATGGCGCCATCGGAGCGGCGGCCGATCCAGACCCGACCCTGCCGCGTGGGCTTGGCAGCCTTGGCCAGCTTGCGCGGCAGTTCGGCGGCAATCCCTTTCGCGCGGGCCTGACAGCCGGCCATCCAGGGACAGATCCCGCAGGCCGGAGAGCGCGGCGTGCAGATCGTGGCGCCAAGGTCCATGACGGCCTGAGCGTAATCGCCCGGCCTTGTCTTGGGCGTCAGGCCGGCGGCGGCAGCCACCAGCAGGGGCTTGGCCGGGGGCATCGGCGTCTCTATGGCAAAGACGCGCGCCATGACGCGTTCGACATTGCCATCCACCACGACCTCGGCCCGGTCAAAGGCAATCGCGGCCACCGCCGCCGCCGTATAGGGCCCTACCCCCGGCAGGGCGCGCAGCGCGTCGAGGTCGGCCGGAAAGGCGCCGTCGTGCCGGTCCACCACCGCTCTGGCACAGGCGAGCAGGTTACGGGCCCGCGCGTAATAGCCAAGCCCGGCCCATTCGGCCATGACCGTGCCATCCTCGGCCGCGGCGAGGGCGCGCACATCGGGCCAAAGGGCGGTGAAGCGGGCAAAATAGGCCTTTACCGCGGCAACCGTGGTCTGTTGCAGCATCACCTCGGACAGCCAGACCCGATAGGGATCGGGCCGCCCGCCCGACCCTGGCCGCACCCGCCACGGCAGATCGCGGCCATGGGCGTCGTACCATGCCAGCAGGGTCTGGGCCTTCACCTCGGCGTCACGCAATCTTTATCCTCGGCCGCTTCGCAATCTTCTGGCAGACACCCCGCCCCAGCGACTAGATTAGCGCAAGTGCAAAGCAGGACCAGATGGCCGGTAAACCGAAGAGTGTCAACGACGCGACCCCCACCCGCAGGATGCGCGGGTTCGAGCCGGCTGCGCAGTTGCTGACCCAGCGCATCCGTGCCGCAGGCGAACAGCGCGGCTTTGCCGTGGCCCGGCTTCTGACGCATTGGGACGAGATTGCCGGACCGGACGCCGCGAAAGTCACCCAGCCGGTCAAGATTCATTATGGGCGCGAGGGCCTGGGAGCCACGCTGACGCTTCTGGTGGCGTCTTCGCATGCGCCGATGGTGCAGATGACGCTGCCCCGGCTGAAAGACCGCGTCAATGCGGCCTATGGCTATGCGGCCATCACCCGCATCGTGCTGACACAGACCGCCCCGACCGGCTTTGCCGAAGGCCAGACGCCTTTTTCGGGCAAGCCTGCGGTCAAGGCGCCCGACCCGGCCCTGACGGCGCAGGCCGCCTCCATGGCCGAACCCATTCATGACCAAACCCTGCGTCACGCCCTTGAACAACTGGGGCAAAACATTTTAACACGTCGCTCATCCAAGGAAGGCCAGACCCGATGATCCTGAACCGCCGCAGCCTGCTGTCCCTGACCGCCAGCACCGCCGCCCTTGCCGCGACCGGCGTCTGGGCTGATACCACCGCAACGCCCGCGCCCGCCGCCGATACGGCGCCGATCGTCATTCAGGACTATGGCCTCGGTGACACGGCGGCCAAGGTCAAGATCGTCGAATACCTCTCCTTCACCTGCCCGCACTGCGAACATTTCCACGCCGAGGTCTATCCCAAGATCAAGGCCAACTACATCGACACCGGCAAGGTCCGCTTCGAATATCACGAGGTCTATTTTGACCAGATGGGTCTTCTGGGCGCCATGGTCGCCCGCTGCGGCGGCGAGATGCGCTACTTTGGCATCACCGACATGCTGTACGACAAGCAGCGTGACTGGGCCGCAGCCTCGGACATGGGGGCGGCCACCGATGCGCTGAAGAAGTTCGCCCGCACCGCCGGGATGGATGATGCGACCGTCGATGCCTGCCTGCATGACCAGAAGATGGCCGAGGCGCTGGTCGCCCATTACCAGGCCAACATCGCCAAGGATTTCCCGAACGACAGTTTCCAGGGCACGCCGTCTTTCCTGATCAACGGCAAGCCCTATTCGAACATGTCCTACGAGGACATGGCCAAGATCATCGACGCCGAACTCGCCAAGTAGATGACGCCTCTCGCCGGTGTGAAGGTTGTCGAACTGGCGCGGATCCTGGCCGGCCCCTGGGCTGGCCAGACGCTTGCCGATCTGGGGGCCGAGGTCATCAAGGTCGAGGCGCCCGAGGGCGACGACACCCGTCGTTGGGGTCCACCCTTCATCACCCGCGACGGCGACACTTCAGCCGCCTATTTCTACGCCACCAACCGCGGCAAGACCTCGGTCACCTGCGATTTTCGCACGGCCGAGGGTCAGGCGATGGTGCGCGCCCTGGTGGCCGATGCCGATGTGCTGATCGAGAATTTCAAGGTCGGCGGCCTGGCGAAATACGGGCTCGACTACGAAAGCCTGGCACGGGTCAACCCGCGCCTCATCTATTGCTCGATCACCGGTTTTGGCCAGACCGGCCCCTATGCGCACCGCGCCGGCTATGACTTCATCATTCAGGGCATGGCCGGGCTGATGTCTGTCACCGGCGAGCCGGAGGGCCAGCCGCAAAAGGTCGGCGTGGCCGTGACCGATATCTTCACCGGCGTCTATTCTGCCACGGCCATCCTTGCCGCCCTGGTGCAGCGCGGGCGGACCGGGCAGGGCCAGCATATCGACATGGCGCTGATGGATGTGGCGACGTCGATCATGGCCAATCAGGCGATGAACTACCTCGTGACCGGCACCGCGCCGGGCAAGATGGGCAACGCCCATCCCAACCTCGCCCCCTACGCGGTCTTCGATTGCGCCGACGGCTGGATCATCCTCGCCACTGGCAACGACGCGCAATACCGCAGGCTTTGCGCGCTGCTCGGCCTGACCGAAATGGCCGAGGCGGCGGAATTCGCCACCAACGCCCTGCGCATCGCCAACCGGGCCGAGATGACCCGCCGCCTGACCGAGGCGACCCGTACCTTCGCCAAGGCCGATCTCCTCGCTGCCTGCGAGGCGCAAGGCGTCCCCGCCGGCCCGATCAACGACCTGGCCGAGGTCTTTGCCGACCCTCAGGTCGTGGCCCGCCAGATGCGGATCGCCCCGGAAGGCATCCCCGGCCTGCGCAGCCCGATGACCTTTTCGGCGGCCGACCTCAGCCTTGACCGCACCGCCCCGAAACTCGGCCAGCACGACCCGACCTGATCGCGTCATCCGGGTGGAAATGCCCCACAGGGGGTGCGGGGGGTGTGAAACCCCCGCTGCACCGGCCGCTGCAGGCGCTATTTCGTGTCGAACACGCCGACCTTGGCGAAGTCGATCTTCTGGACCAAGGGCAGCATCTGCTCTTCCGTGCCGCCCTGCGCCTGAAACAGCACCCGCGAGTTGACCAGGGCCGAGATCGACCCGTCCTGGCTCAGCAAGGCCTGATTGCCCACCTTCACGACCTTGCCCATCATCGCCATCATCTGCGCATTGCCCAGCATCGCCCCCATCGAGCCGACCATCGGGTTGTCCGCCACGAAGGACAGCTTGAACGAGGTTGCACCGTCGGCGGAACTGTAGGTCGCCTCGGCCCCCGAGCCGCCGCCGATCATGCCGAAGCTCTTGGTGAAATCGGCGGTATCCTCGCGGGTCCAGCCATCGGGGGCCGGCGGCAGCAAGGCGGTCAGCCGGGCGCTTTGCTGGGCGCTGATCGCCTGCACCGCCATGGTGATCTGTTCCGAGGCCTTGCCCATGTCGCCGGCGCTATAGGCGGTCTGGGCAGCCTGTAGGGCGTCGGACACTTCGTCGGCCAAAACGGGGGCGGTCAGGCAAGACAAGAGGGCGGCAGAGCAAATCGACAAGCGCAACATCATCGGGTCTCCGGTCAAAGGGATGGCAAAGGCTAATCCCGCCCGGCTTTTCGATCAAGCCTGTCAGCCCTTGGCGTGCATCCGTTCGATGTAGCCGCGCATTTCCTCGGTTTCGGTGCGGGCGTCACGCAGGCCCTCCATCGTGGCCTTCAGTTCGGCCTCGGTCTGGGCAATCTGGCCCATCAACTCGGCCTCGCGCTGTTCCAGATACAGGATCGCCTGATCGCGGGTCTCTTCGGCCTCGTGAAGGGCCTGTGCCAGACGGTCCATCTCGGCCATGTCGCCACCGGCCACCCGGGTGAAACGGTGCAGCAGCCAATAGGCGAACCAGCCCAAGGCAAAGGCCAAAAGCAGGATCACGGTCGTGGCGATTGTCAGTTGCGTACGGTTCATGCCTCAGCCTGTCTGGCCGTTCGGGGGCCGCGGGTCAAGCCCCGACGGACGGATGGTCTAATTGCGCGGCCGCGCCCGGGGCCGGATCGTCGGCTGATCGGGGGCAAGCGATGTGCCGTCAGGGGCGGTCTCGGCGTCGGGATTTGCACCCGCGTCGGCCTGGGCCACGGCGGCCGTGCCATCATCGGGCACGGCGCTGTCCCCCGGAGCGACCATGCCCGTCAGCCCCTTGGCGGCCGGGACCTCGCCGGGCTGGTCAAGCAGGGTGAATTCGATGCGCCGGTTCTGTTCGCGCCCGGCTTCGGTGCCGTTGTCAGCGATCGGGACGCCTTCGCCGTAGCCCACGGCCCGCATCTGCGACACATCGACCTGACGGCCCTGCAAGGCCACCATCACCGTCTCGGCCCGGGCCTGGCTCAGCGCCAGATTGCCCTGGGTCGACCCCTGCGCATCGGTATGGCCGCCGATTTCCAGCTTGATGCCGTCGCAGTTCTTCAACGCCACGGCCAGACTGTCCATCACCGCCCCCGAAGCCGCGTCAAGCTCGGCAGAGCCCGGGTCGAAGGTGATCTTCTGCTTGGCCAGAACCGCCTGGACGCGGTCCAGGCATTCCTGCGGCGTGGGCAGGCCCGCCATCGGGTCCAGCGCCTTGTCATAGGTGACATCGACCTTGAAGGTCTTGCCCTGGCCCAACCGGTCCGACAAGAGCTGCGAAATCGTGTCGGATGCCGTCTGCGAGCCGGAGATTCCGCTGACCTCGACCGTGTCGTTGCGCACCAGAAGGTCGCCGCTGTCCAGATTGGCCAGGGCCTGCAGCCCGGCCAGAACGCGTTCGGTCCAACCATCGGGCAGCGTCGGGTCCAGAAGGGTCGCCACATAAACCTTGTCGGCCCCGAACCGCGCCTTGGCAAAGCTGGCCACTGCCGCCTGCATCCGGTCATCGCCGAGCCTGCCGCGCAATTCCGCCCGGTGGGTCTTGGCATCCAGACGGGCGGTGAATTCGACCGGCCCGGCCGCCACGACCGCCTTTTGCGGCATCTTGGCATCCAGCGAGAATACATCCGGCAGCGCGGCCCTGAGCTCGCCCACCGCGCGGTCAAAGCTCGCCTGGGTCACGGTGTCGCCGGCCTGCAGGCTGACATCGGCATCCGAGAAGGTCACGGTGCCGCTGCCCATTTCGGTCAGCGCATGAATGGCCAGCGTGGTGGCCTGCGCCCAGGACGGGCTTGGCACGCCCATGCCCACCGTGCAGATCGGATCGCCCGTGGCGCCGGCCGCCCGCGCCGCTGCGATGATCCGGGCGCGCGCCGCCTCGGTATCGGCCGAACAGGCATTGAACCGCGCGCCCTTGGCGTCCAGCACGAATCGCAAGGTGAAGGGGGTCAGCACCGGACGCGGGGCGGAAATGCTGGTCGTGACGTGCAGCCCCTTCGGGGCGGCCCGGCTCAAGGCCGCCTCGAACTGCCGCTTTTCGATTTCCGAGGTGGCGATGGCGATGATCGACACGCCATCCGCCGCGACCGAGATCTTGGAGCGCGGCAACAGCTTCAGCGCGGTGATGCCGTAGTTCAGCGCGTCCTCCCAGCCCGTGGGGGCCGGATAGGTCGCGGTTTCCAGCATGTCCATCGTGGCCAAGTCGGATTTCAGCGCCTCTGCCGCACCGGTCAGGTGACCGCGATCCTCGCCCTCGGGCACGAGGCCGATCAGCTGGACGCCATCGTCATTGCGCAACATCTCCACCGAAAACCGTGGCGGCGCGACAACCGTCGCCGGCTGCACGTCGAATTCGTCGCGGACCCGGCCCGGATCGACGAGCGTGCTGGCGAGGTTGATGGCGGCAAAGCGTTGCGCTTCGGTCGGGGCGGTGCCGGTCATCGTCACGATCAGGCCATCGGTCGAAACATGGGCCCAGGAAAAGCCCTCGGTCAGCATCCGTGTCCGCACCACCTCGGCCGAGCGGCTTTCGACGAGCCGCGCCAAGCCCGCGCCGATCATGAGGGCCAGAACGGCCGCCGTCAGAAAGGCCAAGGCCGCGATGGCCCCGGCAGACAGCCGCGGTTTGACCGGAACGGGCGAAGAGGTGGACAGATCGGCCAAGCGGGACTCCGGGGCAAGGGTCCGTTTTGCTTAGACGCTCGCCCCCCGCGGTTCAATCAAAGCCACGCCGCCACGGCAAGAAACAGCGCAACCAGAAGCCCGGCATCGCGGTTGGCCCGAAAGGCCTTGAGGCAAGAGGCCGGGTCATCAAGGTCAAGCCGGCGCATCTGCAGCGTCATGTGCCAGCCAAAGGCCCAGATGCCCAACAGCGCCAGCCCCAGCGCCCGCAGATTGGCCGCCTCGCGCAGGGCGAGGATCACCGCAAGTGTCAGCAACAGAACGGTCGCGGCCATGAAGCCCCAAAGCCAGCCCCGGCTCTGCGCGCCGAACAGCCGCGCGGTCGATTTGACGCCGATCAGCGCGTCATCCT
Source organism: bacterium (assembly GCA_016124195.1). Taxonomy (GTDB): domain Bacteria; phylum Pseudomonadota; class Alphaproteobacteria; order Rhodobacterales; family Rhodobacteraceae; genus Stagnihabitans. Next base: position 35,431 of record WGOE01000003.1, on the reverse strand, counting down.
CCTTGTCCTGATGCGCGTAGATCGTGTCGTAGTACAGCGTCCAGGCGATTCCCGCCGCATAAAGCGCGATCGAGGCGGCGTCGACCCGGCCCTGATGCGCCGCATAGGCCAGGATGGCGCCCCAGTTGAAGGCCAGGCCCAGAAAGACCTGCGGCCACCAGGTGAACCTCTTGGCGAAGGGATAGATCGCGACCAGCCCCAGCGAGGCGATCCCCAGCCCGACCGCAAGCCAGTTGTAGGTGAAGAGGATCACCGCCGCCAGCAGCGCCTGCGCCACCATCCAGATCAGGGCCTGCCGCACGCTGACGGCGCCCGAGGGCAGGGGCCGGCTGCGGGTCCGCGCCACCGCGCCGTCGATGTCGCGGTCGGAAATGTCGTTCCAGGTGCAGCCCGCCCCACGCATCAGAAAGGCGCCGGCCATGCAGGACAGGGCCAGCCACAGATCCCAGGGACGATACCCGCCTTGCAGCGCGGCCAAAGCGATGCCCCAGAAGCACGGCACCAGCAAAAGCCAGGTGCCGATCGGCCGGTCGGCCCGGCTCAGCCGCAGATAGGGCCGCGTGGCCAAGGGCGCGAGGCGGTCCACCCAATTTCCGTTGGGCGCATCCGCGACGGTTTGGTGGACGCGCGGCGGCACCTCTGGCGTTTGGGGCATCTGGGGCATAGGGTCACGCTCATGACAGAGGCTAGGATCAGGCTCTATGTAGATCAGGCGCTGGCGGCGGGGCAACCCGTGGCCTTGACAGAGGCGCAGGCCAATTACCTCTTCAACGTCATGCGGCTGGTGACAGGCTCGCGGGTGCGGCTGTTCAACGGGCGGGATGGCGAATGGCTGGCCGTGGTCGAACACGTCGCCAAGCGCGGCGGCGTCCTGCGGTGTTCGGCGCAATCCGCGCCGCTGATCGCGCCGCCCGACCTGTGGCTGATCTTCGCGCCGATCAAGAAGACCCGCACCGATTTCATCGTGGAAAAGGCGGTCGAGATGGGGGCTGCGCGCATCCTGCCGGTGCAGACCCGCTACACGAACGAACGGCTGCGCGAGGACAAGCTGCGCGCCCATGCCATCGAAGCGGCCGAGCAATGCGAGGCGAATTATGTGCCGCCGGTCGAGGACCTTGTCACGTTTGACAGGTTGCTGGCCGGCTGGGACCCCGCCCGCCGCATCCTGTGGGCGGACGAGGGGTTGCGGGGTCGCGCCGCCCTTCTTCGGGCCCCACCCGGACCCTGGGCCATCCTGATCGGCCCGGAAGGCGGCTTTGCGCCCGAAGAAAGGGCCAAGCTGCAGGCCATGTCTTGCGTCACGCCGGTCAGCCTGGGCCCGCGCATCCTGCGGGCCGATACGGCGGCGGTTGCGGCGCTGACCCTGTGGCAGAGCACGCTGGGCGACTGGGTTCAGGCCTGACCGCGGCCAGGACCTACTCCTAAAGATTAGTTGACGGACCAGGGCCGCTGTCTGACACTGACAGATATTATGCATTGAATTTGAGGGGATGCCCTATGTCGCGCCTTGCCACTGGTTTGGTTTCTTTTGCAGCAGGCTGTCTGGCGCTTGCGACTGTGGCGCAGTCCGCGGTGATCCATCCGTCGAGCTACAATATGTTTAACGGCGACAGCGGAACTTACCATTATTGGGATGGGAGCTATTCCGGGTCGGGCGACCCCGCAGTCGACCACAGCGCACTTTCGGGCGGCACCGGCGATCTGACCGATGGCGTGATCGCGACCCAGAACTGGTTTGACGCCGAAAACAGTGCGGGAACAGGGCCCTATGTGGGGTGGCGGGACTACAATCCGACGATCAGTTTCTTTTTTGACTCGCTGGTCAAATTCACCAGCATGACCTTCCATTTCGACGATTCGAACAATGGCGGCGTCCAGCAACCAAGCGCGGTGAGTGCGAATGGCATCAGCGCTTCGGTGCCGGACAATCCGGGCACGGCGCCCTTCGCCTTCACACTGGATCTGACAGGCCTGTCGCCAACCAGCCTGCTGACCGTTGACATCACCCGAATCGACCGTTGGGTCTTCCTCAGCGAAGTCACCTTCGACGGACAGGTTTCCGCAGTTCCCCTGCCGGCCGGCGGGCTTTTGCTGCTCGGCGCGCTTGGAAGCCTTGCTGCGTTGCGCCGGCGTAGCAAGACCGCGGCCTGATCCTGCGGCACGCCAATCCGCCGGAAGGCCAGGGTGCCTGACACAAAGGGGCTTGCAGCCTTGGGGGCTGGGAACGATGTATGTCTTCCCAGCCTTTGCATGTTCAGGAGCCGGCCTCATGCTGTCTGACCCGCCCCCTGCGCCGCGCCTCAACGGCGCAACAGCCATGTCCCGGGCGCTCCGATGACCCTGATCCGCCCCGAAGTCGTCGCGCTGTTCCAGCGCTACCGGGGGTCCATCGCGTCGGCGGCTTGCGCGGCCTTCGGTCTCTGGCTCATGGTTCTGGGCGGCTTCGTTCTGGTGCCGCTGGGTCTGCTGATTGTGGGCATCGGTGTCACAATGACTGTCTTGGCGCTGCGCAAGGCCCGCTTTGCCCAAGAGGTCGCTGCCCCGGGCATCGTCGAGCTTGACGAGGCGCAGGTGGGATATTTTGCGCCCGAAGTCGGCGGCTTTCTCAGCCTCGATGAACTGGTCGAACTGCGCATCCTCGCCTTGCGCGGCCGCAGGGTCTGGCGGCTGAAACAGGCCGATGGGCAGGCGTTGCTGATTCCGGTTGATGCAGCTGGTTCGGACCGGCTGTTCGATGCCTTCGCCAATTTGCCGGGCATGGACAGCGCGGCGCTGGTGGCGGCCCTGCAAACCTCGGCCATTCCGCAAGAGGGTCTGACGCTGGCCGCCGAAACCCGTGTCATATGGCGGAAACAGTCCGGCTCCAGATTGGCGCGGTCTTGAGACGGGTCGGTTCATGACGTTTCGTGATGCGACCCTCTGCCCCTTGCCGGGGCCTTGACTTGGCGTAAGGGACACGACACCTCTTGCCACTCTGAACCCGCCCCTGCGAAAGGTCTGCTCTGATGTCTGTTCCTCAATCCGGTGGCGGGCCCATCGAAAGCTTCGATCAGCTGGCAGAGCTGGTCGCCTCGGGCAGCAAGCCCAAGTCCGAATGGCGCATCGGGACCGAACATGAAAAGTTCGGCTTCCTGAAAGACAGCCACGCGCCCCTGCCCTATGCCGGGGATCGGTCGATCTCGGCCATCTTCGCCGGGTTGATCCAGCGCTTTGGCTGGACCCCGGTGGAAGAGGCCGGCAACATCATCGGCTTGACCCGCAACGGGGCCAATGTCTCGCTCGAGCCGGGCGGCCAGTTCGAATTGTCGGGCGGCATGGTGGCCAACCTGCACGAGACGGCGGCCGAATTGCAGACCCACCTCGATGAGGTGCATGCCGTGGCCGACCCTCTGGGCATAGGCTTCATGGGCATCGGCGCCGCGCCGGAATGGAGCCATCAGACCATGCCGGTGATGCCCAAGGGCCGCTACCGCCTGATGACCGATTACATGGGCCGCGTCGGCACCCATGGCACGCAGATGATGTACCGGACCTGCACGGTCCAGGTGAATCTCGACTATGCGTCCGAGGCCGACATGGTCAAGAAACTCCGCGTGGCCCTGGCCCTGCAGCCGGTGGCCACGGCGCTTTTCGCCAGTAGCCCCTTCTTCGAAGGCAAGCTCAACGGGCACAAGTCCTGGCGCAGCCGAATCTGGCGCGGGCTCGACAATGCCCGCACCGGCATGCTGCCCTTCGCCTTCAAGGGCGATTTCGGTTTTCAGGCCTATGTCGACTGGGTGCTGGACGTGCCGATGTACTTCGTCTACCGCGACGGGAAATATATCAATGCGCTCGGCCAGTCGTTCCGCGATTTCCTGAAGGGCCAGCTGCCCGCGCTGCCCGGCGAAAAGCCCACCCTGTCGGATTGGGCCGACCACATGACCACCGTCTTCCCCGAGGCCCGCGTCAAGAAATACATCGAGATGCGCGGCGCCGATTGCGGCGATCAGGCCCATATCAACGCGCTGCCTGCCTTCTGGGTCGGGCTGATGTACGACCAGACCGCACTCGACGCCGCCTGGGACCTGGTCAAGGGGTTCGATGCCGAAACGCGCCAGGAGCTGCGCGTCGCAGCCTCGGTTTCCGCCCTGCAGGGCGAGGCGAATGGGGTCAGGCTCATCGACCTGGCCCGTGCCGCCCTGGGCCTGTCGCATGCGGGTCTGGCGGCTCGCGGTCTGGACGAGCAACGCCTGCTTGCCCCGCTGGTGGCCAGCATCGACGCGGGCAAGGTGCAGGCTGACCGCTGGCTCGACCTCTACAAAGGCGACTGGCACGGCAGCCTCGCCCCGATTTACGACGCTGCAAGTCTGTAATCCTTGCCGGCTTGCTCTTTGTGACAATACTCACGGGAGGGCTCGGGAGGGCAGACAGCCCTCCCGCCCCGGCCAGGGGCGACCGGCCTATTTCTTCTGGCCGATCCTTGGCTCCGTCCCGGCCTTGATCCGTTCCAGGTTGGCCCAGTGCTTCCAGTAGATCAGCACGGTCAGCGCCACGGTCAGCAACAGCATCTGGCCCTGATGGAAGATCACCAGCCAGAAGCTGGACAAGGCCGCCGCGACCAGCGCCGACAGCGAGGAAATCCGTGTCACCGCCGCGGTCACCGCCCAGGTGCCGCAGCAGGCGAGGCCGAGCCGCCAGTCCAGCACCAGAAGCGTGCCCAGAAAGGTTGCCACGCCCTTGCCGCCGCGAAAGCCCAGCCAAACCGGGTACAGATGGCCCAGAAAGCTGCACAGCGCCGCCAGCTGCGCAGCATCCTCACCGGCCACCAGCCGCGCCAGCGCCACCGCGACCCCGCCCTTGCCCGCATCCAGCAACAGGGTCGCCAGCGCCGCCCCCTTGTTGCCGGTTCGCAGCACATTGGTCGCCCCGATATTGCCCGACCCGATCTTGCGCAGGTCGCCCAGTCCCAGCGCCCGTGTGATCACGATGCCGAAGGGCACCGAGCCAAGAAGGTAGGCGACCGCCGCCACCAGCACCAGAACCGCCTGAGAAGTCACGATATTCGGCATGGCTCAGCCCTTATGCACCTGAACGCCCGCCACCCAGGTCGCCAGCACTTTACCCTCCATCCTCATCAGGTCAAACGGCGTGTTCTTCGATTTGGACAAGAGCTTGGAGCGGTCCAGCACAAAGGGCGCATCGGGGTCGAACAGCACCAGATCCGCAGGCGCGCCCTCGGCCAGGCGCCCCTGCGGCAGGCCAAGCCGCCTGGCCGGGTTCAACGACAGGGCGCGCCACAAGGTCGGCAGGTCCATGTCGCCCGAATGCACCAGGCGCAACGCCGCGGGCAGCAGGGTCTGCAGGCCCACCGCCCCCGATGCGGCCTCTTCGAAGGGCAGGCGCTTGGATTCCTCGTCCGCCGGGGTGTGGAACGAGGCCACCACGTCGATCACCCCCTCTGCCACCGCCTGCACCAGCGCCAGCCGGTCGTCCTCGGACCGCAGGGGCGGCGTCAGCTTGAAGAAGGTGCGGTAATCGCCCACGTCGAACTCGTTCAGCGTCAGGTGATGGATCGACACCCCCGCCGTCACGTCGAGCCCGTTCGCCTTGGCCCGCACCAGCGAGGGCAGGGCGCGCGCCGTGGTGATCTGGTCGGCGTGATAGCGCGCCCCGGTCATCTCGACCAGGCCGAGATCGCGGTCGAGCCCGATCCGCTCGGCCATCGGATGCACCCAAGGCAGGCCGCGCAGGCTGGCGAACTTGGAATTCGTAGCCACTGCCCCCGCCGACAGCCCTGGCTCTTGCGGATGGCCCACGACCAGCGCGCCCAGGGACCGCGCATAGGTCAGCGCCCGCGCCAGCGCCTTGGTATTGGTCGAAACCCGGAAGGCATCGGTGAAGGCCACGGCGCCCGCATCGAGCAGAAACCCGATCTCGGTCATCTCCTGGCCCTCGCAGCCCTTGGTCAGGGCCGCCATATGCCGGATCCGCACCACATTCTCCGCCGCCCGCCGTGTGACGAAGGCGAGCGTTTCCGGCATGTCGATCACCGGATGGGTATCCGGCCGGGCAATAATGGTCGTCACCCCGCCCGCCGCCGCCGCCATCCCGGCCGAGCGGAACGATTCCTTGTGCCGCTCCCCCGGCTCGCCAATCTTGACGCCCCAATCGACGATGCCGGGAGCAAGGCACATGCCGCCGCAGTCAAACACCTCTGCCCCTTTCGGCGCAGGCCCGCGGCCAAGGATCACCCCGTCCTGAAAGGTCAGCGCACCCGGCGCATCCGTCCCCGTCTCGGGGTCGATCAGGCGGGCGTTGGTGAGGTGGAGGGTCATGCCTCGCCTTTCTGCGACAGGTGAAGGGTCTTGCGGCCGCGGGTCCGGCGGTGGTCATTGGTGTTGGAATGGTCCCAGGTCATGGCTGCCCTCAACTCCCCCACCACACCACCAGCCCGGTGAGGACAAAGATCACCAGCAAGGCCACCGTGGCGACCATGCCGCCGATCCTCGCGTCGGACATCGGCTTTTTCACACCATCACCCCAACCGCTGCCCGGCCCCGCTCTGCCCGGAGGTTCCGCGCCAGCAGGTCCATGCAGGCCATGCGGACGGCGACGCCCATCTCGACCTGTTCCTGGATAACGCTACGGTTGATGTCGTCGGCGATCTCGCCATCAATCTCGACGCCGCGGTTCATCGGGCCTGGGTGCATCACGATGGCGTCGGGTTTGGCGTGCGACAGTTTCTCGGCGTCCAGACCGTAGCGGTGGTAATATTCGCGTTCCGAGGGGATGAAGCCGCCATCCATCCGCTCTTTCTGCAAGCGCAGCATCATCACCACATCGGCGCCTTCGAGGCCCTTTTTCATGTCGTCGTAAAGCTCGCAGCCAAAATCCTGCACACCCGGAGGCATAAGCGTTGGCGGCGCAATCAGGCGCAGGCGGTTTTCCATCTTGCCCAAGAGGATCAGGTTCGACCGCGCCACCCGGGAGTGCGCGATATCGCCGCAAATCGCCACGGTCAGGCGCTGGATGCGCCCCTTGGCGCGGCGAATGGTCAGGGCGTCCAGCAAGGCCTGGGTCGGATGTTCATGCCGCCCGTCGCCCGCGTTCAGCACGGCGCAATTCACCTTGGACGCCAGAAGGTTCACCGCCCCCGAACTGGGATGCCGCACCACCAGCAGATCGGGCCGCATCGCGTTCAGTGTCAGGGCGGTGTCGATCAGCGTCTCGCCCTTCTTCACGCTCGACTGCGCCACCGACATGTTCATCACATCCGCCCCAAGCCGCTTGCCGGCCAGTTCGAAACTCGCCTGCGTGCGGGTGGAGTTTTCGAAGAACATGTTGATCTGCGTCATGCCGCCCAGCACATCGGCCGATTTCACCGTGCGGCGGTTCAGATCCACATAGCGATCCGCGAGGTCGAGCACAGAGACGATTTCGGAAGGCTCAAGCTGCTCGATCCCAAGCAGATGGCGGGCGCGGAAGGTCATCGGGCTCTCCTTCGGTTTGCAGGCTTATGCCAAACCCGGGGTCGGGGGGCAAGCCGACCCGCGGCCGATGCCGGGTTGTTCCGGCCCCCGACCCGGCCTATTTTGCCCGGCATGGGAATCGATCCGGACATCCTGGCGCCAGAGGGCTGGCAGGCCGCACTGGCCGCCTTTGACTGGCAGGTCGATATCGGCGTGACCGATTGGGTGCAGGACGACCCCGTCAACCGCTATGATTTGCCCGAACGGCTGGAACGTCCCGCGGCGCCTGAGCCTGCCCGCGCGGCGCCCAGACCGCCTCAGGAAACGCCCAAGGTCGATCCCGTGGAACTGGCGCGCCAGGCCGCGCAGGGGGCCACGACGCTGGAGGATCTGCGCGCGGCGCTGGCTGCCTTTGACCAGTGCGAGTTGAAGAAGGGCGCCCGCAACACGGTCTTTGCCGATGGCAACCCCGCGGCGCGCGTGCTCGTTCTGGGAGAGGCGCCGGGCCGCGACGAGGATCAGGAGGGTCTGCCTTTCGTCGGCCGCGCCGGCCAGCTTCTGGACCGCATGTTCGAGGCGATCGGCCTGCAGCGCCAGTCGCCCGACCCGGCCAGGGCGCTTTACATCACCAATGTCATGCCCTGGCGCCCGCCGCAGAACCGCGATCCCGAGCCGGAGGAAATCGCCATGATGCGCCCCTTCGTCGAACGCCACATCGCACTGGTCGACCCCGATGTGATCGTGACCATGGGCAACACGCCCTGCCTGTGCCTGCTGGGCCAGAAGGGCATCCTGCGGTTGCGGGGGCATTGGACCCAGGCGCTGGGCAAGCCCGTGCTGCCGATGACCCACCCGGCCTATCTCTTGCGCAATCCGGCGGCGAAGCGCGAGGCCTGGGCCGATCTGCTGAGCCTGAAAGCCCGCCTGACCTGACCCGTGGAGCCCAAGATGAGCCGCATCGACGAAACGAAAGACTTCATCCCGGTTCGCATCGCCGTTCTGACGGTATCGGACACCCGCACCCCGGCGGATGACAAGTCCGGCGACACGCTGGTCGAACGGCTGACCGGGGCGGGGCATGTGCTGGCAGCGCGCGGCATCGTGCGGGACGACCGGCCGGCCATTGCCGACAAGCTGCGCCAATGGATCGCCGATCCCGCTGTCGATGTAATCCTGACCACCGGCGGCACCGGATTGACCGGGCGCGACGTGACGGTCGAGGCGCACCGCGATGTCTATGAAAAAGAGATCGAGGCCTTTGGCACGGTCTTCACCATCGTCTCGATGCAGAAGATCGGCACTTCGGCGGTGCAGTCGCGCGCCACGGGCGGGGTTGCGGGCGGGACCTATCTGTTTGCGCTGCCCGGCTCTCCGGGGGCGTGCCGCGATGCCTGGGATGAAATCCTGGCCGCCCAGCTTGATTACCGCCACCGCCCCTGCAATTTCGTCGAGATCATGCCAAGGCTGGAAGAACACCGGCGCCGCAAATAGGGCCTCAGGTCAGCCTATCGGGCAAGGCAAAGCCGCGCAGAAGGTCCTGGGCGCTGGCGGGTTTCCTGCCTTCGCGCTGGGCCTGCAGGACCTCGACCGCGCCGGTGCCGCAGGCAATCGTCAAGCCGTCCAGAACCTGACCGGGCAGGCCCTGCCCGACACTCAGACGCGAGCGCAGGAGTTTCAGCCGCTCGCCGCCCGCCTCGCACCAGGCGCCGGGAAAGGGCGACAGCCCGCGGATCTGCCGGTCGACCTCGACCGCGGGGCGAGTCCAGTCGATGCGGGCTTCGGCCTTGTCGATCTTGGTGGCGTAGGTCACGCCCATGTCGGGCTGCGGTTCGGGCACGAGGTCGGGCAGGCGGTCCAGCGCGTCCACGATCAGCCGGGCCCCCATGGCGGAGAGCCGGTCGTGCAGGTCGGCGGTCGTCTCTTCTGCGCCAATCGCCGTCGCCTCGCGCAGCAGGACCGGGCCGGTGTCCAGCCCCGCCTCCATCTGCATGATGCAGACGCCGGTTTCCGCATCCCCCGCCATGATCGCACGGTGGATCGGCGCCGCCCCGCGCCAGCGCGGCAAAAGCGAGGCATGGATGTTCAGGCATCCCAGCAGGGGTGCAGCGAGAATCTCGGCCGGCAGGATCAGTCCGTAGGCCACCACGATGCCAACTTCGCTGCGCAGCAAGGCAAAGTCATTCAACACCTCTTCGCTGCGCAGCGAAGACGGGTAACGGACTGGAATACCTAAGGTTTCAGCGCAAAGGTGAACCGCGCTCTTGCGGTCGGCCTTGCCTCTTCCAGCCGGTCTGGGTGGCTGCGTGTAGACCGCAGCAATTTCATGCCGCGCAGCAAGATGCTGCAGGATCGGCACCGAGAAATCCGGGGTACCCATGAAGACCACCCTCATCCGCGCCTCCGCAGTTTTTGCGCCTTGGCGATCAGCATCGACCGCCTGACACCCGACAGGTGTTCAAAGTACATCTTGCCCGCCAGATGGTCGATCTGATGCTGAACCGAGGTCGCCCAGAGGTGGACGAAGTCGCGGTCCTCCATCTCGCCCGCCTCGTTGAGGAACCGGACCGTTACCGCCCTTGACCGCGAAATCACCGCCGAGACGCCGGGCAGGTTGGGGCTGGCCTCTTCATGTGTGCGCATCTGGACCGAGGCATGCAGCACAACAGGATTGGCCATTCGCACAGCGCGCCCGCGTTCCTCCGAACTGTCCACAACCGCCAACCGCAAGGGAATGCCGATCTGCACGGCGGCCAGGCCATAGCCGGGCATCGCCTCCATCGTGTCGACCATGTCATCCCAGATCGCCTTGACCTCGGGTGTTATCGCCTCGACATCGGCGGCCACCGCCCGCAGCACCTGATGCGGCCAGGGCACACAGGGCCGGATCACGCAAGCACCGCCTCGGCCTTGGCGCGCGCCTCTGGGGACAGGTGGTCCAGCGTCACGATGCCGTTCAGATGGTCGATTTCATGTTGGGCGCAGATCGCGCGGAACCCGGTCAGCTTTTGCGCCGCGACCGTGCCATCCAGCATGAGCCAGCGCAGGATGATCTCGGCGGCGCGCGGCACCTCCAGGAGAAGCCCCGGGATCGACAGGCAGCCTTCGGTACTGGGCACGACCGCGTCCGACCGCCACAGGATTTCGGGGTTGAGGAAGGTTTCGGGCTGCGCCGTGCCGGTCTTCCAGCTTGCGTCCATCACGAAGACCCGGGCCAGCACCCCGACCTGCGGTGCCGCCAAACCGCGCCCCTGTGCGGCATACATCGTCTCGAGCATGTCGCTGGCAAGCGCCAGCGTCGCCTCGTCCGTGCCGGCGGGTTCGGCCACCATCGACAGCCGCGGATCCGGCCACAGCAGGATGTCCCGCCTCACCTTGCGCCCCGCGCCATTTCGCGTTTCAGCTTTTCCATCTTGCGGGTGATCATCTGGCGCTTCATCAGGCCCAGATAATCGATGAAAAGCTTGCCGTTCAGGTGGTCGATCTCGTGCTGCACGCAGGTCGCCCAGAGGCCGGTGAAGGTCTCTTCCCGCGCCGCCCCCGTCTCGTCCATCCAGGTCACCGTCACCGCGTTCGGGCGTTCGACATCGGCATATTGCTCGGGGATCGACAGGCAGCCCTCCTCATAGGTCGACAGTTCGGACGAAGACCAGGTGACCGTGGGGTTGAACAGGATGAGCGAGCGCGGGGCCTCGGGCGCCTTCATGCAATCCATCACGATCAGCCGCCGCGTCACCGCGACCTGCGGTGCCGCAAGTCCGATGCCCGGCGCGTCATACATGGTTTCCAGCATGTCGCGGGCCAGCTTGGCCATATCCTCGGTCACTTGCGTCACGGGGTCGCAAAGCTTCTTGAGGCGGGGGTCGGGGTGAATGAGAATAGGACGGATCATGCCCCGATTTACGGTTTGGCCGGGTTTGGCGCAAGGGTTTCGCGCAGGCCGCGTCCCGGTTTCGTGGGGCGGGGCGCATGTTGCGCCTTGAGGATTCCCGTCAGGCTGCTTCCCTTGCCGGGCGGCCTTGCAGAAAGGCCCGCGCCGCGCCAAGACTGGGCGCGACCGCAGATCAGCCCTTTGAAGGACATTCCCATGAGCTTTGACACCATCATCAACCGCCTTGGCACCCATTCCGTCAAATGGGACGCGATGGAGAAGATGTACGGCGTTCCGGCCAAGGGGGGCCTCGCGATGTGGGTGGCCGACATGGACTTTGCGCCGCCGGCCTGCGTGCAGAAGGCGCTGGAAAAGATGCTGGACCATGGGATCTACGGCTATTTCGGCGACGATGCCGCTTATCTGGAATCGATCCGCTGGTGGATGGAAACCCGGCACGGCTGGCGACTGGACCCCTCTCATGTCTTCACCACGCATGGATTGGTCAATGGGGCAGCGCTTTGCCTTGAGGCCTTTACCCGGCCCGGCGATGGCGTCGTGCTGACGACGCCGGTTTATCACGCCTTCGCCCGCATCATCAAAGCGGCCGACCGCAAGGTGGTGGAATGCCCGCTGACGGTGGTGGATGGGCTGCAGACGATGGATTTCGACGCCTGGGACGCGCAGATGACCGGGGCCGAGAAGATGTTCATCCTGTGCTCTCCGCACAACCCCGGCGGCCGGGTCTGGAGCCGCGCCGAACTGCAGGGCGTGGCCGATTTCTGCAAGCGCCACGACCTGATCCTGGTGTCGGACGAGATCCACCATGACCTCGTCATGCCCGGCCACAAGCATCATCCGATGACCAGCTTTGACGGGATCGAGGATCGGCTGGTGATGATGACGGCCACCACCAAGACCTTCAACATCGCGGGCGCCCATACCGGAAATGTCATCATCGCCGATCCCGATCTGCGCAAACGCTTTGCCGGGGTGATGATGAAGCTGGGCATTTCGCCCAACAGCTTCGGCCTGCACATGGCGACCGCAGCCTATTCGCCGGAGGGCGCCGCCTGGGTCGATGACCTGACGCTCTATCTGGACCGCAACCGCCGCACCTTCGATGCGGGCATCGCCGCCATTCCGGGTCTGGCCTCGGCGCCGCTGCAAGCCACCTACCTCGCCTGGGTCGATTTTGCGGGCACCGGCATGACGGCCGAAGAATTCACGGCCCGGGTCGAGAAGGACGCCCGAATCGCCACCAACCACGGCGACAGCTTCGGCAAGGGCGGCGAAAGCTTCCTGCGTTTCAACCTTGCCATGCCGCATGCGCAGATCGTCGAGGCGGTCGAGCGTTTGTCCGCCGCCTTCGCCGATCTGCAATAGCGCGTCAGTCCTTGGTGATGAACCCGACCGGCAAGGTCGGGTCCAGCCAGAAATCCAGCGGAGCCTTGTCGGTGACCGGCGTCAGGCGCTTGAAATCGCAGGTTATTTCCCTGCCTTCGCTGGACGACGCAACGATCAGGCATTGAAAGACATGACGGTCGCCCTCGTAGATGTCGACCAGGCCGCGCAGATGCGGTGACAAGGTTCCGTCCAGCACAAAGCCGTCGTGCCAGAATCGCAACACCGGAAATACCGCCTCGCCAACCTGAACCCTGAGCCGGGACTTGCGCCGATCGGCGTTTTTCCGGGCAGTTTCCAAGCCATCAACCATCTCTTGTGATAAAAATTCCAGCATTATGGCCTCCATGATCGCAGTTTGGCCCGATCATCCTTAAAAACAAGTTGACAGATGCCTGTGTCTTTTTTGCGAAGCGGGTGATGCGCAGCCGCCACATCCAAGGCGGTTTCCAAAGCTTGCCCGATCCGCTAGAACCCTGCCATGTCCGGAGGTTTCGTATGCGTTTGCCGCTTTTGGCCCTGTTGGCCCTGACCGCCAGCCCCGCCGTCTCCGCGCCCTGCGGCGGCGATTTTCAGTCTTTCCTCGCCGCGATGGCCTCAGAGGCCAAGGCCCAGGGCCTGCCCGACAGCGCCATCCACGCCTTTCTGGACAAGGCGCAGATCGACCCCGCCGTCCTGCGTGCCGACCACGGCCAAGGCGTCTTCCGCAAGACCTTTCTCGATTTCAGCCAGTCGCTGATTTCGAAAGGCCGCATCCAGAATGCCGCGCTCTATTCGAAGAAGTACAATGCCGTCTTTGCGGCTGCCGAAAAGAAATACGGTGTGTCGCGTGGCATCATCCTGGCCTTCTGGGCGTTCGAGACGGATTTCGGCCAGGTCCAGGGCAATTTCGACACCCGCAACGCCCTGGTGACATTGGCGCATGACTGCCGCCGCCCGGATGTGTTCCAGCCGCAGGTTCTGGCCGCCATCGCCCTGACCGCGAAGGGAGATTTCCAGCCCGGCAAGACCATCGGCGCCTGGGCCGGCGAGATCGGCATGATCCAGATGCTGCCCCGCGACATTCTGGAACGCGGCGCCGATGGCGATGGCGACGGCCTGATCAGCCTCAAGACCTCGGCCCCGGATGCGATCATGTCGGCGGCGCGCATGCTGCAATTCTACGGCTGGCAGGCCGGCCAGCCCTGGCTGCAAGAGGTCAGCGTGCCGCAAGACCTCGACTGGTCGCAATCGGGCCTCGACACCGCGCTGCCCACCAGCCAATGGGCCGCGATGGGCGTCAAGCCGCGGCAAGGCAAACTGGCCAACTTGCCGGCCTCTCTGCTTTTGCCGCAGGGGCGCAAGGGGCCGGCCTTTCTTGTCTATGAAAACTACAAGGTCCTGTTCAACTGGAACAAGAGCTTCGTCTATGTGACCACGGCGGCCTATTTCGCCAGCCGGATCGAGGGCGCGCCCCCCTATGTGCCCGGCACGCCGGATCCGGCGCTGTCGGGCGACCAGATGACCAGCCTGCAGAAAAAGCTGACACAGCGCGGCCATGACGTAGGCAAGATTGACGGGGTGCTGGGTGCGCTGACCCGCGTGGCCGTTCAGGCCGAACAGAAGCGCCTTGGCCTTCCGGCCGACGGCTGGCCCACCGCCGACCTGCTGGCCCGGCTATGACCCAGGTCACGATGGCTGAACTGATGGCGGCCCTGCCCCATATCCTGTCCGCGCCCAAAGACGACGCGCCGATCCACAGCCTGTGCCTGCGCCCCGGCTATGGCGAGCGCAGTTTCCCGGACCGCCTCACCATGACGCGCGCCCGGGGCATCCCGGGCGAGCGCTGGTCCACCGCGCCCTGGCTCAAGCTGCCCGACGGGTCGCCGGACCCGCGCATCCAGGTCTCCATCCTGCCGATCCGGGTGATGGACCTCGTCTGGCGCGACCGCGAGGCCACGCCGCATCCCGGCGATCCCATCGTGGCGGATCTGGACTGCTCGCTGGCCAACCTGCCCGCTGGCACGCTGATCCGGGCTGGCACGGCGGTCCTCAAGGTCTCGGATCATTTCAACCAGGCCTGTGCCAAATGGAAAGTGCGCTACGGTGCCGATGCCCGCGCTTTCATCGACGCTCCCGGTCACCCGGAATTGCGCCTGCGCGGGATCCTGTGCTCGGTCGAACAGGATGGCGAGGTCACCCTCGCTGACCGGCTTCAGGTGATCAGCCGCCCCTGAGCCCTGCATCCAGGCAAAAATACCTCCACGGGTGCGCTTGGGTGTGAAACGCCCCGGCCGCCGTAGTCAGCGCGTCGGCACCGGAGCGTCCCCGCGGTAATCGTAGAAGCCGCGCTGAGTCTTGCGCCCGAGCCAGCCCGCTTCGACATATTTGGTCAGCAGGGGGCAGGGCCGGTATTTGGTATCGGCCAGACCCTCGTGCAGGACGTTCATGATCGCAAGGCAGGTGTCGAGCCCGATGAAATCCGCGAGCTCCAGCGGCCCCATCGGGTGATTGGCGCCCAGTTTCATCGACTCGTCGATCGACTTCACGTTCCCCACGCCTTCGTACAGCGTATAGACCGCCTCGTTGATCATCGGCATAAGGATGCGGTTGACGATGAAGGCCGGGAAATCCTCGGCGCTCGCCGCGGTCTTGCCCAGACGGGTGACCACCTCATGCAGCGTGTCCCAGGTCGCCTGATCAGTGGCGATGCCGCGGATCAATTCGACCAGTTGCATGACCGGCACCGGATTCATGAAGTGAAACCCCATGAACCTTTCCGGCCGGTCGGTCCGGCTCGCCAGCCGCGTGATCGAGATGGAGGACGTGTTCGAGGTCAGGATCGTGTTCGCCGCCAGATGTGGCGCCAGCGCCTTGAAGATCGCGTCCTTGACACTTTCCTTTTCGGTCGCAGCCTCGATGATCAGATCGCAAGGCCCCAGATCCGCGATCTTGAGCGTCGTCCTGATCCGTGCCATCGCCTCTGCCTTGGCTTCGGCCGTCACCTTGCCACGCGTGACCTGCCGTTCGATGTTGCGGTCGATCGTGGCCATGGCCCGGGTCAGGCTGTCTTCGCTGATGTCATTCATCAGGACATCGTATCCCGCCAGGGCGAACACATGGGCGATCCCGTTGCCCATCTGCCCCGCGCCCACGATCCCTACCGTCTGAATGGCCATGCTCAACCCCTGCAAAACTCCGCGTCACCTTACGTGGCGTCGCAGGGAGCGGCAAGTCCGCCGCGCTGCGGCAAGAAGCGCCGGCGCGGCGGGCAAGCGTCCCAAATGAAAATCTCCGCCAATTTCCCCGAAATGCAACCTTTAGCCGTTTGGAAAGGGGAATCGGGCAGTCTTGCCGATGGGTGTGTTAGATATCGGGTGGGTGCCATGGCCTATGCTTTGCCAAGCGAGGGCGTATTAGACTATTTTCCGTGCCAATACGGCGCGTCAAACCTCATGTTCCGCGGGCCGCGCCGCTCGCTGGAGCGGCCTTATGTCGTGTTTCTGGGTGGGAACGAGACATATGGCAAATTCATCCCCGACCCTTTCCCCGACCTTGTCGAGGAGGAAATCGGTCTGGGTGCGGTCAATCTTGGCCTGTCGAACGCCGGGCCGGATCTTTACCTCAACGAAGCCAGCCTTCTGGATGTGGCCGCCAAGGCCCGGGCCGTGGTGGTCCAGATCATGGGGGCGGCAAACGTGTCCAATCGGTATTATGCGGTGCATCCGCGTCGCAATGACCGCTTTCTGGGGGCGACGCCTCTGTTGAAGGCGCTGTTCCGCGATGTCGATTTCACCGAGTTCACCTTCACGCGCCATCTGCTGCACACGCTGCAGGCGCAATCGCCCGACCGGTTCGAGGTCCTGGCCGACGAACTGCGCTCGACCTGGCTGGCCCGGATGAAAAGCCTGCTCAACCGACTGCCGCAACGCACGCTTCTGCTTTGGACCGGCGATCAGCCGCCGCCCCAGATCGGCCGCCGCGCAACGCTCGATCATGATCCCCTGCTGATCGACGCCGACATGCTTGGCGCGATCCGCCCGCTTGCCCGGCTTTATGTCGAGGCCGTAATGCGCCCCGAATCGCGCGCGGAGGGACTCGGCGGCATGGCCTTCGCCCCGTCAGAGGCCCATGCCGCTGCCGCCGTTCCCGGGCCGGAGGCACACCGTGACATTGCGCGCCTGCTGGTTCAGGGGCTCGAAAACCTTATGAAATAGGCCAGCCCGGCGCGCCGCGTGTGGCGCCATCCGTCCCGCCCTGCGGCAGAAGCGCCGGGCCCCTTCGCTTTTCCCCGACATCGGTCTATGTCTGGGGTTCATCGAAGGGACCCGCCCATGCTCTTGCACGATCCGCTCTTTCTTTTTGCCACCGCCGTCTGCCTTGTCGTTCTGGTCATACTGATCATCGGCATCGGCAGTTTCGGCAAGGGCGGCGAGTTCAACCGCAAATATGCCAACAAACTCATGCAGGCGCGCATCGCGGCCCAGTTTCTGGCGGTCGTGGCCATCGTGCTCTTTGCCTGGGCACGCTCTCGCACCGGAGCGCCGTGATGGTCGTTCTGTCAAAGATCTATACCCGTACCGGTGACGCTGGCGAAACCGCCCTGGGCAACGGTGCCCGAGTTCCGAAATATGATCTGCGGGTCACGGCCTATGGCACCGTGGACGAGACGAATGCCACCGTGGGTCTGGCGCGGCTTCATGGCATGGATGCGCCGCTCTCCCGGATTTCGAACGATCTTTTCGACCTCGGCGCCGATCTTTGCACGCCAGACCTCGAAGGCGACGCAACCGCGCCCTATCCCCGCCTGCGCATGATCGCGGCCCAGACGGACCGGCTCGAGGCCGAGATCGACGCGATGAATGCCGCACTTTCGCCGCTGCGCAGCTTCATCCTTCCCGGTGGCTCGCCGCTCGCCGCTCATCTGCACCTCTGCCGCACCACCTGCCGGCGGGCCGAGCGTCTGACCGTCGAACTTGCCGCCCACGAGCCGGTGAACCCCGAGGCGGTCAAATACCTCAACCGGCTGTCGGACTGGTTCTTCGTGGCCGGCCGCATCGCCAATGACGACGGCGCGAAGGACGTGCTCTGGGTTCCCGGCCTGACGCGCGGTTGACAGGCGTGCCCGGCCTTGCCGCCCATCGCTCCTCTCCGGGCGAGGCGGGTCCGCCGCCGGTCAGGTGGACCGCAATTGATCGGCGAGGGTGCGCTCCGACGACAGGGAACGTCGATTTTGGTCTGTTCTGCGCCGTTCCAACCGTCTAGATACGCGGGCGAGAGTTTGCCGCGGCCCGCCGATCCACGACTCTGGGCCCCCAATGGAGATTAGCGCGATGAAGGTCCTGGTACCGGTCAAACGTGTGATCGACTACAACGTGAAGGTCCGCGTCAAGGCGGACGGTTCCGGTGTCGATCTGGCGAATGTGAAGATGTCGATGAACCCCTTTGACGAGATCGCGGTGGAAGAGGCGATCCGGCTCAAGGAAAAGGGGATTGCGACCGAGGTGATCGTCGTCTCGATCGGCGTCAAGCAGGCGCAAGAGACCTTGCGCACCGCGCTGGCCATGGGCGCCGACCGCGCCATCCTGATCGAGGCCACGGCCGACGTTCAGACCGATATCGAGCCGCTGGCCGTGGCCAAGCTCCTGGCCGCCGTCGTGGCCGCCGAAGCGCCGGGTCTGGTGCTCTGCGGCAAGCAGGCCATCGACAACGACATGAACGCCACGGGCCAGATGCTGTCGGCCCTTCTGGGCTGGGCGCAGGGCACCTTCATCTCGGAACTGGCCATCGCGGATGGCAAGGCCACCGTGACGCGTGAGGTCGATGGCGGCTTGCAAAGCATTGCCGTGACGCTGCCCGCTGTGCTGACCGTGGACCTGCGCCTGAACGAGCCGCGCTATGCCTCGCTGCCCAACATCATGAAGGCCAAGGCCAAGCCGCTGGCCATCAAGACCCCTGCCGATTTCGGCGTGGATGTGGCCCCGCGCCTGACCGTGCTCAAGACGGTCGAGCCTGCGGGTCGCAAGGCCGGCGTCAAGGTCGGCTCGGTGGACGAACTGATCGCGAAACTCAAAGACGAAGCGGGGGTGATCTGACATGGCCGTTCTTCTGATTGCGGATGTGAACGACGGGCATCTGGCGACCGACGCCGTGGCCAAGACCCTGGCGGCTGTCGCCGGTCTGGGCGAGGTGCATGTGCTGGTGGCCGGCACGGGCGGCGACGCCGCCGCGGCCGAGGCAGCCACGCTGCAAGGTGTGTCCAAGGTGCTGTTTGCCGAGGATCACGCCTATTGCCACGGCATGGCCGAGGCGACTGCCGCGCTGGTGGTGGGACTGGCGGGTGGCTACAGCCATATCTGTGGCGCGGGCACCGCCTTCAACAAGAACGTGCTGCCGCGTGTCGCAGCCCTTCTCGATGTGATGGTGATTTCCGAGGTCACCGCCATCCACGACGCAGACACCTTTGAACGCCCGATCTATGCCGGCAACGCCGTGCAAACGGTCAAGTCGTCGGACGCGAAGAAGGTCTTCACCGTGCGCACCGCGGGTTTCAATGCCGTGGCGGCGGGTGGCTCGGCCCCTGTGGAAAAGATCGGCGGCCCCGGTGCCAACGCTCTGTCCGCCTGGGTCGAGGACCGGGTGGCGACCTCTGACCGGCCGGAACTCACCTCGGCCGGTATCGTGGTCTCGGGCGGGCGCGGCGTCGGTTCGAAGGAAAGCTTCGATCTGATCGAAAAGCTGGCCGACAAGCTGAACGGGGCCGTGGGCGCCAGCCGGGCTGCCGTCGACTCGGGCTACGCCCCGAACGACTGGCAGGTTGGCCAGACTGGCAAGGTCGTGGCCCCCAACCTCTACGTCGCCGTGGGGATTTCCGGCGCCATCCAGCACCTCGCCGGCATGAAGGACAGCAAGGTGATCGTCGCCATCAACAAGGACGAAGAGGCGCCGATCTTCCAGGTCGCCGATTACGGCCTGGTGTCCGACCTCTTCACCGCCGTGCCGGAACTGATCGAAAAGCTCTAGGCCGGGAATAGGTAGGATGGGCAATCTGCCCATCGCCCCTTTCAAGGGCGGTCCAGCAGGGCCGCCCTTTTTTGTTGTGATTCGTCCGAGCCTTGCAACGCAAGGGCGACATGTCCCGCCCGCCCTCGTCCGTGACTTCAAATCTTCACAGGGGTGTTACGCAACCGACATGCGCGCCGCCTAGCTCTGCCCACGCAAACGGAGCGTCCGGGGGTCGGCATCGCCAGCCCTTCCGCCCGCTCCGGGGCGCACAAACAGGAGATACCCGATGAAAGTTCTGAAATCGCTCACCCTCGGCGTGAGCCTTCTGGCGATGACCGTCTCGGCCGCCTCGGCTGACGCGATGAGCGATCTGGTCGCCGCCGCCACCAAGGAGGGCAACCTGACCACCATCGCCCTGCCGCATGACTGGTGCGGCTATGGCGCCGTGATCGCGGGCTTCAAGGCCAAATACCCCGACATCGCCGTGAACGAGCTCAACCCCGACGGCTCTTCGGCCGACGAGCTGGAGGCGATCCGCTCCAACAAGGGCAACACCGGCCCGCAAGCGCCCGACGTCGTGGACATCGGCCTGTCCTTCGGCCCCAAGGCCAAGGAAGAGGGCCTGATCGCACCCTACAAGGTCTCGACCTGGGACAGCATTCCAGCTTCGGCCAAGGATGCCGACGGCGCCTGGTATGGCGATTATTACGGTGTGATGTCCTTCATCGTGAACACCGACATGATCAAGAACGTGCCCGCCGACTGGTCCGATCTGATGAAGCCGGAATACAGCGGCGCCTTCGCGCTGTCGGGCGACCCGCGTTCGGGTAACCAGCCGCTGATGTCGGTCATGTCGGCCGGCATGGCGATGGGTGCCAAACCCGGGGCCGATTCGGCCGCCAAGGGGCTCGAATTCTTCGCGGGTCTGAACAAGGCCGGCAACTTCGTCCCCGTCTCGGGCAAGACCGGCACCATCGCGCAGGGCGCCACCCCGATCGTCGCCGCCTGGGATTACAACGCGCTGGCCTGGCGCGACACGCTGGCCGGCAACCCCAAGGCCGAAGTCATCATCCCGAAATCGGGCACGATCGCTGGCGTCTATGTCCAGGCCATCTCGGCCTATGCGCCGCACCCGAATGCGGCCAAGCTCTGGATGGAATACATCTATTCCGACGAGGGCCAGTTGGGCTGGCTGAACGGCTATTGCCACCCGATCCGCTTCAATGACCTCGCCGCGCGCAAGGTCATCCCGGCCGACATGATGGCCAAGCTGCCCCCGGCAGAGGCCTATGCCAAGGCCGTCTTCCCGACCCTTGACGAGCAATCCGCCCATAAGGAGGGCGTCTCGGCCGGTTGGGACAAGGTCGTGGGCGTCCAGGTCCAGTGATCTGACATGACCCCGCCCGCCCGGCCTTGCGGTCCGGGCGGGTTTCCTTTTGCCGATGGACAGACCGATGCCCCGAGCCCACCTGCGCCACCTGCCGATGACCTGGGTCGGCGTGGCGCCCTTCCTGATCTTTGCCGTCCTTTTCCTCTTGCTGCCCACGGCCAACATCATCACCGGAGCCTTCGTCGATGACAAAGGCGCCTTCACGCTGGTCAACCTGGTCAACCTCTTCAAGCCCGAGGTGCTGAACGCTTTCGCCCTGTCGATCCGGCTGAGCCTCGCCTCGGCCGTGATCGGCTGCGTCTTTGGGTTTGCCATCGCGGTGGCGGTCTCGCTGGGCGGGCTGCCGCCGGTCTTGCGCGGGCTGGCGATGACCTTTTCCGGCGTCACCTCGAACTTTGCCGGCGTGCCCTTGGCCTTTGCCTATGTGGCAACCCTGGGCCGGGTGGGCATCGTCACTGTCCTTCTGCGCGAATGGTTCGGCATCAACATCTATGCGCTGGGCTTCAACATGATCAGCTTCTGGGGGCTGACCATGGCTTATGTCTTTTTCCAGATCCCGCTGATGGTGCTGATCATCACTCCCGCCATCGACGGCCTCAGGCGCGAATGGCGCGAGGCGGCCGAGGTTCTGGGCGCCACACCCTTGCAATACTGGCGCATGGTGGCGCTGCCGGTGCTGTGGCCCTCGCTTCTGGGGACGCTGGCACTGCTGTTCGCCAATGCCTTTGGCGCCGTGGCCACGGCCATCGCGCTGACCGGGTCGCTGCTGTCGATCGCACCGATCCTTCTGTTCAACCAGATCCGCGGCGATGTGCTGCAAGACCCCCACCTCGGCTATGCGCTGGCCTTCGGGATGATCGTGGTCACCGGCCTGTCGAACCTTCTCTACGTCTCGATGCGCGCCCGCAGCGAAAGGTGGATCAAATGAGACGCTTCTGGTCCTGGTCCATCGTTGGTCTCGGTGTGGTCTATTTCTTCCTGCCGCTGGTTGGCATGCTGGAGTTCTCGCTCAAGATGCGGCGCGGCGCCTATAGTCTGGATGCCTATGCCTCTGTGCTGGCCGATGCGCGGTTTCGCGCGACCTTCGGCTATTCGGCGGTAATGGCGGCACTGACCATCGTGCTCGGCGTCCTGATCGTGGTGCCCACGGTGTTCTGGGTGCGGCTGAAACTGCCCAAGCTGCGCCCGGTGATCGAGTTCATCACCCTGCTGCCGCTGGTCATTCCCCCCATCGTGATTGTCTTCGGCTATATCCGACTGTTCAATACTTCGTCCTGGCTGCCCCTGACCGGCAGCACGCTGGGGTCCGACATCCTGTTGATGATCGGCTATTCGGTCCTGTCCTTGCCCTATATGTACCGCGCCGTCGACACCGGCCTTGCCGCCATCGACGTGCGCACCCTGACCGAGGCGGCGCAAAGCCTCGGCGCGGGCTGGGCCACGGTTCTGGCCCGGGTGATCCTGCCCAACGTGCTGGTGGCGGTCCTGTCGGGCGCCTTCCTGACCTTTGCCATCGTGATCGGCGAGTATGTCTTTGCAGCCCTTCTCGACCGGCCGGCCTTTGGCCCCTACCTCGTCTGGGCCGGCGGCAACAAGGCTTACGAGCCGGCCGCGCTGGCCGTGATGACCTTTGCCCTGACCTGGGCCTGCATGGCCCTGATCCAGCTTGCCACCCGCTTTTCCCGCCATACGAGGATGCAGCCCAAATGAGCTTTCTAGACCTGTCCGGCCTGCGCAAATCCTATGGCGCCAACGCGGTGGTGAAGTCCTTCGATCTGACGGTCGAAAAGGGCGAGTTCGTCTCGCTTCTGGGCCCATCGGGCTGCGGCAAGACCACGGTGCTGCGCATGGTCGCGGGGTTCGAGACGCCCTCGGCCGGCACGGTCCGCATCGACGGGCAAGAGGTCACGGGACTCAAGCCCAACCAGCGCAACATCGGCATGGTGTTTCAGGCCTATGCCCTGTTCCCCAACCTGACCGTGGCGCAGAACGTGGCCTTTGGATTGAAGATCAAGGGTATGCCAGCGGGTGAGACGCGCGACCGCGTGGCCGACATGCTGCGCCTGATCGGCCTGCCAGAGATGGGCAGCCGCTATCCGTTCCAGCTTTCGGGCGGCCAGCAGCAGCGTGTGGCGCTTGCCCGGGCGCTGGCGCCGCAGCCACGCGTTCTTTTGCTGGACGAACCCCTGTCGGCGCTGGATGCCAAGATCCGGGTCAGCCTGCGGGCGGAACTGCGCGAGATCCAGCAGAAGCTTGGCATCACCACGATCTTCGTGACGCATGATCAGGAAGAGGCGCTGTCGATCTCGGACCGGGTGGTGGTGATGAACGCCGGTCTGGCCGAACAGGTCGGCACGCCGTTCCAGGTCTATAACCAGCCGCGCACGCGGTTCGTGGCCAGCTTTGTCGGCACGCTCAACACTGTGGAGGCGCAGGTCCTTGACGCCGGGGCGGGGCGGTTGGCGATCCACGGCGCCGCCGTGCAGATGGCCGTGCCACCCGGCACCCGTGGCAAGGTCCAGCTCGCACTGCGGCCCGAGGCCGTGCATCTGGGCTACGGTGTCGATGGCGACGTCGTCCTGCCCGCCACGATCACCGCGGTGGAGTTCATGGGCTCGGTCATCCGGGTGCGGGCCGCCTGCGCCGACCGGATCATGGCGCTCGACACGTTCAACCGCCCCGATACGCCGCCACCCGTGGTCGGCGCTGCGGTCAGCCTCAGCTTCAAGCCACGCGACCTGATCCTGCTGGAGGGCTGAGCGCCCTGATCACGCCGCAAGGTCCTGCAAGGTTGCGAACCAGGCCTGTCTGGCGCGGTCCCGGTCGATGCGCACTTCGTCCCCGCGGGCGCTCAGCGCGCGGTCGGCCGACAGAAGCGCCGCCGATTGCGCCGCGATGAAGCCGGCAAAGACCTCGGGGTCGTTCATCAAGAGGCCTGCCCTGCGGCGGCTGTCGGGCGTATCGACGAAGGTTTCGGTCAGCTTCTCTTCCATGAAGTCCACCAGCGCCGCATGCCTGCCCTTGTCATAGGTCGGATGCGGCGGGGGCGGGGCGCCCGGATTGGCCGCGCTCCAGACCGCGTCCTCGGACCGGATCAGCGCCAGTTCTGCGATTTCGCGGTGGGTCAGCTTGTCGCCGGCCCGCAGCTTTTCGCCCAGATGGTCGCGCTTGGCGTCGCGCGTGAAATTGCCGGCAGCGGTCTCCAGCGCAGAGCGCAAACCGCGGCCGGAGCGATTGACCGCCAGGGCCGTCACATCGCTGACCAGACCGCGCAACAGGTCGGCCGACAGGATCGGCGGAAGTTCATCGGAATCATATGTGGCCTCGAGTCCGCGGCGCAGATCGCGCATCCGCGTCTCGAACAGGCGCTGGGCGTCGGGGTCCGGCAGGCCGAAACTGCCCGATCCGGTTGGCAACGACAGCCGGTCGGCCAGGGCCGCTTCGCCGGGTTGCAGGACGACCGCGCCATTCTGGGCCATGTAGAGGTCCCTGACTTTGCCAAGCACGCCCTCCAGCGAGGCACTGGCGCCGTCGGACTTGATCTTGTCGGACACTGGCGCAACCCGGGGCGCATCGCCGACCCGGGCGATCAAGGCGGCATCGTGCAGCCTGACGCGCACGGCTTCATAGGCCTCGCTCTCGGCCTTGGCGGTGCAGGCCTCGGAAAACGAGATGGTGAAATAGTCGGTCAGGCCCGGCGCCACCTTCCGCACGGCGTCCACCCCGAATTCGGCGATCAGTTGCGGCACGCTGACCAGATATTCCTGCAAGAGCGCCTTGTCGCCCCGGGTCTTGTACCCGCCGTCCATCCGCCCGAACAGGGTCATGTGGATCTTGGCCTCGTCGGGATTGTCCGCGCACAGCAGGGCCGATTGCCGGGCATCGGCAAGGATGGCCTCGACATAGGGCGGGGCGGGCAGATCGGTGCGCAGCTTGCCGCCTGCGTCCAGATAGCCGCCCTCGGGCGCCTCGAAGGGGATGTCGTCCTTGCCGTAGAGGATGCGCGCGCAGGCATGGGTCAGTTCGTGGATCAAGGTTCCGGCCGAGAAATGCCCTTCGACCGCGCCCGCCCCAAACATCACCACATGCGAGGTTTCCTCGTAAGCGCCGCGCGGCGACTGGATCGCCGGCACTTTGCGCGGGATCGCGGCAGAGTTGTAAAGCAGGCCGACCTGCTGATCCTTGGCCACAAAGATGCGCAGGCCGGTTTCGGTGTCGCCCTCTTCGGCGGTCGTGCGGGCATTGGCGGCATCGAGGGCGGCCAGTTGCAGCATGGGGCGCAGGGCCGGGTCCGCGTAAAGGTTTTCGAACATGCCGCGGACCCGCGCCACATCCTCGGGGTTTTCGCATTTGGTGGCGCGCATCAAGATTTCGACCGTGTCCACTGAAACCTCTGCATCCCCCACCAGCGGCCGTTCCAGATTGGCGGCCGAGGCGGCGGCGTAGGCGGCCTCGGCCAGGGGCTTGGTGGTCGCGGTGACGACATCCTTGGCGGTCCAGCCGCGCGCGTCGGTCAGGCTCTCATTCGCGCCGGCCGCAAGCAGGGCGGTGACGGCGCCCGGATTGCCATCCAGACAGGCCAGATGCAGGCAGGTCATTCCCATCGCGTCCTGATGGTCGATGGCGGCGCCGGCGGTCAGAAGGTAGTTCGTCAGGCGGGTCTGGGTGGCCTTGTCCTCGTCGGCGTCCTTGCGCGCGCCAAAGATCTCGTGCAGCGCGGTCCCGCCGTTCTTGGCCGCAAGGGTCAGATCGGGCTGATGCACCAACAGCGCCTGCAGCATCGGCTCATCAAGATTGCGCGCGGCAAGTTGCACCAGCGTCCGCGTGTTCGGATCGTTCGGCACCCGGGCGTTGATCAGGCTGGCATCCGTGGCGATCATTCGGTTCATCGCAGCGACATCGCCGCTGCGCACCGCTTCCGAGATTTCGATCACCGCCGATTGCCGGTCAGTCAATTTGGCCTGAAGCCCGGCGACCCGGGCTGCGACCTGCGGGTTCGTGTCGATCTCGGTGCGCAGGGCGGCGATGGTCGCGGTGGGCGCAAGGCTGAGCTTCAGCGCCCCGACCTCGGCCCGGATCAGTTCGGGGTCGACCGGCTGCACGGCGGACAGGCGGGCCAGATGCTGGCGCTGTTCGGCGATCTCGGCGCGGACCGGCGCCTGATCCTCGGGGTTGAGGCCGGCCATCGACCGTTCCAGGGTAGCGATCAGACCTTCCAGCGCGTCGATCGGTCCCTGCAGCGGATCGGCCGCCTTGAGGGCTGGAAGCTGGCCCCGCAGGGTCAGCTCCTCCAGAGCGCGCTGCGCTTGCGCCGCGGTTTCGGCCGGGATCTGCGTGGTCAGAAGGTCCACCCTTTCGATCATCGCGGCCATGGGCTCGATACGGCCAGCGAGGTCGTCGGCCTCGACCGCGTCAAGCCGGGCCTGCAGCGCCGCGAGCCGGGCCACCCCGGCGGCGATCTCGGCCTGTTTGGCGGCAATCTCGGCCTCCTTGGCGAGCACGGCGCGGCGCGGGCCATTGGTCGCCTCGTCTGCGCGGCGGGTGACGCTGGCCAGAAGAAAGGCATCCAGAGCCGACTCGCCCGCCGCATTGGGGACGGCAGGGTCGGCGCCGGCCGCGACCAGATCGTCGATCAGCGTCTGATCGCCTTGGGCGATTGCCAGATGCAGTTCGGTCTGGCCATCGCTGCCGGGCTGGCGGTTCACATCCGCCCCCGCCGCCAGAAGCGCGCGCGCCACATCCGGTTTGCCGGCGCGGATGGCATTCTGCAACAGCGTGCCGTCGGCCGTGCGCAGGCCCACGGGCGCTCCACCCGCAGCAAGCGCCGTCACCGCACTGGCCGAGCCCGCGCGCACCGCCACCTCGACCAGCGAAGCTCCGGTCTTGGTCTTGGCCTGCACATCGGCCCCCGCCGCGATCAACAGACCGGCCTGCGGGCCAAGTCCTCGTTTTACCAGCATTTCAAGCGGGGTATCGCCCTTCTTGTTCGCGCCATTCGGGGCGATGCCGGCCGCAATCGCGTGGCCAAGGGCGGCATTCAGGTTCAGCTCTGCCGTGGCCGCGTCCACGCCGGGCGTGGTCTTGTCGCGTTCAAAGGCGGCGATGGCGGCGCCGACCAGGGCGGTGGTCTCGGCCGCCGTGCCCAGTTGCGCGCCACCAGCCGCCAGATCGGCCAGCAGTTCGGCATGACCGGCGCTGACCGCCCGGCTGGCCAGCGAAGGCGCCCTTGGCCGCGATTGATCGAACCGCAGGAAATTGGCATCGGCGGCGCTGAACTCCGTGATGCGGACGCGAGCCTGCCCCAGATCTCCGGCTGCGATCAGATCGGCCAGCGCGGCCTGATCCGCCTGATGCTGGACGATGCGGCCGCGCGTGGCGTCAAGCGAGGCCTGCACGGCGGGATCGGCCATCAGCGCCGCCACATCGGTTTCAGGGGCAAGCTGGCCCGCCGCCGCCAGTTCGGCCGCCTTGGCCGTTGCCACGTCACGCTGTTCGCGCCAGTCCATCAGATGGGCCTGATCCGCGCCAAAGCCCGCGTCGAGCGCGACAAGATACGCGTCGATGAAATCGCTTTGCTCTTTGGCGGGCATGCCGCGCTTGGCCGGGTCGTCGGCGGTCTGCACCAGCCTGCCGCTGGCGGTGGCGGCCAGGCCCGGCACGCCCATCAGCTGCGCAAGACCCGGCACGCCGCCCTCATGCGTGTCGGTATGGGCCGCGCCGACCAGCGCCACGAATTTCGCGGGCCGTCCGGCGGCTTCGGCCTCGGCCTTGGCCGCCTTCATGATATCGGCGGCGCTGATATTCATCTTGGCGCAGCGCTGTTCGTGGTGCACGGCGTTCGGGACATCCTCAAGGATCTTGGCCTCGGCCGAATCGATGCCGACAACGCGCACCCCCTGCGCCTTGGCCAGCCGCACCATGCCGGCAAAATCGAACTTGCCCTGGCTGTCGCTGAGCGTCTGAAGATAACGCAGCAGCAGGTCCGGCATCTCGTCGGTCGGACCGTTCAGGAAGGCGTCCAGCTCGTCCTGGGCAAAGGTCGAAAGCTCTTCGACAAACAGAAGGCCCGTCCCCGCAGCCGCACTGATCGCGCCAGAGTTCAGCGCCTCCATGATCGGGTCGCGGTGGGTGTTGTCATCATGGTTGCCGCCGAGGACAAAACCCTCGTTGTCCGCCAGAATATCGGCAATGGCGGCGGGGGCGGGCTGGGCCAGCGCCTCTGCCAGGTCCGGCGGGGCGTCGGGATAATCCATGTCGCGGCAGGATTGGCGGGCGGTCTCCAGGAGTTCGGCCGAGGCGCCCTTGTAGTCTTCGGTGCCAAAGCGCTCCATCAAGAGGGCGTCGTCATGGCTGTCAACGGCCTGTCGCAGCAGGGTGATCGGGTGGGGATAGACCGTCCGCACGAACCGGGACAGGTCGTTGAGCCCGTAGTCGAACTCCACTACGGTCTGGCCCTGGGCGAACCGCGTCTTGGTGTCGCCCGCCGCCAGGATCTTCTGAATGCAGAGCCGGAACCTTTCGGCCAGATCGGCCGGCATGGTGGTCAGGTCGATGCGCAGTTTGGTCAAGACGGCTTTCCTTTCGGACAGATGCGCGGCTAAAGGCCGGCGAGGGCGCTGCGCAGGGCGGTGAGGGGGGCGATCAGCCTTTGGTCGTGCTGCGGCACATCGGCATTCAGCGGGTGGATCAGCAGATGGGCCAGCAGGCCGCTGCCGTTCAGAAACGCCAGGCTGTCTTCAACGGTGGCCAGCGCCGCGCGGGCGGCTTTGGTGCGGGCTGCGGGTTCCGGCGCGTTGATGACGGCGCGCACCGCCTCTGTCAGCACCGGACCCACGGCGCGCAGTCGATCGGCCAGCGCATCCAGTTTCGCGGCCTGCGCGCCGGCGTCCGGGTCGTCGATTTCGGCCAGGATCGCCTCGGACACGCTGTCCACCTCGGCGGCCACCTCATCACAGGCCCGCCGCCAATCCACCGCCGCAAGGCTGAGCGTGACCGGCCTGGCCCGGGCCAACGCGGCAAGGTCGGCCGCGCGCCGGCTCAGCCCGTCCAGAAACCCCGTCAGGGCAGTCAGCGTCTCTTTGGCCGCGGCGGTATCGCGGACAGCCAGCGCCTGTTCGACGGCGTCGGTCAGGTCGCGCAACGGGCCGGTCAGGTCGGGAAAGGCCGCAGCCATCGCCGCGACATCGGGCCTGCGATCGAGGGCCTGCTGGCGCAGCCGGACGAGGAGCGGGTTTTCGGCATCGGGGCCATCCCCGGCCCAGGCAAAGCCCAGATATTTCTGAAGAAAGGCGGTCTGGGTGTCATTCAGCATGGTCGATCCGAGTTGTGCGC
Source organism: bacterium (assembly GCA_016124195.1). GTDB lineage: Bacteria > Pseudomonadota > Alphaproteobacteria > Rhodobacterales > Rhodobacteraceae > Stagnihabitans. The sequence goes on along the minus strand of WGOE01000003.1, from coordinate 6,006 downwards.
CGCCGTCAGGTGCAAGCCCGCAAAGCCTGTTACCCCGACAAGGCCGCCCTGACCAACAAGGCAGTCGCAGCGCCGGACGTCAAGCGCCCGGACGCACTCGTCCCCCACCGGCGGGATCATGCCTTGCGATGCGGCGGGTGTCCACGGCTGGCGACAGCTTGTGGCATGGTCGGACCCGGGCCTTTGTGCCCCAGATGCACCGGCCTTGGCCCGCCCGGCGCCGCCCCTCCCCGGCTTGATGCAAAAGGAAGTCGCTTGCGGCGATGCTTTGCACGCCACCAAGAGTGCGGCCCGGATGCGCCCGGGGGCGCCGCCGCTTGCCATCGGCGTCAAACCCGGGGCGGCGGCAGGCCGTTGCCTCAGGCGCGGGTCCGGTTCAGGCCGACGACGGCAGCAAAAAGCGCCATCGCCAGGATCGTCACGACAGAGCCGGCAATCGCCAGCCCTTCGTTCAAGCCCAGATTGGCCAGGGCGACGCCGGGGATCAGCAGCCAGATCCCCAACGTGGCCGCCGTTACATGCAGGCGCCCCAGCCGGCTTTCCGCCGCCCCGGGCACGAGGTGATAGTAAAGCCCGTACAGCGAGAACCCGACGAAGCCCAGCAGGTTGAGATGGGCATGCACCGGCGCCAGCGCATGGTCCTGTGACGCCGCCATGGCAATTCCGCCCGCCATGCCGACAAGGGCATAAAGGGCCGCAGACAATAGGCAATAATAGGCTAGACCACGCATGGCCCTGTCTCCTTCAGTGGTGCGGGTTGGGGGGGTAGGCCGGATGCGGTTCATCCGGCCCGGTCAGGCTCAAGCGGCCGAGGGCAGCGGGATTTCGATGCCGAATTTGGCGCCTGCGGCCACGATGGCCTGCAGGTCGGGCGCGCCCATCGGCGGGAATGCGGTCTCGCCCGGTGCCATCACCTCGCCAACCGCGCGGAAGAAGCCCTCGTGCGCGCCGCCGGGCGTGTTCAGGATCAGCATCCTGGACGGTGTCGACGCGACATTGGTGAAGGCGTGCAGGGCGCCGGCCGGCACATGCAGGAAACTGCCTGGCCCGCAGCGCTGGGTGGAGCCGTTCAGCAGGAACTCGAAGGTGCCGTCCGTGACCAGAAAGGCCTCCTGGTCGTTTTGCGCATGGGGCGGCGCCCCCGCGCCGGGTGCCGAGACGCATTCGATGATCGAAAAGCTGCCGCCCGTATCGGCGCCTGTCACGCGCAGGGTCAAGAGATTGCCCAGAAAGTGCAGGGTGACCGGGGCTTCGGCTTCCGTCTTGGTGCGAAAGCTGGAAATCGGGAGATTCATGTTTTACTTCCTTGCGAATGAATGATACTGTCGTCTCATTATGAGACAATAGTCTTATAAAGGATGAAGATGGGCAGTCAAGACGAAAAAACCGGCCGTGTGAACCAGAAGCAGCGCACGCGGTCCGAACTGTTGCGGGCGGCGGGGGAACTGGCGGCGCAGGGGCTCAAGCCGACGGTCGCCGAGGTGGCTGACCACGCAGGGATCTCGCGGGCCACGGCCTACCGCTATTTCTCGACGCCCGAGGATATCCTGCGCGAGGCAGTGCTGGACGTGATCGCCCGCGCCATCGAGCCGCATCCGAGGCCGGCCGGCGCGGATCCCGCCGACACCGAAGCGGCGCTTGCGGATCTGGTGGCGCAGGTCTTCGACATGGTGACCAGGAACGAGCCGATGTTTCGTGCCATGCTCGCCGGTTCCCTGGACAAGGGGGCCCGGCGGGGCGGACGGCGGCAGGTCTGGATTGCCGATGTGCTGGCGCCGCTCCGCCCTGGCATGGCGCCGGAGCGGTTCGACCGGCTGGTCTACAGCCTGTGCCTTTTGACCGGGATCGAGACTCTGGTCGTACTGAAGGATGTATGCGGGCTGGACGGAACGCGGGCGCAGGACGTAACGCTTTGGGCGGCCAGAACGCTTCTGGCCGGGGCCGCCAGGGAAGAAGGCTGACCGGCCCGGAAGTCATGCCGGATCGCCTTGGCCCGGCTGTCATGGTGGCACGAAGTCTCAGGCGGAGCCCGGATCCGGGCTTGACCTGAACGGCATTTCGGGACTTGCTGACGGGGGTCCGACCTGGATCGGCGGGGCCAGCCCCTGCGGCACAACCGACCCGGCCTGTCAGGCATTTCGCCCGCATCGGACACCAAAGCCGAAAGGACAAGCCATGAGCCTTGCAAAGAACACCATTTGCCTGTGGTACGACACGGAGGCCGAGGCCGCCGCACGATTTTACGCCCAGACCTTTCCCGACAGTTTCGTCAGTGCCGTGCACAAGGCGCCTGCCGACTATCCGTCCGGCAAGGCCGGAGACGTGCTGATGGTCGAATTCACCGTCGCGGGGATCCCCTGTCTGGGCCTGAACGGCGGGCCGGTGATGCCGCAGACCGAGGCCTTTTCCTTCCAGATCGCCACCGAAGATCAGGCCGAGACCGACCGCTACTGGACTGCCATCGTCGGCAACGGCGGCAAGGAAAGCGCCTGCGGCTGGTGCAAAGACAGATGGGGCGTCTCGTGGCAGATCACGCCGCGCGTGCTGACCGAGGCCATGGCGGCCGGTGGCGACCAAGCCCGGCGCGCCTTCGCCGCGATGATGGAGATGACCAAGATCGACGTTGCGGCCATCGAGGCGGCGCGCCGCGGCTGAAGCTCTGGCTCAGGCCGATGGCCGCTCCGGGGACTGGGCCTCGCCCCGGCGCACGAGGCCCAGACCCTCGGGCAGCACGATCTGCCGGTGCGGGAAGGGGATCTCGATGCCGCGCTCGTCCAGAAGCTCCTTGACCAGTTCGGTATAGCGCCGGCCAAGCGCCCATTGCTTGCCGGGTCGCGTCTTGATGCGGGCGCGGATCACGACCGAACTGTCCGCCAGCGAGATCACGCCATGCATCTCCAGCGGCTCCAGCACATCCGGCGCAAAGTCGCTTTGGCACAGCCGGTCATAGGCGGCCTGCATCGCGTCTTTGACGTCCTCGACCTTCTCCTTGTAGGCCACGCCGATCTCGGCGACGTGAAAGCCGTAGTCGCGCGTCAGGTTGGTCACCGTATCGACCGAAGAGAAGGGCACGATATGCACGGCACCTTCGATCGTGCGCAGCCGGACCGACCGGATGGTCACCTTTTCGACCGCGCCGGTGATGCCGGCCACGCCCACCACATCGCCTTCGTTGATGGCGTTTTCAAGCTGGATGAAAACGCCGGTGATGATGTCCTGCACCATCTTCTGTGCGCCAAAACCGATTGCGAGGCCGATGACCCCGGCACCGGCCAGAAGCGGGGCGATGTCGATTCCGATCTGCGACAGGGCGATCATCGTTGCAAAGATGGCGATGGCGATGGTCAGCGTGTTGCGGAACAGCGCCAACAGGGTGCGGGTGCGGGCGCTGACATCGCGGCCGGGCAGTTGCAGAGACAACTGCCCGTCGATCCACGAGGCAAAGACGGCCCAAAGCGCTGCCGCGCCCAAAATCACCATCACTGCCGAAGCGGCGCGCCAGAAGGCACCTTGGGCCGGTGCGCTGGTCGTCAGGGCGCCCAGGTCGATCCAGCCCCAGCCGCCGATCACCAGGGCCGCCGCCACCGGCACAAGGATCAGCGCCACGCCCCAGGCGATCAGCCGCGCGATCGCATCGACGCGCGGGCCAAGCTGTGGCGCGCTGCGCCGGATCGTCTCGGGCAGGGGCACGCTGAGCCGTGTCGCGATCCGCATCAGCCGCAGGCCCGCCGCCAGAAGCGCTACGGCCACCAGAGTGTAGATCGTGCTGCCAAGCACCAGATCCTGCAACAGGTTGGGCCGGCTGACCGCGACCAGCCAGACGAACAGCACATAGACCGCGGCCAGCGGCGGCCAGATCCGTCGAAGCACGCCATGCGCGCCTTCGGCAACCCGCAAGGCCGCCTCTTCGGTGGCATCCTGCGCCGGGTCGGGTGGGGCCGGGCGCTGGGCCGCCGTCATGCCGGAAATCCTGCGGATCGCCAGCAGCGCCACGACGGCCGCAAGGCTTGCCAGGCAGGTCCGCATCGACCGCGCCGCGACAAAGCCCGACCAAAGCTGCGCCAGCGGGATGAGGAACAAGAAGCCCTGAATGACGATCCCGGCCACCGCCGCCACGCGCACAAAGATCGCACGCTGCAGGTCGGGGCTCGCGCGGGAGATCGAAGGTTCGCGCTGCGCATCGGGGCTGACCAGCAATCGCAGCAGGGCGCGAAAGGCGCCGAAGACGACAAAGGCATTGAGGAAGAGCGACTGCGCTTCTCGCAGACTATCGCCCTGCGACCCCGGCGCCGGGGTGAAGGCAAGACCCGAAAGGGTCTGTCCGGCCAGCCAGGCGACGGTCAAGACCAAAAGCCGGGCGATGAACACCAGGCCGGCGCGACGCAGGGCCACCAGCAGGGTCTCGGCCCTGTCCGGGCGCAGCCTGTGGGCCAGGCCCTGCACGACCATCCCAAGCAGCCAGCGCACCAGCAGCGTGACCAGGATCGTGAGGCCAAGGGCCGCGGCATCGGCGCGGAACGCCACCGCTTCGGGGCCAGAGCCGGTGAAGGGCTTGAAGACAGCACCCAGGTTGGTCAGTTGCGCCGCCACGATGCGCAATGTGGCCAGGCTGTCCGTCACGGCTGCGGCGGTCGCAGCGGCGAACTGTTGGGCCAGATTGTCGGATTTCGCGACGGGGGGCAGAGGCGTCTCGGCGGCGCCCGGAGCGATCTTTTCCAGCCGTGCGATCAGGTCCTGCCGGGCCGCGTCATCGCGCAGGATGGTCAGAAGACTGTCGATCGCCTGCTGAGACTGGATCGTTTCCGGTGCCGGGCTGGCTGCGGGTGTCTGGCCCAGTGCTGCCGAGGCCGACAGGCCAAGCACCACGAGGATCACGCCGAAAAGCCGCCGGATTGAGACGCACCGCGCCGGCGCAGCTGAAATTATTCGCACAGAAGATGCCATTCTCTCCTCATTCTTTACAAAATCTCACATATGAGGCAGGAAAACACCTTGCCACAAAACCTCGTCCGCCAATCTGGCTGCGAGTTGGCGACACTGCCTGTTGCATGTCACGAGGCCGGCCCCCGGGGCCCGCCTGCGCGCAGGATGGCGGTTTTTGCGGCCCATTTCAACCGGATGCCCGAAACGTGAAGCCAAAGGGGGCGCCCTTTGGCCTGTGGCATGCCGGACCCTGGGGGATCAGCGGGCGATCAAGGCGCGCAGGGCCGCCAGATGCGGCGCGATCTGCACCACATAGGCCACGCCGGAGCCGGCGGAGGTTCTGCCCCGCGACGAGACCTCGGCCAGAAGATCGGGCGGGTCATCCTCGTTCAGGCTCAGCACGACCGGCGCCCCCGAAAGGCCGCCCACGACATCGCAGCCGACGAGCGCGACGCCCGTGGCGCTTTCGGTGACCGGGCAGCCCTGGCGGATCATCGGGTGGTAGGGCATCGGATGTTCGTAACCTGCGATGTCGACGACAAAGCCGGTCGTGTCAGGCCAGTCGATCAGCCGAAAAGGCTGCGCCTCTTGTGGCGTAACGGGCGCATCCAGCACCAGAAGGGCGATGTCCAGCGGCAGTATGGCAAGGTTGGCCCATGGCCCCGGCGCGGCATAGCCCGGCGGGACCGCCACCGCGTGCACGCCGCGCACCGCGGCCCGCCGCCCGTTGCGCTGCCCCAAGGCCAGTTCCATCCCGGCCGTCGGGGTATACGCGCCGGTCCTGCGGTTGTAGACGCAATGTGCCGCCGTCGTCGCCTCGGTGGCCGAAATGAGCTCGGCGCTGCAGACATTCCTGCCATTGACGTAAAGAACGCCAAGCCCGAGCCAGCGCCCGGCCTCGGCTTGACCCAGGGGCCGCGCGGCGGTCTGGGCGTGCAGGCATGATGGCATGGATGCCCCCTCTCGCCCAACCCCCAAATGTTGGTGCAAGCTGAAGCGGCAGATCGGCAACAGGGAGGGTAGAGATGACTGAGCCAATTGCGCTTGTCGGACTGGACATCGCCAAATCCATTTTCCAGGTTC
>WGOE01000004.1 GCA_016124195.1 bacterium | reverse complement strand
TTCACACCCCCGCACCCACCGCAAGAAGCGGGGGTTTCACACCCCCGCACCCACCGCAAGAAGCGGGGGTTTCACACCCCCGCACCCACCGCAAGAAGCGGGGGTTTCACACCCCCGCACCCCCGTGGGATATTTCCGAACAGATGAATGGGTCAGAGGCGCGCGAGCCAATCCTGCAGGCGGGCGGCGTTGACCCCGAGGTCCTTGCTGCCAAAGCGCTGGCGGGCGTAGATCAGGATGGCGCCGGTGACGGTGATCTGGGCGGTGGTATAATCGGGAAAGCCCCAGAGCCGGCTGCGGGTTTCCCAGGTCACGCGACCTTCGGCGGCGCTGCCGGCGAGGCGGATGGTGCGCGGCGTGGCCAGCGCCGCGGCGTCGAGCTTGGCCAGCGTGGCGGGGGCCTGGTCAGGCGCCAGCGTCAGCCGGGCCATGGCGCCATTGGGCAGGGCCACCACGCCGGTGGCATCGACCGGAAGCCTTGTCCAATCGAGCCCCGGCAGGGTCGAAATATCCACCTGCCAGCGCGCAGGATCGGTCGGCGCCAGCCGGACATAGGCCGCAAACCCCAGGATGGCCACAAGAAGAACGGCGGCGAAGACCATGACAACCCTCATCTTTGCGTCCTCGCCCAATGGAAGAGACAGACCAGTTCATAGGCGACATGGGCGCCGGCGATTGCCGTCGCACCCGTCGTGTCATAGGGGGGCGAGACCTCGACGACGTCGCCGCCCACCATGTTGATGCCGGCAAGATCGCGCAGGATCGCCGCCGCCTGCCATGAGGCGAGCCCGCCCCAGACCGGCGTTCCGGTGCCCGGAGCAAAGGCGGGGTCAAGCGCGTCGATGTCGAAGGTCACATAGGTGCTGGCGTCGCCCACGATGTCCCGGGCCTTGGCCACGACCCAGGCGGTGCCCTTCTCATGCAGCTCGCGTGCGGTGATGACATTGACGCCCAGATAATCCTCGGTTGTGGTCCGGATACCGATCTGAACCGAGCGCGCCGGGTCGACAAGGCCGGATTTCACCGCCTTGTAGAGCATGGTGCCGTGGTCGATGCGGGCATAGTCGTCGTCGGGCCAGAGATCGGAATGGGCGTCGAAATGGATGAGCGCCAGCGGACCGAACTTTTCGGCATAGGCGCGCAGGATCGGGAAAGTGATGTAGTGATCGCCGCCCAGCGTGACCGTGCCCGCGCCATGCCCGAGGATGTGGCGGATGTGGTGGGTCAGGGTCTGGGGGAAATCCTGGGTGCGGGCATAATCGAAAGCCAGATCGCCATAGTCGATGATGTTGAGATCTTCGAGGGGGTTGGTCGGCCAGCCATGCGGCGGGTCATAGGGCATCAGGCTCGACGCCTCGCGGATCGCGCGCGGGCCGAAGCGGGTGCCGGCGCGGTGGGTCACCGCCTGATCGAAGGGCACGCCGGTGATGGCAAGATCCACGCCGGTCAGGTCCTTGGTATAGCTGCGGCGCAGAAAGGATGTGGCACCGCCAAAGGCGTTTTCAAAGGCATAGCCGCGTTGGCTGGTGCGGGTGAAGGCGGTATCCACCTGGGATTTGGCGTCTTCTAGGGCCATGGGAGTCTCGGGAATTTTCAGGCGCGGGTCATTTGAGCCGGAGACGCCGTGGATCCGGTTGGAACCGTGGTAACGCATTGGCCTGTATTGTCAACAAGGCATCGGGCGGAACGGGTCGGGTCAATCCGGTCGCGCCAATCCGCAAAACATCCGACGGAGGCACCACTTGCACCCCGCACCCATCGCGGATTGCAGGATTGCCCCGCAGCGCCGGCAAAGGCTTTCAGCCGGTCAGCGCCTCGTCCGCCGGCAAGTCGCCATGCAACAGCATCAAATCCCTGACGCAGGAATCGTAAAGCGGCTGGCCTGTGAAATGATCTGTCTGATAGGCGCGCCAGATCGGCTCTGGCGGGGCGCCTTCTAGTTCCAGGGTCAAACGGTCATGGGCGAAATGGGCGGGCAGGTCTGTCAGATTGGCGTCTCTTGCCATGCGGGCAAACTCAAGCGCCCTGTCTTTCTGGCCAGTCCTTTCGTGGATTTCCGAGATGAGCAAGGCCAAATAGCCCCGAAGGTAGTTGTCGGGCGGGATGATCCCCAGCTGATCGCGGGCCCGCGCGACCGGGATCTTGCCCAACTCCATCAGATAAAGCAGGGCCACGATTTCGGGATAGGCCAGGAGATTTCCCGCCAGGGGCCGGAGGATCTTGCCAAGATCGCCAGAAAAGATCGGATCGACAACCTTGCCGAGCGCGCCAAGATATCTGTGCAGCACGACGGGAACAAGATGCTGGGCATTTCGCAGCGCAAAGGTGCGCTGCAGTGGCGCATCGCTGAGACAGAAAAGATCGGAATACCTCTTCTCACCGGCGATGATATAGGGGTTGAAATCCGGCTTTGCGAAAAGGCGCGACAGGTTGGGCGGCAACTCCGCGCTGCGGCAATTGCCGATGACAAAGCCGCGGCGGATGCCAGGATATATCTCGGGCGACATCGAGAGAATTTCCGCCCCCGGAAAATGGGCGCCATAGAGCAAGGCGCCGTAAGCGCCCATGCTGCCACCAACAAACAGGACCTGATCGTAACGGGCAACGATCCTTTCCAGAAAGCTCAGCGTGGATTTCAGGTCGAAGTCGCCATGTGCCTTGGCAAAGGGCAAGCCGCCGAAATACCAGCCATTGTCCGGGCAATTGAGCAGGAGCGTGTCGCACTCCGCCTCGGCGAAGGAACTGTAATAGGAATAACGACCCGGCGCGGTGTTCATGCCGGACAGCGCCACGACCAGGCGCTTGCTGTTGCGGACCCGCAGCAAGGCGAAGTCGCTAAGGATCTGATCATGAAGTTCGCTTGGCATTGATCGCACGGGCTCCTCGCTCTGCAATCCGGGGCTTACCAGAAACGCGTGCGGTTGGCCAACCGTGCCGCCCCGGATATCGGGCAAGCCCGTCAGCCGATGCGATAGCCCTCGCGCACCAGATCGTCGGTGACGCGGGTGATGGCCACGGTCAGGGTCTCGGCGATGAAGTCGATCTCGGCCTCGGTGATGACCAGGGGTGGCGACATCACGTTCAGATGGCCGATCGGGCGCACCAGCAGCCCCAGGCTTTCGCAGACGTTCGAGATGCGCTTGCTTTCGTTGACAACGTCGGGCAGCAGTGCCTTGGTCGCCTTGTCGGCCACGCTTTCCACGCAGAGCATCAGCTTGCGCCCGCGCACGTCGCCGACCAGCGGCAGGCGGGCCAGATCGGCCATCCGCGCCTCGAAATAGGTGCCGACGCGGGCGGCGTGGGCCAGAAGATCCTCGCGTTCGATGATCTCGATGTTCTTGAGCGCTGCGGCACAGGCCACCGGATGGGCGGAATAGGTCAGGCCCGAGGTGAACCAGCGCGCCCCGCCCTCGGCCATGGCCGACCAGATCCGGTCCGAGAAGATCACCGCCCCCAGCGGCAGATAGCCCGAGGTCAGGCCCTTGGCGCAGGTGATCATGTCGGGCTGCACGCCGAATTCGTCCAGGCTGGCGAACCAGTGGCCCAGCCGGCCAAAGCCCGTGACGACCTCATCCGCGATGAACAGGATGTCGTGGCGCTGGCAGACCTGCCACATGCGGTAAAGGTAATCCTTGGGCGGGATGATGATGCCCCCCGAGGCCTGGATCGGTTCGGCGATGAAGCCGCCGATCCTGTCCGCGCCGACGCGGGCGATCAGCGCCTCGAATTCGGCGATCAGGCTGTCGCAGAAGGCTTCTTCGCTCAGACCCTCGGGGCGACGGTAGAGGTTGGGCGGCGACAGGTGATGGATGCCGTCGGTCTTGTAACGGAATTCGTCGATCCGGTCGCCTGGGCGCTTGCCGACCGATTGGGTCAGGTAGGTCGAACCGTGATAGGAATAGTCGCGCGCTACAAGGTCGGTCTTGTCGGGATTGCCGCGCGCGTGGTGGTAATAGCTGACCATGCGCAGCGCCGTGTCGACCGCCGTCGAGCCGCCCGTGGTGAAATGCACGCGATTGAGATCGCCCGGCGCGAGTTCGGCCAGCTTGGCGGCCAGTCGGGCCGCGGGTTCGTTGGTCATGTCGACGAAAGGATTGGAATAGGCCAACTGCATCGCCTGTTCGGCGATCGTATCGGCCATCTCGCGGCGGCCGAGCCCGATGTTCGTGCACCAGACCCCGCCCACCGCATCGAGATAGCACCGCCCCTCGGCATCCCAGACCTGCGTGCCCTGCCCGCGCGAGATCACCAAGGCACCTTCCCGTTCGAAACTGCCGAAATGCGTCCAGGGATGCAGGGCATGGGCCCGGTCCATCTCCCAAAGGTCGGCATTGGTTTCGGCACGCGAGCGGGTTTTCGAGGCGGTCTGCATTTTGAATCTCCAGTCAATAGCCTCGAGCCTAGCAGAACGACCCAGGAAATCCAGCCGCGTTTGATCAAATCTATTTTCGATATGTAAGGTGAGATTTCAGATGCCGAACCGAAAGATGGGCAAATTGCCCATCCTACCCGTTCCGGGGACCTGCGCTGGCAGCCGAGGTCGCAGGCCGCCGGCCCACGTCGTCCAGATCGAAAACTCTACAAGAGGTCGGGAGGGTGTGAACCCCTTCAGGGCCCGGCAAGGCATTCAGCCGCCTCTGAAATCGATCCCCCTCGCGAGCATGTGGCCTGGGTGGCGAAAGGTAGGATGGGCAATCTGCCCATCTGTCGCAGGCGGCTCAGCCGAGCGCGTAGCCTGCCCCGCGCACGGTGCGCAGCGGGTCTTCTCCGCCAAAGGCGCACAGCGCCTTGCGCAGGCGTCCGACATGCACATCCACTGTCCGGCTGTCGACGTAGATGTCACGCCCCCAGACCCGGTCCAGCAGCTGTTCGCGTGAAAACACCCGGCCGGGCTTTTCCAGAAACGTGGCCAGCAGGCGGAACTCGGTGGGGCCCAGCTTCAACGTCTGGCCGTCGCGGATCACCCGGTGGGTTTCGGCATCCAGGCTGATGTTGTCCCATTCCAGCACCATGCCCAGGGTCGAGGGCCTGACCCGGCGCAACTGCGCCCGCAGGCGCGCCATCAGTTCCACCACCGAATAGGGCTTGATCACGTAGTCATCGGCCCCGGTTTCAAGGCCACGCACCTTGTCGACCTCTTCTGACCGCGCCGACAGCATGATGATCGGGATCGACCGTGTCTCGGGCCGCATCTTCAGGCGGCGGCAGACCTCGAGCCCCGAGACATGCGGCATCATCCAGTCGAGCAGGATCAGGTCCGGCGGGTTTTCGGCCACCAGCATCAGCGCCTCTTCGCCATTGGTGGCGCGCTGCACATCAAAGCCCTCGGCTTCAAGGTTATAGGCCAGGACCTCGCGCTGCGCGGGTTCGTCCTCGACCAGCAGAACGGTGGGTTGTGCCATCAGATATCCCCTGCAATCACCGATTCGGATTTCGGGCGCGGGTCGGCGGGCAGCTTGCCGGTGGCGAGATAGATCACCTGTTCGGCAATCGTCGTGGCATGGTCGCCGACCCGTTCGATGTTCTTGGCAATGAAATGCAGATGCATGCAGGCGGTGATGTTCCTCGGGTCTTCCAGCATATGGGTCAGGAATTCGCGGAAGAGCGCCGTATACATCTGGTCGATGTCGCGGTCCTGCAGGCGGACCGATTGTGCGAGGTCCACATCGCGGGCGATGAAGGCATCCAGCGCGTCCTTCAACAGCAACCCCACCTGCCGGGCCATGCGGCGGATCGAGCCTGCGGCCCCTTCGATCGTGTGCATCTGGCTCAGCACCATCGAGCGTTTGGCAAGGTTCTTGGCATAGTCGCCGCAACGTTCGAGAGAGGCCGCGATCTTCATCACCGTCATCACGGTGCGCAGATCCGAGGCGGCCGGGGCACGCAGCGCGATCAGGCGGATGCATTCGGCATTGACCTGTTCTTCCAGCGCGTCGATGGCGGCATCGCCCGCCCGGACCTGTTCGGCCAAGGCCTCGTCCCGGGTTTCAAGCGCGGTTGCAGCATCCGAGATGGCGGCCTCGACAAGCCCCCCCATGCGCAGGACAAGCGCCTGGACGCCTTCGAGGTCGCGGTCAAAGGCGGTGGCGATATGGCGGTCGGTGTTCATGGGGTGCTCCTCAGCCAATCCGGCCTGTGATGTAGCTTTCGGTGCGCGGGTCCTTGGGGTTGGTGAAGATCGTCCCCGTCTCGCCGTATTCGACCAGATGGCCGAGGTGGAAGAAGGCGGTCTTCTGGCTGACCCGGGCGGCCTGCTGCATCGAATGGGTGACGATGACGACCGAGAACTGGCTGCGCAATTCGTCGATCAATTCTTCGACCTGGGCCGTGGCGATGGGGTCAAGCGCCGAACAGGGCTCGTCCATCAACAGAACCTCGGGCGAAGTCGCAATCGCCCGCGCGATGCAGAGGCGCTGCTGCTGGCCGCCCGAAAGGCCGGTGCCGGGGGCGGTCAGCCGGTCCTTGACCTCGTTCCACAGAGCGGCTTTCCGCAGGCAGCTTTCCACCACCTCGTCCAGTTCGGCCTTGTTGCGTGTCAGGCCATGGATCTTGGGGCCGTAAGCCACATTGTCATAGATCGACTTCGGGAAGGGGTTGGGTTTCTGGAACACCATGCCGATCTTGGCGCGCAGCTGGACGGGATCGACGCGGGGGTCGTAGATGTCCTCGCCCTCAAGCGTGATCTTGCCCTGGACCTTGGCCGAGGCCACGGTATCGTTCATCCGGTTCAGACAGCGCAGGAAGGTGGATTTGCCGCAGCCCGACGGCCCGATGAAGGCCGTCACGGTCTTGTCGAGGATATCGACATCGACATCCTTCAGCGCGTGGTTGGTGCCGTAGTAGACCTGAACCCCGCGGGCCTCGATCTTGTTGGTTTCGGTTCGCACGTCGCGCTCCAGTCTGAGGTCTTTCATGGTCTGTCTCCGAAAGCTTACCAGCGGCGTTCGTATTTGCGACGCAGGATGATGGCGGCGGTGTTCATCACGATCAGGAAGACCAGAAGCACGATGATCGCCCCCGAGGCCCGTTCGACAAAGCCCGGATCGCCGCGCTGCGTCCAGTTGAAGATCTGCACCGGCAGGGCCGAGGCCGGGTCCAGAAGGCCCATCGGCGGCGCCTTGGGAAAGTCGCGCACGAAGGCCACCATGCCGATCAGCAAGAGGGGCGCCGTCTCGCCCAGGGCCTGTGCGAGGCCGATGATCGTGCCGGTCAGCACCCCCGGCATGGCCAGGGGCAGTACGTGATGCATCACCGTCTGCAGCCGCGAGGCGCCGACCCCGAGTGCTGCATCGCGGATCGAGGGCGGCACCGCCTTCAGCGCGGCCCGGGTCGGGATGATGATGCGCGGCAGTGTCATCAGGGCCAGCACCAGCCCGCCCACGATCGCGGTGGACCGCGGCAGCCCGCCAAAGTTGATGAAGATCGCCAGCCCCAGAATGCCGTAGACGATCGACGGCACCGCGGCGAGGTTCGAGATATTGACCTCGATCAGGTCGGTCCAGCGGTTCTTCGGCGCGAATTCCTCCAGATAGACCGAGGCGGCCACCCCGATCGGCAGGGCCAGGACCAGCACGATGAACATCATGTAAAGCGAGCCAAGGATCGCCACGCCCAGCCCCGCCGCCTCGGGCCGCTGATCCGAGGCATCGGGCATGGTCAGAAAGCCCAGGTTCAGCCGCGTCTGCATCATGCCCGCCGCGACCAGCCTGTCCGCCAGCGCCAGCTTCTCGGGCGAGGTGTTCTTGTCCAGCGCCGCCGTCGCCATCGTGACGCGGCCCTTGAAATAGCCGTCGATCCGGCCATTGGCCAGAGCCGGGAACTGGATCGTGCTGCCCAGAAGTTTCGGATTGGCCAGAACCATGTTGCGCAGGGTGGCCGCGGATTCTTCCGAGATCATCTCGGCCACATCGCGCGGTTTCATCTTGCCCGTGTCGATGCCCCTGGCGGCAATCTCGGCCGACAGCGCCTTGGCGATCAGCTTGCCATAGCCGATGGTCGAGACCGAGGCCATCTCGTCGGGATTGCCATGGCCGGCCTTGTCCAGCACGGCCGCGTCCAGTGTCACGGGAATGTCGATGAAGGTCTGCTTGAAGGCCGGCAGGCCGGTCGAAAAGATCGAGATCAGCAGCCAGACCAGCGCCAGGATCGCCAGCGTGATCGCCACCACGCCATAGGCGCGAAAGCGGCGTTCGGCCGCGTTGCGGGCGGCGGTGCGCTTGTCGGCGGTGAACAGAGACTTGCTGCGACCGGTGCCGGCATTCTCGCCCGTCATGTCGAGGGTCGTCATTCGTACTGCTCCCGGTATTTGCGCACGATGACCAGGGCCAGGATGTTCAGGCCAAGCGTCAGGGTGAAAAGGGTCAGGCCAAGGGCAAAGGCCACCAGGGTCTCGGGCGAGTTGAATTCGGTGTCGCCGGTCAACTGGCTGACGATCTTGACGGTCACGGTGGTCATCGCATCAAAGGGGTTCAGCGACAGCCGGGCCGCGGCCCCTGCCCCAAGGACCACGATCATCGTCTCGCCGATCGCCCGGCTGGCGGCCAGCAGGACGGCGCCGACGATGCCCGGCAAGGCCGCGGGCAGCACCACCTTGCGGATCGTCTCGGACGGGGTGGCGCCGAGGCCCAGCGAGCCGTCGCGCAGGCTTTGAGGCACCGCGTTGATGATGTCATCGGACAAGGACGAGACGAAGGGGATCACCATGATCCCCATCACCAGCCCCGCCGTCATCACCGAGGACGAGGAGTTGCCAAAGCCCATCGGCACCGCGATCCAGTCGCGCAGCAAGGGCCCGACCGTGATCAGCGCGAAAAGGCCGTAGACGATGGTCGGGATGCCGGCCAGAATCTCGATCAGCGGCTTGACGATGCCGCGCACGCGTCTGGAAGCATATTCCGACAGATAGATCGCCGACAACAGCCCGATCGGCACCGCCACGATCAGCGCGATGACCGAGACATAGACCGTGCCCCAGACCAGCGGCCAGATGCCAAGGTCGGACCCGCCGCCAAAGCGCGGCGTCCAGGTGGCGGACAGGAAGAATTTCGTCGCAGGATAGATGCCGAAGAAGTGGATCGTCTCGGACAGCATCGACAGGACGATGCCCACGGTCGTCAGGACGGCGATCAGCGAGGCGCCGATCAAGAGGCCCATGGCCACTGTCTCGGTCGCGTTCCGGGCGCGGAACTCCGGTTTGATCCGGACGAGTGCCCAGCCCAGACCGGCCAGAGCCAAGGCCAGCGTCACCACGCTAAGGCCCAGGCGCGACTGTGCTGCGGTGGTGCGCACGGCCTTGGCGGCGTCGATCATCGCGGGCGTCGGGTCATTGCCCATCGCCACACCGGCGGCGCCGAGCGCGGTTTTCAGCGCTACGGGATCATGGCTCAACGCCTCGACATCGGTGCCATTGGCGGCAAGGGTGGCCAGCCCACGGGCCAGCCGCGTCACATCGGCCATGACCAGACTGACATCGCTGCCGGCCGGCACATCCGCCACGTCGATATGCGACAGGGCGCTGGACTGGATCACGAAACCCTCGGCCAGAAGCCAGACGACCAGAACGGCAAAGGCGGGCACGATGACCGCAAGCGCGGTGATCTGGCCATAAAAACCCGGCAACGAATGCAAGCGGCGGACATCGCCGCCGGCCGCGGCCATGGCGCGCTGCCGGCCCAGGAAGAATGCGGCGGCCGCCAGTCCCAAAAGGATGAGGCACAAAAGGCCAAGGCTCATGATCTACCTTCGAATATCGGGACGTGCGGCGGGAAGTCCGGCGCGCGGGAAGAGCCCTCCGCGCGCCGTGGGGTCAGCTTACTTCAGCGGGCCCATCAGGGTGCCGGCCTTCACGGCCGCCTGGGTATCGGCCAGCTTGGGGTCGGCCACCAGACCATAGTCCACCAGCTTGCCCTCGGGGCCGGCCATGTCGTCCGAGACGAAGAAGTCCAGGTATTCCTGCAGGCCGGGGATCACGCCGATGTGCTGCTTTTTCACGTACATGTAAAGCGGGCGCGACACCGGGTAGGTGCCGTCGGCAATGGTCTCGGTCGAGGGAACGATGCCCGAAACCGTGGCCACTTTCAGCTTGTCGGTGTTGTTTTCATAGAAGGACAGGCCGAAGACGCCCATGGCGTTCTTGTTGGCGGCCAGACGCGACAGGGTTTCGGTATAGTCGCCGTCGATCTCGACCACAGCGCCATCGGTGCGCAGGGTATAGCAGCCCTTTTCGGCGTCCTTGTCCTTGGCCTTGTCGTCGGCCCCGGTCGAGGCGGCCTTGTAGAGGTCATAGGCGCCATCAGCCTTGCAACCGGCCAGCACGACCTTGGTGTCAAAGACTTCGCGCGTGCCGTGCTTGGACCCGGGGATCAGCGCCAGGATGTCTTGCGCCGGCAGCTTGCCCGTGGCGTCGGCCCAGGTCTTGGCGGTGTTGTCGACCAGCTTGCCATCCTTGGCAACCTTGGCGCCGATGCCTTCGTAGATGTCCTTCGGCTCGACCGCGAAATCAGGGCCCGCGATGTCGGTGGCAAACACGATGCCGTCATAGCCGATGCGGATCTCCATGATGTCGGTCACGCCATTGGCCTTGCAGGTGTCGATGTCCTTCTGGCTGATGCGAGACGAGCTGTCGGCGATGTCGATCGTGTCTTCGCCGACACCCTTGCACAGCGCCGCCCGGCCCGCACCCGACCCGCCGCCTTCAACGACCGGGGTCTTGAACTTGCCCTGTTCGCCGAAAGCCTCGGCAACGATGGTGGCGAAAGGCAGCACGGTCGAAGAACCGGCGATCTGCAATTGATCGCGAGCGGAAGCGGAAAAAGCCGAAGCGGCGATAATGGCGAACGCCGAGGCGGAAACCTTCATGGGGGACATATTCTCTCCTGTCCTGTCGTCAGAGGGCGGCCAGACCGACCTCCCTTCCTGCGCCTCCCTTACGGACCGGCGACTGCAGTTTTGCGACAGTTGTGTAACGGTTATATGACAGGCCGCAGGCCAAAGCGTCGCAGGCTGCCCGGGGTTTTGTGACAGATCGTTAATTCGCTGGCAGAACAATGGCAAAGGTCGACCCCTTGCCCGGCGCACTTTCGATGACAAGCCGGCCGCGGTGCCGGTGGGCGATGTGCTTGACGATGGCGAGTCCCAGGCCGGTGCCGCCCTTTTCGCGGCTGCGGTGGCCGTCGATTCGGTAAAAGCGTTCGGCCAGACGGGGAATGTGAAAGCTGTCGATGCCCTCGCCCTGATCCTTGACGGCCAGCTTGATCTTGGGACCGCGCGGCGTGTCCTCGCGGGTCAGGCTGACCCTGACCTCCTTGCCCGGCCCGCCATATTTGATGGCGTTTTCGACAAGGTTGGTGGCGGCTTGCGTGATCTGGTCGGGGTCGGCGAAAATCTCGACCGGCTGGTCCAGGCCCTCCAGCACCAGGCGGATCTGCGAGGCCTCGGCCAGGGGCCGCAGCGCGCGCACCGCCGAGGTGATCAGCCGGGCGATGTCGTGCCGGTCGGTCGGGCGCTGGCGTTCCTGCGCCTCGACCTTGGAGAGGTGCAAGAGATCACGCACCAGGCGGACCATGCGTTCGGCCTCGGTCTGCATGATGGCCAGAAAGCGGTCGCGCGCCACCGCATCGTCGCGCGCATTGCCGCGCAGCGTTTCGATGAAGCCCAGAACGGCCGTGAGGGGCGTGCGCAGTTCGTGGCTGACATTGGCCACGAAATCGCGCCGCATCGCATCCATCTGCTCGCGGTCTGACATGTCCTGAAAGGTGCACAGGACGCCCTGCCCGACCGGGGCGGCGGTAAAGCGGTGGATGACCTCGTGGCTCGGACCCGGGATGACGTGGCGCGCCTCGACCAGGCGGCCCGAGGTGGCGGCCGCGCTGATGGCCGACAGGACCTCGGGCTGGCGCAACACGAAGGCGTGGTGGCGCCCGACCAGACCCGCCCCGAGCAGGGTCTGGGCCAGGCCGTTGGCCGCCTGGATCCGGTCGTCCGGCCCCAGAAGCACCGCCGGCAGTGGCAATCCGGCCAGAACGGCCGACATCAGGTCATCATCCATGGCGTCCCATCATTCCGTGCCGCACGCCTGCACAGTCGCGCAGTGAAGTCGCATTTCATCAGTCTGCCAGTATCCCAGTTTGTGTGACAGCACCACGTCATTGGCGCCGGCCCGGTCGCGGGCGGCCATGAAGAGGCGGCGGGGCGGCGTGAAGTCTGCGTTGAAGTTATGCTACCTTAGGTTGAATTATGCCTGATTCTCTATCCAGGGTTGCAAATGCGAGCGCGCGTTTTCAAAGCACATCCCAAACTGGCGGACCTGCCGCAGGCCCGGTCAGAGCGGTTTCTGGCCCTCGATTGCGCCAGCCTGATCGCGCCGGACGGGCCGATCCTCCTGCATCAGGTCACCCATCGCGCGTTCGATGACCTGACGCCGGAGCTGCTGGCTGAAATCGGGCCGACAGCCGTTTTGATGCCGCTGATTTCAGCCGAGCAGGATGCCCTGATCATGATCGAAGCGCTGGCGCTCCTGGGGTTTTCGGGGACGATCCTTGTGCTTGCCCCGCCCCTGCCGAACCCCGAACTGGTCGAACGCGAACTGCGCGCGGTCGGGCCGGGCCTGCAACTGATGCTGGTTTCAGCCTGAGGGGCCAAGCGAGGCTGGGAGGCGGTCAGGCGATGCGGCGGTCCGGTTCTGCCGAAACCGGCAAGGCCTCCTCTGACGGCATGGCCCCCAGATCGCGCATCACCTCGGCCCCGATGCGGAACGACGTCAGACGCGCGGCATGGGAGTGCATCATGCCGGTCAGCATGACCTCATCGGGCCGATAGGTCTCGATCAGGCGGGACAGGGCCGCGCGCACGCTGAGGGGCGATCCCACCGCGGCGCAGGACAAGGCCTGATCAACCCCGGCGCGGACCTGCGGCGCAATCTCGGACAGGTCGGCCTGGGGCGGCGGCAGGCGGCCGGGCTGGCCTGAGCGCAACCTGGCAAAGCTGAGGATCTGGGACGAGCGCAAATACTGCGCCTCGGCATCGGTGGCCGCGGCGCTGAGACCCACGGCCATCATGAAATGCGGCCGGTCGCGCCAGACCGAGGGCCGGAAGGCGCTGCGATAGACCTCGGCCGCCTCGGCCAGCTGGGCGGGGGCAAAGTGGCTGGCAAAGGCATAGGGCAGGCCCAGATAGGCCGCAAGTTGCGCGCCGTAAAGGCTGGAGCCGAGGATCCAGACCGGCACCTGCGTGCCCTCGCCCGGGCAGGCGCGCACGCGGGCCTGGGGTTCGGGCGCATCGAGATAATGGATCAGTTCCAGCACATCCTGCGGGAATTCGTACGAAGCCTCCATATGGCGGCGCAGCGCACGGGCAGTGGCCATGTCGGTGCCGGGGGCGCGGCCAAGGCCAAGGTCGATGCGGCCGGGAAACAGCGTGGCCAGGGTGCCGAACTGTTCGGCGATCACAAGTGGCGCGTGGTTGGGCAGCATGACCCCGCCCGACCCGACCCTGATGCGACGGGTACCGCCGGCCACATGGCCCACCACGACCGCGGTCGCCGCCGAGGCGATCCCCGGCATGTTGTGATGTTCGGCCAGCCAATAGCGGTGATAGCCCCAATCCTCGGCATGCCGGGCGAGGTCGAGCGTATTGGCCAGCGCGTCGCGGGCGGTCTGGCCTTCGGCCACCGGGGCCAGGTCAAGGATGGAATAATGCAAGGTGATCTCCGAACCGGGACGGCGCCACACCGGCGCGCCGTGTCGCCCTGCTATCATATGGCCATCCTGCACCGGGATTCGAGAGGCCGCGGCCGAATTTTCCGCGGATGAGCAAAACCTTCTGCGGCTCAGCGGCCCGTCCCGTCCTTGCCTTGGTCCGCGCGGCGGTTCGGCGGTCTGGTCCAGGCGCGATAGCGCTGCATCAGTTCGGTCTCGCAGATCTTGAAACCCATGAAGCCGGCCAGCGCCAGCAGGCTCCACAGCGTCAGCGTCACGACCTGCCACAACGCCCCGACCCGCACCGCCTCATAGCCGAACCGGCCCAGAAAGCGCAGGTTGGCCACCGCCTCGGCAAACAGGTTCATCGCGGCATAGGCCGAAAAGACCGCGAGCCCGCCAGCGGCCAGAAAGACCAGAACGGCAGGCCAGCGTGTGACGTCAAGACGGCGCAAGATGGGCCCCCCGCGCTTCGGCCGCGGGCGCTATTCGGCTGCCGCGACCGAGGGGTTGTTGGGATGCGTGGTCCAGTTGGCATAATCGCCCACCGTCTTGCCGGTGCGCGGATCGACAGCGCCCTTGGGCAGTTCGACCATGGTGATGCAGTTTTCGACCGGACAGACATCGACGCAGAGGTTGCAGGCCACACACTCGTCGTCCATCACCTCGAACACCCGGCCGGGCTTCATCGCGATGGCCTGGTGAGAGGTGTCCTCGCAGGCGGCATAGCAGCGCCCGCACTTGATGCAGGCCTCGGCGTCGATCCTGGCCTTGGTGACGTAGTTGAGGTTCAGGTACTGCCAATCGGTCACATTGGGCGTGGCACGGCCGATCAGGTCGGACAGCGCCATGCCCTTCTCGTCCAGATACTGCGACAGGCCCGAGATCATTTCCTGCACCACCTTGAAGCCATAGGTCATGGCCGCGGTGCAGACCTGCACATTGCCCGCGCCAAGCGCCATGAATTCGGCCGCGTCGCGCCAGGTGGTCACACCGCCGATGCCGCTGATCGGCAGGCCCGCGGTGTCGCGGTTGCGCGCGATCTCGGCCACCATGTTCATCGCGATCGGCTTGACCGCCGGGCCGCAATAGCCGCCATGGGTGCCCTTGCCGTCGATCATCGGTTCCGGGCTGAAACTGTCGAGGTTTACGGATGTGATCGAGTTGATCGTGTTGATCAGGCTGACCGCATCGGCCCCGCCCTTTTTCGCAGCCCCGGCCGGCCCGAGGATATTGGTCACGTTGGGCGTCAGCTTCACGATGCAGGGCATGCGCGAGTGTTTCTTGACCCAGCGCGTCACCATCTCGATATATTCGGGCACCTGCCCCACGGCCGAGCCCATGCCGCGTTCGGCCATGCCATGCGGGCAGCCGAAGTTCAGTTCCACCCCGTCGGCCTCGGTATCCGCGATGCGGTGCAGGATGTCCTTCCAGCTCTCTTCGTCACAAGGCACCATCAGGCTGATGACCAGGGCCCGGTCGCGCCACTTGCGCTTGACCATCTTGATCTCGTCCAGGTTCACCTGCAGCGGCCGGTCGGTGATCAGTTCGATGTTGTTCAGCCCCAGAAGCCTCCGGTCCGCCCCCCAGATCGCCCCGTAACGCGGCCCGTTCACGTTGACGACCGGCGGGCCATCCGAGCCGAGCGTCTTCCACACCACCCCGCCCCAGCCCGCCTGATAGGCGCGCTCGACGTTATAGGCCTTGTCGGTCGGCGGCGCCGAGGCGAGCCAGAACGGATTGGGGGATCTGATGCCGATGAAGTCCGAGGTGAGGTCAGCCATATGCGTCTCCTTGGCGCGGATCAGCGCCGGTCAAATATCATTTCGACCGGGGCGATGTCGCCGGCGGTCACGGCCTTGATCATGTTGGCGGCCTTCACGGGCGCCGTGGGCCCCATGATCAGCGGCAAGCCGATGGCGGGGGGGCCGGCCTTGGCCATCCGCTCTTGCATGGCGACGAAGAAGGCGCGCACCACG
Source organism: bacterium (assembly GCA_016124195.1). Lineage (GTDB taxonomy): Bacteria > Pseudomonadota > Alphaproteobacteria > Rhodobacterales > Rhodobacteraceae > Stagnihabitans. Next base: position 307,921 of record WGOE01000004.1, on the reverse strand, counting down.
TCGCCCCGGTCGCGGCGGGCGCGCAGGGTGAAGCCGGCCTCGGCGGCGGCGTCGAGGTAGGTATAGGGGCCCGACAGGAACGAACTCTCCGGACCCGAGGACCACGGCACTGGAAAATCGGGATGATTGCCGAACAGCATCACGTCATAGACGGCAAAGGTTCCGCCCGGACGCAGCACCCGCGCCGCCTCGGCAAAGAGGCGCGGCTTGTCGGGCAGGTTCATGCCGACATGCAGCAGGGTCGCAAGGTCGAAGGTCGCATCCGCGAAAGGCAGATCGAAGGCGCTGCCCACGATGAATTCGGTGGGCGAGCCGACTGCCGCCGAAAGCCGCCGCGCTGTTTCAACGAAATCCGGGGTCAGATCCACGCCGGTGACCTGCGCGCCATAGCGCGAGGCGATCAGGCGCGCCGGCCCGCCGATGCCCGAGCCGATGTCGAGCACGCGCGTCGCGGGTGCGATGGCCAGTTGGTCCAGCAGCGCCAGTGTCGCATCGACGCCCCCGATATGAAACTCATCAACGCCCTTGAGATGTTCGGCCGTCACATCGGCCGCCGCCACTCCTTGGGCGGCGAGTGCCGCATAGATGCGGTCAAAGAGCGACACCCCGTCATGATCGGCATAATGCGATACGACTTCTGCTTCTGCGTTTTCCATTGACGCGATTCCTCCGGATCGGTGAGTCAGGCCATCAGCGTAGCATGAATCTCCTCAGCCGCATCGCGGCCCTGGGCGACGGCGGTGACGGTCAGATCCTCGCCCCCCGCCGCACAATCGCCGCCGGCCCAGACCTTGCCGGCGCGCCGGACCAGTTTCTTGCCGTCCCGCGCAATGGGCTCGCCCACAAGCGTCTGGCCGATGGCCTTGAAGACCTGATCGGCCCTGAGGGTGAAGCTTTCGCCGTCGCGGATGAATTCGACCGCCTCCACGGCGCCCTGCCCGATGATCCGCACTGGCGCCGCACCGTAGAGGATCGTCACGCCAGAGGCCGTCGCATGGTCCTGTTCGTAAAGGCTGGCACTCATATGCTCCTTGCCGCGCCGGTAGACCATCGTCACCGACTGCGCGCCCAGCAGTTTGGATTGCACCGCCGCATCGACCGCCGTCATGCCGCCGCCGATCACCACGACATCGCGGCCGACGGGCAGCGCGGACTTGTCCGCCGCCTGCCGCAACTCGGCGATGAAATCGACCGCATTGCGGACGCCGGCCAGATCCTCGCCCGGAACCCCAAGCGCATTCACCCCCGCCAGACCGATGCCCAGAAACACCGCGTCATGGTCGGCCTCAAGGCTGGCGAGGCTGAAGTCGCGGCCCAGCTCGCGCCCCGTCTCGATCGTGATGCCGCCGATCTGCAGGAGCCAGGCCACCTCGCGCGCGGCAAAGTCGTCGGTGGATTTATAGGCGGCGATGCCGAATTCGTTGAGCCCGCCGGCCTTGGGGCGGCGTTCGAAGACCGTCACCTCATGGCCGTGCAGCGCCAGACGATGGGCGCATGCGAGGCCCGCAGGCCCTGCCCCCACCACGGCGACCCGCTTTCCGGTTGCGGCGGCCCGGGTGAAAGGATGCACGCCCTTTTCCATCAGCGTATCGGTGGCATAGCGTTGCAGGCGACCGATCTCGACGGGCTTTCCCTCGGCCACTTCGCGCACGCAGACCTCTTCGCACAGCGTCTCGGTCGGGCAGACCCGGGCGCACATGCCGCCCAGGATGTTCTGCGACAGGATGGTGCGCGCCGCGGCCTCGGGCGTGCCGGTCGCGATCTGCCGGATGAAGAGCGGAATGTCGATCGCGGTCGGGCAGGCCGTCATGCAGGGCGCATCATGGCAGAAATAGCAGCGATCCGCCGCCACCCGCGCCTCGTGGCGGTCATAGGCCGGCATGTAATGGGCGAAATTCTCGGCCACCACCTCGGCGGGCAGGCGATGAGCGGCAATCCCCGGCATCAGGGTCTGGTTCGACATGGCAGCCTCCCCGGCTGATTGTGCCGTCTTTGGCGACGGATTTCTTTCGATCAGGCTGGCACAGGTCGTCTTTTTTATCAAACGGTAAATTTCTACCGCAGTGAAGAATTCGGGCCCCGGCGATCAGATGCTTTTCCTTTGGGCAGGTCTGCCGTATATGAAGGCCTATCAAACGCCCGGTTGGCCCGCCGGGGTGGAAAACACGCGTCCCCGAGGCGCACCAACAACGACGCCAACAGAGGATTGCATGAGCAAAAATTCCCCCGATGCGGACGTGGCCTTCATCTCGGCCCTGGCAGAGCTGCTGAACAAGAACGACCTGACCGAACTGTCGGTGAAGCGCGAATATGGCGAGCGTGACAGCCTGGACGTCAAGGTGGTCAAGAAGGCCACGGTCGTGCAGATGGCAGCCCCGGTGATGCAGATGGCGCCGCAGGTCCATGCCGTCCCCGTGGCGCAGGCCGCCGCGGCCCCCGTCGCGGCCGTGGTCGAAGACCCGGCCCAGCATCCCGGCGCCGTGACCTCGCCCATGGTGGGCACGGTCTATCTTTCGGCCGAACCGGGGGCCGCGCCCTTCGTCTCGGTCGGCGCCACGGTGGCCGAAGGCCAGACCGTCCTGATCATCGAGGCGATGAAGACGATGAACCACATCCCCGCCCCGCGCGCCGGCACGGTGCGGCGCATTCTGGCAGCCGATGGCCAGGCGGTCGAATATGGCGCGCCCTTGATGATCATCGAGTGAGGCAGGCATCTTGATCAAACCCAGCCTCAAGCCGACCCCCGCCCCGCTGCCGATCTTCGACAAGATCCTGATCGCCAACCGTGGCGAGATCGCCCTGCGGGTGATCCGCGCCTGTCAGGAAATGGGGATCAAATCGGTCGCCGTCCATTCCACGGCCGATTCGGATGCCATGCATGTGCGCATGGCCGACGAGTCGGTCTGCATCGGCCCGGCCTCGTCGACGCTGTCTTACCTGTCCAAGGCCGCGATCATATCGGCCTGCGAGATCACCGGGGCGCAGGCGGTGCATCCGGGCTATGGCTTCCTGTCGGAAAACGCCAGTTTCGCTCAGGCGCTTGAGGATCACGGCATCACCTTCATCGGGCCCAATGCCGAACACATCCGCATCATGGGCGACAAGATCACCGCCAAGGAAACCGCCAAGGCTTTGGGGATTCCGGTGGTGCCGGGCTCGGACGGCGGGGTGGCCGATTATGAAACGGCGATCGGGGTTGCGGCCAAGATCGGCTTTCCGGTGATCATCAAGGCCACGGCCGGCGGCGGCGGGCGCGGCATGAAGGTCGCCAAGAACCCCGAAGAACTGGAAATCGCCTTTCGCACCGCAAGGGCTGAAAGCAAGGCCGCCTTCGGCAACGATGAAGTCTATATCGAGAAATATCTGCAAAAGCCGCGCCATATCGAGATCCAGGTCTTTGGCGACGGCAAGGGCAAGGCGGTCCATCTGGGCGAGCGCGATTGTTCCTTGCAGCGCCGTCACCAGAAGGTCTTTGAAGAGGCGCCCGGCCCCTGCATCACGCCCGAGATGCGCGCCCGGATCGGCAAGGTCTGCGCCGATGCCATGTCCAAGATCAATTACATCGGCGCCGGCACGATCGAATTTCTGTATGAGGATGGCGAGTTCTTCTTCATCGAAATGAACACGCGGCTGCAGGTCGAACATCCGGTGACAGAGGGCATCTTTGGCGTCGACCTTGTGCGCGAACAGATCCGCGTGGCAGCCGGCCTGCCGATGTCGTTTTCTCAAGACGAGCTTGAGATCAACGGCCATGCCATCGAGGTGCGCATCAACGCCGAACGCCTGCCCGATTTCGCGCCGCGCCCCGGCAAGGTCAAGGTGTTCCACGCGCCGGGCGGGCTGGGGGTCAGGATGGATTCCGCGCTTTACGGCGGCTATTCGATCCCGCCCTATTACGACAGCCTGATCGGCAAGCTGATCGTGCATGGCCGTGACCGGCCCGAGGCGCTGGCCCGGCTCCGGCGCGCCCTGGGAGAGTTGATCATCGACGGGATCGAGACCACGATGCCGCTCTTTGACGCGCTGCTGGCCGAGCCAGACATCCAGAGCGGCGACTACAACATTCACTGGCTGGAAAAGTGGCTGGAACATCAGTTCGGCGCCTGAGGCCGAAGATGGGCAGATTGCCCATCCTACCTTTTGCAACGGTGGGTGTTGGTAGGATGGGCAATCTGCCCATCCTGGCCGTCTGGCGCGGTGTGCCATGCATCTGACGCCCGATCTGTTGCTGCGCGGCTACGCGGCCGGGGTTTTTCCCATGGCAGAGGGCCGCGAAACCTCCGAAATTCACTGGATCGACCCGCAGCGCCGCGCCGTCTTTCCGCTGGCGGGCTTTCATGTGTCGCGCAGCCTGGCCCGCCACATCCGGCGCACGCGGCCCCGGGTGACGATCGACAGGGCGTTCGACGATGTGCTGCGCGGCTGTGCCGACCGCAGCGAAACCTGGATCAACGCCGAAATCTTTGCCAACAATCAGGCCCTGCACCGTCAGGGCCACGCCCACAGCCTCGAGGTCTGGCACGAGGACCGGCTGGTCGGCGGCGTCTACGGCGTGGTGCTGGGGGCGGCGTTCTTTGGCGAAAGCATGTTCTCGCGCGCCACCAACGCCTCGAAGACTGCGCTGACCTATCTGGTCCACCGGCTGCGTGCCGGCGGCTTTCGGCTTTTCGACGTCCAGTTCCTGACCGATCACCTTGCAAGCCTCGGCGCGGTCGAGGTCAGCCGTGCAACCTACCGCGCCGAACTGGCCCGCGCGCTGGCGGATCAGGCCAGCTTCGCCCCGTCCGGCTATCCGCCCGAACCCGCACCCGAACTGGTGCTGCCGGCGCCCGAACCGTCGGTCTGATCGGTCGGCGGCAGCGCGCTGGCCGGCACGTCGCAATGCAGCACCCAGACGTCATAGCGCGGATGGTCGAGCGCGTTCAGACCGGGGCTCGATGCGATCATCCAGCCCTTGAAGATCGGCTCGACCTGCTGGGCATCGCTGATGGTCAGATGGGCATAGGCTTCGCCGAGGGGCTGATCGGACGGGTAGCGGCATTCGTCGAGGCGCACCGAGAGACGGCCCTCGGTCTGCACCTGACCCGGCGCCAGGTCGTAATCCGTGACGATATCGGTCAGCCGGTCGAGGACCCGCACCACCCCGCCCTTTGCCTCGACCACATCGGCCGCCGTCGCCAAGGACGCCTGAGCCAGCGCCGCAACGACGAGCCACGCCCTGATCAAACCAGCCCCCAGCCTCACGGAGCGGGCTTTGCGGCGGGGTCGGGTTTGGATCCGACGAATTTCATCAAGAGGGAGACGAGCGACACCGCACCTTGGGTATCTTCGATCTCGTCGCCAGGCGCCAGATTGTCGGGCATGCCGCCTGGCTGGATCTCGACATAATTGCCGCCCAAGAGCCCTTCGGAGGAAATCAGGATGGCGCTGTCGGTGGGCAGCTTGATCTTCTTGTCGATGGCGATCACGGCATCGGCCATATAGGTCGTGGGGTTGAGCGTCAGCCCGGTGATCGTGCCGACCTTGACCCCGGCCAGCTTGACATCCGACCCCAGCGCCACGCCTTCAATCGACCGGAACGAGGCGCGCAAGGGATACGTATCACCGCCCGCCCCCATGCCGGCACTCTTTCCGGCATAAAGCACGAAAGCCACCGCCGCCACCACGACAAGCGCCCCGGCCACGATCTCAAGCTTGTTTTCCGACATGCGACAGTCAAATCCTCTGTTCGGGCGGGCCACCACGATGACGCGGCCCCTGTCTCGTCAGACCCGTCGGCCGGACGGTCCGGCCCTTCGGGTCCGCGCGTTCGTACCGATCACTCCGGCGACCAAGCCTCATAGTCGCGGCGCGGCACCGGTGCGGCACGCCGGATCGAGCCGGGCGGCGCATAGGCCGCGGCAGTCCCGGTCAGGTTTTCCAGATGCGGTTCTTCCCAGGGCTTGTGTGCCAGCGGAGACTTGGTCGGCGGTTCGTCCCAGGTGAAATGCAGCCAGCCATGCCAATCGGGCGAGACACGCGAGGCCTCCATCTCGCCATTGTAGATCACCCAGCGCTTTTTGCCATCGGCGGTCTGGTAGTAGATGTTGCCCTGAGCATCATCGCCCACCTTGACCCCACGGCGCGAGGTGAAAAGCTGGGTGCCAAGGGTCTGGCTGTTCCACCAGGTCAAAAGGCGCAGGAAGGTGTTCATCGGGGCCTCCGGTTGTTCATGGGTTCTATGCCGGATCGGGGCGAAAAGGTCCAGAGCCGGCATCGAACGCCCCGGCCCGGACGCGGAAAAGCGTCGCTGCTTTCGGCCATTTGCGGCCCATATGCGTTTCCTGCGAAAACGCCGCAGACGATCTTTCTGCGAAAGATCAAGGCCCGCCGCCTTCAGCGCCGCCGCTCAACCTCGAATCTTCGCAGAAGATTCGTCCTGCAGAATTTTCGCAGAAAATCTGTGCCTTATCCTTTGGCATGCGGTTTCAGCGCCTGTTCGATGGCATCCCACAAGGGCTCCACCGGTTCGACCCCGACGGAAAATCGGATGAAGCCCGGGGCCACCGCATCGCCCCAACGCGCCCGCCGTTCGCCCGCCGAATGGGTGCCGCCAAAAGAGGTGGTCTGGGTCACATAGGCAGAGCGCGTCAGGAATTCCTCTGCCTTTTCCTCGCTTTCAAGCTCGAAGCTCATGAGAAACCCGAAGCCCTGCATCTGCCGCCTTGCGATGGCATGCGCGGGGTCGGAGGGCAGGCCCGGATAGCGCAGCGCCTTGATGCGGGGGTGGGAGGAGAGCCGTTCCGCAAGGATCCCGGCCGAGGCGCACATGCGTGCCAGCCGCACCTCCAGCGTTTCCAGCCCGCGGTGCAAGAGCCATGCCTCGAAGGCGCCCGGCACCGCGCCCGACAATTTGCGCCATTCGGCGATGCGGGCCATCAGCGCCGCATCGCGACCCGAAACATGGCCGTAAAGCACGTCGGAGTGCCCCGCCGGCGCCTTGGTATCGGCCGCCACCACCAGATCGGCGCCCAGATCAAGCGGGCGCTGCAAGAGGGCCGTCATCGTCGTGTTGTCCACGATGAGCCTGGCACCCGCCGCATGGGCCTTGCGTGCGGCCAAAGAGATGTCACAGCAATCAAGGCCGGGGTTCGAGGGTGTTTCGAGAAACACCACGGAAGCCCCAGTAAAGTCGGCGGAATCCACGTCCTTCGTGTCGATCAGTCTGATCTTGACGCCCAGAGGCGCCAGGAACCTGTCGGCCAGAAGACGCGTCGTATAATAGCCGTCGGCCGGCAGGATCACGGTCTGACCGGCCGATAGCGTGCACATCAGCGCCGCCGCGATCGCGGCCATGCCCGAGGGGAAGCCCACCACGGTGGCGCCTTCCAGAATGGCCAGCTGCTCTTCGACCTCTTCCCAGGTCGGCATCGCCATCCGGCCGTATTTGTAGGCGGCATTCTCAAGCCCGGGCAGATGGAAGGTGGTGGCCGAGATCAGGGGCGGTGCCACCGGATCGCCGCGTCCCAGACGCTCGGCCCGGTGATGCAGCATGTCGGCAAAGCGGCGGTCAGCAGTCATTTGAGGTGCCTTGTTCTGAATGGCCGGGGGGTTTCACACCCCCCGGACCCCCTGTGGGATATTTGCAAACAGATGAAATCACTCGAGCCGCGCGGGGAAGCCTTCGGCGCGCAGGTCGGTGTTCAGGGCATCCTCCAGAAGCTTCACGATCTGGGTGGATTGCGCCTGCCCGCCATAGACGGCCTTGCCCTTCATGAAGGTCTGCAGGGTCTGGCTTGCGAGGTCGAGCGGCACGCCATATTCGCGGCCGAAGCCCATGGCAAAGCCCAGGTCCTTCAGCGCCAGATCCATCGTGAAGGCAATGTCATAGCTGCCGTTCAGGATCAGTTGGCCTTCGGTTTCATGCACGAAAGAGGTGCCGGACGAGGCCGTGATCGCCTCCCAAGCGGTCTTCAGGTCAAGGCCGCCGCGCTTGGCCAGCATCAGCGCCTCGCCATCGGCCACCAGATGGATGAAGGCCAGCATGTTGGTGATGACCTTGATGACAGCCGCAGACCCCAGGGGCCCCATGTGGAAAATCTTGCCGCCGATCGCCTCGAGGGCCGTGCGGTGCAGGTCGAAGAGGTCCTGTTCGCCGCCAACCAGAACGGTGATCTCGCCCCGCGCGGCAAGGTGCACGCCGCCCGTCACCGGAGCCTCCAGCATGCGCACGCCGCTGCCCCGGGCCAGGCCCGCCAGCCGCAGCACATCCTCGCGCCCCAGGGTCGAATTCTCGATCCAGGTCGCGCCGGGCTTCATCTTTTCCAGGATCTGGAACAGCACGACCTCGGTCACCGCGGGCGAAGGCAGGCAGGTGAAGACATGGTCCACCTCGGCCGCCAGTTCCGCCGGAGAAGCCGCGACCCTGGCCCCCATCGCCGCATGCCGCGCCCCCAGGTCCGGGTTGCGGTCATAGACCGTCACCTCATGCCCCGCCCGGATCAGGCTGGCCGCAAGATTGCCGCCCAGATTGCCGAGGCCGATATATCCGTATTTCATTCTCCCCACCCGACGATGCCTTTCACTTCGCAGAAATCATGGATGCCCCAATCGGCATATTCGCGCCCGTTGCCGGACTGTTTGTAGCCACCGAACGGGGCAAAGGTGTCCCAGGCCGGATAGTTCAGGTTGACCGTCCCCGCACGCAGCCGGCGAGCCAGGGGCCGCGCCTCGTTCAGCGCGCCCGAGATATAGGCGGCCAGGCCATAGGGCGTATCATTGGCCATCTCGACCGCGTGATCGACGCTGTCATAGGGCAGGATCGCCAGCACGGGGCCGAAGATCTCTTCGCGCGCGATGGTCATGTCGGGTGTGACGGCGCCAAAGACGGTCGGGCGCACGTACCAACCGTGGTTGAGCCCCTCGGGCCGGCCCGGACCACCCGCGACCAGTCGCGCGCCCTCGTCGATGGCGGTCCGGATCAGGCGCTGGACCTTGTCGTGCTGCGCCTTGGAGATCAGCGGTCCCATCGTGGTTTCGCTGTCGGCCGGATCGCCCACCACCACTGCCGCAGCCACAGCGGCCGCATGGCTCAGCGCCGCCTCGTGGCTGTCACGCGGCACGAACATGCGGGTGGGCGCATCGCAGCTTTGCCCGGTGTTGGCAAAACAGGCCTCGACCCCGGCCTTGACTGCCTCGGCCAGATCGGCGCTGGCCAGAATGATGTTGGGCGATTTGCCGCCCAGTTCCTGCGCCACCCGCTTGACCGTGGGGGCCGCGGCGGCGGCAACCAGCACGCCCGCGCGGGTCGACCCGGTGAAAGAGACCATGTCCACATCGGGATGCGAGGCCAACCGGGCACCGACCTCGGCCCCCGTGCCGTTGACGAGGTTGAAGACCCCCGGCGGCACCCCCGCGTGATGGCAGACATGGGCAAAGAGCACCCCGGACATGGGCGCGATCTCGGACGGTTTCAGCACCATGGTACAGCCCGCCACCAGCGCCGGAGCCACCTTGCAGGCGATCTGGTTCATCGGCCAGTTCCACGGCGTGATCAGGGCGCAGACACCGATGCCTTCGTGCACGATGCGGGTTGTGCCGCGCATATGCTCCCAGGCCATCGTCTCAGCCGCGCGGATCGTGCTTTCGATATGCACCTGGCCCGCCCAGGCCTGGGCCGAGCGCGCCCATTCGATCGGGGCGCCCATTTCGGTGCTCATCACCTGGGCGAATTCCTCGTATTGGTCGTTATAGACTTCAAGGATGCGTTTGAGCACGGCGATGCGGTCGGCCACGGGCCGTGCCGACCAATCGGCAAAGGCGGCCCGGGCGGCCGCGACGGCGGCATCGGCATCGGCCAGATTGCCAAGGGCCACCTTGGCCACGACCTCTTCGGTGGCGGGGTTCTCTACCGCCATCCGCATGGCGGAATTCGGTTCGGCCCAGGCCCCGGCAATGTAGAATTTTTCCATATGTGCCGGGACCATGGCGGCCTCACTTGAAGTGGATTTTGTACTTGGCGCGGATGGCGCGATCGATCTCGGCATCGACGACGCAGCCTGCCCTGGACAGAATCTCATTCTTGCGCCGAATGGCGCCGTCAAGCAACAAGGGCTTGCCGGCCTCGTTCCATTCCTTCGGGCTCATCCGGTTGGCGGTCTTGGGATAGATATATTCGGTCTGCATCAGCTTGAGCGTCTGATCGCTGCCCAGATAATGCCCCGGCCCGCCCAGACAGACCTGCTTCATCGCATCGATGCTGGTGGTGTCCTCGTTCACCTCGATCCCCCGCACGCAGCGCATGGCCTGACCCAGCAGGTCGTCGCCGAGGATCAGGCTTTCCAGACAGAACCCAAGGAGCGAGGCATGCATCCCCACCGCCTCGTAGCACATGTTGAGCCCGGCGAGCCCGGCCAGCGTGTTGGTGATGCCCTGTTCCCATCCGGCCTGCATGTCGGGCAGCTTCGAGTCGCTGATGCCAGAGGCGGCACCCCCCGGCAGATCGTAGAAGCGGTGCATCTGCGCACAGCCCGCCGTCAGCAGGGCCTGTTCCGCGCTGCCGCCCGACATGGCGCCGGTGCGCAGGTCACTGACGAAGGGCCAGGTGCCAAAGATCGCCGGCGCGCCCTTCTTGATGGCGTTGACATAGACCACCCCGGCCAGACACTCCGCCATGGCCTGCACGATGGCCAGCGCAATCGGCGCCGGCGCTGTCGCCCCGGCCTGCCCCGCCGACAACAGCAGCATCGGCATGCCGCGCCGGATGCAATCCTCCATAACCCTGCAGGATTCCTCGGCGAATTTCATCGGAGGCACGACGAAACAGTTGGAATTGCTGACAAAGGGCCGCTCGAGCCACTTGTCCTCGCCCCCCGCCACCTGATGCAGGATGTCAAAGGCCGGCGCCACCGCGCCCGGCTCGAAAAAGCTGGTGCCCACATGCTTTTTCGTACCGGCAAGGCAGGCGTAAAGCGTGTTGAGGTCCATGTCGATGTTGTCGACCACATCGCGGCAGACCATGGTGCGCTGGTAGAAGTGAATGTTGTCCAGGTTGTCGACCAGCCGTGCCGCGTCATACAGGTCCTGCGCCGTCGAGTCGCGATAGTCGAGCGTGATCGGATCGACGATATGGACCGCCGCCCCCGCCGTGCCGAAATGCACATTGGTGCCCGACAGATGCAGGTCAAGCTTGGGATCGCGGGCATGCAGCGTGATGTTGCGCCCGGCCACGGCCAGCATGTCCTCGACCAGCGCGCGCGGAAAGCGGATGCGGCCGTCGTCGCCCTGAATGGCGCCCGCCCCGGTCAGGATCTCCACCCCCGAGGCCGGAGCGTTCGACAGGCCGATCACCTCCAGCGCCTCAAGGGCCGAAGCATGGATCTTGGCCATCCCCGCCTCGGTCAGGGGTTTGTAGGTGCCACCCGGCAGCCCGCCCCGCACCGGACGCACATCGTCCGCCAAGGGGGCAGCCCGCAAGGCCACCCGCGCCGAACGTCCACCCGACCGGCCGCTCCGGGCCCGCGCCGGTTCGCAAACTTCTCCAAGATCGCTCATCGCAAACCCTTTCATTTGTTCATATATATCCCGGGGGTGCGGGGGCTGGCCCCCGCCTTCGCCCTAGATCCGCACACGTTCCGCCTTGGGGTCATACATCGGCGCAAGGCTCGCCACCGCCGCGTGGCGCACGCCCGCCACCTCGATCTCATAGGTCGAGCCCAGCACCTCTTCCTCCGACTGGCCTTCGCAGGGCACATAGCCCATCCCGATCGCCCCGCCGAGGAAATGCCCATAGTTGCCCGAGGTCACTGGCCCGACAATCTTGCCATCCCGCACGATCGCCTCGTTGTGAAACAGCAAGGGCTCCGGGTCGGCCAGGCGGAACTGCACCATGCGCCGGCTCAACCCCGCATCCCGCTTGCGCAAGACCGCATCGCGCCCGATGAAATCGGGCTTCTTCGTGCGCACGGCAAAGCCGAGCCCGGCCTCCAGCACGTGATCCTCGTCGGTGATGTCATGGCCAAAGTGGCGATAGGCCTTCTCGATCCGGCAGCTGTCCAGCGTGTGCAGCCCGCAGAGCGTCAGCATCCCCGCCTCTTCCAGCGCCTCGAAGACATGGGCGGTCTGGTCGGCGCTGACGTAAAGCTCCCAGCCCAGTTCGCCCACGTAGGTGACCCGATGCGCCCGGGCGAGGCCCATGCCGATCTCGATTTCCCGCGCCGTACCAAAGGGATGTGCCGCGTTGCTGAAGTCGTTGGGCGAGACTTTCTGCATCAGGTCGCGCGCCTTCGGCCCCATGACGCACAGCACCGATTCCGCCGCCGTCACATCGGTGATGACCACAAAGGCCTCGCCCAGATGCCGGCGCAGCCAGGCCAGATCGCGCTGCAAGGTCGCCCCGGGCACGACCGCCAGATAGGCCGTCTCGCTCAGCCGCGTCACCGTCAGATCGCTTTCGATGCCACCCCGCGCGTTCAGCATCTGGGTATAGACGATGCGGCCCGCAGGCACATCCATCTCGTTGCCGCATAGCCGGTTCAGAAAGGCGCAAGCGTCACGTCCCTCGATCCGGATCTTGCCGAACGAGGTCATGTCGAACAGGCCAACCCCGGTCCTGACCGCCATATGCTCGGCGCGCTGATTGTCGAACCAGTTCTGCCGGCCCCAGGAATAGGCATATTCGCGCTCTTGTCCCGGCCTCGCGAACCAGTTCGCCCGCTCCCAGCCCGCCACTTCGCCAAAGACCGCGCCCCGCGCCTTCAGATGTTCGTGCAGGGGCGAGCGCCGCACCCCGCGCGAGGTCGCCATCTGCCGATAGGGAAAGTGGTCGGCGTAAAGCAGGCCCAAGGTCTCGGAAACCCGCTCTTTCAAATACTTGCGGTTCTTCTGAAAGGGCTGTGCCCGGCGGATATCGACCTCCCACAGATCAAACGGCGCCTCGCCCTCGACGATCCAATGCGCCAGCGCCATACCCGCGCCGCCCGACCCGGCAATGCCCACCGAGTTATAGCCAGCCGCCACCCAATAGCCGCCCAGTTCCGGCGCCTCGCCAAGGTAATAGCGGTCGTCGGGGGTGAAACTCTCCGGCCCGTTGAAGAAGGTATGGATGCCCGCGGTCTGGAACAACGGCATGCGCTCCATCGCGGCCTCAAGGATCGGTTGGAAATGGTCCCAATCCTCGGGCAACGTGTCGAACATGAAGTCCTCACGGATGCCATCCATGCCCCAGGGCTTGGCCTTGGGCTCGAAGGCGCCGATCATCATCTTGCCGGCATCAGACTTGTAATAGGCGCATTCATCGGGCACCCGCAAAACGGGCAGATGGCCGAGACCCGGCACCGGCTCGGTGATCAGGTAGAAATGCTCGCAGGCATGCAGCGGCAGCGTGACGCCCGATTGCCCGGCCAGATCGCGCCCCCACATGCCGCCGCAGTTCACCACGACATCGGCGGCGATATGGCCCGGCTGGCCATCGGCATCGATGTAATCGACCCCCGTCACCCGGCCCTCGGCTTTGGTGACGCCCACCACCTTGGTATGTTCGAAGATCTGCGCGCCCCGCATCCGCGCGCCCTTGGCCAGCGCCATGGCGATATTGGCCGGATCGCATTGCCCGTCGAGCGGCAGATGCACCGCCCCCACCACGTCCGATACATTAAGATGCGGATACATCGCTTTGACATCGCTTGCAGAAATCTCGGTGACATCCACGTCGAAAATCCGCGCCACCGTGGCTTGCCGCAGCAATTCCTCGCGCCGCGCCGCAGTCAACGCGACCGAAATCGACCCCACCTGCCGCATCCCCGTGGCAACCCCGGTCTCGGCCTCCAGCTTCACGTAAAGATCGGCCGAATACTTGGCCAGCCGCGTCATGTTGGCCGAGCCGCGCAACTGCCCGATCAGCCCCGCCGCATGCCAGGTCGTCCCGCTCGTCAGCTGCTTGCGCTCCAATAGAACGACATCCGTCCACCCCATCTTTGCCAGATGATAGGCCACCGAACAGCCCGAGACCCCGCCGCCAATCACCACCGCCCGCGCCTGTGCCGGAATTTCCATCCCGCAACCCTTTTCATCTGTTCAAAAATATCCCGGGGGTCCGGGGGCTGGCCCCCGGTCCTCCGCCCGTCACGCGCGGATGCGCTCGTTCCTTGGGTCCCAAAGCGGCTGATCCGCCTGCACCACCGCCGGATAGCGCTTCCCGAAGATTTCCACCTCGACCGCCCGCCCCGGCACATTCACCTCTGCCTTGAGCATGCCAAGCCCGATGCAGGCGCCCACCCGGTGGCCGTAATAGCCCGAGGTCAACTCGCCCACGACCTCGTCTCCGGCCCAGATCGTCGACATATAGTGCGGGTCCTGCTCGCCGGCCTCGATGACCAGGGTGCAGAACCGCTTGGTCACACCCTGCTGCTTTTCCGCCTCAAGCGCCGCCCTGCCGCGGAACTCGGGCTTGGTCCAATCGACAAAGCGCTCAAGACCGCCCTGCAAGACCGTGTAATCGGTGGATAAATCGCCCTTCCACGCCCGGTAGCCCTTTTCGATGCGCAGGGCGTTCAGCGCGAACATACCGAAGGGTTTCAGCCCCAGGGGCGCCCCCGCCGCCATCACCGCATCCCAGACCCGCGCCGTCTCGGCCACCGGCGTGTGGATCTCCCAACCGAGTTCGCCGGCAAAGCTGACGCGGAAGAGATAGACCTCCACCCCCGCGATCCGCGCCTTCTGAAAGGTCAGCCAGCCCTTGGCCAGATCGGCGTCCGACACCGCCGCCAGAACGGCGCGGCTCTTCGGGCCGGTCAGGATCTGGCACGACCAGCGGTCGGTTACATCCGTCAGGCTCAGCCCGGGCGCCAGATGCCGCCGCAGCCATTCCCTGTCATGGCTTTGCGCGGTGGCGGCGGTGATCAGCAGGACTTGGTCCTCGCCCAGCCGCGCCACTGACATCTCGGTGACGATGCGCCCCTTGTCATCGGCGAAATAGGCCAGCCCCAGCCGCCCGACCGAGGGCAGCTTGCCGGTGATCTGCCGGCTCAGCCAATCGGCCGTGCCCTCACCGCTGATCAGGAAGCGCGAAAAGCCTGGAAGGTCGAGGATGCCCGCCGCGTCGCGCACCGCCTCGCATTCGGCCTTGACCGCGCCAAACCAGGGGCCCTGCCGGTCCCAGGTCTGTTGTGCCGCCTCCGAGACATCGTCGCCCGGCCGGGCATACCAGACTGCGCGCTCCCAGCCGTTATAGGGGGCATAGACGGCACCCAGCGCCTTAGTCCGGCCATGAACGGCGCTCAGCTTCTTGTCGCGGCCTTCGGGCCAGGCGTGGTGCGGGAACTGGATGGCATATTCGTGGCCATAGACCTCCATCCCCTTCTTCACGCAATAGTCCGGATCCTCGAACCCGGTGAAGCGGCGCGGATCGCAAGACCACATGTCCCATTCGGTGGCGCCCTCGGTCACCCATTCGGCCAGGACCTTGCCCGCCCCGCCGGCCTGACAGATGCCGAAGGTAAAGACGCAGGCCTCGAAGGCATTGGGCACGCCGGGCATCGGCCCGATCAGGGGGTTGCCGTCGGGCGTATAGGGGATCGGGCCATTGATCACCTTGGTCAGCGCAGCCTTCTCCAGCAGGGGCACGCGGGCCATGGCATCGCCGATGTGCCACTCCAGCCGTTCCAGATCGTCGGGGAAAAGCTGGAAGCTGAAATCCTGCGGGAAAGGATCGTCGGGTGTTGTCCAATGCGCCCGGCAGTTGCTCTCATAGGGGCCGAGGTTGAAGCCATTCTTTTCCTGCCGCAGGTAATAGCTGCTGTCCACATCGCGCAGCAGGGGCAGCTTGTGGCCGACCTCTTTCGACCAGCTTTCCAGTTCCGGGATCGTGTCGAACAGCATGTACTGGTGGCTCATCACCATCATCGGCAGGTCGCGGCCGAACCACTTGCCGACCTCGCGGGCGTAGTAGCCGGCGGCATTGACCACGATCTCGCAGCGGATCTCGCCCTTGGGGGTCGAGACGACCCATTCATCGCCCTCGCGCCGCACGCCGGTCGCGGGGCAGAACCGTTCGATCCGCGCCCCCATCTGCCGCGCACCCTTGGCCAACGCCTGGGTCAGCTGGGCCGGGTCGATGTCGCCGTCATAGGGGTCATAGAGCGCCCCGGTCAGGTCATGCGTGGCCAGGAAGGGATATTTCGCAGAAATATCGTCGGGCGCCATGATCTCCAGGTCCATGCCCTGATAGCGCCCCATGCCGACCACCCGGCGAAACTCCTGCAGCCGCTCTTTCGTGTGGCCAAGCCGGACCGAGCCCGTGACATGGTAGTTCATCGGGTAATCGACCTCGGCGCCAAGACCGCGGTAAAGGCTCGCCGAATAGCGCTGCATGTTCATGATCGACCAGGACGAAGAGAACGTCGGCACATTGCCCGCCGCATGCCAGGTCGACCCCGCCGTCAGCTCGTTCTTTTCCAGAAGAACGCAATCGGTCCAGCCCGCCTTGCACAGGTGATAGAGCGACGAGGCCCCAACGGCACCGCCGCCAATGATCACAACGCGGGCGGTTGTCGGAAATTCAGCCATGTCGCACTCCCTTGCAGTCGCGCAGAGTATCTGCCGAGGCCGCATCGCTTTCAATTCGCCTCTGGCCGCGCTATTGATCGGAAAACCCGATCAGAGGCGCCATGCAGATCGAGCTTATCGACACCTTTCTCGACCTGATCGAGACGCGCAGCTTTCACCGCACGGCCGAGCGTCTGCGGATCACCCAATCCACCGTCTCTGCCCGGATCCAGGCGCTGGAGACGGCGGTCGAAGCGCCCCTGTTCGTGCGGTCCCGGTCAGGGACCGAACCCACGATCGAGGGCAAGCGCTTTGAACCCCATGCCCGCGCGCTGCGCCATGAATGGAACCAGGCCAAGCGCCGCATCCTCGTGCCGCAACGCGCGGCCCATCTGGTGCGGATCGGCATCCAGAACGACCTTTCAGCGCTCTATCTCGGCGACTGGGTCGCAGGCTTTCGCCGCGCCCTGCCCGACACCGCCTTTTACATCGAGCCGGATTATTCCAACCAGATGTGCATGGATGTGCTGACCGGGACGCTGGATTTCGCGGTCATGTTCTCGCCCAAGCCGCATCCGGACCTCCATTTCGAAAGCGTGGGCGAGGTGACCTATTCGATGATCTCGACCGAGGCGGACCGGATGGATCTGGTGCGGGTCGAAAGCTTTGTCTTCGGCCATTTCTCGCCGGCTTTTCAAGAGATGCACCGGCAGCTGACGCCGGAACTGGCCGGAGCCGCGGTCTCGGTCGGACAAAGCGCCTCGGTCGTCTCGCTGCTGATGGCGTCGGGCGGGGCGGGATATGTCCTGGAAAAGACCGCGGCCGATCTGGTGGCGGGGGCGCGGTTCCGCCGGGTCGCCGATGCGCCGGCGCTGCGCCAGCCGGTCTATGCCGCGCTGCACCTGCGCGACCGCATCACGCCGCTGCACCGCAAGCTGACGCGGATCGTGGCGCGCGAGTTGGCCGGGCGGATCTAGACGCTCTGCGGACCCGGCTGGGAGGGTTTCACACCCTCCCAGACCCTCCCCCAGACCCTCCGGCGGAGTATTGCCGCAAAGAGCAATGGGTCAGTTGCCAAGGATGCCCGGCAGGCGGAGGCCATGGTCCCTCGCGCACTGGATCGCGCTGTCGTAGCCCGCATCGGCGTGGCGCCAGACGCCGGAGGCCGGGTCGTTCCACAGGACGCGCTCCAGCCGCTTGGCGGCTTCGGGCGTGCCGTCGGCCACGATGACGACGCCGGCGTGCTGGCTGAAGCCCATGCCGACACCGCCGCCGTGATGCAGGCTCACCCAGGTGGCGCCCGAAGCCGTGTTGACCAGCGCGTTGAGGAGCGGCCAATCCGAGACGGCGTCGGATCCGTCTTTCATCGCCTCGGTCTCGCGGTTGGGGCTGGCGACCGAACCTGCGTCGAGGTGGTCGCGGCCGATCACGATCGGGGCCTTGAGTTCGCCCCGCGCCACCATCTCGTTGAACATCAGGCCCGCGCGGTGCCGGTCGCCAAGGCCGATCCAGCAGATACGGGCGGGCAGGCCCTGGAAGGCGATCCGTTCAGACGCCATGTCAAGCCAGCGGTGCAGGTGCTTGTTTTCCGGGAAGAGTTTCTTCATCGCTGCGTCGGTCTTGGCGATATCCTCCGGGTCGCCCGACAGGGCCACCCAGCGGAACGGACCGATGCCCTTGCAGAACAGCGGGCGGATATAGGCGGGGACGAAGCCGGGGAAGGCGAAGGCGTTCTCCAACCCCTCGTCCTGGGCCACCTGGCGGATGTTGTTGCCATAGTCGAGCGTCGGCACGCCGGCGTTCCAGAAATCGACCATGGCCGCGACATGGGCGCGCATCGAGGCGCGGGCGGCTTTCTGCACCGCTTCGGGGTCCGCCTCCTGCCGGGCGCGCCATTCGGCCGGGGTCCAGCCGGCCGGGCAATAGCCATGCAGCGGGTCATGGGCGGAGGTCTGGTCGGTGACGATGTCGGGCCGCATCCCGCCGGCCTGCATGCGGCGGTAGATTTCGGGAAAAACCTCGGCGGCATTGCCGAGGAGGCCCACGGATTTCGCCTCGCCCGCGGCCGTCCATTTGGCAATCATCTCAAGGGCTTCGTCAAGCGTCTTCGCCTTGGCATCGAGATATTTTGTACGGATGCGGAAATCGATGCGGGTCTCGTCGACCTCGACCGCAAGGCAGCAGGCGCCGGCGAAGACCGCCGCGAGGGGCTGGGCGCCGCCCATGCCGCCCAGACCGCCGGTCAGGATCCAGCGGCCCTTGAGGTTGCCGTCGTAATGCTGGCGGCCCGCTTCGGCGAAGGTTTCATAGGTTCCTTGCACAATACCTTGAGTTCCAATGTAAATCCAGGAACCGGCCGTCATCTGACCGTACATCATCAGGCCCTTCCGGTCCAGCTCGTTGAAATGCTGCCAGGTGGCCCAATGCGGCACGAGGTTGGAATTGGCGATCAGGACGCGCGGGGCATCGGCATGGGTCCGGACGATGGCCACCGGCTTGCCCGACTGGATCAGCAGCGTCTCGTCGGCCTCGAGGTCGCGCAGGGCGGCGCAGATGCGGTCGAAATCCTCCCAGGTGCGGGCGGCGCGGCCTATGCCGCCGTAGACCACCAATTCATGAGGGTTTTCAGCAACATCAGGGTGGAGGTTGTTCATCAGCATGCGCAGGGGCGCCTCGGTCAGCCAGGATTTGGCGCTGAGTTCGGTGCCGGTGGCGGGAAAGATGTCGCGGGTGTTGTGGCGGGTCATGGCGGCTCCTCTTGGCAGGCGGCCGGGGGCTTCACACCCCCGGACCCCCGTGGGATATTTACGAACAGATGAATGGCAGGGAGAGTGCGGCGGCCTCGGTCAGGGCGCCGGAGGCCACCAAGCGGGCGGCCATGGCCAGATCGGGGGCCATGTAGCGATCGTCGTCCAGTTGCGCCACGTCCCGGCGCAGGCGGGCCACGACGCGGCTCAGGGGGGCAGAGGTCTGCAAGGGCGCCCGGAACTCGATCCCCTGCGCGGCAGTGATCGCCTCGACCCCGAGGATGACGTTGAGGTTGTCGATCATCCGGCCAAGGCGGCGTGCGCCATGGGCCGCCATCGAGACGTGATCCTCCTGGTTGGCGGAGGTCGGCGTGCTGTCGATCACAGTCGGATGGGCCAGATGCTTGTTTTCGCTCATCAAGGCGGCGGTTGTCACCTCGGCGATCATGAGGCCTGAGTTGAGGCCCGGGCGCGGCGTCAGAAAGGCCGGCAGATCGAAGCTGAGAACCGGATCGACCATCAGCGCCACGCGCCGCTGGGCAATGGCACCGATCTCGCTGACGGCCATGGCGATCATATCGGCTGCAAAACCAACGGGTTCCGCGTGAAAGTTGCCACCGGATACGATCTGGCCATTGGCGAGGACCAGCGGGTTGTCGGTGGCGGCATTGGCCTCGATCTCCAGCGTGCGGGCCGCCTGGCGCAGGATGTCCATCGCGGCGCCGGTGACCTGAGGCTGGCAGCGAATGCAATAGGGGTCCTGAACGCGGGTGTCGCCCTCGCGGTGGCTTTCGCGGATCTCGGACCCGTCCAGCAGGGCGCGCAGGCTGGCCGCCGCCTCAATCTGGCCGGGATGGCCGCGCAGGTCATGGATCTGCGGTTCCAGCGGCGCGGTCGAGCCCATGATCGCATCGGTCGACAGGGCCGAGGTGACGAGCGCGTTCTGCGCTGCACGCCAGGCGCCGAACAGGCCCACAAGGGCATAGGCCGTGGAAAACTGCGTGCCGTTGATCAGGGCGAGGCCTTCCTTGGGGCCAAGGACAACGGGTGAAAGTCCTGCGTCGGCAAGCGCTTGCGCGCCTGTCTTCACGATGCCCTCATGTTCGGCCTCGGCCGCGCCAATCATCACGGCCGCCATATGCGCCAGGGGTGCGAGGTCACCGCTGGCCCCGACCGAACCCTGCGCCGGGATCACCGGGGTGACGCCTTGGGCCAGCATACCCTCGATGAGCGCCACGACCTCCCAGCGCACCCCCGAGGCCCCACGCCCGAGCGACAGAAGTTTCAGCGCCATCATCAGCCGCACCACGGGCCGCGGCATCGGGTCGCCCACGCCGCAGCAATGCGACAGGATCAGGTTTCTTTGAAGGGTTGCCGTATCTTGCGGGGCGATCTTCAGGCTGGCCAATTTGCCGAAACCCGTGTTCACGCCATAAACCGCGACGGTGCCGGCTGCTGCCTCGGCAATGCGGGCCGCGGCCCAGTCGACCCCGGCGCGGGCAGAGCCGTGCAGGACGGCCGGCGCCTCGGCGCGGTAGAGCCGCTCCAACTGGGAAAGCGTGGTTTTCCCGGGGATCAGCACTTCCGCGGGGATCGGGGTCTCAGGCGTCAAGATGGCCTCCAAAGATGCGCGCACGCAGGGGCGTCGCGGCAATTCTGTATGAAAGTTCAGCGGGATGCCGGGCGTCCCACACGCAAAGATCTGCCCGCTTGCCCGCGGCGATCACGCCGCAATCGTCCATCCCCAAGGCACGGGCGGCGTGGATCGTGGTGCCCTGCAACGCCTCCAGCGGGGTCAGGCGGAAGAAGGTGCAGGCCATGTTCATCGCCAGCGTCAACGAGGTCATGGGCGAGGAACCGGGGTTGCAATCGGTCGCCACGGCCATCGGCACGCCCGCCGCGCGCAAGTCCGCAATCGGCGGCATCTGACGTTCGCGCAAGGTATAGAAGGCGCCGGGCAGGATGACCGCGACACTGCCCGACTGCGCCAGCGCCGCGACCCCGTCGGGCCCCAGATATTCCAGGTGATCCGCCGAAAGCGCCATGTAGCGGGCGGCGAGGACCGCGCCCTTCAGGTCAGACAATTGTTCGGCATGCAGCTTGACCGGGATGCCAAGGTCGCGGGCGGCCAGAAACAGCCGCTCGACCTCGGCCGGTTGAAAGGCGATGCCCTCGCAAAAGGCGTCCACCGCATCGACCAGCCCTTCGGCCACGGCGAGGCGCAGAGAGGGGATGGCGATTTCGTCGATGTAAGCCCCTGCCCGGCCTACATATTCCGGTGGAATGGCATGGGCGGCAAGATGGGTGACCTTGACCCGTACGCCGCGTTCGACCCCGATCCGCCGGGCGACACGAAGCATCTTCAACTCGTCCGCGACGGTCAGGCCGTAGCCCGACTTGACCTCGATCACAGCGGCGCCGCCAGCGATGATCTGGTCGGCGCGGGCCAGCGCCTGGGCCAGAAGTGCGGAGTTCGAGGCGGCGCGGGTGGCGCGCACGGTCGACAGGATGCCGCCCCCGGCCCGCGCCACCTCTTCATAGCTGGCGCCGTTCAGCCGCATCTCGAATTCCTTGGCACGGTCGCCGCCAAAGACAATGTGCGTGTGGCAGTCGATCAGCGCCGGCGTGACGAGGGCGCCGTCCATGTCCCGCGCGGGCAGACCGGCATAGACCTGCGGCAGGTCCGCCTCGGGTCCGGCAAAGGCGATCCTGTCGCCTTCGGTCACCAGGGCGGCATTCCGGATCAGGCCATAGCCCTGCGCCATGGTGGCCAGTGTCGCGTTGCGAAGGAGAATCGGCATCGGTCTTGCCTTATGTCTGCGTATATGCCTATTATGTCTGCACATATACACCTGTCAAGGAGTTGCCATGCGCCTGCACGCCGATCATGCCCTATTGCCGGATGGCTGGGCGCGGGATGTGACGGTTGAAATCGCCGAAGGGCGGATCGCCGCGGTGACGCGAGGGGGCACGGGGACCTCTGTCGGTTGTCTGCTGCCGGCGCCGGTCAACCTGCATTCGCACAGCTTTCAGCGCGCCATGGCAGGGCTGACCGAATATCGCACCGCCGGTCAGGACAGTTTCTGGACCTGGCGCAACCTGATGTACCGCTTTCTGGAACGCCTTACGCCCGAGGATGTCGAGGCCATCGCGGCTCAGGTCATGGTCGAAATGGCCGAGGCCGGCTATGCCGCCGTGGCCGAATTTCACTATCTGCATCATGGACTTGGCGGAAAGACCTACGCTGATCCGGCCGAGATGTCGGCGCGGATCGTGCAGGCCGCCGCGACCACAGGACTGGGGCTGACGCTGCTCCCGGTGCTTTACGAGCGCGGCGGGTGCGACGGGCGCGCCCTCGCCGGCGGGCAGTTGCGCTTCGGCAATGACATGAACGGCTTTGCCCGTCTGGTCGAGGCTGCCGAGACCCATCTGGCGGCCTTGCCCGCAGATGCCACCCTGGGACTTGCGCCGCATTCGCTGCGCGCGGTGTCGCCAGAAAGCCTTGCCCGGGCCGCAACCTTGCGCCCGCAGGGGCCGCTTCACATTCATGTCGCCGAGCAAGTGGCTGAAGTGGATGAGCTTTTGGCTCATACCCGGCAGAGGCCGGTGGATTGGCTCTTGTCGCATGTCCCGGTCGATCAACGCTGGTGCCTGATCCATGCCACGCAGATGACGCCGCAAGAGACGCTGGCCCTTGCCGCCTCGCAGGCTGTGGCCGGTCTTTGCCCGATCACCGAGGCGAACCTCGGCGACGGCATCTTTGACGGCGCGCGCTATCTGGCGGCGGGCGGGCGCTTTGGCATCGGGTCGGACAGCAACGTGCGGATCTCGCTGTCCGAAGAGATCAGGATCCTGGAATATTCTCAACGGCTTGGCACGAAGGCCCGCGCGGTCTTGGCCACCGCTGACCGCTCGGTCGGGCGGGTGATCTTCGATGGCATGGTCCAGGGCGGCGCCCAGGCGGCGGGGCGCGATACCGGCGCGATCGCGGTCGGCAAATGGGCCGATCTGGTGGCGCTTGACATTTCGGGGCCGGATCTGGCCGGGCGAAACGGCGATCGGTTGCTCGACAGTTTCGCCTTTGCCGGCGATGACCGGCTGGTCCGGCACCTGTGGTCGGCCGGGCGCCACATTGTCCGGGACGGCCAGCATGTGGCGCGCCTGCCCGTGCGCCGCCGCTTTGCCGCCGTGATGGCACGTCTGGCAGAGGCGATGTGATGGCCGGCTGGGAGGATATCAGGGCCGAGGTCATGGCGCGGATCCGCGCGCGCGCCTGGCCGCCCGGCGCCCTGATCCCGGGCGAAGAGGCGCTGGCGCAGGAATTCGGCGTGGCGCGGGCCACGGTGAACCGGGCGCTGTCCGAACTCGCCCGGACCGGCGTGCTGGAGCGGCGGCGCAAGGCCGGGACGAGGGTGGCCGCCATGCCGGTGCGCAAGGCCACGCTGGATATCCCGGTGATCCGGGCCGAGGTCGAGGCGCGGGGCGAGGCCTATGGTCTGCGCCTGCTGCGGCTGGAAATCACCCGGCCGCCCCTGTCGGTTTCGGCACGTCTGGGCATGGATTCGGTGCAGATGGTGCATCTGCGCACGCTGCATCTGGCCTCCGGCCGGCCCTTTGTGGTCGAGGATCGCTGGCTCAACCGCAAGGTCCTGCCCGACCCGATGCCCGATTTCGCCGAGATCAGCGCCAACGAATGGCTGGTGGCGCATGTCGCCTTTACCACCGGCGACATCGCCTTTTCCGCCGAACCAGCCAGCGGCGCCGAGGCCGAGGCGCTTGGCCTGACCGAGGGGACGGCGGTCTTTGTCACCGAACGCTGCACCTGGGCGCCGGATCAGCCGATCACCTGGGTGCGGCTGGTCCATGCGCCGGGCTATCGGCTGTCCACCGTATTCTGAACCGGCCCCTTGCCGCGCGCCCTGCCCTGCGGCAGGTTGAGGATCGCCGCATATGTCTTTGACGAAAGGTCGCAATCATGCACTACGCTCCGGGTCGGGAAGCCTGCCCCTTGCCCTATTCCCCCTTCAAATCCTGCACCGTGCCGCGACCGATCGGCTGGATCTCGACGGTGGATGGCAGGGGGCGCAGCAATCTGGCGCCCTACAGCCAGTGGCAGAACCTGTCCTTCGATCCGCCGATGGTGATGTTTGCGGCCAACCCCTATTCAGACGGGCGATGCAAGCATTCGGTCGTGAATGCCGAGGAAACCGGCTGGTTCGTCTGGAACATGGCGACTTATGCGCTGCGCGAGGCTGTCAATATCTCGTCCATGGAATGGCCCGAGGGGTGGACGAGTTTGACAAGGCCGGCGTGACGAAAGCCCCCTGCATCGAGGCGCCAGGCCCGCGGGTCGCCGAAAGCCCGGCCCATTTCGAATGCCGCTACCTGCAGACGACGCGGCTGCGCGGCAACTCCAACCACGGCTGGGTCGATGTGGTCTTCGGCGAAGTGACGCAGATCCATGTCCGGGACGAGGTGATCCGGGCCGATGGCAAGCTGGACATCCCGGCGATCCGCCCGCTCGCGCGGTTGGGATATTATGACTATACCTCGGTCACCGAAGTGTTCGAAATGCGTATTCCCGGTGCATCGGAAGCTGCGGCCAAGGGACTGGAGGGCAAGGCGTAAGATGGGCAGATTGCCCATCCTACCCTTTGCATGAGGCGCGCCCCTTGACCAAGGTAGGATGGGCAATTTGCCCATCTTGGGGTGCCAGGTCAGGCCACGCGCGGGTTCTTTTCGCTGGCGCCGGTCCAGATCGGATTGGACCAGGCGCGCTTGCCGGCCGCGTCGATCACCGCGGCGCGCACCCAGGGCGAATTGTTCAACCGGGTCATCGGAACCTCGGCCCGGGTCAGCGAATTTCCATGCACCGCCTTGGCCCCGGTACCCCAGCCGATGGCGACCACCGACGAGACGGCCGAACATTCGACCACCAGCTTGTCATCCTCGACGCGCACATCGCGCAGCTCGGGGCCCTGGCTGGAATAAAAGGCGCCAGCCTTCAGCGCGGCCAGCAGGGCCTCGGGCGTGTTCTCTTCGGCCTTGACCATGACCCAACCGCCGAAATGGTCGGGTTCGGAAAAATGCGCGTCATCCGTGGCGATCAGTGTCAGGGCGCGGCCTTCGGTCAGAAGCTGGTCGGCGATCATGAAGCCGTCGGGCCGGTCACAGCCGGTGGCGCAGCCGTGGTTGTAGATCTCGACCGCATGGGCCGCGCGGATCGAGCGGGCATCCTCGATCGTCAGCCCCGACCATTGCGGATGGGCGATCGCCACGAAGGCGCCGGCCGCAACCGCACGTGCGGCAATCTCCGGTCCGCTTTCCTGGCCCGCCAAAGGCAGGAAGGAGGGCGAATTGGACGGCGCGAAATCCATGGGCAGGCCCACGGCCAGAATGTGCCACAGCTCACCATTCGCCATCGCCCCCGAGTGCAGCTCTGCCCCCAGGATCGTGGTGAAATCGTTGCGCCGCTCGCCCGTCGTATCGACGATCGGATAGCCGTAGTGGCCGACGAAATGGTCGGTCAGGGCCAGGAAATCATAGCCCTCGGCCCGGTAGCGGCGGCAGACCTCTTCCGGCGGAAGGACCCCGTCGGACCGGGTCGAATGGGTGTGCAGGTTGCCGCGCCAGAAGCGGCCGGGCGCGGTGAAGGCGGGAAGGGTCAGGGTCATGGCTCATCTGCAAATCAGGGTGGGTTGCACGGCAAGGTGGCAGGCCCGACCGTTGCCCGCAAGCCTTTAGCGCAGATTTGAGACGGCGCCGTGACGCCCGCGATCCTGTCCGAAGGGCGGGCCGGGGGGCGCAGCGGAGCCAAGGGACTTTACCCTGTTTTAAGCTTTTCGGCGCAGCCTGAGGGTCAGGCGCCCTGTGCTGTGTGCCACACAACTTCAGATTGTTTCCCTGCGCCATACAATCGCCGCAATCCCTTGATCCATTTATCATAGGAGGAGATATCATGACCGTTACGACCACGATGACCATGACCCTGCTGGTGACAGGCACTCTGACCTTCTACCTTGTCTTGCACGCCGCCGTCGATTTGCTGCGCACCCGCCGCCCCAAACGGTAGGACCCGCGCGACCGACCTGCCCTATCCGCGCCCGATGAAGGGCATGTCGCGCGCCATGATGGTCAGGAACGGCACGTTCACATCCAGCGGCAGCCTTGCCATGTTCAGTACGGCCTCGGCCACATGGGCCACATCCATCACCGGCTCGACCTTGATCGAGCCATCGGCCTGCGGAACGCCGGTCTGGAAGCGTGCCGCCATCTGGGTCAGCGCATTGCCGATGTCGATCTGGCCGCAGGCGATGTTGAAGGCCCGCCCGTCCAGACCCAGAGTGCGCGTCAAACCCGTCACCGCATGTTTCGACATCGTGTAGGGCACCGATCCCGGCCTAGGCACATGCGCCGAAATCGAACCGTTGTTGATGATTCGCCCGCCCTGCGGATCCTGGCGCCGCATCTGGCCGAAGGCCGCGCGAGCGCAGAGGAACATGCCGGTGATGTTGATATTGCACACGGCCAGCCAATCTTCGATCGCGATCTCGTCGATCGGCGCCGCCTTGGCCGAGATGCCGGCATTGTTGAACAAGGCGTCGATCCGGCCGAAGGTGGCCACGGCCCCGGTGAAGGCCGCCTCCACCTGCGCGGGATGCGTGACGTCACAGGGCAGAACCAGCGCGTTCGGGGCGCCATCGGCGGTCTCGCGCAGCGCCTCGGCACCGCGGCCGATCAGTCCGACATTCCAGCCTTCGCGCAGGAAGGCCCTCGCCGTCTCGCGCCCGATGCCCGAGCCTGCGCCGGTGATGAGGATGGTTTGGGTCATAGCGTGCTTTCCTGCCAGGTGGCTTTCGCCAGAAACGCGGGGTCGATCTCGACGCCCCAACCGGGGCTGTCTGGTACGATGGCATGGCCGTTCTCGATCCGGTAGGGGTCGCCCAGAAAAAGTCCGTCCTGCCACGGATAATAGTCCAGGCCCTCGATGGAAAACTCAAGGTATTTGCCGGGGTTGGGGATCGCCTTCAACAGATGCATGGTGCACATCGTGACCAGCGAGAGGTTGGCGGCATGCGGCGTGATGGGCAGGCCGGCCTTCAGGCCCATCCGGCACACCTCCAGAGTGCGCGAGATCCCGCCAAGGTACATCACATCGGGCTGCAGGATATCGACCGCCTGATGTTCGATGGCCAACTGCCAGGCGGTGAATTCGCAGTCCTGCTCTCCCCCGGCCACGTCCAGCGTCAGGGCGGCGCGGACCTCTGCCGTCTGACCCACCTCCCAATAGGGGCAGGGTTCCTCGAAATGGCCGATGCCATTGTCTTGCAGGATCTGGCCGACTGCGATGGCCGCTTGCGGTCCATAGCAGGAATTGCCATCAACCAGTTTGTCAATATCGTCGCCCAAGGCCTTGGAGACAATGGGAATAACCGCCTCTGTGCGGCCCGGCCATTCGTCGCGCCCTCGCCCGCATTCGGCCCCGACCCGCCATTTGAAAGCGGTGAAACCCTTCTCGTCGCGCAGTTTGAGGAACCTTTTCGCCTCGTCCTCGGGCGTGATGTCGCGCTTCATCGAACTGGCATAGGCGCGCAATTTGCCGGGCCTGCCGCCCAGAAGGCTGACCACGGGCTGGCCTGCCTCTTTGCCGCGCCAGTCCCAGACGGCGGTGTCGAGCCCGGTCTGGGCGCGGCGCAGATAGCTGCCGGGAAACTTGTGCTCGCGTTCGGCGATCAGGCGCAGCGTGTCCTCCATATCCTCGATATGGGTGCCAAGCGCATGGGGCGCGACCTGACGGTGAAAGACCTGCGCCGTGATGTCGGCATTGTAGGTGGACAACTGGCCCCAGCCTTGCGCGCCGTCTTCGGTCGTCACCCGCGTGAAGGTCACGAAGGGATTGCCCATGGTCTCGAGCTTGGTGATCTTCATGCTATCTCAGTCCCTTACAGCCATTTCTTCCACTTGAACACGCGCCATGTCAGCACGGCCGACCCCACCATCAGCCCGATCGCCATCGGATAGCCATAGGTGAAGCCCAGCTCCGGCATCACGCGGAAGTTCATGCCATAGACCGAGGCGATCAGCGTGGGCGGCAGGAACAGCACGGCCACCACCGAAACGATCCGCACCGTCGTGTTCTGCGCAAGGTTGATCATGCCCAGGGTCGCGTCTGTCGCCTGCGCGACACGGGAGGACAGATAATCGCCATGCACCTCCAGCGACTGGATATCCTTGGTCAGGCCGATGATCGTGGCCTTGAGCGGCTCGACCGCGCCCTTGTCTTCCAGCCCGATGCGGAAGAACCCCAGCGCGCGTTCCAGCGTCAGCAGGGAGAGGCGGCAGTTACCGACCAGATCGCTTTGCCGACCCGAGGTTTCCAGCGCCATCTGCAGGACCGAAGCCTCCGGTCCCAGACCCTCGGTCGAAAAGATCGCCTTGGTGATCTTGTCCAATTCGCGCCCCGCCCCCTCCATCAGGTCGGCGATGCGGCCGATGATCTCGTCGCACAGGCCCAGAAACACCCGGTCCGGCCCGCCGCAGCCCAGGCCCACCTTTTCGGCCCGCGGCGCATAGGTCTCGAAGGGCCGTGTCGAATGATAGCGCACCGTCATCAGCCGGCCCTTGCCCAGGATGAAAGCCACCGGGCCGGTGATCGGCGTCACGCCATCTTCGCGCGACAGGCCGGGCACCAGCACGGTCATGTAATCAAAACCGTCTTCGCGATATAGCCGGGAGGAAATCTCGATCTCTTCCAGATCGGCCAGGCTCGGCACTTCGGGCACGAGGCCGGCGGCGCTGGCCATTTCCTCGGGCGTGGGCTTGCACAGATCAAGCCAGAGCGCGCCTTCGACGGGCGAAGGCACGAGCTTGCCGGCTTCGTTGCGAAAGATGGACAGCATGGGCGTCTCCGGGGTTTCCTGGGCCGCCCGGGGCTGGCGGGGGCCTTTGGGGCGGGCGGCACCAGTCCGGATCCGCCCTGACACGTAACGCCACAGGCTTGCCACGCAAGCGGGCTGGACAAAAGCCCCTGTTTGAGGAGAAACCCGTGGTCGGAGGACTTCATGTTCGATCTGGTCATATTCGATTGCGACGGCGTGCTGATTGATTCCGAGATCATCTCGGCCCGGATGCTGGTGGAAGAACTGGCCGGTATGGGTGTGTCCATCGATCTGGACTATGTCGGCCGGCATTTTCTGGGGCGCAGCTATCCCACCGTGATGGCGCAGATCCGGCGCGAGTTCGGCCTGGATCTGCCGCCCGAGTTCGAGGATCAGTACCGCAGCCGCCTGATGGCCGCCTTCGAGACCGGCCTGCGCGTGATGCCGGGCGTCACGCAGGTCCTGCACGATCTGGCGCTGCCCTGGTGCGTGGCGACCTCGTCCAGCCCCAAGCGGGCCGCGCGGTCCCTGCAGATCGCGGGGCTGGACGGGCTGGTGGGCGACGGGCTTTACACGGCAAGCCTAGTCGCGCGCGGCAAGCCTGCGCCCGATCTGTTCCTGCATGTGGCTTTGACGCGCGGCGTGGCGCCGGCGCGCTGTCTGGTGATCGAGGATTCACTCAACGGCGTGCGGGCCGGCCTTGCGGCGGGCATGGTGGTCTGGCGGTTCACCGGCGGCAGTCATCTGGCCGGCAAGACGCTGGAAGCACCCGAGGACGCCCGCGCCGCGCAGAGCTTCGACGATTTCGCCCGGTTTTTCGATCTTCACCCTGCCCTGCCGCGGAGGCCCTGATGGCCCGACCTGTCACCCGTATCGAACCTGAACCTTCGCTTCATGACGAAGCCGCCCGCGCGGCCTGGCTTTATTACCTCGGCGGCATGACCCAGGACCAGATCGCCACCGAACTGGGCATCTCGCGGCAAAGGGCGCAGCGGCTGGTCAGCCGGGCGGTGACCGAAGGGCTCATTCAGGTCCGCCTCAACCACCGGATAGGCCTTTGTGTCGATCTGGAGGCGCGGCTGACCGAAAGGTTCAAGCTCTTGCGCTGCCGGGTGGCGCCTTCGCTGGGCGCGGCCGACGATGCTGCCCGCACCATCGCCCCAAGTGCCGCCGCCGAATTGGAGCGGTTCCTGCGGATGAGCGAGCCCCAGATCATCGCCTTCGGCACGGGGCGGGCGCTGCGCGCCATGGCCGAACAGTTCAACCCGACCGAGGCCAAGCACCACCGAATCGTCTCGTTGATCGGCAACATCGCGCCGGATGGATCGGCCACGCTCTATGACGTGATTCGCCGCGTCGCAGAAAAGTTGATGGCGCCCTATTTCCCGATGCCGGTCCCCGTCATCTCGGACACCTTCGAAGAGCGCGCCTTCTACTATCACCTGCGGCCGGTGCAGGCGGTGGTGGATCTGGTGGCGCGGGCGGATGTCACATTCGTTGGCATCGGACAGATGACGGACGATGCGCCCCTTGTGCTGGACGGTTTCGTCACCCGGGCGGAAATGGCGGAATTTCAACGCAAAGGTGCTGCCGGCGAGATCGCGAGCTGGGTCTTCGACGACGCGGGCCGCTATATCGTTTCGGACCGCGACGGGCTTGTGGGCGCCGTCCGGGTCGAGCCCGGCCGGGCCAAGCCGGTGATCGGCGTCTCGGCCGGGCCGGGCAAGGTGCGCGCCATCCGTGGCGCCCTTGTCGGCCGCATCATCAACGGCCTGATCACCGACGAAGCCACGGCCACAGCCATTCTGGCCGCCGACTGAGCCCTGTTGCCTTTGCGGATGCAGCGGAAGAAGGGGCTTGACGCAACGCACCTTCTTGTGAGTAATTGCCCATCAAGCGATGAAATGCTCAATCGCTGATCTGGGAGGATACCGATGCATATGACGCTGCGCGCGCTGTTTGGCGCGACGGCTGCGCTTACCTTCGCGGGTATGGCGGCAGCCGCTACAACCGAGATTACTGTTGCAACCGTGAACAACGGCGACATGATCCGCATGCAGGGGCTGATGGATGATTTCTATGCCAAGCACCCTGACATCCACGTCAATTGGGTGACGCTGGAAGAAAACGTCCTGCGCCAGAAGGTCACGACCGACATCGCCACCAAGGGCGGCCAGTTCGACGTCCTGACCATCGGCACCTATGAAGTTCCGATCTGGGGCAAGCAGGGCTGGCTGGTGTCGCTGGACGACCTTCCGGCTGACTACAAGAAGGACGACCTTCTGCCCGCCATCGCCGGCGGCCTGACGGTCGACGGCCACCTTTATGCCTCGCCCTTCTACGGCGAAAGCTCGATGGTCATGTACCGCAAGGATCTGATGGACAAGGCCGGGCTGAAAATGCCCGACGCGCCGACCTGGGCCGACATCAAGAAGGCCGCGGACGCGATGACCGACAAGGCCCATGAGATCTACGGCATCTGCCTGCGCGGCAAGGCGGGCTGGGGCGAGAACATGGCCTTCCTGACGGCCATGTCGAATTCGTTCGGCGCCAAGTGGTTCGACATGAAATGGCATCCCCAGTTCGACCAGAAGCCCTGGGCCGACACGATCAACTTCTATCTTGACCTGATGAAGGCCGATGGCCCTCCGGGCGCCTCCAACAACGGCTTCAACGAGAACCTCGCGCTGTTCCAGCAAGGCCATTGCGGCATGTGGATCGACGCGACCGTTGCGGCCTCGTTCGTGACGGGCAAGGATTCGACCGTGGCTGACAAGGTGGGCTTTGCGCTCGCCCCCGACAATGGCCTCGGCAAGCGCGGCAACTGGCTCTGGGCCTGGTCGCTGGCGATCCCGGCCGGTTCGGCCAAGGTTGAAGCGGCCAAGACCTTCATCGACTGGGCAACCAACCCCGACTATCTGGCGCTGGTCGCCTCCAAGGAGGGCTGGGCCAACGTGCCTCCGGGCACGCGCAAGTCGCTTTACGAGAACCCGGAATATGCCAAGGTCCCGTTTGCCAAGATGACGCTGGACAGCATCAACTCGGCCGACCCGACCCATCCGACGGTTGACCCGGTGCCCTATACCGGCGTGCAGTTCGTGGCCATCCCGGAATTCCAGGGCTTTGCCACCGAGACCGGGCAGCAGTTCTCGGCAGCACTCGCCGGAACCACCTCGGCCGCCGACGCCCTGAAGAACTCGCAAGAGCTGGTGACCAAGGCGATGACCAAGGCCGGATACATCAAGTGATCTGACCTGACGGACGGGGCCGCGTTTCCCAAGGGCGGCCCCGTTCCCATTACCTCCTGCTGTCGACCCGCCTGCCGCCGGTCCGGCATGTCTGTCCGGTTGCAGGCCCCGGCTTTTCCACGGCTTTGCCCTTCCCCCCGAAATTTCGCGCTTTGGAGTCTGTCATGGCGACCCAGCATTCGCGCTTTGCTGCCCGGCTCATGGTGGCGCCCTCGGTTGTCCTGTTGTTCCTGTGGATGATCGTGCCCCTGGTCACGACGCTTTACTTCAGCTTCATCAACTACAACCTCTTGAATCCGATGCAGACCGGTTGGGCGGGGTTTTCGAATTACTTCTACTTCGTGACCGACCAGGCCTTCGTGCAGGCCCTGTGGAACACCATCGCCATCGTGGTGGGCGTGCTGCTGATCACGGTCGTGGGCGGCATCCTGCTGGCCCTGCTGATGGACATGCCCTTCTGGGGCCAAGGCATCGTGCGGGTCTTCGTGATCGCGCCCTTCTTCGTGATGCCCACCGTCTCGGCGCTGGTCTGGAAGAACATGTTCATGAACCCCGTGAACGGCATGTTCGCCCACATCGCCAAGGGTCTTGGGCTGCAACCCTATGATTTCCTGAGCCAGTCTCCGCTCTTGTCGATCATCGTCATCGTGGCCTGGCAATGGCTGCCCTTTGCGACGCTGATCCTTCTGACCTCGCTGCAAAGCCTGGACAGCGAACAGCAGGAGGCGGCAGAGATGGACGGCGCCTCGTGGCTGTCGCGGTTCATCTACCTGACCGTGCCGCATCTGACGCGGGCCATCACGGTGGTGATCCTGATCCAGACCATCTTTCTTCTGTCGGTCTTCGCCGAGATCTTCGTCACCACCAATGGCGGTCCGGGCACGGCATCCACCACCATAACCTATCTGGTCTATGTGCAGTCCCTGTTGAACTATGACGTGGGCGGAGGCTCGGCGGGCGGCATCGTCGCGGTGATCCTCGCCAACATCGTGGCCTTCTTCGTGATGCGCATGATCGGCAAGAACCTGGACGCATGAGGGGAACATGGCACGCAAAGTCACCAACACCCGCAAGGCCGTCGTCACCGTCATCGCCTGGGGGATCGGGCTTCTGATCTTCTTCCCGATCCTGTGGACGATCCTGATGAGCTTTCACGCCGAGGGCGACGCCATCAAGAACCCGCTCGAGATGCTGATGTCGCCCTGGAGTTTCGCCAGTTACGCCGAGGTGCAGACCCGGTCGAACTATTCGCTGCACTTCTTCAATTCGGTGGTCATCTCGGTCGGATCGACGATCCTCGCGCTCATCATCGCGATCCCGGCGGCCTGGGCCATGGCCTTCGTGCCGGGGCGGCGGACCAAGGACCTGCTGATGTGGATGCTGTCCACCAAGATGATGCCGGCGGTTGGGGTGCTGATCCCCATGTACCTGGGGTTCAAGAACATCGGGCTTCTGGACACCCGCACCGGCCTTGTCGCGGTGATGACGCTGATCAACCTGCCCATCGTGGTCTGGATGCTTTACACCTATTTCAAGGAAATCCCGGGCGAAATCCTTGAAGCGGCCCGGATGGACGGCGCCTCCCTGCGGTCAGAGATCCTTTATGTGCTGACGCCCATGGCGGTGCCGGGCATCGCCTCGACCATGCTGTTGAACGTCATCCTCGCCTGGAACGAGGCCTTCTGGACGCTGCAACTGACCACGCATGACGCGGCCCCCCTGACCCAGTTCATCGCCAGCTACTCTTCGCCCGAGGGGCTGTTCTACGCAAAGCTTTCGGCGGCCTCGACCATGGCCATCGCACCAATTCTGATCCTTGGCTGGTTCAGCCAGAAACAACTCGTCCGCGGCCTGACCTTCGGCGCGGTGAAGTGAGGGGACCATGGGAAAGATCGTACTGAAATCGGTTCGCAAAAGCTTTGGCGAGGTGGATGTCATCCCCTCGATCAACCTTCAGATCGAGGATGGCGAGTTCGTCGTCTTCGTCGGCCCCTCGGGCTGCGGCAAATCCACCCTGCTGCGGCTGATCGCGGGGCTCGAGGATGTGACCTCGGGCCATATCGAGATCGACGGCACGGATGCCACCGACCTGCCGCCCGCCAAGCGCAAGCTGGCCATGGTGTTCCAGTCCTATGCGCTTTATCCGCATATGTCGGTCAGAAAGAACATCATGTTCCCGCTGAAAATGGCGGGGATGGAGATCGGCGAGGCGACCCGGCGCGCCGATGCCGCGGCCAAGGTCCTGAACCTGACCAACTACATGGAGCGCAAGCCCGGCCAGCTTTCGGGCGGCCAGCGCCAGCGCGTGGCGATCGGCCGTGCGATCGTTCGTGAACCCGAAGCCTTCCTGTTCGACGAGCCGCTGTCCAACCTCGATGCCGCCCTGCGCGTCAACATGCGGCAAGAGATCACCGAACTGCACCAGCAGCTGAAAACGACGATGATCTACGTGACCCACGATCAGGTCGAGGCGATGACCATGGCCGACAAGATCGTCGTGCTGAACGCGGGCCGGATCGAGCAGGTCGGCAGCCCGATGCAGCTTTACACCAATCCCGCCAATACATTTGTGGCCGGCTTCATAGGCTCGCCGAAGATGAACCTGATCACCGGCCCCGAAGCCGCAGCCCAGGGCGCCACCACCATCGGCATTCGCCCCGAACATCTGGACGTGGTGTCCTCCGGCGGCTGGGAGGGGATCGTGGGTCTGTCCGAACACCTCGGCTCGGATACCTTCCTCAAGGTCGAAACCAGGACGGCCGGCACCGTCACCGTGCGCGCCGACGGGGACATCCGGCTGCGCCACGGCGATGCGGTGAACCTCTTGCCGCAGGTCGGCAAGGTCCACAAATTCGGCCCGGACGGAAAGGTCATGGCATGAGGCTGCACGGCAAGACCGCTCTGATCACCGGCGCAGCCCGTGGCATCGGGCTGGAATTTGCCCGCGCCTATATCGCCGAGGGCGCCACGGTGGCGCTGGCCGACATCAATGCCGAGGCCGTGGCCCGCGCCGCCGAAAGCCTTGGGCCGCAGGCCCTGGCCGTGCAGATGGATGTGACGCGGCAGGACAGCATCGAGGCGGGCTTTGCCTCGGCAATCGCCCGGATGGGGAAGCTCGACATCCTGATCAACAACGCCGCCCTTTTTTCAGCGGCGCCCATCGTCGAAATCACCCGGGCCGATTACGAACGATTGTTCAGCGTCAATGTGGCGGGCACGCTGTTCTGCCTGCAGGCCGCCGCACGCCACATGATCGCGCGCGGCCAAGGCGGGCGGATCATCAACATGGCCAGCCAAGCCGGCCGGCGCGGCGAGGGGCTGGTGGCGGTCTATTGCGCCACCAAGGCCGCCGTGATCAGCCTGACGCAAAGCGCCGGTCTCGACCTCATCAAGCACCGGATCAATGTCAACGCCATAGCGCCCGGCGTGGTGGACGGCGAACATTGGGACGGGGTGGACGCCTTCTTTGCCCGCCATGAAAACAAGGTGCCCGGGCAGAAGAAACGCGAAGTGGGCGCGGCCGTGCCCTATGGCCGCATGGGCACCGCGCAAGACCTGATCGGCATGGCGATCTTCCTCGCCACGCCGGAGTCCGATTACATCGTCGCCCAGTGCTTCGGCGTGGACGGCGGCAACTGGATGGCCTGACCATGAAAGCTTCACTTCCCGCTTATGACCGCAAGTCCCTGACCCCCGGCATCGTGCATATCGGCCTTGGCAACTTTCACCGGGCCCATATGGCGGTCTATCTCGACGACCTCTTCGCCTTGGGCGAAAGCCATGACTGGGCCATCGTCGGCGCCGGTGTGCGCGCGCCCGATGCCAGGATGCGCGACGCGCTCAAGGCGCAGGATTGCCTCTCGACCGTGATCGAGCTGGACCCTTCGGGCAAATCGGCGCGGCGCATCGGAGCGATGATCGACTTTCTTCCCGTGGAGCCCGACAACGCCAGCCTGATCGCGGCGATGACGCGGCCCGAGATCCGCATCGTCTCGCTGACCGTGACCGAGGGCGGCTACTTCGTCGATTCCACCGGCGCCTTTGACCCGGCGTCGCCCGAGATCGTGGCCGATGGCGCCAATCCGGGCAAGCCCGCCACCGCCTTTGGCGCCATCGTGGCGGCACTGAAGGCGCGGCGCGCGGCCGGAATCGCGCCCTTCACCGTGATGTCCTGCGACAACCTGCCGGGCAATGGCCATGTGGCCAAGGCTGCCGTGGTGGGCACGGCGCGCCTGTCGGACCCGGGCCTGGCCGACTGGATCGCGGCCCATGTCGCCTTCCCCAACGGCATGGTGGATCGCATCACCCCCGCCACCGGCCCGCGCGAGCGCGCGATGGCCGCCGAATTCGGCCTTGGCGCCGACCCGGTGCCAGTAACCTGCGAGCCCTTCCGGCAATGGGTGCTCGAAGACAACTTCCCCTCAGGCCGGCCCGCGCTGGAAAAGGTCGGCGTGACCTTCACCCCCCATGTGCACGCCTTCGAGGCGATGAAGATCCGCATCCTGAACGGCGGTCATGCGATCATCGCCTATCCGGGCGGGCTCAAAGGCATCCATTTCGTGCATGAAGCGATGGCCGATCCCGTGATCCGCGGCTTTCTGGATGCGGTCGAGACGCGCGAGATCCTGCCCATCGTGCCACCGGTGCCGGGCCAGGACCTGACCGACTACAAGACCACGATCATCGCGCGGTTTTCCAACCCCGAGGTCGCCGATACCGAGCGGCGCCTTTGCCTTGACGGGTCGAACCGGCAGCCCAAGTTCATCGTGCCCTCGATCCGCGATGTGCTGGCTGCGGGGGGCAAGGCTGAGGGCCTGACGCTGCTGTCCGCCATGTGGTGCCGCTACTGCTTTGGCACCACCGAGGCGGGCGATGCGATCGAGCCCAACGATCCGAACTGGGACTTGTTGCAGGCCACGGCCAAGGCCGCGAAGGCCAACCCCGCGGCCTGGCTCGCGATGGCGCCGGTCTATGGCGATCTGGCGCAGAACGCGGGCTTTGTCGCGCGTTTTGCCGAGGCGCTGAACTTTGTCTGGTCGCATGGCGCCGATGCGGCGATGCGGCGCTATATCGACAAGGTCTGAGAACGGCCTGGGGCATCGCGCCCAAGCTGCCGGTGCCAGGGGCTGCACGTCCCACCATGGTGTTCAAGCGTAACGGGACGTCACCTCCGGCCCTGTTCCAGGAACGCCGGGGGACTTCACGTCTCCCGGGTCCCTCTGCGCGGTATTTCTGCCTGAATGAGGCCGTCAGGGGTGGCTGATCTTGCCGCCGCCGACCGCCGCCGGAACGCCGGTGGTCGTGGGGCATGAGGTGGGCAGGCCGGCCTTCACCCGTGCGGCAAGATAGGCAAAGGCCTGCGCCTCGAGCATGTCGCCGTCCAGGCCCACCGTCTCGACCGGGGCGACTTCGGGGAAATGCCGGGACAGCGCCTGCATCAGGGCCAGGTTGTGCCGGCCGCCGCCCGCGACCAGAAGCTGCGCCACGGCGCTCGGGAAATGCTCGGCCCCCCTGGCCACGGCGGCGGCGGCGCAGTGGGTGAGTGTGGCCAGCGCATCGGCGTCGCCCAGATGGGCCACGCTGTCCAGAAGGCCCGCAAAGGCGTTGCGGTCCAGCGACTTGGGCGGCATGCGGAAGAAATAGGGATGGGTCAGAAAGGCCTCGACCACCGTGGCATCAGGGCTGCCCGCCAGCGCCAGCGCCCCGCCCGCATCCTGCGCGAGGCCCCGGCGCGCCAACATCAGGTCGTTGAGCGGCGCATTGGCGGGGCCCGTATCAAAGGCCACCAGCGCGCCGGGCGCCTCGGGTGGCGTGCGCCGCGGGTCGATCCAGGTCAGATTGCCGACGCCGCCAAGGTTCAGGATGGCCAGGGGCGCATCCGCCCCGATCATCCGCCCCAGCGCGTGGTGAAAGAAGGGCACCAGCGGCGCACCCTGCCCGCCCATCTCGACATCCGCGCTGCGGAAATCCCAGACCACCGGCAGACCCAGCGCCTGCGCCAAAAGCGCGCCGTCACCCGCCTGATGCGTGCCCCGCCCGCCCGGGTCATGCGCCAGGGTCTGGCCATGAAAGCCAACCAGCGCCACATTGGAAAAGCGCGAGATCAGTTCGAGATGGGCGTTCTCCACCACCTCCGCGGCCTCGGCCACGCCCGCCTCGCCGGGCCAACGGCCAAAGGCCGCGCGGACCCTTTCACGTTCGGCCGCCGTATAGGGGCGGTAG
This sequence comes from bacterium, assembly GCA_016124195.1. GTDB lineage: Bacteria > Pseudomonadota > Alphaproteobacteria > Rhodobacterales > Rhodobacteraceae > Stagnihabitans. Next base: position 269,305 of record WGOE01000004.1, on the reverse strand, counting down.
TCGTGCGGGCCGAACTCCACCACCGTTTCGCCATCGGTCAGGACCATGGCCGCATCGACCCCGTCCAGCGAGGTGCCCGACATCGTTCCCAGCACCCAGACCGGAGCTTGCATCTTTCCCTTCACCTGCGCCCCCGCTATAGACCCAATACCTTAATGCACGAGGCAGCCATGACCTACCATCCGAAATCCGACTTCATGCGCGTGATGATCGAGCGCGGCTTTCTGGCCGACTGCACCGATTATCAGGCGCTTGACGAGGCGTTCCTGACGGGGGTTGTGCCGGGCTACATCGGCTTTGACGCCACGGCGACAAGCCTGCACGTGGGCAGCCTGATCCAGATCATGATGCTGCGCTGGCTGCAGAAATGCGGCGGCAAGCCGATCGTGCTGATGGGCGGCGGGACGACCAAGATCGGCGACCCCTCGTTCCGCGCCGACGAGCGGCCCCTGCTGACCGATGCGCAGATCGATGCCAACATCGCGGGCATCAAGCGCGCCTTCTCACCCTATGTGACCTTTGGCGAGGGCGTCCATGATGCCATCATGGTCAACAATGCCGAATGGCTCGACGGGCTGAACTACATCGGCTTCCTGCGCGACATCGGCAAGCATTTCTCGGTCAACCGGATGCTCAGCTTCGAGTCGGTCAAATCCCGGCTGGACCGCGAGCAGTCGCTGTCCTTCCTCGAATTCAACTACATGATCCTGCAGGCCTATGACTTCCTGGAACTGAACCGCCGTTATGGCTGCGTCTTGCAGATGGGCGGATCGGATCAGTGGGGCAATATCGTGAATGGCGTGGATCTGACCCGTCGCGTGGTCGATCACGAGGTCTATGGCCTCACTTCGCCCTTGCTGACAACATCGGACGGCAAGAAGATGGGCAAGTCGCAGAATGGCGCGGTCTGGCTCAATGCCGACCTGCTCAGCCCCTACGAATTCTGGCAGTTCTGGCGCAACACGACCGACGCCGACGTGGGCCGCTTCCTCAAGCTTTACACCGACCTGCCGATCGAAGACTGCGACCGCCTTGGCGCGCTGCAAGGGGCAGAGATCAACCTTGGCAAGATCGCCCTGGCCAATGCCGTGACGACCCTGCTGCACGGGGCCGAAGCGGCGGCCGCGGCCGAGGCCACCGCCCGCGAGGTCTTTGAAAAGGGTGGCGTGGGCGACGATCTGCCGACCCTGACCCTCAGCCCGGCCGAACTTGCCCAAGGCATCACCATAGCGCAGCTTTTCGTGCGCGCGGGCCTTGCCGCCACCGGCAAGGATGCCAAGCGCCTGATCACCGAAGGCGGCGCGCGGATGAACGACGATCCGGTTCTGGATGCCGGCCTGCGCATCGGCGCGGGCGAATTGGCCGAACCGCTGAAACTGACCGCAGGCAAGAAACGCCACGCGCTGGTGATCCTGGGCTGACCCGCCCTGCCGTTTCATCCAGGCAAAAATACCTCCACGGGGGTCCGGGGGTGTGAAACCCCCGGCCGCTTGACAAGGGTACCAAGCCAACCGGCCAGGCCGGCGCCAGGCGTCGTACCGACCTCGGCCGGCAACACGCAGATGATCCGGGGCTCGGTCTGCAGGGCGAACCTTGCGTTCGCCGACTACGCAGGCTCAGTTTCAGCCGATTGACGGCAGTCAACGCCGCCCGTTCCGGTGACGCCCAGGATCAAGGGCAGTCCCAACCGCAGGGGGAGAGGGCACCCGATGCGCAATATCCATTTGAGCCTCGCCATCCTGGCCGCAACCTTCCCCGGCGCCGCCAGGGTGCCGGCGCAGGACGAGGTGATCGGCAAGCAACTCTGCGACCAGACCTGTTCGGTCTGCCACGGCGCAACTGGCCAGGGCGACGGCGACATGGCCGACCTGATGAAGATCCCGGCCACGAACCTGACCCTCCCTAAGCAGAAGAACGATGGGGACTTTCCGATTCTGAAGGTGATCCACATCATCGACGGCCGCACCGGACTGCGCGCCCATGGCAACCCGATGCCGGTCTTTGGCGCCACCTTCAGCGCGGTCGGTTCCGAAAGCCTCGACACCTATGGCCCCATCATCGTGGCGCGCGGCAAGGTGATGTCGCTGGCGCTTTATCTCGAGTCGATGCAGAAGTGACAACCCACCGGGAAGGGCTCCGAAGTGCCGAATTGACGTGACGGCACGGCCCGGACGGTCTAGGCCGACCCGGCAGCCATCATGCCGCCGGGTCGGAGCGTTATTCCTGGACGGTGACCTTGGTCATCACATCGGGATCGGTGACCTCGCCATTGGCGCCATCGCCACGCTTGATCTGGTCGACCACATCCATGCCTTTGATCACCTTGCCCACGACCGTATATTGGCCGTTCAGGAAATCGCCGGGCGCGAACATGATGAAGAACTGGCTGTTGGCCGAGTTCGGGTCCTGCGAGCGGGCCATGCCCACAATGCCCCGGTCAAAGGGCACCGCCGAAAATTCGGACGGAAGATCGGGCATGTCCGATCCGCCCATGCCCGCCATCGAGGTGTCGCCACCCTTCTTGCCGTATTTCACATCGCCGGTCTGCGCCATGAAACCTTCGATCACGCGGTGGAACACCACGTTGTCATAGGCGCCAGACTTGGCCAGCGCCACGATCTGCGCCACGGCCTTGGGCGCGATATCGGGGTTGAGGTCGATGACGATCTCGCCATTGGCCTTGCCGGCCACCTCGATCACCAGATTCGGACCCGGACCATCGCCCTCGGCAAAAACCGGGGTCGACAGGGCGATCAGGGCGGCGGCGGCCAGAAGGTTACGCAACATCGGCGGCCACCTTCACGCTGATCATCCGGTCGGGCTTTGCCGGCGGCTCGCCCCGCGTGATGGCATCGACATGTTCCATCCCCGAGATCACCCGGCCATAGACCGTGTATTGCCGGTTGAGGAAATGGTTGTCGGTGAAGTTGATGAAGAACTGGCTGTTGGCCGAATTGGGGTTCGACGAGCGCGCCGCACCGATCGTGCCACGGTCATGCGGCAGGTTCGAGAATTCGGCCGGAACGTCCGGATAGGAGGACCCGCCCGTGCCGGCCCGGCGCAGGTTGAAGTCCTTTTCCATGTTGCCGTTTTCCACATCGCCGGTCTGGGCCATGAAGCCCTCGATCACGCGGTGAAAGCAGACATTGTCATAGGCGCCTTCCCGGGCCAGCAACTTCATCCGCTCGACATGCTTGGGCGCCACGTCGGGCAACAGGGCCACCACCACATCGCCGCCCTTGAGGGTGATGATCAGCGTGTTCTCGGGATCGGTGATTTCAGGCATGGGTCAGTCCTTTGTTCGGCTGGTGTCGGGCTCGGCCGAGGCAGGCCGCGCCCCGACCTTGGGTACGGCGCGGAAACTATCCGGATTCGGACGGGAAGTCCAAGGGCTGACAGTTGACCTTTGAGCGCAATGCGCGGAAAGAGGGGCAAATCAGATCAGGAGGCAAGCATGGCCTGGAAGACGATTGACGACGTGGCGCTGGCGGGCAAGGTCGTCCTGACCCGCGTCGACATCAACGTGCCGATGGAGGGCGATGTCGTCACCGACACGACGCGCATCGACAAGATCCGCCCGACCGTCGAGGACATCATCGCTCGTGGCGGCCAGGTCGTGCTTCTGGCCCATTTCGACCGCCCCAAGGGCAAGGTGGTCCCCGAAATGAGCCTCGGCCGCATCCGCACCGCTGTCGAGGTCTCGCTCGGGCGCAAGGTGGTGTTCGGCGCCGATTGCGTGGGCCCCATGGCCGAGGCGGCGATTGCGGCGGCCGATCCGGGCGATGTGGTGCTGTTGGAAAACACCCGCTTTCATCTCGGCGAGGAAAAGAACGATGCGGCCTTTGCGGCGGATCTGGCTGCCCTGGGCGACATCTATGTGAATGACGCCTTCTCGGCCGCCCACCGCGCCCATGCCTCGACCGAGGCGCTGGCCCGGCTGTTGCCGGCGGCAGCGGGGCGGCTGATGGAGGCGGAACTGAAGGCGCTGGACGCCGCGCTTGGCACGCCAGACCGCCCGGTGGTGGCCGTGGTGGGCGGGGCCAAGGTTTCGACCAAGCTGGAGCTTCTGGGCAATCTGGTCGCCAAGGTCGATCATCTGGTGATCGGCGGCGGCATGGCCAACACCTTCCTCGTGGCGCAGGGCATCGAGGTCGGCAAATCGCTGGCCGAACGCGACATGGCCCCGACCGCGCTGGAGATTCTGGCCAAGGCCAAGGCGGCGGGCTGCACGATCCATCTGCCGGTCGATGTGGTGGTGGCGGGCGAGTTCAAGGCAGGGGCGGCCAGCAAGGTCATGGCGGCGGCCGCCTGCCCGGCCGACCAGATGATCCTGGATGCCGGCCCCAAGACGGTCGCGGCCGTGACCAAGGTGTTCGAGGGCTGCAAGACCCTGATCTGGAACGGCCCGCTCGGCGCCTTCGAGATCGCGCCCTTCGATGCGGCCACCACGGCGGCGGCGCGGGCGGCCGCCACCCTGACGCGCGCGGGCAAGCTGATCTCGGTGGCGGGCGGCGGCGATACGGTCGCGGCCCTGCATCACGCCGGGGTTGCGGGCGATTTCACCTTCATCTCCACGGCCGGGGGCGCCTTCCTCGAATGGATGGAGGGCAAGGAACTGCCCGGCGTTGCGGCCTTGATGGGGTGACGGGCAAAGGCGCTGCGGGCGCGGGTGCACTCGGGTGACGGGGGGGGGACCCGCGGCTTTTCTGCCGGGGGGGCGCCGATGCGGCCGGCCATCCGGCGCGGCCTTGGCAAGGAGAACGGCATGTCTGGCGTTGCAGGGGTGACGGTCCGAAAGGTGGCGCCGCAGGATCTTGCGGTGCTGCTGACGATGGTCGAGGCCCTGACCCGGCACCATGAGGATGTGCCCCGCCTGACGGCAGAGAGCCTCGCCCGCGATGTTCTCGGGGCGGCGCCGTGGTTTCAGGTGTTGGTTGCCGAGGCGGATGGCCAGCTTGCGGGCTATGCCGCGGCGCTGCCGCTGGCGCGGCTTGGCTATGGCGAGCGGGGCTTGGACCTGCATCACCTTTTTGTGGCCGAGGCGTTGCGCGGGCGGGGCATAGGCTCGGCGTTGGTCCGGGCCTGCGAAGACCTGGCCCGCGGCTTGGGGTGCGGCTATGTGATCATCGGCACCCATCCCGGGAACTACGCGGCGCAGGCCTGTTACCAATCGCTCGGCTATGCGCAGATGCCCAACACCGCGGTTCGTTTCACCCGACGATTGGACTAGCGCGCCCCCGGTCGGGATGGGCGCCGCCCTTTCCATTCATCCAGGTACAAATACTCCCCTTGCGCCGCCACCAACGGCAAACCCGCATCAGAGCTTTGTACAACCCCGGACCTGTCCCGCTCAGAAGCGGCCGGTCGCGGCCATCCAGAGAAGCCCGCCGCGCTTGCGGAATTCCGACAGCGCCAGCGTGCCCTCGGCCACGCGTGTCGGATTGTCGAAGGCCTGCGCCAGCAGCGGGCCCGCCATCCAGCCCGCCAGGGCGGCAGGAGCCGCGGCGCCGAACATGGCGCGGCCCGCGCGGGCCAGGGCCAGGCGGCGCAGCCCTTCGGCAGCCAGCGCGCGCAGGGCCGCGGGGTCGCTGTCGGTCAGGGGTTGCAGGTTGCGCGCCGCAAGGGCCGGCACTGCGCGCAGATAGCTGGCAAGGCCCATGGCCCAGCCAAGCGCACGAAAGGCCGGCTCGGCCCTGGCATCCGCCCCCAGAACCCGTGCCGCGGCCCACATCAGCGTGGCGGCGGTGTCCTCGATATAGGCCTCGAAGCCCGCCTCGCTGGCAAAGGGTTCACGGCTGATGTCATGGCGCCGCGCCTCGATCACCCGGTCCAGCAGCGGCGCCAGACCGGGTGTATCGCGCAGCAGCGCATGGGTCGGCCCCGCCACCTCATGGGCGCGCGGCGCGGGCGCCTCCAGCATGTCGCGCCAGAATTGCAGGCGCATCTCGGCGATCAGCGGCTGTTCGGTGACCCAGGGCGCGCGCGCCACCTCGAGGTTGAAGGCGTATAGCGGCCAGAGCCTGAGCCGCGCCGCAGGAGGCGCCGCCATCACGGCGGCAAAGCGGTCCGGGTCGCCACGCCGGACCAGATCCGCACAGGCCTCGACCGTCATGGGGCGCCACCAGCGCCAACTGACTGGAGGTCGCGACCTCGCTCAAGCGCCGGAGGCCGATCCTGCAATCGGTTGCGGGCCGAAAGGGGCGCGGGTTGCAGGCCGCCTGCGGGCGCGCCCTGTCCTTGCGTGCGTGACGCAGGTCGCAAAACTCCGCGCCCGGGATCCGCCGCGCTGCTCTGATGCCGCCAGACGAAACTCACCCGCCCTGCCCCTCGCCCGTGCCGACATCGCGCACCAGCTTCCATGTAATCGCATCCAGAAGCGCCTCGAAACTCGCGTCCACGATATTGGCCGACACACCCACCGTCGACCAGCGCGCCCCGCTGGAATCCTCGCTGTCGATGATGACCCGCGTCACGGCCTCGGTGCCGCCTTGCGTGATGCGCACCTTGAAATCGACAAGGTGCAGGTCGTCGATCACCGCCTGATAGGGGCCAAGGTCCTTGGCCAGCGCCTTGGACAGGGCATTGACCGGCCCGTGGTCCTGCCCCGTCTCGTCCGCGCTGTCGCTGACCGACATCATCATCTGCTCGCCGACCTTCACGACGACCACCGCCTCGGACAGGGTCGCGATCCGCCCGGAGGAAGACCTGCGCCGCTCGACCGTCACCCGATACCGCATCACCTCGAAGAAGGTCGGGCACAGCCCCAGTTCGCGCCGTGCCAGAAGCTCGAACGAGGCCTGCGCCCCGTCATAAGCATAGCCCTGATCCTCGCGATCCTTGACCGCGTCCAGGATGCGCGACAGCCGCGGGTCGCCGGCGGCGAGGCTGATCCCGATGGCGTCGAGCCGGGCACGCAGGTTGGACTGGCCGGCCTGATTGCTCATCGGGATGACGCGGGCATTGCCCACGACCTCGGGATCGACATGTTCGTAGGTCGAAGGGTTCTTCAGGATGGCCGAGGCATGCAGCCCCGCCTTGTGCGCAAAGGCCGAGGCGCCGACATAGGGCGCCTGGCGCAAGGGCACGCGGTTGAGGATGTCATCCAGCATCCGGCTGTCGCGCAACAAGCCTTTCAGCGCGGCAAGGCTGACACCGGTTTCGAACCGGCTGGCAAAGGGCTCTTTCAACAGCAGCGTCGGGATCAGCGTGGTGAGGTTCGCATTGCCGCACCGCTCGCCCAGGCCGTTCAGCGTGCCCTGGATCTGGCGCACCCCGGCCTCGACCGCGGCGAGCGAATTGGCAACCGCATTGCCGGTGTCGTCATGGCAATGGATGCCAAGCCGGTCGCCCGGGATGCCGGCGCCGATCACCTCGGCCACGATGCGCAGGACTTCGAAGGGCAAGGTGCCGCCATTGGTGTCGCAAAGGACAAGCCAGCGCGCCCCCGCATCCAGCGCCGCCCGCAGGCAGGACAGCGCATAGTCCGGATTGGCCTTGTAGCCGTCAAAGAAATGCTCGGCATCAAACAGCGCCTCGCGGCCCTGCGCCACGACATGCGCGAAGCTGTCGGCAATGGCCTGGCGGTTTTCCTCCAGCGAGACCCCAAGGGCCGTGGTGACATGAAAGTCATGGGTCTTGCCCACGAGGCAGACCGCCGGCGTCTGAGCGTTCAGCACGGCGGCCAGCACATCGTCATTTCCCGCCGAGCGTCCAACCCGCTTGGTCATGCCGAAGGCCGTCATGGTGGCCCGGGTCTTCGGCGGCGCCGCAAAGAACTCGCTGTCGGTCGGATTGGCCCCGGGCCAACCCCCTTCGATGTAATCGACCCCCAGAGCATCCAGCGCCACCGCGATCTGGCGCTTCTCTGCCGTAGAGAAATGCACGCCCTGCGTCTGCTGCCCATCGCGCAGGGTGGTGTCGAAGAGGTATAGGCGTTCTTTCATGCCGCCCTCCCTTCACGCTTGCGCGCATCCGCACAAGCCTGACGCCGCCTCGGATTTTTCGCAGAAAAATCGACCGCTCCTGGATCTTTCATCGAAAGTACGGTCATTTCAACGCCTCCAGCTTTGCCGCGTCAAAGCCCGCCCCCGGCAGCAGTTCCACCCCGGCCTTGCTCATCCGCACCTCGACCCCCGCCGCCGCCAAAGCCGCCTTCATCGCATCCACCGCCGAAAAATCCTTCTGCTTCAGCGCCTCTGCCCGCAGGTTGGCCAGGCGCCCGGCGTGCGCAGACAGATCGACCGCCGGCGCAACCCATCCGCCCATCTCCTCGGCCAAAAGCCCCATCATCCGCGCCGAGGCCAGAAGACCCGCGAAATCGCCGCGCCCCGCCGCCCCATGCAGTTCCGCCAGCGCCCCGGCCGTGTTCAGATCATCCGACAGCGCAGAAACCACCCCCGGCAGCGGGCTTGCCGCGGGCTCGATGCCCGCGACGAGACCCCGCCACTTGCGCAACGTCGCCTCGGCCTGCGCGGCCTTCTCCGCCGTCCAGTCCATCGGCTTGCCATAATGCGTGCCCAGAAAGACCAGCCGGATCACCTCGCCCGGCACGCCCTGTTCCAGCAGGTCGCGCACGGTGAAGAAGTTGCCGAGGCTCTTGGACATCTTCTTGCCCTCGACCTGCAACATCTCGTTGTGCATCCAGACATGGGCGAAATCCGCCCCGGGATGGGCGCAGCGGCTTTGGGCGATCTCGTTCTCGTGGTGCGGGAATTGCAGATCCAGCCCGCCGCCGTGGATGTCGAAGGCCGCGCCCAGCAGCTCGTGGCTCATGGCCGAGCATTCGATGTGCCACCCCGGCCGACCGCGCCCCCAGGGGCTGTCCCAGCCCGGCAGATCGGCGTCCGACGGCTTCCACAACACGAAGTCCATCGGATCTTCCTTGAAGGGCGCCACCTCGACCCGCGCCCCGGCGATCATGTCATCGACCGACCGCCCCGACAGCGCACCATAGGCGGAATAGGACCGCACCCGGAAAAGGACATGGCCGTCCTTTTCATAGGCATGACCCGAGCCGATCAGCCCCGCGATCATCGTGATCATCTGGCCGATGTAATCGGTGGCGCGCGGCTCGATCGTCGGGCGCAGCGCGCCCAGGGCATCCATGTCGGCGTGATACCAGCCGATCGTCTCTTCGGTCCGCTCGCGGATCAGCGCCTCCAGATCGCGTGGATCGCCGGCCGCCTTGCGCGCCTGCGCGGTCGCGTTGATCTTGTCATCCACATCGGTGAAGTTGCGCACGTAGGTGACGTGTTCGGCGCCATAGACATGGCGCAGCAGCCGATAGAGCACGTCGAACACCACCACGGGTCGCGCATTGCCCAGATGGGCGCGGTCATAGACCGTCGGGCCGCAGACATACATCCGCACATTGCCGGCGTCGATCGGGGTGAAATCTTCTTTCGCCCGCGTGGCCGTGTTATACAGACGGATCGTCGCCATCATTCTCTCCCAACGCCCAAGATCGCCCATGAGGCGGAGCCGGTTTCGTTGACAAGATACGAAAGGACGGGCCCGCCTGACACAGTCAGCCGGTAATGCAGCACGCCTCGATGATGCTTTTGTCCGTCATGCGCCGCCTTCTAGCGAAAGACGCAAGCCAAACCAAGCGGAAAGTGCGGGCCCCGCCCCGCGACTTTGCGGCGGGGCGTCTGGCATGCCGCGGGTTCAGTCGCCCAGCCGCACAAAGCTCGCGCGGTTGTCGGGGCCGATGCCCAGCCAGGCCTGAATCGTAGCCGTGACATGGGCGCTGATCTGGGATTTCTGCGTCTCGCCCCGGGCGCGCATCTCGCGCATCTTCGCACCCGACCAGGCCGGCAGATCGGCGAGGATATGGGTCGGCCCGGCCAGAACCTCGCCCGACCTTGCATCGACGACCGCGATGTCGAACTGGATGTTGTGTACGCCGGCATCGGCAAGCGTGGTCTCGGCCTCAAAGCTCAGGGCATGGAAGCGGGTCACGCGCAGGCGCAGTTCCACCGCCCGCCGGCCCTTGAGCCCGCGCACCGCCGCCCCGACCGCATTCTGCAGGATCAGCGCCACCTGCTGATGCCGGTCACCCGCCGGATCATCCTCGCGCCAGACGATATCGGCCTCGGGCACCAGCGAATGCGCCTCGGATACGGTCAGCGTCTGCGGCACATCGACCCGGACCGCCGTCACATGCCAGCCGCGCGTGGTCTTTTCGGACAGCGGGGCGGGAAAGGCCGTGGCATAGGTCTGGGCGCAGGCGGCCAGAAAGGCTGCGGGGGCCGAGAACAGGAATAGACGGCGTGACAGGCTCAGGATCGGCGACATGGCAAGCTCCGGATGTTTCGCCCCGACATGACACTGGATTGTGGCGCAACTTCGGCAAGACCCGCGCAGCGGCGAGGGATTGTTTCCAGATCCGCTTGAACCGCAGGCCCATCCTGACGGCGGGCCCGTGCGGCGCGCCCATCTGGCTCAAAACCGGCCCGGCTTTCCTTGCCACGGAGGGGGCCAACCGGCTCTAGATCAGTGGCTGTCTGCCGACGCCCTCTGCCGAGCCTGCCGGTTTGGCCCCCTTGCCAAGCCGGCGCCGCTCTGCCTTGATCCGCGCGACAGGCTGCGGCCACAGCGGCACCCCGGCAAGGAAGGACTTCATGAACCACGACGATCTGCGCGACTGGTCCAAAAGGGCCGCGGACTGGGCGCATGGCTACCATGCCACCTTGCGCGACAAGCCGGTGCGCGCGCCCCTGATACCCGGCGCCATCTCCCGCCAGTTGCCGCCTGCCCCGCCCGAGGCCGCCGAGCCGATCGAGGCGATCTTCGCCGATTTCGACCGCATCGTGCCGCCCGGCCTGACCCATTGGCAGCACCCGCGCTTCTTCGCCTATTTCCCGGCCAATGCAGCACCCGCCTCGATGCTGGCCGAACAACTGGCCAATGCCATCGCGGCGCAGGGCATGATCTGGCAGACCTCGCCCGCCGTGACCGAGGTGGAACAGGTCATGGTGGACTGGCTGCGTCAGGCCTTGGGCCTGCCCGCGGGCTTTACCGGCACGATCCACGACAGCGCCACCACGGCCACCCTGTCGGCGGTCCTGACCATGCGTGAGGCCGCACTTGACTGGGCCGGCAACCGCGACGGCCTGTCGGGTCAGCCCCGCCTTCGCATCTATGCGAGTGCCGAGACGCATTCCTCGGTCGACAAGGCGGTTCGGGTTGCGGGGATCGGGCAGGAAAATCTGGTCAAGGTGCCGACGGATATGACCCTGTCGATGAAGCCGGGCGCGCTGGCGGGGGCCATCGCGGCCGACCGCGCCGCGGGCTACTTGCCGGCGGGGGTGGTGCTGTGCGCCGGGGGCACCTCGGTCGGCGCCTTCGACCGGATCGCAGATTGCATCGCGGTGGCGCGGGCGCATGGGCTGCCTGTCCATGTCGATGCGGCCTGGGCGGGGTCGGCGATGATCTGCCCCGAGTTCCGCGACCTCTGGGCCGGGGTCGAAGGCGCGGAGTCCATTGTCTTCAACCCGCACAAATGGCTGGGCGCGCAGTTCGACTGCTCGGTCCAGTTCCTCGCCAATCCCGCGCCGCAGATCCGCACGCTGGGCCTGCGCCCGACCTATCTGCAAACGGCGGGCCGCGAAGAAGTGGTGAATTTCAACGAATGGACCGTGCCGCTTGGCCGAAGGTTCCGCGCGCTGAAACTCTGGTTCACCCTGCGCGCCTACGGGCTTGAAGGCCTGCGCGCCCGGATCCGCAATCATGTCACCTGGTCGCGGGAGCTTGCCGCGGCGCTCGCCCAGATCCCGGGTGTGCGGATCGTGACCGGGCCCGCACTGTCGCTGTTCACCTTTGCCCTTGAGGACGATGCCGCGACCGAGGCGCTGCTGAGCCGCATCAACGACGACGGCCGGGTTTACCTCACGCAGACCCGGCATCAGGGCGCCTATGTGATCCGTGTCCAGGTCGGCCAGTTCGACTGCACGCGCGATGATGTGATGAGCGTGGCCGAGGTGGTGAAGGACCTGATCTGATGCCGCTGCAGAACCGCGTCCTGCCCGATCAGGCCATCGTGGCGGACCCGGCGCGCGGGCTTTTCACCGGCAACCGCGGCATCCTGCATGATGGAACGCGGACCTTGCGGCGGCGCTGGGCCTCGAAGGCTTGGATCTGCTGCGCCCTGCACTGGAAGGACACGCGCCGCATCCCGATGACGCCCGGCACATGGACCGAGCTGTTCTTTCTGGACGAGGCCGTGGCCCTGTCGGCCGGGCACCGCCCCTGTGCGACCTGCCGCCGCTCCGCCTACAGCGCCTTTCGCGCCGCCTGGACCCGCGCCGACCTTCCCGGCCTCAAGGCGACCGAGATCGACGCCACCCTACACGCCGCCCGCCTGACCGAGGCACGCCAGCCCCGCGGCCACGCGGCCGAGGCCACAACCCTGCCCGACGCCACCTTCATCCTGCACGCCGCGGCATCGGGCCAGCCTGTCACCCCGCACCTGCTGCACGGCGCCCACGCGTTTCCCTTCACGCCCGCGGGTTACCTGGCGCCGGTCCCGCGCCCGGAAGGCGAGGTCCTTGTACTGACCCCGCGCCCCAGCGTCGCGGTCTTGCGGGCGGGCTATCGGCCTGTCCTGCACCCCTCTCTTTCCAGTCACCCGGTCTGAATACTCCCGAATGAGGCCGCCAGCCGGGCCGGCGGCACCTGGGCCGGTTCACTCTGCGCCCTCATGCCGCAGCCTGACCCTTGCCTGCCGCATTCAGCCCTTGCTCCTGCCGGCATCCGGCCTAAAAAGCCTTCAAGCCTGCAGGAGACGACCATGACCCCCGCCCCAGCTCATGACGCAGCCCAAGAAGCCGCCCACGATGCCACCCGTGACGCCGCCGATCAGGCCGCCTGGCAGTCCGCCGAGTCCGCACCCGCCCCGCAGGCAGCGGCAAGTCCGGCATCCCACGCCGCAGGGGATGCGCTGGTGATCTTCACCCCCTCGGGCAAGCGCGGCCGCTTTGCGCTGGGCACGCCGGTGCTGACCGCCGCCCGCCAGCTTGGCGTCGATCTCGATTCCGTCTGCGGCGGACGCGGCATCTGTTCGAAATGCCAGATAACCCCGGGCTATGGAGAGTTTCCCAAACACGGCGTCACCGTCGCCGCCGACGCCCTGTCGGAATGGAACGAGGTCGAGGCCCGCTACAAGCGGATTCGCGGCATGCTGGACGGCCGGCGCCTGGGCTGTCAGGCCAAGGTCATGGGCGATGTGATCGTCGATGTGCCGCCCGAATCCCAGGTCCACAAGCAGGTCATCCGCAAATCCGCGACAGAGCGGGTCATGCAGATGGACCCGGCCACCCGGCTTTACTATGTCGAGGTGGACGAACCCGACATGCACGAACCCACCGGCGATTTCGAACGGCTGGAACGCGCGCTCAAGGCGCAATGGGGGGTCGAGGGGCTGGCGGCGGAACTCTCTCTGCTGCGCCGCCTGCAGCCTGCGCTGCGCAAGGGCCAGTGGAAGGTCACCGTGGCGCTGCACAAGGGCAACCACGATGCGCGCCACCGCATCCTTGACATCTGGCCCGGCTATTTCGAAGGCAAGCTGCTGGGCCTCGCCGTCGACCTTGGCTCGACCACCATCGCGGCGCATCTGTGCGATCTGAGCAACGGCAAGGTTCTTGCCTCGGCCGGGGTGATGAACCCGCAGATCCGCTTTGGCGAAGACCTGATGAGCCGGGTGTCCTATGCGATGATGAACCCCGGCGGCGACCGCGAAATGACGGCGGCGGTGCGCACGGCGATGAACGGGCTGATCCAGTCGATCTCGACCGAGGCCAAGGTGGACCCCAAGTCGATCTATGAACTGGTCTTTGTCTGCAACCCGGTGATGCACCATCTTCTGCTGGGCATCGACCCGGTGGAGCTGGGTCAGGCGCCCTTCGCGCTGGCCACCTCGGGCTCCTTGTCCTTCGATGCGCGCGATCTGGACCTGGGCACGGTGAACGGGGCTGCGCGGGTCTATGTGCTTCCTTGCGTGGCCGGCCATGTCGGGGCCGATTGCGCGGCCGTGGCCCTGGCCGAAGAGCCCAACAAATCCAAGGACATGGTGCTGATCGTCGATGTCGGCACCAATGCCGAGCTTCTCTTGGGCAATGAGACGCGGGTGTTGGCCTGTTCCTCGCCCACCGGCCCGGCCTTCGAGGGCGCGCAGATCTCGTCGGGCCAGCGCGCGGCGCCGGGCGCCATCGAGCGGGTCGAGATCGACCCTGCCACCAAGGAGCCGCGCTTCAAGGTGATCGGAACCGAGCTTTGGTCGACCGATCCGGGCTTTGCCGAAGCCACCGCCGCCAGCGGGGTCACCGGCATCTGCGGGTCGGGCATCATCGAGGCCGTGGCCGAGATGCGTATGGCCGGCCTTCTGGATCAGGGCGGCCTGATCGGCGGGCCCGAGCAGACCGGCAGCGGCCGCTGCATCGCCGAGGGGCGCACCCATTCCTATCTGCTGCACGACGCCAGCGCCGAAGGCGGGCCGCGCATCCTTGTGACCCAGGGCGACATCCGCGCCATCCAGCTTGCCAAAGCCGCGCTCTACGCGGGGGCCAAACTGCTGATGGACGAGATGGGCGTTGAGACGGTGGACCGGGTGGTGCTGGCCGGAGCCTTCGGAGCCCATATCTCGCCCAAGCACGCGATGATCCTCGGGATGATCCCGGACGCGCCGCTGGACAAGGTCTTCTCGGCCGGCAATGCCGCAGGCACCGGGGCGCGGATCGCCCTGTGCAGCCGTACCGCGCGCGACACGATCGAGACGGTGGTGCATGACATTCACAAGGTCGAAACCGCCATCGAGCCGCGCTTTCAGGAGCATTTCGTCAATGCCTCGGCCATCCCGAACGCGGTGGACCAGTTCCCGCATCTGGACCCCCTGCCCGAGGTCAGCTTCAACACCGCCGGTTCGGGCGCCGAGGGTGGACGGCGGCGGCGGCGCTGAAGCGCTGCTGTCGGCGGGCCGGTCCGGCCGGCTGTGCCGAAGCCTGTGCTGAATCCTGTGCCGGGCCCGCGGATCGCAGGCGCGAAAAGGTGCTCCCGTTTCGCGAGACCGCTTCCTAATCGCAAGATTATGACTGATAGTGCCCGCATGACCGACGATCCGATTGCCGATCTGCTTCAATCCGTTGCCGCGCAGGACCGCGCGGCCTTCCGGCAATTATACTCTGAGGCGGGTGCGAAACTTATGGGTGTCCTGATCCGTATGCTTGGCACAAGGGCCGAAGCGGAGGATGCGTTGCAGGAAGTTTTCACCAGGGTCTGGCTCAGGGCGGGGCGGTTCGACGCCTCCAAGGGCCGTGGCATGACCTGGCTGATCGCCCTGTCGCGCAACCATGCCATCGACCGGCTGCGGGCGCGTCCCAACCATGTGTCGGACGATCTGGCGATGGAACAGGCGGCCGACCCCGCCCCGCGCGCCGAAACCCGCCTGATGGCGCAGGGCGAGGCGCGCCGGATCAACGAATGTTTCGACACGCTGGAGCCCGACCGTGCCCAGGCGCTGCGCGGCGCCTATCTGGACGGGCAATCCTACATTGACCTCGCCGCCCGCTTTGATGTGCCCCTGAACACGATGCGCACCTGGCTCAGGCGCAGCCTTCTCAAGCTGCGGGAGTGCATGGACACATGACCCCGCACAATCTCACTTCCGAACACCCCGAGGACGAAGACGACCTTCTGGCCGCCGAATATGTGCTGGGCGTGCTGGACCTTCCCGAACGCACCGCGGTCGAGGCGCGGCTGAAGGCCGATACGGCCTTTGCCGACCGCGTGGCGGGCTGGGAGGACCGTCTGTCCGACCTCAATGGCGCTTTCGCGCCAGAGCCGGCGCCGGATCTGATGCCGCGGATCGAGGCGCGGCTGTTCCCGCAGGCGGCCCGGCCCGCCAATGGCCTGCGCAGCTGGTGGGCCGATCTGCGGCTGTGGAGCGGGGTGGCCGTGGCCTCGGTCGCACTGGTGGCCTATCTGGCGCTGACCCCGCCCAAGCCCGAATTGACCGCGACGCTCAACCTCGACAAGGGCGCGCTGCAATATGCCGCCGTCATCACCTCGGGCCGGCTGACCATCACCCGTGTCGCGGGCGAAGTGCCCGATGCCGCCCATTCCCATGAACTCTGGATCATCGCGGGCAATGACCCGCCGGTCTCGCTGGGCGTGATCCCGGCCGGAGGCGAGACGATTTCACTGCCGGGTGCTGCGGCCGGTGCGGTCCTGGCCGTGACGCTGGAGCCTCCGGGCGGATCGCCGACCGGCAAGCCCACCGGCCCCATCGTCGCCAAAGGCGCGCTCGTCAAGGCCTGAGTGCTGCGCGTGCTGCGCCGGACGTGCGGCCGAGCCGTACCGGTCTGTCCGGCACACCTCCTATACGTGCCCTATGCCCCAGGGCGCGCGGGCTGCGGCGCTGGAGGGTTTCACACCCTCCAGACCTCCTGTGGAGTAGTGGGACAAAGAGCAAATCAGGCACATAATTATTTTGAGGAAAAGCGACGAAGTCTGAAACTTCCCGGCCGTGGCCGCCGTTCCTTGTGCAGAGACACGGGAATGACCCCGGTCCAGACCGCCTTTGGGGAGACCAACATGAAGAAAATCGCGCTGACCCTTGCCCTTTCCGTCGCCACCTTCGCCGCCGCCACCGCCTATGCCGCCAACCCCATGGTCGGTGGGGCGCCGATGCTGGCGACCAAGAACATCATCGAAAACGCCGTGAATTCCAAGGATCACACCACGCTCGTCGCGGCCGTCAAGGCAGCCGGTCTGGTCGATACCCTGGAAGGCAAGGGTCCCTTCACCGTCTTCGCACCGACCAACGAGGCGTTTGCCAAGCTGCCCGCGGGCACGGTTGAAAACCTGCTGAAACCCGAAAACAAGGCCACGCTCGTCAAGATCCTGACCTGCCATGTGGTGGCGGCCGATGCGATGGCCAAGACGGTGCGCGCCATGATCAAGGCCGATGGCGGCAAGCACATGATCCAGACCGTGGGCGGCTGCATGCTGACTGCCACGATGAAGGGCAAGAAGATCATGATCACCGATGAACAGGGCGACGTCGCTCATGTCACAATCGCCGATGTGCAGCAATCGAACGGCGTGATCCACGTCGTCGATACCGTGCTTTTGCCCAAGATGTAAGCTGAGCCCGGGCATGGCCCTGGCGGATGTGACGATTCTCCTGCGTGATCAGTGACGTCAGGGTCTGGGCCTCCGGAGCGATCCGGGGGCCCTTTGTGCCTGAGGCGGGCCTCGAGCCGCGCAGGCAGGATCACGAAACCGTGAGATTGCCCCGGGGCTGAAACTTTAATGCGGGCCCCTGCGTTCTTACCAGGCGAGGCGGGAATGGACCCGCATCGGAAAGACCTGAAGGAAAAACGATGAAGAAACTCGCTCTGACGCTCGCCGTGTCCTTGGCCGCCATGACCGCTGGTGCGGCCTTTGCGGAAAACCCGATGGTGGGCGGCGCGCCCATGCTGGAAACCAAGAACATCGTCGAAAACGCGGTGAACTCCAAGGACCACACCACGCTGGTCGCAGCCGTGAAGGCGGCTGGCCTGGTCGACACCCTGGAGGGCAAAGGCCCCTTCACCGTCTTTGCTCCCACCAATGAGGCCTTCGCCAAGCTGCCGGCGGGCACGGTGGATACACTCCTGAAGCCCGAAAACAAGGCGACGCTGGTCAAGATCCTGACCTGCCATGTGGTGGCCGCCGATGCGATGGCCGCCGATGTGGAGGGCATGATCAAGAAGGGCGGCGGCAAGGCCGAGATCAAGACCGTCGGCGGTTGCGTGCTGACCGCCACCGAGAAGGACGGCAAGATCATGTTGACCGACGAGGCCGGAGGCACCGCCACCGTGACCATCGCCGATGTCAAACAGTCCAATGGCGTCATCCATGTGGTCGATGCGGTCCTGTTGCCCAAGATGTGAGGCGTAACGCTGCCCTGAAAGCGGCAGCCGATTGACGGCGGGCCCAACGCCCCCAGGACCCGCCGACAACAAGGCCTCCGGATTGCTCCGGAGGCCTTTGGCATGGGGTAATGCGCCGGAAGGGGCGGGTGGCCTTCGCGGCTTTGCCACAAGACGGGGCAGCGCGACGCCGACCTGCAGGGCAGCACAAGACCCTCGGCCCGGGGTTCACGCACCGTGACGCGGATGCTTGACCGCTTGACGGGCGGGCTGTGGTCCAGTAGCTAGGCTGGCGTTGCGGGTGTAGCTCAATGGCAGAGCAGCAGCTTCCCAAGCTGAATACGAGGGTTCGATTCCCTTCACCCGCTCCAATCCCCAGCAGGCGTGATCCGTGACATTCCTTGGCCGGTCCCGCTATCTGGGGTTGGCGCCCTTCACTCGGGCCGGTCAATGCGCTAGCAAGCGCCATCCGAAATGGGGAGACCATCATGAACAACGATATCAAGCGGATCGGCGTCGGCGCGCGCATGTCCGAGGCCGTCTGCTACAATGGAATCGTCTGGGTTGCGGGCCAGGTCGGCAAGCCCGGCGACAGCGTGGCGGATCAGACGCGCACCTGTCTGGCCGAGGTCGACCGGATTCTGGCAGCGGCCGGGACCGACAAGACGCGCATCCTGTCGACACAGATCTGGCTGGCCGACATTGCGACCTTTGGCGAGATGAACGCGGTCTGGGACAGCTGGGTGCCGGCCGGCCACACGCCCGCCCGCGCCACCGGCGAGGCCAAGCTTGCGACACCCGACTACAAGGTCGAGGTGATCGTCACGGCGGCGCTGAAGTAAGGTCGTGGCGTCTGGCTTGGGCCGGGTGAAACAAGAGCCGGGAGGAGGCGCGCCTCCCCCCGGGCCCCCCAGCCTTCGGGTTCGGCGATTGGCGTGGTGATCCGGATCTGCGTGGCAGCGGGGGTTTCACACCCGCGCACCCGTGGCAAAGAGCGGAGAGTTCACACCCCCGCACCCTTGGCAAAGAGCGGGGGTTTCACACCCCCGCACCCGTGGCAAAGAGCGGGGGTTTCACACCCCCGCACCCGTGGCAAAGAGCGGGGGTTTCACACCCCCGCACCCCCGTGGGATATTTTTGAACAGATGAAATGGTTTAAGGCCGCAGGAAGGCCACCAGGGCCGCGGTAGAGCCGTCCTTGCCGGCCGCGCTTTCGCGGCCTTCGAGGATGGGTTGCAGGGCGAGGGCGAGTTCCTTGCCAAGCTCGACCCCCCATTGATCATAGGAATTGATGCCGAGGATCACGCCTTCGACAAAGACCCGGTGTTCATAAAGCGCGATGATCTGACCCAGCGTGAAGGGCGTGAGCTTGGGATAGGCCAGGGTCGTCGACGGCCGGTTGCCCGGGAAGACGCGGTGGCGGGCCTGGCGGTCAAGCTCGGCCCCGGTGAGGCCCTTGCGCGCCATGATCGCGGTGGCCTCTTCGAGACTGCGGCCACGCAAGAGCGCCTCGGACTGGGCCAGGCAGTTGGAGACGAGCAGGAGGTGCTGGTGCGCGAGGTCGGGCTCATGTCCCTCTTTTGCCACCAGAAACTCGCAAGGGACCACCCGGGTGCCCTGATGGATCAGCTGATAGAAGGCGTGTTGGCCATTGGTGCCAGGTTCGCCCCAGACCACCGGGCCCGAAGGACAGGGCAGATCGGCACCGTCCATCGAGACGCGCTTGCCGTTCGATTCCATCTCGAGTTGTTGCAGATAGGCGGGCAGGCGCGACAGGCGCTGGTCATAGGGCAGCACGGCGCGGGTGGCATGGCCGCAGATCTGGTTGTGCCAGATCCCGACCAGCGCCAAGAGCACCGGCAGGTTCCTTGCGAAAGGCTCGGACAGGAAGTGCTGGTCCATGGCCCGGCCACCGGCGAGGAAATCCTCGAACGCCTCGGGACCGATGGACAGCATGAGGCCGAGACCGATCGGGCCCCAGAGCGAATAGCGCCCGCCGACCCAATCCTCAAAGCCGAAAACGCGGGCGGGGTCGATGCCATAGGCGGCGGTCTTTTCCGCCGCGGTCGAGACGGCGCAGAACTGGGCGGCCGGATTGGCCACCGCCTTTGCCATCCAGGTTCTGGCCGTGTTGGCGTTGGTCATCGTCTCGATCGTGGTGAAGGTCTTGGAGGCCACGATCACCAGAGTCGTGGCCGGGTTCAGGCCCTTGACCGTGTCGGCGATATGGGCGCCGTCGACGTTGGAGACATAATGCAGCCGCGGGCCATCGGCATAGGGCGACAGGGCGATCGTGGCCATGGCCGGCCCGAGGTCCGATCCGCCGATACCGATGTTGATGACATCGGTGATCTTGCCGCCCTGCCCCGCAAAGGCGCCAGAGCGCACGTCGCGGGCAAAGGCCGCCATCCGGGCGCGGGTGGCGCGCACCTCGGGCATCACATCGGCGCCGTCGACCTTGATTACCGCCTCTGGACCGGCGCGCAGCGCGGTGTGCAGGACGGCGCGGCCCTCGGTCTCGTTGATCTTTTCACCCGCAAACATCGCGGCACGCTTGGCCGCCACGCCGGAGTTCTCGGCCAGCGCCAAGAGAAGGCCAAGCGCTGTCTCGTCGATATTGGTCTTGGAAAAGTCGAACAGCATCTCTCCGGCCATGGCCGAGAAATTCTGCGCCCGGCCCTGGCCGAAAAGGCTGAGGATCCTGCGGTCGGCCACGGTGGCGAAATGGGCCTTGAGGCTTGCGAATTTGTCAGGTTTTGTCATGGCTTACTCCGCCCAGTGCACGGTGGATTGATCAAGGACCGCCCGGATGGGGGCCTCGGTCGGGGTCAGGGTCAGGGCGCGGTCCAGGGCCGCGCGCTTTTCGGGTCCGGTGATCAGGATATGGATGTGGCGCGCTGCCTGCAGAACGCGGGCCGACAGGGTGATGCGCGGCCCGCCCGCGGCCTGGGCGCGCAGGGCCATCAGGACCGGCGCTTCGGGCGACAGGGCCGCGGCCAGCTTGTCGGCGCCGGGAAAGAGCGAGGCCGTGTGCATGTCCGCCCCCATGCCCAGAAGAAGAACGCTGATCGGCAGGTGCGGGGCGATGCCCTGGGCCAATTCTTGCAACCGGTCCTCGGGCTGCGGTGCCTCGGCGTAAAGCGGCACGAGATGGGCCGCAGCCGCCGGCCCCTGCATGAGGCGTTCACGCAGAAGCCGGGTGTTGGAACGCGGGCTGTCCTCGCCCACCCAGCGTTCGTCGTTCAAGAGCACGGCGACCCGCGCCCAATCGAGGGGCTCCTGGGCCAGAAGGTCAAAGACCGGGCCCGGCGTGGTGCCGCCGGGCACCGACAGCGTGGCCGCCCCCCGGGCCAGCGCCGCGCGCAACTGATCGGCGATGACGGTGGCGAGCCCCGCCATCAAAGCCTCCCGCGAGGGATAGGCCTGAAAGATCATTCCTTGATCTCGCGCCAGCGCCGGCCGTCCCGATGCAGCAGCATCAGCGCATCTTCCGGCCCGGATGAACCCGCGTCATAGCCCTGCGGCTTGTCGCCCCGCGCCTCCCAGCCGTCGATGATGGGATCGGTCCAGGCCCAGGCCGCCTCGACTTCGTCGCCGCGCATGAAAAGCGTCTGGTTGCCGCGGATCACATCCATGATCAGGCGTTCGTAGGCGTCCGGCACATCCTCGGCATCCGCGCCAAGGGCATCGGCGAAGGTCATGTCCAAAGGCACCTGCATCAGGCGCATGCCGCCGGGGCCGGGCTCCTTGATCATCACCATCAGGTTCATGCCCTCATTCGGCTGCAGGCGGATCACCAGCACATTGGGCTTCCAGCCCTTGGCATCGTCAAAGATCGAATGCGGCGGTTCCTTGAAGGTGATGGCAATCTCGGAATAGCGGGCCCGCAGGCGTTTACCGGTGCGCAGGTAAAAGGGCGTGCCCTTCCAGCGCCAGTTCGCGATGCCGACCTTGAGCGCGATATAGCTTTCGGTCCTGGAGTTCGGGTCTTCGGAATGCTCGATATAGCCGCCCTCGCCGCCTCCGGCCAGATACTGGCCGCGCACGATGTCTTGCGGAGTCACGGTCTCCAGCGCGCGGATCACCTTGACCTTTTCGTCGCGCACCGCGTCGGGGTCGAAGTGATAGGGCGGCTCCATCGCGATGAGGCACAAGAGCTGCATCATGTGGTTCTGCACCATGTCGCGCATCGCACCCGACTGGTTGTAATAGGCGCCTCGTCCGTTCACGCCCACCGTTTCGGCCACCGTGATCTGCACATGGTCGATGTACTGCGCCTTCCAGATCGGTTCGAACAGGATATTGGCGAAACGCACCGCCATCAGGTTCTGCACCGTCTCCTTGCCCAGGTAATGGTCGATCCGGTAGATCTGGGCTTCGTTGAAATACTTGGCCAGCGTGGCATTGAGCGCCTTGGCCGAGGCGAGATCGCGGCCGAAGGGCTTTTCCACCACGACCCGGCTCCAGGCGTCGGTGATGCCATTTGCGTGCAGATGTTCGGCCAGATCGCCGAACAGGGCCGGCGCCACCGAGAAATAAAAGGCCCGCACCACGTTTTCGCGCATGGTGGCTTTCAGCTTGCTCCAGCCCGACTGGTCCTTGGCGTCGATCGAGACATAGTCGATCCGCGCCAGAAAGGCCGCGATCATGGTGCTGTCCTGCCGGTCTTTCGGGACGAATTCGACCAGCGCGTCATGGACCAACGTGCGGAATTCCTCATCGCTGTTCTTGGCCCGCGCCGCGCCGATGATGCGGCTGTCAGCATTCATCTGCCCGGCCATGAAGCGGCGGTACAGCCCCGGAAAGATCTTGCGGCGCGCCAGATCGCCGGTACCGCCAAAGATCACAAGGTCGAAAGTATCAACCGGAATGACACGGGAAACCATGTTTGGACCTCTTTCGCTCAAGCGCCGTTAGCGCTAACGCCGAGGTTCTACCCCCGATACGGTAAGAAGTCTAGCAAGACCGGAGCATAGAAGAAAGCATAGGCTGCAAAGCCCCGGGACAATGCGCCCCGGGTGCAGTCTCAAACCTCTCTCGGCTTCGTGTTGACCGGCGGCCCCGGGCATTAATCCTTCGTTAACCAGTCGGCGCGAAAACTGGCGCGGGAGCCCGAACGACGGAGACTGAAAGACCCATGCGCCACATCGGTTTCGCCAGATTGTGGCTGGGCACCCTGCTGCTGCTGATGGCGGCGGGGCTGGCTCTGATCTGGACCCTGGCGCCGGAGGCCGTGGCGGTGCATCTTTACCGGCAGGTCGCCCGCGTCGAAAGCCAGAACTATGCCCACCGGCTTGTCGCGGGATTTGAAAACGGCGCGCGCAGCTTCCTTTTGGGTCAGATCTCGCCCGAAGACAGCCGCACCCTGCAGACCATCGCCACCTCCGAACGGATCTACCGGCTGGACCTGATCGACCAGAGCGGGCGGGTCTTCTGGTCCTCGGTCCCCGAAGTCATCGGCCAGACCAACACGCCTTCGGATCTGCACATGGCGCTGCAATCGGGGAAAAGCTTCTTTGAACGCATCCACGCCAACGAGGCAGAGGTCTCGGGCCGTCCGGCCGCCCCGGCCGAGGCCGATGACACCGATGCTCAGCTAGACCGCGAGGTCAATCACGAGATCCTGCCGCTGACGCTGAACGGCCGCATCGTCGGCGCCATCGAACGCTATCAGGACGTCACGGCCGTCAATGCCGCCTGGATCGATACGATCCGCTGGACCTTTGCCGTGATCGGCGGCCTGGCGGGCATCGCGGCGCTGTTCGGCGTCTGGCGCATCCATCAGGCCTCGAAACAGCGGCTCGCCACTATGCAGGCCCATGTCCAGACCGAAAACGCCTATCTGGCCGAACAGGTGCGTGTCGGGCGCGAGGTACGGCTCTTGGGCGAGTTCAACGAATGGCTGCAATCATCCCAGTCGCTGGACGAACTTTACGCCATGGCCAAGCGCTTTATCGGCGACATGCTGCCCGATGTCGCGGGCTCGATCTATGTCTATTCCAGCACGCGCGATGTGCTGGACGGCGGCTGCAGCTGGAACGGTGGCGTCCTGCACGCCCATATCCTCCCCGAGGAGTGCTGGGGCCTGCGTCGCGGCCGGACCTATGTCCATGCCGAGGGCGCATTGACCTTCAGATGCGCCCATGCCCATGACGATGCCGCAAGGAACTCGATCTGCATTCCGTTCCTCGCCCATGGCGAGACGGTGGGGATGATGTATCTCTGCCTCGACGATGATCTGCGGGCCGAGGACGCCGCCAACCAGCACCGGCTGGCGCAGATGTGCGCCGAACGCATCAGCCTTGCCATCGCCAACGTGCGGATGCGCGATGAATTGCAGCAGCAGGCCACCCGCGACGTGCTGACCGGGCTTTACAACCGGCGCTACCTGATGGACCGGCTGGATCGTCACGCCGCGCACGAGGCGGACACGCCCTTTGCCATCGTCTCGATCGACGTGGATCATTTCAAGACCTTCAATGACGTCTATGGCCATGAGGGCGGCGACGAGGTTCTGCGGGCGCTGGGGGATCTGCTGGGCGCGACCTGCGCGGGGTGCGAGTTCGCCTGCCGTCTGGGGGGCGAGGAATTCATGCTGGTCCTGCCGCAGCTTTCGGCCGACGCCGCGCTGGAACGGGCCGAGGCGGTGCGGCTGGCGGTCCTGCAACTGTCGGTGCGGCATGATGGCAAGACCCTGCCGCCGGTTTCGGTGTCAATCGGCGTTGCGCATTATTCCGGGTCGGGCGACAGCCTGGCCGATGTGCTGCGCGAGGCCGACGAGGCGCTTTACGCCGCCAAATCGACCGGGCGCAATCATGTCGTGGCGGCGCAGGGTGCCAGGGCCGTCAGACCGGCGCTGATCGCTGCGGCGCGGAACCAGGCGCCTCTGGCCGCCAGTTACCCGGCGCCCCCCGCCTGAGGCGGCGCATCGACGACTTCGACCGACAGGATCGTCGGCAGATGGCGCACGATTTCCTGCCAGGTGTCGCCCTCGTCCAGACTGGCAAAGACCGACCCGCTGTTGGTGCCAAAATAGATCCCGGCCGGGTCGCGGCCATCGCCCGCCATGGCCTGGCGCAGCACTGTGAAATAACAGGATTTTTGCGGCAGACCCTCGCGCAGCGCCTGCCAGCTCTGGCCTCCGTCGCGCGACCGCCAGACCGCCGCCGCGGCATCGGGCGGAAAGCGGCCCGCGCTGTCGCCGTTCAGCGGCAGGGTCCAGATCGTGTCCGGGTCGCGCGGATGCACCCGGATCGGAAAGCCAAAGGTCGAGGGCAGGCCCGCCGTGATCTCGTCCCAACTGCGCCCGCCATCGGACGAGCGCCAGACCCCGTGGTGGTTCTGCTGGTAAAGCACGTCCTCGGAGCCCGGCGCGCGCATCATGTTGTGCACGCAATGCCCGGTTTCGCCGTCGCGCGGTGCTGCGGGGTGGTCGTGATGGGCGCAGGCCTCGGCATTGGACAGGCGGTTGCGCCGCTCCCAGGTCTGACCGCCGTCCTCGGTGGCAAAGACACCCGCGGCCGAGATGCCGATCCACATCTTGGCCGGATTGTACGGATCGGCCACGATCGTATGCAGGACCAGCCCCGCAGCCCCCGGGTTCCACGAGCCCGCCGAAGGGTGGTTGGTCAGCCCCTCCACAAGGCTCCAGCTGACGCCGCCATCGGTGCTTTGCAACAGGCTCGCGGGCTTGGTGCCGGCGTAAAGCGTGTCGCCAGACTGGCCCAGCGACCAGATCTGCGAGAAATCGTCCGCGAAAGGCAGCGCCGTGTCGGTCCAACCGATCATCCTGGCGAAATCCGCGTCCTTGGCGGCCCAGTCGTCCATCGTGCCCTTGGTCAGCCGCGTCACCTGCCAGCTTGTCCCGCCATCGGCCGAACGCCAGACCCCTGCCCCGTGCCAGGCGCCGCCGCCGCCCGCCCAGAGCGTGCCGGTCTCGGGGTCGCCAATCACATGGTTGATCGGCCAGCCGTTGCAATGCGGCCCCGTCACCTCCCAGCCGTCGCGGTCCGTGCCGCCCGAAACAACGAACGCGCCCTTGGTCGTGCCGACCAGAACCTTGATGCCGCCCTGTGCCATGGGATCACCCCTCCGCAGTTTGATGGGAAAGTAGCACAAAAGGACGCCCTGCGCCTAGCGATCTGTTGCCGATCTGTTGCCGATGCGCGGCGCTTGGGCCCCCCGATGCCACCATCGCGCAGGCCAAGGCTTGAAAAAGCCGAAGGTGGCTTTGGCGCTGACGCGTTCCTTCATGCCACCCGGAACCGGGCAGCCGCCGCGTCGGGGACCGCGCGGCCGGGGCCCGACGCGGGACCATCTTCCCCGAACCCGCCCCTGCCGCGCAGCTTATGACTGGCCGCTTGCGGGTTTGGACTTTGCCCCGGTCTGGCGTAGACTGCCGCAAGATGCAGGAGGTTTGCAGGATGGAATGCGATCCCACCAGCGATCTTGGCACGCATGAAGTAACAAACCAGCCGCCCGCCCGGGGCGACCGCGACCTTTGGCAGGCCGACCCTGCCCTGCGCGATCTGGCCCGGGCCTTCGGCGCTCAGCCGGCTGTCCTGTCCGCCTATGGCCACGATCTGGGCCGCGCCACCGCCGCCGAGGCCGCAAGCGATGCCAACCGCTACATCCCCGAACTGTGCCTGTTCGACCGGGGCGGGCGCCGCCTCGACGAGGTGCAGTTTCACCCGGCCTATCACCAATTCATGCAGCTGTCGGTCGCGGCAGGCTATGCCGCCATCGCCTGGGAGGGCATGGAAGGCGGCCATGCGACCCATGCCGCGATGGTCTATCTGGCGAGCCAGGTCGAGCCGGGCCATTGCTGCCCGCTGACCATGACCTCGGCCGCGGTCCCGGTCCTGACGGCTGATCCGGATCTGGCGCCGTTCTGGCGCGCGGGGCTCGTGTCGCGCCACTACGACCCTGCGGTCCGGCCCGCAGCCGCCAAGCGCGGGCTGACGCTGGGCATGGCGCTGACCGAAAAGCAGGGAGGGTCCGATGTGCGCAGCAACGCGACCATGGCCAAGCCGGACGGGCCGGACTGGCGGCTGACCGGGCACAAATGGTTCTGCTCTGCCCCGATGTCGGACGGCTTTCTGACCCTCGCCCGCACCCCGCACGGGCTGACCTGCTTTCTGGTGCCGCGCTGGATGGAGGGCGGGCGCAACGGCATCCGGCTCCTGCGGCTGAAGGACAAGCTTGGCAACCGGTCGAACGCCTCGGCCGAGATCGAATATGACCGCGCCCTGGCCCACCGGATCGGCGACGAGGGCCAGGGCATTCAGACCATCGTTGCGATGATCCACCACACCCGGCTCGACACCGCCATGGCGCCGGCAGGCCTGATGCGCGCCGCCCTGGGAGAGGCGCTGCATTGGGTCACCTACCGCACCGCCTTTCAGCGCCGGCTGGTCGATCAGCCGCTGATGCGCGCTTTGCTCGCCGATCTGACGCTGGATTGGCTGGGCTGTCTGGCGCTGGGGATGCGGGTGGCACGGGCCTTCGATGACAATGGAGCCGAGGCGCGCGGTCTGGCCCGGGTCGGCGTGGCCCTGGCCAAGTTCCTCGCCAACAAGCTTTGCCCTGTGGTCATAGGCGAGGCGATGGAGATCCTGGGCGGCATGGGCTATGTCGAGGACACGCCCCTGCCGATGCTTTACCGCGAGGCGCCGCTCAACGGGATCTGGGAAGGTTCGGGCAATGTGATCTGCCTTGACGTCCTGCGCACCCTGACCCGCGACCCCGCCGCCCGTGGCGCACTGGAGGCGGAATTGCAGGCCGCAACCGGACATGACCCGGGCTATGACAGCGCCCTGACCCGGCACCGCCAACGCTGGCCCGCCCCGCCGCCCGAGGCCGAGGCGCGCTGGTTCGTCGAAAGGACGGCGCTTCTCCTGACAGCTTCGGTCCTGATCCGCCATGCGCCGAACCCGGTCGCCGCGGCCTTCGTTACCAGCCGCCTGATCGCAGAGCGCGGCCGCATCAGCGGAGCTCTGGCCGGTCTGGATGCCGAGATCCTCTTGTCGCAACTGGCACCCGAGGCGGGCTGAGGCGGGGCTGAGGCATCCAATCCTCGGCCGTCAGCGTCCGAACCGCTCCGGTCAGGGGACGGTGGAAATCGGCCGCGCCATCGCCCTTGACATGGCCCTCGACCACGACCGTTTGAACCGGGGTCGCACGTGATAACGGAGCTCTGCGGCCATCCCGGAAAAAGGCGGCGGTTCCGATGAAGGGGAAGGCATCGATGGCACAGCGGGCGGCGGTGGTCGCGGCGTCGATGCCGGTGAGGCTGATCTTGTCGACGCCCCGGGTGAAGTCGGCGATCCGGACCATCCTGGGGCCCAAAGGCGCATCGGCGATCAAGCCCCGGGCGAACTGGTCGGCCCCGTCCCCCCCGGTCGGAACCTCGATTCCGGTGCCGCCGCTCAGCCCGTCACCGCCCGCGCCGCGCTCCCGCCCGTCGTTCTTGGCCGAAACGACACTCGACCCGGCCTCGGCATCGCCGTTCGGGGCGTCATTGCCATCCTTGCCGTCGATCCACTCTTTGCCGCCTGCGCCGAACAGGATGTCATCGCCGGAATAACCGCTGATCATCTCGTCGGCCGCGGTGCCTTGCACCACGTCATTCGCATCATCGCCAGGATAGGCACCGCCGAGCCATGCAGTGACCCAGGTGGTGGTGGTGTAGGAGGCCGTGCGCGAATTCAACCCCGGTGGCCCCGTGCAATGCCGGATCAAGGACAGCGGCGCCGCGCGCCCCGACGCAGTTGCATGGTCGGGACCAGACCTTTCCGGCGCTGTCCGACCGCCTCTTCACCGATCCGGTCGCCATGGCGGCGCGGACCTGAGTTATCGGGCCCTGATCCTCGAACCCGAACGACGCGGCGCCTTGCGGCCCGGGGCGCTGATCTGACCTGAAAACCTGACGTCACAGGGCCGCAAACCGGATGACGCGCCGACTGATCTGCCGTGCCTGATGCAGGGTCCGCCGCCAGAGGCCTGGCGGTTTCGGGAATATCGCACCCCGCGCTGCGAAGGCCGCGACCCATTGCGGCTGGCCGTGCCCGACCCCGCGGCAAGTTCGCTTGGCCGTGCCATGCCGTCGCTCGGCCCCCGCCACCTCGCCACGGTTTATCTAGCAGGCATCCCAGCCGGGCATCCCGCCCGGGCGCGCCTGCCCGTTCACGCCATCAACATCGGCATGGCCGCGCCGGCTGCGGCCTTCCCGCAGACCGTGATGTGGCCGGTCGCCCTTGTGACTCAAGAGGCGGGCAAGGGCGATCAGGAGAATTTTAAGCGTCGCGCGGCCCGGACCTGACCGGTTGTTAACGGTCGCTTCAGGCCGGCAGGATAAGCCGGGGGGGCAGGACCCGCGCGCGGAGATACAGATGACAGCCCTAAACCTTGACGCCGCCGATATCGAAACCGCAAACCGTCTGATGCTGATGACGAGCATGGTGATGCGGGTCAGGGCCAGCGACGGGATGGTCCTGATGGCCAACGCGGCCGCCGACCGGCTGGTGGGCGGGGGCAATGTGTCGGTGGTGGGCTGCCGTCTGCCCGATCTGGTGCGCGAGGGCAGCTATCTGCTCGACCGGCTGAACGCGGCCCTGGGCGGCAACGATCCGGTCGAATTTCACACCCACCTGGCCGATGACGACGCCGCCGTGACCTTTCACGGCTTTCTGCGCGATGCCTCCGAAGAGGTGCCGACGCTGGTCCTGAACGGCCGCCTCGTGCCCAAGGACGCCGACCTCGTCAGCAAGATGAGCGCCATCGAACGCGTGCAGGCCGTGATCGAATTCGACACTGAAGGCAATATCCTGCGCGCCAATGCCAATTTCCTCGACCTGATGGGATATGACGCGGAGGGCCTCAAGAACCGCCACCACCGCATCTTCTGCCGCAAGGCCTTTGCCGCTTCGAGCGATTATGTCGAGATGTGGCGCAAGCTGGCCAAGGGCGAGATCATCGACGGCGAATTCGAAAGGATCACCGCCTCGGGTCAGTCCGTCTGGATCCGCGCCAGCTACAACCCGATCTTCGGACCCGACGGCAAGGTCGCAAGGGTGGCCAAATTCGCCATGGACGTGACGGCGGCCAAGACCGCCGCGGCCGAAAACAGCGGCCGGCTGAATGCCTTCGGCAAGGCCATGGCCATGGTCGAATTCGATCTGGAAGGCAATGTGATCGAGGCGAACGCGAAATTCCTGTCGCTGATGGGCTATAGCCGCGAAGAGCTGGTGGGCAAGCACCACCGCATCTTCTGCGAGCCGGATTATGTCCGCAGCGCCGCCTACAAGCAGTTCTGGAAGAAGCTGGCCGATGGCACCTTCGACATGGGCGAATACAAGCGGATCACCAAGGATGGGCGCCCGGTCTGGCTGCAGGCCAGCTACAATCCCATCGCCGGCCCGGGCGGAGAGATTGCCCGCGTGGTCAAGGTCGCGATGGACGTGACCGAACAGCGCTCGGCCGTCAATGACATGGCTGGCAGGCTCGAAGCGCTGTCGCGCACTGAACTCATGCTGGAAATGGACGATCGCGGCACGATTCTCCAGGCCAACGAGATGTTTCTCGCCCATTCGGGCTACCGGATCGAGGACTTGCGCGGCAAATCCGAGGCGATGCTCTGGCAGACCGATGCCATCGAAACCAACGAGTTCCGCTCGCATCTGCAACGGCTGAAAAAGGGAGAGGCGATCACCGCCGAATACCGCCGCTATGGCCGGGGCGGTCAGGTCTTTTTCGCCCAAGGCACCTACAGCCCGATCTACGATCTGGATGGCAAGGTCAGCCGGGTGCTGTTTCATGGCCGCGACGTGACCGAACAGCGCCTGATCAATGCCGATTTCGAGGGCAAGACGCGCGCCTGCGACCGTTCGATGGCGGTCGTGGAATTCGACCTGCAGGGCAATGTGCTGACCGCCAATGCGAACTTCCTCGACCTGATGGGCTATACGGCCGAACAGATCGCCGGCCAGCATCACCGGATCTTCTGCACCAAGGACCATGCCACCAGCGAAGCCTATCGTGCCTTCTGGGAGAAACTGGCCCGCGGTGAATTCGACGCCGGCGAGTATATCCGCATCAGGCGGGACGGGCGCGAGGTGTTCATCCGCGCCACCTACAACCCGATCTTCGATCTGGATGGACGCCCGACCAAGGTTGTCAAATTTGCCACCGACGTCACGGCCGAACGCCTGGCCAATGCCCAGTTCGAAAGCAAGTTCGATGCGATCACCCGCAGCCAGGCGGTGGTCGAGTTCGATCTTGAAGGCAACATCAAGGCCGCGAACGAGAATTTCCTTCTGCTGTCCGGCTATTCGCTGCGCGAGATCATCGGCCAGCACCACGCGATCTTCTGCTCGGCCGACCATATCAAATCGCAGACCTACCGCAATTTCTGGGCCAGTCTGCGCAGGGGCGAGGCGCAGCAGGGCCGCTTCCATCGCCTGGGCAAATACGACCGCGACATCTGGATCCACGCCAGCTACTCGCCACTGCTCGACATCCACGGCCAGCCGATCGGCGTGATCAAATATGCCCATGACATCACCGACCAGGTGCAACTGGAGGTCGCAATCCGCGAAAGGGCCGCGGCGATGGCACGGATGGTCGACCGGCTGTCCGGCTCGATCAAGCAGATCAATTCCTCCACCGCGCAAAGCCTGAGCCATTCGGCCGAAACCCGCGCCAATGCCTCTGAAGGTTTCGATGCGCTGAACAACGCGATCAACTCGATCGAGATGATATCGACCTCTTCGGCAGAAATCTCCAATATCATCAAAGTCATCACCGAGATTGCCAACCAGACCAACCTTCTGGCCTTCAACGCCGCCATCGAGGCGGCGCGGGCCGGCGAATACGGCGTCGGCTTCTCGGTCGTGGCCGATGAGGTGCGCAAGCTGGCCGAACGCAGTTCGCATGCGGCGATGGATATCGCCAAGCTGATCAGCGAAAGCACGTCACGGGTCGGCCTCGGGGCGGAACGGTCGCGGGCGGCGCGCACGGCCTTCGAACGCATCGTGCAAAGCGTGGGAGAGACGGCCACGTCGATCGACCGCATCTCGGTTTCGGTGGCAGATCAGGAAAGCGTGTCGCGCGACGTCGTGGGCCTGATTTCCGAACTGGCGTCGGTCACGAAGGCAGCCTGATATGGATGGCGCGGCCAGCACGCCGGGAGCAGAGCCAATAGCGTCGCTCTTGCCGGCGAATATCGCGGCGGGGACCGGTCCGCGCGATCCTTTCCCCGCGGCCAATGGGGCGACCGCGCTGATCTCGCTGGGCGGCCTGACCCTTGGCATTCCGGTCGCCAACCTGCGCGAAGTGATGGTGCGCCCGCCCGGTCTGCAGCCCTTGCCCGCGGGTGGTCGCCACGCGGTGGGATGCGTGGCCCTGCGCGGTCAGGTGATTCCGGTGCTGGACCTTGCGACCGCCCTGACCCTGCCCTTGCCGGGGTCGCCGCCCGGCCAAAGCCCTGGCATCATTGCCATTCTGCGAGCCGATGACCGTGTGGTCGGCATTGCGGCCCACGACGTGCACCGCATCGTGCAGTCGCGGGACCTGACCGTTCAGGATCTTGACCCGGCCGGTTCGGCCCCGGCGCGCACGGTTCTACCGGGCGTGGCGCTTTTCGGCGAGGAGGTCGTCAGCCTGCTGGACGCGCGCGCCCTCATTGACATGGTGGATGTGCCCCATGCGACCGAGCGTCCGGCCCCATCCCGGCATCTGGACCGCTCCAGCCAGTATCTGCGCTGCGAGATCGGCACCTGGCGCTATTGCGTTTCGGTCCGCCAGATCGAGGCGACGCTGGCCGACACCGTCGTTGACAGCCGCGTGCTGTTCCACGGCGCCTGCGAAGGCACGGTGGAACGCCACGGGATCGAGATGGCGCTGATGAATCCGCGCATCTACACGGGTTTTGCCGCCGGGGCCGAGCGGCTCCTGCAATCGGGCGGCGTCGTGGTCAGGCTGGACGCCGCGCGCAGCCTGACGCTGCGCAGCGATCGCATCTCGGACATCCTGCACCTGCAGCGCGGCCAGATCGCACCGATGCCCAAAGCGCCCTGCGCGCGCCCAGACCTGTTTCTGGGCGTGGTCTTCGATGCCCAGGGCGAACCCTGCTATGTCCTTGATATCGAAAAGCTGATCGCAGAGCCGCAGGTGCAGTCTCTGGCCGGCGTCGCCCATCGCCGCGCCGACAAGGCCCTGGTGGCCACGGACATCGCCGATGGTCCAAAGGGCGTGGCCGGCACCGCCATCTTCGTGCGTGCCGGCGGTCTGCGCGCCCTGCCGATCCAGGACGTGGAAGAGATCGCACCCCGCCCGGCCGCGCTGGACGATGCCCAGCCGCGCCACGACGGCTATCTTGGCTGGGTCCGGCACCGCGATGCGCTGTTGCCGGTGTTCTGCATGACCTGGCTCGCCGGCGTGACCGAGGCGCATCGGGGGATCCGGTCCGGCATCGTGATCGTGCGCAGCGCGGGCGAACGGATCGGACTTCTGGTCGAAGATATCACCGGGATCGAACCGGTCCGCTTCGTCGAGGACGCCCCTGAGGTGCCGCACGGGCCCAAGACCCGCCTTGCCATGCGCAACCGAAAGACCCCGGACCGTCTGGTCGCGGTCTGGGATCTGGAGCCTTTGACCACAAACCCGTGACAGCCGCGCAAACCCGCAGCGCCACGCCAAAAGCGCGCCGCAGCGCACGATCGACCGCACCGATGGCGGCGGGTCAGTGCGACCAGACCTCGATCGGTTCGGCGCGACCGCGGATCGCGGCAGGTCCAAGCCGGGAAAATCCGGCCGCCGATCCCGGAGATGCCGCCTCTGCCTCGGCCAGCGTCGCACGGGAAAGGACAAAGCTCACCCCGTTCTGCTTGGCCACCTCTTGCAGGCGGCTTGCCACGTTCACCGTGTCGCCGTTCAGCGTGACCTGGGCCTGACGGTCGCTTCCGGCCATCGCGGCCACGACCACGCCGGAATGAATGCTGACCCTGAGCCGCAGGGGCTGGCCCAGCCGGTCGGGCGGGGTCAAGCTCGCAGCACGGGCCAGCAGCGCGTGGCCACAGGCAATCGCGCGCGCGGCATCGTCGGCCTGTGGCTGCGGCAGGCCAAAGGCGATCATCGCGCCGTCGCCCCAAAACCCGGCCACGACGCCGCGATGGTCCGAGGCGGCACCCTCGTAGGCGATGTGGAGCCCGTGCAGCAGGCTTTGCGTCTCGGCCGGGGACAGGGCCTCGGACAGGGTCGTATAGCCGGCCAGATCGACGAACAGCACCGTCGCGGCCTGGGTGCGGCCGGCGAAATCGGGTGTCGCGGACCGGGCCAGATCCTCGGCCAAAAGGGGGGAGACATAGCGCGACAAGTTCTGCCTTTCGCTGGCCAGCCGTCCAGACCGCAAGGTCTCGCGCGTCAGACGCCGGGCGACGACGGCGCCGCTGCCCAGGAGGAGCGTGAAAACCACGGCCGGCGCGTCCAGCACGAGGTTGGCGCGGTCAAAGGCCAGCACCAGCGCGCCAAGGCCCGCCGCCCAAGGCAGGCTCAGGCTCAGCGCGAAAAGGCCCAGGCGGCGGATGCCAAGCGAACCTGCCAGCGCCAGCAGCTGAAGGCAGGTCAGCGCGACGGTCGCGGCCCGGGTCGTGGCATCCTCGATCAAAAGGTCCCCGGTCATCAGATTGCCGGCCAGTGTCGCCAGAACCTCCACGCCGGGGGTATGGGCGTCGAAGGCGGTGGCGAATTCGTCCGACAGGCTGGCCGCCGTGATGCCCAGAAAGACCGCATGACCGGCCAGAGCTTCGGCCGGCACGCGCCCGCCGACCAGATCTTCAAGGCTATAAGTCGGCACCGCGCCGTGTTTTCCGTAAAGATTGACCAGAACGGCGCCGTGCCGGTCGGTGGCGATCTTGCGGCCCGCGACCGCGATGCTTTGGCCCGGGCTGAGGATCGGGGGCGCGGCCCCGGCGAACTGCAGCGCTGCCGCCAGGGAAAGGGCCGGCAGATAAAGGTCCTCGCCCATCCATTCGGTCAGCGGAACCCGACGCGCGACCCGGTCGGCCGCGGCGATGATGTTGACATGACCCAGCGTGGCATCGGTCAGGAAACGGTCATTGGGCGCGAAAAGCCGGGGGGCCGGGGTCGCGACCGCAGCCTGTCCGGCCACGGTGGGCAGGGCGCTGTTCACCAGCGCCGCCTCGAGCGCCGGCGACCGCGAGACCGGACCCGCGGCAGCATAATCGGCCGCCGTACCCAGGATCACCCGCCCCGCACCGGCGGCGAGCGCCGCTTGCAGTGCCGCATCCTGATCGGTGGCATCCAGAAACAGCATGTCGATGGCAAGGGCGGCGGGTCGCGCCGCAAGCACGGTCTGGATCGCCCGGGCAAACAGCGCGCGCGGCGGTGGCGACCAGCCGTGACGATCAACCGTCGCCTCGTCGATCGCCACGATGGCCAGATCAGGCGGCGCCGGGCGCGGACCGCGCAGCACAAAGCGCAGATCGACCGAGCGATCCTGCCAGCCGTCGGTCACGGCATCACCCGAAAGGACGCGCCACAGCGCAAAGCCCAGGCACAGCGCCGCAGTCGCCAGGACACCGATCCAGCCGGGCCGGGCACGCGGCCGTGCCGTCATTTCCAGTCAAAGCCAAGCGCGCGCCCGGATTCGGCGATGTGGGCGCGGCTCCAGGTGTTGACCGGACCCATCACCGCCCCCGCCGAAACAGAAACGCCCTTGCCCGCATTCACCGCGACCTCTGTGCCGCCGGCTCTGACCGCCACCAGCCCGCGGCGGGTGAAGACGGACGAGGTGCCATCGGGGCCGCGCTCGACCAGCCATTCGGTCGAACGGACCGAGGCGATGGCGACATCGGTCGCAACCTCGAACCTGTCCCAGGTGTGCCTGGGTGCCACGATCCCGGTCGAGCCTGCGGTCAGATGCATCACGATGCTGCGGTCGGGGCCCGCCGCCCCGACCAGCCCGGTCAGCGCGATCTCGGTGGCGACGCCGATTGTGACGGCGATCCCGTCGTCGCAGGTCACGTGCAGCCGCGTGTTCGGCCCGGTGCGCAGCCTCGCATCGGGTGCCAGGACCTGACCCTTGGCGATGGGCTGCCACTGCCCCTTGACCGCCAGCTGCGCTTCGCCGCCGCGCGACATGCCGTCCACGCTGCAGGCCCGTTGCGTATCGGCCGCCCGCGCGCCAAGGCCAACAAGCGCAAGCACCATGGCCAGCCCAGCCCCCGCAAGGCGCGCCCTTGGCGCATTGGGCCGGCCTTTCGATCCGATGAGCATGGTCGGTTTCCTCTGCCACAAGACCTCGCGATCCTAGCAGCTTCGGGCGCCGCCGCATAGCACCGCGGTCGGCCGCCGGGGGCGTGGCGCAGGCCAGCGCCCTCGTCAGGAATTGACCGCCATCAATGCCACGCGCGCAAAGCCGATGAAGAAAGTAGCGCAGCAACTTCACTTCCGGGTGATACGATGATGGGCAACAAGAAGCGGACTTGGGCGCTGGTCATGAACGGCGCGCGCGCGCGGATCCTACGCGGGCTTGATGACCGCGACACGGATGGGCTGCCGGAACTGGTGATGAAATCCGAAGGCCTGCATGTGAAGGCATCCCTTGCGGGCGGACCTTCGCGCCCTGCCCCGGGACGCGGCGGGCGGCATCGGTCGCGCGACGTCCGGCACGATCCCGTGGCCGAAGATATGCGGGCCTTCGCCCGTCAGGTCATAGCCCTTCTGGAATGTCACCGACGCGCCGGGGAACTGGACCGGCTGGTGATCTATGCCGAACACGACGTGCTGGGCAATCTGCGCCTGTCGATGCCCATGATGCTGCGCAGACTGGTTCTCCGCGAGGTGCCGAAGAACCTCTTGCTCCTGTCGGAAGCCGACCTGAGGCAGGCCATAACAGATGCGATGCACAACGCCGGCGTGACCGGCTGAGCGGTGCGTCGCCGGCGCGGCAGTCGGACCGCGTCTCTGGCACGGTCGCACCTGCCCTGCCGCGCCGGGTGGCCCCCGGCATGGCGCTTCCGGCTGCTTTGCTAGGTGCTGCTGGAACTCGCGATCTTGCCGAATTCGAGCACCGGGATACTGACATGCTTTGCGCTGGAAAAGGTGCCGTAGGCGGCCCCGGTGATGCGGTGCAGATCGCGGGCGGTCGCCTCGCTGATGATGTCTTCGCCGCAGGCGGCGCAGATCGTGACGGGCACGCCCCGCACCATCACGGCCTTGTCGCCCTGCCACAGGATGCTGGAGATCGTGCGGGACTGCAGGGGACCGGCACCACAACTGGGACAGCCGTGAAAAACAATGCCGACATCGGTTGCGGGCTGCGGTCTGATCTGAAGGGAATTGTC
Organism: bacterium; assembly: GCA_016124195.1. Taxonomy (GTDB): domain Bacteria; phylum Pseudomonadota; class Alphaproteobacteria; order Rhodobacterales; family Rhodobacteraceae; genus Stagnihabitans. The sequence goes on along the minus strand of WGOE01000004.1, from coordinate 232,032 downwards.
ACGCATCGGTCTGCTCCTACCCGATTTTCCACGACCTGCGGCGCAGGCCGTGAAAGCAGCATTCTCCGCATCCCGGCCGGGCACATTGACCAGCGTCAACGGTGTTGACGCGGATCAAGGCCAGGCCGTCCGGTGTGTCACAATATCGCAGCCGGGCCTTCACGGTCTGAAAGGAAGGGGCAAGCCATGCGGCAGCCTGACGAGAGCCCGCAGGACGCGATCATCCGCCTGCTTTGCGCGCCGGCCACCTACCCTGAGCCCGGTCCGGTGACGCATGTCACGACCCATGGCGCACATGTCTTCCTGTGCGGCCGGGTTGCGCTGAAGATCAAGCGCGCGGTGCGCTATGATTACATGGACCTGTCCACGCCGGACCTGCGCCACGCGATGTTGCAGCGCGAACTGGACCTGAACCGGGCGACCGCGCCCGACATCTACCGCGACGTGGTGCCCATCACCCTTGCGCCGGATGCCGGGCTGCGGCTCGACGGCAGCGGGCCCCCGGTCGAATGGGTGCTGCGGATGAACCGCTTTGCCACCGAAGACGAGATGACTGCGGTCGCAGCCAGCGGCCGGCTGACCGAGGCCGTGGCCGAAGACCTCGGAAGGGTCATTCAGGCGTTTCACAGCGGTTGCCCGACCCGATCCGAACCGGGGGACGCGCTGATCGGCGAGATCCTTGATGAGCTGGAGCGCGTGCTGACGCCGATGCAGGCCGGGCTCGATGTGGGTCAGCTCGCAGCTTTCCTGAGCGCCGCGCGGCAGCACCTGACCGCGGTCAGCCCCGCCCTGCGCCAGCGCTCTGCCGCGGGCCATGTGCGGCGGGTGCATGGCGATCTGCATCTGGGCAACCTGCTTCTGATTGACGGACGGCCGGTCCTGTTAGACGCGCTGGAATTCGACGAGCGTCTGGCGACCTGCGATGTGCTTTACGATCTTGGCTTCCTGCTGATGGACCTGTGCCACCTGTCCTTCGGCCGCCAGGCGAATGCGGTGCTGAACGCCTATCTTCTGGCGGCTGGCGGGGCCGAAGACGCCGGCCTTGCCGCCCTGCCGCTGTTCATGGCGGTGCGCGCGGCGATCCGCGCCATGGTCGTGCTGCAGACCGATCAGGCGACCGGCCAGCCCGGACATTCGGCCGCCACGGCACGGCGCTATCTGACGCAGGCGTTGGGCCATCTGGCCAACCGCAAGCCGGTCGGCCTGGCCATCGGCGGGGTGTCGGGCACCGGCAAGACGGCACTGGCGCGGGCGCTTTGTACCATGATCGCGCCCTGCCCCGGCGCGGTACATCTGCGCAGCGACACCGAACGCAAGAGCCTGACCTCAGCGGTCAGCTATGCGCCGGCCGCGCGCGATGCGATCTATCAGCGGATGCTGGCCCGGGCAGCCCGGCTGAGCGCCGCGGGCGCCAGCGTCATTCTGGATGCCACTTTTCTGGAGGCGACCCAGCGGCGGGCGGCTGAGGATCTGGCGTCGCGGGCGGGCATCTCGTTTTGCGGCCTGTGGTTGCAGGCGCCGCCGCATGTCCTGATCGAAAGGGTAAGCGCGCGGCACGGCGATGCCTCGGACGCCGATCCGGCCGTGGTGCAGGCTCAGCTGGCGGCGCTGGCTTCGGCCGATCCTCCCGACCCACGCCACTGGCGCAGCATCGATGCGGGCGGCAGTGCCGAAGCCACGAGCGCCGCAGCCTCTGCCGCCCTGTCCTGCCTGACCGGGGACCCGCTCTAGGCGGGCTTCACCTCGATCTTGCGGGCGGTTTGCTGGGTCGCGGCCGATTTGGGCAGCGAGACTTTCAGGACGCCATTTTCAAAGCTGGCCTGAATCTTGTCGCCCTCCACGCCCGAGGGCACGCGGAACGACCGCTGGAACGCGCCATAGCTGCGCTCGCGCAGGTGGAAATCGGCCTGGTCCTCGACCCGTTCGGCCGACTTCTCGCCCTTGATCGTCATCACGCCGTCTGAAAGCTTGACCTCGACCTGCTTTTCGGTGAGCCCGGGCAATTCGACCTGCAGTTCATAGCCATCGTCCCGTTCGACCAGATCGACCGGCGGCACCGTTATCCCCGGCTCGGGCCAAAGCTGCGGCATCATCATCTTGCGTGGCAGGCCGAACCGGAAATCTGGTCCGTCGAAATCGGCCATCCAGCGGTCCATCTGGCGACGCAACGCGCGAAAGGGTTCCCATTCGGGCCCTGCTACAGCGCCAGTCGCGGCGGGTTCACTTCTGACGGCAATATCACCTTGTTTTTTTCCCATCGTGCCAATCCTCCATCAAAGTTGCATTCAATGTCCGGAACGATAGGCGCGGGCGGGACATGGCAGCATTGACTGCTGTCAACAGGCCGAGCGCGAAACACAGCTGCCGCAGGACCAGGCCCTGAGAAAACACCGATCCCGCGGCTGTTTAAGCCGCGTCGCCATATCCTCGAAACTGTCGCTGATGCGGCCAAGCGCCGCCAGCTTCTTCAGGTCGACGATGCGAAAATGGGCGGGATCGACGATGGTCACCACCCCGTCCTCTTCCAGCGCATGGGTGACGCGGCTGATCGTCTCCATGGTGGTCGCCAGCAGATCGGCCATGTCCGCGCGCGAGATCAGCATCGTCAGCACCGCCGTCCCATCGGGCAATGGCTGATAGGGCATGCAGCAGGTGGCCAGCGCCAGAAAAGCGCTCAGCCGTTCCTCGGGCCGCAGCGAGCCTATCGAACAGGTCAGCCAGCGCAGCCGCTCGATATGATCCTGCTGTTGTGCCGCAAATTCCCGCCGCAACACGGCATCGGCGTCCAGCCGGTCTTCAAAGTCGCGCCGGTCGATCCGGCAGAGTTTGGCGCGGGTCGCCGTCTCGACCGACAATCCGCTGCGCCAGGGGGTTTCATAGCCAATGATCTCGCCAGGGAGCGCCAGCGCCAGGATCTGGCGCCGGCCGTCGAACGAGAACCGCTGCAGCCGCAGGATGCCCGACCGGATCAGCCAGATGTGACGTCCGCTGGACCGCTCGGCGATCACTTCGGCCCCGGCATCCAGCGTGACGAGGTCCCCGGACAAGTAGGTCGGGCCGGCGCGGTGGGATTGCGTCTGTTCCAGCGGCCGGCCGGGCAAATTGGCCGCTCTTGCGCCACGAGACAGCTTGGCGTCCGGCGGACCGTCGGCGCGGTTGTTCCATCCAAATTCCATTCCCACCCCCCAGAATTAAGAAGACAGCGAAATCTTGCATCGTCATGAACCGCAGACCGCACCCGCAACGGCCGGCGCCCAAGGCGAGCCTTTTTTTCTCACACACTCTTCTTCAGGCCAGTCCTTGACGGACCGGAGCCCAGACCACACATCAAATTCATGGTGCACGTTTCAGACGGGGCCGCATTGATCAGAATCAACGACGGGAATCATAACATGTGTTAATCTTTTTTCTTATTAAAACCGTACATTCAACCGTTTGAGACAGCTGGTTTACGACATCGGTCCAACTTGATTGCTAGGAGCCGAAGGGAGGAAAACTATTGCCATGGCAAATGACGCCGACAGCCGTGCCGAAATCGAAGCCGTGATCGACGGGGCCGACGGGCTTCTGGTCAAGCTTATGGCCACCCTGTCGCCGGACTCGCGCGAGGCGCTCTTGTCGCTTGCAACCCTGCGCAGCCTGCAAGCCGGAGACGTCATTCTGGAAGACGGCAAGATCGCTCACGAAATCGGTTATCTCGTCGAGGGCGTCGCCGGCATGATCCAGTCGGTGGATCAGCACCGCAGACATATCGTGGGCCTTCTGGTGCCGACCGACATTTACGGCCGGATGCTGGATGGACCCAGCTCCTACCGGATCGAGGCGCTGACGCCGGCACGGATCCTGTGCTTTCCGGGTGGGCCGTTCGAAGAGGTGCTGCACCGATATCCCGATGTCGAACGGCTGTTCCTCGTCCATCTTCTGGACGAGATGGATGCGGCGCGCGAATGGCTCTTGTTGATCAGCGGCCGCAAGATGGTGGAACGGGTCGCCTCGTTCCTGATGATCCTCGCCCGGCGTGCGCGGGCGGCGGACCGCGGCGGCCCGATCATCGTGCGCAACGTGTTGTCTCGCAAGGATCTGGCGCAATATCTGGGCACCCGGAAAGAAACGCTGAGCCGGGCCTTTCACGAGCTCGAGGCGCAGGGCGTCATCCGCATCCTGACGCCAGAGACTTTTGAAGTGCCCGATCTGCAGGCCCTGACCGATGCCTGCGGCAATGATCTTGACGCCGGCGAAGAGTGACCGCCGCGCCGCACCGCTTCCGGTATCAGCCCGAGCCATCAGATGTGATTTTCGTGGTCGAACTTTGCTGGTGCTGACCCTTCGGGCAAAGCGGGGTGGCTGGCTTCCAGTTCGGCGCAGTCAGCCTCTCGGCCGCGCACCACGCGGTGCCCGGCCAGAGGGCCGCGGATTTCGGTGACGATGGTGCAGCGCCCCTCGGGCAGGCCGTCCTTGTGAAAGTAGACCACGACCCAATCCGTGGTTTTGCCCAAGCGGTGGGCCAGCGCCGAATTCGACCACAGCAGGGTCAGGTGCCAGTCGTCCCGTCTTGCATGCAGAATGGGCAGCCAGACCTTGCCTTCCGGATTGAACCGGCGGGGGGCAATCTTTCGCAGGGTTCCGGCCGCGGCGCGGTCACGGTAGAGGCTGTCGGCCTCCAGCAAAAGAGCCAGGGACGGCATCGCGGTCGCACTCTGGCCGCGTCGGGCCGCGCCAAGCCGTTGCGCCAGATGGTCCAGGACAGCCTGTCTGCGCCGCGGACCAAGACCCGCGATCTGGCGGCCATCGGGCTGCAGGGCAATCTCCAGTTCTTCCAGCGTTTCAATATCTTCATCGTCGGCAAGCTTGCGGGCCAGCGCCGCGCCGATCCCGGGAATGGTCTGAAACAGCCGCGCGGGTGAGGCATCCCCGCGCAGCCGGTCCAGCTGCGACCAGCGCCCCGAGGTCAGCATCTCGGCCAGCGCCGCCGCGATGCCATGCCCGATCCTGGGCAGAGCGATGAGGCCCGCCATCCCGTCCCTTTCGAAAAGGTCGCGCAGGGGCACCGGCAGCGCAAGGATCTGGGCCGCCGCCTCCTGATAGGCGCGTACCCGGAAGCGGTCGGCGCCCTGATCTTCCAAAAGCCCCGCGAATTCCTGCAGACGCGCGGCAAGCGAGGCGTTCCTTGTGCCAATCACCGTCGGCTCGGCGTCCATCTTCATCCCTTTCCGCAGAGTGCTGCGTTCCGCGCAAGTGGAAAGGGCCGTTCGGCAGCGGGCCGCCCGATGCGGCGCCCGACGGCCCGTCGTGCGCGGCTTTCAGGCAAATGCGTGTTCATGCACCCTTTCGTCGATCCATTTCAGCGTCTTTGCGATGCCCGCCTTCAGGGGTTGCGAGGGCGCCCAGCCCAGGGCCTGGCGGATCAGCCGGTTGTCGGAATTGCGGCCACGCACGCCCTGGAATCCGTTGACATTCTCGATCTCGATCCGTTTGCCGGACAGGCCGATGATCATGCGGGCCAGATCGTTGATCGAAATCATCTCGGTCGAGCCGATGTTGACCGGCCCGGCGAAATTCGACCGCAAGAGCCGGATCGTGCCCTCGATGCATTCGTCGATAAAAAGGAACGACCGGGTCTGCAATCCGTCGCCCCAGACCTGGATGCGCCCGCCATCGGGCGTCTCGGCCACTTTGCGGCAAAGCGCTGCCGGCGCCTTTTCCTTGCCGCCGGTCCAGGTTCCTTCCGGGCCGAAGATGTTGTGATAGCGTGCAATATGGCAATCCATGCCGTAATTGCGGGCATAGGCCAGATAAAGCCGTTCGGAAAACAGTTTTTCCCAGCCATATTCGCTGTCGGGATTGGCGGGATAGGCGCTGGATTCCTCGCAATTGGGATTGTCGGGATCCAGCTGGTTGTGTTCGGGATACATGCACGCTGAAGATGAATAGAAAATCCTTCCCACGCCTTTTTGGCGACATGCATCCAGGACATTCAGATTGATCAATGCGGAATTGTGCATGATGTCCGCATCGTTTTCGCCGGTGAAGATATAACCGGCGCCGCCCATATCGGCGGCAAGCTGATAGACCTCGTCAAAGCGCTGGTCGATGACGGCGCGCACGGCGGATTGTTCGCGCAGGTCCGCGATCACAAATTCATCGGCGGGGCTTTTGGAAAATTCATTGTGCTTCAAATCGACGCCGCGCACCTGCATGCCGTCGCGCTTCAGCCGCTTGACCAGGTGGCCTCCGATAAATCCGCCGGCACCAAGAACCAGAGCTGTCTTTTTCATGTTTCAATCTCCGAAATGACGACTTGAGTTGTTGCCCCGCCTTTGCCCCGGCTTGGGCCTTGAAGGGATCGCCCGTGCCGGCGGGCTCACCAGCCCGGCGCGCTGCCGGGGTCGGCGAAGGCTGCGGCATCGCGATAGGGGTAAAGCGCGTGCTGCTTGGGCTGTACCCGGTTCAAAAGCGTCAGGATCCGGTCGATGCGGGCCACGCGCAGGCGCTGCGCGCTGAGCAGAACGCTTTCGCGCGGCGTGGCCCCCCAGTCGATCACCAAGAGCACCCGGCGCACGGCGCTTGCGATGCGCAGGGCGGATGTGTTGTTCAAGACCGGCGGGCAGACGAAGATCACGATCTGACCGAAGGCCGCCGCGAGATCGAGGATCGCCTCGATCGCCGTGGTGTCCACAAGCGGCGCGAGAGGGCCGTTTCCGTGATGCAGAACTTCGACGCCGGGGATCTTGCTGTGAGTGGCCAGTTTGGCCAGCGGATGCTCGTGGCGCAGATATTCGGCAAGGCCGGGTTCGACATTGCGCTTGCGGCCCAGCCTGAACTGGCTGTTCGGCGTCAGGGCATCCACGATCAGCACGTTGTGGCCGCTATCGGCCATCGCATGTGCCAACCCATAGGCGACACGGTCGGCGCCTTCGTCGGGCCGGGCCGTGGTGATCATCAGGCTGGCCGGCAGAACCCCGCCATTGTCGTTCTCCATGGCCAGGATCACACCGCGCAACGCCTCGGCCAATCGGGCATCGGGGGCGGCATCAAGCCCCCCGTCCGAATGGCCGCGCCGGGCCGGCACGGGCAGCAGGCCGATCGCAACCAGCCCCGGTTCGCCCTGCAGTTGCTGCGGGCTGCGCAGGGTCCGGTCGGTCAGTTCCAGAAGCCCAGCCGCCGTGACGGCGACCACGACCGCGGCAAAGGCCGCCAGCATGAGATAGACCTTGCGGCTGCGCCCCTCTGGCCAGATCGGCACGGTCGCAGGCGACAGCATCTCCAGATCGAAGACCGGCTGGGTGCGCAATCCTTCCAGCTGGCTCTTTTCCGCCTGGATCGCTTCGAGGATCTGGGTCTGCACGCTGGCGCGGCGGACCAGGTCGGTCAGCTGCATCTCGGCGATCGAGGTCCTGGACAAGGCGCCCTGCGCGGCGACATCGGAGGCGGCGGCCTGGGCCTCTTCATCCCCCAGCTGGACAAGCTGCGCCTTGAGCGACTGGCCCCAGGCCGTCAATTCGGCCCGGATCGCGGTTTCGAGCCCGGCGATGCGGGCGCGCTGGGTCTGAACCCCGGCAAAGCCATCGCCAAAGCGGCTGCTGAGCCGGGTCAGTTCGTTCTTTTCCTGCTGCAGGCTCTGGCGCAGCTGGATCAGGCTGTCGGGCTCTTCCAGAGGCGCAGGACCGTCGCCGGCCAGCGCCGCCTCGACGCTGGCGATCTTGGACTGCAGTTCGATGCGGCGCTTTTGCAGGTCGGCGCGCTGCGCGTTCAGCAGGACCAGCTGGTTGGTCTGGATGTCCACGACGTGGCCCGCGGAGGTGACGCCGTTCTGGTTCTGAAAGGCGTTGACGGCGGCTGTGGCGGCATCGGCACGGGCCTGCTGCGCGGCAAGACGGGCATCGACCTGATCCATCGCCTGCGCGATGCGGGCATCGTGAAAGGCGCGGCGGTCAGCGAGGTAGGCTTCGACCATGGCATTGGGCACATCGGCCGCAAGCTGGGGATCGGTCGACCGGAAGCTGATCTGCATGATGCTGTCGGTCTGGCGCTGCACGACAAGCCGGTCGTAAAAGGCCGCGAGCACCGCCTCGGCCGGATCGGGTCTTGGCGCGGGGCTGGCAGACTGCCCCAAAAGCCTGACCCGGGCTGCGCCAACCAGCTTGCTCAGGATCGACGCCGGCTTGAGGTTCGGGTTGAACTCGGGCCGGCTGGTCAGGTCGAACTGCTGCACGATGTGGTCCGCGATGGCGCGGGAAGTGACGCGCTGCACTTCGTCGTCAAGGTTGAAGCCGGGCTTGGCGGCGGCCGGGTCGGCCACCAGCGGCGGCTGGATCAGGAAACGCGCCTCGCCGCGATAGACCGGCTGCAGCATCATGATCAGCGGCAGGATCAGCAGGGTCAGTGCGGCTGCCACGACCCCGATGAACCGGATCCGGCGCCGGATCAGGCGCAGGACCGATGACAGATCCAGATCGGCCTCACGCAGTTCGACTGGCTCTGGAGAAGAGAAGTCCAGCGGCGGGGCCTTGTAGCGGGTCGCCTGGTTCACGACGCACCTGTTTTCAAAGGAAGCGCCTCGTCCGGGCGCGGGCAAAGCGAATGATGCAGGGCATCGAGACGGGCCATATAGGCCTCGATGCTGAGGCAGGATTTGTAATGCGCCCGCCCGGCTGCGGCGATCTTGCGGCGCAGGTCGGGATGCGCGACCAGATCGGCCAGCGCATCGGCCAGCGCATCGGCATCGCCGACCGGAACAAAGACGCCGGTCTGGCCATCGGAAATCACTTCGCCATGGGCCCCGACCGGGGTCGTGACCACCGCAAGCCCATGGGCGAGGCCTTCCAGAACGGCCATGGCCATGCCCTCGCCATGCGAGGGCAGAACCAGAATCTCGGCCTCCTCGCACAGCGCGCGGGTCCGGTCCTGATCCAGCCAGCCGGTCAGCGTGACGCGGTCGGCCAGGCCCAGATCTTCGGCCATCGCCCGATAGGTTTCGACCGGCCCGTCCCCCGCCAGCACCGCGTGCCAGGCCAGCGGCTGCATCAGCGGCCGCGAGAGCGCCCGCAACAGTTCGGGCACGCCCTTGCGCGGGCCAAGCTGGCCCAGAAAGACGATGCGGACCGGACCCGCGGCAGAGCCCGCCTCACCATCGCGCGGGCCGGACGCGGCAAGGCTGGACCCGGCAAGGCCGGGATTGTCGGAGCCGCCGGCCTTTGGGTCGGGCACGGCATTGTGCAGCACGCTCACCTGAGCGGGGGCCACCCTCAGCAGGTCGACCACCGTGTCGCGGTCGCGCTTGCCCAGGACGATCACGCGGTCTGCGCCCTGAAACAGGCGGCGGATCGCGGTCTTCTGCCAGGCCGGACGGCGAATGTAATCGGCAGCATAGTCAAAATCGTGCAGGTGGATGACATGGGCGCAGCCCAGCCCGCGGGCCAGACCGCCCAGGATCAGCTTGCGCGCCGTGCTGCCGCGACCGGCGATGTGCAGATGGTGCAGCCGGTCGGGCGCAAGAACCCGGTCGTTCAGCATGGCGCCCATCGCGGCCGCCAGCCGGAAGGGCGAGCGCAAAGCATCCCATTTCGGGCCGCGCGTGTCGGTCACGCTGTGGCTGTTCCGGCTTGGCGCCGCGCCGATATAGCCGATCAACCGGCCGATGCCGCCACCGTGTTCGGTGCCGCCGGCCACGTAATGCCTGATCCGGGCTGCGGATTTCGACCTTGCAGATGCCACGATCATGCGCCTTCCCTCGACAGGAGCCTTTCGGCCCGGATCAAATCTCGCGCAGGGGCCGCGGCGGGACAATTTGACCAAGCGTTTTCGCCAAGCATCCGTTCGACGGGCCGGCTTAGGTCCTTTGGAGGATGCGGTCATAGATTGCGACCGCCTGTGCCCCGATGGCACAGGGGCCTGTCACCTCTTCGGCCCAGAAACGCGCATTCTGGCCGCATTGCCGACGAAAGGCCGCATCTTCGGCCATCCGGGCCATCGCCTCGGACAAGGCAGCGGCATCGCCCGGCGGCACGACCAGACCCAGACCCTGCGGCGCGACCGTGGCGCACAGCTCTCCGACATCGGTCACCACCACCGGCTTGCCGAAGGTGGCGGCCACCGGGATCACCCCGCTTTGCGAGGCTTCGCGGTAGGGCAGCACGACCAGATCGGCGTCAAGGAACAGCTGAGCGACCTCGCCATCCTCGATGAAGCGGTGCCGGATGTCATAGCGGGCCGGATCGCCCATCGCGGCACGCAACGCGCCGGGGTCGTCGCCGCGCCCGGCCACCACGATCCGCAGGCCCGCGATGCGCGCGCCCAGCAGGCGTTCGGCCTTGATCAGCACATCGAGCCCCTTGTAGGCAAAGATCCGGCCAAAAAGCAGGACGGTAAAGGCCGCACCCGCCGCGCCCCGCTGCATGCCCTGCGCCCGCGCGAGTTCGGCATAGCGCCAGATCGCGGGATGAGGCAGGACATGGACGTGATCGGCGGGTTTGGCGAAGGTCTTTACCGCCGCGTCGCGCAGGGCCACGCCATGCACCACGATATCGGGCGACTGGCGCACCATGAGGCGCGGGCTCCAATCGGGCAGTTTCGCGGTGTCGCGGTCGCCGGGATGCAGGTGCACATCATGAACCGTGGTCACAAGCGGGCAAGTCCGCCAGAACGGCACGGCGAGATTCAGCCACAGCACCGTGTTGCTGAGAACATGGACAAGATCGGGCCTTTCGCGCCGGATCAGCCGGGTCAGGCGCCACAGGAAACCCGGATTGCCAAGGCTGCGGTGGCGCGGCCAGTCGATCAGCCTGACCTCGATCGCGGGATCGAGCCAGCCGGTCAGCGCGGCAAAGCGCGCCCGGGGCACGACCAGCACAACCGAAGCCCGGGTTGCCACGCTGTTGGCAAAGGCGATGGTGTAGTCAACCGGCTCTGACCCGATCAGAAGCACCCTCATGGTTGGGCAAGGGGCGCTGCATCCGCCATGCCCCGGCCCGAGACCTGGCGCACCTCGCGCAGGGTATCGCGCAGGCGGCGCAAGAGGTTGGGCTCGCCCACGTCAGACAGCCCGCTCCACAGAAGCCGCAGACGCTCGCCCGGTCCGGCGCCGTGCAGCCGGGCCGCGGCCACCTGATAGGGGTGGTGATCCGCCAACAGCACGCGCCACGGCTGACCATTGAGGCGCAGGAAGCGGTCCGTCACATCCACTGTCGCCTTCCAGTGCGCCATGCGCTTTTGCAGCATCAGGGCATCGTCCTCGGCGCGGTACCATTGATTGGCATGGATGCGGTAATAGCCCAGCACGTCGGGCAGGCCGACAACCGGCGCCAGAAACGGATGGATCGACACCAGCCAGGCATCGGCGGAAATGCGAAAGCCCCGGGGAATCTCGCCCGCCCGGTCCCAGATCCGGCGTCGGACCGACACGGCAGAGGTCATCGGATAAGGCCAGCGCCCGCCCGAGCGCGCCATGCGCGGCGCCAGATCGCCGGCGCACAGGCTGCGCGGGATGGCGCGGAAGGCGTGGGTGCCGTCCGAGCGGATCGGTTGCAGGCGGTGATAGACCAGACCGGCATCGGGGTTTCCGGCAAAGGCCGCGCCGATCGTCGCGACCTTGTCGGGCACCCACCAGTCGTCGGCATCCAGAAAGCTCAGGACCTCTCCGGTGCTGCGCTCCACGCCGGCGTTGATGGCGGCGGCCTGTCCGGCATTGTCCTGCAGCACAGGGATGATGCGGTCGCCGAAGGCAGCGATCACCTCGCGGGAATTGTCGGTCGAACCGTCATCGACCACGATCACCTCGGCAGGCGCACTCGTCTGGTCCAGCACGCTTTGAATGGCATGCCCCAGGTATGCGCCGTAGTTGTAATTGTTGAGGATCACGCTGACGGATGGCTTGGCCAAGGCAGATCTCCTGTCTCGTTCAGCTGCGGGGAAGTTCGGGCAATTTGACGTCGATCACATCGCCGGGCTGAACCTCGTCGTCCAGCGTCAGCCGCACCACCGAGGCCTGACCACCCAAGCGGCGATGGGCCAGTAGTTCGGGGACGGGTTCGGCCGTCTGGCCCGGCACCGCGCTCAGGCTTCCCACCGTCAGCAGACGCCCATTGGTGATGTCGATCTCGGCCTCGAGTGCGGCATGGGTCTGCAGGGCCTTGCGGTACTCCTCAAGCCAGGTGATGCGGGCGGCGGCATCGGCGGCGGCGTTCTGGTGGCGGATGCTGGCAATGTCCTGCCGGGCACGGGCCGCGAAGGCCGAGTTTTCCAGAAGATCGCGCGACAGCCGCGATTCCTCGCGCTGCAGATCGTTGAGCCTTGGCAGCGGAACCAGGCCCTTTTCAACCATGACACGGGTGTTTTCCACATCCTGATGCTGCAGATCCCGCTCCTTGGCCTGCAGGGCGCCCTGCTGGGTCAGCACGTCCAGCTCCAGTTGCAGCAGGGCTACGGCGGTATCGGCATAGCTCGCATCCGATTTGCGCTGATCGGTCAGCGCGCCCAGAAGGTCGCGGTCGACCGAGAGGGTGGCATCGACCTCGGGGCGCGGATCGGGCGCGGCGGGCTGCGGCATGGCCGCATCGCCAAGCTGCGCCTTCAGGCGGGCGATCTCGCTGTCGCTGCTGGCCAGATCGAGGATGGCGGCCTGACGGCGCGCCAGAAGTTCGGCGACATCGCCCGGCGCGGCCGCCTTGGTGCCCGGCAAGGCATCAAGTCCGCCGGCCGCGATGATGGCCTGGCGCACGGTCAGCCCGGGCTGATAGGGCACTTCGCCGCTGGTTCGCACCGCTCCGCCGATGTAGATCGGCCGATAGGACGACACTTCGACCAGCACGACCGGCGACAGCACGATGTCGCGCGCCACCAGGGCCGCCTCGATCCGGCGCTGGATCTCGTCCACATCGACACCGGCCACATCGATGCCCCCCAGGATGGGCAGCCGGATCCTGCCATCCGCATCGACCTTGGCCTCGCGCGTCATGTCGGGCGCGCCCGCGACCGAGACGTAAAGCACGTCGCCGCGTTCGACCGGGGTATCCGCCCGCGCGGCAAGGGCCGCCATCGTCAGGATCAGACCCGCCGGCAGAGCCGCGGCCATTGCCTTGCGCCACAAAGAGGCTGCGTCGCACAGCCCCCGTCCTGGGTTCGCCTCAAACATTCCGCATCGCCCTGCAAATTTGACGCGCCCTCATGACATGGTCTCGGGCGGCATGGCCCGAAGTCTACGTCAGGGGCCGGGCGCTTCGAACATGGCCATGGGGCGTATCGCCCGGGCCGCGCTACCCCTTTCGGAGGATCGAGGCGCAAATGCACCGTCGCGACCACGGCCCTTCCGCCGAAAGGAGAAGTCGACCGGGCCGTGCCAAAGGCGTCAGAGTGAAAATGTAGCCCGTCCGCACGCACCCGCAGGGGCAGGCTCGGGCGGGCCGCGCCGGGGCAGAGAGTGACGATGACAATGACCAGAGCCCTTGCGGCGCCCAGCCGGGCGACACCCCGTCTTCGGACGGCGGACGGGATCGGCCCCGGCGGAGCGGTCCGGTGACGGCCGCGCTGCGCCTGGCCCGTCCGGCGGGTCTGCGCCTCGGCTGGCGCAGGTTCGAATGGTGGGGCGCGTCGGTGGCGCTGTTCCTGACCTCGGGCGCGGTCTTTCCCTTGCTGCTGCTGGTCAAGGCCGGCACCCTGGGCGAGGCCGAGCGCGCCCGGCTGCAACTTTTGCAACTGCCGATCTACCTGATCGCGCTGACGCTTCTGGCGCGCTATCCGGGCCAGGTTCTGCTGGCGGCGAGACGGACGCTGCCCATCGTGGCGCTGGTCATCCTGGCCTTCGCCTCGACCCTGTGGTCGATCGAACCGCAGGTCACGCTGCGCCGCGCCATCGGGCTTTTGATGGCGGTCCTGCTGGGCTATCTGCTGGCGATCCGCTTCACGCCGCGCCAACTGTTGGTTCTGGTGTCGATGACGGTGGGGGTCAGCCTGTTCCTGAGCCTGATCCTGATGGCGGCCGCGCCTTCGGTGGCCTTCATGCCCGACGGGACCGGACTGCGCGGCGTCTTCACCCACAAGAACGTTCTGGGCTGGGCGGCCTGCGTCGGAGTGATCCTGGCGCTTGGCCTTTTTGGCGATGCCGGCGGGCGCCTGCGCCTCTGGGCCGCGGCGATGCTGACGATGAGCCTGATCTGCCTGATGCTGGCAGGTTCGGCGACCAGCCTTTTTGCGGTGGTCGTCGGGGCGGTGCTTTTCGGTTTATACCGGCTGCTATACCGCACACGGGGCCTGTCACAGGGGGTGCTGATCCTCTTGGCGCTGGAGGTGACGGCGATCATCCTGCTGTTCCTGTACCAGTTTCTCGTGCCTTTGCTGGAATCGCTGGGCAAGGACGCCACCCTGACCGGACGTGTCCCGCTGTGGGCGCTGGTCGACACAAGGATCGCGCAGCGGCCCTGGCTTGGCTATGGCTATCAGGCCTTCTGGGCGCCGGGAAAGCAGCAGGCCCTCTGGATCGCGGGGATCCTGCAATGGAGCCCGCCGCATTCGCACAACGGCTATCTGGACATCCTTCTGAACTTTGGCGTGCTCGGGCTGGCGATCTTTGCGCTGGCCGTCGTCCAGACGATCCGGCGGGGCGCGTCGCTGCATTGTGCGGCACCACAGGAGGGCTGGGCCTGGATGAACGTGATGGTGGGCGTCATGCTGACGCTGAACCTGACCGAGAGCAACCTTCTGTCGCAGAACGACCTGTGGTGGCTGATCATGATGACCATCATCGCCAGTTTCGCCCTCCGCTGGACGCCGGACCGGGTCAAGAGCGGGAATAGACATCCTCGTAGCGGATGATGTCATCCTCGCCCAGATAGCAGCCGGTCTGCACCTCGATCAGGACCATGGGCAGCTTGCCGGGATTTTCCATGCGGTGCACGGCGCCAAGCGGGATATAGACCGACTGGTTTTCGGTCAGCAATTTCACGCTGTCGTCGATGGTGACCCGGGCCGTGCCCTCGACCACGGTCCAGTGTTCGGCGCGGTGATGATGCGACTGCAGGCTCAGGGCCGCGCCCGGATGCACCACGATGCGCTTGACCTGAAAGCGCGGGCCGGTGACGAGGCTTTCAAACCAGCCCCAGGGCCGGTGGTCCTTGGGAAACTGGGTCGCCTGCCGGACGCCCTGCTCTTTCAGCGCCGCCACCACCTTGCCGACTTCTTGCGCGCGGCTGGCATCGGCCACCAGCACCGCATCGGGCATGGCCACCGCGATCACGTTCTTCAACCCGAGGCCGACGAGCCGGACGGCGGGATCTTCGGACCGCAGAAGCGCGTTATCGCAGTCGACCGCCGTGGCAGCACCGAAGACCGAGACGCCGCGCGCATCCTGATCGGTCTCGCGCAGGACCGCGTCCCAGCAGCCCAGATCCGACCAGCCCGCAGCGAAGGGCACGACGGCAAGGTTGGCCGCCTGTTCCATGATGGCGAAATCGACCGAAATGTCGGCCGCCCCCGACCAGGCCGCCGCATCGAGCCGGACAAAATCCAGATCGGTCCGCGCCCCGCTCACTGCCACCGCGACCGGCTCGATCAGATGCGGCGCGTGGTCCTTGAAGGCGGCGATCACCGACTCGACCGACATGAGGAAGATCCCGGTGTTCCACAGGAAGCGGCTGTCCGCGGCCAGGCGCGCGGCCGTTGCGGCATCGGGCTTTTCGACAAAGCGGGCGATGTCGTGCACGCCCGGCCCGAAGGCCGTGGCGGCAGGCCCCTGTTCGATATAGCCAAAGCCGGTCTCGGCCCGGGTCGGCGGCACGCCGAAAGTCACAAGCCGCCCGGCTCTGGCCGCCCTGCGCCCGGTTTCGACCGCGGCACGGAAAGCCGCGCCGTCCGGGATAAGGTGATCCGACGGCGCTATCAGCATCAGCGCATCGGGCGCCCGGCGCTGCAGAAAAAGCGCCACCGCCAGGATCGCCGGGCCCGTGTTGCGCGACTGCGGCTCGATCAGGACGGCCTGCGGTTCGACCCCGATGGCGGTGAGCTGCTCGGCCACGATGAAGCGGAAATCGGCATGGGTGATGATCAGGGGCGCATTGAAGCCGGCCCCGCAAAGGCGCCGGGCCGAGGCCTGAAACAGCGTCTCTTGGCCGACCAGGGGCACGAACTGCTTGGGATAGCTCTTGCGCGACAGGGGCCAGAGCCGCGTGCCCGACCCGCCGCACAGGATGACCGGCGTGATGAGGCCCGCAGAACCCGGTACAGAACCCGATACAGAACCCGGGACAGAACCCGCCGGCTGCGGCGTGGCGGCATCGCGCGGCACGACCGGGGCTTCGGCATCGACCCGCGGCTTGCCGAGGGTCTCGGGCCGCAGCATTTCTGCATCAACGGTCCGCAGGTTGGCCGTCTTGGCATCGCTGTTCATGGTGTATCTCCTCGGACCTTGCGGGGGCACGCGCGCCCTGTGCGCGACCTGATACGGACACCTGACCCGGCCGTTGCGCGTGCCCTTGCATCGAGGGCGATTGCCGGACCCAAGTAAAGCCCTCCGATCGGCGCGCTTCCAGACCGCCAGCGGGAGCCGACACCCCCAATCGGCTGAACGGGGGAAGCCGGCTGCACCCTTTCGACGGACAGGACCCCTCTGACGTGCTGCAGCACTGGTGATCACCACCGCCCTTCTATCAGGTTCCCGGGCGGGACAACGCAGCTTAGCCTTTTGTCTTGGGATGGCAGAAAGGGATCAGGCCGATGCAGACCGAGGCCCCGGGCAAGGTGGCGCCAGACGCGCCGGGATGGATGCCGACAGAACATGCAGGGACGCCCGCAGTCGCGGTTTCCAACATTCTGGGCGTTGCGGTTGCGGCGCTCGATCTGGAAGGCGCGGTCGATCTGGTCATCGAGGCCGTGACCAGCCGCCGGCGCGGCTATGTCTGCGTCTGCGGCGCGCATGGCCTGATCGAATGCCAGAGCGACCCCGAGTTGCGGCGCATCCACAATCAGGCGATGGCCGTGGTGGCCGATGGCATGCCGCTGGTCTGGGCGCTGCATGGCAATGGGCATCCTGACGCCGGGCGGGTCTATGGGCCCGACCTGATGCGCGCCGTGTTTGCCCGCGGCACGGCCACGGGCCTGCGGCATTTCCTCTACGGCACCACGCCAAAGAACCTGCTAGAGTTGGAGATGAGATTGCGCCGGATGTATCCCGGCTGCCAGATCGTCGGCGCCTACGCGCCACCGTTCCGCGCGCTGACCGCCGCGGAAGAGGATGAGGTCGGCACCCTGATCAATGCCGCACGGGCAGAGGTGGTCTGGGTCGGGCTCAGCACGCCCAAACAGGAAAGATGGATGGCCCGCATGCGCGACAGGCTGGAGGCGCCTATCCTGCTGGGGGTCGGTGCCGCTTTCGATTTCATCGGCGGCAACAAGGCCGGCGCTCCGAAGCTTCTGCAAAGGGCCGGGCTCGAATGGGCCTACCGACTTTTGACCGAGCCGCGGCGGCTCTGGCGCCGTTATGCCCGGGTCGTGCCGGGGTATCTTGCGCTGCGGATGCTGCAAAAGACCGGGCTGCGGTCCTTTCCGATCGCAGAGGCCGGTTCCGGCGGTGCGACCCCTGTTCCGCGTACCGTCCCCGACGGACTTCGACAAGCGGGCCAGGGCCGCTTTGCCCAGCCACAGGGGCGCCGCCCATGACACAGCGATCCCAGAGTGCCGGCCGGCCCGCACAGCCCCGCGCAGCGCCGCCCTGTCGCCTTGACCGCAGCGCCGGGGGTGCGCCGGCACGTCTGCCGAGGAGGACGCCGTCATGATGCTGGTCAACCCCAAGGTGCCCAAGGCCGCAGAGGTGGCGGCAGAGGTGGCGGCAGAGGTAGCCGCTTTGCCGGGCGATGCGCACAAGCGTCCCGCACAGGCCCAGAGGGCGCGCCGGCCGCTGTGCGCCGCCACGATGGCCCTGGCGGACCTTGCGGGTCTTGGCCTTGCTGCGGCGCTGGTCCGCACGATGGCCGCCCCGGCCGACCTGATGCCGGGTCTGGCCATGGTCGCTGCAGCCGCTGTCGGCCTGACCTGGCTGCTTGACCTCTATCCGGGGGACCGTCTGCATCCGCAAGAGATCCTGCGGCGCAGGGCTCTGGCCACGCTGATGACGGCGGCCGTGGCCGTGGGGATTGCGGGCGCGACCACGGCCGATCTTGCGCCACTCGCGCTGTTCCTCGCACTCGCGGTCCTCGTTCAGGTGCCGCTGCGCAGCCTCGCTCGCAAGGGCCTGCGGCGGGCGGATCTCTGGGGCACGCCGACGGATTTTTTCAGCGGACCGCATCTGACAAGCAGCCTTGAGGCTTGCTTTGCCAAACACTGGCACCTTGGCCTGAACCCGTCTGGCGGGCGCGGCGTGATTGCGGCCATGAGCTATATGCCCGACCCGCAAGAGGCCGAAGAATTGCGCCGCCGCTACCACGAGGTCATCGTGCTGGCCGATATGCCCGATCTGCGGGTGTCGGGCTTGCGCCCGACCGCCATCGGGGGCGCGGTCGGCCTGTCCCTGTGTGCGCGGCGACCGCGCGCGGCCGCTGCGCTCAAACGCGCGATCGATCTGGCAATTGCCCTGCCCGCGCTGGTTCTGGTCGCGCCGATCATGGCGCTCGCCGCCCTGGCCATCTGGATCGCCGATCCTGGCCCGGTCTGGTATGTGCAGGAACGCGAAGGCTTTCAGGGCGCGCGGCTGCGGGTCTTCAAGCTACGCAGCATGTACCGCGATGCCGAAAAGCGGCTGGAAGAGCTGCTGCGCGTCAATCCGGCGGCCCGGGCGGAATGGCAGGCGCATTTCAAGCTGCGCCACGATCCGCGCGTGCTGCCCCGCATCGGCCGGTTCCTGCGCGTGTCGAGCATCGACGAATTGCCGCAGCTGATCAATGTGCTGACGGGCGGGATGAGCATCGTGGGCCCCCGCCCCTTTCCGGACTATCATCTGGCGGCCATGCCGGCCGAATTCCGGGCCAAACGAGCCTCAGTCATGCCGGGGATCACCGGCCTGTGGCAGATCAGCGCGCGCAGCGATGCCGACATCGCCCAGCAGCGCCAACTTGACGAACACTACATCGACAACCAGTCGGTCTGGCTGGATCTGCAGATCATCCTTGGCACTTTCGCGGCCCTCATCGGCCGCAAGGGCGCCTACTGAGATCGGCTGGACGCCCGTTTTGCAAAAAGAATTTCGTTGGAGGTTTGACCATGCTTAACACCAAGACCATTCTTGTCACCGGGGGCGCGGGCTTTGTCGGCTCGCATCTGTGCGAAAGGCTGATCGGGGCCGGACATGATGTCATCTGCCTTGACAACTTTCACACGGGCAGCCGCGACAACATCCTGCACCTGATGGACGATCACCGCTTCGAATTGTTGCGGCACGATGTCACCGTTCCCCTCTGCGCCGAGATCGACGAGATCTACAATCTGGCCTGCCCCGCCTCGCCCATCCACTACCAGATCGACCCGGTCCAGACGGTGCGCACCAATGTGCATGGCGCCATCAACATGCTGGACCTGGCGATGCGCGCGCATGCCAAGATCTTTCAGGCCTCGACCAGCGAGGTCTATGGCGATCCTTCCGTGCATCCCCAGGTCGAGGGCTATTTCGGCAACGTCAACCCGGTCGGCCCGCGCGCCTGTTACGACGAGGGCAAGCGCTGCGCCGAGACGCTGTTTTTCGACTACCACCGCCAATATGGCGTGAACATCCGCGTGGCGCGGATCTTCAACACCTATGGGCCGCGGATGCGTCCCGATGACGGGCGCGTCGTGTCGAATTTCATCGTGCAGGCCCTGCGGGGCGAACCGATCACGCTTTATGGCAGCGGCCTGCAGACCCGGTCCTTCTGCTATGTGGACGATCTGGTGCGCGGCCTGATGGCGCTGATGGAGGCGCCCGACACGGTGCCCCTGCCCTGCAATCTGGGCAATCCGGCCGAATTCACCATGCGCCAGCTGGCCCAGCTGGTGCTGGAGATCACCGGCTCGCGTTCCATCCTGATCCACCGGCCCCTGCCGCAGGACGACCCGACCCAGCGCCGTCCCGACATCACGCGTGCGCAGGAACATCTGGGCTGGTCGCCCAGCGTCCAGCTGGAAGAGGGGCTGCGCCGCACGATCCACTATTTCGACCAGATTCTTTCGGGCGTGCAGGACCGCGTGCCGATGAAGGTTGCCCATCTCGCCCGCCTGCGCAGCAATGGCGCGGCGCGGCTGGAACAGGCCACCTAGATGGAAGAGGCGTTGCGCGCCCCCCCTGCGCAAAAGCCCAGACTGGCGTTCTTCCAGTGGAACCATTTTCCGAACCTGGGTGCCTCGTCCTTCCTGGCCCTGCACATGCAGCACCACGTCAAATGCCTGTCGCAGTTCTTCGAGGTCACGGTGATCAACGAGGACTGCGACTACGCCGCGGTCTGCGATCGGCTGGAACCGGACCTCGCCCTGTTCGAGGCCGGCTACCGCAGCCATGGCTCGCGCCGGCTCCGCATCGCGAACACAGCCGCCAACCCCGGGGTGCCCAAACTGGGCCTGCACAACGGCGACCCCTGGTGCGACCGGCGCTCGGGGTTTCTGGCGGATATGGAGGCCTGGGGAATCGACACCTACTTCACCATCGGGACGGCGATGCCCGAATACACGCCCGCGATCGCCGACCGGACCTTCGTCTGGCCCAACTTCTTTGACCCCGCGATGTTTCGCGACCATGGGTTGCAGAAAGTCATTCCCGTCGCGCTGATCGGTCAGGCCTACCGGCTTTATCCCTGGCGGCAGAAGGTCTACGATACCCTGAGCAAGCATTACCCCTGCCTTGTCACCCCGCCCTTCCAGTACGAATCCGGCGCGGCGCGGCGGATGCTGGCGGGCGAAAGCTATGCCCGCGCGCTCAATGCCGCCTGGGCCTCGCCCAGTTGTGGGACGATGGGGCATGAACTGGTGCGCAAGCATCTGGAGATTCCGGCCTGCGCCAGCCTGTTGATCGCCGAACGCACCCCCGCGCTGGAAGCCGCCGGCTTTGCCGATGACATCAGTTGCGTCTTTGCCGAACCGGACGAGGTTCTGGACCGGCTCGACGCGCTTTTCGCCGATGAGGATCACCTGCGCCAGATCACCCGCGCCGGGCATCGGCTGGTCCATGACCGCCACACGATGCAGCAGCGGTCGCAGATCCGCGAATGGTACGATCTGAACCGCATGCTCAAGGCCGGGCAGAGGATCCGTCAGCCCGGCCCCTTCGCGCCCCTCTGCATCGTCGAGGCGGCCGGTTGGCGCGGCCATGGCCATCTGGTCGGGCGCGGGCTTGACCGGCTGGCGCTGCAACGCGCCGCGGGCCTGATGGCCGCCGACGACAGTGCCGGCGCGCGTGACGCCCTGCAAACGGCGCTCGACTACGTGCCCTATCTGCCCGAGGCGCATCTGGGCCTTGCCCTGTGCGATCTGGTGGAGGGTCATCCTGAAGCCGCCCTGCCACGGCTGGCGCGGTCGATCGAGACGACGCTGGTCGACTATGGCGCCGCCACGCCCGACGCGGTGGAATGGGCGCTCTACCTTGTGGCCCTGCTGGCGGCCGGGCGCGGCCCCGAGGCGATTGCCCTGCGCGACCGCTACCCGGGCCTCTCCCATCCCGAGCTTGACCACATCGTCAGGGCGCTGGACCGGCTGGCGGGCAAGGCCCGGCCAGAGGCACCACGGGGCGCAGGCCGACCCGCCAGCATCCATCCGATGCCGGAACGCAGCGAGGCGGCCTATCTCGATTGGCTCGACGGGCTTCTGGCGCGGGCGGGCCAGCCGGCGTTGACGCCGAAGCGCTTGGCGGCGGCACACGCATCCGGGCTCTGGCTGCGCGGGCTCGACCGGGTCATGCGCCGCACGGGTGTGCGTCCCGATCTGCCGCCGGCGCGTGAATTTCGCTACCTGCGCCAGCTTGGAAGATCGGTTGCGGTCAAGATCCTGGGCGCGCGCGGGCTGGACGGCCTGCGCAAGCTCCGCGCCGCCCTGCGCAGCCTTGCCGCCGGTGGACCGTCGCGCCCCGCGGTCAAGGGCCATCGCGGCAACAGGAGGCTTTGATGATCCGCCGCTCTTTCGTTATGGCCTTCGCCGACAAGATTTCGGGCGTGGTGCTGAACCTCGCCACGATGGCCATCGTCTCGCGCATCCTGACGCCGGCAGAGGTGGGCCTGTTCCTTCTGGCCAGCACAGTTGTGATCCTGATCGAAACCTTCCGCGATTTCGGCATCGGCGCCTATCTGATCCAGGCCGCCGAGTTGACGCCGATGACCGTGCGTACGGCCGTCACAATCATGGCGCTGATGTCGCTGGGCCTCGGGGTCAGCGCGCTGGCGCTGTCGGATATGCTGGCCAGCTATTACGGCAAGGCAGAGCTGGGCGGCCTGTTGCGGGTTGCAGCCCTGGCCTTTCTGGTGGCCCCGATCAGCAACCCCTTGCTGGCCCTGATGCGGCGCGACATGGCCTTTGGCCGGGTCGCGGCGATCGGCGTTGCCACGGCCCTGACCAATGCGGTGGCCACGATCACGCTGGCGCTGGCAGGCTTTGGCCCCTTCAGCTTCGTCTGGGGCTCGGTTCTGGCGGCGGGCGTTTCGGCGGCGGGTGCGCTGATCTGCCGGCCCGACTTCTGGATCTTCCGGCCGGCATTGCGCCATTGGCGCCAGATCCTGCCCTTCGGGACCTGGTCGACCATCGTGACCCTCTTGGGGATGCTGGCCGACGCGCTGCCCAGGCTGATCCTGGGTCGGGTTCTGGGCTTTGCCGAGGTCGGTCTGTTCGCCCGGGCGATCTCGCTCAACCAATTGCCGGACCGCCTGCTCTTGAGCGCGGCACAACCGGTTCTCTTGCCCGCGCTGTCGGCCCATGCGCGCAATTCGGGTGTGCTGAAGGGGCCGTTCCTGACCGGCCTGTCTTACGTCTCTGGGCTGCAATGGCCGGCGCTGGCGATGATCGCGGTTCTGGCCGATCCCATCGTGCGGCTGCTGCTGGGCCCGCAATGGCTGGCGGCTATCCCCTTGGTGCGGATCGTGGCGCTGGCCTATTTCCTGCTGTTTCCGACCTATCTGTGCTTTCCGGTCCTCGTCTCGCTGGGGCGGGTGCGCGACATGGCGGCGGCGATGTCGATCGCCCTGCCGCCCAGCTTTGCCGTCATGCTCTGGGCCTCGCATTCCGGCCTGCATGACATGGCGATGAGCCTTTTCCTGACCGGATCGCTGCAGGTCGCAAGCCTTCTGTGGTTCGTGCGGCGCAAGGTGCCCTTTGCCTGGGCCGAGCTGGGCGAGGTGCTCTTGACCAGCGGCGGCGTGACCCTGGCGACCCTGGTCCTGCCCGTCACCCTGATCGCAAGCCTCGGGTCTTGGGATGGGATGAGTGCCGCTGTCGCTGCGTTGGCCATTGCCGGGGCTGCGGTGGGATGGGTCGCGGGGGTAATCCTGCTGGCACATCCTTTGCGCCGCGAATTGGGCATCCTTGGCACTTTCGTCCTGCGCCCGGGCCGGGCCATCGGAAACGGCCGGAGCCTCTGACGGCATCCGGCCCGGGGCGCGCTTTTCAATCCTTGGTCTGGGGCGGGTCGCCCGACCATCCCGTCATCTGGTTGAGCAGGAAGGCCGCCTGCGTGCGGTTCGTGGCCTTCAGCTTCTTGAAGATCTGACGGACATGCACCTTCACCGTGCTTTCGCGCAGCTTGAGTTCGTAGGCGATGGTCTTGTTGGCCGCACCACGCCGCAACACCTGCGCCACGGCGCGTTGCCGGGTGGTGAACTGGTCCAGCACCAGCGTCGTCGCCGCATCCGCGGGCGGGCCGCCCTCGCGCAGCGCAAAGACCGATTTGCGCGAAAAGAACACACCGCCCGCCACGGCCAGACTGGCCGCATCCTCGATGTTGGCGATGTGGATGGCGGGCGGGATATAACCCGCAGCGCCGCATTCCAGTGCCGCAATCACCGTATCAAGATCCTCGGAGGCGCCCAGCACGACCACCGGCACCGCGCCTGCCATGGCGACCTGCTCTTTGACCATGGCCCTGACACCTTCGTCGGTCAGCGGCTTCGAACCGATGTTGGTCAGGATGACCTGGCGAATGTCGGATGCACCGACCCGCGCCTGCCAGTCGCTGACCGATTCATATCCCACCACGCGCGAGCCCTGGCATTGCTGTTGCAGGCAAAGCACAAAACACTCGCGTTCGAGGGCGCGATTGTCGATCACGGCCAAAAGATCGAACGGTGGCGCCTTGGTCAGAGGAGCAGCAGTCTTATTCGGCGCAGATCCCAAGACGGCAATGGCGCGCGGGTCAATCTCGATGCTGCGCCGTGCAAACGGAAATCTGCCTCTGGCGGAATCGCCGCCACGTACTCCGGTTTCCATATCCCAATTCTCCTGTCAGAGCAAATTTGAGGGCGTATCAAGCGTAATCCACTTTTCTTCGCGCCCGCGCTGGACGAACTCCGGGTTATTCTTACCGGCATGGCTTCGGGCGAAAATTGCCTCGGAAGGGGTATGCGGCTCGGGTCTTTGCCCAGTCCGGAGTCTGGTGCGGTCACATCGTTTGAACAGGTTTTGTCAAAGACGGACCCCGGGCATTGATGGATATCAACCGAATTCGACCTGACCGGATTTGACCGTGGTCAGGCAATGGCCGGTCAGTCCGGAGACGATGCGGCAAGGCGCCGCCCGTGACCGGCCATTGACACTGTACTCAAGCACGGCACCGCAGTTCATTGGCGAAATCGCGCGTCGCAGTTTCATCTGCCCGCAAGTGCCTTGTTGCGTGCAGGGGTATCCGGCACCGTCCTCCCTTCTTCACGATATGTCGTGTTAACCTTTGATTTACAGATGTTAATCCTCCTGCCGATCGTGGGGCCCGGATCAGCAGGGGCGAATGGTTGACCTTGAAATCGTGGGGGAAACCCGGTCTACGCCCGAGGCAGAGGACCCCGTCCCCGCCGAGGATGTCCCTCGCGGCGACGGCGGTGCCTGGCCGATCCGCATGGGTCGCTCGGCTTTGAGGCCGCGGACCCAGGCCAAACCTGCCTTGTACGGGGCATGCCGAATGCGCCACCGGCTGGCAAATTTATTTGGCGGAGCAGGTCATCAAGGATCGAAAATGCCACTTCGCGTCGCTAAAAGCCTGCCCCCCAGCGCCAGATCAGACCGGCAAGGCTGAAGTGATTCGCCGCCGCCCGACCCGAATACAACTATGGGTTTAATTATACCATACCGCGCAACCAAAAGCGATAACTGACCTGTATTCATTGGTCACCGGGCCGAAATGGATTATACTTCCAAAATGATTTGCGCGTGCGAATCTGATCGTTGCGCCATGTTCGAAATAGGGAAGATAATGCCTTTGAAACAGACCATCGTCCTGATCGGCCTCAGCGGGAACACGCTGGAGATTCTTGAGGCCGCCGAGGCCGAATTCAAGGTCGCGGCAATTCTCTCGGATGACCCACGCCATGGCGCGGATTTCAAGGGCATTCCCCTGGCCCCTCTGGCACGCGCGCATGAATTTGGCGATTGCCTTTATCTTTTCCTGATCGGGTCAGAGAAATCCTATCCGCGTCGGCAAGCGATGATTGACGCTCTGCGCATTCCCGAGGCGCGGTTTGCCCGGTTGGTTCATCCGCGCGCCAGCGTGTCGGGTTATGCGCAGCTTGGACATGGGGCGGTGCTGTATCCGGGCGCCGTCGTCACCTCGAATGCAATCCTGGGCAACCATGTCATGGTGCTGGTCAATTCGGTGATCCATCACGACGTCCGCATCGGCGCCTGCTCGATCATCGGATCGAACGTGACCCTCGCCGGCTCTGTCGTCATCGGCAAGGGCTGCTACATCGGCAGCGCGAGTTCCATCCGCAACGGCATCCGCATCGGCGATGGCGCCCTGATCGGGATGGGCGCCAATGTCGTCCGCGATGTGCCGGAAGGGGCGGTGATGGTGGGAAACCCGGCCCGGCAGATCCGCACCATGACGGATCCGCAGCCGGGTCCGGGACGGGGCTAGGACGCAACGGCGGCGGGCGGGTCTGCCGGGGGTCGGGGCGCCAACAGCAGGAACAGGACTTCGGCGCGCAGGGTGTTGACCACGCGGCGCACCTCGTCGGTGGTCATCTGGGCAAAGAGCGGCAGCAGGATCGAATGGTCGCGCGCCTCCACCGAACGGTCCAGCGGATGGCGCAGCGGCACATCGGCCTGCGCGCCTTCCAGGTGCATGCACATGATGCCGCGCCGGCTTGCCACACCCCGGTCCAGCAGGGCTTGCATCAGGCTGCGCTGGTCGATGGCGTGATCGAGCCCGATGCAATAGCTTTGCCAGTTCGAACGCGCCCAGTCCGGTTCGACCGGCAGGGTGATCCCCGGGATATCGGCCATCATCCTGTGATAAAGCGTCGCGATGGCACGCCGCTTCTGCACGATGTCGTCCAGCCGTTTGAGCTGTTCGCGCCCGATGGCGGCCTGGATGTCGGTCATGCGGTAGTTGTAGCCGCGCTCGGGGTAGTCTTCGAACTGGATCTGCGAAGAGGCGTGGCGCTGCACATCCGAGATCGACATGCCATGCTGGCGCCACAGCCGGAATTTCGCGTCCAGATCGGGGTGCCGCGTCGTCAGCATCCCGCCCTCGCCCGTGGTGATCACCTTGCGCGGGTGGAACGAGAAACAGGCGATGTCGCCATGCGGCTTGCCGATCTTTTCCCAACGGCCATCGATGCGGATTTCCGATCCGATGGCGCAGGCGGCGTCCTCGATCACCGGCAGGCCGTACTGCCGGCCCAGGGCCAGCAAGGCTTCGAGGTCGCAGGGCATGCCGATCTGATGCACGCAGAGGATCGCCCTGGTCCGCCCGGTGATCGCCTTTTCGACCGCAGCGACGCTGATGTTGTAGCCGGTTCTTTCGATGTCGACAAAGACGGGGATGCCGCCGGTCTGCCGGATCGCATTGGCCCCGGCGATGAAAGAGTGGCTGACCGTGATCACCTCGTCTCCCGGCCCGATACCAAGCGCCTGGCAGGCCAGGTGCAGCGCGGTCGTGCAGTTCGACACGGCGCAGGCATGGGGTGCGCCGACGAGGGCGGCAAATTCGGCCTCGAAGGCCGCGACCTGCGGCCCTTGCGAGACCCAGCCCGACAGGACGGCGGCGCGCGCCGCATCGGCCTCTGCCGCGCCCAGAAATGGTTTGGCGATCGGGATCATGCTGCGGCCTCCGCTGACGGTGCGGCGGCCTTTTCCGCCCTCCACCAGGCAATGAGGTCGCGCAACCCGTCGGACAGCGCGATTTCGCGCCTGAAGCCCAGCTGCTCGCGCGCGGCCTTGCCCGAACACAAGCGGCGCGGCACGGGATTGATCGCGCGGGCCTCGGCATGGATCGGCACCAGATCGGGCCGCCCCATGCCTGCCGCCAACAGCGAGGCCAGGTCCAGAAGCGACGTCTCGGTCTGGCTGCCGACGTTGAAGACGGCATCGCTGACCTTCGAGGTCGCGGCGAGGATATTGGCGCGCGCCACATCGCGCACGTCGATCATGTCCATCGTCTGCAGCCCGTCGCCAAAGATGATCGGCGGCTCGCCTGCCGCGATGCGTTCCATCCAGCGCACCATGACCTCGGTATAGCGGCCGTGCAGGTCCATCCTCGGGCCATAGACGTTGAAATAGCGCAAAGCCACGTAGTTGAGCCCGTACATGTCGTTGAACGACCGCAGGAGCCCCTCGCCAAAGGATTTGGCCGCGCCGTACAGCGTGCGGTTCGGATAGGGCGGTTCTGCCTCGGTGGTCGGGAAATGCTCGGCCAGGCCATAGATCGAGGCAGAGGAGGCCATCACCACCTTGCGCGTCCCCATCTCTCGGCAAAGTTGCAAGAGGTCGTAGGTGGCCTGCACCATGACCGACATCGCCTCGTCCGGTTCGGCGGCGCAATGGGTGATGCGCAGCGCCGCCTGATGGAACACGGTGTCAATCCCCGGCATCAGCCGCCGCATCAGGGCCGCGTCGCGGATATCGCCGCGGACCAGCGTGACCGCCCCGCTGGCCATGGCCCGGGACAGATTTTCCGGCCGGCCGCGCACCATGTTGTCGATGACGACGATCTCGCGGCACTTCGCCTCGACCAGCAGGTCAACGAGATGCGATCCGACAAACCCGCTGCCGCCAGTGACAAGCACCCTTTTGTTGGCAAGGACAGAGCTTTTCGACATGATCTTTCCCCTCAAGCGATCATCAAGGCGGCGGCGGGCGAGACATTGGCCAACCCGTTCACCGCGTCGATGACCTGTTGCACATCGCGCGCCGAAAGGTCGGGGTGGATCGGCAGCGACAGCGACGTCTGGGCAAGCGCCTCGGACACCGGGAAATCGCCCTTCTTGTAGCCGAGCCGCGCATAGGCCGGCTGAAGGTGAACCGGTTTGGGATAATGCACGTTGGTTGCCACGCCGACCTCCTCCAGCCTGCGGCGCAGGCCGTCGCGGTCGGCCACGCGGATGGCATAGACATGGCAGGCGTGATCCGGTCCGAAGGGCCCCGCGGCCCGCGCGATCCTGGGGGAAAGGCCGGCGTGATAGGCATTGGCAACAGCACGGCGCGTCTTGGTCCAATCCTCCAGATGACGCAGCTTGACGTCCAGAATGGCGCCCTGGATCGCATCCATGCGGAAGTTGAAGCCCTCCATCACGTGGTTGTACTTGCCCTGCTGGCCCCAGTCGCGCAGGCAGCGGATCTTGGCGGCATGTGCCTCGTTGCTGGTGACCACGGCCCCGGCCTCGCCGCAAGCGCCGAGGTTCTTGCCCGGATAGAAGCTGAAGCAGCCGATGTCGCCAAAGGCCCCGGCCCGTCGCCCGTCACGTTCGGCGCCATGGGCCTGAGCCGCGTCCTCGATCACCACAAGGTCGTGCAGCCGCGCGATGGCCCGGATCGCCTCCATGTCGGCGAGCCGGCCGTGCAGATGCACGGGCAGGATGGCGCGCGTCCGTCGGGTGATGGCCGCGCCGATCTGCCTGGGGTCCATGTTCCAGGTGACCGGGTCGATGTCGACAAAGACCGGTGTAGCGCCCGTGTAAAGGATCGCGGCCACCGTCGCCACGAAGGTCATCGGCACGGTGATGACCTCGTCCCCCGGGCCGATGCCCGCCGCCAGCAGCGCCAGATGCAGGGCCGAGGTGCCCGTGTTGACCCCGATCGCATATTTCGTGCCGCAATAGCTTGCGAAATTCTCTTCGAAACATTCGACCGGCTCGCCCAGGATGTAAGAGCCGCTGCGCAAGGTGGCGAGGACGGCGTTCTGAAGCTCGGGCGCGATGGAGCGGTATTGGCTTTGCAGATCAAGAAACGGGATCATGATGCTTCTCTTTTCAAATCGAGTTCGATGGGAACACCGCGGCGTTTGCTGGACAGGCTGGCCGCGGCCAGAAGATCGACGACACGCAAGCCGCTGGCCCCGTCCGAAAGGGGCGTGGCGCCGGTCTCGACGCAGCGCACGAATTCCTGCACTTCGGTCAAGAGAGCCTCTTTCGAGGACAGCGCCGGCGCGCGCATGTCGCCCAGCCGGTACGAAACCCGCGTCTCGTACGGCGTGTCGCCCGGCGCCGCGCCGCGGTCATAGACCTTGACCTTTTCGCTGGTCTGCATGTCGTCGTAGATGACCATGCGGCGACTGCCGCCGATCATGGTCTGGCGGATCTTGACTGGCGCCAGCCAGTTGACGTTCAGATGGGCCATGGCGCCATCTTCGTAATAGACCGAGACATGCGCCATGTTGGCCGGACTGCCCACGATGCAGCTGGCGGCGCTGGCAGTCACGGCCACCGGCCGGGTCGGCATCAGCCGGTCCAGAATGGCGAAGTCGTGCACCGCAAGGTCCCAGATCACATCGACATCGCGCTGAAAGATGCCAAGGTTCACGCGGATCGAGTCGTAATAGTAAAGCTGGCCCAGCTCTCCCTCGGCGATCAGCGCCGCGATCTTCTGGACGGCGCCGGTGTAGATGAAGGTGTGGTCCACCATCAGCACCAGGGACCGGGCCGCGGCTTCGTTGACGAGGATGGCTGCCTTGGCCGGGGTCTCTGCCATCGGCTTTTCGACCAGCACATGCTTGCCCGCCTTCAGCGCCGCCAGCGCCAGCGGAAAATGCGTGCTGACTGGCGTTGCAATCATCACGGCATCGACCTTGGGGTCGGCAATCATCGCGTGGATGTCGCCGGTCAGACGCGCGGCCGGATGGCGCAGTTCGGCCCGGGCGCGGGCGTCCTGCGACATGTCCGCGATCATCTCGACCCGGGCGCAACCCGATTCAGCCACCGCCCGGCACAGGTTCGGTCCCCAATAGCCATAACCTGCAATACCGACGTTGATCATGACCGCACCATGGCCGAACCGAGTGTCTTCTTGCCGGCAAGCTCTGCGACGCGCCGCGCCGATGGGCCGGGCCGGAACGCCGGCGACCGTCGCGCCATCCGGCACGTCGCGCGTGACGACCGCTCCGGCCCCGACCATCGCGCCGGCCCCGATCGTCACCCCGCACAGGATCGTGGCATTCGAGCCGATCGAGGCGCCGCGACAGACGAGGGTCTGGTGGCAGGTCCAGTCCTGAGGTCCCTTCATCGAACCGTCCGGATTGGTGCTGGCCGGGTAAAGATCGTTGGTGAACATCACACCGTGACCGACAAAGACCTCGTCCTGCAGCATGACACCTTCACAGATGAAGCTGTGCGACGAAATCTTGCAGCGGGCGCCCACGATGCTGTCGGATTGAATCTCCACAAAGGGCCCGATCATCGTGCCCGCCCCGATCTGACAGCCATAAAGATTGACCAGATCGGGATGCGTGATCCGGACCCCGGGCCCAAGCGTGCAATTGGTGACTGGCAAAGGATCCTCCACGAAATGAATTTGGAAAGGGTGGTTCAATGGCGCAACGCAGGCCTGCGGGGGGCCTTGAGCCAAACCTAGCAACCAGCGACCTCGGGCGAGAAGTTCCCACTTGGGCGCAATCGGGCGTCAATCGGCGGATGAGGCCTATCTGGGCGAATGATTTCCAAAGTCGCGATGGCGCCAGTGCAAGGCTTCAATTCTCCAAAAGACGCATGACCGGCGCGGAATACCCACCTTTGAAGCGGGGCGATGGATCCAAAGTGTTATCTATCCTCCATAAGGAGTAGTTCATACGCCGAAAGGAGTAGTTGATTGGATCCACGTTGAAAAACGCCAGAGGCCACGGCCGAATCAAACATCCGGCCGATCCCGAAAAGCGACCGGCGGAAGATTGCCGGTGTCCACCGGCGCAGCACGCACCGGGACCCGGCAAAATCATGGGATCAGCAAAAGTCCGCGCAACCTGCCAGATCCAAGTCCGGCATCGGGTCAAACTAAGCAATTGACGGGACTTCCAAAAAGCTTTCGCCGTTATCAAGCAATCAATAGGAAACCCGCTGGAATGTCACGGCTGCGTAAAACTTTGCCGATCGACTTGCAAACCGGCTGGCTTAGACCGAAACCCCTGATATGTATCGACTTGACGCAGAGGTGGATCAAAAGGATGTCTTGCACAGCCTGCGATACCGCCAAATGCGCAACGAAAACCTTCAGGATGATACAAAGCCAACAAAGAAAGAGAAGAAATGGCAATCTACTATGTTGCAACCACAGGCAGCGACACAGCGTCAGGGACAGCGACCTCACCCTTCCGCACAATCAACGAAGCCCTCAGTGCGAACCTGAAGCCGGGCGATGAAATCATCGTTCGTCCAGGCACTTACAACGAAACCCTCAACATCGCCAAGGGGGGGTCGGCCGCAGGGGATGTGACGATCCATTCGGAAGTGCCCGGTCAAGCGCTGATCCGGCCGACGACGGGCTATGACGCGATCGACGTCAATGCAAATTACGTCACGATCGAAGGTTTTGATATCGCGGGCGCAAAGGGCGACGGGATCCAGGCCAATAACGTTCACCACATCACGGTGCGCAACAACATCTCGCACGGCAATGGCGAGTCAGGAATTCAATTCAACTACTCGGACTTCATCACGGTCGAGGGCAACGAGACCTACGGCAATGCAAGCTCTGGCTGGTTTTCGGGTATCTCCATTTACGAAAACCGAAACATCACCGGTGACACGACGACCACGGGTTATCGAACGATTGTGCGCAATAACATCTCGCATGACAATGTCACCCATGCCGGAGAGCATACTGACGGCAACGGCATCATCATCGATGACTTTCAGAGCACCCAGAACACTGCTTACCAGGCTTATAACTACGCAACCCTGGTCGAGAACAACCTTGTCTACGGCAACGGAGGCAAGGGCGTGCAGGTGACGTGGAGCGATCACGTCACCGTCAGCGGCAACACCGCCTATCACAACAACGTCGACCTGGCCAACACCGGCACTTGGCGCGGTGAAATCTCGAACGCTCAATCGAGCAACAATACCTTCGTCAACAATATAGCCGTTGCCGATTCCTCGATCAGCGGAAATACCGCATTCGACAACAACTCTTACAGCGGGTATGTCAACAAGAACGTGATCTTCGACAATAACCTGCTGTTCAATGGAATTGCGGGGCAAAACTCGTTCCGCAATGACGGTGGCAATGCAATTGCGACGACCGGCAATCAGAACCTCATTGGCGTCAATCCGCTTTTCGTTGATGCCGCGCATGGCAATTTCGAATTGTCGTCCGGCTCGAAGGCAATCGACGCTGGAACGGATGCCTTTGGGCTTGGCGCCACCGATGTGAGCGGAAATGTGCGAGTGGTGGGCAAGGTCGACATCGGCGCCGAGGAGTATGGCTCCTCCCCTCCCTCGCCCGGATTGACCAAGATCGGTGAATCCGGGGTCCTGAACGTCTTGCAGGAAAACCGTGCGCAGTGGCATTCGGTCAGTTTTTCTTCGGCCATCGACAATCCCTCGGTCGTGATGGGCCCAATGACGATGCACGGCGGCCAACCCGCGAGCCTGATCGTGCGCAATGTCACCAGCACGGGCTTTGAATTTCAGATCAAGGAATGGAACTATCTCGACGGCTACCATGCAAACGAGCAGATCAGCTGGATGGCCGTTTCCGCCGGCACCCATACCCTGGCCAATGGTCAGGTCATCGCGGCGGGCTCCTCGACCGCTTCGGGCGTCGCAAGCACCATCGGCTTCGGGGGGGCGGCCTTCAATGGCAAGCCGCTGGTGATGGCGCAGGTCGCGTCCGACAGCCAGACCGCCACCGTGACCGACCGGATCATGTCGGTCGGCACCTCGGGCTTCAAAATGGAGTTGCAGCAGCAAGAGGCCAACGCCACCCCGATCAAGGCTGAAGCCGTGGATTGGATCGCGCTGGACAGCGGCACCGGCACGGGCGGCGGGCTTATGGCAGGCTCGATGGACCCGGTCGACAGCACCGTGCACCGCATCGACATGCCCGGCGCCTTCGGCACTGATCACTTCGCCTTCATCGCCGACATGCAGACCATGCGGGGCCCCGATACGGCCGATCTGCGGCTCAACAACATCTTCGTGGACAGCGTCGCAGTCTTTGCCCAGGAAGAGCAATCGGCCGATGTCGAGATGGGTCACACGGGCGAGGCTGTGGGCTATATCGCGATGGACCCAGGCCTGATCTACGGCCTGTAAGGCCATGGCACCAGCCGGAACCGCGCCAGATCACGGACGGTTGCGGCTGGCTGCCCTGTCCTGATCCACCAGGGGCACGACCGCAGCCCGGCATCGATGCCAATCGACGCCGGGCTGCCGGTCGATCGGACGGGCCTAAGCCTCGAGTTCGACATCCCAATAAAGGTAGTCCATCCAGCTTTCGTGCAGATGGTTGGGCGGGAAACGGCGGCCATGGGTCTGCATCTCTTCCGGGCTGGGCGCGCGGGGCGGACGGTTCAGGTGCATGCCGGCCTGACGCAGCGTCTTGGAGCCCTTGCGCAGGTTGCAGGGGCTGCACGCCGCCACCACGTTCTCCCACGAGGTGACGCCCCCCCTCGCACGCGGCATGACGTGGTCAAAGGTCAGATCGCCCTTGGCCCCGCAATACTGGCAGCAAAACTCGTCGCGCAGAAAAAGATTAAAGCGCGTGAAGGCCACGCGCTTTTGAGGTTGGACGAATTCTTTCAGCACGACGACCGAGGGCAGTCTGAATTCATGCCTCTGGCTTCGAACGACCTGATCATATTCGGCCAGGATCGTCACCCGGTCGAGGACCGCCGCCTTGATCGCCTCCTGCCAGGGCCAAAGTGAGAGGGGATAATAGCTGAGCGGACGAAAATCCGCATTCAGCACCAAAGCCGGGCAATATTTCAGCGTCGCGGGATCGCGCACGAAGCTGGTTCGAAAGTCACCGTCCATTCCGCAAAGACTCCGTTCGAGAGCCCGCGCACCCGGCACCAGATGCGCCATGGCGCCCATAAGTTAGACTATATATGGCGTTTCTCCGCTGGCAACCCCCCCGGATATACGCGCGCCCCCCTGTCATCGCAAACCGTCGTGACAGGGGCATGACAGGCAAGGCCTCGCTTGGGCAGGCTTGCGGCGAAATCTTCTCTTTCCTTGCACCGGATTGCCCCGATAAGAGGCAGGAAACGAAAGGACGTTCCTGATGCCCATGCCGCGCCGCACATTTCTGACCAACTCCCTGCCAGGATTGGCCTTGGCGGCCCTGGCTGCCTGTGGCCGCAAACCTGTCGAGAACTATCGCGGGGAGACCCCCGAAATGGACCGGCTGGTGGCGAAATATGCCGCGATTTACGGCATGCCAGCCAGTCTGATCCATCGGGTCATCCAGCGCGAAAGCGGCTACAATCCGGCGGCGCGCCATGGGCCCTATTACGGTCTGATGCAGATCATGCCGCAGACCGCGCGGCAAATGGGCTTCGACGGCCCGCCGAGCGGCCTTCTGGATGCCGAAACCAACCTCAAATACGCCGGCAAATATCTGCGTGGCGCCTGGATCGTGTCACGCGGCAGCGAGGACCGCGCGATCTACTGGTATTCGCATGGCTATTACTACGAGGCCAAGCGGCGCGGCCTTCTGCAGGAAACCGGCCTGAGGTCCTGACACGCCCACGATTTTTCTGCGAAAAATCAATTGCGCGGCTCCGAGGTCAGTACCAGGCATCCGGGGTCATGGATTTCTTGCGCGCCACATAATCCTGCAGCGCCTCGCGGGTCGCATCCTCCATCGGAGGCGGTTCATATTCGGCGAGCCGTTTTTTCCACAGCGCATTGGCACGGGTCGCCGCATCGGTCGAACCTGCAGCCTCCCATTTCTCGAAGGGCTCGTTGTCGGACAGATCGCTGTCCCAAAACGCAGTCTCGTAATGCGCCAGGGTATGGTCGCAGCCAAAGAAGTGATTCCCCGGGCCGACTTCGGCAAAGGCTTCGACCGCCAGCTGATCGTCGTCGATCTTGATTCCGTCCAGATAGGCGTGCAGGGCACCGCAGAGATCGGCGTCTAGCATGAATTTCTCGTAAGACATGCTCAGCAGCCCGTCGAGGAAGCCGGCCGAATGCAGGATGAAATTCGCGCCGCAATGGATGGCGGCCAGCATCGACATCGTGCCTTCCATCATCGCCTGGGCATCGGGCAGCTTCGATGTGGTGAAGTTGCCCGAACAACGCAGGGGCAGGTTCAGGCGGCGCGCCAGTTGGCCGATCACAATCGACCCGATCGCAGGCTCCGGCGTGCCGAAAGTGGGCGAGCCGGAACGCAGGCTCATCGAGGACAGGAAGTTGCCGAAGATCACCGGCGCGCCCTTGCGTTCCAACTGGGTCAGGGCACAGCCGGCCATGGTTTCCGCCAGCGATTGGACGATGCCGCCGGCATTGGTCACCGGGCCCATGGCTCCGCCCAGGATGAAGGGCACGACCACGGCGGCCTGATTGGCCCTGGCATAGGCGCGCAAAGACTTGGTCATGGTGCCGTCCCAGACCAAAGGCGAATTGACGTTCACATTGCCAAGAATGACGCAATGATCGTTCACAAACGCCTCGCCGAACAGGACTCGGCACATCTCGATATTGTCTTCGGACCGGCTTTCCGCCGTGACCGAGCCCATGAAGGGCCGATCCGACAGGGTCATATGGGCCAGAACCATGTCGAGATGCCGCTTGTTGACGGCGACATCGGTCGGCTCGCAGATCGTGCCGCCGGAATGATGGAAATTCGGGCTGCCCTGAGCCAGCTTGATGAAGTTGCGAAAGTCCTCCATCGTGCCGAACCGCCGCCCCTTGTCGAGGTCCATCACGAAAGGGCTGCCGTAAGCGGGGGCAAAGACCACCGACTTGCCACCGATTTCCACCGACCGTGCCGGATTGCGGGCATGTTGGGTGAAGGTGGCAGGCGCCGACCGCAAAAGCTCGCGCAAAAGACCCGGCTCGAACTTGACCAGCACCCCGTCCACCTTGGCCCCGGCCCCGCGCCAGAGGTCCAGCGCCTGCGGGTCGTCGCGAAACTCGATCCCGGTTTCGGCCAGAACCCGGTCGGCCGCCCGCTCGATCCTGACAAGGTTTTCTTCGGACAAGACGTCATAGGTCGGAATGTTGCGCAGGATATAGGGCCGGCCCAGACCGGTCCCCTTCTTCGATCGCTCTGCCTGCCGGGCTTGCCGCCCGGACCTTCTGACTTTGTTCATGATCATCCTCCGCTTTGGTCCAGCAAACGCCAAAGCCCTGGAAAGACATGTCCCAAACCGACTCTGTCAGGTCGTTTCCACGCCGATGGCCCATGCAGGACAGGGCGCCTGGGGCGCCGGGGGGCGGCAGCCGCCCTGGCCGAGGGGGGCTTGGGGGGGCGAGCAGCCCTCCCAACCGCCTCAGGTCACGACATTGGGCGCCTCGCGTCCGGTGAACCGCGTGATCCCGGCCAGGGCATGCGCCGCACGGATCACAGGCGCCAGTGCCTCTTGCGCGTCACGGTCCAGCCCGTCTGGCCCGGCCACATAGCGCTCCAGATAGACGCGCAGCGTCGCCCCCTCGGTGCCGGTGCCCGACAGGCGCAGCACGATCCGGCTGCCATCCGCGAACAGGATGCGCACCCCCTGTTTCAGGCTGACCGAGCCATCGACCGGGTCGGTATAGGCGAAATCATCGGCGGCAGCGATGGTCATCCCCTCGATTTGCGCGCCGGGCAGGCTGGCCAACCGGCCGCGCAGATCGGCCATCATCGCATCGGCCCTGGCGGTCTCGATCGCCTCGAAATCATGGCGCGAGTAATAGTTGCGGCCAAAGCGCGCCCAATGCGCCTTCAGGATATCGGCCACGGATTCGCCGCGCACCGCGAGGATGTTCAGCCACAACAGGATCGCCCAGAGCCCGTCCTTTTCGCGCACATGGTCCGATCCGGTGCCAAAGCTTTCCTCACCGCAGATCGTGGCGCGTCCCGCGTCCAGCAGGTTGCCGAAGAACTTCCATCCGGTGGGCGTTTCATATTTGCCGATCCCCAGCGCATCGGCGACCCGGTCCGCCGCGGCAGAGGTCGGCATCGACCGCGCCACGCCTTTCAGCCCTGCCTTGTAGCCTTTTGCCAGATGCGCATTGGCCGCCAGCACCGCAAGACTGTCCGAGGGCGAGACATAGATGCCGCGCCCCACGACCATGTTGCGGTCGCCGTCGCCATCCGACGCGGCGCCAAAGTCGGGTGCCGCCGGGCCGAACATCTCGTCCATCAGCGCCTTGGCCCAGGTCGGGTTGGGGTCGGGATGCATGCCGCCAAAGTCAGGCAAGGGGGTCGCGTTCACGCAAGTGCCCGGCGCAGCTCCAAGCCGCCGCTCCAGGATTTCCACCGCATAGGGCCCTGTGACGGCGCACATCGAATCCATCCGCATCCGAAAGCCGCGCGCGAACATTGCCCGGATCGCGTCAAAGTCGAAAAGGCTCTCCATCAGGGTGGCATAGTCGCTGACCGGGTCCACCACATCGACGACCATGTCGCCCAGATGCGTGCGGCCGATGCGCGACAGGTCGATGTCCTGCGCCTCCACGATCCTGTATTCGCTGATCCGGGTCGTACGATCGAACATCGCCTCGGTGACGGCTTCGGGCGCCGGGCCGCCGTTCGGCATGTTGAACTTGACGCCGAAATCCTCATGCGGGCCGCCGGGGTTGTGGCTGGCCGACATGATGATGCCGCCATCAGTTTTGTTCAGCCTTATCAGATGGCTCGCGGCCGGAGTTGACAAAAGCGCGCCCTGCCCCACGATGATGCGGGCCGCCCCATTGGCCGCAGCCATCCGCAAGATGACCTGCGCCGCGCGGTCGTTGAAATAGCGCCCGTCGCCGCCGAGCACGAAGGTTTTCCCCGCGGCGCCCACCACGTCGAAAATCGACTGGACAAAATTTTCCAGATAATGCACGCCCATGAAGACCGGGGTCTTCTTGCGCAGGCCCGAGGTGCCGGGTTTCTGCCCGGCAATGGGTTGGGTGGCAATCGTGGTGACGGTCATAGCGGCGCTCCTCCCGGATCGGCGGTAAAGACAAGAACGGAATTGGCAGGCACGGTCAGCCCGGCCTTGACCGCGACCTCGGGGGCAAGCGGCTGGCTGGTGTCTAGGATCATGCGCCAATGGGCTTCGGTGGCGGGCAAGGTCAGGGCCTGTTCGGCCCCGCAGTTGAAAACGGCAAAGATCACGTCGCAGCCGGGCGGCGCTTCGGCAGCCATGCGCAGTTCGACGCACAGGCAGCGGAAGGCCGGGTCGTGCCATTCGGCTGGCTGCGGCTCGCGCCCGTCGGCGTGCCGCCAGATCACATCCGGCAGCGCATCGGCATGACGCTTGCGCCCATGCAGAAAGCGGCGCTGGCGCAGCACCGGGTGGTTCTTGCGCAGGGCGATGAGGCGCGAGACAAAATGGGTCAGGTCTTGATCGCCCTTGGCCCAGTCGATCCAGGTCGTTTCGTTGTCCTGGGCATAGGCGTTGTTGTTGCCGCCCTGCGTGTGGCCCAACTCGTCACCCGACAAGAGCATCGGCGTGCCCTGGCTCAGCATCAGCGTGGCCAGCATGTTGCGCTTGCGCTGGTTGCGGGCTGCGATGACAGGGGCACTGTTGGTCGGCCCCTCGATGCCCAGATTGTCAGAATGATTTTCGGAATGGCCGTCGCGGTTGTCCTCGCCATTGGCAAGGTTGCGCTTGACGGTGAAGCTGACCAGATCCTGCAGGGTGAATCCGTCATGCGCGGTCAGAAAGCTGATCGAGGCGGTGGCGCTGCGCCCGGCATGGTCGAAATTCTCGGCCGAGCCGGTCAGCCGCTTGGCCAGATCGGGCGTCAACCCCGCATCGCCGCGCCAGAAGCGGCGCACGCCGTCGCGGTATTTGTCGTTCCATTCCGAAAACGGATGCGGATAGCCGCCAAGTTGATAGCCGCCGGGACCAAGGTCCCAGGGCTCGGCGATCAGCTTGACGCCGGCCAGCACCGGGTCCTGGCGCAACACGTCGAAGAAACCGGCACCGGGGTCAAAGCCGCCCGGCTCGCGCCCAAGGCTGGTCGCAAGGTCAAAACGGAACCCGTCCACCCCGAAATGCGTGACCCAGTGGCGCAAGGAATCGGTCACCATCCGCAGCACCATCGGATGCACGATGTTGAGCGAATTGCCCGTGCCGCTGTCATTGCTGTAATGCCGCCCGCCGCCGGCCAGCCGGTAATAGCTGCGGTTGTCGAGCCCGCGGAACGACAGGGTCGGGCCCAGTTCGTCGCCCTCGCCGGTGTGATTGTAGACCACATCCAGGATCACCTCGATCCCGGCTTCGTGCAGGCGCCAGACCATCTCGCGGAACTCGGCCCGGGGGGAGCGTGCGGCATAGCGCGGCTCGGGCGTAAAGAAGCCCATTGTGTTGTAGCCCCAGTAATTCGTCAGCCCTTTGGCGACCAGAAACCGGTCGTCGAAAAAGCCCTGCACCGGCAGAAGCTCTACCGCCGTGATGCCAAGCTTGACCAGATGGTCCACCATCGCCGGATGCGCGAGACCGGGATAAAGCCCCCGCATCGCAGCCGGCACATGCGGGTTGAGCTTGGTCAGCCCCTTGACATGCGCCTCATAGATCACCGTGTCGGCCAGCGACCGCCCCGGACCGGGTGGCAGGGCGGGCATGGCGCGTTCATCCACCACCACCGATTTCGGCACGGCAAAGGCGCTGTCGCGCGTGTCATAGGACAGATCGCCGCGCGACGACCCGATGCGGTA
Source organism: bacterium (assembly GCA_016124195.1). GTDB lineage: Bacteria > Pseudomonadota > Alphaproteobacteria > Rhodobacterales > Rhodobacteraceae > Stagnihabitans. The sequence continues at coordinate 191,889 of WGOE01000004.1, read as the reverse complement.
GCCCATCAGCGCATCCGACCAGCGCAGACGCCCGTCCCAGGCCCGGGCATAGGGGTCGATCAACAGCTTGTGCGGGTTGAAGCGGTGCCCCTCTTCGGGCTGATAGGGGCCATGGGCGCGAAAGCCATAGCGCTGGCCCGCCTTCATCCCCTCGACCCTGATGTGCCAGACATCGCCTTCGCGTTCGGTGATCAGCATGCGGGCGATCTCGCGCCGGCCATCGTCCGAAAAGAGGCACAGTTCGACCAGATGCGCATGGGCGGAAAAGACGGCGAAGTTCACGCCGCCCTCGTCCACCGTGGCCCCCATGGGCCAGGCCCGGCCGGGCGTCACCGTCATCCCGGGCAGGATGCCCGGCAGATTAGATCTGTGGACCGTCACGCCACAAGGCCCTGATAAAGGGCGGCATAGGCCGCGGCCGAACTGGCCCACGAAACATCCTGCTGCATCGCATTCCGCTGCACCTGGGCCCAAAGCTTGGGCTGCGCATGAAGCGCCAGAATCTGGCGCAGCGCCGTGGCAAAGGCCGTGGCATCGGTTGGATGAAAGGTGATGCCGGTCGCCACCCCGGCCGAGATTGCCGCCGGATTGGCATGGATGACCGTATCGGCCAGCCCGCCCACCGCCGCCACCACCGGCAAGGTGCCATAGCGCAGGCCATACATCTGCGTCAGCCCGCAAGGCTCGAACCGCGAGGGCACGAGGACCGCATCGCCCCCAGCGAAAAGCCTGTGGCTCAGGGCTTCGTCATAGCCGATGCGCAGCCCGACTCGCCCCGGATAGCGCGCCGCCAGATCCCGCATCGCGCCCTCCAGCACCGGATCGCCCGAACCCAGCACCACAAGGCCACCGCCCGCCTCGATGAAATCAGGCATGACTTGCGGGACAAGGTCGATCCCCTTCTGGTCGGTCAGGCGGCTGACGATGATGGCCAGCGGTCCCGGCACCTCAAGACCAAAGGCCGCGCAAAGCTCGGCTCGATTGGCGGCCTTGCCCGCCATCGCCTTGGCCGAATAGGCCAAGGGCTCGCCTTCAGGCGTCCAGACCGTGGTGTCCACCCCGTTCAGGATGCCCGCCACGACCGACGAGCGCGCCGCGATCACGCCCTGCAAGCCCATGCCGAATTCGGGCCGCATCAGTTCGGCCGCATAGGTGGGCGAGACGGTGGTGATCCGGTCGCAGGTCACCAGCCCGGCCTTCAGGCTCGACAACCCGCCGAAATATTCCAGCGCGCCCGGATAATACTGATCGGCCGGCAGGCGCAATTCGCCCAGAAGGCTTGCCGCGGCCCAGCCCTGAAACGCGATGTTGTGGATGGTCAGGACCGATCCCACGCCATTGCTGCCGCCATAGGCCAGATAGGCCGGCGCGAAGCCCGCCTGCCAGTCGTGCACATGCATGACGTCCGGCTTCCAGCCGTCGCCCGCGCCCTCGCGCGCGATCCGCGCCGCCACCCAGGACAGGGCGGCAAAGCGTTGCGGATTGTCCGACCAATCGCCGGACGGCCCGGAATAGGGCCCGCCCACCCGGCCATAAAGATGCGGCGCATCCAGCAGCATCACCTCCAGCCCGTCGACCCGGCCCAGCAGCACCCGGCCCGGCCCGCCCCACAGCCCCTCTTCGCGCCAGACCTCGGTCCAGTTGGCCGGCGCCTCCGCCACCCGGGCCCGCAGCGCCCGATAGGCCGGCATCAGCACGCGCATCTCCCAGCCCAAGGGCGCCAGCGCCCCCGGCAAGGCGCCCACCACATCCGCCAGCCCGCCGGTCTTGACCAGCGGCACGCATTCCGAGGCGACCGACAGAACCCTGCCCCTGAGTTTCATCGCTGCACCCCCTTCATTCAGGTCCAAATATTCCGGGGGGTGCGGGGGGCTGGCCCCGCGCCCGTTCCGCCCGCATCCTAGCCCAGCTTTGCCGCACGCGCATTCAGCATGTCCTGCGTGATCAGCACGATGCCCCCCTCGCTGCGGCGGAACCACTTGGCGTCTTCCTCGGGATCGGCGCCGACCACCAGCCCGTCGGGAATGACAACCCCCCGGTCTATCACGCAATTCTTCAGGCTCGCATTGCGGTGCACCGTCACGTAAGGCAGCACGACCGAATATTCGAGGCTGGAAAAGCTGTGGGTCCGCACGCCGGTGAACAAAAGCGAGTTCCTGACCTCGGACCCCGAGACGATGCAATCGCCCGACACCAGCGACGAGACGGCCGAACCCCGCCGGCCATCTTCGTCATGGATGAACTTGGCCGGCGGCACGATCTCGGCATAGGTCCAGATCGGCCAGGCATTGTCATAAAGGTCAAGCTTGGGGACAAAGTCGGTCAGGTCGATGTTGGCCTGCCAGAAGGCGTCGATCGTACCGACATCGCGCCAATAGGGCTCGGTCTCCAGACCCGATTTGACGCAGCTGTCGCTGAACTTGTGCGCCATGGCCTTGCCGCCCTTCACGATGGCCGGGATCAGGTCCATGCCGAAGTCGTGCTGGCTGTTGGTATCGGCCATGTCGCGGATCAGAAGGTCGCGCAGGAAGGCCCAGTCGAAGATATAGATCCCCATCGAGGCCAGCGCATGGTCGGGATCGCCCGGAATCGAAGGTGGGTCCTTGGGCTTTTCCAGAAAGCGGGTGATCCGCATCGACTTGTCGACATCCATCACGCCGAAGGCCGTGGCCTCCATCCGCGGCACGGTCAGGCAGCCGATGGTGACATCGGCGCCTGAATCGACATGCTGTTGCAGCATGATCTCGTAGTCCATCTTGTAGATATGGTCGCCGGCCAGAACGACGACATAATTCACGCCATAGCTGTCGATGATGTCGATGTTCTGCGCCACGGCATCGGCCGTGCCCCGGTACCAGTTCGTCTCGTCCATCCGCTGGCTGGCCGGCAATATGTCCAGATATTCGTTGCGCTCGGCCCGCAGGAAGCCCCAGCCGCGCTGCATGTGGCGAATGAGGGAATGCGCCTTGTACTGGGTCGCGATCGCCATCTTGCGGATGCCGGAGTTCAGCGCGTTCGACAGGGCAAAGTCGATGATCCGGGTCTTGCCGCCGAAATAGACCGCTGGCTTGGCCCGCCTGTCGGTCAGCTCCTTCAGCCGCGATCCGCGCCCGCCGGCCAGAACAAAGGCCATCGCCTGGCTGGAAAGCCGCGCATTGGGTTTAGGTGCCATGTCATCCTCCCGAGATGTGCGGACTTCGCCGCTTGAATTCAGTCTTGCCGGAAATAAAGCGTGGCCAGCGGCGGCACCGTGACCATGGCCGATTGCGCGAGGCCATTCCACGGCTCTGCCTCGGTCTTGAGGCCCCCCATGTTGCCCCGGTTCCCCCCGCCGTAGATCGCCGCATCGGTGTTGAGGATCTCGCTCCAGCCACCCGGCGCCGGCAGGCCCAGCCGCATCCGCCGCTCGACCGGCGTCATGTTGCAGACGACCGCCACCATCGGATCGCCCGCCTTGCCCTTGCGGACCCAGGAATAGGTCGAACCCTCGGCATCGTTGCCGTCAATCCAGGCAAAGCCCTCGGCGCGGGTGTCATTCACATGCAGGGCCGGGTTGTCGCGGTAGACCCGGTTGAGGTCGCGCACCAGCCGCTGTACCCCCGCATGGTCCGGAATGTCCAGTTGATGCCAGTCGAGGCTCTGCTTGTGGTTCCACTCGGCCCCTTGGGCGAATTCCTGCCCCATGAACAAGAGCTTCTTGCCCGGATGCCCCCACATGAAGCCGTAATAGGCGCGCAGGTTGGCGAATTTCTCCCAAGCCGTGCCGGGCATCTTGGACAGCATCGAGCCCTTGCCATGCACGACCTCGTCATGGGAAATCGGCAGGATGTAATTTTCGGACCAGGCATAGACGAGGCCGAAGGTCATCTGGTGGTGGTGGTATTTGCGGTAGATCGGGTCCTTTTGCATGTAGGACAGGGTGTCGTTCATCCAGCCCATGTTCCACTTGAAGCCAAAGCCGAGGCCCCCGCCATCGACGGGGCGCGAGACGCCGGGAAAGGCGGTCGATTCCTCGGCCACCGTCATGATGCCGGGAACCTCGCCATAGCAGATCACATTGGTGCGCTGCAGAACCGAGATCGCCTCGTAATTCTCGCGCCCGCCATCCTTGTTGGGGATCCACTGGCCCGCCGCGCGGCTGTAGTCGCGGTAAAGCATCGAGGCCACCGCATCGACGCGGAGCCCGTCGATATGGTATTCCTCCAACCAATACAAAGCGTTGGAGATCAGGTAGTTCGACACTTCGATCCGGCCGTAGTTGTAGATCAGGGTGTTCCAGTCCTGATGGAACCCCTCGCGTGGGTCCTGGTGTTCGTACAGCGCCGTGCCGTCGAAGCGGCCGAGACCATGCGCATCGGTCGGGAAATGCCCCGGCACCCAGTCGATCAACACGCCCAGCCCCTTGGCATGGGCGGCATCGACCAGAGTGCGGAATTCCTGCGGCGTGCCGTGGCGGATCGTCGGGGCAAACATACCGACCGGTTGGTAACCCCAGCTGCCGTCGAACGGATATTCGGAAACCGGCAGCATCTCAATATGGGTGAAGCCCATGTCGGCGACATAATCGACCAGTTGTTCAGCCATTTCCAGGTAAGACAGCATGCGGTTGCCGGGCGCACGCCTCCACGAGCCCAGATGCACCTCATAGACGGAAATCGGCGCCTCGATGTTCTGGGCGGCCTGCCGGCGCGTCATCCATTCCGCATCGCCCCAGGCGCGGGCCGAGATGTCGCGCACCACCGAGGCATTGGCCGGCGGATGTTCCGACCCAAACCCCACCGGATCGGCCTTGAGCGGCAGGATGGCACCGTCCGGCGTGCGGATTTCGTATTTGTAGCTCGCCCCTTCCTTCAGGCCGGGAATGAAGATTTCCCAGACCCCGGTGGCGCCGCGCCGCCGCATCGGGTTGCGCCGGCCGTCCCAGATGTTGAAATCGCCCACGACCGAGACGCGCTGCGCATTGGGCGCCCAGACCGCGAAATGTACGCCGGCCGTGCCTTCATGCGTGATCAGGTGGGCGCCCAGCACCTGCCACATGCGCCGGTGCGTGCCCTCGCCCAAGAGATATTCGTCCATCTCGCCCAGGACCGGGCCATAGCGATAGGCGTCCTCGAACTCCCATTCCGTGTTGGCCGAAGTGGCGCGGAACCGGTAGTTGGCATTCTTGGGCATCACGACGTGGAAGAGGCCGGGAAAGCCGGGCTTTTCAGTGGCTTCGACCGGCTTTGCGCCCTTGCCGGCCGGCACCAGCGCCAGTTTCACGGCACCCGGCACGAAGGCCGTGACGACCCAGTCCTTGCCCCTCGGATGCGGGCCCAGAACGGCGAACGGATCGCCGTGACGCCCCTCCACAATCGCCTGTGCCGTGCCGGAATCGAGGAGTAGGTCGGTCATTCGCAGTCCTTTCGTGAGGGCCCCCGTCACAAGGCGGACGGGATGTCCCAGATGTCGCGCATGTAGTTCCGGATCGTGCGATCCGAAGAGAAGAAGCCCGACCGCGCCGTGTTCATCGCGGCCATCGTGGTCCAGCGGTCGCGGTTGGCGAATGCCTTGTCGACCTCGGCCTGAGCCGCATCATAAGCATCGAAATCGGCTGCCACGAGAAAATAATCGTGGTGCCAGACGCGATCGACCAGCCCATAATAGCGGTCGGTCTGACCGGGAGAGAACCGTCCTTCGACGATCTGCTGCAGGACGACCTGCAGGGCGGGGCTCGCCTCGATGGCCTTGCGCGATTGTTCGGGGTCCTCGCGGCGCTTGTTGGCCTCTTCGGTGGTCATGCCGAAGAGGAAGAAGTTATCGGCCCCGACCTCTTGCAGAATCTCGACATTGGCGCCGTCGAGCGTGCCGATGGTGGGCGCGCCGTTCATCATGAACTTCATGTTGCCGGTGCCCGAAGCCTCTTTCCCGGCGGTCGAGATCTGTTCGGACAGGTCGGCCGCCGGCACCAGATGTTCGGCCATCGAGACGTTGTAATTGGCCGGATAGACGATCTTCAACAGATCGCCGGTGACGGGGTCCGCGTTGATGGTGGCGGCCACGTCATTGATCAGATGGATGATTTCCTTGGCCACCGCATAGCCCGGCGCCGATTTGCCGCCAAAGATCTTGACGCGCGGCACATGGTTGCCGCCGGGATTGGCGCGCAGGCGGTTCCAGTGCGCCACAGTCTGCAGGATGTTCAGAAGTTGCCGCTTGTATTCGTGGATGCGCTTGATCTGAACGTCGAACAGGGCATCGGGGCTGACGGTGATGCCGCATTGCGCCTTGATCCAGGCCGCCAGCGCCACCTTGTTGACCCGCTTGGCGGCGTCGAACTCGGCGCGGAAGGATCTGTTGGCGATATGCGGCTCCAGCGCGGTCAGGCGGTCGAGGTTGTCCTCCCAGCCTTCGCCGATGGTCTGGGTGATCAGGCCTGACAGCGGCTGGTTGCACATCCTGAGCCAGCGGCGCGGGGTGACACCATTGGTCTGGTTCACGATCCGGTCGGGGTGCAGGCGGTTCAGTTCCGGGAAGAGCGAGGATTTCACCAGGTCCGAATGCAGCGCGGAAACCCCGTTCACCTTGTGCGACATGATGAAGGCCAGTTCGCCCATCCGCACCTCGTGATGCTTGACGATGCCCACGTAATGCGGGCGCGAGGGATAGGCGTTGCGGTGCCAGGCGTCGATACGCTCGACAATCTGCATGTGGCGCGGCAGGACGTTGCCGAAGGTGAAGGTGGCCCAGCGTTCCAGGGCCTCGGGCAGAAGCGTGTGGTTGGTATAGCCCAGACAGCCGCGCGCCGTGGCCACGGCATCGTCAAAGCCCATGTGGTGTTCGTCGGTCAAGAGCCGCACCAGTTCCGGCCCGGCGATCGCGGGATGGGTGTCGTTCATCTGGATTGCCACGAATTTCGGCAGCGCCCTCAGATCGGAATGGTTGGCCAGATACCGGCGCAAGATGTCCTGCAGGGCGGCCGAGGTCAGGAAAAACTCCTGCTTCAGCCGCAGTTCCTTGCCGGCATAGGTCGTGTCATCTGGGTAAAGCACGCGGGACAGGGTGCGCGCCAAGGCCTCTGGCTCGGCCGCCGCGGCATAGTCGCCCCGGTTGAAACGGTCCAGATCGAACAAGGTCGTGGGCCGCGCCGACCACAGCCGCAACGTATTGGCCCATTTGCCCTGCCAGCCGATCACCGGCGTATCATAGGCCGAGGCATAGACCGTCTCGCCCGGGTTCCAGACCTCGCGCCCGTCGCGGGTTTCGACATTGCCCTTGAAGGGGATGGTATAGGCGCTTTCGGGGCGTTCGAATTCCCAGGCGTTGCGGTGGACCAGCCAATCCTCCGCCGCCTCGACCTGCTGACCGTTGACAAAGCGCTGCCGGAACAGCCCGTGTTCATAGCGGATGCCGTAGCCATAGGCAGGGCAGCCCACCGTCGCCATGCTTTCGATGAAACAGGCCGCAAGGCGCCCCAGCCCGCCGTTGCCAAGCGCGGCATCGGGTTCATCCTCGACAATGGCGCGAAAATCCTGGCCGAACTGTGCCATGACCTCGATTGCGGTGTCGCGCAGGCCGAGGTTTACGGTGGCATCCTCCAGAAGACGACCGATCAGGAATTCCATCGACAGGTAATAGACGCGCTTGTGATCCTCGGCCCAGGTCCTGCGGGTCGAGGCAAACCACGGTGCCACGATCCGGTCGCGGATCGCGAACGACAGTGCCATGCGCCAGTCGAACACCGAGGCGTTGGGCTCATCCTTGCCAAGGGTCGAGGTCAGATGCCGCAACACATCGGCTTGCAAGATCTTGGGGGTGAGGCTGAGGTCGTTCACTGTCTTGTCCACCGCTGATGACTTTTCTGCCGCAACCCTACCCTGCCCTTCGGCCCCGTCAAGGCGCGCAAACGTCGAGAATCGGCCCGGCCTCGCCGTTCAAACCGCTTTACTGTTATCGCAAACATTGCAGAAAGTCTTCCCTAAACGCGCGGTTTTTCAACAAACCGCCCTTTCAAAGCGTTTTGGGCAGCCAGCCTCGAAACGATGGCCCGTGTCTTGGCTGGCAGCCGCATGGCTCCGGGAAAAACCGGCCCGCTCGGGCGCCATGTCGCCCCGCTTTGCCCAAGGCTTGGGCGCTGCGAACCCACACGCCATGCCGCAGACGTGAAACCCGTCCCCGGATTTGCGCCCCGCTTGCCCGTTGCATTCGCGGCATTCCCACCATAAATGACGAAAACAAACCACGGTTTCAACCTTTTCAGGCCCAAGACCTTGACGACCCTGAAGAACAGGCAGAACGCCGCAACCGGACGATGGAGCAGATGATGGCGACGAGCACACAGCAACAAGGCGGCGAAGCGCAGCCGCAATCTCAGCAACAGGGCCAATCGACCGCGCAGCCGCAACAGGCCGGCGCGTCAAAACCCCAACCCAAGCCGATCATCCGCGACTGGGCGGCAATCTGAGCCCGACGGCACGACCGCGGGCCTCTTGGCAGCAGCGCCGACATCGGGCTAGGCTGGCATACTGAAATCTATGCCAGGGACTGCCATGTCCGCCATCTCGACCATCCGCAACCTCGGCCCTGCGACCGAGGCTGCCTTTGCCAAGGCCGGCATTACGACCGCCGAGGACCTGCGTGCGCTGGGCCCTGACGAGGCCTACCGCCGCTGGCTGCAGGCGGGATTGCCGGCGCATTTCATCGGCTATTACGTGCTGGTCATGGCCCTGCAGGGGCGGCCCTGGAATGATTGCAAGGGCGAAGAAAAGAAGGCCCTGCGCGTCCGGTTCGACGCGCTCAAGGCGCAGCATGGCGCAAGCGCCTCCTCTGAAATCGAAGCCGCGCTGAATTTTTTCGGCGTGATCGAGCGCAGACCCGAAGTGCCGCACCGCTGAGAGCTCCGCCCCCCCCCGTGATCCGGACTTTCGCCATGAAAAAACCCGCAGCCGATCAGGGCTGCGGGTTTCCACGGCAAGATCTGTCTTGCGAAAGGCCTCAGCCGACCAGTTCAAGACCCGAGAAGAAGAAGGCAATCTCGCGCGCGGCGGATTCGGCGCTGTCAGACCCATGGACCGAGTTTTCGCCGACCGACAGGGCAAATTCCTTGCGGATCGTGCCCTCGGCGGCATTGGCCGGGTTGGTGGCGCCCATCACTTCGCGGTTCTTGGCAATGGCAGATTCACCTTCCAGAACCTGCACGACGACCGGTTCCGAGGCCATGAACTCGCAAAGCTCGCCGTAAAAGCCGCGCTCCTTGTGCTCGGCGTAGAAGGCGCCGGCCTGGGCCATGCTCAGATGGATGCGCTTGGAGGCCACGACACGCAGGCCGGCATCCTCGAACTTGGCGATGATCTTGCCGGTGAGGTTGCGTTTGGTCGCGTCGGGCTTGATGATGGAAAGCGTGCGTTCGGTGGCCATGTGCTATGCTCCAGATGACAGGCGCGGGACCATGGCCCCGCGCCGAGAAGATGGCGGGCGTCTAGCATGGGCTCCGTGCCTTGAAAAGCTGCAATCACCGTGGAGATGCCTTCCTTGCCCGCAGATCAAAGTTCCCGCCCGCCCTTCACTCTGGTAGGCATCGACCATGTGGTGTTTCTGGTCGATGACATGGCCCGCGCGCTGCGCTTTTACGGCCAGGTGCTGGGGGCGGTGCCGGGTTACAGCTATCCGGCGCTGGGGATGGAGCAGGTCTGGTGCGGTGCGGCACTGATCGTGCTCTGGGACACGACGCATCCCGGCGCGGCCGCGGCCAAACCGCCGGTGGCGGGCGGGCGCAACGTGGATCACGTCTGCATCGCCACCTCGCCCTTCGCGCCCGAGGCCATGCGCGCCCATCTGGCCGCGCACGGCGTCGAAATCGAACGCGAAGCCACCCACGGCGGCGCCCGCGGCATGGGCCATTCCTTCTACATCCGCGACCCTTTCGGCAACAAGCTCGAGGTCAAGGGCCCGGCCGAATATCCAGACGGCCGCGCCTTGTAAGATGGGCAGATTGCCCATCCTACCCCACTCAAAGCCCAGACACTTCCGGCTGGCCGAGACCGGACACTCACCCTCGTGCGCAGGCCGCCCGGTCCACGGGACCAAACCTCCCCCTATTCATCTGTTCAAAAATATCCCGCAGGGGGGTCCGGGGGGACGCGAAGTCCCCCCGGGGTCGATGCCGGATCCGCCCTCCGAGACCTGTCGGCGCTTGACCACGGCGCCAAGGTCAGGCAAGGCCCTGCCATGCTCAAGATCGACTCCATCACCTATTCCGTCGAAGGCCGCCCCCTGTTCGAGGGCGCCTCCGCCACCATTCCCACCGGACACAAGGTCGGCATCGTGGGCCGCAATGGCGCGGGCAAGACCACGCTCTTTCGCCTCATCAAGGGCGAACTGGCGCTTGAAGGCGGCGCCATCTCGATGCCCAACCGCGCCCGCATCGGCGGTGTGGCGCAAGAGGTGCCGGGCTCGGATGTCTCGCTGATCGACACGGTGCTGGCCGCCGATACCGAACGCGCCGCCCTCATGGCCGAGGCAGAGACGGCGACCGACGCCCACCGCATCGCCGAAATCCAGGCACGGCTGAACGACATCGACGCCTGGTCGGCCGAGGCCCGCGCCGCCTCCATCCTGCGCGGTCTGGGCTTCGAGCCCGAGGCGCAGCGCCGGCCCTGTTCGGATTTCTCTGGCGGTTGGCGGATGCGGGTGGCGCTGGCGGGGGTTCTCTTCGCGCAACCCGACTACCTTCTCCTCGACGAGCCGACCAACTACCTTGACCTTGAAGGCGCGCTCTGGCTCGAAAGCTATCTGCAGAAATACCCCCATACCGTGCTGATCATCAGCCACGACCGCGGGCTTTTGAACCGCGCGGTGGGCGCGATCCTGCATCTGGATCAAAAGAAGCTGACGCTGTGGAACGGACCTTACGACCAATTCGCCCGCCAGTTGGCCGAACGCCGCGCCAACCTCGCCGCCGAGGCGAAAAAGCAGGAGGCCCGCCGCGCCCATCTGCAAAGCTTCGTGGACCGCTTCAAGGCCAAGGCCTCCAAGGCTGTCCAGGCCCAGTCCCGCGTCAAGATGCTGGAGAAGATGACCCTGATCACCCCGCCCGAAGAGGCGCGCGCCGTGGTCTTCACCTTCCCCGAGCCCGAGGAACTCGCCCCGCCCATCATCACCATGGAGGGTTGCGCCGTGGGCTATGGCGGCCCGCCGATCCTGAAAAAGCTGTCGCTCCGGATCGATCAGGACGACCGGATCGCTTTGCTGGGGCGCAACGGTCAGGGCAAATCGACGCTGTCGAAACTCCTCGCCGGCAAGCTTGCGGCGCAGGATGGCAAGATCGTGCGGTCCTCCAAACTGCGCATCGGCTATTTCGCCCAGCATCAGGTGGACGAGCTGCACATCGACGAAACCCCGCTGCAACACATCCAGCGCCTGCGCCCGCAAGAGATGCAGGCCCGGCTGCGTGCGCGGCTTGCGGGCTTCGGACTTGGCCCCGATCAGGCCGAAACCGTCGTGGGGCGGCTTTCGGGCGGGCAGAAGGCGCGGCTCTCGCTGCTGCTGGCCACGATCGAGGCGCCACATCTCCTGATATTGGACGAGCCGACCAACCATCTTGACATCGAAAGCCGCGAGGCCCTGGTCGAGGCCTTGACCGCCTACAAGGGCGCCGTCGTGCTGGTCAGCCACGACATGCATCTTCTGGGCTTGGTCGCCGACCGGCTCTGGCTGGTCAAGAACGGTGCCGTCACCCCCTACACCGACGATCTGGAAGCCTACCGCAGGCAGTTGCTCGCCGGGGACGAGGCGGAAAAGCCCAGCCCCAAGCCGGTGGAAAAGCCCAAGCGCCTGTCGCGCGACGAGGTGCTGAGCCTGCGCTCTGACGTGAGGAAATGCGAAGAGCGGCTCGCCAAGCTGAACGAGATGCGCGACAAGCTGGCCAGGAAACTGGCCGACCCCGAACTTTACGAGGCGGCCCGGATCGGCGAGCTGGAAACCTGGAACCGCAAATATGCCGAAGTGATGGAGGCACTGGACCGCGCCGAGGCCATGTGGCTCGCCGCCTCCGAAAAGCTGGAACAGGCGCAGGCGGCCTGACGGGTACGCGTTGACGTCGGCTCGCACGGCGAGGCCTCGGCCGCGGCGCATCAGACCATTGACCGGGCGCTGCAAAACCTCAACTGTGGCCGCATGCAGCCCTTTCTGATCACCGCCTTCGCCACGCTGTTCGTCGTCATCGACCCGCCCGGTCTGGTGCCACTTTACATTGCGCTGACCCAGGGCATGGAACCTGCGCGTCGCATGGCCATGGCGCGGCGGGCCTGCATCATCGCCTTCGTGCTTTTGACCCTGTTCGGTCTGGCGGGCGAGGCGCTCCTGGGCTTCATCGGCATTTCGATGCCGGCCTTCCGCATCGCGGGCGGCATGCTCTTGTTCCTGACCGCGCTCGACATGCTGTTCGAACGGCGCACCCAGCGGCGCGAGGGACAGACCGTCGACCCCGACCACGACCCTTCGGTCTTTCCGCTGGCGACCCCGCTGATCGCGGGACCGGGGGCGATTGCCTCGATGATCCTGCTGATGGGACAGGCGCCGGACTGGCCGGGCAAGCTGGCGGTTCTGGCGCTGATGGCCGCGATGATGGTGGCGACCTTCCTGTTCCTTCTGGCCGCTCCGCCGATCGAGCGTTTGATGGGCCGCACCGGCACGATCGTGGTGACACGGCTTCTGGGCATGCTTCTGGCGGCGCTGGCCGTGCAATTCGTGATCGACGGCATCCGGGGCATTGGCCTGCCGGGACTTGGGCTGACCGGGTGATGCCCGCCGATACCGTGCTGCGGATGATCTACATCGGTTTGCTGGTGGTGGCGCTGGCGGGATGGGGCTTTGTCGAACTGCGGCGCAATTTCAGCCGCAGCCTAAAGCTGGTTCTGGCCTGGGCCATGATTTTCCTGGGCCTGATGGCGGTTTACGGGCTTTGGGGCGACATCCAGCGCGGCATGAGGCCGGCCCAGCAGACAGGCGCCGGCAAGGTCATCCTGCCCCGGGCCGAGGATGGCCATTACTACGCCACGCTCGACATTGATGGCGTCACGGTGACTTTCATGGCCGACACCGGCGCCTCGTCGGTCGTGCTGACCCCGCAGGACGCGCGCCGCGTCGGCATCGACCCGGCGCGGCTGGCCTATGTGGGTCAGGCCTCGACCGCCAATGGCATGGTGCGCACGGCCCGGGTGGCGCTGCACAATGTCAGCTTCGGGCCCTTTCATGAAGACAGCCTGCCGGCCTCGGTCAATCAGGGGGCGATGGATGTCTCGCTTTTGGGGATGGAATATCTGGGCCGCTTCCAGATCACCATCGCCGGCGACAGGATGGTCTTGCAGCGCTAGGCCTCAGGGCCGTTCCAGCCAATCGCGGACCGAGGGCAGAAGCGGGCGGAAATAGGCGATGATCCGGCCTTCGGGCGGCGCGCTGGCGCCCTCGGCCCAGGGTGCGACGCCATGCAGCGTCAGGCGGTGCAACAGCGTCGCCTGACCCGGCCGCAAAGGCAACACGACCCTGCGACAGGTGTCAAAGACCTTACGGCGGGCCGCGCCGTAGGCTTTGGTCAGATCGACCTCGCCCCAGGTTTCAGGCGGATGCGGCGCCAGTGCCGCGATCAAAGCGGCGCGCAGGATCACGGCGCTGCCCTCCCACACCACAAGAGGCGAAGCATCCGCATCGCAAGCGTTCAGCGCCACCCCCAGAATCCAGCCATGCGGCTCCTTGACCATGCGGTGGCGGGCCGGACCGACCGGCAGCAGACCGTCCAGATGGGCCGCATCGCGGTTCCGGCGAAAGGCAAAGGCGGCGGGGCTTTCCTCGTCCGAAGGGCGGGGATAGCCCGGATGCACGGTGGACAGTTGCGCCCGGTGCAAGGGTTCCGGCGCAAGGCCCAGATCGGCCCAGGGCAGATCCACACCGCCGATCCGCCCTGCCCTGTCATTGGGCAAAAGGTCCAGCCCCACGGCCCAGGTCCCACCACAGCGCAAAGGCTCGGTCGTCTGCGCCAGCGCTGAAATGGCGGCGCGCCGTGCGGCCTCGGCCCAGGCGACCAGCCCGGGCGTCGGGCCGATATGGCGCCAGCCTGTCACCATCCGGCCGCCTTGCGCAGCATATTGGCGCCAACCAGCACGATGAACAGCGCGAAGGCCCGCTTCAGGGGCTTGGGGTTCATCGAATGCGCCAGGCTCACGCCGTAGGGCGTGGTCAGCAAGGTCATGGGAATGATCACGAAAAACGCCGGCAGGTTGATCGCCCCGATCGACAGCGGAGGCGCGTCAGGCACCGTCACCGTCAAAAACCCCAAGAGCGACGGGATCGAGATCAGCAACCCGAAGCCCGCCGCCGTCGCCACCGCCCGGTGGATCGGCAGGGAATATAGCGTCATCAGCGGCACCCCGAAGGTGCCGCCCCCGATCCCCATCAGCGCCGAGCAAAAGGCCAGCAGGCACGCTTCTATCGCGCGCACCGGCCCGGTCGGCATCTGCGCACCCAGCCGCCATTCGGCCCTGCCAAAGGCCATGTAAAGCCCGGCCATCATCGCGAGCCCGCCGAACACCGCCTGCAGTGCCGTGTTTTTCAGCCAGATCGCAGCGAAAACCCCGCAAAGCGAGCCCAGAACCATGAACGGCGCCCAGGATTTCAGGATCGCCCAATCCACCGCCCCCTTCTTGTTGTGCAACAGGACCGAGCGGATCGAGGTGACCACGATCGTGGCGGCCGAAGTGCCGATGCAGACCTGCATGAGGTGGTCCGACGCAAAGCCAAGCTTGCCGAACAGATAGAAGAACGCCGGCACCAGCACGATGCCGCCCCCCACGCCCAAAAGCCCTGCGATGACCCCGGTTGCAGCCCCGATCAGCAGCAACAGCACCAGCATGGGCAGGAAAGTCGCATAATCCATCGCCACCTCGCTTGATTTCGCGGCAGACTAGCCGCGGTGCAGCGGCAGGGCCAGAGCGAAAAGCGGGCTTGCCCCTGCCGGGCGGCGCGGCTAGCTTTCCGCCTCATCGCGCGAAAGGTGTTTCATGTTCGGCTCTTTGGCCCGCCCGGCCCTGATTCTGGGGCTTTTGTCCTGCATTGGTCCCTTCGCCATCGACATGTACCTGCCGGCCATGCCGGTGATCGGAAAGAGCCTGTCGGTCTCGCCCCAGGTCATGCAGAACACGATCACCGCCTATTTCGCCTCGTTCGGCGTGGCGCAGATGTTCTATGGCCCCTGGGCCGATCATGCCGGCCGCAAGGTGCCGCTCTATGCCGGCATTGCGATGTTCGTGCTGGGCACGCTGTTGTGCATGACCGCCGGCAGCGCCACCGACCTGATCGCCGGGCGCTTCGTGCAGGGCCTTGGCGGGGCGGTCCTGGGCGTGGTGCCGCGCGCCATCGTGCGCGACATGATGACGGGAGCCGCGGCGACGCGGATGATGTCGCGGATATTCCTCGTCTTTTCCGTCTCGCCGATGCTGGCGCCGCTGGTGGGATCGGCCCTTCTGGTGCTGACCGGCTGGCGCGGCATCTTCGCGGCCCTGCTGATCGCCTCGGTCGCGAGCCTCGCCCTGCTGACCTTTGCCCAACCCGAGACCTTGGCGCCCGACAACCGCCGCCCCTTCCGCATGGGCTTTCTGCTGCGAGGCTGTGGCGAGTTGTTCTTCGACAAGAGCTTCCTTCTCTTGACCTTCATCGGCGCCTTTGGATTTGGCAGCTTCTTCATCTTCCTCGCCGCGGCGTCTTACGTCTATCAAGAGGGTTTCGGGCTGAGCTCCACCGGCTTCTCGCTGGCCTTTGCGGTCAATGCGGTGGCTTTCATCGGGGCAAGCCAGGGCGCCGGTCGCGCGGCCGAACGGTTCGGCAGCATGACCGTGCTGAAATGGGCGAGCCTTGGCTTTGCCCTGGTCAGCAGCGCCCTCTTCAGCCTGGCCTTGCTGGGCCATGTCGGTCTTTTCACCTGTATTGTGGGGCTGGCGCTTGGCAATGCGGGGTTGGGGTTGATCATCCCCTCGACCATGGTGATGGCGCTCGACCATCAGGGCGACAAGGCTGGCCTCGCCTCGTCTCTGGGCGGCACGTTGCAGATGCTGACGGGCGGCGTTCTGGTCGTGGCGCTTGGCCCCTGGCTCGGCGCCAGCGCCACGCCGATGATCGGCGGCATCGCCTTTGCCGCCGTCGTGACGCTGGTCCTGACGCTGCTGGTGCCGCCGCATCAGGCGGCCGAGCGTACTCCGGCCTGAACCTGGCTCAGCGCCTGCACCACAAGATCGGTGCCGGCGCCGGGTCGGTTGGCGCCCTCCGACAGGATCCGCCGCCAGCCGCGCGCCCCGGGCCGCCCGGTAAAGAGGCCCAGCATATGCCGTGTGATCTGATGCAGCCGCCCGCCCCGCGCGAGGTGTTCCTCGATATAGGGCAGCATGGCGGTCACCACCTCAAAGGCATCGGGGGCAAAATCCTCGCCCCAAAGCGCATCGGCCCCGATCAGGACCGAGGCCGGGTCATGGTAGGCCGCCCGCCCGATCATCACGCCGTCAATCCCCTGATCCAGCAGGTCTTTCGCCTGCGCCAGCGTGGTGACGCCGCCGTTGAGGCAGATCGTCAGCTCCGGGAAAGCGCGCTTCATGGCCAGCACAAGCGTGTAGTCAAGCGGCGGGATCTCGCGGTTTTCCTTGGGGCTCAGCCCCTGCAGCCAGGCCTTGCGGGCGTGGATGATGACGTGGCCCACCCCCGCCTTGGCCACGGTCTCGATGAAGCGCGGCAGAATGTCGGCCGGCTCCTGATCGTCCACCCCGATCCGGCATTTCACCGTTACCTTGGCCGCGGTCTCGCTCGCCATCGCCGCGACACACTCGGCCACCAGGTCCGGGCGCTCCATCAGCACAGCGCCGAAGCAGCCCGACTGCACCCGGTCTGACGGGCAGCCGCAGTTGAGGTTGACCTCGTCATAGCCGTAAGGTTCGGCCGCCCGCACTGCCGCGGCGAGTTCGCCCGGGTCAGACCCACCCAGTTGCAAGGCCAAAGGATGCTCTAACGGATCAAAGCCCAACAGCCGGTCCCGGTCGCCATGCAGCACGGCGGCGGCCGTCACCATCTCGGTGTAAAGCATCGCGCGTCGGGTCATCTGGCGGTGAAAGACGCGGCAATGCCGGTCGGTCCAGTCCATCATCGGGGCGACGGACAGCCGATGCGCTTCGGCCACCCGCGTCTTGTCCCGCTCCGTCCTGTCGCCCCGCTGCGTCACCCTGCATTCCCCTGCCAAACATCCGGCGGCACCTAGCGCAAAACCGCGCCCGCGTCCAGAACGCCCCTATTGGTGCCGAAGCGCCTCGATCGGGTCGAGCCGCGCGGCACGCCGGGCCGGAAAGAAGCCGAAGACGACCCCCACCACGGCCGAAAAGGCGAACGAAGCGAGGATGAGGCGGTAATCCGGCACGAACCCGATGTTGAGCGCGTAAGACCCCACCGCGCCAAGGCCAAGGCCCACAAGGATTCCGATGGCGCCGCCGATCAGCGACAGGACGATGGCTTCGACCAGAAACTGCATCAGAACCTGCATCTCAGTTGCCCCCACCGCCATGCGGATGCCGATCTCGCGGGTGCGTTCGGTCACCGAAACCAGCATGATGTTCATGATGCCGATGCCGCCAACCAGAAGGCTGATCGCGGCCACCGCGGACAATAGCCCGGTCAGGACGCCGGTGATCCCGGTCAACATCGAGGAAATCTGTTTCATGTCAAAGACATTGAAGTCGTCGTTCATGTTGGCCGTGATGTGGCGGCGCTCGCGCATAAGGCTCTGGATCTGGGCCGTGACATCTTCGGCGCGCGCGCCCTCGCGGAAGGTGATCGAGATTGACTGCATGTCCGACTTGCCCAGAATGCGCCGCTGCATGGCGCGCAGCGGGATGACGACCGTGTCATTGTCATCCTGCCCGAAGGTCGATGCCTCGCGTTTTGCCAGCAAGCCTATGACATCGCAAGATATCTTGCCGACGCGGATCGTGGTGCCAACCGGGTTGCCCTGACCCAGAAGGTCGGCCGAGGTGGTGGTGCCCAGAATGCAGACCGGCGCCCCCGTGCGCAATTCACCCTCAGAAAACGGGCGGCCATAGGCCAAGGTCCAGCCGCGAATGTCGAAATAGGCGTTGTCGGTCCCGGTGACCATGACGGAATGGTTCATCTCGCCCGCAACGACGCTTTGCAGCTTGGCCGCGACCGGGGCGGCCTGCACGATGTCGGGAATGTCGCGGGTCAGCGCGGTGAGGTCCTGCAGGGTCAGGGGCGGCGCATCGGCCGAACTGCCGCCCGGCCCGCGTCCGGCCTCTCCCGGCCGCAGCATCAAGAGGTTCGACCCCAGCGAAGCCACATCCGACTGCACCTGCGCCGTCGATCCTTGCCCGACCGTCACCATGGCAATCACCGAGGCCACCCCGATCACGATACCAAGAACGGTCAGGAAGCTGCGGAGTTTGTTGCGAAAAACCGTATTGAGGGCAAGGCGAAGCGCTTCAAGCAGCATGGATCGCCTCGTTCTTCTGGTCGGAATGGATCCGCCCGTCCAGAAAGGTGACGATCCGGTGCGCATAGGCCGCCATGTCGGCCTCGTGGGTGACCATCAGGACCGTCAGACCTTCGTCCCGGTTCAACTGGGCCAGAAGCTCCATGATCTCGCGGCTGCGCGCGGTGTCGAGATTGCCGGTCGGCTCGTCGGCGAGGATCAGGCCGGGCCGCGTGACGATGGCGCGCGCGATGGCGACGCGCTGCTGCTGGCCGCCCGACAGTTCGGAAGGCCGATGATCGGCGCGCCCCTCAAGCCCGACCTTGGCCAGTGCCTCGGCCGCGCGCAGCCGCCGCTCTGACGCCGGAACGCCTTGATATATCAAGGGAAGCTCAACATTCTCCAGCGCGGTCGTGCGGGGCAGCAGGTTGAAGCCCTGAAAGATGAAGCCCAGAAAGTGCCGCCGCAGCAGCGCGCGCTGATCGCGGTCAAGCCCGGTGACATCGGTGCCGTAGAGCAGGTATTGCCCCGAGGTCGGCGTGTCCAGACAACCGAGGATGTTCATGGCGGTCGATTTGCCCGAACCCGAGGGCCCCATGACGGCGACGAATTCGCCCTTGTCCACCGACAGGCTGACATCATCGAGCGCGAAGACCCGGGCCTCGTCCTGCCCGTAGATCTTGGACAGATGCCGCAGTTCCAGCATGGGCGCGGTCATGGGGCGCCCGTGGTCTGCGCGGTGACGACCAGATCACCAGGTTGAAGCGGTCCGTCCAGCACCTGGGTCACATCACCATCGGTCACGCCGGTTTTCACAGCAATCCGAACGGGTTGTCCGTCTTTCATGATGTAAAGACTGCGAAAGCCGTCCTTGTCGGCGGCGCCGGCCTCTGTCGTCGGGCGCGGGCCGGTGGGCACCGAGGAAAACAGCATCCCCAATAGGCCCGTGGTTTTCTGCGGACTGGCCGCGACCTGCGGCGGGCTATAGCGCAGCGCCGCGTTGGGCACGCTCAGCACGCCCTTGGCTTCTTCGACCGTGATGTCGGCCGAGGCGGTCATGCCGGGCCGCAGCCGGTGATCGGAATTGTCGATGGCGAGGATTGTCGGATAGGTGACAATGTTGTCAACGGTTTGCGGGGCGTAGTGCATCTCGCTGACCGAGGCGGGGAAGGTCTGGCCCAGATAGGCGTCCACGCTGAAGCTGGCCTTGTCGCCCACCGCGACCTTGCCGATGTCGGCCTCATCGACATCGACCTGCAATTCCATCTGGCCAAGGTCATGCGCCAGGGTGAAAAGGGTCACCGTGCTGTTGGCGACCGAAACGGTCTGGCCCAGATCGGCCTGCAGATCCAGCACCATGCCGTCGATCGGCGCCACGATGACGGCCTTGTCGATATTGGTCTGGCTGAGCTTCACATCGGCTTCGGCGACCTGCACATTGGCGCGGGCCGAGGCGAGGGCCGCGTCGGCCCGGCGTTTTGCGGTGATGGCTGCGGCCAGATCCTCAAGGGAATTCAGGCCCTTGTCGCGGATCTTTTGCGCGCGGTCCAGTGTTTCGGCTGCGGCCTCCTGGGCGGCAAGGGCATCCTGGACCTCTGCCCTGCGGGCGCTGAGCGTGGCCTGGTCGCGCGCCAGTTCGGCCTCGAGCGAGGAGGTGTCGAGCCGGGCCAGCACCTGACCCTTGGTTACGGCGTCGTTGATCTTGACGTCGATTTCAGAAATCGTGCCGGAAATCAGCGAGCCGACATCGACCTGCTGGATCGGCTGCACCGAGCCCACGGCGGTCACAACGACCGTGATATCAGCGACCTTGGCGGCGGCGGTCGTGTAATGCACCATCGCGCGGGCAGCAGTGCGGCCCTGCAGCCAATAGGCGCCGCCGGCCAGCCCGAGCAGCAGGACGATAGGCCAGACCAGCCAGCCGCGCAGCCTGAAGCGTTTGCGGCGGCGCGTGATGGACTCGACCGTGACGGTTTGCGGCATGCGGCGCCCCTTTGTCCCTTGCGTTCAAATTGGGTTCGGTCAGGTATGAATTCAACGAAATCCGGGCCGAATTCCGTCGCTGCGGCGCTGGGTCACGGTCGGGATCACGGTCGGGGCCACGATGGGCAGATTGCCCATCCTACCCCACGCACACCGAATTGCGGGTGAAACGGCGTTTTCTACCGTCGGCCTCTGACGCCGGCCTGACCCCGGTCAGGCCCGGCGCAGCATGGACAGATAGGCCGGCAGGGCCAGGGCATAGCTTGCGGCCGCAACCTCCAGCACAGCCGACAGGCCGAAGCTGACCGCGATCAGCGGCACCGCCGCGGCGCCGACCACCGAGAAGCTGCCGTTGATGCCCCAGGCCCAGACGAACATCTGGTCGCGCCCGCACTCTGCCAGGGCGTTCATCGCCGTGGCCATGGGAAAGCCCATGAGAAAGCCCACCGGCGCCACCAGCGCAAGGCAGTACACCAGCCGGGCCAGATAGGGCAAGGCGCCGATCGCCTCCAGAAGGCCGGGCAGCACCGCCGTCATCAGGGCCAGCGCAAGCGCCGTGGCACCCAGCAGCGCCGGCAGGATCAGGCCGGTACTGCGGATCCGTTCGGCCACCCAGGCGCCGAGGCCGGAAAACACCAGCATGCCCGACAGCACGACAGAGGCGGCAATGGTGGGGTTGGTCAGGGCGCGGGCGAACCAGCTGATCAGCCCGACCTCGACCGTGATGTAGCCAAGGCCGAGGCAGCCGAAATAGACGATCAGCGCAGGCTTGCCGCGCCCCATGCGCCCGCCCAGCACCATGGGCGGCAAGATCAGTACCGCGGCGGCGAGGCAGGCGATGCCCAGCGTCGCCCAGAGCAGCAGATAGCCCCAGTCGTCCTGCACCGTGTCGAGCCGGTCGAGCGTACGGGTCAGATCGGCCGGGCGGATATAGCCTGCGAAATAGGGTCGGTCGTCGGTCAGGGGCTGCACGTCAAAGACGTAATGCGGCGTCACATCCGCCGCCCCGCCCTGCACCAGCCCCTGCCAGACCAGCCGTGCCAGCGTGGTCGAGGGCACGACCCCCGTCCCGTCGCCCGCCCCGTCGCCCGCCCCGTCACCCGGCGCATCAGCGCCACCATCGGCACTCGCCCCGTCGCCCGGCGCAGGGCCGTCGCCCTGCGCGGCCGCGTCGCCCGGCGCATCCGTGGCACCCGTGGCCGGGCCATCCGTCGGCGCGTTGCCAAAGATCGCGTCCTGATACTGCTGCAGGATGCCCTTGGCGCTGGCCGGATCGTAGGCGAAGCCGGGTGAATAGACCTCGTCAAAGGACAGATCGGCGGTATGCCCGCGCAGGGCCGCGATCTCGTCGGCAGTAAAGCCGCCCTTCTTGTAAAGCACCGTCGTGGTCGACAGATAGCTTTCACTGACAAAGAGCGAGCCGGCCCAGTCGCCCCCCATCGCCTTGGCGGCGCGCACCATCGTGGCATAAAAGCGCAGCACCGATTTCGGCGGTTCTTCCTTGTTCCACAGCGTCACCGACAGCACGCCGCCCGGGGCGAGGCCGTTGATATAGGCCTCGAGCGCCTGCTGCGTGTAGGCGTATTTCTCGGTTATGGCAAAGCCGCCCGGGTTGGACAGGCCGACCGAATCCGCAAGGCTCAGGTCAATGACATCATAGCGCTGGTCGGTATGGGTCAGGAACAGGCGGCCGTCATAGCCCACCACCGTGACGCGCGGATCGGCAAGGATGTTGCCGGTGGCCTCTTTCAGCTCGGGCGCACGGAAGGCGCGCAGCACCTCGGGGTTGCTTTCGGCGATGGTGACCGAGGTGGCACCGGCATTCAGTGCCGTCATGGCCGAGAGCCCGCCGCCGAACTGCGCCACAAAGACCTTGGCCTTCGTCTTGATGACATAGGGGTAATACATCGGCAGATACTGGTAATAGGCGGCATCCTCGGGCGGCAGGGGGCGCATGATGCCGGACGGCCCCTCGCCGTCGATGAACATGCCGACGTAGGTGTTTGCCGGCAGTTCCGGCACGTTGAAGGCCGCGTTGTCCGACAGGCCGGGGGCAAAGTGCATGTAGGAACTGGAATAGATCTGCAGATCGCCAAAGGGCGAGATGTCGCGGTAAAGCCGCTTGGCATCAGGGAAATTTCGGGCGTAAGAGACACCCTTGTAGGACGAGACCGCGATGGCGGGCACGCCAAGCGCCGCCGGCAGGATCAGATAGGCGGCGAGGGTCGCCCCCGACCCCAGCAGCGCCGCAAACACCCGGCCCGGCCGCGCCACGCCGCTCCACAAGATCAGCGCCACGGCCCACAGGACCAGGGGCGCCACCAGCAACTTTTCGGGCGGCAGGATGTAAAGCGCGCCCAGGATCGCGAGGCCCGCCAGACCCGAGCCCAGAAGGTCCGCAAAATACAGCCGGTTGAAATGTGCCCGCCCCTGACGGAACACGATGCCCAGAAAGAAGGCGCCCGACAGGAAGGGCAGCAGATACAGCAGGAAATTGGCCAGAAGCCGCCATTTCTGCATCGGGTCCGATATCAGGAAGATGGCGTTGAACGGCACCAGTTGCGCCACAAGATTGGCGCCCACCGCCAGAGGGCCGAACAGGACCAGTGCCGCGCGCGAGGCGCCCTCGCCATGCCGGTCAAGCCAGCCGCGCAGCACAAAGATGAAGACGCTGGCCATGCCAAAGCCCAGCATGGCCAGACTGACGACGAGCGAGCCGAAATGGCTCCACGACCCCACCGCAAAGACCCGCATCACGGCGATCTGAAGGGCGATCACAGCCCCCGCAAGGCTGCCCACCGCCCCATAAAGGCGCAGGCCCTGCGGCGCCTCGGACGCCGGTATGCCGGTGCTCAATTGAAATGCGTCCCGACGATCTTGCCATCCTGCAGCTTGGTGAAGGGCACGAAAGGCACGACCGAGCCATGATAGATGTCAGACCGCGCCACGGTGATCTTGCCGTCCGCGCCCTGGGTCTTGACCACCTTGAGTACGTGCTGCGCGCCGGGCGGGCCGATCGGAATGACCATGATGCCATCCGGCTTGAGCTGTTCCAGCAGGGGCGGCGGCACGTGGTCGATGCCGCAGGTCACGATGATCTTGTCGAAGGGTCCGTTTTCCGGCCAGCCGTAATAGCCGTCGTCATTCTTGCGCTGCACGGCCGAGAACTCGGTATAGCCGCGCGCGATCAGGTCGGCAAAGATGCCCCCGGTGCGTTCGAACAGCGGCTGGACGATCTCGATCGAATAGACCTGATCGGTCAGATGGCACAGATAGGCCGATTGAAAGCCCGAGCCGGTGCCGATCTCCAGCACGCGGTCGCCCTTTTTCACCTGCAGCACGCTGGTCATGCGCGCCACCAGCCGCGGCCCCGAGATCGTCACGCCATAGCCGATGTCAAGGAAATCCGAGGCATAGGCGCGGTCGAGGTTGCGCTTGAGCACAAATTCCTCGCGCGGGGTCATCAGGAAGGCGCGCTTGTCCAGATCGTCGTAAAGATCGCGGTGCTGCACGGTGTTGAGGAACAGATCATAGCGCTGGCCCAGAAAGGTCGGGTCCTCGCCGCGCATCTTGACCATCCAGTCGATGAAGGCGCCGCGGTCGTCCATCGGCGGCATCGCCGTCCAGTCGAAGGGCGTCGGCGCCGCGGCCCGCACCAGGTTGCCATGGGCGGCCGCAACCGCCGCAATGGCGGTTCCAGCCATGAAAGACCGTCTGTTCATCCCTTTGTCCCCGCAGGTTCCGTGTGTTGCCTTGCGCTTTCAGGCGAAGCGCTTTGCGCCAGACACCAATTCGCCGGCGCGCCCAAGTCAATTGGCTTTTTGCACGGCGCCGTGAAAAGGTGCACGGGTCCCACACAACTCTCGGTGAGCGGGGCTCAGTTGAAATGGGTCCCGACGATCTTGCCGTTTTCCAGCTTGGTGAGGGGCACGAAATTCACGACCGAACCGTGGTAGATGTCAGACCGCGCCACGGTGATCTTGCCATCGGCCGCCTGCGACTTGACCACCTTCAGCACATGCTGCGCGCCGGGCGGGCCGACCGGGATGACCATCACGCCGTCGGGCTTCAGTTGCTGCAACAGCGGTGGCGGCACATGGTCGATGCCGCAGGTGACGATGATCTTGTCGAAGGGCGCGTGCTCTTCCCAGCCGTAATAGCCATCGTCGTTCTTGCGGGTGATCGTGGCATATTCGCTGTAGCCCTTGGCGATCAGCGCCTCGTAGACGCCGCCGGTGCGGTCGAAAAGCTGCGGGATGATCTCGATGGTGAAGACCTGATCGGTCAGGTTCGAAAGATAGGCGGACTGATAGCCTGAACCGGTGCCCACCTCCAGCACGCGTTCGCCCTTCTGGGGGTCAATCGTATTGGTCATGCGCGCGACCGAATGGGGCCCGGTGATCGTCACGCCATAGCCAATGTCGAGGAAATGCACCTGATAGGCGCGTGAAAGATTGGCCGCGGTCACAAACTCTTCGCGCGGGGTCATGAGGAAAGCGCGCTTGTTGCGGTCGTTCCAGATGTCGTTGTGCGAGATGAGGGCAAGAAACCGGTCAAAGCGTTCGCCCAGAAAGGCCGGATCCTCGCCCCGGTTGGCCACCATCCAGTCGATGAAGCGCGCCCGGTCGTCCATCGGCGGTGCGGCGGTCCAGTCATAGGGCTTGGGCACGCCCGCGTGGGCGAGGCCGGCATGGCCAAGTGCCAGAGCGGAAAGTGCCAGAAAGCGGCGTCGGTCCATTCGATCTTCTCCTCGTGGGGCGCCGCCTGCGCAAAGTGCCTGCCCCGACATTCGGCCCAAGGTCTAGCCTGTCGGCCGCATCGGGTCACGTTACAAATGCGCGACGTCAGGGACACCCCGGATCCGGCCCGCATCACCCACCCCTTGAACCGGCGCCGGGGTGCGCATCCGGGTCAGGGTGCCGCAGTCGCCCAGGCGAATCCGGCACAGGGGTGGTCGTAAAGGTCCAGCAGTTCATCATCCAGCCGCATCATCGTGACCGACGCGCCCACCATGTCGAGCGAGGTGCAGTAATGCCCGACCAGGCAGCGGCTGACCGCGACCTTGCGCGCGGCCAGCCGTTGCTGGATGCGGCGGTTCAGGATGAAAAGCTCCAGCATCGGGGTCCCGCCCAGCGAATTGACCAAAAGCGCCACGCGGTCTTCGGCCATAAGCTGCATCTCGGTCATCAGGCGGTCAAAGATGCGGTCGGCCGCGGCATCTGCCGTTTCCAGCGGCAGGCGCGTGACACCGGGTTCGCCGTGGATGCCGATGCCGACCTCCATGTCATTCTCGCCCAGCCGGAAACTCGGGCGCTGGGTTTCGGGCAGCGAGCAGGGCTCTAGCCCCAGCCCCATGGTGAAGGTCGCGGCATTGGCCTTGCGCGCCAGCCTTTCGCATTCGGCCAGCGGATACATCCGGTCGCAGGCCGCCCCGGCGATCTTGAAAACAAAGACATTGCCCGCCGTGCCGCGCCGCCCCGCCCGATCCTCCGAGGCCGAAGAGGCCACGTCATCGGTGGTCAGGATGGTGCGCACCTCGATCCCCTCGCCCGCGGCCAGTTCGGCCGCCATGTCGAAGTTCATCACGTCGCCGGTGTAGTTGCCGTAGATGTAAAGCACCCCCGCCCCGGTCGAGGCCGCGCGTGTGCAGGTCAGAACCCGGTCGGGCGGGGGCGAGGCAAAGACATTGCCGACCGCTACCGCATCGGCGAGGCCCGGTCCGACATAGCCCACAAAGCAGGGCTCATGACCCGCACCGCCGCCGATGACCAGACCGACCTTGCCGGCACGCGGCGGGGTGGTGGCGCGGATGGCCTGCGGGCTGTGTTCGATGGGCGAAATGAATTGGGGAAAGGCGCGCAGGGCGCCGTCCAGCGCCTGCGTCACCGCATCGCGGGGTGCATTGATGAATTTCTTGACGCGGCTCCGCGTGTCGAAGGTGGCAGTTGCCTCGACCGGGCGCGACAGGCGCGAGGGTTCGGTCTCGGCCCCATCGGCGCGCAGGATGCCCTCGCCCGTCGCGGCATCGGTCACCAGCACGCTGGCATAGCCGCCGCGCAGCGCGGCAAGGATCGCCGGCACCTTGTCATAGCCCCCCGCCACCAGCACCCGGGTCGGCACCTTGCGGATCTGGTCAAGCTCGATCCCGAGCGTGCGGTTGGTCAGCGGGCCATCGACCTGCTTGCCATGCGCGTCGATGAAACGTCCGGCGATCGAGCCCACGGCGTTGTGGTAATGGTCGTGCTGCTGCAGGGCGCTGTCGAAAAAGCCGCTCGAATGGATGGTCGAATTGGCCCGCAGCGAGGAGACACCGCAGATGATGCGGTCCAGCTGGCCAAGGGCTGCCAGCTGTTCGGCGACGACCGGTTCATTCATCAGCATCAGCTTGGCCTCGGGCGAGGACAGGATGGCCGGCGCCGAGATCGGGATCGACCGGGCGCCAAGCGATTCCGCCAGACGGCGGGCGCAGGCCTCGGGCGTATACTCGATGACGGCGGTGGTGCCGCCGGTGGCCTGCACCACGCGGATGTCCTTCAGGCCGCGGTTTTCGGTCGCCTGCGCCACGGCCAGCATGGTGCGGCCCCAGGTGATGCCCACCGTGTCGCCGGACCGGATCAGCGCGCCCAGCGCCTGCGCCCCTGCAGCACCCAGCCGGTCGATCAGCGATCTTTCGCCACCCTCGCCGGGAATGACGAGGCATTCCTCCAGCCCGAAATGGTCCTGCAAGAGACGCGCGATCGTCAGGGTCTTCAACCGCTCGGCCGCGATGGTGATGTTCACGATGCCCTTGGATCGGGCATCGGCCAGATAGGCATTCACCGTCGGGCGCGAGACGTTCATCGCCTCGGCAACCTCGCCCTGGGTCAGGCCCTCTTCGTAATAAAGCCAGCTGGCCCAGACCAAAGGGTCCTCGCCAAAGCGCAACGCCGGGCGCGGGGGGCCCGAGGGCGCCGCCTTCAGCCGGTCCGCGCCCCGCGCCGCGCTGTCGTTGGAGGCCGCACTCATCGCCCCTGCCCCATCGTGTCGGCCACCGCATCCGCCAGAACCCGCAGGATCAGCGCGGCCGAGACGGCGCCCGGGTCCTGATGGCCAAGGCTGCGCTCTTTCAGCCTTGCCGCCCGCCCGCGCGAGGCGATCATGGTGGCGGTGGCGCGCGCCTCTTCCTCGGCGGCCTCGGCGGCCTTGCGGGCAACATCGGCGGGCGGCGCGCCCAGACTTTCCTGCAGGCGCGCGGCATGGGTCGCGGCCAGCCAGGCATCAAGCATTGTCTTGTCGCCGGCCCGCGCCTTGCCGCGAAAGGCGATGCCATCCGTCAGGGCGGCGACAAAGGCGCTGAATTCGCTCAGCGGCAGGTCCGGCCGCGCCTCCAGGACTTTGCCCGCCTGCAACAGGGCGCTGGCATAAAGCGGGCCGACCGTGGCGCCCACGTCGTTGAGAAAGGCCATCGAGGCCGTCCGCAGCAACTGTCCGGGCGGCGCCTCGGCCATGCCCGGCGCGCGCAGGGCGGTCACGATGGCGGCAAATCCATTCGCCATCGAGGTGCCGTGATCGCCGTCGCCGATCTCTCCATCAAGCCCGCACAGCGCGTCGCGGTTCTCTTCCAGACGGCGTGCCACCGTGCGGAAGACCAAAAGCAGGAAGGGCGTGTCGATAGCGTGCATGGCGCAACTTTGTGGGAAGGGCCGGGCCGTTGCAAGCGGATGCTGCGCCTAGACCAGCCGTTTTGCGACCCCGTCCGCCAGCGCGGTCAGGATCATGCAGCAGGAGGTTGCGCCGGCGTCCAGAACCCCGCGCGACCTTTCGCCCAGACGGCTTGACCGGCCGATCCGGGCCACGAGGTCGATGGTGCTGTCGCGCCCCGCCGCCGCCGCGGCCTTCATCCGGTCAAGGGCGGAGCCAAAGCCCGCGCCTGCCGCGACCGCCGCCTCAAAGGCCGCGACCGCGGGGACCAGTGAGTCCATCAGGGTCTTGTCGCCCACCTGAGCCTCGCCCACCTCTTGCACGCCGTCGAGCCCCGCCCGCAGCATCAAGGCGAAAGCCGCCGGGTCGATCACGGCCTTGCCCGCCAGCGCATCGGCCATGTCCGAAAACATCATCCCGTAAAGCGGCCCCATCGAGCCGCCGATCTCGGACATCAGCACATCCGACAGCACCTGCATCGCCGCATCCAGCGTCTCGCCACCCCTCAGCCGCTCTGCCGCGCGGCCAAAGCCCTTGGCCATGTTGACGCCATGGTCGCCGTCACCGATCTTTCCGTCGATCTCGGACAGATAGGCCTTGTTGGCCACGATCACCGCCGCCACCTCGCCGATGATGGCGCCCGCGCCCTCGTTTGCAATTCCGGTCATGCCATGCCTCTTTCAAAAGCCCGCGCAGGCGGTTTCAACGTCAAGCAACCGCTTGAGCTCGTCGTCCAGCGCCAGAACGGTCACAGTCGCGCCGACCATTTCCAGCGAGGTGAAGTAATTGCCGACATAGGCGCGATGGACGCTGAGGCCGCGCGCCGCGATCTGGCCTTCGATCCGGTCATAAAGCACGTAAAGCTCGTTGACCGGCGTGGCGCCAAGGCCCGAGACGAGCACGGCAACCTCTGTCCCCGCCGGCAGGTCGTGGTCGTCCAGCACGATGCGCACCATGTCATCGGCGACCTCGTTGGCGGTCTTGAGGTCTTCAAGCCGCGTGCCCGGTTCGCCGTGATGGCCGATGCCGATTTCCATCTTGCCCGGTTCGATCAGGAAATTCGGATGACCCACGGCGGGCAAGGTGCAGGGGCCAAGGCCCACGCCGACCGAACGGCATGCGTCGATGGCCCTTTGCGCGCTGGCGACCACCTCGGACAGGCTGGCCCCTTCGGCAGCCTTCGCACCGCCGATCTTCCACATGAAGATCTCTCCGGCGACGCCGCGCCGCTTGGCCCGTTCGTCAAGGGGAGCCGAGCAGACATCGTCATTGGCCACCACGGTCGCGACCTCGATCCCGTCCTTGGCGGCCATCCGGCGCGCCATCTTGACGTTCATGTTGTCGCCCGCGTAGTTGCCGTAAAGCACCGCGACCCCTGCCCCGCCATCGGCCGCCTTGATCGCGTCGATGAAGCTTTTCGCCGTGGGGGAGGAGAACAACTCGCCGACCGCGACCGCATCCACCATGTTGCGACCGGCATAGCCGATGAAGGCCGGCTCATGCCCCGAACCGCCGCCGGTCACGATGCCGACCTTGCCCTTGACCGGGGCATTGCGGGCCACCACGACACGCGGATTGGACGGGTCGAGCTTCACCAGATCGCGGTGGGCCTTGACGAAACCCGCCACGGTCTCATCAACGATATCGTCGGGGTTGTTGAGAAATCTTTGCATGATGCGTCTGTTCTCTATTTGATGGTGAAACCGCCGTCGATCATCAGATCGGCGCCGTTGATCATGTTTGCCGCATCCGATGCCAGAAAGACGGCCGCCGCCGCGATCTCGCAAGGCTCGGCAAAGCGCCCGGTCGGAATCTGGCCGATCATCGCATCGCCCTTGGGGCCCGCCCAGGCCTTGCGGCCGAGGTCAGTCAGCACAACCGTGGGCGATATGGAATTGACGGTGATCCCGTGCCGGCCCCATTCCAGCGCCAGCGTCTTGGTCAGGCCGATCACCCCGAATTTCGAGGCGCAATAGGCCACGTGATCAGCGATTGCCACGGTGCCGGCCTGCGAGGCGAGGTTGATGATCTTGCCGCCGCCCTGGGCGATCATCCGGCGGCCAAGGGCCTGCGCCATCAGGAAACTGCCGGTCAGGTTCACATCCAGCGTGCGTTGCCAGGCGGTCAGGGCAATGGTCTCGGCCGGGGCCAGGTCGACGACGCCGGCGCTGTTGACCAGAATGTCGATCCGCCCGAAGGCGGCCTGCGCAGCCTCTGCCGCCGCCTCGACCGAGGCCGCATCGGCCACATTGCAGCGAAAGGCCCGGGCATTGCGGCAGGCCGCAGCCCTCGCCTCGGCCGCGGCAAGGTTCAGGTCGAACAGCGCAAGCCGCACCCCCTTGGCGTCAAAGGCCTCGGCAATGGCGGCGCCGATCCCTGAGCCTGCGCCGGTCACAACGGCGGTCTTGCCTGCAAGCGGAAAGTCGAAGTCGAGCGTGGTCGGGGCAGTTGGCATGGGCTTGGTCCTGGGTTGAAGGGGCAGCGACGGCCCAGAGCGGCAGAGCCCCTCGGGCCGTCGTCACAGCTTGTGTCTTACTTGCGCAAGGCCAGCAGGGCATCGACATTCTCGGCCGTCACGGGCGTCCACGGAACGCTGTATTCGGCCGCCTTGCCATCCGCCCAGGGCATGTCGGGATATTGCTTCCAGATGTCCGACATCGGCTTGTAGTCGGGCATCTTGGATGCGATCGCAAGGTCAAGCGCGCCTTGCGCCTGCGCCGCCCCATCCTGCAGGATCGAGGCCATGTTGCCCGCCTTGACGGCCAGAAGGGCATCGGTCACCCCGTCAATCCCGGCAATCGCGAAGGACTTCACGTCCAGCTTGGCGCCCTTGATCGCCTCGATGGCACCCAGCGCCATCTCGTCGTTCTGCCCGATCACGCCGTTGATCTCGCCAGGATGCGCGGTCAGCCAGTTTTCCATCAGGGTCTGGGCTTCGGCGCGGCTCCAGTTCGCGGTCTTGTCCTCCAGCACCTTGACATTCGGGCATTCGGCCAGCGCCTTCTTGTTGCCTTCCAGACGCTGGATCTGCGCCGATTGGCCGATCGGGCCCTCGATCACCACGACGTTGCCCTTGCAGCCGATCTTGTCGAGCACGTATTTCGCCTCCATGTAGCCCGACTTCACGTCATCCGAGCCGACATACGAGGTCAGAAGCTTGCTGTTCACCCTTGTGTTCGACCCGAAGACCGGGATGCCCGCGTCATGGGCGGCCTGCACGGCGGCAGCGCCCGCCTCGACATCGATCGGCACGAAGATGATCGCGTCATAGCCCTGGGTGATCATCGTGTTGAACTGATCCTGCTGGGTCAGCGCATCGTATTTGCCGTCGAACACGGTCACATCGACCAGCCCGGACTTGACCGCCGGATGATTTTTCAGCGCCGCGGCCCAGATCTGCATGAACTCGGCGTTCAGGCCATAGACGGCGGCCCCGATCTTGAGCTTGGCCTCTGCGGTGGCCGGCAGGGCTGTCATCAGCGCGCAAGCCGCTACCATCGCCTTGAAGACGTTCTTCATAGTGCTCCTCCCTTGGTTTGCACAACCTTACCGCCACCGACGCGATGAACGGCAATCTCTTGCGGCTCAGGCTTCGCGATGCCTGGCCTGGTCCAGCATGACGGCGGCCACGATCAGCGCCCCCTTGATGACCTGCTGGTAGTAGGATTCGACCCCCATCAGGTCGAGCCCGTTGTTCATGACCCCGATCAGCAGCGCGCCGATCACGGTGCCCGTCACCTTGCCGATGCCACCGCCCAGCGAGGTGCCGCCAATCACGACGGCGGCGATGGCGTCCAGTTCGTAAGCGATGCCGGCCTGGGTCAGCGCGGACCCGGTGCGCGCGGCCAGAAGCATGCCCGAAAACCCGGCGAGCCCGCCCGAGATCACATAGACCAGCAGCCGGATGCGGCTGATGCTGATCCCGGAAACCTTGGCCGCATGGGGATTGCCGCCTACCGCATAGACATGCCGGCCAAACCGGGTCGCGGACAGGACCCAGAAGGCAACAAGGAAGATCACCGCGAAGGCCACCACCGGCATCGGAATGCCCAAGACATCGGCGGTTCCGATCCAGCGGTATTCGTCGGTCAGCTCTGGCACAGGCTTGCCGCCGGCATAAAGCAGCGTCATCCCGCGTGCCGCCGAGAGCATGCCCAGCGTGGCCACGAAGGCCGGCACGTTGAAGCGCGACACCACCCAGCCCGAGATCGCTCCGCAGGCCATCCCCACCAGGATCCCCACGCCAAAGGCCACCACCGTGGGATAGGGCCCGCCCGGCACCATCGCATTGACCGAACTGGTCGCCAGCGAGGCCGAGACCACGCCGGCCAGCGCCACCACCGATCCCACCGAAAGATCGATGCCGCGCGTCAGGATCACAAAGGTCATCCCGATCGCCAATATCCCGTTGATCGAGGTCTGGCGCAGCACGTTCAACAGGTTGCGCCCGGTCAGGAAATATTCATTGGCAAAGGTCAGGAAGACGCAGACGACGATCAGGGCGATCAGGATCCCGTATTTCCGGCCATAGGCGGCCGCGAGGTCGGACGCGCTTCTGGAGGCCACGGGTTTGGATTGTATCACGGCGTTTCTCCGGAAAATGGGATCTAGGCGGCCAGATGCACGAGCTTTTCGGCCGAAAGCCCGGTCCGGTCGATCTCGCCCGAGACCTGGCCGCCGCGCAGCACGATGACGCGGTCGGCCATGCCCAGCACTTCGTCGATTTCGGAAGACACCAGGATGACGACACCACCCTCGCGGGCAAAGTCCGACATGACCCGGTAGATTTCCCGCTTGGCGCCCACATCGACGCCCCGGGTCGGTTCATCCAGCAACAGGACGCGCGGCTGGGTCAGGAACCATTTGCCCAGCACGACCTTTTGCTGGTTGCCTCCCGACAGGCCGGAGACCTCCAGCCGGTCCGAGGCGGTCTTGATGCCGAATTTCTCGATCATGGCCTGCGCCGCACTGGCCTCGCGCCGCGTGTTCATCGCAAGGCCCATCGACAGAGCGCCAAGGCTTGCCATGCAAACATTGGCCCGCACATCGGCGGCCAGAACCAGGCCCGACCCCTTGCGGTCCTCGGTCACGAAGGCAAAGCCACGGGCAATGGCTTCGGCCGGACTGGACAGGCGGATGGACTGCCCGTCGAGCCGGATCTCGCCACCCAGATCGGGGGTCAGGCCGAACAGCCGTTCAAAGATCTCGCTGCGGCCCGACCCCATCAGGCCGTAGAAGGCCAGAATCTCGCCACGGTGGATGTCGAACGAGATGTCGCGCACGCCGTGCTGCGCATTGAGCCCGCGCACGGACAGCACGACTTCGGCGCCGGGCTGGTTCTCCTTGACGAATTCCTCGGCCAGCGGGCGGCCGACGATCATCTGGATCAGGTCCTCGCGGCGCACATCGGCGATCTTGCCGTCGCCCACGAACTGCCCGTCGCGAAACACCGTGTAGCTGTCGGCGATGTTGAAGATTTCGGACAGGCGGTGGCTGACATAGACGATGCCCTTGCCGCGGTCCTTCAGCGTCTTGATCGCGGCGAAAAGCTGATCGGCCTCCGCCTCGCCCAGGGCCGAGGTCGGCTCGTCCATGATGATGACTTCGGCATCATAGGACAGCGCCTTGGCGATCTCGACCAGCTGCACTTCGGCGACTGTCAGGTCCATCATCGGCGTCGTGGCCTTGATCTGGAATCTCAGGCTGTCGAGCAGGGCCTGCGCCGCCGCATTCATGCTGGCAAAGTTGATCCGGCCGAAGCGGGCCAGGGGTTCGCGGCCCAGAAAGATGTTTTCGGCAACGCTCATCGCCGGAACCGGGTTCAGTTCCTGTTCGATGATCGAGATGCCCGCCGCAAGCGCCTCGGACGGGCCGACGAAAGAGACTTCCTTGCCGTTGCGCAGGATGGTGCCGGCGTCGCGCTGCTGGATGCCCATCACGATGGTCAGGAAGGTGGACTTGCCCGCGCCGTTCCCGCCACACAGGGCGTGCACGCTGCCAGGCTCGAGCCGAAACCGGCCGTCGCGCAGCGCCGCCACGCCGCCGAACGACTTTCTCAGCCCGCGGACCTCTAGCAAGGCCTCGGTCATTGCTGTTCTCCCCCCTCAATCCAGTTTGCCATCTGGATGCATCATTTGTTAGCCAATACGTGACTTTTGTCAAATCCCAAAGATGATGATCCGCAGCACACTGTTATCATTATGTTTATTTAGCAACCTCTGGCCTGGTCAGATCGCCGCAATGTCAAAACGGCCGCGAGGGGACCATCGCGAATCAGCCGGCGGGCGCTGCGGCCCCGACCCGCAGCGCCAACCCACGGTCGCGCCTCTTGATCGCCAGCCAAGGGCGTCGCATGATCGCCGCAACACAAGGAGGCATCGCCATGCCAGATCCCCTCATCCCGCGCATCGACATCTCGGCCCTGTTCGCCGGCCCCTCGCCCGCGCGGGACGCGACCGACCAACAGATCCGCGCGGCGGCAACCTCCATCGGCTTCATGACGGTGACCGGCCTGCCGGGCGACAGCCTGTCTTCAGACCTTCGGCGCCGGCTGCTGTCGATCTTCGATCTGCCCGAAGACCGGAAGCGGCGGCTTTATCGGTGGAATTTCGATGCCTCGCACAGCAATGTCTATCGCGGCTGGTTCCCGCTGACGCCGGGCAATGCGACCTGGAAAGAGGGCATCGACATGGGGCCCGACGTGGCCCATGGGGCCGGTCGCACCCGTCCTGACGATCCCCTCGTCGAGCCGACGCCCCTGCCCGACCCGGCCGACCTGCCGGGCTGGCATCAGGCGGTGCAGGATTATTACCGCGCGATGGAGGCCGCCGGTCAGGCGCTGATGCGGTCGCTGGCCCGCGGGCTTGGCCTGCCGGAGCGGATCTTCGACGCCAGCTTCGCGCAGGGCATCTCGACCCTGCGCCTTTTGCGCTATCCGGTGCGCACGGCCGAAAGCCTCGCCGGCGCGGGCGAGGCCGCCCGTGTCGTGCATGCGGGGCAGGATCACTTCATGCTGGCGCGCGCCCATGTCGATTCCGGCTTTGTGACGCTTCTGGCGCAGGATGGCGTGGCCGGTTTGCAGGCGCAGGCCGCCGATGGCACCTGGATCGACGTACCGCCGCGCGAAGGGACGCTGGCCGTCAACTTCGGCAAACTGCTGGAGCGGTGGACCGGCGGCCGGGTGCGCGCCACGCTGCACCGGGTGATCGGCGGCAATGCCCAGCGGTTCTCGGTCCCGTTCTTCTACGAACCCGCGGTCGATGCCGTCATAGCCCCCCTGCCCATCGAAGGCGCCACCCAGTTCGAGCCGGTCTCTTACGGCGACCACCTCTGGGAGGCCACGACCAAGTTCGTCGAACAGGCCGGCATCGCCCACCTGCGCAAACCCCGCGGCGTGACCCTGCCAGCCTGACCCAAGGCCGGCCCGCCAGGTTCTGGCGCCCGCGCCCTGCAGGCAATCGTCCAAGGGTTTCATGAAGTCTTGGCGGAGGGGATGGGACTGGGGTCGAACTGTCTCCACCTCGCAATACATTGGAATCATTGACCCGGGCGAAGCTCGATGCGGCATCTGCTTCCTTATGGACGGAAAAGGCCCAAACGGACCCGATCATCGATGTCCTTGCACGGCCTCGAGACCGTATTCTTTGAAATGCCGTTCAGCCGCATCGCTTGCACCCCGTCGTCGAACCGACGGGTGGAGACGCCGCTGATCCACCCTTTCTGGATTACCGCCACAAGCGCCCGATCAAAGGTCTTGCGGGCCCCAAGGAAGTCCGGGAAGTAACTGCCCTGCATCCGCTTGGGCACCCGCAGGCTCGGCGTGCCAGAACCGGCATCGAGAGCGCCCTCGCCGCCGCGTTCATGGCGCCAGCCCCGATGATGCCGTCCACATCCGCCCCCATGGTCGGCTACAGCACGGTATCCGCAATGCCACGCAAAAGTCGCCCCGGTCGCGCTTGGCCAGCTGCTTGGACGGATCGCCTTTCGTCCTTGTCATCGAGGTCTCGGCAGGTTTTTTGGTTGAAGTCGCCAAACTCAACCTCGAAAATGCCCGTTACGACAAAACCGCCGAAGCTTCCCTGGCTTCATCGACATGCCGTCAATCCGCCTCTGGCTTCGCTATTTGTCAACATGACCGACAGCGCTGCCGGCCACCGCCAATTGCCCCGGGGCGGTGCAACGACATCGCGTAACCCCACAAACCTTCAGAAACCCGCCAATCCAATGGTCCGCGGACGGCGCCTGCTTTTCGAAGTCTCAGGATCACGCTTTTGTCACAAGGATGATCTCGGTCGAGCTGCGGGCTATGACTGAGCCCTGCTGAACAGAGAGGAGGCAACTCATGATCGAGAAAAACCCAACCTTGCCCTTGGGCCATGGTCTTGCCGGCGCCTTGGCCGCGTTGGTGACGGACCGACTGACCGCCATCATGCGTGCCATCGTGACGGGCGGTGCGCAGCGCGCCATTTCCGGCTGCCGCAACACCAACCGGCGGAGGCCCCATGCTCCAAGGACCGGCGGTCCCGCGCAGTCCCGGGCCTTTGCATGAGCGGCTGGCAGAGCGGCGAGAGCCACCCGCAGGTGATAACGCGGCTTGCGCAGTCTCGGGTCGTGCTGCTTGGCGAACAGCATGATCGCGCCGACCATCATCGCTGGCAGTTGCACATGGCGTCCGGCCTCGCCGCGCATCGCGCTCTCGTCATGGGGTTCGAGATGTTTCCGGCCCGTCTGGACCCCGTTCTGAAGGATTGGGTCGCCGGCCGCCTGTCTGAGGCAGACTTCCTGATGCGGGCAGAATGGGCGACGGTCTGGGGGCACCCGGCTGAACTTTACCTGCCGCTCTTTCGTTTTTGCCGCGAATTGGGCATAGCGATGGTGGGTCTGAACGTGCGCCGCGATCTGGTGCGCGATGTCGGAGCCGGCGGTTGGGACAGTGTGCCCGAAGCCCTGCGTGAAGGTCTGACCCCGGCTCGGCCCTCCTCTGCCGCCTATCGCCAGTTCATCTTCGAATTGACAGGCGGTGCCCGCCCGGGCCGCACCGCACAAAGCAGCGCCGACCGGGCCTTCGATCGGTTCGTGCGCGCCCAGGAAGTCTGGGATCGTGCTTTCGCCACCCACATCCTTGCCGCATCCCGTCGGCCTGAAGATCCGCTGGTAGTGGGGATCATCGGCATGGGCCATCTGCAATTTGGCGGTGGCGCAGCCTGGCAACTGGCCGATCTGGGCATCGACCGGGTTCAGACTGTGATCCCCGCCGATGCCGATGCGGTTCCCGCGCCCGGTGCAGCCGATGCGGTCTATGTCCTCCCACCACTCGTGACGGAACCGGCCTCAGAATGACACAAGAAGACCGCCAGGAACCCTGTCTGCACGGCCTGGCAAGCGGGGCACGCGCAGGCGCGGTGTCGGCCGATGGATCATGGTCTGAAACCACCAGCGGGCACGGGCCGCCCCTGGCAGCGACTCGCCCGCCGAGGTCCAGGTCAGCGCCATGCGGACCCATCACCCAATCCAGGCCGTAACCCGTACAGCCCGGAAATCTGCGCCCTGACCGGGGAGCGGCCCAGCCCCGGCATGTGAGGGAGCCATGTGTCCTGCCTGACCGCGCCTGCCTCACAGCGGCTTTCAACGAACCACACCTTCTATCTCAACGGCCTCGAAGGCCTCGCGGTACAACGCGCCGGACCGCGCTCGTCCGAGCGCATTTGCAAAGGAGGTCGTCATGAAGAAGTCCATGCGGGTCGCCATGCTGGAAGAGCATGGCCGCCCACTGCGTCTGACCACGGTCGCGCGCCCGATCGATCCGGGCCCCGCAGAGGTGCTGGTCCGTATCAGGGCCAGTGGCGTCAATCCTCTCGACCTGAAAATCCAGCATGGCGCCGCCCCGCATGCCCGCCACCCGGCGCCCGCCGTCCTGGGTCTTGATATGGCTGGAACCATCGAAGCCATCGGGGCAGACGTCGCGGGCTTTCAGATCGGCGATGACGTCTACGGGCTCGTCGGTGGGGTCGGCGGCATTCAGGGCACGCTTGCCGAGTTCGCCCTGGTTGACGCCGCTCTCCTTGGGCCGAAGCCCGAAAGCCTTTCGTACCGGGAGGCGGCCGTCTTGCCGCTTGTCGTGATCACAGCCTGGGAAGGCCTTGTCGACCGGATGCAGATCCGGCGCGGACACAAGCTGCTTGTCCTTGGCGGTGGCGGCGGGGTTGGCCAGGCTGCAATTCAGATCGGCCGCCAGTTCGGGGCAGAGGTTTTTGCGACCGGATCGCAAGACAGCCGGCACAGCATCGAAAGCGCCGGTGCCGCATTCATCGACAAGCGCGAGCCGGTGGCGGATTATGTCAGCCGCCTGACCCAGGGAGAAGGATTTGACCTCGTCTATGACACGGCGGGGGGAAGCAGCCTCGATACGGCTTTTGCCGCTGTCCGGACCTTCGGCCATGTGGCCAGCGCCTTGGGATGGGGCACGCATGCGCTGGCCCCGCTGTCGTTCAAGGGTGCCAGCTATTCGGGGGTTTTCGCGCTGATGCCGCTGCTGAGTGGCAAAGGCCGCAGCCGTCACGGCGAGATCCTTCGCGATGCGTCGGCGCTGGTCGATGCTGGCGCGCTGCGTCCATTCCTGAGCCCGGATCGCTTCACGCTCGAGACGACAGCGGCCGCCTACCTGGCAGCGTCAGAGCGCAAATCACGTGGCAAGATCGCGGTGGATATTGGCTGAAGCCACGCCCGGCGGGCCCCGTTCCAACGCCCCCGGGTGCGGCAGTTGCGGCACCCGGAGCCTTTGAACCAGATTGTCCCATCCAGCCCATGGACCGGCCCGGCGCTGGGGCAGGAATTGCGCCGGGCCGGAACACCGGTCAGCGCTTGACCGGCATCGCATTCGCCCATTCGGCCCGCGATGCCGGGCGACCGGCAATCACATCCACGACCGCCCGCGACCGATCATAGGTCTCGTACAGCGACTTCGGTCCTTCGAACGGACGACCGCCGATGTGCCAGCCATCGGGGTGCAATTCCTCGATCAGCACCCACACGACTTCGCGAAAGGCCTCGGAGCCTTCGAACTGCACCATGACATCCGTCAGGGCCGCAGCCATCGCGTGCTTTTCTTCCGTGCTGAAGACGCCTTCGACGAGCTTCACGTTTACAAACGGCATTGTTGTCTCCTGTTTCACGCCGCCTTGTTGGCGAGCCCGTCAAGCGTAGCGGTCCTGCTTGCGGGTTGCGCGTTGGGCCCTGCAAGCCGGGAGGAATTGGCGTGCAGCGGCCGGGTTGATCGTCGCGGCCCGCCGCTCGGCTTCTTCCACCGGGCTAATGGCATCTCACGACATTTTGCCCGTGTCCGGCTATTCGCCGCTTCATCGGAACTTGGGATCGCGTGCCCTTCAGGGGGGCGTGGTCGCTCCTCGCGGGTCGCAACCTCAACTGGAGCGGCCACAGATCGGCCCGCCCCACGGTGGGCCGATCCGCCTTGCGACCACGCTGTCAGAGCAGGACCTCGGCGAGATGCCATCTGATCGTGGCGGGCGCGACCAGATCGTGGAACGCAGACGCCGCAGTCTCGTCCATCAGCCGGCGAGCCGAATCCTGACAGGCCTGCTGCGATTGCCAGACCACGACATCCATGATCGACCCATCCGCTTCCTCAAGCAGCATCCGCGAGACGAAGCCCGGCTGCTGTCGCAGCCACGCGTCGATATCCCGTCCCGCCGCGATGACCTGCGATGACCCGAGCCCCGGCCTGAGGCGAAAGACAGTAACCTCGGCCACCCTGGCCTGCGGTATCTGCGCCGCAACTTTCCTTGTCATGCCACCCACCTCATATCATGAAACCCCCGGAAACCTCGATGGTCTGGGCATTGATCCAGCCATTGGCCGGGTCGGTCAGCGAGACGATGACACCGGCGACATCCTCCGGTTCGCCAACCCGTTGCCCGGCCGTCTGCGACACGACAAGCGCGAGAATCTCCGGGTTCCGGTCAAGCACCCGGTCGGCCAGGTCCGTGCGGATGCCGCCGGGGGCCACCGCGTTGGCGCGGATCCGGCGCCCGGCGAATTCCTTGGCCATATAGCGCGTCAGGACCTCCAGGCCGCCCTTGAACGCCGCATAGGGCGCAACGCCCGGCGTCGCGACGCGCACCGATGCGCTGGAGACGTTGACGATGCTGCCCCCCTCGGCCAAGAGCGGCAACAGGGCCTGCGTCAGGAAGAACGGACCTTTGAGATGCACGTTCATGAGGGTGTCGAACAGCGACGGCGTGACCTCTTCGATCGGCGCAAAGACCCCCAACCCCGCATTGTTGACGAGATGGTCGAAGCGGTCACATGCCCAGATGTCGCGAAGCGCACGGGTCACCGACCCCGCAAATGCCGGAAAGGACGCGGCATCGGCGACGTCGAGCTGCAGCGCAACGGCCTTGCCGCCGGCCTCAGTGATGCTGTCCACAACGGTCCGGGCCTCGTCCGGATGCGTATTGTAGGTCAGAATGACACCGTGACCGCGTTGGGCGCAGGTAAGCGCCGTGGCGCGCCCTATGCCGCGGCTGCCGCCGGTTATCAGGGTGATGGGCATCTCAGGTCTCCTTGTTCCTGGGGAAATTGATTGTGCAATGTCCGGGGCCATGCGTTTCTTTGGTCATGAGGTCATTGCGCATGCGGCGTAGCGGGAGAGCGCGGGTCTCTGCGGTGTGTGGCAGGCAGGCGGGCAAGAACAGCCAGGCCATGCGCAGGATCTGCGCCGCCGGCAATTTCGAGAACGCAATCAGGACGGATGGGGCGACCGGGCCGTCAACGCCGTGTCAGGCCGCCATGACCAGGCTCATGGCAAACCCGGTGAAACCGAACGTCAAGCTCAACGCCAAGCTCAACGTCAAGCTCCGGGCCGAGGTCGTCAGCCTTCGCACCTAAAGGCCAAATTCCGTCAATCCCGGATGGTCGAGCGGGCGCATCCCGAGGGGCCAGAAGAACAGCCGCTCTGTCTCGGAAATCGGGACATCATTGATGCTGGCATGGCGCTCGGACATCAGCCCGTCAGGCGCAAACTGCCAGTTCTCGTTGCCGTGGCAGCGCCGCCACCGGCCGGCCTCGTCACTGCATTCATAGACGAAGCGAACCGCGATGCGATTGTCGGTGAAGGCCCACAGCTCCTTGATCAGGCGGTAGTCCAGTTCCTGTTCCCATTTCCGCCTGAGGAATGCCTCGATTGCCTCGCGGCCCGTGAAGAACTCCGATCTGTTCCGCCAGCGGCTGTCGAGCGTGTAGGCGAGGGCCACGGAGGCCGCGCAACGGCTGTTCCACGCATTCTCTGCCGCCCACACCTTCTCGATGGCGGTTTCGCGGGTGAAGGGCGGCAGTGGCGGGCGATTGACCATTTGA
This sequence comes from bacterium, assembly GCA_016124195.1. Classification (GTDB taxonomy): domain Bacteria; phylum Pseudomonadota; class Alphaproteobacteria; order Rhodobacterales; family Rhodobacteraceae; genus Stagnihabitans. The sequence goes on along the minus strand of WGOE01000004.1, from coordinate 150,365 downwards.
TCCTCGGAATGATTGGACGTGCCAGATCATCCCGCACGGCGGCTGTGATCGCGAGAAAGCTGTTGTGAGCTGTCGTATATTGCAGACAACACCTAGGGCCTGTCCGGCGACAGGTCGAGCAGCAGCCTCGCGGCAACGAGGTCGGCCGTATCGAAACCCTCCGAAAACTGCCGATAGACATCCGCCAACATGGACCTGGACAAGGATCGCTCGTCGCCGTCAGAACAGGCGCGGTATCGGCTCATCGCGAGGCGGAGCTGCCAGGAAAGGGCGCTCTGGCTGGCGGCCAGCGCCATGCCCTCGTCAAATGTCGCAACCGCGTCGGCATGCGCGCCCTGACGAACCTGCACTTCGCCCCGGATCCGCAGCAGTTCAGGAAGCTCGTGGCTTTCACCGTCAGCCCGTATCCGGGCGATGGCCGCGTCCACGACCGCGCGCGCGCTGTCGACTTCCCCTGCGCCGACAAGCGCAAGCGCCAGGGAGCCTTCGAAACCCGGCATGATCATGCCATGCTGGCGCGCCTGGCCAATCGCATTGCGCAGCAGGGCTGCGGCGGCCTTGGCCTGGCCGGCTTCAAGCAGGCGCCGGCCCTGAAGGCCAAGCCCTACCGCCTGGTAGGGACGCATCGAATGGCTTCTGGCATAGGCGACCAGCCGTTCGGCCAGCTTGCCGACGGTGTCCCATTCGCCCGTCGCTTCGAAGACCGTCGTCACCCACATCAGTCCGACGCAATAGCTTACCGCATCGGTGCCCGCGCCCTCCCCCGCGATGTGGCGCGCCATGTCCAAAGCCTGGTCGGGATATCCCAGCAGCCACAGGCAACGCGACATCGGAATGAAAGGGTGGCTGCTGTAGGCGTAGTGATGCGGAGGGACATCCTCAAAGGCGCTGAGCTGGATTTCGGCTTCGAGCTGTGCGCGCGCGGCAGGTTGTTGTCCCAGCAGATGCAGCGCGGTCCCGACCTGGTAATGTGCGCAGCAGATCGCCACGGGGTCGCCTATGCTGGCCGCGAGGGCTTCCAGTCGCCGCGACATCGGCATCAGCAGCGAATATTCACCCCTGCCCCGCCGAAACCTGAGCAAAGTGACCATCAGATGGAACCGGCTCTCGACATCGCCCAGATCATCGGCAAGGGCAAGCGCCCGCTCAAGTGCCGCGCCGGCCTCGTTGCCATTTCCTTCCGTGAACATCACGGCATAGCCGAGGCCCGCGTTGAGCCTCATGACGGTTTCGCTGTCAGCCGATCCAAGCCCGAGGGCCGCCTCGGTCCAACGCCGGCACTCGTTCAAGAGAGACAGCTCGATGAACGGCCTTGTTGCAGCGGCAGCCAGCCGCGTGGCGAGCTGCGGGTCGGGGTGTTCCGTGAAGCTCCAATGCAAGGCCGCGTAGATGTCACCCAGAGCCGATCTCGCACGAACACGGGAGAAATCAGTCGAAGCGAGCGTGTAGGATGCTTCTAGTCGGGCCAGGACATGGGCGGCATGACGCCCGGCGACGGCCAGCCGGGCCCCGCTTTCATCAAGCTTTTCGCGCGCAAAGGTGCGCGTCGTATCGAGCAGGCGATACCTGACCCGGTCGCCACCGCTGACCGCGACCAGAGATTTTTCGACAAGCGACTGCACCGCGCCGGCAATTCCCGTCGCACTCAACCCGCCTTCGGTCGCAACGCAGGCGGCATCCTCCAGATCGAACGGCCCGGCAAATATGGAAAGTTGTTCGAAGACCTTCTGCTCGGTCCACGCAAGAAGATCATAGCTCCATTCGATGGCCGCCTGCAGGGTCTTGTGGCGCGCCGGCGCGGTGCGGCGGCCGTTCCAGATCAGCGGCAGCCGCCCTTCCAGAAGCCGTGCCGTGCCGGCCCAGCCATATTCCGCAACACGGCTGGCGGCCAGTTCGATCGCGAGCGGAACGCCGTCCAGGGTCCGGCAGATATCAGCCATGACCTTGGCATCCTCTTCGCGCGGCGGCGCGGCATGCCCGGCCGCGCGCGCGCGTTCGGCGAGCATGCGGACCGCCGGAAACTGCATGGCCTCGTCCAGCGTGAGGACTTCGTCCGAACCGGGATGCGCAAGTTCGGGCAGCGGGATGGTCTGTTCGCCCTCGACCCGAAGTCTTTCCCGGCTGGTTGTCAGCATCCGGATTTGCGGAGCCTGCAGATAGATCTGCTCGACCAGCACGGCGACCGGTTCCACGACATGCTCACAACTGTCGAAGACGATGAGCTTCCGGCGGTCGCGCAGATAATCGATGATTTCAGGCGTCGGGTCTTTCGACTGCGACGCGATGCCCAGAGCAGTGGCCAGCGTGGTGGCGACGTGTGAGGGATCGGTCAGGACACCGAGGTCGATGAAGCGGATATCGTTCTGATATTCGTCCAGAAGCTGGTAGGTGACCGCCACGGCGATGGTGGTCTTGCCCATCCCGCCCGCGCCCAGGATCGTCACGAAGCGGTGCCTCCCCAAGGCCTGCACGATATCGCGGACGGCATCGTCTCGTCCGACCATGCGATCAAGGAGGGGGGGCAGGCCCGTCGGCTGGCGCTGGTCTTGCACCTTCGGGGCGGGGTCCGCGGCATGGCTCTGCGTTACAGCGGCAAGGCAGTATCCGCGTCCGGGAATATTGACGATGTACCTTTGTTCGCCCGTTCCATCGCCCAGAGCCTTGCGCAATCCGGCGATGTGGAACCGCAGATTGCTCTCGTCCACGGTCAGGTCCGGCCAGGCTTTTCTGAGGAGTTCATTCTTGCTGAGGACTTCACCGGGCTTTTCCGCAAGCGCAATGAGGATGTCGAGTGCCCGGCTGCCCAGGGTGACAGGCTCGCCGTCGCGCTCAAGTCGCCGCTCGACCGGCATGAGCCGGAAAGCGCCGAACACATAGGCAGGGCCCGTGGCCGTTTGCTCATGCACGATGAAGGCGCCCGCCCGCTGGACCGACATCGGCCATCCTGTCCTGAAGCCCGCGAGCCGGGGGACGCGCCCCCGCCCGTCGCGGACCGCAATCACGGGGCGGCAGAAGATGTGCCGATCCATCAGGGACAGAGTGGCGATTGGTCGTCATGAGATCCCCTTGCGCGCAACTTGTGATCGAATATTCGTGAAAACTATCCCATAATTTGCCTTGTCGGTCACCCCGAGTTTCACAGCGCACCAGGCTCATGCGGCAACCCGCGGAGGTCCAGGTTTCATCCTGGCCAGATTGACGGGATATGGTTCTTCACTTTTGGGCCGCCTCCCGTCTGAAACGCCAATTGGCAGATGTATTCGGACAAACTGGGCGATCTGCCGGTTCCCGCCCGCGACAGGCCCGCGACAGGCCCACGACAGGCCCGCGACGGACCCGACGTGTCAGAAGCCGGTAGACAGCGCGACAGCGCGCCATTGCTGCAGGATAGCGGCATCCGAGGCGTGCTTTGCCTCGATGGCCGCAATCGTGTCGGCCCCGAGCGGCAGGCGTACCGGCGGGTCTGGCACATCGGCGAAATCGACCAGCACCTGAGCCAGCTTGGCCGGATCACCCGGCTGCGCGCCGTTGATCCGGCCGGCGTTCATCCGCACCTTGCCGGCCGTTCCGTCGTAGTCGGGAATCGCGGCCCGGCTGACCTTGAGCGAGGACGCATCCATGAAATCGGTACGGAAATAGCCGGGCTCAATCGCGGTGACATGGATGCCGAGGGGCGCCAGTTCGGCGCGCAGCGCCTCGGACAGCGCCTCGACGGCAAACTTGGTCGCACTATAGACACCGAAACCGGCCGCGCCGCGATAGCCGCCGATGGACGATATGTTGAGGATCCGCCCTGATCGCGCCTTGCGCATCTGGGGCAGGACAGCGCGCGTCACGGCCAGAAGGCCGAAGACATTGGTCCGGAACACCGCCTCGACCTCGTCCGCGCTGGCCTCCTCGACCGCGCCCATCAGGCCGAAGCCGGCGTTGTTCAGCAGGATGTCGATGGTTCCAAAGCGATCGATTGCCGCCTGCACCGCCGTGGCGGCCATGTCCTGCCTCGTGACATCAAGAGCCACGGCCAGCAGGTTTGGATGCGCGCCAACCGCCGCGACGGTGGCTTGAGGATCGCGCGACGTGGCCACGACGGCGTCGCCCCTTTCGAGCGCACGGCGGGCCACGAGGGCGCCAAACCCGCGCGATGCGCCGGTGATGAACCAGACCTTCATTGGAGAATTCCTTTCCTTGATACAAGCCTCGTCCGGATGGAGCGTAAGGCATCGACCCTTGGGACCGACGAAAGAGAGATCATGCGGTATCTCATGCTGGCCAATCCGCCATGCCCCGTTGCCTCTGGGCGGAGGCGTCCGATACTCGGGCGCGTCACGCGGCACGATGATTCCCTGCGCGCCAAAATGCCTGCGGGCCAACCTGATCTGGGGCGTCGTGCCCCAAGAGCTGCGACCCTCAGGAACCGACTGTCGATCGCAACCCGGTCGCCGTCGATCGCAATGACCGCGTCGGACTTCACCTGGCGACTGCTGCCGAATGCGGAACGCGCCGGCATCATTTGCAGAACCGCAGGCGCGATGGCGCCTCCGCACAGGTTTCCCATGACGAGGGAACCTGACGCCGCGTCCGGCAGACCGGTGCGGTGTCTGGACCACGTCCTGCCCGTCGGGGCCAAACGAAGCGGCCATCGCCGCTGCGTTCCGCTGCCCCCGCGCGGCGGGCGATCACAGTCTTCATGTCTCGTTCTGGGGACACCAGGGCCATTTCCTTCCTGAACTCGCAAGGGCGAACCATCGCTCACCGGGCGCAGATCAGCGTTCCGTTGCCGGACGACCGATCCAGATGATGTCAGCGCACGGCGAAGGTGCGCCAGACACCGGACACTTGGGACAAATGTGAGGATCGCGCCAGCGAGACTCTGTGAAATGTTGTGTATGTCCGGGGTGCAACCCGCGTCAGCGCGGTACAGTCAGCCGGTGCAAGCCTTGATGACCCGAAAGGGCGGTTGTCGGTCGCCAGTTGGAGATCGCGGCAGATCAGACGATCCAGATCGAAATGGAACCGGAGAGTCCGGGCCGCGTCCTCGAACTTCTCCTCGCGCGCAGATGCTTCAACACCCGGCACCATGGCACATCAATCCCGCCAGGGGGCGTCGACCCCCATCGTCGGCGCTATGGCTGTGCATGGCAAAGTTGGTTGCGCGGGTGCCTTTTTCTGCACCCTCAAGGATGGCCGGCAAACTCTGGGCGCGAACTCCCTTCGCACGGCTTTCCCAACCTGCGTCCGAAGTGAAGATTTTCAGACAGCGCCGCGAGGTTCACGGTCTTTGCGGGCCATGCCTGATCGACGGCAAGGGCGTATCTGGCGGTCAACTCGGCGATAGCCGAGCGGTCTTCCAACTTGCGGAGCCGGCCTTCGATCTGGTTGATTTGATCGTCCGTCATTTGTCGCCTCCCGCATTGATGGTGAAAGCGACCCGCTCAAAGGCTGTACGAAGTGCAGCTGTGCTTGCGGCATCGGTCGTTCGCCAGGCGACGACGCCATCGGGACGAACAAGGGTAGCACCGATATCACCGATGCCGAACCGATCATTCAGGGAATGCCGCTCGACAGAGACGACCACGTCGCCGATCACGACGACATCGAGCGAAAGGCCATCAGCTGCCGTGCGCCAGGCGCCCGCAGCGGCAAGAAGCACATATCCGCGGCCGAAGAGATCGAGCGTCGTGCCCGGACCGCCATCCCGTTCGATCAACACATGCGGCGCGCGGGTGCCAGGCTGCCCGGCCCATTCGACAGGAGAGGCGGCTGCCGGCAAAGTCGAACCCGCGCCCATGATCGCAGGCGAGCGGACCATCTGGCCAAACTCCATCGCCTCGTTCGAAAACAGCGGATCGGCCACGAAATCCTTTCCCACCGACCGCGAATAATCGGGTCGCGAGAAGGTCTGCTGGTGCCGCAGCCACCCGATCGGGCGCCGCTCTGCCTCGTAGGTGTCAAGCAACGCCGGAGAGGAGGTGCCCTTGATCACCCGGTCGAGCTTCCAGGCCAGGTTCCATACGTCGTCGATGCCGGTATTGGCACCGAACCCTCCGCGAGTCGGGGGCAACTGGTGGGCGGCGTCGCCGGCAAGGAAGACGCGGCCACTTGCATATCGATCGGCAATCTGCCCGGCCAGATCCCAGCGACCGGTGGTTATGATCTCGAACGGCATCTTGCGGCCGAGGGCACGTTCGATCGAGGCGCAAAGCTCATCCTCGCGCCGATCCCTGTCGTCATCGAACATGAGCACCCAACGACCGTCACCATAGGTCGTGAGGAACCCCGAAAAGTCGGGCTGGACGATCTCGAATTGCTGATATCCTCGTCCCAGATAACCGTCTGCCTCCCGGCAGCGGAACAGGACGCTCCGCAAGGTGCGCAAATGGCCAACACCGCTACGGGTGATGCCGAGGGCCTTGCGCGTCTCGCTCTCGGCGCCGTCCGCCGCGATCATGTAGTCGGCAGACACCTTGTATTCAGGCGAGCCGTCGCGGGGGCGCAGATGCGCGATGACGGCGTCTCCGGTCTGCTCGAAGGATACCAATTCGACGCCAAGCCGCATATCGGCGCCAAGCTCCAGGGCCGCGTTGCGCAGGATCGGTTCAAGCTTGTCTTGCGAGATCGCAGACCCCGTACAGGGAGAAAATTCCCCCGTGTTCTCTTGCGGTTTTCCGGGCGTCCACTGTGTTTCCTCGTGCCACTCTCCAGCAAGGCTCGTGACCTTGACGCGACGCAGCCGCTGATCCGCTGTCACCTGCGGGATGCGGTCGGCAATTCCGACAGTCCGGAAATGCTCCAGCGTGGTCTCCGTGAAGCCTATGGCCCTAGGATGCGCGGAGCTCCCATGATGCTTGTCGACGAGGATATGCGGGACACCCCGCCAGGAAAGAAAAAGGGAAGCCGACAGTCCAACCAGGCTGCCGCCGAGAACAAGAACAGATGTGCGCTCCATAGCGAGTCCTTTCAACATCATGCCGCAGGCACGGCAAAGGACGTGGCTTCTTATCGCGCTTTCAGCAGAAACGTCGAAGTTCCGTTCTGACCAACCACACGAGAAAACGGCACACGTCCGCCCTCGCCGTGGTCCACACCCTGAGGGCTGGATTGTGTCCCGACGCTTTCGCGCTGGGATGACCGGGGCTCACCACGCCGGTCCGCCATTCTCGACGGCTAATCGATATTGCCGCGCGGGCAATATGTCAATGAGAGTGGGTTGAACGTGGGGGTCGTCAGTATCAGGACCCATTGATCATCTGTTCGCGGCGTGATTCAGGCACCGCAAGGCGATTGACCGATGATCAACCTTTTCTGGCTGAGCGAAGCGCAGATGGCGCGGCTGCAGCCCTTCTTCCCCAAGAGCCATCGCAAGCCACGCGTCGATGACCGACGGGTGTTGAGCGGCATAATCTTTATCAATCGCAATGGGTTGAGGTGGTGCGATGCTCCGAATGACTATGGTGTTGATTTCCACGCAAAACTGACCCGGGTTTTTCATCGAGAACTGACTCACTTGAAGGTTATGGTCTTGGGGTCAGGCTGGGGTCAAGGCATGAGCGACCTTCCTCTTTTTGCGGGTTGCGGCGGCTTAGCTGGCCTTGAAGCGGAAGCTGTCGTTTCCGGTCTCAAGGATGTGGCAGCGGTGGGTGAGGCGGTCGAGGAGCGCGGTGGTCTTCTTGGCATCACCGAAGACGGTGGCCCATTCGCTGAAGCTGAGCTTCGTGGTGATGATGACGCTGGTGCGCTCGTAAAGCCGCGGGCAAGGGCCAGTTCCATCGCAGCCGCCAGCCGTTCCTCGGCCACCGCGCTTTCGCCGGCCAGCATCGCCTCCCAGGCGTCGAGGTATCCACGCCAGACCTGGTCAGCCCGAACGCGCGCTTCCTCGGGCGAGTCCGTATGGAGTGAAACCCAGATCGTCTCGCGCGGCTCCACCGACTTTTAGCGCGCCGGCACCCGCCTCTTGAGCGAGATGGTCTGCTTCTTGCCGCGGCTCATCGTCGACATCGGGTGCCGGCTCGTCAGGGGAGATCCTGCGATCTGTGTAGCAGATTGATTAGCGAAATTCTCGGTGGTAGCGCAGATATCTAAGCGTTATTCCGAATTTGCGCCGAAAATCAATGGTTTATAAATCATCTTTCCAGGGGCAAATGGCGGAAGCGGTGGGATTCGAACCCACGGTAGGGTTCCCCCTACGCTAGTTTTCAAGACTAGAGCCTTAAACCACTCGGCCACACTTCCATACCGTTCGCGCCGAGGCTCCGGGCTGACCCATCGCAGCGATGCGAAGGGCGAGGTTTTCGGGCCGTGCCAAGGTGCGAACCGCTGCTTCTTAAACTTGCGGAAGCGGGCGACAGGCCACCCGCCTCTGCCGCGCGGGGCATAGCGAAGGCTTTGCGATTCTGAAAGGGCCCGGCCGGAAAATTTGCACGCCGAAACACACTGGCCGTTCGCGGCAGCACCGCAAGGCCAAAGGGGTCAGGCTCATGGCGCACCGGGCCGGGGTGCCGTCATGGCGGACCGGCGACAGGGCGGGCGTCCGCCATCCTGCGCAAGGGCACGCCGCTCCACGACCCGCCGCCATCGCGCGAAACGCCGAGGCCGCGGGCCCGCTGAGGGCTGAGACGGCGCAGGATGCATGCGGTCCTCGCTCCGCCCTGCCTTGGGTCGTGATCCCGAGGCCGTTGGGTCGGCAGCGCCGATGCGGCAAACCTGACGCGCAGCGTGGTCGTGTCCGGCCCTTTTCCGCCCGACCTCGCGAAGGGGACAGAGGCAGACTTCCCTGCGCCGTTGCTTGTCGCTATGCTGCGCGCGAACCGGGGACCGCAAGGCGCCCGGCCATGGTGGTCAGGGCAGCGCTGGCCGGCAGGATCGGTTCGGCCATCGGAAGGCCGCGCCGCAAAACGAAAGACGGGACCGGACCGCAAGGCGGACCCGGAAATACAACGGGCCCGAAAACGGGCGCAAACCCTGATCCGGCCGACACATCCGGCCCATGACAGGGACGACAGGCAAGCACGGCGAAAGACCGTGCAAGAGCATGGGGCATGGAATGGCAGGAATGATGCTGAAAACTTGGATTGTGAGCGGCTTGGCGCTGGCGGCGGTTTCGGGCTGCACGCTCGGCACGGCGAACACATCGGTCTCTGATGGCGCCAGCGCCGCGGCGGCCGGCGATGGGGCTGCGACGGCGACCTCGGTCCAGCTCGTCGATCATGACGTCGAGGCGCCCGAGGTCTACCAGACCACGGACAAGGGGCTTTGGGATGGCCGGCCGTCGCTGGGCGGCGTCTGGGTCGCCTCGCCCGATGCCAAGAACCCCGAGCGGGTGATCATGCGCAACCCGGCCAATGGCAAGTTCGTCATCGGCGGGCTGTTCCAGCGCGACGCCTCGCTACCGGGACCGAAGCTGCAACTGTCCTCGGATGCCGCCGATGCGCTGGGTCTGGTGGCCGGGCAGCCGGCAGAGATCAAGGTCACCGCGCTGCGCCGGGACGAGACCCCTGCCCCGGCGCCCGATGCCAACAAGCCCTTGCTGGATGCCAATGAAGGCGTGCAGACCGGGACCAAGACCGACGTGGCGGCAACCGCTTCCGCCGCAATCGACCGCGCGGCGGCAGCCAAACCGGCCTCGGGCAAGCCCACGGCCGCGGCGGCGGTGACCGCGCAGACCAAGCCCGCCGCAACCGACAAGGCCGCGGGCGCCGCGGCCAAACCCGAGGCACAGATGGCAGCGGCCCCTGCGCCACAACCTCAAACCCAGACCAAAGCCTCTGGCAGCCTGATCCAGGTCGGCATATTCTCGGTCGAGCCCAATGCCAAACGCGCCTCTGACATCTTGAAAAAGGCCGGCATCGCCAGCACGACGACCTCGGAAACCAGCCATGACAAACCCTTGTGGAGTGTGACGGCCCGGGGCGATGCGGCACTTCTGGCCCGGATCAAGGCGGCGGGCTTCAAGGACGCCTATGTCCTGAAACGCTGACCCGCCCGGGCGGCGCCCTGAGCCGGAACGCAGCGCCCGACCGGGGCGCCCATTTGTCTGAACGTCTGAAAGGACTGGTCCCGAAATGACCCTTCTTCATCGCCTTGTCATCGCTCTGGCCCTGTCGCTGATCTCTGCCCTGCCCGGCCAGGCTTTCGAGACCATCGCAACCCATGCCTGGGTCTATGACGTCACCACCAACACCGTGCTTCTGGACAAGAACGGCGACGAGCCGGTGCCGCCCGCCTCGATGTCCAAACTGATGACGATCGAAATGCTGTTCGAGGCGCTGAAGGAGGGCCGCGTCCAGATGGACACGACCTTCGGCGTCTCGCCCAAGGCGGTCAGCTATACCGCGATGGGCGGCTCGACCATGTATCTGCAGCTGGGCGACCGGCCGACCGTCAAGGAACTGATCCAGGGCATGATCGTGAATTCCGGCAACGACGCCTGCACCGTCGTGGCCGAGGGGCTGGAGGGCACCGAAGAGGAATTCGCCCGCAAGATGACCGAAAGGGCCAAGACGCTGGGCCTTGAACACTCGACCTTCGCCAATTCCAGCGGCTGGCCCGACCCCGGCCAGCGGATGAGCATGCGCGATCTGGGCATGCTGTCGCTGCATCTGATCACCGCCTATCCCGAGCTTTATTCGAACTTTGCCGAGACCGATTTCGACTACAAGAACCGCGCCCCGGCCAATGCCAACAACCGCAACCCCTTGTTGTCGCTGGGCGTTGGCGCGGACGGGCTCAAGACGGGGCACACCGAAGAGGCGGGCTATGGCCTGGTCGGGTCGGTCAAGCAGGGCGACCGGCGGATCATCTTCGCCTTCAACGGCCTGCAGAAAGAAGCCGAACGCGGGCAAGAGGCCGAACGCATCACCAACTGGGCCTTTCGCCAGTTCTCGCTGAAGACGGTGGTCACGGCGGGCACCGAAGTGGCCGAGGCCAGCGTGTCGCTGGGTTCCGTACCTTCGGTCGGGCTCGTGCCGGAAAAGGACCTGCAGCTTCTGATCCCGGCCGGCACCTCGAACGGGATTTCGGCCGACGTGGTCTATACCGGGCCGATCAAGGCGCCCATCGCCAAGGGCGCCAAGCTGGGCGTTCTGGTCGTGCACCGGCCCGAAATGGAGGATCAGAAGATCGACCTCGTGGCCGCCTCCGACGTGGGCCCGGCGGGTTTCATGGACCGCCTGCTGACCGCCTTCGGGCATTTGCGCGCCCAATACGGCATGTGATCCGGGCGCGATGCAGGCCGGTGGGTTCATAAGCTTTGAAGGCATCGACGGCTCGGGCAAATCGACCCAGGCCCGGCTTCTGGCCGAGGCGCTGCGGGCGGCGGGGCACGAGGTCGTCCTGACCCGCGAGCCCGGCGGCTCGCCCGGCGCCGAAGAGATCCGCCGTCTGGTGCTGGAGGGCGCCCCGGACCGCTGGTCGCCCGAGACCGAGATCCTTCTGTTCACCGCCGCGCGGCGCGACCATCTGGAAAAAACGATCCGCCCGGCCCTCGCGCGCGGGGCGGTGGTGATCACCGACCGCTTTGCCGACAGCACGCGGATGTATCAGGGCATATCGCGCGGGGATCTTGCGGGCCTGGTCGATCGGCTGCACAGCCTGATGATCGGGATCGAGCCCGACCTGACCTTTCTGATCGACCTGCCCGCCGAACTGGGCCTGTCGCGTGCCCAGACCCGCGCCGGCACCGAGATGCGCTTTGAAGACATGGGGCTGGCCTTGCAGGAACGGATGCGCGCGGGCTTTCTGGCGCTGGCCAAGGCGCCGCGCTTCCGGGTGATTGACGGCACGGCCACCCAGGCCGAGATCGCGGGCCGCATCGCCAACCTTGCCCTTGACCATCTGAGATGAGCGACCTGCCCGAACCCGACCGGCTGGAGGGCGCCCCCCACCCGCGCGAGACCTTGCAGCTTTTCGGCCATCAGTCGGCCGAGGCGACCTTTCTGGCGGCCTTCAACGCGGCGCGTCTGCATCATGCCTGGCTGATCTCGGGGCCCAAGGGCGTGGGAAAGGCGACGCTGGCCTGGCGGCTGGCGCGCTTTCTTCTGGCCACACCCGAGGATGACGGCGGTTTTTTCGCAGCACCCAAACCCGCGACGCTGGACATTCCGGCTGGCGATCCCGTCGCCCACCGCATCGCCGCCCTGTCCGAACCGCGCCTGTTCCTGCTGCGCAGGCCCTATGACGACAAGGCCGAACGCCTGCGCGCCGAGATCACCGTGGATGAAACCCGAAGCTTGCGCAATTTCCTTGGCCTGTCGGCCGCCGACGGGGGCCGCCGCGTGGTGATCGTTGACTCGGCCGACGAGATGAACCGCTCGGCCGCCAACGGCATCCTGAAACTGCTTGAGGAACCGCCCGCCAAGGTGACCTTCCTGATGATCAGCCATCAGCCCGCCGACCTCTTGCCCACGATCCGCTCGCGCTGCCGCGACCTGCGGCTGGCGGCCCTGACACCGCCCGACCTTGCCGCTGCCCTGACCCAGGCAGGGGCCGAGATTGACGCCGAGGACCGCGAGGCGCTGGCCGAACTGGCCGGCGGTTCGGTGGGTGAGGCGTTCCGCCTGTCCAGCCTCGATGGGCTCAAGCTTTACGCCGCCCTGATCCGCCTCTTCTCCACCCTGCCCAAGATGGACCGCGCCCTCGCGCGGCAATTGGCCGAGGCCGGCGCCAGCCGCAAGACGCCCGAGGCCTTCGATCTGACCGTCACGCTGATCGACACGTTTCTGGCCCGCCTCGCCCGGGCGGCGGCCCTGCGCGCCCTGCCGCCCGAGGCCGCGCGGGGCGAGGCGCAGCTGATCGAACGGCTTGCCTCTTTTGACGGCGCAGCCCGGGTCTGGGCCGACCTCGCCCAGCACTTGGGCCTGCGCGCCCGCAAGGGCAAGGCGGTCAATCTTGACCCTGCCGCCCTTCTCATGGATATGGTCCTGAAGGTCGATGAGACGGCGGCACTTGTCGTCCAGAGGTGACATGACAGATTTCAGATCCGAACCCGCAAAGCCGGACCCGCTTGCACCGGCGCCCTTTGAACTTGTCGACAGCCACTGCCACCTCGACTTTGCGGATTTCGACGGCGAACTGGACGCCGTGATCGCCCGCGCCCGCGCTGCAGGGGTGACGCGCATGGTCACGATCTGCACCAAGCTGCACAAGGAACCCCAGGTCCGCGCCATTGCCGAGGCCTATGAGGGCGTCTACTACGCTGCAGGCATCCACCCGATGAGTGCCGCCAAGGACCCAGCGGTCTCGGTCGAGGATCTGGTGGCTTATGCGCGGCATCCGAAATTCGTGGGCCTGGGCGAGACCGGGCTTGATTACCACTATTCCGCCGACAGCGCCGAGATCCAGAAGACCTCGCTTCGGATCCATATCGAGGCGGCGCAGGCCACCCAGCTGCCGCTGATCATCCATGCCCGCGCGGCCGACGAAGATATCGAGGCGATCCTCGCCGAAGGCATGAAGATCGCCTCCTATCCTTGCGTCATGCATTGCTTTTCTTCCGGCCAGAGGTTGGCCGAGGCCGCGCTCGAGATGGGGTTTTACCTCTCGATGTCGGGCATTGCGACCTTTCCGAAATCGGGCGAATTGCGCGAGATCTTCGCGTCGGCGCCCCTGAACCGCATTCTGGTCGAGACCGACAGCCCCTATCTGGCGCCGATCCCGCATCGCGGCAAACGGAATGAACCGGCCTATACCGCCTTCACCGCCCGCACCGGCGCGCAGGTCTTCGGCATCACCGAGGCCGAGTTCGCCGCCGTGACCTCGGCCAATTTCGACCGGCTCTTCACCCGCGCGGTCCGCACCGCCAAGGGGACGTGATGGCCAGCTTGCGCTTTACAATCCTGGGCTGCGGTTCGTCCGGAGGCGTGCCGCGTCTGGGCGGCGACTGGGGCGACTGCGACCCCACCAACCCAAGGAACCGCCGACGGCGCTGTTCGATGCTGGTCGAACGGATCGTGGGCGATGCGCGGACCCGGGTGCTGATCGACACGTCGCCCGACATGCGCGACCAGCTTCTGGACGCCGGGGTGGGCATGCTGGATGGCGTGGTCTTCACCCATTCCCATGCCGATCACACCCATGGCATCGACGATCTGCGCCAGATCGTCTTCAACACGCGGCGCAGGCTGCCGGTCTGGGCCGATGGCGCGACCGAAAACGCGCTGATCGCCCGTTTCGGCTATGCCTTCGTGCAGCCCGAGGATTCGCCCTATCCGCCGATCCTCGATCTGCACGGCATCGGCCATGGCGCCTTCGACGTCCCCGGTCCGGCCGGCGCGATCCGCTTCACCCCCTTCGTGGCCGATCATGGCGCGATGGAGGCCCTGGGGTTTCGCATCGGACCGCTGGCCTATCTGCCCGATGCGGTGGCCCTGCCGGAACCCGCCTGGCAGGTGCTGGACGGCCTGTCGGTCTGGGTCGTCGATGCGTTGCGCCGCAAGCCGCACCCGACCCATGCGCATCTGGACATGACGCTGGACTGGATCGCCCGTGCCCGACCCGAACGCGCGGTCTTGACCAACATGCATCTGGACATGGACTATGCGACGCTCTGCGCCGAACTGCCCAAGGGCATCGAGCCGGCCTATGACGGCATGGCAATCACCTTCGACAACCAGGCTTGAGACGGGGACGGGCGCAGGATGGGATTGCTTCTGGATGTCATCATGCCCGTCTTTCTGGTCATCGGTGCCGGTTACGCCATGGCCAAATGGGGCGGCATGAGCCATGGCGCAGTCGATGCCCTGATGAGCTTTTCACAAGGCATCGCAGTGCCTTGCCTGCTGTTCCGGCAAATCTCGATCCTGGACCTCAAGACCAGTTTCGAACCCGGCCTGCTGATCAGCTTTTACGCCGGGGCTTTCCTGTGCTTTGCGGCAGGCTTTTTCGGCGCGTGGAAACTGTTCGGACGCCCACTGGAAGAGGCGGTGACGACGGGCTTTGCCTGCATGTTCTCGAATTCGCTGCTGTTGGGCCTGTCGATCACCGAGCGCGCCTATGGCTCGGCGGCGCTGACCGGCAACTATGCCATCATCGCGATGCATTCGCCGATGTTCTACGCCTTCGGCATCACGCTGATGGAACTGGTGCGCAGCCACGGCCAGGGCCTGTCGGCACGCCCCGTCGCATTGAAGGTGCTGCGTGCGGTCTTCACCCAATCGCTGGTGCTGGCGATCACGCTGGGTTTTGTCGTCAACCTGGCCCATTTGCCGATCCCGGGGGCTGTGGATGCGGCAACCGACATGCTGGGCAAGGCCGGCCTGCCGACGGCGCTGTTCGGCCTCGGCGGGGTGCTGTTCCGCTACAGGCCAGAGGGCGACAAGGGGCTTATCGCGCTGATCGTGGGCGTATCGCTGCTGGTCCATCCGGTGGCGACCTATGGCCTTGGATTGCTGTTGCAACTTGATGTGGCGGGCCTGCGCTCTGCCACCGTCACCGCCGCGATGCCACCGGGCGCCAATGCCTATCTTTTCGCGCATCTATATGCCGTGGGGCGACGGGCCAATGCCTCGGCCGTGCTGATCGCCACCGCCTTGTCGGTTGTCACCGCCTGGGTCTGGCTGCAGGTCTTGCCGTGAGGAAATTTTTCGCAGAAAAATTGTGACCCTGCCTGCCACGATTTTTCTGCGAAAAATCTATCGCGCTCCTCTGGCGTGAAAGATGAAGCCGAGAAAGTTCAGCAGGATCTGTGCGGCTAGAATGGCGGTCGATTGGCTGTGATCATAGTCGGGCGCCACTTCGACGAGGTCGATGCCCACGACATCATGGCTGCGCGCCACCGCCTGCAGCAGTTCCAGAACCTCGTAATAGAGGAACCCGCCGTGGCTTGGCGTACCGGTACCCGGCGCGATGGAGGGGCAGAACCCGTCGATATCCAGCGTCACATAGACCCGCGCGCCCTCAGGGATGCGCGCCGCCACCGCTTCAGGCCCCAGCGCACGGAACTGGCGCACCGACAGGATATCCGACCCCATGGCGCGGGCCGCCTCGTATCCGTCGCGCGCGGTGGACGAGACATTGCGGATGCCGACCTGAGTGAGGCCGGTGACATAGGGCTTCTCGGCCGCCCGCCGCATGGGCGAGCCGTGGCCGACCCTGACCCCGTGCCGTTCATCGACGAAATCCAGATGCGCGTCGATCTGCAGGATATGGATCGGCCCCTGATCCGCGAAAGCCTCGATACAAGGGATGTTGACCGAATGGTCGCCGCCAATCACCACCGGCAGGGCGCCGGCCTGCAGGATGGCCTCGACCCCGGCGCGGATATTGGCGTGGCTTTTCGTCGTGTCGGTGTGGACGATGTCAGCATCGCCAATATCTACGATGCGCACCGATTGCGGCAGGTAGGTCGCATCGTCCTCATGGTCATAGGCGTCGGCATGGCCGAAGGAGAACAGGGTCGAGGCCTCGCGCACCGCACGCGGGCCAAAGCGGGCGCCGGCGCGGAACTGGGTGCCAAAGTCGAAGGGGGCGCCCATGACCGCCACATCGGCGTCGATGCGCGACCAATCCTCGACGTAAGGCCGCTTGCCAAAGGTCGCGATGCCAACGAAGGGCAGGTTCAGCCGGCCGGTTTCATAGGAATGGGCCATTATTGCGGGCTCATCCCGCGCAGGCGTTCCGACCTGCGCCGCAGCATTTCCACCGAGGCCAGAAGCCCGATCGAGATCACCACAAGGATCGTCGCCACCGACAGGATCGCCGGGCTGATCTGCTCTCTTATGCCGTTCCACATCTGGCGCGGGATGGTCTGTTCGTCATTGCGGCCGACGAAAAGCACCACCACCACTTCGTCAAACGAGGTGACAAAGGCGAAAAGCGCACCCGACACCATGCCCGGCGTGATGAGCGGCATGATCACCTTGAAGAAGGTCGTGGCGGGCGAGGCGCCAAGGCTCGCCGCGGCCCGGGTCAGCGAATGGTCAAAGCCCGATAGCGTCGCCGTCACCGTGATGATGACAAAGGGAATGCCCAGCGTGGCATGGGCGAGGATCACGCCCAGATAGGGCACTCCCCATTTGTTGATCTCGATGTCCGAATAGAAAAAGAACAGGCCCAGCGTGATGATGATCAGGGGCACGATCATCGGCGAGATGAGGATCGCGGTGATCGCCTTGCGCCAGGGCATCTCGGGCCGGCTGAGGCCGAGGGCAGCCAGAGTGCCAAGGAAGGTCGCGATCAGCGTGGCGAAAAAGCCCACGATGATCGAATTCTTGGCGGCCAGCACCCAGGCCGCGTGCTCCCAGACCAGGCGCCACCAGGCCGCATCGCGCGCCACGTTGGTCGGCACATCGGGGAAGGTCAGGATCAGATCATACCATTTCAGCGAATAGGCGGCGGGGTCCAGTTCCAGCATGCCCTTCGAGAAGGTGAAAAAGCTGTCGGCGTTGAAGGACAGCGGGATCACCACCAGGATGGGCGCGATCAGGAACAGGAAGATCGCCGCACAGATGAAGCGGAAGGTGTAATACCAGACCCGTTCAAGCGGAGAGGCGTAGATCGGCAGGGCCATGCTCTTATCCCAACTTCAGTTTGTCGATGCCGACGACCTTGTCGTAAAGCCAGTAGAGCACCAGGATTGCCACCAGCAGGATCGTGGCCAGCGCCGCAGCCAGCGACCAGTTGTTCGACTTGTTCACGTGAAAGGCGATCATGTTGGAAATCAGCGTGCCGGTCGATCCGCCGACCAGGGCCGGTGTGATGTAATAGCCGACCGACAGAATGAAGACCAACAGCGTGCCCGCCCCGATGCCCGGGACGGTCTGCGGGAAATAGACCCGGCGGAACGCCGTCCAGGATGTCGCTCCCAGACTGCGCGCCGCCCGCACATAGGACGGCGGGATCGGCCGCATCACCGAATAGAGCGGCAGGATCATGAAGGGCAACAGGATATGGGTCATCGCAATCGTCGTGCCCATGCGGTTGTTGATCATCTCTAGCCGGCCGTCCTCGGTGATCAGGCCCAGGGCCACGAGGATCGAATTCACCACCCCCTGTCCCTGCAACAGCACGATCCAGGATGTCGTGCGCACCAGAAGCGAGGTCCAGAACGGCAAAAGCACCAGGATCATCAGAAGGTTCGATTTGCGCACCGGCAGCACTGCCAGAAGATGGGCCACCGGATAGCCCAGGATCAGGCAGAGCACGGTGATGAGCGCGGACATGGCAAAGGTGCGCAGGAACAGCGTCACGTAGATGCGCTGGTTTTCCGCGACCTGCACGATATTGCCGCCGCTGTCGCGTTCCAGATCCACCGCCGCCAGGAAGAAATCCAGCGTATAGGCATGGCTCACCTGCCGCATCACGCTCCAGAGTTTCGGATCGCCCCATTGGGGATCCAGCGCGATCAGCGCCTCCTTGTAGGGCGGGGTCAGGCTCGCGGCCTTGCGCCCGGCCGAGGTGAACAGCGACCGGGTCCCGGCGATGGCGTAGTTCACCCGCTCGCCCGCCCCGGCCACGCTGTGATCCTTGTAGCCTTTTGCGAGGTCGGCGACGAGAATGGCATAGGCGGCCTCGTCAGGCTCGGTGCCGCGGGGATGGTCCTTGAACCATTGCACCATGCCGGGCATGGCTTCGGAAAATTTCGGATTGTAGACCGACTGCTGCAGCACCTGTACGATGGGCTGCACGAAGGTCAGCAGGATGAAGGCCAGGAGCGGCGCGACCAGAAGGAAGGCGCGCCATTTGGCGCGGCGTTGCGCGGCGGCCAGCGCCTCTTTCAGCGGGCGGCCATCGGCGGTGGTCAGCACCGCCGCACCGTCCTCGACTAGCCCAGCTTCGATCACAGCCATCGTCATACCCTTGCGGCAAGAAAGAAGGGCGGGTGCCGCGACCGGCGCCCGCCAGGGATATCAGTTCGCGGCCAGCCAGGCGTTGAAGCGATCGTTCAGTTCCGCGTCATGGTCGACCCAGAATTCGTAGGACGAGGCCACAGCGTTCTTGAGGTTGGCAGGGTTGGTGGGCATGTAGGGGCCCATGTCGGTCTTGCCGTCGTTGAACTTGCCCACCAGCGCCGCCGAGGACAGGCGCGCCGGACCATAGGCGATCCACTTGGCCTGATCGGCCAGCGCCTGGGTCGAGGTGGCGAACTTCACGAAGTTGATCGCGTCGTCCTTGTGCGGGGCGCCTTTCGGCACGACGAAGAGGTCATATTCATAGACCTGACCGTCCCAGACCTGCTTGAAGGGCTTGCCATCAGCCACTTCGGCCGAGAAGAGACGGCCGTTGTAGGCGGTGGTCATCGTGACTTCGCCGTCGGCCAGGAGTTGCACGGCCTGAGCGCCGGCATCCCACCAGACGATGTCTTTCTTGATGCTGTCGAGCTTCTTGAACGCGCGGTCGACGCCTTCCGGGGTGCCCAGAACCTTGTAGACATCCGCTGCCGGAACGCCGTCCGCCATCAGCGCCATTTCCAGGTTGGCCTTCGGACGCTTGCCCATGCCGCGCTTGCCGGGGAACTTGGCGGTATCGAAGAAGTCCGCGATGGTCTTCGGGCCGCCGTTCGGGAACTTGGTCGTGTCATAGCCATAGTTGGTCGAGAAGACGATGGTGGCCACCGCGCAATCGGTCACGGCGCCGGGCAGGAAGTCATCCTTGGCCGGCTTGCCATCGGCACCGGCGGGCAGCGCGTCCGCGCCGATGGTTTCCAGCATGCCTTCGTCGCACAGGCGCACGGCGTCGGAATATTCGACGTCAGCCACGTCGATGTTGACGTTGCCAGCCTCTTCCTGGGTCTTGACCATCGGGCCGGGGTTGTCGGCGTCGACAGAGATCACGTTGATCCCGGTCGAAGCGGTGAAGGGCTTGTGATAGGCCTCGACCTGGCTCTTGGTATAGGCCCCGCCCCAGGACACGACGGTGATGTCCGCGCGCGCGGCCATACCGACGACTGTCAGGGCGGTGGTCAGGATCAGCAGTTTTTTCATCCGGAAGTCTCCCGTTGTTGGTTTTATTGGATATTCGCCGCATGAGGCGGCACCCCTTGTCGGGGGGTCTTACAGATCGAGCGCGCGCGCATCCGCGGGCGCCCAGCCTATTCTGATCTTCTCGCCCGGGACCAGCACCTGCTGGCCCTGGGAATTGCGCGACTTCATCACGAAATCATCAGCCCCGGCCACAGCCAGCACCGTGCGCCACAGATCGCCCATGTAGATGACCTCACGCACCGTGGCTTCGATGGTCTGGGCGCCGGCCGGCAGAAGCTCGGCCTTGAATTCGACCCGTTCGGGGCGGATCGAGACGACGGTCTCGGCCCCCGCCTCGGTCACGTTGACCGGGGTCGCATCAATCAGTTCGCCGGTCGCGAGCCGCACCTTGCAGCCCTGCCCCGAGATCGCCTCGATCCGGCCGCGCAGCTTGTTGTTCTCGCCGATGAACTGTGCGACAAAGCTGTTCTCGGGCCGTTCGTACAGATCCTGCGGGCTGGCCAACTGCTGGATGCGGCCGTCGTTGAAGACGGCGACACGGTCGGACATGGTCAGCGCTTCGCCCTGATCATGCGTCACGTAAACCACCGTGATGCCAAGGTTTTCATGCAGATGCTTGATCTCGAACTGCATGTGTTCGCGCAGCTGCTTGTCGAGCGCGCCCAGCGGTTCGTCCATCAGCACCAGCGCCGGATCGAAGACCAGGGCACGGGCGAGTGCGATGCGCTGTTGCTGGCCGCCCGAAAGCTGGGCCGGGCGCCGGTTGATGAAATCGCCCATCTGCACCATGCCAAGCGCGCGCTTGACCTTGGCCTCGCGGGCCTCCTTGGCCATGCCGCGCACTTCCAGCGGGAAGGACAGGTTTTCGCCAACCGTCATATGCGGAAACAGCGCGTAATTCTGAAACACCATGCCGATGCCGCGCTTGTGCGGCGGCACCTGGTTGATCGGCCTGCCGTCCAGACGGATCTCGCCATGGGTGGCGGTCTCGAAGCCCGCCAGCATCATCAGGCAGGTTGTCTTGCCAGATCCGGACGGCCCCAACATGGTCAGAAACTCGCCCTTGCCGATCGACAGGTTGAGGTCCTTTACGACGAGGCTGACACCGTCGTAGCTTTTCTGAACATGTTCAAATGCAACGAATGCATCTCCAGCGCCCATGGATGCCAAGCCGTTCTCCCCGTTGTCACGGTCGTTTTCCGACCTTGTTGATCAAGTTTTAAGGCCTTGCCGAACCTGATTGCAATCGCCTTCTTCCGGCACAAGCCTTTGCACCGGGAACTTGCCCGGATCGGGCTTTTTGCGCCGGGTTTGCCATTCAGAACGGCAAGGCGCGCAGAAAAGCGGCATGTCGGACCCGGGGTGCGTCATCCATCAGGCGTCAAGGCGGCGAATCTGATCGGCCGCAGCGCCACGGCTCAGGCCAAGCTGCCGCAAAAGCCGGCGCGCCTGCGGGCCGGGCAACAGCGGCAGGCAGCGCGGCCCATAGGCGCCGGCCGCCGCCCTGCCGCCCGGCCCCGCCAGTTGTGACAGCCGCAGCGCAAGGCCGATGCGTGCGATCCGGTCCAGCGACCGCAAGGCCTCGGGCCCGGGATACAGGCTTTCGGCCCAGGCCCCTTCCGCTTGCAGCAGATCGTGCTGCGGCAACAGGATATGGTGATAGGACACGGTCCGCAGCCCGCGCGCCACATGGGCACCGCGCGCAAACTGGGCCAGATGCCGGGCCCGCACCAGGGCGGTGCCCACCCGGATGCCATGCTGCGGCGAGACCACCATGTCACGGCTCAGCCCGAAATGCCCCGCCCGAAGCCGGACCGGACGCAATTCGGGCCGGTCGTCCAGCGTTGCGGCGTCCACCACCCGCCCGCCCTGCCAGATCACCGGGGAGATGCCCGTCGCGGTGATGACAAGATCGCCCTCCCGCAAGGACTCGACCGGGCGCGGGCCCTCGGGTGTGGCGATGCGGGTGCCGGCGGCAAAGCAGACCACCCCCATCTTGGCCAGCATGCCCGGCGTGGCCACCTGGGCCGGCGACACGCCCACCAGGACCGTGCTGCCGCCGTCGGGAAAATGCAGCACCGCATTGCCATTCCCATCGTCGGTGACACTGACGTCAAAGCTCTTGACCGGCGAGCCGTCGGGGTTGGTCAGGCCCGAGACATCCAGCTGGTCGGTCGTCTTGCCGTTGACCAGCGTCATCTCGAAATCGGTGATCTGGTCGGCGCCGCCCGAGGCGCCGAACTGGAACAAATCCTGCCCGGCGCCGCCGCTCAGCGTGTCGTTGCCCGCGTCGCCGGCCAGCGTGTCATTGCCGTCGCCGCCGTAAAGCATGTCATCGCCGGTACCACCATGCACGAGGTCGTTGCCACCCTCGGCCGATATCCAGTCATTGCCCGCGCCGCCAAAGACCGTGTCGGCGGTGTCGCCCGACCAGACCGAGTCATTGCCGTCGCCAGCATCGATATAGGTGTTGCCGGTCAGCTTGACGCCGCTTTGATCGTCGATCAGGTCGTCGCCGGCGCCTCCG
The DNA here is from genome assembly GCA_016124195.1 of bacterium. GTDB lineage: Bacteria > Pseudomonadota > Alphaproteobacteria > Rhodobacterales > Rhodobacteraceae > Stagnihabitans. The sequence goes on along the minus strand of WGOE01000004.1, from coordinate 127,925 downwards.
AAGACGCTGTCATTGCCGTCGCCGAAATAGATCGTGTCATTGCCGTCGCCGCCATAGATCGTGTCGTCGCCGGTGCCGCCGTACAGCCGATCATCGCCCAGATCGCCGTAGAGCACGTCATTTTCGCTGCCGCCGTAAAGCTGGTCATTGCCATCGCCGCCGAACAGCGTGTCATTGCCCGCGCCGCCGTAAAGGCTGTCATTGCCGGCATCACCATAAAGCCGGTCATCGCCGGCATCCCCGCTGACCGAGTCATCCGCAAGACCGCCATACAGCGTGTCATTGCCCACGCCGCCGAACAAGAGGTCGTTGCCGTCGCCGCCGGTCAGGCTGTCATTGCCATATTCGCCATAGATCGTGTCGCTGCCCGTGCCGCCGTCCAGCGTGTCGTTGAAGGTCTCGCCAAAGGTATAGGTCGCATTCGCCTCGCCCGTGATCAGCTGCAGGGGCGTCGAACTGCCGGCCTCGGTCAGGTAGTAGTTGTAATGCGAGCCGGTGTTTGCGGTGATGCTGCCCCCGGCGGGGATGGTCATCTGGTAGACCGGGTTGCCCGAACCGTCGATCCAGTAGACGTCCACCGCGAAGGGGGCGTAGTTGTGGAAGGTGTTGGTCGTGTCGATGCTGCCGGTCGAGGCGTAGGACGAGGGCGTGATCTGGGTCCGGTCGCCATAGATCAGGTCGTTGCCGGCCCCGCCATAGCCAAGGTCGGCGCCGCTGCCCGCCCAGACCGTGTCGTCACCGTTGCCGGCGTCCAGCGTGTCGTTGCCGTCCTCGCCCTTCAGCTGGTCGTTGCCATCCTCGCCAAGCAGGCTGTCGTTGCCCGACCCGCCGCGCAGCGTGTCATCGCCGAGGCCGCCATAGACCGTGTCGTCGCCGCTGCCGCCATAGCTCGCGTCATTGCCGGAGCCGGCATAGATCAGGTCATTGCCCTGATCGCCGTAGACCGAATCCCCGCCGCTCGCTCCGCCGTAAAGCGTGTCGTCGCCCGCCCCGCCCGAGATGCTGTCGCCCGCATCGTCACCGCCATAGACCAGATCGTTGCCGGTCCCGCCGTAAAGCGAATCCGTGCCCGCGCCGCCGTCGAGCGTGTCATTGCCGGCGTCGCCATAAAGCTGGTCGGTGCCATTGCCGCCGTAAAGGCTGTCGTTGCCATCCCCGCCATAGACCGTGTCATTGCCGTCGCCGGCATAAACCGTGTCGTTGCCGCCATTGGCCAGAATGCTGTCATTGCCGCCGCCGGTGGTGATCGAGTCATTGCCCGAAGTTCCCGTCGTCGTCATGCCAGGCCCTCACCCGGCAGCGCGCACCCTGCGGCGCGCGCCATTTCTGCGCTGTAACCCCGAACCGACATGCCACCCTCATCCCGGTCCATCCCCATGGGACCGGAACGAAGATTGTGGGCCACTGGCCCATAACATTCGGTTAAATCAGCAATTTTAGAAGATTGGTCTGCAAGGGATGCCTCTGGCTTCTACCTTGCGTCGCGACCCCGGCCGGATTGGTGCGGATGAAAAGACTCGAACTTTCACTCCGGTTAAGGAACAGCGACCTCAACGCTGCGCGTCTACCAATTCCGCCACATCCGCATCGATCCGGCTCGGGTGCGGGGTTATTAGCGGTTGGGGTTGCAGAAGAAAAGGGGGAATCGTAACGGCCCTGCCGCCTCCGGGCCCGAGGCCTGGCCCGGAGGCGGTTTCGCCCCGGGCCAGCCTGCAACACTGCGCCCCTGCGTCAGGGCGATACCGAGAATTTGGGCATGGCGACAGTCTTCGGCGCCTGCGATGCGTCTTGTGAAGGTGCCGCGCCGGTCACCATATAGGCCGCCTTTTGCAAGACCTCGGCGCGGCCCGGCATCCCCGGTGCCACCGCGACATCGCCGGATGCCATCGCCTTGAACGCCGTGTCATACCAGGCCTGCGCCAGATCGCGCCGCTGGCTGGTGCCAAAGCCCAGCGACAGATGGTGGCCCAGAAGTTCCGCATAGGCATTCTGCCCCAGCCCGGTCAGAAGCAGAGCCGAGCCCATGGCCACATCCATGTTGTCGGTCCGGTAGCCGACGCCGAGGCAGATCTTGGCGGTCGAGACCAACTGGGCGGGGGGCATGTTGCTGGACATGGCAAAGGATTGCACGGCGCTCAGCACTTCCGCCTCGGGCTTGAGCGACAGCGCCGCCAGTTCGTCCTTCATCGCCGGGCCAAGGCCCAGGCACTGGTCCTGGATCTGCTGCGGGGTGAAGCCGGTGATCTTGGCCTGCAGATCCTCTGCCGTCGACATGGCATAGGTCCGCGCCAGACAGAATTGTTCGGACAGTGCGAACTCCGGATCCTTCATCGTGGCGGCGGTGACAAAGCCGCCGTTGGAATTGGTCTGGAGGCTGACCTTGTTGCAATGCGAGGCCAGCGAGACCTCGGTCTGACCGGCGCCGGCAAAGCTGGGCAGGGCCGACCCCGTCGCAGCAACCGGCTCGGATCCTTGCGGAAGCGGTGCAGGCTGGATTGCCGCCGAGGGCGCGGCCGACTGAGGTACGCCGGCCATGGCATCGCGTTGCTGCAGGATCAGCCCGCGCGCACCCATCGGGCTGGTCTGCACCACCTGCGCGACATCGGGTCCGCCGACCAGCGCCCGATTGTACGCTGAAAGCAGGATCGTGTGTTCGTAATCGTTCAGATCGCCCGTCATCGGATCGCCCAGCAGGGACTGATAGGCCATCACGGCGTTGCGCGAGCGCGATCCCATCACACCGTCCGCCGGTCCGGCATCATAGCCGAAATAGTTGAGTGAGCTTTGCACCTCGCGGTTCGACTCGCGACCAGGCGCCGACATTGTCGAGCCATAGCGCGTCGAGCCATACCGAGTCGTGCTATGGCGATTGGCGTTGCTTATGATCGTGGCGCCCACGGCGCCGACGATGAGCCCGCCCAGGAAATCGCCGCCATTGGCAAACACCGGGGCCGGGGCGAGCGCCAGACTGAAACAAACCGCGAGGGATGTCGCCTTGTTCATTTTCATTCTCCACCAAAAAGAATATGGCTTTCAGGCTAGCACAACTTTGCCGTGCTCGAAACCCATGCTGACTGTCCCATGTCCCAATCGCCCGAAATCAGCCACCTGCCCGGCCTTGCGCCCTATCCCGAAACCCTCGCCGCGATGGAGGCACGGGTGGCCGAAATCGCTGCCGGCACCGCGCCCGAGGCCATCTGGCTGCTGGAGCACCCGCCGCTGTACACCGCCGGGACCTCGGCCCGGATCGAGGACCTGACCGATCCGGGGCGCTTTCCGGTCTACGCCGCCGGGCGGGGCGGGCAATACACCTATCACGGGCCGGGCCAGCGGGTGGCCTATACGATGCTCGACCTCAACCAGCGCGGCCGCGACGTGCGCCGCTTTGTCTGCAATCTGGAAAACTGGGTGATCGGCACGCTGGCCGCCTTTGGCGTGAAGGGAGAGCGGCGCAGTGGCCGGGTCGGCGTCTGGGTCACAAGGCCCGACAAGGCGCCCAACCCCGACGGTTCGGTGCGCGAGGACAAGATCGCCGCGATCGGTGTCAAGCTCAGGCGCTGGGTCAGCTTTCACGGCATCTCGATCAACGTCGAACCCGACCTCGGCGATTTCTCCGGCATCGTGCCCTGTGGCATCCGCGATCATGGCGTGACCTCGCTGGTCGATCTGGGCCTGCCGGTCACCATGGCCGACCTTGACGCCGCGCTGATCGCCGAATTTCCCAGGCATTTCCCGGGCTGACCGGTCAAAGCTGCGGCACGGCGTTCAGCCATCTTGCCCCCCGCCTTGTCGCTGCGCTAGGCTCGCATCAGGAACCGCGCTTGACCGGGCCTGCCCTGCGGGAGGGCCCGGTCTCTTTTCAGAAGGTATGACGCCATGAAACCGCTTTCCACCGGACTGCTTGTCACAGCCACGCTCCTGGCCCTCGCCGCCCCCGCGCTTGCGGGCGATGCCAAGGTCGGCGAGGAGGTCTTCAAGAAATGCAAGGCCTGCCATTCGATCATCGGCAGCGATGGCACGGCCATCCAGAAGGGCGGCAAGATCGGTCCCAACCTGTACGGCGTGATCGGCCGGCAGATCGGCAGCCTGCCGGATTTCAAATATGGCGATGACATCGTGGCCGCCGGCGCGGACGGCACCAAGTGGGACGAGGCGATGGTGGCGGCCTATGTCGTCGATCCGACGGCCTGGCTCAAGCAAAAGACCGGGAAAGAGGGCGCCCATTCCAAGATGGCCTTCAAGCTGGCCACTGGCGGCGAGGATGTCGCGGCCTACCTGGCCTCGGTCGGCCCGGCGAAGTGATCTGAAACGGGCCGGGGGCCAAGGCGGCCCCCGCGCCGGACGGTCCGGCAGTGTATGTGGCCAGATCGCGGACGGGCACGATCGCGGACTGGCACGATCGCGGACTGGCACGATCACGGACTGGCACGATCACGGACGGGCAGGAGCGCGGACGGGCAGGATCGCGGACGGGCAGGATCGCAGCCGGACGGGCGTGGCCGATGGCCCGGCCAACGGGCCGCATCACGCGGGCGCCCCTGCCGGCCTTGCCGCAGGCTTGGGCAGACCGGCCGCATCTTCACCCCCCCGGCAGGCACATTTGCCCGTCTTTTCAGGGCTTCGGCACATATCCGCCATTGCCCTGCCGCGCGGGCCACACTAAACCAAGGCATGCGGGACAGGGGGCGACTCCCGGTCTCATCGAGGCAATAAAACGGGAGATGCCAATGGCCGACGCAGCCATCCATGGCCACGACCATGAGCAGAAAGGGTTCTTCACCCGCTGGTTCATGTCGACGAACCACAAGGATATCGGAATCCTTTACCTCTTTACCGGCGGTCTTGTCGGTTTCGTTTCGGTTCTGTTCACCGTCTACATGCGGTTGGAACTGATGAATCCGGGCGTGCAGTATTTCTGCGCGGAAGGCCTGCGGCTGTTCGCCGACGCGAGCCAGCCCTGCACGCCGGACGGGCACCAGTACAACGTGCTGATCACGGCCCACGGCATCCTGATGATGTTCTTCGTCGTCATCCCGGCGCTGTTCGGCGGCTTTGGCAACTACTTCATGCCGCTGCACATCGGTGCGCCGGACATGGCCTTCCCGCGGATGAACAACCTGTCCTACTGGATGTATGTGGCCGGCTCGACCCTTGCGGTGCTGTCGGTCTTTGCGCCGGGTGGCGAGGGTGGACACGGCGCGGGCGTTGGCTGGGTGCTTTACCCGCCGCTGTCCTCCAAGGAGGACGGCTATGCGATGGACCTCGCGATTTTCGCCGTCCACCTGTCGGGCGCTTCGTCGATCCTGGGCGCGATCAACATGATCACGACCTTCCTGAACATGCGCGCGCCGGGCATGACGATGCACAAGGTGCCGCTGTTCGCCTGGTCGATCTTCGTGACCGCCTGGCTGATCCTGCTGGCTCTGCCGGTTCTGGCCGGTGCGATCACGATGCTGCTGACCGACCGCAACTTCGGGACGACCTTCTTTGACCCGGCCGGCGGTGGCGACCCGATCCTTTATCAGCACATCCTGTGGTTCTTTGGCCACCCGGAGGTGTATATCATCGTGATCCCGGCCTTCGGCATCATCAGCCATGTCATCGCGACCTTCTCGAAGAAGCCGGTCTTCGGTTACCTGCCGATGGTCTATGCGATGGTCGCCATCGGGGTGCTGGGCTTCGTCGTCTGGGCGCACCACATGTACACGGTCGGCATGTCGCTGACCCAGCAAAGCTACTTCATGATGGCCACCATGGTCATCGCAGTGCCGACCGGGGTGAAGGTCTTCTCGTGGATCGCCACGATGTGGGGCGGCTCGATCGAGTTCAAGACGCCGATGCTCTGGGCCTTCGGCTTCCTGTTCCTCTTCACCGTGGGCGGTGTGACCGGCATCATGCTTTCGCAAGCGCCCGTCGACCGTCTGTATCACGACACCTATTACGTCGTGGCGCACTTCCACTATGTGATGAGCCTTGGCGCCGTCTTCGGCATCTTCGCCGGGATCTACTTCTGGTTCGGCAAGATGTCGGGCCGCGAGTATCCGGAATGGGCGGGCAAGCTGCACTTCTGGGCGATGTTCATCGGGGCCAACCTGACCTTCTTCCCGCAGCACTTCCTGGGTCGGCAAGGCATGCCGCGCCGCTACATCGACTACCCGGAAGCCTTCGCCTACTGGAACAAGATCTCGTCCTACGGCGCCTTCCTGTCCTTTGCGTCCTTCGTGTTCTTCATCGTGGTGATTTTCTACTCGCTGTTCTACGGCAAGAAGATCACCGTGAAGAACTACTGGAACGAATATGCCGACACGCTGGAATGGACCCTGCCCTGCCCGCCGCCCGAACACACGTTCGAGCAGCTGCCCAAGCGGGAAGACTGGGACCACAGCCACGCGCATTGACGCTGACGACATGACAAGAGGGCCCCGGAACAGTCCGGGGCCCTTTTGCATTGCCGGGCATCAGGGCCGCGAGAGCCGGTACTTGAAGAGGCTCTTGATGTTCCAGACTGGCGCAGGCCATTGCGCTGTCTTCCTATGCCACCCCGGCAGAATGCCAGTTCAATCCAAATCGTAACTTGCAGGAAAACTCCGGCAGAGATTACAAGGCACTTCATGTCCGCCAAAGATGGCACGCGCCTGCATTTATCTGTTTTCGCGCCACTTCCCTTTCGGCAAGCTCACACTATCCTGCGCCATCATGCCCTATCGCTGGTCCCCTGAAACTTCCGACGAACCGCAGCGCCTGACGCTCTGGCCGCACCGCTCGCTGACACCGCGCGGCTTTGTGGTCTTCATCGGCCTTACCGCCGCGCTGTTCCTGCTGCCACTGCTCAGCCAGCTCGGCCATCCCGGCCTCTGGATGCTGTTGCCCTTCCTGGGGGCGGCTCTCGGCGGGATCTGGTGGGCGCTTGACCGCAACCACAAGGACCGCGCCATCACCGAGACGCTGACCCTGAATACCGACCGGATCGAACTGGTGCGCGTCGGTCCGAGGCGCCGCCAGACCTGGGAGGCCAACCCGCATTGGGTGCGTCTGACCCTGCATGCCACCGCGGGCCCGGTGCCAAGCTACCTGACCCTGTCCGGCAGTGGCCGCGAGGTGGAACTCGGCGCCTTTCTGACCGTGGCCGAACGCATCGCCCTCAAGCCGGAACTCGAGGCGCGGCTGGCCAGATTGCACTAGGCGTGTGTTTCAGCCAAGCCGCGCCTTGATCAAGGCGCCCACCGCGCCGAAATCCATCTGGCCAGTGTACTTGGCCTTCAGGGCGGCCATCACCCGGCCCATGTCCTTGATCGAGGTGGCGCCCACCTCGGCCACCGCAGCGCCGATGGCGGCCTCGATCTCGGAGGCGCTCAAGGGCTTGGGCAGGAATTCCTCGATCACCCGGATCTCGGCGCTTTCCTTGTCAGCCAGATCCTGCCGCGCGCCTTCCAGATAGACCTTCACCGAATCCTGGCGCTGCTTGACCATCTTGGCCAGAACCGCCAATTCGTCGGCCGCAGTGATTTCCGAACCCTCGCCGCGCAGGGCAATCTCGCGCTCCTTCAAGCCGTTCAGCATCAGCCGCAGCGCCGACAGCCGTTCAGCCGCCTTGGCCTTCATGGCCTCCTTGATTTCCGCCATCAGATTGTCGCGCAGCGTCATTTCCGCCCCCTTTTTCCGTCCGGTGCCCAGCTTATCCGCAAGCCCCGCCACCCGCAACCGGAGCGCATAAATCCAAGCCATTGATTTGACGTTATATTCTCAATTGCCCGTGACCTTGACCCGGCCGCCCGCACACCTTAGGTTCCGCCCGTTTGCCGCCACCCGCCTGACGAGGGAGTCGCCCCATGCCCACCCCGACCGAAAAGCCCACCGCCTGCATCGCCCTGGCCGACGGGACCCTCTTCTTCGGCCGCGGCTTTGGTGCCACGGGCGAGACGGTGGCCGAACTGGTCTTCAACACCGCCATGACCGGCTATCAGGAAATCATGACCGACCCGTCCTATGCGGGCCAGGTCGTGACCTTCACCTTCCCCCATATCGGCAACACCGGCACCACGGCCGAGGATGACGAGACAGCCCTGCCCGTCGCCGCCGGCATGGTGGTCAAATGGGACCCGACCGAGCCATCGAACTGGCGCGCCACTGGCGATCTTCTGGACTGGATGAAGGCCAAGGGCCGGATCGGCATCGGCGGCCTCGATACGCGGCGGCTTACCCGGGCGATCCGCCAGCAGGGGGCGCCGCATGTGGCGCTGGCGCACAACCCCGATGGGGTTTTCGACATCGGCGCGCTGGTGGCCAAGGCCCGGGCCTGGAAGGGGCTGGTCGGCCTTGATCTGGCCAAAGAGGTCTCCTGCACGCAAAGCTACCGTTGGGACGAGATGCGGTGGGCCTGGCCGCAAGGCTATGCCCGGCGCGAGGGCACGGGCCTGCGGGTCGTGGCCATCGACTATGGTGCGAAGCGCAACATCTTGCGCTGCCTCGCCTCGGCCGGTTGCGAGGTCACCGTCCTGCCCGCCACCGCCACGGCCGAAGATGTGCTGGCGTTGAACCCCGAAGGCGTTTTCCTGTCCAACGGCCCCGGCGATCCGGCGGCGACAGGCAGCTATGCGGTGCCGATGATCCAGGGCGTTCTGGCGGCTGACCTGCCCCTGTTCGGCATCTGCCTTGGCCATCAGATGCTGGCGCTGGCCTTGGGCGCCACCACCGTCAAGATGAACCACGGCCATCACGGCGCCAACCATCCGGTCAAGGACCTGACCACTGGCAAGGTCGAGATCACCTCGATGAACCACGGCTTCACGGTCGACAGCCAGACCCTGCCCAAGGGCGTGTCGGAAACCCATGTCAGCCTGTTCGACGGGTCGAACTGCGGCATTGCGGTCGATGGCAAGCCGATCTTTTCCGTGCAGTACCACCCCGAGGCCTCGCCCGGCCCACAGGACAGCTATTACCTGTTCGAACGTTTCGCTGCAGCGATGCGCGCCCGCCGTGCCGCCTGAGACAGGGCTGCGATCCGGCGCGCCGAATCGGTCGATCCCCGGCCCTCCGCCGCGTCGAAGCCAGCTGCCCTGCCCCTACCACACATAGGCTCACACGGATCGGCAACCGGGTCCGGTGCGGGCGTGGGCCTTGCACCCGGGCCGGCCTTGCGGGTTTTGTGAAGTACCGCGCTGCAAAGGGCGCAATCGCGCGACTTTGAGCCAGTTCGTTAAGACCGTCTTAACCTTTGGCCGGTGAAAGTGCCCCGGTTGGGCCGCGCCGGTCCAAGGGGGCAGAATGTCGATCCTCGCGCGACAGGCAGATTTGCAGGCGGATCCGGGGCACGCCCGGGCCTATGTGCCCGGTCAGCGGGTGCTGCACCCTTTCGTGCCGCAGAGCGTTCCGGTCGCTGCACCGCAGATCCCCGAGGCGGACGAACGTCTGGCGATCCACCTTCTGCGCGAAGGGGTTCTGGCCCCGCATGCCCTGTTGCAGGCGCTGGCGCGTCATTCGGAACGCCCCGGCAGCCGGATGACCGATCTGCTGCTGGATCACGGTCTGGTGGCCGAGGCGCCGCTTTACGCCGCCCTGCACCGGTTGACCGGGATCGGCCCGGCAGACCTGTCGATCACCCCCGACCCAAGACTGATCGACCGGCTCGATCCGGTGTTCTGCCTGTCCGAACAACTGCTGCCCCTGCGCAATCTGGGCCATGCCACCGTCATCGCCGCCGCCGACCCCGCGGCGTTCAGCCGCCACAGGTTGCGGCTGGAGCGGGTCTTTGGCCCTGTCCTGCCCAGCCTCGCCCCCGCCCGCTGGATCGAGCAGGCGATCCTCGCCGCACGCGGCGTGACGATGGCGCGGGCCGCGGAAACCCGGGTCGCGCTGGATCAAAGCTGCCGCGGCTATCGCAAGGCCAGCCCGGCCACCCTGCGCCTTCTGGGGGCGGCCGGACTGATCTCGATCCTGGCGCTGCGGCCGATCCTTGCCGTGCTGACGATCTGGGCGGTCTTCACGCTGATCCTGTCGACCGGGATGAAGGCGGCGGCCCTTTTCGCGGCCATGCGCCGGCCGCCCGCCGATTCCGCCCGCGCTGCGACTCTGGCCCGCCTGCCGGTCGTGTCGATCATGGTGGCGCTTTACCGCGAAAGCAACATCGCGAGCCGATTGGTCAACCGCTTGGGAAAGCTGGATTATCCGCGCGATCTTCTGGATATCATGCTGGTTGTCGAGGAAGAGGACCACCTGACCCGCCATGCGCTGGCGCGTGCCGATCTGCCCGGCTGGATGCGCGTCGTGGTGGTGCCCGCCGGGCGGGTCAAGACCAAGCCGCGCGCGCTCAACTTCGGGCTGACCCAATGCCGGGGCTCGATCGTGGGCGTCTATGACGCCGAGGACGCGCCGGCGCCCGACCAGATCCGCAAGGTGGTCGACCGCTTTGCCCAACGCGGCCCGCAGGTTGCCTGCCTGCAGGGCGCGCTCGATTTCTACAACCCGTCCAAGAACTGGCTGGCGCGCTGCTTCACCATCGAATACGCCAGTTGGTTCCGCGTGGTGCTGCCGGGGCTCGAACGGCTTGGCCTGCCTTTGCCGCTGGGTGGCACGACGCTGTTCTTCCGGCGCGAGATCCTTGAATCGCTCGGCGGCTGGGACGCCTATAACGTGACCGAGGATGCCGATCTGGGCATGCGCCTTGCCCGTCACGGCTACCGGACCGAGATTCTGCCCTCGACCACGCTGGAAGAGGCGAACTGCCTCGGCCTGCCCTGGGTCAAGCAAAGGTCGCGCTGGATCAAGGGCTACATGATGACCTACCTGACCCATATGCGCGAACCGGTCCGGCTCTACCGCGAGCTTGGCCCGCGGGCCTTCGCCGGGTTCCAGATCCTGTTTCTGGGAAGCCTGAGCCAGGCGCTGCTGGCGCCGCTTCTGTGGTCGATGTGGAGCTTCTTCCTGGGCCTCGGCCATCCCCTGAGCGGCCTGATCAGTCCGCAGACCATGGGCCTGATGACCAGCCTCTTCATGGCCTGCGAGATCGTGAACATCGCCATCGGCGTGCTGGGGCTGAAACGTTCGGGCCACAGGCTTTCGGTGCTCTGGGTGCCGACCTTGATCCTGTATTTCCCGCTGCAGGCCTTTGCCGCCTACAAGGCCGGATGGGAGATGCTGCACAGGCCCTTCTATTGGGACAAGACCACCCACGGCGCCCTGCATTGATACGGCCCCGCCTTATCTGACGCGCAACTCTCCGGCATCGACGCGCAGCCGCGTCTCGAAGGCCTTGGAGATATGGGCCTTCAGCGCCGCATAGGCCGCCTCGCCATCGCGCGCCTCGATGGCGGCGACGATGCGGGCGTGTTCGTCCAGCGCCGGCCCGTCGCGGCCCTCGGCGGCAAAGGACGTGTTGGCCATCAGCGCCATCGAGCGGTGCACCAGATCCAGTTGCTGCACCAGAAAGCGGTTGTGGCTGGCCAGATGGATCTGCTTGTGAAACCGCTTGTTGGCCCGGCTCAGCGCGCGGGGATCGCCGCCCAAGAGCGCGCGGTCTTCCTCCACCATCGAGCGCAGCACGCGCAGTTCCTCTTCGGTCGCATGGCGCGCCGCCAGCCCTTCAAGCTCGGTACGCACCGCATAAAGTTCGGACAACTGGTTGTGATCCAGCGAGGCCACGATCAGGCTGCGCCCGTCCCGCGTCAGCATGGCCTGGGTCTCCAGCCGCTGCAACGCCTCGCGCACCGGGGTCCGGCTGACGCCAAAGCGTTCGGCCAGTTCGGATTCCACCAGCCGGTCGCCGGGCTTGAAAAAACCCGCCTCGATCGCCTCAAGGATCAGCGTATAGGCATCCTTCGCCATGTCGTCCCTCTTTGCGCCGGTCCTCACGCCGGCCCGCCGACCCTAGCGCCCCGCCCCCCTATCGACAAGCCACCGCCCGCCCGCTAGGCTTTACCCCATGCGCGACCAGTTCAGACATGTCACCACCTGGGTCTTCGACCTCGACAACACGCTTTATCCGCCGCAGCACCGGCTGTTCGACCAGATCGAGGTCAGGATGACCGGCTATGTCATGCGCACCCTTGGCGTGGCGCGGACCGAGGCGAACCGGCTGCGCCAGCACTATTGGGACACCTATGGCACCACGCTGGCCGGGCTGATGCGCGAGCATCGGATCGACCCCGCCCCCTATCTGGACGAGGTGCATGACATCGACTTTTCGATTCTGCCGCAGGACCCGGATCTTGCGCAGGCCATAGCGGCCCTGCCGGGGCGCCGCATCGTCTATACCAATGCCTGCGTGCCCTATGCCCGCAAGGTGCTGGCGGCCCGCGGGCTTTCGGGCCTGTTTGATGCCGTCTACGGCATTGAAAACGCAGGATTCCTGCCCAAACCCGAACGCGCCGCCTTCGAGGCCGTCTTCGCCGCGGACGGCCTGAACCCGGGCGCGGCCGCCATGTTCGAAGATGATGCCCGCAACCTTGCAGCGCCCCATGCCATGGGCATGCGCACCGTGCATGTGGCGCCCAAAGCCCTGAAATCCCTGCATATCCATCACCATACCGATGACCTGACCGGCTTTCTCGGCAAAGTGATTTGACGGGGGCGGCGGCTTTTGCTGCAATGCAGCATAGACCTTCCACGAGTCCCGAGTTGACCGCAATGTCGCAATCCCTGCCCGCCCGCCTCTTTTATGCCATTCCCGTCGTCGGGCCGGTGACCCGTGCGGTGGAAAAGGACATCGACCTGATCTGGTATGTCCTGGTCATCATGCTGACGGCGCTGGTCCTGGCCGTGAAGATCTGGGGCCTGGTCGCGCTGACCCTGACCGCTCTGGCCATGGTGCCGGTGATGCTGGGACTTATCGTCGCCATCTCGCGGCCCTGAGGCCAAACCGGCTTCGCTTTTCCGCCAGTCCGCCCTAGATAGGCCATGACGGAGGCTGACATGCGCAAGACCACAGACATAATGATTTCCGGCGGCGGCGTCGCCGGCTTGACCGCAGCGGCAGCCTTCGGCGCGGCCGGGTTTTCGGTGATCTGTGTCGAGCCGAGCCCGCCGGTGACCGAGGCCACCGCCCCCGGCGCGGATCTGCGCACCACGGCCTTCCTGACCCCCTCGGTCGCCGTGCTCGAAGCGGCGGGCCTCTGGGCGCGCCTTCGGCCCCATGCGGCGGCGCTTCAGGTCATGCGCATCGTCGATGCCGGCGGCAAGACCGAGGAACCGCGCTACATCAAGGACTTCGACTCTTCGGAACTGTCGGACCTGCCCTTCGGCTACAACCTGCCCAACTGGCTTTTGCGGCGCGAGATGCTGGCGCGTCTGGCCGAATTGCCGAATGTCACCTTCCTGCCCGGCCTTGCCACAACGGCGATCCTGACCCGGCAAGACACGGCGCTGGTCACCCTGTCCGACCATTCCGTCGTCGAGACGCGGCTGGTGATCGCGGCTGACGGGCGCAATTCTACCATGCGGCAGGCTTCCGGCATCGGGGTCAGGACACTGCGCTACGGGCAAAAGGCACTGACCTTCGCGGTGACCCACAAGGTGCCGCACCAGAACATCTCGACCGAAATCCACCGTTCGGGCGGGCCTTTCACGCTGGTCCCGCTGCCCGATCTGAATGGCATGCCCGCCTCTGCCGTGGTCTGGATGGAGCGCGCCCCCGAGGCCCTGCGGCTGGCCGCCCTGCCCGACGCTGCTTTCGAGGCGGAAATCAACGCGCGCTCCTGCCTGATCCTGGGCCCGCTGACCCTGGCCTCAAGGCGGATGGTCTGGCCGATGATCGCCCAGATCGCGCACCGCATGTCGGGCGAGCGGCTGGCCCTGATGGCCGAGGCGGCGCATGTCGTCCCGCCGATCGGCGCGCAGGGCCTGAACATGAGCCTCGCGGACCTTGCAGCCCTGCTGTACCTTGCGCGCGACAATCCTGATGGCCTGGGCGGCAGCGCGATGCTGGAGGCCTATCACCGCCGGCGCCATCCCGAAGTAACCGCCCGGGTGCTGGGCATCGACGCGCTCAACCGCGCCTCGATGGCCGAGGCGCCACTGCTGCGCGATTTGCGCGCGCTTGGCCTCAATGCCTTGCACGGGCTGACCCCGATCCGGCGCACCCTGATGCGGGCGGGCTTGGGGCTGCGCTGACCCGGCGGGACAAGCCTATGGCGCCAGCACAGGGACCAAAATCCCCATTGCGCTTTGCCCAAATACTCCCGGCGGAGCCTGCGCGGCCCAAACCGGGCGCGCAGGCCGGAAAATCACGCCGCGGCTGGCAAGGCGGCGTCCAGAGCCGCTGTCAGACGTTCCAGCGTTGCGGTGACATCCTTGAGTTTGTCCAGACCGAAAAGCCCCAGACGGAAGGTGCGGAACTCGGCCCCCTCGCCGACCTGCAAGGGCACGCCGGCCGCGATCTGATAGCCTGCCGCGCGGAACTTCGACCCGTTCTGGATGTCGGGATCGCCGGTATAGCTGACCACGACACCGGGCGCCTGAAAGCCCTCGGCCGCAACCGAAGTCACGCCGCGCTGCACCAGCATGGCCCGCACCGACCGCCCCAGCAGCCATTGCGCCGCCTTGGCCTCGGCAAACCCCATCGCCCGGGTTTCGCGCATCGCATCGCGCAGGCCCAGGATCGCATCGGTGGGCATCGTGGCGTGGTAGGCATGGCCGCCTGCCTCATAGGCCGCCATCATCGCGCGCCACTTCTTCAGATCCAGCGCGAAGGAGTTCGAGGCGGTCTCGGCCAGCCGCGCCTCGGCCCGCGGGCTCATCACCACGATCCCCGCGGCGGGCGAGGCCGACCAGCCCTTCTGCGGCGCCGAAATCAGCACATCCACCCCGGTCGCCGCCATATCGACCCAGATGCAGCCCGAGGCGATGCAATCCAGCACCATCAGCGCCCCCACCTCATGCGCCGCGGTGGCCATCGAGGTGATGTAGTCGTCCGGCAGGATGATCCCGGCCGAGGTTTCCACATGCGGCGCAAAGACCGCATCGGGGCGCAGCGCGTGGATTTTGGCCACGACCTCTTCGATCGGCGGCGGCGCGAAGGGGGCGGTGGCGTCTGCCCCCCTGCGCTCTGCCATGATCACATGGCTTTCCTTGGCAAATCCACCTGCCTCGAAGATCTGTGTCCAGCGATACGAGAACCAGCCGTTCCGCACGATCAAGGACTTGCCCTGGCCGAACTGCCGCGCCACGGCCTCCATCGCATAGGTGCCGCCGCCCGGCACCAGCGCGGTTGCGGTGCCGTGGTAGACCTCTTTCAGCAGGCTCGACACCTCACGCATGACGCCTTGAAACCGCTGCGACATGTGGTTGAGCGAGCGGTCGGTGAACACGACCGAGAATTCTTGCAGCCCGTCCGGGTCGATGTGATCATGCGGCAGTTTCATGGCGATCTCCATTGTTTGACCAAACCTAGCGCAGGTTTCGGGCGGTCAACCACCAAAATCGTCAGGTCCGGCCAAAGGGTCAGCCGATCGGCCCCGACCGGCGCTCTTCGGTCAAAAGCACATTGGCCTCGACATTGCCGACCCCCGGCAAGGTCATGATCCGGCGGCGCAGCACGCGTTCGAAATCGGCGATGTCGCGGGCCACGACACGCAGGCGATAGTCGAAGAGGCCCAGCACATGCTGCACAACCTGCACCTCGGGGATCGCCGTCACCGCACGTTCGAAATCTTCCAGCGAGACCAGGCCCTTGGCGGCCAATTTGACCCCAAGAAAGACCGTGACACCAAAGCCCAGGGCGGTGCGGTCGACCTCCAGCCGCAGGCCCTTGAGGATGCCGGCCTCCTCCAGTCGCTTCTGCCGACGCCAGGCGGCCGGCTGCGACAGACCAAGCCGCCGCCCCAGTTCCCCCGCCGAAATCCCGCCATCGCGCACCAGCGCACGCAGCATGGCCCGGTCGATGTCATCGAGGTCGATCACAGCGGCAAACCCTCGCCATCCTTGAGCGTTGAAATCAGCATCAGCGCATCCAACTCGGCAATATGCGGCAGGGCGAGGATGCGGGTGCGGTAAACCTCCTGATAATGCGCCATGTCGCGGGCAATCACGTTGAGCCGCACATCGACACGGCCGAGGAATGTTTCGATTCCAATGACTTCCGGCACATTCCTCGCAGCCGAGATGAACTCGTCGAAGGCGCGCGGATTGGTCTTGTCCAGGCTGAAGCGCAAGGAAACCTCGACCTCGTAGCCAAGCTTGCGCCAGTCCACCACGGCATGCAGCCCCTGCAGGACCCCGGCGGCCCGCAACGCTTCGATCCGGCGCCACAACGTCGCCGGTGTCACACCCGACCGTTCGGCCAGGACCGCGCGCGGCAGGTCCGGCTCGGCCAGATAGTGGCGCAAGATGCGCCGGTCCGTTTCGTCCAAGGACATGAATTCTTCGCAAACCTCTCAATCCGCGCATGATTTTTCGCAGAAAAATCGCCTCCCGTCAAACAATGCACGGGAAATGCCAAAGAATTCCCTATCCTGCCCCCAGCAATGAAGGAGAACGCCATGCGCGTCTATTATGATCGTGACTGCGACATCAACCTGATCAAGGACAAGAAGGTCGCCATTCTGGGCTACGGATCGCAAGGCCATGCCCATGCGCTGAACCTGCGCGATTCGGGTGCCAAGAACCTCGTCATCGCGCTGCGCCCGGGTTCGCCCTCGGCCAAGAAGGCCGAGGCCGAAGGCCTGAAGGTGATGGAGATCGCCGAAGCCGCCGCCTGGGCCGACCTGATCATGTTCACCATGCCCGACGAGCTGCAGGCCGCCACCTACAAGAAATACGTCCATGACAACATCCGCGACGGCGCCGCGATCGCCTTTGCCCATGGCCTAAACATCCACTTCGGCCTGATCGAGCCCAAGCCCGGCGTCGACGTCATCATGATGGCGCCCAAGGGTCCCGGCCACACCGTGCGTGGCGAATACCTCAAGGGCGGCGGCGTGCCCTGCCTCGTGGCCGTCCATCAGGATGCCTCGGGCAAGGCGATGGAACTGGGTCTTTCGTACTGCTCGGGCATCGGCGGTGGCCGGTCGGGCATCATCGAGACCAACTTCCGCCAGGAATGCGAAACCGACCTCTTCGGCGAACAGGCCGTTCTGTGCGGTGGTCTGGTCGAACTGATCCGCATGGGTTTCGAGACTCTGGTCGAGGCCGGCTACGAGCCGGAAATGGCCTATTTCGAATGCCTGCACGAGGTGAAGCTGATCGTGGACCTGATCTACGAAGGCGGCATCGCCAACATGAACTACTCGATCTCGAACACGGCCGAGTATGGCGAATATGTCTCGGGCCCGCGCATCCTGCCCTATGCCGAAACCAAGGCCCGCATGAAGGCGGTGCTCGAGGATATCCAGTCGGGCAAGTTCGTGTCGGACTTCATGCAGGAAAACTCGGTCGGCCAGCCCTATTTCAAGGCCACCCGTCGCCGCAACGATGAACACCAGATCGAAAAGGTCGGCGAAAAGCTGCGCGCCATGATGCCGTGGATTTCCAAGGGCAAGATGGTCGACCGTTCGCGGAACTGATCGAATGTTTCGGGGCGGTGGACACCCTGCCGCCCCATCCCGGACGCTGCGCGAGGCTTTGGTCTCGGTTCCGCGTCTTGCTCATGGCCATTCTGGCGCAAGTCAGCGGCGGCTGGTCTCCGACAAAATCTGAACCGCGTCTTTTCGATCGGCCTCGCATTCGGGAAATGCATGAGGTTCCAGCGTGTCTCGCGCGGGGCGATCCGCCCATGCGACAGGAAAGGCCCCGGCCCTTCCACCCCCATCCCCCGGTGGCTCTGTTCAGATCCGCGTCAGGTTTGCTCCTTAATCAGACCTTGCCACGATCCGGCGCAGGATTTGCCGGGTTGCGGGGCCCTTTCACATTTCAGGAGACGCATCATGTTCGCAAAACTTGGCCTTGCCGCTTTGGCGCTTGCTATGGCGCTGCCCGCGCTGGCCCAATCCACCGCCACGATTTCCTCGGGAACCGAGACGCCCTGCGCGGCCTCGGCGACCAGCACCTGCCCGCCGGTCAAGGCCTTGAAGCTCGGCACCAACATCCAGCCCGCCACCGGGTCCGAGGATGAATCCGGCGAAACCGAGGAGGATTGATCCTCAGCCGCGTTGACCGCATCAGACAGGAACGACAGGCCGGGATCCTCTCCCGGCCTGTTTCATTTCGCGGGCGGCCGCATCGGCGCCCATCGCCCGTTGATCACCGCTTCGTGTCGCATCCTGCAGGATCGTTCAGACAAGTGTCAGGTTCGCCCCCTAGGACGGCGGCAGGCAAGCGACACGACATCAGATCGTCCCCGCGAGGCCTGAAGAAACCCTATCTGAACAGCCGGAGTACCCTCATGTTCGCCAAGATCACCGTCGCAGCCCTCGCCCTCGCGCTGGCAGCTCCCGCCTTCGCCGGCACCACGGCCACTGCGCCCGCCGTCACCTGCTCGAAATCCGCGGCTTCGTCCTTCAAGCCCAAGTCGGACCTGATCGCCCTCCTGAAAGGCCAGGGCCTGACCGTCGTCAAGATCAAGACCGAAAAGGGCTGCTACGAGGCCTATACCAAAGACGCGAAAGGCAAGAAGAGCACGCTCGGCTTCAACGCCGAAACTCTGGAGCCGGTCGCCAATGCCGAAGCTGGTGAGGGCTGATCTCCCCCTGCCGGCCGCCCCAGACGCGCGTTCCCCCAAGCTGACGCGCGTCTGGGATCCGCTGGTACGGCTGTTTCACTGGAGCCTTGTCGCGGGATTTTTCACGGCCTGGTTCAGCGCGAACGAAGCCGAGGATCTGCATGCCTGGGTCGGCTATGCGGCGAGCGGGCTGATCCTCTTGCGGCTGATCTGGGGCTTTGCCGGCACGCGGTATGCGCGATTTTCCAGCTTTGTGCGCGGGCCGCGCACGGTGATGGGCTATGTGCGGTCGATCCTGACCGGACAGGAGGCGCGCTACATCGGGCATAATCCTGCCGGGGGGGCCATGGTTCTGGCCTTGATGTCCGGGGTGCTCGGCCTCGGCGTGACGGGCTGGATGCAGTATACCGACACCTTCTACGGGGTCGATTGGGTATCAAGCCTGCACGGGCTGATCGCGGATGCGATGATCCTGCTGATCCTCGGGCATCTGGGCGGCGTTGCTCTGGCCAGCGTCAGGCACCGCGAAAACCTGGTGCGCGCCATGATCACCGGCCGCAAGCGCGCGCCGCAAGGTCACGATATCGCATGAAAAGGGCGCCTGCACAGGGCGCCCTTCTTCATTTTGGCAGGATGGGCATTTTGGCAGGATGGGCAATCTGCCCATGCTGACCGGCCCCGGCAGACCGCCCCCAGGTGACCGCACCCAGCCGACCGGCACCGCCCAAGATGGGCAGATTGCCCATCCTACCTCATTCACAGGGCAGCGATCCGGCGCTGTCACTCCCAGCAGGACACCAGCACGGTCATCCCCCGGGCGGCCGCGTTCAACGCGTCGGGCGTGGCCTTGGCCGCGGGCATCGCCGCCTTCAGCGTCAGCGCCGGGCCTTGCGGGTCGGTCAGCACCTGCGACAACTCCGCCGCGGTGGCGGCAAAGACCACGCCGGGCGGCAGGTCGCGGCCCGACGCCGGGTCCGGCGCCAGCAGCATGCCCACGACCGCCCCGCTGCCATCCAGCACCGGGCCGCCCGCATCGCCATCCATGGCGCGCAGCGTCAGCCGCGCCAGGCCGGGCTCGCCGTTCAGCCCCTGCGCCTCTTCCAGCGTGCCGCGCGTCAGCACCGAGGCTGGCAGGCGTCCCTGATAGGAATAGCCCGAGACAGCAATCTCGGTCCCCGGCGCCGAAGGGCTGCTGGCAAAGCCAGCGACCGCCACCGGCGCCAGAGGCGCCTCGGGGGTCAGGACCGCAATCCCTTTGGCCTTGTCCTCAAAGCTGACCCGCGCCGCCAGATCATGTTCCAGCGTGACATGTCCGCATTGGTCCACCGCCGCCGAGGTCGTCAGCACCGTTCCCTTGTCGTCGATGAAAAAGCCCGACCGCGACAGCCGCGGCTTCTTGACATCCAGCCCGGCCAGAAGACCGCGCCGCACCGCTTCATCCAGCGGCACCAGCCCCGGGTCCAGCGCCTTCTCTCCGGTCGAGCGGAACGAGGATTGCACCAGTGGCAAGACCCGCTGCATGCGGTCCGAAAGCGCCACGTTCCACGACAGAAGATAGCCCTTCACATTGTTGCCCGCGATGGTGACATAGGCTTGGGTTTCGATGGTGTCATTGCGGCTGTGGATCGTGAACGACGTCTCGCCCAGAGTGCGCTCGCCCCCCGGCGGCACGATGTCGAGCGTCTGAAGCACCTCGTAAAGTCCGGCGAGACTGGCCTTGGTCCCGGGTTCCGAAATCAGCATCGCGGTCAGGCCAGAGCCATCCCTGGCCTGATAGCGCGCGAAGGGCGGCGTATAGCGGTCAAAACTCAGCATCGCCATCGGCAGAGTGATCTCGATGCCCGATTCCGCCTCGGTCACGGTTTCAAAGCCGAAGGCGGCCTCCTCGCCCTTGTAGCCCTCCATCAGGGCCTTGCGCTGTGCGGTGGTCAGCACGCCCGTCGGATCGAAGCCTTTCGCGCTTTGCCAGGCCGCCATCGAATTGCGGGTGCCCGCGCCAAAACTGCCGTCGATCTTGCCGTCGTAAAAGCCGAACCATTTGAGGGCCGTCTGCAGGTCCTGCCGGTCTGTCGGCGCAAGCTGGGCCTCGGCGGCGCGCGCGTCGCGCAGGGTCTCTGGCGGCGCTTCGGGCGCGGGGACCGGCGCGGCATTGGCCGCCATCGCGGTGTCAGAGGTCGCAGATCCGGCAGCCGCGGTGCCAGGTGCGGGGACCTGAGGCGCGGGGGTTTGCGGCATGGGGGCTTGCGGCGCAGGCGCCTCGGTTGCGGGCGCCGGGGCGGTGTCGGTGGCCGAAGCTGGCTCTGGCCAGAACTGGTCGCGGAAATTGGCGCCGTCGGTCACGAAACTGTCGGCCGGCACGCGGCCCTGGCCGGACAGCGTGCCCAGATCGGCCTGCGCCTCGGCCGGCGACATAGGGCCGATGGCGATGGCAAACCAGCCGGACCGGAGTTTATAGCCCTGGACCTGCGGAAAGGTCGCAGCATAGGCCCGTGCCCGGTCGGTCGCGGTGCGCAGATCCGGCTGCGCCTCGACCTGGACCCAGGAACCTGCCTGCTGTGCCACACCGGGACCTGCCATCATCAGGGCCAAGAGCCCGAATACCAAACTCCAAATCCGCATCGTACCCATGATCCTTTCCTCAGTGCCCCGCGCGGGCGCGGCGCGGGGAACCCCGGCCCTGACAGACTGTCGCCCGACACGCGCAAAGCCGCAAGGGCTTGCACCCGCTCATTGTGGCAAAAACGGCCCGGCTGGCCGGTGGGTGACATTGACCCTCTCCGCGGCCTTGCCTATGGAGAAGGCGCATTGACCAGAGGCCCATGATGACCGCCACCGCCCCAAACCCGCCCCGCAGCTTTCAGGAGATCATCCTGCGCCTGCAATCCTATTGGGCCGCGCAAGGCTGCGCCATCCTGCAACCCTATGACATGGAGGTCGGCGCCGGCACCTTCCACCCGGCCACCACCCTGCGCAGCCTTGGCACGAAACCCTGGGCCGCGGCCTATGTGCAGCCCTCGCGCCGGCCGACTGACGGGCGCTATGGCGAAAACCCAAACCGCCTGCAGCACTATTATCAGTATCAGGTCATCATCAAACCCTCGCCGCCCAACCTGCAGGACCTTTACCTTGGATCCCTGCGCGCCATCGGCCTTGACCCCGCCCTGCACGACATCCGCTTTGTCGAGGATGACTGGGAAAGCCCCACCCTTGGCGCCTGGGGCCTGGGATGGGAGATCTGGTGCGACGGGATGGAAGTGTCGCAGTTCACCTATTTCCAGCAGGTCGGCGGCCATGATTGCCGGCCGGTTTCGGGCGAATTGACCTATGGTCTGGAACGGCTGGCCATGTATGTGCTGGGCATCGACCATGTGATGAACATGCCCTTCAACGACCCGCAGGCGCCGATTGCCCTGACCTATGGCGACATCTTCCGCCAGACCGAGGAAGAATATTCCCGCCACAACTTCGACGGCGCCAGCACCGAGATGCTGCTGCGCCATTTCGAGGATGCCGAGGCCGAATGCCAGCGCCTGCTGGACTTTGCCCCCGAGGACCCCAAATCGGGCAAGCGCATCATCATGGCCCATCCGGCCTATGACCAGTGCATCAAGGCCAGCCACCTCTTCAACCTGCTGGACGCGCGCGGCGTGATTTCGGTCACCGAACGTCAGGCCTATATCGGCCGGGTCCGCGCGCTGGCCAAGAAATGCGCCGATGCCTTCCGCCTGACCGAAGCCGGGCGCGATGCCGAGGTGACGGCGTGAATGGCAAGATCGTGGCGGGCTCCATCGTGCTGATCGCGGCCATCGCAGGCTTTGGCGGCTATTGGCTGCAGGAATATGCCTATTACCAGCCCGCGGCCTTCACGCCCGGCGCCGAGATCCTGCTGACGCCCCTGACCTCGCCCACCCCCGAGGCGATCCCGGTCAAGGACCTGCAAGGCATCGACTCCACCTCTTCGCCCTTGCGGTTTCGCGCCTGCTTTACCAGCCAGATCAGCCTGGCCACCCTGACCGAGGCCTACAAGGTCTATGACAAGGCCACGCCGCTCAATGCGCCCTCGTGGTTTTCCTGCTTTGACGCGGGCAAGATCACCGAGGCGCTGGCAACCGGCGAGGCGGTGGCCTTCCTCGGCCAGGCCGATATCGTTCCCAATTCCAACCATGTCGAATTCGACCGCGTTGTCGCCGTGTTCCCCGATGGCAAGGCCTATGCCTGGACCCAGCTGTCGCCGAACTCGCCCGCCGATACCGGAGCGGAGGAATAAATGCCCGACCTTCTGATTGAACTCTTCTCCGAGGAAATCCCGGCCCGCATGCAGGCCAAGGCCCGGGAGGATCTGAAGAAAATGGTCACCGACGGCCTTGTCGAGGCCGGGCTGACCTATGCCTCGGCCGGCGCCTTTTCGACGCCGCGCCGCCTGACGCTGACGATCGACGGCCTGACGGCCGAAAGCCGCGCCCTGCGCGAGGAACGCAAGGGCCCGCGCGCCGACGCCCCCGCCGCCGCCATCGACGGCTTTCTGCGCGCGACCGGCCTGACGCTCGACCAGCTGGAACGGCGCGAGGATAAAAAGGGCGGCGTCACCCTCTTTGCCGTGGTGGAAAAGCCCGGCCGCAAGGCCGCCCAGATCGTGGCCGAAGTGCTGGACGCCACGATCCGCACCTTCCCCTGGCCCAAGTCGATGCGCTGGGGCGCGGGTGCGCTGCGCTGGGTCCGTCCGCTCCATTCCATCCTGTGCCTGCTGATTGACGAGGCCGGCGCCACCGTCGTCCCCCTCACGGTCGACGGGATCGAGGCCGCCAACACCACCGCCGGCCACCGCTTCCTCGCCCCCGCCCGCTTTGCCGTCACCTCGTTCGACGACTATGTGGTGAAGCTCAAGCGCGCCCATGTCGTTCTGGATGCCGCCGAACGCGAGGCCGCCATCTGGCAGGGCGCGCAGAACCTCGCCTTCGCGGCGGGGCTCGAGGTGGTCGAGGACCGCGCCCTTCTGACCGAGGTTGCGGGCCTTGTCGAATGGCCGGTCCCCTTGATGGGCCGCATCGCCGAGGATTTCCTGCACCTGCCGCCCGAGGTCCTGCAGACCAGCATGCGTGAACATCAGAAATTCTTCTCGGTCAGGAACCCGCGCTCGGGCCGGATCGAGGGCTTCATCACCGTGGCCAATACCGAAACTGCCGACCATGGCGCGACGATCCTCAAGGGCAACCAGAAGGTACTGTCCGCCCGCCTCAGCGACGCGCGGTTCTTCTGGGAGAATGACCTGCGCGTGGCCAAGGCCGGCATGACCGAGTGGCTCGGCGGTCTGAAATCCGTGACCTTCCACAACAAGCTGGGCAGCCAGGCCGACCGGATCGACCGCATCGCGGCGCTGGCCGAACACATCGCCCACCTCGTGGACGCCGACCCCGCCCTTGCCGCTCAGGCCGCCCGCGTGGCCAAGGCCGACCTCCGCTCTGCCATGGTGGGCGAGTTCCCCGAACTGCAAGGCCTGATGGGCATGTACTACGCCCGCGCCGCCGGCCTGCCCGAACCCGTAGCCCTCGCCGCCCGCGACCACTACGCCCCCCTGGGCCCGTCCGACACTGTCCCCACCGACCCGGTCAGCATCGCCGTGGCCCTGGCCGACAAGATCGACACCCTGACCGGCTTCTGGGCGATTGACGAGAAACCCACCGGGAGCAAAGACCCCTTCGCGCTGCGCCGGGCGGCGCTGGGGGTTATTCGGTTGGTGTTGGGGAATGGGTCGCGGGTTAACCTAAGGGGAACCTTTGCCACTGGGCTTACCCAAACTCGGGGCGACAATTTCGTTGAAATCTACGCACGTCCGTTTGCGTTTGACTTTGAGCCAAATGACCTAGAGTTGTACCGCAGGTCATTGCGAACAAAAGATGGCTGGATTGACTTCTCCGCTGCTGAGAAGATCTTGCACAACTTTCAGGGCTATAGCTCCTATGGAAGCGCGCCTGAAGACCAAATTGAGCAACTCAGAAAAAGCATCGTTTCAGGGAGCCCGGAACTCACAAACGACCTCCTCTCCTTCTTCCACGACCGCCTCAAGGTCTATCTCAAGGACCAGGGCATCCGCCACGACCTGATCGACGCCTGCCTTGCCATGGCCGGCAATGACGACCTCACCCTCCTCGTCAAGCGGGCAGAGGCGCTGGCGGCGTTCCTCAAGACCGAAGACGGGCCGAACCTGCTCGCCGGCTTCAAGCGCGCCAACACCATCCTTACCCAGGCCGAACAGAAGGACGGCGTGGAATATTCCTACGGTGCCGACATCAAGTTCGCCGAAACGGCGGAAGAGCGCGACCTCTTCCACAAGCTCGACCTGGCTGAGGCCACCATCGCCCCCGCCGTCGCCCGCGAAGACTTCAACGAGGCGATGTGGGCCATGGCCGCCCTGCGCGCGCCGATCGACGCCTTCTTCGAGGCGGTGCAGATCAACACCGACAACCCGGTGATCCGCCGCAACCGCCTGAACCTTCTGCACCGCATCCGCGCCATCTGCTCGGGCGTGGCCGACCTGACCCGGATCGAGGGCTGACCCACATCCCGATCCGTACAAAGCCTGGCAATCCCGCCCGAACGCCCGCCCCCCCCTTCATCCAGGCGAAAATACCTCCACGGGGGTGCGGGGGTGTGAAACCCCCGCTCTTCGCGAGGCATCGGGCCGGCCTCTGCACCAGGGCCCAACCGCAAGAAAGCCCCACCCCGCGCTTGCACCACGCGGCACAACGTATATCCTGCGCGCGCAAACGAAAGGCGCCGCAGTGCAGAATGTCGTGCAACCCCCCAGTGACTATGCCGAGATCACGCCCACGGCCCAGATGAAGGCCGAAGCGCATGGCTGGCGGGCCAAATGCCTGCAGCGCCTGATCCGGCTTGACCTGCCCGTGCCGCGCACCGTGGCCCTGCCCGCAGCCACCGTGCGCGCGATAGCCCAGGGCACCGCGGTCGACACGGCCGGAATCCTCGCCTGCTTTGGCCCGCAACCGCTTGTCTCGGTGCGCCCTTCGCCGGCCAATCCGAACTGGGGCGGGCCGGGCACCATCCTCAACGTCGGCATGAACGCGGCCCGGCACAAGGCGCTCAAGGCCACGCATGGCCAGTCGGCCGCCGATGCGCTCTACCTGCGCTTTGTGACCGCCTATGCCACCCATGTCGCGCGCCTGGACCCCGACCTATTCGAAGGCGGCCCCAACGGGACCATAGCCCTGCGCGAGGCGCTGCGCACCTATGAACACGAGATGGACGAGCCCTTCCCCGAAGACCCGGCGCGCCAGTTGACCGAGGTGCTGCGCTCGATGGCCCGCGCCTGGGAGGGCACCTCGGCGCGCCTCTTGCGCCAGGCCAAGGGTGCGCCGGCCGAAGCCGCCCTGGGCCTGGTCGTGCAGGAAATGGCGCAGGGTATCGGCCAGGGCCTCTCTGGCGCCGGGGTGATCCAGTTCGTCGATCCCGTCACCGGCCTGCCGCAGATCACCGGGCGCTATCTGGGTCAGGCCCAGGGCCGCGCCGCGTTGAAGGAGAACGACGCGCTCTACCTGACCCGCGATCCGCGTGGCATCTCGCTTGAGGATCTGTCGCCGACCCTTTTTGCCGATCTGATCGCCTATGGCGCCGCCTGCCGCGCCCGCCTGCGTGAAGAGATGCAGATCGAATTCACCATCGAGGACGGGCTCTTGTCGGTGATCGACGCGGTCAAGGTGCAACGCTCGGCCCGCGCAGGCCTGCGCATCGCGGTGGCGCTGGCCGATGACCAGATCATCACCCGGGAAGATGCGATCCTGCGGGTCGAACCGCGCAGCCTGACCGAGCTTTTGCACCCGCAGGTCGACCCGCGCGCGCCACGCGATGTGGTGGCCAAGGGGATCGCGGCCTCGCCGGGGGCGGCGACGGGGCGGATCGTGTTTTCCTCGGCGGCGGCTCAGGCGGCGGCGGCGCGGGGCGAGGCCTGCATCCTCTGCCGGCGCGAAACCCAGCCCGAAGACATCCGCGGCATGCATTCGGCGGCGGGTGTCCTGACCGAGCGCGGCGGCACGACGAGCCACGCCGCTGTGATCGCGCGCGGCATCGGCGTGCCCTGCGTCGTGGGCGCCTCTGGCTTGCGCCTTGACAGCAAAGAGAAAAAGATCACCGCGCCGGATGGCCGCGTCTTCCAGGAAGGCGATCAGATCACCATCGACGGCACCACGGGCGAGGTGCTGGCCGGTTCTGCCGTGATGCTGGCGGCGGCGCTGGACGATGCCTTCCGCAAGCTTCTGTCCTGGGCCGACGCGGTGCGCGACATCGGCGTGCGCGCCAATGCCGACACGCCCGCCGATGCCATCACCGCGCGCCGGTTCGAGGCGCAGGGCATCGGCCTCTGCCGCACCGAGCATATGTTCTTTGACGAAGACCGCCTTGTGGTGATGCGCGAGATGATCTTTGCCAATACGCCGCAGGACCGGGCCGCGGCACTCGCCCGGCTTCTGCCGATGCAGCGCGCGGACTTTGTCCAGCTTTTCAGCATCATGCAGGGGCTTCCGGTCTGTATCCGCCTCTTCGATCCGCCGCTGCACGAATTCCTGCCGCACAGCCGCGAGGGCCTGCGCGAACTGGCCGAGGCGCTCGACCGCCCGCTGTCCGAGGTGACACGCCGCGCCGAGGCCCTGTCGGAGGCCAACCCCATGCTGGGTATGCGTGGCGTCCGTCTGGGCGTGGTGCTGCCGGAAATCTACGACATGCAGGCCCGCGCCATCTTTGAGGCCACGGTCGAAATCGGCAAGGCCGGCGCCAAGGTGGTGCCCGAGATCATGATCCCCCTCGTCTCGGCCAAGCGCGAGGTCGAGTTGATCAAGACCAATATCGACGCCGTGGCAGCAGCGGTGCGGGTCAAGACCGGAGTGAACTTCGACTACAGGCTCGGGGTCATGGTCGAAACCCCGCGCGCCGCCCTGCGCGCGGGCGAGATCGCCCAGCACGCGGCCTTCCTGTCCTTTGGCACCAATGACCTGACGCAGATGACCTATGGCCTCAGCCGCGACGATGCCGGGCGCTTCATGTCGACCTATGTCAGCCAGGGGGTTTTTCCCGAAGATCCTTTCCTCAGCCTTGATGTCGAAGGCGTGGGCGAACTCTTGCATATCGGGGCGGAACGCGGTCGTGCGACCCGTGCGGACTTGACTTTGTCGATCTGCGGAGAACACGGTGGCAACCCCGAATCAATCGAGTTCTGTCGCAAGGCAGGCTTCGATTACGTGTCTTGTTCGCCCTATCGGGTGCCTTTGGCACGGCTTGCGGCGGCTCATCTGGCATTGGCCGATCGTGTGGATAAGTAGTTTTAGACCACAATATCATGTTCTTATGAATCGTTGCTAAAGTAGAAACTTAAGAGTTTCGGCGGAAATCCGCGCAAGATGTCGCGGATTCCGTGATATTTTGGCCACGCGGGTAGACCGCCCCCCCGGTTGGCCATTAGCCCGCTTCTTCGACGTCGCGACAGGTCCAGAACGGACACCGGGCGTCGTGGGGAAACAACCGGGAACAGTAGACAATGCGCTTGCACCTCTGCCGGACGCTGGCCGCCGTGGCCATGACCGTCCTGACGGGCGCGGCCTTCGCCGATGTGACGGTGAGCCAGTCCAACAGTCCGAGCCTGCTCATGGGGGCGCAATTCGCCTCTTTGTTCGGGGCGGAACATGACACGGTGAACGCCATGCCAGAGGCGCAGCTTGCGGCCCTGGCCAAGGGGCCCGAACCCTCGGGCAAGACCACGGGGGCCGCTCTGCCCTATTCGGAAAGCTGGCTGGCCAGCTTGCCTGCACCTGCGGGCGATGCGCAATGGGATTGCCTGCGCCGCGCCATCTATTTCGAGGCCCGGGGCGAGGCCCTGCCCGGCCAGTTTGCGGTGGCCGAAGTGATCCTCAACCGCGTCGATGCGCCCGGTTTTCCGAATTCGGTCTGCGGCGTGGTGCATGCCGCGGGTGGCGGGGCCTGCGCCTTTTCCTATATCTGCGACGGTGTGGCCGATGACATGCGCAATCCCGAATCCGCGGACCGCGCCGGCCGCATCGCCCGCGTGATGCTGGATGGCGCGCCGCGGGCCCTGACCCTGGGCGCCACCTACTTTCACGCGCGCTGGTCTCGGCCCAACTGGGGCCATGTGGTCGAGACGGCGGCGATCGGCGGACATCTGTTCTACCGAACGGCCTTGTAGCGGCAGGGCGCTCTGCTTGCACAAGCGGTCGGCTTCAGGCATGGCACAGGCGGGGTCAGACGCTAGTCTGGCCCCGTTCCATCAGGGGAGCCCGATGATCTCTGACATAAGCCTGGCCTTTGCCCATCCCGAAGAGCGCAGCCTTGCCTCGGCCAGCGCCGACCCGCGCGACCGGATCTCTCTGCGCGACCATGTCGTCGAGGTCGATATCGGCGCCTTTCAGAAAGAGCGCGGCCATACCCAGCGCGTAATGTTCAACATCGTGGTCGAGGTGCGGCCAACGCCGCAGCCCCTGAACGACGATGTGGACCGCATCCTCAGTTACGACCGGCTGACCGAGGCGATTGCCACCGAACTCGCCGCCGAACGGCTGAACCTCTTGGAGACGCTGGCCGAACGGGTGGCCGAGCGTATCCTGGCCGAGCCGCAGGCGATGCGGGCCTTCGTGCGCATCGAAAAGCTCGACATCGGGCCCTACAAGCTGGGGGTCGAGATCGTGCGCTCGCGTGCCGAGGCGGCCTTGCAGGTCGTGGGCCAGGACGGGCAAGAGGCTGCGCTGCATCCCCTGGTGATCTTTCTGGACAATGCGGCGATCGTGGCGCCCGACCTTGGCGCGCGGCTGGATGCCTGGGCCGCGCGCGGGCAGCCGGTGATCCTGACCGTGGGCCTGCCCGACGAGGCACGGCCGCAGACCGGCCACAAGCCCACGCAGCGCCGCGTGGACCTGCTGGCCATCGAACAGAACGCCTGGGTTCTGGCCGCACGCGATCCGCGCTGCGTGGTGATGGCGACCCGGACCGAGATCGACTGGGCGGTGAAACGCGGCCAGATACTGGTCTGGGCGCCGTCCAAGATGGTGCTGGATGCCACCGACGGGCCGCAATCGCGCGACCCGGTGGTGCTGGCGCTGTGGCTGGCCGAGACGATGGCGGCCGAACGGCTGATCGTTCACGGAACTGTTGCATTGCCGGCAGGAAGCCGCGTGACGGTGGAACAGGGCTGACGGCGGCTCTTGCTGGCCGCGGGCGTTGCGCATACTCCGCAAGCCAGTGATGGCGGACCAGCCGGGAGCATTGCGCCCCCAAGGCGCCCGCGGAGTATTTGGACCTGAATGAAGGACGCCCGATTGCGCGACTACCTGCGACCGATCGCAATGAGCGATGTGGAACGGCCGGCGGGGGCATTGCCCCTTGCGGGCGGGGCCTGCTGGTTCGACCGCGTCGAAGTGCTGCGGCGCGGGACCGAGCCGCGGATCGTGGCGGCCTCTGACCTGGACGCGGCCGCGCGCGACAGGCTTTGCGCGCCCCGGCCGGATTTCGGCGGGCTGAGCCTTGATCGGCCGCGGATCATGGGCATCTTGAACGTCACGCCAGACAGCTTTTCCGATGGCGGGCTGTTCCTGAAGCCCGAGGCCGCGGTGATGCAGGCGCGGATGATGGCTTCGGGCGCCGACATCCTTGACATCGGCGGCGAAAGCACGCGGCCGGGGGCGGCGGAGGTTTCGGTCGATGAGGAAACCCTGCGCACGGCCCCGGTGATCGGCGCGCTGCGCGAGGGCGGGCTCGACCTGCCCATTTCCATCGACACGCGCAAGGCCGGTGTGGCCCGCGCAGCCCTGCAGGCCGGGGCCTCATGGGTCAATGACGTGACCGCCTTGCAGTTCGACAAGGGCATGGCGGCGCTGGTCGCGGAAAGCGCCGCGCCCGTCATCCTGATGCATTCGATTGCCACCCCTGCCACGATGCAGGACGATCCGCGCTATGACGATGTGCTGTTGGATGTCTATGACGCGCTGGCCACCCGCGTGGCCGAGGCCGAGGCTGCGGGCATCGCCCACGACCGCATCGCCATCGACCCCGGCATCGGCTTTGGCAAGACCTTGACCCATAACCTTGCCCTGTTGCAGCGCCTGTCGCTGTTTCACGACCTTGGTCTGCCGGTCCTGCTCGGCGCCTCGCGCAAGCGCTTCATCGGCACGATCGGCGCCGAGGCCGAGGCCGCGCGGCGCATGCCCGGCTCGCTCGCCGTGGCGCTGTGGGGCGTGGCGCAAGGCGTCCAGATGATCCGCGTCCATGACGTGACCGAGACACGGCAGGCCCTGTCGCTCTGGCAGGCCTGCACCACAGGAGGGGCGGCATGACCCGCAAATTGTTTGGCACCGATGGCGTGCGGGGCCGCGCCAACAGCCATCCCATGACGGCCGAGATGGCGCTGCGGCTCGGCGCCGCCGCCGGGCGCTATTTCCGGCGCGAGGGCTCTTCGGCGCACCGCGTGGTGATCGGCAAGGACACGCGGCTCTCCGGCTACATGCTGGAGAACGCGCTGACCGCGGGCCTGACCTCGACCGGCATGAATGTCCTCCTCCTCGGTCCGGTGCCGACCCCGGCGGTGGGGTTCCTCACCCGGTCGATGCGCGCCGATCTTGGCGTGATGATCTCGGCCAGCCACAACCCGCACCAGGACAACGGCATCAAGTTCTTCGGGCCCGATGGTTTCAAGCTTTCGGACGAGGCCGAGGCCGAGATCGAGGCCATCGTGGCGGGCGAAATCATCCCCGCCGCCCCCGAACGGATCGGCCGCGCCAAGCGGATCGAGGATGGCCGCGGCCGCTATCAGGAATTCGTCAAAACCACCTTCCCGTCCGGCCGCACGCTCGAAGGGCTCAAGGTCGTGATCGACTGCGCCAACGGTGCCGCCTACCGGGCCGCGCCCGAGGTCCTGTGGGAACTGGGGGCCGAGGTCATTCCGGTCGGCGTCACCCCGAACGGCACCAATATCAACGACCATGTCGGCTCCACCTATACCCGGACCGCGGCCGAGGCCGTAGTGGCGCATGGGGCGCATATGGGCATCTCGCTTGACGGTGATGCCGACCGGGTGATGATCCTGGACGAGACCGGCCGCGTTGCCGATGGCGATCAGATCATGGCGCTTTTGGCCGACCGCTGGGCCGAAGAGGGCCGGCTCAAAGGCGGCACGCTGGTGGCGACCGTGATGTCGAACCTCGGCCTCGAACGCTTTCTGACCCGGCGCGGGCTGCGGCTGGAACGTACCGCCGTAGGCGACCGCTATGTCGTGGAGGCGATGCGGCGCGGCGGCTGGAACCTTGGCGGCGAGCAATCGGGCCATATCGTGATGACCGACTACGCCACCACCGGCGACGGGCTGATCGCCGGCCTGCAGTTCCTTGCGGAAATGGCGCGCACCGGCCAGCCGGCAAGCCGCCTTGTCGACCAGTTCGAAACCGTTCCGCAGCTTTTGCAGAATGTGCGTTTTGCCGCCGGCGCCAAGCCGCTTGAGGCGGCCTCGGTCCGCCAGACGATCGCTGCCAACGAGGCCCGCATCTCTGGCAAGGGCCGCATCCTGATCCGCAAATCCGGCACCGAACCCCTGATCCGCGTCATGGCCGAATGCGAGGACCCGGCGCTTCTTTCCGATGTCGTGGCCGAGATCGTGGGCGCGGTCGAAGCCGCCGCCGTCTGACGCGCGCCCCCTTCATTCAGGCCAAAATACTCCACGGGAGGTCCGGAGGGTGTGAAACCCTCCGGCGCTGTCCGCCTCAGCCCACGTGATAAAGGCTCGCGAACAGCCGCGGGTCCAGGCTTTCGGCGGCAAAGGTTGGGCCTTCGGTCAGGACCGACACCGCGTCATGGCTGTGCAGGCTTTCCTGGTGGCTCGCCACGATGCGGAAGTCGCGGATCAGATCGCAGCCCTGCAAGGCGGCGCAGAAGCTGCGCGCCGCATCCTCGACAAAGATCGGATTGGCGGCGTTCAGTTCGGCAAAGGCCTGCTCATCCTCGCGCTTGACCATCACTTGCGTTTCGGTCGGCACGCCGGCGCGGGCGAGGTCGATCAGGTCCTCGAACCACAGCACCTGTTCGCCCACCACCTCGACCGAGATCCGCGCGACCGAGCGTTGCGAATGCGGCGTGGCCAGTTGGCCCCGCGTGCGGCGGGCATGTTCGGACAGTTCCAGCGAACAGGGGCAGGTCGAGGAATAGACGAAATCCAGATGCACGATCCGCTTGCGCACTCCGGCGGTGTCGACCAGTTCCAGCGCGATGTCATAATACTGCCAGCCCGACAGACCGGACCGCAGGCTGTCCACCTTGACCGGGAAGGAAAACCGCATCTGGATGCGCGCGTCGAACGAGCCCAGGTCGCGCTTGTAATCTTCCAGCGCGTGTTCGATCACCTGGAAGGAAAATTCCCTTTCGGCATGCACATAGAAAGACCGCATGATGCGGCTCATGTTGATGCCCTTCTTTTCCGCCTCGAGGCTGACGGTGCCGGTGACCGAGGTTTCCAGCATCACTTCTCCAGCATCGCGGGTGCGGTAGCGGATCGGCAGGCGGAAATTCGAAATGCCGACATGCTGGATGACCTGCTTGGCGCCCACGATCAGGCTGGCCGGCCCGTTCTGCAGGTCGGGCAGGCTGTCCTTGTAGGCCGCA
Source organism: bacterium (assembly GCA_016124195.1). Lineage (GTDB taxonomy): Bacteria > Pseudomonadota > Alphaproteobacteria > Rhodobacterales > Rhodobacteraceae > Stagnihabitans. Next base: position 94,681 of record WGOE01000004.1, on the reverse strand, counting down.
TCCACCGCGAAGCTTTCCGGATAATCGCGGCTCATCACCGGATAGCCGCCACCGATCAGCGAACCGATCGAGGGATCCAGCGCCACGATATCGGCCTCCGAGGCGCGGTCCGCCCAGAGCTTCAGCGTTGCCAGAGCGGCCAATGCCTCCTCGCGGCCCGGTTTGCGGGTAAACTCGGGATCATGGATGTTCATGGGCGGGCTTCCTTATCCGAATGATGTCGCTTGGTCTGGCATATAGGGCGGCAGCCCCAAGTACCAAACTGTACCGACGTATTACGAACCGGTTCCGTCTGCGGATCACCGGCCCGGGGCTTTTCCGCGGGCCGGTGACGCAAGGTCGCACCCGGGCTCACCGGGTTTCAGATCGCATCGAGCCCCGCCCGCAGATCGGCGATCAGGTCCGCGGTATCCTCCAGCCCGACCGACAGCCGGATCAGGCCGGGCGTGATGCCCAGCTTGGCCTTCTGATCGGCCGGCAACCGCTGATGGGTCGTGGTGGCCGGATGGGTGGCGATCGACTTGGCATCGCCCAGATTGTTCGAGATCTTGATGATCTTCAGCGCATTCATGAAGCGGAAGGCGGCCTCCTTGCCGCCCTTGAGGTCAAAGGTCACCAATGTGCCGCCCGACCCCATCTGCGCCATGGCCAGATCGTGCTGCGGATGGCTTGCGAGTTCAGGATAGATCACCTTGGAGATTCGCGCATCCCCCTCCAGCGCCTGGGCCACCTCGCGCGCCGCCTCTGCCATCGCCCGGCAGCGCAGGTCCAGCGTCACCATGCCGTTCAGCATGAGCCAGGCCGAAAACGGCGAGATCGATCCGCCGGTGTGCTTCATGTAGGGTTCCAGCGTCTTGCGGATGAAATCCCGCGTGCCGCAAACCACGCCGCCCAGGGCGCGGCCCTGCCCGTCGATATGTTTCGTGGTGGAATAGACCACCACATCGGCGCCCTGCTCGACCGCCTTGGAAAAGATCGGCGTGGCGAAGACATTGTCCACCACCACCAGCGCGCCGCCGGCATGGGCAATCTCGGCCACGGCACGGATGTCGACCAGTTCCAGCGTCGGGTTCGACATGCTTTCGAAAAAGACGGCCTTGGTGCCCGGCCAGACCGCCGCGCGCCATTGGTCAAGATCGGCGCCGTCCACGAAGGTCACATTGACGCCGTAGCGCGTCAGCACCTCTTCCAGGATGTAAAGGCACGACCCGAACAGCGCGCGCGAGGCCACCACATGATCGCCCGCCTTGAGCATCGAGGTCAGCGCCCCCGACACCGCCGCCATGCCGCTGGCGGTGGCAAAGGCGTCCTCGGTGCCCTCCAGCGCCGCGATCCGCTCTTCGAACATCCGCGTCGTGGGGTTGCCATAGCGGGCATAGACGAATTCGTCTTCTCCCGCCTTGATGAAGCGCGCCTCGGCGGATTCGGCATCGGGATAGGCAAAGCCCTGGGTCAGAAAGATCGCCTCGGCCATCTCGCCATATTGGCTGCGGCGGCTGCCTTCATGCACGAGTTTGGTGCGGGTGTTCCAGTCTTTGCTCATCTGCCGGTCTCCAAGCGCGCGCGATCTGCGGAACCGGCAAGGAGGGGGAGGTGCGCGAAGACGCCCTGACCTTTTTAGCGGCGTGTTTAACGTGGCCCGCAATCCGGTAACAAATCGCCACGGCCCCGTGCTTATCGCTGTCACGCAGCAAGGTCAAGCCGCGCCAGGGCCCGCGCAAAGGCGACCGGAAGCGGATTTTTCGCAGAAAAATCGCAAGCTGTGCCTCAGAACCGGCCAAAGCCATTGGCATGGGCGGCCTCGACCGTGCGCACCAGCGCCAGCTGCACCCGGCACGACAGGATCGGCAGCAGCCCGAAATAGATCAGCCAGACCGAAAGCGAGGTTTGCCGGATCAGCGTTTCATTCAGCAGGACCAGCGTCAGGTAAAAGATCGCCATTACCCGACCCATCATCGCCTCGGACCCCTTGGGCCCCTCGCCCGACAGGAAATACCGCACCATGGCATGGCGGCCATCTACGACATCCAGAAGGTAGAGGCAGGCATAGATCAGGAAATAAAGGCTCAGGAAGCGCTGGCACCAGATCGGCTCGCCGAAATAGATCAGCAGGCCCAGCACCCCGGGACCAAGGAGCAGAAGGATGATCAGCGCGGTGCGCCCCGAGATCTGGCTTTGCAGGCGCTGGATCGTGCTGTCCGCCGCCAGAACGAAGCGCAGCCCCATGGCGAGCATGAAGGCGAACATGAAGGCCTCGCGCTCGGACGGCAGCACAACCCGCAGCAGCGGCCAGGAAAAGCCCATGACCAGCAAGGGCATCAGGATGGTCCAGGGCAGACGGCCGCCGCGCTGGAACAGGGCCACGAAAGCCCGCATCGTCACGAAGATTTCGTCAAGCATGTCCCGGTGCCCCCCTACTGCGCCGCGCCAGCAGACCTCAGGATTGAGGCTGCCGCGCAATTCAGGCGGAGATGTGACCGAATTGCGATCAGCCTTTGTCTTTCGGGGCGGGCTCCGCATTTTGGGTGGCATAGCGTTCCAGCAACCTGGCCTGGGTCAAGAGAAACAGGAACATGGCCAGCGTCAGCCCGACCGCCTTGAACATCACCCAGGTGCCGTCGCTGAAATTGCGCCAGACGATCTCGTTCAGGACGGCAAGGCCGGCAAAGAACACCGCGATGCGCCGCGTCAGGATCATCCAGCCCTCGGCCTGCATCGGCAGCGCATCCTCCATCACCAGCCGCAGATAGGATTTGCCCTGCAAGAGACCCACCCCCAGCGCCGCCGCGAAGAAGACATAGATGATCGTCGGCTTCATCTTGATGAAATGCGGGTCGTTGAACCACACCGTCAGCCCGCCCATGAACAGCACCACGACCAGCGTGATGATCTGCATCGGCGCGATCCGCCCGGTCAGCCGCCAGAGGCCAAAGATCGAGATCACGAAGACCACCACGAAAACCGCGGTCGAGACGATGAACCCCGAATAGGTCTGCCCGCCCAGCGTCAGGCTCTTGTCCTTGAGAAACCAGTAGCCCAGCATGAACAGCACGAGCGGGGCATATTCCAGCGCCAGTTTCAGCCGGTTGTCATAGGTCCCGGGGCCCTTGGCCTTCGGATCGCTCATCTGGTTCCCTCCATCACGACCGCACCCAGTGCGATCAATCCCATCAGGGCGCCGCGCAGCGGCCCCACCTTCTCGCCCAGAACCAGCCTGCCGATCAAGGCCGCAAACACGGTCGAGGTTTCGCGCAGGGCCGCAGCCTCGCCCACGTTGTCCAGCCGCGTCGCCATCATGACCGAGCCGAACGAGAAATAGGCCACGATCGCCCCCAGAACGCCGCGCCTGACCAAAGGGGCGATGCGATGGGCGGGCAGCCCCGACCAGCGCCGCCAGGTCAGTGCCGGAATGAAAAAGCTGTCGAGCAGGAAGAACCAGGCCAGAAAAGTGAAAGGGTCGGCCGCCGCCCGGATGCCCCAGGCGTCATAGGTCGTGTAAAGCGCCACGAAGCCGCCCGTGACAAAGGCCAGACCCAGCGCCGGCAAAAGGCTCGCCGCGCGGTCGCCCAACTGCCAGAGGGAATGGGCCGCAAGCCCGAAGATCCCCGCAACCAGGAGCGCAAGGCCCAGCCATTGCAGCGTGCCGTAATACTCGCCAAAGACCGCGCCGGCAAACAGCACGGTGAAGAAGGGCCCGGTGCCGCGTACCACCGGATAGACCACGGTATAGGGCGCGCGCACATAGGTCATGGCCTGCACGCTTTTATATCCGGCATGGATCACGACGGCTCCGGCAAAGATCGGCCACATCCGCGGCTCGGGCCAGGGCACGACGAACAGCACGAAGGGCAGTGCCATCAGCCCATAGCTCGCGTCGATCGCGGCGCGCGACAGCCAGGGATCGTCGCGCCCCTTCTGCAGCGCGCCGAAAAGCGCATGCAGCACCGCCGCCAACAGCGCCAGACCGATGGCAAGGTGATGGCCGGCCGGCGTGCCGACCAGGGACAGAAGCCAGGCGGTCATCTCAGATCACGCGTCGCGTCCGACCAGCGCGTTGGCAAAGTCCTGCGGGTCAAAGGGGGCGAGGTCGTCGATCTGCTCGCCCACGCCGATGGCATGGATCGGCAGGCCGAACTTGTCGGCCAGCGCCACCAGCACCCCGCCGCGCGCCGTGCCGTCAAGCTTGGTCATCACGAGGCCCGAGACATCGGCGATCTTGCGAAAGATCTCGACCTGGGTCAGCGCGTTCTGCCCGGTGGTGGCGTCCAGCACCAACAGGGTGTTGTGCGGGGCACTCGGGTCCTTCTTGCGCAGGACGCGGACGATCTTGGCCAGTTCCTCCATCAGGTCGGCGCGGTTCTGCAGGCGGCCTGCGGTGTCGATCATCAGAAGGTCGGCGCCCTCGGCCTGCGCCTTGGTCAGCGCGTCATAGGCGAGGCTTGCGGGGTCGGACCCCTCGGGCGCGGTCAGGACCGGGACGCCCGCGCGCTGGCCCCAGACCTGCAACTGTTCCACCGCCGCCGCGCGGAACGTGTCGCCGGCCGCGATCACCACCGATTTGCCCGCCACCTTGAACTGGCTGGCGAGTTTGCCGATCGTCGTCGTCTTGCCCGAACCGTTGACCCCCACCACCAGCACGACCTGCGGCTTTTGCGGGTAAAGCGGCAAGGGGCGCGCCACCGGCTCCATGATGCGGGCGATCTCGCCGGCCAGCGCCTCTTTCAGCTCGTCGGTCGAGATGCGCTTGCCCAGACGCCCCTCGGCGATGTTGGCCGTGACCCGCAGCGCGGTATCGACGCCCATGTCGGACTGGATCAGCAATTCCTCGAGGCTTTCCAGCATCGCGTCATCGACGACGCGGCGCCCCTCTTCGCGGCCCAGAAGGCGGCCGATCAGACCGGGTTTTTCGGCGGCGGGCCGTTCGGCGGCCGAGGGCGCCTGCGCGCTGTCATCCGAGACCAAAGCCTCCAGCCCCTCGCCGATCTTGTCGGAGGAACGGAAGAGCTTGTCTTTCAGCTTCTTGAAGAAGGACATGCGCGGGCCTCTTTGGTTTGCCCTCACCTAGGCCGGCCGGCGCGCGGATGCAAGCGCGGGCCGTGTCGCGGCCCTGCGGGCGGTGCGCGCAGTTCGGAATTTCAGGGCGGAAGCGCGGAGCGGAGGTGCGGGGCGGAAGCGCCATGGACCAAAGCCGGGCGCGCGCAAAAAGCAAGGACCACGGCCGGGCTGCCATTCCCCTTGGGTACTGCATGGCCTAAATCATCCGGCATGATGATGAGGCCCATGATGCTTTTCACACTGGCCACCACCCTCCCCCTGGCGGTGCTGGGGCTCGCGTGCCTGTGGGGCGGGGCCTGGGTCTGGGCGGCTTTGGCCATGATGACGCTGGCCCCGGTTCTGGTTGATGCCTTGGTGCCTCGCCTGTCCGGAGATGAGGCGACCGAAGACCGCGAGTTTCCTGCCGCCGATCTGTTGCTGGCTGTGCTGGGGGCCGGCGCCCTGATCGCTTTGCCTGTTCTGGTGCACAGCGTGGCGGGGCCGGGCGAGATGCCATTGAACCAGCGCCTCGCCCTCTTTCTGGCCGGGGGCCTGTGGTTCGGTCAGGTGGCGCATCCGGCGGCGCATGAATTGATCCACCGGCCGGGCCGCGCCCTGCACGGGCTGGGGGTCGCGGTCTATGGGGTGCTGCTTTTCGGGCATCACGCCTCGGCCCACCGGCTGGTGCATCACCGTCATGTGGCAACCGGGCTCGATCCCAACACCGCCGCGGCGGGCGAGGGCTATTACCGCTTCCTGGTCCGCGCCTGGCCTGAAAGCCTGCGCGCGGGCCTTGTGGCCGAACGTGCCCTGCGGCGCGGCAGCGGGGTCACGCCCTATCCGGCCTATGCGGCGCTTGCGCTGGCGGGCCTTGCGCTAGGCGGCCTCCTGGCGGGCGTGGCGGGGGTTCTGGTCTGGCTGGGCTTCGGGCTGCATTTCGGGGCTCAGGTCCTGTTGTCGGATTACGTGCAGCATTACGGGCTCAGGCGGGCGGTTGCGGCGGGGCGGGTGGAGCCCGTGGGCCAGGCGCACAGCTGGAATGCGCCGCACTGGTTTTCGGCGGCGCTGATGCTGAACGCGCCGCGCCACTCGGATCACCATGTCCACCCGCAGCGGCCCTTTCCGAACCTGAGGCTGGAAGAGGCCGCGCCAGTTCTGCCCTGGCCCCTGCCGCTCGCCTGCCTTGTGGCGCTGTACCCGCCCCTGTGGCGGCTGCGGATGAAACCCGCGCTGGCACGGGTCGGCATCGCCAAGCTGTGACTGGCTTTTGCCCCCGGCCTTGGGCAAAGTGATGCCATGAAACGCTTTCTGCTTGCTCTGAGTCTGCTTCCCCTGCCCGCCTTGGCCGACCCGCCCGGCGCGGGCGCCCCACCCGACACTTCCGCGCTGGGGACCCCCTTGAACGCCAGCGAGTTCGAAGCCTATGCCGCCGGCAAGACCCTGACCTATGCCGAAAGCGGCAAGGTCTGGGGGCAAGAGGAATATCTGCCCGGCCGGCAGGTGATCTGGGCCTTCACCGACCAGCCCTGCGAATACGGCACCTGGAAAGAGACTGTCGGCCCCGACAACCGGCCGCAGATCTGCTTCAGCTATACCGACAACCCCGATGAAAGTTGCTGGCAGTTCTATCTGGGCTCTGGCGGTCTGGTGGCCATGTTCATGGGCGGTGGCATGTCCTCGCTGTCCGAAGTGGCGCAGACCAGCCAGCCCATGCAATGCCCGGGGCCGAAGGTCGGCGTCTAGGCGGCCCCTGGCCAGATCAGGCCCGGGTCTGATGCCGCCGTCCGGTGGCACGGGCGTTCTTGAGTATTTTTGCCTGGATGAACGGGATCAGAAGAGCGAGCCCTGAGAGGGTTTGGTTTGCGCCGAAGCGGCTTTCTTCGCGGAGGCGCGCGGGGTCAGCCGGCCATCCTGGAATTCGATCTCGATGGTCGTGGCCTTTTCAGCCTGGGCCCTCGTCGTGACCACGGCGCCATCGCCCCGGATCACCGCATAGCCGCGCCGCAGCGTTTCGGTATAGCCGAGCGTCAGGCGTGTGCGGTCCAGCGCGTCGAGCCGGTTCGACAGATCGGTCAGGCGCTTGGCGGACGCCGCGTCCAGCCGCAGCGCCAGGCGGGCCAGCCGGTCCTCCCCCTGTGCGATGTCGCGCGCGCCCGAGGCGATCAGGCGGGCCAGTGCCGGTGCAAGGCGCGAGGCCCATTTGTCGGCCAGCGCGCGCGCCCGGTCGAGCGTGCGCTCGGCGCGGGTGTCAAGCGCCACGGCCTGCCGGGCGATCCGTTCCTGGCCGCGCTGGATCAGCCCGGCCAGAAGCGCCGGGCGCAGCGGGGCGGCCAGCGCCTCGAACCGGCTGCGCTTGCGCGCGGTGGCCAGTTGCAGCGCGCCGCCCAGGCGCTGTGCCGCCGTATCGTGGCGCTGGCGCGGCGCGGCCAGCAGGGCATCGAGCCGGGGCAGCGCGCGCGCCAGATCGCGCAGGCGCTGAAGCCGGCGGTCCAGCCCGTTGCGCGCGGCCCGCGCCTTTCGGGCGTCCAGATCGGCCAGCGTGGCCAGAAGATCGGCCCGCACCGGCACCGCCATTTCGGCCGCGGCTGTCGGTGTGGGTGCGCGCAGGTCGGCGGCATAATCGATCAGCGTCGTATCCGTCTCGTGCCCCACGGCCGAGATCAGGGGGATGACTGAAGCCGCAGCCGCCCGCACCACCGCCTCTTCGTTGAAGCCCCACAGATCCTCGAGCGAGCCGCCGCCCCGCGCCACGATGATCAGATCGGGGCGTGGGACAGGACCGCCCGGCGCTATGGCGTTGAACCCGCGGATCGCCGCCGCGACCTCGGAGGCGCAGGCCTGCCCCTGCACCGCCACCGGCCAGATCAGCACATGGCGCGGAAAGCGGTCGCGCAGGCGGTGCAGGATGTCGCGGATCACCGCACCCGAGGGCGAGGTTACGACGCCGATCACCCGGGGCAGATAGGGAATGGGCTTCTTGCGCGCGGCATCGAACAGCCCCTCGGCCTGCAGCGCGGCCTTGCGCTTTTCCAACAACGCCATCAGGGCGCCGGCGCCGGCCAGCGCCACGTCCTCGACGATCATCTGGTATTTCGACTGGCCGGGGAAGGTCGTCATCCGGCCGGTGGCCACGACCTCCATCCCCTCTTCCGGGCGCAGCTGCATCCGGGCGACCTGGCCCTTCCAGGCGACCGCATCCAGCGTGGCGCGGTCATCTTTTAGCGCAAAGTACAGATGCCCAGAGGCCGGGCGCGATACCCGGCCCACCTCGCCGCGCACGCGGATCAGGCCGAATTCCCCCTCGATCACCCGTTTGACCGCGCCGGACAGCTCGGACACGGTATAATCGGGCGCATTGCCGGGGCGGGCGGGCGGGTCATCATCTTCAAAGAGGGACATGGAGCCTTGATGCCAAAGAACGCCGGCCTGTGCAATGTGGCAATGACCCGCGCCGAAGGCGTAAAGCGCGGCCGGCCCACGACCCGGCCAATCCGGCGCGCAAGGCCGGCCGAGGGGTAGGATGGGCAATCTGCCCATCTTCCTTGCAAGCCCACCGCCCCGCGACTATGACGCCTCAATCCATAGGCCACACGGGGGGCAGCCATGAATATCCTCATCCTCGGCAGCGGCGGGCGCGAGCACAGCCTGGCCTGGGCGGTCAAGCAGAACCCGCGCACCGACCGGCTGATCGTGGCCCCCGGCAATGCGGGCATCGCCCAACTGGCCGAAGTGGCCGCCATCGACATCCTTGACGGTGCCGCGGTCGTGGCCTTTTGCGCCGAAAACGCGGTGGATTTCGTCATCATAGGCCCCGAGGCCCCCCTGGCTGCAGGTGTGGCCGATGCCGCGCGCGCGGCGGGCATCCTGACCTTCGGGCCAAGCGCGGACGCAGCAAAGCTGGAAGCCTCCAAATCCTTCACCAAGGAAATCTGCGATGCCTGCGGCGCGCCCACCGCCGCCTATGCCCGCTTCACCGACAGCGCCGCCGCCCGCGCCCACATCCGCGCCCAAGGCGCGCCGATCGTCGTCAAGGCCGATGGTCTCGCCGCGGGCAAGGGCGTCATCGTGGCCGTGACCGAGGCCGAAGCCCTGGCCGCCATCGACGACATGTTCGGCGGCGAGTTCGGCGCCGCCGGGGCAGAGGTCGTCATCGAAGAGTTCATGACCGGCGAGGAGGCCTCGTTCTTCGTCCTCACCGACGGGATCAACGCCCTGCCCATCGGAACCGCCCAGGACCACAAGCGCGCCTTCGACGGCGACACCGGCCCCAACACCGGCGGCATGGGCGCCTATTCCCCTGCCCCGGTGCTGACCGAGGCGGTGCAGGCCCAGGCCATGGCCGAGATCGTGCTACCCACCATCCGCGAGATGGCCCGGCGCGGCACGCCCTATCAGGGGGTGCTTTACGCGGGCCTGATGATCAAGGAGGGCCGCGCCCGTCTTGTCGAATACAATGCCCGCTTCGGCGACCCGGAATGTCAGGTCCTGATGATGCGGCTCGGGGCGCAGGTGCTCGACCTGCTGCTCGCCTGCGTCGAAGGCCGGCTGGCGGAGGCCCGCGTCAACTGGGCCGACGACCACGCCCTGACCGTGGTGATGGCCGCCAGGGGCTATCCGGGCGCCTATGCGCGCGGCTCGGTCATCCACGGCCTGAAACGCCTGCCCGAGGACAGCCGCCACATGTGCTTTCACGCCGGCACCGTCGAGCGCGAGGGCCGCATCCTTGCCAATGGCGGGCGGGTCCTGAACATCACCGCCCGCGGCGCCTCGCTGGCCGAGGCGCGCAACCGGGCCTACGCGATGCTGGATCACCTCGACTGGCCGGAAGGCTTCTGCCGCGGCGACATCGGCTGGCGCGCCCTGTCGTGACGCGGGCCGGGGCCATCTGGCGCAAACCTGTGGCCTCCCGCATCGGCCTTCGCCCGGATCAGCGCTGCCTGCACTGTCACGGTAAATTCGCAAAGGGCCGCCGCTTGCCCCTGCCCTTGCTTCTGCTATGAAGCAGCCGGTTTTGAATGGGCGGGGCGAAGGACGCAGACCATGCCACTTCTGGTGATGAAATTCGGGGGGACTTCGGTCGCGGACCTGTCGCGCATCGAGAACGCCGCGAAAAAGGTGCAGGCAGAGGTCGCGCGCGGCTATGACGTGATCGTCATCGTCTCGGCCATGTCGGGCAAGACGAATGAACTGGTGGGCTGGGTCGAGGGCACCTCGAAACTGTACGACGCCCGCGAATATGACGCGGTCGTGGCCTCGGGCGAGAATGTGACCGCCGGCCTCATGGCGCTCCGCCTGCAGGAGATGGGCGTGCCGGCGCGGTCCTGGCAGGGCTGGCAGGTGCCGATCAACACGACCTCGGCCCATTCCTCGGCCCGCTTTGTCAGCATCCCGCGCGACCATATCGACGCCAAGTTCGCCGAGGGCTTCAAGGTCGCCGTGGTCGCGGGTTTTCAGGGGGTCAGCCCCGAAGGCCGCATCACCACGCTGGGGCGCGGCGGGTCCGACACCACCGCAGTGGCCTTTGCCGCGGCCTTTGGCGCCGAACGCTGCGACATCTACACCGATGTGGATGGCGTCTATACCACCGATCCGCGCGTGTCGGAAAAGGCGCGCAAGCTGGACAAGATCGCCTTCGAGGAGATGCTGGAACTGGCCTCGCTGGGCGCCAAGGTCCTGCAAACCCGGTCGGTCGAACTGGCGATGCGCTACAAGGTGCGGCTGCGCGTGCTGTCCTCGTTCGAGGATACCGATGAAAACTCCGGAACTCTGGTCTGCGACGAGGATGAAATCATGGAATCGAAAGTCGTCTCTGGCGTGGCCTTCAGCCGCGATGAAGCGAAGATGACCCTGGTCCGGGTCGAGGACCGCCCCGGCATCGCCGCCGCGATCTTCGGGCCCCTGGCCGATGCGGGCGTGAACGTCGACATGATCGTGCAGAACATCTCGGAGCATGACGACCCGACCGACAAGCGCGCCTATACCGACATGACCTTTTCCTGCCCGACCAATCAGGTGATCCGGGCGAGGAAGGCGATCGAGGACGCGCAGGCCGCCGGCAAATTCGCCTATGCGCAGCTGATCACCGACAGCGATGTCGCCAAGATCTCGGTCGTGGGCATCGGGATGCGGTCGCACGCCGGTGTGGCCGCCAAGATGTTTTCCGCGCTGGCCGCCGAGAATGTGAACATCAAGGTGATCACGACCTCCGAGATCAAGATCTCGGTCCTCATCGACCGCAAGTACATGGAACTTGCGGTTCAGGCGCTGCACGACGCCTTCGACCTCGACAAGGCGGGCAACTGAACGCCTGCGGGGCCGGAAGGCGGCGGGTGGGCCCACCGCGCCGGCCTCAGCTTGATCGCAGCAGGACCTTGGTCGAATTGACCACGGCGGCGATCTGGCTGTAGGCGAGCCTGCGCTGGTTCGACCCGCTGCTCGATCGCAACAGCACCAGATTGGTGTCATGCACGATGACCGCAGCCTGGGCATTGACAGCCGCGACGTCGCGCACCGGCGTCAGGGGCCGGCTGGTGCTCGTCTTGCCAACGCGGCCCCGCGCGGCCGGCTGGCTTCGGTCGCGGTTGGCAACCGCCAGATTGTGCAGCTTTTCCGCCGCATCCAGCAGGGCCTTCCTTGCATCGGCATAGCCACCGGTCTTGGGCAGCGCCTGGGCCGATTGCCAATATTCATAGCTCAGACAATCGACATTGTAGGCGGGGTTGCGCAGGTTCTGGCAGAACTCGGTCCCCGCATTCAGCGCCGCGACGAGCGCGGCCGTCGCCTCCGGCGATATCCCGTCGGCATCGGGGGCCATCGGGACCGGACCGGCCACCGGCATGTGGCCAGAGCCCTCGTGGTCCGACTTTTCGCCGCCGCCATAACCCTGGCCACCCGTGCCGTCGGTTCCTCCGGTGTATTGCGCGAGGATCAGGCGCGCCCCGGACCAAACCGCAGCACCATCCACCTGATCCGGCTGTTGCGAAGGAAATCCCGAGGCGTCATTGGCCATGCTGGCCACCGGCAGGGCAAGGGCCCCGGCCAAGGCCAGCGCGTTAAGAACAAGGTGCAGCATGTCCCGTTTCATCATCGAAAAGCTGCCCTTCCAAGACGTGATCGCGCCTGACGCGGAACGGACCCGGCAGCGGACCTGATAGCCGATCCTAGCCCTCCTCGATCGCAAAATCAATCGGGTGCCCCTGCCTGGTCCGCCGATTGCGAGGCCCAAATGCCGCTCAAATCCCGGGCAAAAAGCGGTGGGCCTTTGCCGGCCTCGCAGGTTTCACGTCATGGCGTGGAAAATCTGCTTGCCTGCCCCTTTCTTAACCGGCCGAAGGCGGCGATAAAGGCGCCAGACGGCGGGTCTTGACCGGGATCGAGTGGCCAGGCTCTGGCGCTGGCAGTTGGGGGGGCAGATGGGCGAACGGAAGGAAAGCGACAGCCGCAAGCTCTTGCGCCGCCTGCGCGATGTCCTGGGCATGCCCGACCACGGGCAGGACCGGCTGGACCGCATCACCCATATCATCGCGGATTCGATGGGGACCGAGGTCTGCTCGATCTACCTTTTCCGCGACCCCGAGACGCTGGAACTTTGTGCGACCGAGGGGCTGAAGAAGGAAGCCGTCCACAAGACACGGATGAAGCTGGGCGAAGGTCTGGTGGGCCGGGTGGCGCGCCTGGGCCAGCCGGTCAACACGGCCAATGCGCCGGCCGAAAAGGGCTTTCGTTTCATGCCTGAGACGGGGGAAGAGATCTATTCCTCGTTTCTGGGCGTGCCGATCCAGCGGGTCGGGGAGCGGCTTGGCGTCCTCGTCCTGCAATCCAAGGACGCCCGCATCTATACCGAGGACGACATCGACGCCATCGAAGTCGTGGCGATGGTGCTGGCAGAGATGGCTGAACTGGGCGCCTTTGGCGGCGACAACGGTCTGGCACTGCACCGTCAGCCGATCATGTTTCGCGGCACCTGCGGGCAGGAGGGCGCGGCCGAGGGCCATGTCTGGCTGCATGAACCGCGCGTCGTGGTGACGAACCCGGTCGCCGACGACCCCCTGACCGAGATCGACCGGATCCGCGAGGCGGTGGGCGAATTGCGCGTGTCGGTCGATGATCTGCTGGCGGCCGAAAGTCTCGACAAGGAACAGAAGGCGGTGCTGGAAGCCTACCGGATGTTCGCCCATTCGCGCGGCTGGCTGCGCCGGATGGAGGAAGACATCCAGCGCGGCCTGTCGGCCGAGGCCGCTGTGGAAAAGGAACAGTCCACCGCGCGGAACCGGCTGGAACAGGTCGAGGACGCCTATCTGCGCGAACGCCTGCATGACCTGGACGACCTGTCGAACCGGCTCTTGCGCATCCTGACCGGCCAGGGCCGCGACACCGGCGCCGCGATGCCCGAAGACCCGGTACTGGTGGCGCGCAACATCGGGCCGGCCGAACTGCTGGACTATGGCCGCCGCCTGAAGGGCGTCGTGCTGGAGGAAGGCTCGGTCGGCAGCCACGCCGCGGTCGTGGCGCGCGCCCTGGCCATCCCGATGGTCATCCATGCCAAGGGCATCATCACGGACGCGCTGAACGGCAATGCCATCCTGGTCGATGGCGATCAGGGCATCGTGCATCTGCGGCCGGAAGAGACGATCTCGCGGTCCTTCCGCGACAAGATCGCCATGCAGGCCGAGGCGCAAAAGCGCTACGCCAGCCTGCGCGACCTGCCGGCGCTGACGACCGACGGGGCGCGGGTGGAACTGCTGATGAATGCCGGGCTCATGGCCGATCTGCCCTCGCTCGTGGGATCGGGCGCCGAGGGGGTCGGCCTCTTTCGCACCGAGTTGCAGTTCCTGATCCGCAACAAGATGCCGCAGCGTTCGGAACTGGCCACGCTTTACGCCCGCGTGATGGATGCGGCCAAGGGCCGGCCGGTGGCATTCCGCACGCTCGACATCGGGTCGGACAAGGTCCTGCCCTATATGAAGCCCAATGACGAACCCAACCCTGCGATGGGGTGGCGGGCGATCCGGGTCGGGCTCGACAAGCCGGGCGTGCTGCGCATGCAGCTTCAGGCACTGCTGCGCGCGTCGGGCGGACGCGATCTGCATGTCATGTTCCCCTTCATCAGCGAGTTCGGCGAGTTCAAGGCGGCGCGCAGCCATGTCCTGCGCGAGATCCACCGCGAAAAGAGCCTGGGCCACACGGTGCCCAAGGACCTCAAGATCGGTGCCATGCTCGAGACGCCCTCGCTGGCCTTTGCACCCGACGAATTCTTCCGGCTGGCCGATTTCATCTCGATCGGCGGCAATGACCTGAAACAGTTCTTCTTTGCCGCCGACCGCGAGAATGAACGGGTGCGCAAGCGCTATGACGTGTTGAACGTGTCGTTTCTGGAACTGATCGACCATATCGTGCGGCGCTGCGCACCGTTTGGCACCAAGCTGTCCTATTGCGGCGAAGATGCCGGGCGGCCGATCGAGGCGCTGGCCTTTGCCGCGATGGGGCTGCGGGTGCTGTCGATGCGTCCGGCCTCGATCGGGCCGGTCAAGGCCTTGCTGCGGGTGGCCGATCTGGGGGCGGCGCGCGCCGCGATGGATGCGGCCCGCGAGCGGGGCGAGGAAAACGTGCGGGGCGCCCTGATGGACTATCTCGCCGGGTTGAAGCTTTAGCCGTCCCGCCACGAGGTGCCGCCGGACCGGCCGCTCGGGCGTCGTCTTGTCTGGATGAGCCAGGGCCGGGCCTTTCCGAATTGGTTGAGGGTGCTTCTGGGGATTGCCCGGCAATTGCCCTGGGCTGTCGCTTGCAGTCGGGGCGTTCTTCCTGTCTGATATCCCGGCCTTAGAGGGAGAATTGTCATGGCTCGTGTCGCCCGCGCCGATCTTCAGGTCGAAGACTGTCTGGCCCGTTTCGTGGAGGATCAGGCCCTGCCGGGATCAGGGGTGGAGGCCGGGGCGTTCTGGGCCGGGCTGTCCGCGCTGGTGCATGAGATGGGGCCGAAGAACCGGGCCCTGCTGGCGCGGCGTGACGATCTGCAGGCCCGGATCGACGCCTGGCATCTGAGCCATCGCAACACGCCGCATGACCCGGACGCCTATGCCGCCTTCCTGCGCGAGATCGGCTATCTTTTGCCCGAGGGGCCGGCCTTCCAGATCGACACCGCCGGGGTGGACCCCGAAATCGCCTCTATCCCGGGGCCGCAGCTGGTGGTGCCGATCACCAATGCGCGCTACGCGCTCAATGCCGCCAATGCGCGCTGGGGCAGTCTTTACGACGCCTTTTACGGCACGGATGCGATGGGCAGCCCGGCCCCCGCGGGCGGCTATGACCGCGGCCGCGGCGCGCGGGTCGTGGCGCGCGCCCGGGTCTTTCTGGACGAGGCCTTTCCGATCACGGGCACCAGCCATGCCGACGCGCGCCGTTATGCCATCAAGGACGGTGTCCTGCTGGTCGATGACCTGCCGCTGGTGAGCCCCGAGAAATTCGTGGGCTACAAGGGCAATCCCAAGGCCCCGGATTCGGTCTTGCTGTGCAACAACGGCCTGCATGTCGAACTGGTGTTCGACCGCGCCCATCCGATCGGATCGCGCGATCAGGCGCTCTTGGCCGACATCGTGCTGGAAAGTGCTGTCTCGGCCATCATGGATTGCGAGGATTCGGTCGCCTGCGTCGATGCCGAGGACAAGGTGGCAGCCTATGCCAACTGGCTGGGCCTGATGCAGGGCAGCCTGACGGCCGATCTGGAAAAGGCCGGCCGCAAGATCACCCGCCGCCTGAACGAGGACCGCGCCTTCACCGCGCCGGATGGCGGCACGCTGACGCTTAAGGGCCGGGCTCTGCTGTGGATCCGCAATGTGGGCCATCTGATGACCAACCCGGCCATCCTCGACCGCGACGGTCACGAAGTGTTCGAGGGCCTGATGGATGCCGCCCTGACCGTGCTGATCGCCAAGCACGACCTGTTGCGGAGCGCGGGCCTGCGCAATTCGCATCAGGGCTCGGTCTATGTGGTCAAACCCAAGATGCACGGGCCAGAGGAAGTGGCCTTTGCCGATGCGGTTTTCGGCTGGGTCGAGGATTTTCTGGGTCTGCCGCGGCATACCGTCAAGATCGGCGTGATGGACGAAGAGCGGCGCACCTCGGTCAATCTCAAGGAGTGCATCCGGGCGGCGCGGCACCGTGTGGCCTTCATCAATACGGGCTTTCTGGACCGGACCGGCGACGAGATCCACACCTCGATGGAGGCCGGCCCCTTCAGCCGCAAGGACTTCATCAAGCGCAAGTCCTGGATCGGGGCTTACGAGAACCAGAATGTCGACATCGGGCTGGAATGCGGGTTGTCGGGGCGGGCGCAGATCGGCAAGGGCATGTGGGCGGCGCCCGACCTGATGGCCGCCATGCTGGAACAGAAGATCGAGCATCCCAAGGCGGGGGCGAATTGCGCCTGGGTGCCCTCGCCCACTGCGGCCATCCTGCATGCGCTGCATTACCACAAGATCGACGTCTTTGCTGTGCAAAGGCGTCTGGCGGCAGGCGGGCGGCGCGCCTATGTCGAAACCCTGCTGGAGATTCCGACCGCGAGCTATCGGCGCTGGACCGAGGCGCAGATCCTGCGCGAGGTGGAAAACAACGCGCAGGGCATCCTGGGCTATGTGGTGCGCTGGATCGATCAGGGCGTCGGCTGTTCCAAAGTGCCGGACCTCAACGACGTGGGCCTGATGGAGGACCGCGCCACCTGCCGGATTTCCTCGCAACATATCGCCAATTGGCTGCATCATGGCGTGGTGACACCGGATCAAGTGGAACAGGCGTTGCAGAAGATGGCGGCGCTGGTGGACCGGCAGAACGCGGGCGATGCGGCTTATGTGCCGATGGCGCCGGCCTTCAACGGCATCGCCTATCTTGCGGCGCACGATCTGGTGTTTCAGGGGCGCCGCCAGCCTTCGGGCTATACCGAGCCGATCCTGCATGCCCGTCGCCTGCAGCGCAAGGCACAGGGTTGAGGCGCGGGCGCGGCCCGCGATTCTTCTGCGAAGAATCGAGACTTGGGCTGCGCCTTGTCGATCGACGGCTTCCAACGCGGACGGGCAAGGTCGGGCGCTTCGCCGCGGCAGGTCTGATTTTTCGCAGAAAAATCGCGGGCCGGTCAGCCGATGTCGAGCGAGAGGGCGTGAACCCGCGTGTTGATGTCGCCGAGGGCCCCCTGCACGGCCCGGTGGCGGGCAAGCCGGCTCATCGCGGATAATTCGGGCGCGCGCAGCGACACGGCGAAGTGGCTCTCACCCGAACCGTCATCGCCGGCATGGCCGGCATGACGGTGGCTTTCGTTGACCACATCCAGCGCGGTCACGGCAAAGGCCTCGCGCAAGCGCGCCTCGATTTCGTCCTTTATCGCCATTTTCACATGACCCCCTTCAACTTGCTGCCAAATCCCCTATTCTTGACGCCCCGAGTCGGAAAGGCCCCGTGATGTCAAATCGCCCCCCGTTTGAGTTCGATATTCGTGTTTCTTCCGACAAGGCGAAGCGCAAGACGGGCCGTCGCGGCATGTCGGGTGCCTCTGAACACGCCAATCGCGCCTGCGATTACCCCGGCTGCCGCGAAAAGGGCGCCTACCGCGCCCCGAAATCGCCCGACCATCTGAACGAGTTCTTCTGGTTCTGTCGCGATCATGTGCGCGAATACAACCTGAAGTGGAACTTCTTCGGCGCTGCCACCGACGAGGAATTCCAGAAACTGCTGGACAAGGACCGCCTGTGGGAGCGTGAGACCACCCCCTTCAGCCGCAAGGACGATGGGCGGTCCTGGGCGCGACTGGGGGTGAACGACCCCATGGACATCCTGGGTGACAAGGGCACGCAGAGCAAGGCGCCCACCACCTCGAACGCGACGCGCAAGCTGCCGCCGACCGAGCGCAAGGCGCTGGAAATAATGGACGCCCGCGACACCTGGACCAAGACCGAGATCCGCAAGCAGTACAAGAGCCTGGTGAAGGACCTGCATCCCGACATGAACGGCGGCGACCGGTCTGACGAAGAGCGTCTGCAGCAAGTCGTCTGGGCCTGGGACCAGATCAAGGACAGCCGCTACTTCAAGGAGTGATGGCGCCGGTCCTGCGCTCTTGCGACCTGCACGGGCGCCGGAGGGTTTCACACCCTCCGGACCTCCCGTGGAGTAGTGCTGCAAAGAGCAATCAGGATTGGAGAAAGTAGCGGCTTGCGGGTTTTATCCCCGGGGCGGCGCAGGATTTCCGGCCGTACCGGGGAGATCGGCGCAAGGGAGATCGGCTGGGATCGGTCGGCTCGGGTCGATCGGCGGGGGTTGATCGGCTGGGGTCGGTCGGGCCGCATGATTTGAACCATGCGTCGGCTTGCCATGCGGCTTCAGTCGGTGCGGCGGATGAAATCGTATTTCAGGAGCCACATGAGCACGCGTTCGACAAAGGCCTCGCGCATTCTGGTGGCTTCGCAGATCTCGACCACACGGCTCTTGCCGGACTGCACGGCGGCGTAGACCACGGCGATTTGGGCGGGGTCGGCGAAGGTCCGGTTCAGGCCCTGGTAGTTGCGCAGGGCCAGGACCTCGTCCAGGGGGGCGAGGCCGCTGCGGTCAGGCGCGTGGAAACGCTCTTGCAGGAGGGTGGCGGTGGCGGATGGGTAGCCGGCAAACAAAAGGCTCGGCGACGGGCTGACCGGCAGGCAATAGGCCGGGATGCGGAAGGACCTGGCCCGCGCCGCGGTCTTGGCCGCGATCTGTTCGGCCCAGAGCGCCTGCATCTGCGGGATGACCGCCTTCCAGTCGTAATGGTCCCGCACATGGCGTTGGGCCGCGGCCCCCATCCGGGCCCGCAGGTCGGGGTTGCTGGCCAGCGCGAGGATCTTGGCCTTCATGTCGACCATGTCGAGTTCGGTCATCGCCGAGACCGCGGCGCAATATTGGGTGTAGTCGTCAACACCGCCCTGCAGCCGCAGGCTTTCGTTGACATGGTGATGCGGACCGAGCATGCGCGAGGTGACCCGCAAGCCGACCTCTGGCACGACAGTGTCCTTCAGCCCGTCCCAATCCGAGGCGAGGACCGGAAGCCCCGCGGCCATGCCTTCAAGCGGGGCGAGGCCAAAGGTCTCCTGAATGTTGTCGATCATGAAGAGGAACACGTCGGCGCCCGAAAGCGCGGCCTTGCGATCCTCGGCCTTGTTGCCATCGAGGATCAGAAAGCCCACATCGGGCATCAGGCGGGCCGCGCTCTCCTCGAAAACCTTGCGGGCATAGGGCTGGCGGAAGATGCCGCACATGACCACATGCAACTTGACGCCGGCCGGCAATTCGCGCGCGGCCGCATGCATCGCGATATAGATCGGCACCGGGTCGAATTTCTCGTGCGGCGAGAGGCGCGCGATGGTGGCGAAGACCACGTCGCGCTCGGCTGCGCCCAGTTGGGCGCGCAGGTCGGCCCGGGCGGCGGCGTCGCGGGCAAAGGCCTCGGTGTGAACGCCCAGGGGGATCACCGGGAACATCGGCCGCGGCGGCGGCTCGGTCCGGAAACGGTGGCGGATGTGGTTGTCGATCAGGTCCATCTGGGTCTGCACGGCGCCCTGCACCGCGCGCGAGGTGCAGATCACCGCGTCCCATTCCATCAGCGGCGCCATGCGCAGATCGAAGAGGCCCTGCATGATGCCGGGGGTCGAGGTGGTATGCGTGACCCCGCAGATCGCCCAGGCGCCCGAGCCGTGATCGGCCCGCCGCCAGGCCTCGCCCGAGATATTGGCGGCCGGGTAATAGAGCGCCTCGACCGGGGCGATGGCCTGCGGCCGCACCAGGCCCACAGCGCGCAGCGCCTTGTCGGGGCGGGTCGCGGTGGCAAGTTCGGTGACCTCGTTCGCCTCGGATGCGGATTTGGTCAGGATGACGAATTCCTCCACCTCGCCATGCTTGAGAAAGCCGCGCAGGAAGGATTCGCCCGCGACCCGGCGGCCGTTGATGCCCTTGGCGTCGGGCCGGTAGCCGTCGGAGGCGTAGAAGATGGCGGCATTGGCACGTTCGGTCACGGGGTCGGTCCTTTGTGGCGCATCCAGAGCCAGGGGGTCGGGCCCGAGCGCCATTCCCACAGGGCGAGCAGGCGGTCGAGGTCGGATAATTCTTCCATCCAGGGCGGCAGGGTCGCGTCCTGCAGTCCACGGTCGATGCGGCAGATCTCGTGGCTGGCGGCGAACCTTTCGCTCAACAGCAGGGTGATCCCGGGGGTAAGGCAATCGTGGCATTCGACAAGGATATCGGCGGCCAGAAGACCCGGCGCCTTTTGCGGGTCCAGCAGATCGACCTCGGCGCCCTCGATGTCGCAGAGGACGACCGTGGGCTGATCGAGCGCTCGGGCGAAATCGGCATGACGGAACAGGCCCGCTACCTCGACCCTGTCGGCCACCCCGTTCAGTGCCGCAAGCGCACTGCACAGTTTCTGGGCCTGCGGGTCCTGGTCGCGCGCCAGGATCCGGCTCAGCGGCATGCGCCGGGCCAGACCGACAGCGTAATAACCCTCGGCCGAACCGATATCGATGACCAGAGGATAGGCACGGGCGACGATCTCTTCGATGACCGGGGCGAGCGTGGCCTCATAGCAGCCCAAAAGCCGCGCACTGCGCGATCCTTCCGCCACCCCTGCCCCGCAGTCCATCCCCGCGAATGGCCCGCCCAGAACCCGCGTGCCCGAACGCGCGGCGATGGTATTGGCCACCATCCCGCCCCGCCATTTTGCCAAAAGCCGCAGCGCCGCAACCAATTCCTTGGTGTCGTCGGGCCGTGCCATGATCTGGCGCAGGGCCTGATAGGTGTTGGCTGTATATTGCGAAGCGATCAAAGCACCGGAATTTGGCATTGTATGCGCCATGGTTAGCCGCAGCCCAAGCCTGTGTAAACGGTTGTCCTGCGAGGCGGCGCCGGATCACGGGCCGCTCGCCCTCTTGCAGCGCCGCGCCATATGGTTCACAGATGAGACGCAACCAAATGGGCCGAAAACGATGCTGGATATTGCTGTGAAACCCACCGAAGAGATCTCTGTCCGCGAGGTCTTCGGGATTGACACCGACATGAAGGTCAAGGGCTTTGCCGACCGCACCGACCGCGTGCCCGAGGTGGACCCGACCTACAAGTTCGATCCCGACACGACGCTCGCGATCCTGGCGGGCTTTGCCTATAACCGCCGGGTGATGATCCAGGGCTATCACGGCACGGGCAAATCCACCCATATCGAGCAGGTCGCGGCGCGGCTGAACTGGCCCTGCGTGCGGGTCAACCTTGACAGCCATATCAGCCGGATCGACCTTATCGGCAAGGACGCCATCAAGCTGCGCGACGGCATGCAGGTGACTGAATTCCACGAGGGCATCCTGCCTTGGGCCCTGCGCAACAACGTGGCCATCGTCTTCGACGAATATGACGCCGGCCGCCCGGACGTCATGTTCGTCATCCAGCGCGTCTTGGAACATGACGGCAAGCTGACGCTTCTCGATCAGAACGAGATCATCACGCCGAGCCCCTATTTCCGCCTGTTCGCCACCGCCAACACGGTCGGTCTGGGCGACACGACGGGGCTTTACCACGGCACCCAGCAGATCAACCAGGCCCAGATGGACCGCTGGTCGCTGGTGGCCACGCTGAACTATCTGAGCCACGACGCCGAGGCCGCCATCGTTCTGGCCAAGTCGCCGCATTACAACACCGAGAAAGGCCGCAAGACGATCAGCCAGATGGTGACCGTGGCCGACCTGACCCGGACCGCCTTCATGAACGGCGATCTCTCGACCGTGATGTCGCCGCGCACCGTGCTGAACTGGGCGCAAAACGCCGAGATCTTCCGCAATGTGGGCTATGCCTTCCGGCTGTCTTTCCTCAACAAATGCGACGAGTTGGAGCGTCAGACCGTGGCCGAGTTCTACCAGCGCTGCTTTGGCGAGGAACTGCCCGAAAGTGCTGCGAGCATGGCGATGAAGTGAGGGCTGCGGCACTCATCTTCGTCCCTGGCCCCGCCAAGGCAGAGCCATCGCGCGCTGTGCTGGATGCGTGGAAGGGTGGCAACGGGGTCTCTGCCTGACCTGTGGTGGTCGATGCGGATCGGCTAAAACTCTCGCGATTTGCCCTTTCCTGGCCTTGGCCAAGCCCCCGTTTGACCCGATAGCGCTGTCAGACATGGCGTCTGTCGGATCGGGTGGAACATGCGAGGACTTGCGCTTTGGCTTCTGGTCGGCCTTGGGCTGTTGTTCGCGGCCTGCAAGGCAGAGGTGCCCGATGCAGGCGGTTGCAGCGTCACACGCATCGTCGATGGCGACACGGTCCACCTGACCTGCAATGGCGCGCGCCACAAGGTCCGTCTGCTGGGCTATGATACGCCCGAAATCTTTCATCCGCGTTGTGAGGCGGAACGGGTGGCAGGCGAGCGGGCGTCCGACCTGATGCGCGCCATCGCAGCCGCTGGCCCGGTCACCAGGGTGCGGTTTGCAGGCCGCGACCGCTATGGTCGCGATCTGGCCGATGTGGAGATTGCTGGGCAAGACGTGGCGGCGTCCATGCTCGCCTCTCCGCTCGCGCGGCCTTATCGGGGCCACAGGCATCCCGACTGGTGCGCCATCCTTGCCGGCACGATGGGCAGATTGCCCATCCTACCCAAATCCTCCGGCGCGCCCTGATGTCGGCTGTGCGCGAAATCCGCCTGTTTCGGCGCCCCTGTCGCGGGCGCCGGGGGTGGGGGGAGGTTTGACGCGGCTGGACCGCGCGCCTCAGGCTCGGCCAGATCGTCAACCCTTCCTTAACCAATCTGCCGCACCCTGCCGGCATGACCCAATATCGCCGCCTTCTCATCCCCGGTGCCACCTATTTCTTCACCGTCCGGCTGGAGCGGCGCGGCGATACCCTGCTGACCGACCATATCGAAAGCCTGCGCTACGCCTATGCCCGGACCGTGCAGGACTATCCGGTCACCTGCCATGCCATGGTGGTGCTGCCCGATCATCTGCACGCGGTCTGGACAGAGCCTGAGGGCGGCGTGTGGTACAGCGAACGCTGGCGCGGCATCAAGGCGCGCTTCTCGCATGCCATTCCGGATCAGGGCCGCCCCCGCCAAAGCCTTGCCGACAAGCGGGAAAAGGGTATCTGGCAGCGCCGCTTCTACGAACATGCCATCCGCAACCCAGAGGAATTCCGCCGCGCGCTGGATCATTGCGAAATGAACCCGGTGCGCCATGGCCTGGTTGCGGCGCCTGCACTCTGGCCCTATTCCAGCTTCGCCCGGGGCCGGATTTCAGAGGCGGCCGAACTGGCCCGCCTGCGCCCGCCGCCGCCAGCCGAACGCCTGCCCGAGGCCAAACCCCTGCCGGAGGCCGCACGCCTGCCGCAGCCCGACGCGGCCTGAGGCGCGCGACCTGCCCGGCCCGATCTCGATTGCACGGCCGCTCCGCGGTAGGATGGGCCATCGGCCCATGCTGACCCGCCAGGGCAAAAACCGTCATCGTCCCGCTGCTTAAGGCGTTCCACATGATTTGAGCGACAAGATGCCGCCATGGGCAATCTGCGAACACGGATCCTCGGCCTTTGTCTGGCTCTTGCGGCGCCGGCACAAGGCTTGCGGGCCGAAGGCGCCGGCTCTCCCGGAGCTTTCCAGCTTTTTGCCGTCTGCACCGGGCGGCTTTCGGCGCTGATGGAATATCAATGGCTGGTGCAGGACCCGCAGTCCGACGCAACCGAAAAGCGCCGCGATCAGATGGCCGACCTTTTGGCAGCCGCGATGCCGGCGGGGGCCGAGATCCGGGCCATGGACCTGCGCCTGCAGGCCAAGGTGGCAGAGGCGCAACTGTTGGAACTGGCCCGTTTCGGGCAGAGGGACCGCGCCGCCTGGGCTTGGGCGCAGGCGCAGCGCCAACTGGCGGGTTGCACGGCCCTGTTGCTCAGTTGAAAGGGGGGCACCCTTGCCCCCCGATACCTTCGAAATAGGGCGAAACCTCAGGCCCGGGCGGCCATGGTCGCCTTGGACCACCAGACCAGATCATCCAGCGTGGCCTTCGCCGCCGGCAGAAGATTGGCCTCCACATCGGCGATCTTGCCCGAACCGCCCATGCCGGGATGGACCTTGAAGAAATCGCCCATCCCAAGGTGGACCGCATTGCGCACCGGAACCATCTGCAGTTCGACCGCGATGTTGCGCAGATGCTCCAGCGCACGCGTACCGCCGACCGAGCCATAGGCAAAGGCTGCCATCGGCTTGTGGTTCCATTCGACATAGGCCTGGTCAAGCGCGTTCTTCAGCGCCCCGGTGATCGAGCGGTTGTATTCGGCCACCACGAAGATGTAGCCATCGAACGCGCCGATCTTCTTCTGCCAGGCCACGGCACGGGCGTCCGACGAGGGCATCCACAGGTTCGAGGCCATTTCGTTGAACAGTGGCAGGTCAAAGTCGCGCAGGTCGACCAGTTCGACCTCCATGTCGTCGCGGGCCTGGGCCTGCGCCAGCATCCACTGGGCCGGGATATCGGCGAAACGCGTGGCGCGGGTCGAGCCGATGATGAGGGCGATTTTCGGTTTGGTCATGCTCTGGTTCCTTCAGATTGCGGTGCGTGGCAAACGATGACGGAGAGCTAATCCCAGGCCCGCCCCCACCTCAATTCCTGTATTGCGCGCGGCGAGTGTGCGGTATTGTACAGGCCAGTCACAAATTTGCCTGCGCGCATGCGGGCGCTGGCTGCCGGCATCTTGCCCTTCGCGCCGAGGAATGACACTCTGCCGCCATGAGCAAACCTCTCGACAACCCCGCTGATCCTTTCAAGAAAGCGCTCGCCGATGCGACGCGCACGATGGCCGACGATCCCGAAATGACGGTGACCTATTCGGTCGATCCGGCGGGGATGAACCGCGAGGGCATGCGCCTGCCGCAGGTCAGCCGCCGCATGACGCGGGACGAGGTTCTCTTGGCGCGCGGCACGGCTGATGCCTTTGCGTTGAAGCGGCGCTATCACGACGATGCGGTGGCCGCGAAATACGCGCCGACCGGGGCGCTGGCCAAGGAAATCTTCGAGGCGATGGAAACCGCGCGCTGCGAGGCGGTGGGCGCCCGCGCCATGCCGGGCACGGCCACCAACATCGACGCCAAGATCGCGCATGAGGCCGACCGCAAGGGCTATGGCCAGATCACATCGGCCTCTGAGGCGCCCTTGCCGGTGGCGGCGGGCTATCTGGTGCGGCATCTGGCGACCGGGCGCGATCTGCCGAAATCCGCGCAGCATGTGATGGACCTCTGGCGCGGCTTCATCGAGGAACAGGCGACAGGTACGCTGGAAAACCTGGGCGATGTGCTGGCCGATCAGCAGGCCTTCGCCCGCATGGCGCGCAAGGTGATCGCCGACCTCGGCTATGGCGACCAACTGGGCGACGACCCCGATCAGGAAGACCCGCAGGACGATACCGGCGAGGACGACCGCGAGGACACGCCCGAAGAGACCGGCAGCGAACAGCAGGAAAGCGAGGAATCCGAAGCCTCGCCTGAACAGAGCCAGGAGGACGAGCCCGACCAGTCCCAAGCCGAAGTCACGATGGACGAGACCTCGGACCAGGAACAGGGCGAAGAAGCCGAACTGCCCGAGGGCGAGGCGCCGCTGGAGCCGCCGCCCCCTGCACCCCATTCGGCCGCAGACCCGCTGTACAACGCCTTTACCACGGAATTCGACGAAGAGATCCGCGCCGAGGATCTGGCCGAACCGGCCGAACTCGAACGCCTGCGCGCCTATCTCGACCAGCAGCTGGAACCTTTGAAGGGCGCCGTCTCGCGTCTGGCCAACAAGCTGCAGCGCCGCCTGCAGGCGCAGCAGAACCGGTCGTGGCTGTTCGATCTGGAAGAGGGCACGCTGGACGCTGGCCGTCTGGCGCGGGTCGTGGCCAATCCGACCACGCCGCTCAGCTTCAAGCAGGAAAAGGATACCGAGTTCCGCGACACCTGCGTGACGCTGCTTCTGGACAATTCCGGATCGATGCGGGGACGGCCGATTTCCATCGCCGCGATCTGCGCCGACGTGTTGGCGCGCACGCTGGAACGGTGTTCGGTCAAGGTCGAGATCCTCGGCTTCACCACGCGCGCCTGGAAGGGCGGGCAGAGCCGCGAAAAATGGCTCGCGGCGGGGCGGCCGGCCGGTCCGGGGCGGCTGAACGATCTGCGCCACATCATCTACAAATCCGCCGATGCGCCGTGGCGCAGGGTCAGGCCGAACCTTGGCCTGATGATGAAAGAGGGCCTCCTGAAAGAGAACATCGACGGCGAGGCGCTGGAATGGGCGCATCGCCGCCTGATCGCGCGGAACGAGGCGCGCAAGGTGCTGATGGTGATCTCGGACGGGGCGCCGGTCGATGACAGCACGCTGTCGGTCAATCCGGCGAATTTCCTGGAAAAGCACCTGCGCGACGTGATCGCCATGGTCGAAAAGCGCCGGGCGGTGGAGCTGATCGCCATCGGCATCGGCCATGACGTGACGCGCTATTACCAGCGCGCCGTGACCATCACCGATGCCGAACAATTGGCGGGGGCCATGACCGAACAGCTTGCGAGCCTGTTCGAGGTCGATGCCAAAAAGCGCGAGAGGGCCTTCAAGGGGCGGCGCGTGGCCTGAGACCTCCGGTCCGCAGAGATGCTCTCACCCTGCCCCCGCGAGAGTAGTTACACCTGGATTAAGGGACGCCATGTTTCAGACCTTTGACAGCCATGCTTCGCCTTCTCAGGGACCGGGACGGCTTGCAGCCTTGCGCGCAGCGGCGGCCGAGGCGGGGCTGGCCGGCTTTATCGTGCCGCGCGCCGATGCGCATCAGGGCGAATATGTCGCGGCCAGGGACGAGCGCTTGCAATGGCTGACCGGCTTCACCGGATCGGCCGGGTTCTGCATCGTCTTGCCCGATGTGGCGGGGGTCTTCATCGACGGGCGCTATCGCACGCAGGTCAAGGGTCAGGTCGATCTGGCGCATTTCACGCCGGTGCCCTGGCCAGAGGTCAAGCCGGGACCCTGGATCGCCGAGCATTTGGCCGCGGGTGTGGTGGGCTATGACCCCTGGCTGCATACCGCTGATGAAATCGAAAAGATCGAGGCGGCGCTCGCCGGTTCGGCGGTCAGCCTGAAGGCGTCCGGCAATCTGGTCGATGCGATCTGGCCGGACCAGCCGGCGGCGCCGGTCGGGCGGGCCTTTGCCCATCCCGAGGCGCTGGCGGGGGAAAGTGCCCTGTCCAAGCGCGAACGTCTGGCGGCTGTCCTGCGCAAGGCAGGGCAGACGGCGGCGGTGCTGACGCTGCCCGACTCGATCTGCTGGCTCTTGAACATTCGCGGCGCCGATGTGCCAAAGAACCCGGTCCTGCAGGCCTTTGCCATATTGCAGGCCGATGGCGGCGTGGTCCTCTTCGTGGACCCGGCGAAACTGGATGCGCAGGTGCGCGCGCATCTGGGCGACGGGGTGGCCCTGCGCCCCTCGGCCGACTTTGCCACGGCCCTGCAGGCGCTGGAGGGGCCGGTCCGCATCGACAAGACGACGGCACCCCTCGCCGTATCGCATCTGGTCGCCGAGGTGGTCTGGGGCGACGACCCCTGCCGCCTGCCCAAGGCCTGCAAATCGGCGGCCGAGATCGAAGGCATGCGGGTGGCCCATCTGCGCGACGGCGCCGCGGTGGTGGAGTTCCTCGCCTGGCTCGACGATCGCACCCCCAAAGGCGGCCTGACCGAGATTGCCGTGGTCAGCGCGCTGGAAGGTTTTCGCCGCGCGACCAACGCCCTGCATGACATCTCTTTCGACACGATCTGCGGTGCGGGGCCGAATGGCGCCATCATGCATTACCGCGTGACCGAGGCCAGCAACCGCTCCATCGGGCAGAATGAGCTGCTGCTGGTCGATTCGGGCGCGCAGTATCTGGACGGAACGACCGATATAACTCGCACAGTGGCGGTGGGCGATCCGGGGCAAGAGGCGCGTGAATGCTATACCCGCGTCTTGCAGGGCATGATCGCCATCAGCCGTGCGCGCTGGCCGCGGGGCCTCGCCGGGCGCGATCTGGACCCTCTGGCGCGCTACAACCTTTGGCTTGCCGGGCAGGATTTCAACCATGGCACCGGCCACGGCGTGGGCGCCTTCCTGTCGGTGCACGAGGGCCCGCAACGCCTGAGCCGGGTCAGCGACGTTGCGCTGGAACCCGGGATGATCCTGTCCAACGAACCTGGCTATTACCGCGAAGGCGAATTCGGCATCCGGCTGGAAAACCTGATCGTGGTGCGCGAGGCGGAAAGTCTTGGCGACAAGCGCGATCAGCTGGCCTTTGAAACCCTGACCTTCGCGCCCTTCGACCGCCGCCTGATCCTGACCGACATGCTGGCGCCCGGAGAGCGCGCCTGGATCAACGCCTATCACGCAGAGGTGCTGGCAAAGCTGGGGCCGCGGCTTTCGCCTTTCGCACTGGCTTGGGCAAAAGCGGCCTGTGAGGTGATCTGATGGGACTTCCGATCCATATCAAACCGGCGCCCGGCCGTTACAGGGTGCGTGTGGGCGATCTTGTGCTGGGGCAAACCGGGGCTGCCGTGATCCTGGAAGAGGCCGGCCATGGTCCGGTGCTTTACGTGCCGCGCGCCGACATGGACATGACGCTTTTCACCCCGACCCCGCGCGCCTCGACCTGCCCGTGGAAGGGTCAGGCCAGCTATTTTTCGGTGGCCGGGCTCGACAATGTGGTCTGGTCCTACGAGACGCCGCTGGACAGCGTGGCGGCCATAGCCGGCCATCTGGCCTTCTATCCGGCCGTCACGGTCGAAACGGTCTGAATGAGGTAGGATGGGCAATCTGCCCATCTTCCGCCCTCAGGCTTCGGCCGCGACCTTGCGGATGCGTTCGACCATCGCGCGCAGCCCGTTGGACCGTTGCGCCGACAGATGATCGTTCAGCCCAAGCCGGGCGAGGGCAGCCGGCGCATCGACAGCCAGCACCTCGGGCAGCGTCAGCCCGGCATAAAGCGCATGCAGCACGGCGATCAGGCCGCGCACGATCATCGCATCGCTGTCGCCCTGAAAGTCGAACCGGCCATCCTCGATCACCGGACGCAGCCAGACCTGGCTTGCGCAGCCCTGCACCTTCAGCGCGGGCACCTTGAAACTGTCGTCCAGCGCCGGCATCGCCTTGCCCAATTCGATGACATGGCGATAGCGGTCTTCCCAGTCACCCAGGAATTCGAACGTGTCTGCGATGTCTTCGAAGGCTTGCGTGGCCATGGGTTTTCTCCTCGTGGTCCTGACCGTTAACCTGTCAGGCTCGGCAAAGGCTGGCGCCTGGCCCTGGGCGCGTCTTGCGGTGAAGCCGGCCTTGCCTTTGCCCGACAGGCTTTAGCCTTGGACAGGACGAAGGTAAAGCCATGGCTTTTCAAAAGCCTCGGCTTGGGCTACCGAAGGAGGGCAAGCGGAGGACAAGCATGAAGCGGGCGCTGATCTTGGTGACGGTGGTGGGGCTGGGCCTCGCGGGCTGCGGTCTGGGCAAATCGAGGCTCAATCCGCTCAACTGGTTCGGTCACCATCCGCGACAGGGTACACCGGTTGCCTTTTACACCCCGCCGGTCGATCCGCGCGGTCTGGTGGCACAAGTCATCACCCTGAAGGTCGAGCCCTATCCGGGCGGCGCCCTTGTGCGTGCCACGGGCGTGCCGCCGACCCAAGGCTTCTGGAACGCCTCGCTGGTCGAAGTGCCGGATGACAAGGCCGGCCAGCTGGTGTTCGAATTCCGCATCGCCCCGCCCAAGACCCCTGCCCCGGCCGGAACCCAGCCCTCGCGCGAGGTGACCGTCGCCACCAGCCTGACCGATTACAAGCTGCAGGACGTGCGCGCCATCGAGGTCCGCGGCGCGCAAAACGCGATGAGCGCGCACCGCTAAAGCCGGCGCGGGCAGAGAAACGGTGAACCGCTTGCCCGGTCAGGTCAGGTAAGGTCCGGTCGGGACGGCGATGCGCTGCCTGCCCGGATCGGGACGGCTGTCTTGTCGCCATGCCGGATCAGACCCGGACCACCCGCACTTCGTTGCCCTTGGCCGACAGGGCTATCTCGCCCCGGCAAAGCCGCAGGGCGTCATCGCCAAAGGCCTCGGCCCGCCAGCCCGACAAGGGCGCCACATCGCGTTGCCCCGCCGCGATGGCATCCAGGTCCGAGG
The DNA here is from genome assembly GCA_016124195.1 of bacterium. GTDB lineage: Bacteria > Pseudomonadota > Alphaproteobacteria > Rhodobacterales > Rhodobacteraceae > Stagnihabitans. The sequence continues at coordinate 64,482 of WGOE01000004.1, read as the reverse complement.
ACGAAGCGATCAGCCGCGCGGCGACACCCAGGCTTTCGGATTTCGCCTTCAGGAGCACGCGCAACAGATCGGCCAGGGCCGGATTGACCTGCAACTGGTCGCGGCTGACATCGGGGCGCGGCATGTCCTCGGGCTTCATCTCCATCCCGGCCTTGATGGCGGCGAGGATCCCATCGGCGATATCGGCCTTGCGGCCCTCGCGCATCAACAGCCGAGAACGGCCCAGTTCTTCCAGGTTGGTCGGCCGGGTCGAGGCCAGTTCCAAGAGTGCGTCGTCCTTCATCACCCGGGCGCGGGGGATGTTGTGGCTTTGGCAATAGGTCTCGCGGAAGCGGGCGAGTTCCTTGACCACGGCCAGAAAACGGCCTGAAGTGGTGCGGGTCTTGATCCGCATCCAGGCCTCTTCCGGCCGGGTCGTATAGGTTTCAGGGTCCAGAAGGATGCCCAGTTCCTCGGCGACCCAGGCCTGCCGATTGGTCTTGGCGATCTGGGTCGAAAGCCATTCGTAGATCTGGCGCAGATGGGTCACATCGGCCACCGCATATTCGGCCTGGGCCTGCGTCAGCGGCCGGCGCGACCAGTCGGTGAACCGCGAGGTCTTGTCGAGATCGGCCTTGGCGATCTTTTTGACCAGCGTCTCATAGCCGACCTGTTCACCAAAGCCGCAGACCATGGCGGCGATCTGGGTGTCAAACAGCGGCACCGGAAAGACATTGCCCTCGACGAAAAAGATTTCGAGGTCCTGGCGGGCGGCGTGGAACACCTTGACCGTCGCCGTGTGGCGGAAGAGGTCGTAGATCGGCTCCAGCGACATCTGCGCGCCTTCGATCGGGTCGACCAGCACCGCCTCGCCATCCTTGCCGGGCAGTGCCATCTGGATCAGGCAGAGCTTGGACCAGAAGGTGCGCTCGCGCAGAAATTCGGTGTCGATCGTGACATAGGGCTGGGTCTTGGCCAGGGCGCAGAAGGCGGCGAGATCTTCGGTCGTGGAGATGGTGCGCATCGGGGGCTTTCAAGCAGGGCCACGGGGGTATCCCGTACCTTCGCTATAGGGGCGCGAGTAGCAAATGGAAAGGGGAGGCGCCCGATAATGCGCGCGCCAGCGAGGGGTTTCACACCCCTCGCGCTCCCCGTGGAGTATTTTTACCTGGATGAAGGGAAAGTCAGCGCAGGCGCTGGCCATCCGTATCGAAGAGAAGCGCGCGGGCAGGATCGAAGCTCGCCACCAATGCCTGACCCGGACGCAGGGCGCGGCCGTCCTCGACCGCGATGGTCATGATCTGCGCGCTGCCGCCCACCCGGGCATAGGCGAAGGTCTCGCCGCCCAGTTGCTCGACGATCTCGATGGTCAGGGACAGGCTGGCGCTGCCGCCGCGCTTGAACACATCGGGGCGCAGGCCCAGGGTGACCTGCGCGCCCTCTGGCAGGGCCTGCTGCAGGGCTGGCAGCGGCAGGGACTGATCGGCGAGTTCGGGCAGGACCAGCCGGCCGCCCTGTACCCGCGCCGACAGGAAATTCATCTTGGGCGAGCCGATGAAGCCCGCAACGAAGATATTGTCGGGATCGTCGTAAAGCTTCAGCGGTGAGCCGGTCTGTTCCACCCTGCCCTCGCGCAGGACGACGATCTTGTCGGCCAGGGTCATCGCCTCGATCTGGTCATGGGTGACATAGATGATCGTGGCCTTGAGGTCCTGATGCAGGCGGGCGATTTCGATGCGCATATGCACGCGCAGTTCGGCATCGAGGTTGGAGAGCGGCTCATCGAACAGAAACACCTGCGGTTCGCGCACGATGGCGCGGCCGATGGCGACGCGCTGGCGCTGGCCGCCCGACAGGTCGCGCGGCTTGCGGTCCATCAGCGCGCCGAGGCCGAGGATAGCGGCCGCGGCATCGACCTTGGCCGTGATCTCGGTCTTGGAGGCGCCGGCGAATTTCAGGGCGAAGCCCATGTTCTCGCGCACGGTCATATGAGGGTAAAGCGCATAGGACTGGAACACCATGGCAATGCCGCGCTGGCTGGCATCGACATCGTTGACCCGTCGCCCGCCGATGAAGAGATCGCCGCCCGAGATGCTTTCCAGCCCCGCGATCATGCGCAAGAGCGTGGATTTGCCGCAGCCCGAAGGGCCGACGAAGACCACGAATTCCTCTGGCAGGATCTCAAGGTCGACGCCCTTGATCACTTGTGCCGCGCCATAGGCCTTGCGCAGGCCTTTCAGGGTCAAGCCGCTCATGCGTCCTCCGCGATGATCTGGGTGACCGACACGCCGAGCCGGTCACTGCTGACAGTGATGGTAATCTCTCCGGGGCCGGTGGCCTGGACCCAGAAGCCGGTCGAGCCCGCGCGCAACGGCACGAAGCCCGGGCCGATCCGCCGCCCCGCGCCGGTCACGGTGATCGACACCGGTTCGGGAAAGAAGGGCAGTTTGTGGCCGGCCTGATCCAGAGCCCGCACCATGACGCGCACCGCATCATGGCGGCCGATCCGCGCGGCATCGGGCTCGACCTGCAGCGTGGTGGCCACGGGGTCGGCGGCATAAGTCACCTCGGCCACCTTCTTGCCGCCGAGATAGCCGGTGATGGTGGCGCCTTCCCACATCATGCCCCAGATGCCCAACTCGCCTTCGGTAAAGTGGCGCCGCTCGAGGATGACGGGCGGATGCGGCAGGTGGGGAAAGCGTTCGCGGTCGGGACCGACGCGTTTGGGCGGATTGGCACCGTAGCGCAGTTCGACCTCGTCGCAGTTGGTCAGGACCATAAGGGGCAGGACGCCGCCGATGTTGCGCTCACCCCGCGCCCAGAAGGTGACGGGCTGCATCACGATGCCTTCGTCTGGTTCGGCCTGACTGGCATAGGCGAAGGCCGCGAATTTCGGCTCGCGGAACATGTCCATCACGCCGTGGTGGCAGATCCGGTCGCCCGAACCGAAATCCTTGTGGGTGTTGTAGTCGAAGGCGCACCAGCCGATGGCGCCGGCGATCTGCGGATCGCCATACATCGCGTTCAGCACGTCAAGGTGGCGCGTGACATGTTCGACCTGACGCTGTTCCTGATCGAAGCTCTTGGTCGGATACATATGGCCGCCGAATTCGGTAATCATATAGGGCACGACGCGGTCGAGCCCGGTGACCTCGGCCTGCGGGCGCAGCGGCGTGCGGGGCCGGTTGCCGCCCAGCTCCTCGTTGCCGAGGATGAAGTCGTTCATCGTGTAGACGTCTTCCAGAAGCTCGCTGTCGGTGATGTAGCGCACGCCGCCGGTCGGGCGCGTCGTATCAAGATCATGCGCCATCTTGTTGGTTTTAAGATAGAAATCGTGATTGTCCTGGCTTTCGTTGATCCGCACGCCCCAGATCACGATAGAGGGGTGGTTCCAGTCGCGCGTGATCATGCGGCGGACGTTTTCCACCGATTCCGCCTGCCATGCCAGATCGCCGATGTGCTGCCAGCCGGGGATTTCCTCAAACACCAGAAGGCCCAGTTCGTCGCAGCGGTTCAGGAAATGCGTGGATTGCGGGTAATGCGAAGTGCGCACCATGTTGACCCGCAGTTCGTTCTTCAGAATCTCGGCATCGCGGATCTGCGCGGCGCGGCCAAGCGCATAGCCGATATAGGGAAAGCTCTGATGCCGGTTGAGGCCGCGCAGCTTGATCGGCTTGCCGTTGAGGTGGAAGCCGGAACTGGTGAAGGCCACCTCGCGAAAGCCAAAGCGTGTGGCCAGCGCGTCCTGCCCCGCCGGCGTCGCAAGGGCGAGGTCGAGCGTGTAGAGCGCCGGCGTCTCGGGCGACCAGAGGGTGATGCCGGTCAGGCCCGCCATCTCGACCGTCAGGTCAGCACCCGTCACCGCGGCCGTGGCCGTGGCGATGGCGCGGCCCGTGGCATCCTTGAGCGTGGCCACGACAGACCCCGTCAGGGTCCGGTCCTGCGGGTTGGACAGCCAGATGCGGGCGGTCAGCCGGTTGGTTGCGGCCAGAACCTCGGGCGTTTCGATCTTGACCCGGCCAATCGACACCGGGGCCGCGACCTCGATCCAGACCTCGCGGTAGATGCCTGCATAGGTCAGATAGTCGATCGCTCCACCAAAGGGCGGGATGGCGGGGTTTTCCGCGCCGTCGATCACCACCTCGACATGGTTCATGCCGGGCTTCAGCCCCTCGGTCAGTCGGGCGACGAAGGGGGTATAGCCGTCGGCATGGGTGGCAACCTCGACCCCGTTCAGGCGGACCACAGCATTGGCCATCGCCCCGTCAAAGCGCAGCGAAACCTCGCGCCCCGTCCAGGCCGGATCATGGGCAAAGCGCTTTTCATAGGTGAAGGACCGCTGATAAGCCTTTTCGTCGAAATACGAAAACGGCAATTCGACCGCATTGTGCGGCAGGCGCACGTGATCGCGCCCCTCAAACAGCCAGTCGTCGTTGAAGTCGGTCAGGATGCGCATTTGTAACCTTATTTGACAGAGCCGAGCATGCCTTCGACGAAGCGGCGCTGCAGCAGGAAGAAGACAAGAACGGTGGGCAGGGTCGCCAGAACATTGGCGATCATGATCAGGCCATAGTCGGGCGTGTAGGCCGAGGCGAGCGAGGCCAGTTGCAGGGTGATCGTCTTCATCTCGTTGGTCTGAACCACCATCAGCGGCCAGAGATAGGCGTTCCACGAGGTCATGAAGACGATGATCATCGCCGCCGCATAGGTCGAACGCATCACCGGGATATAGATATAGAGGAAGATCTGCCACTCTTTCAGCCCGTCCAGAAGGGCTGCGTCGCGCAATTCATGCGGGAAGGATTTGGTGTTCTGGCGGAAGTAGAAGATCATGAAGATCGCGGCGATCCCGGGCAGCATGATGCCGGCATAGGTGTTCATCAGACCGGCGCGGGAAAACATCATGAACAGGGGCACGATCAGCGCGGCAAAGGGGATCGACAGCAGCAAGAGCAGCCCGGCGAAGATCTGGTCGCGGGTGCGCGAGCGAAAGATCTCGAACCCGTAGCCGGCCAGCGAGGTCACGGCGAGCGTCAGGATCGTACCGAGGATCGAGACGAGGAACGAATTGCCAAAGACACGCGGCGCGTCGATCGTGGTGAAGAATTTCGTCGTATTCTCAACCAAATGCGTGCCGAAGCTCGCCTTGCCGCTGGTAATGTCGTTGGCGGTGTTGGTCGCCCCCACGATCATCCAGTAGAACGGAAAGACCGAGATGAAGGCCGCAATCCACAAGGCGGCCTGCGCCAGAAGGCTGCCGATCAGCGCGAGGGGGTTCTTCATCCTAACGCTCCTTTGCCACCTGGAACTGGATCCAGGACAGGACGGCCACGATCAGCACGATCAGCCAGGACACGGTGGCGGCATAGCCGTAGTTCGGCACGAATTTGAAGAGCAGGTTGTAGATGTACAGCGACAGGGTCAGCGTGGAATCGGCCGGCATGCCACCGTTGCCGGCGCTGGCGGTGATGGTGTTGACCTCGTCGAACAATTGCAGCGTGCCGATGGTCGACAGGACCGTGGTGAACAGGATCACCGGGCGCAACATCGGAATGGTGATGCGGGTGAAACGCGCCCAGGCGGGCACGCCGTCGATCCGTGCCGCCTCGTACATCGAGGGGTCGATGTTCTGCAGCGCTGCCAGATAGAAGACCATGTTGTAGCCGGTCCAGCGCCAGGTGATGGCCAGGATGATCAGGACCTTGGCCCAGAACGGCTCCACCATCCAGCCGATCGGGGCCGAGATGACATGCAGCGCCATCAGCGTGTGATTGACCACGCCGTCCACGGCGAACATCGACTTGAACAAGACCGAATAGGCCACGAGCGAGGTGACGCAAGGCAGAAAGATCGCCGTGCGCAGGATGGCGCGGCCCTTGAGCGCGGGATTGTTCAGCGCCACCGCGAACAAGAGCGCCATCACGATCATCACCGGCACCTGCACGACGAGGAAAATCATCGTGTTGGACAGCGCGTGCTGGAATACCGGGTCCTTGGTCAGGCGGATAATATTCGCCAATCCGCCGAATTTGAAGTTGAGCCCCTTGCCGGTCTGAAAGCTCATCCAGAGCGACCAGAAGATCGGATAGACCATGAAGAGGCCCAAGAGCACCATTGCGGGGGCGATGAAGGCCCAGCCGGCCAGATTTCCCCGCCTGCTTTCTGCGTTTGACAAATCGCTCCCCCCTCTTGCGCCGAACTGCCTTGGACGTCGCGGCCCCGGAACCTTGGGGCCGCGGCGCGGATCGGAACCTGGACCCGCGGGCGAAACCGCCTTCGGAGGCTCCACCCCGGCGTCAACCGTGGCAGAGCCCCCTCCAGCGGGAGGTCCGCTTATTGCATCTGCTGTTCAAGCTGCGCGTCGATCGCCGTGATCGCGTCGTCGATCGAACCGCCGGCCACCAGTCCGGGCAGTTGGGCTGCCACGGCGGCATCGGCCTCGTTGGTGTAGACGCCGTAGTTCACGCCCGGGATCTTGGCCTGCCAGTCCGAGAAGCTGGCCCAGACACCCTGACCGCCAAAATAGTCGTCCTTGGCGGAATAGGCTTCCCCATCGCGCGCCGGAAGGTAGGACGAGAAGGCACCCTGCCCCACCAGGATCTTCTGGTACATGTCGACGTCGCCGGCCCATTCGGTCTTGAGGAAGTCAAGCGCCGCATCCTTGGACTTGGACGAGGACAGGACATACCAGCTCGACCCGCCGAGGTTGGAATAATGGGTGGCCCCATCGACGCCGGCCAGCTTCGGAATCGGCGCCACGGCCCATTTGCCGGACATGCCATTGGCCTTGATCGTGCCGGTCATCCAAACGCCGGTGAAGACGGCCGCCACGTCGCCCTTGTTGAAGGCGCCGGTATAGTCGCCCCACCCCGAGACGGGTTTGTAAAGCTCCTTGGTCTGCAGCATCTTGACCCAGGTCGCGAGCGACGCCTTGAAGACCGGGTTGTCCTTGATGTTGGCCTTGCCATCATCCTTGAAATACCAGGACCCGGCCGACTGCATCATGATGCGGACCGCGCCCGCGTCGTTCTGGTCGATGCCGAACATCGGCTTGCCGGTCTTTTCGGCCACCTTCTTGCCGATGTCGATCAGCTGATCCCAGGTGATGTCCTGCAGATCGGCAGCCTTGTAGCCGGCCTGCTCCAGCAGGTCCGTGCGGTAGAAGAGGCCGGTCACGCCCGAATCGAAGGGCAGCGAATAGGTCTTGCCGTCCACCGTGGCCAGTTCGACCTTGTAGGGGGCGAACTTGGAATAGTCGATCAGCCCGGTCATCGGCACGAAGGCGCCCGGGAAGGACAGAAGGTATTTCTTGGCGCCGTAGTCTTCGATCAGCACGATATCCGGCAGGCCCTCGGTCTGACCCGAGGCCAGCTGCGTCTGCAGCTTCTGTTCAAGATCGGCCTTGGCGAAATCGACCACCTTGATTTTCACGTCCGGATGGCCGGCGGAATAGCGCGAGATGGCTTCGTTCATCGAAGCGCCGTTGAAGTTCGGGTCCCAGCACCAGACGGTCACATCCGTGGCCAGCGCCATGGTGGCGGTCAAAAGCTGGATACCGGCAGCGGCCAAAAGGCTCGTCCGCCAGGTGAAGGCGAAAGGCTTCATGTCATTCCTCCCAAAATGCGGGGCCCTTGGGTGCCCCGTCCTTCAAACGCTAGCCGAGAGGAAAATGTCTGGCAAGTTTTTTTAGTAAAAATTTATCCGCTGCATTGCAGCATGACGAGGCGCCTGGTCAGACGCGCGTGCTGCCTCGCCAGATCATGCGGGCGGCAAGGGTTGTACGCTTGGGGATCTGGCGGCCGGCAATGCGTTCCATCAGCATGTCCACGGCGGTTTCGCCGATCTCCTCGGCCGGCAGATGGACGGTGGACAGCGGCGGGTTGAGAAATTGCGCCACCGATATGTCATTGAAAGAAGCCACCGCAATGTCCTGCGGGATGCGCAGGCCCAGTTCGTGAATGGCGCGGTAGGCGCCGACGGCCATGTTGTCATTGCCGCAGATCAGCGCGTCGGGCCGGTTCGGGCGCGACAGGACCGACTGGGTCAGCCGATAGCCCGATTCCTCGGTGTTGAAATCGACCTGGCAGATGTCGGGATCGTAAAGCCCGGCCGCCTGCATCCATTCGATATAGGCGTTGCAGCGGGTTTCGCGGCGCGCGATCTGGCCATGCCGGTCGCGGTCCCACCAGCCGACGAAACCGATTCGCTTGTAGCCCGCGGCCGAAAGGGCGCCGACCAGCTTGCGCATCGCCCCGGCGCGGTCGCTGGCCACGGCGTCCAGTTCCTCGTCCTCGGGAAAGAAATCGGCGCAGATGATGTGGCGGGCCTGGGATTTCAGCCAGTCCAGCTCGTCCGCTTCGTGCAGGCCGATGCAGATGAGGCCGGCGGTCTGGGCCAGAACCTTGGGATCAAGCGGAGTTTCCGAATGATAGATCTTGATCGCCTCGAGCCGCAGCGCGGCGCAGCGGCTTTCGATGCCAAGCCGCAGGCCCACATAATAGGGATCGGCCAGTTCCTGATCGGGGCGCAGGAAATGCGCGAGGGCAATCTTGGTCGGCGCCTCGCCCTGATCGGCGCGGGCGCGCTGACGGGCGCGCGGCGTGGCATAGTTCATCGCCTCGGCCGTCTCGATGATGGCCTGCCGGGTCTGGGCCGAGACCGACAGCGTCGCATCGAAATTCAGCACGCGCGAGACGGTGGCCTGGCTGACGCCGACGGCAGAGGCGATCTGTTTCAGCGTGACCATGGGCGAGGAACTTTCAGGTAAGGCTTTTGCACTGCGTTTGAATGCCACGAAGAGACGGGATGGTGCAATGCCCGGTGTGCCATAGCATGCAGCAGCCTGCCCGGTCGCGGCGCCGTAGTGTCAGGGATGCGGCGCCCCCGGCCTGCGTCCCCGGGCGTGAGGAGGGCCGATCCGCCGCCGCACGCCGCTTTTTGGCCGGTTGCTAGGGCCCGGCACCGCGGTTGCTATGGCCCGGCACCGCAAGGCAGGCCGAAATCATGCGCCGCAAGGCGTGCCGCTCGGCTTACCGCGCCCGAGGCCTGTCAGGCTTTCAGCGCCGCAACCGCCGCGCCAGGGCGGCATCCACCCGCGGCGGGACGAACTTGCTGACGTCGCCCCCCAGCCGGCAGATTTCCTTGACCAGTTTGGAGGCGATGGCCTGCCGTCGCGCATCGGCCATCAGGAAAACCGTCTCGATCGCACTGTCCATCGCGCGGTTCATGCCAACCATCTGGAATTCATACTCGAAATCCGCAACCGCCCTGAGGCCGCGCACAATGATGCCCGCCCCCACGTCGCGCGCGCAATCGATCAGCAGATTTTCGAACGGGTGGACGATGATCTCGCCCCCCACCCGCGCCGAAATGTCGCGGCACTCGGCTTCCACCATCGCGACCCGCTCTTCCAGACCGAAGAGCGGCGCCTTGTCGCGGTTGATCGCAACCCCGATGACCAGGCGGTCCACCAGAGCCATGGCGCGCTGGATGATGTCGATATGACCCAATGTGATCGGGTCGAAGGTTCCGGGATACAAACCGATGCGCATGGGGCCTCTCGCGAACGTGTTCGCTCACGCAACAATAGGACGCGCAAGGACGCAAGTGCGAAAAACGTGCCGGCCTCAGAAGCCCTTGATCATGCCTTCCAGCGCATCCTTCTCCATGGCGAGTTCAGAGAGCCGCGCCTTGACCACGTCGCCGATCGAGATCAGGCCGACCATGTGGCCGCCCTCGACCACCGGCAGATGGCGAAAGCGCCCCTCTGTCATGCGGGTCAGCACGTCATGGGCCGTATCGTTGCGCGCGCAGGTGGTGACCCGCGCCGTCATCAGGCTTTCCACCCGGTCGGTCAGGCAGGCCGGACCGCGGCGCCCCAATTCGCGCACCACATCGCGTTCGGAAACGATGCCTTCGACCGCCCTGCCATCATGCGAGACGACGATGGCCCCGATCCGCCGCGAGGACAAAAGTTCCGCGACCTGCGCCACCGTCGCGCCGGGCGCCACCGTGACGACCCCGTCATCGGACTTGGATTTGAGGATGTGACTGACAAGCATGGCATGGACCCTCCCTGTCCTTGTCAGGATGCACCCGGCGCAATTTTATGTCAATGACCTCGGGGACATAGGACATATTGTTTCAATTTGTCAACGGTCGGGCGGACCTGCGGCGCAAGGCCAGAAGCCGATCACAGGCCCGGCTGGCGGTGCTATCCCGCTTCTTGCGCGCAGGCCTCAAGCCGGGCCATCTCGGCCCGGACCTCGGCCACCAGAAGGCCCGCGAACCGGTTCAGCCGCTCTACCCGGCCATCATCGGCGTGGCGGATGAGCCAGAAGGCGCGCTTGAGGCTGATCAGTTCCGGGATCACCCGCGTCAGTTCGGGGGCCGATGGCAAGGCGAAATCATGCACCACGCCCAGCCCCGCCGCCTGCCGCAGGAAGTTCAGCTGCACCGAGACCGAATTCGAAGCCAGCGGCGGCGCCTTCACCCCGATCTCGCTGAGGTAATCCAGTTCCTTGTCAAAGATCATGTCGGGGATATAGCCGACAAAGCGGTGCGCTTGCAGGTCGCCTACCCCGCGGATGACAGGATGCCGCTCCAGATAGGCACGCGAGGCCGCCAGATGCAGATGATAGTCGGTCAGCTTCTGCACGGTCAGCCGTCCCGCCTCGGGCCGCGAGACGCCTATGGCCATGTCGGCCTCGCGCTTGGACAGGTTGAAGACGCGCGGCAGCGCCACGACCTGCACCTCGAGCCCCGGATTGGCGTCGCAGATTCGCGCCAGAACCTGCGGCAACAGATAGTTGGCACAGCCATCCGGCGCCCCGATGCGGATCTGGCCGGTCAGGCCCTCGGGGCCACTCAGCGCCTCGGCGGCCCCCTCCACCGCGGCCTCGGCCCGCTGGGCATGGCTGAGCAGCCGGGTCCCCTCTTCGGTCAGGCCATAACCCTGCGGGCTTTTGGTAAAGAGCCGCGCGCCGATGGCATCCTCAAGCCGCGCGATGCGGCGCCCCACGGTGGCCGGATCAATCTTGAGCCCGCGCCCCGCCGCCGAAAGGCTTTCCGTCCGCGCCACGGCCAGAAAGATGCGCAGGTCGTCCCAGTCCATCCGATGCCTCAGCCGCCACCTTGCCACAGGTAGGATGGTCAATCTGCCCATCATTGCAAAAACGCAAAACCCGTTTGAAATCTTGCCGCTTTATTCCGCATTTCCGCAAGGCTAATGTTGCGCCACACCAAGGAGGATGCGATGAAAGAAATCGGTCACTGGATCAACGGCAAACATGTTCCCGGCACTTCGGGGCGCACGGCGGATGTCTTCAACCCGGCCACCGGCGAGGTGCAGGCCAAGGTCGCCCTCGCCTCGAAGGCAGAGCTGGACGCGGCCACCGCCGATGCCGCCAAGGCACAGGTCAAATGGGGCGCCACCAACCCGCAGCGCCGCGCCCGCGTCATGATGGAATTCGTCCGTCTGCTCAATCGCGACATGGACAAACTGGCTCAGGCCCTGTCGGCCGAACACGGCAAGACCCTACCTGACGCCAAGGGCGACGTGCAGCGCGGGCTTGAAGTGATCGAGTTCTGCATCGGCGCGCCGCATCTTCTCAAGGGCGAGTTCACCGACAGCGCCGGCCCCGGCATCGACATGTATTCGATGCGCCAGCCGATCGGCGTGGCGGCGGGCATCACGCCCTTCAACTTCCCGGCCATGATCCCGATGTGGAAGATGGGCCCCGCGCTCGCCTGCGGCAATGCCTTTATCCTGAAGCCCTCTGAACGCGACCCCTCGGTGCCCTTGATGCTGGCCGAACTGATGAAGGAAGCCGGCCTGCCCGATGGCGTCCTGCAAGTCATCAACGGCGACAAGGAGGCCGTGGACGCCATCCTCGACAACGAAACGATTTCGGGCGTGGGCTTTGTCGGCTCGACCCCGATCGCCGAATACATCTATGCCCGCGGCACGGCGAACGGCAAGCGCGTCCAATGCTTTGGCGGCGCCAAGAACCACATGATCATCATGCCGGATGCCGACCTTGACCAGGCCGCCGATGCGCTGATCGGCGCGGGCTATGGCGCTGCGGGCGAACGCTGCATGGCGATCTCGGTCGCGGTGCCGGTGGGTGAGGAAACCGCCGACCGTCTGATCGCCAAACTGGTGCCGCGCATCGAAAAGCTGAAGGTCGGCCCCTATACCGCCGGCAACGACGTGGATTACGGCCCCGTGGTCACCGCCGCAGCCAAGGCCAATATCCTGCGCCTTGTTGAATCCGGCGTGGCCGCCGGGGCCAAGCTGGTTGTCGATGGTCGCGGCTTCAAGCTGCAAGGCTATGAGGACGGCTATTTCGTCGGGCCCCACCTCTTCGACCACGTCACCCCCGACATGGAGATATACAAGAAAGAGATCTTCGGGCCCGTCCTGTCGACCGTGCGCGCCAAGTCCTATGAAGAGGCGCTGAAACTGGCGATGGACCACGAATACGGCAACGGCACCGCGATCTTCACCCGCGACGGCGACACCGCGCGCGATTTTGCCGCCCGGGTCAATGTCGGCATGATAGGCATCAACGTGCCGATCCCGGTGCCGCTGGCCTATCACAGCTTTGGCGGCTGGAAGAAGTCGGTGTTCGGCGATCTGAACCAGCACGGGCCTGATGCCTTCCGCTTCTACACCCGGACCAAGACGATCACCTCGCGCTGGCCCTCGGGCATCAAGGAAGGCGCCAGCCTGAACTTCAAGCAGATGGACTGAAGAATGAGGCGGCCCTCGCGGGCCGCCTTTCTTCACGCGCAATGCGCTTCACAGAATATCGATCGCAGCTTTCACACCTTGCGGCGCGTCCGCACGCCAACCAGACCGGCGAGGCCGGAAAGCAGCATCCATCCCGCCGCCGGCAACGGCACGGCCGGAGGTACGGCCGGAGGCAGCGGCCGCGTAAAGGCGTAAAGATTGGCATGTGACAGCCCGTTCTGGCCGGAAATCTTCCAGCCGCCCGAAGTCACGCCTTCAGGCAGCGAAAAGGCGGCCCAGACCGATTGCTTCTTGAAGTTGCCACCCGATTTGAACGCGATGACGAAATCGTAGAACTGCAACCCGGCCGGCGGGACATATTTGGAAATGTCGAAGCTGAATGTGCCGGCCAGACCGTTCATCCCGGAAGTCAGGGTCAGGAACAGGGACTTGGGCTTGCCGCCGTCGTCCTCGGACCCGGGTGCCGCAAACGTGTCGAGGAACACAAGCCCGGGCAGGCGGCTCATCAGGAGATCGGCGTTGCCATTGATGTTGCCGTCGCCCTTGTACGCCACGGCGGCACAGGTCGACGGCGGCGTCGTGTCGAGGGTGAAGCTGCGCAGGGTTCCCGTGCATGTGACAGTTGCGGCCCCTGCCCCGGTCACGAGTCCCACCCAGATCAGCGCCGCACACGCTACTGATTTCATCATCTTCGACACCATTGCAACTCTCCGTGCACCAAAAAACACGCTTATAGGCCAATCTTGCCCTCATAAAAACACAATCCCGCGTTTCGGCCGAAAAGACACGCTATGCGGGAAAAGGCATATCTATTGCCGATAGACCTGAAGACAGTGGCTGCGCATTGCGCAGCGGACCGAAACAATGCCGGCGGATTTCCCCGAATCAGTCTGGCGCGGTTGTCTGACGCGGCGGACCCGACCCGTGATCTAGATCAAGACGATACATATGAATTGTGCTATATTAAAAGGAGAAAGGGCATGTCGCCTGGGGGAGATTGACCATGTTCACCGCAAATATCGGATCACCGGACCGCATGCTGCGCGTTGTCGTAGGGGTGGCGCTCATCATCTGGTTCTTCATGGACCAGCAAAGCGGCGGCGTGCTGCATTGGCTCAAGGCGCTGGTCGGGATCATAGCCCTTGTCACCGCGGCTGTGAACTTCTGCCCGCTCTACCGGGTGCTGGGCATCAAGACCAACTGAGGGCGCGGCGGAGGATCACTCCGCCGCCACCCGGCGCGCTGTGTCGAGCATGGGCTTCAGGTACCGCCCGGTGTGCGAAGCCTCGACCTTGGCGACCTGCTCAGGCGTGCCGGTAGCGACGATCCGTCCGCCGCCATCGCCCCCCTCGGGCCCGATGTCGATGATCCAGTCGGCGGTCTTGATGACATCAAGGTTGTGCTCGATCACCACGACCGTATTGCCCTGATCGACGAGCGAATGCAGCACCTCGAGCAACTTTCGCACATCGTCGAAATGCAGGCCCGTGGTCGGCTCGTCGAGGATATAAAGCGTCTTGCCGGTCGCCCGGCGTGACAGTTCTTTCGACAGCTTCACCCGCTGCGCCTCGCCGCCCGACAGCGTGGTTGCCTGCTGGCCGACCTTGATATAGCCAAGCCCCACCTCGCACAGCGCATCCATCTTTTCGCGGATGGCGGGGACAGCCTGGAAAAACTGGGCCGCGTCTTCGCATGTCATGTCAAGAACGTCGGCGATGCTCTTGTTCTTGAACTTGATTTCCAAAGTCTCGCGGTTGTAGCGGTGGCCCTTGCAGGTCTCGCAGGTGACATAGACATCGGGCAGGAAGTGCATCTCGATCTTGATGACGCCGTCGCCCTGGCAAGCCTCGCATCGCCCGCCCTTGACGTTGAAGCTGAACCGCCCCGGCTCGTAACCGCGGGCCTTTGCCTCGGGCAGGCCGGCGAACCAGTCGCGGATCGGCGTGAAGGCGCCGGTGTAGGTCGCTGGGTTCGACCGTGGCGTGCGGCCGATGGCGCGCTGGTCGATGTCGATCACCTTGTCGAGATGTTCGAAGCCCTTGATCGTCTCGCAAGGTGCCGGGGTTTCATGCGCGCCGTTCAGCCGCGAGGCCGCGGTCTTGAACAGGGTCTCGATGGTCAGCGTCGACTTGCCGCCGCCCGAGACGCCGGTCACGCAGACGAACATGCCAAGGGGAAACTCGGCCGTCATGTTCTTCAGGTTGTTGCCGGTGGCGCCCACGACAGTCAGTTTCTTGCCGTTGCCCTTGCGGCGCTGCTTGGACACCGGGATCGACCGCACGCCCGACAGGTACTGCCCGGTCAGGCTTGCCGGATCGGCGGCAATCTGTTCAGGCGTCCCGCGCGAGATCACCTGCCCGCCATGCACCCCCGCCCCCGGCCCCATGTCAAAGACATAATCCGCCTCGCGGATCGCATCCTCGTCGTGTTCGACCACCAGCACCGTATTGCCGGCGTCGCGCAGGTTCTTGAGCGTGGTCAGCAGCCGGTCGTTGTCGCGCTGGTGCAGCCCGATCGAAGGTTCGTCCAGCACATAAAGCACGCCGGTCAGGCCCGAGCCGATCTGGCTGGCCAGACGGATGCGCTGGCTTTCGCCACCCGAAAGCGTGCCGGCGTTGCGGCTCATCGTCAGGTAGTTGAGCCCGACATTCACAAGGAATCCAAGCCGTTCGCGGATTTCCTTCAGAATGGCGCGGGCGATTTCGTTGCGCTGGTTGGTCAGCGCAGCCGGCACGGTCGAGATCCAGTCATGCGCCTCCTGGATCGACATCTGCACGACCTGGCCCACATGCAGACCCGCGATCTTGACCGCCAGGGCCTCGGGGCGCAGCCGGTAGCCATGGCAGGTGCCACAGGGGCGGTTGTTCTGGAACCGCTCCATCTCTTCCCGGCTCCAGGCGCTGTCGGTTTCCTTGTAGCGGCGTTCCATGTTGGGGATCACGCCTTCAAAGACGCGCTTGACGGTGTAGATCCGGCCGCCTTCATCGTAGCGGAACTCGATCTCCTCCCCGCCCGAGCCGCGCAGGAAGACCTCCTTGACCCTGTCGGGCAGGTCCTTCCATTTCTTTTTCTTGTCAAAGCCGTAGTGCGTGGCCATGGCGTCGATGGTCTGGGTGAAATAGGGGCTTTTCGACTTGGCCCAGGGGGCGATGGCGCCTTGCGCCAGGGTCAGGCTCTGGTCCGGCACCACGAGGCGTTCGTCAAAGAACAGCTCCATCCCGAGGCCGTCACAGACCGGGCAGGCGCCAAAGGGCGCGTTGAAGGAGAACAGCCGCGGCTCGATTTCGGCAATGGTGAACCCCGAAACCGGGCAGGCGAATTTCTCGGAATAGGTGATGCGGGTGCCCTCGCCTTCGGCAGGCGCCGTTTCGATCACCGCAATCCCGTCGGCGAGGTTCAGCGCCGTGCGAAAGCTGTCGGCCAGTCGGGTTTGCAAACCGTCCTTAACGACGATGCGGTCGACCACCACGTCGACGTCATGACGCAGCTTCTTGTCGAGCGTCGGCGGATCCTCGAGATCGTGGAAGGTGCCGTCGACCTTGACGCGCTGGAAGCCCTGCTTCCTAAGCTCCAGAAATTCCTTTTTGTATTCGCCCTTGCGGTCGCGGATGATGGGCGCCAGCAGATAGGCGCGCGTGCCCTCTTCCATCGCCATCACGGCATCCACCATGTCCTGCACCTGCATCGCGGTGATGGGCAGGCCGGTGGCAGGCGAATAGGGAATACCGACCCGCGCGAACAGAAGGCGCAGGTAGTCATAAATCTCGGTCACCGTGCCCACGGTCGAACGCGGATTTTTCGAAGTGGTCTTCTGCTCGATCGAAATCGCCGGGCTCAGGCCCGAGATATGGTCGACGTCGGGCTTGCCGGCCATGTCGAGGAACTGGCGCGCATAGGCCGACAGGCTTTCGACATAGCGCCGCTGCCCCTCGGCATAGATCGTGTCAAAGGCGAGCGAGGATTTTCCCGACCCCGACAGCCCGGTGATGACCACGAACTGATCGCGCGGAATGTCGACATCCACGTTCTTCAGATTGTGCTCGCGCGCCCCGCGCACTTCGATGAATTTATGCTCGGCCATGCCACACCCCATCGACTTGCTCAAGATAGGGTGGAACGCGGGGGTTTCCAACTGCAAATTGTGAACGAAGAGTGAACGTATGCAGCGGCAGAGAAACTTCCTTTGGGCTCTTTACAAATTCATATTTCTGAATATATGTAAAACAACGCAACCAGAGGTCAGCCATGTTCAACTTTCTGCGCCCCGCCGCCGCCAAGCCGCAACTGTCTCTTCCGGATCTGATGGCCAAAGTGGCCGCAGGTAAAGTCCTTCTCGTCGATGTACGAGAAAGGGCAGAGTTGCAGGCTTCGGGCACGGCGAAAGGGGCGATCCATATTCCCGTGGCGCTGATCGCGATGAAGGCCGATCCGAAGGGCCCGGACCATGACAAGCGCTTCAAGGCTGACAAGCCGGTCGCGGTGTTCTGCGCCTCGGGCGGGCGGTCGGGCATGGCGGTGCAGGCGCTGCAAAAGCTGGGCTATGACGCGATGAACCTTGGCGGCTTTTCAAACTGGATGCAGGCTGGCGGGCCGGTCATCCGGGTCTGACGCCGAAGGCCGCACGCCGGCTGGCCTGCAGGGCGTGGATCATCAGGCCCAGCAGAGAAAATCCCAGAAGGAACAGGGTCAGGCCGGTCACCCCTGCCCTCTCGATCAGCAGGGCCAGCAGGGGCGTGCCGGTGACAGTGCCCAGATTGCCCAGCTGCGCGATGGCGCCGGCGGCGCGGGCGCGGTCCTGCGGCGCATGGTTCAACTGCGGGATCGAGGCGAAGCTCGCACCCTGGACGATGCCAAGGCTTGCGCCCAAAAGCAGTGCTGCCGCGACCATGGCCAGCCCCTGCCCCCAGAAGGTCCACAGCAGGATCGTGGCGCAACAGGCCACGGCAAAGCCCGCCTGCACCAGCCGCACCGCGCTGACCCGGCCCAGTAGCCAGACGCCAAGGCTCAGGCTGACCCCGATCGACACGAGGGGCAGCGCCACGCCGACGAACCCACCCCAGGCGCCCAGCATCGGCGGCATCAGCGTCAGGACCGCCACGTAAGTCACGGTGTAGCAAACAAATCCGGTGGCGGGCGCGGCGAGGAAGGGCGAGGCGTAGATCTCGACATGCTGGCGCAGCAGGCTCTTTTGTCCGGCGGCAACGGCGGGGCGCACATCGCCTGGCATCAAGGGAAGCAGTGCCGCCGCACATAGCACCAGCCACAGCGCATGCAGGCGGAACAGGCCGGCAATGCCGCCGCTGGCCAGGATCCCGGGGCCGATCCAGGCCAACACCGCATAGGTCAGCCCGAAGAACGAGGACCAGAGCGTCATGGCCGCCCCCTGCCGGGCCGGCGGCGCAACAGCAGCGATCGCCGTCGGCCCAACCACCACGATGCAAAGATGCGAACACCCCTCCAGCACGCGGGCCAGCATCATCAGCGGATAGGGCGGCAGGAAGGATTCGACCAGCGAGACCACGGCCCCCAGCAGCAGCGCCGCCAGAATGGCCCGCCGCGCCCCGACCCGCGCCACGACCAGACCCGCCGTGGTGCCAAAGACCAGCCCGACCATGCCGACAATCGACACCATCAGCCCGATCCAGACCCCCGCCTCGGCCGGATAGGCCAGACCCAGCGCCTCATAGGCGATCGAGATCTTGCCGAACTGCGCCGCAGCCCCGAGGCCTGCGCACCACAGAGCGAAAATCGTCAAACCCGCCCGCATCGTCCTCTTTTGCCCCCATCACACCCGGTCCGCGCCAAATTCTGCGGGCACCGGACCGGCGATAAGCGCATGCGGGGTGGCGCGCAAGTCCGGCAATGGGATCAGATCGGCCGCATGCCGGGCTGCCTTTTCCAGACAGACGCAGGACCCTGCAGCCATCTCTGGCGATGAAGGCAACCGCCGCAAACGCAAGACGAAAGCGGCCTGTGCGGCGCACCAAAGCCGCGCAGGCCCCTGCGCCAGCCCTCACCTCTAGAAGTGGATGGCGCGGCCGTAGGCGTCCAACACCGATTCGTGCATCATTTCGGACAGGGTCGGATGCGGGAAGACGGTGGCCATCAAGTCCTCTTCCGTCGTCTCGAGCTGGCGGCCGATGACATAGCCCTGGATCAGCTCGGTCACTTCGGCGCCGACCATGTGCGCGCCCAGAAGTTCACCGGTCTTGGCGTCGAAGACGGTCTTGATCATGCCCTCAGCCTCGCCCAGGGCAATCGCCTTGCCGTTGCCGATGAAGGGGAAATGGCCGACCTTGACCGTGTAGCCCGCGTCCTTGGCCTTCTGTTCGGTCATGCCGACCGAAGCGACCTGCGGATGGCAATAGGTGCAACCGGCGATCGAGCCGGGCTTGATCGGATGCGGATGGCCGCCCGCGATCAGTTCGGCCACCATCACACCCTCATGGCTGGCCTTGTGGGCCAACCACGGCGCGCCGGCGATGTCGCCGATGGCGTAAAGCCCGGGCACGCCAGTGCGGCAATATTCATCCGTCACCACATGAGTGCGGTCGATCTTGACCCCCAGAGCCTCGAGCCCGAGGTTTTCCACATTGCCCACGATCCCCACGGCCGAGATGACCGTGTCGAATTCCTGCGTCGTGGTGCCCTTGGCGTCCTCCAGATGCGCCACGACCTTGCCGGGCGAACGGTCGAGCTTTTTCACCGTGGTCTTTTCGAGGATCTTCATCCCCTGCTTGACGAAGGCCTTCTTGGCAAAGGCGCTGATTTCGGCATCCTCGACCGGCAGGACACGGTCCATCACCTCGACCACCGTGGTATCGGCGCCCAGCGTGTTGAAGAAACTGGCGAATTCGATGCCGATGGCGCCCGATCCGATCACCAGCAGCTTTTTCGGCATGCGCTTGGGTTGCAGGGCGTGGCGATAGGTCCAGACCAGATCGCCGTCCGCCTCAAGCCCCGGCAGTTCGCGCGCCCGCGCTCCGGTGGCGAGGATGATCGCCTTGGCGGTCAATTCGTCGCTGCCCTTGTCGGTCTTGACCGTGACGAGGCCGGGCTTGGTCAACGTGGCCGTGCCCATGAAGACCGTGACCTTGTTCTTCTTCATCAGATGACCGATACCGCCCGACAGCTGCTTGGCCACGCCGCGCGACCGGGTCACCACGGCGTCAAGGTCAAAGCTCACGCCAGTCGCGGCGAGGCCGAATTCCTTGGCGCGGTGCATCAGATGGAACACCTCGGCCGAGCGCAGCAGCGCCTTGGTCGGGATGCAACCCCAGTTGAGGCAGATGCCGCCAAGGTTCTCGCGCTCGACTATGGCCACCTTCTGGCCAAGCTGAGCGGCACGGATCGCCGCGACATAGCCCCCGGGGCCGGCACCGATCACGACAACATCGAAGGTCTGGGCAGCCATCTTTTCCTCCCTTGAAAAAGTAGTTTGCCATTAAACTATCCGGAAAAGCCCGGCAACACTGCCAGAGCCGTGGCCCTATGCACCCTTTGCATGACTGGCCCGAAGCGCTTTGACAAGCGCGGCATAGCCACCTTGTGCCAAAAACTCCACCTCCGCGGGTGTGGAGGCCCGGCCAAGCGCGGAATTTCGCGACGGAAAGCGGCCAAAACGGGCGATCATTTCCTGATGGGCGCGGGCATGCAGCGCCATTTCGGGGTCCGAGGCCATGCGCTCCTGCATGAGGCGGACGGCGAGGGCCTGATCCTGCGGGTCTTCGGAATGTTCGAAGGGCATGTAGAAGAACTGGCGTTCCGGCTCGGGGGCGGCGAGGTCCCAGCCTTCTTCCAACGCCCGGCGGGCAGCGGCGCGGGCGAGCGGATCGGTGGCGAAACTGTCGGCCGTGCCGCGGTACACGTTGCGCGGCAACTGGTCGGTCAGGATCAGATAGGCCAGTGTCGCCACCGTGCCCTCGACCCAATGGTCAAGCCCACCATCGCGCGCCGCTTGCCAAAGGTCCTGGAACGCGGCGCTGCACCGGCTGTCCAGGTCCTCCCCGCCGGCGTACCAGCCCTTGGGGCCGACCTCGCCCAGCCAGAAATCCAGAACCTCGACCGGATCAGACATGATGCCCCCTCGACATAGGTTTCCGGGCGACCAACCCTCGAAAGACCAGACTGACAGGTTTGCCGCATGGGTGCAACGCGGGCGACAGGCCTCGGGTCTGGAAGACCTCAGGCCTTGCGGGGTGCTACGTCAGGTCTTTCCAGCGCCGCCTCGACCGCGACGATCGAGATGGTGGGCATGGTGGGCGTGAAGGCGCCCTGCGCCTCGGGCGCCTGACGGCGGGTCATGCGCCAGGCAGTGTAAAGCGCCATGCCCCCGAACAAGAGCGCCATGAACAGGAAAAAGCCGTCCGGCCCGATCCGTCCCATGATCCAGCCGGTGATCAATGGCCCGCCGATCGCCCCCAGACCGTTGATGAAGATCAGCCCGGCCGAGGCGGCAGCCATGTCGGATTTGTCAAGATAGTCGTTCACATAGGCCACCAGCAGCGAATAAAGCGGGTTCGATATGCCCCCGGCCAACGCCCCCACCAGAACCAGCAGCCAGAACGGCGTCTGACCAAAAGGCAGCACGGTGAACAAGGGCGGGATCATCAGCCCCGCCGCGCCCGCCAGCGACAGCCACAGGACGACAAGCCGCCGGTCCATCCGGTCCGACAGCCAGCCGATCGGATATTGCAGCACCAGCCCGCCGACATAGATGAAGGCCACGAAGATCGAGATTTCCTTCACCGACAGCCCGGCCTGCGTGCCCCAGACCGAGGCCATGCCGAACTGCGCCGAAAACACCCCGCCCAGCAGGAACATGCCAACGCAGCCCAGCGGCGAGGCCTTGTAAAGCCGCTTGAAGCTCAAGGGTTTGGTCGAGGCGAAGGGCGGCGCGGGCACAACCGACAAAAGGATCGGCGTGAAGGCCAGCGAGACCAGGATCGAGGGGATGACGAACAGCACATAGCCCGAAGGATCGGCCGTGTTCAGCAACAGCTGCGCCGCGATGATGCCGATCATCTGCATGATCAGGTACAAGGACAGCGCCTGCCCCCGCGTCTCGTTCGTCGAGGCGGCATTGAGCCAGCTTTCCGCGGTGATATAGACGCCCGAAAACGAAAACCCGATCAGCACCCGCATCAGCGCCCAGGCGATCCATTCCGGCGCCACCGCATACATGATCAGCACCGCCGAGATCATCGAGCCCAGCGCGGCAAAGACCCGCACGTGGCCCACGCGGCGGATCATCTCGGGCGCCATGCGCGACCCGAAGAGGAAGCCGATGAAATAGCACGACATCACCATCGACATCTGCAGCGTGGTGAAATGCTCGATCCCGCCCCGGATGCCCAGAAGCGTGCCCTGCATGCCGTTGCCCAGCATCAAAAGCATGATGCCCAGCAAGAGCGGCCAGGATTGGGCGAGGACTTTCAGCATTTCAATCTCCATCACGCCTGACGGTCATATCAGCGGATTGGTTAACGACAGGGCAATTTGCGACGGAAGGACGGGTGCCACCGCCCGGCTTCACGGTATCAGCAAAGACGCATCCCCATAAGAGAAGAACCGGTAGCCTTTTGTAACCGCATGCGCATAAACGTGGCGCATCCGCTCGGCCCCCATCAGGGCCGAGACCAGCATCAGCAGGGTCGATTTGGGCAGGTGGAAGTTGGTCATCAGCGCATCGGTCACGCGGAACTTGTAGCCGGGGTAGATGAAGATGTCGGTGCTGCCGCGCCAGGGCTCGACCCGGCCCGAGGCGGCGGCGCTTTCGATCAGGCGCAGCGCGGTGGTGCCGATGGGGATCACCCGGCCACCGGCGGCCTTGGTGGCATTCATCTCGGCCGCGGCCTCGGGCGTCACCTCACCCCATTCGGCATGCATCTTGTGGGTGGTCACATCCTCGACCTTGACGGGCAGGAAGGTGCCTGCGCCGACATGCAGGGTGACTTCGGTGAATTCCACCCCCTTGGCGCGCAGGGCGTCCAGAAGCCAGGGTTCGAAATGAAGGCTTGCGGTGGGGGCAGCCACCGCGCCCGAGTGGCGGGCAAACACGGTCTGGTAATCCTCGCGGTCCTGTGCGTCGGCGGGGCGCTTGGCCGCGATATAGGGCGGCAGCGGCATCTGCCCCGCCTCGGCCAGCGCGGCATCGAAATCGAGGCCGGTCAGGTTGAAGCTCAGCACCAGATCGGTTTCGGACTTCTGCGCGACCGTCGCCGAAAGCGCATCGGAAAAGCGGATCTCCTCACCGACCTGCACCTTGCGCAGCGGCTTGGCGAGGGCACGCCAGCCCTGGGGCAGAGGCTCCAGCAGGGTCACTTCCACCCGTGCGGTGGCGTCGCCGCGCCGGCGCGTGCCGAAGAGGCGCGCCGGAATGACGCGGGTGTTGTTCAGAATCAGCCGATCGCCGGGGCGAAACACCTCGGGAAGGTCGCGCACATGCAGATCGCGGATCGCATCGCCCTCGGCCAGCAGAAGGCGCGCCGAACTGCGCGGGCGGGCGGGCCGCGTGGCGATCAGGTCTTCTGGCAGGTCAAAGTCGAAATCGGACAGTTTCATCTGTCTCCTCCCCCTGAGGTCTGGGATGGGCTCCGGACTTGTGACGGAGGTTGGGTCGGTGTCTGGGGCACAATCTGGGGCGTGGCTTGCGGCGCAATCTGGGGCGCAGCGTCAGCCGGGCTTTGCGGCAACGAGGGCGCGGGCGCCCGGAAGAGGTCGCGGAACATGCCCGGCGTCAGGATCGACAGCGGGTTGACCGACACGACAGGCTTGGCCGCCGATCCACGCAGCCGGTAGGCAAAGCCGAACAGACCCTCGCCCTTGCGGGTCAGGATCGAGCCGATGCCGTTCAAAAGGTAGATCGGCGACACCACGCCCCGCATGTCCAGAGCCGAAGTGTCGGAATGATAAAGCCCCTCCAGCGAAACGCCCATCGAGGCGCCGATGGCGGAGCCTTTCTGGATGTCGATCACGATCGGGGTGATGTGGAACTGGGCCTCGGCCCGTTCAAAGACGATCCCCTCGCCGCCCAGTTGCTGCAAGAGGCCGATGACCGAGATGGCCGACAACAGATCCGCCATGACCGAACCGTTATTGACGCGGATGTGCCGGATCATGGCCTTGCCGTCGTATTCGCCGGGCTCGGTCCGCGGCAGCAGGGTCATGTCCAGATCGCCGCCATGCGCCGTGGCAAAAAGGCCCGCCGCCTTGATCGCCTGGCCCGCGTCGTCCGACCTGATCCGCACGGCCGTGCCGTTGGCGGTGGGCACGGCCGTGCCCGACACCGGGGCCTCCCCGTTCACCGATCCGGTGAACGTGCCGTTGAACCCGCCCTTGAGCGAGAAATCCCCGGTGAATCCGTTAAGCCGGATACCGTCGGTGACCCGCAGCGACTGCACCGCGATGGTCAGCGGGCTGCCGGCCGCCGTGCCGCCGCCAGACCGGTTGGCGGGAAACTTGCGCAGGTCGATGCTGCCGGAGGTCACGGCAAAGCCCACCGGTACATTGGCCCCGCGCCCCCTGATCTCGACCGCGCCATCGAGCCAGCCGCCCATCGTCACCTTGTCAAACCGCGCCACGTCCAGCGCGCCACCGGGCTTGAGCTTGACCTGCCCCTGCGCCTGAAGGCCGGGGCCGGAGAGGGTCAGCCGGCTGATTTCCGGCACCGGGCCAAGGCGCACATCGGTTTCAAGCTTGCCCGCCGCCTGGGCGCCCTTGCGCCAGCCCAGCTCGGGAATGGCCAGCGTCATCCCGTCCAGCGCCGAGGTCAGGTGCAACTCTCCCGCAGTTCCCTTGGGCAGGCTGATCGCCACTTCGGCATCAGCCGCGCCGGTGACCATGCCCCTGGGCAGGCCAAGGCCGAACTCTGCCACCGCATCCTGCGACAGGGTCAGATGGCCGGTGATGCGGGCCGGAGGCGGAGGCAGCGCCAGAGGCCCGGTATAGGCCAGCGCCGGCGTGCCCTCCTGCCCCTCGGGCGAGGGTTCGTCGGGCCAGGGCGCTGCGGGGCCGCCCGCGTCATGGGGCACAGCGGGAATGTCCTGCACGAAGGTCGCATCGAAGGGCACCTTGCCGATCATCCCCTTGCCCGCGATGGTCAGTTGGGTCGAGGTGCCGGTGACCTGCAAGACCGGGGCGGTGATCGGATGGCCCTTGACCAGCACGTCCGAGGCGAAATCGGTGACGGTGGCGTTGGCCTTGAGCGTGACATCCCAAGGCATGACGCGCGGGATCAGCGGCAGGACGATCCGCGCCGTGGCCTGGACCGTGCCACTGCCCAGATCGACCGGCTGGCCCGCCTTTTGCAGGAAGTGGAACGGCGGCTGATCCAGCAGCGACAGCATCGCCGTCAGCCCGGAAGAGGCGCGCAGGTCAATGTGGGCCAGCGCGGGATGGGCAAGGATGTCAGGCACGGCAAAGACGCTGCCCGAGACATTGATCGCCCCCCCTTCCGGCGGGGTGACCTGGCCATGCGACATGACCAGCGTGTAGGTCTTGTCCTGAATGACCGCATAGCCATCGGCATCGGTGACCGGCGGCATCTTGGGCATGAACTGCAGTTCGGCCTTGTTGAAACTGTAGGCCAGCTCGGCACGGGCCTCGGTGCCCGGCGCGATGCGCACGCTGGCGCGCACATCCGACAGATCGGCGTTGCGGATGTTTTCGGCGACCCAGGCCCTTGTGCCAGGCACCAGCCGAAGCGGCCAGAGCGCCAGAAGCCTGTCGCGCGAGATGCGGTTCAGCGTCAGGTCGATGGCCGCGCGCCAGCCGCCGGCATCGGCCACCACCTGACCTGCGAGCCCCAGATGCGCCCCGGCCTGGCTCAGCGCCAGTTGCCCGATGTCGAGGCTGAACGGGTCCAGCCGCAGCCGTACATCGACCGAACCCTGATTGAACTGGACCGGGGCGGCGAAGAGGCCCTCGGGATCGACCGACAGGTCGGAAATCGCGATCTGTCCGACGAAGGCCGCGGGGATGCGCCCCGACAGCGCGCCGGTGATCGCCTGCCCTGCGCCATCGACCAGATAGGACTGGCCCTTGGCGGTCAGGTGCAGCGTGCGGCTTTGCACCGCCAGATCGGTCAGCACAATGCGCCCGCCCGCGGGGTCGTAGCCCAGGCCCAGCGTGGCATGGTCAAAGGCAATCGGCGTGGTCGAGGGCGACGGCTGCAAGGCGCCGGCGCCGATGTCCAGCCTGCCGTCCATCGACTCGATGCCCTGGGTGTCGATCGTACAGGCCAGCCGCCCCGAGATCGGCGCATCCAGCACGCCCAACCAGCCGAGGACCGGCGTCTGCGCCGCCAGATCGCGCGCGGCGATCCGGTCGACCTGCACCGAAAGGCGCGCGACCCCGGCCCCCTTCTGCGCCACGGCGGTAAAGACCGCCTGCGCCGGCGTGCTGCCGCCGGCCACGAGGCTCATGCTGAATTGAGCGGCCAGTTCGGCCTCGCGGTTTTCCAGCGACAGATGGCCGTCGCCGACCTCCCATTTGCGGCCGGCGCGCAGGTCGGTCAGCGACAGGCTCATCGCCTCGGCCTCGACGCTGCGCAGATGGGTCAGGGCCGGCAGGGCAAAGACCCGGTCGAGCATGTCGAAGGCATCGGCGAGGCTCGCGATGCGCGGCCCCTCGCCGCTGCCGAGCGCCAGGTCGAAATGCCCGTCCCTGTCGCGCCGCAGGGCGAGGCGGGCGCCGACGATCCGCAGGCTCTGGGCGCGGATCTGGCCCTGCAGCAGGCCCGCGGGGTCGAGGTTGAGGTAGATCTCTGGCAGGGTCAGCAGCGTCTGCCCGCCCGGCTGCAGCACCCGCAGATCCTCCAGCACCAGATGCGGCACCCAGTTGTCGCCAAGCGAGACTTCGATGCCGCCGACCGCAAGTGCGCTGTCGGGCAGCGCCCCGGCGAGGCTGCGGTTGACCCGGGTCTCGATCTCGGCCACCAGCCAGACCGGCAGATGGACCGGCCGGCCGACCAGTTCCAGCGTCAAGAGGGCCATGCCGAACATAAGCACCAACAACACCAGTCGCCCGCCCAGCAAGCCACGGCGCCCGCGGCGGCCACGCCGGCGCCGCGCGGCGACCGGGCCGGCACCCGCGCGGTCCTCGGGGCGCAGCACAAGCGGGTCGCAGGGCTCGGCACTGGAGGGGTCCCGGCAGGGGTCGGTCGCGTTTTCCGGCTGCGCGCCCGGGCCTTTGGCACACCCGCGGGCGGGATCAGGCAAAGCGCTGCCGGGGGGTGCCCCAAGCGCGCCTTTCTGTCCTGCCACTGTCATGCCTGCCTTCTCCTTGCCGCGTTCGTGGCGTTGCCTTTATCTTTGCCGGAAGGCAACTAGATCGCCAAGGACCGGTCGTTCAAAAGGCAAGGAGCCGCCCATGACGCAATCAGCCACACCCGCCGCAACCGCCTCGCTGGCAGAGGGCCAGATGGCCCCCGATTTCACCCTGCCCCGCGATGGCGGAACGCTCGTCACCCTGAGCGGCCTGCGCCCGGCGCGCGTGCTTCTGGTCACCTATGGCGCAGATGGTACACCCACTTGCACCAATCAGGTGATGGACATCAACGCGCATCTGGCAGATTTCGCAGCCGCCGGGGTCACGGTTCTGGGAATGTCCAAGGATTCGGTGGCCAAGCACGACAAGTTCGTGGCCAAGATGGGCATCGGCTTTGCGCTCTTGTCCGACAAGGACGGGCATGTGATGGAGGATTGGGGCGCCTTTGGCGAGAAGCTGTTCTTTGGCAAGCTCGTGCAGGGCGTGTTGCGCACCACCTTTCTGATCGACGGCACCGGACGGATCGAGCGGATCTGGAAGGTCGACAAGGTCAAGGGCCATGCGGCAGAGGTCCTTGCAGCGCTTTAGGGCAAGGGCTTGCATCTGACGCGCCCTGCCCGGACAAGAGGCGAGGTCACACGCCCCGGGTGCGCTGGCACAGCCTTTGTGCCTGAATGAAAGGAAAGAACATGGCCGCAACGCTGACCGAGATGGCCATGGAGGTCCTGCTGACGGCGGACGGGCGGCGCAAGGCGGCGCTCGGGCGGGCCCATGCGGCGACATGGTTTGCCGCAAGGGCGCGCGGCGCGGCTTTGCCCATCGGCACGGCCACGCCGCCCTTGCAGCCGGCGCGGCCCGACAAGCCCGATCTCTTGCCACCGCGCGATGTGCCGCGGCGCAGGCCAGGCAGCGCCCAGGGCCGGGTCGCCATGCTGCACGCCCTGGCCCATATCGAATTGAATGCGGTCGATCTGCATTGGGACATGATCGCGCGCTTTGGCCATCTGCCGATGCCGATGGGCTTTTACGACGACTGGGTGAAGGCCGCCGATGACGAAGCCAAGCATTTCGGACTGATCTGCGACTGTCTGGAGGCGCTGGACAGCCATTACGGCGCCCTGCCCGCCCATGCCGGGATGTGGCGCGCCGCCGAGGATACGGCGGACGATTTTCTGGGACGGCTGGCCGTGGTGCCCATGGTGCTGGAGGCGCGCGGGCTGGATGTCTCGCCGCAGATGATCGATCTCTTTGCCAAGGCTGGTGCGACGCAGGCGCTGGAGGCGCTGCAGGTGATCTATGCCGAGGAGGTGGCGCATGTCGCCTATGGCTCGAAATGGTTCAACTGGCTTTGCGGGCGCGACAACCTTGACCCCAAGGCAGCCTTTCACGACCTTGTCCGGCGCTATTTCCACGGCGCGCTGAAGCCGCCCTTCAACGAGGAAAAGCGGGCCGAGGCGGGGATACCACCCGACTTCTACTGGCCGCTGGCCGAGGGGCAGATAGGCGCGCCGCCGGGCTGAGAACGGCGGATTCCCGCAAGCGCCGCATGCCTTCGGGGCAAAGCGGTTGCGAGCCCTGCCTGCGCTGGCTAATCAGCCAAGACGCCGCTCATGGCAGGGGGAGACCGGGCGACCAGTCCGGCAGGTCCTGGGCGCGACAAAGTCAGAACGGACCGCACGTGATCACAAGGCTTGGCTACCGCATCAACCTCTGGCTGGAACCGTGGTTCCCGGAACAGAGGATGTTCCTGAAGTCGGACACCACGACGCGCTTTGTGCGCCTGCGCCCCATGACCCAGGCCATCAGCGCCACGGTCGGCGTGCTGGCGGTGGCCTGGACGCTTTTTGCCACGGCCGTCCTGCTGATGGACTTCATCAACTCCGGCTCCTCGCGCGAACAGGTGCAGCGCCAGACCGCCCTCTTCGAACAGCGCCTCAATGCCCTGTCGGACGACCGTGACCTGCGCGTGGCCGAAGCGGCCAGCGCCCAGCAGCGCTTCAACCTGGCGCTGGGTCAGGTCTCGGCCATGCAGGAGCGGCTGCTGGCCTCGGAAACCCGGCTGCGCGAACTTGAGACCGGCATCGACGTGATCCAGAACACCCTGCGCCGCACGATCCGCGAACGCGACGACGCGCGCGCCGAAGTGGCGCAGGCGCGTGTGGCGCTGAACCAGCTCCCAGGCACCACCCATACCGACATGGGCCAGGCCCAGGATGTCGCGGCGACCCTCGACATCATGGCCAAGGCCCTGACCGACACCGCCCGCGACCGGGACAGCAAGGAAGCCGATGTTGCCGCCCAGGAGGCGCGCACCGCCGCCGTGGCCAAACAGAAGGCCGAGCTCGAGGCGCGCAACGCCGTCATCTTCGGCAAGCTCGAAGACGCATTGACCGTCTCTGTCGAACCCCTTCAGAAGATGTTCAAGGCGGCGGGCCTGAACCCGGACGACCTGATCTCTGCCGTCAAATCCGGCTATTCGGGTCAGGGCGGCCCGCTGTCGCCGATTTCCTTTTCGACCATGGGCCTGTCCGGCAGCCCGGACGAGACGCGGGCCAACGCGATCCTGCAGGGGCTGGATACGCTGAACCTCTACCGGATCGCCGCCTTCAAGGTGCCGCTTGGCCTGCCCCTGCGCACGACCTTCCGCTATACCTCGGGCTTTGGCGTGCGCGGCGATCCGATCAACGGGTCCAACCGCATGCATGAGGGCCAGGATATGGCCGGCGACTACGGCTCTTCGGTCTATGCGACGGCCGACGGAACCGTCACCTATGCCGGCTGGGAATCGGGCTATGGACGCCTGATCAAGATCACCCATGCCTTCGGCATCGAAACGCGCTACGGCCACTTGTCGCAGATCGAAGTGAATGTCGGTCAAAAGGTATCGCGTGGCGAAAAAATCGGTGATATGGGCAATTCAGGCCGGTCTACTGGCACTCACCTTCACTACGAGGTCCGCCTCAGCGGCACCGCCGTAAATCCGATGACCTTCATAAGGGCAGCGAAAGATGTTTTCTAAGAGCCGCATAAACGAACCCGGTCCCAAGGCGGGCGAGGGCGACAAACCAAAGGCGCCGGAGGCCCCTGTGACCAAAACGACGATGGACTACACGCCGACGGCCCCCAAGGGCAAGTCGGGCCCCTCGATTCTGTCTGCAGACCTGACGATCGTGGGCAACATGAAGACCTCCGGCGACATTCAGGTCGAAGGCACGGTCGAGGGCGACATTCGCGCCCATCTGTTGACCGTGGGCGAAAGCGCCACGATCCGGGGCGAGATCGTCGCCGATGACATCGTCGTCAATGGCCGGGTGATCGGCCGGGTCCGCGGCCTCAAGGTCCGTCTGACCTCGTCGGCCCGGGTCGAGGGCGACATCATCCACAAGACCATCGCCATCGAATCGGGCGCGCATTTCGAAGGTTCGGTCCAGCGGCAGGAAGACCCGCTGGCGAATGGCCGCACCGCCTTGCCGCCGCCGATGGCGGGCAATCCGGAAACCGTCTGAGCCTTTGGGCTTGACCGGGCGGGCATCGGGAAACCGGTGCCCGTTTTGTTATGGGAGCCTGCCATGCTGCTGGACAGCCTGACCCTGCTGATGCAGCCGCACGGGGCCGAGGTGCGGCGGATGTTCGGCGGCACCTGCTTCATGCTGAACGGCAATCTGGTAATCGGCACGCATCGTACAACGGGTCTGATCGTGCGGGTTGGGCCTGAGGGCACGGCACAGGCTCTGGCGATGGGCGCGAGGCAGATGACCATGGGCGAGCAAGTGATGAAGGGCTGGGTTCTGGTCGAGGCCCCTTCCGACCTTGCCCCGTGGATCGACCTTGCCCTTGCCTTCAACCGCACCTTGCCGCCCGATGCGGCCAAGCGCGGCAAGCGCAGGACCTGACCGCCGTCGGCCACAAGTTCGCATGGCAGCCGGTCCCATTGCGGCGAAACCGAAGCGCTGGATGTCGGGCAAGACCTAGACCTTGGCGCGGGCTTCGGCCAAAGCTGGCGCCATGTCTTTACCGATCACACGCACGACCCCGGGTTATCTGCTTGCGGCTGCCGTTCTGGCTTCGGCCATGGGGTTCATCGACAGTTCGGTGACCGCCATCGCGCTCACATCAATTCGCGCCTCGCTGGGCGGCACGCTGGCTGCGGCGGAATGGGTGCAGGGCGGCTATCTTCTGGTGCTGACCTCGCTCATTCTGGTCGGCGGGGCGATGTCGGACCGCTTCGGCGTGGTGCGGGTGTTTCAGGGCGGGATTCTGGCCTTTGTCACAAGCTCGCTCCTTTGTGCCATGGCGCCTTCGATGCCCCTGATGATCGCGGCGCGGGCCCTGCAGGGCATGGGGGCGGCCTTCATGGTGCCGGGGTCGATGACGCTGGTCTCGCGCGCCTATGGGCCGCAGGGGCGCGGCCGCGCGCTTGGCCTCTGGGCCGCCGCCGCCACAGCCACCACCGCCGGGGGGCCGATTCTGGGCGGACTGGTGCTGACGCTGGGCGGGGGCGAGGCGTGGCGCGCCATCTTCGCGCTGAACCTGCCCTTGGGCGTCTCGGCCCTGTGGCTGCTGGCGCGCCATGCCAACCCGGACCCGGGCCGGCCGGGGACACCGGTCGACCTCTGGGGCGCGGGCCTGGCCACGCTGGGCCTGGGCGCCATGGCCACCGCCCTGACCGAGCATGGCAGCCTGGCCCTGCCCGCAGCCTGTGTGGCGCTGCTGGCTGGCGCGGCCTTTCTGTTGGTCGAGGCCCGCCTGCCCGCCCCGATGATCCGGCTGGGCCTGTTTCGCGACCGCAGCTTCAGCGCCACCAACCTTGCCACGCTGCTGCTGTACATCGGGCTGAACGGTGTCAGCTTCTACCTGCCGATGACGGCGATTTCGGCCTGGCATGTCTCGCCCCTTGGCGTGACGGCGATGTTCCTGCCGACCTCGATCCTGATCGCCAGCTTTTCCGCGCGCGCAGGGCGGCTGGCGGACCGCGTGGGGCCGGGCTGGCCCATGGCGATCGGCAGCCTGCTGGTCGCTGTGGCCTATGCCGGCATCGCCTGCTTTGCGCCGCAAGGCCAGTTCTGGCATCAGATCCTGCCCTTCAGCCTGATCACCGCGGTGGGTCTGGCCCTGCTGGTGGCGCCCCTGACCGCCGCCGCCATGGCCCATGCGCCCGAGGCTGACCAGGGCGCCGCTTCCGGCATCAACAACGCGACTGCCCGCGCGGCCGGCCTGATCGCCGTGGCGCTGATGGGGCGAATCGCCTTCCTGTCCTACGGGCCGGTCTCGGCCGAGATGCCGGGCTTTGCCCTGCCCGACGGCTCTGCCGCGCATCAGGCGGCCACCAGCCTCGCCTTCGCCCATATCGCCGCCACATCGGCTGTCATGGCGCTGGCGGCGGCGCTCGTCTCGGCCTTCGGGCTGATCAGGCGATAAGCCTGCGGTAGAGATGCCATGTCGCATGGCCGAAGAGCGGCAAGACCAAGAAGAGGCCCATGAAGCCCGGCACCATCCCGGCGAAGAGGCCCAAAGCGATCAGGCCGCCCCAGACCAGCATGACGACCGGCGCCGCCGTCACGGTGCGCACCGAAGTGATCATCGCCGTGACGAAATCAACCTCGCGGTCCAAAAGAAGCGGCAGGCTGACCACCGAGATCGAGAACAGCACCAGCGAAAAGACCGCCCCGATCGCGGTGCCGACCGCCAGCATCGCAACGCCCGCCGGCGTGGCGAAGACGGCCAGCGACGAGGTCACGTTGGTCAGCGTCGCCGTGCCCAGAAACAGCGCGAATATCATGTGGCTGAGGAAATTCCAGAACAGGAAGAACACCACGATCACCGCCGCCATCGACGGGATCTGCCGGTCCTTTTGGCGCAGGATCACGCCAAAGACCGCAGAGGGGCTCAAAGCCTCGCCCGCCTCGATCCGGCGGGAAGTCTCATAAAAGCCGCAGGCGATGAAGGGGCCCAGAATGGGAAACCCGGCCGATGCGGGTATGGTCCACCAAAGCTGCCCCCGCAGCGTCAGGGCGCCCCAGATCATCCAGCCGCCCAGCACATAGATCAGCGCAAAGGCCAGCCCATAGGCCGGCGCCCGCCGAAAATCGCGCCAGCCTTCGCGCAAGGCCACCCCAAGGTCCGACCAGTCCGCCGCCAGGACCGTCACCTCGGCCGGCCCCTCCTCCACCAGATCCATAGCCGTCCCTCCCCAAGACCGCTGCGCGCCGGCCCGCGCGCCCTGGATTGCACTTTGCCGCACTACTCCACGGGGGTGCGGGGGTGTGAAACCCCCGACCCGGCCCGCCGGGCAAACCGGTGCCGCCTGATGTCAAGCTGAGCGAATTTCACGCCAATGCGCAACTGGCCTGTTGCGGCTGCGCGCGAATTTTGCCGGGGGGTAAGTCCGCGCCGGGGCGCCTCAGTCCTCGCCCATCGCATCGGCGCGGCTCTTGCCCGAGACGTCCTTGGCCAGTGTTGCCGCCATGAACCGGTCCAGATCGCCGTCCAGCACGCCCTGCGTGTCCGAGGTTTCGACCCCGGTGCGCAGGTCCTTGACCATCTGATAGGGCTGCAACACGTAAGACCGGATCTGGTTGCCCCAGCCCGCCTCGCCCTTGCTTTCATGCGCCTCGAGGATCGCCGCGTTGCGCTTGTCCAGTTCCTGCTGGTAAAGCCGCGATTTTAGCGCCTGCATGGCGATGTCACGGTTCTGGTGCTGCGATTTCAAGCTGGAGGTCACCACGATGCCCGAGGGGAAGTGCGTGATCCGCACCGCCGAGTCGGTCTTGTTCACGTGCTGGCCGCCCGCGCCCGAGGAGCGGAAGGTGTCGATGCGGATGTCCTTGTCCTGCACCTCGATCTCGATATTGTCGTCCACCACCGGATAGACCCAGACCGAACTGAACGAGGTATGGCGCCGCGCCGCCGAATCGTAGGGGCTGATCCGCACAAGACGATGCACCCCGGCCTCCGACTTCAGCCAGCCATAGGCGTTCTTGCCGCTGATCTTGTAGCTGACCGACCGGATGCCCGCCTCTTCGCCCGGGGTTTCGGACTGCATCTCGACCGTATAGCCCTTCTTTTCGGCCCATCGCACATACATCCGGGCCAGCATGCTGGCCCAGTCGCAGCTTTCCGTGCCGCCAGCGCCGGCGTTGATCTCAAGGAAGGTGTCGTTGCCATCGGCCTCGCCGTCCAGCAAAGCCTCCAGTTCCTTCTGGGCGGCCAGATCGACCAGCGCCTTCAGCGCGGCCTCGGCCTCCGAGACGATCTCGGCATCGCCCTCCGCCTCGCCCAGTTCGATCAGCTCGACATTGTCGCGCAAACCGCTGTCGATCATCGCATAGGTCGATTGCGCGTCAATCAGAGCCTGCCGTTCGCGCATCAGCTTCTGTGCCTTGGCCGGATCGTTCCACAGATCGGGCGCCTCGATCATGGCGTTGAACTCTTCCATCCGGTGCGGCGCGGTTTCCACATCCATCCGCTGCCCCAAAAGATTGAGCGACTTTCGGATCGCATCAACATGGTTCTGGGTTTCGGCGCGCATGGAGGTCTTCCCTTTCGATGGGCTTGGGCGGATTGAGGGCGGGATGTAACGGCAGACCACGCTGGGGACAAGGTAGGATGGGCAATAATGCCCATCTTGGCCAAGGCTGGGGTCGGCACCAAGGGGTCAGTAAAGGCCACCCGAACTGGTGCTGCCGAACTTGGCCTTCTTCTGCACGGTCGAGGTTTCGCCATTGCCATTGGTGATGGTCTCGGACTGGCTGGAAAGATCGGTCTGATCCGTCTCGCCGGCCGCGAACAGCGGCAGGTCCTGCCCCATCCCGAAGCCGCCGTCCACCAGCGCGCCAAGACCGAAGACCGGCACCTGGCCATCGCGGAAATATTCGGCCTGCACATTGGGACCCGAGGCGCCATCGGGCAGCTGCGCGCCGGAATAGCGGTCGATGTTGATGAAATGCCCGCCCGGCGGCACCTTGAAATCCGTGCCCCCGAACCGCTTGACCGCTTCCTTCATGAAGGCCTGAAATATCGGCACGCAGAGCGTGCCGCCAAAAGCCCCCGGCCCCATCGAACGCGGCGTGTCAAACCCCATGTAGCAACCTGCCACCGTGTTCGAGGTGAAGCCGATGAACCACACGTCCTTGGCATCGTTCGTCGTGCCGGTCTTGCCCGCCACCGGCACCGGCAAGTGAACCCCGGTCGCCGTGCCACGAATGATCACGCCCTGCATCATCGAGGTCAGCTGATAGGCGGTGATCGCATTCATCACCCTTTCGCGGTTGCTCACGATGTCCAGACCCATGCCCTGCGGCAGGCTGTCGGCATTGCAGTCGGTGCAGCTGCGCGCATCGTGGCGGTAGATCGTCTTGCCATAGCGGTCCTGCACACGGTCGACCAGCGTCGGCTCGACCCGCTCGCCGCCATTGGCGAACATGGCATAGGCCGCCGTCATCTTGAACAGAGTCGTCTCCTGCGACCCCAGCGCATTGGCGAGCAAGGGTTGCAAATGGTCATAAGCGCCGAACTTTTCGGCATAACCCGCCACCGTGTCCATGCCGATGTCCTGCGCGATCCGGATCGTCATCAGGTTGCGGCTTTGCTCGATCCCGATGCGCATCGGCACGATGCCGTAGTATTTGTTTTCACTATTCTTCGGCGTCCAGAGACCCTGGGGCGTGTTCACCGTGATCGGCGCGTCCACCACCAGCGTGGCCGGCGTGAAACCTGAATCGAGCGCTGCGGCATAGACGAAGGGCTTGAAGCTCGACCCCGGCTGGCGCGCCGCCTGCGTCGCCCGGTTGAAGACCGAATCCTCATACGAGAAGCCGCCCTGCATCGCCATCACGCGGCCGGTGTTCACGTCCATCGCCACGAAACCGCCCTGCACCTCGGGCACCTGGCGCAGCGACCAGCGGTCAAGGTTGCCATCCTTGCCCAGGATCTGCGTGACCATGACGACATCGCCCGGACTGACCAGATCGCCCGGCACCTTGGCCTTGGGCCCAAGGCTGCCATCGGGCTTGCGCTTGCGCGCCCATGTGACGTCGCGGGCCGGGATCTCGACCGTGGCATCCTGCCCCTCGACACCCACCGTCGCCGCCTTGTCGCTGACCGAAAGGACGACGCCGGCATACCAGCCATCCACATCGCGCGGCAGATGCTGCACATCGGCCAAGGCCGCGCGCCAGGCGTCGCCCACCAGGCTTTCCGGCGGAAGGGTCTTGCCGGTGCCGCGCCAGACCCCCTGCCCGCGGTCGTAATTCTCCAGCCCGTCGCGCAGCGCCTTGGCGGCCAGCTTCTGCATGTCCGGGTCCTCGGTGGCCCGGATCGACAGGCCGCCAGAGAAGAACTCATTCTCGCCGAAAGTGCCCGAAAGCTGACGGCGGATCTCGTCGGTGAAATAATCGCGCGGCGGCAGCGCATCGCGGCTGGCCGGAATGTCGCCGGCCTGCACGCTCTTGAGGTCCGAGGCCTTGGCCGCCTCGCCCGTCGCCATGTCAAGATAGCCGTTCTGCTCCATCTGGGTCAGCACATAGTTGCGGCGATCGATGAGTCTGGCCTTGTTGCGCACCGGGTTCAGGTTCGACGGCTCCTTGGGCAGGGCGGCCAGAGTAGCGGCTTCGGCCGGGGTCAGCTCGTTCAGCGTCTTGGCAAAATAGGTCTGGGCCGCGGCGGCCACGCCATAGCTGTTCTGGCCAAGGAAAATCTCGTTGAGATAAAGTTCCAGGATGCGGTCCTTGGACAGCGTCTGTTCGAGCCGCGTGGCAAGGATGATCTCCTTGATCTTGCGCGCGATGGTGCGGTCGCCCGACAGAAGGAAGTTCTTGGTCACCTGCTGGGTGATGGTCGAAGCGCCGCGCGCCGTGGCCCCGCGCGTGCGGATGGCCTCGATCCCCGCCGCCAGCATGCCGCGCATGTCATAGCCGGGATGGGTGTAGAAATTCTTGTCCTCGGCCGAAATGAACGCGTCCTTCACCAGGTCGGGAATGTCGCCCACCGGCACGAACAACCGCCGCTCTGTGGCGAATTCGTCCATCAGCTGCCCTTCGGCCGAATAGATCCGGCTGATGGTCGGCGGGGCATATTGCGCCAGGCTCTCATGGCTCGGCAAGTCGCGCGAATACATGTAGAAAATGCCGCCAACCGTGAGGGCGGCGAAAAACAGACCCAGCGTGACCATCGAAAAGATGGCCCCGAAGAATGATACGAACAACCTGAGCACGCGCGCGGCCCCCTTTGAGTGGCTTACCTATACAGCCATTGCGGCCCCAAGGTCAAAACGATGACACGGCGATGTGAAATCCTGCGGTGCAAAGCCGCCGATGCCGCAGAACCTGCCCCCGGTCAGGGCGAGGCCTTGGCCTCTGCCTGATCCGCCTCGGCCCAGGCCTTCAACCCGTCGCGGATCGCCCGCGCCATGGTCTGGCGCCAATCGGCGTCCAGAAGATGGGCCAGATCGCTTTCCGAAGACAGAAAGCCCACCTCCAGCAGGACGCTCGGGATATCGGCCGATTTCAGCACGGCAAAGCCCGCTTCCTGATGCGGATGGCGGTGCATGCGGATCTTGGCGGCCTGGATCGCCGCGACCAGCGCATCGGCGAGCTTTGCGGTGCGCGGCTGGGTCTCGCTGCGCGCCATGTCCATCAGCACCGTGGCCACGACATCGTCCTGCTGGGACAGGTCGACCCCGGCCAGCAGGTCATCGCGGTTGTGCCGTTCGGCCAGTGTGGCCGAGGCGCGGTCGGTCGCCTCGTCCGACAGGGTGTAGACCGTGGCCCCCACCGCCTCGCCCTCGGCGAGCGCATCGGCATGCAGGGCCAGAAACACCTGCGCCCCTGCCATATGGGCAATCGAGATCCGCGTCTCAAGCGGCACGAATGTGTCGTCCTCCCGCGTGAGGATCACCTTGAAGCCGCCATCGCGCAGCAGCACTTCCTTGAGCTCGCGGGCAAAGACCATCATCAGCTTGGCCTCGGATTGCCCGTCGCGCTCGGCCCCGGGATCTATGCCGCCATGCCCGGGGTCCAGCACCACCACCAGGGGCCCCTTGCCGCGCTTGGGCACCGGCACCAGGGGCGCCGGCCGCGGCAGAGCCCAGCCTTCGGGCTCGGGCTCGGCGGCCTTGGCGGCAAAGGCCGCGGCGCTGGCGGGCTTGAGGGCGATATGGACCTGGGTGGCGGGCCCGGTCGTCATCGCCGCCTGGTCCACCAGCATGGGGCCGGTCAGATCAACCACCAGCCGCGACCAGCCCGGCCGGAACACCCCGGCGCGCAGGCCCAGCACACCCGCGCTGTTCTGCGGCATCTGCTCGAGGCCCGACCAATCCACCTCGCGGAAATCCACGATCAACCGCGCGGGCTTGTCCAGAACCCGCACCCGCCAAGGCACCGGCTGGCTCAGGCTCAAGACCAGATCGACCCCGCCCTGCGCATCCAGCAAATGGCTCTTGCCCGGATCGAGCCGGGCCAGCGCCGAAAGCCCCTGCGCCCCGGCCGGTGCCACACCGACGGCAGCCAGCCACAAAAGCAGCACGACAAGCCGCCGCAGAAAACCCACCGCCGTCCCTTTCATTTGTTCATAAATACCCCACGGGGGTCCGGGGGTGT
This sequence comes from bacterium, assembly GCA_016124195.1. Taxonomy (GTDB): domain Bacteria; phylum Pseudomonadota; class Alphaproteobacteria; order Rhodobacterales; family Rhodobacteraceae; genus Stagnihabitans. The sequence goes on along the minus strand of WGOE01000004.1, from coordinate 25,887 downwards.
GAAACCCCCGGCGGCCGGCCCCCTTCACGCCCGCTGCCCCATATAGGCGCACAAGCGGCGCAGGCCCTCTACGATGTCGGCGGTGGCCGCGGCATAGGAAAACCGCAAGGTCCGCGCCCCGCGCACCGGGTCAAAGTCAAGCCCCGGCGTCACCGCCACCCCGGCCTCGCGCAAGAGTTCTGCAGCAAAGGCCAACGAGTCGCTCGTCAGTTCGCCCACATCGGCATAAATGTAGAAGGCGCCATCGGGCGGTGCGATGCGGGTGAAGCCGGCCTTGGGCAGCCCCTCCAGCATCAGCCGGCGGTTTTCGGCATAGGTCGCGCGGTTGGCCTCGAGCTCGTCCACGCAGTCGAGTGCGGCCAGCGCCGCCACCTGCGCCACGTGCGGGGCGCAGATGAACAGGTTCTGCGCCAACCGTTCGACCGTGCGGATGTGATCCTCGGGCACCACCATCCAGCCGACCCGCCACCCCGTCATGCTGAAATATTTCGAGAACGAGTTGATCACATAGGCCTCTTTGCCGATCTCCAGCGCCGAGACCGCGCGCGCGCCGTAATGCAGGCCGTGATAGATCTCGTCCGACACAAAGGCCATGTCGCGCGCCTCCGCCGCCTGCATCAGCGCACCCAGTGCCGCGTGGTCCAGCATCGTGCCGGTCGGATTGCCCGGCGAGGCCACGATCAGCCCCTGCAGGTCCAGCCCGTCAAGCTGCGCCGGCACCGGTTGCAGGCGGTTCTCGTCCCGGCTCGGGATGCCGACCGGCACAAGATCCAGCGCCTTGAGGATCTGGCGATAGCTGGGATAGCCCGGCTCGCCCAGACCCACACGGTCGCCGCCGTCGAACAACGCGGTAAAGGCCAGAAGAAATGCGCCAGACGAGCCCGAGGTCACGATCACCCGCGCCGGCTCAAGCTCCACCCCGTACCAGCGCCGGTAAAGGCCCGCGATGCCGGCGCGCAAGGCCGGCAAGCCAAGCGAAACAGTGTAACCCAGTGGATGACGCAGCGCCGCCGATACGGCGGCGCTGGCCCCTGCGGGCGCGCCGGTGCCGGGCTGGCCGACCTCCATATGGATGATGTGACGCCCCGAGGCCTCGGCAGCGCGCGCCGCCTCGACCACATCCATCACAATGAAGGCATCCACCTGCCCCCGTCTTGAACTTCGCATTGACCTGCCCCATCCTGCCACGCCATGTTCCCGCCTGAGGCCGCAAGGTCAAGCCCGACCCGATCATCTTCAGGTCATCCGCCCGTTATCGTCTCATTGCCAAAGGTCCGTCATGCGCCGTTTTGCTTTTGCCACCTCCCTGTGCCTTCTGGCCTCGACTGCCCTTGCCGGGAGCCTTGGCGACATGACCCCCGCCGAACGCGACGCCTTTCGGTCCGAGGTGCGGCAATATCTGATGGAACACCCCGAAGTGATCATGGAGGCGGTCCAGGCCTTGCAGACCAAGCAGGATCAAGCCGCGGCGCAGGCCGACAGCACGGCCCTGTCCTCGAATGCCGACGCGCTTTACAAGGACCCGGCGAGCTGGGTCGGCGGCAATCCTGACGGCAATGTGACCGTCGTCGAATTCATGGACTATCGCTGCACCTATTGCCGCAAGGCCTATTCCGAGGTCGAGGACCTGGTCAAGACCGACGGCAATATCCGCTTTGTCGTCAAGGAATTCCCGATTCTGGGTGACGATTCGCTGACCTCGTCCAAATTCGCCATCGCGGTGCGGCTGCTGCACGGCGATACGGCCTACAAGAGCGTGCATGACGCGCTGATCACGCTGCGCGGCGCGCCCGATGCCGAAACCTTGGGCCGGCTGGCCAAGACGCTGGGCTATGACCCGGCGCCGATCCTGGCCAAGATGGATTCATTGGACGTGGCCGACATCATCAAGGCCAACCATGATCTGGCGGCAAAGCTGAACATCACCGGCACGCCGACCTTCGTGATCGACAGCAAGATGCTGCGTGGCTATGTGCCCGAGGACGGCATGAAACAGATCGTGGATCAGGCCCGCGCGGGCTGATCCCTTCTTGCTGCCGGGCCGCTCTGCGGACCCGGCTGGGAGGGCTGACTGCCCTCCCAGACCCTCCCGTGAGTAGTGCGGCAAAGAGCAATGGAAAGGGTCAGTCCGCCTTGGCGGCCTCGAGTTCGGCGGCCTTGGCCTCGACCAGATCTACGATGTGATCAACCATCCTTTCATTGCCCATGGTATGGTCCTGCCTGCCAGCGAGGTAGACCATGCCCTTGCCCGCCCCGCCGCCGGTGAAGCCGATGTCGGTCATCAGCGCCTCGCCCGGGCCGTTGACCACGCAGCCGATGATCGACAGGCTCATCGAGGTGGTGATATGGGCCAGGCGCGATTCGAGGGCCGCTACCGTCTGGATCACGTCGAACCCCTGACGTGCGCAGGACGGGCACGAGATGATCGTGACGCCGCGGTGGCGCAGGCCCAGCGATTTCAGGATCTCGAACCCGACCTTGACCTCTTCGACCGGATCGGCGGACAGGCTGACACGGATCGTGTCGCCGATCCCCATCCAGAGAAGGCTGCCGAGGCCGATCGCCGATTTGACGGTGCCCGAGACCAGACCGCCCGCCTCGGTGATGCCCAGATGGATCGGCGCGTCGGTCACGGTGGCAAGCTGCTGATAGGCCGCGGCCGCCATGAAGACATCCGAGGCCTTCACCGAGATCTTGAATTCATGAAAATCGTTGTCCTGCAACAGTTTGATATGGTCGAGGCCCGATTCCACCATGGCATCCGGGCAAGGCTCGCCGTATTTCTCCAACAGGTGCTTTTCGAGACTTCCCGCATTGACGCCGATGCGGATGGAACAGCCGTGGTCCTTGGCGGCCTTGACCACCTCGGCCACGCGACGGGCGTCGCCGATGTTGCCGGGGTTGATGCGCAGGCAGGCCGCACCCGCCTCGGCGGCCTCGATGGCGCGCTTGTAGTGGAAATGGATGTCGGCCACGATCGGCACCGGGCTTTCGGCGCAGATCTCTTTCAGGGCGCGCGTGCTGTCTTCGTCGGGGGTGGAGATCCGCACGATGTCGGCCCCGGCCACGGCGCAGCGCTGCACCTGTTCCAGCGTGGCCTTGACATCAGAGGTGATCGTATTGGTCATGGTCTGCACCGAGATCGGCGCATCCCCCCCCACCAGCACCTTGCCGACCCGGATCTGGCGGCTAACCCTGCGATCGATGTTGCGCCAGGGGCGGATCGGATTGTGGCTCATGAGATGTCCTTCAGCTTCGCTCGGGCCTGAAGGATAGGCTGCCAATGTGACACCTGCAACGGCAGAGGACACAAAGTTGAACGCCGGCAAGGTGCGGCAGGGATCAGTTCTGCGGGGCTGTCGTGCTCGTGTCCGCGGCGGGGGCGACCTGTGTCGCCTCGGCCACGTTGACGAAATGCGCAAGGTCCGCATCGCCCGACAGATTGGCCAGCTGATAGGTCGAGGTCAGCGACGAGGCGGCCAGCGACAGGTTCTTCACAACATTCGATCCAGGCGAGGCCGGGCCATAGGTCTTGCCGTTGACCGAGAAATAGACCGATCCCGAATTGCCCGCGCGCAACACCGGGGCCTGCGACAGGGCCGGCACGGTGTAGCGTTCACCGGCGTCGAGGATCTTTTCGAACAAGACCGTGCCATCCACCGCCGACACGCGCACCCAACTGGGCCGCACGGCGAGGATCTCGACCCCCGGCGCGGCATCGGCCACGACCTGCACCGGCGTATCTGTCGCCAGCGCCGTCTTGACGGCCTGATCGACGCTGGCCTGCATCGTGGTTTCATGCTCGGCCGGGTTGATCGAGGCGATCGGACCGTCACGCGGGGTCAGGACCGGCACATTCAGCGCGGCTTGACGCGACAGCATGTCGGCCCCCACATCCGAAGCGGGCGTCGGCGGCGCCGAACGGACCAGCGGCGCATCGCCCTTCACATTGCCCAGAGGGTCGATTTCGGCCACCACCGAAGGCGCCTCATTGACCGGGGCCAGTTGGACGCGCTGCACCTCTTGCAGGACCGACCATCCGCCATATCCCAATGCGCCGATCAGCGCGATCAGCACGGCGAAGGAGCCGACAGCCCCCGGCTCGACCTTGGCGAACAGGCTTTCGCCCTGTGGCACAAAACTCGCATGGACGAAGGGATCGCGCTTTTCCGGCGGCACGCGGTTGCGCGCGGCCTTGACCATCTGGCCCGAGGCAGCTTCGGACATGCCATGTGCCACTTCGAAATTCGCCTCGATGCAGAAACGGGCAAAGGTCGGGTCGGGGTCCATGCCAAGATAGCGCGCATAGGACCGCACATAGCCCGCCACGAAGCCGGGCGATTCGAAGGCCGAGACATCGGCATTCTCGATGGCCGCGATATACGAAGCTTTGATCTTCAACTCGCGCTGCACATCAAGAAGTGATTTGCCAAGCGTCGCGCGCTCGCCTCTCATGAGGTCACCGAGCCGCAATTCAAAGTCGTCAAAGCCCTTCGGCCCGTCCAACTCTGGCATCGGTGTGCGGATTTTCCGCCCGATCATGCGCCCTGCCCCATCACTGCCCCGTATCATTCCTGAGTCGCCATTGAGGCGCGACTCATGGTCGCCGTATTCCGCAAAGGTTAGCACAGGGCAAGCCTTTTTGCATATGCGAGAAAGCTCACGCCGAGGCTTGCGCGCGATTCAGCGCACACTGGCGCCAGAGGCTGTCCATCGCCTTCACAAGCCGGTCGATCTGGCCCGCGTCATGCACTGGAGAGGGGGTGAACCGCAGTCTTTCCGTGCCGCGCGGCACGGTGGGGAAGTTGATCGGCTGCACATAGATGCCATGCTCTTCCAAAAGAAGGTCCGACATCATCTTGCAATGGATGGGGTTGCCGACATGAACGGGCACAATATGTGAGCCGTGGTCGATGATCGGCAGGCCAAGCCCCTTCAGCCGCATCTTCAGAATTTTCGCATTCAGCTGCTGCGCATCGCGCAGATGCTGGGCCGATTTCAGGATGCGGACCGAGGCCGCGCCGCCCGCAGCGACCGCCGGCGGCAGCGAGGTGGTGAAGATGAATCCGGGGGCATAGGACCGCACCGCATCCACCATCTTCGCCGTCGCAGCTATGTAGCCGCCGAATACCCCATATGCCTTGGCGAGGGTTGCGTTGATGATGTCGATCCGGTGCATCTGGCCATCGCGTTCGGCCACGCCAGCCCCGCGCGGCCCGTACATTCCGACGGCATGCACCTCGTCCAGATAGGTCAGCGCGTTGAATTCATCGGCCAAATCGCAGATCGCCGCGATGGGACCGAAATCGCCATCCATCGAGTAAACCGATTCGAAGGCAATGAGCTTGGGCGCTGCGGGATCGTCCTTGGCCAGCAGTTCGCGCAGATGGGCCACGTCATTGTGCCGGAAGATGCGCTTTTCGCCGCCACCGCGCCGAACGCCTTCGATCATCGAGGCATGATTGAGCGCATCCGAGTAAATAATGAGCCCCGGGAAAATCGCGCGCAGGGTGGACAGCGTGGCGTCATTGGCGACATAGGCCGAAGAAAAGACCAGCGCCGCTTCCTTGCGGTGCAGGTCGGACAGTTCGGCCTCCAGCCGCTTGTGATAGACGGTGGTGCCCGAAATGTTGCGCGTGCCGCCCGAGCCAGCGCCGGAAACCTCGATCGCCTCGTGCATGGCGGCCAGAACCTCGGGGTGCTGGCCCATGCCCAGATAATCATTGCCACACCAGACCGTGATTTCCTGCGTCGTGCCATCGGGCCGGTGCCAGTTGGCACGGGGAAAGCGGCCCCTCTGGCGTTCGATGTCGATGAAGGTTCGGTAGCGGCCTTCCTGATGCAGTCGGTTCAGGGCAGCATCCAGAGCGGTGTCATAAGTCATATCGGTCTCCTGTCCGCAGGCACCCTGCGACAAAATCCTTGGTATTCCCTTGATATGCATCAAAGGGCAGACGCTTCCACGGGGCAATTTGCCGCCCCCCCAAAGCGTTACGACGCGGGGCCCACCTCCAGCACGGTGACGCAGGGCTTGCCCTTCTTGCCACGTTTGGCATCGCAGGCGGCACGGGCGTTGGCGGCGGCGGTGGCGGCATCGGGCAGATCGCTCAGCGCCACCGCGGTCTCGACCGGAGCGCCATCTTTCATGAAGCCGTCGTCCGGGGCAAGGGCCATGGCCGAGAAATGCGCCTTGTCGCCCGGAATGAAGATCTGCAGCGCCTGACGGTTCTTGGCCACGACACGCAGGGTCTTGAGCTCGTCCGGTTTCAGGAACGGATAGACATGCAGCGTGATCTTCGACCCGTCCAACTTGCTGACCTCGACCGGCACATCGCCGGCCAGCGCCCCATTGGCCCAGACACTGCCCAGAACGGCCATTGCCGCCAGACACCCGGTCATACCCTTTCGCATCGCACTCTCCATCCTGGCACTTTGCGGTCCCTTAACGCGAAAATCCCGCTCTGGACAGTCCCCGCGCGCCTGTTAGGGTCGCCCTGGCCTATCACAAGATGGAGACTCCCCGATGCCAGCCGCCGCCGTTTCCCCCGTTCTGGACCAGATCGACGCCACCCTGCCCGCGGCGCTGGAGCGGCTGATGGACCTGCTGCGCATCCCCTCGATCTCGACCGACCCGGCCTTCAAGCCCGATTGCGCCCGCGCCGCCGACTGGCTGGTGGCAGAGCTTCAGGCATTGGGATTTGACGCCTCGGCACGACCCACGCCCGGCCATCCGATGGTCGTGGCGCATGGCAGCAGCGGAACCGGCCCGCATCTTCTGTTTTACGGCCACTACGACGTGCAGCCGGTCGATCCCTTGTCGCTCTGGCATCGCGACCCCTTTGACCCGGCGATCGAGGAGACGGCCAAGGGCCGCGTGATCCGCGCCCGGGGCGCGTCGGATGACAAGGGCCAGCTGATGACCTTCATCGAGGCCTGCCGCGCCTGGAAGGCGGTGCATGGCACCCTGCCCGGCAAGCTCACGATCTTTCTGGAGGGCGAAGAGGAATCCGGCTCGCCCTCGCTGATCCCGTTCCTCAAGGCCAATGCCGAGGAGCTTTCGGCCGATGTGGCGCTGATCTGCGACACCGGCCTTTTTGGCGAGACCCCGGCCATCGTGACGATGCTGCGCGGGCTTCTGGGCGAGGAATTCACCATCCGCGCCGCCAGCCGCGATCTGCATTCGGGCATGTATGGCGGGCTGGCGCAGAACCCGATCCATGTGCTGACCCGGATCCTGGCCGGTCTGCATGACGCCGAAGGCCACGTGCAGGTTCCGGGCTTTTATGACGGGGTCAGCGAACTCTCGGACGATCTGCGCGCGCAGTGGCAGAACCTGGCCTTCGACCACGCGCGCTTTCTGGGCGATGTCGGCCTTTCGGTGCCGGCGGGCGAACAGGACCGCACGCCGTTGGAAAAGCTCTGGTCGCGCCCGACGGCCGAGGTGAACGGCATCTGGGGCGGCTATACCGGCGACGGGTTCAAGACCGTACTGCCCGGCGAGGCCCATGCCAAGGTCTCGTTCCGGCTGGTGGGCCAGCAAGACCCCGACACCCTGCGTCAGGCCTTCCGGTCCTGGGTCGAAGCGCAATTGCCGGCCGATTGTTCGGTGACCTGGAAGGGTCACGGCAATTCGCCCGCCTCGGTGATGGCGATCGGCCACCCCGCCTTTGCCGCCGCCCGCGCCGCCCTGACCGAGGAATGGGGCATGCCCGCCGCCTTCATCGGCGCCGGCGGCTCGATTCCGGTCGCGGGCTATTTCAAGACCTACCTCGGGCTCGACGCCATCCTGTTGGGCTTTGGCAAGGATGACGACCAGATCCATTCGCCCAACGAGAAATACGACCTGACCAGCTTTCACAAGGGCATCCGGTCCTGGGCGCGCGTGCTGGAAAAGCTGGCATGATCCGCGACGCCACACCCGAAGATCATGACGCTTGGCTGGAACTGTGGCAGGGGTTTCTCGACTTTTACGAAGAGGACCTCGACCCGGCCATCACGGACTTCGCCTGGAACCGCCTGATGGACCCGGCGAGCCCGATGCAGATGCGGCTGGCGGTGGTGGAGGGCGTGCCCCTGGGCTTTGCCATCCACCAGCATCACCCGTCGACCTGGGTGATGGGCGACGACTGCTACCTCGAGGATCTGTTCGTAGACCCCAAGGCGCGCGGACGGGGCCTGGGCCGGGCTCTGATCGAGGACCTGATGGCGATTGCCCGGGCCAAGGGCTGGCATCGGCTGTACTGGCACACCCATCACGACAATGCGACGGCGCGACGGCTTTACGACAGCATCGTGCCGGCCGACGGCAATATCCGCTACCGTCTGTATCTGAACCGCTGAGCGCTGCGGCCAAATGGAAACGGGGACCCTAAGGTCCCCGTCGCGGCGGAACCGATGTTCCGGCTCAGGACGCTTTCATGCCGGTCGCTTCGTGCAGCGCGCCTTTCGCCTCCCAGGTGATCGAGACCTTCTCGCCCACCTTGAACGTGCTCAGCTTGAAGCCGGCCGGAAGGTGATAGGTGGTGCCATCGGCCAGGGTCACGGTCATGGCCTTGGTGTCCATCGACTTGATCGCGCCGGTCGCGTTTGAGATGGAGGCAGAGGTCGCGGCGAAGGCGGCGCCGGCGCAGGTCAGGCCGGTGATCAGGGCAAGGGTGAGGATTTTCGAACGCATCTGAGTGTCTCCGTCAAAAGGGCAGCCCCAAGGCGGGGGCCGATCCAGTCACGTGCAGGACGCTCCGGGCCGGTCGGGTCGGCGACCTTGGGTCGCCCGGCTGGCTCTGGTCTTGCGCGATCTGATCTAACCAATGGTCCGAGTCGAGAAAAGGGGGGCTCACCACGAGGTGACGTCGTGTGAAAACCTGTGCCTTATCCGTGAGTTGTGCGACAATCCTCATGTAGCGCGACAAGGCTGCACAAATGAGAACGGGGGCCGCCGGGGCCCCCGTCCGTCACGCGTCAGGTAGCTGAAATCAGGCAGCCGACATGGCCGAAGCCATGTGCATCTTGCCCTTCATCACATAGGTGACCGAGACCTTCTCGCCGACCTTGAAGTCCTTGAGCGAGAAGCCGGTCGGCAGGTGGTACTTGTGGCCGTCCGACAGCACGACATACATGTGCTTGGTGCTGACCGATTTGATCGTGCCCGAGGCGGTGGCCGGGGTGGCGGCAACCTTGGTGGCCGCAACCTTGGTCGAGCTCGACATCGTCGGCGCGGTGGTGGTCGTGGTGGCCGTGGTGCCGGCGAAGGCGGCGCCGCCGAAGGTCATGCCAGCAACGATCAGGAGGGGAAGGAATTTCGAACGCATTTCAGTTTCTCCGCTGGCTCAAATGCCGGTGCGCCGGTCACTTGGCCAAATCTTGTTACATGGCGCTCCGAGCCTGTCGTGTCGGCGACCCCTTGGTGTCGCCCGGCTGGCTCTGGCCTTGCGAAAGCGGGTGTAGCCGAGGCCTTGAGTCGCGGTAAGGGGGGTTCACGATCTGGTGAGAGGCCGTGAAAAGCCGTGCTTCACCAGTATGTTAACGATTGAAACACGGCTTGAACCCGGATCACGGAAGCCCTTGAGCGCCATAGCATTTCGGCATGAAGCTGTGCCGGGATGCTGCGGCGGGCGGTTCGATTTCGCAGGTCGAAAAGGGCATGCAAAGCGCCGCGCGCTGGCCAATTGAAACACAGCGCTGAAATGCGAAACGCCCCCGCAAGCGAGGGCGTTTTCGGGTCGGACAACTGGCGCGGTGGACGGGGCTCGAACCCGCGACCCCCGGCGTGACAGGCCGGTACTCTAACCAACTGAGCTACCACCGCTAAGCCATCCGGGCCCGCCCGAACGTGTGGGGGTATTACGGAAGCCCCAAGGCGGCGTCAAGCGGCAGTCGCAAGAATTCTGTCGCTTGACGCAAGTGGTCCAAGGCGAGTGGCCCGGCGTCCTCAGCCCAGGGTGAAGTCGGCCAGGGTGATCGCGGTCGTGTGCAGCACCCCTTGCAGAAAGATCGAACCGGCCGCGCTGGTGTGGCCGGCATCGAGGAAGAAGTCCACCTCCACTCCAAGAACGGCATGGGTCACGGCATCGGTGACCAGGTGCTTGGTGAAATGGTCCATCAGCTGCTGATTGACGACGATGTGGTCCTGATTGTGGTGCAGGGCATCAGAGCTGAAGGCGGCAAAGCCCTGGATCGTGTCGGCGCCGTCGCCAGCCCGGAAGACGAAGGAATCATAGCCGAGGCCGCCGACCAGCAGGTCATTGCCGTGGCCTCCGGTGATCAGGTCGTTCCCCGTGCCTCCGTTCAGCGTGTCATTGTGCACCCCGCCCACCAGAGTATCGTTGTCGGCCCCACCGAACAGCGCGTTGCCCAGAGGCGTGGTCAGGTCCGCCCCGCCGTCCATGAAGTCATTGCCCGCCCCGCCGTAGATGTGGTCACCGCCAAGGCCGCCGTAAAGGTGGTCATTCCCGCCCCCACCGAACAGATTGTCGCGCCCACCTCCGCCGCGCAGGGTGTTGGCAAAGGAATTGCCGACGAACACGTCATTTCCGGCGTTCAGCAGGTTGAACAGACCCGACAGACCATGCTGGGCGAAGGTCTGGAACAGGTTCGCCGCCGAGTAGTTCAACGGAAAGTTGCTCAGGCTCAGCAATTCCTGCGTCGAACTGTTGAAGAGCGTCAGCGAGAAGGCATCTCCCCCGGTAATGGCCGGCGGGGCGAAGCTGTAGGTCAGGTTCTGGCCGGTAATCACGATGGCGTTGTTCGAAGCGTCCAGAAGTTCCAGCGTGGTCGAGGTCGTGAGAAACGGCGCAAAATTGCTGCCGTCGAAGAGATTGTTGTAATTCGTTTCGGAGCCGAGCGCGTCTTGCAAGGTGAATGTGGTCATGGTGGCTGTCCCGTCCAGTGCCACGCCTACTTTTGGCGTGATTATCGGTCACACGGCGCCTAAACCCGGTCAATCGGCCTGTGAGGCCCTGCGAATTTATCCTCGATTCAAGCCTTGCCAACCGGGTGGCCGGTCATCTGGGCCGGAAAATCCACAACCCAGACGTGATACCACCCAAAGCCATCGCCCAAAGTTTAGGCGGATTTCAGGCGTTCGCAGGAGGACCGCCTCAACCTGAGTCGCTTTTGAGACGAAGCGTGACCTGCCGTCCCAAGGCCGGCCCCCGCGCGCTGCAGAACCGGCCGTTTGGCCGCCTGACCTAGCAGCCCAGCCCCAAGGCCTCCATCCGCGCAACGGTCTGCGGGATCAGGTGGTGGCGGTCGCGCGGTTCGATGATCAGGCGCGGCAGGGCGGGCAGTCGCGCGATCGCCGCCATGACCGGCGCCCAGAGGACGCGGCCCTCCAGTGGGTGCCAGTGCCGGTCGGCATAGCCATCGGCATCCTGCAGATGGACATGGCCCAAGAGCGCCCCGGCATCCTCGACGAAATCGACCGGCGGCGGCGCGCCATAGCGGCCATGGGCCAACTCGGCATGGCCGGTGTCGATGGACAGGCGCAGGTTGGGATGCCCGATCCGTTCCACCAGACCCCGGCGATCGGCGGGGTCGGTGTCGTCGATGTTTTCCAGCATCAGCGTGCAGCCGATGTCAGCGGCGCGCGCCAGCACCGGGGCCAGACATTCGGCCGCAGCCTCGATCATCGCGGCGTGGATATAGGCGAAATTCCTGCGGTTCAGCAGATGCCACCAGGTGAAGGGGCTGTGCACCACCATATGGGTGCCGCGCACCGCCTCGGCAATTTCGAGCCCCTGCATCAGGCGCCGGGTGATCACGGCGCGGATCTCGGGGTCGGGGTTGGCGATATCCAGACCGAAGAACGGCCCGTGAATGCCGATCGGGCCGCCATGCCCCTGCAAGGCCCCGGCCCAGGCGGCAGCCTTGGGGCGCCAGTCGCCGGCCAGAACCTCGGGCTTCACGAAATCCTGAATCTCGACCGCGCGGCCGGGGCCAAGGATCCAGTCACGCAAGGGCGGGAAATCTTCGTAATTCAGCGCAAGGCCAAGAAGGGGCAGAGCCATGGGAACCTCCGGTTCATTTGATGCCGGCGCGCAGGAAGCTTTGCACGAACTGGCGTTGAAAGATCAGGAACCCCAGCAGCAGCGGCGCCGAGGTCATCAGGGTGGCGGCGTTGATTACCGACCATTGCACGCCGCTGTCGGTGGCCGAAAAGATCGACAGGCCCACGGTCAGGGGCCGGGCCTCGACCGAATTGGTCACGATCAGCGGCCAGATGAAGTCATTCCAGTGCGCCGAGACTGAAACCAGCCCGAAGGCTATGTAGGTGGGCTTGGCCAGCGGCACATAGACACGCAGGATCAGGTGGCGCAGGCTTGCGCCCTCCATCCGGGCGGCCTCGTCAAGCTCGCGCGGGATGGTCAGGAAGGTCTGGCGCAACAGGAAGATCGCAAAGCCCGAGGCCATGTAGGGCAGGCCGATCCCCGCGATCGTATCCACAAGGCCCAGGGCGCGCATGGTCTGGTAATTCTCGACGATCAGGATGTCGGGCATCACCATCATCTGCATCAGGACCAGCGCGAAGAGCCCGCTCTTTCCGGCAAACTGCAGCCGGGCAAAGGCAAAGGCCGCCAAGGTGCCCACCACCAGCTGCACCCCGAGGATCGAGGTGACGAGCAGAATGGTGTTCAGGAAATAGCGCGCGAAGGGCGCCTGGACCCAGGCCTTGGGGAAATTCTCGACCGTGATCGGCGCCAGAAGTGCAAAATGCGTCTCATAGGCCGCGGGATGAAAGGCGGTCCAGACGGCATAGGCCAGCGGCGCCAGCCAGATCAGGGCCAGCGCCCAGGCCCCCACCCGGATCAGCAGCGCATCAAGGCCCGCGCTCATTGGTAATGCACCTTGCGGTCAAGAAACAGGAATTGCCCGACCGAGACAAGGCCAAGCACGACCACCAGCACCGTCGTCAGCGTCGCGGCATAGGCGGTATCCCAGAACTGGAAGCCGACCTGATAGAGGTAGTAGAACAGCAGCGCCGTCGCATTGTTCGGCCCGCCGCCCGTCATCTGATAGATGTGATCGACCAGCCGGAAAGCGTTGACCACCGCATTGACCGCCACAAACAGGGTTGTGGGCGTAAGGAGCGGCCAGATCACCCGGCGAAAGATCTGGAGGGCGTTGGCGCCTTCGAGCCGTGCCGCCTCGATCAGGCTTTGCGGGATGGCCTGCAGGGCAGCGAGGTAGAAGATCATGAAGAACCCCGCCTCTTTCCAGACCGCGACCGCCGCCACCGCATAAAGCGCGCTGTCGCCCTGCCCCAAGAGGTTGGTGGCGCCAAGCCCGAAAAGCCCGCGGATCTGGTCGATCAGGCCAAAGCCCGGCTGATAGAAGAAGATCCAGATATTGGCCACGGCGATCAGCGGCAGCACGGTCGGGGTAAAGAAGGCCATGCGCAGAAAGCCCCTGCCCCGCATCCTGCCATTGACCAGCAGAGCCATGACCAGCGCCAGCCCCATCGAAGCCGGGATGGTCAGGCCGGCGTACAGAAGGTTGTTGCGCAGCGCCTGCCAGAAGATCGGGTCGGCGATCAGATGGGCGTAATTGTCAAACCCGGCAAATTTCGCGGGCAGCCGGCCATGCGGCGTGGTGTAAAACGTGGCAAGGACGGTGCGCAGCACCGGCCCATGGGTGAAGACCACCAGCAGACAGGCGGCGGGCAGCAACAGGGCCCAGGCGGTCAGGGTCTGGCGGCGCATCTCGGGTTCCGGAATGAAGGGGGGCCGCCGCCACGGGCGGCCCCCAACGCCTTAACGATAGGCCTTGAGGATCGCGTCGGCCTTGGCCTGCGCTTCATCCAGCGCCGCCTTGGGTTCGGCCTGTCCCGTCATGATCGCCTCAAGCGCGGAGTTCAGGATCTGGGTGATCTGGGCGTTCTGATAGACGGTCAGCTCGGCCTTGGCGTATTGCAGCTGCTCGCGCGCAACTAGGGCACCCGGCACCTTGGCCACATAGTCCTTCAGCGCCGGCGTGTCCCAATCTTCGGCACGGGGGGCGACATAGCCCGTGGCCATCGTCCATTTCGCGGCCTGTTCCGGGGCGGTCATCCATTTGACGAAATCGACCGAGGCCTTCTTTTCCTCATCCGTAGAGTCCTTGAAGAGGTAGAAGTTGCCGCCGCCGGTCGGTGCTCCGAAATGCTTGATCGCCGGCAGGAAGGCCACGCCGAAGGGGAAAGGCGCATTCTGGGTGATGTTGGTGAGGTTGCCGGTCGTGGTCCAGATCATCGCGGCATTGCCTTCGAAGAAGGCCTTGGGGGTCGCACCCCAATCGAGCGTGCCCTTTTCCATCACCCCCTGTGCGGTGGTCAGATCGACCAGCTTTTGAGCGGCCTCGATCGCCTCGGGGCTGTTGAAGGCGGTGGTCTTGCCGTCGGCGCTGGCGAGGATGGCGTCATTCGCGATGGCCACGCCCTGGTAAAGCCAATAGGGCAGACCCGCGGTCGGGATGCGCACACCCCATTGCGTGACCTGACCCGAAGCGTCCTTGACCGTCAGCTTCCTGGCCATCTCGACCATCTCGTCCCAGCTCGCCGGAGCGTGTTCGGGGTCGAGGCCGGCCTTCCTGAAGGCCTCCTTGTTCCAGTACATCACCGGGGTCGAGCGCTGGAAGGGGATGCCCCAGGTCTTGCCAAAAGCCTGGCTGTTTTCCATGAAGGCCGGGTAGAAGCCGCCGAACCAGGCGGCTTTGTCGGCATCAGAGACGTAATCGTCGAAGGGGGCGATGACATCCTCGCCGATCAGGTTGAACATCTCGGCGGCGCCGATCACCGCCAGTTGCGGCGGGTTGCCCCCTTTGGCGGCAGTCATGGCCTTGGCGATCGTGTCGACATAGGACCCGGTATAGACGGGCTCGATCTTCACATCGGGATGTTGCGCCATATAGGCGTCGGTCAACTCCCCGATCGTCTTGGCAGCCCCACCGCCCACCGCGACGGGGAAATAGAATTGCAGGTCCAGCGCCAGGGCGGGTGCGGCGCACAGCGCCAGCGTCGCCGCGGCGCCAAGCGTCAGGCCGCGCAGATAGGACATCGTCATGGGCAAGCTCCTTTACGGGGGGAAAACGGGGTCGGGGCAAGGGACCGGGACTTGCGCGGCCCCGGCGAAACGGGGTCAGGGCTCGGTCAGCCTCCGCCCCGTCACGGGGTCGAAGCGGTGCAGCGCCCCGGCATCCCAGCCAAGGCGCAGGATGCCATCCGCGGGCAAGCCGGTGCGGGCCGGCAGACGCAGCATCACGGGCGTCTCGGCCAGCCGGATCGTCACGAAAAGGTCTGCGCCGTGAAATTCATGGGCCACGATCGGCGCGGCCAGACCCTGCGGGTCGATCCGGCCGTCTTCGGCGCGCAGGCCGATCAGGCGGCCGGCATCATGGCCCGTCAGGCCCAGGGCGGCGCCAGGGATCAGGTTCATCGGCGGCATCCCGATGAAGCGCGCGGCAAAGCGCGAGGCGGGGGCGGCATAGATCGCTTCGGGCGCGCCCTCCTGTTCGATGCGGCCCTCGTTCATCAAGACGATCTTGTCGGCCATCGTCATGGCCTCGACCTGGTCGTGGGTCACGTAGATCATCGTCAGGCCAAGCCGCTGTTGCAGGGCGCGGATCTCGGAGCGCATTTCGGCACGCAGCTTGGCGTCGAGGTTGGAGAGCGGCTCGTCCATCAGGCAGATCGGCCGTTCCGAGATCAGTGCCCGGGCCAGCGCCACGCGCTGCTGCTGACCGCCCGAAAGCTGCGCGGGTTTGCGCGCCTCCAGCCCGCCAAGGCCCAGCATCTCGACCACGCGGGCCAGCCGGCGGGCCTGATCGACCCGGGCCACCCGGCGCAGCGACAGGCCGAAGAGGATGTTCTCGGCCATGGTCAGATGCGGGAATAGTGCATAGGATTGAAACACCATTGCGATATCGCGCGCAGCGGGCGGCAGCGGCGCCAGATCGCGCGCGCCCAGGTGGATCGTGCCGCCGTCCGGCGCATCGAGCCCGGCGATCAGCCGCAGAAGGGTCGATTTCCCGCAGCCCGACGGCCCCAGAATGACGCTGAGCGCCCCGGCCTCGAAGGTCACGTCGATGCCGTCCAGAATGCGGCGCCCGGCGATGGCCCGGGCGAGGCCGGAAAGCCTCAACCCTGCCCCGGGGCTTGCCGGACCGGAACCGCTCTGCCGTCCGATGTCAGTTTGCGCGATCATGGCACCGGCGTTAGACCGGCCTTGTGTAAGCCGGACGACGGGGCCATGAAGCTTTTATGACCCGGCCCGGATCAGCCCGCGCCTCCGTTGCGCTCTTCCAGAAGCTCGATCTGGATCTGCTGCAATTCCACCAGCTTTTCCCATTGCTCGGCCAGCTGATGGTCGATCTTTTCATGCAGCTGGCGGATTTCCAGTTCGGCCTTGAGGTTTACCCGGTAATCGTTCTCGCCCCGGATGCGGTCCTTGGTCTCCTGCCGGCGCTGGCTCATCATGATGATGGGGGCCTGCAGGGCTGCGATGCAGGACAGGACGAGGTTAAGGAGGATGAAGGGATAGGGGTCGAAGGGCGCCCGCATCAGCCCCACGGCGTTCAGCGCGATCCAGCCGGTCAGGATGGCGACAAAGATCAGGATGAAGGTCCAGCTGCCGCCGAAACTGGCCACGCCATCGGCCATCCTTTCGCCGAAGGTCAGGTCTGCCTTCGCCTCGTCATCGACCCGGCGCGAAACGAACTGCCCGGTCTCGAAACTGTGCAGCACCTCGCGATCCAGGGCGCTGAGTTCGCCCCGCTCCTGCTCCAGCAGGCGTTCCACGTAACGCCGGCGGAACCTTGCGAGGTCGTCATGGCAGATCAGCTTGCCTTCGCTCCAGTCCGGCGCCTGCTGTGCGATCAGCCCCGAGACGCCCGGCCGGACCGACGACCAGGGCGTCAGCCGCGCCCGGGCAAGGCTTTTGCCGCAGACATGACAGGTGCCCGTCGCGGCGGATTGGGGGAGTCTGTGAGATTTCAACGGCTTCTCCGCAAAAGGTCGCGTGGGATCGCGGACCGCGGGCCCGGGGTCCGTCAAGAGCCAATTCTAGCGCCAGGTCTTGGAAATCCGCCACCCCCGACCGGCCGTCAGGGACGCGCGGCGCATCGGGTGCGCCGCGCGCAGGCCGTGTCACTGCATGAACCAGCCATGGCTGACCACAAGCGACTGTCCGGTCAGCGCGTTGCTGGGGAAGGCCGCGAAAAGATGCGCCACCTCGGCCACGTCCTCGACCGTGGTGAACTCCTTGTCCACCGTTTCGCCCAGCATGACCTTTTCGACGACCTCCTTTTCCGAAATGCCAAGCGTCTTGGCCTGTTCGGGGATCTGCTTTTCCACCAGCGGGGTGCGTACGAAGCCGGGGCAGATCACATTGGCCCGCACGCCCTGGGTGCCGCCCTCCTTGGCGATCACGCGGGCGAGGCCCAGAAGGCCGTGCTTGGCCGTGACATAGGCCGATTTCAGCGCCGAAGCCTCATGGCTGTGGACCGAGCCCATGAAGATGATCGACCCGCCGCCGGCCTTGTACATATGCGGCAGCACGGCTTTGGAGGTCAGAAACGCCCCGTCCAGATGGATGGACAAGAGCTTCTTCCAGTCGGCGAAGGTGAAGTCTTCGAGCTTGTGCACGATCTGGATGCCGGCATTGGAAACAAGCACATCCACCCTGCCCCATTTTGCCACCACCGCCGCCACGCCGTCATTGACCATGGTCTCGTCCGTCACGTTCATCGCGACACCGATGGCCTGACCGGGGCCGGCCTTGGTCAGCTTGGCCGCCGTCGCCTCGGCCGCGGCCAGATCCAGATCGGCAATCGCCACCCGCGCGCCATCGGCGACATAGCGTTCGGCAATCGCCAGACCGATGCCGCTTGCGGCGCCGGTGATGATGCAGACCTTGTCTTTCAAACTCAGCGAAGCTGTCATGGTCTATTTCCTTTCAATTCGGTGGTGCGATGCACCGACCGCATTTTGACCGAACCCGTGGCGGATCCGGCATCAGCCCGCCCCGGTCGGGCGGGTCATCTCTGGGGTCGCGCTGCGACCCGCACCCAAGCCGCCATCGCAGCGCCCCGCTTGGCCTTGCATGGGCAGGGTCCACGAACTTGTCCCGGAATGCACCCCGAAACCGGCCCTGCCCCGTCATATTGGCGTGAGGCCGCCGCGAGGCCCCCCTGTCATGCCTCTCATGAGGCAGCACCCCGGATCAGGCGTCATTCGGCCGGGCGCTGAGATCGAAGACGCGCAGGCCGTCCGCCTCGACCGCACGTTGGCGCCAGGCCCTGTGGTCGAAGGTCCGCCCCACGTCGCGCCGCCCGGCCTTCCAGTGTTCCTCCATCGTCAGGCGCGAGAATTCGTAATCCTTCGCCGCTCCCTCGAAATCCTCGTTGCGGTGGATCAGATGGACCAGCGTCACGGGACAAGACGGCCCCGCCTTGCGCAAGAGCGCTAGGTCAGGATCGTCGGCCATCTCGGCCGGCAGTTTGGCGGCCAGACGCTCCGCCGCGGCGCGCAGCGCGTGCAACTGGCGGAAACGGTCCGTGGTCAGGCGGGTGCGGCTGGAAAACCGGATGTCCTTTTCGCGCTGCGACACTTCGGCCAGCGTCTCGGGCAGCGGCCCGCGCGCTGCGAAAAGATCGACCTGAAACACCAGAAGCGGACCGGTCCCGGCATTCTCCAGCACATATTGCAAGGGCGTGTTCGAGACGAGGCCGCCGTCCCAATACTGCCGCCCGTCGATTTCGACGGCGGGAAAGCCGGGCGGCAGGGCACCGCTCGCCATGATATGCTCTGGCGCGATCCGCGTCGTGGCGCTGTCGAAATAGACGAAATTGCCCGTCTCCACATCCACCGTCCCCACGCTGAGGCGCGGGCCCCTGGTGTTGAGGTAGTCGAAATCCACCAGTTCCAGCAGGGTTTCGCGCAGGGGGGCCGTGTCATAGAAACTGGTGCCGCGCAGCGCACCTGTGGGTGTCAGACCGGCCCAGGGAAAGCGCGGGGCGAAAAAGCCCGGCGCGCCGAAGGCCAGCGCCATGTTCGAGGCCATTTCGCTGAAAAGCGAACGCGCGCCCGGCACCTCGAATGCCGGCAGGTCAACGCCGGGCAGGTCGAGCCCCGGAAGCGCGAAGACCGGTTGCAGGGTCAGGTTGGCGGTGATCCCCTCCCAAAAGGCGCGCAGGCGGCTGACGCGATGTTCGGGCGGGTTGCCGCAGATCAGGGCAGCGTTGATCGCGCCGATCGAAATGCCCGCGACCCAGGCCATGTCGTTACCCGCGCGGGCCAGTTCCTCAAAAGTGCCGGCCTGATAGGCGCCAAGCGCGCCGCCGCCCTGCAGAACCAGAACCGCCCTTTCGCCAGCGGGAGCCCCGGCCTTGGGGCCGGCGTTACTTGGGTGTGTTGCCATGGTCCTGAAGTCCTTGTCCGTTTCACCGCAGTCATGCGCCCGGATAGTGCGGCAAGATAGCATTCCCTTGCCACCAAGCTGACCGTTTTGTGAAACTTGGCCACCGCTCGGGCGCCAAATCGTTCGAAAGGCCCGGGCGCTGACCGTTTATCGGGCGAGCATGGCCACGGGCAGGCGATCTTGGCAAGGTACGCGCCGGGCACTTTGCCGTGACCCCGGGCCTCCGGGCCTCAATCCAACAGGGTCTGGCCCAAATGATCCTGGCTGCCAAGGCCCGGAAGGGCAAAGAAATAACCGCCGCCGAACGGCTTGACATATTCTTCCAGCGGCTCGCCGTTCAGCCGGGCCTGGACAGCGCGAAAGCCCGCATCGAGGCTCGCCTGATAGCTGACAAAGATCAGGCCCATGTCCATCCGGCCGGCGCGGTCCAGCCCCCGGGCATAGTTGTACCCCCGGCGCAGGATCAGATTGGCCGCTGATTCCGGCTGGCGCGGGTTGGCGAGGCGAATGTGGGCCTTGTCGGGCAGCAAGGCCATGTCGGGGGTGTCGTGCTCCTCGGTCTTGCCCAGCGGCGCGCCGGAAAGCCGGTGCCGCCCCATGATCGCCTCTTGCGCGGCCAGTTGGGTGCGGTCCCAGCGTTCCACCAGATTGCGGATCAGGCGCACGACCTGATAGCTGCCGCCGGCGGTCCACGCAGGCTCGGACCCCGGCGGGACCCAGACCAGCCGGTCCATCGCCGCCGCATCGTCCCTGTCGATGTTCGAAGTGCCGTCCTTGAAGCCCAGCATGTTGCGCGGGGTGGCCTCGGCCGGGGCGGCGGGCCGGGCCGGCAGAAATCCCTCGATCTGCCAGCGCGGCACCAACACCCGGCCCGTGCGCCGCACGATGGCGCGCAGGGCATGCAGCACCGCCTCGCGCGTGTCGGCGCTGATCTGCAGCATCAGATCGCCATGGGCCAGGTCAGGGTCGATGGCATCGTTGGGAAACCGCTCCATCGCGGTCAATTCGCGCGGCCGGCGGGCGGCCAGACCAAAGCGGTCGTCAAAGACCGAGGCGCCAAGCGAGACCGTGACCGACAGCCGCTGCCCCGCGCGCCCTTCGCCCAGAAGGCCATTGTCGGGCGGCGGCATCAGGGGATCGTCGCCCTGCGGAATGGGTCCCGGGACGGTCTGCGTCGCGATCTCGTCCGACAGAAGGCGAAGCGCCTCGCGCAGGTCGGCACGGTCTTGCGCCAAAAGATCGAAGGCCGCGAAAATGGCAAAGGGCGTCGGCGGCGTGGCGATGCCGGCCTGATGCGGGCCGCGCCAGTCCAGCACGGCGGGCGGCGCGGCGCGGGCCGGGCAGACCGCTTCGGCCAGCGCCAGCGCGCCACCAAGCCCCAGAAGAAGCGAACGTCGGGTCGTCATCGGCTCAACTCGCCTGCAGGCCCAGAAGTCCGGGCACAAGGGCCAGATCTTCGGCCAAGGCCGCGATCCGCGCCTCCAGCGCCCTGCGGTCGGCCTCGGTCAGGTCGGTATAGGGCTTGTAGGCATCGCCCAAGCGGTAGCTGTCCAGAACTGCCGTCACCTCGGCCAGGCTGGCCGAAATCCGCGCCAGCAGATCGGCGTCACGCGGCGCGATCAGCGGGTTCAGCAGGGTCACGATCTTTTGCGCGCCTTCGATATTGGCGGCAAAGTCGGACAGGTCGGTGTGCGAATAGCGGTCCTCTTCGCCCGAGATCTTGGAGCCTGCCACCTCTTCGATCAGCGCCGCGGCCCCGCCCACCACCACGGCCGGCGGCAGGGTCAACCCGAGGATGCGGCCCTGCAGATCGCGCGCATCGGCCAGAAGCCGGTCTGCCGCCGGGCCGGAACCCGTCACATCGCCCGTGGCAAAAAGATCGTATTCCAGCTTGTGAAAGCCCGAAAAGCCCGGATCCTTTTCGCGCAGCTCCCAATCATCGGCGCGGGCATCCATCGAGGCGTCAAGGTCGCTGAACAGTTCCGCAATCGGCTCGATCCGTTCGTAGCTGACCCGGGCCGGGGCATAAAGCGCGCGGGCCCGCGCCACGTCGCCGGCCTTGACGGCCTCGGTGAAGGAGGCGGTCGCGGCCACCAGCGCATCGGCCTCGGCCTTGACCCAGACCTTGTATTCGGCAACCGGCCCGACCAGCGCCATCGGGTCCAGCGCCCCGGTCACCTCGGCCCCGGTGACGCGGATCACCCCCTTGGGATTGGACAAAAGGCCGCAGGTCATCGCGTATTCGCCGGCCTTCAGCGTCACGTTCAGCCTCTGGACAAAGCCGGGCAGGATCTTTTCCTGTTCGGCCACGATCATCACGCCCTCCAGGATCTCCCATTCCAGAACCCGGGACGAGGCATTGGTGATCATGAACTGCACCTTGCCGGCCGGGACGGTCAGCTGCATCGGCTCGCAGCCCTTGTCGCCGACCGACACCGCGATCGGATCGGCCCATGCCGGGGCCGCGGCGCCCGCCGCCATCAGGGCAAGCGCCATCATTTGCGAAAATGCTCGCATTGCAATTCTCCGTTGAAAGGTCAGAAATCAGGCCGGGCGCGAAGCCAGGATCGGACGCGCCGGCCGCAGGAACAGCACCAGCGACGGCACGGCCAGCATCAGATAGACCAGAACCTCACCCCAGCTTGGCGTCGCCGAATAGCCGAAGATGCCGCTGAGCAGGCTGCCCAGCACGCCGTCACCCGGCAGGACCGCCGACAGATCGAAGGCCGTGCCCTGCAGTTCGTTCCACAGCCCCGCCTCATGCAGCGCCCGCAGCGCCTGCGCGGCAAGGCCCGACGCGATGAAGATCACCACGACCCCGGTCCAGCGGAAGAAGCGCGCGAGATTGAGCCTGACCCCCAGCCGGAAGATCGCCGCACCGGCCAGAACAGCGGCGGCCAGCCCCAGAAGTGCGCCGCTCAGCATCGCGGGCCCGGTGGCCTGCTGCAGGATGGCTACGAGGAACATCACCGATTCCACCCCCTCGCGCCCGACGATCAGGAAGGCCGACAGGAACAGGGCCAGCGAGAACCCGCCAGAGCTGCGCTGCAGGTCGCGGTCGAGCGTCCGCTCGATCTCGGCCTTGAAGGTGCGGCCGGCGCGGCGCATCCAGAACACCATCGACAGCAGCACGACGATGGCAACGACGGCCACCACGACCTCGAAAAGCTCCTGGATGCGCTGGGGGAAGTCGGCCTTGGTCCACAACAAAAGCCCGGCCAGCACCGCCGAAGTGACCAGCGCTGCGAGCGCCCCGGCCCAGATCGACGGCAGCGCCTGCGCCCGCCCGCGCCGTACGCTGTAGCCGGCCATGATGCCGATGATCAGCGCGGCTTCGATTCCCTCGCGCAGCATGATCAGGAAGGTGACGAGCATGGCATTCTCCGGCTTTGGCCCTAAAGACTGATGAGTTTAGTCAACAATAGTCACCAAAGTATTTTTGTCAACATATGAAGCGCAAGTATCAGCCGTGCCGCCTCCTGCGCCTGCAAGAGGAACGAAAGGCCCGGGTCGCGCGGGGTTCCAACCCCGGCGGTTCGCTCTCCACTTCGGGCCACTTGCCTCCCGCATCGGATCCAGCGCGGGCATCGCAAGAGGGCGCTGAAACCCACCCGCAGCATGCAAGTCCTGATGGATTTGCCCCGGCACGGCCAACCTCGGATCGCGGTCGAACGGGCAAACCACGACCAGAATAGGGCAAAGATGAAACGGTGCAGGGTTCTATGTTCCGGAAAACTTACAAACATCCGATATTGTTTGCAATTCCCGGGAACAGTGGTGCCGCTGAAGGGCAAAGAAGCACCATATTGGAACGCATCAGCTACTATAAGGCTACCCCATCAAGGAACCTATGCTAAGACACCACCCGTATTTTCTTGAATAAACTGTCATCTTTCACTTTCAATCTCTCTCATCCGGGCTTAGAAGTGAAGGGGGATAAAAAGGTGGATACAATGGCAGCGCATTCCTTGAATAAGCTGACCGCCCAAGAGGTGAAGGGCGCGGAGCCTGGCAAGCATTCCGATGGCGGCGGTCTTTGGCTCCACAAGCGTGAGGATGGCGGCGGGCAATGGGTGCTGCGTGTCACCGTTCACGGGCGGCGGCGCGAAATGGGCCTAGGCTCCGCCCAAGACGTGACCTTGAAGGACGCCCGCGCTTTGGCCGCCAAGTGGCGCGGCTTAGCCGCCGCAGAGATTGACCCGATCAAGCAACGCCAGAAAGAACGCCGCGAGGCCCTGCGCAACCTCCACCTTCTGAAGGACATTGCCACCGATGCCTTTGAAAGCCGCAAGGCCGAGTTGAAAGGCGATGGCGAGGCCGGGCGCTGGTTCTCCCCGATCCGCCTTTACGTTCTGCCCAAGCTGGGCAAGGTGCCTGTGGCCGAGATTGACCAGACCGATATTCGCGACACCCTGGCCCCGATCTGGCACACCAAGGCAGAGACAGCCAAGAAGGCCCTCAACCGCCTTGCGATCTGCATGAAGCACGCCGCCGCGCTGGGCCTTGATGTTGACTTGCAGGCCACCGAAAAGGCCAAAGCCCTCTTGGGCAAGCAGCGCCACAAGGCCCAGAATTTGCCAGCCATGGCTTGGCAGGCGGTACCCGCCTTCTATGCCGGGCTGAGTGACGGCTCTATCACGCACCTCGCCCTGCGCCTGCTCATCCTGACCGGGGTGCGGTCTGCGCCCCTGCGCTTCCTGCGCCTCGACCAGATAGAGGGCAACGTCTGGACTATCCCCGGCGACCGGATGAAGGGCCGGCGCGATGCAACCCCGGATTTTCGCGTTCCTCTGTCGCCCGAGGCGCTGGCCGTCATTGAACAGGCCAAGCCTCTTGCCCGTGATGGCTTCCTATTTCCCAGCGTTCGGAAAGGTGTGATTAGCGATATGACCATGAGCCGCCTTATGGAGCGGATGAAGCTGGACGCCCGCCCCCACGGCTTCCGATCCAGCCTGCGCGACTGGCTGGCCGAGGCCACCGACACCTCGCACGAAGTGGCCGAAAGCTGCCTTTCGCACGTTGTCGGAGGATCGGTTGAACGGGCCTATCGTCGCACGGATTACCTTGAACAACGGCAAATCGTGATGGCGCGCTGGGCGAAGCATGTGACCGGGCAGAACGGGCAGGTTTTGCAGTTGGTAGCCTCCTAGTCAGTTTTGAAGGCAGTACGCTGTAGAATTCTAGTTAAGGGCGACACACAATGCGCTATCTTGAGTATCTCGATCTGGCTCCCTGCCTGACAATTAACGAATGTGCCGACTGGTTAGCCTTTGGTCGGCTTCCAAGGGCTGAGTTTACAGAAGATCGGTCTGGCCCCGCCCGCGACTATCGACAGAACATTAATGCAATTCTTGACCACCAAAGTAGCCCATTTGAAATCGACCTATATTTTAACGTGTCAACTTTGGCACGAATTATGCCCGGTGTTGATCCGTTGGAGTATCATCGCAATTACGAAATCTGCGAAGGACAGTCGCCAGATCAGGTCCGGGAGTCGCGCGCCCAACGGGCAGAGCAACTAAAACGACTCGAAGGAATTCTGCCGAAAAATGAGGCTACTCACGAATTTCAGCAGACATTTAGACTGGATGATGAGGTGGATTTAGCCGCAGCAATTTGGCTGGAACGTGCGCAAGCGCCGTTGAAGAGAATGCTTGAAAGGGCGCAAACTGACGTATTTCAAGCCTTGGCGGATGCAAGAGTGACCGGAATAGGCTTGTTCATGCCGCTTAATCTTAACGAGGATGATGAAGAAGATCGGTATCCGGACGAATTCACCCTAATTCCATCACAAGACTGGACTTTCACCGGAATCGATTGGGATAGCGGAAATTTAAAAACTTTGGAGGGAACATACCTGGGCGTCACCGTCGATAGCGGAGATTTTCTACGGCAACATCCGGTGCCGCGACTAACCCCTGAGAAAGTGGTAGGAAATCTATACGGTGAGACGTTCATTCCGCTTGAAGGCGTTTTTGATCTGGAAGCAGCGCCCACACCCCGAGGCCCGAGGCGAGGCGCTCCCACATCGGGAGAAAATCTCTTGAGGGACGCCCTTTTGCGCGAATTTGAAGTGCGCTTTTCCACAGGAAAGCTGCCTGAAAAGACCGAGGCAATCCTATTTGAGGCCCAGGCATGGGTAGAACAAAGGCTGGGAGTTCCACTGGCCCGGACAACGGCCCAACGCTACCTTGAACCCGTCCTAAAACGCTTGCCCAGAAAGGCTGCCCAGAAATAGGCCCGACAAGACTGGAGAATTACGGGCCAAGTCCGACGCGTTTTGGGCTGTAACCAGCATTCTCGTTATTGAGCCTATGCCCCAAGGTTCACGTCATATCAACCGCGCCTTTGCGCTATTGAGTTGGCCCTGATTAACACCCATCCTATTGATTTTGCGTTAGATCACGGCGGTTTTGCTCGCCTCGGGCTGCAGGGTTTCGTATGATTTCATTCAGAAACCTGCAATTTCGGTTTGGTCATGAAACACCGCTCCCGCCCG
>WGOE01000016.1 GCA_016124195.1 bacterium | reverse complement strand
TCCGCCACCGGCATCCCGCCTTCGGCCTGCCGCAGGATCGCAAGGATCTGAGCCTCAGTGTATCTGCTTGTCTTCATTCAGAATCTCCTCGTTCATCTTGGCGAGAAAATTCTACTTATGCAGCCCCTTACTTTCGGGGGGGATTACCCATCCGCCCTGTCAGCGCCGCCATGCCGGGGTCTGGCCAGCGGCATTCTGTGACCGTGAACGGGTCGATGTCGGCAGGTGCCTCAGGCCGTGGCCGCAGCCAGGGCCGCGTCCAGCAGTCCCTTGATCGATGCTTCCGAGGTCTCTACCGTGACTCGGCCGATCTCGGTCTTGCCCTTCATGGCCACCAAGACCGACCGCCGCGGGATATGCAGGTCGGTCGATATTTTCGCCTCGGAATACTTGTCCCAATCGACGGTTATGAAGGTGATCGCCTTGTCATAGGCGGGGTTTCCGGCGCGCAGCTTTGCCACCACGCGGTCCTGAGCGGCGCAGGTGGTGCACCAGTTCGTCCAGAAATCCAGAAGCACGACCTTGCCGGCCTTCATCGCGGCTTCGGCATTGCCGGGTTCGTAAAAGATCCGGTCGGCGGCCAGCGCGAAACGGGGAAGAAGCAGGGCAGGGGTCAGGGCCAGAAGGGTTCTGCGGTTCATCGTGCACTCCTCAGATGGATACGGAAAAATCGACCAGCCAGCCCGGCATATGCTGCAGGGCCCAGGCCTCGACAGGGTGATTCAGGCCAAAGTAGAGGCCGAGGCCGATCAGCATGAACATCAGGCCAAGTGCCAGTTTCGAACTTTCGGCGGTGCGGCGCAGGCGCGGCATCCAGCGCTGTCTTGTACCGCGCGCGGCATGAGCCAGCGCCAGGATCAGGGTGGATACGCCCAAGGCGAAGGCCGACATGATTGCGCCGGCAAGCCCGAGGGACCGGCCAGAGGAGGCGAGGCCAATGGCCGCACCCAGGGTCGGGCCGACGCAGGGGCTCCAGACCGCGCCAAGCAATGCACCGCCCAGAAACTGGCCGCCCAGCCCGCGCGCCTCGGCGGCATCGACCGACGCATCCGCCCGCGCCGCGAACCGGGCCGTCAGGCGTGTGAAGATGTCGCCCAGAACCGGAAAGACCATGATCATGCCGAAAGCCACCATCACCAGCGCCGCCCCGCTGCTGAGCCTGTCCTCCGTGATCCCCAGAGCCGGACCCAGCAGCGCCACGCCAAGACCCAGCACGACGAAACTGCCGCTCATCCCCAGGGCAAGCGCCAGAGGCGCCCGGCGGTCGCGGTGCAGGCTCGACGCAAGGACGATCGGCAGAACCGGCAGGACGCAGGGATTGATCAGGGTCAGCAGCCCGGCAAGATAGGCAATCAGCAGGATCAAGGGCGCTCTCCATCGGGGCTTACAAAGAGATGTCGCGCGAAAGCCCGATGCGTTACACATCGGGCGCAGTCTCACGCAAACGTGTACGCCGGGCGCCCTGTTTGCCTGTCATGGGCCCGTGATCGCAGACAGGACCGCGCGTCGGATCGATCCATGGTTTCGACAGCTTTGCGGCAGTTCTCGTCGCCGGGGCCAGTCTGCCCGAGGCTGCAGCGCGACGGCGCCGCCTGGCCGAAGTAATTTTCTGCCAAAGCTGGATCGGCCTTTACCCTTGGCAAGCGGCCGTCCAAGACTGGCAGCCGCAGCGCGGCGATCGTTGCCCGGGTCTGGCCCTTGTGGCCTGCGCGCCCTATGTTCTGACGACGGCGCTGTCCTTGCTGCTGGTCATCGGGGCGCTGTTCCCCGTCTGGCAGGGGGTGGGGCCCGCTTCGTTCGCCCGTCCGGGCCTGTATTTGTGGATGGCCCGCATGGCTTTGAAGGTGTTCCGACGCGACCCAGCCCGCCCGCGCCGGTTTGACCGCAACCTCGTGGTGATCGGCGGCGGGTCAGCCGGGCTTGTCTCGGCCTATATCGCGGCTGCTGTGAAGGCCAAGGTGACCCTGATCGAGGCGCATCGGATGGGCGGCGATTGTCTGAACACCGGTTGCGTGCCGTCCAAGGCGCTGATCCGCAGCGCGAAGCTGGCGCATCAGATGCGCCACGCGGGCCGTTGGGGCCTGACCCCCGCTGACCCTGACGTGCCCTTCGGCGCGGTCATGGAGCGGGTGCATCGCATCATCGCCGACATCGCCCCGCATGACTCGGTCGAACGCTATACCGGCCTCGGGGTCGAGGTTTTGCAAGGCTATGCCCGTCTGATCGACCCTTGGACAGTCGAAGTCGCCTTTCCCGATGGCCGCACGCAGCGCCTGACCACCCGCGCCATAATCATCGCCACCGGGGCAGCGCCGATCCTGCCCGATTTGCCCGGGCTGGATCAGGCGGAGCCCCTGACCTCTGACACATTGTGGGAGGCGCTGCGGGGCCGGGCAACGATCCCCGCCCGGATCGCCATCCTTGGCGGCGGCCCGATCGGCTGCGAACTGGCGCAGGCCTTGCAGCGGCTGGGCGCGCAAGTGACGCTGATCCAGCGCGGCCCGCATCTGCTGCCGCGCGAGGATGACGATGCCTCGTCCCTGGTCCGCGCCGCACTCGAGGCCGACGGGGTGCGCGTGCTGACCGAGATGCAGGCGAAGGCCAGCGGCAAGGGCTGGCTCGACCTCGCCTCGGGCGAAAGGATCGCATCCGACGCGCTGATCGTGGCGCTCGGCCGCAAGCCGCGCCTCACCGGCTTCGGGCTAGAGGCGTTGGGGATTGGCGGCACCAGGATCGAGGCCGACGCCTTCCTGCGCACGACCCATCCGCATATCCTGGTGGCGGGCGATGTGGCCGGCCTCTATCAGTTCACCCATACCGCCGCGCATCAGGCCTGGTTCGCCGCGGTCAATGCCCTCTTCGGTGACATCAAGCGGTTCAAGGCCGATTACCGGGTGATCCCCTGGGTCACCTTCACCGACCCCGAGGTCGCCCGCGTCGGCCTGTCCGAGGCTGAGGCGCAGGCGCAGGGCATCGCGGTCGAGGTCACGCGCTATGATCTGGACGAACTGGACCGCGCGATTGCCGATGGCGCGTCCGAGGGCTTCATCAAGGTTCTGACTCCGCCCGGCAAGGACCGCATCCTGGGCGTCACCATCGTGGGCGACCATGCCGGCGATATCTTGTCCGAATTCGTGCTGGCGATGAAGCACGGGCTGGGTCTGGGCAAGATCCTGTCCACCATCCATGCCTATCCGACCTGGGCCGAGGCCGCCAAGGCAACTGCCGGGCGCTGGCGGCAGGCGCATGTCAGCCCCGCGGCGCTGCGCCTTTTGCAGGGGTTCCACGCCTGGAGGCGCGGATGATCGACGCCCGCCTGCAACCCCTGATCCGAGCCGCGCTAACCCCCGCCGCAAGGGTGCTGGCGCGGCGCGGGGTCCATGCCGACCAGATCAGCCTCTTGGGTTTTGCTCTGGGCGTCTTGGCCCTGCCTGCGCTGGCCCTCGGTGCCTTTGGCCCGGCGCTGGTGTTGATCGTGCTGAACCGGCTGGCCGACGGGCTGGACGGCACGCTGGCGCGGCTGACCGGGCCAACCGACCGCGGCGCGTTTCTGGACATCGCCTTCGACTTTGTCTTTTACGCAGTGGTGCCTTTGGGATTTGCCCTGCACGCGCCGGAAAACGCCCTGCCCGCGGCTGTGCTGATCGCGGCCTTCGTCGGTACGGGCTCGTCCTTCCTGGCCTTTGCCACCCTCGCCGCCAAGCGCGGCCAGACCGCGGTCCCCTTTCCGCAGAAGGGCATCTACTACCTGGGCGGGCTGACCGAAGGAGCCGAGACCATCGCGATCTTTGCGGCCTTCTGCCTGTGGCCAGCCGCCTTCCCCACGCTGGCGCTGATCTTTGCCGCCGCCTGCGCGCTGACCACGGGCTTGCGCTGGCGGCAGGGCTGGCTGGCCTTTGGATGAGCTTCGCCCTGGCTGCCGGTCTGAGCGCCCGTATCATCAAGCGCTGTATCCCAGACCAGCTTGTGTGGATCAAAACCCCGCACCAGCGTCGGTTTCACGATCTGAAACCATGGTGACAGGTCGAAATCGCGCGGCGCGTAAAGCGAGTGATGGCGGATGTGCAAGATTTCCGCCTGGGCAAAGCCTGATCCTGCCCGTGCCTTGACTTGCCGCACATCGGGCAGGATCGGATAGCGGACCGTCTGAAACGCCTGCGCGATCAACGAGGAACAGATCGCCCGCGTCGGATCGCCCGACCCGAAGGCCAGCATGCGGCGCCGCCAGCGCACCGGCACCGGCGGGTTGGGCAGAAGGTAACGCAGCATGTCCCAGATGTTGCGCAGATCATATTGCAGCCCGATATGCGCAATCATGAAATCGGTCACGGCCGCGCATTCTTCGGCCGTCAGCCCCACAGGGCGGCAAACGCGGGTGTTGTAGCGGGCGTATTTCGTCAGCGGCACCGAGACGCAGCCCTCGCCCAGGTTGACCTCGACCAGAACATGCGACGGGTCGGCAAAGCGCGGTCCGACATGGATCGCCACATGGGACCAGGTCGATTGCGTGAGGTACTTGATCGCGTTGGACACGCGGTCGCGACCTTCGACCAGAAGCACGTCTCCGGGGCGCAGGATCCGAGTCAAGAGGTCGAAATCCGAAGGCGTGAAGGGCAGATAGCCGGGGCTGGGCTCATTGAGCTTGCCGGCCAGCCTGTGGCCGATCCATTCCAGAACGTGGTCGAATATCGTGGTCCTGCTGGCTGTCATCGTCACCTCCTCCAGCGTCCCGCGGAATAGGACTCTGTCTGGGGCCGAATGTTACATCCTGGGCCGGCAGAAGTCGCCCTTGCAGCAGCCCAACACCGGGCCAGACCGCCTGCAGGTGGCCGCTGGCCGGCTCAATGCCCCGTCACCCGGTGGTAAAGCCCGTCCAGCCCGGCCCAGACCGGCAGCCTGAACGCAAGCCTGTGCACGATCGCCGCGCAGGCCGCACCCAATACCGCCCCGCCGAGGATGTCGCCCGGCCAATGCGCCCCAAGATAGACCCGGGCCCAGCCCACCGCGATGGCCAGAAGCAACAGCGCCCGGCCCACCGGCTTGCGCGACAGGATCAGCGAGGTCGCAAGCGCGAACATCAGCGTCGCGTGGTCGGAGGGAAACGAGTTCTCGGGCAGGTGGTGCATCAGGTTCAGGCCCTGACCCACCTCGAACGGCCGCGGGCGATAAAGGATCAGTCCGATGGCTTGCACCGCGCCAAGGCCAAGAAATCCCGAAGCCACGGCGTCCAGGAGCGCGCTCCGCCCGCGCCCAAAAATCCAGGCCAGCACCAGTCCGCCCGCCACCAGCGGCACGATCCAGGTTGCGGCAAAGCTCGCCACGAGGACAAGCCAGCCCGGCGCCTCCGGCCCGGCAGTCATGAGTGCAAAAAGCTGCGCGTCCCAGGCCTGCATTCCTGTCTCCGGTCAAGCCCGCATCCTTCGGCGCAGACGGGGCTTTCTGTCATTTCCGGTCAGGCGGCGCAATGCGGAACAGGGCGGTGATCGGCCCTGCCGGCAACCTCGAGCCGAAGGGCCCCGCAAACGGAGCACCCGGCCGCATCTTCAACTGGCGCGCCGCGTCGCGCATCGCCCGAGGATCACTCGCGCCCGGTTGGGCCAACTGGTCACTCAGGTCATGGCGCCGCGTCCGGGTCTGCGGGCCAAAGTGGTGCGGTCAGCAGGGCGCGCAGGACGCCGCTCTGGCCCCTGACGCCCATCCGCGCGAAGATCAGCTTCGAACAGCTGCGCGCCGTTTCGATGGTCCAGCCAAGCTGGTGCGCGGCCTCTGTCAGGCTCAGCCCATCGGCCAGCCGCGCCTCGCTGCGGGTCAATCCGAAAAGTGCCGCGATCTTTTCGGGCGGCGAGGCCGAAAGGTCTGGCGCATGCCGCAACCAAAGCACCAGCGCGGGCTGGCCGAGGTGCCGCGTGGCCTGCAACATCAGGCGTAACCCAGGCGAGGCGCTTTCCAGCAGGCCCGCCTGTTGCCCGGCCTGTGCCGCCGACACGGCCCGCGTCAGGCCCCGGGCCAGCGCCGGATCGGCGCTTTCGATCCGGCCATCGGCGCGGCGGCGCAGGCCGGCCTCTTCGGCCAGGCGCTCGGCCCGGGAAGACAGGGCCAGCACCTCCAGCGCCGGACTCAGCAGGACCCAGCCCAACCCCAGCCCCGCCGCCGCCTGCGCCTCCAGCCCGGTGCGGGCGCGCTCGTCGCGCAGCGCCAGCCAGCCTGCAAGGGCCCGGGCGGTCAAAGGGCCGAAAGCCGACAGCCGCACACTGTCCACCGCGCGGAAATCCTGACCCTGCCGCAGGGCCAGGATCACCACCTGCCCGCCCCCCGGAAGTGCGGCACGCAGCGCGCGCAGGGCGGGGCCGGCGGGCTCTGCCCCGGGCAGGTCGGTGCGGGAATAGACGCGGTCCCACCGCATCCGCGCGACCACCGCCGCATCCAATGGCGTGACCTCTAGCCCGACCTGCCACGATGGCCCGTCGGTCACAGTCATCGATATCCCCCCTGCCCCCATCGCCGCCGCCAGTCGGCGCAAGAAGCCGGGCCAGAGGTCGGCCGGGCCGTCTTTGCCGCCATAACCAGTGGCTGCGGCCAAGAGCGCCTCGGTCAGATCGGTCTCTTCGGACATGGCTTGCGTCGACCTTTCGGCATTGTCCCCCCAAATGGGGGGTTTTTGTGCTTCTGATCCAGACTACATGCCCCGTCAACGCAATTCCGAGAGGCAGCATGAGCACGAAATCCCTGACCCATCTGCAGCGGCTGGAAGCCGAGAGCATTCACATCCTGCGCGAAGTCGCCGCCGAGGCGGAAAAGCCGGTGATGCTGTACAGCGTCGGCAAGGACAGCGCGGTGATGCTGCACCTGGCGAAGAAGGCCTTCTACCCGGCCCCGCCGCCCTTCCCCCTGCTGCATGTCGATACGACCTGGAAGTTCCGCGACATGTATGCCCTGCGCAACCGCGCCGCGCAGGAAGCGGGGATGGAACTGCTGGTCTACCAGAACCCCGAAGCCAAGGCGAAAGGCATCAACCCCTTCGACCACGGATCCTTGCACACCGACATGTGGAAGACCGAAGGCCTGAAACAGGCGCTGGACCTGCATGGCTTCGACGTGGCCTTCGGCGGCGCCCGCCGGGATGAGGAAAAGTCGCGCGCCAAGGAGCGGGTCTTTTCCTTCCGCTCGGCCAACCACCGCTGGGACCCGAAGAACCAGCGCCCCGAGCTTTGGCGCCTTTATAACGCCCGCAAGTCCAAGGGCGAGAGCGTCCGGGTCTTCCCGATCTCGAACTGGACCGAACTTGATATCTGGCAGTACATCTACCTGGAAAACATCGAGATCGTGCCGCTGTATTTCGCCGCCCCCCGCCCCACGGTGGAACGCGATGGGCTGATCCTGATGGTGGACGACGACCGTTTCCGCCTGAAGGACGGCGAGGTGCCGCAGATGCGCTCGGTCCGGTTCCGCACGCTCGGCTGCTATCCGCTGACCGGTGCGGTGGAAAGCGAGGCCGCGACGCTGCCCGATGTCATCCAGGAAATGCTGCTCACCACCACCTCGGAACGCCAGGGCCGCGCGATCGACCACGATCAGGCCGCCTCGATGGAGAAGAAGAAGCAGGAAGGCTATTTCTAACCGCTTTTTTCCATCATTCCAGACATTGAGGACGCCATGACCACGCAAGACCCGATCTACAAGACCGACGCCCTGATCGCCGAGGACATCCAGGCCTATCTGGAGACCCACCAGCACAAGACCATGCTGCGCTTCATCACCTGCGGGTCGGTGGACGACGGCAAGTCCACGCTGATCGGTCGGCTTCTGTACGACAGCAAGATGATTTTCGAAGACCAGTTGGCCACCCTTCAGGCCGACAGCCGCAAGATGGGCACCCAGGGGCAAGAGATCGACTTTGCCCTTCTGGTCGATGGCCTTGCCGCCGAGCGCGAGCAGGGCATCACCATCGACGTGGCCTATCGCTTCTTCGCCACCGAGAAGCGCAAGTTCATCGTCGCCGACACCCCCGGCCATGAGCAGTACACCCGCAACATGGTGACGGGCGCCTCGACCGCCGATCTGGCCGTGATCCTGATCGACGCGCGCAAGGGCGTGCTGACCCAGACGCGGCGGCATTCCTACCTTGTCCACCTGCTGGGCATCCGCCAGATCGTGCTGGCGGTGAACAAGATGGACCTCGTGGGCTATGATCAGGCGACCTTCGACAAGATCGTCGCGGATTACACCGCCTTCGCCACCTCGATCGGCATCAAGGGTTTCACCGCGATCCCGATTTCCGGCTTCAAGGGCGACAACATCACCGGGCACAGTGACAACATGCCTTGGTACACCGGCACGGCCCTCTTGCCGCATCTGGAAACGGTCGAGGTCGATGCCACGCGCGATCAGACCGGCGCCTTCCGCATGCCGGTGCAATGGGTGAACCGCCCGAACCTCGACTTCCGCGGCTTCTGCGGGCTGATCGCTTCGGGGCAGGTGCGTCCGGGTGATGCGGTGCGGGTGCTGCCCTCGGGCAAGACCTCGAAGATCGCGCGGATCGTGGCGCTGGAGGGCGACCGCGATCTGGCGGTGGCGGGCGAATCCGTCACCCTGACGCTGGAGGACGAGATCGACTGTTCGCGCGGTCAGGTCCTGGTGGCCGCGCAGGCGCCGCTGGAGGTCGCCGACCAGTTCGACGCCACCATCGTCTGGATGGACGAGGCCGAGATGGTGCCGGGCCGGGCCTATTGGCTCAAGATCGGCACGCAGACGGTCTCGGCCACGATCCACGCGCCCAAGTACGAGATCAACGTCAACACCCAGGAACATCTGGCGAAAAAGACGCTGGACCTGAACGCCATCGGCGTCGCCGTCGTCACCACCGACCGCCAGATCCCCTACGCCCCGTACGAGGAAAACCGCGACCTCGGCGGCTTCATCCTGATCGACAAGCACACCAACCACACGGTGGCGGCCGGGATGATCCACTTCGCGTTGCGGCGGGCGCAGAACATCCACTGGCAGGCGACCGACATCACCCGCGCTCACCATGCGGCGATGAAGAACCAGAAGCCGGCGGTGCTGTGGCTGACGGGTCTGTCCGGGTCGGGCAAGTCCACCATCGCCAACATCGTGGAAAAGAAGCTGGCGCGGATGAACCGGCACACCTTCCTGCTGGACGGCGACAACGTGCGGCACGGCCTGAACAAGGACCTTGGCTTCACCGAGGCCGACCGGGTGGAAAACATCCGCCGCGTGGGCGAAGTGGCCAAGCTGATGACGGATGCCGGCCTGATCGTGATCACGGCCTTCATCTCGCCCTTCCGGTCCGAACGCGACATGGTGCGCGGGATGATGCAACCGGGCGAATTCGTCGAGGTCTTCGTGGATACGCCGCTGGAGGTGGCCGAGGGTCGTGATGTGAAGGGACTTTATGCCAAGGCGCGGGCGGGCCAGCTGAAGAACTTCACCGGCATCGATTCACCCTACGAGGCGCCGGTCGCGCCCGAACTGCGCATCGACACGACCGAGATGTCGGCGGAAGAGGCGGCCGACCTCATCATCGCACGCCTGATCCCGTGAGCCGGGCTTCGGGCGGCGCTGTGCCGCCCGAACCTCCCTTTCGGCCGGAGGGCCGGCCTCAGCTGACCAGAAACTCGGTCATCATGCCGGTGGCCAGATGCGCCATGTGGTGGCAGTGCAGCATCCAGCTTGCGGCCTCGCCGGCATCCAGCGCCACGGTGACCATGGCCATGGGCGGCACCAGCACCGTGTCCCGCAGCGCCCCGGCGAAGCGGCCTTGACCAACGTCCACCACCTGGAACTTGTGACCGTGCAAGTGCATCGGATGCGACATCATCGACATGTTGTGGAACATGATCTCGACCCGCTCGCCCGACTTGGCCAGAACGGGCTGGTGGTTGGCCCAGGTCGCGCCGTTGATCGTCCAGACATAGGGCTGCATCGAGCCGGCCAGCATAAGCATCTGCCGGTTGGTGGCGGGTCGATCGGCCAGCGGAGTCAGGGCGCGCAGGGCGGCCTCTTGCGTCAGGTCCGCCGAAAAGGCCGGCGCCGCCGCGCCCTGCTCAGCCACCTTGGTCACCTTGGCGCCGGCAGTCGCGAGGATGATCCCGGTCCGCTCCACCGCGCCTTCGCGCAGCGCAAGGATCGGGAAGGCCCCACCACCACCCGGGATCGTCACGACAAGGTCGATCCGCTGGGCCATGGCCAGACCGAACCGGGTGCCGGGCAGCGGCTGCACGGGCTCGCCATCCACGGCGACGACCTTTGCGGAAAGCGCCCCGGTGTCGATCCAGAACACGGTGGCCGAGGCGGCATTGACGATGCGCAGCAGCACCTTGCCGCACTTGTCGACCTTGACCACCTGCGGGTCATCCAACGTGCGGTCATTGGCCAGATAGGCGTCGAAGTCATAGTCGTTGAGGTCCATCGCCCCCATGCCGCCCATCTGCATGTTGCCGGACTGCATACTGCCGGACCCCATGCCAGTCATGCCCTGCATGTTCCCCATCTGCATGCCGTCCATCTTCATCCCGCCCATCTGACCCATGTCATGGCCCATCCCGGCCATTGACGCGCCTGAGGTGATGGTGGCCAACACCTGATCCGGCGGGGTGAAGGAGAAGTCGTGCAGGAACATCACGACCTCTTGCTGGTCGGCCGCCGCGTCCTCGGCGCTGCGCACGATGAGCGGGGCGGCAAGAAGGCCGACCTCCTGATCCGGGATATGGGCGTGCATCCAGTAGGTGCCGGTGCGCGGGGCAAAGTCATAGGCGCGCGCCTCGCCGGGCTTCAGCTTGGGCGCGGGCATATCGGGCACGCCGTCCTGCACATTGGGCGGGATCTGGCCGTGCCAGTGGATCAGCGTCTCGATGTCCAGCGCGTTGGTCAGGTTGACCGAAAACCGCGCGCCGGGCTCAAGCGTCAGCCCGGCTGTGCCTTGGGCATTCAACAGGCCATAAACAGTGGCCGCCTTGCCCCGGATGTCCAGCGTGCGGGTCGTGGCGGTCAGGCTCATCGCACTGGTCGCGCGGGCGAGGCCGGGAAGCAAAAGTGCCGCCGAACTGGCAGCTGAGGCGGCCATAAAGCCGCGACGGGTAAGAATTGGCATGGGGAAGCTCCTTCGATCTGTTTGGATGGGGCGGCTGGCGCTGCCCCGGCTCTGGTCAGATCAGGCGGCGCGGCGGGCGATGCGGCAGCGTACCGGGTAAGGACGGCCACTTTGCGCCTAGCTCCGGGAGCAGGTGCACACCAAGGACGAGCGCCGGCCCGATGACCGGCGCGGGAAGCGGCAGATCCGCCAAGCCCAGGCAATGCTGCTGACAAGCCAGATCGTCGCGCATGGGCGCGGGGCAATCTGGGCAGGCCGCACCGGCCATCTGCATCGTCGGGCCGGCTGCGGCCATCGCGACCTGGCCTTGAATCAGCCCGGACAGCACAAGCGCCAGAATCAGCGTCCAGCGCAGAACCGCCTTACCAATCCGGTAGGGCCGAAAAAGGCGCAAAGATAGTCCCTCTCCTCAAAAGCCGACTCTGCGGTCTGTAATGGCCTGATGCGACGCCGGGCTGCGATTCGGCAGACAGCGCGGCTACATTTCAGCTTTCTCGTCCTGCCTTTTCGATCAAGTAATACGGGCGCCGCCGTCGTCAAATCTTTGTCATGCCGATGGCTTGGGCCTCCGGGTCAATGCGCGTGATCGGGTTCGTCCATCTCGAACCGGTGGCTCAGTTCCGTATCGCCGGCGCGCAGGATCAGCGTTGCGGAAAAGCTGTGCGGTTCCTCGGGGGCGGCGCTGCTGCGCAGCAGATGCGGATCGCCGTTCACCGGGGTGAGGGGCAGATGCTCCATCCGGCCTTTGTCGCGTTCTATGCGGACCTCGGCCTCCAGCCCCTCGGCATGGCGCGACAGAAGGAAGCGCATCCGCTCGCCCTCTTCGGTGTCTACGATCTGCAGGACGCCGCGGGCAAGGTCGGTGTCCACCCGCACCGCCGCTGGAGCGTGGCCGTGGCCGGACGCCGGGGCGAAACGCACCTTGGCCACCGACAGCGCGGGGATGTGGTGGAAAAGCTCGTGCTCCAGTTCGCCCGCCACCGCCATGGCCTCGGCCAGCGACAGGCCTTCGTCTGCCGCAATCGCCACTTCGACATGCAGTTTGTGGCCCAGCCAGCGCGCCCGCGCCTCGGTCACCGCGGCTATGCCCGCGACATGCTGGGCGGCGTGTTCGATCTCGTCGATCAGGCCGGGGTCCACCCCGTCCAGCATCCGCGTCAGCACCGATTGCGCCGATTGCCAGACGATGACCAGAAGCACGACAGTGATCGCCAGACCGATCAGCGGGTCGGCCAGCGGAAATCCGAGCCAGACGCAGAAGGCGCCCGCCACGACGGCAAGGCTGGTCAACCCGTCGGTGCGGGCGTGATAGCCATCTGCGATCAGCGCCGCAGAATTGATCTCGCGGCCCACGCGGATGCGGAAGACGGCCACGACCTCGTTGCCGGCAAAGCCGATCAGGCCGGCCAGAGTCAGCCAGCCGAGGTTCGTCACCGGCTGCGGATGGATCAGGCGGCCGAACGCTTCATAGCCTGCCACGACGGCGCTGAAGAGGATGATCAGCACGATCAGGATGCCGGCCAGATCCTCGACCCGGCCGAGGCCATAGGGGAAGCGGCGCGTGGCCGGACGGCGGGCCAGCGCGAAGGCGAGCCAGAGCGGCAGCGCCGTGGTCGCGTCGGCGAAGTTGTGGATCGTGTCAGCCAGAAGCGCCACGCTGCCGGAGACGAAGACCGCCGCGATCTGGATCAGTCCGGTGACGACCAGCATCACGAAGGACCATTTGAGCGCCCAGATCCCCTTGGCCGTCGAGGCGATGGTGGCGTCGATCACGCCGTGCGTATGGCCATGCCCGCCGTCAGGACCATGCGAGTGCCCGTGCGCATGGCTGTGCCCGTGCCCTTGGTCATGGCTGCCAAGGCCGATCCAGTCCAGAACTTTTGCCTTCATGGCGCCTCACAGATATTTGGTGATTTCTTTCAGTTCGCGGATCGTGACCAGCGTCTCATCGGCGCTGTCGCCCAGACAGTGTTCGATGTGGTCGTGGATCAACTCGCGCTTGGCCCCGGCGATGGCTGCCTCGACGGCGTGCATCTGCTGGGCGAGGTCGAGGCAGGGACGTCCGGCGCCGAACATCTCTATCACGCGGGCCAGATGGCCCTGCGCACGTTTCAGCCGCAAGACGATGTCGGGATGAGACTGGTGCGGGTCGTCGGTCATGCCCGGCCTTGTATCCCCCCGGGGGGGATCATGCAAGCCCTTCAGGCCGCGCCGCTCCGGCGGCGCAGCGCAAGCAGACCCGAGGCCGACAGAAGTGCCAGCACCGCCCCGCCGAGGAAGGTCGCCTCCGGCCCAGCCTCGGTCCAGAGTGCTCCGGCCAGCGCGCTGGCGATCAGCAGGGCCGCCCCGGTGACCAGGTTGAACATGCCGAAGGCGGTGCCGCGCAGGGCGGCGGGCGCCTCGTCCGCCACGAGGGTGGCAAGGATCCCCTGCGTCAGCCCCATGTGCAGGCCCCAAAGCGCCGCACCCAGCAGAACCTCTGCCACGCCGCCGGCAAAGGCCAGCACCAGATCGGCCGCGACCAGCACGCCCAGGCCCAAAAGCAGCAGATGCAGCCGCTCCATCCCGTCCGAAAGCCGCCCCGCCGGATAGGCCGACAGCGCATAGGCCAGGTTCATCACCACCAGAACGCCGGGGATCAGGTCATCCGGAAGGGCGATGGACTGCCCGCGCAGGATCAGGAAAGCCTCGGAAAACCGCGCGAGGGTGAAAACCGAGGCGACCGCGACCACCGCCCAATAGCGGTGAGACAGTCGGGCAAGTTCGGCGCGGCGCAGCGGCACCCGCCTGAGCGGTGCTGCGCGGTGCGGCGGCTCTTTCACCAGCGCGACCAGCAGCACCACCGCCAGCAGAGCCGGAATCACCGCCACCCAAAAGACCGTGCGGAAGGCGCCAGCCGTAGCCCACATCAGCGCCATCGCCGCCAATGGCCCGAGGAAGGCCCCCACCGTGTCCAGCGACTGGCGCAGGCCGAAGGCCGCGCCGCGTTGGTCGGGCGGCGCGATGTCGGCCACCAGCGCATCGCGCGGCGCACCCCTTATACCCTTGCCCACCCGGTCGACAAAGCGGGCGGCCACCACCCATCCAAGGCTTGTCGCCAGCGGAAACACCGGCTTGACCAGTGCCGCCAGCCCATACCCGAGCCCCGCCAGAAGCTTGCGCTTGCCGAGCCAGTCGCTCAAGGCGCCGGAAAAGACCTTGGTGATCGCGGCCGTTGCCTCGGCTATGCCCTCGATCACCCCCACTTCCAGCGTCGTGGCCCCCAGCACGGCCACCAGATAGACCGGCAACAGCGCATGGACCATCTCGGACGAGACATCCATGAACATCGACACAAAACCCAGGACCCAGACCCCGGCCGGCAGGGCATGAGAGCGGCGAGGACGGTCGGCGGGCATGGGATCACTCCGTTCGGGCTGTGCCGGCAGGCTTGAGCCTTGCCGCGGACCGGGTCAAGCCCTGCGCGACGGGGCGCGGTCCGGTGCCGCTGCGACACAGCGGCCGGCCTGCCGCGCGGGCCGAGAGATCCCGGGGCCGCGATGCCGGAACCGCAATCGCGAGCGATCCCAAGGCTGCGGCCGCGACCGGGCGGGCGGACCCATCACGGTGCTGGCGCTGCCTTCGCCGATCCTTGCACGGGTATTGACCGAGTGGCCGGTTTCGCCGGCAACCGCGCCGCCTTGGCCGCATGCCAGCCTGCGGCGTTCACATTCCGCAGGCTCCTACCCATGGGCGCGCGGTGCTCTGATCAAAGGTCCATCACCACGGCGCCTTGCGGGCGCGCGCAACAGGCCAGGATCATCCCGGCCGCGATCTCGTCTTCGGAAATGCCGCCATTGTGCACCATCGCCACCTCGCCCGACAGCTTCTTCACCTTGCAGGTGCCGCAGAGGCCGAAGTTGCAACTGGACGGGATGTTCAGCCCGACCCGCTTGGCCACCGCAAGGACGGTATCGGTGCCGTCGCAGGCCATCGTCTTGCCAGAGGCCGCGAAGGTCACCTCGGACACCGCCGCCGGCACCACGGTCTCGACCGGCACCTCGGTCAGCGCGGGGGCGGCAAAGCTTTCCTCGTGATAGCGCGCCATGTCATAGCCCAGCGAGCTCAGCATTTCGCGCACCGCCCGCATGAAGGGCTCGGGGCCGCAGCAGAACACCTCGCGGTCCAGGTAGTCGGGCGCCATCAGGCCCAGCATGATCTGGCTGAGCCTTCCGCGATAGCCCGGCCAGACCGAGAAGGGCTCCACCTCTTCGACCGTGAAGTGCAACTGCAACCCCGGCACCCGGCTGGCAAACTGTTCCAGCCGTCGCTTGAAGATGATGTCGGACGGTTTGCGCGCGGCATGAACAAAGACGATGTCCGGCATCTCTCCGGAATCCCAGGCCCAGGTCGTCATCGACATCACCGGCGTCATGCCGGACCCGGCCGAGATGAACAGATACTTCTTGGCCGGATGGCGCAGGAAGGTAAACTGCCCTGCCGGGCCATGCGCCTTGACCTTCATCCCCGGCTTGAGGTGATCAAGCATCCAGCGCGTGCCGATCGAGCCTGCCTGCGCCTTGACCGTGATAGAGATCGACAAGGGCCGCGACGGGCTGGACGAAATGGTGTAGGTCCGCTGCAACGGCCCGCCCGGCACCGGCAGGTCCAGCGTCAGGAACTGGCCCGGCTGATAGTCGAACCAGGCGCCCGAGGGGGCGCGAAACGCAATGGTCGCGCAATCGGGCGCCTCGGGAATGACCATCGCGCATTCCAGAAGCTCACTGTCGTTCCAGGGTTCGGCGGTCCAGTTCTGACGCGGCTTGCCCATTTCTCACTCCGCCGCGACGCGAATGGACGGCAGAGCGCGCGCAAGGCTGGCCAGATACCAGTCGACGAACTGGATCACGCCGCTTTCCTGCCTGGCAGAATAGGGCCCCGGTTCATAGGCGGGAGAGTTGATGCCGGCCTGATTTTCCTCGACCACGCGGCGGTCTTCGTCATTGGTGGCCAGCCAGACCTCGGTCAGGCGGGTCAGGTCGTAGTCGCGCCCCTCGACCGCGTCCTTGTGGACAAGCCAGGTCGTGACGACCTCGGTCTCGGTCGGGCTGACCGGCAGAACCCGGAAGGTCAGCACATGGTCGGACAGATAGTGGTTCCATGTGTTGGGGTAATGGAAGAACAGCAGCGAGCCGGCATTGGCAAAGGGCATCCCCGGCAGGGTCGGCGCGGCCGCCTTGCCGTCCATCGTGTAGCTGACCGCCTCGCCCACAAAGGGGATCCGCACCAGCCGCCAGTTCTCCTGCGGTGCGATCAGATAGCGCGAGGGAAGGCCCGCCTCTTCGCAGCGCTTCACGTGCGCCGCGCCCGCCGGAGACGACAGACTGTCATCCGACCCTACCAGATCGGGATCGTCGTTGAAGGTGCGGCAGAGCGCCGGATGCGTGCCCGCGCAATGATAACATTCGCGGTTGTTTTCCAGCACCAGCTTCCAGTTGCCGCGCTCGATGATGCGCGACTGATGCGCCACCTTGAGGTCCAGCGGCCGATGCGGCGCGGTATAGCAGTCGGCGGCGGCCTTCACCGGGGCAAAGTCGGGCGCCGTGGCGGCGAGGCACACAAAGACCATTCAGGCCATCACGGCGCAATGCAAGGGCTTCAGCCCATGCTGCGCGGGATCGAATTCCGGCCCCATGTCGCGCGCCCAAAGCAGCTTGCCGTCGGTCTCGTAGGTCCATTGGTGGTAGGGGCAGACCAGCTTGACCGTCTGGCCCGCCGGTTTGGCGCACAGGCGCTGACCCCGGTGGCGGCAGACGTTGTGAAAGGCGCGGATCTCGCCGTCCTGGCCGCGCACCACCACAATCGGATAGGCGCCCAGCTGCAGCGTGACATAGGCGCCGGGCTTGGGCAGTTCGGCGGTCGTGGCGGCAAAGATCCAGTCGCGATACCAGATCAGGTCCAGATCGGCCTGATAAAGCTCCGGATCGGTATAGAACGGCCGGGCCAGGCTGAGGCCGGTCCGTTGTGCCTGCAACAGCAGGGCGAGTGCGTTCTGATCTGTCATTTTCTGGCTCCTTTTGCAGCCTGATTCCCATGGCGGATCGCGGGTGATGTCCGTCATTTTGCGGCCAGAAATCCTCCAACCGGAGCGGGTGCTCAACCGCAGAAAGACTCGACCAATGCATGATCTGAAGTTATGGATATAGGACAGTTTTACGGACTCCATGCCCACCCTGCGCCGCAGCATCCCCTCTTTGAGCGCGCTGGCCACCTTCGAGGCGGCAGCGCGGCTGACGAGCTTTACCAATGCGGCGGCCGAACTGGGTGTGACGCAGGCCGCGGTCAGCCGGCAGATCAAGCTGCTGGAACATGATCTGAACACCCGGCTTTTCGTGCGTGCCAACCGCAAGGTCGTGCTGACCGCCTCGGGTGCGGCGCTGGCGGCGACCGTCTCGACCGCGTTTGACAGCATGGCCGAGATGATCGAGACGATCCGGCAGCCCATTTCGCAGAACGTGGTGGAGGTCGGGGCAAGCATGGCCTTTTGCCATTTCTGGATCCTGCCGCGGCTTTCGGCCTTTCGCGCCCAACACCCTCTGGTCAAGCTGAAGCTGATTGCCGACGATGGCATCACGGATCTGCGGCGCGACCGGCTGGACCTGGCCTTTCGCTTCGGCAAGCCGCCCTTTGCCGATGCCCGCAGCCTGGCCAGCACCCCCGATGAAGCCTTTCCGGTCTGCAGCCCCGCCCTGTTGCGGCAACGGGGAATGACGGCGGATGGCG
Organism: bacterium; assembly: GCA_016124195.1. GTDB lineage: Bacteria > Pseudomonadota > Alphaproteobacteria > Rhodobacterales > Rhodobacteraceae > Stagnihabitans. The sequence continues at coordinate 10,235 of WGOE01000016.1, read as the reverse complement.
CGGACCTGGTGCATCTGCCGCTGATCGCCTCGGATATCCTCAATCCGTCCTGGCTGACCTGGCGCAGCTGGGCGCTGGGCGTGGGGCTGGGCGATGCCCTGGGCCGCGCCTCGGATCGCAGCGGCCTGCATTTCAACCACTACATCGACACGATTCAGGCGGCGGTGAACGGCGAGGGCGTGGCTTTGGGCTGGTCCACGCTGCTGAAAGGTCATCTGGACGAGGGGCGTCTGGTCCGGCTGGGGCGCCATAGCCTTGCCACGCAAGAGCGGTATCACCTGCTGGTGCCGAACGGGCGCGTGCCCTCGGCCCCGGCCACCACCTTCATCGACTGGGTAATCTCGGCCTTTGGCTGAGATCCAGGGCTGAACACGGGGTCTCGGACCCGGGCATCGTCGCGGTCGGCTGAACGAGGTTCGACGTCATCGCGAAGACCCCGATGCCCCGCATGATGCCGCGCGGCTGGTCCGGCACATCTGGCCACAGCGCCGCGTCAATGCCCAGGGCGGGGCCGCGTCCTGGCCTGCCGTTTCAAGCCTGCGACGGTCGTCGGACGCCGGACAGCGCGTTGAAGACGATCGCGGCCAACAGGATGGCCCCGCCGACAAAGGTTGCAGCGCTCGCCGTCTCTCCCAGCACGAGCCAGACCCAGACCGGCGCCAGCATCACCTCGGTGTTGGACAAAAGCGCAAGCTCTGCCGAAGGGACGACCCTGCTGCCGAAAGTGTAAAGGATCATCCCCCCCGACAGCGTGACCGCGCCCATCGCCACGCACCACAGCACATCGGTCAGCGGCACGGCCAGGACCTGACCGGTCTGCCGACAGACCAGCGCCGCGGCGATGATCGAAAACAGCGCTCCCAGCACCACTGAGGGCAGGCTGTCATCCAGGTGGCGCCAGCGCAGCGCCACGGTGAAGGCGGCAAAGCCAAGCGCCGAGATCAGGGCCGCGGCATTGCCGACCAGAGCGCCGCCTGACAGGCCATCCTGCACCATGACGAAGATACCGACCAGCGCCAGCCCGATCGCGGCCCAGGTCCGCGGGGCCACCCGCTCGCCCAGAATGGCCCGCCCCAGGACCGCCGCCAGAAAGGGCGAGGCCGCGAACAGAAAGGCCGCATTGGCTACCGTGGTGGATTGAAAGGCCAGAATGGCGCCGCCCATCGCCACCACCAGCCCAAGCCCGCCCAGAACCCCGGCCAGGCCCGACGTGCGCAGCGCCGGAAGGGGCGCGCCACCGGTGCGCCAGGTCAGAAAGACCACCAGAACCGGCAGCATCGCGGCAGAGCGCCAGAACAGGATCGCCCAGGATCCGGCCTCGAGGATCTGGCAGATGATCAGCGCCTGAACCGACCACAGGACCCCCGCCGTCAACACCAGTTGCACACCCGTTCGGTAGGTCATTTGCGGCCGCCCCTGCCGGCCGTCCAAGCCCTGGGACACGGCCTGGTGCCGCGGGGAACGGGTCGGGCAAAGCGGCGCATCGGCAATCCTTTCGGGTGTCCTGTCAGGTCCAAGCCCGCGGCCGGCCCTGTTCAGATCACCAGAATGGAGGCACGGCTTGGGCCTTTCTGTTCCCGCAGCGACCTCCAGACCTGCCGCGCGGCAGCGTCGGGGTCATCGACAGCGGCAGCCCGGCCGGCCGTCCTGCCCGGCGAAGCACTGGCCGACCCGCAACGCCCCGACCCGGCCGCCCCGGCTTCCAGGATCGGGCCGGGCGGCTGGCAGGCGCCGCCTGTGCCAATGATCCGACCCGGCGCGAATCAGTTGGGTTTCATGGCCCGCTTTTCCGGCGGCGGCTGGTCTGAACCCGGAACGATCCACCAAAGCAGGCCTGCGGGTCGGCGCACAAAAGAGTTGGTTGTTTCGATAGACGGAACGACTTATCCTGACCTCATAGCCGCCCGATCCGGCAACCCGGGCTCGGAATGCGGCACCGGCAACAACAGCGAAGGAGTACGACATGCCAAAAGTGACAGGCGCCAGCGGCGAGGGTGTGCAGGCGGTGACGCTTGCCCTGCGCATCCTGGAACGCCTCGCCGAAGAGGGTCGGCCGATGGGAGTGACCGCTCTTGCAACGGCGTTGGGCACCACCAAGAGCCGGATTTTTCGTCATCTGCAAACCCTGATGCAGAACGGCTACATCCAGCAATCCGACAATACGGATCGCTACCGGATCGGCTTTCGCCTCGTGGCCCTCGGGCGGGCGATCGGTGACCATCTCAACCTTGTAACCGCCAGTTCCCGCGCCATCCGCGACCTGCGCGAAAGCCTGGGCCATTCCACCGTCGTCTCGCAGATCGAACCGGATGGTGTGCGAATTTTGTCAACGATTACAGGTAAGTCCGCGATAGAGATCGGCGTCAGGTCCGGTTCGCTTCTGCCGTTCCACACCTCGGCCCAAGGCAAGATCGCGTTGAGCTTCGGCAGTGAAGCGCTGCGCGCTGCCGTGATGAATTCACGGCTGGAACGGATGACCGACCACACGATCACGACCGCCGCGGCCCTGCGCGCCGAACTTGAAAAGATCCGCAGTCAGGGCTGGGCCGTGGCCCCGAACGAGGCCTTGATCGGCGTCAATGCCCTGGCCGCCCCGGTGTTCGAAGCCTCTGGCACTTTGGTCGGTGCGATTGCCATTGTGGACTCGATCCAGTTCATTCCCGAACACCCCTCGGCCGAGCAGATCGCGCGCACGATCGAGGCTGCGCGCACCGCTTCTGCCGGCTTGGGTTATATCCTGGACTGAGACAGGGACTTGACACGCCTTCCCCCCGGCGAGTTATATAACGAAACAGTGTTCTGCTAGACAGAACAACGCCTGAGGGGGGAAACGATGACATTTCGCAGTAGCTTGTTCGCACCGCTGATCGCGGCTGCGTTTTGCGCGCCGGCCCAGGCTGAGGATGTGCTGAAGATCGGCGCCTCGGTCGGGTTGTCGGGCTATGCCGCATCGACGGACCGCGGGTGGCGCGACGGCCTTGACCTTGCCGCCGATTACCTGAACGCCAAGGGCGGCATCGACGGGCACAAGATCGAACTGGTGGTCGAGGACAACAAGTCCGACCCGCAAGAGGCGGTTATCGTCTATCGCAAGATGATGGCGAGCGACAACGTGCAGATCTTTGCCTCGGGCTGCGTGTCGGCCGGCAACTTTGCCGCCGCGCCCTTCGTGGCCAAGGCCGGCATCCCCATGGTGCTGTGTTCGATCCTGCCCAAGGGAGCGGCCGAACAGAAATGGGCCTTCAGCTTCCTGCCGCCGCCCCGCTACGAAATCCAGACGCGGATGCAATATCTGCTGGACCACGGCGACGTGCGCAAGATCGGCATTCTCAGCGATCCGACGCCCTATGCCATGATCATGACCAAGCTTGCGACCGACGTGGCCAAGGAGCTTGGCATCGAGATCGTGGCGAGCGAGACCTACAAGCAGGACGACGCCGACATGAGCGTGCAGATCGGCCGCATCAATGCCGCCGGCGCCGGGGCGATCATCAAGATCGGAATCGGTGGATCGACGGTCACGGTGGCCAAGAACATCCAGCAGCTTGGGCTCGACAAGATGTTGTTGCTGGCCAGCCTCGACGATGCGGCGCCCTTCCTTCAGGCCGGTGCCGTTCTGGGCGACCGCTTCCTGTTCGTCTCGCCCTCGGTCCAGATCCCCGATGCCGTGCCCGCCGGTCCGGCGCATGACGCGATGGAGACTTTCCTGACGCTGTGGAAGGCCAAGTACGGCGACCGGGATGGCAATGCGGCGGGGCGTGCCTGGGATGCGATGATGGTGATCGACAAGGCGGTCACGGCGGCGCATTCAACCGATGGCGCTGCGGTGCGTGACGCGCTGGAGCAGGTTTCGGACTATCAGGGCGCCATCGCGCGGTATCAGTTCTCCGCCACCCAACACGTCGGTATCGTGCAGAACCCCCTGATGATGGGCGTCGTCAGGGACGGTCAGCTTGTTCAGGTCAAGTGAGGCGCGTAATCCATGGCAAGCGCACCGCCTCTGCTTGAGCTTCGCGACCTTTCGGCCAGCTACGGGCATGTTCAGGCGCTCAAGCCGACCTCGCTGACCGTCGCCGAAGGAGAGCTGGTCACCATCCTTGGACCGAATGGCGCGGGCAAATCCACCCTGTTGCGCGCCGTGACGCGCCTGACGCCCGGCACCGGCCAGATCCTGTTTCAGGGCCGCGATGTCAGTAGGCTGGCCACCCACCGCCTGTCGGAACTGGGGATCATCATGGTCCAGGAGGGGCGCGGCCTGTTCAGCCAGATGACGGTGCGCGAGAACCTGATCCTCGGCGGCTACAATGCCGGCGGCGATCGCGTCCTGCTGGAGGCGCGGCTGCAGCAGGTCTTCGATCTGTTCCCCCGTCTGAAAGAGCGGGTCGATCAGCTGTCGTCGTCGATGTCGGGGGGCGAGCAGCAGATGCTGGCCATCGGCCGGGCGCTGATGGCGGGGCCCAAGCTCTTGATGCTGGACGAGCCTTCGCTTGGCCTTGCCCCGCGCGTGGCGGCAGAGATCATCGCAACCCTGGGCGAGCTGAACTGTTCGGGCCTTGGAATTCTTCTGGTCGAACAGAAAGCGCCGCTGGCCCTGCGCCTGGCCAAACGGGTCTATGTCCTGTCGCTGGGGCGCGTGGCTGTCGAACTTCCCGCCAATGAAATCGGATCACACCATGACCTCGCCCGATATTATCTCCACTAAGGCGCCGGGCCTTGCCTGGGCCAGGATCCTGCCCGCGGTGCTTGGCCTCGGCGTGCTGGTCTATGCCTTCACCTCGAACGGCTATGTCGTGACGGTTGTGGGCTTTGCCGCGATCTATGGGCTGCTGTGCACGGGGCTGAATTTCTTCATGGGGTTCACCGGCCAGGCCTCGTTCGGGCAGAATGCCTTCGCGGCGCTGGGCAGCTATGGCAGCGCGATCCTGTGCACCGATTACAATGTCGAGCCGGTGCTGGCGCTTGTGATGACCATGGTGTTTTCCGGCCTCGTGGCGCTGGTCGTCGGATATCCGACGCTGCGGCTGCGCGGGCATTACCTGGCCATGGCCACCTTTGCGCTGGGGCTTATCACCTATGAGATCTCGGTCGAATGGACCGACCTGACGCAGGGTTACATGGGCTATTCCGGCATTCCGCCGTTGAGCCTCGGGCCGTTTCAGGCCCAGACCGACAAGCAGCAGCTTGCAGTGATCCTGGTGGTGCTTGCGCTGGGCGTCCTTGCGGCGGTGCGGCTGCGCGGATCGCGGTTCGGCCGCGCCTGCCGGGCGATTGCCGGGTCCGAGGCGGCGGCGGGGGCGCTGGGCATTCCCGTGGCGCGCTACAAGCTGATCTCTTTCGTGATTGCGGCGGTCTATGCCTCGGCCGCGGGATCGCTGTTTGCGCATTTCGTGGGCTTCATCAGCCCCGAGGTCTTTGGCACCACGATGGTCGTGCAAAGCTTCACCATGCTTTATCTGGGCGGCATCGGCACCATCGCCGGCCCGCTGATCGGCGCGGTGGTCGTCTCGGTGCTGCCAGAACTGATGCGCGGCCTGAAGGATTATCAGAACATCGGCTATCTGGTCCTGCTTTTGGCCATCCTGATCTATGCGCCCAAGGGCGTTGTGGGCCTGCTCGACAGCCTTTCCGGCAAGTGGAGGCGCTGAGATGAGCCTGCTTGAAGTCCGCAATGTCACCAAGCGGTTCGGCGGCCTTCTGGCCAATGACAGCATCGAGTTTTCGGTCGAGACGGGGACGATCTTTGCCGTGATCGGGCCGAATGGCGCGGGCAAGACCACCCTTTTCAACACCGTCGCCGGGGCCTTTGCGCCCTCGCAGGGTGAGGTTGCGTTTCGGGGCCAGATCATCTCTGGCCAGCCGGTCCACAAGATCGCCCAGGCCGGGCTGGTGCGCACCTATCAGCTGGTTCAGCTGTTCAAGACGCTGACGGTAGCCGAAAACGTCATGGTGGGCTTTCATCGGGTGACCAGCGGTGGCGTTCTGGCGGCCTTGCTGCGCAAGCCGTCCACGCAGCGCCAAGAACGGATGATCGAGGCGCGGACCCGCGAGATCCTTGAATTTGTCGGGCTGACCCATCGCGCCGATGTCGCAGCCGATCTTCTGCCCTATGGCGAACAGCGCCTGCTGGAAGTGGCGCGCGCCCTGGCCGCCAGCCCGACAATGCTGCTGCTGGACGAACCCGCGGCGGGCCTGAACACCGAAGAAACGGAATCGCTTGCCCGGGTCATCCAGCGCGTCAACGAAAGCGGAGTGACCATCATGCTGATCGAACATGACATGAGCTTCATCATGCGCGTCGCGCACCGGATCGCGGTGCTCGATTTCGGCCGAAAGATCGCGGAGGGCACGCCGGAGGAAATCCGCGCCCATCCCGATGTCATCGCCGCCTATCTCGGCGGCACGGAGGGCTTTGATGATTGATGCGGTGCAACTTGCCCAGAACCTGGTGAACGGGTTCGGACTGGGGCTGATCTATGGGCTGATCGGCATCGGCTTTTGCGTGATCTACAATGCCAGCGGCATCGTGAATTTCGCGCAAGGCGTGTTCGTGATGCTGGGCGGCATGGTCTGCCACACGCTGCTCAGCCGACTTGGCCTGCCGATCTCGGCGGCTGCGGTCCTGACCATCCCGGTCGTCGCGGTGATCGGCATCCTGATGGAGATCCTGATCGTGCGGCCGATGTGGAACCGTGGCGCCTCGACCTTCGCCATTATCCTTGCGACGCTGGCCACGCAGATGCTGATCGAACAGATCACGCTTCTGACGCTGGGCGACCAGCCGCGCACCTATGACAGTTTCACCGCAGGCGGGCCTTTGAAACTGGGCGGCGTGGCGATCAGCTATCAGTTGTTCTGGGTGTTGGGTTTCGGCACGCTGATGGTCGCAGGCCTTTGGCTGTTCTTCACGCGCAGCCGGATGGGCCGGGCTCTGCGGGCCTGTTCGCAGAATGCCGAGGCGGCGGCGCTTCTGGGGATTCCGGTCAAGCGGATGCTGCTGGCCTCTTTCGCGCTGAGCGCCGCCTTGGGCGCCATTGCCGGCATCCTCGTCACGCCCAGCCAGATCACCGCCTATAATGTCGGCACGCCCTACGGGGTCAACGGCTTCATCGCCGCGATCATCGGCGGCTTTGGCAGCGCCTCGGGCGCGGTCGCCGGAGGCCTGCTGCTGGGCATCCTGCAAGCCTTTGCCATCGTCGCCTTCGGGGCGGGGTTCAAGAATGTCGCCGCGCTGACCGTCCTGCTGATCGTCCTGCTTGTCTTTCCCAACGGCATCTTTGCCGGCGTGAAATCCCTCTGGGCCCGCCGCACCTGACCGCGGCGCCCCGTCCTGCCCTGCAATAGGAGCCCTTTGAATGTATGATCCAACCGACCCCCGCGCGAGCCTTGGCGCCGCGCGACCGGCCTCGGCTGTCCCGGCGCCCTCGGTCTTCGCCGCCCCCGATGTCGGACGTTTCTACGCAGAGCCGCCGCAGTTGGCCGATGCCCAGAGCGAGACCTGGCTGATCCGCAGCCAGGCCGCCATCGTGGCCTACAGCACGGTCAGCGGTCCAGCCACCATGACGCGCAAGGGGCAGGCCGATGAATATGTCCTGCTTTTGCCCGGCAAGACACTGGCGGCCCGGGTCACCATCGACGGTATCACGACCGAAATGCCGCCCTTCTCGATCGCCTTCATCCCGGGCGGAGACAGCAGCGTCACCTTTGACGGCGCGGGCGCGGCCGTGCGCATCTTCACCAGTCGGTCCGAGGATCTGGCCGCCGCGTGTGGCAATGCCGCGGCCTATGCCACCCCGCATCCCAATGTGGCACCGTTTCAGGCCTGGCCGGCGCCCAAGGCCGGGCGCAGGGTCCATGTCTATTCGCTGGATGTGCCGGACGAGCCGGGCCGCTTCGGACGCATCTGGCGCGGATCGACGCTGATGGTGAACTTCCTTGCACCGCAACTCGGCCCGCGCGACATCACCAAACTGTCGCCGCATCACCACGACGATTTCGAACAATGCTCGCTTGCGCTGGAAGGGTCCTTCACCCACCACCTGCGCTGGCCCTGGACAACCGATCTGAACGCCTGGCGCGAGGATCAGCATCTGTTCTGCGCCGCGCCCTCGGTGCTGGTGATCCCGCCGCCCGCCATCCACACCTCGCGCGGGATGGAGCAGGGCGTGAACCAGTTGGTCGACATCTTCTGCCCGCCGCGGCTTGATTTTTCGATGAAGCCGGGCTGGGTGCTGAACGCCGCGGATTACCCGATGCCCTGACAGGCCCGGCCGCGCCCGGTCAAGGCGGCGCGGCGGATCGCCACCTTCCTTATCCCACATTCATACGAGGCAAAGATGGACGCTTCCCAAATCACCGATCCCGCGATCGAGGCCCGGATCGACCGGCTTCTGGTCGGTGCGATCGACCCGCATGTCCACAGCGGCCCGTCGATTGCGCCGCGAGCCATCGACCATCTGGAACTGGCGCGGCAGGCCTCGGCCGCAGGCTTCGCCGCGGTCGTGACCAAGGATCACGACTATGCCGGCACCGCCACGGCGCAGCTGATCAATGCCAACTTTCCCGAACTGAAGACCCGGGTGTACACTTCGATCGTGCTGAACAACGTGGTGGGCGGGATGAACCCCTATGCCGTGGAACATGCCGCGGCCATGGGGGCGAAGATCGTCTTTCTGCCGACGCTTGCCGCCGAAAACCATCTGGCTTGGGAAAAGACCGCGGCCTGGTCGCACCCGGCCTCAACCACCAAGATCCGGCCCGCCGCGCCGGTGCCGGTGCTTGATGCCAACCGTCAGGTCCGCGACGACGTGAAGGAAGTGCTGGACATCGTCGCCCGCACCGGCATGGCGCTGGCCAGCGGCCATATCCACGTCTCCGAGACCTGGCTGGTCTTTGAAGAGGCCCGGAAACGCGGCGTGACCCGACTGATCTTCACCCATCCCGAAGACATCGTCGGCGCCACGCTGGAGGATGTGCGCGGCATCGCGGCCATGGGCGCCCGGGTCGAACATTCGCTGGCCATGTTCCTTGAGGGCAGCAAGTTCAAGACCCGTGACGGCGAGGATCTGCGCAACCAGATCGAGGCCGCGGGCTGGCAGCAGACCATCCTGTGTTCGGATCTGGGGCAAGTCGGCGTGTTCAGCCCGCTGGACGGCTTTCGGCGCGGCATCCGGCTGTGCCTCGACCTTGGCTACAGCGATGACCAGATCCGCGCGATGGTGTCGACCAATGCCGCGCAGGTTCTGGACATTGAGGTCGCCCATGCCGCCTGACCCGATGGGGGCGTCCGTGCCCGCCACTGCGACCTTCCGTCAGCGCTTTCTGTCTGGCGAGCGGCTCTATGGAAGCTTTCTGAAGGTGCCCGCGACCCAGCCGGCCGAGATCCTTGGCGCGATCGGCTTCGATTTCGTGGTCGTCGATGAAGAACATTCCCCCTTCAGCCGCGAAACGACAGACCGGATCATCCTGGCCTGCCGGGCCTGGGGCATCGCCTCGGTGGTGCGCGTGCAAAGCGCCGATCCGGCGGCGCTGCTGTCGGTGCTGGATTGCGGCGCGGACGGCGTCCTGGTGCCGCATGTCTCCTCGGCCGCGACCGCCCGCGCGGTGGTCGCGGCTTGCCGCTACCGGCCGGGGCGGCGCGGCTTTGCGCCGACCACCCGGGCTGGCGGTTTCGGCGCGGCGGCGATGGACGTGCATATCGCGGCAGAGGACGCCCGGGTGACGGTGATCGCGATGATCGAGGACCCGGAGGCCATCGACCGGATCGACGAAATCCTGGCGGTCGAGGGTCTGGACGGCGTCTTCATCGGGCGCGGTGATCTGGCGGCGGCCTATGGCGGCATGGGACTGGGCGCTGCGGAGGTGCGGGTCGCAACGGCCAAAGTGATCGCCGCGGCCCGGCCGCGGCACAGGGTCGCGGTGCTGCCGGGGTCGCCCGAAGATGCGGCAGAGCTTGCCGGGCAGGGCGCCTCGGCCTTCATCCTTTCGTCCGATCAGGGCTTTCTGCGGTCGGCCGCGCTGGCGGCGCTGGACAGGTTCAGGGGCGGCCTTGGCGCAGCCAAGGCCCGCTGAGCGGACCCGCCGCCTATTTGTCGACCGGCAGGCCCGAAGGCACGGTGTCCGGAATGGGCATCCTGCCGCCCCGCACCGCGACCGGATCTTCCAGCGATTTGAGAAAAGCCTCGATGTCGCCAAATTCGGCATCGGACAGGGTCACCTTCGGGCTGTGCGCGGCCGCC
>WGOE01000008.1 GCA_016124195.1 bacterium | reverse complement strand
TGATTGGGACCCAGCTCGCGGATTTACCATCGAGGCCGGCGATGCGGGGCGCATCGTCATAACAGGCCGAATAGATGACCGCAGCCGCGGCGAGCGCATGAGTGAAGAAAATCCTTGCAAGAGCGGGGGCATCCATAGATGACGGGCCCAGCAGCAGCCAAAGCACCGCCAGTCGTGCCAGGCCGACACAGGTCATGACTGCAAAGCCCCCCAAGCCCCCGCTGCGCCGGAACCGTCAAGCGCCGGCCCGGATCAGGGGCGACCCTAGTCCCGGCTGCCGCGTGGGTCAAACCTTCCGCGGTATCCCAGGCAACGGGGCGCGGCACCTTTCAGACTTGCCCCGATCGTGCCGGCCTGCGCCGAGACTTGCGGCGCTGGTTGCCTCGCGGGGTGTCAAGCGCCAGGGTCGGCGCATGGTCGCAGGGCAGCGCCGCCGTCCCGCATCCCTTCAGGCCGATGTGCCGGGGCTTAGGGCCAGAAGACCCCGCTTTCCGTGACCACGGCCTGCATCGCTATGTCATGCGGCTGCGGGAAGATGGTGGCCAGCCGGGCGGCATCGAGCCCGATGCCGATGGCAAAGGGGTGCGGGGCAAGGGCGGCCAGCGTGCGGTCGAAATAGCCGCCGCCGTAGCCAAGCCGATAGGCCGCCGCGTCCCAGCCCACCACCGGGGCCAGGGTAATGTCGGGGCGCACCTCTGGCCCCTCGGCGGGGACGGGGATGTTCCAGAAGCCGCGCTCCATCTTCGTATCGGGCGTCCAGTGCCGGAAGACCAGCGGCGCGCCCTTGGTGACCACGATGGGCAGGGCGGCCCGCGCGCCGCGCGCCTGCAGTCCGCTCAGCCAGGCGCGCAGGTTCAGTTCGGCCTTGATCGGCCACCAGGCCGAGATGGTCATGCCTTGCAGGCTGGGAAACCGGTCGGCCAGCAGCCGGTCCAGATGGCCCGCAATCGCCTCGGAGGCCGCATGGCGCGCTGCGACGGGCAGGGCGGCGCGTTCATCCAGCAGGCGCTGGCGTTCGGCCTTGCGCCAGCGCGCCACGTCGCGCGCCTGTTCGGCATCGACATGGGTCGGATCGCACTCCCCGGCAAGGCAGGGCGACGAGGCGAGGGGGCGGGGTTCGGTCATGGCTTGGCCTCTGGTCGGGGCAGGCGGGCCAAGGCGGCCTCGGCCTGCGCGAGGATCACGCTGATCCGTTCGGCGGCTGTGGGCAAGGTGTCGATCAACCCGACGCTTTGGCCGGCAAAGGCCGCCATCGCCTCAAGATTGCCGGTCGTGGTGCGCAAAGGCGAGTCGGTCGAGAATTTCAGCAAGGGCCGGCCCGCGTCGCTGCCGATCACCTCACGCGGAAGGTGGTCGGGGTGATGGCCCATCAGCACGGGCCCCAGCGCGTCGGTCACCGAATTGCGGATCACCCGCACCGGCGCATGCGGCGGCCAGTTCAAGGCGAAGGCATCGGTGTGGACGGTGTCTTCGGCCAGAGCTGCGATCACCCGCGCCTTGTGATCGTCATGCGCAAAGGATTCCCGGGTGGCCAGAAAGGCCGTGCCGCAATGGATGGCCTGCGCGCCCAAGGCCATGGCCGCGATCAGCCCGGCCCCGGTGGCAAAACCGCCCGAGGCGATCACGGGCAGGGTGGTCGCCCGCGCCACCTGCTCGACCAGGATCAGCGCGGCGACCGTGCCATGCACATGGCCGCCCGCTTCGACCCCTTGCACGATCAGCACATCGGCCCCGGCCGCCTCGGCCGCGCGCGCCGCCGCCAGCGAGCCCACCTGATGCAGCACGAGACAGCCCGCCGCCTTTGCCTTGGCCACGGCCTCGAGCACCACGTCCCAGAAAAAGCACATCGCGGGCACGGCGCGGTCGAAGCAGACCGCCATCTCTGCCGCCAGAAGCGCAGGGTCGGTCGCCGCCGGGATCAGGTTCACCGCAAAGGGCCGCGCGGTTCCGGCGCGCACCGCGTCGATCTCTTGCCCGATGAAGTCTGCGGATTCGCGCACCATGCCCAGCATGCCAAAGCCGCCCGCCTGCGCCACGGCCGCCACCAATTCGGACCGCGCCACTCCGCCCATCCCCGCCAGAACGATCGGCACATCGCAGCCCAACAGCGTGCAGACCGGCGTGTGCAAGGGGTGGAGGTTCGGACGGGGTTCGGTCATGGCGTCAGTCCCCTTCGGATGCGGGGCAGAAGCTTGGGCAGACCAAAGGTCCTGCCATCGCTGCCGCGCGCACGACGGAAGCGCATCGGGGGCAAGGCCGCGATCCGTTCGGCCCGCTCGTCCCCGCAGGCGACGCCTGCGGGCGTGCAGACCTCGGCTGCGGTGGTGGCCGGACCCATGCTGGCTGGCGGTGCATTGATCATGAAGAGATCCCCGTTTCAGACCCGGGATCAGAGGTAGCGCCCCATAATAGACATTGTAAATACCTATTATGGGGCGGCACGGCTATAGGGCAGTAAGGCGCGCTGGTGTCGCAGCGCGCCCGTGCGTGTCATTTCACCGAGGCAAGATAGGCCGCGACGTCCTCGCCGCCGGTCGCCATCTTGAAGGCCATCTTGGCCACCGCCTTGTCATCGCCGGTCTGCGTCTTGATCCAGACGCCGGGATCGGTGACATAGGCGGCAATCATCGCTTCATCCCAGACGACACCCTTGGCGCCGACCGCCTTGATCCCGTCGCCATATTTGAAATCCGGCAGGCTGGCGACCGCGCGACCGACCACGCCATAGAGGTTCGGCCCGATCTTGCCGCCCTTCTGGATGGCGGTGCCGTCGGGGGCCACGATGGAATGGCAGGCCTTGCAGCGCTTGAAATCGTCGGCGCCCTTGGTCGCATCGCCGCCGGCAAGAACCGGGGCGGCGGTGAGGCACAGCGCGGCAATCAGGGGAAAAGTCTTCATCGAGGTCTCCTTTGCGAAGTGGCACGAGGGCCGGGGGTGAGGCAGGATCAGACGAGCGCCTCGATCCGTGTCTGCGGGAAGGCGGCCAGCGCCTGGGCGACCGAAGCGCGGTCCGGCATCAGGCAGGCGGCTGTGGACAGCGCATCAGCAAGGCCCGAAGAGGCCGCGCTGATCGAGACCGAGGTCCACAGCGACGTGGCGGGCAGGCCGGTGACGGGGTGCAGGATATGGCCCACCGTGCCCGCGGCATCGAACACGGTGCCGAGGGGGGACGAGGTGGCCAGCGCGCGCGCGGCCAGACTGACCTCGCCCCCGCTGACGAGCTTGACCGGCCAGCCTGCGGCGCCCGGCATCCGGCCGAGGGCGCGGAATTCGCCCGTGTTGATCAGGATGTCGGTCAACCCTTCTGCCGCCAGAAGCTCGGCCACCTTATCGGCGACAAAGCCCTGGGCCACGCCGTTCAGCGTCAGGGCCATGCCGGTGGGCAGGCGGACCGCATCGTTGTCATAGGTGACGCGCGCAAAGCCGATCTGCTTCAGGGTCGCGGCAATCTCATCGTGGCTTGGCGCGCGACCGGCGGCAAAGCTTGTGGCGTAAAGCTGCCAAAGCGGCTGTACGGTCGGGTCGAACAGGCCCTGCGTGGCCGCATGCACGCGGCTGCACAGCGCCAGACATTCCAGAAGTTCGAAGGGCGGCGCCGCAAGTCGGCCAGTGGCGTTCAGCCGCGACAGGGCCGAGTCCGCGCGGTAGAGGCTGAAGATGTTTTCCAGCCGGTCGATCTCGGCCACCGCGCGGGCGATGATGGCGGGGGCGTCGGGATGGCTGAGGTAGATCGCGGCTTCGGCGCCCATCGCCACGCCGTGCCATTGGGTGATTTCTGCGGCACGGGCTGGCAGCGGCAGCAGGGCCACGGCGGTGAGGGTCAGAAAGCGGCGGCGGGTCAGGTTGGGCATGTCAGCCTCCGTTGTCGGAAAGGGCGTGCAGGCGGGCGGCGATATCGGCGTCCGGGGCTGCTGCGGGGGTGGAAACCGCGATGGCCTCGGCCGGGATCTGGGCCAGTGTCATGACCTGACCGCCGTTCTGCGCGGCGAAGGCACGGGCTTTGGCCGGGTCGCCGAAGGGCACGAATTCGGGCGCGTCCATGCCGCCTTTGGCGGCAGAGCCCACGACATAGACCGCCTGGTCCGCGGCAATCCAGTTGGCGGCGCCGGGATCGGCCCAACTGGGGGCGGCGCCCATGTCGCTGACATAGGTGGCGGTGATGGTGTCGATCTGTTCGGGCATCCTGAGGTAGGCCACCGCATCGCGCACCTGACTGAAGAACAGGGGCTTGCCGGGATAGGTCGCCAGATGGATCTGCGCCTTGGGGCCGGGGTGGCCCAGCATGTCCATCTGACAGAAATAGCCGGTGGAATCTGCTGTCAGGGCCACCGGCAGCGGCAGGGCGGCGTCCTCCTTGCAGGCGGCCAGCAGCATCAGCATCACGATCAGGCGTTTCATGGTGTCACCTTGCGAAAGCTTGCGGTGGCCAGGACCAGCGCCAACACGGGCCAGGCCAGGATCGAACTTAGCGAGGCCCAGACGGGTATTGTCGAGGCCGCCCCTGCCACCCCCGCCGCGGCCGAAGTCGCCTGCGAGGCCGCCAGATTATAAAGCCGGAACGCATCCGCCGGATTGGCCAGCAGAGCCAGCGGAAAGACCTTGGCGGCAAAGACACCGCCCTTGTCCGCCACGATGGCCGCAAGCAGCCCCAGATCGTATAGGACGATCACACCGAGCCAGAGGCCGATTGCCAGACCCGCGGCGCCCGATGGCCGGCGCGCCACGGCCGATGCGGCATAGCCCACGCCAAGGAACGTGGCACCGAGGACGACCGAGGACCACATCAGGCGCCACAAGGCCGGCAGCCCCGCCACGGCGCCGCGGTCAAGTGCCAGTGCAGCGAGTGCCGCGATGCCATATCCCACTGCCACCGCCAGCGTCAGGATCGCCAGATGCGCCAGAAGCTTGCCGATCAGGATCTGCGGCCGCGACACCGGATAGGTCAGAAGCAGCGGCAGGGTGCCACGCTCGACCTCGCCGGCGATGGCGTCGAACGACATCAACAGCGCCACCAGAGGCACCAGATAGACCGCAAGGCTGGTCAGGCTGGCCACCACGACCGACAGCCGGTCTGCACCTATCGTGCCGGTGGCCGATGACCCCGCCGCCGAAAGCACCAGGGAAAACAGCCCCATCATCGCGATGGAAATCGCGACCCAGCGGTTGCGCAGCGCGATGCGAAACTCGGTCTGCGAGGTGGCGAGAATGCGGTTCATTGCCCGGCCCTCTTGCTGAAATGGCTGTAGATGTCTTCGAGCGAGGGCGGGACCATATCGACATCGGCGATCTGATCGCCCAGGGCCATGATCCGCGACAAAAGCCGCAGCTTGTCTTCCTGCGCACAGGTCAACGTCAGGTTGCCCGTGTGGACCCTGGCCTCTGGCAGGGCGGCGGCGACACTCGCCGCTGCCCCGGCGCGGGGGGTGATGTGAAAGGCCACCGGCAAGGCGGCGGTCCGGCGCAGATCGGCCAACGCGCCTTCGGCCACCAGAACCCCGCCCGAAAGGATCAGGATGCGGTCGGTCCGCGCCTCGACCTCGGTCAGGGCATGCGAGGATAGGAGGATCGAGGCACCATCGGCGGCCAGACCGTCCAGCAGTTCGTAAAAGTCGCGGCGCGAGACCGGATCAAGCCCGGAAGTCGGCTCGTCCAGCACCAGAAGGCGCGGCTTGCCGATCAGCGTCTGGGCAAGGCCCACGCGCTGCCGCATGCCCTTGGAATAGGTGCCGATGCGGCGACGGGCGGCGGGGCCAAGTCCCACGCGGTCCAGAAGGCCCATGGCCAGCGCCGCACTTTCGCCGCGCAGGGCCAGGTAGTGGCGCATCTGCTCCAGCCCGGTCAGGGCCGGGTGAAAGGCCGCGTTCTCCGGCAGATAGGCGACATTGCGGCGCGCTTCGGCCGAACCCGGCGCGGCGCCGGTGACCTGCAGACTGCCCGTGTCATAGGGGATCAGGCCAAGGATGATCTTCATCAGCGTGGATTTGCCTGCGCCGTTGTGACCCAAAAGGGCCACCCGCTCGCCCGGGGCGACGGTGAGCGAGACCTCTGACAGCGCGCGCAGGCTGCCGTAGGTCTTAGTGAGACGTTGCAGCGTCAGTGTCGGCATCTGCGGGGGCTTTCAGCCAGCGGTCGGCCACAAGGGCCTCCATCGCGGCGATTTCTGCGGGAACGGGGATGACCGGGGCGGTCATCAGCGGATGGCTGTCGATCACGCCGCCGGGCAGGGTGGCGGGAAAGGAGGACTGGCTCCACCGGATCAACTGCACGGCGGGCGACCCCATCAGCAGGCGGGCGTCGGGTTGCGACCATAGGATGGAATCCATCAGGTCGTTGGGGCGAAACGGGCTGTCGGCGATGCCGTCGCCGTTCAGGTCGAAGGCCGGATGATCCGACCAGAAATTGCCGCGACCCTGAAAGCTCCATTCGATATGGCGGGTGCCCACGTATTTCACCTGGGTCCGGTTGCCGATGAAGGCGTTGCCGGTCACGGCGTTGCCTTCGGAGCCTGCAGTGAAGTGGATGCCGATCTGGCAGCCTTCGAAGCGGTTGCCCGCGAAGAGGTTCTTGTTGGCGGCATAAAGGAAGGTGCATTTGTCGGCACCGCGCACCAGATTGCCCGAAAAGTCGGAAGAGTTCGACGAGTTGATCATCAGCCCGTGATCGCGGTCGCCCAGCGACATGTTGCCGGTGACCTTGACCCGGTCGGAATACATGATGGCAAAGCCAAGGTGGTTGCCGATCGAGATGTTGCCGGAAATCTCGCTGTCCTTGGTGTACATGTAGTGCACGGCAAAGCGCAGGTCGCGGAACAGATTGTTGCGGAAGATGTCATGCGACGAGGCGTTGGCGAAAATCCCGTCGCGGCCAAAGCGGATGTCGTTGTCCTCGACGATCAGGCCGGGCGCATTCCAGACATAGACCCCATTGCCGCGCAGGTTCATGTGCGGGTCCTGGCGGCCCTCGATCACGTTGTGGCGCACCACGCAGTCCGCGCCACCATGCACGTCGATGCCGTGCATGTTGTCGGTCAGGCGGTTGTCCTCGATCACGGCGCGGTCTGCGCCTTTCACGATCTTGACGCCGGCGTCGATGTTTTCGTTGCGGTCGCCGGAGCGGGTGATCTCGATCCCTTTCAAGGTAACGTCGGGGCCGGTCAGGGTCACGACCGTGCCTTTGCTCTGGCCATCCAGCACGGCACCCGGCACGCCCTGCAGGGTGAGCCGATGGTCGATCACGAAAGGCCCGGGGTAGGTTCCGGCCGACAGGATCAGCACATCGCCGGGCTGTGACCCGGCGATGGCGGTTTGCAGGGCGCCCGGCCCCGGCGGCACGCGCACCTCTTCGGCCAGCGCGGGCAGCGCCAGCAGGCAAAGGGCAAGGCCGGGACCGGCGCGCATCTCAGATCGCCTTCGGTTCGACGAACATGCGGCCGCGCATTTCCATGTGCAGCGCGTGGCAGAACCACTGGCAGTAGAACCAGTGCACGCCCGGCCGGTCGGCGGTGAAGGTGACCGAGGCGGTGGCCTGCGGCCCGATCTCCATCGCCACACCGTAGTTCGAGATGGTGAAGCCATGCGTCAGGTCATCAACGTCATCGACATTGGTGATGGTGACCGTCACCTCGTCGCCCTCTTTCACCGTGAACTTTTCCAGGCTGAAGGTCGGCGCCGAGGACCACATGTAGACCCGCACCTTGTTGCCATCGCGGATCGGCTGATCGGCACCGTCTTCCAGCTTGACGCCATCGGCTTCGGCCATCTTGCGGGCGTCTTCCCACATCGGGTCGTCGCGCTTGTAGACGCTGAGCGGGTTGACGATGTCGCGCCGCACCATGATGCAGTCATGCGGTTCTGCGAAGGTCGGGCCGTCGTGGACGATTTCGAACTTGCCGTCCGAGATGGCGATCAGCTGGTCGTTCTCGGGCTTGAGGGGGCCTACGTTGATGAAACGGTCTTTCGAGAACTTGTTGAGCGAGATCAGCCACTTGCCATCGGCCTCCTTGGTTTCGCCCATCGAGGTGTGGTTGTGGCCCGGCTGATATTCCACGTCGATCTTGGCGATGATCGGATCGACCTTTTCGCCGGCAAAGGCGCGGATCGCCTTGTCGATGTCCCATTTGACGACCTGGCTGTCGAGGAACAGCGTGGTGAAGGCGTTGCCCTTCCCGTCAAAGGCCGTATGCAGCGGGCCGAGGCCCAGTTCCGGCTCGGCCACGACGGCGTAGCGCGGATCAAGGTCCTTCTCGAACATCTCGTCGATCTTGGACAGGTCAAGCACGGTGCAGGTCGGTGACAGCTTGCCGTTGACGACCACGTACTTTCCGTCCGGCGCCGTGTTCACGCCATGCGGGCTGTTCGGGACCGGAATATAGCGGGTGTATTTCGACCCGTGCCGGCCATCCAGCACCGGAACCCCGTTCATCTCCTTGTAGTCGCCGGCCTTCACGCCCTCTTCGATGCGCTTGATGTTGAAGACCACGGCCCAGTCGGTCTCGCTTGCCGTCATCTCGGGGATGTTCATGCCCATTTCCGAGTTGTAGCAGGACGAGATCGCGTATTTGCCCTGGTAATCGGCATCGACGTTGTCGAGGTTGCCGTCGACGATGACCTGCCAGGCCACCTTCATCGTGTCGCCATCGACCGCGGTGAAGATCGTCACATATTGCTTGGGATCGTCGAGGATCTTGCCGTCGTTGACGAGCGGCGCCTCGTGTTCACCGTTGCAGAATACATAGCCGGTGCGCGGGTATTTCTGCGGACGCAGGCCGTGGATGTCATGGGCGTTCGGGATGTCGATGATCTTGTCCGGCTTCATGATGTCGCAGCGGATGCGGGCGACGCGGGTGTTGGCCTTGTCGTTCATGAACAGATAGCGCCCGTCATAGGTGCCATCGGTGAAGGACATGTGCGGGTGGTGCAGGTCGCCGTTCTGGAAGGCCTTGAGCCCGCGCTTGGCCAGGAAGGCCTTGTTCTCGGGCGTCTGGTCCTGGGTCAGGATTTTCAGCGACTCGTTGGTCAGCCCCCAGCCGGTGGCCGAGCAGCGGTTGAAAACCGGCACGCGCATCATCTCGCGCATAGATGGCACGCCGAAGATGCGCAGTTCGCCCGTCTGGCCCGAGGACCAGAAGCCATAGTAATCGTCCAGCTGGCCCGGCGGCACTTCGGCCCCCGTGGCTGCGGCGTCGGCCGCGGTGGCGGCGGTCACGCCGGCCGCCCCCGCCAGCAGCGCCAGACGCGAGCCGCCCAGGCCACCCAGCAGGGCTGCCCCGCCGGCCGTTGCGCCAAAAAGTCCCCGCCGGCTCAATCCGGGCTTTCGAGTATCAGACATTTTTCGGTCCTTTCACATTGGGATGGTTGATGAGGTCGCCCGGATCCCGAAGCTGGGGCATCCGCAGAGGCGCCTCGACATGGCCGACCGCGCCGCGCCGCTTGATCTGGCGAATGACGACGGGGCACTTGGTCTTGCTTTGGTAAAGCACCTGACAATTCAGGCAGTTCACGCATTCGTTCGGGTTGATCTCGCCCGTGGGATGGATGGCTTGAACCGGGCATTCATTGGCGCAGGTCTGGCAGGGCTGGCCGCATTCGTGATAGCGCTTGAGCCAGTCGAACATCCGCAGGCGCGCCGGGATCGCCAGCGCCGCGCCCAGCGGGCAGAGATAGCGGCAGTAGAAACGCTCCACGAACAGGCCCGCCATCAAAAGCGCCGCCACATAGGCCACGAAGGGCCAGGCGCGCACGAATTTCAGGACGATCGCGGTCTTGAAGGGCTCGATCTCGGCATAGTGTTCGGCCTGGTCGATCGACATCAGCGACACGCCGAAAAGGCCAAGGAAGATCATGTATTTCAAGGGCCAGAGCCGTTCGTGCAGCCCCCAGGGCAATGTCCACTGCGGGATGTGCAAGGCGCGGGCAATCTGGTTGGTCAGCTCTTGCAGGGCGCCGAAGGGGCAGAGCCAGCCGCAATAAGCGCCCCGGCCCCAGAACAACAGCGCCGCCGCGACCGAGAACCACAGGATGAAGGTCAGCGGGTCCAACAGAAAGGCCTGCCAGCTGAAGCCGTTCACCAGCGCGCCGAACAGCGCCATAAGGTTGACGACCGACAGTTGCGCATCGGCATACCAGCCCAGGAACACCAGCGTGACGGTCAAGAAGCCGATGCGGAACCAGTAGAACAGGCGCGCATTGCGGGTGGCGAGGCTCTGGAAGAAGAAGACCAGCGTCAGCACGGCCAGCATGGTGACAAGGACGGCGATCTCGACCTTCTTGCCGATCCAGATCTTTTGCCACAGCGCCGATTGGGCGGTTGTCTCATCCGGCACCGGGGCTGCGGCCACCACGGGGGCTGCGATCTTGCGCAGATAGCGCGGCGGCAGTTGGTAGCCCAGATCGAACGTGATGAAGTCCTTCTCGATCGCCGCGACCTGCCGTTGCACCAGAAGCTGGATGCGGAACGGCTTGAGCGGGTCGAACCCGCTGGCGGCCGGGATGCGGAACAGATCGGTCTCGGAGAAATCGGGGGCGCCCTTGGCGCTGATCGCGCCCAGCCGCTTGTGGTCGCGGTCATGGAAGCGGACCGACACGTCATCCTGCACCAGCACGATCCGGTCGAAGATGCCGCCGCGCACATAGCCCGAGCCCTTGAAGGAATAGATGCCCTTGCCCACGATCATCAGGGCCTGATCGCCCGGCTGCAGCCAGGCCTGCAGGTTGGCCTGATCCGCGGCGCTCAACAGGGCCTGACCGATGGCCGGCACCGAAACCAGCGCCACCTGCATCTCGACGAAGGTGCTGTCCGGCGGGTCGGTCAGGGGCTTGGCCGTGGCGCGCGGGTCGTTCAGGGCGGCGAAGGCCTCATTCACCTGGCCCACATCAAGGGACAGGCGGCGCAGGGTGCCGTCGCCCTCCATCGCGGTCCAGTCGGCGGGGGCCTTGGCCGCGGGGTCGATCTCGACCGTGGGGCCGGCGGCCACTTCCGGCGCAAGCCCGCCCAGACCCAGCGCCCGTGCCACCTTGAGGCCGGAGCGCAGGATGGAATCGTCCACCACCATGACCGTCACCGTGGCACCCGAGATGATGTTCAGATCGTGCTTGCCACCCGACTTGGCCATCGCGACCAGATCCAGCCCGACATAGCTGGCCGCAAGCGCCTTGATCTTGGCATCGGGAATGCCCACCAGAACAATGGGTTCGGAGTGTTTGACCAGCTTGACGCCGATGATCTTGCCGTCCAGCCCCACGGCGACCATCGTGTGGATCGGCTTGCCCGAATATCCCGTGGTGCCCACGAAATCCGAGGTCACGAAGACCCAGCCGATCGTCTGGCCGCCCTTGAGCACCGGCGCCACCGCCAGATCCTGTCGGATCGGCCCGAAGCCTTCGGCCCCGGCCACAAGGTCGGGCGCCTGGATCGTCGGCAGGAATTTCGACAGGACAGTGTCAGCCCGGCCGGGCAAGGACAGAACCAGTGCGGCGACAAGGCCAAGCACCAGGCGGATCAGGAAGGAGCGCATAGAATGTGTCATGGGCCAGCTATGCCCGATCAAATTGCCGTGCCCCTTGATTTAGGTCAAACGGTCTATCCTTTTTCGACCCCAGGAACACACGCATGGCAATTGCGCTTGATTTGGGTCATTTCCAATCAAACATTCCTGATGCAGAATATGACAAAGGTCCCGAAGAGAGAGTCTTGCCCCATGCACCTGACCAAGTTCAGCGACTATGCCCTGCGCGTTCTGATGATTGCCGCCGCGCGGGGTCAGGATCGGCTGACCATCGACGAAACCGCCAAGATTTTCGGAATATCGCAGGGGCATCTGAAAAAGGTCGTGCTGAAACTGACCCGCGCCGGTTTTCTGCGTGGCATCAAGGGGCGGACGGGCGGCTATCATCTGGCCAAGCGGCCGGACGAGATCAATCTGGGCGCCGTGCTGCGCGTCACCGAAACCGATTTCGGCGTGTTCGAATGTTTTCAGGACGGCAAGGCCTGCCCCATCGTCGGGCCTTGCCGCCTGCCTGCCGTTGGGCGCAAGGCGGTTTCGGCCTTTCTGGGGGCCTTCGATCAGATGACCTTGGCAGACATGGCGCTTCCAGCTTCCGCCTTCAGCTTTGCGCCACCTGCGCCCCGGTCCGAGCCCTGAGGGCCCAGGCCAGCGCGCGGGGCCGGCAGGTCATAGTCCCCGGCCCCGCCCGCAAATCACCGCTTGGCAGGGTCAGGTGCGGGCACGTCCGGCCGTGGGGTGCCGGGATGCTGGTAATGCCGCAACCTCTCCCACACGGCGACTTCGGCCCGGCCGGGTTTGCCGATCAGCCGGACCGCCGTCACCTCAAGCGCGCAACTGGGCAGGTCGTCCGACAGATCGGTCAGATTTCCCGCCGCGATGCGGTCGCGGGCGAGCGATTCCGGCACCCAGGCCACCCCTATGCCCATCGTGGCCATCTCGATCGAGGCCAGCGTCAGCGCGGTTTCGGCGCGGGGCGCGGCCTCGATCGTGCTGCGCAGTCGGGGCAGGATCTTGCGTTCCAGCACCTGGCCCAGAAACACATCGGCCGGGTAGGCGACATAGGGCATCTCGCCCCGATCCCGGCTGGCCTGCAGCCCGGCCACGGCGGCGGGCGCAATGACCGGGACAAGGCGTTCCAGCCCGATCGTGTTGCTTTCGATATAGGCCCCGAGGATCGGATGTTCGGTCTCGGGCAGGCGGTAGACGATGAGGATATCGGCTTGCCGCGACAGAAGCTGGGCAAAGCAATCCGCCAGATTGGCCGACCGCAGCCGGATGAAGATGTCGCTGTGGTGACGGTTGATGTCCTTGATGATCGAGGGCGTCAGGCTGGTGGTCAGCGAGTGCTGGCTCGAGATGACCAGCGTGTTCTCGGACATCCGGTCGCCCCGGCGCAGATCGGCACCAAGCTGGCGCAACAGCCGGGCCAGCAGCGCTATCTGTTCGCTTTGCGCCTGAGTGTGCTTGAGCAGCTGCACCGGCTTGCGGGTGCGGTCGAACAGGGGTGCGCCGACCTGATCCTCGATGTGCTGAATGCGGCGCGAAAAGGCGGACTGGGTCAGGTTGCGCCGTTCGGCGGCTTCGCTGAAGGAACCGGTTTGGGCCACCGCAAGGATGTCTTCAAGCCACTCCAGCCGCATGGGACCCTCTGAGTTGCAAGATTTGCAAGTTAAGTGAGATATTTCGCATTTGCAATCGTGTTATGCCGCGCTGATAGTTGTGAGGCGCAAGTCTTGACAAGGATACCCCATGCACCTCGCTCGTTTTCCTCGTGTCTTTCTCGCCCATCTGCCCACACCTCTGGAAAAGCTGGACCGGCTGTCGAAAGAATTGGGCGGGCCGGAAATCTGGATCAAGCGGGACGATTGCACCGGGCTTTCGACCGGCGGAAACAAGACGCGCAAGCTGGAATTCCTGATGGCCGAAGCGCAGGCCATGGGCGCCGACACGGTGATGACGCAGGGCGCCACCCAGTCCAACCATGCGCGCCAGACGGCGGCCTTTGCGGCCAAGCTTGGCATGGCTTGCCACTTGCTGCTGGAAGATCGCACCGGGTCGAACGACTCCAATTACAACAACAACGGCAATGTCTTGCTGGATCATCTGCATGGCGCCAGCACCTCCAAACGTGCAGGCGGCATGGACATGCAGGCCGAAATGGAGACGGTTGCCGAAAAGCTGCGCAGCGAGGGGCGCAAGGTCTATGTCATTCCGGGCGGCGGGTCGAATGCCACTGGTGCGCTGGGTTATGTGAACTGCGCCTTTGAACTGGTGTCGCAGGCCAATGACCGGGCTTTGGTCATCGACCATCTGGTCACGGCCACCGGCAGCGCGGGCACGCAGGCCGGCCTGATCACCGGGTTGAAGGCGATCAACGCGGGCATCCCGCTGTTGGGAATCGGCGTCCGGGCCCCCAAGGAAAAGCAAGAGGAAAACGTCTTCAAGCTGGCGCAACTGACCGCGGCAAAGCTGGGCTGCCCGGATGTGGTTGCGCGTGGCGATGTCGTGGCCGATTCGAGCTATGTCGGGCCGGGCTATGGCATCCCCCGCGCCGACACGATTGAAGCAATCCGCATGTTCGCCGAACTGGAAGGCATCCTGCTTGACCCGGTCTACTCCGGCAAGGGCGCGGCCGGCCTGATCGACTATTGCCGCAAGGGTCGCTTCAAGAAGGGAGAGCGCGTGGTCTTCCTGCACACTGGCGGTTCGGCGGCGCTGTTCGGCTATGACCATGTCCTGACGGGTGACGCAGCCCCCGTGGCCGCCCAATAATCAGATGGACGCACGGCGCAGCCCACATCGCTGGACCAGAATGCCCGAGGTGCCTGTCACCGGATCGGGAGGGGTCGCGTGATGCGGCGGGTCGGAATTCTGGGCGGCATGGGGCCGCAGGCCACTATTCTGATCCTGCAAAAGGTGCTGGATGCCGTGCCGGCCCGCGATGACGCCGACCATATTCCGCTGATCGTCGATCAGAACCCGCAGGTGCCCTCGCGCATTCGCCATCTGATCGAGGGTACAGGCGAAGACCCGGGCCCCGTGCTGGCTGCGATGGCACGCCGTCTGGTCGGCGCCGGGGCCGAGGCGCTGGCGATGCCCTGCAACACCGCCCATCATTACGCCCCCGCGATTCGTGCTGCGGTGGCGGTGCCATTTCTTGACATGGTCGAGCTTTCGGTTGCCCATGCGGCGCGGTTGGCCGGGCCGAACCGGGTGATCGGAATCATCGGCTCGCCCGCCATCCGCAAGGTCGGCCTGTTCGATGCGGCCCTGGCGCGGCACGGGCTGACCGGGCTTTATGCCGCCGACGAGCCCGCGATGCTGGCCGCGATCCGGCAGATCAAGGCCGAGGGCGCGCAACCCGGCGCACGGCAGGCGCTGCGGCAGGCATCAGATGATCTTTTCGCGCGTGGCGCGAGTGTCCAGATGATTTCCTGTACAGAATTTTCCCTGATCGCAGATTCCGTGGCAAAAGAGGCCGTAGCCTTTGACACGCTCGATCGGCTCGTAGACGCTATCAAGGCATTTGCCTTGGACGAAAACGCCAGACCAGAACTGGCGGAAAAATAACAACAAGAAGACATGACACAACAAGGAGCGACCGACCCATGAAACTCAATCTCAAGCGTCTCGTCATCGGCCTGGCGGCCTCTGCCCTGTTCGCGGGTGCTGCCAATGCCGAAAAGATCATCATCGGCCATTTCGGCAACCCGACCCCGATGCAGCTTTTGTCGACCACCAAAGACCTGGAAAAGGCCACCGGCTGGGACATCGAATGGCGCAAGTTCGATTCCGGCACCGATGTCATCGCGGCCATGGCCTCGGGCGACGTGGTGCTGTCTGAACTGGGCTCCTCGCCTCTGGCGATCGCGGCCAGCCAGGGGGTTGACCTGCAGTTGATTGCTTTTTCGGACGTGATCGGCAAGGCCGAGTCCCTGATCGCCCACAACGGGTCGGGCATCGAGAAGGTGTCCGACCTCAAGGGCAAGCGCATCGCGGTGCCGGTCGGATCGACGGCGCATTTCTCGCTGATGGGGGCCCTCAAGCACGAAGGCATCTCGGAAGGCGATGTCACGATCATGAGCATGAAGCCCGACCAGATCGCGGCCTCGTGGGATCAGGGCGTGATCGACGCGGCCTGGATCTGGCAGCCGGTGCAATCCGAAATCCTGAAGTCCGGCAAGCTGATCGTGGGTGCCGACCAGACCGCCGAGTGGGGTTATCCCACCTTTGACGGCTGGGTGGTCAACACCAAGTTCGGCGAAGCGAACAAGGACAAGATCGTGACCTTCCTCAAGGCTGTGGACAAGGTCAACGGCATGTATCTGAAGGACCCGAAGGCCTGGACGGCCGACAGCGCCGAGGCCAAGGCCCTTGCCAAGGCCACAGGTGCCGACCCGGCCCAGGTGCCGGACATCCTCAGCGGGTTCACCTTCCTGCCGATGTCGACCCAGATCACCGCGACCTGGCTGGGCGGTGCCCCGGCCACGATCAAGGCCACGGCCGATTTCCTCAAGGGCGCGGGCCGGATCGATGCGGTCAAGGACGACTACAAAGCCTTCGTGAACGCCTCCTACGCCGAGGCCGCCTCCAAGTAAGTGCGATGTCTTGCCCGGGTAATTCCGGGCAAGACCCCTCTGCCAATGTGGGAGACGGCCTATGGGGCTGATAATCGATGATGTCTCGGTGGTTTTTCCTGCGGCGGACGGACGCCCTCCGGTTTCTGCCCTGAGCAAGATCAACCTGACCATCGACGATGATGAATTCGTCGTGGCGCTTGGGGCTTCGGGCTGCGGGAAATCGACGCTGCTCAACCTGATCGCGGGGTTCCTGTCGCCCAGCACCGGGACCTTGAACCTTGGCGGTCATCGGGTCGAGGGGCCGGGCGCCGACCGGGCGGTGGTGTTTCAAAAGCATGCGCTGCTCCCGTGGCTCAACGTGCTGGACAACGTGGCTTTCGGGCTGCAGATCCAGGGTGTCAACAAGGCGCAGCGCTATGAGACGGCAAACAAGTTCGTGGGCCTTCTGGGGCTGGACGGCTTCCAGAAAGCGCCGGTCTACAAGCTGTCGGGCGGGATGCAGCAACGGGTGGGCATTGCCCGGGCCCTGACCTGCGATCCGCAGATCCTGCTGATGGACGAGCCGCTGGGCGCCCTGGATGCGCTGACGCGGGAAAAGGCGCAGGAATTGATCCTGCGGATCTGGCGCGATACCCACAAATCCATCTTCTTCATCACGCACAGCGTGGAAGAGGCGCTGTTCATGGGCACCAAGCTGGTCGTCATGTCGCCGCGCCCAGGCCGGATCACCCATACCTTCGACCTGCCCTTCTCGCGCCGCTATCTGGACGGCATGCCCGCCCGCCAGGTCAAGGCGTCGCCAGAGTTCATCCGCCTGCGCGAAGATGTGCTGAAGATCATCTTTGCCGACGAGGAGGCCTCCGCATGACCCAAGTCACTCCGTCGCCGCGCCCGCAAGCCGGCCTGATCGCGCGCCTGTCGCGGGCCCGCCCCACCAAACCGGGTGAGATCTATGGCGTGCCCGGTCAGGGCAACACGCTGTGGCTTTCGGCATTTTCCATCGCGCTGTTCTTCGCCGTCTGGTGGCTGGTCACCGCCATGGGCTGGGTCAAGCCCCTGTTCGTGCCAGCGCCGATGACGATCGTGACCAAATTCTTTGCGGTCTGGAACGAGGGGTTCACCGGCACGCCCTTCCTGTCGCATCTGATGATATCGACGGTGCGGGTGTTCGGCGCCTTCCTTCTGGCTTGCGTGATCGGCCTGCCGCTTGGCCTTGCCATGGGGATGAGCCCGGTGATGCGCGGTCTTTTCGACCCGCCGATCGAGTTTTACCGCCCCATTCCGCCCTTGGCCTATCTGCCCCTGATGATTATCTGGTTCGGCATCGGCGAGACGTCGAAAGTGCTGCTGATCTTCCTGTCGGTCTTTGCGCCGATCGTGCTTGGGGCGCGGTCGGGCGTCAAATCGGCCGCCATCGAACAGATCCACGCGGCCTATTCCTTTGGTGCGACGCGCTGGCAGGTCTTGCGCTTTGTCATCATGCCTTCCGCCATGCCCGAGATCCTGACCGCCATGCGGGTCGGCATCGGCTTTGGCTGGACGACGCTGGTCGCCGCCGAAATGGTCGCGGCAACCAAGGGGCTTGGCTATATGGTCCTGTCGGCGAGCCAGTTCCTGCAGACCCCCGTCGTGATCATGGGCATTTTCGTCATCGCCATCATCGCCTTCGCCTTCGACCTTTTGATGCGCTTTGTCGAGCGGCGCGTCGTGCCCTGGAAGGGCAGAATGTAACCTGAAAGCCAAACCCATGATTTACCTGAAGAAAGCCGGTCGGACCGCAGAAACCGGCCACAGTGACGTGCGGGCCGCGGTCGAAAAGATGCTGGACGAGATCGCCATGGGGGGCGAGGCCGCCGCGCGCAAGTTCGCGGTCGACCTGGACCGCTGGGATGGCGAAATCGTCGTTTCCGACGCGGCGCGCCGGGCCGCGGCGGCCCAGGTGCCCGAAAAGCTGAAGGCCGACATCCGCTTTGCCCATGACAACGTGCGCCGTTTTGCCGAGGCACAGCGCGCCTCGGCCACCGATTTCTCGGTCGAGATCCTGCCGGGCCTGATGGCCGGGCAAAGGCAGATTCCGATTTCGGCGGCTGGCTGCTACGTGCCGGGCGGGCGCTACAGCCATGTGGCCAGCGCCATCATGACGATCACCACGGCCAAGGTCGCAGGCGTTCCCCATATCACGGCATGTTCGCCGCCGCGCCCGGGGATCGGCATTCCTCCGTCGATCCTTTACACGATGGATCTGTGCGGCGCCGATGTCATCCTGAACCTCGGCGGGGTTCAGGGGGTCGCCGCGATTGCGAATGGTCTGTTCGGCGTGCCTAAGGCGGATATCCTCGTCGGCCCCGGCAACCAGTATGTGGCCGAGGCCAAGCGCATCCTTTACGGGCAGGTCGGCATCGACATGTTCGCCGGCCCGACCGACAGCATGGTCGTGGCCGACTCCACTGCCGACGCCGAACTCGTTGCGGTCGACCTCGTCGGGCAGGCCGAGCATGGCTATAATTCTCCGGTCTGGCTTGTCACGACCGACGAGGCGCTGGCCGGCCGGGTGATGGCCCGGGTGCCCGAACTGATCGCCGCGCTGCCCGAGGTCAACCGCACCAGCGCAACCGCCGCCTGGGCCGATTTCGCCGAGGTCATCCTGTGCACCGATGCCGAAGAGATGGCGCAGGTCGCCGACCGCTTCGCCCCCGAACATCTGCACGTTCAGGCGCAGGGTCTGGACTGGTGGCTGAACCGGCTCAGCTCTTACGGCTCGCTGTTTCTGGGCGAAGAGACCACCGTTGCCTTTGGCGACAAGACCTCGGGTCCGAACCATGTTCTGCCGACCTCGGGGGCGGCGCGCTATACCGGCGGCCTTTCGGTGCACAAGTTCATGAAGACCGTGACCTGGCAACGCGCGACCCGGGCCGCCGCGCGCCCGCTGGCCGAGGCCACCGCCCGCATCTCGCGGCTGGAGGGGATGGAGGGGCACGCGCGCTCTGCCGACATCCGGCTGGCAAAGTTCTTCCCCAACGACAGCTTTGATCTGCGCGCCGATGCGCAGACGTGACAGGACCGGCGGCCCTGACCCCGTCGGGTCAGGACCATGCCTTGCGGAAAGGTAACAGCCAGAATGGCGATCTTGTCCTATACGCGAAGCGGCAGCGGGCCCGCGTTGGTGCTGGTGCATGGCTTTCTGGGCGGCAGTGCGATGTGGTCGGCGCAGCTCGCCGCCTTTGCGTCCAGCCGTGACGTGATCTGCCCCGACCTCGCCGGCTTTGGCAAAAGCGCCCTGCTGACCGCGCCAGCCACGATCGAGGCGCATGCAAAGGATGTGCTGGACCTGCTGGATCACCTCGGCATTGCCGAATTCGACCTCTTGGGCCATTCGATGGGCGGCATGGTTGTGCAGGAAATGGCGCGGCTTGCCCCGGACCGCCTGCGCAGCCTTGTGCTTTACGGTACCGGGCCGCTTGGCGTCTTGCCGGGCCGGTTCGAAACCATCGCCCAATCGCGCGCCCGTTTCCAGAACGAGGGCATGGCCGACACGGCCAGCCGGATCGCCGCCACCTGGTTTCTGGAGGGCGAGAAGGCCGCGCAGTTCGACCTGTGCCGGACGCTTGGGCGCAAGGTCAGTCTGCAAGCGGCGCTTGCCAGCCTTGACGCCTGGGAGGCCTGGGACGGCCGGCCCGCTCTGGCCCACATCCGCACAAGAACGCTGGTGCTTTGGGGCAGCAAGGACCGCTCCTACCCCTGGTCGCAGCCCGAGACCCTGTGGCGCGGCATCCCGGGCGCCGACCTCGCCGTCGTGCCGAATGCCGCCCATAACGTGCATTTCGAAAAGCCGCATCTTTTTGACACGCTGGTCAGGGACTTCATCACCATGGTTTCGCCCTGACTGGCCAGTGCCCGGCTCCTCTCGCAGGCGAGGCTTGATCGCGCCGCGCGTCTGGTGATCGCGGCGGGATAGGGTAGTCCTTTCAGCGGTTGAGACATTGCCTGCGATGGAGTTTGCGATGACTCTTCGTGGCGACAAGACGAGTCCGAAAGCAGACAAACTCACCGGCTCGGGCGGCGCCGATTGCATCCATGCCCCCGGACCGACCCGGAGGCATTTTG
Organism: bacterium; assembly: GCA_016124195.1. Classification (GTDB taxonomy): domain Bacteria; phylum Pseudomonadota; class Alphaproteobacteria; order Rhodobacterales; family Rhodobacteraceae; genus Stagnihabitans. The sequence goes on along the minus strand of WGOE01000008.1, from coordinate 126,693 downwards.
CTGCAATGGCAGTTGACCAATTTGGAACGTTACAGTAACCAGATTGGAAGGTTCCATAATGTCGATTCTACAAGTTCGGGGGAAGCATGTCCGAAGTCAAAGTCGCAGTCCTGGGCGCCTCGGGGTGGATGGGCAAGGTTCACACCATGGCCTGGCAAAGCCTGCCGCATTTCTTCGGCGTGGCCGAGGCGCGGGCCCGCATTGTGGCTCTGGTGTCCTCCAGCCCTGACACCGACACGCTGGCCGCGCGTGCGCCGGGGGCGCGGATCCTGCGCGACTGGCAAGAGGTCGTGACGGCGCCGGATGTCGATCTGGTCGATATCTGCCTGCCCGACAACCTGCATTATCCGGTGGCCAAGGCGGCGCTTCTGGCGGGCAAGCATGTCTATTGCGAAAAGCCGCTGGCCGATACGGCGGCGCAGGCCCGCGAACTGGCCGACCTCGCCCGGGCCAAGGGCGTCATCACCCGCGTGGGCCACGGCTTTCCGCGCAACCCGGTGCATGACATGGCGCGCGAGATCATCCGCTCGGGCGAGATCGGCGAGATCCGCCTGTTCAAGGGCTGCCAGCATGTCGATGTGTTCGGCGACCCCCTGGCCCCGATGATGTGGCGGGCGGATGGCACGCTGGCGCCGACTGGCATCGTCGGGGATACCGGCAGCCATGTCTTCAGCTTCATGGAGTTTCTGGTCGGCCGCGTCTCGTCGCTGATCGCCGACAACCTGATCGTCACCCCGCGCCGCCCCGTGGCCGAGGGGCAGGGCGCCGCATCGCAGGATTGGGCCGCGGTGACCAACCCGGACGCCAGCAACATGCTCTGCCGGTTCGAGAATGGCGCTGCCGGCATCGTCGATTTCAGCCGGGTCGCCACCGGGCGCAAGTTCCATCAGGCCTATGAGGTCTATGGCACCAAGGGCAGCCTCGTCTTCGACTATGACCAGATCAACCGCCTGCATTTCTATACCAACGACGACCGCACCGGCCGGCGCGGCTATAGGGCCATCGACGTCGGGCCCGAGAATCCGAATTACAGTGCCTTTCTGCCCTTGGCGAATTTCGCGCTGGGCTATAACGAGACCAAGATCATCGAAGCCTGGGAAGTCGCCCGTTCCGTCGTCACCGGTCAGCCGATGTGGCCGACCTTCGAGGTGGGCCACCACATCTGCCAGATCGTCGAGGCCTGCATGCAATCCTCGCGCGAACGACGCTGGGTGGATATTGCGCGCATCTGAGGGGGCCTCATGAGCATCGACGTTCCGCAAGACATCCTTGACGCGCTGACCGATGTCGAAATGCCGCGCCTGCCGCCTGAACGGCCGTCTGGCGAGACGGTGTCGGTCGCGGGTCTGACCCTGCCCCTGATCCGCAGCCCGGCCTGCATCGTGGGCAGCGGGGCCGCGGGCCTGCGCGCAGCGGTCGAACTGAAGCGGCGCGGCGTCGATGTGGTGGTGCTGAGCCAAAGCGCCTGGGGTGGCACCTCGGCCTGTTCGGGGTCTGACAAGCAGACGCTGCACACCGCCAACACCGCCGACCGGGGCGACAATTTCGAGGCCATGGCGCAGGCGGTGCGGGCCGGTGGCGCGATGGACGCGGATACCGCCTATGTCGAGGCGGTGGGCTCGGTCCGCGCCATGGCCTCGCTGCAATATCTGGGCCTGCCCCTGCCGCAGGACCCCTTGGGCGGGACGTTGCGCTATCAGACCGACCATGACGAGACGGGACGGGCCACCAGTTGCGGGCCGCGCACCTCGCGCCTGATGGTCAGGGTCCTGGCTGCCGAGGCGATCCGGTTGGGCGTGCCGATCCTGAATCACACGACCGCGGTGGCGATCCTGCGGGCGCAGGGCCGGGTGACGGGGCTACTGGCCCTGCGCAATCAGGCGCGCGGGGAGGGCAATCCTCTTGGCCTGACCGTCTTTGCCGCCCCGGTGATTGTTCTTGCCGCGGGCGGCCCCGGAGAGTTGTACCGCGACAGCGTCTATCCCAACGGCTGTTTCGGCGCGCTTGGCCTGGCACTCGAGGCCGGGATCACGCTGGTCAATCTGACCGAAAGCCAGTTCGGCATCGGCACCCGGCGCGAGGGCTTTCCCTGGAACCTGTCGGGCACCTATGTCCAGGCCCTGCCGCATGTCTATTCGGTCGATGCCGCCGGGCAGGAGCATCACTTTCTGGCAGGCTACTACCGCAGCACGCAGGAAATGGCGTCCAACATCTTTCGCAAGGGCTATCAATGGCCCTTCCATGCCACGCGGATGCTGGATTTCGGATCCAGCCTGATCGACCTGGCCATCCTGCGGGAGGGGCAGGCGGGGCGGCGGGTTTTCCTCGATTTCAACCGCAACCCCGGATCCATCGACCTGCCCTTCAGCCTCGACCGGCTGGACGCGGATGTGAAGGAGTATCTGACCTCGGCCGGGGCGCTGCAGGGCCTGCCGATCGACCGGCTGCGCCACATGAACCCCTTGGCGATCGAGCTTTACCGCCGCTACAAGGTGGATATCGCGGCGGAACCGCTGGAGTTTGCTGTGAACAACCAGCACATGAACGGCGGCATCGCGGTCGATGTCTGGGGGCGCAGCAGTCTGGCCGGCTGTTACGCCGTGGGCGAGGCGGCGGGTACGCACGGTGTGACGCGCCCCGGTGGCGCCGCGCTGAATTCGGGTCAGGTCTTTGGCACGCGCGTGGCCGAACATGCGGCACATCTGCGCCCGGCCCTGCCCGATGGCCCGCCGGAGGGGTTGGCCAAGGCAATAGCCCACCTTCAGACGATCTTGCAGCCCGGCGGCGCCCCGGTCCGCGCGATCCGGGCCGAGGTTCAGGCGCGGATGAGCGACCACGCCGGCCCCCTCTGCACCCCCCACGCCGTGCATGAGGCGTTGCAGGGTGCCCGGGCCCTGAACCAACGCCTGCGCGCCACGGGCTTAGGCTTTGCGCGCCCGGCCGAGGCGGCCCGCGCAGTGCAATGGCAGCAGATGGCACTGGCCTCCGAAGCGGTTCTGGCGGCGCTGGACCACTATATTTCGGCGGGCGGCGGCAGCCGGGGCGCCCGGGCGATCTGCGACGCTGCGGGCGTGGGTCTGCCGATGACTGCCTCTGGCCCGCTGGAAGCCTGCCGTTTCCGGCAGGAACGCCCCGAGGACCGGGCCGAACAGATCCTCGTCCGCTGGGAAGACGGCGCCTTTCACCTGACGACGCGGCCCAACCGGCCCTTCGATGCCACGGCGAAGAACTTCTTCGAACGCGACTGGCCCGCCTGGCTGACCGGCGCGATCTATCAAGCCGCGTCCGTGCCGGAGGCCAGTGCATGACAGCTTTCAAAGGCCGCAAGGTCTGTGCCATCGGCGAAGCCATGGTCGAAATGGCTCCGGTCGAAGGTGGCCTCTACCGGCGCGGCTTTGCCGGCGACACCTTCAACACCGCCTGGCACATGGCGCAATGGCTGGGCCCGGCTGCCGAGGTCGGAATGGTGACGCGGATCGGCCGCGACAGCCTGTCAGATGCCTTCGCCGCCGAAATGGCCGCCGATGGCCTCGGGCTGTCGGGCGTGTTTCGGGATGAGACGCGCCGCATGGGGCTGTACCTGATCCAGCTGGACGGGGTGGAGCGCAGCTTTCACTACTGGCGCGAGACCTCTGCCGCCCGGCATCTGGCCGATGACGAAAGCGCCTTGCGGGCGGCGCTGGCGGGAGCTTCGCTGATCCATCTGTCGGGCATCACGCTGGCGATCCTGTCGCCCGAGGCCCGCGAGCGCCTCTTCGGCCTTCTGGCCGAGGCTCGCGCTACGGGGGCGGTGGTGTCTTTCGATCCGAACATCCGTCCGCGCCTCTGGACCTCGGCCGCCGCGCTGCGCGACACCATTGCCCGGATGCTGACGCTGACCGATATCGGCCTGCCCAGCTTTGACGACGAGGCGGCGCATTGGGGCGACACCTCGCCCGCCGCCACCATCGAACGCTTCAGGCAGGCCGGTGTCGCCGAGGTCGTCGTGAAGGATGGCGCCGGTCCGGTGACTTGTCTGATCGCGGGCCGGGCAGAGACTTTCGACACGCCGCCGGTCACCGGCATCCGCGATACGACCGGCGCGGGCGATGCCTTCAACGCGGGCTACCTCGCCGCGCGCCTGACCGGCCTGCCGCCGCAAGCCGCACTTCGCGCCGGGCAGGCGCTGTCGGCCGTCGTGCTGCGCCACAACGGCGCCCGGGCCACCGCTTCTGCCATGGCCGATCTGCCCAGGCTGGTCTGACCCCGCTTGGGGTCGGGGCCGCGCAACCGGTCCGCTGCGGACCGCAGAGTTTGATCGGCAAAAGAAGAACCTCCCCTGATTGACATGTATAGAACGTTCCAGTAATAAATTTGGAACGATCCCAATGGGAAGAATCGCGCGATTATTCTCTGAGGTGCCGGTCAGGCCCTTCAGGGGCCGAAACGGTGCGACCAATGGAAAGGGCGGCTGATGGGCAAGCAGGTGTCATTGGAAGAAGCGGCGGCGCGCATCCCTGACGGGGCTGTGCTGACCGTTTCATCCTCGTCCGCGCTGGGCTGCCCCGACAAGATGCTGCAGGCCATCGGCGCCCGCTTCCGGGCCGAGGGGCATCCGCGCGCAATCACCTCGATCCATCCGATCGCGGCGGGCGACATGTACGGCGTCAAGGGCATGGATCATATCGCGCAGGACGGGCTGCTGGCGCGCGTCATTGCCGGCTCCTATCCCTCGGGCGCGTCGAACCTGCCGATGCCCGAGATCTGGAAGATGATCGTCGAGGATCGGATCCCGGCGTACAACGTGCCCTCGGGCATCCTGTTCGACATGCACCGCGATGTGGCGGCGCGCAAGCCGGGCGTTCTGACCAAGGTCGGGCTGGAGACCTTTGTGGACCCGGTCCGCGAGGGCTGTGCCATGAACGCCAGGGGCGCTGCCGCCCCGATAGTGGCGCGGGTGGACTTCGGCGGCGAGACCTGGCTGCACTTCCCCAACATCGTGCCCGATGTCTGCATCCTGCGCGCCACCACGGCGGATGAGCACGGCAACCTGACCTATGAACACGAAGGCGCCTATCTGGGCGGCCTTGATCAGGCCATCGCGGTGCGCAACCATGGCGGGCTTGTGATTGCCCAGGTCAAGCGGGTGACGGCGCGCGGCAGCCTGCGACCGCATGACGTGCGGGTGCCGGGCCATCTGGTGGACCTGATCGTGCTGGACCCCGACCAGAAGCAGACCTGCGAAACCCCCTACGACCCGGCCATTTCGGGGGAGGTCATGCGGCCCTGGGACAGTTTCGCCCCGGCCCCGCATGGTGTGGAGAAGATCATCGCGCGCCGTGCCGCGATGGAACTGCGCGCCGGTATGACCGCCAACCTCGGCTTCGGTATCTCGGCCATGGTGCCCTATGTCCTGCTGGAGGAAGGCGCCCCCCAGGCGGTGACCTGGGCCATCGAACAGGGCGCCGTGGGGGGCATGCCGCTGACCGGCTTTGCCTTCGGCTGCGCCAGCAATGCCGATGCCTTCATGCCCTCGCCCAACCAGTTCACCTATTTTCAGGGCGGCGGCTTCGACATGACTTTCCTGTCGTTCCTTGAGGTCGACGTCGAAGGCAATGTCAACGTCTCGAAACTGGGCAAGAAGCCCTATCTGACCGCGGGCTGCGGCGGTTTCGTCGACATCACCGCCCATGCCCGCGAGATCGTATTTTCCGGCTGGTTCGAGGCGGGGGCAGAGATTGCGCTGACCGAGGCGGGCGTCAGCGTCGAAAAGCCCGGCAAGTTCACCAAGATGGTCGAGAAGGTGGAACACGTCACCTTCTCGGGCAAGCGCGCGGTGGCGCAGGGTCAGAAGGTGCTTTACGTCACCGAACGCTGCGTGATCCGGCTGACGCCCGAGGGGCTGGTCGCGACCGAGATCATGCCCGGCATCCAGCCCGAACGCGACATCGTGGCGGCCAGCGGCGGCCGGGTCAGGCTGGCGCCTGACGCGCGTCTGTTGCCGCTGTCGATCCTGGCGCAGGGCCGCATGGGGTGGCAGCCATGACCGTGCATCTGATCCGGCATGGCGCCCTTGCCGAACTGCGGCTCGACAACCCGGCCAAGCTGAATGCATTGACGGTGGACATGCTTCAGGCCCTGTCCGACCATCTTGACACGGTGGAGCGCGACCCCGCGGTGCGCGGTGTGCTGGTCACCGCCGAGGGCGAGCGCGCCTTTTGCACCGGGGCCGACATCAACGCCTGGGGCGGGCTGAGCCCGGTCGAGTTTGCCCGGCTTTGGGTGCGCGACGGGCACCGGATCTTCGACCGGCTCGCGCGGCTGTCGCGGCCCACCATCGCCGTCTTGCAGGGCCATGCCTTCGGCGGCGGGCTGGAACTGGCAAGCGCCTGCGACATCCGGGTTATGGCGCCCAAGGCCACGCTGGCCCTGCCAGAGACCGGCGTGGGCATCGTGCCGGGCTGGTCGGGTACGCAGCGGCTGGTCCGGCTTTTGCCCGAGCCGGTGGTCAAGGAAATGGCGCTGTTCGGGCGCAGGCTGACAGCCGAACGTGCCCTGGCCCTGGGCTTTGTCGCCGAGGTTTCCGACACCCCCGGCGATGCGGCACTGGCCATCGCGGCCCGGCTGGAAGAAACCTCACCGCAGGCGACCGAGGTGGCGAAATACATGATCCACGCCGGCCGTGGCGAGGATGCCCCGGCGATGATCGAGGCGCTGGCTTCGGGCATGACGGCAGCCAGCGCCGACAAGGCCGAAGGCGTCGCGGCCTTCCGCGCCAAACGCAAACCGGATTTCAAAGGCGACTAGAATGGACACCCTGACCCTGATCGGCGCCACCGGAACGCCGCTTCCTCCGGTGTTCCACGCCCGCCACCTGATCGCCGGGCGCTTTTGCGACAGCGCCGATGGCGCCGTGCTGGAGCGCGTCTCGCCGGCGCATGGCACTGTGGTCAGCCGTGCCGCGAAAGGTGCGACCGCTGAGGTCGATGCCGCCGTCTCGGCCGCTCGCGCCGCCTTTGCCGGTTGGGCTGCGACCAGCGGCAAGGCCCGCGCCGCCATCCTGTTGCGGGTAGCCGACCTGATCGAGGCCAATGTCGAACGCATGACGCTGCTGGAATGTCTTGAAACCGGCAAGCCGATCACCCAGGCCCGGGGCGAGGTTTCGGGCTCGGCCGACCTTTGGCGCTATGCGGCGGCGCTGGCCCGGACGCAAAAGGGCGACAGCCACAACACGCTGGGCCCCGACATGCTGGGCGTTGTGCTGAAAGAGCCGCGCGGCGTGGTGTCGGTCATCACGCCGTGGAATTTCCCGATCTGGATCCTGTCGCAGAAGCTGCCCTTCGCCCTGGCCGCGGGCTGCACCTGCGTCGTCAAACCTTCGGAACTGACGCCTTCGACCACGGCGATGCTGGGAGAACTGCTGGGCGAGGCGGGGCTGCCCGCGGGCGTGGTCAACATCGTGCTGGGCCTTGGCCAGCCGGTCGGCGCGCGCATGGTCAGCCATCCCGAGGTGGACATGGTGACCTTCACCGGATCAAGCGCCGTGGGCCGGGCCATCGCGGCGGAGGCGGGCAAGAGCCTCAAGAAGGTCGCGCTGGAACTGGGCGGCAAGAACCCGCAGGTGATCTTTCCGGACGCCGATCTGGAAAGCGCCGCCGATGCCGTGACCTTCGGCATCTATTTCAACGCGGGCGAGTGCTGCAATTCGGGCAGCCGGATCATCGTGCATGCGGATATCGCCGAGGCCTTCGTGGCGCGGGTCGTGGCGCTTAGCCGCAAGGTGGCCTTTGGCGACCCCTTGCACCCCGACACGCAGGTCGGCGCCATCGTGACGCCCGAACACCGCAGCAAGATCGACGCCCATGTCCGCGCGGCGGAACAGGCGGGGGCCAGGGTCGTGCTGGGCGGCGCGCCTTTGCAGGTGCAGGGCCTGTCCGGCCAGTTCTATGCGCCGACCGTGGTGACGGGCGTCACCGCCGACATGGCGATCGCGCGCGAAGAAGTCTTCGGGCCGGTTCTGTCGGTCCTGACCTTCCGCACGCTGGACGAGGCCATAGAACTTGCCAATGACGCGGCCTACGGCCTGTCCGCCGGGGTCTGGAGCGAGAATGTCCACACCTGTCTGGCCTTTGGCCAGCGCGTCCGGGCCGGCACCGTCTGGACCAACACCTGGATGGACGGATTCCCCGAAGTCACCTTCGGGGGCATGAAACAATCGGGCTTGGGCCGCGAGATCGGCTCTTACGGCCTGGAGGAATTCCTTGAGGTGAAAAGCCTCGTGATGCGGGTTGGCCGCACACGTGCACCCTGGGTGAAGGCAATCTGACACTGTGGTCAGGGGTCGCGAAGAACTGGCACGCAACCAACGGGAGGATGACCGATGCGTGGATTTTTCGGAAAGGCTGTGACCGCAGCTGCGATTCTGGCGATGACGACGAGCCTGGCACGCGCCACGGATGTGGAGGTGCTGCACTGGTGGACCTCGGGCGGCGAGGCGGCCGCGCTCAACGTCCTGAAGGACATGCTCAAGGGCGAGGGCATCGGCTGGGTGGACATGCCGGTGGCCGGGGGCGGCGGCGAGGCGGCGATGACGACGCTGAAGGCGCGCGTCAATGCCGGCGATCCGCCGACCGCCGTGCAGATGCTGGGCTTTGACATTCAGGACTGGGCCGAGCAGGGCGCGCTGGGCAACCTCGACGACGTCGCGGCCAAGGAGGGCTGGGACAAGGTGATCCCGCAGGCCATCCAGCGCTTTGCCAAATATGACGGGCATTGGGTCGCGGCGCCGGTCAACCTGCACTCGACCAACTGGGTCTGGATCAACAAGGCCGCGCTGGACAAGACCGGCCTCGCCGCGCCGACCACCTGGGATGAACTGGTGGCGGTGCTGGACAAGATGAAGGCCGATGGCATCACGCCGATCGCCCATGGTGGCCAGCCCTGGCAGGACGCGACGATGTTCGACAGCCTGGTGCTGGCCGAGGGGGTGGATTTCTACAAGAAGGCCTTCGTGGACCTTGACCCGGCGGCGCTCGGCGGATCGCAGATGGCAGAGGCCTTCAATCGCCTGATCAAGCTGTCGTCCTACCTTGATGCCAATTTCTCGAACCGCGACTGGAACCTCGCTTCGGCCATGGTGATCAAGGGCGACGCGGGCATGCAGTTCATGGGCGACTGGGCCAAGGGCGAGTTCCTGAAGGCGGGCCAGAAGCCGGGCACCGACTTCGTCTGCATCCGCTTCCCGGGCACCCAGGGGGCGGTCGCGTTCAACTCTGACGAATTCGCGATGTTCAAGGTGGGCGACGACAAGAAAGCCGCGCAGGAGGCCATGGCCTCGGCCATCGAAAGCCCGAAGTTCCAGTCGGCCTTCAACGTGGTCAAAGGTTCGGTTCCCGCGCGCACCGATGTGCCCGACACCGCCTTTGACGACTGCGGCAAGAAGGGCATCGCCGACCTGGCCGAGGCCAATGCCAAGGGCACGCTGGTCGGCTCGATGGCGCAGGGGCACGCGGCGCCGGCCGCCATCAAGAACGCCGAATATGACATCGTCACCGGTGCCATGAACGGCAAGTACAAGGATGGGGCCGAGGCCGCCAAGGCGCTCGCCGACGCCATCGCCGCGGCGAAGTGACCGGAACGGGCAGGGCGCCCGGGGCGCCTTGCCTGCCACCCGTTCCCTGAAACCCTCCGGCACGCTGCCGGTCGCAGGAGTGCAACGCCATGTCTGGTTCCGCCCAGGCCGATATCCGCACGCGCCTACAGGAATGGCTGCCGAAGCTGGTGCTGGCACCGTCCTTCGCGGTGACGCTGTTCTTCGTTTACGGGTTCATCCTGTTCACCATCCTTCTGTCCTTCACCGGATCGAAGATGCTGCCCCTGTGGACCTTCGTCGGCTGGAAAAACTACCGGAGCCTCTGGGCGCTGGACAACTGGCACACCGCGATCGCCAACATCGGCGTTTTTGCAAGCCTTTACATCGGCTTCAGCATGGCCATCGGCCTGATGCTGGCGATCTTCCTCGATCAGAAGATCCGGGGCGAGGGGATGCTGCGGCCGATCTACCTTTACCCGATGGCGCTGTCCTTCATCGTGACGGGCACCGCCTGGAAATGGTTCCTCGATCCCGGCATCGGCCTTGAACACATCCTGCAGCAATGGGGCTGGACCTCGTTCCAGTTCGGCTGGATCAAGGACGGTCGCTACGCCATCTATTGCATCGTGCTGGCGGCGGTCTGGCAGACCTCGGGCTTCGTGATGTCGATGTTTCTGGCCGGCCTGCGCGGCATCGACAACGAGATCCTCAAGGCCGCCCAGATCGACGGCGCCTCGACCTGGCAGTTGTACCGGCGCATCGTCATCCCGCTCTTGCGCCCCGCCTTCATGTCGGCCTTCGTCATCCTGGCGCACCTGGCCGTCAAATCCTATGACCTGGTGATCGCGCTCACCGGAGGCGGACCGGGCCGCGACACCGAACTGCCGGCGACCTTCATGTATTCCTACACCTTCACCCGCAACCAGATGGGCATTGGCGCCTCGTCCGCGGTCATCATGCTGATGACGGTGGCCGCGATCATGGTTCCCTACATCTACGCCGAACTGAAGGAGAAGAAGTGATGTCCGCCGTCACGCAAGACACCGCCGTCTCGACCGGCCGGATAGCGCGGGTGTTCTTCTACCTGATCCTCGTGCTTTTCGCGCTGTTCTACATGCTGCCGCTTTACGTCATGGCGGTGAACTCGCTGAAGCCCCTGTCCGAGATCACCGGCGGCAACATGATGGCCCTGCCCAGGGTCTGGACGCTGGAGGCCTGGGCCTCGGCCTGGTCCACCGCGCAGATCGGGGTGGAGCCGACCGGGCTGCGGCCCTATTTCCTCAACTCGATCCTGATGGTCGTGCCGGCCGTGGCGATCTCGACCGTGCTGGGGGCGCTGAACGGCTATATCCTGACCAAATGGCGCTTTCGCGGTGACAATTGGGTCTTCGGGCTGATGCTGTTTTCCTGCTTCATCCCGTTCCAGATCGTGCTGATCCCGATGGCGGTGACCTTGGGCAAGCTGCGTCTGGCCGGGTCGGTGCCCGGGCTGGTGCTGGTGCATGTCGTCTATGGCCTTGGCTTCACCACCCTTTACTTCCGCAACTACTATGCCGCCTTCCCGACCGAGCTGGTACGGGCGGCGCAGATCGACGGGGCGGGGTTTTTCCGCATCTTCTGGCGCATCCTCCTGCCGGTGTCGGGGCCGATCGCCGTTGTGTCGGTGATCTGGCAATTCACCAACATCTGGAATGACTTCCTGTTCGGCGCCTCGTTTGGCGGCACCTCGCAGCCGATGACGGTGGCGCTGAACAACCTCGTGCAATCCTCGACCGGGGTGAAGGAATACAACGTCCACTTCGCGGGGGCCATCTTAGCCGCACTTCCCACCCTCTTCGTCTACATCGTCGCTGGCCGCTACTTCGTGCGCGGGCTGATGGCGGGGTCGGTGAAGGGCTAAGCCGACCGCCGGGCGGCGGCAACCGCCCGACGGTCCTGTTCAACCCATGCCCAGCCTTGCAACGGAACTCGGGCGAACGAGAGAAAGGAACTACAGAATGAGACACTTGTCCATTGCGGCCTTGATCCTTGGCTTGGCGGGGCCTGCGTTTGCCAATCCCTCAGTCGAGGTCATGCATTTCTGGACCTCTGGCGGCGAGGCCGCAGCGCTTGGCGCGGTGCGCGACAAGGTTGTCTCGCAAGGTGTGACCTGGACGGATGAGCCGGTGGCGGGCGGCGGCGGCGACCAGGCCAAGACCGCGCTGCAGACCCGGATCGCCAGCGGCAACCCGCCGGCGGCCGTGCTGATCCTGGGTCAGAACATCCTCGACTGGGCCGAGGCGGGGATGCTGGGCAATGTCGATGCGCTGGCCGCGGCGCAGAACTGGGACGCGGTGCTGCCCCAGGCGGTCAAGGACTTCACCAAGGTCGGCGGGCACTGGGTCTCGGTGCCGACCAACGTGCACCGGACCGACATGATCTGGGCCTCGAAGGCCGCCTTCGACAAGATCGGCGCCCCCTATCCCAAAACCTGGGAAGACCTGAACGCGCTGGCCCCCAAATTCCGCGCGGCCGGGATCATCCCTCTCGCCCACGGCGGTCAGGCCTGGCAGGAGGCCTATATGTTCGAAGCCGTGGCGGCTGGGGTCGGCGGCGCCGATTTCTACCGCAAGGCGCTGGTCGATCTGGATGACGCCACACTGCGCGGGCCGCAGATGGTCGCCGTTTTCAAGGAGATGGCCGCACTGCGCGGCATGGTGGACAAGAACGCCCCCGGCCGCGACTGGAACCTCGCCAGCGCCATGGTGATCAAGGGCGATGCCGCGATGCAGATCATGGGCGACTGGGCCAAGGGCGAATTCACCAATGCCGGCAAGAAGCCCGGCACGGATTACGCCTGCATCCCGGTGCCGAAAGCCAAGGGCGATGCCTTTGTCTATCTTGTGAATTCCTTCTCGCTCTTCGCCCAGACCGATCCTGACAAGATCAAGGGGCAAGAGGTGTTTGCCTCGGCCATCATGGACCCTGCCGTGCAGATCGCCTTCAACAAGGCCAAGGGGGCGATCCCGGCGCGGTCGGACGTTGATCTGTCTTCGATGGATGCCTGCGCGCAGGCCACCGCCGCCAGCCTTGCCGCCAATGACAAGGCCGGCACCGCCGTGCCCACCTTTGCCGGCACTCATGCCGCCAAGGCCGCGATCGTGGGGGCCGCGACCGATGTGATCACGACCTTCTTCAACTCGGACGAGACGCCGGAAGCCGCCACCGCCGCCCTGGCCGATGCCATCGCGGCCGCCAAGTGACACCGCCTGCCCCTGCCGCCCTGCGGTGGGGGCATCAACGCAAAGAGGACTGACATGGGCTTTCTCGATATCCGCAACGTCACCAAATCCTATGGCCCGGTCGAGGTCCTGCACCGCGTCGATATTGCTGTCGAGGAGGGCGAGTTCCTTGTCCTCGTCGGGCCCTCTGGCTGCGGCAAATCCACCCTTCTGAACATGATCGCCGGGCTCGAGGCGATTTCGGGCGGCGAGATCGCCATCCGTGACCGGGTGATCAACGGGGTTCACCCCTCCAAGCGCAACATTGCCATGGTGTTTCAAAGCTATGCCCTTTATCCCAACATGACCGTGGGCCAGAACATGACCTTCGGCCTGGAAATGCACGGCGTGCCCAAACCCGAACGGGACAAGGCGCTGGCCCAGGTCGCGAAACTCTTGCAGATCGACCATCTTCTGGACCGCAAGCCGGGGCAATTGTCGGGCGGTCAGCGCCAGCGCGTCGCCATGGGGCGGGCGCTGGTGCGCGATCCGGATGTGTTTCTGTTCGATGAACCCTTGTCGAACCTCGATGCCAAGCTGCGCGTCGACATGCGGACCGAGATCAAGAAGCTGCACCAGAAGCTTGGCACCACGATCGTCTATGTGACCCATGATCAGATCGAGGCGATGACCCTTTCGACCCGCATCGCCGTGATGAACAAGGGCTTCGTCCAGCAACTGGGCACGCCGAAACAGATCTACGATACGCCGGCCAACATCTTTGTGGCGACATTCATGGGCAGCCCGGCGATGAACATCCTGCCCGCCAAGGTGCAGATGCAGGCCGGGGCGCCCTACGCGCTGATCACCGACAGCGAGGGCGCGCCGCAGTTCTTGCGCTTTTCGCAAGGCAACCTCGCGGGATGGGAGGGCCGCGACATCCTTCTGGGCATCCGTCCCGAGGCGATCACCGATCCCGAGGGCGCTGACCGCAAGTCTGCCAACATCGTGGCCCTGAGGAACCGCGTCACCGTGACCGAACCGGCCGGGGCGGATACTTTCGTGACCATGACCCTGGGCGGGCGCGACGCCATCGCCCGGATGCGCGCCGATGCCTCTGCCGCCGCGGGACAGGAGTTCGACTTCGCCGTGAACATGGAAAAGGCCGTGGCCTTCGACCCCAGGACCGAGGAAAGGATCGCGCCCTGACACGTCTGGCAGTCATCACCGGGGGCCACCAGGGCGTGGGTCTGGGCATTGCCGAGGCGCTGCACGAGGCGGGCTTTGCCATCGCCCTGATCGGGCAGGCCCGCGCCACCCATCCCATCATCGGCACCGCGCTGTCGCAGTTGCCCGGCGCGCGCTATTTCCAGCACGACCTGAAAGAGGTGGGCAAGGTCGCCGACCTCGTGACCCGGATCGAAGCCGACTGCGGGCCGATCACCACCTTGGTCTCCAACGCCGGGGTGCCGTCGCGGATGGCGGGCGACATGCTGGCGATCGAGCCTGCGAATTTCGACTTCGTTCTGGACATCAACCTGCGCGGCAGCTTCTTTCTGGCGCAAGAGGTCGCCCGCCGCATGCTGGCGCAGGGTGCGGCCGATTACCGTGCGCTGATCTTCGTGACCTCGGTTTCGGCCGGCATGGTCTCGGTCGACCGGGCCGAATACTGCATCTCGAAGGCCGCGGCCTCGATGGCGGCCGAGGCTTTCGCGGTTCGGCTGGCCCCCGAGGGGATCGGGGTCTTCGAACTTCGCCCCGGGCTGATCGAGACCGAGATGAGCCATGATATTCGTGCCCGATACGAGGCGCGCATCGCGGGCGGGCTGGTGCCGGCGGGCCGTTGGGGGCAACCTGCCGATATCGGGCGGGTGGTGGTGCCGATGGCGCTGGGGGCGATGGATTTTGCCACTGGGGCGATCGTGCCGGTGGATGGCGGGCTGTCCATCCCGCGCCGCTGACGACGTGACGGCCAGAAACAAGAGGATCGGTGAAGATGGCTTGGGATTACATCATCGTGGGCGGCGGCTCGGCCGGCTCCACTCTGGCCGGGCGGCTGTCGGAGGATCCCGATCTGCGCATCCTGCTGCTGGAGGCCGGCCCGCGCGACTGGCATCCGTTCTACAAGATCCCGGCGGGCTTTGCGAAGATGACCAAGGGGCTGGGAAGCTGGGGCTGGCAGACGGTTCCGCAAAGACACCTGAAGAACCGGGTGGTCCGCTTCACCCAGGCCAAGGTGCTGGGCGGCGGCTCGACCATCAACGCGCAGATCTACACGCGCGGTCATCCGCTGGACTATGACAACTGGCGCCAGATGGGCTGCGCGGGCTGGAGCTATGAAGACGTCCTGCCCTATTTCCGCAAGGCCGAGGACAATGACAGCTTCGACAACCGCTGGCATGGCAAAGGCGGGCCGCTTGGCGTCAGCCGTCCCGCCGCGCCCCTGCCGATCTGCGAGGCTTATTTCGCCGCCGCCGGGCAGTTGGGCATCCCCTTCAACCCCGACCTGACTTCTGAGGCTCCCGAGGGCGTGGGCTATTACCAGTTGACCCAACGCAGGGTGCGCCGCTCTTCCGCCTCGCAGGCCTATCTGGGGCCGGCGCGGCATCGGCCCAACCTTGCGGTGATGACCGGGGCGCAGGTTCTGCGGATCGTGGTCGAACAGGGCCGGGCCGTGGGCGTGGATCTGGCCGGGCAGGGCGTGGTGCGGGCCGACCGCGAGGTGATCCTGTCGTCCGGCGCCATTGGCTCGCCCCGGCTGTTGCAGCTTTCGGGCATCGGTCCGGCGGATCATCTGCGGTCGCTGGGCATCCCGGTTGTGCTGGACCAACCCGGCGTCGGGGCGAATTTCCATGACCACCTCGATCTGTTCGTGATCGCCGAATGCACCGGGCCGCATACCTATGACCGCTATGCCAAGCCCCTGTGGTCGGCGGTGGCGGGACTGCAATACCTGCTGACCCGCAAGGGCCCGGTCGCCTCCAGCCTGTTCGAGACCGGGGGCTTCTGGTGGGCCGACACGGATGCGCCGCAGCCCGACATCCAGTTCCATCTTGGCCTCGGCTCGGGGATCGAGGCGGGGGTGGCGGCGATGCCGCAGGGCGGTGTCACGCTGAACTCGGCACTGCTGCGGCCCCGGTCGCGTGGCACGGTGCGGCTGGCCAGCGCAGACCCGAAGGCCGCCCCGCTGATCGACCCGAATTACTGGGCCGACCCCTATGACCGCGACATGTCGATCAGGGGTCTGAAACTCGCGCAAGAGATCATGGCGCAGGAGGCGCTGAAACCCTATGTCCTGGCCGAACGTCTGCCAGGCCCCAAGGTGCGGACCGATCAGGATTATTTCGACTATGCCTGCAGCCATGCCAAGACCGACCATCACCCGGCCGGCACCTGCCGCATGGGTTCGGACGCCGAGGCCGTGGTCGATCCGCAGTTGCGCCTGCGCGGCATCGCGGGCTTGCGCGTCGTCGATGCCTCGGTCATGCCGCAGGTCGTGTCTTCGAACACCAATGCCGCCACGATCATGATCGCCGAAAAGGCGGCCGACATGATCCGAGGCGCCTAAGAATTCGCTGGACAGGGCCCTGCCGCGTTGGGAAACAGGGGCCAAAGGGGCAAGAATGGCCAGACCGACGATCATCGACGTGGCAAAGGCGGCGGGTGTTTCGAAATCCACTGTCAGCCTTGTCTTGCAGAACAGCCCCACCGTCGCCTCTGCCACGCGTGAGGACGTGCGCCGCGTCATGGCCGAGATCGGCTATGTCTACAACCGGGCGGCGGCCAATCTGCGCTCGTCCCAGGTCGGGCTGATCGGGCTGGTGATCAACGACCTGCGCAATCCCTTCTTCACCGAATTCGCGACATCGGTGCAGATGGCCCTGTCCGAGGCCGGCTTTGCCGCCGTCCTCGCCAATACCGACGAGGACCCCAAGCTTCAGCAGCGCGCCATCGCGGGGATGGTCGAACACGGGGTATCCGCCCTGATCATCTCGCCCGCCTACGGCGACGAGGATGCCTTCGCCCTTCTGGAGCGCGCCGGGGTCCCCGCCCTGCAGGTCTTGCGCAAGGTCAGCGACCGCACCGACCTTTTCCCCTTTTCGGTGCCCGACTACGGCAATGGCGGGGCGCTGGCGACCCGGCACCTGATCGAAGAGGGCGCCCGTCGCATTGCCTTTGTCGGCGGTGTCGAGGGCCGTGCCGTGACCGAAGAGCGTATGTCAGGCTATCTGCGCACCATGCAGGCGGAAGGCCTCGAACCGCATGTGACGCTTGGCCGCCCCACCCGCGCCTTCGGTCGCGCCGAGGCCGAGGCGGCGCCGGGCCGTTTCGATGCGGCCTTGTGTTTCAACGATCTGGTGGCCCTGGGCATGCTGTCCGGCCTGACGCACAAGGGCATCCGCGTCGGTCATGACTTTCGGCTTGTGGGTTTTGACGACATCGAGGAATCCGGGCAATCCCTGCCCGGCCTGACCTCGGTCCATTGCGACATCGAAGGCTTTGGCCGTCGTTCGGCCGAGGCGATCCTGGCCTGGTTGAACGAAGGTATCCGCCCGCCTCCAGAGGTGCGCACCCCGGTCACCCTGGTGATTCGAGGTTCGTCCCGGGCCACCGAATCCGCCTGACCCGGCCGGCAGAAGGTCGCTTTATGGCAGGCGGCAAGCTTCGCGCATGGCCGCCCCGGTGACCGTAAGCGCCGTCTTGACCCCACCTTCCGGCTGAATCCGTAAACTGCGATGCGGTCCCGCGTGGATATTTGCATGGGAGCCCATCGGGAGCGCCATATGGAGGCCATAGGGTTTGTGGAGCTTCCGACCGCTCTGGTGTCGAGGCGGCGCTGGTCGGATGAGGCGAAGGGGCCGGTCGTGGCCGAGGCGTCGATCACGGCTGTGACCCTGGACGAGGTTGCGCGTCGGCGGGGGGTGAAGGCCAACCCCCTGTCAGTTTCAGACTGGCCTGCAATCCGTTAGGGTTGACCCGGCTCTGCCCCAATTCTGGACAGGGGCAGCCCTGCCCGCCTCCGATCCGGCTGGCGTTTGGTACGCCGAAAGGCCCGATGGCTTTTTCAGCATCATCCTTGAAAGCTGGCCGTCCTCAAGCTGGACTTTTCCCGGCAACCCTCGACACCGGAAGGCCAGAGCCGGCGCCATCGCCCGCAACATCATGCGCGGCGGTTGGGTCTGCGTCTGGCGCAAAGACCCTGTGCAGATCCATCGCCCCGCCGATGTCCGATTCCGTCGCGAGGAAGACCGGAAGCGAGCCGCAAAGCAAGGACGTGAAATTTCCGGACTGCACGCGCGCCTGAACCGCGTTTATAGACGAAACCTTCATTCCCGACCTGCACCGGCCTTCATTTCGTTGGACCTTCTTGCCGCGCGTCGTCCGGGGAAGCAGAAGACGCTTGGACCCGCCGCCAATTCACCGCCAAGCCGACCCACGCCTTGTTGCGAACCATGCCGCACGGGCGCGGCAAGAAAGCCGACGATCAAAGGGGCCCGCCGCGCCGACAAAGGTGGGTAAAACGCGGCACAGGGAGACACAAATTCAGCACATAACACTGAACCGCAAGGATATTTTCTTTGGAAAATGGTGCTGCAAGAGAGGATTGAACTCTCGACCTCTCCCTTACCAAAAAGAAGCTCGCCAAGCGCAACGGAGCGCAACAGCGGCATCATGAGACTGTTTTTGCACTATTTTGTTGCCGTTTAGCGGCAGACCGGGACATACAGGACGCGAGCGAGTACGGCACAGAAAACACCCCGCCGCACCCCCAAGCGAAACCCGGAGCATCCCATGCCGAAGAAGCGACTGACCGACAAAGCGATCCAGAACCTGCCTGTGCCTGCCACCGGGCGCGAAGAATACCTCGACGACACCAAGGGTCTCGTGCTGCGCATCAGCCATACCGGCGACAAGGCGTGGAGCGTGATCTACCGCGTCTTGGGCGAGGGTGGCCTGACCGACACCGGGCGCGAGCTGCGCGGCAAACAGAAGCGTATCTCGCTGGGCGCATATCCCGCCGTCAGCCTTGCCGAAGCCCGTCGCAAGGCGTTTGAGATGACCGACAAGGCAGACCGCCGGATTGACCCGAAGATCGAACAAGCCCAAGTGGTGGCGTCCCGCTATGACGGAACGCTCGCAAAGGTCGCCAACACGATGATGGACCTTGCCGATATCCAGTCCATTGCCACGATGCGCAGTTGCTTTGCCATGCACATCATCCCCACCCTTGGGCCTCGCCCCATGACCGAAATCAGACTGGCCGACATCAACGCTCTGCTTGACAGCTACGTCGCCAGCGGTCGGGCTGGCACCGCGCGGGAAATCCGCAAATACCTGACCCGGCTTTGGGGCTTTGCCCACCAGCGCGATATCGTCCCGGCCAACATCATGCTTGGGATGCGCCGCAAGGATATCTCGTACAAGCCCCGCACCCGTGTCTTGGACGATGACGAGCTGAAAGCGGTCTGGCAGGCGGCTAGTGCGCTGCGCTACCCCTTTGGGCCGCTGATCCAGCTCTTGATGCTGACCGGCCTGCGCAAGAACGAATTGGCCCGCGCCACATGGGATGAGATTGATCTGACCCGGCGCGGGCTGTTGCTGCAGGCCGACCGTACCAAGACATCGGAACCGATCCTGTCGCCGTTCTCTGATGCCGCTTGGGCAATTCTGCAATCGCTGCCCCGCTTCAACGGGCCTTACATTTTCTCGACAACCGGGGGCCGGGTGCCAATGAGCGCCGGGACCAAGATGGCCGACATGCTGGACGAGGCCTGCGGTGATGCCGCCGAAGACTTCACCATGCACGACCTGCGCCGCACCTTGCGCACCCGCTTGCCCGCCTTGGGCGTCACACCGGACATTGCCGAGCGGGTTATCAACCACAAGCCCAAAGGGGTGATCGGGGTTTACGACCTCTACGCCTACCTGCCAGAACGGCGCGAGGCTGTGAACCGCTATGCGGCGCATGTGATGGAGTTGGTCGGTGAGTGAACACGAAGACGATCCGGCGGAATTGGCCGAGCGGGAACGCATTGAGAAAGAAACGCTCTGGCCGCTTGATGATCGTCGCGCACAGACATTGCTGATCGTTGACCAGCTTCCCCCGAACCCAAGGAAAAGGTGGGCAGGGCTGGAACCCGAAAGCGTTGCTGCCCTCTTGGACGCCGCCATAGACGCCTTTTACGAGGCAGACGATTGGTGGCGCTGGCGCAATGGAATGACCGGCAAGCGCAAACCGTCAAAGTACCGCGACCAATTCGCGTTGGGTGAGATGTGGAAAGTAATCAACTTTGGCCGAGGCGAAGGGTCCGAGATCAAACAGAACTACCACACAGTTTATTATCGCCCCATTGGGCTTTCTCAGATTGTGCCGGTGGCTCAGTTGGTCATTGGCTTCTGGGAAGCTCGTGAATTCTATGACGCATCATGGCAGTTTCGCCCCCTGCAAGATGGTCTTAAACCACGGGACTTGCAGGAAAATAGGCGGCTTCTGCTGCTGATCTGTCAATATTTGTACCCCGGCTACGAGGTGAAACACCTCCGCAACGCGCTCGACTGGATGCGCCATAATGACCGAATGACGATTTAGCCCTCGTTTTTCCGCCGCATCTCTTGCGGCACACAGATGCCATGTCCGCCAACTACGGAGAAATGACATGGCAGAGAAGTTTTTGACGAAAGAGGAAGTTGCCGAGCGCACTTCCATCAAACAGCGCACCTTGCGCGGAATGGTCCAGCGTGGCCTGTTCCCAGCCCCTGTGAAGATCAGCCCCCAGCGCATCGCTTACATTGAACGCGAAGTCGATGCTTGGATGCATGATCGGATGGCTGAGGCCGGAAAGCCGACCATCCTGCCGCAATCCACACGCGGCTCATTCTGTGACGACGAGTACTGATCCGGGGGTGTGGCCTACTACGACCAGCCGACAGAACCCCCGGTCAATCGCGCCACGACCCTCGCTAACGCGAGGAAACGACAATGAACAATGACCCGATCACCTACCTGCGAAAGCTGCAACCCGAAGGCCCTTGGGCTATCGCTGCCAAGAAACCTGACGGCGCAATCGTCGCGGCCACCTTCGGCCCGACCAAGATCAACATGATGCAGAAGTTTCTTGCTGACCGCATTGCGGGCTGGAACTTCTACTACACGGTCGGTCTGACCAGCGACGCCTTGGGCAACAACCGCGCCTCGAAGGCCGATATCGTGTCGGTGACGCATCTGCATGTGGACGTGGACCCGCCCGAAAAGGTGGACCCCGACGCATGGCGCGAGGAAGCTCTGGGCCTATTGACGAAACCGCCCAAAGGGGTGCCAGAACCAACCGCCATTGTGTCGTCGGGCAACGGCTATCAGGCGCTGTGGAAGCTGACCGAACCGACCACCGACATTGCCCGCGCCGAGGACGCCAATATCTGGCTGTGCGATATCTTCGGGGGCGACACTGGCACCCATGATGTTTCCCGGTTGTTGCGCTTGCCCGGCACCAAGAACCTGCCAGATGCCAAGAAACGCGCCAAGGGCCGGGTGGATCGCGAAACCGCGCTGCTGCACTGGACCGATGCCTCGTATCGTCTTGAGAGCTTTGGCAAAGGTGGCTCCAAGATTGAGAAACCCGCCACCCTTGGCGACACACCCTTGCCGGACCTGCCTCCGGTGGGCGACATGGTGAAAACCGATGATCTGGCCGCGCTGCAGGCCGCGTACCCCGATGTGCCTGACCGCGCATGGGTGATCGTGAACATTGGCCGACACCCCGACGAACCGCCCAAAGAGGGCGACGACAGCCGGTCTGCATGGCTGTTCGACGCGGTGTGCCAGCTCTTGCGCGGCAAGGTGCCGGGTGAGGTGATCCTGGGCCTACTGCTGGACCCCGGCTTTGGCATATCTGAAAGCGTGTTGGAGGCGGGCAGGAATGCCGAGCGCTATGCGCGCAAACAAATCCGATCTGGCCAAAAGGTGGTGCAGGCCGACGAGGCCATGCAGTTTACGCTGAACGACGAGGGCAAGCCGCACAACACGCTGCACAACTGGCGGGTGGCGCTGCACAAGCTGGGCGTCAGGCTGACCAAGGACACGTTTAACGAGCGCTATATCGTCGAAGGTCTGGCGGGCTTCGGTCCCCGGCTGGATGACGCTGCTGTTGTCCGATTGCGCCACACGATCCGCGAGCGCTTCGGGTTTAAGATCGCCAAGGATGAGTTTTACGACTTCCTGCAGGACGAAGCCGAGAAGGCCCGTTTTCACCCGGTCGCTGATTATCTGGATAGCCTGCACTGGGACGGGGTGCCTCGCCTTGGGCGCTGGCTGATCGACTTTTGCGGGGTGGCCGATAGCCCATATGCCCGCGCGGTCGGTCGCCTGCTGTTGGTCGCCGCTGTTCGGCGCATCCGAACCCCCGGCGCAAAGTTTGACGAAATGGTGGTGCTGGAAGGAGCGCAAGGTGGGGGTAAATCGACACTGCTGCGAACGCTGGCGGTCAACCCCGATTGGTTCTCCGACGACCTGCCTTTGGGCGCTGATGGCAAGCGTGTGATTGAGGCCACCGCAGGCAAATGGATCGTAGAAGCCGCCGAGATGGTCGGCCAAAGCAACAAGAATGCCGAGCACCTTAAATCCATGCTGTCGCGCTGCTTTGACGAAGGCCGCATGGCATATGGCCGGATGACAATGCACAAAGACCGAGAATTTGTCGTGGTCGGAACCACCAATGGCGACAAGTATCTCAAAGACCCAACCGGCAACCGCCGCTATTGGCCGGTGCTGTGCGGGGTTATCAATCTTGATGGCATTGCCCAGCATCGGGACCAGTTTTGGGCCGAGGCGTGTGTGGCAGAAGCCGCTGGGGAAGCTATCCGGCTGGACCGTAGCCTGTGGGGCGCTGCAGCCACCGAACAGGCGTCTCGCCAAGAGGAGAACCCGCTAGACGGGGTGTTTGCGCAGAAGCTGGGGTCGGCCTATGGCCGCTTGCCAGTCGGCCTGTGCTACGACCTGTTTGGGGTGCCGAAGACCCAGCACCACATGACGCTGATCGGCCAAGCGGCGAAAGCGCTGGGCTGGGAGCGCAAACAGCTCCGGCACAACGGGTCGCAGCAATGGTGCTATGTGCGGGGCGATCAGGTGCAGCGCGGGTGCGAGCTTGACATTGCGCGGACCAAAGACGGGACCATGATCGTCGTGCAGCCACAAATCCCGGACGCGGAAATCCCGTTTTAAGGCGGTTTCGGGCGGAACACCTGCCTGCCACTTCCACCCCATCGCCCCGCACACCTCCCCTTGGGCCTCTCGTTTGTGTGCGGGAACAACGGGTTACGGGTCGGCACCTCCCCAACCCCCCGCCACTGGGCGGTTCCTCTATAGAGGTAGTAGAGGTAGGCCCAAGGGGGTAGGGGTCGGTCCTCTACTCTTCTTCTCTGTTACTAAAAGAAGGGAGTGTAGGGAGGTGTGGTGAGTAAGCGCCTGTAAATGCACGCGGAAACCGCAACCCCCTTGGGCTTGTGGGAGGGGGTGCCACCAGCGAGGGGGAAGTGTAGGGCCAAATCGGGGTATTCCTAAGTGAAACAGTAAACTTTCACGTCCTCCAGCCGGCGGACCTCTCAAAAAGGACCGAAACGGACCTATTCTGAGGCGTTGTTGATTGTCCGCCACCACCCCGGCACCTATCCTACAACCTGCAGGACGGGGGTTCTGCTAGTCGTAGTCGCGCATTGAGAAGGCCCCGCTTTGGTGGGGCCTTTTCTTTCTAAGGGTAAGCCCCACCACAACTCGCCCCATGTTTGCAGGCATATTCCCTGCACCACTACCACTGGGCATTCTACTGGGGTGCGCCAAGCCCGAAACTGACGGTTTAGCCCTCGTTTTCAGCTGTGGTGAACCGGGACATGACAGTCCCATGAGCAAGAAAACCATCATCCCCTTCGCGACCAAGGCCCGTGGCAAGAGCGGGGCATGGACCGTACACGCCGACGCCTATCCGATGGTGCGCTCTATGCGGGCCAATGGCTGCGCCAAGGCGTCCATCGCCGCCGCACTCGGCATGCCTGCTTCGACCTTCAAGGATGTGCTGGAGCGCGACGAGGCACTGGCTGACGCCTATGGTGAGGGCAACGCCGCCATGCACGACGAGTTGGTCGGCCTGCTGATGCAGCAAGCCCGCGACGGCTACGCGCCCGCCGCCATGTTCCTTCTGAAGTCAGCCCACGGCTACCGCGAGAACACCCCTGTCGCCGCGCCCGACCAGCGAACAGTCAACATCCTCATCCCGCCCGCTGCCACCGCCGACGAGCTGGCAAAGCTCACCGCTGCGATGCGCGACATCACCCCCCAGCCAGCAACGCCTGAACCCGCACCCTTTGGGCGACCGGCCAACCGAAAGGCTCTGTTCGTATGACCTTCCAAGTCCAGCTTGACGAGAACGACGACCCCTACCTGTTCGCCCCCGGCGACATGGGCACCTTCCACTTGCTCTCAATCGGGCGGAACGCTGCCACAGGTGAAGAACTGACCGGTCGGTTCCTGATCCGTGGCACCGCGAAATTCACCGGTGGCACCGACGCAGACGGTTCCCCGACCCTCGCCAACAACCACCCGCTGATCGAGCCAGAGGATATCCCCGCCGACTACCCTTGGCCTCTCTACCTTGGGCCGGACCCGCGAGGCTGACCAATGCTTGTATCCGATACCACCATCGAACCGACCGACTTCCAGAAAGCCGTGCTGGCGTTCCGGGGAACGTGCAACATCGCCAACCTTGGCGGTCGCGGGTCGGGCAAGTCTGTCAGCTTGCTCTTTGACGTGCTGTCGCACACATCCGACTTCGCCGCGACCGCTCGCCCGCTCGTCATGCGCGAAAGCCACGCGGGCCTGTTGGAGCTGTTCAACGAAGCCTACGAGCTGTGCATCGCCGCATTCGGTTCGGTGCAGCGCAACAAATCGGACATGACGCTGACCTGCCCGAACGGGGCGGTGATCCAGTTTACCAACATCGGGGATGAGGCGTCCTACGCCAAGCTGCAGGGGCGGACTTTCACCGCACTCTACGCCGACGAGGCAGGCAACTACAGCCCGACCGCTTGGGCTTTCATGATGCGGTCTCGATCCAACCTTCGGGTGCCACCCGGTCGCCGCGCCCATGTGCATATCACTGGAAACCCCGGTGGCAAAAGCCACAGCAAGGTTCTCAAGACCTTCGTGAACCGATCCGCGCCGTGGGTGCCGTGGACCGACGAACACGGCCAGCTCTGGGTCTGGGTCAGCTCTAACCTGCAACAGAACCCACACCTCGACCGCGACCAATACGCGGCCCAGCTTCGGGCCTCGACCGATGGCAACACGGCGCTGCTGGACGCATGGCTGGCCGGGACGTGGACCAGCTTCGGCGGCAACATGTTCGACGCCTACGACCCGGCCACCCACATGCTGCCCGTGGCCCCGCCTGCGATGCGCGCGAACTACCGCTATGTCATCGGCGCGGACTGGGGAACGGCAAGCCCATCGGTGGCGATCCTCTTTGGGCAGTTGCGCAACCCGATCAGCTATTTCACCCCGTCCCATCCGCAAGGCTTCCGCCTTCCGGTGGGCACCATCATCGCGCTTGACGAAACCTCGACGCTGGCAAGCTGGGACGACCTGTCGGTCGGCACCGGAGCGCCGCCTGTCGCTTGGGCGGATATGATCAAGGAAATGGCCAAGCGCAACGGTCTGCGCAATTGCCCGCAAGTGGTCCAGGATGATGCCAAAGGGCTGCAATCCGAAACCGTGATCCAGCTTTTGCGCGAGGCAGGGGTGCCAGCCACCAAGCCTTTCCGCAAGGACCGGCGCGGCACTTGGGCACTGATGCGCCAGCTCTTGTCCTGCGCTGTGACCGGCGATGGCCCCGGCCTCTACCTGACCCCGGCCTGTCGCTACCTCGCCACCACCTTGCCCGAAGCCCCACGCGGGCCGCTGAACCCCGAAGACCTCGACCACCGCTGGTCTGAGGACCACGCGCTGGACGCTGCCGGGTACGGCATCCGGCACTTCAAAACCGCAATCGGCAAAACTGGCCGCACCATAGGAGATTATTGACCATGCCCTTCGATCCGAACACCGACGTTAGCCAGCACGTCAGCCCGACCCTGCACCCCAAAGCGCTGGGCCGGTTCGCAGATCACCTTGACGTGCCGGATACCCCCGGCCAGCCGTTCTATGCGATGCTGCAGCGCGAGCTGAGCAACACCGCTACGGTTTTTCACGCGCTGGGGTCGGCGCTAACCGACTTGGGCGAGTTTGACAAAGAGAACATCAACCAAGCCCGCCGCCGCCAGAACACCAACGGCCCCGACGAGTTTTTCGGTGACCTGCGGATGCTGAATGGTCGGCTAAAAGTCTACAGCACCATCTATGACGAATACGCCGACACATCCGATGAACTTGTCAAAGATGTGCAGTCGAGTTTCGTCCATGTCCGCAAGAACTTTGAAGGCACCACGTCGCTGCTGTGCAAGAAGATTTCCGACGATGTGTTCCGGGGTGCCAAGCCCCATGCGGATCAGGCCGAGCTGCGCGCTTTCCTTTTGGGCAACTTCTCAAAGCCCATGGAACGGCTGGGCTTCATCCGGCAGCAGATGAACGACGGCAACGACCAGCAGCTTGTGCAGGCGGTGTTGTCGAAACCGGCATACCTGACCGGCCTTGATGCTGCATCCTTCGATCTTCTGCGTCGTGAAGCCGCAAAGCGCTACTCCGCTGGCTTTGATGCGCAGCATTCGGTGATGGTCAATGAGATTGAGGGCATTCTGGCCGCTTGGCAGCACCAGATCGGCAAGCGCAACGAGATCGCCGCCAGCATGCGCATGAACGCCAAATCGCAGGCCAAAAAGACGCTGAGCAATCTGCAGAAGCTGAAAAAGCCCTGATGCACAGAATAGGTGCGGGGTGGAGGCTGACCACCATCGCGTCTTAGGGTCGGGGATGCTCTCCATCATCCCCGGCCTGCCATTTCTTGTTGCCCTGCTCCCCAGCCTGCCGAAGACCTCAGAACAGATGCAGAACACAACTCAGAGGTCATCCATGAAGGTCATCCCCCGCCGCGTCACCAACAGCCACCGCTCCACCATCCCGCGCCCCGCCTCCCCTTGGGCAGCAAAGCCCCCGCCTCTGCCGGTCCTCGTCCTAACCCCAGACATGCGCGTCCACCGCTACCACTTCGCCTCTGCCGACTTCGAGGCGCTGGTGCAGCGGTTGACCCGCAAAGCCCAGAAGGTGCCTGCCGAATGACCCAGAGCAACGTCATCCACCTGCCGGAGGCTAACACCCCGCCCAAGCCAAAGAGGCGGCTACTGCGCCGCGTCCTGCGCGTTCTGCTGTGGGTTCACCTCGCCCCGGCCCTGCTGATCCTGATCCTGGGGGTTCTTCCTTGAACGGCTATACTGACCGAAACCAATTCGCGACAGAGACAGCGGCGATCATCGCCGCTGTCTCTACCGGCCCACGCACCACTCAAGAGGTCGCAGAGCTGATTGGCCTCGACCGCAAGAAGGTGGTCGCCAATATCTGGTATGCCCGCCACAAGAAGGGCGACAAGCGCCTGCGCCTCGACCGCAACACGGGGCTGATTCGTCTGAACCAGCATCGCGGCAGCTCACCCGCGCCCACCGCGCCCCATTTGGGCGATGAACCTGCCCAGCCAGCCGGTGAGCTGACCGACGAGGATCGCTATCGGTTGCAGTTGATGGAGGATGCTAAGGCGATCCGCAAGCGGTACAGGAACGCTTTCCTTTAGTCGGGCTGGCTTTTTAGCGGTCTAGCCCTCGTATCATGATGGGGCATCCGATGGCACCACTGGCCCATGAGGTCGCGGCAATCACGCTGCACCCCTTGGGCCAAGGAGGGCCAGACCGATGAAGAAACCAACGAAACGCCAAATTGCGAAATCTGAGAAAATTCTCGACCTCGTTTGGGAGGCTACTCTGGCGATGTACGGGGTTCAACACAAAGTCCAGAAGGGTGTCAATCTGGCCAAAAGTAAGGACTATTTGGCGGACTTGCACCCGGACCTGACTGCAAACCTCAGATTCATCTCAAATATAATGTGGCCACTGATCGACCACATGCGACGCGACGATACAGCGTATCGAAACAATATGCGGAAACTGCGTGATGTGAGTGATGGTGCTGCAGGGGAGGATTGAACTCCCGACCTCGTCCTTACCAAGGACGCGCTCTACCACTGAGCTACTGCAGCCTACAACTGGCCGGGGTTTACAGCCCCGGCTTTTTCCTTGCAAGGGGCCGGAAAGCACCGCTCCCCCACTCGCACCCCCAGCAAAACTTCCTAACCCGTAACCACTTCACTTCAAACAATAATCACTGCAAAGACCCTTTACTTACCAAGGGAGTGCTCTACCACTGAGCTACTGCAGCGCCGGGGCCGGCATCGGGTTGCGATCCTTGCTGGCGTGGCGGGTGATTAGACGCAAACCCGGAAAGGCGCAAGAGCAAATTGGCATCGGAACTGGACGCTTTCCCGGCCTTGAGTTACACAGGCGCTCATGGTGCGTGAACCCCGGTCCGACAGGAAATCCTCTGGCCCACAAAGCCGCGATGCGCGGTTGAAGGCGGCGTTGAAGGCCAATATGGGGCGCAGGAAGGCGCAGGCCCAGGCGAGGACCCTGGCGCGCGCCGAAGATGACAGCGACGACAAGCCCGGCGACGCGACCGCGGCAGACAATGACAAGGAATGAGGCGGGCAGATGGATTCGATCTTGGTCAGGGGCAATGGGGCTTTGTCGGGCGCCATCCCGATTGCGGGGGCGAAGAACGCCTGTCTGACGCTGATGCCGGCCACCCTCTTGTCGGACGAGCCATTGACGCTGACCAATGCGCCGCGCCTGTCGGATATTGCGACGATGACTCAGCTTCTGCGCTCTCTTGGGGCAGAGGTCGCCAGCCTGCAGGACGGGCTGGTGCTGGCGATGTCCTCGCACGACATTTCGAACCACAAGGCCGATTATGACATCGTGCGCAAGATGCGCGCCTCGATCCTGGTGCTGGGGCCGATGCTGGCGCGCGATGGCCATGCTGTCGTCTCGCTGCCCGGCGGCTGTGCCATCGGCGCACGCCCGGTCGACCTGCATCTGAAGGCTTTGGAGGCCTTGGGCGCCGAACTGGACCTGCGCGATGGCTATGTCCATGCCAAGGCGATCGGCGGCAAGCTGAAAGGGGCGGTGATCGACTTTCCGATCGTCTCGGTCGGCGCGACCGAGAATGCGCTGATGGCCGCCACTCTGGCCAAGGGCACCACGGTCATCAAGAACGCCGCCCGCGAGCCCGAGATTGTCGACCTCGCCCGCTGTCTGCGCAAGATGGGCGCCGAGATCGAGGGCGAGGGCACCAGCACGATCACCATTCAGGGCGTGGACCGGCTGCATGGCGCCACGCATCCCGTGGTCACCGACCGGATCGAACTGGGCACTTATATGCTGGTCCCTGCCATCTGCGGCGGCGAGGTCGAATGCATCGGCGGGCGGCTCGACCTTGTCGGTGCCTTTGCTGAAAAGCTGGATGCCGCCGGAATTTCGGTCACGGAAACCGCGCGGGGGCTGAAGGTGGCGCGGCGCAACGGCCGTGTTTCGGCCGTCGATGTGGTGACCGAACCCTTCCCCGGCTTTCCGACCGACCTGCAGGCGCAGATGATGGCGCTTCTTTGCACCGCCGATGGCGTTTCGGTGCTGGAGGAGAAGATCTTTGAAAACCGCTTCATGCATGCACCCGAACTGACCCGCATGGGCGCCCGGATCGAGGTGCATGGTGGTCATGCCACCGTGACGGGCGTGCCCAAGCTCAAGGGTGCCCGCGTCATGGCGACCGATCTGCGCGCCTCGGTCAGCCTGATCCTCGCGGCCCTTGCGGCCGAGGGAGAGACCGTGGTCAGCCGGGTCTACCACCTCGACCGCGGCTATGAACGGGTCGAGGAAAAGCTGCGGGCCTGCGGTGCCCTGATCGAGCGGATCAAGGCATGACAGACGCAAGGTTCGAGGATGCCGATGACGCGCCCCTGCGCCTGATCGCCCAGGATGCGGCGGATCTGGAGGTCATCGCCACCCTCGTCCAGGACGCCGTCTTTCCGATCACCGAAATGACCTGGTCGCGCCGCCAGCGCCGCTTTGCCCTTTTGTTGAACCGCTTCCGCTGGGAGGACCGCGACGCGGCCGAACGCGCGGGCCGGCCCTATGAACGGGTGCGCAGCCTGCTGGTCTTTGAAGACGTGCTCGGCGTGCGCACCAATGGCATCGACCGCGCCGACAAGGCGGTGATCCTGTCGCTGCTGTCGATGAGGTTTCAGCCCGGCGCAGAGGGCGCGGGCGTGGTGGAACTGGTTCTGGCCGGCGACGGCGCCATCGCCTTGCAGGTCGAGGCGGTCGAGGCGGTGCTGACCGATGTCAGCCGGCCCTACCTTGCGCCCTCTGGCAAGGTGCCGGGGCACGATTGAATGACAAGGGGGGAGTGATGGGCAGACTGCAGGGCAAGACGGCGCTGGTGACGGCGGCAGGGCAGGGGATCGGGCGGGCCACGGTGCTGGCCATGCACCGCGAGGGGGCCAGGGTCATCGCGGCCGACATCAACCCCGATACCTTGGCCAGCCTCGCGGCCGAGGGCATCGCCACCCGCCTTCTGAACGTGCGCGACAAGGCGGCGGTCGAGGCGGCGGCGACCGAAATCGGCGCGCTCGACGTGCTGTTCAACTGCGCGGGCTTTGTGGCGGCGGGCACGATCCTTGACTGTGACGAGGATCAATGGGCCTTCTCGCTGGATCTGAACATGACGGCGATGTACCGCATGTGCAAAGCCTTCCTGCCGGCGATGATCGCGGGCGGTGGCGGGTCGATCATCAACATGGCCTCGGTTGCGGGTTCGGTTCTGGCGGCGCCCAACCGCTTTGTCTATGGCGCGACCAAGGCCGGGGTGATCGGGCTGACCAAGAGCATCGCCGCCGATTTCATCGGCAAGGGCATCCGCGCCAATGCGATCTGCCCGGGTACGGTGGAAAGCCCCTCGCTGGACCAGCGCCTGCGCGACACTGGCGATTACGAGGCGGCGCGCAAGGCCTTTATCGCGCGCCAACCCATCGGGCGCATCGGCAAACCCGAGGAAATTGCCGCGCTGGTCGTTTATCTGGCCAGTGACGAATCGAGCTACACCACCGGCGTCGCCCATGTCATCGACGGCGGCTGGGCCAATATTTAAGGGGGACGACCATGAAACTTCTGCGCCACGGGCCGCACGGGGCCGAAAAGCCCGGCCTTCTGCATTCTGACGGCACGATCCGCGATCTGACGGGCCTTGTGCCCGACATCGGCGGGGCGGTGATTTCCGACACGGGCCTTGCCATGCTGCGCGGCCTTGACGCCGCGGCGCTGCCCGTCGTTGATGCCAAGACCCGGCTTGGCCCCTGCGTTGCGGGCACCGGCAAGTTCATCTGCATCGGCCTGAACTATTCCGACCACGCCGCCGAAACCGGCGCCAAGGTGCCGCCAGAGCCGATCATCTTCATGAAGGCCACTTCGGCGATCTGCGGCCCCGATGACCCGATCATCATCCCGCGCACCTCGGTCAAGACCGACTGGGAAGTCGAGCTGGCCGTCATCATCGGCAAGAAGGCCAAATATGTCTCTGAGGACGAGGCACTGGACCATGTGGCCGGCTATGCCGTGGCCAACGACGTGTCCGAACGCGCCTTTCAGGCCGAGCGGGCGGGCCAGTGGACCAAGGGCAAATCCTGCGACAACTTCGGCCAGATCGGGCCCTGGCTTGTCACCCGCGACGAGGTGGCCGATCCGCAGGATCTGGCGATGTGGCTGACGGTGAACGGCGTGTCGCGCCAGAACGGGTCGACCCGCACGATGGTTTACGGGGTCAAGCACCTTGTCAGCTATCTGTCTCAGTTCATGACGCTGCATCCGGGCGACGTGATCTCGACCGGAACGCCTCCGGGCGTGGGTCTGGGCATGAAGCCGCCGCAGTTCCTCAAGCCCGGCGATGTGGTCGAACTGGGGATCACCGGTCTGGGCCAGCAGCGTCAGGACGTGATCGCCGACTGAGGCCTGAAGCCGGCCTTTCCCGGACCTTGGCGCCGCCGTTGTCAAACCGCCGGCGGCGCCTATCTGTTTCGGCACGGCGTCCCTTTCCAGGGGGGGCCGGGGGCTGGAAAGGTGCGAAGGCATGGAACGACCGGATCGACCCAAGGGGATTGCGGTTCCCAGCGGGCGGCTGCCAAGGCTGGCGCGCTTTGGCGGTCTGGCCGGCCGGATCGCGGGCGATGTGCTGGTGCAAGGCGCGCGGCAGTTCGCCTCGGGCAAGCGGCCGCGGCTGGCAGATCTGATCCTGACACCCTCCAACGCGCTGACGCTGACCAATCAGCTTGCGCAGCTGCGCGGGGCCGCGATGAAGGTGGGGCAGCTCATCTCGATGGACGCGGGCGAGATGTTGCCGCCCGAACTGGTCGAGATCATGGCGCGGCTGCGTTCGGACGCGCATCCCATGCCGCCGGCGCAGCTGAAAACCGTCCTGACCGCGAATTGGGGTGCGGACTGGTTGCGTCGGTTCCAGTCCTTCGACGTCAGGCCGATCGCTGCCGCCTCGATCGGCCAGGTCCACCGTGCCCTCACGAGGGACGGGCGTGATCTGGCGATCAAGGTGCAATATCCCGGTGTGCGCGACAGCATCGACGCCGATGTGTCCAACGTGGCCACGCTGATCCGCATGTCGGGCCTGGTGCCGAAGTCGCTGGATCTGGCGCCACTGCTCGACGAGGCCCGGCGCCAGTTGCATGAAGAGGCCGACTATCTGCGCGAGGGCGCCCATCTTCACCACTTTCACGCTCTCCTGGGTGGTGCGGAGGAGTATCTGGTGCCCGACCTGCACCCGGATCTGACCACAGGCAGCGTGCTGGCGATGGGCTTTGTCGACAGCGTGCCCATCGAAAGCCTGATCACGGCGCCTCAGGCCGAACGCGACCGGGTGATCGCCCTGTTGCTGCGGCTGATGCTGCGCGAGCTGTTTGACTTCGGCCTGATGCAGACCGACCCGAACTTTGCCAACTACCGTTACGAGCGCGGCTCTGGCCGGGTGGTGCTGCTGGATTTCGGCGCGACACGGCCCTTTGCACCCGCCGTGGCCAAAGCCTATCGCGCTCTGCTGGCGGCCGGGCTTGCCGGCGATGCCGGGGCGGTGGAGGCTCTTGCGCTGCAACTGGGGTTCTATCCCGACACCGTTGCCCCCAAGCACCGGCAGGCGATCCTCGCCATGATCGAAATGATCTTCCATCCCCTGCGCGCGCCCGGTGTTTTCGATTTCGGCACCACTGACCTTGCCATAAGGCTGCGCGATGCCGGGATGCAGATGAACGCGGACCGAGATTTCTGGCATGTCCCGCCCGTCGACATGCTGTTCCTGCAGCGCAAGTTCGGTGGGATGTATCTGCTGGCAAGCCGGCTCAAGGCGCGGGTCGAAGTCGCAACGCTGTTGCGCGCGGCCCTCGCGCCGGCGGGGTAAGGGGGCTCAATACCTCGTGCGCGTCATGCTGATTGCAGCGGCGGCCGTGGAGAAGCCCGCCGCCACCAGCAAGGCCCAATGCGCCCCCGCGATGCCCATGCGCGCCAGCAGAAGCGAGACGAGTGCCGCGCCGATCGACTGCCCGGTCAGGCGGGCCGTGCTCAGCAAACCGCTGGCGGCGCCGCTGCGCGCCTTGGGGGCGGCCCCCACCATCGTGCGGTTGTTCGGCGCCTGAAACATCCCGAAGCCCACACCGCAGAGCGCCATCCGCCAGGCGATGTCCAAAGGTGTCGGCTGCGCCGGCAAAAGCCACAGCGCCAAGAGCCCCAGCGCCAGCAGGACCAGCCCGACGCCCCCCAGCACGGCCGCGTTGAAGCGGTCCGACAGCCGCCCCGACAAGGGCGCCACGACCGCCAGAGCCGCCGGCCAGGGCATCATCAGCAGTCCGACCTCTGCGGTCGGAAAGCCCATCACCGTCTGAAAGGTGAAGGGCAGCGAGACAAAGGCCAGAAGCTGCGCCGCGAACGAAGCAACCGAGGTACACAGTGACAGGCTGAAGATCGGAATTCGCAACAGGTCCAGCGGCAGAAGCGGGCGCGCCCGGTGCCGCTCGCGCCGGATCAGCAGCGTGAAGGCGGCAAGGCAGGCCACCGCCTGGCCTGCGACAAGGCTCAGGGCCAGATCATGCCCCAGACTGTCGATCAGCGTGATCACAAGGCCCAGGGCCACCGCACTCAAGCCCGCGCTGATCCAGTCGAAGGTCTGCGCGGCAAGGTGGCTTTCGGGCAGGCTGCGCCACCCCAGCGCGAGCGTCAAAATCCCCAGCGGCAGATTGAGCGCGAAGAGCCACTGCCAGCTGACCACCGAAAGCATGATCCCGGCAAAGGCCGGCCCGACCGTCGAAGCCGCCGCCACCACCATCGCATTCAGACCGATCGCGGCGCCGAACCGGTCTTTTGGCACGGTATAGCGCAGGACCGCGGCATTGACGCTCATCAATCCGGCGGCGCCCAGCCCCTGAATGGCGCGCGAAATGGTCAGCACCGCCAGCGAATGCGCCATCACGCAGCCCAGCGAGGCCACCGTGAACAGGGCGATGCCCCACAGATAGACCCGGCGATAGCCATGGATCTCGCCCAGCGAGGCCAGGGGCAGCAGGCTGATCACGATGGCCATCTGATAGGCGTTGACGATCCAGATCGAGGTCGAGGCGTCGGCCTGGAAATCCTGCGCTATGGTGGGCAGAGCCACATTGGCGATCGTGCCATCGAGAACCGCCAGCGTCAGCCCGACCACGATCGTGGCGATGGCGAAATAGCGGCGCGGTGCGGGCAAACCGTCCCGGTCCAGGTCCAGACTGCCGGGCTTTGCGCTGAGTTCCATGTCAATGCCCTCGATCGTGGTCGTGCGGGATCATGTCCGTGCGGCGACCCGTCCGGGTCACGCTGTCAGGCGACCTAGTGGGTTTTGCCGCCAAGGTCCAGTTCCGGCCCCCACAATCGCCGACTCCCGGCCTTGGCGGCAACGGTTTTGCCCGACGGGCTCCGGGCCTGCCGTCCTGCCAAGTGCGTTCAAACGCCCCGGTTCGGGCCGTCAACCCCGGCCCTTGTCCTGAAAACCGGCGCAAAGCCCTGATCCTGCGACTTTTCTTGCGACACGCAAAATTGATTGAACCACGGTCAGGCCTCTCCTAGAGTACCCGAGCTTTCGCGCGACCCTTTCAGAGCGCTGGAGCCTTGCGTGCTGGCGCATGAGTGTGCCTTGATTGATGAATTCAGCCGTCGGAAAGGACCTCTCGCGTGATTGAAGTGCCGCTTCGGACCTGCGGTTCTGCCCTGTGCCGGTTCGGTCCGGCCAAGATACCGATGTCCGGCCGGACGCTTTGAATGCCCGCCCTTCTGGACGTCCGCGATCTGACCATCGGCCTGGGATTGGCCCGCCCGGTATTGGACAATATCAGCTTTTCGGTCGAACGCGGCGAGACCTTGGCCCTGGTCGGCGAGTCCGGCTCTGGCAAAACGCTCAGCTGCCGGGCCATCCTGCAGATCCTGCCCAAGATCGCGCGCATCCAGTCCGGCACGATCACGCTGAACAGCCCGGGCAAGCCGGCGCTTGATCTTTGTGGCCTCGAACCCCGCGCGATGCGGGCGATCCGGGGCGACCGCATCTCGATGATCTTTCAGGAACCGATGCAGTCGCTGTCGCCCCTCCATACGCTGGGCGATCAGGTGACAGAGGTTCTTTACCTGCATCGGGCCATGGGCCGGGCCGATGCGCAGGCTGCCGTGTTGCGCGAATTTGCTCATGTGGGCTTTGCCGATCCGGAACGCGCCTTTCGGGCCTATCCTTTTGAAATGTCGGGCGGCATGCGCCAGCGCGCCATGATCGCCATGGCCATGGTGGCCAAGCCCGACCTGCTGATCGCCGATGAACCGACCACCGCGCTGGATGTGACGACGCAGGCGCAGGTCCTGGGCCTGATCAAGAGCTTGCAGGTCGAAACCGGGATGGCGGTGATCTTTGTCACGCATGATCTGGGCGTGGTCGCCAATATCGCCGACAAGGTCGTGGTGCTGCGGCGCGGCCGGGTGATGGAGGCAGGCAAGGCCGCCGATGTGCTGGGCCGTCCGGCGCATGGCTATACCCGCGCGCTATTGGCGGCCACGCCGGCCAGCCCCTCGACCGAGGTGCTAGAGCCGGATGCCGCTTCCGGCGATGCCATCCTGGAACTGCATTCGGTTTCCAAGACCTACCGGCTGCGGGCGCGCGCCGCCTGGGGCTCGCCGGCGCTGGTCGCCGCCTGCCGCAACATCGACCTGTCGGTGCCGCGCGGCAAGACGCTCGCCATCGTGGGCGAATCCGGCTCGGGCAAGACCACCTGCGCGCGGATGGTCCTCGGCGCCGAACGGCCGGACCCCGGCGGCGCGATCCTGTTTCGCGCCACTCCGGGCGGCGATCCGGTCGACATTCACGCGATGAGCCCCGCCGAGCGTGTCACCTTCCGCACCCAGTTGCAGGCGGTGTTTCAGGACCCCTATTCTTCGTTCAACCCGCGCATGAGCGTGGGCGACGCGTTGGCCGAGCCGATGGAGATCAACAACATAGGCCAGCGCGCCGAACGGCGCGACCGGGCGATCCAGATGTTGCGCCAGGTGGGCCTCGACGCCTCGGCCATGAACCGCTTTCCGCATGCCTTTTCGGGCGGCCAGCGCCAGCGCCTGTCGATTGCGCGCGCGTTGATGATGGACCCGATGTTTCTGGTCTGTGACGAGCCGACCTCGGCGCTGGATGTGTCGATCCAGGGCCATATCCTGGCCCTGCTTGAGGATCTGCAGGACCAGCGTGGCCTGTCCTACCTGTTCATCTCGCATGATCTTGCCGTGGTGGCGCGCATTGCCGACGAGGTCGCGGTGATGCGGGGTGGCATCGTGGTCGAACAGGCCCGGCCGAGCGTGCTGTTCAATCATCCGGTGCATCCCTATACCCGCGCCCTGATCGCCGCCCGACCCGATGCGGACGTGGCGCGCAAGATCGACCTCAAGGTCGTGGCGCAGGGTGCCGGCGATCCCGAGGGCTGGCCCGAGGCCTTCCGCATCTCGGCCAGCCAGGTGCCACCCTTGCAGATGGTCCAGCCCGGCCACAGGGTGCGCTGCCATGTTTAGGCTTGTGGTTCTGGCCTTGGCCGTCACGGGGGAGTTGACCGCGCCGGCCCCGGCCCAGACCGAAAGCCAGACGGCGACCCAGACCGCGACCCAGACGGCGACCCAGACGGCGACCCCAGCCCCGACCCAGACCCAGACCGTTCCCGCCGTCAAGGAAAGCGCCTACTTCGCCGATGCCGTCGCCAAGGGCAAACTGCCGCCCGCCGCCGCGCGCATTCCGCTGGACCCCCTTGTGGTGGACCTTGCGGCCAAGGGGCGCGAGACCGGAGTTCAGGGCGGCACGCTGCACACCATGATCGGCCAGATCAAGGACGTGCGGCAGATGGTGCCCTTCGGCTATGCGCGGCTTGTCGGCTATGACCAGAACTACACCCTGCAGCCCGACATCCTCAAAAGCGTGGACGTGGTCGAAGGACGCATCTTCACCTTCCATCTGCGGCGCGGGCATCGCTGGTCGGACGGCGTGCCCTTCACCTCGGAGGATTTCGAATACTGGT
Organism: bacterium; assembly: GCA_016124195.1. Taxonomy (GTDB): domain Bacteria; phylum Pseudomonadota; class Alphaproteobacteria; order Rhodobacterales; family Rhodobacteraceae; genus Stagnihabitans. The sequence goes on along the minus strand of WGOE01000008.1, from coordinate 89,227 downwards.
GGGACCATGTCGCCAACAATGCCGATCTGACCCCCTCGGGCCCGCCCGATTTTCTGCGGGTGGATGGCGAATTGCCCAAGGTCAGCTTTCCCGACGCCGAAACGGTGATCTACGCCTGGTCCAGGCCCAACCCGCGCTTTTTGCCCGAACTCGCGATGGCCAGCCCGCCCTTCATCTACCGGCCGGCGCATTACCTCAAACAGTTCAACGCGGATTTCACGCCCGTCGCCTCGATGGCGCAGGCGATTGCCGATCACAAGGTGCGCAGCTGGGCGGCACTGCACAATGCGCTCGACAACATGTACAAGTTCGACAATCCCGACGAGCCGACCTTGCAGCCCTGGGTCAACACCGCCGCCGGGGGCAAGTCGCGCCGCACCTTCGTGCGCAACCCCTATTACCACCGCATCGATTCGACGGGCACTCAGCTGCCCTATATCGACGAGGTCGAAATGACCGTGGCCGGCGGCGGGCTGATCGCGGCCAAGGCCAATGCGGGCGAGGCCGATCTGCAGGCGCGCGGGCTTGATTTCAAGGATGTCTCGATCCTCAAGCAGGGCGAGTTGGACAACGGCAACTACCGCACCCTTCTGTGGCAAAGCGGTGCGGCTTCGCAGATCGCGATCTATCCCAACCTGAACTATGCCGATCCGGTCTGGCGCAAGGTCCTGCGCGACGTGCGGTTCCGGCGGGCCCTGTCGCTGGCCATCGACCGGCGCATCATCAACCGCACGCTCTATTTCGGGATGGCGACCGAGGGGGCCATGACAGTCCTGCCGAAAAGCCCGTTCTATGACGACAGGCTCCGCAGGGCCTGGGCCGATTATGACCCGGTGCAGGCCAATGCGCTGCTGGATCAGATGGGCCTGACGGCCCGTTCCAGCGACGGCTACCGCCTCTTGCCCGATGGCCGCCCGCTGCGCCTGATCGTCGAGACTTCGGGTGAACGGGACGAGGTCGAAAGTGCCTTGCAGATCATCGTGGACACCTGGCGCGACATCGGCGTGCAGCTGATCATGCGCCCGCTGGACCGCGACACGCTGTATAACCGCGTCGATGCGGGCCAGACGATGGCGGCCGTCTGGTACGGCTGGGACGACGGCATCCCGACGCCGCAGACCTCGCCGGCCTATCTCGCGCCCGAACAGCAGGAATTCTTCGCCTGGCCGAAATGGGGCCAATATTTCCAGACCAACGGGGCGGCGGGCGAGCCTGTCGACATGATCCAGCCGCGCCGCCTCTTGGATCTTGCCCGCGACTGGGACAAGGCCACGACTGATGAGGAACGCACCCGCATCTGGCGCGACATGTTGGCGATCCATGCCGATCAGGTCTATGGCATCGGCATCCTCAACGGCGCGCCGCAGCCCGTTGTCGTCTCGCGCAAGTTGCGCAACGTGCCGGACACCGCGATCTGGGCCTGGGAACCCGGCGCCCAGTTCGGCGTGCTGCGCCCGGACGAGTTCTTTTTCGCGCCGGAGGCCGGGCAATGACGCTGATCCTGCGCTATGTGGCCTTCCGCTTCGGCACCATGCTCTTGACGCTGCTGGTCGTCTCGGCCTTGGTCTTTGCCATCATCAACCTGCCGCCGGGCGACTATCTCAGCAACCAGATCAACGAGTTGCAATCGACGGGCCAGGAGGCGGGCGTGGCCAAGGCCCAGTTCATGCGTCACGAATACGCGCTCGACCGGCCGCTGTGGCAGCAATATCTGATCTGGACCGGCTTTGCCCCCGGCCCGCATGGCTATTCCGGCCTGATCCAGGGCGATTTCGGCTGGTCCTTCGAGTTTGAAAAGCCGGTGACCGAGATTGTGGGTGACACGCTGTGGCTGACCGTGATGGTCAATCTGGCCGCGGTTCTGTTCGTTTATGCCGTGGCGCTGCCCCTGGGCATCCTGGCCGCGGCGCGGTCCAAGACCTGGGTCGATTACACCGCGACCTTCGTGGGCTATCTGGGCCATGCCACGCCGAACTTTCTGTTGGCGCTGGTGTTGTTCTACTACGGGCACCGCTACCTCAACCTGCCGATCGGCGGCCTGATGTCGCCCGATTACGAGGGCGAGCCGATGAGCCTCGACAAGCTCTGGTCGATCCTGCTGCACCTGATCGTGCCGACCTTCGTGATCGGCACGGCGGGGGCGGCCGGCATGATGCAGCGGCTGCGCGCCAATCTGCTGGACGAACTGGACAAGCCCTATGTCGAAACCGCCACCGCCAAGGGCCTGACGCCCACCCGCACGCTGCTGAAATACCCGCTGCGCGCCGCCTTCAACCCGTTCGTCGCCGATATCGGCAACCTGTTGCCGGCGCTGATCTCGGGCTCGGTCCTCGTTTCGGTCGTGCTCGGGTTGCAGACCATCGGGCCGGTGCTTCTGGCCGCGCTCAAATCGCAGGACCAGTTCCTGGCCGGCTTCATCCTGTTGTTCGTGGCCTTCCTGACACTGGTCGGCACGATGGTGTCGGATGTGCTTCTGGTGCTGCTCGACCCGCGGATCAGATATGGAGCGCGGGGCAAATGAGCCTTCTTCCCGACGACCACTATGTCGATGACGCGCCTTACGAACCCGAGGATGGCAAGGCCGCGGGGGGCGGTGCGGTCGAACAATCCTACTATGGGTTGATGTGGCGCAAGTTCCGGCGGCACCGGTTGGCGCTGGTTTCCGGCGTGTTCCTGTTGGGCTTTTACATCCTGCTGCCCTTCATGGATTTCATCGCTCCCTATACGGCGAACGAAAGGCACACCGATTATCTTTACGCCCCGCCGCAGGCCATTCATCTGTTCCACGACGGCAGCTTCATCGGCCCCCATGTCTATCCCACGACGGCCCGGGCCGATCTGGTGAGGTTCCGCTGGGACTACACGGCCGATTTCGACCACCCGGCCGCGGTGGAGTTCTTTTGTCGCGGCGGCAAGTACAATCTGTTCGGGCTGATCCCGACCGACCGGCATCTGTTCTGCGCGCCCGCGGGGGCGACGGTGTTCCTTCTGGGCTCTGACCGGCTGGGGCGGGACATGCTGTCGCGCATCCTGCTGGGGGCGCAACTGTCGCTGACGGTGGGGCTGATCGGGATCAGCGTGTCCTTCCTGATCGGCATCACCCTGGGCAGCCTCGCCGGCTATTTCGGCGGCACGACCGACTGGATCGTCCAGCGCATGATCGAGGTGCTGCGATCCCTGCCGGAACTTCCGCTTTGGCTGGCGCTGTCGGCCGCCGTGCCGTCGCATTGGAGCCCGGTTGCCGTGTTCTTCATCATCTCGGTCATCCTCGGCGTACTGGATTGGCCGGGACTGGCACGCTCGGTCCGGTCCAAGTTCCTGAGCCTGCGGGAAGAAGACTATGTGATGGCCGCCGAAATCATGGGCGCCCGTCCGGCCCGTATAATCCGGCGCCACCTGCTGCCGAATTTTACAAGCCACCTGATTGCGAGCGCGGCATTGTCGATCCCGGGCATGATCCTGGGCGAGACGGCGCTGTCTTTCCTGGGGCTTGGCCTGCGTGCGCCTGCGGTCAGCTGGGGGGTCATGCTGAACGACGCCCAGCAACTCGCCGCGATCGAGATCTATCCCTGGACCGCGATCCCGATGGTTCCGATCATTCTGGTCGTGCTGGCGTTCAGCTTCTTTGGCGATGGGTTGCGCGATTGTCTGGACCCGTACAAAGGCTGATCCGGGCATGGAAACGGGGCGCTGGGCGGGCAAACGGGGGGTGGAATTGACCGTCTTGGTCACGTCTGTTAGAGGTCGCCCGGCAGTCTGGTCGCCTCCGGCGCGAGCGGCCGGCCCCAGAACGGCGCCGGTCGTGGCATCAGGGCCAGTATTTTGCGCGAATGGGGATGCGGGCTGCAGCGCGGTACCGGAATCCCGGGCTGAAAGGCGAAGGCTGTGACGGACAAGGTTCAAGACAAGATCGCCGTTCTGGGCCTTGGCTACGTTGGCTTGCCCTTGGCGCTGGCCTTTGCGCGAGCCGGGTTTGCCACGACCGGCTTTGACACCAATGCCAGCCATATCCGCGCCTTGAACGCCGGCGCCGACCCCAACGGCGAAGTGGCGGGCGCCTCGCTGCAAGGCAGTGCCGCGCGTTTCACCGCGGACCCGGCCGACCTTGCCGGCTGCACCGCCTTTGTCGTCGCCGTGCCGACCCCCGTCACCGATGCCAAGAAGCCGGACATGGAGCCTTTGCTGGGCGCCTGCCGCATCATCGCCCCGCATCTGAAGCCGGGCGCGCTGGTCATCGTGGAATCCACCGTCTATCCCGGCGTCACCGAAGAGATCTGTGGCCCCGCCCTCGCCGCCGGCAGCGGGTTGAAGATCTACGACGACATCAAGCTGGCCTATTCGCCCGAACGCATCAATCCGGGCGATGCCGAACATTCGCTGGAAAACGTGGTCAAGATCATTTCGGCGCAGGACCCCGAAACCTTGGACCGGGTAGAGGCGATCTATGCCCCGCTGGTCAAGGCCGGCCTGCACCGCGCCCGCTCGATCAAGACTGCCGAGGCCGCCAAGGTGATCGAGAACACCCAGCGCGACCTCAACATCGCGCTCGTCAACGAATTCGCCCTGATTTTCTCGCGCCTTGGGCTTGATACGCTCGAGGTGCTGGAAGCGGCCGGCACCAAGTGGAATTTCCTGCCCTTCCGCCCCGGTCTGGTCGGCGGGCATTGCATCGGCGTCGATCCCTATTACCTGACCTACCGGGCCGAACAGGTGGGCTATCACCCCGAGGTGATCCTGGCTGGCCGGCGCATCAACGACCAGATGGGCCGCCATGTCGCGCAAGAGATGATCAAGGCGATGCTGGCGCGCAAGGTCGACCTGGGGCGGGCGCGGGTGCTGATCCTCGGCTTTGCCTTCAAGGAAAACTGCGCCGACACCCGCAACACAAGGGTCAAGGACATCGTGGCCGAACTGGCCGACTATTCGGTGCAGGCCGATGTCTATGACCCTCTGGTCTCGGCCGAGGCCCTGCGTGAGGAATATGGCATCGATCCGATCCAGGATCTGAAAAAGGGTGCCTATGACGGTATTGTTGTAGCGGTGGCACATTCGGCATTTGTTCAGATGGGGGTCGACAACATTCGCGCCCTCGGACGGCCAAACGCGGTACTTTACGATATCAAGGGCGTCTTCGGACGATTGGCATCTGACCTTCGACTGTGAGAGGACTCCCAAGAGGCCCCGACATGCTGCACACGATCACTTAACGACCGATCGCCTGGAAGGGCCGCAAGCCAAGAGTGCTGTTCTACAGCCACGATACCTTTGGCCTCGGCCATCTGCGCCGGTCCCATGCCATCGCCAGTGCCATGACCGCCGACAACCCGGAAATGTCGGCGATCATCCTGACCGGCTCACCGGTGGCGGGGCGCTTTGCCTTTCCCAAGCGGGTCGATTTCATCCGCCTGCCCGGGGTCACCAAGAAGAGCGACGGCTCCTATGTCTCGGAAACGCTGGGTCTGGACATCGAAGAGACCACCGCCCTGCGCTCGGGTCTGATCCGGTCGGCGGTCGAACATTTCGATCCCGACCTCTTCATCGTCGACAAGGAGCCGACCGGCTTTCGCGGCGAACTGATGCCGGCGCTCAACTGGCTCAAGCGCAACAGTGCGGCGCGGCTGGTGCTGGGCCTGCGCGATGTGCTGGACGAACCCGATGTGCTGGCCGCCGAATGGAGCCGCAAGGGCGCTGTCGAGGCCACCGAGGAATTCTATGACGACATCTGGGTCTATGGGCTGAAATCCATCTATGATCCGACCGTCGGCCTGAATTTCTCGCAGGCGGTGCGCGACCGGATGTTCTTTACCGGCTATATCCGCCGCAAGGTCACCACGCTGCGCCATGACAATGTCGAACCCTATATCCTCATCACGCCCGGCGGCGGCGGCGATGGCGAGGCGATGGTCAACCTGGTCCTGTCGGCCTATGAACAGGACCCCGACCTGTCACCCAGGGCGGTGCTGGTCTATGGCCCCTTCCTGTCGGGCGACACCCTGGCCGAGTTCGAGACGCGGGTCGAAAAGCTGGATGGCCGCGTGCGCACGCTGGGCTTTGAATCCAAGATCGAGAACCTTTTTGCCGATGCGCAGGGCGTGATCTCGATGGGCGGCTACAACACGTTCTGCGAGGTCTTGTCCTTCGACAAGCCCGCCGTGATCGTGCCGCGCACCGTGCCCCGGCTGGAACAGTACATCCGCGCCACTCGGGCCGAGGAACTGGGGCTGGTCAAGATGATCGACGAGGCGCGCGACGGCATGACGCCGGCCGCGATGATCAAGGCCATCCGCAACCTGCCCCTGCAGGCGCCGCCCTCGTCGCGGGTGTACCCGGGCCTGCTGGGCGGTCTGGAAAACATCTGCAGCCGGGTGCGCCTTTTGGTCAAGGCCGACACGGACAGCCCGGTGATATGACGGCAGCGGGCGTCACGCTCGGCGTGGTGGTCAAAGGCTGGCCGCGCCTGTCCGAAACCTTCATCGCCCAGGAACTGAAGGCGCTGGAGGAAGCGGGCCAGCGCTTTGATATCTGGTCGCTTCGCCATCCGACCGACAGGAAGCGCCATCCCCTGCATGACGCGCTGAAGGCCCGCGTCCGCTATCTGCCCGAATATCTGCATGACGAGCCGTTGCGGGTGCTGCGCGCCCTGGTGGCGGCGCGCCGCCTGCCGGGCTTTGCCGCGGCCCTTGGCCTCTGGCGGCGCGATCTGGCGCGCGACCGCAGCCGCAACCGGGTGCGCCGCTTTGGCCAGGCCTGCGTTCTTGCGACCGAGATGGACCCCTCGACCCGGGCGCTTTACGCGCATTTCCTGCACACGCCCGCCTCGGTCGCCCGCTATGCCGCGGTCATGCGCGGCCTGCCTTGGGCCTTTTCGGCCCATGCCAAGGACATCTGGACCTCGCCCGACTGGGAAAAGCGCGAAAAGCTGGACCCCGCGAGCCAGGGCGCCGTCTTTGGCGCGACCTGCACCGGCTATGGGGCCGAGCATCTGCGCAGCCTCAGCCCCGGGCCCGACCGGATCGAGTTGATCTACCACGGGCTGGACCTGTCGCGCTTTCCCGCGCCGCCGCCGCGGCCGCGTGATCCGAAGGGGGCCGAGCTACGCCTTTTGTCGGTGGGTCGACTGGTCGAGAAGAAGGGCTTTGACCGCCTGATCGACGCGCTGGCCCTGTTGCCCGCCGATCTGCCCTGGACCTGGACCCATATGGGCGGCGGCGCCCTGCACGCGGCCCTTGTCGCCCGCGCCGAAACGGCGGGCGTCGCCGGACGGATCACTTGGCGCGGCGCCTCGGACCAGCCAGAGGTGATCGCGGCGATGCGCGCGGCCGACATCTTCGTTCTGCCCAGCCGGATCGCCTCGGACGGCGACCGAGACGGCCTGCCCAACGTGCTGATGGAGGCGGCGAGCCAGCGGCTGCCCATCCTGTCGACGCCGGTCGCGGCGATCCCGGAATTCATCACCGACGGCGTCTCGGGCGTTTTGTCCGAGGACGCGCCGCAGGCGCTGGCCGATGCCATCTTGGCCCTGGCCCGCGACCCGTCGCGCGCTGTGGCCCTGGCCGAGGCCGCTGAGGCCCGGCTTTTGTCCGGCTTCACCATGGCGCCCGGCATCGCGCGGCTGAACCGGCGCCTGAACGAATTGCAGGGCATCGCGCAGCCATGACGGCCCTTGCCTTCTATGCTCCGCTCAAGGCGCCGTTCCATCCGGTGCCCTCGGGCGACCGGCAGATGGCGCGGGCGCTGATGCTGGCGCTGGCCGAGGCCGGGCGGGTCGATCTGGCCTCGGATCTGCAGCTTTATGACGGATGCGGCGATGCCGGCCGGCAGCGCGTCCTGATCGCCCGGGCCGAAGCCGAGGCAGAGCGCCTGATCGCCGTGGCGCCGCAAGCGGGTTGGGCCGCCTGGATCACCTACCACAGCTATTACAAGGCGCCCGACATCCTGGGGCTGCTGGTCAGCCGGGCCCTCGACATCCCCTATGTGCTGATCGAGGCGACCCGGGCGAAAAAGCGCCTGACCGGGCCGTGGCAGGCCTTCGCAGAACTCGCTGAGGCCGCGGCGGACCATGCCGACCTGATCTTCTATCTGACCGAGCGCGACCGCGAGGCTCTGGTGCGCCACGCGACCCCCAGCCAGCAGCTGGTCCGGCTGGCGCCCTTTCTGGCAAGCTGGGATCTGCCCGCGCCGGGGCAACCCGCCGATGATCCCCCCGTCATCCTGTGCGTCGGCATGATGCGGCCCGGCGACAAGTCCGCCTCCTACCGGCTGGTCGCCGAGGCTCTGGGGCAGATGCAAACCTCGGCCTGGCAGCTGCACATCGCCGGAGACGGGCCCGACCGGGCGGCCATCGAGGCGCTTTTCGCGCCCTTCGGCGACCGGGTGCGCTTTCTGGGTCAACTGGATGCGGATCACCTGCGGCGCGAATATGCGGGTGCCTCGGTCCTTGTCTGGCCCGGGGTGAACGAGGCCTTCGGGCTGGTCTACCTCGAGGCGCAGGCGGCGGGCCTGCCCGTTGTCGCGCAGGACCGGCCCGGAGTGCGGGATGTGGTGCTGCCCCCGGGTCTTGTGCCGGTCGAAGGCGGGGCAGGGGCGCTGGCGCGGGCGATCCTGGCCCTGTTGCAAGACCCGGACCTGCGCCGGCGCCGGGCGGCAGAGGGGCGCGCGGCAGTGGCACGCCGCCATCTTTTGGGCGCCGCACGCGCCACGCTCGTCCAGCACATCCTCCCGCTGATCAAGGCCGCGCCATGAGACGGCTGGCTCTTCTGCGCCATGGCCACACGCCGTGGAACCGGGTGGGGCGGCTGCAGGGCCGCACCGACATCGCACTTGACCCCGAGGCGGTCGCCACACTTTCGGCCCTGCGCCTGCCGCCCGATTGGGCAGGGGCCGCGCTTTATTCCAGCCCCCTGTCGCGGGCGCGCCAGACCGCGGCGCTGATCGCGGGCCGGGCGCCTGCCATCGCGGAACCGCTGATCGAAATGAACTGGGGCGACTGGGAGGGCCAGCACGGCGAGGCGCTGAGCCAGGATCCCGCTTCGGGCTTTCGCCCGATCGAGGATTGGGGTTGGCACTATACCCCGCCCGGCGGAGAAAGCCCGGCCGAGGTCTGGGCCCGGCTGCAGCCCTGGCTTGCCACGCTGCCCGATCAGGCCGTGGCGGTCTCCCACATCGGTGTGATGCGGGTCCTTCTGGCGCGGGCGATGGACTGGCACTTTGCCGGCCCCTGCCCCTTTCGTGTCAAGCGCAACCGGCTTTATATCCTCGAGATCGGCGCCGGGCTGCGCCTTGCCTTGGACGAGCCTGTCCGGCTGGTTCCGGCCACCGAAGGGGGTTACCTGTGAAGGTTATGATCGTGGTGACCCATCTTCTGGGCGCGGGGCATCTCAGCCGGGCGCTGACGCTGGCGCGGGCCTTTGCGCGGGCGGGGCATTGGGTGGTGCTCGCCTCGGGCGGCATGGCGGTCCCGCAGTTTGCCACCGAGGGCGTGCAGGTGCTGCAACTGCCGCCGCTCCGTTCGGACGGCACCGACTTCACGACCTTGCTGACCGAAGGGGGCAGTGCTGCCGATGCCGCCTATCTGGCCCAACGGTCGGAGATGCTGTGCCGCACCGCGCGGGATCTGGCGCCCGACATCGTCATCACCGAGCTTTACCCCTTTGGCCGCCGCGTCCTGCGCGCCGAATTCATTGAGCTGCTGGATGTGGTCTCGGCCGCCCGGCCGCGTCCGGTCATCCTGGCCTCGGTTCGTGACATCCTGGCTCCGCCGTCGCGGCCCGAACGTGCCGCGACGGCCGATGCCGTGGTGGCGCAGTTCTATGACGGGGTGCTGGTGCACTCCGACCCGGCGCTGACCCGGCTCGAGGAAAGCTGGCCCGTCTCGGCGGCGCTGGCGACGCGGCTGATCTACACCGGCTATGTGGCCCCCGCACCGGCCGGTCCGCATCCCGACGCCGCGGGCAGGGGCGAGGTTCTGGCCAGCGCGGGCGGCGGCGCAGTCGGCAGCCAGTTGTTCCGCGCCGCCATCGAGGCCGCCCGGCAGGATAGGGGCCGGCGCTGGCGCATTCTGGTCGGCGGGGCCGATCCGCAGGCCCGCATCCGCGACCTGCAGACGCTGGCCGGTGCCGCGCCGGTCACCATCGAACCGGCCCGCCCGGATTTCCGCCAGATGCTCTATCATGCCGCCTGTTCGGTCAGCCTCTGCGGCTATAACACCGCGCTCGACCTGTTGCAGGCGGGGACGCCGGCGGTTTTCGTGCCCTTTGACGAGGGCGGCGAGGTGGAACAGACGATCCGCGCCCGCAGCCTCAGCACGCGGGCCGGCTACCGGATGCTGACCGCGGCAGGCCTGACGCCCGAGGCCCTGATCCAGGCCGTGACCGAGGCCATGGCGGCAAGCCCCGCCGCTGCGGTCCGGCCCCATTTCGACGGCGCGGCCGAAAGCGTCGCCATCGCCTGCCGCCTGGCCGAGGCGCGGCCATGAAGATCGATTGGACCCCGGTTGTGCAGGAACAGAGGCTGTGGCGGGCCGCCGGGCTGGACCTGCCCCTCTGGTGGCGCGACGATGATGCCATTGCCCCCACCGCCGCGCTGGACCAGCTGATCGCCTTGTCGGACGCGGTGGGGCTGCCGGTGCATCTGGCCGTGATCCCGCGGCGTGCCACCGCCGAACTGGCCGTGCGCGTTGCCGGGGCGGGCTGCCTGATCCCGGTCGTTCACGGCTGGGTGCATCAGAACCACGCCCCGGCCGAGGCGAAGAAGGCCGAATTCGGCGCCACCCGCCCGCCCGGCGCTGCGCTGGACGAGGCGCGTCAGGGCCTCGCCCAGCTGCAGAAACTGTTCGGTGCCCGGCTGCAGGCCATGTTCGTACCGCCGTGGAACCGGATTGCGCCTGAGGTCGTGGCTGGTCTTGCCCCCCTGGGCTTTGCTGCGGTTTCGACCTTTGGTCCGCGCCGCGCCGCCACAGCCGCGCCCGGGCTTGCGCAGATCAACACCCACCTTGACCCGATCGACTGGCGGGGCGGGCGCGGCCTTGTCGATCCGGCCGATCTGGTGCGGCAGCTGGCGCAACTCATGGCCGATCGCCGCCTTGGCCTGACCGACAATCGCGAACCCCTGGGCCTGCTGACCCATCACCTTGCCCACGACAGCGCGACTTGGGAGTTTACCCGGCAGGTGATCATGGTTCTGCTGGCCGGCCCGTCACGCCCGGCACTGACGGATCTGCGCGCCTGAGACCCGCCTAGTGCATGTCGTCGACATGCTCCAGCTCGCCATCTTCCAGATCGTCCATCACGCCCAGATGGGCTGCCCCGGCGATGGCCAGCTTCTGATCCGGCGTCAGGTCGCGGTATTCGTGCACCTCGTTGTCCTGGGCCAGACGGACCGTGACGACGCGGTTGGCGAACTTGATGCCCTCGCGCTCGAAAAGATCGCGGATGTCCTGCAGCACGCGCTTGCGCACCACCCACTGGTCCAGCGGCCTTGTCATGAACTTGACCCGGATGATCATGGCGGAATCCTGCATCTCGATCACGCCCTGCGATTTCAGGGGTTGCAGGAACAGGGGGCCTACCACCGGGTCCTCCAGAAGCGACTGGCCGAGGTTCTTGATCAGCTTGCGCACCTTTTCGGGGTCGGTGTCATAGGTCACGCGCAGGGGCAGCTTCATGATGGCCCAGTCGCGCGAATAGTTGGTGAGGTGCTGGATCGCGCCGAACGGGATCGTGTTCAGCGGCCCGCGGTGGTGGCGCAGCTGGAACGAGCGTAGCGAGATCTTTTCGACCGTGCCTTTGACCATGCCGGTATCGACGTATTCGCCCTTTCGGAAGGCGTCGTCGATCAGGAAGAAGGCGCCGGAAAAGATGTCACGGATCAGGCTTTGCGCGCCAAAGCCGATGGCCAGACCCACGACGCCGGCGCCGGTGAAGAGGGGCGTGACATTGATGCCCAGCTGCAGCAACAGGATCATGCCGAAGGTGACCACGATCACAGACAGGACCAGCACGCGGAACAGCGGCAGCAGGGTGGACAGGCGGCTGGCGCTGGGTGTGCCGCCCTCGTCGCCGCGCTCGATCTCGACCTCGACCTGATCGCCCTGTTCGTCGGCGATCTTGTTGTCGATCCAGATTCGGAAGGCGTGATAGACGATATAGGCCATGAAGGCGATGGTGATGACGCTGACGATCTGGCTGTAAAGACTGTCGCTGACCATCGAGGTCCGCGCGCCCCAGATCTCGATCCCGGCCCAAAGGCCGGCGACCATGGCCAGAATGCCCGAAACCCGATGCGCCAGATCTTCAAAGCTTTGCATCGACCGCACGGGCCGCGCGACCGGCCGAGGCTCGATCTCGGTCCCGTCCGGGGCCATTTCCAGGTCGCGGTTCATCTCGCGGATGGCGCGTGCGCGCTCGAAGCCGCGCTCGATCATGAAGTTGATCACGGCATAGACGATCACCATCGAGATGACGATGGCATAGGCCCCGGCAAGCAGGGGAACCGGGGTCGGGCGTTCCAGCACCAGATCGTAGGTCAGCTTCAACCAGGTGAAGACCACGTAGAGGATGACCGCCGGTCCCCAGATGCGCGAGACGAAACTTGCGCCGAGGCTGGCGCCGTCAAGCCCCTCGTTGCGCGACAGGCTCTTGCACATGGCGCGCGAGATCGCCCGGCCGTTGGAAAACACCATCGCGATGTTCAGGCTGGACAGCACCAACGACGACAGCGTGCCCATCAGCGCATAGACGTCGTAGTTCAGGCCCAGTTCCTTGATCCAGGTCGTGAAGGCCACCGACCAGATGTCCATCATGGCCAGCGTCGACAGCCAGTAATAAAGCTTGAGTGCGTCGTGGTTCGAAAAATGCGGGATGCGGTATTGGCTGATGAAGGGCGCCAGCACCATGCGCCAGATCAGGACCACCAGCCGCGACACGCCATAGGCGGCAAAGATCACCGTCAGGGTGAATTGCATGGGGGCATTGTCGGGCCAGCCGAACAGCCAGAGCCCGACGCCGTAGGCCACAAGTAGCGACACGCCGATCCCGATCACGCCGCCAAGGAAGCGGATTACCAGGAAGGGGAATTTCTCGGTATAGCCCTGCGGGTCGGGTTTGATCAGCGGAACGATGAAATGCCTGGCGATGCGCTTGCCATAGATCTGGCGTTCGACCAGATAGCCCACTGAAAAACAGGCCAGCAACAGCACAAGCGCCCAGCCGAAGGTGGCGATCCTGCCGTCCGGGCTGGCCGAACGCAGGGTGGTCGCCACGGCGTGCAGGGAATCCGGCATGGCGCTCAGACGGTCGCGCAGCGTGTGACGGAAGTTCATCACGCTGTGCTGGAAGGTCATCATGGGCGACATGTTGGGCGGCAGGATCGAGTTTTCTGCCGCAGGTGCTGTCGTGCCGGCGGGTGTTACGGGATTGCCGGACGGATCCACGACAATCACGGTCGCCCCCGCCTTGGTTGCCTGTTTCAGCACATCCGCCAGGGCGCCCGGCACGGAAGGGGTCTCGGCCTGGGACTTGGTCGCGCCGGACGACTGGCCGGGCAGGATCTGCGCGCCCACGGGCAATACCAAGCTTAGACCGATCAACAGGGAGACGACAAACCAGATGCGGCGCAGTTGCATGATAAACCTATCTTGTCAGGCGCGTTACATAGGCGTCACCTTGTAGCAGTGCAACCTGTCCTTGCAAAACCTTCCCGTGCGTTTCTGGCGCTTTGTGCGGGGTCTGACCGGGCGGGGTCAGGTCCGGTCGGGGGCGAACAGCGCCGCGATCACCGCGGAGAGTTCGGCCGAACTGATCGGCTTGCCGATGCAGCTGTCGAACCCCCAGGAGATATATTCCATGACCTGATGCGCCATCACATTGGCGGTGACGGCCAGGATCGGCACGCGCGGGGCGCCGTGCTTGGCCTCAAGCGCGCGAATGGCGCTGAGGGCGGTCGGCCCGTCCATCACCGGCATGGCGATGTCAAGCAGGATGGCATCGAACCGGCGCGGGGCCCAGCTTTCGACCGCCTGCGCGCCGTCGTGCACGATGGTGACATGCGCGCCAAGCCGGCGCAGCATGATTTCCAGCACCGCGCAGTTGGTCAGATTGTCGTCGGCCGCCAGCAGGCGCAGACCTTCAAGCCCGGAGGCGCCGCGCGGCACCTGCTTTGCCACCTCGACCTTCGGCCCGCTGGTCGGCAGCGGCAGCGAGACCCGGACCGTGGTCCCTTCGCCCGGCACCGATTCCACCTCGATCGTACCGCCCATCTTTTCGACCAGCGACCGCGTGATCGCCATGCCAAGCCCGGTGCCGCCAAAGCGCCGGGTCACCGAACTGTCGGCCTGGCTGAATTCGTCATGCAGCCGCAGGATCTGTTCCTGAGTCATCCCGATGCCGGTGTCACGCACCTCGATCACCAGAGGCTTGCCGGGTCGCCCGCTGAACTTGGCCCGCACGGCGCCCCGGTCGGTGAACTTGATGGCATTGCTGATCAGATTGTGCAGCACCTGTTGCACACGGTAGGGGTCACCGATCCGCGCGACCTCGGCGCCGGAGCCGATCATGATGTCAAAGGCCAGGCCCTTTTCCTCGGCACGCAAGGCGTGCAGGTCTTCGACCCGTTCGGCCAGCTCGATCGGGCTGAAGCTCACCGCCTCCAGTTCCATCTTGCCGGCCTCTATCTTCGACATGTCGAGGATATCGTTGAGAATGTTCAGCAAGGCCTCGCCCGAGCGGCGGATCGTGCCGATCATCCGCTTGTGGTCGGGATGGTCCAGTGCGCCGTCCAGCACCTCGGCCATGCCAAGGACACCGTTCAAGGGCGTGCGGATTTCGTGGCTCATGTTGGCGAGGAACTTGGATTTGGTGCGGCTGGCCTCTTCGGCCCGTGCCTTGGCGAGGTAGAGTTCGGTCACATCCGACCCCACGCCGCGATAGCCGATGAACCCGCCCGCCTCGTCGAAGATCGGCTTGCCCGTCATGCGCCGCCAGCGCACGATGCCGTCGACCGACCGGGGCGCCCGGTAGATGAAATCACGAAACGGCTTGTGTGCGCGCAACGCCGCCAGCAGCGGTTCCCAATTTATCCCCGGCAGCATGTCCGGGTTCATCGCCAGCCATTCCTCCTGGGTCTTGCCCAGCATCCCCTCCTTGGGCACGCCGCCATCGTCAAAGAACTCGCCGTCCAGGACCAGGGTGAAACGGCAGTTGCTGTCGGTCTCCCAGAGCCAGCCATCCGAGACGGCGGCGATGTCGTACAGCCGCTGTTCCACCCGCGCCCTTTCGGTGATGGAACGTTCGAGGTCCGCCTTCACCGCCGCCAGCGCCGCCTCGCGTGCCTTTTGTTCGGTGATCTCGATCTGCACGCCGGCGACCTGTTCGGGCTCGCCGTTCGGCCCGCGGCGCAGGGTGCGGCCGCTGTCGAGCACCCAGATCCAGTGGCCGTCGCGGTGGCGCAGCCGATATTCGGCGCGGAAGTTCACGTCGTCGTCCTGCAGGGCGCGGTCGAACAGGGCCTCGGTCGCGGCCAGATCGTCGGGATGCACGCGCGACCGCCAGGTTTCGAAGGTGATCGGCAGCAGTTCATGCAAGTCATAGCCAAGCAGCCGGGCCCAGTAGGCGTTGACCCAATGCTCTCCGGTCGCGATGTTCCAATCCCAGGCGCAGATCTGGCCGCCGTCGATCAGGTTGCGCAGCCTTTGCCGGGCCAGTTTGAGTTCGGTGATGTCGGAATGCACCTCGATCCATTCGCCGCCGGGCAGCAGATGTTCCATCACATGCAGCACGCGCCCGTCAGGCAGCGTCCGTTCAAAACCGCGGCCGCCCGTGCGGCGATTGGCCAGACGGTTGGCGATCCAGGCCTCTGCGTCGGTTGGCGCGGTAAAGAATTGACCGTTTGCGATGGCCAGCCGCAAGATATCGACAAAAGGCGTGCCGGGGATCAGGGCCGAGGTCGACAGCGGATAGATGTCGCGGAAGCTTTGGTTGCACAGCATGAAACGGTCTTGCGAGTCATAAAAGACCACGCCGTTTTCGATCCATTCCAAGGCCTGGCTCAGGCGTTTGGGGGCGGCCTCGGGCTGGTGCTGGACAGCGGGCGGCTCCGCTTCGGCCGCGGCGCCTGGGGGCGGGTTCCGCTCGATGCGCCGCATCGCGGAAAGCAGGGCCTGCGCCAGACCGGCAATGGCCGTTCCGCCAAGACCCTCCGCCGGGGCGGCGTCTCGCGGGCGCCAGACCACAAGGAGGCCGCCGTCCTGCTCTGTTCCCATGCTGAGCCCTTGCGGCCCCGGGTCGCCTCCGGTCGTGGCAATCGGGTGAAACCGGTCCTGCGACGCGCTGAACAGTTGCCGGATCTGTGCCGCATCCAGCGGCTCAAAGGGTTCGTCCCGGGCTGAAACGGCTGTCCAATGCTGAAACAACGCGGGCGCCTGGCGCGGGGCGCTGCGGTACAGGGCGACACGCCGCGCCCCGAAGAAGGCCGCGATCTGGGCATGGGCCGCCGCCACCGCCGGCACAAGCTCGGCATCGGCGGCACAGGCCAGCGTCGTCAGCGCCGAGACCGCAAACGCCATTGCAGCGGTACCGGCTTCTGCACTGGCCGCAACACCGGCCTCGTCCGAGCCTTT
Source organism: bacterium (assembly GCA_016124195.1). Classification (GTDB taxonomy): domain Bacteria; phylum Pseudomonadota; class Alphaproteobacteria; order Rhodobacterales; family Rhodobacteraceae; genus Stagnihabitans. Next base: position 72,615 of record WGOE01000008.1, on the reverse strand, counting down.
CACGATTTCAGACCGCACAACTTGCCTTTCGATCCCTCGTACCCCATCAGGTCCTCATGATGGACCGCCAGTGTCAAGCCGATCTTGCCGGATATCGGGCCGCAACCTCACCTTCGGCCAAGCATCGCCTCGATCACCGAAATCAGGACATCCTTGCCGAGCGGCTTTGCCACCGTGACCTCCAGCGCCTGGCCATCCGGGCCCAGGGTGGCGGGTCGGCTTGTGGCCTCGGTGATGAAGCGGATGACCGGCGTGTCGGCATTGACCGACTGGCCCGCGCGCAGATGCCGTATGACACGGTCGCCCGTGATGAAGGGCATGTTCTGGTCAAAGATCATCAGGTCGAACCGGCGCTGCAACACCACTTCCAGCGCCTCGCGACCATCACGGGCAATGGTCAGCTCCATGGCGGTGCCGGCCAGAAAGGCCCGGACGATGCGTTGGTTGACTTCGTCATCATCGGCCAGCAGGATCTGAATGCCGCCCTCAGGTTGATCATTTGTCATCCGAACAACCCCCGATCACTCGCCCTCAGCGAAAGTTAGCATTTGATCCGTCACCGATCACGCGAAATCTGAGCCCGGCCGGGCGACTGGTTCCGCTTGCTGGCAAGACAGGCTCATCGCCGGTCAAACGCGGCCCTGCGAAGCCAGAAGGCTGAAGATCGCGTGCAAGAGGTCGCGCTTGCGGAACGGCTTGGCCAGATGCGTGTCGAAACCGCCGACGATGTAATCGGCCACCTGCCGGGGGATCGCATGGGCCGTGATGGCGATGGCCGGAACCGGAGGCAGGCCGCGCGCCGCCTCGACCTCGCGGATGCAGGCCAGGGCCGACATTCCGTCCAGCACCGGCATCGTGATGTCCAGAAGGACCAGCGCGAAGGGCGCACCGGCCTCCAGCGCCGCCTGCCAGGCCTCGACCGCCTGCCGGCCATTCTCGACCTGGGTCAGGACCGCGCCGGTCGGGACCAGCATCTCTGACAGGACCAGTCCGTTGGTGGCATTGTCATCCGCGCTGAGCAGGCGCAGGCCCGCCAGCGCCCCATCCCGGCCGACCGGGTCTTGCGCGGCGGTGCGCCCGGCCGGAAGCCCCTGGCCTTCGGGCAGGGGCAGGGACACGCTGAACCGGGACCCGGCGCCGGGCCGGCTGTCGGCCGAGATCGTGCCCCCCATCAGCGTGACCAGCTGGCGCACGATGGCAAGCCCAAGCCCGGTGCCGCCAAAGCGGCGGGTCATGCTGCCATCGGCCTGTTCGAAGCTTTCAAAGATGCGCGCGGTCTGTTCCGGCGCCATGCCGATCCCGGTATCGCTGACCTCGATCAGCACGGGCTTGCCGGGCCGGCAGGACACCTTGAGTTCGACCTTGCCAGCCGCGGTGAACTTGATCGCATTGTTGAGCAGATTGTTCAGGATCTGCGTCAGGCGATGCGGGTCACCCAGCCGCGGCCTTTCGCAGCCGGCGCTGGCCAGGACCTCGAATTCGATGCCCTTTTCCTCGGCGGTGATCGTGTAGATGGCCTCGACCTGGCGGACCAGTTCCAGGGGCACGAAGGAGACGGATTCCAGCTCCATCTTGCCGGCCTCGATCTTGGACATGTCAAGGATGCCGTTCAGCACGGTCAGCAGGGTTTCCCCGGATTTGCGGATGGTTTCGATCATGCCGCGCTGGGTCGGCTCGATCAGGACATCGGCCAGCACCTCGGCCATGCCGAGGACGCCGTTCAGCGGGGTGCGGATTTCGTGGCTCATATTGGCCAGGAAGGTCGATTTCGCCCGGCTCATCGCTTCGGCCTGGGCCAAAGCCTCTTGCAGCCGCGCCGTCGCGGCGAGCTTTTCGGTGATGTCGCGGAAGGACATCACCAGCCCGGTCCTGGCCGGCTTGACGTCCGTGGCCAGCGCCAGCGGGGCCGCATTGCACGCCAGGGTGCGCTGCGACCCGTCAGGAAGCCGCAGCCGGTAAAGAATGTCGCGCACCGGCCCCTGCGCCCGGGCGACGAGGGTGCGGGGCGATTGCCCTTCTGCCGGCGCCTCGTCGGGCATCCGTTCCAGCATCAGGGCCGCGATGTCGAAATCCTGGCCCAATCGGAACCTTTCGGACCGCCCCAGAACCTGCGCGGCCTCGCGGGTGGCAAAGGTGATCCGGCCCTGCGCATCCAGCGCCACAAGGGCCGAGGCGCTGGCGTCCATCACCTCAAGCAGGAAGGCGCGGCTTGCGGCGACCTCTTCTTCCAGCTGCTTTTGTTCGCTGATGTCGAGGTGGACGCCGGCGATGCGCAGAGGTGTGCCATCCGCGTTGTGTTCGGTCACGCAGCTGCGCGACAGGACCCAGACCCAATGCCCGTCGCGGTGGCGCATGCGGAATTCGCTGCTGACGATGCGGCCGTTCGGGCCGACGGCAAAGTCCTTGGGGTTGTGCAACCGGGCATGGTCGTCCGGATGCAACAAGGCCAGGAAATCGTTGACCGACCGGATGTCGAGCGCGGCCGTCTCAAGGCCCAGGATCTCGCCCCAGCGGCCGCCGACGCGGAGCCGGTCCTGCGCGGGCACATAATCCCAGGTGCCGACCGCTGCCGTCTCGATGATGCTGTCGCGATTTTGTTCGGCCCGGTCGCGGTCGGAGAGCACGCGAAACAGCTCTGCATTGGCCAGGTCAAGGGCCGCGATCTGGTTGCGCGCGGCCGAGATGTCGATGCCCATCGCGACGATGGCGCCGTCGGGCAAAGCCGCGGTGATCCGGCGCATCCAGCGCCCGTCGGGCAGCTGTATTTCAGCCTCGCTCTGCCGCACATGATAATCGGCCAGGCATTGCCGCAGCAGCGCTTCCGTCTCGGCCGGGGAGAACTCTCCGCCCCGATCCAGCCCGTCCCGCAGCATTTCGCGCAGGGTCGTTCCGATGACAGCCTCGGGGGCAAGCTCGGGGAAGACCAGGTGATAGGGACCGTCCACCGCCAGCAGCCGGTCCTGCGCGTCAAAGATCAGCACGCAGTCGGCGAGGATCTTGATGGCTTCGGTCAGCATGGCCCGGTCCAAGGTATCGGCCATCTGTGGCATGGCGATCTCCTGACGCTTGTTCCGTCGTGCCGCGGGGCTGATTTGCGCTCCACCCTTAAGGCTATGCCCGACCTCCCGCAACGGGATAGTGCTCTTCCACTATGGGTTGTGCTGATCGGGCCCGGGCGCGCGCGGGATCTGCCCTTGCCCGCGTTATCGGGGCTGCGCGTCAAAGCGCAGCAGCAGAAAACGGGCCAGAGTGCGCGCGGCGTCGATGATGCTTTGCAGATCGACGGATTCGTCGATGCCGTGCAGGTCGTGGCCGATGGCGCCATAGCAGACGGCGTCCAGCCCGAAATCGTTCACGTAAAACCGCGCATCCGTCGTGCTGCCAGCGGTGTAGACTGGCGGCGGCGCGCCATGGGCGGCGGCATGGGCGGCGCTGAGGTCGCGGATCAGGGGCGAGGCCGCGTCCTGCAGATAACCCTTGGCGCGCAGGCCGGTCAGCGTGACGACCGGGGCCGTGGCAAATCCGCCATCGGCCTTGACGAAATCGGCGATGACCTGGCGCAGCCGCGCTTCGGCCTCTGGCAGGGTCCAGGCGCGGGGAAAGCCGATCCGCACCCCGAAGGTTGCACTTGCCGGCGCGGTCGAGGTCCAGTCGCCCGACTGCACCTTGCCGAGGTTGACGTTATAGGGGCTCTGGTTGCTGTCCATGCTGGGTTCCGGCTCGGTCCGGGTCAGATCGGCGGCCCAGTGGCGCAGGGCGCCGACCAGACGCATGCCCAGATCGATGGCATTGGCATGGGTATCGGCGGCATAGGCATGGCCGGCATGGGCCAGGATGCGCAGATCGACCCAGAGCACGCCAACCCCGCCGGCCAGGAGGCCCAGATCCGACGGCTCGAGCACAACGACCTCGGCGGCGCTGACCCCCTGTTCGGCCAGCGAGCGCAGGGTGCCGTTGCCGGTGCATTCCTCTTCGACCACGGCCAGAAAGCCCAGGCGGCGCCGGGCGAAGAGGTCAGGGGCCACATCCCTCAGCGCGCGCAGGGCCAGCGCACCCACCGCAAAGCCGCTTTTCATGTCGGCCGATCCGCGCCCGTAAAGCCGCCCGTTGCGCCGGACAGGTTCGAACGGCGGATGGGTCCACAGATCGGGCGTTTCGGCGGGCACCACGTCCAGATGACCGTTCAACAGGACCGCCAGATCGCCCGTGCCCGGTGTGGTGGCCAGAACCTGATAGCGGTCGGCGCTCAGCAGCGGTGCGGGCTGGGCGATGCCGGCGCGCGGGTCAGCCGGCTGCGCATTGGCGAAGGGCAGGCGCTGCGGCGTCAGGCCCAGAGCCTCTGCCTCCGCGGCAAAGACCTCCATCGCGGATTGCTCCTGGCCGACCGTGCTCGGGGCACGGACCAGCGCCTCCAGAAAGGCAAAGGCCGCCTCGGCATGCCGGCTGATCGCAAGATCCAGGGCGTCGGACATGGGGGCTCCTGTGGCTGTGGCCGGCAGAGGTTATGACGGGGGGTGCGGGCGTCAAGGGGAAAGCATGGCTTGGGCGCGACCTGGGGCTGCGCCTGCCCCTTGCGCGACGAAACCTCAGATCGGGCGCGTGAAAAGCCCGATGGTCAGCAGGATGCCGATGCAGACGATGGCGGCGCGCAGCAGGCGTTCATTGACCCGCTGCAGGGCAAAGGCGCCGCCAAGGCCGCCGATCATCGCGCCACTGCCCAGAACCAGCGCCTCGAGCCAATGCACCATTGGTGACAGGACGAACAGCGCGACGGCCGCGGCGTTCATCACCCCGGCCAGCACGTTCTTTGTGGCGGCAGCGTTGCGCGTGGGCAGCCCGGCCATGGTCAAGGCCGCCATCATCAGAAACCCGATGCCGCCGCCGAAATAGCCGCCATAGATCGCGATGCCGAACTGGGCGATGCCGGCCGCCCGGGGGCTGAGCCTTGTGGTCCCCGGCTCTGGCTTGGGGCCGAAGCTGCCCCAGGCAAAGACCGTCGTGGCAAAGAGCACGAGCCACGGCACCAGCCGCGCAAAGATCGACGAAGGGGTTTCCAGCAGCAAGAGCCCGCCGAGGCTGCCACCCAGGATGCTGATGACAAACAGCGCCTTGAACGGCAGGGTGCCGACCCCGCTGACCAGCCGCCGCCCGGCCAGACCGGAAGTCACCTGGCCCGGAAAAAGCGCCACGGTCGAGGTGATGTTGGCCGCCAGCGGCGACAGCCCGCCCAGGATCAGCGCGGGCAGGGTGATGAAGGACCCGCCGCCCGCCAGCGCGTTCTGCAGACCGGCCCAGAGGCCGGCCAGAAAGATCAGGATCATCAGCACGCGCCGTCTCCTTTGCCACGGCCGACAGGGCCGGCTCCGCGCATGACTTAACGGCATGTGCCCGGTCGGCAAGCGGATACTGTGCCGGCCCGACAGTTTTTCCGCCGCCCCGATCCGTTTGGCCGCGCCCTTTCGTCATAGAAAGGTCGCAACCCGAAGGAACAGGCCGATGACCGAAACTTCCGTTCTTCTGATCAACACGCTGAGCGTCGCGCCCGCGAACCAATCGGCGCTGATCGCACTTTTGAAAACCAATATCGACACGGTGATCAGCACCCTGCCGGGCTGGATTTCGACCCGGCTGATCGTCGCCGGCGAGGCCAGCATCATCATCCTGTCGGAATGGCAAAGCGCCGAGGCGGTCGGGCAGATGCGGGAGGACCCGCGCATGAAGGCCTATTTCCCCAAGCTGCTTGCGCTGGCAAGCTTCGCCTCCGTGACCGGGGCCGAGGTGCATCGCCGTGACGCGAGGGCTGGCCAAGGTGGCTGAACCGCGACCCGATCTGCGTTTTGACCCGTCCATGCGGCAGAAAAGGCGCCAGCGATGACTCCGAAGGATTTCGAACAGCGGCTTGCCGATCTGCGGCCGCGCCTGCACCGCTATTGCGCGCGCATGACCGGCTCTGCGATCGACGGCGAGGATGTGCTGCAAGACAGCCTGATAAAGGCCCTGCGCGCCCGCGACGCGGGGGTCGAGGTCGAAAACCTGCAGGCCTGGCTGTTTCGCATCGCGCATAACACCTGCCTCGATTTTCTGCGGCAGGGCGCCCGCCAGCGCGACGTGCCGCTGATCGACCAGATCGAGGCCGATACGGTGCCCGACCCCGACATCGTCTCGGTCAGCTTTCGCACCTTCCTGCAACTGCCCGAAGTGCAGCGCTGCGCCGTGATCCTCAAGGATGTTCTGGGCTATTCGATCGAAGAGATCGCCGGCATCGCGGATCTGTCGCCGGCCAGTGCCAAATCGGCGTTGCAGCGCGGGCGGCTGGCCTTGCGGCGTCTGGCCGAAGCGCCGGGTGATGCCCGGCTGCCCCTGCTGACCGAGGCGGCCCGCCAGCAGATGACCACCTATGTCAGGCTGTTCCAGTCCGGCGACTTCGACGCGATCCGCGCGCTTCTGGCCGAGGAGGTCCGGCTGGATCTGGTCAACCGGCTGCAATTGGCAGGGCGCGACCGGGTCGGCGTCTATTTCACGCGCTACGCCTCCGAACCGAAGTGGCGCTTTGCCTTTGGCGCGGTCGAGGGGCGGCCGGCCATGCTGGTCTTCGACCGGACCAGTTCCGCCGACCGGCCCGCGCATTTCGTGATCCTGTCGTGGCAGGCCCAACGCATCACCGCGATCCGCGATTTCCTGTTCGCCGGATATGCCCTGCAAGAGGCGGACTGGGTGCTGCTGGGCTAAGGCGCGCCTCTAATCCTGCGCCGGCAACTGGCTGGCGCGGGCCTCTGTCAACTCTGCCGTCGTCCGGGCCAGCCTGCCAGCCAGGACCCGGACCACCTGCAGCGCCACGTCCGGGAAATCCTGCATCAGCTTGAGGAACTCTTCCTTGCGCACCCGCAACACCTCGATCGGGGTGGCGGCCCGCACCGTGGCCGTGCGCGCGACATCGCACAGGATCGAGATTTCGCCGACCAGCGAGGGCGCGCTGACCTGGGCCACGCGGATCTCGCCCCGCGGGCTGGTTACGAGCACATCCGCCGTGCCCGACAGGATGATATAGGCGACATCGCCGGCCTCGCCCTGACGGAACAGGGTGGCGCCCGCCTCATAGCGCAGCCGGTCCGAGGTGAAGGCCAGCAGTTTCAGATGCGCCGGGCTTGCCCCCGCCAGAAGCGGAACCTGCCGCAGGATCTGGACCTCTTCGTTCAGCAGCATTGCGCGTCTCCGTCGCTTTCCATGGCCGGCTCAGGCCGACATCAATTCCTTGAACAGGGGGCTCTTGTCGGCGACCGTGGCCGGCGGGCCGTCCTCGACCGGGGTGCCGCGTTCGAACAGGATCACGCGGTCAAAAAGGCCGGCCTGCGCGGCATTGGACAGGACCCAGAGGATCCCGGGCCGCGGGGTCTCGCGCTGCAGCCGGTCCATGACTCTCTGCACGATTTGCGCCTCGTGCCGCTGATCAAGTGCTGAAAGCGGGCGGTTGAACACGAAATAGGACGAACGGCGCATCAGGGCGCGCGCCAGTCCCAGCTTCTGGCGCTGCACCGTGGTCAGCCGCTTGCCACCCGTGCCGATGTGATAGCCCAGCCCGATCGCAAGGATGCGGTCATGCAGCCCTTCGCGGTGCAAGAGATCGCGCAAGACCTCGTAGATCCGTTCGTGCGAGGTGGCCTCGCGCGGGTCGATGCGGCCGAACAGCAGGTTGGCCTGCAGGTTCGCCGTGGTCATGTAACGGGCCGGGTCGTAGAATTCGATCTCGGCGGCAATCTCGGCCGGCAGGCCTTCGCGAAAGCGGCGGCGGAAGGCTGTGATCCGCGTCCTCAGGGGCTCTGTCAGCAGGCCGAAGCGGTGCAGCGGCTCGACATAGTGAAAGCTGAGAGCGATCAGGTCCGAGCGGTCTTCGTCGGTCGCCTGATCCGCGCTACGCCCCTGCAGCCGCTGCAGGATGCGGTCGTAGCGCGGAATGTCCTCGGCGGCCATGAAGGTCAGCCGTTGAAAGAAAGGGTGATCCGGCGGCAGGTCGCCGAAAAGGTCGACGGTGTTGGCGGCAATCTCGCGTCCCATGTCGAAAAGCGCGGTTTGCAGGCCGGTCTCCGCGATCAGCGCGCGGAAATAGGCGGTGTCGCGCACTGTGCCGCCTGGAGGCCTGTCGTCGACGGCGTGTCCGAACAGCAGGTTTTCACCCACCGTCGCCGCCTCGTTATAGGCCTCGGGGTCGAAGGGGATGATCAGCCCGCTGAGCCCGGCCTGTTCCAGCGTCGCAACCAGCGTCCCGCGCATCTGCACGACGCGCCGGGTCAGATCGCCCTCAGCGGACAGATCGTAACGGTTGCGCAGCGCGATGGTCAGCAGGTCTTCGGTCAGTTCGGCCGTCTCGATCACCTCGATCACCCGGGCCATCAGGTCTTGCGGGCCTGCGACCCCGGCCGAGGCATAGTCGGTCCAGTCGCAGTCCAGGTCCAGATCGGGGGTGCCGGCGCGTTCGGCCTCGATCCGCTCCCAATGGCGGGTGACCTGATCGGCGGGGGCGGACCTGTTGGCCCCGATCGGCGCGTGTTTGAGCCCGTAAAGCAGGTTGTCCCCGATGGTGCCGAACAGAAAGAAGGGTTCTGGCGCCACATAGGTGATGGCCCGGCCCGATATGGCCTCGGGCAGGTCCAGAAGGTTGTCCTCGCCCACCGAAATGCGGCCCGCGGATGGCCAGATCTGGCGGCCCAGAGCCTCGGCGAAAGCCTCGCCCCCGCCCGCCGTCTTGCCCACCAGCGCCACGCTTTCGGCCGGGTTGAGCCGAAGGTTGACCGGATGCAGCAGCACCGATCCGCTGTCGTCGGCCAGCGTCAGGTTCGTCATGGCCAGGGGCGGCAACCGGGCCGGATGCGCTGCGGTCGAGACGGCTTGCACTTCGGGCCGGATCATCGGGTTGACCGTGAAGGCGCCCACGACTTGCGCAAATTTGACTTCGACATCCTGACGGGCCTGATCCCAGTCGATCAGATCCTTCATCGGGCCCGGCAGATCCTTGTAGGCGCCGATCACCGCGACCAACTGGCCAAGATCCAGTTGCCCGCGCAGCGTCAGATAGCCGCCGAGGCTGTAGAACAGAAAAGGCGTCACCTGCGCCAGAAAGCTGTTGATGAACTTCACCATGAATTTCCACTGGTAAAGCTCGTATCGGATGCGGAAGATGATCCCGAGCCGCCGTCCGATGTCGGCGCGTTCCAGGTTCGATGTGTCATAGGCGTGGATCGTGCCCACCCCTTCGACGATTTCGCCGACGCGCCCGGCAAATTCGCGCGCGGTCAACTGCCGTTGACGGCCCAGGATCAACAGCCTCTTGCGCAGCCGCGGGATCAGCGTGGCCTGCACCAGCACCAGAGCCGCCGTGATGCTGCCGATCAGCACGCTTTGCAGAAAGATGAAGCCAAGGGCGGTCAGCGCCTGCCCGCCCAGCAGCAGCGGCGAGACAAAGCTGTCGCCGGTGAAGCCGCCCAGCGGTTCGACCTCGTCCTTGACCATGCTGGCGATCTCGGCCGGCTTGATCCGTTTGAAGGTCGCAGGGGGAAAGCGCAGCACCCGGTCCACGAGGTCGAAACGGATGCGCCGCAGCAGGCGTTCGCCCAGCCGGCCCTTGTAGGTGTTGATGTAATACTTGAAGAGCCCGTTGATCACGACGAGCGCAAGGAACACGAAGCTCAGCGCGAACAGCATGGGCGTGCGGCCAAGGCTGATGCCGGGAAACACCTCGACCGTGCCCAGGAAGGGCAGCGACAGGCTCAGGTGCAGGAAGGTCTGCGTCGCCTCTGGCGTGTCAAAGCCGTGGCCCTGCAGCGGGCCGTTGACGATCCGCTTGGGCAGGTCAAGCGCCAGGAAATAGGGGACCATCGACAGAAGGACGATGCAGAGCACCCAGATCTGCTGACGCCGGGTGTGGCGCCAGATATAGCCCGCCAGACTGCCTTCCAGTGCGCTTTCCATCGGGTGACTTTCCTGGCCGGGCCGCCATGTCGCTGGCTAATCCAGTGATCATGCGGCCCGGGCCGGCGGAATCGCAACAGGCGTGACGGGTCGTCCTTGCGAAAACCGGCAGGTTTTGCAGGATTGCAACCCCGTCGCGCCTGCCGGAAGGCATGGGCCTTTGCCGTGGTTCAGGACGCCGCGGGCCGGGAATAGTCCATCTGGCCCAGATCCTCGATCAGGCCGGGCCCCGCCGGATGCCAGCCAAGGCTCGCCTGCGTCCAGGCGCCCGAGGCGGGCAGGTCAAGCCCGGCAAACATGGCGAACCAGCCGAAATGCGCCGGCGCGGCCTCGGCGGATACCGAGGCGACCGGCACGCCCAGACCCGCCCCCACCACTTCGGCGATGGCGCGCACCGTCAGGCCCTCTTCGGCCACGGCATGATAGCGCGCGCCCTTCTGGCCGTGGTCCAGGACTAGCCGGTACAGCCGCGCCACATCAGCCACATGCGCCGCCGGATAGCGGTTCAGCCCTTCGCCGATATAGGCCGCCACCCCCTTTTCGCGCGAAATCTCGACATAGGGCGAAATCAGGCCCTGCCGCACCCGGTCATGCACCTGTGGCAAGCGCATCACCCGCAGGTTCACCCCGGCCTCCAGCAACGCCTGACCGGCCACTTCCGAGGCCGAGCGCGGGTTGGGATGGTTGAGGTTGAAGACCGCCTCGATGGCGGGCTGGCCATTTTCGGGATCGCCCATTCCGGTGCCCGAGGTGATGATCAGCGGCCGGTCCGAGCCGCGCAGCGCCGAACCAAGCGCCGCGATGGCCCGGCTGTCCTTGGCGCAATTCGCTGCGAAATTGGTGAAATCGTGGTCAAAAGCGGTGTGGATCACCGCATCGGCCTGTTCGGCCCCGGCGCGCAGGGACTGAGGATCCTCCAGCGTGCCGCGGTGAACGCGCACCCCGGCGGCGGCGAGTGCCGCGGCCCCCCTGTCAGACCGGGCCATGCCCAGCACCTGATGACCTGCGGCCAGCAATTCCGGCACGATGCGGGACCCGATGAACCCCGTCGCACCCGTCAGAAAGACCAGCATGAAAGCACCTCCATAGTGTCTGCGATATTGTCTGCGGGGCCATCTGAAGCTAAAGTTCTTTCCGGTAAAGTAGTGACTTTATCATGGTATAAAAGCTAACAGGATCCCCATGGCCAGCGAACCCGCCAGCACTTTGGGCAGCTTTCTGCGCGATCGGCGCATCCGGCTGGACCCTGCGACGTTCGGCTTCAAGGCAGGGCGGCGGCGCACGCCGGGCCTGCGCCGGGAAGAGGTGGCGCAGCGTGCCAACATCAGCCCCACCTGGTACACCTGGCTGGAGCAGGGCCGGGGCGGTGCGCCCTCGGCCGATGTCCTGAACCGCATCGCCTCGGGCCTGATGCTGACCGAACCTGAACGGGAGCATCTGTTCCTGCTGGCCTTCGGGCATCGCCCCGAGGCGCGCTATGCACCGCAAGACGGCACCACGCCGCGCCTGCAGCATGTGCTGGACGCGATGCCGCACAGCCCGGCGCTGATCAAGACGGCGACATGGGATGTGGTGGCGTGGAACCGGGCGGCCGCGGTCCTCTTGACCGACTATGGCGCGCTGCCGCCCCGGCAACGCAATATCCTGCGCCTGATGTTTTCGCATCCCGGCGTGCGCCGCGCCAATGAGGATTGGCAAAACGTCGCCCGCTTTGCCGTCGGCGCCTTTCGGGCCGATGCCACGCGCGCCGGCGCCTCGGCCGAAATCGCGCAACTGGTCGAGGATCTGTCGCGCACGAGCCCCGAGTTCGCGGCGCTCTGGCGCGACAATGAGGTGGTCGGCCACGCCGAGGGGACCAAACGGCTGCGCCACCCCGAGATCGGCCTGATCGAACTGGAGGTTTCGACCTTCGCGGTCGAGGGGCGGCCGGATCTTGCCATGATGGTCTTCAACCCGGCCACGCCCGACTGCGCCGCGCGCATCGCAGCGCTGATCGCCCGGCGCGGCGATGCGCCCGGGGGCGCTGACCAAGCCTAGACCGCCATTCCGGCCGCGGCTTCGGGGCGGCGCGCCTGGTCGACCGTGCCCGGCATGCACCATCGACACCCCGTCTCTTGCCGCCAAAGACGGGGCTCATCTCCATGGCTTTCTGCCAGAATAATTATTCCCGTCAGCGGATTTAAGGTGGTGCCATCGGCCTTGCTGCCGGGCAAGGGCCCGGCAAGATCGCGGCGTTTCGATGTGCAAACTGTCTATATTTGTGCCCGCAACTGTGGTGCAGGCATCATTTCAGTTGTACTGGCGCCGGGTTTGGCCCTAAAATCTTGTTGAATAAATTCGGGATGCGAAATAAACAACCCCCAGTGCCGGAGCCTGAAAGCACAGGATGATGAAAAGCGCGGACCCAGAAATGATGCGCGCCATCAACCGGTTGAGCGTGCTGGATACGATCCGCAGGCGGGGCCCGATCGCCCGAATCGAGATCAGCGAGGCCACCGAACTGTCCACCACCACGGTTTCGGCGATCACCGCGGCCCTGATCGAGGACGGGCTGGTCCTGCCGCGCCACTTGGGCGACATCCGCACCGAGGCGGCGCGCGGCAGGCCCCGGGTGATGCTGGAACTCAACCCCGACGCGCTGCGCGTGGTCGGCGCAAAGATCGCTGCCGACCGGATGACCTTTGCCGTGACCGACTTTTGCGGCGCGGTTCTGTCCAGGCTTGCCCTGCCGATCCGCATCGACCGCCAGCCGGCCGGGGTGATCGCGGATCTGATCGAGGACGGTGTGCGCCAGTGTATCGCCGATGCCGGTCTGGGGCTTGGCGACGTGCACAAGCTTTGCCTCGCCTTGCCCTGTGTCATCGAATACCGCACCGGCAACATCCGGTCTTCGGCGATCTTCCACGAGCCCAACCTCGATTTTGCCGCGGCGATGTCGGTGCGGCTGGGGATTCCGACGCTGGTGGAAAGCGACGCCCATGCCATCACGCTGGCGCATCACTGGTTCGGCCTTGCGCGCGGTCTGGACGATGTGGTGGTGGTGTCGCTGGAACGCACGCTGGGGCTTGGGGTTCTGAACGGCGGGCGGCTCTTTCGCGGGGCCGGCGGGCTCAGTCACAACCTGGGCGATCTGGTTCTGGGCCTTGGCCCGGACGGGATGCGCCGGCTGTCCGATCTGGCCGGCGCGGCGGCGATCCTGAAGGGCCCGCCGACCAAGGGACGTCTGGCCGACGCGATCAGCCCGGGCCGCGGGATGAACGAGACGCAGACCCGGCTGGACCGTGACGACCGCCTGCAAAGTGCCGCCCTGCACGCGGCCGATGCGGTGGGGCTGACACTGGCCAACGTCGTGACGCTGTTCGCGCCGCCCCGCGTCATTGTCGTGGGCTCGAGCCTGGCGCTCGGCCGGGTCTTTCTGGATCGCCTGAGCGCTGCCTATGCCAAGGCCGTACCGCCGTCGCTGACCGGCGTCACCGAACTGGTGTTCGACATGGCCGAAGATGCGTTCTGGGCGCAGGGGGCCGCCGCGCTGGCGCTGCATGAGATCTATGAAATGCCGGCCGGAGATCCCGGCCGAGGGGAGGGCGGATGGAAAAGGTCGGAATAGGGATCGTCGGCTGCGGCAATATCTCGGGCGCTTATCTGACGGCGATGCGGGGGTTTCCCATCCTCGACATCCGCGGCGTGGCCGATCTGAACGCGGATCTGGCCCGGGCGCGGGCGGCCGAATTCGCGGTGCCGGTGCAGGATCTGGACGCGCTTTTCGCCGATCCCAACGTGCAGATCATCGTCAACCTGACGGTGCCCAAGGCGCATGTCGCGGTTGGCCTGCGCGCGCTTGAGGCGGGCAAGCACACCTATTCGGAAAAGCCCTTGGGCATCACCTTTGCCGAAGGCAGCCGGCTGGCCCGGGCGGCCGCAGCGAAGGGCCTGCGCATCGGGGCGGCGCCCGATACCTTTCTGGGCGGCGGCCAGCAGACCGTGCGCGCCATCGTGGATGCGGGCGAGATCGGCGCGCCGGTCGGCGGGACAGCCAATTTCATGAACCCCGGGCACGAGAGCTGGCACCCCAATCCCGATTTCTACTATGAACCCGGCGGCGGTCCGATGCTGGACATGGGGCCCTATTACATCACGGCGCTGGTGAACCTTTTGGGCCCGGTGGCCGAGGTCGCGGGCTTTGCCGCCATGCCGCGCGCCACGCGCACCATCACCAGCCAACCGCGCAGCGGTCAGACCATCCCGGTGCATGTGGCCACCCATGTCGCAGGCACCCTGCGCTTTGCCACGGGCGCGCTGGTTCAGGTCGCGATGAGCTTTGACGTGCCGGGCCACAAGCACCCCCCGATCGAGCTTTACGGCACCGAAGGCGCCATCCAGGTCCCCGATCCCAACCGCTTCGGCGGCCCGGTCGAGGTCTTGCGGACCGGCGGCGCCTGGCAGGAGCGGCCCATCGATCTGCCCTATGCCGATGGCAATTTCCGCTCGCTTGGCGTGGCGGACATGGCGCATGCCCTGCGTTCGGATCGCCCGCACCGCGCCTCTGGCGACCTGGCGCTGCATGTGCTTGAGGTGATGGAGGCCTTCCAGACCGCCTCGGACCAGCGCCGCGTCGTGGCGATCACCACTTTGACCGACCGGCCGGCGCCGCTGGCCCAGTCGGTGGACCGGGGCCAGTTGGCCCGATGACACAGGAGACTGCGATGCGTGAGGCTTTGATCGTCTGGGGCGGCTGGGACGGGCACGAACCCGAAGCCTGCGCGGCCATCATAAAGGACATGCTGGAGGCCGAGGATTTCAAGGTCTATGTCGAACGCTCGACCGAGGCCTTCGCGGACCCCTCGATCCGGGACCTGAACCTGATCGTGCCGATCGTGACCATGTCCAAGATCGAGAAGGAAGAGGTCAGGAACCTTGCCGCGGCGGTTGAGGGCGGGGTCGGCATCGCCGGCTATCACGGCGGGGCAGGGGATTCGTTCCGCGATTCGGTCGATTATCAGTTCATCATCGGTGGCCAATGGGTCGCTCATCCGGGCAATGTCATCGACTACGAGGTCAACATCACCCGGCCCGACGATCCGGTGATGGAAGGGATCAGCGATTTTCCATATACCTCGGAACAATATTATATGCACGTCGATCCCTCGAACGACGTGCTGGCCGCCACGACCTTCAGCGGCGAACACGCGGCATGGACGCGGGGCGTGGTGATGCCGGTGGTCTGGAAGCGGCGCTATGGTCAGGGGCGGGTGTTCTATTCCTCGCTCGGTCACAAGGCGCATGAATTCGAGGTGCCGCAGATGCGCACGATCTTTCGCCGTGGTGCGCTTTGGGCGGCGCGCTGAACGCCGTCCCGCGCTGAAGGGCATCGCGCCCTTGCCGCAGGCTTGCCCGGGAGGGCTTGCCAGCGGGCCGGCGTGCCGCGTAACCTGACACGGTGTTTCGTCTGGCCCGCCGGCGCGCAGTCCCATCGTATGTCGCACGGGATCGGACGGCATGGCGGCCTTCGGGGCACCGTGCGGCTTTCCGGCTCGGGGAGATTGACGACGTGAGTAGCGATGCCTCTGACACCGCAGCACCGCCAGCCGGACCGCCGTGGATCCAGCCGCAGATCCAGCAGGGCATCAAATGGCGTGACGGGGATGTCGTGATCTCGGTTCCCGCCAAGAGCGGCACCACCTGGACCATGAACATTGTCCATCAGCTTCTGTCCTGCGGGACGGCCGATTTCGCCGATATCTATGCCGAGGTCCCCTGGATCGAGTTTCTGGGTCGCCCCGGCCAGCCGCACCAAGAGGTGCTGGACCGGGTGGAGGCGATGCCCGCCACGCGGCGCCGGGCCTTCAAGACCCATTCCGCCCCGCCGCAGGTGCCCTATATTCCGGCGGGCGCCGGGGCGGATGTGAAATACATCGTCGTCTTTCGCAATCCCGAAGAGGCGCTGGTGTCGTTTCGCCCCTTTCTGGCCCAGCACTCGGATGACTGGTTCGACCTGTGGCAGATGCCGCGCGCCGCGATGTGCCGGCCAGACTTCGCCTCGTTCTACAGGGATGTGATCGACGGTCACGGGATGCAGGGCATGCTCTTTGGCTTTCTTGCTGCCTGGTGGCCGCTGCGCCACGCCGGGAATGTGCTGTTCCTGCATTACTCCGACATGAAGGCGCGCCACGAAGCCTCGATCCGCAAGATCGCGGAGTTCCTCGGGGTCAAACCCGCGGCAGAGCAGTGGCCGGCCATTCTGGAATATACCTCGTTTCCCTGGATGAAGCGGCACGAAGAGAAGTTCGAGGCGAGGACGGTCGGCGCGGTTCCGATCCTCAACTCCGGCGCCATGATCCGCAAGGGCGAGGCCGGCGAGGCCGAGGCCGATGGCATGACAGAGGAAATCTCGCGTCACCTGCGCGAAAGGGGCGGACAGATCTGCACCGATCCGGCGGCGCTCGACTGGTATTACGCGGGCGGCGCGCTTCTGTAAGGCTGAGGCCGCCTTGCCCATCAGAGCGCAAGGCAGGACCGGCCCCGACCGACCGGAAGCGCGGCCTGCTGGGCATTGCACCGGCGGGCCGTGGGCCTGCGGGCGATCTGCCAGGCCTGCCTCTGCGGCAAGGCGCTGGGCCCGACGCGGCCCCGCCCTGCCGAGGCCGCAGTTTGCGGCGGCCATCCGGGTGTCGGGCCTGGTGCCCCGGCCAGCCCTCGCAGGCGGGCCAGATCACGTTTTCGTGATATCCTCGGACGTCGGGACGGAACCTGCGGCGGCCTCGTCATCTGACTGTGCGCCGATTGCCGCACAGGAGGCCATCCCCGCCTTGGGCGAGGCAACAGGAGAGTTTGACATGAAGACGATACGATTTGCGATCCCGATGACGCTGGCCGCATTGGCACTGTCAGGCGCCGCGTCCTTCGCGGACACCGGCATCATGACCGGCAAAAGCGCGATTGGCGAGGTTCTGACCGATTCCAAGGGCATGACGCTTTACACCTTCGACAAGGACAGCGGCGGTGCCTCGGCCTGCTACGACAAATGCGCCGCCAACTGGCCGCCCCTGCTGGCGCCGGCCGATGCCAAGGCCGATGACGATTTCGGCATGATCAAGCGGACTGATGGCACGATGCAGTGGACCTACTACGGCAAGCCGCTGTACCTGTGGAAAAAGGATGCCGCCGCGGGCGATGTGACGGGCGACGGCATGAACGGGGTCTGGCATGCGGCCAAACCGACCAAGTGACGCATCGGCATGACCGTTCTGGACGAGATCGAAACCTGCATCCCGGCGCTGCGCAGATATGCGCATGCCCTGCTGCGCGACCGCGAGGGGGCAGAGGATCTGGTCCAGGACTGTCTGGAACGCGCGGTGGCCCGTCGCACGCTTTGGCGCGGCGACGGGCCGGTCCGTGCCTGGCTGTTCCGCATCCTGCTGAACCGGTTCCGCGACGTGCGGCGCAGCGCCGAGGGTCGGGCGCAGCTGGTGCCGCTTGACGCGACCGTTGAACCGGCGCGCAGCGGCGGGCAGGAGGCGCATCTGGATCTGCGCGAGGTTCACGCCGCGATGGGCCGGCTGCCCTTCGACCAGCGCGCCGCCCTGCTTCTGGTGGCGCTCGAGGGCATGTCGCTTGCCGAGGCGGCCCGGGTTCTGGATATCCCGGAGGGCACCTTGACATCGCGCCTGGCACGCGCACGTGAAACCTTGCGCAGGATGACAGGCCGCGCCCCCGCGCAAGACCTTGTGGAGCGGAAATGAGCAGATGAGCGACAACCTTCCCATCGACGACGAGGCGCTGATCCGGTTGCGCCACGGCGAACCCGCCGACCGGGAGAAGCTGGCAGACCTCCTGGCCGCCGACCCCTCCTTGCGCGAAAGGTTGGCGGAATGGGACCGGCAGGACGCTGCACTTGCCACGCTGTACAATCCCCTGGCCGACGAACCCGTTCCGGCCCGGCATCAGGATCTGCTTGCCGCGGCGGCGCGCGCCCCCGGCTGGCGGTTTCGCTGGCCCGAGCGGATCGCCGCGGCGATGGCGTTTCTTGCCATTGGTACGGTGGCCGGATGGTTCGCGGCCCTGCACCAGATGCCGGGCCCGGCCGAGGCCGATCTTGCGACCGAAGCGATGCGCGCCTATGCGACCTATTCGGTCGAAGTCCTCCACCCGGTCGAGGTTCCCGCATCGGCGGCGAGCCATCTGGAAAGCTGGCTTTCCAAACGTGTGGGACGGCCGATCACGCCGCCCGACCTGTCCGGCAACGGCTTTCGCCTGCTGGGAGGCCGCGTCTTGCCGGACAGCCAGGGCACGGCGGCGCTGATGCTGTATGAAAATGACCTTGGACAACGCCTTGCGCTTTACGTGGCGCCGGCGCCGGCCGGCGTCGAGACCGCGTTCCGTTTTGCCCAAAGCGGGGCGGCGCAAGGCTTTTGGTGGGTGGACAACCGGCTGGGCTGCGCCCTTGTCGGTGATCTGCCCCACGATGCCCTGCGCAAGCTGTCGCTGTCTGCCTACGACCAGATCGACCAGACCTAGGCCGGCGTGGCGCAGGGCCCCAGGTCTGGTTTTGGCCTTCCGGCCAGCGGGGGGTTGGATCGCCGCAAGCCGCGGTCTGACCCCCCGTATCGTAAGGCCTGCGTCTTGCCAAAGAGGAAGAGATTGTCATTTGCCCTGCGACTTTATCCTTGAAATATGCGGCCGGCTGTGGCCTCGCTTGTCATGAGGCAATGAGGTCGGGTGAGCTGCGTGATAATCGCCTATGCATGTGTCGGACTGTTGGCCGGTTTGATCGGACTGGTCGTGGTGCTGGTCAAGGGCGGGTCCTTGTGGTGGGGGCTTCTTGCCTATTCCTTGATCGGAAGCCTCGCCCTTCTTGCGACGGTCGTGGTCGCGGCCTTGCGGCCCGAACGGCAAGAGCCGGCGCGGCGCGGCACAACCGATGATGCCCCCGGACAGGACGGGATGCGCATTCTGGCTGTGGATGATGACCCTTTCATCCTGGAACTGCTGCCCCGGATCGCCGCGACGGCCGGCTTTCCCGAGGTCACGACGGCCGCTTCGGGCAGCGCGGCGCTGGCCTTGATCGAAGCCGCCCGGAGACCCTTCGACTGCCTCCTGCTGGACATCCGCATGCCTGAAATCGACGGGATCGACCTGTGCGCCCGGATCCGCCGTCTGCCGGCCTATGCGGATGTGCCGATCATCATGCTGACCGGCATGACAGAGATCGAATACCTGAATGCCGCCTTCCGCGCCGGGGCCTCGGATTACACCACCAAGCCTTTCGACGTCATCGATTTCGCGACTCGGCTGCAAACCGCGCGGGCCCGGCTTGTCTCGCGCACGTTCGATGGCCTGCCTGACCTTGACCTGAATGTGCCGCCCGCGCCTTTGGGCGAGGTGCCTTCGCTGATCGCCCCGGCTGCGCTGTCCAGCTATGTCGCCCGGCTGTCGAGGGCGGATCTGGCCGGAGCCTATGTGCTTGCCGTCACGGTCACACCCGCGACGGTCGAGCGCGCCGATCCCGCGACCTTCCTGCCGACGCTGTCCCGGGTGGCCGCGGCCATCGACCGCGTCTTTGCCAAAAGCCATCACCTGATGGCCTATGCCGGCGAGGGGCGGTTCCTCGTGGTGACCAGTGCGGTCGTGATGCCGGACAGCGAAGCGATCCGCGCCGATCTGGCAAGCGACCTGCGCGACAACTCCCCTGTCCCGGGCGCTGCGCTGCTTGAGATTGCGGTCGGCCAGGCGGTCGGCCTGCAGGCGTCACGAAGCGACCGCGCCCGGATCGCCTTTGCCAGCGCCCTTGCCTTGGCCGACCGCCGGGTTAGCTTCGATGCAGAGCGGCGGCGCATCGGGCGGCGGCCAGGGAGCGACCGTACAACGAGATATTCATGACCGAAACACTGGTCGACATGGCCCTGGAGGCCGCGGGCCTTGCGGTGCTGGTGCTTGACGAAACAGGGCGGATCATCGAAACCACGCGGTCTGTCGCCACCCTGCTGAAGCGCCCGCCCGAAGATCTGATCGGCCGCCCCATCGCTTCGGTCTTGCCCATCGATCCGGCCGTAGCGCCCGACGTGAGGGACGAGGCGGCGCAGGCACCGCCGAAGGTGATCAAGCTGGAGATCTCCGATGCGCAGGAACGCCATGACGCGCTGGCGGTTAACCTGGTGCATTGGGTCGATCCCGCGGGCAACCGCCGCACCAGTGCGATCCTGCGCGACTATTCGTCCGAGGCTGAACTGGCGCGGATCGCGCAGCGCGACCTGATCCGGTCCGACCACGCCATCCAGGGCGCCAACATCGGCGTCTTCGAATATGACCTGCGGACCGAAGCGGTCTCGGTTTCGCCGATCTGGCGCAAGCTGCTGGAACTTGAGCCTTCCGAGAACATCGACGTGCAGGCGGAATGGCGCAGCCGGGTCCATCCCGATGATCTTGCCGGCGCCCTGGAGCCGATCCGGCTGTGCGGCGAAGACCTGGCCGAGCGGGCGCGCTGCGAATATCGGCTGATGTCGCGCGACCGTACCCAATGGCGCTGGATGCAGACCGACATCGCCGTGGCGCTGCGCGATGCGGCTGGCAAACCCACGACGCTTGTCGGCGCGCAGACCGACATCACCGAACGGAAGAACACCGAGGAGGCGCTGCTGATCAGCCTCGAGGAATTCCGCATGGCCTTCGAGCACGCCTCGATCGGCAAGGCCATCGTCGCGCTGGACGGGCGGTGGTTGCGGCTCAACCCTGCCTATTGCAGCCTTCTGGGCTATGACGAAGCCGAGCTTCTCGCCTCCGATTTCCAGAGCGTGACCCATCCCGATGACCTCGAGAGGGATCTGTCCAATGTCCGCGCTCTCTTGGCCGGTGAGATATCGACCTACCGGATCGACAAACGCTATATCCGGGCGGATGGCGAGATCATCTGGGTTCACCTGGCCGCAAGCCTCGTGCGCGACCCTCATGGCCAGCCGATGTACTTCATCGCCCAGGTGGCCGACATCACCGAGCAGCGTCGCCTGGACCAGATGAAGTCCGAATTCGTGTCGGTCGTCACGCATGAGCTGCGAACCCCGTTGACGGCAATTCTGGGTTCGCTGACCCTGCTTGCCCATTATGATGACAACAAGTTCCCCGACGAGATCCAGCGGCTTCTTTTCATCGCCAAGACCAACGGCGACCGCCTGCACCAGCTGATCGACGACATCCTTGACTTCCAGAAATTCTCGGCACGGCAGATGCGCCTGTCGCTGACGCGGCTGCCCGTGGCGAACCTTGTCGAGGAAACTCTGCTGGTGAACATGGCCACTGCCGACCGCAACCGGGTGAAATATGCCTCGACCATCGCCGACCGGGCCATGACCGGAATGGTGGATCGCAAGCGCTTTCACCAGGTCATGGCGAACCTGCTGAGCAACGCCACCAAATTCGCCACGCCCGGCACCGTGGTCGAGGTCAGGGCCGAGCGGCTGGCCCGCGCCATCCGCGTTACGGTCAGCAACATGGGCCCCGGCATCCCGGAGTCGTTCCGCGACCGGATATTTACGCCCTTCTCGCAGGCGGGAAGCGTGTCGGGACGCCGGGCGGGCGGTACGGGCCTCGGGCTCAGCATCACCAAGCAGATTGTCGAACAGATGGGCGGCGATATTGGCTTTGACAGCGAGACGGACGGAATGACAACCTTCTGGTTCACGCTGCGGCCGGGCGAAGGTCCGGGCTCTGAGGCCGGTTCGCCGGCCTGAGGCCTCAGTTCAGCGGTTGGCGAAAGCGGCGAACCGGGGCGCGTTTTGCGCCAGAGGACGACCGTGTTGCAGCCCGCGCGATGGCCCGGTCGAAATCCGCGTTGCCGCCGTTCGTCGGCAGGACAGGGCTGCCGACCGAGACCTCAAGGTCCATGGGGCTGCCGTCGTCAAACTCTGCATCGCGGGTGTCCAGAACTTCCTGCACGTCCGATTCCACTTCGACAGGATCCAGCGGGCTGGCCGCGGTAGAGACGATGACGAAGACGCCGTTGCCGGCATAGGCCATCAGCCCGATATGCGTCAGCAGGGCGGTTTCGATTGCGGTGGCGACCTCGGACAGGGCGAACAGGAATTCCGCCTCGCTGGCCCGGGCATGGATCTCGCCGATGCGATTGACCATGACCGCCATCACCTGACACACGGACAGGCCCGCGCGGGACAACTGGCGCAGGTAGTTCGACAACGCGGTCAGGTCCGAGATATTCGCAGCACCCGGGATGACCAGGGGTTCGGCCAGATCGCGGCGCCCGGCTGGCATGGGCGCTGCCGCCAGGATCCGGGCCGCGGCCGCCTCCGCCCGTGCGGCGACGAGTTCCTGGGCCACGCGCAACCGCGCAGCCAGTTCCTTGATGTCAAAGGGCTTGGTGACATAGTCCGTCGCGCCGGCGCGGAATGCCTCGTCCACGAAGTCGCGTTCGGACATCGCTGTCAGCATGATGATCGGCGTCCGGCGGTAAGTCTCGATCTGACGAATGCACCGGCACAATTCGATCCCGTCCATCCCGGGCATGTTGATGTCGAGGATCAGGCAGTCAAAGGGCACATCAGAGGCTTCAATGATCTCAAGCGCTTGCATGCCCGAGTCCGCTGTAGTCACATCGGGAAACCCCACGACCCTGGCCAGCATGGGGATCAACTCCAGGATATAGGGCTCGTCATCGATAGCGAGTATTTTCATGCGCGTCCTGAGGTTCTCCGGCCTGAACGGCCCTGCCGTGCTCAGTACACAGATATACCAAATGACCGCGAGTACGACAGCACTTTTCATCCAGCGATCATCCTCGACAACATCTTTCATCCGCGTTCGCAGACTTTGGGCGGTCTGTTGCCCACGGCCGGCATGGCGGCTCGGTCACGACCCGGCGGGGCCCTCGGCGACATGCCCCACTTCGCAAATCTGCGTTTCGGGATCCTCTTGGTCGATCGGTTTGGTCCAGAGACGGAACCGGATCAGCGCCGAGCTTGTGACGGCCGGGCGCCCGAAGCCCCAGTTGCCCAGGGGCCAAGGGCACTGATCCCGCAGCGCCCAGTCCGCCCTTTCCGATCTTGGAAATCGATTTGCGGAATGATGCGCCAGACCTGCAAAGGGCAAATCCATCCCGGGCGTTGCGGAAAACGGCACGACGGGAGTCCGGACCATGGCTCACGAACAGATCGGGTGGAAGGAACTCGCAGCCATCGACGGACAGCGTGGCGCGCCTGGTTTCGCTGACCGATCCAGGCGATCTGGCGCGCGCGATCCTGAGCGGCCCGGTCGTCTGACCGCCCCGTCTCGCGTTGCCGGGCTGGCTTGACACAGGTCATTGAAGCGATTCGGCTCCGGGGCCCATAGTTCAGGCGCAGGAAGGGGCGATGCGATGGCAGACTTGCGCGGCGTAGTTTTCCGGACACGCGGCCTGAAAAAGGTCTACCGCGTCGGCCCTTTGACCGTCGAGGCGTTGCGCGGCGTCGACTTCGAGGCGCGATCGGGCGAATTCGTGGTGATCCTTGGCCCCTCCGGCTCTGGCAAGTCGACATTCCTCAACATCGTGGGTGGGCTGGACTCGCCCAGCTCGGGCGAGGTCTGGTTTCAGGACCAGGACCTGTCGCGCCTGAACGAGGCCGGACTGACCCGCTATCGTCGCGATCATGTCGGCTTCGTCTTTCAATTCTACAACCTCGTCCCCAGCCTGACCGCACTGGAAAACGTGCAGCTGGTGACCGAGATTGCCCGCCGCCCGATGAAGGCCGATGCGGCGCTCGATCTGGTCGGCCTGTCGGACCGGCGCGACCATTTTCCCGCGCAGCTGTCGGGCGGCGAGCAGCAGCGGGTCGCCATCGCACGGGCCATCGCGAAGAACCCCGAAGTCCTTCTATGCGACGAACCGACCGGCGCGCTCGACTCCGCCACGGGCATCCGCGTGCTCGAGGCGCTTGCCCAGGTCAACGAGGCGATAGGTGCGACCACGCTGATCATCACCCATAACGTCGCCATCAGCGAGACAGCACATCGCGTGGTCCGCTTCGCCGATGGCCGCATCGCGCTCGAGACGGTGAACGCGCGTCGCAAGGCGCCATCGGAGGTGACATGGTGATCTCTCCCTTGCACCGAAAGGTCCTGCGCGATGTCCGGCGGCTCTGGGCGCAGGTGATCGCCATAGCCCTTGTCCTGGCGGCTGGGGTCGCGACCATGATCCTGGGCAACGGCGCCTCGGAATCGCTGCGCCAGACGCGCGACCACTACTATGAGGCCAACCGTTTCGCCGACATCTTCGCCGACCTCACACGCGCGCCGCGCGGTCTGGTCGAGGAGATCCGCGCGATCGACGGGGTCCTGGCCGTCGAGGGCAGGATCGCCAAGCTCGGCCTGCTCGACATGCCCGAGATGGTAGAGCCGGGGACGGTCCAGTTCATTTCCCTGCCTGCCGCGCCCGACAGCGGGCTGAACCGGCTTTACCTGCGGCAGGGCCGACTGCCCGACCCGCAGGCCGTGGACGAGGCGGTCATCTCGCAGGATTTTGCCGCGGCGCATCATCTGGCGCCGGGGGCGCGCCTGCCGGTCCTGATGAACGGGCACCGGCGCGATCTGGTGGTGACCGGGATCGCGCTGTCGCCCGAGTTCATCTATGCCATCGGACCGGGCGAGATGATGCCCGATCCGCGCCGCTTCGGCATCGTCTGGGTGCCGCTGCCCGGGCTTGAGGCGGCCTTCGACCTGCGCGGTGCGATCACGAGCGTGGTCGTGAAGCTGGCCCCGGGAGCCTCGGCAGACCGCGTTCTGGACACGCTTGACAAATTGACGACGCCCTATGGCGGCGGCAGGGCGATCCTGCGCAAGGACCAGTTGTCGAACGCCTTTCTCGATGCCGAGCTGACTCAGCTGGCCGCGATGTCGCGGGTTTTGCCGCCGATCTTTCTGGCCGTGGCCGCGATGCTGGTGAACATGACCCTTGCGCGGCTCGTCGACCTTGAACGCGAGCAGATCGGCCTGATGAAGGCGCTGGGCTATAGTTCGAGCGCCTTGGCGCTGCATTATGTCGAGTTCGTGGTGGTGATCGCGGTCCTGGGCATCGCCTGCGGCATCGTGGCCGGAAGCTGGCTTGGTGCCGGCCTCGCGCAGCTTTACGCGCGGTTCTTTGCCTTCCCGTTCCTGATCTTCACGCGCGACCTGCGGGTCTATGGCCTTGCGGCGGGCATCGCACTGGCGGCCGCGGTTGCCGGCGCGGTGCAGTCCGCCCGCAATGTGGCCTGGCTTGCGCCGGCGGTGGCGATGGCGCCGGCCGCCCCGGCCGTCTATCACCGCCACCGCACCGGCCCGGCGGGCTGGTTAAGCAAAAGCGATGTCATGATCCTGCGCCACCTGACGCGCTGGCCGTTCCGCAGCCTGACCAGCATGCTTGGCGTGTCGATGGCCGTGGCGCTGCTGGTCGCCTCGCTGTGGTCGCGCGGGTCGATCGAGCGGATGATCGACATCAGCTTCTTCCGGATCGAGCGCCAGGACGCGACGGTCGTCTTCGACGCGCCTGCAAGCCTTGGCGCGGCATTCGCGGTCGAGCGGATGCCGGGGGTCCTGGCTGTGGAACCCTTCCGCGCTGTCGCGGCCCGCATCGGCAACGGCCCCTGGTCGCGCCGTCTTTCGATCATGGGCAAGCCGGCGATGCCCGTCCTCAGCCGCGTGCTGGACCCCGACCTGCGCCCGATGGCCCTGCCCGAAGAGGGGCTGATCCTGTCCGAGGCCCTTGCCGCAGCCCTTCATGTCGGCCGTGGCGATCTTGTCCAGGTCGAGGTGACCGAGGGCACGCGCCCCCTTGCCGTCCTGCCCGTCAGCGGCATCTCGATCGGTTATGTTGGCCTTTCGGCGACGATGCGCCTTGACGCGCTGAACAGCCTGATGCGCGAGAGCGACAAGATCTCGGGCGTCAATCTTGCGCTCGATCCCTTGCAGCGCGACCAGTTCTACGCCGAGGCCAAGACCGCGCCGGCCACGCAGTTCGTCTCGGTCATAGCCCTGACGCTGAAACGCTTCCGCGATACTCTGGCAGAGAACATCACCATGATGAACGCGGTTTATCTTTCGCTCGCCGCCATCATCACCGTGAGCGTCGTCTACAACTTTGCCCGGATCTCGCTGTCCGAACAGGGCCGCGAACTGGCCAGCCTGCGTGTCCTCGGCTTCAGCCGCGCCGAGGTCGCCTGGGTCCTGTTCGGCGAGTTGGCGACGCTGGTCCTGATCGCACAACCCGTGGGCTGGTTGATCGGCACGGCGATCGGCTGGGCGA
This sequence comes from bacterium, assembly GCA_016124195.1. Taxonomy (GTDB): domain Bacteria; phylum Pseudomonadota; class Alphaproteobacteria; order Rhodobacterales; family Rhodobacteraceae; genus Stagnihabitans. Next base: position 46,394 of record WGOE01000008.1, on the reverse strand, counting down.
TGACGCTGGCCTTTTCCTCTGATCTTTACCGCGTGCCTTTCGTGCTTGGCCCCGAGGTCCTGGCGCAGGCAAGCCTCGTCGTTCTGACTGCAAGCCTCCTGACAGGCTGGGCGATCCGCGGAAGGCTCGACCGGCTGGACATGATCGAAGTTCTCAAAACGAGGGAGTAGCTGATGCGCCGCCTCATCGCCGCCGTCGCCGTCCTGGTCGTCGCTGGCCTTTTTGTCTGGGCTTTCGCCCCGCGCCCGATCCCGGTCGAGACGGTGCGGATCGGGCCGCAATCGGTCGCCGTCACCGTGCGCGAGGAAGGCGAGGCGCGCATCCGCGAAGTCTTCACCCTTTCGGCCACGACGACGGGTCAGCTGAAGCGGTTGGCCCTTCACGCCGGCGATCCTGTGACGGCGGATCAGACGGTCGTCGCCACCATCGGACCGACCGAGCCTGCGCTTCTGGATGCCCGCGCCCGGGCGGTCGCCGAGGCGGCGGTCGAGGCGGCCATCTCGGCGGTCGATCTGGCTGGCGCCGAGGTCGAGCAGGCCCAGGCGGCGCTTGACTTCGCTGCCAGCGACGCTGAACGGGCCACGCAGATCTTCGATCGCGGCGCAAGCTCGCGCCGCACGCTGGACGAGGCCCTTCTGGGCCGCCGCACCGCGCAGGCGGCTTTGGACAGCGCCCAGGCCAACCTGAACCTGCGCCAGCGCGAACTCGACAGCGCGCGTGCCGTGCTGGGCGCATCGGGAAGCTCCGGGACGGGCACCTGCTGCATCGAAATCAAGGCGCCGGTCTCCGGCACGGTCCTGCGCGTGCTGACCGACGATGCGCAGGTCGTCCAGCCGGGCACCCCCATCGCCGAGATCGGCGACCCGGCCAACCTCGAGATTGTCGCGGAGCTTCTTTCGCGCGACGCGGTGCGGGTGAAGCCGGGCGATCCGGCCCACGTCACCGGATGGGGCGGCCCCGACCTTGATGCGGTCGTCGAACGGGTTGAACCGATGGCGATGACCCAGGTCTCGGCTCTTGGGATCGAAGAGCAGCGGGTACAGGTCATCCTGCGCCTGACCGCCAGCCCCAGCCGCTGGATCGGCCTTGGCCATGGCTTCCGGGTGCTGGTCGCAATCGAGGTCTGGCGCGGCGACGGCGTCCTTGCCATTCCAACGGCGGCGCTGTTCCGCGACGGCGTCGATTGGGCGACCTTCGTGGTCGACAAGGGACGCGCCCGGCTGAGGCGGATCACGCTGGGCGAGCGCAATGCCGACTTTGCGGTCGTGCTTGACGGCGTGCCGGACGGCGCGGAGGTGATCCTGCACCCAGGCGACCAGGTCACTGACGGCATCCGCGTGACCTCGGCCGGGCCGGCCTGACCGGCGGGTGCGGAAGCAGGGCTGAACCGAATTGCCCGGGATCTGGCGACGGGTTCAAGGTTGCCGCCAATTTCCAACCCGCACATCTGGGGCGCCGCCCGGCACCCGGCTTGCGCGAGGCCGGTCGGATCAGCAGGCCGAGGTTCGGAAGTTCGGTTTCCGTGGCCTGCCAAAGGGACGTGGTGTCCGCCGCCACCAGGGCCAAGGCGTCGGGCGTCTTCTGACCGCGGCAAAGGTTTTCGGCTGCGGCGATATGGTGGTGAAGCCGCCGCACCCCGATCGTCGCCGGGGCCCCGGCCGCCTCAGCGCCGGCCGGATGGCCTGCGGGCACGACGTCCCGATGGCAGAAGTTATACCCTCTTTCACAGGGCCACGGTTTGGGCAGGCCGATCAAAGGGCGGCTTGGCCGCAGTCCGCGAACAGGTCCTTGACCCAATCGAGAAAGACCGCCAGCCGCCGCGGCACGGTTCGGTCTCCGGCATGAATCGCGTTCAGCGGCAAGGGTTGCGGCGGCGAGGTCTCCAGCACCTCGACGAGTGCCCCTGAGGCGAGATCGGGGCCGAAGCGGTAGCGCGGCGCCTGAATCAGCCCCAGCCCCTGCCGGGCCAGCGCCGCCGCGGTGTCGGAATTGTCGGTCGACACAACCCATGGAAGCCGGCGATAATGCACCGTGCCGCCGCGGGTGAACTCCAGCGGCATGACATCGCCGGTGCGGGACGACAGGAAACCGACCATCCGGTGGCCGTCCAGATCATCCTGATCGCGCGGCGTGCCGTGGCGGGCGAGGTAATCCGGGCTTGCACAGGTGATCTCGGGCAACGCGCCCAGCCTTCGCATGTATAGGCTGCTGTCCTCTGGCTGGCCGGAGCGCAGGGCGCAATCCACGCCATCGCGGATGATGTCGACGAAACGGTCGCTTTGCGAAAAGGCGATGGTCAGGCCCGGATACCGCGCGAGGAACGCGGGCAGATGCGGGACAAGAAAGGTGCGGGTCAAGAGCCCTGAGGCGTCGATGCGCAGATGCCCCCTCGGGCTTCCGGTCGAAAAGGTGTCGAACGTGTCCTCGACCTCGGAAAGAATGGCGCGCGCGCGGCGGTAGAACTCCGCACCCTCCGGCGTCGTGGACACATGGCGCGTGGTGCGCGCCAGAAGGCGCACGCCGGTTTCCTGTTCCAGAAGCGCGACGGCATTGGTGGCGGACGACCGCGCGATATCCAGATCGCGCGCGGCACGGGCAAAGCTGCCGCCCTCGACGATCCGGGTGAAGAGTTTGAGCCGGTCAAGCCTGTCCATCCAGTTTGTTAGCGCAAAGTGAATTGTGATGTCAATATTGAGGCCATTGTTCGAATCCTGCTCATGGCTTAGCTGCTGATCACAGCAAGCAGGAGATCGTCATGATCCAAGAGACCAGAACTGCCATCGTCACTGGCGCGTCGCGCGGCATCGGGGCCGAGATCGCCCGCCAACTGGCCGCGGAGGGCATCGCCGTGACGGTGAATCATGCCAACAGCCCGGATGCGGCCGAGGCCGTGGTCGCCGAGATTGTGGGCAAGGGCGGCCGCGCCGTGGCGGCCCGGACAGACCTGACCGACCCGGCCGCCGCCCGCGCCCTGTTCGACCGCGCCGAAGCCGCCTTCGGCCCTGTCGACATCCTTGTGAACAATGCAGGGACGATGAAGGTGGCCCCGCTCGCCGAGACGGACGACGCGCAGATCGACGCGCATGTCGCCTTGAACCTCGCGGCACCGCTGCGGTTGATGCGCGAGGCGTCCCGGCGGCTTGGCGACGGCGGTCGCATCGTGAACCTGTCGACCTCGGTGATCGGTCTCTACCAGCCGGGCTACGGGATTTATGCCGCGACCAAGGCGGGGGTGGAGGCCCTGACCCATGTGGTGGCCAAAGAGTTGGCGCCAAGGGGAATTACGGTCAATGCCGTGGCACCCGGCCCGGTGGGGACCGACCTGTTCTTTCTTGGCAAGAGCGAGGCGCTGGTTGAACAGATCCGCAGGATGAACCCTTTCGGTCGCCTTGGCACCCCGGAAGATATCGCGCGCGTCGTCGTCTTCCTGGCCAGCGAACAGGCGGGCTGGATCAATGGCCAGGTCATCCGCGCCAATGGCGGCGTCATCTGATGGTCAGTGTCCGCGCCGCCGGGCCTGACTGCGGTCCGGTGGCGTGTTCGCCAGGGGATGGCACAAGGGTCAAGGCCCGCATGGCGCCATTTGGGCGCGATTGATCGGGCCGGGCTTCGAGTGCCAATCCGGGGCAGGGGAGTGCGGAACGCGCGCCGTCGTTGCACCGATCCCCCGCCCTGGACAGATGGCCCCCAAGGCCCAACCCAGCCGGACAGCGCGGCCCTCGCCGGAGACCCGGGCCGGGCGGCGCAGCGCCGCGATGCCGGACGGGTGATGGCGCAACCCCTTGGTTCGCCTCGAAACAACGCTCATGGCCGAAGGCCCCGGCGATGCGGTCCGCGCCCAACCGCCGGGAGGGCACGGTCCGGACTCTCTCTAACCGCAACAAGGAACACCTCCATGCCATTCGTGAACATCAAGACCCCCGAGGCGGGGCTGACATCCGACCAGAAGGCCGAGATCGGTCATCGCATCACCGAGCTTCTGGTCGAATATTTTTCAGAGGCGGCGCGACCGCATACCATGGTTCTGATCGAAGAGGTGAAGGACGGCGGCTACTACCGTGCCGATGAGACCTTCGTCATCCCGAAAGACTATCGCGCGAAATGACCTTTGCGGTCTCCGGCCAGAACCGCCGGAGACGCCTCTGCCAAGAGTTGTCTCCTGATCCTGTTCTGCTTGGGAACGAGGGCGATTGTCGTCCCCGGGGCGGGCTCGGGCAGCGCCAGCCTTGGCAAAGATGGTTTGACGAGTGATCGAATGGCCGCGGCTCTTCGATGTCATGGCCATGACATCGGCGATGTCCTCAGGTTCGCCCAACAGTCAGCGGAGGGATGAGAGTGCTGCCGATCAGCGCAATCCCCCCGGCGCGATCAGGCCTGGCGTGCATGATCTCCAGGGCGACCATGCCGCCCATCGAAACGCCGGCCAGAATGAAGTGCGTCGGCCCCCGGGGCGGGATGCGCCGCGCCATGTCCGCCAGGGGTGGGCGTCCTGCAACGTGTCGCCGACCGTACAGCAGAGGTCGCCCCCAAGGCGCCAAGCGTTGCTGGCCGGCCGTATCGCCACCACGACGCGGGATCGCAACGAGATTTTCCATATTGATACCCTGGATGCAGATTCCCGCACCTTCAAGCGGGTGCAAGCTCAACCGGCGGATCGGAAAATTTGCCCGATGCGCCGGCGTGAACCCATTAACGATGCGTTTCTATGAAAGTCGGGGTCAGGCCTCGTCCTCGGATGGCAAACCTACGCCTGATTGTCTGACCTGGCCGGCATTTGCTGTTCCGAAAGACAACCACCTTCGAGGGCGATGACAGATGTGGGACGCTCTGCCGCCTGGAACGCCGGTCAGGGGCCATCGACAGGCCCATCACGCGCCAAGCCAGAGCCTCTCGCCGCCCCCACCGTTTGCAAATTGGCTTGCGTTTGAGCGGAGCGTTGGACTACTCTTTGCCCCATCCTTACTGAAGTTTCAAGCGTTTCCTCTGGCCCTGACGCAATTTGTTCTGTCCCTGGATTGGCCGTGCCGCGTCACACATGTGGCATCCAGAACATCAAGGACCGTGCGATATGATGAGAAATGCCCTTTACCTGTTTGCTTCTCTGTCCCTTGCCGCACTCGGAAGCACCGCGCAGGCCCAATCCACGTCGGAAACCGTTACCCTGGCGATCGACATCAACCAGCCCTCGCTGTTTTCGGCCGATCAGAAGGACAGATTCAAAAGCACGATCGACGACCGCAGCGGCACGACGACCTTTGACGTGCTTTGTTCGGCGGGGGCCAGTGCGTGGCTCGGGCTGAGCCGGATCGATCAGGCCTGTTCGGTCAGCGGTGCCGGCGTCATCAAGAACCCCAACAATCCAAGCCAGACCCTGCCACGCATCAGCTATTCGGGCGGCTACACGGTGGTGGCCAAGCAGGACGGCTATACCGATGCCACCACGATCCTTGCCAATTACCTGCGGGCCGGATCGGCTCCGGCGCAGAACAGTTCCTTCAAGGGCAATCTGATCCTGAAACCGGAACATCAGGCGGAATCGGCGCGTGCGCTTGGCGCAGAGCTGATCAAGAACCTGCAACAGACGGCGGCCGGCACGACGGCGGTCACCTACAACACCCAGATCGACTCGATCCGGTTTGAAAACTTCACCGTCCCCGATGTCGGCCAGCGCGACAGCGCGCCCTGCACCTGGACCGGAGACGCGATCTTTGCCTATGCCAACAATGCCTGGCAGATGAAGCTCGATGTGAAATGCGGCGACAAGGCCTTCAAGGTCGAGGGCAACATGCCCCTGGTCGATGCCGCAGCCGGCAGCGACTGGCAGCAGGAATATGACGTGAACCTCGTGCTGCCCGGCGCGGGTGGCGGCGACCCCTTTGCCGCCGCCGACCCCTTTGCCACCGTCGATGGCATCACCGGCGTGATCAAGCTGAAGAACAGCGGCAGGGCCACCGACGCCGGGGTTTATGAACATGTGCAGGTCGACGGCAAGCTGACCGGAACCGGCGTGCCCCTGGAAATGGTGCGCGGCTATGCCGAAATCATGGCCGTTCTGGCGCGCACCTATTTCGGTGCCTGATCTGCCGGTCTACCTCTCGGCCCGATCCGGGCCGAGAGCCCTTGTCTGCACGAAGGTGCGGATCTGGTCGGGGTTCGGCATGCCCGGCAGGATACATTCCGCATCATCGCCGCCGGTAAAGATCTCGACCGTTCCGACGTTGAATATCCGCTGCCAGAAGGTCTGTTGTACAACGACCGTGCGGATCTTGCGGGCGTCCATGTCGATGCGCTCCTTGCTCAGAAACCCGCGCTCGATGTGAACGGCATTGCCCGCAAGCGTCAGCCGCAGCGAGCGGGTCTTGAAATACCAATAGATCAAAATGACAAGCCCGACCCCGACCGGGATAAGCAGAACCGACAGGATGAATCCGATGGGGTGATTGCGGAACATCGCCGGGCAAGACTCATATTCGGGCGTCAATTTGGTCCTCCGTCTGATGCGGGGCCGGGCGCAAAACATGCCCGAGGCGTGATCGCCTATCTACGCCCGAGCAGACCCGCAAGGTCAAGCGTCCAGACGCGCACGCCGTGACAAGGTGATCCCGGAAAGTGGCTGCACCGAAGGGGCCGTTGCGAAGGGCCTTGGCGTGCCCGCCCGATCAGAAACGCCAATCCCGCAAGGCCTGACCCAGCCTGTCGAGGCCGTCTTCCAGCCGCACGGCGGCGCCGCCGCCGACGCCAAGCCGGATATGGCCCGGCAGATCATAGGCCTGCCCCGGCATGAGGAAAGTGCGATAGGGCGGGGCCAGCAGAAAGCGGGCAAGGGCCGCGCTGTCGATGCCGGGCGCAAGACGCCCGAGCCCGATCAGCCCCGCCTTTGGCGGCACCCAGGTCAGCCGCTCTTGTGCTGCGACCCAGGCGTTCATCTGGTCGAGGTTTGCCGCCCCCTCGGCCCGGGCGCGGGCCAGGGCTTCGGCGTAACGCGCCGGGCGCAGGGCCACCTCGGCGATCACCTCGCCGATGATGTTCATGATCTCGCTGGAGTTTTCGCGCAGGATCAGGGCGTCGCGCATCATGCCCGCCTCCTGGCAGATCAGCCAGCCGGTGCGCAGCCCCTGCAGCCCCAGGGCCTTGCTGACCGACCCCGTCGTGATCCCCCGGGCGTAAATGCCCGCCACCGCGGGCGCGCGAGGGCCCTGCCATTCCAGCCCGGCATAGACCTCGTCGATCAAGAGCCAGGCGCCGACGCGGTCGGCGATGGCCACGACCTCGGCCACCTCTGCCGCAGACAGAAGATCGCCGGTCGGGTTGTTCGGGTTGGTCAGAAAGATCATCCGGGTGCCGGGCGTCACGGCCTCGGCCAGCCGGTCCAACGGCAGGCGCCAGCCCTGCGCCTCGGCCCGCATGACCTTGACAATCTCGGCGCCTTTCGCCCTGGCCAGCACCTCTGCCTGCGGCCAGCCGGGCGCTTCGATGACAATGCGCTCGCCCGGTTGCAAGACCTGCATCAAGGCGAGGTAATTCGCCTCGGCAGCCCCTGCCGTGATCAGCACATCGGCGGGCGTGCAGATCCCGACCAGCCCCGCCTGCGCCAGCACATGGTCGCGCAGCGCCGGCAGGCCGCGAAAATCGCGCCCGTTCCAGTCCAGCGACTGGGCAGGGTCCAGATCGGCCAGGTAGTCCCCGAGCCGGGGCGAGGCCGACAGCGAAAACCCCACGATGGCCTCGGGCGCGGCGTCGGTGGTTTCAAGCAGATATTCGAACAGGCTGTGGATCTTGACTTTCATGCAGCAGCGCCCCCTGATCAGCTTCAGGAGGCATGATGGATCAGATGACGCTCAAGGGGAAACCCCTTCGCATGGCGGTTCTGGATTACGGGCTGTTCGAGGTCCATTCCGGCCCGCGCACCATCGGCATCTGCGGCTTTGCGATCCAGACCGATGCCGGTGAACTGGTGCTGATCGACACCGGCTTTCCGGCGAAATACGTGGCCGATGCGCGGGCCGCGACCGAGGAGGACGGCCTTGGCAGCTTTGGCCGGGTCTTGCGGATCGGGCCCGAGAACACCGCCCAGGGGCAGTTGGCCAAGCTTGGGCTGGCCAAGTCCGACATCACGCTGATGATCCAGAGCCATACTCATATCGACCATGTCGGCGATATGGGCGGTTTTCCCGGCGTGCCGATCCTGATTGCGGCGGCCGAGCGCGCCCTGCCGCGCCCGCTTTATTGGTCAGGCAGGCAGGCGATCGCGTGGCCCGACCGCGATTACCGTCTGGTCACTCGGGATTTCGCCCTGGCCCCGGGTTTCGAGGTTCTGTTGTGCCCGGGCCATGCCCCGGGGCAATTGGCCTTCATGGTCCACCTGCCGCAGACGGGCTGGGTCCTTTTGACCTCGGATGCGATCAGCCGCGCGGCCGAGATCGACGAGGGCTTCAAGGGTTCGTGGGATGTGCCGCTTGCCGTGCATCATGGCGCGCGGCTGATGCGGCTGGCGGCCGAGCGCGAGGCTTTGGTGATCTTTGGTCACAGCCCGCAGCAATGGCCCGACCTGAAGAAGACGCCGCTCTGGTTCACCTGACGTCGCGGCCCTGGTTCAGGATGATGACATTGCCGCTGCTGATGTCGCCTGCGGCAGAGATGAGAAAGCCCACCCAGGCCGCGACCTCGGCCGGTTGCATCGCATGTCCGTGCGGCATGGCCGCGATGGCGCGCGCCAGGACATCCTCGGTCAGGACGTTGAAAAGGGGTGTTTGCGTCATCGCGGGGGCGATCGAGTTGACGGCGATCTTCTCACGCGCATAGCGGCGCGCAAGGTCCTTGGTCAGCGTATCCAGCGCGGCCTTTGACGCGCGGTAATGCGGCGGGTCGAAGACATCGAAGTTATAGGCGCCGTTCGAACTGATGTTGACGATCTTGCGCACGCCCGGCCGCCCCGCCATCAGCGGGATCGCCGCCTGACAGCAATGAAAGGCGCCCGAGAAGTTGATCGTCATCTGGCGTTCCAGCTCTGACGCCGGGATGTTGGGGAAGTCGGACATGAAGCAGGTGCCCGCGTTGTTGACCAAGGCATCGAGCCCGCCATGATCCTTGCCGATCCGGCCAAAGGCCTCTGCAATCGCCCCGGCGTCGGTCAGGTCGACGACAAGGCCGGCAAAACCTGTCCCGGCCATGCTGGCCAGCCCCGCCGCGTCGATGTCCAGCCCCACCACATGCAGCCCATCCGCGATCAACTGCGCGCTGATCGCACGCCCCAGGCCGCCCGCTGCCCCCGTCACAACCGCAACTCGCGCCATGCCATCCCCCGCCTATTGTCTTGCGCGGCACTATCGCATCAACCGTGCCGGCCCTGCAACTGCGTGCAGGTGGAGGCAGGAATTGGCAACCATGTGAAGGTCAGCTCGATGTCGCTGCGTCAGATTTCGGGATGGTTCCGGCCTCCACCCGACCCCGAATGACCACATTCAGGAAGACATCACGATCTTCCCGGGGCGCGTTCCGTCGGTCGGGCTGACCGCCCCAGCGCGGATTGCAGCGTGGGGCCGCGCCAGATCCGCCAGAGGACGCTCAATCCCGTTGTTGCGGACCGCCGGATCGCCGTCGGGCGGTGCATCGGCACCCTTCGGCTGGAAGCTATTCATGGACGGCCGGGCCTTCACCAGTGTGTCATCGACCGAGAAGTGGTCGCCCGAAGCTGGACGATCCGAGCTTCGCCGACCCGATCCACGCCAAAGGCTTTGATGCCGAGGACATCAAGGGTTCGTCTCTGATCTGGTCCCGTCTCGCCCCCCGCTGCGCCCGATTGTCAAGGCAAAGGCCCGGGTCGAAGGACCGGGCCAGAGGCTGTGTTTGCACAGCCTTTGCTTTGGCCTGCAATTTGGACTCCCAAATGGAACGGCAATGTGTTTCGCCGTACCAATGCAATTTAGCCGGGAACTAGAACGCCGGTGGGCTGATCGCCCAGAGGATCACGGCCTCGACCGGGCCGGGGTTGCGGTATCGGTGAGGCTCGGTCGACGCGAAAGAGCAGCTGTCACCGGCGTAAAGGTGGAAGCAGCGATCGCCGACCCAGAGCTCCATTTCGCCGGACATCACGAATCCCACCTCGTCGCCCTTGTGGCTGTAGGCCTCTTTCGCGCCACTGCCGGGAGGCAGCCGGCACAGGATCATCTCGACCTGGGCCGAAAGCTTGGGGGTCAGGAGTTCGTCGATGATGCCGGTGTCGTAGTCGATCCGCAGCCGGTTTCGGGCGCGGACAACGTAGCCGCGCTCTTCCGCTGGCGGCTCGCTCGGTCCCGAGAAGAACCATTGAACCGTCACGTCCAGACAGGCGGCGAGCGCGACCAGCGCCGGGATCGAAGGCCGCGCCAGGTCACGCTCGATCTGGCTGATGTAGCCGGGAGAAAGGCGGCTTTTGGCGGCCAGGTCAGCCAGTGTCATGCCGCGGCGCTTGCGCAATCCGCGGATGCGGTCGCCAAGAACGGCGGAAGGACTGTCGTCTGGCGGCACGGGGAGCTCCTGTCTGGTACAGAATTTGTAGGTGAGTGCTGTGGAGGCGGGCAAGTATCGATCAAAGATTCGCGGTGCAATAATGCTCAATAGTAAAGAAATGAATTGATTCTTTACTTTCGGGGGCCCCATAGTGCCAAAGCCACAGCCTTCAGGGGAACTGATGACCGGTATCGTTCAGTACAAGGCCGCCGAACGCCGCTTTGAGGCCTATGGTGAAGGCGGCCAGATCGCCCGTCTGGTGGGGCCCGAGATCAGCGCCTCAATGGGGGCGGGCGTGGCGCGGTTTGACGGCTGCTCGATCGCCTGGACGGTGCTTTATGATGAACTGATCGTGACGCTGGAAGGCAGATTCCGCCTGCGTGTCGGCGAGACCTGCTATGACTGCGCGCCAGGCGATGTGCTCTGGGTGCCCGCCAACACGCCGCTGCGGTATGAAGGCGATGGGGCGACAGTATTCTACGCCCTTTCGCCGGTCGATTGGCGAGCGCGGGCAGGGCTGTAGGATGCTGTTCTCTCCGCTGACCATTCGCGGCCGGGTCATCCGCAACCGCATCCTGTCCACCGGACATGACACCACCTTGCCAACGGACGGCACGGTCAACGCGGCCCTGATCGAATATCATCGGGCGCGGGCCAAGGGCGGGGTCGGGCTGATCGTCACCCAGGTGGCGGGCGTGCACGAGACCGCGCGCTACACCTCGCACCTGCTGATGGCCACCGAGGACGCCTGCATCCCCGGCTTCCGGGCGCTGGCCGACGCTGTCCATGCCGAGGGGGCAGTGATCCTGAGCCAGCTCTTCCACCCCGGCCGCGAGATCATGGAAAGCGCGGATGGGCTGCTTGCGGTGGCCTGGGCGCCATCAGTGGTGCCGAACGAACGCTTTCACGTCATGCCGCGCGAACTGGACGAGGAGATGATCGCCGAGATCGTGGCGGGCTATGCGGCCTCGGCCGCGCGGCTGGCGGCGGCTGGCTTTGACGGGGTGGAATATGTCGCGAGCCATGGCTATCTGCCCGCGCAATTCCTGAACCCGCGCGTCAATCTGCGCCGCGATGCCTGGGGCCAGGACCGGACCAAATTCCTGCGCGATTGTCTTCAGGCAATGCGCGCCGCAGTGCCGGACGATTTCATCATCGGGATGCGGATTTCCGCGGATGAACGAGAGGAGGCCGGGTTGCAGGCCGAAGAGATGCTGGAGGCCTGCCGCAGCCTTGAACCCCTGGTGGATTATCTGAACGTGACGGTCGGCACCTCGGCCACCATGGCCGGGGCTGTCCATATCGTGCCGCCCATGGCCTATGCCGCGGGCTATCTGGCCAATGCCGCCGCACGGGTGAAACAGGCGGTCTCGGTGCCGGTTTTCGTGGCCGGGCGGATCAACCAGCCTCAGGTGGCCGAAGCGATCCTTGCCGCGGGGCAAGCCGACATGTGTGGCATGACCCGGGCGCTGATCGCGGACCCCGAGATGCCGGTCAAGGCGCAAGCAGGCCGCTTCGACGATATCCGCGCCTGCATCGGCTGCAATCAGGCCTGCATCGGTCACTTCCATCGCGGCCTGCCGATCTCCTGCATCCAGCATCCCGAAACCGGGCGCGAGCTGCGGTTCGGCAAGCTGACCCCCGCCGTGCGGCGCAAGCGGGTGATGGTGGTGGGTGGTGGCCCGGCCGGGATGAAGGCCGCCGCCGTGGCAGCGGCCCGCGGTCATGAGGTGACGCTTTTTGAGGCCGAGGCGCAATTGGGCGGGCAAGCCCGGCTGGCGCAATTGTTGCCGCGCCGGGCCGAATTCGGCGGCATCATCACCAACCTGTCGCGCGAGATGGAACTGGCACAGGTCCATGTCCGGCGTGGCTTGCGGGTTGATCGCGCGCGGGTTGCCGCCGAGGCCCCCGATGTGGTGATCCTTGCCACAGGCGCTCAGCCCTATCAGCCGGAACTGCCCGAGGATGGCTCGGTACAGATCCTGACGGCATGGCAGGTGCTGCAAGGTGCCAAGACCGGGCGGCGGGTGCTGGTGGCCGACTGGCGGGCCGACTGGATCGGTCCGGGGATTGCCGAGGCCTTGGTCAGCCAGGGCTGCAGCGTTGAACTGGCGCTGACGGCCCCCGCGCTTGGCGGTCAATTGCCGCTTTATGTCCGCGACGATCTGGCCGCGCGGCTGCACGGGCTTGGTGTCAGGGTGACGCCCTATGCCCGGCTTTACGGGGTCGCAGGTGGCACCGTCTATCTGCAACACACCGCCAGCGGGGCAGCGATCGAGGCCGAGGCCGATACCATCGTCCTGTGCCTTGGTCACCGGCCCGAAGATCGCCTGCGGGCAGAGCTTGAGGGCCTGCCCGTCGAGCTGGTGACCATCGGTGATGCCATGGCCGCCCGCACCGCCGAAGAAGCCGTCTTCGAAGGACTGAAAGCCGCCTGCGCGATCTGAACTCGCCTGCGATCATGAGACCGCGTCATGATGGCAGGCGGATTGACCGAATTGCCAACCTACGCGCCTGCACGGAACCTCTTGCCACTGCAACGAAATCCGGGGGCGCCCCCCCCTTTTCAGATAAGGCAGGATGATGAGCAGCCCCCAATGGACCATGCCCGCGACGTGGCTGTCCTGGGCGTCGGCGGTGCCAATCTGGAGCGCGCGCTTCTGGGCGCCGTCGCCAAGGGCGCGAAAACGGCGGTGATCTTTGACAGTTGCCACGGTGCGACGGCCGGGGGCAAGCCGCTGCTCGCGCGCCTGACATCCATCGCCGCCGACGCCAATATTCCAGTCTGCGGCGGCTCTGGCATGGGATTCATCAACACCCGCCTCACTGCCGTGGCCAGCTTTTACGGCGCGGGTCATCTGAGGCCCGGAGGAATCTCGATGATCGCCCATTACGGCAGCGTTTTCACTGTCATGGGCATGAACGACCCGCGCTTCCGCTTTGATCTGATGGTCTCGCCGGAGCAGGAAATCGGTGCGACGGTCGACGAACATATCGCCTGTGCCGCCGGGCGCGAGATAACCAAGGCGAAAGCCGTCTTCATGGAAGCGGCCCGCAACCCCGAGGGGCTTGTAGAGGCGCTGAAGCTGGCTCGTGCACGCGGGGTGCCGGTGGTGGTCTGCAAGGTCGGGCTCACCGAAGAAGGCGCCCGGCTGGCCCGCTCGCACACCGGGGCGCTGGCAGGATCGAATGCGGCCTAAGCGGCCGTGTTCGAGGAATGCGGCGTGATTGCGGTCGAGACGGTCGAAGAACTGACGCGCGCCGCACTGCCTTGTGCCTCGGGTCGCAAACCCCGGCCGGGCGGCGTTGGCCGCGTCACCGACAGCGGGGGCTTGCGCGAGATGCAGGTGGACCTCGCCGCCGAGACCCGCACGCCGCTGGCCCGCCCGAGCCCTGCGACCCTCGCCGCCTTGCGCACGGCGCTGCCGCCCGAGCTGGCGCCTTCGAACCCGCAGGATTGCGCCGCCGATCTGACCGACGAATTCCCCAAGGTCTTAGAGCGGGGCCTGAAAGCACTGGCCGATGCGCCGGGGGTTTCGATGGTTGGGCTGGACGTCGATTTCCGCGACGATTAGCCGTATGAGCCGAAGCTTTTAAAGCCTGCCAAGGCGCTGCCCGACCTGACCTCCATGCCTTGTTTCCTCTATTCCAGCTTCGGCCTCGCCCATGATCGACGGTTGGTGGACGAGGTGGCGGACCGTGGCATCCCCTGTCTGAACGGCGCTGCCACGATGATGACGGCGGTCCGCAAGGTACAGGCCTGGCCCTAAGCGCCTACCGCGCGCGACAACATGATCACGCCTTGGGCAGGGTACCTACCCGCCAGGATGGACGAATTCGCAAGCCCTTATCTCTTGCGATCTTTCGGCCTGACGACTGCCCAAAGCGTGGTCTGCCAGACCTCTGACGCGGTGACCGCGGCGGCACAGGTCATGGGCTTCCCGCTGGTCCTGAAGACGGCCGAGGGGATCGGCCACAAAAGCCACAGCCGGGGGGTGATCCTGAGCCTTCGCGAACTCACGGCGCTCCTGGCCGCCTGCGCCGACCTGTCGGCCCGTTTGGGGCCCCGCGTCATCGTGCAAACCATGGTTGAGAAGGGGGGCGAACTGACCTTCGGCTGCGTTGTGGATCCGGATTGCGCCCCCTTGGTCATGGTCTCGCCGGGTGGCACATTGGTCGAGCTTTTCGATGAGCGCCCATGCGCGCGTGCCCCATTAGACGCGACCCAGGCCGAGACGATGATCCGGCGGTTGAAGGTCTCTCGTCTGATCAACGGGGTGCGGGGCGATGCGCCACGTGACATGGCGGTGGACCGGGCCCCGTTGCGCCCCCGATCGCCCACTCTGGCCCCCAGGCCGTCGAGATCGCGATCAAGGGCCGACCGGCGCCATTGCCTGCCGCGTGATCACGGGGATTCAGGAACCGTTCCGATCCGGCTTTGACGGCCCATCCGTCCTTGGACTAAGTTCAACCGGACGCCTGCCGCGGGGCCCGCCACCCGCCGGCCAGAGTTTGGAGACGCCATGAGAATCCAGTTTCGGTGCGATCCGGCCCTGATCGACCGCCTGCCGCGCCCCGTGCCCGCGCGCGACGGCCTGCCGGACTGGCTGCGCCGGATGCCGGCAGAGGCGCTCTCGCCCGCGCATGGCACCACGGTGCGAACGGTCAAGCAATGCCCGCCCTTCGTCGATGCCATGAGCCACGGCTTCCTGATGACGTTGCCCTGCGACGTCACGGTGGCCGGCGGCCGGTTCTCGTGGTCCTGGGACCTCGCCCCCCTGACGGTCGAGATGCATCCCCGTGCACCGCTCAGCTTTCATGTCGCGGAACAGCTGTCCGGCGCGCCGCTGGACACCGGCGGGCGGGTGGCGATCAAGTTCAACAGCTTCTGGACGATCCGGCTGGACCCAGGCTATTCGATCTTCGCCACCCATCCGGTGAACCGTCCCGACCTGCCGTTCCGCACGCTCAGCGGTCTGGTCGACAGCGACCGCTTCCATCAGGTCGGGGTCCTGTTTCCCGCGATCTGGGAGGATGCGGAGTTTGAAGGCGTCCTGCCGGCCGGCACCCCGGTGGCGCAGTGCTTTCCGGTCGAGCGCGCGGCGCTGGATCTGGACTGCGCGGTCTTTTCGGACGAAGAGGCCCGCGACTATGACAGGACGGCGCGCGACTTGCTGGACGCACCCGGGGTCTATCGCAAGCGCTATCGCGGCAAGCGGCCCAGTTCGCAGAGGTGAGCCCGAAGCGCCCCAAGGTCCAGCCACAGCTCTCCGGTGGGCGCCATGGTCAGGGCCTGCGCGATCGGGCCGAAACTTTCGCCGCGCAGCAGGATCGCGCGGCCATAGGCGCGTTTGGCCTCGGCCAGGTCGCCCGCCTCCTGCAGGACGATGCCCAGGTTCGTCTCGACTTCGGCGGTATCGGGGCGCAGGGACAGGGCCTGGCGATAGGCCTCGGCCGCACCGGCCAGATCGCGGCGATCCTGCCGGACCAGCCCCAGTTTGAACCAGGCCGGAACGAAGCGGGGGTCCAGCCGCAGCGCCGCATCCAGCGCGGCTTCGGCCAGTGCGGGCTGGCCCGTCTGCAGCAAAAGACCCGCCATGGCGCTGAACAGCGCGGCGGAGGGCAAGATCGGCTCGGCCCGCCGATAGGCCGCCAAGGCCGCTTGGGCCAGACCTCGGGCCTCGAACGCCCGGCCAAGGTCGATCCAGCCGGGGGCATGCCGGGGAAAGCGGCGCGCCAGATCGGCAACCGGCAGGTCGGCCTCCGCCTCCCCGGCGGCGAGCCGGACGGCGGCCGCCTCGAAGGCGGGATCGGGCAGGTCGGGCGCAAGCGCCGCGGCGCGGTCCAGACGCGACCGGGCAAGCGGCAGGTTCCCGGCCGCCCGGGCAATCCGCCCCGCAAGGATCAGCGTGGGCGGATGATCGGGCCGCAGATCAAGGCTGGCGCGGACATGGGCTTCGGCCTGCGCCAGCCCGCCGCGCGCGAACTGGACCTGGGCTGCCAGTTGCTGCACCGCAGGATCCCGCGGCGCGGTGGCCAGCAAATGCTGGACCCCGACCATGGCCGCCTCGGGCGCGCCGCGGTTCAGCGCCTCGATCACCTGCCGGAAGATCGCGGTCGGACCCGCCGCCGGGCCGGGCGGCCTGGTCATGACGCGGCGATCGTGGCCGCGACGACGCGTTTCCAGCGGTCATAGCTGGCCTCGCGCCGATCCTCGGCCAGCCGGGGCGTGAAGCGGCGCTCCAATGCCCAGGTCCGGGAAAATCCCTCCGGTCCGGGGCACAGCCCGGCGCGCCAGCCGGCCAGCCAGGCCGCGCCCAGCGCCGTGGTTTCCGTCACCGCCGGTCGATCGACCGGAGCGCCAAGAATGTCGGCCAGGAATTGCATGGCCCAGTCGCTGGCCGCCATGCCACCATCGACGCGCAAGACACCCTCGGCCCCGCCGCCCCAATCCGCGCGCATCGCTTCCAGCAGGTCCCGGGTCTGATAGCCCACGCTTTGCAGGGCCGCACGGGCGAGTTCGGCCGGTCCCGAATTCCGCGTCAGCCCGAAGACCGCGCCACGGCACTCGGGTCGCCAATAGGGCGCGCCAAGCCCGGTGAAAGCGGGCACCAGCATCACGTCCTGCGCGGGATCGGCCGCCTCGGCCAGCGCCTGGGTCTCGCCCGCCGAGCGGATGATCTTCAGCCCGTCGCGCAGCCATTGCACCACCGCGCCCGCGATGAAGATCGAGCCTTCAAGCGCATAGGTCGTGCGTCCGTCAAGGCGGCTGGCGATCGTGGTCAGCAGCCGGTTTTTCGAGGGCACCCGGTCGGCCCCGGTGTTCAGATGGGCGAAGCAGCCCGTCCCGTAGGTCGATTTCATCATGCCCGGCGCGAAACAGGCCTGCCCGAGGGCAGCGGCCTGCTGGTCGCCCGCGACGCCCAGGATCGGGATCTCGCGACCGAAAAGGTCCGGTCGGGTGCGGCCGAAATCGGCGGCACAGTCGCGCACCTCGGGCAAAAGCGCGAGGGGAATGTCCAGAAGCGCGCAGATCTCGGCGTCCCAGCGATTGGCGCCGATGTCGTACAAGAGCGTGCGCGAGGCATTGGTGGCATCCGTCGCATGGACGCGCCCGCCGGTCAGGTTCCAGATGAGCCAACTGTCCACAGTGCCGAAGGCAAGCTCGCCCTTCTGTGCGCGGGCGCGGGCCCCGGGAATTGTGTCCAGCAGCCACTTTAGCTTGGTGCCCGAGAAATAGGGGTCCAGCAGCAGCCCGGTGCGTTGGGTGACCATGGCTTCATGCCCGGCGGCGCGCAAGGCCTCGCAAATCGGGGCGGTGCGGCGGTCCTGCCAGACGATGGCCCGATGCAGCGGGCGCCCGGTGGCCCGCTCCCACAAGAGCGTCGTTTCGCGCTGGTTGGTGATGCCGATGGCGGCGACCGCCTCTGCGCCGATGCCGGCCCGCTCGATCGCGGCGCGGGCCGTGGCGGCGGTGGTCGACCAGAGATCCGACGGATCGTGTTCGACCCATCCCGAGGCGGGGTAGTGCTGGGGAAATTCCTGCTGGGCCGAGGCGACCGGGCGAAGCCCGGCGTCGAAAAGGATCGAGCGGGACGAGGTCGTGCCCTGATCAATCGCGAGGATATGCGTCATGGAGCCGTTCCGCTGCGGTCCGTCATCAAAGGCGGGACCGGGCGACAGAAGCCGCCCGGTCCCCCGGTGTCATTGCTGCCAGGACTTGATCAGCTCGTCGTAGTTCACGGTGACCGGCTTTTCCTTTTCTTCCGCGATCTTCAACTGCGGCGCGAGATTGCCCTTGGCCACGGCATCGGCGTTCCAGAAGGCGAGATCATGCTCGGCGGCCAGCTTGGGACCGATGTCGCCCTGCTTGCCCGACTTCTCGATCCGGCCCAGGACCTTTTCCTGGTCGGCGCACAGCGAATCCATCGCGGCTTGCACGGTCTTGGCGCCCGAGGACGCATCGCCGATGTTCTGCCACCACAGTTGCGCGAGCTTCGGATAATCCGGCACGTTGGTGCCCGTGGGGGTCCACTGGACGCGGGCCGGCGAGCGGTAGAACTCGACCAGACCGCCCAGCATCGGGGCACGTTCGGTGAAGCTCTTGTCGTGGATGGTCGACTCGCGGATGAAGGTCAGGCCGACATGGCTCTTCTTCACGTCCACCAGCTTCGAGGTCACGAACTGCGCGTAAAGCCAGGCGGCCTTGGCGCGGTCGACCGGCGTGGACTTCATCAGCGTCCACGACCCCACGTCCTGATAACCGAGCTTCATGCCGTCCTTCCAGTAGACGCCATGCGGGCTGGGCGCCATGCGCCACTTCGGCGTGCCATCGGCATTCACCACGGGCAGGCCGGGCTTCACCATGTCGGCGGTGAAGGCGGTGTACCAGAAGATCTGCTGGGCGACTTCACCCTGGGCCGGGACGGGACCTGCCTCGCCGAAGGTCATGCCTTCCGCCGAGGGCGGGGCGTAGTTCTTCAGCCAGTCGAGGTATTTCTGCACGGCATAGACCGCGGCGGGACCGTTGGTGTCGCCCCCACGCGCCACGCAAGAACCGACGGGACGCGAGTTCTCGTCAACCTTGATGCCCCATTCGTCCACCGGCTTGCCGTTCGGCAGGCCCTTGTCGCCGTTTCCGGCCATCGAGAGCCACGCATCGGTGAACCGCCAACCTAGGCTCGGGTCCTTCTTGCCGTAATCCATGTTGCCATAGACCTTGGCCGGCCCGCCGATATAGCTCATGTCGCGGCCGGTGAAGAACTGGGCGATGTCCTCATAGGCTGACCAGTTGACCGGCACGCCGAGATCGTAGCCGTACTTGGCCTTGAAGTCGGCCTGGGTCTTGGGATCGCTGAACCAGTCGTAGCGGAACCAGTAGAGGTTCGCGAACTGCTGGTCGGGCATCTGGTACAGCTTGCCGTCCGGAGCGGTGGTGAAGGACAGGCCGATGAAGTCCTTGAGGTCCAGCATCGGGTCGGTGACATCCTTGCCCTCGCCGGCCATCCAGTCGGTCAGGTCGCGGACCTGGCCATAGCGCCAGTGCGTGCCGATGAAGTCGCTGTCGTTGATATAGGCGTCGTAGATGTTCTCGCCCGTCTGCATCTGGGTCTGGATCTTCTCGACGACATCGCCCTCCTGGATGATGTCATGCACGACCTTGATGCCGGTGATCGCGGTGAAGGCCGGAGCGAGGACTTCGGATTCGTACTTGTGGGTGGTCAGCGATTCCGAAACGACATGGATCTCCATGCCCTGATAGGGCTTGGCGGCGTCGATGAACCACTGCATCTCTTTCTCCTGGTCGGCCGGAGAGAGCGTGGTCAGGTCGCCGATCTCGGAGGCGAGAAATTTCTTCGCAGCCCCCATGTCAGCCCAAGCCGGTAACGAAACGGTGCTTAGCGCAAGCGCCATCGCAGTTGTCGTCAGGGTCAGTTTCATCCTATTCCTCCCTTGGGATGTTGTGCGTGCAATCGACATTCCGTCCGGGGGCGGGGGGTCCAGCCCCGCCCTTGGACACTTCGGGCTCCTCTAGACCGCGACGAAGACCGCGACGGCATAGATGAGGCAGGTTGCCAGCGCCCCCCAGAGCGGGGGACCGGCAAAGTAGAGCCAGGCCAGGCAGATGAAGGCCGAACCCAGCAAAGAGATGAACAGCCGGTCGCCGCGCGTCGTCTCGATACGCAGGATGCCGACACGGGGGGTCTCTGGAAAGCGGATCGCCAGCAGGGTGAAGGTCACCAGCAGGCCCGCGATCGCGGTGAAGAACACGGCGACCGGGAAGGTCCAGGCCATCCAGCCGCCGGGGATCATCGGATTGAACCAGCCCTTCGCCCCGTCGTCGCCCGGCGGCACGGCCCAGACCAGAAAGCCGAGGACGCCGGCGAAGACCGCAACGGTCACCAGATAGACAAGGTTCCAGCGTGCGTTGGTCATGGCCGCCCCCCCTCAGACCCGGCCCAGGGCAAAGCCCTTGGCGATGTAGTTGCGCACGAACCAGATGACCAAGGCGCCGGGCACCAGCGTCAGCACGCCGGCCGCCGCCAGAACCCCCCAGTCCATCCCCGAAGCCGAGACCGTGCGCGTCATAACCGCCGCGATCGGCTTTGCGTTCACCGAGGTCAGCGTGCGGCTCAGCAGCAGCTCGACCCAGGAGAACATGAAGCAGAAGAAGGCCGTGACACCGATGCCGGAGGCAATCAGCGGCATGAAGATCCGGACAAAGAACCGCCCGAAACCATAGCCATCGATATAGGCGGTCTCGTCGATCTCTTTGGGAACGCCGCGCATGAAGCCTTCAAGGATCCAGACCGCCAGCGGCACGTTGAACAGGCAATGCGCCAGCGCCACGGCGATGTGGGTGTCGAAGAGCCCGATCGAGGAATAAAGCTGGAAGAACGGCAGGGCAAAGACCGCGGGCGGCGACATGCGGTTGGTCAGCAGCCAGAAGAACAGGTGCTTGTCGCCCATGAAAGTGTAGCGGCTGAAGGCATAGGCGGCCGGCAGCGCCACCGCGATCGAGATCACCGTGTTCTCGACGACATAGATGATCGAGTTGACGTAACCCATGTACCAGCTGGGGTCGGTCAGGATCGTCCGGTAATTCTCGAAGGTCAGATGGCGCGGGATGATCGTGAAGGTCGAGGTGATCTCGGTGTTGTCCTTCAGGCTCATGTTCACCAGCCAGTAGATCGGCACCAGCAGGAACAGGATGTAAAGCGTCATCACCCAGGGCGAGGTCTTCATGCGCATGTCAGTTGCCTCCGTCCCGGTCGAGATTGGTCATCACGGTGTAGAAAACCCAGGAAATCAGCAGGATCACCAGGAAATACATGATCGAGAAGGCAGCCGCCGGGCCAAGGTCGAACTGGCCGATCGCCTGCTTCACCAGGTCGATGGACAGGAAGGTGGTGGAATTTCCCGGGCCGCCGCCGGTGACGACAAAGGGCTCGGTGTAGATCATGAAACTGTCCATGAAGCGCAGCAGGACGGCGATCAGCAGCACGCCGCGCATCTTGGGCAGTTCGATGAAGCGGAAGACGCTCCACCGGCTGGCCTGGTCGATCTTCGCCGCCTGGTAGAAGGCGCCGGGGATGGATTGCAGGCCGGCATAGCAGAGCAGCGCCACCAGCGAGGTCCAGTGCCAGACATCCATGACGACAACGGTGATCCAGGCGGCCAGCGGGTCGCTGACATAGTTGTAGTCGATGCCGAGCGCGGCCAGCGTGTGGCCCAGAAGCCCGATGTCCACGCGTCCGAAGATCTGCCAGATCGTCCCCACGACGTTGAACGGGATCAGCAGCGGCAGCGCCATCAGCACGAGGCACAGGCTGGACCAGAAGCCCTGCCGCGGCATGTTCAGCGCGATGAAGATGCCAAGCGGCACCTCGATGGCCAGGATGATGCCCGAGAACAGGACCTGCCGGCCCAGAGCCTCATGGATGCGGTCCGAGGTGACGGCATCCTGGAACCACTCCAGCCCCGCCCAGAAGAAGTCATTGCTGCCGAAGGTGTCGTTGACCGAGTAATTGACCACGGTCATCAGCGGGATGACGGCCGAAAACGCCACGATGACCAGGACCGGCAGGACCAGGAACCAGGCGCGGTTGTTCTGAATCTTGTCCATCAGGCAGCCCCAGCGTTGGGCGCGACGCGCCAGTCATCGGCATAGACGTTGATCTTGCCCGGCGCGAAGGTCAGGCGCGGCTGTGCCGGGATCTCGACGCCCTCGGGAATGACGATGTCGAAAGGCCGGGCGTCGATCTCGGCCCGCACGATGCGGTGGCGGCCCACGTCCTCGACCCGCCGGATCGAAAGGTCCAGGCCCTCTCCATCCGCCAACAGCGCATATTCCGGCCGGACCCCCAGCTGGACCCGACCGGAGGGCGCGCCATGGTCGGCGCCAAGGTCGATCTCGTGCCCGCCGGCCAGCCGGGCGCTGCGACCCGAGACCGTGGCATCCAGGAAGTTCATGCCCGGAGACCCGATGAAATAGCCGACGAAGGTATGGGCCGGGGCCTCGAACAGCTCTTCAGGCGTGCCCATCTGCACGACGCGACCCTCGTGCATCACCACCACCTTGTCGGCGAAGGTCAGCGCCTCGATCTGGTCATGTGTGACATAGATCATCGTATGGCCGAAGTCGCGGTGCAGGCTTTTCAGCTGGGTCCGCAGTTCCCACTTCATCTGGGGGTCGATGACGGTCAGCGGCTCGTCGAAGAGGATGGCGTTGACATCTTCGCGCACCATGCCGCGGCCGAGGCTGATCTTCTGTTTGGCATCGGCGGTCAGCCCGCGCGCCTTGCGCGCCAGCATCGCCTCCATCCCGATCATGGCGGCGATCTGGTCGACGCGGGCCTTCACATAGGCCGCGTCCTTGCCACGGTTGCGCAGGGGAAAGGCCAGGTTGTCACGCACGGTCATCGTGTCGTAGACGACCGGGAACTGGAACACCTGCGCGATGTTCCGTGCGGCGGTGTCGGCCTGCGTCACGTCGGTGTCGCCGAACAGGACCCGTCCGTGCGAGGGCTTGATCAGCCCCGAGATGATGTTCAGAAGCGTGGTCTTGCCGCAGCCCGAAGCGCCAAGCAGCGCATAGGCTCCGCCATCCTGCCAGACGTGATCCATCTGCTTCAGCGCGTAATCCGCCTCGGTCTGCGGATTGGCGCGATAGCTGTGGGCGAGGTTCCGGAGCGTGATCTGCACCATGGCTCAGGCCGCCTGCGCATAGGGGGCGGGTGCGGCAAGGCGGCCCTCCGCGTCGAACAGATAGACATGCGCGGGATCGACCCAGACCTGCACGGTCTGACCCGGCGTCAGCGCGTGGACTCCGCCGACCAGCCCGACCCAGCGTTCGGCGCCATGGCTGACGTGAATGTAGGTCTCCGAGCCGGTGATCTCGGTCACGCCCAGCCGGCAGTCGAAGGCGACGGCGCTGCCCGAGTGGCGGTTCAGGGCCATGTGATTGGCCCGAAAGCCCGCCGTATAGGCGCCATCCGGCAGGCCGGCGAGGAGTCCGTCTGCCGGGGCATTGGCATGGTCGCTGAAGCGCAGCCTGTGACCCGACTTGACCGCCGGAAGGAAGTTCATTGGCGGGTCCGAGAAGACCCGCGCCGTGGTTGCGTCGGCCGGATTGCGATAGACCTCGGCGGTGGGGCCGAACTGGGTGACCCGGCCTTCCCACAGGGTCAGCGTGTGGCCGCCCAGAAGCAGCGCCTCTTCCGGTTCGGTCGTGGCATAGACGAAGATCGCGCCCGAGGCTTCGAAGATGCGCGGGATTTCCACCCGCAGTTCCTCGCGCAGCTTGTAGTCCAGGTTGGCCAGCGGCTCGTCCAGCAGGACCAGACCCGCGCCCTTCACCAGCGCCCGGGCCAGGGCGCAGCGCTGCTGCTGGCCGCCGGACAGTTCCAGAGGCTTGCGGTCCAGCATCGGCGTCAGGCGCAGCATCTCGGCGGTGGAGCGCACCGCGCGGTCGACCTCGGCCCGGGACTTGCCGGCCAGACGGACCGGCGAGGCGATGTTGTCGTAAACGCTCATGGCGGGATAGTTGATGAACTGCTGGTAGACCATGGCGACGCCGCGGTCCTGCACGCGCAGTCCGGTGACGTCACGGCCCTCCCAGATGATCCGTCCGGTGCTGGGTCGGTCCAGCCCCGCCATGAGGCGCATCAGGCTGGTCTTGCCCGAAAGCGTCGGGCCAAGCAGGACGTTCATCGTCCCTTTCTGCAATGTCAGGCTGGTGGGGTGGATGTGATCCTTGCCCGCCACCACGCGCGACACGCCCTGCAATTCCAGCGTCATTCGTCCTCCTCCAGGTGCGGGCGACCCGATCGGGCCGCGCCCCCGCCTCTTCCATCGCCGTCTATTCGGCCGCCGGGGTTTCAAGGCACCCCTCGCGCAACGTCTTGCCGTTCTCCGCCAGGAAGGCCTCCAGC
Organism: bacterium; assembly: GCA_016124195.1. GTDB lineage: Bacteria > Pseudomonadota > Alphaproteobacteria > Rhodobacterales > Rhodobacteraceae > Stagnihabitans. Next base: position 21,972 of record WGOE01000008.1, on the reverse strand, counting down.
GCGGCCACCTGATCCTCTGTCATGTGCAGGCCGAGCTTGGTCCGCCGCCAGATCACATCCGCCGCACTGCGCGCGAATTCATGCACGACGAGCCAGCGCAGTTCGGCCTCGGTCAGGCCGGCGCCAAAGTCGCGCCCCAGATCCTCGGGGGCCTTCGCCCCGTCCAGGATCCGGAAGACATCCGTGCCATAGTTGCGGACCAGCCGCTGCGCCTCGCGCGCGGAGAGGAAGGGATACTCCCGCGCCAGCCGGTCGATCAGCGCCGGCACCCCGTCATGCGGAAAGTCGCCCCCGGGCAGGGGAACCCGCGCCGTCCAGGGCCCCTTGGCCTGCGGAAAGAACGGAACGAGCCGCGCCAGCGCGCCTTCGGCCAGACGGCGATAGGTGGTGATCTTGCCGCCGAAGACATTCAGCAGCGGCGCGCCCTCGGCATTCAGGCTAAGCACATAATCCCGCGTTGCCGCCGTGGCCGACTTGGCGCCGTCGTTGTACAGTGGTCGCACGCCCGAGTAGCTCCAGACCACGTCGGCCGGCGTCACGGGCCGGGCGAAATAGCGGCTGGCAAAGGCGCAAAGATAGTCGCGTTCGGCATCGGTGCAGCGGGCCTCGGCGGGCGAGCCGTCGTGGTCCTGGTCGGTCGTGCCGATCAGGGTGAAATCCTGTTCGTAGGGAATGGCGAAGATGATCCGCCCGTCCGGACCCTGAAAGAAATAGCAGCGGTCGTGGTCGAACAGCCGCCGGGTCACGATGTGGCTGCCGCGCACGAGGCGCACGCCCTCGGTCGAGCGGATGCGGGCGACGTCACGGATCACCTCTTCGATCCAGGGGCCCCCGGCGTTGACCAGCGCCCGCGCGTGATAGGTCCGGGCCCCCTCCGGTCCCCGGGTCTCGATCCGCCACAGGGCGCCGTCACGCTCGGCCCGGGTGACGCGGGTGCCAACCAGGATCTGCGCGCCACGCTCGGCCGCATCGCGGGCATTCAACGACACCAGCCGCGAATCCTGCACCCAGCAGTCGGAATATTCATAGGCCAGCCGGAAGCCGGGCTTCAGGGGCTGGCCGGCCGGGTCACTGGCGAGGTCCAGCCGCCGTGTCCCCGGCAGGATCCTGCGCCCACCCAGATGGTCGTACAGGAACAGGCCGAGCCGGATCAACCAGGCCGGCCGCCGCCCCTTGTTCCACGGCATCACCAGCCCCAGAAGGCGCGAGGTCGGTGTGTTGCCCTCAAATCGCATGTCCGGTGAATAGGGCAGCACGAACCGCATCGGCCACGAGATGTGGGGCATCGCCACCAGCAGCGTCTCGCGCTCCTCCAGCGCCTCGCGGACCAGGCGGAACTCGAAATATTCCAGATAGCGCAGCCCGCCGTGGAACAGCTTGGTCGAGGCCGAAGAGGTCGCCTGCGCAAGGTCGCCCTGTTCGGCCAGCACGACCGAAAGACCGCGCCCGACTGCGTCCCGCGCGATGCCGCAGCCGTTGATCCCGCCGCCGATCACGAAGACATCGAAAACCGCTGGCGAAGCCAAGTCAGACACATCCCTACCTTTCACGTAGTCCTCGCGCTTTCGTGACAAGAGCAGAAACCAGTTTTTTTCGCAGGTCAAGCATGTGTTTCGTTTGTGCGCGTTTTTTCGCAAAACGAAAGTAAAGGCGCTGCAGCGCAGCATTCGTCACCAGATTTCCTCGCATTTGCGGCGAAATTGAATGCTTGCATGCGCGTTTCCTCTGCGAGAAGCTGTCTGCGCGAGGGTCCATCCGGACCGGCTCGACCTGCAACCAGAACGAGAGCGCGATGCACGTCAACACGCGTCAAACCGAGATACTTGAGATGGCCCGGGCCGAGGGCAGCGTTCAGGTCGAAGATCTGGCGCGTCGATTCAACGTCACGCTGCAGACGATTCGCCGCGATCTCGGCGACCTTGCCGAGGCGGGTCTGCTGGACCGCACCCACGGCGGCGCGGTGCCGCGGACGGGGATGGTGAACCTTGGCTACGAGGCGCGGCGCCGGATGAACCGCGAGGCGAAGATGGCCATCGCCAGCGCCTGCGCCGCCGAGATCGCGGACAATTCCAGCCTGATCCTGAACCTCGGCACCACGACCGAGGCGGTGGCCCAGGCGCTGATCCACCATTCCAACATCACCGTCGTCACCAACAACATGAACGTGGCGATCATCCTCGCCGCCAATCCGGGCTGCGAGGTCATCGTGGCAGGAGGCGCCCTGCGCCGGTCCGACGGCGGGCTGGTGGGCGAGATGACCACGCAGTTCGTCGAACAGTTCAAGGTGGATTATGCCGTGATCGGCGCGTCGGGCCTGGATTCGGACGGCGATCTTCTCGACTATGACATGGCCGAGGTCCGGGTCAGCCGCGCGATCCTGCGTCAGGCCCGCCGGGCTTTTCTGGCCTGCGACCACTCCAAGCTCGGCCGGTCCGCGCCCGCTCGCATCGCCAGCCTGTCCGAAATCGACAGTTTCTTCACCGACCTTCCGCTGCCCGAGGATCTTCAGCGCCGGTGTGACGACTGGGGCACCGGCGTTCATGTCTGCACGCCGCCTGTCAAGTGAGGCGGACAGCGACGGGGTCCGGGCCGGTCGATAGGGTCCCGCGTCGCTCGGCCAGAAGCAAATCCCGGGCCGCAAGCTCCGGGCACTGAGCCCGAAGGCCCGGCCAAGATGCGCGACACGGCTTTCGGGGCGAAAGCGTCGACCGGGACGACTGCGGGGCTTCAGGATCAACCCTGATCAAGCCAAGCGTGGTTGACGAAGGTTTCGGGTCGATCCGGTCGGCGCCACTGCCGCCTTGCCCCGTGCCGGGACTATCCACTTCTGCCTCCGCGGGTCCCGAAGACACTCCGCCCCAGTCGCGGGAAATACCTGCCCGACGCCCTGACAGACGGCCTTGGCCCAGCCGAAGGTGAGGAGGATACGTCAACGATCCGGTGGGTCGTCGTCCCGACGCAAGTCGATCCGTTTGCATGGTTTGATCGAGAGGGCGCAACCTGCGTGCCGGATCGTGCGCCCCCCTGTCGCTGAATGCCACGATTGTTTCGGGCGATATCGGGCGTGATCCAGGTCGGCGATGAATTCGGCCGCGTCGAAGCCCCTGCCGGCGCCCCGCGTCAGCTGTCGGGTCGAACCGGGAGAGTGGCGGTGGATCATCTCCCCTGCGCCGCGCCGTTCCGCATGGCCATCGGCTGCCGTTCCGGCGGGATCGCGGGACGCCAAAAGTCAGTGCAGAGCGTCTCGAGCCCGCGATCGAGGCTCGCCTGCGCGTCGTTCAGCGCCTGCCGGATCTTTCGCGGCAGGTGCCGCGCCGGGATATGCGCTTCCGGATCAACAGAGCTGAACCGCGACCCGCTCGTCTCGCCCGTCCCGCGCATCATCACCCCCAACTTCGCCGTGCCGAACGTGAATCATGTTCCCAAGACCGGGTCGGGGCCTGAGGCTTTCAGCGACCTGCCAGCAATCCGAATTTGGGTTCACCAGAGGCGATCTGACGCAGGAAACCCGGATATCAGCAGGAAGGCCACCTCTAAGAAGTGCGATGATCGCATGGAAGCGGGCCTGCCACGCCAATTGCCGCGGACGATTGGCCGCGACGCCGTCGGGGGTAATCTCGATCAGCCAATTGGCCTTTCGCATCTTCGGCCGGAAGGACCGCTCCTTGCCGTCACGACGGGGTTCTTCAAGGCGTCTGGCGGCGTCAAATACTTGGCAAATATGGATTTGGATGTTCTCCCCGATGAAGCCATGCCCTTCCTCGCGGCAAGGGCGGCAACCCACCATCCTGAAGGCGCTGAATGGCGTCAGAAAGTCCGACACAGGGACCGTCAAGGTCGGGAGCGCCCCCCTCGGTACCCATCGGCCCGAAGCCTCGCGCGTCGCCAGGATCGCAGTGAACTCCGGCGAGGGGAGCCCGATCCCCAGGCTGCCCACAGCGCAGGACATCGTCCTGACCTGGAATACCCGCAGCAGGCTGGGCTGATTGGCCAAGGCCGCCGAAATCTTTGCCTTGCGGGCGGTCGTGATCGACCCCAGGCCCGTGGCGGCCGACCTCGGCGCTGCGCAAAGGCGGCTGACCGCGATGGCCATGGCGATCAGCCAAAGCTCGAAGGTGCCGATCTTCGATGATCTGTCCAGCGCGCTGACGGTGTCGGATGTCGAACGCCTCATCCCTTTTCTGCGCAAGCGGAAGGCGCGGGGCGTGGTGGTGATCAATGTCAGCCGCCGGCCGCTCAAACCCGGGCATGCATCCCGGCCTCTGATCGTGCCTGGCGTTCACCGCGCCGATGATTGTGTCGCGGTCATCCGCGAGCCCAGGCTTTGCGGTCACGGGGACTTGCGGCACACCCAAGGATTTACCTGTTGCAACGCTCTCGCCGCGGGACCGTGGTGTCGCGGTCCGGCCGATCCGCAGCGTCGACCGCCGGCGTCTCGATCCCGGTTGCCTTCGCAAGGCGCGAACGGCCCGCGCCATGGCAGCCCGTGGATTCGATGCCGTCTCGACCGGTCCGAAAGGCGATATTCCGCCCGGCATTCGCGTTCTGCTGCGTCCTATAACCTCGGTTTATTGATCGGATCGGCGCGGGCGCCTTTGAAGCTGTTCATTACCCGCTCAGGTTGCGAATCCTGAGCGCCGTGCCAAGTATCATCACAGACAGGAGACAGTCATGCAGATGAGATCCGCCGCCGCCGTTCTGGGCCTCTTTGTGTTGGCCGCCGGCCCACTCCCTTCGATGCTCGCCCCGGCCGCGGGCTGGGGAGCCGCCTATGCCGAGAGCGGCAGGGGCAACTCGAGCCACGGAGCTTCGGCCTCGGCGCATGATAATCCGTCCAATGGCCACGCCACCAACGTGAGCGACCACACCGGCCCAACCTCGACCTCCCATAAGGGCAACGGGGCGCTGGCGTCCGAACTCAAGGGTTTGAATGCGGTCAAGGCCAATCCCAACGCGTTGCAGAACGCTGCCCCCAACAGTCAGGTCGGGCGCATTGCGACCTATCGGAATGCCGCGCTGGCCACCATCAGCGCGTCCGACAGACTGGCCGCCGCGCAGGCAACTCTCGCCGCTCTGGAACCGCCGAGCCGTAGCGTCACGGCCATTGATGCCGATATCGCAGCGCTTGACCCGACCTCTGCGACCTATCAGCAGGACCTTGCCAACCTGCAGGCCGAACGTGCAAATGCCGTGGCCTATGCCGATGCCGTGGCGGCCGTCACGACCGCCCAGACTGACCTGACCCAGGCGAACCGGAAAGAGCACAGGGCGCTGCTTGCGGCCTCCGATGGGCGCAAGCTTTCTCCGGCGGCGATTGATTACGTCCGGCAGGTCCTCGGGCTCTGACGCGACAGACGGCACGAAGGGGGCCGGTTGAGGCAGTCGATCCCGGCCCCCGGGGGCCGGGCCAATTGCCCGGCATCGCCGCCCCGGCCGCATGGCTTGACCCGGCGGGATCGTTGCCTTGCCGCCATGTTCCGCCAATTTGGTTCGGACCCGCCCGCCGCCGTCACACGCCCGCGGTGGTGCCGTCATTCGGCGAACTGACCCCATCTTCCTCTTCCAGAAGGTCGTCGAGACGATCGAGCTTCTCCACCCATGGATGCCGGCGCGCTTCAATCCAGACCTGCAAAGCGTCAAGGCCGCGGTGATCCAGGCGGCAGATACGGACACGCCCTGTCTTTTGACTGACGACCAGATGGCAGGCTTCCAATATTGCCACGTGCTGGCCGATTGCCGTCTTGGTCACGTTCAGCGCGCTTGCAAGATCGGATATCGAAGAGGGGGATTGGGCGAGGAGATCGATCAAGGCCCGCCGCGTCGCATCGCCAAGCGCCGCAAGAACCTGATTGGCATCCAGCCTCGCCGCAACCTCTGTCATTGCCGCGAAATCTCTTCGCCAAGCCTGGTGAGAAGCCCCTCCCACCCCGCCTTTCGGATAGCGGGCCCGTCCGATCCTTCGAAGAAGGCGGCCTGGTGGGTCAGGCGCAGGCGCGTTCCCCCGGCGTCTGCGAAGAATTCGACGGTCACGAGCGAACAGGAAATCCGGCGTCCGTTCATGTCAACGACCTGTGAAAAGACAATGCGGTTGTCTGGCATGATCTCTGCGTAGGCGGAAGTCCACTTCAACAGGGCGCCCGTGATCGGACTCGTCGGCAGCATTCGTCCCGTCAGGACCTCCTGACCCCCGATGGAGAAATCCAGCCGGTGTTCGAGGGTCTCGAATGCGTTGCTTTCGCCATACCAGCGTCTTTTCTTTTGGGGATCAGCGAAGGCAGCGAATGCCTTCGTCGGCGACGCCGAGAACGATTTCTCGATGGCGAAAGTATCATGAATGATCTCGGGTTCAGGCATCTGAGTCTCCATTGGTGAAGTATGTGCTTCACTATTGCTTGCGAAGGACGATAAGTCAAGTCGCTACTTCACTGTTGAGCGCCGATCTGACCCTGCTCGCGGGGATTTCCACATGTCTCTCTTGGCGCTTGCGTACCCCAGCCTTCGCCGCATGACCGCGCGTCTTGCGGGTGTCACTGTCAGGCCGTCGATGAGCCTGTGCGAAAGGGCCTTCTAGCCCATCTTCACGGGACGGGAATCATCGGCGCGCGGCAGGCAACGCGACTGTCGGTTCTGCCCCAATATCGCCGACGATCAGCACCTTGCCGAAAGGTGGCGTCTCGACCCGGCCCGGCACAGCCCACAGGACCGGAAACCGGGGGACGCCGGGGGCCGGGGCGTCCAGATCGGTGAGGATGACAAGGATCGAGGGGCTCAGGCGCGCCGCCTTGTCGAAGAGGTCGGTGAAATCCGTGCCGCCGCCGGTTCTGACCTGTTCGTGGATACCTTCGCGCCAAGCCGCAGGATCAAGGCGCCAGGTCGCATGGACCGTCTCGTCGAAGGCCATCAGATGCACCTCCGCCCCGGTGCGGCGGGCAATGCCGCCAGTTTCCGCCCAGAAAAGCCGCAGGGTCTGGGCGTCGATGGATGAGGAGGTGTCGAGCCCGACGACGATCTTCGGCCGGTGGTCGGTCCGCCGGTAGCCCGGTTCGAACACGGGCAGAAGGCCGCCGGTTCTTTCCGCCTCGGCCAGACGCGCGACGAAGGGCCGCGAGGGGCGGTTCCAGCTGACCTTGGGGCGTTCCGCAACCGCCCGCGCCAGCAGACCCCGCAGGACGACTTCCCAAGGCACGCGGTCGGGCGCGAGATCGGCCAGAATGGCGCCAAGCCGCCCGATCCCAGAGCCGGCTTTCCGCCCTGCCGCGAGCGCCCGCAGGATCTGGTTGCGCCAATCGGCGGCGGATTGCACGGTTCCGTCGTCATCCGGTGTGCCGGTTTTCAGATCGTCAGAAAAGCCGCGGGTCCGGGCCCAGTCGCGCAGGCGCTTCGCCCGTTCGGGGTCGCTGTGCAGCGCCATGGCAAGCCGGTCGGCGTCCCATCGCTCCAGCGCGGCGACGGCGCTTGGCTCGGGCATCCCGGCCTCGGCCAGAAGCTCGGTCAGAAGGACTGCGGGCCGGGGAATGGCATGGCCGGCCAGGATCAGCGTCTCGTTGATGATGCCATCGGCCGCCAGGCTGAAGAGGGCCGGATCGAAGGCATCGCCGAGCCGTTCGGCCAGAAAGGCCGACCGCGCCGAATGACGCAGCGCCACATGCAGGACATGATGCGCGACGAGGCCGACCTGTTCGGGCAGGCCGAGCATATCGAACCCGGGCCCATAGCTGATGACCTCGCCCCGCGTGGCTGTGGGGCCGGTGCCATCGCGGTGACGACACCAAAGCGCCAGAACGGCCAGGGCGGCATCGACCTCGCCCAGATGGGCGATGGCCCGTGCTGCGCGGGCCGAATGGCGTGTCACGGCAAGCCCAGGGCGTGACGGTCGGCGGCATAGTCTGCGTAGGAAGCCGACGCGGCGAAGATGTCTTGCCAGCCTTGGTCCAACGCACGACCGATCAGCAGCTCGAAGCCGAAGCTGGCCAGTTCTCCGGTCGGCAGGCCCCCGGCGGCCAGGCCCTTGTGTTTTCGCAGGTCTGCCAGGATCTCGATACCGGCGGGCAATGTCGCGCGCGTGACCATGCCGACCAGCCCGAAGACCAGCGCCGTAAGGCCGTGCAGCGTGGCGGGATAAAGGGCGGCGCGTTCGGCGCGGGGTGCCGCCAGCATCTCGTCGATCCGCACCGTTGCGGCGATCTCGTCGGCCAGCAGCGCGAATTCCGCTGCGGCTGCCGTCCCGACGGTCCCGGCGATCATGACCTGGCGGATCGCCCGGTCGGGGATGCTGTCCATGATGCGGCTGACGCGGGTCCAGCTGCGCGGGGTGCAGGCGATCATCTGGCCGCGGCGGATGCTGTCCTCGGTCGTTTCCAGAAGATCGGGGCGGGTGCGGATGAAGGCCGCGACCGTCGGGTGAATGCCGGCGGGAATGGCGTAGTTCGCCAGCCAGTCTTCGGCGCTGGCCTGGACGATCATGTGGATCAACCGGTCGCTGAGCGCCGTGCCCATCTCATAGGCGATGGCGCCGTCCTCGATCTGGTTGCCGGCCGCCACGATCATCACATTCGGTGGAAGCCGGTGACGGCCCACCCGCCGCTCTTGCAGCAACCCATAGACCGTGGGCTGAAGCGAGGGCGCGGCTGCGGTCAGTTCATCAAGAAACAGGACGGCCGGCGCCTCGGTGTCGGGCAGGTCCTCGGGGCGGTACCAGACCGTCTTGGCCGTGCTGTGGTCATAATAGGGCAGTCCGCGCAGGTCTTGCGGTTCGATGGTGGTCAGGCGCAGGTCGTAAAGCTGCGCGCCGATCCTTTCGGCCAGGGTTTGCACCAGTTCGGTCTTGCCCACGCCCGGGCGTCCGTGAAGCATCCAGGACGCGGTCAGCCTGCCCGCCTGCTGCGCCGCCCAGCCTGCCTCCAGCACACGCAGGGCCTCGCCGGCCGAAACCGTGGTTGCGTTCACACTCATCGCGCCGTCGCCCCGACCTCGAGCAGCGCCGCAAGCCGGGCATGGGCCGAAACGGCACGCGCCTCCTGTGTGATCTCGCGCAGGTACAGATTGTCGCGGTGATTGACCGCCAGCAGGTCCCGTTCTGTGAACGTGGCATCGAACAGGCCCTTGCGCAGCATGTCGCGATCCTCGGGATCGAGCGACAGGACATGCGGGCCCGGCAGGTCGCCCTGCACCGAAACCAGTGTCAGCGGCGGAAGGCGCGCCAGTTCGGATTGTTCGACGACAAGATGCAGGGACCCCTCGCGCAGGTCATGCCGCGCGGCGATCCGCCTCAGGCAGCTGCGGGCCCGGAAGCTCAGCGTGTCGAGCCGGCGGGCCGCCTCGTCCGGGTCGACCTGCGCCGCCCGCGCCGGGGCTGTCAGTCGCAAGACCTTCATTTCGACCAGCACGACCAGCATCACCATCAGAACCGGAGCCTCCATGACCGGCATGGCCAGCCTCGGCACGAGGACCGGCGCGAGGGCAAAAGGCAGAAGCGTCACGGCAAAGCGGAGCACCTGCATCTCGACCACAAGCCGCCCCCATGTCCCGAATCCTGCGGCCAGCGGCGCGACCAGGACCCTGCCAAGGAATTTTTTCGGAAGGCTGCTGGTCTCCAGCACGCCGGGGTTCATCAAGGTGGCATGTGTCAGGATCAGCATCGGATCTCGCGGCTTGGCAACCAGACGTAGGACGGCCGCGACCATTGGCAAACGCGTCACACCCCTTTCAGGAATGCCAGGGCGACCTCGAAGCTGCGCGCCTCACGTGAATTCCCCGCCTAACCGGGTTGGTGGCCGCCACGGATCGGTGCGCTCCCGGACGATGGCCGTCGGTCGACATCCTGATCACGGTTCGGGCATTCTCTGCCGGATTGGTGCTTGCGGGCCACTTGGCCGCCAGACGACGACCGAGGGCCCTTGACCTGATCCTTCGCCGGTGACTTCGAACCCGAGGTCGATGCCGCAACGCAGAGATGCTGGGTCCGGTCGCCGTGCGGATGCTGCTTCTTGAACCCGAGGGGCCTTTGGTCGGACGAAGGTATGCCGACACCCTTGCCGGGTCACGGCCTGCCAGGACGAAGAAACTGCGTCATAAGGGCGGGGGTTGCGTTTGGCGCAATGCCTTTGCCTTCGATCCGGCCGCCGCGCCGGGTTTCAGGCGGCCTTCCGGGCCCGGTTCATAAGCGCGCAGCACTCTCCGGCTTGTTCTGCGGCCGGAACCGGGCGCGCCATTGCCCCCCGGGTCAGGCCGAACGATCGCGGCGTTGTCCTCTTAAGGTCCGGCCTCAGCCCGGCCGGATCTGGCGCCTCATCCCGGAACCTTGATGGCCGGGGCGAGGGCGGCCGTACGGCTCAATCGCCGAGAAACCGCAAGACGAGTTGTATCGTGGCGGAAGGGTTCTCTTCCATCACCCAATGGCCCGCGCCGGGGACGACCGCTTCGGTCACATCGGTCGCCGCCGCACGCATCACGGTGGCCATCATCGGGCCGAAGGATTTCTCGCCGCCGACGGCCAGAACCGGCATGGCCAGTTTGCCCGCGGCGACGAAGGCCGCGTTGTCGACGGCGTCCTGGTCGAAGGCCTTGAACTATTCGAAGGCCGCGTGCATCGCGCCGGGCTGGGCGTAGATCGCCGCGTAGTGCTGTCGGGAGGCCTCGTCGAATTGGGCGGGATCGGCCGAAAATTCATTCCAGAACCGGTCGAGGTAGATCCTCTCGCGGCCTTGCACCAGCCGTTCTGCATCCGGCCCGTAGAACGAGAAATGCCACAGGGCGTGGCTGCGCACGATCTGGTCCCAGGGGCCGATCCCTGGCAGCGGGGCGTCGATGATGACAAAGCGGGTCACCCTCTTGGGATGTTCTGCGGCAAAGGCATAGCCCACCATGTTGCCGATATCATGTGTCACCAGGTCGGCGAGATCGACCTTTAGCGCGTCGAGAAGGCCCGCGATGTCCTGCCCCTCGGTCTTCTTGTCATAGCCGGTGGCGGGGCGGGCGGAGTTGCCCATGCCCCTTAGATCCGGGACGATGACCATGTGGTCGGCCGCGAGCTTCGCGGCCAGCGGCGCCCACATGTCGCCCGTCTCGCCAAAGCCGTGCAGCAGGACGACGGCTGGTCCCGACCCGCCCACGCGCACGAAAAGCGAGGTTCCGTTGGCTTCGATCTGTTCGCTCTGAAAATTGGGCGGATAGGGGGTGACATCCGCAAAGGCGGTGGCCGGAAAGAGCATGGCAAGCGCTAAGAAGGCCGGTTTCAACATGACGGAACTCCATTTGAGGGGGGAAGGTTGGCGCAGGGGGGGCGGACCCCCATCCGGCGCGGCAAGGTGGCGGTGAAATGGCTGCCCGGCGCTCCTGGCCGGGAAGTCTTGACGCGGGGGATCAGGCCCGGGGCCCGGGGACGCGCGCGGCGCCGGACGCCGGGCGAAAGGGGGGGCGCTCTCGCCGCCAGGCCCTTGGCGTGGTGCCGGTGAAAGTGCGGAAGGCGTTGGTGAAATGGCTCTGGTCCGCAAAGCCGCTGGCAAGGGCGATATCAGCCAGAGGGTCATTCGTGGTGATCATGATCTGCTGCGCGCGCTGGACCTTTTCCATCAGCTGCCAGCGGCGCGGTGTCACCCCTGTCGAGACCTTGAACGCTCGGCTGAGGTAAGAGGGCGACAGGCCGACCAGCACGGCGAGGTCCGGCAGCGGGACAGAGGCGTTGTCCTTCATGCAGTCGGTCACCCTGCGCAACTGCCAAGGTGCAAGGCCGGATCGGCAGGTTTCACCCGCGGCCTGCCCGGCGCGCAACAGCCCGCCCGCGATCACCAGAACGAGGCTTTCGCCAAAGCGGTCATCGCCGGCTTGCGGCGCGGTGCAATTCTTGGCAAGCATTCCCGCCAGGGCCAGCAGGTTCGGGTTGGAAAACATCAGCCGCGGGCGGCCATCGAGGTCGTCAAAGGTCTGGCCGGGCAGCGCGGCTGGGTCGAACTCGATGGTGATCCGGCGAATATAGCTGAAATCGCGGGCATATTCCCAGACGGGCGTGTCGGGCGGAATGAGGCTCATCCGGTTCGGCGCAAGGCAGCCGGCGCTGCTTGGCCCGCCCGGTTGCAGGCGCGTTTCCAGATGGCCGCCGATCTCTTCCAGCGCCACAACCAGCATCGGGTGGGCAGAACGCAGGCAATCCAGATGCGGGCCTGGTCCGTTGAGTTCGCTGACCTCGACCCGCGCGCCGGGAAAGGCGCGGCTGAAACGCGCGGCCGGGTTGGTCCTGTCGGCACGCGCGACCCGGGCGGGCAGGACCGCCCGCGCCGGGTGCCGCCGGTCGCCGGGGCGATCGCTGGCCTGTCCGCATTCTGGCGGCCACAGGGCGCGCGCTGGATCGGGGTGTCTGGGGGTCATCGTTTCCGTCGCCATGATCTGCTCTCCTGAGGTCCGGGTGATCGACGGGCGGCCTGTGCCCGACTGACATTCCGTAAGGTCAGGCTGCAGGATGGGCAGCGGCAGGGCCAGTAAAGCGAAGTTAAATCGCGCTAAGGCTGTTGCTGCGGGGCTGTTGCGGGCTTCACGGCTGCCATTGCCAGCGCAGGGTCGCGGCGGCGCAAGTGCCCTGCGGGGCGAGGCCTGCCGCACGAGACACCGCCTGGCGCCTTGGTGGGCCTAAGAGGGCAGAGGCCCCGCCTGCCTGCAGCTTTAGCAAAATTTTGCATTTGTTTACTACCGCTGTGGGTCGCGGCAGGCGAAAGCTTCACGGGGGGCAAGCGGGGATGGAACGTGGCTTTACAGGATGACGCAGCGACGGCGACGCCGGGGGATGTGCCGCTTGACAGCCTTCCCCTGACCCGGATGCATCTTTTCATCTTGTTGGTCTGTGCCTTGGGTTTTTCGTTCGATCTGGCGGAAATCGCCTTTGGCGGCATCCTTTCGGCGATCTTTTCGGCCCCGCCCAACGCCATCGACCCGGGAGAGCTGAGCTGGTTGCTGGCCGCGGCCTATATCGGGGCGATCGGCGGAGCCCCGGTGCTGGGATGGCTGGCCGACCGGCACGGCCGGCAACGCCTGCTGTTCTGGTCGCTGGTCATCGTTACCGTGACCTCCTTCGGTGCGGGCTTCAGCCCGAACTTCGAAGTGCTGATCCTGTTTCGCGGGTTGTCAGGCTTTGCGCTTGGTGCCTATCCGCCGTTGATGATTTCCTTCATGACCGACATTTTCCCCGCTGCGCGACGCGGTCCGCTGGTCTTGGGCGCCGTCGCGATCGGCTATCTGGGGCCGCCGGGGCTGATCTTCTTCGTCCATGGTCTGGGGGCGGAGATGCCGCTCGGGCTTGCGGCCTGGCGATGGGCCTTCCTGATCGCGGGTACGGGTGCGGCGCTGTGCGCCGTCCTGTTCCGACTTGTGCCGGAATCGCCGCGCTGGCTGATGTCGCGCGGCCGGCGGTCCGAGGCCGCGGCGGCCATGGCGCGATTTGCAGCGTCGCCCCGTGTCGGGCGGTCGATGGCGGCCAAGCCGGTGGCAGAGGACATGCCCGCCGCCGCGTCGATGTCGCAATCGGCCTTTGTGCGCAGCCTCGCCTTCCTGATCGTCGCCTATCTGCTCATGCCCTGGGCGACGGTGGGCTTCAGCACCCTGTCGGGCGCCGTGCTGGTGGAAAAGGGTATCAACCCGCACGATTCGATCCTTTATGTCGGGGTTTCGACCTTTGGGCCGCTGATCGGCACGCTGATCGGCGGCTTCTTGGTGGATCGGGTTGAAAGACGTTCGGCCCTCGTGCTGCTTGCCATCGGGATGGGGGTGCTTGGCATCGTCTTCGCGCTGGTCGATGACCCGGTCTCGCTGATGGCGACGGGGCTTTTGTTCAACCTCCTGGTCAACCTCTTCACCCCGGTGATCGTGCTTTACGCCGCCGAGATGTTTACGACGGACCGGCGTGCGCAGGGCGCGTCCTGGGGCTGGGCCGCGAACCGGTTTGGTTCGGCTCTGGTGCCGCTGGCGCTGTTGCCGTTGCTGCATGCGCAGGGACCGCTGGCGATGTTTGGGGTGATCGCAGTAACCCTGCTGGCCTTCGTGGCGGTGGTTCTGGCCTTTGGTCCGCGCGGGGGCGCCGGCCGCGCGGTCGCCTGAGGCCCGTCCACAAGCGTCATGCGATGATGGGGATCTGCGCTAGCGGTGGCCTTCCAGGAGGCTGCGGGCGTGGAGCGCATCCCACGTATTATGCCCCTCGGTCAGCCTTTCGTAGACGGGTTCCAGCACCTGGCGCAGCAGGGCAGGGCGCCCCTCTGTCCTGTGCATTTCGGCCATGGTGATGGCGATGCGCAGCTCCCAGGCCAGCGCCGTTTGCTGGCGGGCCTCGTCCATCGCGCGGTCAAGCAGCGCCGAGGCCGCGGCCACCCGATCGGCGCGGGTCGATTTCAGCATGCGCAGGGCCATCGCCCGCAACATTTCGGGATTGGCCCAGCCAGCAAGACCGGCCATGGCGCGCTCCATCGCCGTGGCATCCAGCATATCGGGATCGAAGGTCACCAGCGTGTCAGCCTGAAGCGACACGGCGGGACGAATGTCGCGGGGCAGATCGCCGCGACGGCGGGCCAGCACCATGTCGAAAATCTCGGCCCAAAGCCGCCAGTTGTTCAGCGTGTAGCGTTCGGCCTGCTGCAGCAGGTCGTTCGTCATGCCCTCGGCCTCTTCGTCGAAGCCGGACCATATGGCGACGGGGCAGGCAGCAAAGCCCAGGGCCACCGCGACGGCATGCGGACCATCCTTTCGCGCATGGGACAAGGCGTCGAGCGCGACCGACTTGGCCTGTCGCGCAAACCCTTGCAGCCAGAGCGAGCGGGCCAGAACGACGCGCATCGAGACGCGGTGATCCACCTGCATCGTGCCGAAATTGAGCGGAATGTTGATGGCGGGATGCGCTATGGCGCGGCGGGCCGCAGCCACGGCGCGCGTGTGGTCGCCGCTCATGTTGGTGGCCTGGGCGAGCACGCGGTCGGCGCCAAGCCGGGCGAGGTCGTCGCTGGAATTGGTCAGGGCATCAAAGGCGCGTTCGGCATAGGCAAGACCCGCGGCATAGCGGCCGAGGGTCAGCTCATGCGTGGCATATTTTATCAAGGGCGCGGCCTGCAGGGACAGATTGCCGCTTTCCCTCGCCAGTTCGATCGCCCTTTCCAGCGCGGCATCCGTATTGAGCAATTCGACATCCCGGCTTTGCCGCATGCCCGAATAGGCGACATTGAGCCGGATTTCGGCCAGAAGCTGGCGCGGCACGGCGTCGCTGGCGCGGGCCAGCGCCTTTTCGACGCGGTCATCCATCTCGTCCATCAGCGCGAACTGATACCCGAGCGGCAGCAGCCGGGCGGTCAGGCGCACGGCCTGCGCGGTGTTGCCCTCTGCCGTCCAGGCCCAGTCGGTCGCGGCGCGGGCGTCGTCCAGCACGAGGCCGTAATTCTCGATCCATTCGGCGCGCGACATCAGGCACCAATCCGCGTCGGCCCGTTCCAGCAGGCTTTCGAAATAGTTCGCGTGGCGGCGGTTCAGCTCGGTCAGCTCGTGCGCCTCGGAGGCCTTCTGGCGCGCATAGGTGCGCGTGCTGTCCAGAAGCCGGTAGCTGGCGAAGGCTTCCTTGACCTGGACGGACAGCAGCGATTTGCGCACCAGGCTGGCGACATCATTGATCACGGTGACAGGAGAATTGTCCATTGCGGCCACGAAGCGCGCAGCCTCCAGGGTGAAGGCGCCGCGAAAGATCGACAGCCGCCGCAGGGTGGCCTGTTCACTGGGGGCCAGCGTGCCATGGCTCCAGTCCAGCAGGTTGCGCAGCGTCTGGTGACGCGGCGCGGCGGTGCGCCGGCCATGCACCAGAACCTCGAACCGCGCGTCGAGATGTTCGGCCAGATCCTTCAGCCCGAAGGCTTCAAGGCTTGCGGCCGCGATCTCGATGGCCAGCGGATTGCCGTCGAGCCTGCGGCAGATCTCCGAGATCAGCGGGACATCGGCATCCTTGAGCTGGAAGGTCTCCAGGCTCGCCTCTGCCCGTTCGACGAAAAGCGCGATGCCGGGAATGGCCAGCAAAGCCTCGGCGCCGAGCTTTTCACCTTCGGACGGCACGTCGAGCGGCGGCAGGCGGAAGACCCATTCGCCCTCGGCTCGCATCGGTTCGGTCGAGGTGGCGAGGATGTGAAGGCGCGGCGCCTCGCGCAGAAGAAACTCCGTCATCCGGGTGACGGCACCGATGATGTGTTCGCAGTTGTCCAGCACCAGAAGCAGGTTCTTGCCGGCCAGAAAGGTGGCAAGCGCGCCGGGTCCGTCATCGGGTGTCACAGAGACGCGCAGCGCCATGGCGATGGCCTGCGGCAGGCCCGATTCATCGGCCGCCGCCGCGCCAAGGTCCACCGCGACGATGCCGTCCTCGAAGCTTTCCTGCAACTCGCGCAGGGCGGCGAAGGCGACCGAGGTCTTGCCGATCCCGCCCGGGCCGGAAATGGTGACGAGCCGGCAGCGCGCCACAAGTTCGGTCAACCTAGCAAGTTCGGTGTCGCGGCCGATCAGACGGGTGAGGTTGGCCGTGCGCGGCCCGTCGCGCGAGGGCGGGGCCGCAGGCGTGGCCGCGATGAACCGATAACCCCGGCCGCTGACATTGGCGATATAGCGCGGCCGGTCGGCCGGATCGCCCAGAACCTTGCGCAGAGCGGTGATATGGACCCTCAGGTTTGATTCTTCGACGAAGGTCTCGGGCCAGACCTGCGCGATCAGGGCCTCCTTGCTGACGAGCGCGCCACGTTGTTTCACAAGCGCAATGAGGATCGAAAGCGCGCGGCTGCCGATGCGCACGGGTTCGCCGCCCCGGACGAGGCGGAACCGCTCGGGATAAAGCGTGAAGGGCCCGATCTCGATCGCCGGACCGTCAGGTCTGACGTCGGCTTGACCGGGCTCCGGTGTCACCAGCTTCACCGCCATGTCATCGCCTCAAACGGCGATGGGCGCCTGCTTTATCGCTTGGGTTGATTCGTGAGATGGCCACCACCTCCCTCTGCCCGGCAAGCAAATCTTCGTTTCAAGGTAGTCCGTCGGATCGCAAAAATACATCGAATTCACGGTCGCCCGGACCATTCGGGCCGGTCGTTCGTCTCAGGTGCCCTCAGAACGCCCAGAGAACGCCAAGGCTGTAGGTTCGGGCTGGCAGATAGGCGGCCGCGCTGTCGCTGTAGCTTTGCCGGCGGATGCCCGCGTAGAGGGTGAGGTTGTATTTCTCCACGCTTTGCGTCGCCAGAAGGCCCCAGCCGCGTCCGTGGCCATTGTCGGCGCCATAGTCGCGGGCATGGAAATATTCCGCAGCCACCGCCGTCTTGCCGACGGCGAACCAGCGATGGCCATAGCCGAGCTTGGCGTAATCCCAGGCGAGGCCGTGTTGAACCTTGCCGGCGCCCAGCGTCAGGTTCAGGCCGTCTGGATGCACGATGCTGACCGAGGCGACCGACTGGCCGAGCCGCGCACCGCCGCCGCGCGGGTCGGTCCAGGCATAGCCCAGGGCCGCATCGACGGTCATCCCGGCCAGATCGCCCTTCCAGCGCACCGCGGCATCATAATAGCGGTTGTGGTCGGTGGTATCGAGAACCTCCTTGCCATAGGCCAGCGCAAGGGTGAAACCGTCGAGCATCGGCGTGTCATAGCGCAGGCGGAAGCGGCGCGGGCCGTCGGTGTTGTGAAAGACGGCGCCGAGGCGGATCGGGCTCAAGGTTCCGTCCGAATGGCGCAGCAGATAGCCGCCGGCCACGTCGTCCCAGCCGGCATATCCGGCGGGCTTGGTGCCTGAATCGTCGATGTTGCCCGCGCCGTCGGTTGCCATCGAGCCCTGGCCGAAGGCGATCTTGCCGAAGCCTGCCTGATAGCTGATCTCGACAAAGCGAAGCTGTTTCCTGGTCCAGCTCAGCGTGGCGGGATCGGGGGGTCTCTGGCTGTAGGCCTTGGTCAGGGCAATGCCAAGCCCGGTTTCGAAACGTAGTTGCAGCTTTCCGGGGCCAAGCGCGCGGTCATAGGTCAGCCCGAGGATCGAAGTCGCGGCCGGGTTGTCTGCGGTGTGGGTGTAGCTTTGCGCGCCGTCATCGTGGCGCGTGATGTCGGTGCCGATCTGGCCGTAGAAGGTGAGGGTGCCGCCTGCCGGGCCGGCGAAGGTGGTGGCCGCGGCCGAGGGCAGCGGCAGCGACGCGCTGGCAAACAGGATCGCACAGACAGCGGCGGGCAGCCGCGCTGCGGGGCCATTGGTGCGATCGTTGGGGGTCTTGCGGTCAATGTGGGTCATATCTCTGCCTCGGTCATGAGAACGACAACCGCCGCCAGCACGACGACGGGCGGCACGGCAAAGCACCACATGTCCGCCTGAATGAAGAGAATGGCCGCAAGGCCGCAGCCGCCGGCAAAGGCCAGGACCGCGGCAAGCAGCCGCCGGAACCGGGCCGCGATCGCCGGCTTGGCCTCGCCCGAGCCACCGTGAAAATAGCCGGCCGCGTCGATCATCATCTGTGTCGTGGTGCCGGTCATCAGCGTCGAGGGCGGCGCCGCGCCAAGGTAGATGCGGTGCGCGGCATTCTGCACCGCCATCCCGATGACAAGCAGCATCCCCGTCAGCACCACGTGCCATCCGTCGCGCTCGGCAAAGGGGCCGAACTGCAGCGCGGCCACGCCTCCGGCCGCCAGAAACACGAAATTCCCGATCAGCAGCGCCAGCAGCGACCGTCGCGGCGGGGCGGGAAAGGCCAGCGTCAGCCAGCGCGCCACAAGGACCGTCACGCAGAAGACCGGAAGCGCCAGCAGCTTTGCCACGATGCCCGATGCACCATAGGCCACCGCGGCGCCGAGCGTGACGAAGTTGCCCGTGACATGCGCGGTGAACAATCCCTGCAGCGCCAGAAAGCCCGCCGTGTCGACATAGCCGCCATTGAAGCTGAGAAGAAGCGGAACGCCGGACCTCATCGCCTGCCCTCCGCCGGCCGGATGGCGAGGATCGCCGTCAGGACAAAGCCCGCGATCAGGCCGGCATGTTCGAAAAAGGCGTTGAAGGCGGTAAAGCGCGCCACACCCTGCATCGTCCAGAAATCATTGGCCAAGAGCATGGCGACCGCCGTAAGCACGCCAAGTGCGCCGGCGCCGAGCCAGACCGTCCGGCCCAGAATGACAAGGGCCGAGCCGCCCAGTTCGACCGCGATGGTGACAAGGGCCCAGAAGGCGGGCGGCTGCAGGCCGAAATGCGCCTGTTCGGCCACGGCGCCGGGCAGATCTGACAGTTTGTAGATCCCTCCGGTCCAGTAGGCCGAGGTCAGCACGATGCGGGCCAGGATCCAGGTTCCGCGCCAGGTCAGGATGGCGCGGACCCAGAGGGGGCCGTCGAAGTTCGCCTCTGCCATGTCACACCGCCCAGCACGAACAGCCAAGCGCGCCCCAGAAGCCCTTCGGGTCGCCCGCGGGGACCGCGGGGCTCCAGGCCCGGGCATGGGCATGGCCGTGGACGCCGCAGGCGCTGGCGCAGCCGCAACTGGCGGCGGCGCTGCGGTGCATGGCCTTGTCCTGCGGTTCGGCCCAGGCGCCATAGCCGCCGAAGCGGCGCACTGGCGACCAGTCCGGCATGGCGGGCGGCGGCGGCCGGTCAAGCGCGGCAAAGGCGCCGGCGGCATAGACGATGCGGCCGCCCACCACGGTCAGTTCGCTGGTCGTGCCGGAAATCTCGTCCTCGGCGCAGGCGAAGATGTCGCGGTCAAGGGCCGTCAGGTCGGCCAGCTGACCCGTGGCGATCTGGCCCTTGCGGCCCTCTTCGTTGGAAAACCAGGTGACCTTTTCGGTCCACATCCGGAGCGCCGTCTCGCGGTCGAGGCAATTGCGCTGCGGATGGATCCGGAGCCCGCCGACCGTCCGCCCGGTGATCATCCACGCCAGCGAGACCCAGGGGTTGTACGAGGCCACCCGCGTCGCATCCGTGCCGGCCGAGGTCCGGACCCCGCTTTGCAGCATGCGCGCGATGGGCGGCGTCGCCTCGGCCGCAGCGGAGCCATAGCGTTCGACAAAGTATTCGCCCTGATAGGCCATGCGGTGTTGCACCGCGATGCCGCCGCCAAGGGCCGCGACCCGGTCGATCGAGCGGTCCGAGATCGTCTCGGCATGGTCGAAGAACCAGTTGAGCCCGCCGAGCGGGATGTCCCGGTTCACCCGTTCGAACACGTCGAGTGCGCGGCTGATCGTTTCGTCATAGGTGGCATGCATCCGCCAGGGCCAGCGGTTTTCGGCAAGGATGCGCACCACCTCTTCCAGATCACCCTCCATCTCGGGACCCATTTCGGGCCGGGGCTGGCGGAAATCCTCGAAATCGGCGGCGGAGAAGACCAGCATCTCGCCCGCGCCGTTGTGGCGGAAATAGTCGTCACCCTGCTTGTAGGCCGAGGTCCGGGTCCAGTTGAGGAAATCCTCGCGCTCGGCCTTGGGTTTCTGGGTGAAGAGGTTATAGGCCAGCCGCAGGGTCAGGTCGCCCTGGGCTGCGAGCCGGGCGATCACCCCGTAATCCTCGGGGTAGTTCTGGAAGCCGCCACCTGCATCTATGACGCCGGTTATGCCCAGCCGGTTCAGTTCGCGCATGAAATGGCGGGTGGAGTTCATCTGATAGTCGAAGGGCAGCTTCGGCCCCCTGGCCAGCGTGGCGTAAAGGATCGCGGCGTTCGGTTTGGCCAGCAGCAGCCCGGTCGGGGTGCCGGTGGCATCGCGCTGGATCTCGCCGCCGGGGGGGTTGGGCGTGTCCCTTGTATAGCCTGCCGCCCGCAGCGCAGCGCCGTTCAAAAGCGCCCGGTCATAGAGGTGCAGGATGAAGACCGGCGTGTCCGGGGCGATGGCGTTCAGCTCGTCAAGCGTGGGCAGGCGCTTCTCGGCGAACTGCTGTTCGCTGAAGCCGCCGACCACCCGCACCCATTGCGGCGGCGGCGTGACGGCGACCTGGCGCTTCAGCATCGCCATGGCATCGGCCAGCGTAGGGATGCCATCCCAGCGGAGTTCGAGATTGAAGTTGAGCCCGCCGCGGATGATGTGCGTGTGGTTGTCGATCAGCCCTGGCACGACCCTGCGCCCGCGCAGGTCGATGAGTTGTGTCTGTGGCCCGGCCAGCGCCATCACCTCGGGTTCCGCGCCTACGGCGGTAAAGATGCCTTGGGTGATGGCCAGGGCGCTGGCGGACGGGTTGGCCCGGTCGAGCGTCGCGATCCGCCCGCCATGCAGGATCAGGTCCGGTGCGGTCATGACGCTTCCTCTCCTCTGTCTTTGGTGCCCGTGCCATTGAGGCCCGTGATGGTGTTGCCCGGCGCGCCGTGATGTCCGGGCAACTGGCCGAAGAGATGATCGATCGCCCGGCTCCGTTCGCTGGCGCTGAGCGGGGATGTGCCGGACAGCAACTGGCGGCCGACCGGGATGATCTGCTCGCCCATCAGGATCCCCAGCAGTCCGACGAGTGCGACCATGGGTGGGGCTGGGGAGCGGACATGCAGCAGGCTGTAGAGGATACCCGCGACCAGTCCTGCGCCAAGCGAGAGGAAATAGAGTTTCATGGGATGCGCTCCTTGTCTGGCGGGTTTTGGGCCCTGGGTCGGGCCCGGCCTGCGCCGGCTGCGGCCTCAGTCCTTCACGACGGCCAGCAGGTCAGGGTTGATGACATCGGCATGCGTCGTGCACTGCCGTGCGGGAAGCCCGGATGTCACGTCGACGCCGAAGGCCCTGGCCGCGTCGCAAATCAGTGCGGCGTTGTTGCGCAACAGCTCCGGGTCGATGGACTTCGTCGCGAAGACCATCTGCGACGGAAAGTCGATCAGGACAAGCGTGTGCTCGGCTGGCGAGAGCAGGCTCTTTCCCGGGCTGGCGCTGGCGGTCGGCATGGCGATCTCCCATTGGCTGCGTGGAGCCCGCAATCCGCCATTCATCCGGCCCGGGCATGCCGAAAACACTACCGGCCGCAACCCCGGCGATATTGCATCCGCCAGCGCCGATTTG
>WGOE01000002.1 GCA_016124195.1 bacterium | reverse complement strand
CGACGACAACCCCATGCACCCCGCCCAGCGCCTGCAAGACGCGCCGCGCTGCCATGCCAAGGCCAAATCTACCGGCCAGCGCTGCAAGGCTCCTGCGGTCAATGGCTGGGCGGTCTGCCGGATGCATGGCGCGGGCGGCGGTGCGCCCTCTGGCAAGGGCAACGGCATGTGGCGGCATGGAGGGCGGGCGCTTGAAGTGACAGAAACCCACCGCTTGATGGCAGAACTGAACAGGTTGGCACGAAAGGAACTCAAGAGCTTACCCTAACCCAGCGCCTTTCCCTCTAGCGTGGCCCGCTTTTATCGGCATTACTTGGTCCAAACAGGGGGCAAGTTTCTTGGACGTAGAAGGCTTCATTTCGCGCTGGCGTCAATCGGGTGGCAGCGAGCGCGCAAATTTCCAGACCTTTGCCAATGAGTTGACCGAACTCCTAGGCCTGCCTAAACCCGATCCTGCGACGGCGCACGGCGCGGGTGACAACTACCGTTTTGAACGGCCAGTGACTTTCTTGCACACCGGCACCCAGTCGCGCGGCTTCATCGACCTTTACCGCGCAGGCCATTTCGTGATGGAGGCCAAGCAAGGCACCGCTGGCGCAAAGCCCGACCCAGAGGCCCAACTGAACCTCTTGCCTGACCTTCCCTCAGTCGTGCGCAGGGGCCACGGGCAACGTGGCAGCGCGGCTTGGGACGACACGATGTTTCGCGCCCGCAATCAGGCCGACGCCTACGCCCGCGCCGTCTCTCGCGAGGATGGCTGGCCGCCCTTCTTGCTGATTGTCGATGTGGGCCATGTGATCGAGGTCTATTCTGACTTTTCAGGCCAAGGCCAAGGCTACACCCAGTTTCCTGACGGTAACCGCTATCGCATCGCGCTGGAGGACCTGCGCGACGAAAAAACCCGTGAACGCCTGCGCCTGATCTGGACGAACCCGCACGCCCTCGACCCCGCCAAGACCTCTGCGCGCGTCACGCGCGAGGTGTCCGACCGACTGGCTGCGCTGGGCGTCTCCTTCGAGGGAAAGGGGCACCCCTCCGAAGCGGTAGCCCGCTTCCTCATGCGCTGCCTGTTCACCATGTTTGCCGAGGACGTGGAGCTTATCCCGAAAAGCAGCTTTACCGATCTGCTCAAACGCCTGCGGGGCCATCCTGACCACGCCGCCCCCATGCTCAAATCCCTATGGCAGACCATGGACACCGGGGGCTTCTCAACTGTCCTGACAACCGACCTCAAACGCTTCAACGGCGGCCTGTTCAAGGATGCCGATGCCCTGCCCTTGTCCGAAATCCAGCTTTCCCTCTTGATCGAGGCCGCCAGCCGCGACTGGCGCGAGGTGGAACCGGCGATCTTTGGCACCCTGCTAGAGCGTGCCCTTTCCCCGAAAGACCGCCACAAGCTGGGCGCGCATTACACCCCCCGCGCCTATGTCGAACGCCTTGTGGCCCCCACCCTCATGGAACCCTTGCGCGCCGACTGGGCCAATGTGCAAGCCTCGGCCCTGACCTTGGCGCGCGAGGGCAAGATGGAGGACGCCCGCGACACCGTGCGCGCCTTTCACCGCCAGCTTTGCGAAATCCGCGTTCTCGACCCTGCCTGCGGATCGGGCAACTTCCTCTATGTCGCCCTAGAACTGATGAAACGCCTCGAAGGCGAAGTGACCGCCCTTCTGGCCGAACTGGGCGAAGATCAAACCGCCCTCTCGCTGGCAGGCCACACAGTCGACCCCCACCAATTCCTTGGGCTTGAGGTGAACCCCTGGGCCGCCGCCGTGGCTGAACTGGTGCTGTGGATCGGCTATCTGCAATGGCACTTCCGCACCCATGGCCGCGCCAGTCCCGCCGAACCCGTGCTGCGCGACTTCAAGAACATCGAAAACCGCGATGCCGTGCTGACCTGGGCCAGCCGCAGGCCCCGGTTGGACGCCCAAGGCAAGCCCGTCACCCGCTGGGATGGCGAAACCACCACCCGCCACCCGGTCACGGGCGAGGATGTGCCAGACCCCGCCGCCCGCGTGCAGGTCTATGACTATCTCAAACCCGCCCCCGCCACTTGGCCCGAGGCTGATTTCATCATCGGAAACCCGCCCTTCATCGGGGCCAGCAAGATGCGCGAAGACTTAGGCGACGGCTACACTGAGGCGGTGCGAAACGCCTATCCGAAGGTGCCGGACAGTTCAGACTTCGTTATGTTTTGGTGGGAAAAGGCGGCGCAGGCCGCCCGGGGATACAAGCCAGCCACCGAAAAGACCAAGGCAAAAGGTACCCGCCGCTTTGGCTTCATTGCAACCAACTCCCTGCGGCAGACTTTCAACCGCCGTGTGATCGAGCCGCACCTGGCCGATGAGAAATTGCCACTTTCGCTGTTATTTGCCATCCCCGACCATCCTTGGGCGGAGGCAGAAGATGGAAAGGCCGCTGTACGCATTTCAATGACCGTGGCTGCTCTGGGCCGGGAACCGGGCCGCCTGCTAACCATCATTGAGGAACGGAAGGGAGAAGAAGAAGCCGAGGGCCGCCCCGTCACCTTCTCGATTGAAAAGGGAAAGGTCTTTGCCGATCTGCGGATCGGGGCCGACGTGGCGGGGGCAGTGGCGCTTCGTGCGAACGAAGGGCTAGCCACTAGGGGTGTGATGCTCTTTGGTGCGGGTTTCATCGTGACACCAGCAGAAGCAACGGCTTTGGGGCGTGGATCGGTTCCAGGTCTGGAAAAACATATCAGGCCCTATCGCAACGGGCGGGACATAAACACGACCCCCAGGGAAGCAATGGTAATCGACCTCTTCGGGCTGACCGAGGCTGAGTTGCGTAGCAAATTCCCTGCAACTTATCAGCACGTTCTAGACACAGTTAAACCGGAACGCGACCTGAACAATCGGGCCGGACGCCGCGAAAAATGGTGGCTCTTTGGTGAGCCTCTAAGCACTTTTCGACCGGCGCTTGACAGTGTTTCGCGCTATCTCGTGACAGTAGAAACCTCCAAGCATCGCATGTTCCAGTTTCTAGGCGCTGAGACACTGCCCGACAACAAGTTGATTGTCTTTGCACTGGATGACGCGGTTTGGCTTTCGGCACTGGCATCCCGCTTCCATGTCACGTGGTCCCTTGCCGCTGGAAGTTGGCTAGGGGTCGGCAATGACCCAGTTTACGCAAAGTCCAAGTGCTTCGACCCCTTTCCCTTCCCAACCCCCACCGAGACCCAAACCAGCCGCCTGCGCGCCTTGGGCGAGGAACTCGACGCCCACCGCAAGGCGCAACAAGCCGCCCACCCCAAGCTGACCCTGACGGGGATGTATAACGTTCTGGAAAAACTCCGCGTCGGGGAGCGGATCGAGGGCAAGGACCGCGAGATTTATGACCAAGGCCTGATCGGCATCCTGCGCGACATTCACGACCGCATCGACGCCGAGGTGGCCGCAGCCTATGGCTGGCCCGTTGACCTCCCCGACGCCGAAATCCTGCAACGGCTGGTGGACCTCAACCACGAGCGCGCCGCCGAGGAAGCCCGTGGCCTGATCCGCTGGCTGCGCCCCGACTATCAGAACCCCGCAGGCCGTGCCGTGGCCGCCAAGGGCGAGACCGTGACCATGGACCTCGGCCCGGCAGAAACCTCGACCAAGGCCCCTTGGCCCAAAACCCTGCCCGAACAATTCGCGGTCTCGCGCGCCACCCTGCAAGACATGGGAGAGGCCAGCCCCGACCAAGTGGCCCGCCGCTTCCAACGCCTGCGCCAAACCACCGTCCAACCCCTCTTGGAAACCCTGACCCTCTTGGGCCATGCCCGCCTGGTCGAAGGCGGTCGCTTTGCCGCCTGAGCATGATCGGGGGCCAAGACGTCTTGGGGCAGTAACCCGAGGAACCGGCTTGGTCCTGTCCGAGTCGTAAACGGACAATATCAAGGTCTCACTGTCGGGGGGGACACGCAATTTCGATGCCGAGTTGCGCAACCACCGTCACCACCCCGCGCAGGCCGAAAGCGCAGCGCAAGACTTCGCGCCAATAGCCCGCCGGCCCGTGCCCTTCTGTCCCATCAAGATGCTCGCGCGCGCATGAGGAAAAAAATGTATTAGTGAACGAAAGAAACTGCCCATACGGTCCCGGCGCCTCTCGGCCCAGACATTTGACGCCCCCCGGGCCAAGCGTTTTTTCTTTGTGGGGTTATTTGTGGGGTAAACCGACAAAACCCGCAAATAATTCAATGATTTCAATGGTGATTGGCGGACAGAGAGGGATTCGAACCCTCGAGACGGTTCCCCGCCTACACACTTTCCAGGCGTGCGCCTTCGACCACTCGGCCACCTGTCCGTTGCGGGGCTGTTTACACGGGGGCCGAGGCGGGATGCAAGGGGGCAGCTCAGGAAAGTTCGAGCGTCACCCGGCGGTTCTGGCGGCCCTTCTTCTCGATCCTGCCGATCGCCACGCGGCCGATCTCGCCAAGGCGCGCCACATGGGTGCCGCCGCAGGGTTGCAGGTCGATCTGGTCCGCGCCCTCACCGATGCGGATCAGGCGCACGCGGCCCTGGCCCATCGGGGGGGCCACCTTCATCGTCTTGACCAGTCCCGGATTGGCAAAAAGCTCCTCGTCCGTGATCCAGGTCTGGGTCACGGCCAGATCGCGGTCGATCAGGCGGTTGAGCGCCTCGGTCCACGCTTCGGCCTCGGTCGGCGCCTCGGGCATGTCGAAGTCGAGCCTGCCCTTGTCGGAGCCGATCTGGCCCCCGGTCACCGGCAGCGGGATCACAACCGACAGAAGGTGCAGGGCGGTGTGCACGCGCATGTGGCGATAGCGGCGGTCCCAGTCGATGCGCTGGGTCAGGCGGGCACCGACCGGCGGCATGGAACGCGGCTCGGCCGGGACCAGGGCCACGCCGCCCTGCTCCACCTTGACGGCGGTCGCAATCGCCATCTGGCCGCCGGCCCAGGCGATCGTGCCGCTGTCGCCGGGCTGGCCGCCGCCGGTCGGATAGAAGACCGACGCCGAGACGACGATGCCGCCCTCGGGCGTATGGGCCAGAACCTTGGCCTCGGCCTCGGTCAGATAGCTGTCGTCACGGAACAAAAGCGCGGTGGGCAGGGGCGAAGTCACGGTCAAACCTCTTCGGAATCGTCGGATGTGTCATCGGGCAAGGCGGCGGGCTGCGGGGGCGCCGCAACGGCCTCGCGGTCGCTGCGCTTCATGTAGGCGCGGTGATAGTTGCTGAAGGGGATGTGCTCGGCCTTGAACCGTTCGGCGATCTGGTGGTTCATCTCGGTGCGCACATCAAGCTGAAAGTTCACGTCACGCAGGATCATGCGGACCTCGAAGGACATCACCTCGTCGGTGAAGCCCATCAGCACGACAGATGGCCGTGGCGACAACAGGACCAGAGGCTGCGCCTCGGCGATCTCGCGCAGGATGCGGGCGACGCGGCGGCTGTCTTCGGTATAGGGCACCGTCACCGGCACGATCAGCCGCCCGGTCAGCGAAAACCGCGTCCAGTTGGTGACCCGGCCCGAGATCAGGTCCGAATTCGGCACGATCACATCGGCGCGGTCAAAGGTCTGGATCCGGGTCGAGCGGACCGAGATGGCCTGAACGATGCCCTGCACGGTGCCGACCTCGATCCAGTCGCCCTCGGACACCGGGCGTTCGATCAGAAGGATGATGCCCGAAACGAAGTTCGACACGATGTTCTGCAGGCCGAACCCGATGCCGACCGACAAAGCGCCGGCAACGATGGCCAGGCCCGACAGGTCGATCCCGGTGGAATCGATGGCCACCAGCGCCGAGACGAAGATCCCCGCATAGCCCAGGCCCGACACGATGGCGTTCTGCGCGCCGTGATCGAGGCCGGTACGCGGCAGGACCGAGGATTTCATCGCCCCCTGCACCACCCGGGTCAGCGACAGGCCGATGGCGAAGACCACGGCGAAGAACAGGAAATCGGTGGGCGAAATCCGGGTCGCGCCCAGCTGGAAGCCTTCCTGAAACCGGGTCCACAACTCGGTCAGGTCCGAAACGCGCACGCCCCAGATCAGGGCAAAGATCGGCAGCGAGCCCAGAACCAGACCAAAGCCGATCAGCACCGGCGCCAGCGCATCCTGTTCGGCCGCGCCATCGGTGCGCATGACCAGATTGTAAAGATCGGTGACGAGGCGCTGCGCCAGATACAAAAGCGCCGCGAGCCCCAGCGTCAGCGCCGCCGGAAAGACCAGCGACGCCCCGGCCGAGATATAGCCGATCGCCGCCAGCACCGGTCCGGCCAGCCCGCAGAAGATGACGGCGCGGATCATGGTGGCGATCAGCGTGCGGCGGTAGTTCGACTTGCCGTCCTCGGCCTCGGGCAAGGGGGCCGCGCGCATCAGCTGGCCCAGCCGCACCAGCAACAGTCCCCCGATCAGGACGAAGGGAAAGTTCAGAACCGCGGTGCCCGCATCCGTGACGTCGATCTCGGACAGGGCGGCGCGGCGCAACTGGCCCAGCGCCAGAAGTGCGCCGAACGCCGCGGTCAGAAGCCGCCCCCCGGCCCGCCGCTCGGGCGAAAGGTCGAACAGCGCGCCGGGCGTCTCGGCCACCGGAAAGATGCGCACGCCCAGCCAGACGGCGGAATACAGCGTCAGCCCGATCTGGCCCAGCGCGCCGGCGATCTGCAAGCCCACCGTGCCCAGAAGCCCCGAAAGCTCCAGGGCCTTGGCCAGCGCCAGCACCCCGAGGACCGGCACGCCCACCAGCCCCAGCGAGGCCACAAGCCCCCAGATCCGCCGCCCGCGCGCCTTGGAACTGCCCTGCAGCATCTGCACCAGACGGTCCACCCAGGTGCGGCCGCGCCCCAGCGCCGCAATGGCAAAGACCAGCAGGGGCAGGATCAGCGGCAGACTGTCGGCCAGCCTGCGCCGCGCGATCGGATCGACCCAGCGCGCCGCCGTCTCGCTCCACAGCGTCAGCGCGGCCTGCGACAGGGCGGTCAGCGCATCGCTCCAGTTGCCGGGATACAGCGGATTGGGCCAGAGTTTCAGCAATTCGTCGGCCTGGCGTTCGCGCAGGGCGCGGTCGATCTCGCGGATCAGTCCGTCGGCGCGGCGATAGGCCTCATCCGCGGCGAGGCCGGGGGCCTGAAGGCGCGCCATCTGCGCGTTCAGCTCTTCGCGCCGCGAGGCGATTTCGGGCTGTTCGGCCGTGCCATCGGCGGGCACGGCGCCCAGGGCCGAGATCTGGTCCTTGAGCGTGGAGATCCGCGTCGCATTTGCCGATTGCGCGACCTGGAACTGTTCGCGCCAGCGCGTCAGTTCAAGCCGCAGGTTCTCCAGCGCAAGATTGGTCAGGCTGGAATTGCCGATGGCGGTTTCGGCCCGGGTCGCCATGCGCTCCCAGCCCTGAAAATCCAGCGCGCCGCCGCTGGACCCGCCCGAGGCGACAGGCTTGGGCGGGGCGGCGCCGGCCTTGGGCGCAAAGCCGCCCGAGGCCGGCTGGTCGGTCGCATCGACAGCTCCCTGCGTGGCATCGGGCACCAGCACCGGGGCCGTGGCCTCGGGTGCGCGCTGCACCTCGGGGATCAGGGCGCCCGAACCGTCGGCGTGCACCTTGACCGAGGGCTGGCCCGGCGGCGCGCCGCCTGAGATCACCGGATTGTCCTGGGCCAGCGCCGCACCGGCCCAAAGCGCGCAGGACATCAGGGCCGCAAGAGCGGCCTCTCTGCCCCACCGGCACGCGCCGTCCTTCGCCGTCACGGCGGCAAGGGCCCGAAAGATTCTGCCCAGATGACCTCGCATCTGGCCAAGAGCCGTCATGCGTCCTCGAAGACCGTCGGGATGGTGGCGGGGGCGCGGTCGAGCCAGGCGGGCACCGGCAGACCCTTTTCCTTCAGGAAGGTCGGGTTGAAGAGCTTGCTCTGATAGCGGTTGCCGTAATCGCACAGGATGGTGACGATGGTCTTGCCCGGTCCCATCTCGCGCCCCATGCGGATGGCGCCGGCGATGTTGATGCCCGATGAACCCCCAAGGCAGATGCCCTCATCTTCCAGCATCTCAAACACCAGAGGCAGCGCCTCGGCATCGGGGATGCGGTAGCTGTAATCGGGCGTGAAGCCTTCGAGGTTGGCGGTGATGCGGCCCTGCCCGATACCCTCGGTGATCGACGAGCCGGGGGATTCGAATTTCCCGGTCGTGTAGAAGGCATGCAGTGCGGCGCCCTCGGGATCGGCCAGTCCGATCTTGACGCCCTTGGGCTGCAGGGCCATGCCGACACCCGCAAGCGTGCCGCCCGAACCCACAGCACAGATGAACCCGTCGACCTTGCCGCCGGTCTGCTCCCATATCTCGGGGCCAGTGGTTTCGATATGGGCCTGGCGGTTGGCCACGTTGTCGAACTGGTTGGCCCAGATAGCGCCGTTCGGTTCGGTGCGTGCCAGTGCCTCTGCCAGTCGGCCAGAATAGCGGACGTAGTTGTTGGGGTTCCGGTAGGGCACGGCAGGCACCTGGACCAGTTCGGCCCCGGCCAGCCGCAGCATGTCTTTCTTTTCCTGGCTTTGGGTTTCGGGAATCACGATCACAGTGCGAAAGCCCATCGAGGCGCCGACCAGGGCGAGCCCGATCCCGGTGTTGCCGGCCGTGCCCTCGACGATCGTGCCGCCCGGCTTCAAGAGCCCGCGCGCCACGGCATCCTTGATGATGAAAAGCGCTGCGCGATCCTTGACCGATTGCCCGGGGTTGAGAAACTCGCATTTGCCCAAGATCGTGCAGCCGGTCAGTTCGGAGGCCCTTTTGAGCTTCAGAAGCGGCGTGTTGCCGATGGTATCGGCCAGATCGCTGTGGATGCGCATGAGTGTCCCCTCAATTCCTATGGTTCTGTGTAGCCACGCGCGGGGCGAAACTCAAGCAAACCCGGCCGTATCTTGCCAGCCCCGATCCCGGCAGAGCGCCTGCGGCGCAAGCCTTTCACCTCGCCTCTGGCCTGCGGCCAACCGGCTCGGGCGCTGCCTCCGGCGGGAGTGTTGGGGCAAAGCGCAAATTGGGGGTCGTCAGGCGGAGGAGGAGTGGGCTTGGCCATGTCAGGGCCGGGGTGGGGCCGACTGCGGGCACGGGAGGTGATCCGCGGCGGAATTCAGCGCACGCCTTTCAGATCGGGGCCCTTGGGCGGGCGACGCGGACCCTTCACCCGCGGACCGAGAGCCAATGGTCGGGCAGAAGCTCGCGCATCGGGCGGCTGCCTTCGGGCAAGAGCACGCAGGTTGCGCCATTGGCCGGATCGACCTGCACCACAAGCTCGCGGCAGCGGCCGCAGGGTGGCAGGATGGCTCCGGCGGCATCGACGGCGACAAGGTCCAGAATCCGGCTTTCGCCCGCCGTGATCATCGCAGCCACGGCGCCATGTTCGGCGCAAAAGCCGATGCCGCAGGCCGCGTCGATGCAGACCCCGGCAAAGATCCGGCCCGACGCCGCGCGCAGCGCCGCGCCGACGCTTGCGACCTCGACAGTGGCCGACAACCGGCGGGGCCGCGTCACCTGCAGGGCCTCCGCGAGCAATTCTTCATCCATTTCCCAACTTGTCCTGTCAAAAACCGTGAAAACCCTGGGGATTTGCGCTTTCCCTTGGCGCATTTCCCCGCTATAGCCCCCCGGTCGCGCCATGCACCCTTGGAGGATGGCGGACTATAACAGGAGAATACCTATGGCACGCCAGATCGCTGATCTGAACGTCGAGGTCCGGACGGGGACAGGCAAGGGGGCCGCTCGTCAAACTCGCCGTGAAGGATATGTACCCGGAATCGTTTATGGGGACGGCCAGGAGCCGGTTTCCATCAAGATCGGTTACAACTACCTCTTGAAGCACCTGAAAGCCGGGCGCTTCCTGCAGACCCTCTTCAACCTGAAGGTTCCGGGCCAGGACGACGTTCACGTCATCTGCCGCGGCGTTCAGCGCGACGTGGTCAAGGACCAGCCGACCCATGTGGACTTCATGCGTCTGCACGATGAATCGCGCATCGTCCTGCACATCCATGTGACCTTCATTAACCACGACGCGGCCCCGGGCCTGAAGCGTGGCGGCACGCTGACCGTGGTGCGCCCGGAAGTCGAGCTTGAAGTGCTCGCGGGCGATATCCCCGATCACATCACGGTCGATCTGGCCGGCAAGGTGATCGGCGATGTGATCCACATCAACGATGCGATCCTGCCCGAAGGTTCCAAGCCCACCATCGCGCGGAATTTCGTGATCGCCAATATCGCGGCTCCGGCCGGTCTGGTCGCGGCAGAGGCCGAAGAGGCCTGATCTTTCAGGATGGAACGTCAGGCGGGCGGCAAGTGATTGCCGCCCGCTTTTCATTGGGGCGCTTGCACGGGACCGGGCAAGACCGCATGCTGAGGGCGGAGGCCATGCCATGAAACTCTTCGTCGGACTGGGCAATCCGGGGCCCGAATATGCCGGTCACCGCCACAACATCGGCTTCATGGCGCTGGACCGCATCGCCGCCGATCACGGCTTTGGCCCCTGGCGGCGCGCCCATCACGGGCTGATCAGCGAGGGGCGGCTGGGGGGCGACAAGGTCGTGCTGCTCAAGCCCGAGACTTTCATGAACAAGTCGGGTCAGGCCGTGCAGGCGGTCGTGACCTTCTACAAGATGCCGCTGGCCGATGTGATCGTGTTCCATGACGAGCTTGACCTCGCCCCCGGCAAGTTGCGCTTCAAGATGGCGGGCGGCCATGCCGGGCACAACGGGTTGCGCTCGATCCACGCGCATCTGGGCGAGGCCTATGGCCGCGTGCGGCTGGGCATCGGCCATCCGGGCCACAAGGATGCGGTGGCCGGCTACGTGCTGCACGATTTCGCCAAGGCCGATCGGGCTTGGCTCGATCCCCTGTTGCAGGGCATTTCCGAGGGCGCGGACGATCTGGCCCGGGGCGAGGACGCGCGCTTCCTGAACGCCGTCGCCCTGCGCCTGTCGCCGCCACGCAACGCGCAGCGCCCGACGGCCGAGCCTGCGAGCCCAAAGCCAGCCCCGCCCAAGCCCGCCGCCCCGCCCGAAGGCCAGCCGGACGGAGCGCAGGATACCCAGCCCGACCGCCAACCCGAGGGCACTTTGTCGGCTCTGCAAAAACTCGCCCGCAAATTCCGGGCCTGACCGCGGGATAAGGTAGGATGGGCCATTGGCCCATACCGGCTCAACCGCCGTCGCGCTGGCCGAACAGACCCGCCATCGCCCGGCTGACCGTCGCCGAAACCCCGGGGCGCTCGGCGGCCACAAAGGGCAAGGGCCGGCAGATTTCCATGGCGGCCACCCCGATCCGTGCGGTCAGGGCGCCATTCACCACGCCCTCGCCAAAACGGCGCGACAGCCGCGACAGGATTCCGCCTCCCGCAAAGGACCCCATCATGTCGTCGGTCAGCGCCACGGCCCCCGTCGCGACCAGCGAAACAAAGACCCTGCGCAGCAACCGCCACGACCCCAGCGACCCGGCCCGCCCGCCGTATATCTCGGCCACGCGGCGGATCATCCGCAAGTTGGCCACCAAGGCCGTCGCCACATCGGCCAGGGCCAGCGGGATCAGCGCCGTCACGGTGGCCACCTGGCGCGCAGCCGCCTCGACCTCGGCCCGGGCCATGGCGTCGAGCGGCAGAATCAGTTCCACCTCGGCCAGGCGCAAAAGCCCATCCGCGTCAAAGACCTCGTCCTGCCGCTCGGCCAGCCGCGCCCGCGCCCATTTCATCGCCGGACGCCCGGCATAAAGCCCTTCCAGCCGGTGCAGAACCGCGCGCGCCGCCTTCAGGTCAGCCGCATCGGCGGCATGGATGGCCTGGGCCCGGATGCTGTCAAGCCGGGCAAGCCGGGCAAAGGCCCGGGCCTCCCCCGCCACCAGAACCAGCACGATCACGGCCGCCAGCCCCAATAGCACGCTGGCCAGCCCGCCAAGCCAGGCATTGGCGGCAAAAAGCCCGGTCACGAAATTCCACGCCGCCACCGTCAGGATCAGCGAAAACAGGCTGCCGAACACCCATCCGGCAAAGCGCGCAAAGCCCGAGGCCCGCGCGGAGGCAAGCCGGCGCACCCCGTCCATGGCGCGGCCCGTCGGCGGGTCCTCGAACTGTTCGGCCCCGGGATCGACCTCACCCTCGACCTCGATCAGGGCCGGGGCCTTCAATTTGTCGTCAGGCTCGATCGGCATGGCGCCTCCGTTCCGGCCTCGGGCCAAGGCAGTCCCTGCCCCGCGCGGGCCAAGGCGCCGCGATGTCTTCCGTACTCACAGCCGGTCTCCGATCAGAAATTCCGCCGCCCGGTCCAGCCGGATATGCGGCGGCCCCTCGCCGGGCTTGCGCGCCGCCCGCGCCGGCGCAAAGCCCATCATCGAGAAATCCGCATTCAGCCAGCGCTCGGCCCCTTCGCGCGCCGGAGCAAGGATGCGCGCCGGATCACCCGGCAATTCGCCGGCATAAAGCGCCACCTGCCGCCCATCGGCCAGTCGCCCGCGCACGGCCTCCAGCTTTTCGCCGCCGCGCGTGATGTCTTCCTCGACCGTGCAGCGCAGGCTGGCCAGCGACAGTGCCGCCGTCTGCGCGCCTGCGAAATCGGCCCGCGACCGTGCATCGCGCAGCAGGGCCTCGGTGATGGCGGTCAGGGCGGGATGCTGATGGTGATGCAGATGATCGGCCTTGGTCGCGGCAAACAGGATACGCTCGACCCGGTGCCCGCCCAGCAGCCGGTCGAGCCAGCCATTGCGGCCGGGCCGGAAGGCCGCCAGAACCTCGGCCATGGTGCGGCGCAGGTCCTCCACCGCGCGCGGGCCCTGATGGATCGCGCCCAGCACATCGACCAGAACGACCTGCCGGTCGATCCGCGCGAAATGGTCGCGAAAGAAGGGCCGCACCACGCGCGCCTTGTAGGCGTCAAACCGGCGCTCCATCTCGGACCAAAGACAGCCGCGCGGCCGGTGCGCGGGCTTGGGCAAGGGCGCGAAGGTCAGCACCGGGCTGCCGGCCAGATCGCCCGGCAAGAGGAAACGCCCCGGCGTGCAATCCGACCACCCCGCCGCCCGCGCCGCCGTCAGATAGGCGGTGAACGCGGCGGCCAGCGCCATGGCGCGCGGCTCGTCGAGCGCCAGGGCCCCATCCTCGGCCCGGGCCAGCGCCATGAAATCGCGCGCCTCCGCGCGCCCGGCCATGCGGGCCAGAACGCCCTCGGCCCAGTCCTCATAAGACTTGTCCAGCAGCGCCAGATCCAGAAGCCACTCGCCCGGGTAATCCACGATGTCGACATGCAGCACGCGCGGCCCGACCAGCCCGCCGAAAAAGCCCGCTCCCCTGACCCGGAACGACAGCCGCAGTTCGGACACGGCCCGCGTCGATTGCGGCCAGTGCGGCGCATCCCCCGTCATCGCAGCCAGATGATCCTCATAGGCAAAGCGCGGCAGGGTCAGGTCGGGCTGCGGCTGCAGATAGACCGCCTCGATCCGATCGCGCGCCGAAAGCTGCGGCATCCGCCCGCGCTCCAGCAGATTGGCGACAAGATTGGTGATGAACACTGTCTTGCCAGCCCGGCTCAACCCCGTCACGCCAAGCCGGATCACCGGGTCGGGCATGGCAAACCCTGCCACCCCCCGCAAGACCCCGTCCACCAGATCACTTGCTGCCAAACCCTGCCCCTTTGCTGTCAAGTCCCTACATAGGCACGCCCGCGCCGCCGCACTAGCCCCGGTTGCACATCGCGCCCCAAGCCGCTAGAGCGCGTCTTGTACCTTCCTTCAGGCCCAAATACTCCACGCGAGGTCAGGGGGGTCTGCAACCCCCTGCCCTGGCCCGACACAGATGCCCCGCTTTGCCTTCAAGATAGAATACGACGGCGCCCCGTTTCACGGCTGGCAGCGCCAGTCGCAGGGCCAGCCTTCGGTCCAGGCGGCCATCGAAGAGGCGCTGGCCCGGCTGGAACCCGGCCCCCACACCCTCTTCGCCGCCGGCCGCACCGACACCGGCGTGCATGGGTCCGGCCAGGTCGCCCATGTGGATCTGGCCAAGGACTGGGACCCGTTCCGCCTGACCCAGGCGCTGAACCACCACCTGCGGCCGTCGCCGGTTGCCGTACTGGCGACGGCCCGGGTCGAGGACAGCTTTCACGCCCGCTTTTCCGCCGTCGAGCGCAGCTATCTCTACCGCATCCTCGCCCGCCGCGCCCCGCCCGTGCTGGAGCGCGGTCTCGTCTGGCATGTGCTGACCCCGCTGGATCTGACAGCCATGCAAGAGGCCGCGGGCCATCTGATCGGCCATCACGACTTTACCACCTTCCGCTCTACCCTTTGCCAGTCGAAAAGCCCGGTGAAGACGCTGGACGAGGTGACCATTCTGGCCCTGCCGCGCCCGCATGGCACCGAATACCAGTTCCGGCTGCGCGCCCGCAGTTTCCTGCACAACCAGGTCCGCTCGATGGTGGGCTCGCTGGTGCGGGTCGGCACCGGCGCCTGGAAGCCTGACCGGATCGCCGCGGCACTTGCGGCCCGCAACCGCGCGGAATGCGGCACCGTGGCGCCCCCGCAGGGACTTTGCTTGATGCAGGTCAAATATCCGGTCGATCCCTTCGTCTAGGCTGACCCCGACAGGGGGCCCGGCGCGCAACGATCCCGTTGACAGACCGCCGTGCCGGGCCTTCCCTGTGATCACGCCAGCGGAGCCCCGCCCGTGGGGAAAAATGCCATGATCGAGTTAAGCGCGCCGCATACCCCGCCTTCGCCTGCAACCCCGCCTTCGACCGCCGCCGACAACGCCTTTCTTCCCAAGATCGTCACCGTCCTGCGCGAAGGGTACCATCTGGCCGATCTGCGCGCCGATGCGGTGGCCGGGCTGACCGTGGCCATCGTGGCCCTGCCCCTGTCGATGGCCATCGCCATCGCCTCGGGCGTGGGGCCCGAGCGCGGGCTTTTCACATCGATCATCGGCGGCTTTCTGGTCTCGCTGCTGGGCGGGTCGCGCTACCAGATCGGAGGCCCCGCGGGCGCCTTCATCGTGCTGGTGGCGGCCTGTGTCACGGCGATCGGCGTGCCGGGCCTGTTGCTGGCCACCGCCCTTTCCGGCCTGTTCCTGACGGCGGCCGGGTTGTTGCGCCTTGGCTCCTACGTGAAGTTCATCCCCTATCCGGTCACGCTGGGCTTCACCGCCGGGATCGCCGTCATCATCTTTTCCAGCCAGGTCAAGGACCTGTTCGGCCTGCACCTGACCGGGGCCGAACCCGCGGCCTTGCTGCCCAAGATCGCGGCCCTCTGGGGCGCACGGGCCAGCTTCGGCCTGCCCGCGGCCTCGGTTGCGCTGGCGACCAACGCGGTGATCGTGGGCCTCAAGCGCGCCGCCCCGCGCCTGCCCAACCTGCTGATCGCCGTCACGCTCGCCTCGCTCGCCGTGTACCTGTTCAAGCTGCCGGTCGAGACGATCTTCGACCGGTTCGGCGCCCTGCCCCGCACCCCGCCCGCCCCCGCGCTGCCGGCACTCGACATGGCCTCGCTGGTCGCGGCGCTGCCCTATGCGGCGAGCTTCACCCTGCTTGGCGCCATCGAGTCGCTGCTGTCGGCCGTTGTCGCCGATGGGATGAGCGGGGCGCGCCACCGCTCGAACGCCGAACTTGTGGCGCAGGGGCTGGCCAATGTGGGCTCGGCCCTTTTCGGCGGCATCTGCGTCACGGGCACCATCGCGCGCACGGCAACCAATGTGCGGGCCGGGTCGCGCGGGCCGGTCTCGGGCATGCTGCATGCGCTTTTCGTGTTGGCCTTCATGCTGGTTGCGGCACCGCTGGCCGGCCACATCCCTTTGGCTGCACTGGCCGGCGTGCTGGCGGTCGTGTCGTGGAACATGGCCGAAAAGGCCGAGATCTGGGTCGTCATGCGATCGAGCCGCGCCGATGCGGTGGTGATCCTCGTGACCTTCGGCCTTGTCGTCTTCCGCGACCTGACCGAGGGCATCGTGACCGGCTTTGCCCTGTCGGGTCTGGTCTTTCTGCACCGCATGTCACAAAGCGCGCGGATCGACACCGGCCCGGAACCCGTGCCGCGTCATGACCGCGTGCTGGTGCGCCTGTCGGGCCCCTATTTCTTTGGTGCGGCGGCAGAGACCGGCCATGTGCTGGACCAGATCGCCGAACACCCGCGCCACTTCGTGCTGGATCTGTCGGCGCTGGACTATCTGGACAGTTCGGGCGCCCGCAAGCTGGAACTTCTGGCCCACCGCATCCAGCGCAAGGGCGGCCAGATGGTGCTCTTGGCCGTGCGCCCCGTCCAGCGCCGCATCCTTGAAAAGGCCGGGCTGGAGCCGCCGCTGGCGCGCTATGTCGCCCATCTGGACGATCTGGATGCCGGGTGATCCGCGCAGGACTTGGTCACTTGGGACCCACTCTGGGGCAAAGTGTCGCGCCGCAACCGCCCCCTTGGCGCCTGTTAGCGCAACCCTCTCCGGCACAACGGAAAATTCCCTTGCCGAACCACGACTTTACCCGATAACTGCCCCTGCGGCATTCTGGAATTTGCCATGCAGTATGCCGTGGTATACTGGAAAAGAAATTGTGGCTTCGCACTTGCCAAAGCTGCGATAGACTTGATCCAGCCTAGGGAATGACCAGGGCGCGCCGCCGGGGATCAGGGGGCCGTGCGCCGAACGACAGGGAGGGATATCATGCCAGATCGTGCACCCACGGTTTACACCGCCACGGATGACTTCACGAACCACGCTCATGTGACGCCTGCGGGCTATGCCACGCGCTATGCGGCGTCCATGGCCGACCCCGAAACCTTCTGGGGGGTCGAGGGTCGCAGGATCGACTGGATCAAGCCCTATACCCGGGTCAAGAACACCTCCTTCAAACTGGGCGAGGTTTCGATCAAGTGGTACGAGGACGGCACCACCAATGTCTCGGCCAATTGCATCGACCGCCACATGGTCAGCCGCGCCAGCCAGACCGCCATCATCTGGGAGCCCGATGACCCCAAGACCCCCTCGCGCCACATCACCTATGGCGAGTTGCTGGAACAGACCTCGCGGCTGGCCAATGTCCTGAAGGCGCATGGCGTGGTCAAGGGCGACCGGGTCGTCCTTTACATGCCGATGATCCCCGAGGCGGCCTTTGCCATGCTGGCCTGCACGCGGATCGGCGCGGTTCATTCCATCGTCTTCGGCGGCTTCTCGCCCGATGCGCTGGCCAACCGGATCAACGACTCCGAGGCCAAGATCGTCATCACCGCCGATTTCGGCCCGCGCGCCGGCAAGAAGGTGCCGCTCAAGGCCAATACAGATCAGGCCCTGCTGCACTGCAAGGACAACGTGAAGTGCCTGGTCGTCAAGCACACCGGGGACGAGACGCATTGGACCGTCGGCCGCGATTTCGACCTCAAGGCCGAAATGGCCGCGGCCAGCCCCTATTGCCCCTATGCCGAAATGGGGGCGGAGGACCCGCTGTTCATCCTTTACACCTCGGGCTCGACCGGAAAGCCCAAGGGCGTGGTCCACACCACCGGCGGCTATCTGGTCTATGCGGCGATGACGCATGAGATGACCTTCGATTACCATGACGGCGATGTGTTCTGGTGCACGGCCGATGTGGGCTGGGTCACCGGCCACAGCTATATCGTCTATGGCCCCTTGGCCAATGGCGCGACCACGGTGATGTTCGAAGGGGTGCCGACCTATCCCGACGCCGGCCGATTCTGGGAGGTGATCGCCAAGCACAAGGTCACCCAGTTCTACACCGCTCCCACCGCGATCCGCAGCCTGATGTCGATGGGCACCGACTGGGTCAACAAGCACGACCTGTCGTCGCTGCGCCTTTTGGGCTCGGTCGGCGAGCCGATCAACCCCGAGGCCTGGAACTGGTATTTCCGCAACGTGGGCAAGGGCAATTGCCCGATCGTCGACACCTTCTGGCAGACCGAGACAGGCGGCCACATCATCACCCCCATTCCCGGCGCCGTGCCGCAAAAGCCGGGCTCGGCCACCAAGCCCTTCTTTGGCGTCAAGCCCGTGGTGCTGGACCCGTCCAACGGTAAAGTGATGGAAGAAACCGCGACCGAAGGGGTGCTATGCATCGCCGACAGCTGGCCCGGCCAGATGCGCACGCTCTGGGGCGACCACAAGCGGTTCGAGGAAGCCTATTTCGCGCAATACCCCGGCTATTACTTCACCGGCGACGGCTGCCGCAGGGACGAGGATGGCTATTACTGGATCACCGGCCGCGTCGATGACGTGCTGAACGTCTCGGGCCACCGCATGGGCACGGCCGAGGTCGAAAGCGCGCTGGTGGCCCATCCCAAGGTCGCCGAAAGCGCCGTGGTGGGCTATCCGCATGACATCAAGGGCCAGGGCATCTATGCCTATGTCACGCTGATGAAGGGGATCGAACCGTCCGAGGATCTGCGCAAGGAACTGGTGAAATGGGTGCGCACCGAGATCGGTCCGATCGCCTCGCCCGACCTTATCCAATGGGCGCCGGGCCTGCCCAAGACGCGCTCGGGCAAGATCATGCGCCGCATCCTGCGCAAGATCGCCGAGAACGACTTTGCCGCCCTTGGCGATACCTCGACGCTGGCTGATCCGGCCGTGGTCGATGATCTGATCGAAAACCGCATGAACCGGGGCTAGGCCCGCAAAGCGCAGTTGTGCAAAGCCGAAAGGCGCCCTTAGATGGGCGCCATGGGGGGCAGGCGGATCAACCGTCTGCCCGTTTTACCCCGCAAAGACGGGACCTTGGGAGGGGACATGGCGAGGGCTACAAGTGCGGTGAGCCTGCGCTCGCGCCCGATGACGGCCAACGAGCGCAAGGTCATCCTGGCCTCGGCTGCCGGAACCATCTTTGAATGGTATGATTTCTACCTTTACGGCTCGCTCTCGTCCTATATCGGCGCGCAGTTCTTCACCCCCTTCCCCGAGGCCACGCAGAACATCTTCGCGCTGATGGCCTTTGCCACGGGCTTTCTGGTGCGGCCGTTCGGTGCGCTGTTCTTTGGCGCCACGGGCGACATGAACGGGCGGAAATACGCCTTTCTGCTGACGATCCTGATCATGGGGACCGCAACCTTTCTGGTGGGGATCCTGCCCGGGTATCAGACGCTGGGGATCGCGGCGCCGATCCTGCTGATCGTCCTGCGCATGGCGCAGGGGCTGGCCCTGGGCGGAGAATACGGCGGGGCGGCGGTCTATGTGGCCGAACATGCGCCGCAGAACCGGCGCGGCTATTACACCTCGTATATCCAGACCACTGCGACGATGGGGATGCTCTTGTCTCTGGTCGTGATCCTGGTGGTGACGCCCTTGGTCAACGACAACTTCCCCATGGTGGAACAGTTGGGACTCGACGGCGCGGCGCTGCGCGACACCTTGGGTCAGCCCGTAACCCTCGACGCCTGGAGCGCCTGGGGATGGCGCGTGCCCTTCATCCTGTCGGCCTTCCTTTTGCTCTTGTCGGTCTATTTCCGCATGACCATGGCCGAGAGCCCGGTCTATCAGAAGATGCAGGCCGAGGGGGCGGCCTCCAAAGCGCCGCTGCGCGAGGCCTTCGGGCATTGGAGAACCGCGAAAATCGCCCTGATCGCGTTGTTCGGGCTGACAGCGGGCCAGGCGGTGGTCTGGTATACCGGGCAGTTCTTTGTGCTGACGTTCCTGAAGACAGTGGTCAAGGTCGACAACTTCACCGCCAATATCTTTGTCGCCTGCGCGCTGGTGCTGGGGTCCTGGGGGTTCTTGTTCTTCGGCGGGCTGTCGGACAAGATCGGGCGCAAGCCGATCATCCTGATGGGCTGCTTTCTGGCGGCGATCAGCTATTTTCCGGTGTTCAGCTTCATCACCGAAACCGCCAACCCCGCACTTTTTGCAGCCCAGCAGGCCTCGGTCACGATCAGCGCCGACCCCAAGGACTGTGCCTTTCAGTTCAATCCGCTGGGCACCGCCAAATTCACGACCAGCTGCGACAAGTTGAAACTGCGGCTTCTGAAGAATTCGGTCGATTATAACACGCTGGACGCGCCGGCTGGCGCCATCGCCAGCGCGCAGATCGGCGCGCAGCGCGTCGTCTCGTTCGACGGGGCGGCGCAGGCCGTGGCGCTGGCCCGGGCCGGCGTGGCCGTGCAGACCGCCGAGAGGGCGCTGGACTTTGCCCGCAAGGGCGCCGACCCCGCAGCGATTTCATCCGCCGAGGCCGATCTGCAGGCCGCGCTGGCCGCGCAGGACAAACTGCGCGCGGTCGAGCCCGATTTCGAGCGCGCCGTCGATGCAGCACTGGCCGAGGTGGGCTATCCGCTGGACAGGGAGGCCAATGCCTATGTCGCCCGGATTTCCAACCTTGGCGACATGGTCAAGCCGCAGAATGTGACGGTGATCATCACGCTGACCTATCTGATCCTGCTGGTGACCATGGTCTATGGCCCGATCGCCGCCCAACTGGTCGAGCTTTACCCGACGCGGATCCGCTATTCCGGCCTGTCGCTGCCCTATCACATCGGCAACGGCTGGTTTGGCGGGCTGTTGCCGGCGCTGGTGCTGGCGATCTCGGCCGAGACGGGGAACATCTATTCGGGGCTGTGGTATCCGGTCGGGATCGCGACGCTGAGCATCGTGGTGGGCGCGCTGTTTGTCCCGAATGGGACGCACCGGAAGTCGATCTTCGAAGACTAGTTGCGGATGCGGCGCACGGGCCGGGCCATGGGGCACCCTGCCCCGAGGACGGCGGGGGTTTCACACCCCCGCACCCCCGTGGAGGTATTTTCGCCTGGATGAAGGGTCAGCGTCGCCCGTAATAGAGGCCCACGACATGTTCGGCCTGCGCAAAGAACAGCCAGCGCGCCGCGGCTGCTCCGATCAGGTGGATGGCGGCGATCAGGGCGAACAGCACGGGGCTCGCCGGCAAGAGCAGCAGAAGAATGGGCAACGCAGCACCCGCGCCAAGGGCGATCAGGCGCAGCGGGCGGACATGCTTGCGCCCGACCACATGGATCATCTCGCGCATCAGGTAGTTTGGGCTGGTGTGGGGCTGTTCAAAGACCGTGACCTTGCCGATCCGGCCCAGGCCCGTGGCACTGCCCGTGGTCTGCGCCGCCCTG
The DNA here is from genome assembly GCA_016124195.1 of bacterium. Classification (GTDB taxonomy): domain Bacteria; phylum Pseudomonadota; class Alphaproteobacteria; order Rhodobacterales; family Rhodobacteraceae; genus Stagnihabitans. The sequence continues at coordinate 709,143 of WGOE01000002.1, read as the reverse complement.
GCAAAGGCCGTGTCGCCAAAGTGAAAAGCCGCGATGAGGGCCGCGGCCAGCACCAGACAGGCCAAGAGCGCCGGCAGCGCATTGCCCGACAGGATGGCCCCGCCCGCCGCCATGAAGCCGAGGAACAGCAGCGGCGTCGTCGGGCTGTGCCAGCGCGGCACGGTCTTGAGCTGGCCATAGATCATCGAGGTGGTGCCCACGGTCAGCACGGCCAGCACCGCGCCCACCAGCCCCAGCCCGCGCGGCCAGCCCAGGCCCAGCCAATCCGACAGCGCCACCGGTGCCAGGATCACGAGCGTTGCGACGGAAGTCCAGGCTTCGCGGCTGAGCCACGAAGTCTGCCACTGGCTGAAGGCCTTCAGCGCATTCTTCGGGTTGCCAAGGTGGAAGGTCGAGGCGGCAAGCCCGCCGACCGCAAGGCCGTAGCCCAGGCCCCAATGCAGGAAAGCCATCCACCCCGGCGCGGGAACCGGCCAGCCGAGGCCCAGAAACGCCAGAAGCCCGAAGCCCATGCCGGACAGCACGGTGAACAGAATGACGGAAGGTGCCGGATGCATCAGATCTTCCCCAGAACCTTGTCGAGCCAGCCGGCCAGACCTGTGGCCTTGATATCCAGCAAGGGCGCCAGGACCGAGGCCTCTTGCGGGCGGTCCTTCTTGCGCGGCGGCAGGTATTTGTTGGTGGGCCGTGTCTTGAGGTCGGGCATCAGGTCATAGCCGCCGCGCGCCGCCACCAGCCTGGACACCGCGCTGTCGGGATCGGCAAAGTCACCGAAGTGGCGCGCGCCGGTCGGACAGGTGCGCACGCAGGCGGGCTCGCGGTCTTCCTCGGGCAGGTTCTCGTTGTAGATGCGGTCGACGCAGAGCGTGCATTTCTTCATCACGCCCGCCGCCTGATCCAGTTCGCGGGCGCCGTAGGGGCAGGCCCAGGCGCAGAGGCCGCAGCCGATGCAGGCGTCTTCGTTGACCAGGACGATGCCATCCTCGACCCGTTTGTAGCTGGCGCCGGTCGGGCAGACGGGGACGCAGGGCGCATCCTCGCAATGCAGGCAGGACCGCGGGAAGTTGATGATCTGCGCCGCCCCGGCCTCTGGCTCGACCTGATAGGAATGGACGCGGTTCAGGAAAGCGCCCGAGGGCTCGGCGCCATAGGGGTCCTGATCCGACAACCCATGGCTCTGATCGTTCCATCCCTTGCAGGCCGTCACACAGGCCTGACAGCCCACGCAAGTGTCAAGGTCGATGGCAAGGCCCAGTTTCTTGTCGGTATGGCTAGGAAGCTGGGTCATGCGCGGTCCTTTTCAGTGCGGGCCTTGTTGGCGCGGGCCTTTCCCTTGGGCACCACGCGGGGGATCGGGGGGAAATCCGGCTCGGCATGCGGTTTCGGCCCGACGTTCTCGATCCGCACGCGCAGGTCGAACCAGGCCGCCTGTCCGGTCACCGGGTCAGAGTTGGAATAGCGCAGACCATCCCCCTTTTCCGGCAAAAGCTCCGAAATCAGATGGTTGAGCAGAAAGCCCTCGTTTGCCTCGGGGGCCCGGTCATCCAGTGCCCAGGCGCCCTTGCGCTTGCCGATGGCATTCCAGGTCCAGACCGTGTTTTCATTGAGCGCGGCCATATGCGCCACCGGCACCGTGATGCCGCCATTGGGCGAGGAGACGCGGGCATAATCGCCGTCCTTGAAGCCGTTGGCCTGCCAGATCCTGGTCGGCACGTAGAGGAAGTTCTTGCCGCGGATCTGGCGCAGCCAGGCGTTCTGGCTGCCCCAGGAATGGTACATGTCCATCGGACGCTGGGTCAGGGCGTGGACCGGATAGCCCCAGCCCGCGGCCTCTTCATCGCCGAACGGCGGATACCAGGTGGGCAAGGGGTCCATCGCCTGCCTCAGCCGGGCGCGCAGATGGTCGGGTGGCTGGATCGCCCCGTGGCCTTCCGCCGCCAGTTGGAACTTGCGCATCGGCTCGGACCAGATCGAGAACAGATAGGGCTGCGGGCTTTCGAAGAACGAGGTTTTGACCGCCCAGTCCTGATAGGCAATGTTCCACGGCTTGTAGAACAGCCCCTCCGCCGGGACATGGGCCTGATAAAAGCCGCCGTTGGCGATATAGGCGGCGATCTGGTCGGGGTTGGCCTCGCCCCTGCCCTCTTTCGAGCCGTCGGCGCCGCGAAAGCCGATCAGCGGACCCACGCCCGGGCGGCGGATATGGTTCTGGATATAATCGGCGTAGTCCTTGTAGCGCGGGCTGCCATCTTCCTTGACCATCGGCGCCAGACCCAGCCTTGCGCCAAGGTCCAGCAGAACCGACTGAAAGCCGCGCACGTTGCGGTCGGGCTCGGTCACCGGCCAGCGGATGCTGTCGCCGGCCGCGTCCGGCTCCGAGATCGGGCGGTCGAGCAGGCTGATGCAGTCGTGCCGCTCCAGATAGGTCGTGTCGGGCAGGATCAGGTCGGCATAGGCCACCATTTCCGAGGCATAGGCGTCGGAATAGATGATGCGCGGGATGACATAGGCGCCCGAGGCGTCCTTGTCGGTCAGCATCTCCATGACCTTGGCCGTGTTCATCGAGGAATTCCACGCCATGTTCGCCATGTAAAGAAACAGCGTGTCGATCCGGTAGGGGTCGCCGGCATGGGCATTGGGGATCAGCATGTGCATCAGGCCATGGGCCGAGAAGGGGTTCTCCCAGGTGAAGGCCTTGTCGATGCGGGCGGGGGTGCCATCTTCCTTCAGCGCCAGCTGTTCCGGGCCGCGGACATAGCCCAGATGCGGGCCGCTAAGCGGCTTGCCCGGGGCGGTCACGAAATGCGGCGTCGGATGCGCCTCGACCGGCTTGGGGTAAGGCGGCTTCAGCCGATAGCCGCCGGGGGTTTCCACCGTACCCAGCACGATCTGCAAAAGATGCAGCGCCCGCGCCGTCTGAAACCCGTTGGAATGGGCCGAGATGCCGCGCATCGCATGGAACGAGACCGGCCGGCCCGGCATCGTTTCGTGATGATCGCCGCGGAAGTCGGTCCAGCTTTGCGTGATCTCGATGGCCTGATTGAAGGCCACATCGGCAAGCTCCGCCGCCAGCGCCCGGATGCGGGGCGCCGGAATGCCGCAGCGCGCGGCCACGGTCTCGGGTGCATAGGTGTCGGACAGATAGCGCTCGGCCATGTGCTGGAACACGGTGCGATGGCCCTGCCAGGTGGCGCCGAGGTCGGGCTCGACCCCCTTGCCGTCCCAGGGCGCGGGCTGGCCGGTGCGCCGGTCGATCACGAAGGGCTGGCTTTCGGCGTTCTTCAGGATCAGGCCCTTTTCCGGCCCCTCGGCCCCGTTGACCAGCAAGGGCGCATTGGTCCAGCGCGCCAGGTAGTCCAGATCGACCTTGCCCGCTTGCAACAGGCAATGGATCAGGCTGAGGATCAACAGCCCATCCGTGCCCGGCGTGATGCCATACCAGTCGTCCGCGATGGCATTATAGCCGGTGCGGATCGGATTGACGCCGATCACCCGGGCACCACGTTCCTTGAGCTTGCCGAGGCCGATCTTGATCGGGTTGCTGTCGTGATCTTCTGCCACACCGAAGAGGACGAACAGCTTGGTGCGCTCCCAGTCGGGCTGGCCGAACTCCCAGAAGGCGCCGCCGATCGTATAGATGCCTCCCGCCGCCATGTTGACCGAACAGAACCCGCCGTGGGCCGCGTAATTCGGCGTCCCGAAGGCCTGGGCCCACCAGCCGGTGAAGGACTGGCTCTGATCGCGCCCGGTGAAGAAGGCCAGCTTTTCAGGCGCCGTCTCGCGCAGCGGCTTCATCCAGGACACCGCCAGATCCAGCGCCTCGTCCCAGGAGATTTCCTCGAAGGCGCCCGAGCCGCGCGGGCCGACCCGCTTCAGCGGGTTGCGCAGGCGGCTTGGCGCCGTCACCTGCATGATGCCCGAGGCGCCCTTGGCACACAGGACCCCCTTGTTGACCGGATGATCGCGGTTGCCCTCGATATAGCTGACCTTGCCCGAGGTCAGATGCACATTGATCCCGCAGCGGCAGGCGCACATGTAGCAGGTCGTCTTGCGGATCTCGTCAGAAACGGCGGGGGAAGTGTTGATGACGGGCGCGTTCATGCCGTTCCTCATTTCCTTGTCTTTGCGGAACACTATCGTTGCACGACCGCAATTTACCAGACCGTTTTCCCGCACTTTGCGAAAAGAACATCATCCATGCGTCACGACACCATCAAAGCCCGGGCCTCGGCGGCGATCTGGCGTTCTTCCTCGGCCGGAATGACCCAGACCGGCCTGTCCGCGCCAAGAAAGGCCAGGCCGGCGACGATGCGGGCGCGGACCTTCGTGTCGTTCTCGCCAATGCCGCCGGTGAAGGCCACGGCGTCGAGCCCGCCCATCGCCGCCGCCATGCTGCCGGCATGGCGCACCGCCCAATAGCAGAAATGGTCGATGGCAAAGCGCGCCTCGGGCGTGCCGGCCGCGTGCAGGGCGCGCATGTCGGTAAAGCCCCCCAGCCCCAGCAGGCCCGAGGCGCGGTTGAGCAGCCGCCCTGCCCCCTCGATGCCGTGCAACTCGGCCAGCCTGAGGACCGCGTTGCCGTCGATGTCGCCGGTCCGCGTGCCCATGGTGATGCCCGACAGCGGCGAATAGCCCATGGTCGTGGCCACCGAGGCTCCGTCGAGAATGGCACAAAGCGAGGCGCCGTTGCCCAGATGCAGCGCCAGCACCCGCCGGGGCAGCGGCCCCTGTTCGGCCAGCTTGCGCACGAGGCTGGCATAGCTGATCCCGTGAAAGCCATAGCGGCGCAGGCCCGCCGCCTCGGCCGCGGGCGGCAAGGCGTAGCGGGTGGCGACCGCGGGGTTGGTCGCGTGGAAGGCGGTGTCGAAACTGGCATATTGCGGCAGGTCGGGGGCCAGCCGCTCAAAGGCGCGGATCGCGGTCAGGTTGGCCGGGTTGTGCAACGGCGCCAGGGGAATGCAGGCCTCGATCTCGGCCACGACCGAAGCCGTAAGCCGTGCGGGTTGGGTCAGGCTGGCGCCGCCATGGACGACGCGGTGCGCGACCCCCGACAGGCCGGCCAGCGGGATGGCCATGCGCGCAAGCCCGGCCTCCAGCGCCGCCAGATGCGTGGCAGGCCCGGTCGAGCCGATCTCTTCGAGCCGCGCCTCGGCGATCTGGGCAAGCCCCGCGTCAAAGACCGCCAGCTTGACCGAAGAGGACCCGGCATTGACCACCAGAAGCATCTAGAGCACCGCCTTGATGAGACCAAGCGCCGCCAGCCCCGCCAGAAGAAGGATGGCAAAGCGGCGGAAATCCTTGGGATCGGTGGACAGGAAATGCCGGCTGCCCAGCCAGTTGGCCAAAAGAACCAGAGGCAGGCCGATCAGCGTCGTGGTGACGGTGGGCCAGGTCACCATGCCGTTGTACCAATAGACCGGTCCGGAATAGACATCGAGGATCGGGAAATAGGCGACCAGAGTCGCGCGAAACACGGCCGGCGGGATGCCCTGCGCGGCAAAGAAGGCCACCACCGGCAGCCCGCCCATCCCCGGCGCATTGGCCAGCCCCGAGACGATCCCCGCGCCGACATGCGCCAGTGCCCCCGTCTCTCCCTTCAGCCGCCAGCCGAACAGCAGGATCACGCTCATGGCAAGGACATAGGCCGAGATGGCCGCGCGGGCCTGATCCTCGTTGATTGTCTGCAGCGCCCAAATGCCCAGGGGCAGCCCGATCACCGCCCCGCCGAGCAAAAGCCCGACCCGCTTCCAATCGACGTTGGAGCCAAGGCCCGACCAGGCCTGCAGGCTCATCACCATCTCCCAGACCACCACGCAGGCGACAAAATGCAAGGGGTTCATCACGAGGGACGAGGCCGCGATGGTCATGGCCGAAAAGCCAAACCCCGAATAGCCGCGCACAAAGCCCGCCACCAGCATGGCCAGAATCATCCAGGCCAGGCCCAGCGGGCCAAGGCCAAAGGGCAAAAAGACCTCGTGCAGGCTCACGGACGCTCGCCGCGCGCCAGACGGCCTTCGATGTCGTCGATGACCCGGTCCAGATCGGCCACGGAATCAATGACGTAATGCGCACCGGACCGGGTCAGGTCGGCATAGGCCGCGGCCTTCATCGCGGCAAAGCGGTCAGCCGGCAGGGCCGCCGTCTCGGCCTTGTTGAGGCCGAAGGCATTGCCCGACAGCGCCACGCCCACCGTCCAGGTGCCGGCGTTCAGCCCCTCGGCGATGCCGACGCCCGTGTCGTCGACCTTGACCACCGTATGCGCGGGCCAGACCCCAAGATCGCAGAAGGTGCGGTACATCATCAAGGCCGAAGGCCGCCCCTCGGCCAGATCGCCGGCGCAGACGAGGTTGTCGGGCGCATAGCCCTGCGCCGCGGCCAAGGGCAGCACCCGCGCCATGATCGAGCGCGTGTAACCGGTGGTCGAGCCGATCTTCAGCCCTCGCGCCCGCAGGCGGTTGATCGCGGGCACGGCGCCGTCGATCATCGTGCAGTAATCCGCGACCGCCTCTTCGTTCATCGGCACGAAGACGGCATAGACCCGGTCGATCGCCGCCTCGTCGGGCAAGGCGCCCTGCGCGGCCTTCCAGGCCTCGGCCACGCGGGGCAAGGCCATCAGCGTCTTGATGTGGTCGCGCTTTGCCATGCCCATCGGGCCGCGCGCCTCGGCGATGGTGATGTCGACGCCGAACTGTTTGAACGTCTTGACGAAGACCCCCATCGGCGCCTGGCTGCCATGGTCGATCACCGTGCCGGCCCAATCGAATACCGCCGCTTTCAGCATCACGCTCTCCCGTAAATCTCGTCAATGGTTTCTTCGCCGATGGCGAAGGAGGTGCTGGCCCCGGTGCCCGAGGTCACGATCACAAGGCACGTCTGGTCATCGACCGTCTCGCGCATCATGGTTTCGGGGCCCGAGGCATAGGTGCCGTTCCAGCGTTCGGTGATCTGCGCGCCCGGCACATTCAGAACGGCGTGCAGTTCTTCCATGATCAGGTCATCGACCTCGGCCCGCTGGAAGGGCGAGGGCGACCATTCGTAATGGTGGCTGTCACCAACGATCAACCCGCCGTCGCTGCCCTGCACCACGATCAGGTGGATGCCCTCGGCCAGGGTGCGCGGCTGTTCGGCGCGCAGGCGCGCCTTGATCGGTTCGGATTCCGGCAGTTCGCTGTAGCCAAGGTAACGCACCAGGCTCTGGTCCGACATGATCGAGCCGGGCAGCGTGATGGGGCGCGCCGGCATCACCTTCATCATGTGCAGGCGGCAGCGGGTGATCCGGTGGCGCGCGATGATTTCAGGATAAAGCGTCAGCATGTCATCGCCGGGGCAGACCACGACCTGTGCGGCCTCGACGGGGCCGGACGTGGTCAGAAGCCGGCCCTTCTGCACCTCTTTCACCAGGGTCTTGCGCAGGAAGGTGACGCCCAGGCTTTCGATCCAGGCCGCCAGTTTGGCGATGGCAAAGCGGCTTTCGACGCGGCGGTCATGCGGCGACCAGAGCGCGCCCTGAATGGGGTTGCCCGACAGGATCGCGCCGTGTTGCGCAGAGGTCTCGGTCGCGGACATCAGGGTGCAGCCCTGCCCCATGTCGGTGCGCGCAAAGGCCTCGAGGCAGGCCATCGCCTCGGGCCGTTGTGCCACGACCAGAAGGCCCTGGTGTTCGATGGCGATACCGGCCCTGGGTGCCACCTCGGCCCAGACATCGCGCGACCGCATCGCGCGGGCATAGCAGGCGCCGGCCTGCTGGCCCGTCACGGTGACAAAGCCGAAGTTGCGGACCGAGGCGCCGATGGCGTGTTCCTCGCGGTCCACCACGATGACCTTGAGCCCGCGGCGCGTGGCGGCCAGCGCATGGGCCAGCCCCAGGATCCCCGCGCCGACGATCGCCAGATCGTAAGCCATCAGACGACCTGAGGCCGCATGTCGGCCTTGGAGATCCCCGCCACCTCGACCGGCTTTTTCATCGCGTCGCGGCGGAAGGGCTCGCCCAGTTCCTGATTGATCATCGCCTCGATCAGGGTGGTCTTGCCATGATGCATTTGATCGTCGATGGCCTTGCGCAGGGCCTCGGTCAATTCGTCCATCGTGCGCACCACCACGCCCTGCAGGCCGCAGGCCTTGGCGATGCCGGCGTAAGAGACGCCCTCGTCCAGTTCGGTGCCGACGAAGTTGTCGTCATACCACAGCGTCGAGTTGCGCTTTTCAGCACCCCACTGGTAGTTGCGGAAGACGACCTGCGTGATCGCCGGCCATTCCTTGCGGCCGATGGCGGTCAGTTCGGTGACCGCGATGCCAAAGGCGCCGTCGCCGGAAAAGCCCACGACCGGGGTGTCCGGGCAGGCGATCTTGGCGCCCACAACGGAAGGCATGCCATAGCCGCAGGGGCCGAACAGACCCGGCGCCAGGTATTTGCGCCCCGCCTCGAAGGTCGGATAGGCATTGCCGATGGCGCAGTTGTTGCCGATGTCGGAGGAGATGATCGCCTCTTTCGGCAGGGCGGCCTGAATGGCGCGCCAGGCCATGCGCGGGCTCATCCAATTCGGCTTGGCGGCGCGGGCGCGGCTGTTCCAGGTGGTGCCGGGATCGTCGTTCTCGTGGTCCATCGAGGCAAGTTCCTGCGCCCAGCGGCTTTTGGTCGCCCCGATCAGCGCGCGGCGGTCGGCGCGCCCGGCATCGCCCGCGGACTTGGCCAGCCTTGACAGGATGCCCTCGGCCACCTTCTTCGCGTCACCCACGATGCCCACCGCGACCTTCTTGGTCAGGCCGATGCGGGCGGGGTTGATGTCAACCTGGATGATCTTGGCCTCCTTCGGCCAGTAGTCCAGCCCATAGCCCGGCAGGGTCGAGAAGGGGTTGAGCCGCGTGCCCAAAGCCAGCACCACGTCGGCCTTGGAGATCAGTTCCATCCCCGCCTTGTTGCCGTTATAGCCCAGCGGGCCGGCAAAGAGGGGATGCGAGCCGGGGAAGGCGTCGTTGTGCTGATAGCCCACGCAGACCGGCGCATCGAGCCGCTCGGCCAGCGCCATCGACGCCGGGATGGCGCCGGCCAGCACCACACCCGCGCCGTTCAGGATGACCGGAAACTTGGCCGCGGACAAAAGTGCGGCCGCCTCGGCAATCGCCTGATCGCCGCCGGTCGGGCGTTCGAATTCCACCACGCGCGGCAGGTCGATGTCGATCACCTGCGTGAAGAAATCGCGCGGCACGTTGATCTGGGCCGGGGCCGACATGCGCTTGGCGTTCAGGATGACGCGGTTCAGAACCTCGGCCATGCGCGAGGGGTCGCGCACCTCTTCCTGATAGCAGACCATGTCCTTGAAAAGGGCCATCTGCTCGACTTCCTGAAAGCCGCCCTGGCCGATGGTCTTGTTGGCGGCCTGCGGGGTGACGAGCAAGAGCGGCGTGTGGTTCCAGTAGGCGGTCTTGACGGCGGTCACGAAGTTGGTGATGCCGGGGCCGTTCTGCGCGATCATCATGCACATGCGGCCCGAGGCCCGGGTGAAGCCGTCGGCCATCATGCCGCCCGATCCTTCGTGCGCGCAGTCCCAGAAGGTGATGCCCGCCTTGGGAAAGATGTCGCTGATCGGCATGAAGGCCGATCCGATGATGCCGAACACGTTGTCGATGCCGTGGATCTGCAGGGTTTTGACGAAGGCTTCTTCGGTGGTCATCCGCATCGCAAATTCTCCTCTGGCCGCTTTGGGCTTCGCGACGCTTCTACGCCGGTGGCAGGCCAGGCCTTAGGTCCAGAGCCCGCCCCGCGATAAGGCCAGAAAGATGGGCAGATTGCCCATCCTACCCAACCTGACCGATCGCAGCGGCTATGCGGGCAATCCCTTCGGCAATGCGGTTCTGCGCAATCGACCCATAACCCAGCCGGTAGTGGTGGCGATCCTCGCGGGCGGGGTCGAAAAAGGTGCGGCCCGGCTCGATCAGCACCCCTTCGGCGCGCAGCCGAGCGGCCAGATCCTCGGTATCGACCGGCGCGCGCATCCAGAAACTGGACCCGCCGAAGCCGCCCTGCCCGGCCACGGTCAGGCCATGGGCGGCGATCGCCTCCTCCATCGCCTGCCTGCGCCGGCGGAAGGCGTTGCGCATACGGCTGATCAAGGTGTCGTAATGGCCGAGGCTGAGGAAATAGGCCATGGTGCGCTGGATATGCCCGGGCGGATGGCGCAGCGACATGAGCCGCAGCGCCCGCGCCTCGCGGATGAAGCCGGGCGGGCCGACCAGATAGCCCAGCCGCATCCCCGGAAAGACCGATTTTGAAAACGAACCCGCATAGACCACCCGCCCCTCGGCATCGAGCGACTTCAGCGCCGGCGAGACGGGTTTGAGAAACGACATCTCGAACTCATAGTCATCCTCGACGATGACAAAGCCGTCGCGCCCCGCCGCCTCCAGCAGCGCGCGCCGCCGTTCGACCGGCATGGTGGCATTGGTCGGGCATTGGTGGCTTGCGGTGGTGAAGACCACATCCACGCCGGGCGGAATGGCGTCGGGCGGCAGTCCATCGGCATCGACATCGACCGCCCGCACCTCGGTCCCGCTGGCGCCGAGGATGGCGCGCAGGCCCGGATAGCCCGGATTCTCCATCACCGCACGGCGCCCCGGCCCCAGAAGGCAGGCCGCCGCCAGCCACAGCGCATTCTGCGCGCCCATGGTAAGCACGACCTCATCCTCGCGCGCGGCAATCCCGCGCTTGGGCAGGATCTGGCGCAAGAGATGCTCGATCAACAGGGGATCCTCGCGCTCGTAATAATCCGCCGTCATCGCCGCGAAATCGCGCCGGCCCAGCGCACGCACGGCGCAAAGGCGCCAGTTCTGATGGTCAAACAGGCTGGGATCGGCCTGGCCGTAGATGAAGGGATAGGGATAACGCTCCCAGTCGTCGGGCCGCTCCACCCCGCGCCGGCCCGAAAAACGCCCCGCGATACGCCCGAATTCGCGCGCCTCGGCCCGCGCGGCCTGCGCCGGCAATTCGCTGGCCAAGGGCGCATTTTCCGAGATGAAATAGCCGGACCGCCCCGCGGCGGCCAGATAATCCTGCGCCACCAGTTCGGAATAGGCCAGCGTCACGGTCAACCGGCTGACCTGCAGATGGGCGGCAAGCCCCCGCGACGACGGCATCTTGGCCCCCGGCCGAAAACGCCCCGACAGCACGCCCTCGGTCACCATCTGCCGGATGCGCTGCTGCAAGGACCCGCGCTCGGCCGGCGGCAGCACGAATGCCTCTGGGGGGATCGTCGCCATCTGGGCCTCCTTGCCGCAAGGATGGCGCCCTCCTCCCCCTCAAAGTCAAGGGGCACGGCCTTTCGACCGCGCCCCCTTTCATTTTGGTCCAAATACCCTCGGGGGGTCTGGGGGGCAGACAGCCCCCCAGCCGGGTCCGCAGAGCGCGCTAGCCGAAGACCCGGGTCAGCGCGGCGTCGATGGCGCCGGTGATCGCGTCGATATCGTCCGCCGTGGCAATCAGCGCCGGGCTCAGGCACAGCGTGTTGTTCAGCCCCGGCACCGAGCGGTTGGTCATCCCGATGATCACGCCATTGGCGTTGCAATCGGCCACCACCGCCGCCACCATCTTTTCGTTGGCAGGCTCCTTGGTCACCCGGTCCGCCACGAGTTCCGCGCCGCAGAACAGGCCCTTGCCGCGCACGTCACCGATCACCTTGTGCTTGTCCATCAGCGCGTTGAGGTTGTCGAGCACACGCGCGCCCATCTTCAGCGTGTTCTCCAGCAGGTTCTCGTCCTCGATGATGCGCATGTTCTCCAGCGCCGCGGCCGGCCCCGCCGTGCAGCCGCCAAAGGTCGAGATGTCGCGGAAATAGCTCAAGGGATCGGCCGCGTCGTCCTTGAACATCGCAAAGACCTCTTCGGTCGTCACGGTGCAGGAAATCGCGGCGTAGCCCGAGGCGACACCCTTGGCCATGGTCACGAAATCGGGCTTGATGCCGAAATGCTGATAGCCGAACCAGGTGCCGGTGCGGCCCACGCCGCAGACGACCTCGTCAATATGCAAAAGGATCTGGTACTTCCTGCAGATCTCCTGCACGCGCTCCCAATAGCCCTTGGGTGGCACGATGACACCGCCGCCGGCCGTCACGGGCTCCAGCACCAGACAGCCGATCGTGTCGGGGCCCTCGCGCAGGATCACCTCTTCGATGGCATTGGCGGCACGCTCGCCGTAATTCTCGACATCCCACTGCTTGCGGTATTCCAGGCAGTGCGGCACCATCACGAAGCCATCGGGATAGGGCCCGTACTGCATCGCCCGCTCGGCCTGACCCGAGGTTGCCAGCGCCGCGATCGTCGTGCCGTGATAGTCGCGCTCGCGGTATAGGATCTTGTTCTTCTTGCCGCCATGATGCCGGTGCGAGATCTGGCGCACCATCTTGTAGACCTTCTCGTTCGCTTCCGACCCTGAGTTGGAATAGTAGACCCGGGTCAGCCCCGGCATTTTCGAGATCAGCTTTTCGGCAAAGATCGCCCCCGGCACCGTGCCGTTCGACCCGGCGAAGTAGTTCATCTTGACGAGCTGGTCCGCCACGGCCTTGGCGATCGACTCGCGGCCATATCCCACGTTGACGGTCCAGACCGCGCCCGACACCGCGTCGATATATTCCTTGCCCTTGGCGTCCCAGACGCGCAGGCCCTTGCCCTCGACGATCACGCGGGGGTCGATGGTCTCATAGGGCTTGTGCTGGCTCAGGTGGTGCCAGACATGAGCCCGGTCGGCAGCGACAACGCCGCTCAGGTCATTGGTCATCGTGTTCATCGGGCTCTCCTCAACGGGCCATGGTCTCAGGCGAATCGGGCCGGACAGAAGCCTGGCCTCTCATCTGCTATGGAGAACATCATCCGCCCGAACACAAGAAGTCCTTAGGTCCAGAGCATCGCCTGCGATAATGCCAGACGGCAATGGGCACCCGGGCGCCCGCTGCATATAGTCAAATCGGCCGATTGCCCTTCGGCGCGCAAAAGGGCAAGACTGCGCGAAAACCGCCAGGACCCCGAGCCTACCACGGGGTCACAGCCGGGACCCGTCCCGAAGGGAGAGAGCCACATGCCGGAACGCTGGATCGCCGTCGACTGGGGCACATCGAACCTGCGGGCCTGGGCCATGGGTCCGGCGGGGGTCGTGGCCCAGGCGGAATCGGACAAGGGCATGGGCAAGCTGGCACCCGATCAGTTCGAAGCGGCCCTCTTGGACCTCGTGGCGCCCTGGCTCGAAAGCCGCAGCCTCGTGCTGGCCTGCGGCATGGTCGGCGCGCGGCAGGGCTGGGTCGAGGCGCAGTACCGCGCCGTGCCCTGCACGCCCACCGATCCCGCCGGCCTGACCCGCGTGCCGACGCAGGATGCCCGCCTTGATGTGCGCATCGCACCCGGCCTCAGCCAGGACCGCCCCGCCGATGTGATGCGGGGCGAGGAAACCCAGCTGGCCGGCGCCCTTGCCCTGCATCCCGGCTTTGACGGCGTCTTCTGCCTGCCCGGCACGCACGCCAAATGGGCGCAGGTCTCGGCGGGCGAGGTCGTCTCGTTCCAGACCTTCATGACGGGGGAATTGTTCGCGCTTTTGTCCACCCAGTCGGTGCTGCGCCATTCGATGGGCGGCGCGGGCTGGGACGATGCCGCCTTTGACGAGGGCCTGTCCGAGGCGCTGTCGCGGCCCGACCGCATCGCCGCCCGCCTCTTCTCGCTGCGGGCCGAGGCGCTGTTGCACGGGCTTGGTGCGCCGCAGGCCCGGGCGCGCCTGTCGGGCCTGCTGATCGGTATCGAACTGGCCGGGGCCAAGCCCTATTGGCTGGGCCAGAAGGTCAAGCTGATCGGCGCCGAGGGCCTTGCGGCCTCTTACGCGCGGGCACTCGGCTCTCAGGGGCTGCAGGCCGACCGTCTTGATGCCACCGCCTGCACGCTTGCAGGCCTTTCTGCCCTTCATGCCAAGCTGAAAGTGTCGCCATGAAACACCGCAACCTTATCGCCATCCTGCGCGGGATCACGCCCGCCGAGGCGGTCGCCGCGGCCGAGGCCCTGATCGCCGCCGGCATCACCCGGATCGAAGTGCCGCTCAATTCACCGCATCCGATGACCTCGATCACCCATATGGCCAAGGCCTTCGGACATCACGCCGAAATCGGCGCGGGCACGGTGCTGACGGTCAAGGACGTGGCCGAGGTGCAGGATGCCGGCGGCACGCTGATCGTCTCGCCCAACTGCGACGCCGAGGTGATCGCCGCCACCAAGGCGCGCGGCATGGCGTCCTGGCCGGGCGTGATGACGCCGACCGAATGCTTTGCTGCGCTGAAGGCCGGGGCAGATGGGCTCAAGATCTTTCCGGCCAGCCTGATCGGCCACGAAGGGCTGAAGGCGATCCGCGCCGTCCTGCCCAAGGGAACGCAGGTCTATGCCGTGGGCGGGGCGGGCGCCGCCAATTTCCGGCAATGGATCAACGCGGGCGCGGACGGGTTCGGCATCGGCACCGCGCTTTACACGCCGGGCCTGCCGGTCGGCGAAATCTCGGCCCGGGCCCGCGACATCGTGGCCGCCTATGACGGAGCGACAGCATGATTTTCGACGACCGCGCCTGCGAGCTGGGCGAAGGCGCCTTCTGGCATCCCGGCCGCCAGCAACTCTTCTGGTGCGACATCCTGAACCGGCAGCTCTTGTCGCAGGGGCCGGATGGCCCGACGGTCTGGAACTTCCCCGAGATGATCTCGGCCATGGCCTGGGTCGACAACGATGTCCTGCTGATCGCAAGCGCCGTCGATGTTTTCCTGTTCGATCTGGAGACCGGAGAAACGCGGGCGATTGCGCCGCTGGAGGCAAGCAAGCCCGCAAACCGGTCGAACGACGGGCGGGCCGACCGGCAGGGCGGCTTCTGGATCGGCACGATGGCCCGGGAAGATGCCGATCGCAAGGGCAAGGGCGCCATCTACCGGCTCTATCAGGGCCAGGGGCGCTGCCTGTTCCCCGGCCTGTCGATCCCCAATGCGATCTGCTTTTCGCCCGATGGTGGCACCGCCTATTTCGCCGACACGATGGCGCAGACCGTCTGGAAAGTGGCGCTGGACGCCGACGGCTGGCCCGCGGGGCCGCAAGAGGTGTTTCTGGATTTCACCGGCACGGATATCTTTCCGGACGGCGCCACCATCGATGCCGAGGGCAATTTCTGGAATGCGCAATGGGGGTCCTCGCGCGTGGCCTGCTATTCGCCCGCGGGTCAATTCCTGCGCGAGGTGAGTTTTGGCGCCCCCCATACCTCATGCCCGGCCTTCGGCGGCCCGGACATGACCACGCTCTATTGCACGACCGCCCGCGAAGGCATGTCCCCCGAGGCGCTGGCCGCCCATCCCGATGCCGGCCGCGTCTTTGCGGTCCATGACGTGGCCAAGGGGCTGCCCGAACCGCGGTTTCGCGCATGAGGGCGCGACCCGACACAGGCCCGCATTGCCGCGGCGAGGTCCGGCCATGACCCTCGCCCGGCGGGCCGGTCTGGCGGCCGAGGAGCTGCGTGCAGGCTGCGCAGAGGTCTCCGAGGCCGAACTGGCGGCCCTGAGCCAATCCATTGCCGGCGCGCGCCGCATCGTCACCTATGGCTGCGGGCGCGAAGGGCTGATGCTGCGTGCCCTGGCCATGCGGCTTTATCACCTTGGCTGCGATGTGCATTGCCAGGGCGACATGTCCTGCCCGCCGCTGGGTCCGGGCGATCTGCTGATCGTATCGAGCGGGCCGGGTCGCCTTGCCACCGTCGCGGCCCTGATCGGCCAGGCGCATGGGGCGGGGGCGAAGGTTTGCTGCATCACCGCCGAACCGGACGGGCCCGACCCGCGCGCCGCCGATCAGACCCTGGTGATTCCCGTGCAGACCATGGCGCGCGACCAAACCGACGCCACGTCAATCTTGCCGATGGGATCGGTGTTTGAGGGCGCCATGTTCCTGATCTTCGAACTTCTGGTGCTGGATCTGCGCGAAAAGCTGAAGGAAAGCCTTGAATCCATGCGCGCAAGGCATACCAACCTGGAATAGGGCCGTCGGCGCGCCGGCGCGAATTATTCGCTTGCACAAACCCATGCCGCTGGTTCAGATCAGGAAAACAAACGGCGGGACCACATGCCGGATCAGGGAATGACAACGACATCGGCCGGCGCGGCCTCTCAGCCCGTCGCCATAAGGGTCAAGGGACTGCACAAGTCTTTTGGCACCCACGAAGTGCTCAAGGGCGTGTCGCTGACGGCCTGTGAAGGCGACGTGGTGGCCATCATCGGCGGCTCGGGCTCGGGCAAGTCGACCATGCTGCGCTGCATCAACTTTCTGGAAACCCCCACCGCCGGCGACATCGAAATCGCGGGCGAGCATATCAAGATGAAGCCCGACGGCCATGCCGCCGACAAGCATCAGCTGGAAAAGGCCCGGCAAAGCCTGGGCATGGTGTTTCAGAACTTCAACCTCTGGACGCACAAGACGGTGCTGGAAAACCTGATCGAGGTGCCGGTCCATGTGCTCAAGGTGCCCAAGGACGAGGCGATCAGCCGCGCCCGCGCGCTTTTGGCACGTGTGGGCCTCGCCGAGAAAGAGGGCGCCTATCCCGCCTTCATGTCGGGCGGCCAGCAGCAGCGCGCGGCCATCGCGCGCGCCCTCTGCATGAACCCCAAGGCGATGCTGTTCGACGAACCGACTTCGGCCCTTGACCCCGAACTGGTGGGCGAGGTGCTGCAGGTGATCAAGGGCCTTGCCGACGAAGGCCGCACCATGATCCTCGTCACCCATGAGATGCGCTTTGCCCGCGAGGTTGCAAGCCATGTCATCTATCTGCACAACGGCGTCATCGAAGAGGAAGGCCCGCCCGAAGACCTGTTCGGCGCGCCGAAATCCGAACGGCTGAAACAATTCCTGAAAACCGTGGGCTGACCACGCGACCCCCGGATGAACCTGTCCAACAAGGAGACTCCCATGAAGAAACTCGTACTCGCCGCCGTCGCGGCCCTGTCGCTTGGCAGTGCTGCCATGGCCGACCCGATCAAGGTCGGTGTCGATGTGGCAGCCTACCCGCCCTTCACCTCGATGGATGCCGATGGCACCTGGAAAGGCTGGGAGGTCGATTTCCTGCACGCGATCTGCAAGCAGGCGCAACTGGATTGCGTGATCACCCCCACCGCCTGGGACGGCATCATCCCGGCCCTGACCGCGGGCCAGATCGACATGATCATGTCCTCGATGTCGATCACCGAAGAGCGGATGAAGGCGATCGACTTCTCGGATAAATATTACAACACCCCCACCTCGATGATGATCACCAAGGGTTCGGGCCTGAAGCCGACCGATGAATCGCTCAAGGGCAAGATCGTTGGGGTTCAGGTCTCGACCATCCAGGAAGCCTATGTGCAAAAGCACTTCCCCGATGCCCAGATGAAGAGCTACCAGACTTCGGATGAAAGCTATCAGGATCTGGCGGCCGGCCGGATCGACGCGGTGGTGGCCGATGGTCTGGTCGTCTCCGACTTCCTGAAGACCGCGACCGGCGCCTGCTGCGAGAATGCCGGCAATGTCGAGGACGATCCGGCGGTGCTGGGTCAGGGTGTGGGCTTTGGCCTGCGCAAGGGCGATCCCCTGAAGGAAAAGCTGAACGCGGCGATCAAGGCGGTCCGCGCCGACGGCACCTATGACGCGATCACCAAGAAGTACTTCCCCTTCGACATCTACGGTAAATAATGACCTGCCCCCCGCCCGCACAGATCCCCGCGCTTGAGCTTCTGGGCTTTGGAGATTGCGGGTGGGGGGCAACCCTCGTCTGGGGCCTCGGGAATTCGATTGTCATCGCCCTTGGCGCCTATGCCTTGGGCTTTGTCATCGGGATTGGCGGCGCCTTCGGCAAGCTTTACGGCGGACCGATCCTCAAGGACCTTCTGGCAACCTATACCACGCTGGTGCGGGCGGTGCCGGAACTGGTGCTGATCCTGATCCTTTACTACGCCTTCACCGGCCTTTTGAACCAGGCGCTTCTGGCCTGGGGCTTCGGGCGGGTCGTCGTATCGCCCATCCTGACCGGCATCGCGGTTCTGGGCGTCGTGCAGGGCGCCTATCAGACCGAGGTGATCCGGGGCGGCATCCTCGCGGTGCCGGCCGGCCAGATCGAGGCCGCGCGCGCCATGGGCATGCCGCCCGGGCTGATGGCCCGCCGCATCACCCTGCCCCTGATGACCGTAAGCGCCCTGCCGGGCCTGGCCAACCTGTGGCTCAACGCCACCAAGGACACCGCCCTTCTGGCCGTCATCGGCTTTACCGAACTGACAAAGGCTACGGCACAGGCTTCGGCCTCGACCAAGGCCTTCTTCGTGTTTTATCCGGCCGCCATGGTGCTTTACATGTGCATCTCGCTGACTTCGACCTTTCTGATCCACCGGATCGAGAAATGGGCGCGGCGCGGTCAGCGCGAGGTGAGGGTCTGATGCGCGAGTTTCTGAAACCGCACCGCGTCTTTCTGATCCTGCTGGCAGCCGCCATCGTGACCTGGTGTGCGTGGAGCCTGCAGTGGGATTGGCTGGCCAAGCCCAAATATCAGGCCATGATCGTGCAGGGCCTGTGGCAGACGATCTGGGTACTGGTGGTGACCATGGTCGTGGGAATGATGCTGGCGATCCCGATCGGCTTTGCCCAGGCCGCGGGACCGGCCTGGCTGGCTTGGCCCGCACGCGTCTTTTGTTCGATCATCCGGGGCACGCCCCTGCTTTTGCAGATCTGGATGCTGTATTACGGCATAGGCTCGCTGTTCCCCTCGATCCCGTGGATCCGCGAGTCCGCCCTGTGGCCGATCCTGCGGCAGGCCTGGCCCTATGCGGTCGTGGCCTTGTCGCTGTCGGTGGCGGGCTATGAGGGCGAGGTGATGCGCAGCGCCTTCAAGGGCGTGCCGCATGGCCAGCTTGAGGCCGCGAAGTCGATGGGCATGCCGGCCTTCACCATGTTCCGCCGGATCTGGCTGCCTCAGGCCATTCAGCGCGTGCTGCCTACCATCGGCGGCGAAACGGTGCTGCAACTGAAATCGACGCCGCTGATCTCGACCATCACGATCATGGACATCTATGATGTGGCGGGCCGGGTGCGGCGCGACACGCTGATCGTGTATGAACCGCTCTTGCTGCTGGCCGTCGCCTATATGCTGATCACGGCCTGCATCGTCCTGCTGTTCCGCTGGTTCGAAAGCCGGGTCCCCAACCGCACTGCATGAAACGCACTACCGTTGTCTGAACGGGGGCGCCGCGGGGCGCCCCCTTTGCTTGGTTACAGGACGCCGGCCTCTTCGGCGCGGCGGGCTTCGGCCTCGCGCGCCGCCTCGACCGCGGCCAGCCTGCGCCGCCGCACCTCATAGAGCAGCGCCGCTGACAAGGTCGCGATGATCAACAGCAGCGCGAGCGCGTTGATCGAGGGCGTAACGCCCGAGCGCACTTTGGAAAACACATAGACCGTCAGCGTCTGGGACGTGCCGCGCGTGAACAGGGTGACGTTGAAGTTCTCGATCGACTGGAAGAAGGAAATCGCGGCCCCTGCCCCGATGGCTGGATAAAGATGCGGCAACAGGATGCGACGCATCACCTGGCCGTGGCTGGCGCCGAGGTCAAGTGCGGCCTCTTCCAGGTTCTGATCGAAGCTTTGCAGCCGGGCCAGCACCATCAGCATCACGAAAGCCGCGATATAGCTGACCTGGCCCAGAACCGACAGATGCAGGCCGGTTGGCACGCTCAGCTTGTTCCAGAACAGGATGGTCGAAATGCCGATCACCGCCCCCGGCGCCAGAACCGGCGCCACCATGATGCCGTAAAGCACCGAGCGCACCCGCCCCGAGATCGAGTTTACAAGGATCGCCGAGGCCGTGCCGATCGGCACCGCCAGTGCCACCACCGCCAGCGCCACGAGGATCGTGTTGGCAAACGAGGTCCACATCGTGCTGTCGTTCCACAGCTCGATGAACCAGCGGTCGGTCAGCCCCTTCCAGGGATAGACCGAGGGCAGCCGGCTGTCGTTGAAGGCCGCGCCCCCCATCAGCCCCAGGGGCACCAGAAGGTAGACCAGAAACAGCCCCATGTAGATGTTGTACAGGGTCCGGCGCATCTTGTCGTCCATGTCTCGCCCTCCCCCTTATTTCGCAATATCGGTAAGTTGCACTTTGAACAGCCACATGACCAGCGACACGAAGCAGGTGCACAGGATCAGGAACAGGAAGGCATAGGCCGCCCCGGTGTTCCAGTCCTGCGCCTCGAGCATCCATTGCTGGATGGTCTGGGTGAACCACAGCGACGTGGGCGAGCCCAGAAGTGCCGGCACCAGCAGCGACCCCGCCGCCAGCATGAAGACGATGACCGACCCCGAGGCGATGCCCGGCTTGGCATGGGGCAGGATCACCCGCCAATGCGTGCGCCACCACGGGCTGCCCAGATCCTGCGCCGCCTCGATCTGGTTGGTGTCAAGCGACTGGATCGCATTGTAGATCGGAAAGACCATGAACAGCACATAGGTATAGACGAGGCCGATGATGATCGCCCGATAGCCCGAGATCCAGCGCACCGGCGCATCAAGGATCCCCACCCCCTGCAACACCGCATTGAGCGGCCCCTTGTAGGCCAGGATCAGCCACCACGCGAAGGACCGCAGCACCTCTGACACCCACATCGGCACGAAAAGCAGCAAAAACAGCGTCGGCAATGATTTCGGCGTGACCACCTTGGCCAGATAGAAGGCCAGCGGATAGGCGATGACGAAGGTGATGAAGGTCACCAGGGTCGAAAAATAGATCGTCCCGAAGAAGATCTTCACATGGATCGGCACCGGCAGGTTGAATCCGAAGATGTCTGTGTCGGTGCTGTTGGCAAAGAATTTCATGTAGTTGCCGAAGGAGTAGAAATCCTTTGGCCCGCCCACCTCTGTCACCGGCAGATAGGGCCGGAAGCTGGCCTCGAACAGGGTGACATTGGGCAGGATGACCAGCATCAACAGCCAGAACGCCGTAAGCAGAACGAAAGCTCCGGTCAGGGTCGGGCCGTAACGGCGCAGAAGTTCGCTCATGCCCTATTCTCCCCGGACCAGACCATCCGGCAGGATCGAGGCGTTTTCTGCGGCGAAGCTCATGTGCAGCGCATCGCCCGGCGCGGGGATCGCCACGCTGCCATCGTTGCGCAGTTCCGCCAGAAGCGTGGCGCCCGATTGCGACACGGCATGGACCGAGATGAAGTTGCCCTCGAAGGCAACGTCGGTGACGGTGACGGGAAGGCTGTTCTCCAACCCCGGCACGGCTGAAATGAGGGTATGCTCGGGCCGGACATAAAGTTTCAGATCGCGCCCGCCCTGCACATTGGCCCGCGCGCGGAAGGCGCCATGCGGGGTTTCAAAACGGGCGAAGCCTGCGGCCTCAGAGCCCACCGTGCCGGTGAAGATGTTGTTTTCGCCAACGAAAGAGGCGACAAAGCCATTGGTCGGGTTGTTGTATATGTCACGCGGGTTGGCGACCTGCTGCAGGCGGCCCTGGCTCATCACTCCGACCCGGTCCGACATGGCCAAAGCTTCGCCCTGATCGTGGGTGATGTAGATGAAGGTCACGCCGGTGCGCTTTTGAATGGCGCGCAGTTCGGCCCGCATGTGCTGGCGCAGCTTGAGGTCGAGCGCCGAAAGGGGTTCGTCCAAAAGCATCACCGAAGGCTCCACCGCCAGCGCGCGCGCAATCGCCACGCGCTGCTTCTGGCCGCCCGACAGCTGGCTGACCATCTTGTCGGCCGCATCGGGCAGATCGACAAGGCGCAACAACTCTTCGGCCTTGGCGCGCCGTTCGGCCTTGGCCACACCGCGCACTTCCAGACCGAAGGCGATGTTCTCCCAGATCGGCATCAGCGGAAACAGGGCGAGGTTCTGAAAGATCAGCGCGGTGGGGCGCTGGTTCGGGCGCTGGCCCTTCATGTCCTTGCCGCCGATGCGGATCATGCCGGCAGAAGGGTCGGTGAATCCCGAAATCATGCGCAGGATCGTGGTCTTGCCACAGCCCGACGGCCCGAGGAAGGAAAAGAACTCCCCCGGCTGGATCGAGACATTCACATGGTCTACGGCGCGAAAGCTGCCGAAATCGCAGCAGACATCATCCAGTTCAATCCCGGCGCTCATCGGTTGGTCGGTCCCCTGTTGGTCGTTTGTTATTTTTGTCTGGCGCTAATGCCACGCCGGGCCCAAAGGGCCCGGCGCAACGTCCTGTGCCGGCTGATCAGGCCGCTTTGTACTTGTCGGCATATTCGCCGCGCTTGGCGATGAATTCGGCCGACTGGTCGGGCCACCACCACAGCTTGGCCAGCGCCGCATCGTCGAAGGTGCCCGAGTAATAGGCCGCGACATCGGGCTTGAGCATGGCGGCGGCACCCTTGCCCACCGGGTTCGACGAGAAGGCCGTGGCCCAGAGCGCCGCACCTTCCGGGGTCGAGACGAACTTGGCCAGTTCATGCGCCTGATCGACGTTGACCGCGTTCTTCATGCAGACAAAGCCCTGGTGCCAGGCGATGGCGCCTTCGGCCGGGGCGATGTACTTGTAGCCGTCGTTGCGCAGGTTGTAGCCGGTCGAATCCCAGCACTGGCCCAGTGTCGCGCCATTGGCGACAAAGCCCGCATGGGCGTCATTCTCGCCCGACCACCACTGTACGACATTGCCCTTGTTCTTGATCGCGAAATCAAGCGCCATGTCCCAAAGCTGGGTCATGGCCCCCATGTCGGTGTAGCTGTCGAGCCACGGCCGCGGCAGCTTGCCCTGGGCTTCGAGCCAGCGGCCGGCGGCGACCAGCGCCGAATGCGGGCGCACCACGATCTGGTTTTCCGGGTTGAACAGGTCGCCGATCGAGGGCGGCGAGGACAGCTTGGCGTCCTTCACGTTGGCGACCAGCGCCTCGGTGCCCCAGTTCGACGGCACGTAGAACAGCTTGCCGTCCTTGTCCCGGCTGCGGGTGCCCGCAGCGCCATCGGCGAGGCCCGGCAGATAGTTGTCCATCGCCAGCTTGGCCGGATCCCAGGCCTGCAACAGCCCGTTCGAATTCCAGCCGCCCCAACGGTCGATCGTCGGCTCGATCATGTCGATGCCGCCCGATTGCAGCGCCACCTTGGCCTGCGCGAACATCGCGTCCTGGTCGGGCAGTTCGGTGAAGTTCACGGTGATGCCGGTGGCCTTGTTGAAGGCCGGGAAAACCTTGTCCTTCAGGTCGGGATAACCGGCCCAGCCGGTGAAGTTCAGCTCGCCCGAAGAGGCCAGCGCCTTGGAAGAAATCAACGCCGGGGCAGCCAGTGCCCCCACGCCCGCAACCGTGGTCTTGATGAAGCCACGGCGGCTGATGGTCTTGTCGTTCGTCACGTCAGGTCTCCCTTTGTTGCTCCGCTTGCGCGGATTTTGACCGAAGCTCGTTGGTTGGCCCGTTTCACGCAGACCCGCCCCGTTCCAGCAGGAATTAGGTAGACCCGCCGCATGACAGATTTGCGACCGTTCTTCCGTTTCCCCTGCGAAAGCTTACTCCGTCTCCGGGCCATGGTGTCAACTGGGCTGTTACAAACCTGAATGCGCCGCCCGGATATTTTGATCACACATGTCTCGATCCGGGAAAAAACGCCGCTTTTCCGCGATCCGGCGACATTTTGCACACGTACTCAATTTTATTGCCGGCCCGCAAATTGGGCAGGGCCCGACCACCGCGCCGGCGGCGCTGCAAACGCCGACAGAAGCGCCGCGCCGCCGCCCCCGACTCGCGCAGCGATACGGGTCGAAGGACCCCGGCCCCCCTCTTCATCCGGGTGAAAATACTCCGGGGGTGCGGGGGTCGGCCCCCGCCCGCGTGCCACGCCTCAATCCAGCGTCTGGCGATAGCGCAGCAGGGCGGCCGCCACGATCACCGCCATGATGGCTGCGATCCCAGCCATGTCCTGCGTCACATCGGCGATCCCTGCGCCCTTCAGCATCACCTTGCGCGTCAGGCGAAGGAAATGCGTGGCCGGGATGGCCGAGCCTATCGCCTGCGCCCAAGGCGGCATCCCGGCGAAGGGGAACATGAATCCCGACAGCAGGATCGAGGGCATCAGCGAAAAGAACGACAGCTGCATCGCCTGCATCTGGTTGCGCGAAAGCGTCGAGATCAGGAACCCCAGCGCCAGATTGGCCACGATGAACAGGTTGAAGCCGGCAAAGAAGGCCCACCAGCTGCCCAGGAACGGCACCCGAAACACCCAGAGCGCCGCCAGCAGGAACACCGCCGTCTGGACATATCCCACAAGGATATAGGGGGCGATCTTGCCCACCATCACCTCGGCCGGGCGGACCGGCGTGGCGATCAGCGCCTCCATCGTGCCGCGCTCGCTTTCGCGCACGATGGCCACGGCGGTGATCATCACCATGGTCATCGACATGATGATGGCCAGAAGCCCCGGCACGATGTTGGTCGAGGTGCGGCCCTCGGGGTTGTACTCCTTGTGGATGGTCACCTGCACCGGCGCGGGGCTGGCCGCCTTTTGCGCCAGCGGGCCCGCCAGCGTATCGGCCACCGCCTGGTCCACGATGCCGCCCAGGGCCGCCACCGCCGCCCCCGAGGCGGAAGGGTCGCTCGCATCCGCCGACAGCAGCAGCGCCGGGCGCAGGCCGCGCATCACATCGCGCTCGAACCCCTTGGGGATGACCACGACGAAATTGGCCGACCCGTCCCGCAGCGCGCGGTCCCCCGCGGCGGGCGAGGTCACAACACCCTGAAACTCGAAATAATCCGAGGTCCGCATCCCTTCGAGCACCGCCCGCGTCAGGGGGCCGGTGTCGGCCATCTCGACCAGCGTGGGCAGGTGGCGCGGGTCGGAATTGATCGCAAAGCCGAAGATGATCAACTGCATGATCGGCAGGCCGATCATCATGACGAAGGTCACCTTGTCACGGCGCATCTGGATGAATTCCTTCACCAGAACCGCCCAGAGCCGCGCAAGCGAGAGGGTCACGCGCCACCTCTGGCGGCCGGCCCGGCAAAATTGTCCTGCGCGCCCGACATGAGCCAGATGAAGGCCTCTTCCAGCCCGCCGTCCAGCTTTTGCCACTGGCCGGGATGGCGCTGGCGCACCGCTTCCAGCCGGGCCTCGTCGGTGCCCGACACATGCAGCATCGCGCCAAAGCGCGCGACCTGCGCCACGTCGGGATCGGCCTTCAGCGCGGCCTCGAGCGTGCCGACCTCGCCCGCCTCCACCACCCAGGTCTGCAGGCCCACCAGGCGCGGAATGTCCTTGGGCGTGCCAGAGATCAGCTTCCTGCCATAGGCGATATAGGCGATGAAATCGCATTGCACCGCCTCGTCCATGTAATGGGTCGAGACCAGAACCGTGACGCCGCGCGCGCTCAGCCGGCGGATTTCGTCCCAGAAATCGCGGCGCGCCTTGGGGTCGACGCCGGCGGTTGGTTCATCCAGCATCAGAAGTTCGGGCTCGTGGAGCATGCAGGCTGCAAGGCTCAGGCGCTGCTTCCAGCCGCCCGACAGGCTGCCCGCCAGTTGGCCCGCGCGTTCCGCAAGGCCCAGATCGACCAGTGCGCGGTCCACGCGGGCGCCACGGTCCTTCATGCGGTACATGCGCCCGATGAAATCGAGGTTCTCGCGGATCGTCAGATCCTCGTAAAGCGAGAAGCGCTGGGTCATGTAGCCCACGCGCCCCTTGATCTCCTGGCTCTGGCGCAGGATGTCAAAGCCAAGACAGGTGCCGTCGCCCGCCTCCGGCGTCAGCAGGCCGCACATCATGCGGATCGTCGTGGTCTTGCCCGACCCGTTCGGCCCAAGGAAGCCATAGATCGCCCCCTTGGGCACATCCATGTCAAAACCATCAACCACCCGGCGCCCGCCAAAGACCTTGGTCAGCCCGCGGACCGAGATGGCCAGATCGCTCACGGCAGGGGCTCCAGCGTCACAGGCTGGCCCGGTTGCAGGCCGCTGACGCCTTCGACCAGCGCCTCGGCACGAAACACCAGACGACCGCGTTCGTCGCGGCTGTAAAGGATGGGCGGGGTGTATTGCGGTTCCGAGGCAAGCCGGGTGACGGTGGCAAGCCCGCCCGCACAGCCATCGCAGGTCACGGCAAAGCGCTTGCCGGGGGCGATCTGCGCCCGCGCGGCTTCGGGCACGAAAAAGATCGCCTTGATCTTGCCGGGATCGAACAGCGCCAGCACCGGCGCGCCCGAGGCCGCAACCTCGCCCACCTGATAGAAACTGCGGTCCAGCACGCCCGAGATCGGCGCCTTCAGCACCCGGTCGGCCAATGCGATACGCGCGGCATCAGCCTGGGCCTGCACCACGGCCAGCGCCGCCTCGGCCGCGGTGCGCTGCGCATCGCGGGCCGGCAGTTGCGCCACATTCAATTGCGCGGACAGTTGTTCGACCTGTGCCCCCGCCGCTTGCGCCGCCGCGCGGTCCTGATCGACCTTGGCCGCCGAAACCTGGCCCTGGCCCGACAGTTGCAGCGTGCGCTCCAGCGTGGCCTCTGCCAGATCGCGGTCGGCCTGCGCCTTGTGCAGGCTGGCGCGGATCACGGCGATTTCGGCCTCGCGGCTGCCGGTCGACAGGTTTTCCAGATTGGCCTTGGCTTGGGCCACCGCCGCCTCGGCCCCGGACAGAGCCGCCACCTGCGCCTGATCGTCCAGCCGGGCCAGCACCTGCCCCTCCCGCACCGGATCGCCCTCGGCCGCGTCGATCTCGGTGATCCGCCCGGCGCTGAGCGGCGCCAGATAGACATAATCGGCCTCGAGATAGCCGTTGAACCCTGTAGGCGCCGTCCCCGGCAGCAAGGCTGCAAAAAATGCCAGAACCTGGCCCCATACCGTCATGCCGTGGTCCTTTCCGGGGCGAGGCCCGCCAACAGGATGGTCAGGTGGTTTTCCACCAGCCGGTCCAATGCCAATCCGCCCTCGGGGTGCAGGCCGAAGACCTCGGCCAGAAGCACATGCGCCAGAACCGGGCCGACGAGGCTGCGCAGCGTCAGTTCGGGGTCCACCGGGCGGATCTGCCCCAAGGCCACGCCGCGCGCAATCAGGGTGGTCAGGGCCGGCAGCACCCGGTCGAGCACCTCGGCCCGGTAAACCTGCACGATCTCTGGCACGGCTGCCGCCTCGCGCAGGACCAGCGCCGGAATGGCCATGACCCCCGGCGCCGCCAACCGGCGCACGGCCATCCGCAACATCTGGGCGATCAGCACCAAAGGCGCTGCGTCAGACTGGGCGATCTGCCCCAGCGCCAGATCGGCCACCGGCGCCACGGCCCGCTTGATCAACCCGGCCAGCAGCGCCGTCTTGGAGGGAAAGTACAGATAGACCGCCGCCTTCGACAGCCCGGCCGCCCGCGCCACCTGTTCGACCGTGGTATGCGCGAAACCCTGCGCCGCAAAAAGCTGCAAGGCGGCGTCAAGCACCTCGTCCGGCCGCGCCTCGGCCCGGCGGCGGAACTTGGGAACCCTGGTCTCCTTGGTCTGCACTGGTGCCATTCTTTACTACTAACTGACTGGTCACTTATTTGCAATATCCATTGCGCGAGCGCCCCTTTCCAAGCCCGCACGGCCGGCATAGCGTGGTGCCCGTATCGCAAGGAGATGCCCATGCCCCAAGCCGCAGCGCCGCTTACCGGCAGCTTTGTCACCCGAGTCTGGCTTGCCGGCACGGGGCCGGCCCTCGCCCATCTGCGCGATGGCGTGCTGTACGACATCACCTCGAAGGCCGCACCGACCATGCGCGACCTTCTGGAACTGCCCGACATCGCGGCCCATCTGGCACGGGTCGAGGCCCGCCCGATTGGCGAACTGGCCGCGCTGGCGGCGGCCTCGGTCGAACCTGCGGCCGAGGTGACACGGCTTCTGTCGCCCGCCGACCTGCAGGCAATCAAGGCTTGCGGCGTGACCTTCGCCCGTTCGATGATCGAACGGGTGATCGAAGAACGTGCCGCAGGCGATGCCTCGCGCGCCAATGGCATCCGCGCAAGAATTGCCGAAATCCTCGGCACCTCGCTGCGCAACCTGCGCCCCGGATCGCCCGAGGCCGCAAAGGTCAAGCACCTGCTGATCGCCGAGGGGCTTTGGTCGCAATATCTGGAGGTGGGCATCGGCCCGGATGCCGAAGTCTTCACCAAGGCGCCGCCGATGTCCTCGGTCGGGCATGGCGCGGCCATCGGCCTGCACCCGGTGTCGAAATGGAACAATCCCGAACCCGAAGTCGTGTTGGCGGTCAATTCGCAGGGCCGCATCTGCGGTGTGACGCTGGGCAATGACGTGAACCTGCGCGATGTCGAGGGCCGGTCGGCCCTGCTGCTGGGCAAGGCCAAGGACAACAACGCCTCTGCCGCCATCGGCCCGATGATCCGGCTCTTCGATGACGGTTTCAGCCTGGATGACGTGCGGCGGATGACGCTGACCCTGACGGTCACGGGCGAAGACGGCTTTGCGCTGGAGGGAGGGTCCTCGATGGCAGAGATCAGCCGCGATCCCGCCGATCTGGTGGCCCAGACCATCGGGCGCCACCACCAGTATCCCGACGGCTTCATGCTTTACTGCGGCACGATGTTCGCCCCGGTGCAGGACCGCGACGGTCCGGGCCAGGGCTTCACCCATCACATCGGCGACAAGGTGACGATCGAGACCCCGGCTCTGGGCGCGCTGGCCAACACCGTGCGCCTGTCGACCGAGGCCCCGGCCTGGACCTTTGGCACCGCGGCCCTGATGCGCAACCTGGCCGGGCGCGGCTTTCTCTAGCCGGCCCGGCAGATCAGTCGGCGTGGACCGTCACCGGCGTGCCGGTCTTGGCCATCATCTCGGGCTTGCGCAGGATCATGGCAAGCGGGATGGCCGCCAGGGTCACCAGCATCATCAGGTAGAAGTCGTCGATGTAGGACACCATCGCCGCCTGAAGGTTGACGAGGCCGTCAAGCTGGCTCAACGCCAGGGAATTGCCCGATACCGCAGCGGGCGAGACCTGAGCCAGCACCTCGTTATAGGGGTTGATCGCGGCCCCCAGATCGACATGGTTCACCTGGATGTTGCGCGCCAGCATGGTCGAGACGATGGAAATCCCGATCGACGATCCGATGTTGCGCACCAGCGAAAAGAGGCTCGTCGCATCGGCGCGAAACCGCGCGTCGATGGTCGAAAAGGCGATGGTCGAAAGCGGCACGAAAACCAGCCCCAGCCCCAGCCCCTGCAAGACGCCCGTCCAGATCACCGGCCCCGCCCCCATCATGGGCGAGAATCCGGTCATGTAATAGAGTGAGGCGGCCGTCAGGATCAGGCCGAAGATCACGAGGAAGCGCGCATCCACCGTCCGCACCAGCTTGCCCACCAGCAGCATCGAGATCATCGTGCCCACCCCGCGCGGCCCCATCACAAGGCCGGTGGTGATGGTCGGATAGCCAAAGATCTTGGACAGCATCGGTGGCAACAGCGCCAGCGAGGCCAGAAGGATGATCCCGATGATGAAGATGAACATCAGCCCGATGCGGAAATTGCGGTCGCGGAACATCACAGGCTCCAGGAACGGCATGGGCGAGGTGTTGATCTGGATGATGAAGACCCAGAACCCGGTCAGCGCCAGCCCGGCATAGATCACGATCTCGGTCGAGGCGAACCAGTCCACCTCTCCCCCCCGGTCAAGGATCATCTGCAGGGCCCCGATGCCCATCGACAGCATGGCAAAGCCGAAGAAGTCAAAGCGGCGCCGGCGCAGCACGGATTTGGGCAGATAGGCCACGCAGCCGAGGAAAGCCAGAATCCCGACCGGCAGGTTGATCAGGAAGACCCAGCGCCAGTTGTAGCTTTCGGTCAGCCAGCCGCCCAAGGTCGGCCCGATGATCGGCCCGACCATGATGCCCGCCCCCCACATCGCCATGGCCGAACCGGCCTTTTCGCGCGGGTTGATGTCCAGAAGAAAGGTCTGGCTCAGGGGCACGATAGCCGCGCCGAAGATGCCCTGCACGAGGCGGAACAACACCATGGCCGACAGGTTCCACGCCAGCCCGCACATCAGCGAGGCCACGACGAAGCCCACGATCGACACGAGGAACAACTCGCGCTTGCCGATCCGGTCGGCGAGCCAGCCCGTGACCGGCGTCATGATCGCCGCCGCCACGATATACGAGGTCAGAACCCAGGTGATCGTGTCCTGACTGGCACCCAGATCGCCCGTCATCGACGGCAGCGCCACATTAGCGATGGTCGTGTCCAGGACCTGCATGATCGTGGCCAGCATGATCATGACCGTGATCAGCCCGCGGTTCGGGTATTCGCCGTTCGGACCCAGCTGGCTCATCTTACTTGCCCGACAGGATCGGCGGGACCAGATCGCTCCACGACCGGGTCTGGCCGGTATCGACCGAGACAGAGGCGCTCATCCCCGACACGATCGGGGCGTCGGTGTCCGGGTGGTCCAGCACGATGCGCACCGGCACGCGCTGGGTGACCTTGACCCAGTTACCCGTGGCATTCTGCGCCGGGATCAACGAGAACTCGGACCCGGTTCCGGCGCCCACGGCATCGACATGGCCCTGCACCGGATGGCCCGGATCGCCGTCGAAGGTGACGGTGGCAGGCTGGCCGGGCGCGATATGGGTCAGTTGGGTTTCCTTGAAATTCGCCTCGACCCAGATCTGGCCGCTGGGCATGAAGGAGAAAAGAGATTCGCCCGTGTTGACGTAGCGCCCCGGCTTGAACGAGGTCGCCTGATAGACCATGCCATCCGCCGGCGCCTTCACCTCGGTCAGCGACAGCTGATAGGCAGCCTGATCGCGCGCGGCGATGGCTGCGGCCACGGTCGGGTGGGAATCGGTCGCGATGCTCGGGTCGCCGCCCATCGCGATGCGGGCGTTTTCCACCGCGACCTTGGCCACGGCGGCCGTCTCTTCGGCGCGCCGCGCGGTGTTGCGCGCGTCATCCAGATCCGACCCGGTGCTGACGCCGCGCGCCGCCAGCGCCTGCTGCTTGGCGAACTGGGCGTCCTGATACTGCGCGTCGTCCTCGGCCACCTTTTCCTGAGCCAAAGCGGCCTGATAGGCGCCCTTGAGCTGTTCGACCTGCAACCGCGCGGAATCGACCGCGATATTGGCCTGCTGCAAAGCGAGTTTGTAGGGTTCGGGGTCCACGGTGAACATCACCGCGTCCTTCTTGACCATCTGGCCATCGGTGACGTTGACCGAGACCAGCCGCCCGGACAGATCCGAGGCAATCGCGAGGCGCGCCTGATGGAAATACGAATTGTCGGTCGACTCATAGCGGCCGCCGTTGATCCAGTAGACGCCAGCCCCGACCACGAGTGCGACCGGCAGCGACAGCATCAGCAGCCGGCGACGGTTGCGCGGTTTGGCCTTGATGACGGCATCGGCGCCCATGTCGGCGGCAAGCGAGGCGGGGGATTGGGCGTTCATGACAATTCCTTCTGGCCGACACATTCGGCCCTGGCGAGGTTGGCAATGATGCTGCCCAGGGCATCCAACAGGGCGCCGCGCTGTTCGGCCGTCAGGCCGGCCAGCGCCTCGGCATAGACATCATCCGCTATGGTTTTGATATATTTGTGGACTTCCAGCGCCTTGGCGGTAGGCAGCACCCGGCGCACCCGGCGATCGTTCGGATCGCTTTGACGCACCACCCAGCCCATCGCCTCCATCCGGTCAAGTAGACGCGAGACAGAGATCGGCTCGATCTCCAGCAGTTCGGCGAAATGGCTTTGCGGCGCGCCACCTTCGGTCTTGCAGACGTGGACCAGCATGCGCCACTGCGCCGAGGTCAGACCGAACGAGGCCGACCGCGTCTCAAAGCGTTTGCGCACCGCGCGGGAGGCGTCATGCAGAAGAAGGCCGAGGGATCTGGTTTCCATGAGCCTCACATATAATAAGCATGGCTACCTTTCAAGGACAGAAATGCCGCGCCGCAACAAATTGAGGGCCTGCCTGGACCGGACCAGCCCCTCCCCGCGCAAGTGCGGCATGGGCGGCTGGCCGCGCCACGCGGGGGGGGGGCAGTCAGGCAGAGGGTGGGGCTAAAGCCGCTCCCCCTCGACCACCCAGACCGTCGCGGGCCAGGCCACGGGCAGCATCAGCCCCCGGTTCATCAGCGCCTGACCAGACAGTGTCACCGGCCCGGATTTGAGCGCATTCGGCCCGCGCGACTGGGGCGGCACATCCTCGGGGTTGCGAAGGCGCACCCGGTACAGTGCCTGCGGCTCAAGCCCGGTCAGGCGCAAGGGCAGCGGCAGGATCTGACGCGACATGGCGCCCTGCCCGACAAAGCTGACAAAGCGGTGGCCATCGGCGGCGATCTGGATTTCGGCAGTGACGGCGGGATCCTCGGCATCCAGAAGATGGATCGCGCCGCCCATCATCCAGCCGCGGTTCGCCTTGTACCAGGCGGTGACGCGGGTCAGAACCTCGGCCTCTTCGGCGGTCAGGTCACGCAGGTCCATCTCAAAGCCCATATGGCGGGCGGCGGCGGTCCAGGCACGAAACGACATCGGCAGGCTGCGGCCGGTGGTATGCGACCGGAAGGCGCCGACATGGCTGCCGGTGATGGCCGAGGGCAGGAACAGCGCCGCCGTGTGCTGCATCCGCAGCCGCTCCACCGCGTCGATGCAATCCGAAAGCCAGACCCGGCAGGTCTGGGTCAGGATGCCATAGTCGATCCGTCCGCCGCCCGAGGCGCAGCTTTCGATCTCGACCCGGGGATGGGCCTGACGCAGCCGTGCCATCAGATCCAGCACACCCCTGCCCTGCGCGGCATCCAGAACCGGCACAAGGCGGTTGTGATCCCATTTGACATAGTCGATGTCATAGGCGCCCAGAATCGCGCTGACCTTGGCGAAGAGGTAATCGCGGACCACCGCCTGACTCAGGTCCAGCACGAATTGGTGGCGCCCCGTCACCTGATCGG
The DNA here is from genome assembly GCA_016124195.1 of bacterium. Classification (GTDB taxonomy): domain Bacteria; phylum Pseudomonadota; class Alphaproteobacteria; order Rhodobacterales; family Rhodobacteraceae; genus Stagnihabitans. The sequence goes on along the minus strand of WGOE01000002.1, from coordinate 676,233 downwards.
GCGCGCCCAAAGCCCATTCGGGATGGGCGCGGTAAAGGTCGCTGTCGGGGTTGACCATCTCGGGTTCGAACCAGAGGCCAAAGGTCATGCCCTCGGCCTTGACCACGTCGATCAGGGGTTGCAGGCCGTGGGGCCATTTGACGGCATCGACGGTCCAGTCGCCGAGGCTCGACCGGTCATTGTCGCGACGTCCGAACCAGCCGTCATCCAGCACGAAACGTTCGGCCCCGATGCGGGCAGCGCGGCGCGCCATGTCGGACAGGGTGGCGAGGTCATGCTGTAAATAGACCGCCTCCCAGCAGTTGTAATGCACCGGGCGCGGGCGGGCAGCATCGGGCCAGGGCACCAGCCGATCGCGGACATGGGCCTGCATCTTGACCGCGCAGCCGTTCAGGCCCGCATCGGACCTTGCGGCGGTCAGGGTGGCGCTGGCAAACTCGGTGCCAACGGGCTCTGATCCCGCCACATGGCCGAACTGGATCTGCCGCCGACCGCAGGGCAATTCCTCGGCAATCATCCGGTGACCGGCGGGCCAGCCATAGGCCAATGACATGGCCTGCCCCCGGGTGTTCGTCGTGCCGGGTTCGGCCAGAATGGCAAAGGGCGGCACCTCTTGCCCCGACCTGCCGCCCCGCGCCTCGCGCAGGCGCGCGCCGGGGGAAAAGGATTGTCGGCTCGCGTGCAGTTCTGCCGTCCATTTGCCGGAAAACTCGATCAGATCCGACAGGCCGGCCGGCACCTGCACCACGGGCGCGGCCAGCCAGCGCAGGCGCACCGGCCGGGCCGAGACCAGCGCGCTGGACAATTCGACCACGCCCCCGGCCAAGGCAATCCGCGCGCGGTAGGTCAGGCCAAGTGCCGCATCCACCGCTTCGACCACAAAGGCGCTGTCGGCCAGGGAAATGGCAGCCGCGCCGAAACGGGGGCTGAGCGGGCGGCCCTCGGCGTCGGCCAGTTCCAGCGCCGGCTGCCCCTGAAAGACGCCATCCGCCACGGGGCAGAGGGTCAGCGGGGCCAGCCGGTCGAGCATCCCGCCCGTCATGTCGCTTTGCGCGGACAACGCGAATTGCGCCAGATCCTCGGTCAGGGGCAGGCTCGGGCCCCAATAGGCCAGAACCGGCAGCCCCTCGGTCGGGGCAAGCACCAGCGTCTGCTGGCCATCATCCATGCGCAATGGGGCGTTCATCGGATCCTCGGGGTGCTGTCGCTATGGCATGACCCGGGCGCGACACGGGCCCGGGCCTTGGTGCGGCGCAACCTGCCGCTATTCTCCCGGCCCGACAATAGGCTACCGCAGAATTCGGGCAGGTTTCCCGGATTTCGCGCCATGGCGACAAATCCTCTGGCCCGCAGCCGCAACGATCATATTGAGGGGAAGATGGTACCGCCTTCCCGACTTGAACGGGAGACCCCTAGATCCACAATCTAGTGCTCTAACCAACTGAGCTAAGGCGGCACACCTCGCCGCACCAGGCGGTGCGGCTGGAGGCTGATTTAGGCACTTGCCGCCAAAGGGTCAACCCGGAAAATCACACTGGCCGCGGGGCGCCCCGGGCCGCTGGCTTGACAGCGCCCCGCACCTCGCCCACACCGCAGGCAGGTCAACAGGAGATCGCCATGGGGATCGACAAGCAAAGCGACGTGTCCGCCAATATCCAGATCGGGCCGACCGATCAGGGCATGGTGCGCATCTATATCGAGGCGGACGACGGCACCGAACTGCCGATGGACTTCGACCCGGACGAGGCGCTCGACATCGCCGAGGAACTGCGCGTGGCCGCCGAGGCGGCGCGGGCCCTGGGTGAGCGGCCTCAGCCCAAGAAGAAAAGATAGATGGGCAGATTGCCCATCCTACCTTAGCCGGGCCCCGCACCAAGACCCGGATCGCGCAAGGCGTGCAGGCGCGTCGCGGCGTGGCGGGCAAATTTATGCGTCAGGGCCCTGCGACGCGCCCCGGCCAGAGGCGTCTCGGGCGGCATGCGGATGATCTCGGCGTCATAGGCATCCGCAAGGATCAAACCGGTCTCCTCGGGCAAAAGTCCGGTCGGAAAATCGGCATCGACCGCCCAGAAGAACCGGTCGCAGAAGCCGAGATAGAAGTGCCACTTCTGATCGGCCCGAAAATCGGCGCGGCCCGACTTGCATTCGATCACCCACAATTCGCCCTTGGGCCCCAGCGCCATCAGATCGACCCGCAGGCCGGGGCTGGGCACCATTTCTTCCACTGTCACGAAATCCAGCGCGCGCAGCGCCCGCGCCACGCCACGGGCAAGGCGCTGGCCGGGCAAGGATGGAAGCGGGGCGAGGGTATGATCCATCCCCCAAATATGAACCAAAGGTGAACATCAGGCAAGCCTTGCGGCGCGGCCCGCGTGCGCCTATCTATGAGGGTGGCGGGTGCTGCTCTTCACGTGCGAGGCAACTTTTCCAGTGGCCGATAAGCAACCGAATGGGAGCTGGCTCTGACAGGATCCTGGTCCTGCTACCTGGCGCCCACCTGAGACCTCTGGCTCTCGGGAAAACACCGTCTCCACGGTCGCTGCGGGCCCGCCACCCTTCCCCTCGGACAAGCCGGCAGCAAAAAGCCCGAGGCGAAGCCCCGGGCCAATCAGCCAGACTACGAAATTCTAGCGACGCGGTTTGGCAGCCTTCGACCCCGCCTCGACCCGGATCGGAATAAGCCGTCCACCGCGCGGCGCATCGTCATCGGCCATTGCCATCACCGCGATGGCGAATTGCACACCTGCGAACAGCACGCCGTGAAAAACCCAGAGCATCAGCGCCGCCACGATCCCCATGTCCGACTGCATCACCAGATGACCCACGCCCGCCACATCCTGCCAGATCAACAAGGCGACGAAAGCGGCCGCCAGACCAAAACCGATGGCGACATTGGTAATATAAAGGCGGATGAGTTGCGGCATGATTCCTCCCTCGCAAGACCTTAATTTGACCATGATGCTAACACGCGCCGGTTACAAGTGCCGAGCGCAAATACCTGCATGGGGAACGCAGGGCCAAATTCCGCCCAATCCGACAGCGCCCTGCCCAAATCCGTGGCGGTCACGCCTCCCCGCGCCCGGGAGGACGCCCCTTCCCGCTTCTTCCAGCAGGAGATACTCCACGGGGGGCGCGGGGGGTGTGAAACACCCCGCTGGGCCGCCGCAGGCGCAGCGCCTCAGAAGCCGTCCGGCTTGATCTCGTGTGCCATGTGGTCAAGCACGGCATTGACGAACTTGGGCTCCTTGCCGTCGGGAAAGAAGGCCTTGGCCACATCGACATATTCGGTGATGGCCACACGCGGCGGCGTCGGCATCGAGGTCAGTTCAGCCCCCGCCGCACGGAACAGGGCCCGGATCACCGGGTCGATCCGCGCGATCGGCCATTTCGCCACAAGGGCGCGGTCGGTCATCTGGTCGATGCGCGCCTGCAGGTTCACCGCATGATCGACCACGGCACGAAAGTGATCGACATCGCCCTCGGCCATCTCGTCCTCGTCATAGACGGCACCGAATCGGTGCGTTTCAAACTCGCGCGTCACGGCTTCGACGGTCTGGCCGGAGGCTTCCATCTGAAACAGCGCCTGAACGGCATAAAGCCGGGACGCGGATTTCATCTGTTTCTTTTCGGCCCGCTTGTCGGCCTTCTTGTCGTCGCTCATGCGCGGAACCCGATCCCCTTGGTCTGGCCCGCCCATTTGCGCGAGATCGCGATCAGGTGCAAGGCCGCGGCCGCAGCCCCGCCGCCCTTGTCTTGCCCGGCGGGGTCGGCGCGCACCACGGCCTGATCGCGGTTCTCCACCGTCAGGATGCCGTTGCCGATGCAGGCCCCGCTCAGTCCCAGCATCATGAGACCCCGGCTCGAATCGTTGCAGACCGTGTCGTAATGCGTCGTCTCGCCCCGGATGATGCAGCCAAGCGCCACATAGCCATCGAACTCGGCCAGCCGTTCGGCCAGACCGATGGCAGTGGGCACTTCGAGCGCGCCGGGCACTTCCAGCACTTCGACCTCGGCGCCGACGAGCGCCGCCTTGGTCCTGGCACCGGCGACCAGATTGTCGGTGATGTCCTTGTAATAGGGGGCTACCACGATCAGCAGCTTGACCGGCTTGGTGAAGGAGGGCAGCGGCAGGGAGTAGTGGATTTCACTGGCGGCCATGACTTACTCCTTGATCGGGCGGGTGCCCGCGATGGTCAGCCCGTAAGCCTCCAGCCCCACGACGCGCGGCGCGGCGGAGTTGGACACCAGCGTGATGTTGGACAGGCCCAGCGAGGACAGGATCTGCGCGCCCAAGCCGTAAAGCCGCAGCGTCTGGGGCGAGACCTCACCCTCCAGCACGACCTTCATCGTGGTGTCGCGCAACAGAACCACAACGCCGCGCCCCTCGGCGGCGATGACCTTCATAGCCCCCTGCAGATCGCCGACATGGGTGCCGCCGATGCCCAGCACGTCTTCCAGCGGGTTCAGCTGGTGGATCCGCGTCAGAACCGGCGCATCGCCCGCCAGATCGCCCTTGGACAGCACGATATGTTCATCGCCATGTGCCCCGTCGGTAAAGACCCGCATCAGCCAATCGCCGCCATAGACCGAATGGACGCGCTTGGTCGCGCGCTCCTTGATCATGTTGTCATGGCGGCGGCGATAGGCGATCAGGTCCGAAATCGTGCCGATCTTGATGCCATGCTTCTGGCCGAAGGCAATCAGGTCGGGCAGGCGCGCCATCGTGCCGTCATCGTTCATCACCTCGCAGATGACGCCCGACGGATCGAGCCCGGCCAGACGGCTGACATCGACCGCCGCCTCGGTATGGCCGGCACGCACCAGCACACCGCCGTCGCGGGCGCGCAGCGGAAAGACGTGGCCCGGCGTCGCGATGTCAGCCTTGCCCTTGGTCTTGTCGATCGCCACGGCAACGGTCAGCGCCCGGTCGGCGGCCGAGATGCCGGTATCCACCCCTTCGCGCGCCTCGATCGACACGGTGAAGGCGGTCTCATGCCGCGACGAATTTTTCGAGGCCATCAAGGGCAGGCCCAGCTGGTCGATCCGCTCGCCCGTCAGGGTCAGGCAGATCAGCCCGCGCCCGTGAGTCGCCATGAAGTTGATCGCCGCCGCGGTGCATTTTTCGGCCGGGATCACCAGATCGCCTTCATTTTCGCGGTCCTCATGGTCGACCAGAATGAACATGCGGCCTTGTCGGGCATCCTCGATGATGTCTTCGACCGAAGAGATGGCGTCGGAAAATTCGGTTTTGGTCTGGGTCATGGCTGGCTCCCGCTGCGCTTGCGGGGTGCTTTAGCGAAAAGCGGGGGGCTGCGCCAGATGCGCTGCCCGGTCACAAGGCCGCCCGAGACTCAATTCGCAGAGAAATACCGCTCGGCCGGCAGATATCCGGCCAGACGCCCGGCCGCACACCATTCGCGTTCGAGCCCGGTGTCCCCGACCAGAAGCACGCGGTCGCCCGGAATATGGGCCAGGGCAGCGCGCAGGGCGGCGTGGCTTTGCCGGAAACTGGCGAAGGGGGACGGCGCGGGGTGGGCCGCGTCCAGCACCTCGGCGTTCGCCGCAAGGATCAGTCCAGGCGCAAGCCCCTGCGCCAGCCCAAGGCGCTGGCAGGCGGTCAGCCGGGCCAGTTTCTCCGCCCGGTCCGGGGCCATGGTCGGCCGGTTCGGCGCGATGCGCAGCGCATTCGACGAAAAGAGGAAGGCCACCACGTCATGCCCCGTCGCCGCCCGGACCGAGGCATAGGTCTTGTAATCCAGCCCCAGATCCCTTGCCCGGCTTACGCGGCTGCGCAAGACCTCGATGGGCAGCGTCGGCAAAAGCGCCGCCCGCGCCGCGGTCCAGCAATGGCGCCGCCAGCTTTCGCCCGGCGCCACCGAAGGCCCGCCGTTGTGCCCGATCAGCCCCATTCGCGCAGCCGTGCCACATAGCGTGCCATGGTGTCGACCTCGAGGTTGACCTTGTCGCCCAAAGCCACCTGCCCCCAGGTCGTCACCGCCCGGGTATGCGGTATGAAGTTGATGCCGAAGGTGGCGCCCTCGACCTCGTTCACGGTCAGCGACGTGCCGTTCAGCGCGACAGAGCCCTTGGGCGCGATGAACTTTGCCAAGGCATCCGGCGCGCGGAAAGTCACGCGCAGACTGTCGCCCTCGGGGGTCATGCCCACCACCTCGGCCACGCCATCGACATGGCCCGACACGATATGACCGCCCAGTTCATCGCCCACCTTCAGCGCGCGTTCCAGATTGATCCGTGTGCCCGGCTTCCAGCCCGACAGGTTGGTCTTCGACACCGTCTCGGCCGAGATCTGCACATCGAACCAGCCGCGCGGCGTGGCACCAAGATCGACCACGGTCAGGCAAACCCCCTCGCAGGCGATCGAGGCACCGATGTCGATGCCGCCAATGTCATATCCTGTGGCAATCCGGGCGCGCAGATCGCCCTCCTGGCGCAGGCTCAGAACCTCGCCCATGTCCGTCACGATGCCGGTGAACATCAAAGCCTCCGTTTTCCCATCAGGTAACGCCGCAAGGCCCTTGCCGCAAGTGCGGGCTTTGCCTCAAATTTGCCGCGCTATGCGGTCAAGGTGACGATTTGGAAAGGTTTGCCTCTTTACCTTGATGAAGATTTCGCCAATCCGGAAGGAGGGGATGGCGTCGGTTATGCAGGCTTTGGCCAAGGGACATCGCTTCTTGTTTCTGCAGGGTCCGCATGGGCCCTTCTTCCATCGGCTTGGCCGCATGCTCGCCGCCGCCGGGGCAGAGATCTGGCGGGTCGGCTTCAACCGGGGCGACCGCGCCTTCTGGCCGCTCACCGCCAGCTACATCGCCTTCAAGGGCAGGCCAGAGGATTGGGCTGCGACGTTGCGGCAGATCCTCACCGAAAGGCGGATCACCGACATCGTGCTCTATGGCGACACGCGGCCGATCCACGCCGAAGCCGTCCGCATCGCCAAGGACCTCGGCCTGACCGTTCATGTGTTCGAGGAGGGCTATCTGCGCCCGCATTGGGTGACCTACGAACGCGGCGGCGCCAACGGCCACTCGCGCCTGATGCAGATGAGCATCGCCCAGATGAAGGCCGCGCTGGCGCAATCGGACATGGAACTGCCCGACGCGCCGGCCCGCTGGGGCGACATGCGCCAGCACATGTTCTGGGGCGCGCTGTACCACTGGTTCGTGCTGACCGGCTTTTGGGACTATCGCAACTTCCGCCCGCACCGTGCCATGACCGTGGGGCAAGAGTTCCTGCTTTATTGCCGCCGCCTGATGCTTTTGCCCTTGCACCGCGCCGAACGGCTGGCGGCCACCTGGCGCATCCAGTACGGCGGTTTCCCCTATCATCTGGTTCTGATGCAGCTGGAACATGACAGCAGCTTCCAGATGCATTCGCCGTTCCGCACCATGACCGAGTTTCTGACGCTGGTGGTCGAGGGCTTCGCCAAGGGCGCGCCGGGCCATCATCACCTGGTCTTCAAGGCCCACCCGCTGGAGGATGGCCGCGTCCCTGTCGCGCGTGAGATTGCCCGCCTCGCCGCCCTGCATGGCGTGGCCGACCGCGTGCATTTCGTCCGCGGCGGCAAGCTCGCCCGGCTCTTGAACCACGCGCGATCCGCCGTCACCGTCAATTCCACGGCAGCCCAACAGGTGCTGTGGCGCGGCCTGCCTCTCAAGGTCTTCGGTGCGGCCGTCTATGCCAAGCCGGAGTTCGTCTCGAGCCAAAGCTTGCCCGACTTCTTTGCCCATCCGACCCGCCCCGACAGCCGCGCCTACCGCGATTACCGGCACTATCTGCTGGAGACCAGCCAGATCCCAGGCGGCTTCTATTCCACCAGGGGCAGGCGCGAGCTGTTGCGCCAGGTCGTCGACATGATGCTGCAACCCGAGGACCCCTATGATGCGCTGGTGTCAGGAACCGCGGCACCACGGCAACAGTTGCGGCTGGTAAACTAGCGACAGGACCCGCCCCTGCACTCGGCACTTTCATTTTACCCCGTGGTTCTGTAGCGTTACGGGCAAAACTTGAGGCAAACTCCACCAAAGGAGCCCGGGCAGTGAAAGTCATGAGATCGAGGGGGGCGCTGGCCCTGACCCTTGTTGCGGTCCTTTTGGCCAGTTGCGGTTTGCCGCGATCCGGACCGACGAGGAAAGAAATCTTCGCCGGATCGGTGCTCGAGGGCGGCGATGCCTTTGTCGTGTCGGTCAACCCCCGCGTGACACGGGCCACGTCTGTGATGCCGGCCCTGGGCTTCTCCTCAGGCTTCCTCAATGCCGGGGTCCTGGCCTCTGACGTGATATCGCCCGGCGATACGCTGGGCATGACCATCTATGAAAACGTCAAGGACGATCCGCTTTTGGGCAACACCGGGCAGCGCGTCTCGGCCCTGACCCAGTTGCAGGTCGACAGCAAAGGCTTCATCTTCGTGCCCTATGCCGGGCGGATCAAGGCCGCGGGCCTGACGCCGGATGCCTTGCGCGACGTGATCACCCGCAAGCTCGACCCACAAACGCCTGACCCGCAGGTCATCGTGCAGCGCGTCGCGGGCAATGGCTCGACCGTGACGGTGGCGGGATCGGTCGGCGCCCAGGGCAACTATCCGATCGACGCGCCGACCCGCACCCTGACCGCAATGATCGCCAGGGCCGGCGGCGCCACGATCCCGCTGCCGGTGGCCGTGGTGCGCGTCACCCGCGCTGGCCGGTCCGAGAAGGTCTGGCTGCAGGATCTTTATTCCAACCCCAAACTCGACATTGCGCTGCGCCCGGGCGATCAGGTCGTGATCGAACAGGACACCCGCTCTTTCGTGGCGCTGGGGGCGACGGGCGTGCAGAACAAGGTGCCTTTCCAGACGCAGACCCTCTCCGCGCTGGAGGCCATCGCCACGGTGGGTGGGCTCAACTCCAACATCGCCGATCCAAAGGGCGTCTTCGTTCTGCGCAACGAACCGGCCGAGATCGCCAATGCCGTCCTGGGCCGCACCGACCTGATCGGTGACCAGCGCATGGTCTATGTGCTGGACCTGACGCGGCCGACCGGCATGTTCGAGGCGCGCGATTTCCTGATCCGCGCCGGCGACACGGTCTATGTGACCGAAGCCCCCTTCGTGCAGTGGAGCAAGACCATCGCCGCCATCACCGGCAGTGCCAGCGCGGCCAGCACGACGACCAACGCGGCCAACAACGTCCGCTCTGCCACCGGCCTCTGAGCCGCGATGGCGCAAGACTTCGACCCAAAGGCCGCCGGGACCCTGCCCCGGCGGCTTTTTCCATATTCGGCCGGATTTCTGACCCAGCCCCGCCTGCGCCGCATCCTGACACTCGCGGGGCACGAACTGCGCCTTGGCCTGCCCGGGCCCGAGGATGGCGTGGTGGTCTGGGGCCGCTCGCCCTACGCCTGGCGCGGCGAGAAGATCGCGGCGCGCCGCGGCGTTCCCTTGGTCCGCGTCGAGGACACGGTCTTGCGCTCCTTACGGCCAGGCCGGATGGGCGATGCGCCGCTGGGCCTGGTCATCGACCCGTTCGGAGTCCATTTCGACAGCAGCGGACCGTCGCTGACCGAACAAATCCTCGCACGGTCGGCCTTGGACGATTCGAACCTTCTGGCCCGCAGTCGCGACGCAATTGCACGTATTCAGGCGCTGGATCTGTCGAAATACAACATGCACGACCCGGACCTTGCACCGCCGCCTCCGGGTTACGTCCTGATCGTCGACCAGCTGCGCGGCGATGCCTCGATCCGCCATGCCGGGGCCAACGCCGCCCGCTTTGCCGAGATGCTGGCCCTCGCCCGGACCGAACATCCGAATGCCCGCCTCGTGATCAAGACCCATCCGGAAACCCAATCCGGACTGCGCCCGGGCCATTACTCGACCCGGGACGAGGTCCCCGGCAACATCACGCTTTGCGATCGGCCCGTCTCGCCCTGGCGCCTCATGGAGGGGGCCATCGCCGTCTATACCGTGTCCTCGCAGCTTGGCTTCGAGGCGATCCTGGCAGGGCATCGTCCGATCGTGATGGGCCAGCCGTTTTACGCCGGCTGGGGGTTGAGCGACGACCGCTTTCCCCTGGACCGCCGGCGCCGCAGCCTGACCCGGGCGCAGCTTTTTGCCGGCGCTGCGATCCTTGCGCCGACCTGGTACGACCCCTGCCGCGACCGCCTGTGCGAGATCGAAGAAGTTATCGATCAACTGGAAGCCGAAACCCGCGCCTATCGTGCCGACCGCCGGGGCCATGTGGCGGGCGGCATGCGGCTGTGGAAGCGGCGGCGGTTGCAGCAGTTCTTCGGCAGGCACAAACCGCTGATCTTTCGCGACGACCCGGCCGAGGCCGCAGCCCTGGCGACAAAGACCGGACGCGGCCTGATCGTCTGGGCCGGCAAGGCGCCAGAGGCCCTGCCTTGCCTGCGGGTCGAGGACGGCTTTCTGCGCTCGCGCGGTCTAGGCGCGGCCCTCGTGCCGCCCCTGAGCCTCGTGACCGACGACCTTGGAATCTATTACGATCCGGGCCGCGAAAGCCGGCTGGAGCATTTGATCCGCGCGCCCCTGCCGCCGGGCGGCGCGCTGCGGGCCGAGGCGCTGCTGCGCCGGCTGATCGCCACGCGCCTGACCAAATACAACCTCGCCGGGCCGCTGCCCGATCTGCCCGCGGGGCACAGGATCCTGGTGCCGGGCCAGGTTGAGGATGATGCCTCGATCCGGCTCGGCAGCCTTGAGGTTTCGACCAACCTCGGCCTGCTGCAAAGGGTGCGTGCGGCCCATCCCACGGCGGTCATCGTCTACAAGCCGCATCCCGATGTGGAGGCGGGCCTGCGCCGGGGCGCCCTGGACGCCGATGAACTGGCTGGCCTCGCCGATGTCGTCGCCAGCCACTCCGATCCGGTGGCCCTGATCGAGGCCTGTGACGCGGTCTGGACCATGACCTCTCTCCTGGGGTTCGAGGCGCTGCTGCGGACCAAGCCGGTAACCTGTCTTGGAACGCCCTTCTATGCCGGTTGGGGGTTGACGCGCGATCTGGGCCCGGTCCCCGCGCGCCGCAGGCAGGCGCATGACGGCCATCCGCTGCCGCGCCCCACGCTGGAGGCCCTGATCCATGCCGCCCTGATCGCCTATCCGCGCTATTTCGATCCGATCAGCCTGCGCCCCTGCCCGCCCGAAGTGGCGGTCGAGCGGTTGGCCTCTGGCGCCTTGCCGCGACCGGGGCTGCCGCTGCGGCTTCTGGCCAAGCTGCAGGGCGCCTTCGCAAGTCAGGCGCATCTGTGGCGCTAGGGCAGGTCAGTAGATATAGCGGATCTGTTCGGTCCAGAACCGCTCCATGCGCTTGAGCGAGGAATTGATCGTCTCCATCACCTCGGCATCGATCACGCCGCGCTTGCTCAACACCTCGGCATGGCGGCCGAAGAGTTCGCCGATCAGGCCGCGCACCCGGCGCCCCTTTTCGGTCAGCCGAACCCGCACCGACCGGCGATCAATCTCTGATCGCTGATGGTGCATGTAGCCCAGTTCCACCAGTTTCTTGAGGTTGTAGCTGACGTTGGAGCCCTGATAGTAGCCGCGCGATTTCAATTCGCCGGCCGTCACCTCGTTTTCCGCGATGTTGAACAGCAACAGGGCCTGAACCGAGTTGATCTCCAGAATGCCCAGACGTTCGAATTCGTCCTTGATCACATCCAGAAGCAAACGATGCAGCCGTTCCAGCATCGAAAGATTGTCCAGATATCCAGCCAAAAGGGCCTTTTGCGATCCATCCAAGAGAGGTGTCTGCAGCGTCATCCAAAGTCTCCGTTATCCCGAAGGGTTACGGACAGAATCAGCACAAAACGCAAACATAACGTAAACTAACGCCAGATTCGCACCAAATTTCAGCTTTTAAATCGCCCTCATCCGCCGGGTGGCAAAGTCGGACAGCACCCGGATCAGATCGGCATGCCCTTCGGGCGCCGGGGTTTGCCCCAGCAGCCACGCCATCAGGTCCTGATCGTTCTCGGCCAGAAGCGCATCGAAGGCGGACAGGTCCGCCTCCGACATCTGGGCCAGCCGCGCATCGGCATAGGGGCCAAGCACCAGGTCCATCTCCTTGGTGCCGCGCCGCCAGGCGCGCATGGCCATGCGTTTCAGCCGGGCTTCATGGGTTTCGGTCACTCTGCGGCGCCTCCGATTTGACCGCCGATGCGCCGTTCGACCCGCGCGACCGTTTCGGTCAGCGCCCGCATCTGCCATTTCAGCCGCGCCACATCTTCCAGCGTCGCGGCAAGCGCCTGCGCATCGTCGGTCCGATCCGCCGGCGCGGCGATGCCCTCGCCGACCCCGGCCATCAGCCAGCCGAGCGAGACATTCAGCATCCCGGCCAGCATCTGCATCCGGTTCGCGCGCGGTTCGGACTGGTCGGCCTCCCAGGCCTTGACAGTGCTGTCGCGGACACCCAGCCGCGCGGCGAGCGCCTTTTGCGTCAACCCGGCCGCCTCGCGCGCGGCTTCCAGCCGGTCGCCAAACGTCGCCACACCCTCGTCAAACCAGTCCTGCGTCGCCGGTTTCACCGCGATCTTCGTTGCCATCTTGCCTCTCCTTTTGTGATATCGCTTGATTGCATGGAAGGGTACTCATAGGACAAGCCGTCGAAAACCGCAAACCGTTCTGCCCACCCTACCGCTCCGGAGCCCCCAATGGCCTTCCTGTCCGACACGCTCGCCCGCGTCAAACCCTCGCCCACCATCGCCGTCACGACCAAGGCCGCCGAGCTGAAAGCCCAGGGCCGCGACATCATCGGCCTTGGCGCCGGCGAGCCGGATTTCGACACTCCGGTCAATATCCGCGAGGCCGCCAAGCGCGCCATCGACGCCGGCAAGACCCGCTACACCCCGGTCGACGGCATCCCCGAGCTGAAGAAGGCGATCTGCGCCAAGTTCCTGCGCGAGAATGGGCTGACCTACACGCCCTCCCAGATCTCGGTCGGGACCGGGGGCAAGCAGATCCTTTACAATGCGCTGATGGCGACCTGCAATCCGGGTGACGAGGTGATCATTCCGGCGCCCTATTGGGTCAGCTATCCCGACATGGTGCTGCTGGCGGGCGGAACGCCCGTCCCGGTGGTGGCCGGCATCGAGACGCAGTTCAAGCTGACCCCGGCCCAACTTGAAGCCGCGATCACGCCCAAGACCAAGTGGTTCATCTTCAACTCTCCCTCGAACCCGACCGGCGCGGGCTATACCGCGGCCGAATTGAAGGGGCTGACCGATGTCCTGATGCGTCACCCCCATGTCTGGATCATGTCGGATGACATGTATGAACACCTGGTCTTTGACGATTTCAAATTCGCCACCCCGGCCGAGGTCGAGCCCGGGCTTTACGACCGCACGCTGACCTGCAACGGCACCTCCAAGGCCTATGCGATGACCGGCTGGCGCATCGGCTATGCCGGCGGGCCGGTGGCGCTGATCAAGGCCATGGCGACGATCCAGAGCCAGAGCACCTCGAACCCCTCGTCGGTCAGCCAATATGCGGCGCTGGAGGCGCTGAGCGGCACGCAGGACTTCCTCGCCCCGAACCGCAAGCTGTTCCAGCGGCGGCGTGACCTTGTGGTCTCGATGCTCAACCAGGCCAAGGGCATCACCTGCCCGCGGCCCGAGGGCGCCTTCTACGTCTATCCCGACATTTCGGGCTGCATCGGCAAGACCTCGGCCGGCGGCGCGGTGATCGGCAATGACGAAGACTTTGCCACGGCGCTTCTGGAGGAAACCGGCGTGGCCGTGGTCTTTGGCGCGGCCTTCGGTGTGTCGCCCAACTTCCGTGTCAGCTATGCGACCTCGGAAGAGGTGCTGGAAGAGGCCTGCCGCCGCATCCAGACCTTTTGCGCGGGCCTGAGATAGGGGGGGCCATGCCGGGCGATCTGCCGGATTACTACTTTCGCATCCGTGACAACGGCGCGGTGGTGTTTCGGGTCGATACCGAAAACCGCCAACGCCGGATCGAACTGATCGAGATTGCTACCGTCAACGTCAAGAACGGCACGATCAAGGCGCATGGCGCCGAGCCGCTGAGGCCGGACGACCTGGCCGAGATCAACCGCTGGCTCGCCGCCCGCACCGCCCTTCTGGCCGAACGGGACATCGACGACATCCTGCGCGCGGTGGATTACCTCAACCTGACCACGCAATGGGCGCAAACCAAGGCCAGCGACGCGCAGCTGGAACGGGTGACGGACGATCTGCTCCTTGCCATGCATGACCTGCGCAGCGTTCTGGTGCGGCGCAAGTCCGACCGGCTGACCAAGGGGGCGGCCGAGTGATCAGACCGGCGCCGCGGGAACCTGCGGCGCCATGATCCAGAACCGCGCCATCAGGCTGGTCGAGGCAAAGGCCAGCCCCACGCAGAGCCCCAGCCATATGCCGTTGCCGCCCAGCCCCATCGGAAAGCCCAAGGCATAGCTGGACGGGATGCCGATCACCCAATAGCTGACCGCCGCCGCCCACATCGGCACCCGCGTCTCGCGGATGGCGCGCAACAGGCCCAGGGCCATGACCTGCATCGCATCGCCCATCTGAAACAGCGCCGCCAGCGCCAGAAGGCCGGTGCCGGTGGCCAGGATCTGCGGCGCCTCGGGGTGCGATGTGTCCAGAAACAGGCCAATGATGGCTGCGGGCAGGGTCAGCAGGCCAAGAATGACAACCATCCCGAAGCAGACCGACAGGATGATGGCAGCCTGCGCAATCTCGCGCAGGCGGCGCGCATCGCCCGCCCCCTCGGCCCGGCCGGCCAGGACCGTGGCGGCATTGGACAGGCCAAGGTGGATCATGAAGGCCAGCCCCGCCACCTGCATGGCAATGCCATGGGCGGCCAGCGGCACCGTGCCCACCCAGCCCATCATCACCGAGGCGGCCGAGAACAGCCCGCTTTCGGCCAGTCCCGTCACGCTGATCGGCCAGCCAAGCCGGAACACCCGGCCAAGTGCTGCCGGATCGGCGCGCCAGAAGCGGCTGAACAGGTGAAACCGGCGCAGGCTCGGCTGGAACTGCGCGTAAAGCGCCAGGATCACGAAGGTTACCCATTGCACGGTCAGGGTCGCGATGGCAGCCCCCCTGACCCCCAGCGCGGGCAGGCCGAACTGGCCAAAGATCAGCGTCCAGCCAATGCCGAGGTTCAACAGCACCGCCGCCAGCGTCACCCAAAGCACGACCTGCGTGCGCCCCAGCGCGGAAAGGTAGGATTTCAGCGCCATGACCAGAAGCGCCGGCACCATGCCCGGCCCCGCGATACGCAAAAACTGTTGGGCCAGCCCCGCCACCTCCGGCTCTTGGCCCAGGGCCAGCAGCCAGCGGCCCGAGGTCCAGAACAGGGGATAGGTCAGCAGGCCATAGCCCAGCGACAGCCACAGCCCCATCCGGGCGTCGCGGCGCACCTCGGTCTCGTCGCCCCGGCCCACGGCGGCGGCGATCAGCGGCATGATCGCCTGCGCAAATCCCGACCCGAAGATGAAGATGATGAAGAAGCACGTGCCCGCGATCGTCACCGACGCCAGTTCGTTGACGCCGTAGCGCCCCAAAAGGACGGTGTCGGTGACATTCAGCGCCATCTGCGCCAGATGACTGCCAACCAAGGGAAGCCCCAACGCCAATATCGCGCGGGCATGCAGGGTGAAATTGCGGGCCATGACGTTTCATATCTGCTGAAAAGACGGGCAGCAAGCCCACCCCTTTTCCTTCGTTGCGGGCAGGGTTAGGCTCGCCGCCGGCTCTGTCCCGAAGGAATCCAGCATGATCACTCTTTACGGCGTCTACCGGTCGCGCGCCACGCGCCCCCTCTGGCTTTTGGCCGAATGCGGGGTGCCGTTCACCCATGTTCCGGTGATCCAATCCTACCGGCTCGATCACCCCAAGGCGGCGGATGCGCCGCTCAACACCGCCTCGCCCGCCTTCCTGGCCATCAATCCGATCGGCCAGGTTCCGGTTCTGGTCGAGGATGACCTGACCCTGACCGAAAGCCTTGCCATCACGCTTTACATCGCGCGGCGCTATGGCGGCGCGCTTGGGCCGCAATCGGATGCCGAAACCGCGCTGATGGAGCAGTGGGCGCTGTTCGCCGCCACCGCCATCGAGGATGCGGCCCTCAACATCCAGACCACGCTGACCAAAGGCGGCGACACGCCCGAAGCGCAAAGCCACATCGCCATCTGCGCCGAAAAGCTGCGCCGTCCGCTCGCCCGGCTGCAAAGGCACCTCGAAGGGGCCGAGTGGCTGATGGGGTCGCGCTTCAGCGTGGCCGACATCAACACGGCCGAGTGCCTGCGCTATGCCCAGGGCCATCCCACGCTGATCGCCGAGTTCCCCGCCGTGAAGGCCTGGCTCGACCGCTGCCAGGCGCGCCCGGCCTTTCAGGACATGTGGGCCAAACGCAGCGCAGAACCGGCGTAAGTTCCGCACGTACCTCCAATCCGGCCGACGCTGCGGTACAACTGTCCTGTCCTATACGCGCTGCACAGTGCCGGATCCTTGTCGTTAGACCGCCTCACACTACAGACCGACGTGCAGTGCCGCGCCAATTTTCAACGCGGCACGCCCTCATATTCGAAGACGGTTTCGATGTCTGCATATGACTGCGTCGTTACGCGGATGGACGAGGCCTTAACAGCGGCGAGCCAGTCCCGCGCATCTTTATCACGCGCAGAAATATACGCCGCTTGCGACCAACCTTGCGCAAGATTAATCCCAATTTCCGCGAAAGAATTATGCAAAGCCTCGACATCGTAAAATGAAATACCGAGAGCAGGAAAATTCTGCCCATTTTCAGCGCTTATGCTGACAAATTGCCCTGAAACCTCTGCGTATGTCAGCATATCGCAACGCTTCTTCAGAATACCTAAGCCAGAAGTCCAACCAGGGCGCCGAACAAGGACCACGATCTTTTGGGGTATCCGACCCAGCAACTGTCTTCCGTGGATCGCAGAGCCCTCCGCGAAGAGTATCGTCTTTGCGCCAGCGTACAGCGCCAGTTGTTCAATTAGTGGCGCTTTGGCAGGGTCCAGAACGCGGATGCCTAGAGCCTCAAGTCGTGACACAAGATAACTTTCACCAGCGTGCCCACCCTTGAGATCTTGCAGCAATCCAACCCGGGAAACGTAAAGAACGTCGGATTGAATCGGGACAAGCCGATTTCTTTGGGGTAAGCGATCCAGCAAATCGAGATAGGCATCTAGCGGTTCACCGAAGTCCCATTGCTCCGCTTCCGGGACGACGCGCAGCGTTTTGACCTTCAGCGGCTCCGTCACGAACGTTATATTTTCACGTCTTAGCCCGTACCATTCCATCACCGTCCAGAAAAATCCAGGTGCCGCGTCGGCGCCGCACCCAGGACGACCAACGAACAAGAATGTGTCGTCTGGACGTTCCGTCACAGACTGCAACACGCGTGTCATATGTTCGGCAATTAGATGGCCGAAATGATTAGTCACATAACCGCCCCATACGCAGGGCGCAGTGAGGGTTATGGTCGGAACCGTCAAAAGCTTTGGCTTACTATCAGCTACCTTGCCCCTGCGCTTGTGGCGAATCGGCAAGCGTAGCTTAAAATCAGGCCAGATCGGCCCGCCGTCGGACAGTTGAGCACGCTCAAAAAGCCTGTGGGTCGGCATAACGGGCACATCGTAAAATATGCGCATCCGTGGCATGCCTGCAACCGCTAACGTTTGTTCCGGTTTTCTATTTAGTGAAACAGCAGGCCGAAGCGCCAGTCTGTGCGAAACAGGGTCGTCTCTGGTAGACATTGACCTACTCAATTTAAGGAAATTATGACGCACTTTTTGCGCCTGTTCCAATGGCTACCCGCTCGTTTTACCAAGCCAAGGTGATCGCGCTGACCATTGACGTTGAAACCCAGACTTCTCTTTTTTTGCGCAGCATAATCGGTTATCTAGAGTATACGACTTCACATCATACAACCACATTTAGCGTAGAGCCGCCTTGCGAGTATAGATATGGTGGGCGATAACGGATTTGAACCGCTGACATCTTCGATGTGAACGAAGCGCTCTACCGCTGAGCTAATCGCCCTATGTGGGGCTTTTAGCCTTGATCGGAATCCGCCGCAAGAGGCTCTTTTTCATCGTCCGAGGCAGAATCATCGGTTTCGCCGGATTTGCCCTTGCCCGCCTCGCCCTGGCGCAGTTTCAGCGTCATGGTCGGCATTTCGGGCGTGGCCTTGCGCGCCACGCGCAGATGGCCCAGACCGGGCAGGTTCATCGCCTCGCCGCGCGCCAGAGCCTCGCCCAGCTGGATCAACGTGGCCTCGACGACGGTCTTGACGTCCTTGCGCTTGGCGCCGGAGGTCTCGGTCACCCGGTCGATCAGCGCCTTAAGCTTGAGCGCCGCATTCGCCTTGGCCGCAGGGGCCGCCGCTTCGGCGGGCATCTCTTCGGGGGTTTGCGCCTTCGGTCTGGCGGCCTTGGCGCCGGCTGGCCTGGAAGCGGGTTTCGCGGTCTTGGCAGAGGTTGGCTTCGTGGCCATGGCGGATTTATCCAAGTGAAAAGGAACTTTGGCGGCCAACCTAGCCCCTAAACGGACCTTTGCCTAGCTGGCAAAAGGCTTGCGCGAACCTGATACCCGAATGCAAAAGGCGCCCCCGATCGGGAGCGCCTTCTGGTCTGTCGTGGTCAGTGCGCTGTGGGTGCCGTCACGCCGTCACGCAAAGCCTGACGGGCCGCCGCCGCGGCCTCTTCGGCCGCCTCGTCCCATTCGACCGGGACCGGCTCGCGCACCAGCGCGATCTTGAGCACTTCACGCACATGGCTGACCGGAATAATGGTCATGCCCTGCTTCACATTGTCCGGAATATCCACCAGATCCTTGGCGTTTTCTTCCGGGATCAGCACGGTCGTCATGCCGGCCCGCAGCGCCGCCAGCAGCTTTTCCTTCAAGCCGCCGATCGGCAGCGCGTTGCCGCGCAGCGTCACCTCGCCCGTCATCGCCACGTCCTTGCGGACCGGGATGCCCGTGATCACCGAGACGATCGATGTCACCATGGCCAGGCCCGCACTCGGCCCGTCCTTGGGCGTCGCCCCTTCCGGCACGTGGACGTGGATGTCCATCGTCTCGAACTTGGGCGGCTTCACCCCCAGTTCGGGACTGACCGAGCGCACATAGGACGCCGCGGCCTCGATGGATTCCTTCATCACGTCGCCCAGCTTGCCCGTGGTCTTCATCCGCCCCTTGCCAGGCAGTTTCAGAGCCTCGATCTGCAGGATCTCGCCGCCGACCGACGTCCAGGCCAGACCCGTCACCACGCCGACCTGATCTTCCTTTTCGGCCAGACCATGCCGGAAGCGCCGCACGCCCAGATATTCCTCGACCTTGGCCTCATCGACGATGACCGACTTGGCCTTGCCCTTCAGAATATCCGTGATGGCCTTGCGGCCCAGCTTGGCGATTTCGCGTTCCAGGCTGCGCACCCCGGCCTCCCGCGTGTAATAACGGATCACGTGCGTCAGGGCCGCGTCAGAAACCGAGAATTCGGTCTTTTTCAGCCCGTTCGCCTTGATCTGCTTGGGCAAGAGGTGGCCCTTGGCGATTTCCAGCTTTTCATCCTCGGTATAGCCGGACAGCGGAATGATCTCCATCCGGTCCAGAAGCGGACCCGGCATGTTGTAGCTGTTGGCCGTGGTGATGAACATCACGTTGGACAGATCGTATTCGACCTCAAGATAGTGGTCGGTGAAGGTCGAGTTCTGTTCGGGGTCCAGCACCTCGAGCATGGCGCTGGCCGGATCGCCGCGGAAATCCTGACCCATCTTGTCGATTTCATCCAGCAGGATCAGCGGGTTCGTGGTCTTGGCCTTCTTCAGCGCCTGGATGATCTTGCCGGGCATCGAGCCGATATAGGTGCGCCGGTGGCCGCGGATTTCGCTTTCATCGCGCACGCCGCCCAAGGAGATGCGGATGAACTCGCGCCCCGTGGCCTTGGCCACCGACCGCCCCAGCGAGGTCTTGCCCACGCCCGGAGGACCGACGAGGCACAGGATCGGCCCCTTCAGCTTGGTCGACCGCGCCTGCACCGCCAGATATTCGACGATGCGCTCCTTGACCTTTTCCAGACCGTAGTGATCGACGTCCAGCACTTTCTGGGCCTCGTTGAGGTCCTTCTTCATGCGCGACTTCGTGCCCCACGGCACCGACAGCAGCCAGTCGAGGTAGTTCCTGACCACCGTCGCCTCGGCGCTCATCGGGCTCATGGCCTTGAGCTTTTTCAGTTCGGCCTCGGCCTTTTCACGCGCCTCTTTCGAGAATTTGGTCGCGTGGATGCGCTCTTCCAGTTCGGCCAGTTCGTTCTGGCCTTCCTCGCCGTCGCCAAGTTCCTTCTGAATGGCCTTCATCTGCTCATTCAGGTAATACTCGCGCTGGGTCTTCTCCATCTGGGTCTTCACCCGGGACTTGATCTTCTTTTCGACCTGCAGCACGGACATTTCGCCCTGCATGTGGCCGAAGATCTTTTCAAGCCGCTGGGCGACGTCCAGCGTTTCGAGGATCTCCTGCTTGAGGCTCACATCAGCGCCGAGGTGCCCTGCGACGAGGTCGGCCAGACGCGCAGGTTCATGCGTGTCGGCGACGGCTTGAAGCGCCTCTTCGGGGATGTTCTTCTTGATCTTCGCATAGCGTTCGAATTCGTCGGTGACCGAGCGCAGCATGGCATCCGAGGAGGCCTTGTCGCCGGGCACTTCGTTCAGGCGTTCGGCGCGCGCCTCGAAGAAGGCGGCGTTATCGACGAATTCGGTGATCTTGACGCGAGCCTTGCCCTCGACCAGCACCTTGACCGTGCCGTCGGGAAGCTTGAGCAATTGCAACACGTTGGCGAGAACGCCGACGCGATAGATTCCATCCGTGCCCGGATCGTCGACCGAGGGGTCGATCTGGCTGGACAAAAGGATCTGCTTGTCATCCGCCATGACCTCTTCCAATGCGCGGACCGACTTTTCGCGGCCCACGAACAAGGGAACGATCATATGCGGGAACACCACGATATCGCGCAGCGGCAATACGGGGTAGCTGGTTGACAACTTGTCCGTCATCTTGGTTCCTTTCTGGCAGGAAGACCGCGGTCCCGTACTTCGGCAACCCTTGGGGTCTTCCCCTGTTCGGATACGTTATCTGGTGGTGGCAAAGCCCCAAGTCAACCAGGGGCCCCTTCACGATTTCACCCATCATGCGACTTGCCTCGCGCGGGGGCAAGTCGTCTTTCCGTCGGATTTTTGTCGTCCTGCCATCTGGCCTGGATCAGGGCTGTCCCGCGCGGCGCAGATCGAAGACCACGCGCGCCGCCTGACCCTGCCCCTCGGCGCGGATCACCAGCGCCAGGCGGTCGGGCGTCAGGGCAAGGATGCGAAAGGTCGATCTGGCGTCCCCGTCCAGCGCCACCTGCCCCTTGAACTGCGGCAGGCCGGCCGGATCGCAAGCAATGCCGGTTTCCGCCGTCTCGGGCTGAAAGAACTCCGCCGCCGCAAGGGGGGATTCGCCGGGCAGCGCATAGTCCGGCACATCACCGGCCGGATCGAGGTCGATGCGGGGGAAGAAGCCGCCCGGATCCGCCAGCGCCAGCTTGCCCGCCTCGGCCGTCAGGACGATCTTTTGTACCTCGGCCTCGGGGGGCAGCGCCTGCGGCTTGCCGTTCTGCACCACGATGCCGCCGCGAAAGCTGCCCTCCCAACTGCCGGAGATCTGTTCCGGCACGGCCTTGGCATCCTCGGCGCCGAGCGCGCAGTAATCCGCCGCAAGCGCCGGGCCGGCAGTCAGAAGGCCAAGCAGAAACGCCAGTCGTGTCATAGCGGCTCGATATCTCCCTCGGCCCTCAGTGCATGGAACTCGGCCACGAAGGCGGACAGCCGGCCCGCCGCGATGGCATCGCGCAGGCCCTGCATCAGCTCCTGAAAGTAATGCAGGTTGTGCCAGGTCATCAACATCGAGGCGATGATTTCCTGCGCCTTGAAGACATGGTGCAGATAGGCGCGGCTGTAGCTGCGGCAACAGGGGCAGGTGCAGGCCTCGTCGATCGGGCGCGGATCGTCCTGATGCCGCGCGTTCTTGATCGCCACCGACCCGCGCCGGGTCCAGACCTGCCCCGTTCGGCCCGACCGCGAGGGCAGCACGCAATCCATCATGTCGATGCCGCGTTCGACCGCGCCGACGATGTCATCGGGCTTGCCCACGCCCATCAGGTAGCGCGGCTTGTCTTCGGGCAGCATCCCGGGCGCATAGTCGAGAACGGAGAACATCGCCTCCTGTCCCTCGCCCACCGCAAGGCCGCCCACCGCATAGCCGTCAAAGCCGATGGCGCGCAGGGCCTCGGCGCTTTCGCCGCGCAGGTCGCGGTTCACGCCGCCCTGCTGAATGCCGAACAGCGCATGGCCCGGCCGGTCGCCAAATGCATCGCGCGACCGCTCTGCCCATCGCATCGACAGGCGCATCGACTTGGCCACCACCTCGTCCGTCGCGGGCAGCGCCGGGCATTCGTCGAAACACATCACGATGTCAGAGCCCAGAAGCCGCTGGATCTCCATGCTGCGTTCGGGCGACAGCATGTGTTTTGACCCGTCGATATGCGAGGAGAACCGCACCCCCTCCTCCGACATCTTGCGCAGGGCGGCAAGGCTCATCACCTGAAACCCGCCCGAGTCGGTCAGGATCGGGCGGTCCCAGTTCATGAACTTGTGCAACCCACCCAGCCGGGCGATCCGCTCGGCCGTGGGGCGCAGCATCAGGTGATAGGTGTTGCCCAGAAGGATATCGGCCCCGGTGGCGCGTACGCTGTCCGGGAGCATCGCCTTGACGGTCGCAGCCGTGCCCACCGGCATGAAGGCCGGGGTGCGAATCTCGCCGCGCGGGGTCGAGATGACGCCGGTTCGGGCGCGGCCATCGGTGGCGCTGATCTGGAAAGCAAAGCGTTCGGCCATGGGACCCTCCTGCAGACGCGCCCTTCTGCGTCAGACCGGCCGGAAAGCCAAGAGGGCCAGCGCGCCCGCCGCCGCGCGTTTGCGCCGAAGGGGGGCGCCGCACGGGCTGGTGATTGGCCTGCGCCAGCCAAAGCGCCTATAGCGAGCCTGCCGGATGGTCCGGCCGAGAGCCGAGATGCGCGTTTTGCCCCTGATCCTGTGCGCCCTGCTCGCCAGCCCGCTGGCCGCCGCAACCCCGCCGAGGCTGGTCGAGCCCGCCCTGCGCCTTCCCGCCGGCCCGCCCGGACAGGTGCGGGTGGCCCTGACCTTCGACGCCTGCGAGGGCGTCACCGATCCGCGCATCCTGGACGCCCTGATTGCGCATGACATCCCCGCCACGGTCTTTGTGACCGGCCGCTGGCTCGCGCGGAATGCCGAGGCCTTTGCCCGGATGCGCGCCCGCCCCGACCTGTTCGAGATCGAGGATCACGGCGCGCGCCACCTGCCTGCCGTCGATTTTCCGACCCTGGTCTATGGCATCAAGGCTGCCGGCTCGCCCGGGGCGGTCGTGCAAGAGGTCTCGGGCGGGGCCGCCGCCATCACGGCGGCGGGGGGACCTGCGCCGCACTGGTTCCGCGGTGCCACGGCGAAATACGACACCTCCTCCATCGCTGAAATCAACGGGCTGGGCCTGCAGGTCGCCGGATATTCGCTGAGCGGCGATGGCGGGGCGACGTTTTCGCGGGCCAAGACCGCCCGGCAGATCGCCACGGCCCGCGACGGCGACGTCATTCTGTCGCATATCAACCAGCCCAGGCGTCCCGCCGGCGCCGGCGTGGTGGACGGTATCCTGCAGCTTCAGGCGCGCGGCGTGACCTTCGTACGCCTGCAGGATGCCTTCGGGCCGGGCGATGCCACCGGCAGGGCCGCCCTGCCGACGCGGCCGTTCTGACGCATCGCCCTTGGCCTCAGGCCAGCATGGCCCGGGCGCCGCCCAGCAGTTTCGCCCGGTACATCGCCCTGTCGGCGTTCGAGAACAGCTCTTCCGCCGTGCCCGGCTGCCCCTCGATCCCGATGCTCAGCGTCACCTCATGACCAAAGGCGCGCGAGGCCATACGCACCGCATGAATGGCGGCATCGGCAATCTCCATGATCGCCTGCCCGCCCAGATCGCCCTGCAGCACGGCCAGGAACTCATCGCCCCCCGTTCGCACCAGCATGCCCCAGGGCTTGAACTGGCGCGCCAGAGCCTTCGAGACGACCTGCAACAGCTTGTCGCCAAAGACATGGCCGCGCGTGTCGTTGACTTGCTTGAATTCGTCCACGTCGATCAGCATGAAGGTGCACCCCTCGATCGGCGTGTCATCCGGCGCGATGCGCTGCACATATTCATCCAGCGAGCGTCGGTTGGGCAGGCCGGTCAGGGGGTCGTGCCGCGACAGATGCTCCAGCTCTTCCTGCGCCTGCGCCAGCTGAGCCAGCCGCTGATCGGCGACATCGATCGCCTGTTCCAGCAGCATGGCCTGCTGCACATCGTCCGTCATGTCCCAATCGACGCCGACAAAGCTGGGACCGTCAAGACCGTCCGGCACATAGCTGATCCGGCTGCGGATATGGCGCACCTCGCCATCGGCGCGGATGATGCGGTAATCGAGGTTGTAATCCTCGTGCCGCAGGTCACCCTGCGCGGTTTCACGCAAGACCCGCTCAAGATCGTGAGGATGCACGAATCGTTCCCAGATGTCGCGCGGCAGGGGTCCTTCTGCCTGCGGCACGCCGTAGATCGCGTGCATCCGCGCGTTCCAGGTCACCGTTTCGGTGGCGAGGTTGAAGCGCCTGATCCCGATCCGCGCGAGGGTCACGGCAATATCGACCTGTTTGGCGTAAAGCGCCTGCGCCTCTTCGGCGGCCTTCATCTCGCTGATGTCGGCATCGACCCCGACGAACCGCGTGGCACGGCCCGAGGCATCGCGGGCAATGGCGCGGCCCCGGCACATGATCCAGATCCAGTGGCCGGTCTTGCACTTTTCGCGATATTCGAAGGCCACCTCGTCGGCCTGGCCAGAGTTGATCAGTTCGGTATGGCGCCAGGCGGTGGCCACGTCATCGGGATGGACCAGCGCCAGCCATGCCTCGTCCGTGGCGGGCAAGGGATCGTCCGGCCCCAGCTTGCGGATCTCGCGCCAGCGCTGCGAATAGCGCTTTGCACCGGTCACCGTATCGTAATCCCAGACACCAAGACCTGCAGATTCGACGACAGCACGCCAATATTCATCGGACTCGTCAAACTGGACGCTCATATTCTGCACAAAAGCCCCAATCATCCCCAACACCCAGAACGCAAGGAGCCTCACGTTACATCGGGCAAGTTAATTCCCGTTGAATTCCCGTCCAGGCGGGCTGCCCTCTGTCAAACTGCGGCGCAGAGTGCCGTGGCGGATGCCGAACGGCAAGACCCATGCGGTCGCGGCCCCACCGGGCCGGCACAGTCAAAGACGCGCCAGGCCCAATCAAAAGCCGGCGCAGGCTGACCTGCGCCGGCTTGTCATATCCAGAACTTGACGCGCCGGACACATCCGTCACACGCCGGGTGGGGCTACTTGCAGGCAGCCACAGCCGGAGCGTGCAACTTCAGCTACACCCGCTCGTGCCGCCGCAGGTGTTGCACTTCATGCAGGTGCCGTTGCGCACCAGCGTGTAGTTGCCGCACTCACTGTCAGTTTTGCTCTTCACTTTTCCTTTGTCACTCCTTTGAAAGGAGTGCCGTCCTTCTTTCCGTCCATAAAACGTCCAGAATCGGAGTCTCGCTTCGTCCACGTCTCAGTCTTCGGGTTGAAGACCTGAGTACGGCCTTTGACCGGACCATTCCGATGCCCATCACCTTTGGGGGGGTTCGTCGCCATGAAAACACCTCGATATCCACAGGAAAGCCCAATACCTTGGGGAAAAATCCTGTATAGTCGAACACGCCATTGCGCACGGCCCGAGCCGATGGCCACCTGAACCGTCGGCCTTACATGGTCGAGACCGCATGCCCCGCAACGTGCACTGTTACGCGGGTAGGCAGGGGCGGATGGCTGGTACCCATCCGCTCCAACCTCAATTCCTTCAGCTACACCCGCTCGTGCCGCCGCAGGTGTTGCACTTCATGCAGGTGCCGTTGCGCACCAGCGTGTAGTTGCCGCACTCGCCGCAGGGGTCGCCTTCGTAGCCCTGCATCTTGGCCTTGACCCGCAGATCAACCGTCACCGTGCCCGATGCCAGCGCCGTGGCCCCGGCCGAGCGGGCGGTTTCGGGCACCATGAGGTTCAGCGCCGTGGCCGCATCACCTCCCATGCCGGAAAAGCCCGTCATCCCCATGCCACCCTGCAGGACCACCAGTTCCTGCGGCACGCGCTTCCTCAGATAGCCGGTCGAGGAGATCTGCTTGATCACCTCCAGCCCGCGGTTGGCGGCGGCGTCGCTGACCTCCGAGATGTTGCGCTTGCCCTCCTCGTCGCCGCGGCCGAGGTCGTCGAAGGAATGGCCCTGCGGCTTGACATGGGCCAGATCGGTGCGGTCGAGGTAGGAAATCGCCAGTTCCCGGAAGATGTAGTCGAGGATCGAGGTCGCGTTCTTCACGCTGTCATTGCCCTGCACCATGCCCGCGGGCTCGAACCGGGTGAAGGTGAAGGCCTCGACATATTCCTCCAAGGGCACGCCGTATTGCAGGCCGACCGAGATCGCGATGGCGAAGTTGTTCATCATGGCGCGGAAGCCCGCACCTTCCTTGTGCATGTCGATGAAGATCTCGCCCAGACGGCCGTCCCCATATTCGCCGGTCCGCAGATAGACCTTGTGGCCGCCGACGATGGCCTTTTGCGTATAGCCCTTGCGGCGTTCCGGCAGCTTTTCGCGGTTGGTGCGGATCACTTCCTTGATGATCAGCTTTTCCACGATCTTCTCGGCCAGGACCGCGGCCTTTTCCTGGTTGGAGCCGGTGGCCAGAACCTCTTCGGCCGCCTCGTCATCCTCGATCAGCGCCGAGGCGAGCGGCTGGCTGAGTTTCGATCCGTCGCGGTACAGCGCGTTGGCCTTGATCCCGAGGCTGTGCGACAATTCGTAAGCCGCCAGCGTCTCGGCGATGGTGGCCGAATTCGGCATGTTGATCGTCTTGGAAATCGCGCCCGAGATGAAGCTTTGCGCCGCGGCCATCATGTGGATGTGGCTTTCGACCGACAGATAGCGCTTGCCGGTCTTGCCGCAGGGATTGGCGCAATCAAACACCGAGTAGTGGTGCTGTTTCAGGAACGGCGCGCCTTCCAGCGTCATCGTACCGCACACATGATCGTTGGCCGCGTCGATCTGCGCCTTGGTGAAGCCAAGGTGGCGCAGAAGGTCAAACGAGGCATCGGCCAACTTGTCGGCGGGGATACCCAACGTGCCCTTGCAGAAATCCTCGCCCAGCGTCCACTGGTTGAAGACGAAGCGGATGTCGAAGGCCGTGGGCAGCGCGGCTTCGATCTTTTCGATCTCGCGCGGGCCGAAGCCGTGGCCGATCAGCGAGGTGTGGTTGATCGCCGGCGCCTGCGCGATCGAGCCGTGGCCGACCGCATGGGCCACGATCTCGGCGATCTGGTGGCTGGGGTAGCCCAGCGTCTCCAGGGCGGCGGGCACCGACTGGTTGATGATCTTGAAATAACCGCCGCCGGCCAGCTTCTTGAACTTGACCAGCGCGAAGTCGGGCTCGATCCCGGTCGTGTCGCAATCCATCACCAGGCCGATGGTGCCGGTGGGGGCGATGACGGTGGTCTGCGCGTTGCGGAAGCCATGCGCCTCGCCCAAGGCCAACGCCTCGTCCCAGGCCGATCGGGCCAGCGCCACCAGCGTCTGGTCCGGGCAGTTGCGATGATCCAGCGTGACCGGATCCACGTTCAGACCCTCATAAGCGCCCGAACCATGCGCCGCGGCGCGGTGGTTGCGGATCACGCGCAGCATATGGGCTGCGTTGCGGTCATAGGACGGGAAGGCGCCCAGTTCCTTGGCCATCTCGGCCGAGGTGGCATAGGAAATCCCGGTCATCAGCGCGGTCAAAGCGCCGCAGAGCGCGCGGCCTTCCTTGCTGTCATAGCCCATCCCCATGTTCATCAGGAGCCCGCCGATATTGGCATAGCCCAGACCCAGGGTGCGGAAGTCATAGGACAACTGCGCGATTTCCTTGGACGGGAACTGCGCCATCATCACCGAGATTTCCAGCGTCAGCGTCCAGAGCCGCGTGGCGTGGATATAGGCCTCGGCATCGAACTTGCCGCCCTTGTAGAAGGTCAAGAGGTTCATCGAGGCCAGGTTGCAGGCCGTGTCATCAAGGAACATGTATTCCGAGCATGGGTTGGACCCGCGGATCGGGCCATCCTCCGGGCAGGTGTGCCAGGCGTTGACCGTGTCGTGGAACTGGATGCCGGGATCGGCGCAGGCCCAGGCGGCATGGCCGATCTGGTCCCACAGCTCGCGCGCCTTGACGGTCTTGGCGACCTTGCCATCGGTGCGGCGGATCAGTTCCCAGGGTTCGTCATTCCTGACCGCCTTCAGGAAAGCGTCGGTCACACGGACCGAGTTGTTCGAATTCTGGCCCGACACCGTCATATAGGCCTCGGAATCCCAATCGGTGTCATAGGTCGGGAATTCGATCGAGGTGAAGCCCTGCTTGGCATATTGCAGGATGCGGAACGTATAGGTGTCGGGGATCAACGCCTTCTTGGCGGCCCTGATGGCGGCCTTGAGCGCGGGGTTCTTGGCCGGATCGACCGAATCCTCGGACGAGCCGTCCCAGGTGCGGATCGCGGCAAAGATCTCGTTCAGCCGCGCTTCATGCGCCTTGGAACCGGCCACCAGCGAGGCGACCTTCTGTTCCTCGATCACCTTCCAGTTGATGAAGGCCTCGACATCGGGGTGATCCATGTCGCAGATCACCATCTTGGCCGCGCGCCGCGTTGTGCCGCCCGATTTGATGGCCCCGGCCGCCCGGTCGCCGATCTTGAGGAACCCCATCAGGCCCGAGGACTTGCCGCCACCCGAAAGCTTTTCGCCCTCGCCCCGCAGCGAGGAAAAGTTGGTGCCGGTGCCCGAGCCATATTTGAACAGACGCGCCTCGCGCACCCACAGGTCCATGATCCCGCCGTCGCCCACCAGATCGTCGCGCACCGACTGGATGAAGCAGGCATGCGGCTGGGGATGTTCATAGGCCGAATTCGACTTGGTCAGCACCTTGGACTGATAATCGACGTAGTAGTGCCCCTGGCTCGGGCCGTCGATTCCGTAAGCCCAATGCAGCCCGGTGTTGAACCATTGCGGCGAGTTCGGCGCGGCCATCTGGCGGGCCAGCATGAAGCGCATTTCGTCGTAATAGGTCTTGGCATCGGCCTCGGTGGTGAAATAGCCGCCCTTCCAGCCCCAATAGGCCCAGGCGCCGACCAGACGGTCAAAGACCTGCTTGGCCGAGGTTTCACCGACATAGCGCTTGTCGGCGGGCAGTTGCTCCAGCGCCTCCAGATCGGGAACGTGGCGCCACAGGAAGCGCGGCACGCCCTTTTCCTGCACGCGCTTGGTGATCGCAGGCACGCCGGCCTTGCGGAAATACTTCTGCGCCAGCACGTCGGCTGCGACCTGACTCCACCCCTCGGGCACCTCGACCGCCTCGTTGCGGAAGACGATCTTGCCGTCAGGATTGCGAATTTCGGATGTGGTCAGCTGAAACGCCAACGCGCCATAGGCTCCGGTCTCTGCCGAAGTGAATTTCCGCTCGATCTTCATCTGCCCCGTAACTCCATGTTTTGCCATCCCGGAGACGGGCAGCACAACACGAGCCACGCCCGCTGCGGAGCGCGTTCTCCTTTCAGGAGGTTTCGTATGTTGCCAGTCCTGTCCCCGTCAGCGCGCGCCCTGTTTCCCGGCTTGGCCCCGACCTCTTCAAACTGACGCAAGATCTGGGGATCAGCAACGAATTTTTTACATATCCGCGCTAGATTTTGTGCTTGACCCGGAATGACTGTCTAGCTGTGGCGTTTAGGTCGCTATGCGGAGGGCTGTGGACAAGGGGGTGGATGAAGCGGTCCGCCCTGTGGATGGGACCGCGATTTCCCATGAAATGGCGGGGCTTGGCGGGATAGGATAAGTTTCGCTCGCAAGCCCGCCTTACAAGGCAGCGTTGATTCTGTCCGTTCAACTCGCCTTGCGGTTGATAACCGCGATGCCCACCGACACAAGACCCGCCGCCCCCAGGAGGGTCAGCGACAGCGACTCACCAAAAACCAGATGGCCCAGGAGGATGGCCATGATCGGCGTCAGGAAGGCAAAGGAGGCCACGGTCGAGGTCGGATAGACGGACAAAAGCCACATCCAGGTGACAAAGCCGCCCGTCACCACCACCCCGGCCTGAAACAGCAGCCAGACCCAGTCCATCGCCGAGACATCGCGGATCAGCGGGCCGAACAGCGGCGCGACGGCCAGCAGGATCGGCGCCGAAACCAGTACCATCCAGAACAGCTGCGCCTCCGGTCCCGCCTCGCGCAGGCGTGTGGCACGTGCAAGAAAGGCGGTGCCAGCCCAGCCCCAGGCCCCGATCAGCGCGCAGAAATCGCCGAGCCAGCTGACCTGACCCGCCTGCGCCCCGCTGCGCGAGGCGATGGCCCAGCCGGTTCCGGCAAAGGCCAGCACAAGGCCCACCGCCTTGACGGGCGTCGCCCGCTCTCCGGGCAGGAAGAAATGCGCCAGGATCCCCATCCAGACCGGCATCGAATACATGATGAGCGAGGCATGGCCGACCGTAGTCAGATCGAGCGCGGTGAACAGACCGAGGAACTCGACCGCGAAGACTGTGCCGATCAGCAGCCCCGGCCCCAGATCGGCCCGCCGCACCCGGTTCCACAATCCGCGACGCCACAAGAGCACGCCGACAAAGACTGCGGCCAGCGCCGAGCGCGCACCGGCGAGGAATACCGGCTGCAGGCCCCTGTCGACCAGTTTGATGACGATCTGGTTGACAGCGAGGATCGCCGCGACCCCCAGCAATGCGGCAAAGCCAAACCCGTCCAACCTGTCCTTGCGCATCGCCGCCCCCGTTTCTGCGCCGCCACCCTTTCGCGTCGCCCGCGCAGGGTCAAGCCATGAACCCGTTGCTTTTCAGAGCATTTTCGGGCATGATATGGCAGATTTGTGCGGCAAGACCCCCATTCCACACGTGACGTCCGTTTTTCCCGGCGCGCGGATCTGGGTCCGATCATTTTAGACTGTGATGTTTTCTCCTGTATCGCAGGAATGGCCATGCTTTATGATTACATGATTTCCGCCCGCAAACGTCAGGGCAACGCCTTCATCGCCGAACCGGGACCTGTGCAGTTCATCCGGGTGCCGCGCGGGGCCGCGGCCTATGACCCCTCGCATGTCATTCCCGCCAAGGCCTGGGTCACGCAGGTCCAGGGTCTGGCCGACGGCGACGAGAACCCCAATTCCATCTCGCCCACCGGCGATGTCCTCGTGCTGGTGCACGGCTACAACACGACCATCGGCGCGGCCATTGCCACGCTCGATACCCTTCGCGCCAACTTGCGCGGTCAAGGCTGGCGGGGCGAGATCGTCTCCTTCGACTGGCCCTCGGGCAACAATGTGCTGAACTATGTCGAGGACCGCACCGATGCCTCGGCGGTGGCCCGGCAACTGGTCGACAAATGCCTCGTCCTTCTGATGCAGGGGCAGAAGGCCGGTTGCATCACCAATGTGCATCTGCTGGCCCATTCGACCGGCGCCTATGTCGTGCTCGAGGCCTTTGCCCAGGCGCAAAAGGACGGCACCCTGTTCAAGAGCGATTGGCGCATTGGCCAGGTGGCGCTGATCGCGGGCGACATCTCTGCCGAAAGCCTGCGCACCACATCGGCCTGGTCGCAGCCCATGTTCGGCCGGATCAACCGCCTGACCAACTATTCCAACGGCAATGACGCAGTGCTGGCAGTGTCGAACGCCAAGCGGCTTGGCGTCTCGCCCCGCGTCGGCCGCGTGGGCCTGCCACCGGATGCCGACTCCAAGGCGGTCAATGTCGATTGCACCGCCCATTTCAACACGCTGCGCCCCGGCCCCGACGCGGGCTTTGCCTATTGTCATTCCTGGCATTTCAGCGACCCGCGCTTCGGGCTCGACCTCGCCCTGACGCTGGAGGGCGCCATCGACCGCAACGCCATTCCCAGCCGCAACCTGGGGCCGCGCGGGCTTTGGCTGAACGACGACGGCCAGCGCCCCGCCGGCCAATCCGGCTGGGGCATCAAGGACGCCGCGCAATCGCTCAAGCCGCGCCTCTGACCGCCGACCGGGCCTTGCCGGCCCCTCTGCCCCCTTTCAAAGCGCACCGGCTAAGGCTAAAGCGCAGGAAGGAGGATCATCATGGCCGACATCATCGCCCGCAGCGTCGCCAAGGGCCTGCGCATGACCGATCAGCGCCGCACCGTCGCCCGCGTGGTGGCCGAGGCCGAGGATCATCCCGATGTCGAGGAACTCCACCAGCGCGCGGCCAGGCTTGACCCGCGCATCTCGCTGGCCACGGTCTACCGCACGGTCAAGCTGTTTGAAGAGGCGGGCATCCTCGACCGGCTCGAATTCGGCGACGGCCGCGCCCGCTATGAGGATGCCGAACGCGATCACCACGACCACCTGATCGACGTGAATTCGGGCCAGGTCTTCGAATTCGTCGACCCCGAGATCGAGGCCCTGCAGGAAAGGATCGCCGCCCGCCTGGGCTACCGGCTGATCGGCCACAGGCTGGAACTTCTCGGCGTGCCGATCCGCAAGGACCCGGGGTCCAAATGATGCAAGGTCCTTGCGGCTTCATCCGGGCAGAAATACTCACCTGGACCGCCCTGCCCCGATGACAGCCGCCGAAAACCTGCGCGGCATCGGCCTGATGGCGGGCTCGATGGCGCTGTTCGCGATCGAGGACATGTTCCTCAAATTCGCAGCCCAGGGCCTGCCGACCGGCGAGATCCTGGCCCTGACCTGCCTGTGCGGCTGGGCCTTCTTCGCCGCCCTTGCCCGCGCCGAGGGCAGGCGCACCCTGACCCGCGCCGCCCTGCACCCTTGGGTTCTGGCGCGCAACGCCGGCGAGATGGTCGGCACCTTCGCCTATATCACGGCGCTTGCCGCCATCCCGCTCGCCACGGTCTCGGCCGTCCTGCAGGCCATGCCGCTCGCGGTGACGATGGGCGCGGCGCTTTTCATGGGCGAAAAGGTCGGCTGGCGGAGGTGGAGCGCCATTGCGGTGGGCTTTGCCGGCGTCCTTCTGGTGATCCGCCCGGGTCTGGACGGCTTTCGCCCCGCGGCACTTTGGGTACTGGTCACGGTGGCGGGCCTTGGCCTGCGCGATCTGGCCTCGCGCGGCATCCCGCGCGAGATTTCCACTACGCAGGTCTCGGCCTGGGGCGTGGCCTCGGTCGCGGTGCTGGGGCTTGCCATGATGCCGTTTCAGGCCGCCGTGATGCCCGGCACCTGGCAAGCCATGATGCTCTTGGGCGCGCTGGTCTTCGGCACCGCCGGTTATTGGGCCATCACCTCGGCCACCCGCACCGGCGAGGTCTCGGTCGTCTCACCCTTCCGCTACACGCGCCTTGTCTTTGCCATCGTCATCGGCGCCCTGGTCTTCGCCGAATACCCCGATGGCCTGACGCTTCTGGGTGCGGCACTGATCATCGGCTCGGGCCTCTATGCCTTTGCGCGCGAACGTGCCCGCAGCCGCAACCTTGCCCGCAGCCGCAATCTAGCCCGCAGCGCGGCCGAGGCCCGCGCAAAATCCGCCTGAGGCCTCAGAACTCTTTCCCTAGTTACAAAGGCCAGCTAAAGGGAAGGCGAGAGCACCCCTGTCCCTGGAGCCATCCATGAGCACGATCGTCGATATTCACGCCCGCGAAATCCTTGACAGCCGCGGCAATCCCACCGTCGAGGTGGATGTGGTCCTGGAAAGTGGCGCGATGGGCCGCGCCGCCGTGCCATCAGGCGCCTCGACCGGGGCGCATGAGGCGGTCGAACGCCGCGATGGCGACAAATCGCGCTACATGGGCAAGGGCGTTCTGGATGCGGTCGAGGCCGTGAACGGCGAACTGGCCGAGGCGATCATCGGCTTTGACGCCACCGAACAGGTCGGCATCGACATGACGATGATCGAACTGGACGGCACGCCCAACAAGGGCCGGCTCGGCGCCAACGCGATCCTCGGCGTCTCGCTCGCCGTGGCCAAGGCCGCGGCCGAATTCACTGGCCAGGCGCTCTACCGCTATGTCGGCGGCACCTCGGCGCGCGTGCTGCCGGTGCCGATGATGAACATCATCAACGGCGGCGAACATGCCGACAATCCGATCGACATCCAGGAATTCATGATCATGCCGGTCGGCGCGGACAATATCCGCGAGGCGATCCGCATGGGCTCGGAAGTCTTCCACACGTTGAAGAAAGAATTGCAGGCCGCCGGCCACAACACCGGCATCGGCGACGAGGGCGGCTTCGCACCCAATCTCAGCTCTGCCCGCGACGCGCTTGATTTCATTCTGAAATCCATCGAGAAGGCCGGCTACCGTCCGGGCGAGGATATCTACCTCGCGCTCGACTGCGCCGCGACCGAATACTTCAAGGGCGGCCGCTACGAGATGAAGGGCGAAGGCAAGTCGCTCTCGGTCGAAGAGAATGTCGCTTTCCTCGCCAAACTCGCCAACGACTATCCGATCATCTCGATCGAGGATGGCTGTTCCGAGGATGACTGGGCCGGCTGGAAGCTTCTGACCGACACGCTGGGCAAGAAGATCCAGCTGGTGGGCGACGATCTGTTCGTGACCAACCCCAAGCGGCTCGACATGGGCATCAGGCAGGGCTGCGCCAATTCGATGCTGGTCAAGGTCAATCAGATCGGCTCCCTGACCGAGACGCTGTCCGCCGTCGACATGGCCCACCGTGCCGGCTACACCAACGTCATGTCGCACCGTTCCGGCGAGACCGAGGACAGCACGATTGCCGACCTCGCCGTCGCCACCAACTGCGGCCAGATCAAGACCGGGTCGCTCTCGCGCTCGGACCGGCTGGCCAAGTACAACCAGTTGATCCGCATCGACGAAATGCTGGGTGATGTCGGTTCCTATGCCGGCCGGTCGATCCTGAAGGCCTGACCCTCAGGCGCGCCACCCCGGGGGGCGCGCCCTCCGCCCGCCCCCGGCCGGCAAACCCTGCGCTTGCGGCCGCTGCAGAGGCCTCCGGCGGGAGTATTGTGCCAAAGCGCAAATCGCAAGGACGCCCGATCTTTCCATTGCTCTTTGCCGCACTACTCCACGGGAGGTCTGGAGGGTGTGAAACCCTCCAGCGCTCTCCGCCAGAGCGGGGGCTCAGATCCGGAACCGCGCCGGATCAAACGGCGCCAGCATGGGTTCGGCGCCCCGCTCCAGCACCGCAGCCGTCAGGGCCTCGGCCACGATGGCGGCGAGGGTTACCCCCGAATGCATGACCGCGGCCCATAGACCCGGCCCCAGCGGCCCGACCGCGGGAAGGCCGTCGCCCGGCACCGGGCGCCAGGCCAAGGCGGTCGCATCCGGCCTTAGCGCCACGCCAGCAAACAGTGCCTCAAGCCGCGCGATCGCCGCCGCGACCAGGGCCGCTGGGTCTTGCGGCGCGGTTTCGCCCCGATCGGCCTGATGATGCGCCGCAAGGGGTGCGATCAGGCGTCCGGCGGCGTCCTGACGCAGGTCCTGCCCCGGCATGGCCAGGATATGCCTCAGCAGCGGCGCCACCGGCCGGGTGCGCAGGATGAGACCGGGCCGAGGCAACATGGGCAAGGGATAGCCAAGCGGCTCAAGCAGGGCCGGCGCAGCCGTACCCGCCGCCACGATGACCTGATCCGCTGCCAGGCTCGCCGCCCCCATCCGCACGCCGCAGACCGCACCACCGCGCATCAGAACCCCGGTGGCACCCATTCCAAACCACAGCGCGGCTCCCCGGTCCGCCGCCGCCTGCAACAGCGCCCGCGTCAGCGCCGCGGCGTCGACAGCGCCTTCCTGCGGAAGGAACAGCGCGCGGCGCGGCGCGGCGGCCAGGGCTGGCTCAAGCGCCGCAACTTCTGAACCGGTCACCTCGCGCAGCGGGTAGCCGAGCCTGGCCAGATCCTGCGCCTGACCTTCGAAGGCGGCATCCTCGTCCTCCCACCACAGGCAGCCCGACCAGTGCCAGAGACCGGCCATCCCGCCCCCCATCAGATCGCGCGCCATACGGCGATGTGCCGCCATCCCGGCCACGCGCAGGTGATGGTGCGCCTCGTTCAGAAAGAAGCTCGCGTTGATCCAGCCAAAGGACCGCCCCGAGGCCTCTGCCGCCGGCTGCATCCCCGCCTCAAGCACGGTGACCTCTGCCCCCGCCTCCGCCAGACGGAAGGCCAAAGCCGCACCGACCAGCCCTGCTCCGATGATCACGATCCGCTGCATGGCGCCATTCTGGCATGCGCCCCGGCGCCTGTCGAGGCCACACGGCCTTGCGACGCCGGTTGAGCTTCGCCACGCAATACCCTATTTCAAAACAGTAATCTCGAATGCACCCCCAGGCGCCATCCCTCTTGCCCCAGGCCGGTCCGCAAGATAGCCTGCCCGACATGAGCCCCAAGCCCGACCACAAGGCCGTGATCGCCGCCCTGCCCGCAGACCTGCGCGAGAGCCTCGCGCAGCCTTCGACCGCGGCTGGCCTGCGGCATCTGGCGGGGCATCTTGCGGCGATCGCCGTGACCAGTACGCTGATCCTCTTCACGCCGTTCTGGCCGCTGGCCCTGCCGCTGCAGGGCATCCTTTTGATCTTTCTCTTCACGCTGGAACACGAGACGACCCATCGCACCCCCTTTGCCCATGCCGGCCTGAACGACTGGGTCGGGCGCGCCTGCGGTCTGGTCCTGCTGCTGCCCTTCGCGTGGTTTCGCTATTTCCATCTTGCCCATCACCGCCACACCAACTTGCCCGGCCTTGACCCCGAACT
This sequence comes from bacterium, assembly GCA_016124195.1. Lineage (GTDB taxonomy): Bacteria > Pseudomonadota > Alphaproteobacteria > Rhodobacterales > Rhodobacteraceae > Stagnihabitans. The sequence goes on along the minus strand of WGOE01000002.1, from coordinate 639,322 downwards.
GGCCGGCGCCAAGCCGCAGACCCTGCGCCAATGGCTCTGGCACGTCTCTGGCATTCCCTATTGGATCGCCGAGGCCGGTCTGCTTCTGGGGCTGGCGCGCGGGAACGTGCAGGCGGCCTATCTGCCCGCCCGGGCCCTGCCCGGCATGCAGCGCGAGGCCCAGGTCATGTTGGCGCTTTACGCGCTGGCGCTTGGCAGCCTTTTCGTCACGCCGGTTCTGTTGTGGCTCTGGATCGTACCGGTCGTGCTGGGGCAGCCCTTCCTGCGGCTCTACCTTCTGGCCGAGCATGGCGACTGCCCGATGGTCGCCAACATGCTGGAGAACACCCGCACCACCTTCACCAATCGCATCGTGCGGTTTCTGGCCTGGAACATGCCCTATCATGTCGAGCACCACGCCTATCCCGCCGTGCCCTTCCACCGCCTGCCGGCCCTGCACGACCGGATGCGCGGGCATCTGCAGGTGACCGCACAAGGCTATGCCCGCTTCAGCCGCGACTATCTGGCCCGCCGCCGCGGCTGAGCCCCCCCCGGAGATTGTTCCGGTTACAAGTTTGAAATGGCCCGGCGTCTGCCTTTCGGCTAGTCCACCGCCATGACTTCGCAAGACACATCCCGCGGTTTCGCCTTTGCCCTGACGGCCTATGTGCTCTGGGGGTTCCTGCCGATCTTCATGAAGGCCGTCGCCCATATCTCGCCGGCCGAGGTCATCGCGCACCGCGTGCTGTGGAGCGTGCCGATCGCCTGCGCCGTGCTGGTCTGGCGCGGCGAATTGCGCGGCCTGATGGCGCTGGCCCGGCAGCCGCGGGTTCTGGCCATGGCGGGTGCCACGGCGGCGCTGATCTCGGTCAACTGGGGGCTTTATGTCTGGGCGATCGGCTCCGGCCATGCGCTCGACGCGGCCCTGGGCTATTACATCAACCCGCTGTTCAGTGTCTTCCTGGGCGCGGTCCTGTTGGGCGAGAAACTCTCCCCCCGCCAGATCACCGCCATCGGCCTTGCCGCCGCGGCCGTGCTGCTCTTGACGGTCGAGGCGGGACGCCTGCCCGTCGTGGCGCTTGGCCTGACCGTGACCTGGGGCTTTTACGCCTATCTCAAGCGCCGCCTGCCGCTGGGCGCCAACGAGGGCTTCCTGCTGGAGATCCTGATCCTGACGCCTTTTGCAGCGGCCTATGTGATCTGGCTGTGGGTGCAGGGCACGGGGCATTTCGGCGGCACCACCTCGGACACGGTCCTCTTGGCCTGCTGTGGCCTTGTGACGGCGGTGCCCTTGATGATCTATGCCAACGGGGCCAAGGGGCTGCGGTTGTCCACAATCGGCATCCTGCAATATGTGGCGCCGACCATGATCCTGCTTATCGCGGTGCTGGCCTTCCACGAACCCTTCGGAGCAGCCCAGACCATTGCCTTCCCGCTGATCTGGGCCGCGCTGGCGATCTACACCTCGGCCCTGATCCACCAGCGGCGCCAGCCGGCCTGAGCCGCAGCGCCGCTGCCGGCCAATCCGCGCCTTACAGCCCGAGTTTCTGCGCCACGAGCGCATTGACCGCCGCCGGATTGGCCTTGCCTCCGGTGGCTTTCAGCACTTGCCCGGTGAACCAGCCGGCCAGCTTGGCATTGACCTTGGCCTTGGCGACCTGATCGGGGTTGGCTGCGATCAGCGCATCCAGCGCGGCCTCGATGGCGCCCATGTCGGTGACCTGCTTCATGCCGTGCCTGGCCGCCTGTTCGGCCGGATCGCCGCCCTCGGTCCACAGGATCTCGAACAGGTCCTTGGCCATCTTGCCCGAAATCTCGCCCTTGGCGATCAGGTCCAGCACGCCGCCCAGTTGCGCCGCCGAAACGGGCGAGGTCGCAACACTCTGCCCCTCGCGGTTCAGCCGGCCGAACAGCTCGTTGATCACCCAGTTCGCGGCGATCTTGCCATCGCGCCCCTTGGCCACGGCCTCGAAAAAGGCGCCAGAGTCGAGTTCGGCCGTCAGCACATTGGCGTCATAGTCGGTCAGGCCATAATCGGCCATGAAGCGCGCCTTCTTGGCATCGGGCAGTTCAGGCATCGTGGCGGCGATGCCGTCGACCCAGGCCTGCTCGATCTCCAGGGGCAGCAGGTCGGGGTCGGGGAAGTAGCGGTAATCATGCGCCTCTTCCTTGGACCGCATCGAGCGGGTCTCGCCCTTGTCGGGGTCGTAAAGCCGGGTCTCCTGCGTGACGGTGCCGCCATCCTCGACGATGGCGATCTGACGGCGCGCCTCGTAGTCGATCGCCTGCTGGATGAACCGCAGCGAGTTCATGTTCTTGATCTCGCAGCGCGTGCCCAGATGGCTGAAATCGCCGCTGGCCTGATATTTCTCGTACTGGCCGGGCCGGCAGACCGAAACGTTGACATCGGCGCGCAGATTGCCGTTCTGCATGTTGCCATCGCAAGTGCCCAGATAGCGCAGGATCTGGCGCAGCTTGGCGACATAGGCCGCGGCCTCCTCCGGCCCGCGGATGTCGGGGCGCGAGACGATTTCCATCAGCGCGACACCGGTGCGGTTGAAATCGACGAAGGACATGGCGGGGTCCATGTCATGGATCGACTTGCCGGCGTCCTGTTCCAGATGGATGCGCTCGATCCTGACCTTCCGGGCAACCCCCGGCCCCATTTCCACCAGCACTTCGCCCTCGCCCACGATGGGATGGTAAAGCTGGCTGATCTGATAACCCTGCGGCAGGTCGGGGTAGAAATAGTTCTTGCGGTCGAAGGCGGAACGCAGATGGATCGCGGCCTTCAGCCCCAGCCCGGTGCGCACCGCCTGTTCGACGCAGAATTCGTTGATGACCGGCAGCATCCCCGGCATGGCGCAATCCACGAAGCTGACATTGGCGTTGGGTTCGGCCCCGACCTGGGTCGAGGCGCCCGAGAACAGCTTGGAATTGCTGGCGACCTGGGCATGAATCTCCATGCCGATCACCAGTTCCCAGTCCGATTTCGCCCCGGCGATCACCTTGGGCGCGGGGGTGGCATAGGTCAGATCAAGCATGAAAGCCTCCGGATTTTCATGGTCTTTTAGGCAGGCCAGCCGGACGGTTCAAGGCCCAAGGCGGCGGAAAGCTGCCTAGAAAGCGGGGTTCGGCCACACCACAGGTTGGCGGAATCGATTCTTGGCCTCACACACCACAGGTCGCGCAGGGTGCGACGGCTGCCTGACGGTTCAATGCGACGCACTGTTTTCCTCCTGCTGGCCCTTTCGATGGCCCTCGCTTCGGCCCCGCTAGAGGCGAAGACCAAGAAAACCGTTCTGCCCGCGATGCGGTGGGACGCGGCGCCCCGCGCCTCGGAATGGACGCAAAAGGCCCTGCTGCAGGTGGCCGAACATGACGCCGAACTGACCGGCACGGTGCCCGCCGATATCGACGTCTATTGCCCGGGCTATGCTTCGGCCTCCAAGGACGAGCGGCGCGCCTTCTGGGTCGGGCTGATGTCGGCCACGGCGAAATACGAAAGCGGCTTCAATCAGGCGGCAGTTGGCGGCAAGGGACGCTATGTCGGGCTCATGCAGATCTCGGTCCCGACCGCCCGGCTCTACGGCTGCGAGGCGACCTCGGCGGCCGATCTGAAGGACGGCGTGGCCAACCTGTCCTGTGCCGTCGACATCATCGCGCCGCATGTGGCCAGCGACGGCATGGTGGCCGGCAAGGGCAACCGCGGCATCGCGCGCGACTGGGGCCCGTGGTCATCGTCCAGAAACCGCGCCGCCATGGCCGCCTGGACCCGCAGCCAAAGCTATTGCCAGCCCTGACCCCGGGCGCATCCTTTCCAATTCATCCAGGTCCAAATACTCCCCCTTGCGGCATTGGCCCAAAGAAAGATGAGTATTTGAACCTGGATGAAATCGGTCACCCCAGCATGCGGTCGACCATTTCGCCCAGATCGCGGCTGAGGCCGGGGGCGGCGGCGATGCGCGCCAGTTGCGCCCGGACCAGCGCCTGCCGGCTGGCGTCATAGCGGCCCCAGGTCTCGAAGGCGGTCGACATCCGCGCCGCCGTCTGCGGGTTGAGCGGGTCGAGCCTGATCAGCCAGTCCGCCAGGAGCCGATAGCCCCCGCCCGAGGCGTGGTGAAAGCCCGCATGATTGCCCGACAAGGCGCCGATGACCGCGCGGAACCTGTTGGGGTTCTTCCAGTCGAACTGCGGGTGGCGGGTCAGCGCCTCGGTCATCGCGGCGGTCCGGTCGGGCTCTGCGCACAGGATCTGCAGCGCGAACCACTTGTCCATCACCAGCCTTTCGTCCTTCCAGCGCGCCTCGAAGGCCGCGACCTGCGCAGCACCGGCGCCGTTTTCCTGCAGGATGGCCAGCGTGCCGATCTCTTCGGTCATGTTGGTGGCGCTGGCATTGGCCGCCACGACCGGCGCCAGATCGCGCCGCGCCAGCAGGGACAACGCCGCCAGCCGCAAGGCACGTTGCCCGGCCTGCGCCGCATCGGGGCTGAAGCCTTGGGTCAGCGGCGCCGCCAGCCGCGCGAGGTTGGGCGCCAGATGGTCGGCCAGCGCCTTGTGCAGCGCGCGCCGCGCGTCACGGATGGCCTGCGGATCCGGCACCCGGCCCGCAGCGGCCAGCGTCGCCGCCATGTCGTCATCGGTGGGCAACCGCAGACACAGCGCGCGGAACGCCGGATCGAGGCTGTCGTCCAGCGCCACCCGTGCCAGCCCCTCCAGCAGATAGGCCTCGGGCGCCTGCCCCATGAGCACTTCCTTGGCCAGCGAACGCCCCGCCTCCCACCGGTTGAAAGGGTCGGTGTCATGCGCCAGAAGAAAGGCGCGCTCGGCGGCGGCCACCGTGCGGTTCAACACGACCGGCGCCGAGAAGCCGCGCAGGATCGAGGCGGTGGGCCGGCTGGCGAGCCCCGGAAAATCGAAGCTCTGCGACGGTTGGGTCAGTTCCAGCACCGTGGTCGGCACCACCTCGTCGCCATTGGGGTTCAAAAGCCCCACCGCCACGGGGATCACCTTGGGCGCCTTGTCCGGCTGGCCCGGCGTCGGCGAATTGGTCTGGCTCAACGTCAGGCGGAATGTGCCGGTTTCGGCCAGCCAATCCTCGGTCACCGTCACCTTGGGCGTGCCGGCCTGACTGTACCACAGCTTGAACTGGCCGAGGTCGCGGCCCGTGGCATCCTCGAACACCTTGAGCCAATCCTCGATCGTGGCGGCCTGCCCGTCGTGCCGGTCAAAATACAGATCCAGCGCCGCCTTGTAGCCCGCATCGCCCACCAGCCGCTTGAGCATGCCGATTACTTCCGAACCCTTCTCATAGACCGTCGCAGTGTAGAAATTGTTGATTTCGACAAAGCTTTCGGGCCGCACCGGATGCGCCAGCGGGCCGCCATCCTCGCGGAACTGCCGGGCGCGCAATGTCAGCACGTCTTCGATCCGCTTGACCGCGTGGCTGCGCATGTCGCCGGTGAACTGCTGGTCGCGGAACACCGTGAGGCCCTCTTTCAGGCACAGCTGGAACCAGTCGCGGCAGGTGATCCGGTTGCCGGTCCAGTTGTGGAAATACTCGTGCGCGATCACGCCTTCGATGCGGTTGTAGTCGTCGTCGGTCGCGGTCTCGGGCGAGGCCAGCACCAGTTTGGAGTTGAAGATGTTCAGCCCCTTGTTCTCCATCGCGCCCATGTTGAAGTCATCCACGGCCACGATGTTGAAGATATCTAGGTCGTATTCGCGCCCATAGACCTCTTCGTCCCACCGCATCGAGCGTTTGAGGCTGTCCATCGCATAGGCGCAGCGCGTCTCGTCGCCGGGACGGACATAGATGTTCAGTTCCACGTCGCGGCCCGACATCGTGGTGAAGCGGTCGGGATGCGCCACCAGATCGCCTGCCACCAGCGCGAAAAGATAGGCAGGCTTCGGCCAGGGATCGTCCCATTCGGCCCAGCCCGGGCCCCGGCCCACCGGATTGCCGTTCGACAACAGGACCGGCAGATCGGCCTCGATCCGTACCTTGAAGGGCGCCATCACATCGGGCCGGTCGGGATAAAAGGTGATGTGGCGAAAGCCCTGCGCCTCGCATTGGGTGCAATACATGCCGTTCGACATATATAGCCCTTCGAGCGCGAAATTGCCTTCTGGGGCGATCTCGACTTCGGTTTCCAGCGTGAAATCGCCCGGCGGAAGCAGGCTGGCGGCAAGGGTCAGCCCGGTGTCATCGGGCGTGACGGCGAGGGCCCGCCCGCCGATCGAGGCCGCAACCAGCCGCAGCCCCTCGCCATCGAGCCGCAGGTCATGGCTCCCGGGCCGCGCAGGGTTGGGCGCGAGTTCCAGCCGCGCCAGCACCCGCGTCGTCTTGGGGGCCAGCCGGAAGGTCAGATGGACCCCCCGCACGATATGGGTGAAAGGTTGGTAGTCGGAAAGATAGATCGTCCTTGGGCTTTCGGCATTCATCGGGGCCATCCTTTGTTGCGGGGAAAGCTAGCCCCGCGATGGCGGTTTGAAAAGGCGAAGACCGCAGGAAAATCCACCGGCATGGGCCGTTTGGCGGCAGTTTGCAGCACCGCGCGGGCCCCCCGGGGTCAGACCCGTGAAACGGCCCCGCGCGCCGCGAGGTCCTGGGCATAGGCCTCCAACTGGCCGGCCACCGTGCCCCAACCGTCGAAAAACCCCATGTCGCGGTGCGAGGCTGCGGCCTCCTTGCTGCGATGGCGCACCACGGCGCGGTAGCGGGTGACACCGGGGGCCACGTCCTCGAAGGTGATGATGGCGGTCATGAAAGGGTCGGGCGCAGGCTTCCAGCCGGCCTGATAGGTGTCGGTGAAAACCAGCTTCTCGCCGGGGATCACCTCCAGATAGACGCCCTTGTTCTCCATCAGCGTGCCGTCGACGTCGAAGGTCGTGCTGCAGGCGCCGCCTGGGCGCAGGTCCAGATCGCAGGCCACCACCTTGTGCGGCTTGGGCACGAACCATTTCGGCAAATGCTCCGGGTCGGTCCAGCAGGTCCACAGCACGGAACGCGGCGCCTTGAGGTCGCGCACCAGTTCCAGGTCAAGCTCGGGGTCAAGATCTGTCGTCATTCTTCTGCTCCGCCATCAGTTGGGTTACATAATCCTCAAGCCGGTCGGCCCGCGCCTCCCAGACGGCCTGCTGCTCGGCCAGCCATCCCATCGCGGCTTCAATCGTCTGGGGCACCGCCCGGCACAGCCGCGTCCGTCCGGTCTTTTCGCTGGTGATCAGCGCCGCCCCTTCCAGCACCGCCAGATGCCGCATCACCGTGGGCAGGGCGAGGCCGGTCGGCTGCGCGAGGTCGCTGACCGCCATCGCCCCCCGCCCGATCCGCGCCAGCATCGCGCGCCGCGTCGGGTCCGACAGCGCCTGGAAGATCAGGGAAAGATCCGCGTCATGCTTAGCCATAATGCTAAGTATCACAGCGCGGCGCGGCTGCCTAGCCCTTGCCGACCCGGTCTTGCACTTTGTGAATATACTCGGCAGGAGGGTCTGGGAGGGCAGCCTGCCCTCCCAGCCGTTCTCGCAAGCCATCCACCCGCATGGCCCCCTACCGGAACCGATTCGGAAAAGGCCTTCGGCTCAGTCCCGCATCGGCAGGGCCTGCGCCCGGGCAAAGGCCGACAGGACGGCCTCGGTGCCGTGATGTTCGGCCAGGACCATCAGTCGAAACCGGATGCGGGCGAGCCTGCGGTACTGGTCAAGCCAGGCGGCATTCAGAACGGCACCGCCCAGCGCGCCCACCAAGGGCACGGCCGAAGCCGCAAACCGCTGCCCCAGCACCGGCACCAGACGCGGCGCGGCCCGGGCGATCCAGCCCGACAGCGTCGGCCCGGCCAGCGCCAGCCGGCCCGAGACGAAGGCCGGGTCCAGCGCTTCAGAGGCCGCAACCGCCCGTCCGCTGGCCAGAATGTCCAGCGTGGCAAGCCGCACGCCGGGGCGGTCGGGGTCAAGCCCGGCGTCGCGCGCCTCTTGCCGGATCGCCTGCAGGAAAAGCATCAGTGCGACGGGCATCTCGGCCAGGGCCCCGGCCAGCCCGACCGCCCCTCCCGCCGCACCCGAGGCGATGACGGCCCAGCGTTGACCGCGCCGCCCCAATTGCGGTGCGGCGCGGGCGATGCCAAGGCCGGCGCGCAGGGCGTGACCGACCTGAGCCTCGACCTCGGCCTTGAGCCGCGCCGGCAGGCGCGCCCATTGCGCCTCGATCCCGGCGCCGAGGGCTCGGCTGCGCGACACGAAAGAGCGGTCGACCTGCGCCTGCGCATGGGCCAGGGCCGCGGCTTCAAGCTCGAGATCATGCGACAGTGGGGCGGGAAGCTGCGTCATGCCCCGAATATGGGGGCGCCGGCACGATATTCAAAGCGGCGTCTCAGCGCCGCCGCGGGTCAATTCGAAGGGGCGCCTGCGGCGCAGGACCATATCTCGCCTCTGGCCTGCGGCCAACCGGCTCGGCGCGCTCCGCGGGGAGTACTTGGACAAAGCGCAACGGGGGTAGGGGAAACAATTGCAAGCCTTGGGACGAGGTCACGCCAGAGGCTGTGGAGCGGCTGGGGAGGGCAGCGGTTGTCCCCTGCCGCAGCGCCTGAGACCTGGCGGAAGTCAAGCTTGGGAGGGGGGGCAGACGGCGGGGGTGTCAGATGGCGGGGGTGTCAGATGGCGGGCATCGGGCGGCTCTGCTTCGGGCGGGCCGGCGTGCAGAACCAGGGCTCAGGTAATCGAGGCGGAGGAGGATCAGGCGCCGGTGGCCTTGGTCACCGGACCTTTCACCTTGTCCCAGGCGCCGGCCTTGAGGGCCAGGCCCAGCACGCGGTCAGGGTTGGTCGGGGGTGGCATCACCACGCCGTCAAGTTTCTTGAACCCGAAGCGGCGGTAATAGGGTTCGTCGCCGACCAGCATGACGCGTTCCCAGCCCAGGCGGCGCGCCTCGGCCAGGCTTTCGTTGATCAGGAGGCCACCCAGCCCCTCGCCCTGATGGGTCGGGTGGACAGCGACCGGGCCGAGGAGCAACGCGTCCTCGCCCCCGACCTCGACCGGCCAATAACGGATCGCTGCCGCCATCTCGCCATCCTGGCGCAGCGTCAGGCAGAGCGCGGCCACCGTCGGCACGCCGTCGCGCAGCCGGTAGGACGACAGGGCCGTCCGACCGGGCGAGAAGCACAGGTCATAGAGCGCCTCGACCTCCCACCAATCGGCTTCGGCTTCTTCTTCCAGCTGGTACACGGCGTCTCCGCAGGGCCTGACAGAATCATCTGGAAACGCGGGTAACATGAGGACTTGTCAGGATCAAACCGGTTCCGCCCGTCGGTTCCGCCCGTCGATTTGGGCGGGCGGTTCGGGCGGAACTGCGGGCCAGCGCGGGCGCGTCACAGGGTGACCACGACCTTGCGGGCCGAAACGCCCTGACGGTGCCGGTCGATCGCTGCCTGTACGGCCTCGAGCCCATGGCCCGCGACCAGAGGCTCGGGCGCCGGCACGAAGCGGGCCGAGGCCAGGGCCCCCGGCAGGTAGTCTTCAAAGATCACGCGGCTGAGGTCGGTTTCGGCCAGCGCCGTGCCGTAGATCACGCTGAAGGTCACGCCGCCCCGCCGTGCCCGCCACCAGAGGCCCGCCCCCGCCCCGATCATGGCGGGCAAGACCCGGGTGAGCGCGGTGCCCGGCCCCGGGCGGGGCGGCAGTCCGTCGATGTCGATCGGGAAGGTCGCCAGCGCAACCCGCCGCCGGCCCTGACAGTGGCGCAGCACCGCGATGCAGGCGGCGGCCGATCCTGCGCCCATGGCCAGCGCGCCCGCGACCTCGACCCCGCGCAGGGCTTGGGTCACAGCCTCCACCGCGGTCGGGCTGTAATGGTCGATGACCTCGACCGCGCCCAGCCGTCTGACCAGTGCGGCATTGGCGGGCGATGCGGTCGTGACCACCCTATAGCCGGCAGCGCGCGCCAGCTGGATGGCATTGCAGCCCACGCTGGTCGAGCCGCCCCAGATCAGCACGGTCTTGCCCTGATCGACAGGGTCGGCAAAGGGCGGGCTCAGCGCCAGATGTTCCGGCGCGAAAAGGCCGGTCGCGGCGGTGGACAGGGCCAGCGGCATCACGCAGGCTTCGGCATGGCTCATGCCCTCGGGCAACGGGGCGGCCATGCGCGCCTGCACCAGGGTGAACTGCTGGAACGCCCCTTCCGCGGCACGGTTGCGCGGCTTGTCCATGCCGATCGCCACGCCAAGCACCCGGTCGCCGGGCCTGAAGCGCGTCACATCCGGGCCTACTGCCACCACCTCGCCTGACAGGTCATAGCCGAAGATGAAGGGATATCTGATCCAGCCAAACATCAGGTTGCCCATCTTCTGCTTGTAGCGATCGACCGGGTTGATCGCCACGGCGCGGTTGCGCACCAGGATCTCGCCCGGGCCGGGTGCGGTCACGGGTGCCGGTCCAAGGCTCAGGTCCGCGAAGGGCGCCCGGGCCCAGGCCGCCTGGTTGGTCAGGGTATCGGGGGTCATCGCGTGTCTCCTATCAGTGATAGGCTTGTACCTATCGTTGATAGGTTGCATTGGCAAGCCCGAACCGTCATCCTGGCGCAAAGCGGCGCAAAGGCGGCACGTCATGCATAAACCCAACTCCGGGCTCCCGAAATCCGGCCGCCGCGAGGATATCCTTGCCACGGCCACGGCCCTGTTCAGCCAGCATGGCGTGCAGGCCGTCACCACGCGGCAGATCGCAGCCCGGGTCGGCATTTCGCAGCCCTCGCTCTATGCCCATTTCGCCTCGATCCAGGAGATTCAGGACGAGGTCAGCACGCGCGCCTTCGCCCTCTTGGAGGCGCGCTTTGCCGTCTCGGCCGAAGCCGCCCCGCAAGAACAGTTGCGCCAGGCCGTTGCGAGCTATTTCGACTTTGGCCTGACCCACCCCGAGGCCTACCGGATCGCCTTTCTGCTGGAACATCCCAAGGCTCCCCAGAAGGCCGACGAAGACTGGAACGCGGCGGCCTTTGCCGCGCTTGACCATCCCGGGCCGCGCACTTTGGGCCACTTGCGGCGGATCATCGCGCGCCTGCGCCCTGACCTCGACGCGGCGGGGCAGGACCGCCTGACCCAATGCGTCTGGGCGGCGCTGCACGGGCTGATCGCCCTTCTGATCACCCGGCCCGATTTTCCCTGGGCCGACCGTGACAGCCTGATCGCCGAACACAGCCGCCTCGTCTGCCTGATGGTCACAAGTCACGTCGCCTGACCCGCCCGTCAAACTATCTTGCCCTCCCAACCTGCCCTGAAATCCGGATATCGCCCCATGTTCTACCGCCCTTCTGACGGTCACGGCCTGCCCCATTCGCCCTTCAACGCCATCGTGGCGCCCCGGCCCATCGGGTGGATCTCGACCCGCGGGACTATGGGTGACAACCTTGCGCCCTATTCCTTCTTCAACGCCGTGGCCTACACGCCGCCGCAGGTCATCTTTGCCGGAGACCTCAAGGATTCAATCCGCAACATCCAGGAGAGCGGCGTCTTTGCCACCAATGTCGTCTCCGAACCGCTCTGGCAAGTGATGAACGCAACCTCGGCGCATCTGCCGCGCGGCACGGATGAATTCCTCCACGCCGGCATCGCCAAATCGGAATGCACCACGATCGACTGCCCGCGCGTCACCCTGTCGCCGGCCACGCTGGAATGCCGCCTGCAACAGATCGTGACGCTCGAAGGGGGCGCGGACTTCCTCGTGATCGGCACGGTGACCGGCGTGCATATCCGCGACGAATACCTGACCGAGGGCCGCTTCGATCTGACCAAGGTGCGCCCGATGACGCGGCTGGGCTACAAGGATTACGCCGTGATCACCGACCTCATGCCGCTCGACCGGCCGAAATAGCCCGAGGCTCCAAGGCGGCGCCCTTACCGCCCCAGGATCACCGATTTCGCCGCCAGATCGCCGCCGCGCCAAAGATACAGCGCGGCCAGCGGCTCTGACCCAACCCGCATCGCATGGGGCACCCAAGACGCGTGGTGGATCGGCTGGCCCACCGGCACCGGGGCGAAATCCGCGTCGCCCTGCTGCCATTCGGCCACGCCGGAAATCGGCAGATAGACCTCTTCGGCCTCATGCGCATGGGCGGGATAGACGACGCCCGGCGCCAGCAACAGGACGCCGCAGGCCATCCGGTCACAGGCGAAGGGGCCGCGCAGGCCGACAAACTCGCTCCAGCCATAGCCGGCCAGGAAGTCCGCGCCGAAGTCCTGCGCGCCATAGGTCTGCTGCCAGCGCAAGGTCGGGGCGGCGGCGCGGATCGCGGCCAGCGCGGGGCTTGCGCCCTCCATCCCGTCAAGCCAGCGGCAGACCGGCAGGCCGGAGGGCTGCACCACGCGGTGCGGGCCCACCTCGGGCCAGTCCGCCAGAAAGGGCCGGGCCGCCGCTATCCCGTCGAACGCCGCCCTGACCTGCCGCAACAGCGCTTCGAATGCCATGTGATTCCCCATATGCCCGGCCACACCCTAAGCGCAAATCCCGGGGCGACAAAACCCTGAGCATCTGCCCTGCCGCCATGCCGCCCGCCCGGAACGTCATCGCGGCCGGACCCGCCGCGCTGCCGCCGATAGACTCTGCCGCACCCCTCCCCTAGTCTGGCTCCTGCAACCAGAAGGAGGCCCAGATGAACCCCAAAATCGGCGTGATCGGCGGGTCCGGCGTCTATGAGATGGGCGGGCTTGAAGCGGCGCGCTGGGTGGCGGTGCAGACGCCCTGGGGCGCCCCCTCGGACGAGGTGCTGACCGGCACGCTGAACGGGGTCGAGATGGCCTTCCTGCCGCGTCACGGGCGCGGCCATGTCCACTCTCCCGCCTCGGTGCCCTACCGTGCCAACATCGACGCGCTCAAGCGGCTGGGCTGCACCGATATTCTGGCCGTCTCGGCCGTGGGCAGCCTGCGTGCCGATTTCAAGCCGGGCGATTTCGTGCTGGTCGATCAGTACATCGACCGGACCCAGGCGCGGCAGTCTTCGTTCTTCGGGCCGGGCTGCGTCGCCCATGTCTCGCTGGCGCATCCGACCTGCGCCCGGCTGGGGGCCGCGGTGACACGGGCCGCCACCGGCATCACCCTGCATCAGGGCGCCACCTATCTGGCGATGGAGGGGCCACAGTTTTCCACCCTTGCCGAAAGCCGGCTCTACCGGCAGTGGGGCGCGGATGTGATCGGCATGACCGGCATGCCCGAGGCCAAACTGGCCCGCGAGGCCGAGATTTGTTATGCCTCGGTCGCGATGGTCACCGATTACGACTGCTGGCACCCCGACCACGATGCCGTCGACGTGGCGCAGGTCATAGCCACCCTGACCGCCAACGCCGCCCAGGCGCGCGGGCTTGTGGCCAGCCTGCCGCAGCACCTGCCGGCGCGGGATGCGCCCTGCCCCTGCGGCTGCGACCGCGCGCTGACCTGGGCGCTGATCACCGCCCCGGCCCGGCGCGATCCTGCCGTTCTGGACCGGCTGGACGCCGTGGCGAGCCGCGTCCTGCGTGCCTCCGGCTGATCCGCTTGTCGCGGGCTTGAGGCCCATGATAACCAGATCCGATCTTACCCGAGGCAGCTTCATGAACACGATCGACACGGCGCATGCCGGCAAGGCCAGGACCGTCAAGGATTACATCCGCACCATCGTCGATTTCCCGCACGAGGGGATCCTGTTTCGCGACGTCACCACGCTTTTCGCCGATCCGCGCGGGTTTCGCATGTGCGTGGACCAGCTTCTGGCCCCCTATGCCGGCCGGCGCATCGACAAGGTGGCGGGGCTCGAGGCGCGCGGCTTCATCCTCGGCGGGGCGGTGGCGCATCAGCTTTCCACCGGCTTCGTGCCGATCCGCAAGAAGGGCAAGCTGCCGGGTCAGACGATTTCCCAGGCCTACAAGCTGGAATATGGCGAGGCCGTGGTCGAGGTGCATGACGACGCCATGCAGCCCGGCGAAAAGATCCTGCTGGTCGATGACCTTCTGGCCACCGGCGGCACCGCCGAGGCCGGCATCAAGCTGATCGAGCGGCTGGGCGCGCAGGTCGTGGGCTGCGCCTTCGTGGTCGACCTGCCCGACCTTGGCGGCCGCGCCCGGCTGGAGGCCTTGGGGATGGAAGTCTACGCGCTCTGCCAGTTCGACGGGCTCTGATCCGGGCCCATAATGCCGCCAAAGGCGCCGAGCGATGGCCGAAGCGGCAGCGTCTAGGCCACCAGCCCGCACCCACGATGGCACCCCTTGCGCGCCCGGGCCAAGCTCGCCACAGCGTTCACAAAAACGTGGGCGCGCGCCCGGGTCTGATAGGCCAGGGCGGGGGCGAAACCCCGGCGGCATTTACGTTTCGCTAACCCGAATCGGACTAGACCTGTGACATCCGGTTCACCCAGCCGGACGGGCGCTGCTTGCAAACACGTGACCCACCTACCACCCCAGCGCCCTGTCGGTTCTCCGGCAGGGCGTGCGGTTTTTCAAACGCCCGCGCCGCGGGGCGCAGGGGCCCGAACCGGTCGCGGGCCGGCCCCGCCTTACCCTGCCTGTCGCAGCACGGCACCGGGGTTCATGATCCCCAACGGATCCAGCGCCGCCTTGATCGCCCGCATCGCGGCGAGCTTGGCCGGATCGCCATAACGCTCCAGATCGGCGACCTTCAGCCGGCCGATGCCATGTTCGGCGCTGATCGACCCGCCGCGCGCCGCGACCATGCCATGCACCAGATCCTGCACGGCCCCCGCCAGCGCCTTGAACTCGGCGGGCTTTCTGCCAAAGGGCGGAAAGACGTTGTAATGCAGGTTGCCGTCGCCCAGATGGCCAAAGCAGTTGATCCGCCAGTCCCCCAGCCGGGCCAGCGCGGCCCCCGCCTCGGTGATGAAGGCGGCAATCTCGCCCAGGGGCAGAGAGATGTCATGGCTCGACACCGCCCCCACCGCGCGATTGGCCAGGGGGATCGTCTCGCGCATCTCCCAAAAGGCGCTGCGCTGCGCGCCCGATTGCGCGATGATCCCGTCGGTGACGAGCCCGGCCTCAAGCCCCTGCGCGAAAAGATCGGTCAGCGCCTCTTCCGGCGCCCCCATCGCCAGACCCACATCGACCAGCACCATCCATTCAGGCGTCGTGGCAAAGGGCCTTCGCACCTGAGGCAGCGTCTCGGCCAGAAAGTCGAGCCCCATGCCCGAGATCAGCTCGAAGGCCGAAACCCCGCCCAGCCGCCCCTGCGCCAGCGCCAGCAGCTTGAGCGCGGCCGCGGGGTCGGGCACCACCATCAGCGCGGCCCCCACGGCCGCGGGCTGCGGGAACAGCCGCAGGCTCGCGGCGGTGATCACCCCCAGCGTACCCTCGGCCCCGATCAACAGCCCGCGCAGGTCATAGCCGGTGTTGTCCTTCCTGAGCCGGCGCAGGCCATGCCAGACCGTGCCATCCGGCAGAACCGCCTCCAGCCCCAGGCACAGATCGCGCGCATTGCCGTAACGCACCACATTGACCCCGCCGGCATTGGTCGAAAGGTTGCCGCCGATCCGGCACGAGCCCTGGCTCGCCAGCGTCAGAGGAAAGATCCGCCCCACAGCCTCGGCCGCGTGATGCAGATCGGCGAGGATCACGCCCGCCTCGGCCAGGATGACATTCTCCTCCGGATAGACCGCCCGGATCCGGTTCATCCGTTCCAGCGAGATCAAGAGCGGCGCAGGCCCCGCGACCATGACCTGCCCGCCCACGAGGCCCGTGCCGCCGCCCCAGGGCACCAGACCGACCCGCGCGGCGGCGGCGGCGCGCACGATGACGGCCACCTCTTCGGTAGAACCGGGGCAAGCCACCATGGCGGCCTGACCATGCCACTTGCCGCGCGGCTCTTCCAGATAGCGCGGCTCGGCGGCGCGCAGCGTGCCCGGCGGCAGTTGGGTGGCAAGGGCGGTCAGAAATTCGGGGTCGGCGGGGTTCAGCATCTGGGATCTCCTGCTGAGCCGGTCTTAGCGCGCCCCGGCCTCAGGGGAAAGGTTGCGGCATCAGAACATCGACCTCGGGCGCGGTGGGCAGCGTCTTGCGCGACACCTCGATCTGCGGCCCGCCGACCACATTGACGGCATGATCGCTTTTCATGTCGGTCAGGAATTGGGCCAGCACCTCGGGTGTGAACCAGTGCATCGGCAGCACGATGCGCGGATGGAGCGCGCGCACCACCCCGGCGATCTGCGCCTGCGACATTGTGAATTCGCCATCCACCGGCACCATCAGCACATCGACCCGCCCGATCGCGGCCAACTGATGCGGCGTCAGGATCTGATGCAGATGGCCCAGATGTGCGATGCACAGGCCCGCCACCTCGAAGATGAAGATCGAATTGCCGTCCTGCCGCGCACCCTCGCCAAAGGGGCCGCGCAGGTCCGAGGTCACGTTGCGGATCCGCATCTCGCCCAGATCAAGGTCGACCGCCGCCGGATGGCCCACCGTGCCCCAGCCCTTGATCACCACCGGGATGCGCGGGTCGGGGTGATTGGTGAAATGCGTGTCGTGATAGTTGTTCATCGTCACGATGTCGGGCACCGCATCCGGGTTGCCGATATGGCCGTTGTAATCGGTGATGGCCATCAGCCCGCCCGGCGTTTCAATGGCGAACATCGCGTGATCGACATAGCGGATGCGCACCACCCCCTCCGCCGGCGGCGTGCCATAGCGCACCGGCACCACCTCCCCCTGCCGGTCGGCCAGCGCGATGCAGTCCGAGGGCAGATCGCCGGCCCGCGCCAGCATCGGCATCAAGAACAAAAGCGCCAGGATCCACCGCATCGCACCAGCCTGCCACGGAACCCCGCCCACCGCGATCACGATCCTGTCAGCCCCCGCGCCAGGGCGAGGATGGCCGAGGCCGACCGCTGGTTGCGCGCCGTCATTTCGGCCTTCAGGTATCGCGGCAGCCTGGCCGCCAGCGCCGAGGTGCCAAAGCCCTGCGGCGTATGAATATATAGGGCGCGCTCCGTGACATGAAACCGCTCGCCCGCGGTCGCATGTTCGGCCAGCCCCGGGTCGAACCGGACGGGCCCCTGCAGAAAGATGATGTGGACCTTGGCACCATCCGCCTCGCCCTCAACCGTAAAGGGATTGGCCGCAAGAACCGCCGCCATCTCGTCCAGGCCCAGCAGGAAAACCGGCGTCGCAATGGCAAAGCGCGTCTGCAAGGCGAGGGCGATGCGTGGCGCCAGCCCCTCGCGCAGGCCCAGAAACACCGCATTGCCGCTTTGCACATGGGTCTGCACGCGGTCGAGCCCCAGATCCGTCAGCATCGCGCGAAACTCGGCCATCGGCAGCCGGTTCGCACCCGAGACATTCACCCCGCGCAGCATCAGGATCAAAGGCTCCATCCCATCCCCCCGCTTTTCCCGAAAGCCCGTTTTGACGTGGAAAATCGCGCCATTTCCTGCTACGATCGCGGTCGTTCTGCCATAGGCGTCTTGCGATGCGCGTTTTCGGTCTGCAGGTTACAAGGTCCGCGCCGCTCTGTCTTGCGCTGCTTTTGTCGAGCCTGCCCGTCCGCGCCCAGAACACCGCGGCCCCGCCTGCCAGCGCCGCCCAGTCCTCGGCCGCCAAACCGCCCACCTGCGACGAGATCAACCGCAAGTCCGCGGCCGGTCAGGAATTGACCAGCGAGGAATATGACCTGCTGCCCTCCTGCGGCAAATCAAGCCTCTTTCCGGGCCTGCCGACCTCGCCCCCGTTTCAGGCCTTTCAGGCGCCCGAGATGCCGAGCCTTTACGACCTGTTCGATTTCACGAAAGTTCCCGGGATCCTCTGGAGCGGGCAGCAAAGCTGATGGAACAGTCCGACGTCCTGGCTGCGTTGCAGATGACCATCGTTGTGACGGGGCTGGCGGCGGGCTTTGCGGTTCTGGTCTTCCTCCTGGTGACCTCTTACGCCGCCCTCAGCGGGGCAAGGGTCGAGCGCATCCCGTTCCTGTGCCTCGTGGCCTTTTTGTTCGGCACGCTGGCGCTGGTGACAGGCATGTTGACCGGGGCCAGCCGGACGGCGGCGGTGGGCGATGTTCTGCCGGCGGGTCTGGGCTTTATCGGGGCGGTGGCGCTTTATGTCTTCACCAAGCCCAAGCGCGACCTGTCGGTGGCGGCGGTCGCGGTAGTGTCCTTCTCAATCCTGCTGTTCCTTGGCACCGTGATGGGCAGCTATGAACGGGCCCGCGCGGTCACCTTCGAAGAGTCGCAGAAATACGACCGCGACCGCCTGATCTATCAGGCCAATATCGAAGCCGTGGTCAACGGCTATCGCAAGCACAGGGGCCTGCCGCCGATCGACTTTTCGAAATAGGCTCAGCCGACCTCGGTCTTGCCGCGCCGGTCAAAGCGCAGGTTGGCATAAAGCACATGATTGCGCCAGCGCCCGTTGATCTGCAGGTAGCTTTGCGCGACGCCTTCGTATTTGAAGCCGCATTTCTCCAGCACCCCGCGCGAGGGCGTGTTCTCCGGCAGGCAGGCCGCCTCGATCCGGCTCAGGTCCATGACCTGAAAGGCGTGATGGACCAGCGCCTGGATCGCCTCGCGCATATAGCCCTGCCGGGCATAGGGCGCGCCGATCCAGTAGCCCAGCGTTCCCGCCTGCACCGGGCCGCGCCGGATATTGTCCAGCGTGATGGCGCCCAGAAGCGCATTGTCCTCGCGCCGGATCAGCATCAAGGGCAGCGCCGTGCCCTGCACCTCGGCCCGCGCCGCCCAATAGACCCGGTTGGTGAAGGCGCGCCGGCTCAGATGGTCGGCGGCGCGCACCGGCTCCCAGGGGATCAGGTGGTCGGCCGAACCCGCGCGCAGGTCGGCCCATTGCTTGTAATCGTGATGGGCGGGCAGGCGCAGCGTCAGCCGCTCCGCCTCGATCCTCGGCTTCTTGCGCAGTCCGAACATCACCCGCGCAGCCTGAGCCGCATCGCCTCCAGCCCCGGCGCCGCCTCGACCGGACCATAAAGCGCCAACGCCGATCCGGCCTGGGTCAAGCCCGCGCCAAAGCGGCGCACATCGGCGGTCGAGACGGCGTCGATCTTGGCCACGACCTCTTCGACATCGGGCACCCGGCCATAGATCGCCAGAAGCCGCGCGATCCGTTCGGCGCGCGACGAGGGGCTTTCGAGGCCCATCAGCATCCCCGCCTTGATCTGCGCCCGGGCACGCGCCACCTCGGCATCCGACATGTCATCGGCGGCGCGCTTCATCTCGTCCATGGTCAGCGTCATCAGATCGTCGATTTCCTCGCCCGACGTGCCGGCGTACAGCGTGATCTGGCCGGCATCCTCATAGGCCCCGGCCTGGGCGAAGATCGAATAGCACAGGCCGCGCTCTTCGCGGATCTTCTGGAACAGCCGGCTCGACATGCCGCCGCCCATCGCGGTGGCATAGACCTGGGCCGCATGGACATCGGGGTCGCGGTAGCCCGGCCCATCGAAGGCCATGGCGAAATGGACCTGTTCCAGATCCTTGACCTCGCGCCGTTCGGTCCCGGCAAAGCGGGCCAGTTCGAACCCCAGGGGCGGCGCCGATTTCAGGCCGCCGAACATCGCCTGGGCCTGCGCCACGATGGCGTCATGGTCCACCGCCCCGGCCGCCGACAGGATCATCTCGGCGGGCGAGTATCTTTCGGCCACAAAGCCGCGCAGATCGGCGGCGCTAAAGGCGCTGACCCGTTCCGCCGGGCCCAGGATGGTGCGGCCAAAGGGCTGATCGGGATAGGACACCTCCTGCAGCCAGTCAAAGACGATGTCATCGGGCGTATCCAGCGCCTGGCCGATCTCTTGCAGGATCACATGGCGTTCGGTCTCGATGTCGGCCTCGTTGAAGGCCGGGTTCAGCACGATGTCCCCGATCACATCCAGCGCCATGCCCACGTCGCTTTGCAGCACGCGGGCGTAATAGGCCGTCATCTCGCGCGAGGTATAGGCGTTGATATAGCCGCCGACATCCTCGATCTCTTCGGCGATCTGCAGGGCGCTGCGCCGGCTGGTGCCCTTGAAGGCCATGTGTTCCAGAAAATGCGCGATGCCGTTCTGTTCGGGCCGCTCGTGCCGGCCGCCCGCCATGACCCAGATCCCGGCCGAGGCGCTTTTCAGCCCCGGCATGTCTTCGGTCACGATGCGCAGGCCGTTGTCCAGCGTGGTCAGGCGTACAGTCACAGGGCGATCCTTTCGCGGATCAGGGTTTGCAGGGCGGCGAGGTCGTCAGGCACCCGCGTGACCCGTTCGGGCCGCTCGTACAGATCGGCCATGTGGCGCGGCAGTGCCGGACGCAGGCCAGTGGCCGTCTCGACCGCATCGGGGAATTTCGCCGGATGCGCCGTGGCCAGCGTGATCATCGGGGTCTGGCCCAGATGCTCTTCGGCCACCTTGACGCCCACGGCCCCATGCGGGCACAAAAGCTCGCCCGTCGCCGCCAGCGTCCATTTGATCGTGGCCAGCGTTTCGGCCTCCGAACAGCGGCCCGAGGCGAATTCGTCCCGCAGCTTCTGCAAGGCGCCCTGGCTGATGCGGAAGCCGCCCGATTTCAGTTCCGCCATCAAGGCCGCCACCGCCGCCCCGTCGCGGTCATAGGCATCAAACAGCGCGCGTTCGAAGTTGGACGAGACCTGAATGTCCATCGAGGGCGAGATCGAGGGTTTCACCCCGTCCGTCTCGTAACCGCCGGTGCGCAGGGCGCGGTCGAGGATGTCGTTCTGATTGGTGGCGATCACCAGCTTTTCGATCGGCAGGCCCATGGCGCGCGCGATATGGCCGGCAAAGATGTCGCCGAAATTGCCGGTGGGCACGGTGAAGCTGACGGCACGGTGCGGCGCGCCAAGGCTCAGCGCCGAGGAGACGTAATAGACCACCTGCGCCAGCACCCGCGCCCAGTTGATCGAGTTCACTCCGGCCAGCCGCACCCCGTCGCGAAAGGCGAAATCGTTGAACATGTCCTTGACGCGCGCCTGACAGGCGTCGAAATCGCCGTCCATCGCCAGGGCATGCACATTGGATTCGCTCGGGCAGGTCATCTGGCGGCGCTGCACCAAGGACACCCGGCCATGCGGGTAAAGGATGAAGACATCGACATTGGCGAGCCCGCGGAACGCTTCGATCGCGGCCGATCCGGTGTCGCCCGAGGTGGCACCCACGATGGTGATCCGCTGGCCCGATCTGGACAGCGACGCCTGCATCATCTGCCCGATCAGCTGCATGGCAAAGTCCTTGAAGGCCAGGGTCGGCCCATGGAACAGTTCCAGCAGGAAATGGTTCGGCGCCAACTGCTTCAGGGGCGCCCGCGCCGGATGGCCGAAGCCCTGATAGGCCGTCTGGATCAGGCCGCGGAACTCGTCATCGGTGAAGGTGTCGCCCATGAAGGGCTTCATCACCGCAAAGGCGATCTCCTCGTAGGGTCGCCCGGCCAGGGCCGCGAACTCCGCCCTGGAAAATTGCTGCACCGCTTCCGGCACATAGAGCCCGCCATCGCGCGCTAGCCCCGTCATCATCGCTTCGCCGAACGTAAGGACCGGAGCCGCCCCCCGGGTCGAGATATATCGCATCATGCCGCCTTCAGACTTTGCTGCCTGATACGCCACAACAGAAAGACTGTCATCACGAACCAGACAAGTGCCAGTGAAAACCACGTCATGGCATATTGCCAGTGGTCGTTGGGAATGGCCGAAGTGTCCAGAGGCATCGGGATGATCCCGTCGCCGGTGGATTGGCGCGCCACGACCAGCACGGGCTCTGTCCCCAGCGCCTTGGCCATGGCCGGCACATCGCGGGCGAACCACAGGCCCGTCTTGGCATCGGGCGCCGGGGTGAAACTGTCGGCCTCCTGCGGCCAGTCGAGGTTGCCCACCACCGCCGCATCATGCGCGGCCTTTGGCTCGGCCGTGCTGCCATCCAGCCAGATGCCACGGTCCACCAGCACGCGCCGCCCCTCGGGCGTCTGCAAGACCGCGATAACGCGCCGCCCGGGCCCCTGATCCTGCAGGCTGTCGAGCTTGAACAGAACCTCGCCGGTAAAGCGCCCCGCCACCGCCACCCCGCGATAGCGGTCGGCCTCGGGCGTCGGCGCCACGGGCAGCGCCACCGGCGCATCGACCAGCATCGCATTGATGGCGGCGAGCTTGGCCTCTTTCCACTTCAGCCGCTCCAGCTGCCAAATCCCCAGGCCGATCAGGATCGCCACCCCGATCACCCCCACCAGCAAGGGCCCGATCATCCGCCGCATCACATGCCTCCGGCAATGAAAAAGGGACGCAACCCGCGCCCCTTCATGTGTTCACAAATATCCCACGGGAGGGTCCGGGAGGGTGTGAAACCCTCCCGGCGGTTTCAGGCAAACCGAAGGCCGCTCAGCCGGCACCCCAGACATAGACGGCGGCAAAGAGGAACAGCCACACCACGTCCACGAAGTGCCAGTACCAGGCCGCCGCCTCAAAACCCACATGGGCCTCGGGGGTGAAATCGCCCTGATAGGTGCGGATCAGGCAGATCGTCAGGAAGATCGACCCGATGATGACATGGGCGCCATGGAACCCGGTCGCCATGAAGAACGAAGCGCCATAGATGTTGCCGGCAAAGCCAAAGCCCGCATGGGCGTATTCATAGGCCTGGAAGCAGGTGAACATCACGCCCAGCACCACGGCCAGGATCAGGCCCTGCTTCATGTCGCGGCGGTTGTTGTTCTCATGGACCAGCGCATGGTGCGCCCAGGTCGCCGCGGCCCCCGAACACAGCAGGATCAGCGTGTTGATGATCGGCAGGTGCCAGGGGTTGAAGACTTCGATCCCGGTGGGCGGCCAGACACCGTCCTGGATCGGACTCATCGGCCCCATCGGATAGAGGCGGTGCTTGAAGAAGGTCCAGAACCAGGCCGCGAAGAACATCACTTCCGACATGATGAACATGATGAAGCCATAGCGCAGGCCGATGCGCACCACCGGGGTGTGATCGCCGGTATTGGCCTCATGCACCACGGCCGACCACCAGCCATACATGGTGTAAAGAACGCCCAGAAGCCCGATCAGGCCCACGAAGGGCGTACCCCGGGTCGAGGACCCGTGATTCATCCACAGCACCATGCCGAACAACATGAGAAACGCCGAGAAAGCCCCCAGGAAGGGCCACAGCGACGGCGGCAGGATGTGGTAGTCGTGGTTCTTGGCGTGACCGCCCGAATGGGCGGTGTCATGCGCGGTCTCGTGGGCCATAGGTCCGGTTCCCTCGTTTCTTATGTCGTCAGTTTACGGGCTTGGAGGTGTCGCCCGCAAGGGCGGCCTGCGCCACATCCAGCGGGATTTCATGGAAGGTGTAAGACAGTGTGATCTCTTTGACAAATTTGCCCTCCGGATCCTGCACGATGGCCGGATCGACGAAGAAGGTCACCGGCATCTGCACGGTCTGCCCCGGCTGCAGGATCTGCGCGGTAAAGCAGAAACAGGCGATCTTGGTGAAATAGCCGCCCGCCGAATCCGGGGTCACGTTATAGCTGGCCTGCCCGGCCACCGGATGATCCGAGGTGTTGGTGGCCTGGAAAAAGGCCAGCCCGGTCTCGCCGATATGCAGGGTCATCTTGGTCTGTTCGGTCTTGAACTCCCAGGGCATGCCCCGGTCGATCGAGGCGTCAAAGCGCACCGTGACTTCCTGGGCCAGGGGATGCGCCGGCGCATGGGTGGCAACCGAGGTCGTGCCACCAAAGCCGGTCTTCTTGCAGAACCACGAATAGAACGGCACCGCGATGAAGGACAGCGATACCATGACGGCCACGATGCCCATGAGCCAGTAGGCGGTTTTGCGTTGCGGGGTGAGCTCTGCCATCAGTTGCTCTCCGTCACGGGGGCGGCGCCGGGCACGATCGGCGTGCCATCTGGATTGACCGCACCCTTGCCCTCGATGGCATGCATCGGGTCGCCATGCGTCACCTTTTCGACCGTCAGAAGGAACGACAGGAAGACGAAGGCCAGCAAGGCCACGCCCACGCCCACGTTGCGCGACAGGCGGCGCTTGTAGATTTCATGCTCGGGTCGGAATGTCATGTCACAGGGCTCCATATCCCAGGCCGTGCAGAACGGCCTCTGCGAACAAGGCGCCAAACATCCCGAACAGATAGAGCAGCGAAAATCCGAAGACCTTCTTTTCCACCCTGTACTTGTCGGCCTCGGCCATGACCTCGTCGCGCCGCAGGATGCGCCACGCGCCCAGAAGGAAGCCCAGGTTCAGCACTGTCGCCACCCCCAGATAAACCGGTCCGCCGATCGAGGTGAAGCCCAGCGACAGCGCAACCGGCACCAGAAGCACCGTATACACGAGGATGTGTCTGCGGGTGGACTTGCGGCCATGGGTCACCGTCAGCATCGGCACCCCGGCATTGTGGTAATCTTCCTTCATGAACAGCGCCAGCGCCCAGAAATGCGGAGGCGTCCACATGAAGATCAGCGCGAACATCAGGCAGGCCTCGACCGAGACCGACCCGGTCATCGCCGCCCAGCCGATCATCGGCGGAAAGGCTCCGGCCGCGCCGCCGATCACGATGTTCTGCGGCGTCAGTCGCTTCAGCCCCATCGAATAGATCACCACGTAGAAGAAGATGGTGAAGGCCAAAAGCCCCGCCGCCACCAGATTGGTGGCCAGCCACAGCATGATGACAGAGGCCACCGACAAAGAGACGCCAAGCCCCAGCGCCTCGCCCGGCTGGATGCGGCCCGCGGGGATCGGACGGCGCGCCGTGCGCTTCATCACCGCGTCGATATCGGCATCCCACCACATGTTCAGCGCGCCCGAGGCGCCCGCGCCCAGGGCGATGAACAGGATCGCGGTGAAAGAGGCGACCGGCGGCAGATGGGTCGGCGCCGCGATCATGCCCACCAGCGCGGTGAAGATCACCAGCGACATCACGCGCGGCTTCAAAAGCTGCACGAAGTCGGAAAAGCCCGGCTCGGCCGCCCCGGTCGCGACCGTCTCGGCCAGAACCGCATCGCCAAAAGTCCGCGTATCGCTCATGCGCTTTTCCATTCATCCCGGCTGCAAGACGAAGGCCCCCGCCGGGGGGCCCTTGCCACAACGTCAGCGAGCTGCCTCAGTTCGAGGCCAGCTGGTAATTGCCGCCCTTGGCCTGCGCCAGCCACTTGTCATAGGCGTCCTGGCTCACGACCTTGACCTCGATCGGCATGTAGGCGTGACCCTGGCCGCACAGCGTGGTGCACTGGCCGAAGTAGATGCCTTCCTGCGTCGCCTTGAACCAGGTCTCGCCCAGACGGCCCGGCACGGCCGAATGCATCACGCCGAAGGCCGGCACGGCCCAGGCATGGATCACGTCAGCCCCGGTCACGGTGACCTTGACCACCTTGTTGACCGGCACGACCAGCGCATTGTCCACCGCCAGCAGATAATCCGAAGGCTTGTAGCCCGCCGCTTCCAGCTTGTCCTTGTCCAGCAGCACCGAGTCGAACGAGACATCGGCATCCGGATAGGCATAGCTCCAGTACCACTGGTTGCCGGTCACCTTGATGTTGACATCGGCGGTCGGGATCTCAAGCTGGTCGAACAGGGCCGGCAGCGAATAGGACCCGATGAAGACCAGAACCAGCACGGGAACCAGCGTCCACGCCACTTCCAGCGGGGTGTTGTGGGTGAAGCGCGCCGGGGTCGGGTTGCTCTTGGAGTTGAACCGCACGATCACATAGCCCAGCAGCACGCAGACGAATACTGTGATGACCCCGACGATCCACAGGATCATGTGCTCCAGCGTCTGCGCCTGCACGGCGACCGGCGTCACGGCCGGCTGAAACCCGGTGCCTTCCGGATGCGGCACACCGATTTCCTGCAGAGCATCCGCCGCAGCCGCGCCGGCCAGCATCACCGACGTGACACCTCCCAACACCAGAGACGAAAGACCGCGAAAGGGGCTCAGAGGACTCATGTTCAATTCCCGTTCCATGCGCGGCCATTCAGCCGCCTTTTCGGATTGCCGCGCCTGCCGTCGTCCTGCAGCCGGGCAGAATCCCATTGTTTACGAAGCACCTGAAACCATATTAGGCGGGCCTCGACAAGAGAAAGTGACAGGGAAGATGGTCCTTCCCCCTCAGTTTCAAGACCGCGCCGCGAAATTTGCGCCCCAGACCGCGGCGGGGCGCCCCGACCGCGCAGAGCCGCGGCCCCCTGCCCCGGCCCTCCGCACGGCGAAGTGACAGAACTTTGCCCCCTGTCGCGCCTTGCGAGCCGCCGCCTCAGCCCCTAGGTTCACCCTGTCCTTTCAGAAAGACTGCCCCATGTCAGACGCCCCGTTCCGCCCCTTCGAAACCCAACTGGACGAGGCTCAGGCGCTGCGCATCCTGCAGGACGCCACGGCGGGCGCCGAGGATGGCGAGTTGTTCCTTGAACGGCGCCGCTCGGAAGCCATCGTGCTGGACGATGGCCGCATCAAGACGGCCAGCTACGACGCCTCCGAAGGCTTTGGCCTGCGCGCCGTGAAGGGCGAGGTCGCAGGCTATGCGCATGCCACCGAAATCTCAGAAAGCGCGCTGCGGCGGGCGTCCGAGACGACACGGCTGGCCGTGGGGTCCGGCGGCGGCACCCTGGCCCCGCCGCCCAAGGGCACCAATGTCAGGCTTTACGGCGATGCCGACCCGATGGCCGATGCCGCCTTCGCCGCCAAGATCGATATCCTGAAAGAAATCGACGCCTATGCTCGCAGCCTTGACCGCCGGGTGATCCAGGTTTCGGCCACCATCGCGGCCGGGTTACAAGAGGTCGAGATCCTGCGTCCCGAGGGCCTGCGTCTGGCCGATGTGCGGCCGATGGCGCGGATGAATGTCTCGGTCGTGGTCGAAGAAAATGGCAAGCGCGAACAGGGCGGCACCGGCGGCGGCGGCCGGCACGGGCTGGCGCAACTTCTGGAGCCCGCCTTCTGGCAGGCCCAGATCCGCGAGGCCCTGCGCATCGCGCTGGTCAACCTGCATGCCGAACCGGCGCCTGCGGGCATGATGGATGTGGTCCTTGGCCCCGGCTGGCCCGGCATCCTGTTGCATGAGGCGATCGGCCATGGGCTCGAGGGCGATTTCAACCGCAAAGCGACCTCGGCCTTCGCCGGGCTGATGGGGCAAAGGATCGCCGCCCCCGGCGTCACGGTTCTGGATGACGGCACGATCCCCAACCGGCGCGGCTCGATCTCGGTCGACGACGAGGGGACGCCTTCGGGCAAGAACGTGCTGATCGAGGACGGGATTCTGGTGGGCTACATGCAGGACCGCCAGAACGCCCGGCTGATGGGCGTGGCCCCGACCGGCAATGGCCGGCGCGAGAGCTTCGCCCATATCCCGATGCCGCGGATGACCAACACCTATATGCTGGCCGGTCAGGACAGTCCCGACAGCATCGTGGCGAGCCTCGAGGACGGCATCTACGCCGTGGGCTTCGGCGGCGGTCAGGTCGACATCACCAATGGCAAGTTCGTCTTCTCCTGCACCGAGGCCTATCGGGTGAAGAACGGCGTGGTGGGCGCGGCGGTCAAGGGCGCCACGCTGATCGGCGACGGCGCGACGGCGCTGAAGCAGATCCGCGCCATCGGCAATGATTTGAAGCTCGACCCCGGCATCGGCAACTGCGGCAAGGCGGGCCAATGGGTGCCGGTGGGGGTGGGCCAGCCCACGCTGATGATCGGCGGCCTGACGGTGGGCGGCTCGCAGCGGTAAAAGGTAGGATGGGCAATCTGCCCATCGTGGCCGCGAAGATGGGCAGATTGCCCATCCTACCCACGGACCTCCCGTTGCCCTTGGCTGGCGCCGGATACTGATTCGCGGGCAAAGGTTAACGATCCTTCGTCTCCACGCGCGTAAAGACGCAATGAAGACGGAAAGAAGACGCCTTGCAGACTGGAAAACCGCGCGAGGCCGCGGGGTTAATCCAGCGCCCAGAGGGGTTTAGCGCCCCGGGAACTTGCCCTTCAGCGCATCGGCGAAAGCCCCGCCGGACGCCGGCGCCGCGGCGGGCGGCCGCGCCTGCATCGGCCCCGGCTTGCCCTTGGCCGGCGGCGCGCCCCGCTCGCGCACCGCGTCGCGGGCTTCGGCGGAATCCTTCTTCATGGTCAGGCCGATGCGCTTGCGCGCCGCATCGACCTCCACCACCCGCACCTGCACCACATCGCCCGCCTTGACCACTTCATGCGGATCGCGCACGAAACGGTCGGCCAATTGGCTGACATGGACAAGCCCGTCCTGATGCACGCCGATATCGACGAAAGCGCCAAAGGCCGCGACATTGGTCACCGTGCCTTCCAAGAGCATGCCGGGCTTCAAGTCCTTGATCTCGTTGACGCCCTCGGCAAAGGTCGCGGTGCGGAATTCCGGCCTCGGGTCGCGGCCGGGCTTTTCCAGTTCGGCCAGGATGTCCTTGACCGTGGGCAGGCCGAAGCGGTCGTCGACAAAGGCCCGCGGGTCAAGCCGCGCCAGCGTCGCGCTGTCGCCCATGATCGCGCGAATGTCGCGCCCGCAGGCCGCAACGATTTTCCTCGCCAGATCATAGGCTTCAGGGTGAACGGACGAGGCGTCCAAGGGCTCCGCCCCGCCGCGGATGCGCAGGAAACCCGCGGCCTGCTCATAGGCCTTGGGGCCAAGCCGCGCGACTTTCAAGAGGTCCTTGCGCGTCTTGAACGGCCCGTTGGCATCGCGGTGCGCCACGATCGCCCCCGCCAGACCCGCCGAAAGGCCCGAGACGCGGGCCAGCAAGGGGGCCGAGGCCGTGTTCAACTCCACCCCCACCGCATTCACCGCGTCCTCGACCACCTCACCAAGGCTGCTGCCCAACCGGCCCTGATCCACATCATGTTGATATTGCCCGACGCCGATCGCCTTGGGCTCGATCTTGACCAGTTCGGCCAGAGGGTCCTGCAGGCGGCGCGCGATGCTGACCGCCCCGCGCAGGGACACGTCCAGATCGGGAAACTCCCTGGCCGCCAGTTCCGAGGCCGAATAGACCGAGGCCCCCGCCTCGCTGACGATCACCTTGACCGGCTTGTCGCCGGGCAGCACTGCCAGCATGTCGGCCACCATCTTTTCGGTCTCACGGCTCGCCGTGCCATTGCCGATCGAGATCAGCTTGACGCCATGCGCCCCGATCAGCCGGGCCAGCGTGACCTGAGCGGCTCTTAACTCATTCTTGGGCTGGAAGGGGTAGACTGTGTCGGTCGCCAGAACCTTGCCCGTCGCATCCACAACCGCCACCTTGACCCCGGTCCTGATCCCGGGATCGAGCCCCATCGTGGCCTTCCCCCCTGCCGGAGCCGCCAACAACAGATCTTTCAAATTCCGCGCAAAGACCCGGATCGCCTCGGCCTCGGCCCGCTCGCGCATCTCGGCCATCAGGTCCAGCGTCAGGCTGGTGCGCAGCTTGATGCGCCAGGCCCAGGCCGCGGCCTCGCGCAACCAGACATCGCCCGGGCCCCGCCCGGCCGCCCCCAAAGCCGCGCCGCAAGCCCGCTCGCAGGGGCTCTCGCCCTTGGGCGCCTCGGGATCGACCTCGATCTCCAGCGCCAGAAAGCCTTCGTTCTGCCCACGCAGCATCGCCAGCACGCGGTGGCTTGGCGCCGAGGCCCAAACCTCTGAATGCGCGAAGTAATCCGAGAATTTGGCCCCCTCGGTCTCCTTGCCGGCCACGCCTTTCGACACCAGCCGCGCCACCTGTTTCATATGGGCGCGCAGGCGCCCCAGAAGGTCGGCATTCTCGGCCAGCCCTTCAGCCAGGATGTCGCGCGCGCCCTCCAGCGCGGCCTTGGCATCGGCCACCCCCTCGCGCAGGAACCCCGCGGCCAGCGCCACCGGATCGCGGCCGCGGTCGGCCAGGATGGCGTCAGCCAGGCCCTGCAAGCCCAATTCGCGCGCGATCATCGCCTTGGTGCGCCGCTTGGGTTTGTAGGGCAGGTAAAGGTCCTCCAGTTCCGCCTTGGTGGCCGCCCCCGCAATCGCCTTGGCCAGCGCCTCGGTCATCTTGCCCTGCTCGGTTATCGAGGCGGAAATCGCCTCACGCCGCGCCTGCAACTCGCGCAGATAGACCAGCCTTTCGGCCAGAAGGCGCAGTTGGGTGTCATCAAGGCCCCCGGTCACCTCCTTGCGATAGCGTGCGATGAAGGGCACCGTGGCCCCGCCGTCCAGAAGCTCGACCGCCGCCGTGACCTGCCCGGGTGCCGCCCCGATTTCACCGGCAATGATCTGGGCGATGGGACGCGGCGGTGCGGACATGAGACTCTCCAATCCAAGGGTCAACCAGCATAGGCGGCCCCCCCGCCAGCGCAAGGGGCCAAGCGTGCAGCCCAGCACCGCAAATCGCAAGGCCCTGATCCGGCGTGGTTTTCCTGCGAACCACCCTGCAGCCTTGCCGAAGTTTCGTCAAATCGGGCCAGGACGCCCATCCAAGTCGCTTGCCGCAAAAGCCCGCTGGCGCTAGGGCAAGGCAGCCATGAAACCCGAAGGTGCTGCGATGCTGAAAGCCAAACTGGGGATTTCCCCGATCTGCTGGTGGAACGACGATCTGGTGGAACTCTCTGACGATGTGAGCCTTGAGGAATGCCTGCGCCAGGCTTCGGTCGCGGGCTACACCGGGATGGAGACCGGCAGGCGCTTTCCGATGAACATCGACGAGCTTGGCCCGATCCTTGCCGCCTACAACATGTCGGTCTGCGGCGGCTGGTTCTCGGGAACCGTGCTCGAGGGCGATCTGGAAGAGAACAAGGACCGCATCCGCGCCCAGATGGACCTGTTCATCGCGGCCAAGGCGCCCTGCATCGTTTACGGCGAGGTGGCGCGCTCTGTCCAGGGCGACCGCTCCAAACCCCTGGCGACAAAGCCGAAACTGGATGAAGCGCAGATCAAGGTCTATGCGCGCAACATGACGAAGTTCGGCGAATGGTGCGCCGAACAGGGCATGCCGCTGTCCTATCACCACCACATGGCCGCCGTGATCGAGACCGAGGCCGAGCTGGACCTCTTCATGAAACATTCGGGCGCGGGCATTCCGCTGCTGTTTGACGCGGGGCACCTCGCCTTTGCCGGCGGCGACTGCCTGCGCGCAATCGACAACCATCACGCCCGTATCACCCATGTCCACACCAAGGACGTGCGGATGGAGGTGATCAATGCGCTTGACCGCACGAAGGAAAGCTTCCTTGACGCCGTGGTCAAGGGCGCCTTCACCGTGCCGGGCGACGGCTCGCTGGATTTCGAGGCGATCGTCAAGCGGCTGGCGTCTTACGGCTATGAGGGCTGGTTCGTCGTCGAGGCCGAGCAGGACCCGAAGAAGGCCCCCCCGCTGGAATGGTCGACCAAGGGCAACAAGGAACTGCACCGCGTGATGGCGGCGGCCGGCTATCAGGTCGTCTGAGCGGATCGAACGGCCGGCGTTGCATCACGCCGGCCGCTGGTCGCGCAGGTCGGCCAGCTGGGCCCTGGCCTTGTCTTTCATGATCACTTCGGCCTCGTTCCAGCTGGTGCCGCGGTCGTCGATCACACGGATCAGAAAATCCGCGGCCTCGCGCCAGGTCAGGCCGCCAAGCTCCAGCCGGTGGCGGTAAAGCCCAAGCGTCAGCGCCGCGTTGAGGAAGGGCTTGGGTGACAGGTCTGCCGCGTCTTTACGGCAAATGTCCAGAAAGGCTGCGAAATGTTCGGGACGCGCCGCAAGATATTCCGGAATCCGGGTGCGGCGTTCAAGAATGGTACGGCGCAGCCTGACCACATCGAAGGTCCGGTCCGCGATGTCCTGAAAGACCTCGCGCATGGGCAGGATCCGGGTCAGCGACCGCACCACGCCATGACCCACATGCGGCACGTTGACGATTCGCGCCCGCGTCATCGAGGCCGCGAGGCTTGCATGCGCGGCATCGGCGGTATGGCTGGGATCGACGAAGATCACGCCCTCGCGGTCCATCAACTCGCCCGCCATCATGTGTTCGTCATGCTGAACGTAAGGATCGAGGTAGGTGCCGAACTGGCCGTCGCGGATCGCCTTGATGAAGGGCCGCGCGGTGGTGGCCTGCGGGGCGAAGGCGATGAACAGTTCCGCATCCAGAACGCCCGACATGTTGATCGCGCCGAACCCGCCCATCGAACTGCCATAAGTGACGACGCGCGTGCCGGCGATCTGGGCCCGCAGCGCCTGCGCCGCCACTTCGGCGGCGGCATCGCAATACCAGGTGTTGCGGCTGACGAGGAATGAGACATAGTTCACCGGGGCGCCCGAGGACCGCAGCGTGGGCGTCAGGAAGGGCTTGGGAAATTCGCGCTCCAGCACGGGCGGCTCGGGCCTGAGGTTCTGGAAACCGACAATCGTCACCGCATGGTCCAGCGGTCCGTGCTGGACGATGCGGTAATGCCCCTGGTCGTAGAGAATGCGATCGCTATCGCTCAACACCGCCCCCTGACACCCGCAACCGCAACCGCAACCGCACAGGCCAAAGGTAGCAAGGCCATCCGCAGCGGTAAAGCCTTTGCCGCCTGATCAGGGTCGGGTTTGCAAGTTATTGAGCGGCCATCTCTTTCTGCCCCGCCAGGGCGCGATCTGTCACGGCCGACAGCGCCAGGGCCGCAGCGCCATGCGCCCAAAGCAGATCGCCCCAGGCGTGAATCTCGATCGGCGGCTGCGGACGACCTGAGTTGATCACCAGATTCTGCATCTCGGCCAAAGTCTCGGCGGCATAGAGGTAGTCGTATTTCATCCGCTCGCCCGACAGGATGATCAGCGCTGGATCAAAGAGGTTCACCACATTGGCCAACCCCAGCGCCAGATAGCGCCCGGCCCGCCGAAAGATCGACCGCGCCGTGGCATTGCCGGCCTTGGCATGCTGATAAAGACTTTCCAGAAGCACCGGAACCGAGGGGCTTTGCCGGTGGTTGAGGTTCAGCGCCGTCACCGCCTCACGCGCGAGGGCATAGTCGGCGACATAGGCCTCAAGGCAGCCGCGCTGGCCGCAGCGGCAAAGCGCGCCGTCCAGTTGCACCTTGGTGTGGCCCAGTTCCAGCCCCAGCCGCTGCGCGCCGCGGTAGATGCGGTGGTTCATCACAAAGCCCATGCCGACGCCATGTTCTATGGTCACCACGGCGAAATCGGGCAGCGACCGGCCGGCGCCGAACCACAACTCGGCCAGGGCCACCAGATTGGCATCGTTGTCGATGGTCACCGGCAGACCGATCCGGCCCTGCGCCGCGGCGGCCAGCGGCACCGCGCGCTCGGCCAGGGTCGAGGACCAATGCACCATCCCCTCGGCATGATCGACAAAGCCCGGCACGCCGATCCCCACGGCCGACAGCGCGGTGCGCCCGATCCCGGCCTTGGCGCAGACCTTGTCCAGCAGGTGTTCGATCGCATCCAGCATGTCCGACAGCGTTGCAGAGCCCGGATCGCGCGCAATCGCGTCATCGGCCAGCATGTTGCCGGCGAAATCCACCACGACGGCCGTGTGTTCGCGGTCCGACAGCTTCATGCCCACGACACAATGCGCGGCCCCCCGCACGCCAAGCGCCACCGCCGGACGCCCGCGCCCCGAATCGAGGTCGCGCGGCGCTGCCACCTCTTCGATCAACCCGGCCTCGATCAATTCGCTCGTCATGGTGGTGACCGAGGCGGGGCTGACCCCCAGTTCCTTGGCCAGTTGCACCCTTGCCACCAGGCCCGAGGCGCGGACCCGGTCGAAGATCTGCTGGCGCAGGGGCCGCATCTGTTCGGACCATGGCGCAATCAGCGGGCCGCAGCCGATGCGCCCCTCTTCCCCCGATGATCCCGGCAATCCCCTGCGCATTTCTTCACACCCCGAACGAAAAACCAGCCATTTCAACCGTCGCTTGTGGCACTCAGTCATAACTTCTGCCACGCTTTCTGCATCGCGGCAACGAAATCGCCCGGTTTCCAGCCAGAGACAGATTGGCGGATCATTTTTATTTTGACAACTGAATTTAATCACGGCAATTTCCTGCCAGTCCCGGCGAATCTGCGGGGACGGCCATACGCTGGCCGCATCCATGGGAGGATTTAAATGCGTAAGGTACTCTTGGTCGCGCTTCTTGCGGCTACCAGTCTTTCAACGGCAGCCTATGCCAATGGCAAGAAAATCGGCGTGTCCTGGGCAAGCTTCCAGGAAGAGCGCTGGAAGATCGACGAAGCAGCAATGAAGGCCGCGATCGAAGCCGCTGGCGACACCTATATTTCGGCCGACGCCCAGTCGTCCTCGGAAAAGCAGCTCAATGACGTGGACGCGCTGATCAGCCAGGGCGCCAATGTCCTGATCATCAACGCCTGGGACAAGGACGCGATCGGGCCGGCCATCGAAAAGGCCGCCGCCGAGGGCATTCCGGTCATCGGCTATGACCGCCTGATCGAGGACAACCGCACCTTCTATCTGACCTTCGACAACATCCAGGTCGGCAAGATCATCGCCACCGAAGTGATGAAGGCGCAGCCCAAGGGCAACTATGCCATCATCAAGGGCGACCCGGGCGACCCGAACGCGGGCTTCCTGCTGCAGGGCATGATGTCGGTCATCGGCGATGCGGTGAAGAAGGGCGATATCAAGATCGTCGGCGAAAGCTTCTCGGACGGCTGGAAGCCCGAGAATGCCCAGAAGAACATGGAACAGATCCTGACCGCCAACAACAACAAGGTTGACGCGGTTCTGGCCGAAAACGACGGCATGGCCGGCGGTGCTGCCGCGGCTCTGGCCGCGCAGGGCCTGACGGTGCCCTTGGGCGGGCAGGACGGCGACAAGGCCGCCATCAACCGCGTGGCGCGTGGCACGCAGACCGTTTCGGTCTGGAAGGACAGCCGCGCTCTGGGCAAGGCCGCGGGCGAGATCGCCGCGGCCCTGGGCGAAGGCACCGCGATGGACAAGATCCCCAACGTGGTGAAATTCTCTGACGGCCCGAAGAAGATCGAGATGAATGCGATCCTTCTGACCCCCACCGCGCTGACCAAGGACACGCTGAACCTGGCCATCGACGGCGGTCACATCACCAAGGCCGAGGCCTGCGAAGGGGCGATGCCCGACGTGGCAGCCTGCAAGTAAGGCTTTGATCTGACCTCCGGCGCCATCGCAAGGTGGCGCCGGATCTGATTTTCGGGCGCATGGCGAGCCAGAGGCCAGGGCCAGCACCCCGCCATCCGGGATGTCGCGACCCAAGGGCCGCAACCCGCGCTTTTCAACAATTCCATCACGAGGAGGATGAGCGCATGAGCGATCAGACCCGACCGACCGCTCCGCAGGGCTTGCCTGCCGACGCTGCGGCCAGCGCGTTGCAACGCTTCCTGAAAGCCACCGAGATCGACACGCGGCTCCTCGGCATGGCCGGCGCCCTGCTGGCCATCTGGCTGGGCTTTCACCTTTACGGCGCGATCTTTCGCGATGGCGGCGCGTTCCTGACGCCGCGCAACCTGTGGAACCTTTCGGTTCAGACCTCGTCGGTCGGGATCATGGCGACCGGCATGGTGCTGATCATCGTGACGCGCAACA
Source organism: bacterium (assembly GCA_016124195.1). Classification (GTDB taxonomy): domain Bacteria; phylum Pseudomonadota; class Alphaproteobacteria; order Rhodobacterales; family Rhodobacteraceae; genus Stagnihabitans. The sequence goes on along the minus strand of WGOE01000002.1, from coordinate 603,897 downwards.
TCGATCTGTCGGTCGGCTCGGTCCTGGGCTTTGTCGCCATGATCATGGGCGTGCTGCAGGTCAACATCCTGCCGCAGTACCTTGGGCTTGGCAGTCCGCTGATCTGGGTGGTCACGGTCATCGTCGGCATGGCACTGGGGGCACTGGTCGGCGCCTTCAACGGCTGGATGATCGCCTATCGCGGCATCCCGTCCTTCATCGTGACGCTGGGCGGGTTGATGTTCTTTCGCGGGGCAGCCTTTCTCGTGGCCAACGGCAAGACGATCTCGCCGGTGGATGCCGATTTCGCCCTGCTGGGCGGCGGGCCCTACGGGGCCATCGGGTTCTGGGGCAGCTGGATCGTGGGGCTTCTGGGTTGCGCCGGCGTCTTGCTGATGCTGCGGTCCAGCCGGGCCAACCGGCAAAAGCACGACTTCGCCTTGCGCCCGATCTGGGCCGAGGCCTTCATGGCGGCGCTTGGCTGCGGGTTGATCCTCGGCGCCACGCTGCTGGTCAACGCCTATCCCTGGCCCGTCGGCATCGTGAAGAATTACGCCGCGGCCCACAACATCACCGTGCCGCCCGAGGGCCTGTTCATCAGCCATGGCTACGCGATCCCGGTGCTGATCCTTGCCTTCGTCGGCATCGTGATGACCTTCCTGATGACCCGCACCCGGTTCGGCCGCTATGTCTTCGCCGTCGGCGGCAACCCCGAGGCTGCAGCTTTGGCCGGGATCAACACCAAGAGGCTGCTGGTCCAGATCTTCGCCCTGATGGGGATGCTGGCGGGCCTGTCGGCCGTCGTGTCCTCGGCGCGTCTCAATTCGGCCACCAACGCGCTTGGCCAGTTCGACGAGCTTTACGTCATCGCCGCGGCCGTGATCGGCGGCACCTCGCTGGCCGGCGGCATCGGCACGATCTATGGCGCGATCCTCGGCGCGCTGGTGATGGAATCCCTGCGCACGGGGATGGTGCTGATCGGCTTTGACACCTCGATCCAGAGCATGGTGGTGGGCGCGGTTCTGGTCCTCGCCGTCTATGTCGACAACATCTACCGCAGCAAAACCAAGTGAGGGACAAGATGGCAAACGCAGTCAAAGGCACCCCCCTGGTCGAGATGCGCGACATCTCGATCTCGTTCGGCGGCATCAAGGCGGTGGATCATGTCACGGTGGACCTGTATCCGGGCGAGGTCGTGGGGCTTCTGGGTCACAACGGGGCCGGCAAGTCGACGCTGATCAAGTGCCTGTCGGGCGCCTATCAGGCCGATGCGGGCCAGATCCTGATCAACGGCAAACCGGTCGAGATCAACAACCCGCGCGACGCCCGCGCCCAGAACATCGAGACGATCTACCAGACCCTGGCACTCGCCGACAATCTGGACGCCGCCTCGAACCTGTTTCTGGGCCGCGAACTGGTGTCCTCGCGCGGGTTTCTGGACGAAAGCGCGATGGAGGCCGAGACGCGCAAGATCCTTGGCCGGCTCAACCCCAACTTCAAGAAGTTCAACGTGCCGGTGTCGGCCCTGTCAGGCGGGCAGCGCCAGTCGGTCGCCATCGCCCGGGCGGTCTATTTCAACGCCAAGATCCTGATCATGGACGAACCGACCGCCGCCCTTGGCCCGCACGAAACCCAGATGGTGTCCGAACTGATCGAAGAGCTGAAGGCCCAGGGCCTTGGCATCTTCCTGATCGAACACGACATCCACAACGTGATGAAGCTCTGCGACCGCGCCTCGGTGATGAAGAACGGCCAACTGGTCGGCACCGTGAACGTGAACGAGGTCACGGACGAGGATATCCTGGGCATGATCATCCTGGGCAAGAAACCGGCGAAGGCAGCGTGATGTACATCGGCCTGGATCTTGGAACGTCGGGCCTGAAGGGCATTCTGATCAATGACGATCAGAAGGTCCTGGCCGAGGCCACCGCCCCCCTGACCGTGCAGCGCCCGCATGAGGGCTGGAGCGAGCAAGCCCCCGACAGCTGGATCACCGCCGCAGAAACGGTGTTCGACAAGCTGGCCGCCTTTGGCCTGGGTTCTGTGCGCGGCATCGGGCTTTCGGGCCACATGCATGGTGCCACGCTGCTGGACGGCGCCGATGACGTGCTGCGCCCCTGCATCCTGTGGAACGATACCCGCGGCCATGACGAGGCGGCCGAACTGGACGGCGACCCGATGTTCCGCCGCATCACCGGCAACATCGTCTTTCCGGGCTTCACGGCGCCCAAACTCGCCTGGATCCGCAAGCACGAGCCGCAGGTCTGGGACCGTGTCGCCAAGATCCTGCTGCCCAAGGATTACCTGCGCCTCTGGCTGACCGGAGAGCATGTGTCGGAAATGTCGGACGCCGCCGGCACCTCCTGGCTGGACACGGGCAAGCGCGACTGGTCGGAGGATCTCTTGCAGGCGACGGGCCTGAGCCGGGCCGAAATGCCCCGGCTGGTCGAAGGGTCTGCCGTCTCGGGCCATCTGCGCGGCGAGTTGGCCAGCCGCTGGGGCCTGCCCAAAGGCGTGGTCGTGGCCGGCGGCGGGGGCGACAATGCGGCGGCGGGGGTCGGCGTGGGCGTGGTCAAGGCTGGGCAGGCCTTTGTCTCGCTGGGCACCTCGGGGGTTCTGTTCGCCGCCAATGATGGCTATCAGCCAGACCCCGAGACGGCAGTTCATACTTTCTGCCACGCCCTGCCAAACACCTGGCATCAGATGGGCGTGATTCTGGCCGCAACCGACGCGCTGAACTGGTATGCGGGCCTCGTGGGCCAGACGGCGGCCGCGCTGACCGGGGAACTGGGTGCGCTCGAGGCGCCCGGCAAGGCTCTGTTCCTGCCCTATCTGGGCGGCGAGCGTACGCCCCTGAACGACAGCGCCATCCGTGGCGCGCTTTTGGGGCTGGAGCATCAGACCGACCGCGCCGCCGGCACCCGTGCGGTTCTGGAAGGCGTCACCTTCGCCTTCCGCGACAGCCGCGATGCGCTCGCCGCGACCGGCACGCGGCTGGAAAGCCTGCTGGCCGTGGGCGGCGGCGCGCGGTCGGACTATTGGCTCAAGGCGATTGCCACGGCACTCGACTGCCCGGTGCTGGTGCCGGCCGCCGGCGACTTTGGCGGTGCGCTTGGCGCGGCCCGGCTGGGCCTCATGGCCGCGACCGGCACCGGGGCCGAGATCGCCACCATGCCGCCGATCGCCCGCACGATCGAGCCCGACACGCGCCTGACCGCCGCCTTTGACGCCGGTCACGCCCGCTATCGTGCAGCCCAGGCTGCGATCCAGAAACTCTCCAATCCCTAATTCACGGCGAGGCCGACATGACCGATTTCTTCAAGAACATCCCGGCGATCAAGTACGAAGGGCCCGATTCCGCGAACGAATTCGCCTATCGCCATTACAACCCCGACGAGGTGGTGATGGGCAAGCGGATGGAGGATCACCTGCGCTTTGCCGTGGCCTATTGGCATTCCTTTGCCTATCAAGGCCACGACCCCTTCGGCGGCCAGACCCTGCTGCGCCCCTGGTTCGGAGAGACGATGGCGCTTGCCAAGCTCAAGGCCGACGCGGCCTTCGAGATGTTCGACATCCTCGGCGTGCCCTTCTATTGCTTTCATGACGCGGATGTGCGGCCGGAAGGTGCCAGTTTCGCCGAAAGCACGCGTAACCTTGAAGAGATCGTCGATTACCTCGGCCAAAAACAGGCGAGCCACAAGACCCAGCTTCTGTGGGGCACGGCCAACCTCTTTTCCAACCGGCGCTGGATGAGCGGGGCCGCCACCAACCCCGACCCCGATGTCTATGCCTATGCCGCGGCCACGGTGAAGGCCAACATGGACGCAACGCACAAGCTGAAGGGGCAGAATTATGTGCTCTGGGGCGGGCGCGAGGGCTATGAGACGCTTCTGAACACCGACCTGAAGGCCGAGCGCGACCATGCCGGCCGCTTCCTGCAACAGGTGGTCGAATACAAGCACAAGATCGGCTTCAAGGGCACGATCCTGATCGAACCCAAGCCGCAGGAACCCTCCAAGCACCAGTACGATTTCGACGTGGCGACGGTTTACGGCTTCCTCGTCCAGTTCGGGCTGGAAAAGGAGGTGAAGGTCAATATCGAACAGGGTCATGCGATCCTGGCCGGCCATTCCTTCGAACACGAGCTGGCCCTGGCGAGCAGCCTTGGCATTCTGGGCTCGATCGACATGAACCGGAACGACTATCAATCCGGCTGGGACACCGACCAGTTCCCCAACAACGCCCCGGAAATGGCGCTGGCCTATTACGAGGTGCTGCGCAATGGCGGGCTGCACACCGGCGGGACCAACTTTGACGCCAAGATCCGCCGGCAGTCGCTGGATGCCGAGGATCTGATCCTGAGCCATGTCGGCGGGATGGATACCTGCGCCCGGGCCTTGAAGGCGGCGGCGGCGCTTTTGGAGGATGGCAGCCTCGAGAAGGCCCGCGCCGCACGCTATGCGGGCTGGGCCACACCTGCGGCGCAGGCCATGCTGGAGGGCGGGCTGGCCGAAGCTGCCGCCCGGGTCACCACGGAAGGGCTGGAGCCGCAGCCGAAGTCGGGCCGTCAGGAACGGCTGGAGAACCTGTGGAACCGCTTCGTCTGAGCGCTGCGGCGCGGGACGTTGGATAAAGACCAAAGCTTGGCCCCCCCCCCCCAGTGGGTGGGGTGGCCATGACAAACGCCAGATCGCGCCGACCGACAACGCCTTTGTGAATTGAGACAGGGCAGACAGGCTCGTGCTGCGCAGATCTGTGTCCTCCCGCCTCATGCGCCGAATTTTCTGCGAAAATTCGCGCTCCGGTCTTGCACGCCGGCTCAGCCCGCCAGATCGGTGATCACGGCCACGCCGGGCGGCATCGGCCCGTTGAAGGCGCGCAGTTCGGCGCTGGCCTCGCTCAGGGCGACTTGGCGGGCCACGATGGGGCGGACATCGACCTTGCCCGTCTCGATCAGCGACAGGAGCGAGGGATAACGCCAGGCCGGCATCCCCCTTGTGCCAAAAAGGGCCAGCTGTTTCATGTAGACCGCGTTCATGTTGATCTGCATCCGGGCGGTGTGCCCGGTGGGCAGGCCGACCTGAACATGCCGGCCCAGTGGTCGCAGACATTCGATGGAAGCATTGGCAGTGGCTTCGATGCCCAGGGCCTCGATCGAGACATGGGCGCCGCCGCCCGTCACGGCCTGGATGCGCGCGGCCACATCGCCCGCGCGGGCATCAATGACCGCTTCGGCGCCAAGCGCCTTGGCATGGGCCAGCCGCTCGGCCACGATATCCACGGCGATGACCCGCGCCCCAAGTGCGAGGCCGATCAGCAGGGCCGAAAGGCCGATGCCGCCGGTGCCATGCACGGCCAGCCACTCGCCCGCCTGCAGGCACGCGCGCCCGGTCAGCGCGTGATAGGCCGTGGTCACCCGGCAGCCCAGCCCGGCGGCCAGCGCCGGGGTCAGAAACTCTGGCAGGCGCGTGAGGTTATGGGCATGGGGCACCGAGACATATTCGGCCCAGGCCCCGGGCTCGCCAAAACCCGGCACGCGCTGCGCCCGGCAGGTCGTGGTCTGGCCCGAGCGGCATTCCGGACAGTCTCCGCACGCCAGAATGAAGGGCGCGATGATGCGGTCGCCCACCTGCCACCGCGCGAGGGGGCCAGCCTCGACCACCTCGCCACAATATTCATGGCCGGGGATGGCGCCGGGCTTGACCTTGGGATGTTCACCGATCCAACCGTGCCAATCGCTGCGGCAGATGCCGCAGGCCAGCACCTTGACCACCACGCCATCCGCCTCGCAGACCGGATCGGCCACGGTTTCGAGGCTAAGATCGGCCTTGTAGTCCCGGATCACTGCAGCGCGCATCGCATCCTCCCCTGTTTCGGCAAGGGGTGGCGCAAGCGGGCGGCCCGGTCAAGGTAGGATGGGCAATCTGCCCATCATGGATCAGAGGATCTCGATGCGGTAGCTCTCGATTACCGTATTGGCCAGAAGCTTCTCGCACATCGCCTTGACCGCGCTTTCCGCGGCGGCGGCATCGGTCTCGGCCAGGTCCAATTCGATCACCTTGCCCTGACGCACGCCCTCGACCCCGCCAAAACCGAGCGTCGCCAGAGCAAAACGCACGGCCTCGCCCTGCACATCCAGGACCCCGGCTTTCAACATCACGGTGACACGGGCTTTCATGGGCGGTTCCTCCGGTTTTCGGGCTTTGGCGGTTCAGTTGATCAGGGTCGGCTTGGGCGCATGGGTCACGTTCGAGGGCAAGACCCCGAGCCGCCGCGCCAGTTCGGTATAGACATCGACCAGCGGCCCCGGCTCGGGCGTTGCCCCCGCCCCCTCGGGCCGGCGCAGATCCCAAAGCCGGCAGCTGTCCGGGCTGATTTCGTCCGCCACGATCAGGCGCATGTAATCGCCTTCCCAGATCCGGCCCACCTCGATGCGGAAATCGGCCAACCGGATGCCCACACCCAGCATCACGCCGGACAGAAAGTCGTTCACCCGCAGGGCAAGGGCGATGATGTCGTCCAGATCCTGCTGGCTGGCCCAGCCAAAGGCGATGATATGCTCTTCGGACACCAGGGGCGCGTTCAGGCGCGGGTCCTTGTAGTAATATTCCACGATCGGGCGCGGCAGGGGCGTGCCTTCGGGAATGCCGAGCCGGCTTGACAGTTCTCCTGCGGCAAAATTGCGCACCACCACTTCCAGCGGCACGATCTCGGCTTCGCGCACCAGTTGTTCGCGCATGTTGATGCGGCGGATGAAATGGGTGGGCACGCCGATCGAGTTCAGCCCGGCCATGAAGAATTCCGACAGGCGGTTGTTGAGCACGCCCTTGCCCTCGGAGGCGAGGTTCTCGCCCTCGTTCACCGTGGGGCCAGCGGCGCCCTCGTCCTTGAAATACTGCACCAGAGTGCCGGGCTCGGGTCCTTCGTACAGGATCTTTGCCTTGCCCTCGTAGATCTTCTTGCGCCGTGCCATGAACGCTCCGCAACACTCGGGGGCGCGTGCATGCCCTTAGCGGCACCGATGGCGCCGGCCCCTCTTCCTGTCGCGCTATATGCCATGCATCCTCGCCCGGCAAGGTGGCACGGCCCCACGCGCCCGATCCACCCGCAATCGTGCCGGCTTCCCCTTGCGGTAAGGCCTCGCGAAAGGCATATGGAAGGGGAACCAAAACGTGCAGCCGAGGGCCAGACCATGACCACATTCGACGAACGCGCCAATGCTTTTGAAAACAAGTTTGCCCATGATTCCGAGATGCAGTTCCGGGCCGAGGCCCGTGCCAACAAGCTTCTGGGCCTGTGGGCCGCGGGCCTGATGGGCAAGTCGGGCGACGAGGCCGCGGCCTATGCGCTGGAGGTCATCAAGGCCGATTTCGAAGAGGCCGGCAACGAGGACGTGGTCCGCAAGGTGGCCGGCGATCTGGGCGCCCTGTCCGATCCCGCCGCCGTCCGCGCCAAGCTGGCCGAGCTTTTGCCGATGGCCAAGGCACAGCTTATGACCGAACTCTGACCCGGCGTACCCTTTCCGCCCGGCCTCGATCCGTTGGCCGGGCCACCCCCAGCGAAGGACCACCCGATGTCCCAGGATCTTTTGTCGCGCCTCTTGGATGAGCGTGAATGGCTGATGGCGGACGGCGCCACCGGCACCAACCTGTTCAACATGGGCCTGTCGTCCGGCGAGCCGCCCGAGTTCTGGAACACCGACCAGCCCGACAACATCCGCAGCCTCTACCGCAGCGCGGTGAATGCCGGGTCGGACATCTTCCTGACCAACTCGTTCGGCGGCAATGCCGCCCGGTTGAAGCTGCACAACGCCCAGGTCCGCGTGCGCGAATTGAACCGGGTCGCAGCCGACCTCGGGCGCGAGATCGCCGATGCCGCCGGCCGCCCCGTGGTGGTGGCAGGCTCGGTCGGCCCCACGGGCGAGATCTTTCAGCCCATGGGCACCATGACCCATGATCTCGCCGTCGAGATTTTCCAGGAACAGGCCGAGGCTCTGAAAGAGGGCGGCGCCGATGTGCTCTGGATCGAAACCATGTCGGCCTTCGAGGAATATGCCGCGGCAGCCGAGGCTGCGACCCGCGCCGGGATGCCGTGGTGCGGCACGATGAGCTTTGACACTGCCGGCCGCACAATGATGGGGATCACCTCGGCCGGTCTTGCCGGCATGGTGGAAAAGCTGCCCGCGCCGCCGATCGCCTTTGGGGCCAATTGCGGTGTCGGCGCTTCGGACCTGATGCGCACGGTTCTGGGCTTCGAGACGACCGGAACCAGCCGCCCGATCATCGCCAAGGGCAATGCCGGCATCCCGAAATATCACGAGGGCCATATCCATTACGATGGCACGCCCGAACTGATGGCGGAATATGCCGTTCTGGCCCGCGATGCCGGAGTGCGCATCATCGGCGGCTGCTGCGGCACCATGCCCGATCACCTGGCCGCCATGCGCCGCGCGTTGGAAAGCCGCCCGAAAGGTGACAAGCCCACGCCGGAAGACATCCAGGCCAAGCTGGGCGCCTTTTCCTCGGCTTCAGATGGCACGGGCGACACCTCGGGCGATCCCAAGCGCGAACGGCGCGGGCGCAGGGGCTGAACGCCGGACCGGGGTAGGATGGGCAATCTGCCCATCTTGCAGGTACGATGGGCAGATTGCCCATCCTACAAGTCAAAACCCAACTGATTGCCCTCGGCCAAGGGCACGCGGAACAGGTCGGTGCGCAGGGGCGGCTGGGATTTATGCAACCCCAGCCGCGCCAGAGCCACATGAAAGCGCCGCGCCATCAACTCGGCCCAGATCCCTTCGCCACGAAACCTCTTGCCCCATTCGGCATCGTAATCCTTGCCGCCGTGCAACTCGCGCACCCGCGCCATGACCTTGGCCGCCCGGTCCGGGTAATGCGCCGCAAGCCAGTCCTGAAACAGGGGCGAGACCTCGCGCGGCAGGCGCAGGCTGATGAAACTGGCCGCCACCGCCCCCGCCCCGGCCGCGGCCTCCATGATCGGCTCCAACTCGTGATCCGACAGGCCCGGGATCAGAGGCGAGACCATGACACGGACCGGCACGCCCGCATCGCTCAGGCGGCGGATCACCTCGAGCCGGCGTTTGGGAGCGGCCGCCCGCGGTTCCATCCGGCGGGCGAGCCGGGCATCCAGCGTGGTGATCGAAACGCCGACCCGCGTCAGCCCGGCCTTGGCGAGCGGCACCAGAAGGTCGATGTCGCGTTCGATCAACGTGCCCTTGGTGGTGATCGCCACCGGATGCTGAAATTCCAGCAACATCTGCAACACCTCGCGCATCACGCCGTATTCGGCCTCGATCGGCTGATAGGGATCGGTGTTCGTGCCGATGGCGATGGTGGCGACCCTGTAGGATTTCGAACGCAACTCACGTTCCAGCACACGAGAGATGCCGGGCCGCGCCACCAGCCGCGTCTCGAAATCCAGACCGGGCGACAGGTTCAGATAGGCATGGCTGGGCCGGGCAAAGCAGTAGATGCAGCCGTGTTCGCAGCCCCGGTAGGGGTTGATCGACCGGTCGAACGGCAGATCGGGAGAGGTGTTGTAGGTGATGGCCGAGCGCGCCTGTTCGATGCGCGTCTCGGTCCGAACCAGACGCTGTTCCTCCGCAATATCCCAGCCGTCGTCAAAAGCGACACGGCGACTGCCTTCGAACCGCCCGGTCTCATTGCTGCCCGCCCCGCGCGCGCGCAGCCTTTGCCCCGGCAGAATGCTGTTTTCCTTGCGATCCATGGCGCCATTCTGGAACATTTGCAGAACTCTTTCCAGACAAATCTGCGGCATCGCCCCTTGCTGTCGGCTTTCATCCGGGGCATGTCGCTAAGGGAAAAGTGGCAGGGGCCCTTTGGCCCCATTGACGACGAAACGCCCAGAGGAGCCTCAGCATGGCCGACGATGACGAAATCATCCTGTCTGAACTTTCCGATGATGAACTTGTCCTGCAGATGCATGACGACCTCTATGACGGCCTCAAGGAAGAGATCGAAGAGGGTGTCAACATCCTTATCGCGCGCGGCTGGGCGCCCTATGACGCGCTGACCAAGGCGCTGGTTGCGGGCATGACCATCGTGGGCGCCGACTTCCGCGACGGCATCCTCTTCGTGCCCGAAGTTCTCTTGGCGGCCAATGCGATGAAGGGCGGCATGGCCATCCTGAAGCCGCTGTTGATCGCCACCGGGGCGCCGCGGATGGGCAAGATGGTGATCGGCACCGTCAAGGGCGACATCCACGACATCGGCAAGAACCTTGTCGGCATGATGATGGAAGGCGCCGGCTTCGAGGTGAAGGATCTGGGGATCAACAACTCGGTCGAGAAATACCTCGACGCGCTGGAAGCCGAAAAGCCCGATATCCTGGGCATGTCGGCCCTGCTGACCACGACGATGCCCTATATGAAGGTCGTGATCGACACGATGAAGGAAAAGGGCATGCGCGACGATTACATCGTGCTGGTCGGCGGCGCGCCCCTGAACGAAGAATTCTCCAAGGCGATCGGTGCGGACGCCTATTGCCGTGACGCGGCCGTGGCCGTTGAAACCGCCAAGGCCTTCGTTTCGCGCAAGCACAATCGCCCGAACGCCTGAGACCTGCGCGCCATTGCGCCTTGCCCCGGGTCAACGCCCGGGGCTTTGCATTTGAGGCTTGGCTTTATGCCGCCTCGAGCCCATGTTCCGCCGCGGAGGCACCCATGGCCGATCTGCCTGCCCCATTGCCAGACGACACGGTCCTGACCGAAGCCGGGCTAGCCCCGCGCGAAGGCGGGCGCATCCTGCTCATCGCCTGTGGCGCTCTGGCGCATGAGGTTGTGGCGCTGATCAAGGTCAACCGCTGGACCCATATGGACCTGCAATGCCTGCCGGCCAAACTGCACCTCTATCCGGAAAAGATCACGGCCGAAGTGGCGCGCGCGGTGGCAGATCACAAGGCCGCTTACGAGAGGATCTTCATCCTGTACGCTGATTGCGGCACCGGCGGGCTCTTGCAGGAAAAGTGCAAGGAATTGGGCGTTGAGATGCTGGAAGGCCCGCATTGCTATTCGTTTTTCGAAGGCAATGCGGTCTTTGCCGAACATCTGGACAGCGAGTTCACCGCCTTCTACCTGACGGATTTCCTCGTGCGGCAGTTCGATGCCTTCGTCTGGCGGCCAATGGGGCTCGACCGGCACCCCGAGCTGCGCGACATGTATTTCGGCAATTACACCAAGCTTGTCTATCAGGCCCAGACTCAGGACCCTGCGCTGGACGCCAAGGCCGAGGACTGCGCGCGCAGGCTTGGGCTTGCCTATGAACGGCGCTTCACCGGCTATGGCGATCTGGCCAATGCCATGGCCAAGATGGCCGAAGCATGACACCCGAGGATTTTGCCAAGGCCTTCGCCAGCGCCTTTGGGCGGCAAGACGCGGCCGGTCTGGCGGCACTCCTCGCGCCAGACGCCGAAGTGCTGACCCTGACCGGCGCGGTTGTCACCGGCAGCAAGGCGGCCGAGGCGGCCTTTGCCGCCGAATTTGCCGGGATCTTTGCTGCCTCGCGTCTGGTGACCGGAAAGATGCGGTTGCGCGACATCGCGGCCGGAGCGACGATCCTCAGCCAAAGGTTCGTGGTCAGCGGGGCGCGCGATGAGGCCAAGGCCGAATTGCCGCGGATCGGCACGCTGATGACCGCGGTTCTGGTGGTCGAGGGCGACATCTGGCGCGCCGTCAACCTGACCTTCTCAGCCACCGCTTAGCAAGGCGCGGGCCGCGGCGCGGGCGGCTTCGGTGACGGTGTCGCCGGCCAGCATCCGGGCGATTTCCTCGGTCCGCGCCTCGGGCGCCAGCGGGGTGACGGTGGACAGGGTGGTGCCGTCCGTGACCCGCTTTTCCACCCGCCAGTGATGCGCGCCCAAGGCCGCCACCTGCGGCGAGTGCGTTACCACCAGAACCTGCGCGCCCTTGGCCAGCTGCGCGAGCCTGCGACCGACAGCATCGGCGGTGGCGCCGCCGACCCCGCGGTCGATCTCGTCAAAAATCAACGTCAGGCCTGGCGTCTGCCCGGTCAGGCAGACCTTCAGCGCCAGCAGAAACCGGCTGAGTTCCCCGCCCGAGGCGATCCGGTTCAGGGGGCCCGCCGGGGCGCCCGGATTGGTGGCCACGGTGAAGGTCACCTCGTCCTGGCCATCGGGCCCGGGTGCCACGGGTGAAAGCTCGGTGCGAAACACCGCGCGTTCCATCTTCAGCGGGGCGAGTTCGGCGGCCATCGCTGCATCCAGACGCAGGGCTGCGGCACGCCGGGCCTCCGTCATCGCCGCGGCGCGACGGGCATAGTCGGCCTCGGCCGTGGCCGCAGCCTGCCGCAGTCGGATCAAGCCGCGCTCGCCGCCATCCAGCGCGTCGAGCCGGGCGCGCAGGGTTTCGGCATGGGCGCCCAGATCATCGGGCAGAACGGCATGTTTGCGGGCCAGCGCGCGGATCGCGAAAAGCCGTTCCTCCAGCCGCTCCAGCGCCGCCTCGTCGAAATCGAGCGCCTCAAGGCAGCTTTTCACCCCGGATTGCGCATCGGACAGTTCGACCATCGCACGTTCCAAGGCAGCAAGCGCGGTATCAAGCCGCCCCTCTGCCTTGTCGGCGGCCCCGTTCAACCAGCGCAGCGCGTCCTGCAAGGCGTGATCGGCGCCCTGCCCCAGAACCTCGTTGGCGCGCGCGATGTCATCACGGATCCGCGCCGCCGCCTGCATCTGCCGGCGTTCGGTATCAAGCTTGGCCTCTTCGCCGGGCTGCGGGTTCAGCTTGTTCAGTTCAGCCACTGCATGGCGCAGGAAATCTTCCTCGACCCGGATCGCGGCCAACCGCGCCTCGGCTTCGGACAGGCTGCGCAGCGCCTCGGACCGGGCCCGCCAGGCGCCACGCAAGGCAGCGAGGTCCAGCCCGGCATAGGTGTCCAGCAAGACGCGATGGCCGCGCGGGTTCAACAGCCCCCGATCGTCATGCTGGCCATGCAGTTCGACCAGCGTGTCCGACAGATCGCGCAGCACCTCGCCCGAGGCGCGCCGGTCGTTGACATAGGCCGTCTTGCGCCCGTCGGCCGAATTGGTCCGGCGCAGGATCAACTCGTCCTCGGCCTCGATCCCCGCGGTCTCGAGCACGGCGCGGGCGGCATGGCCCTGCGGCAGATCGAAAACCGCCGTCACCTCGCCCTGCGCGGCGCCGCTGCGCACCAGATCGGCCCGGCCACGCCAACCCAGGACGAAGCCCAAGGCATCGAGCAAGATCGACTTGCCCGCCCCCGTCTCGCCGGTCAACACATTGAGGCCCGGCTGAAAGTTCAACTCCAGCCGGTCAATGATCAGCACGTCGCGAATATCAAGACTGCGCAGCATCACGCCATCCGGAAGGTGCGCCGCGCCTGAGCGCCGCGATCACAACCATTCGCCCTTGATCATCTGACGGTAGATCGTGGCCAGCCAGCCGGTCCCCTTGGCTTCGGGCGACAGGCCCTGCTTCTTCAAGAGGTTGAAGGCATCCTGATAGAAGGGGCTGGATTCGTAGTTGTAGCCCAGGATGGCGCCGGCGGTCTGCGCCTCGGCGGGCAGGCCAAGACCGAGGTAGCATTCGACCAACCGTTCGAGCGCCTCGGCGGTCTGGGTCGTGGTCTGGTAATCCTGCACCACGGTGCGGAACCGGTTCATCGCGGCCGCATAATGGCGCTGGCGCAGGTAATAGCGTCCGATCTCCATTTCCTTGGCGGCAAGGTGATCGAAGGCCAGATCGAACTTCAGCATCGCCGATTTGGCATATTCGCTATTGGGATATTGTTCGATCACCACCCGCAGCGCCTGCAAAGCCTGGAAGGTCAGGCCCTGATCGCGGCCGACCTCGTCGATCTGGTCGTAATAGGACAGGGCCAGAAGGTAATGCGCATAGGCGATATCCTCGCCGGCCGGATAGAAATCGATGTAGCGCTGTGCTGCGACGCGCGATTCCTCATAGTTCTTGGTCTTGTGCAGGGTAAAGGCCTGCATGATCAGCGCGCGCTTGGCCCAATCGGTGTAGGGGTAAAGCCGCTCGACCTCCTGGAAATAGGTCAGGGCGGTCTTGGCCCCGCCCTTGCCCGCCAATTCGAGTTCGCCGCGCTTGTAGATCTCTTCCGCCGTGTAATTTTCCAGCGGCAGAGTCTTCGGCCCTGGGCTGGCGCAAGCCGTCAAGACGACCATCATCACCGCCATGCCCAAGCCACGCGCGGCACTTGACCTTCCGACTGCCATCGTCTCGCCTATCCTCAACCCATCGCAGCCGGTCGTTACCGCAACCCAGCCATCCTTGATGGCTGTCCTAGCACAGAAAAATCCGGGGCGCAAAACGGCTTTCACCTCTGCCGCGGGCCCTCAGGCGTAAAGCGGAAGATCACCGCTCTGCACACCGATGCCGGGCAGCTTTCCCCCCGCCAAAGCGTCGCAATCGTCTATGACAAAGGCCCCCGGAGTCGAAAAGAGCTTGTGCAGCAGCCGATTGGTCAAGGCATGCCCTGCCCTGTCGCCCGTATACCGGCCCAGAATCGGCGCCCCGGCCAGCGCCAGATCGCCGAGAGCGTCCAGCATCTTGTGGCGCACCGGTTCGTCTGCGTGGCGCAGGCCGCCGGGCGACAGCACCCGGTCGCCATCGAACACGACGGCATTGTCCAGCGTACCGCCAAGCGCAAGGCCGCGCGCGCGCATCGCCTCGACGTCGGCCTGACGGCAGAAGGTGCGTGAATCGCACAACTCACGCACAAAGGCACCGTTCGACATGTTGAGCCGGCGCGACTGCTGACCGATGGCGGCCTCGGCAAAGTCGATGTGGAAATCGATCTCCAGCATTTCGGCCGGGTCGAGCCGTGCCACGGCGTCGCCGTCGCGCACCTCGATCGACTTCAGCACCCGGATCGCCCGCGCCGGCGCCTGCTGCGCCTGAACGCCGCGCGCCAGAATGGCCGCGACGAAGGGGGCGGCAGAGCCGTCGAGGATGGGAACCTCGGGGCCGTCGATCTCGATCAGGGCATTGGTGATGGCCAGGCCCGCGAGCGCCGCCATGATATGTTCGATGGTTGAAACCGAGGCGCCATCGTCATTGGCCACGAGGGTGCAGAGTTTCGAGGGCACCACCGTATCCCAACGCGCCGCAATAAGCGTGTCGCCCGTGGCAAGGTCGGTGCGGCGGAACCATATGCCGTAATCAGCCGAAGCCGGACGCAGGGTCATGCGCACAGGCTTGCCCGAATGCAGCCCCAGGCCCTTGAAGGTCACCGCTGATTTCACCGTATTCTGCACGTCGTCTCCAGACACTTCATTCCGCAGGACTACAGGTTGTGGAACCCGACCCTTCCTGCGCCATTCATGGAAGCTTAACTAATCCGCTGCAGGCTGGTTCTCAACTCACTCTTTGTGACCAAGTGTAACAGCGGGGATTCTTGGTCATGCCTTTGTATTTCCAACGAAAAAGCCCGAGGCAGACCTCGGGCTTTCAATCTGTGCAACAGGTCTTGCGACCGGCCTCAGTTGGCCTGACGGCGCAGGAAGGCCGGTATCTCCATCCGGTCCTGATCGGCAGAGAGTTCCTGTTCCTCATCATAAGAGGTGACGGGCGGCTGGGTGCGGGTCGCCGGTGCGGCCTCGGCCTGCGCGCCGGCCATGCGGTTGATCAGGCTGCCGATGCCAAAGCGCGGGCGTTCGGCGGCCGGCTTGGGCGCTGGCTTTGCAACGGGCTGCGGACGTTGGGCTGCCTGCGGTGCAGGCGATTTGCTGACGGCGGCTTGCAGGCGGGCCATGGCCTCGGCCGAGGGCGAGCCCATCGGACGCGGGCGCGGCGCGATGAAGTTGCCCGCATCGGCATCGCGCGCGGCCGGAGCCGGCGCGGGGCGCTGTTCGGGCATCGGCGCCGGGCGGTAGGCCGGCTCGGGCAGATCGTCCACCTCACGCTCGGCCTCGACCGGTTCGGCACGGAACGGCTTGGCTTCGAACATGGTCGCTGCCGCAGGCTCCTTGACCGGCGCCGGAGCGGCGGGTTGCGTCAGCGGCATCGGCGGTTCGCGCCGCGCCTCTGGCGCAGGCGGGGTCATCGGTTTCAGCGGTTCGTGCATCGGACGACGCGCCACCGGCGTTTCGGCCTTCTCGCGCTTGGTATCGATGCCGGTCGCCACGACCGAAACGCGCAGCACGCCCTCCATGTTGATGTCGAGCGTCGAGCCCACGATGATATTGGCGTCCGGATCGACCTTTTCACGGATGATATTAGCCGCTTCATCCAGTTCGAACAGGGTCAGGTCATAGCCGCCGGTGATGTTGATCAGCACACCCTTGGCGCCGTTCAGGCTGATTTCATCCAGAAGCGGGTTCGCGATGGCCTTTTCGGCCGCCTGCACGGCGCGGTCGTCACCCGTGGCCTCGCCGGTGCCCATCATGGCCTTGCCCATCTCGTCCATCACCGAACGCACGTCGGCGAAGTCGAGGTTGATCAGGCCGGGGCGCACCATCAGGTCGGTCACGCCCTTGACGCCCTGATAGAGCACGTCGTCGGCCATGGCGAAAGCTTCGGTGAAGGTGGTGCGTTCGTTCGCCAGCCGGAACAGGTTCTGGTTCGGGATGACGATCAGCGTGTCGACGACCTTTTGCAGGGCGTCGATACCCTCCTCGGCCTGACGCATCCGCTTGTTGCCTTCGAACTGGAACGGCTTGGTGACCACGCCGACGGTCAGCACGCCCAACTCACGTGCGGCCTGCGCGATGATCGGCGCGGCCCCGGTGCCCGTGCCACCGCCCATCCCGGCGGTGATGAAGCACATGTGCGCGCCCGCCAGATGATCGACGATCTGCTCGATCGATTCCTCGGCCGCGGCAGAGCCGACCGACGGCCGGGCGCCGGCGCCCAGACCCTCGGTGACCTTCAGACCCATCTGGATCTTGTTCGCGGACCGGCTTTGCTGCAAGGCCTGCGCATCGGTATTGGCCACGACGAACTCGACGCCTTCGAGGTTCTTGTCGATCATGTTGTTGACCGCGTTGCCCCCGGCACCACCAACGCCAAACACAGTGATGCGCGGCTTCAATTCTTCGCGCTCCGCATTGACCATCAGGTTTAATGTCATTTTACGTCCCGCCGTTTCTTGTTGTGATGCAGCGGCCCCGCGCTGCCTTTTATCGTTCTGTCCCACGCCTGGCCCCTGCCCTTTTGCCCCCGGTGCAGAGGCAGAACCTGACTTATCCACGATTCTACTCACAGTGCGCCCCAAGGTCACGAAAAAACATCAGGTCTCCCACAAAATATGGGGATTTATGCCGGAAAGCACCAGCATCTCGGCAGAACCGCTGGATGTTGAGGTTTACCAGTTGTCCTTGAACCATTTGAGGGCCCTTTTCAAAGATCGCGCCGGATAGCGCTCTGCCGGAATGTCGAAATCCCACCATTCATCCTGGGGATGCGCCGCAAAAAGACACAGACCCACGGTCGAGGCGAAGGTCGGCCCCGTCGCGGCCTGCGGCAGGCCCTGAACGCGCAAGGGACGGCCCATGCGGACGCGCTGGCCCAGGATGCGGCTGGCCAGCCCGTCGAGGCCGGGGATCTGGCTCGCCCCGCCGGTCAGCACGATCTGCTGGCTGGGCAGGCTCTCGAACCCGGCGGCCAGCAGACGTTCGGCCGCCTGTTCCAGAATCTCTTCGACCCGGGGCCGGATGATGCCGATCAGCTCGGTGCGGCTGACCTGGCGGCGGTCCTTGTCCCAATCGCCGCTGTCGCCGCCGATCTCGATCATCTCGCGATCGTCCATGCCGGTGGCATGCACGCCGCCATGCTTGGTCTTGATGCGTTCGGCCACGGCGACCGGCACATGCAGGCATTGCGCAATGTCCGAGGTGACGTGATCGCCGCCCAGACGCACCGCGTCCGAAAAGATCATGTGCTTCTTCATGAAGATCGAGATGCCGGTCGACCCGCCGCCCATGTCGATGCAGGCGGCACCGAGTTCGCGTTCGTCCTCGACCAGCGAGGCGATGCCCGAGGCATAGGCCGAAGACGCAATCCCCGCGAGGTCCAGATCGCAGCGCTTGATGCAGTACAGCAGGTTCTGCACCACCGCCGCATCCACCGTCAGAAGGTGCATGTCGCAGGCGAGGCGATTGCCGATCTGGTCGCGCGGGTCTCCGAGGCCGCTGCGATGGTCCAGCGCGAAGTTGACGGGCTGGGCATGGATGACCTCGCGCCCCTCGCCGATGTCGGGCACATCGCAGGCCGCCAGCACGCGGGCCACGTCGTTTTCCTTGACCACGGTGTCTTGCAGTTCAATCTCGCCGGCCAGCCCGTAGCTGCGCGGCTCGCCGCCCGAAAAGCAGGCGATGACGTGATCGACGCGCACATTGGCCATCTTCTGCGCCGCCTGCACGGCGGTACGGATCGCGCGTTCCGTCTCGTTCATCGCGCTGATCTCGCCAAAGCGGACCCCGCGCGATTTGGTGGTGGCCGCCCCGATCACCCGAAAGTTCGACTGACCCGCCATCGAGCCCACGCCATCGGGCTCTGCCCCCTCTTCGAACCCGTCAAACCGCAGCACGAGGCAGGCGATTTTCGAAGTCCCCACATCCAGAATGGCAATCACCCCGCGTTGCAGGGCGGCCTTGCGCATGTTCCGCATCGCACGTTGAGAGTGGTAGAGGTCGGTCATGATTTGGACTCCGGCGAAATTTTGAGGCCCTGGGCCTGACGCAAGGCGGCAAGGGCGGGCTGGGCAAGGCGAAGCACGGGGCGCAGGGGATTGCGCAGATCGACCACGGTCAGATCGCGGGCCAGAATGTTTTCGGCCTTGTCGAGCGCGATGAGCCCCTCGACCGCGCCAATCGGATCGTCGGCCGGCAGAAGGATGCGCTGATCGCGATCCAGCACCAGGTCCCAGCGCCGGTCGCTGATCCGCACCAGACCGCGGATGCGCGAAGCCCAGGGCCGGGCGGCGGCGAGGATCGTCTTCGCCTCGGCCACCGCCTGATCGGCGCCCTCTCCGGCGACCAGGGGCAGGTCCGCCCGGTCATCGCGCGCAGCCAGACCGGCAATCCGGTGACCCGTGGCATCCAGAAGCATAAGCCCATGCCCGGTGCGCCAGACCCAGGCGGGCTGGCGTTCGGAAATCGTGACCTGCAGGACGTTGCCCGCCCCCAGCCGCACCACGGCGCTGTCCACCGCGTCCAGCTCTTCGGCGTGGGCGCGCACCGCGTTCAGATCCAGCGTCAGCGAGGATTGCGGCAGTTGCAGATTCAGCTTGCGGCGCACCGCATCGGCCAGTTCGGGCGAGGCACCGTCGATCGACAGCAGGTTGACCATGAACATCGGCCGTTCGGTCACCTTCTCTTTGGTGGCCACGGCGAAATTGGCGAAGGCCTCGCGCCGGTTGGCATCCGACAGATAGATCCCCATGGCCAGGACCACGAAAAACGCCGGCATCCCGACCCGCATCGTGACGCGGAAGAGCGGCGTCAGCCACAGGCGCTGCATCCGATAGGCCCAGCGCGAGGGCGCCGGATCGCGGCGCAGGGGCAAGGCGCGGCCTAGCGATTGCATGAGGCATCCTCCACGATCCAGGTGCAAAGTTCGGGAAAGGACAGGCCCGAATGCGCCGCCTGTTCGGGGGCGAGCGAGGTCGGCGTCATGCCCGGCTGGGTGTTGGTCTCAAGCAGGATCAACCCGTCCAGCCCGCGCGCCTCGTCCCAGCGGAAATCGGTGCGGCTGAGGCCACGGCACCCCAGCGCCCGATGCGCGCGCAGGGCATAGTCAAGGCAGGCCGCGGCAATCTCGGAGGGGATATTTGCCGGAAATTCGTGCCGGCTGCCGCCAATTTTATATTTGGCATCATAGTCATACCAGCCGTCGGTCAGGATGTCGGTCACCCCCAGTGCCCGCTCGCCCAGCACAGCCACGGTCAGTTCCCGCCCCGGCGCATAGGTTTCGACCATGACGATTTCCGGCATCGAGGCGGCAAGACGTGGCGCGTTCGATCCGGGGTGGACGATATAGACGCCGACCGAAGAGCCCTCGTTGTTGGGCTTGACCACATAGGGCGGGGGCAGGACGTGATGCGCCTCGACCTCTTCGCGCAGGCGCAGGACCGAGGCGACCGTGGGCAGGCCCGCCGCCGTGAAGGCCGCCTTGGCGCGCGCCTTGTCCATCGCCAGCGCCGAGGCCAGGACGCCCGAATGGGTATAGGGGATGGCCAGCCATTCCAGAAGGCCCTGCACGCAGCCGTCCTCGCCCCAACGGCCATGCAAGGCATTGAAAACAACGGCGGGTTGCGCCTCGATCAGGCGCGCGGCAAGATCGCGGCCGGCGTCAAGCTCGACCACGTCATAACCTGCCACCCGCAAGGCCTTGGCACATTCATGCCCCGACGAAAGCGAAACCTCCCGCTCTGCGGAAAGCCCACCCATCAGTACCGCCACGCGGGAGCCTGCGCCTGCAAGCTTGCCCACCATCACTGCCTCAGCCGGACTAACGCCGGTTTTCTTGTTATTTTGCCGCCGGTTCGCCGACGCGCATGATTTCCCACTCTAACCTGATCCCGGAGTCTTGGAAAACCTTTTTTCGCACCTCTTCCCCAAGATTTTCCAGATCGGCGGCAGTCGCCCCTCCGGTGTTGATCAGGAAGTTGGAATGCATGGGCGACATCTGCGCCCCGCCAAGCCGCGCGCCGCGCATTCCGGCGTCGTCGATCACCTTCCAGGCCTTGAGCTCGTGGCTGTCATCCGCCCGGCCCGTCGAGGAATGGCCGACCGGGTTGCGAAAGGTCGACCCGGCCGAGCGGTCCCTGGTGGGCTGGCTGGCATCGCGTTTTGCGATCTGATCCTGCATCTTGTGGTCAAGCGCCGCCGGATCACCATGGGATGCGCGGAAAACCGCTTGGACGATCACGGCACCTTCCGGCAGATGCGACTGGCGGTAGGCCAGGTCCAGCGCCGCGGCAGGCAGGGTCAGCGCCTCTCCCGTGCGGGTCAGGAGGCGGATTTCGACCAGGTGGTCCTTCACATAGGACCCATAACAGCCCGCATTCATCCGGACCGCGCCGCCGATCGTGCCGGGAATGGTGCGCAGGAAGGTCAGATCCAAACCCGCCTCAGCCGCGCGCCGCGCCACATGGGCATCCAGCGCCGCGGCCCCCGCTATCACCCTATCGCCTTGAATTTCAATAGAATTGAACCCGCGCCCCAGCCGGATCACCACCGCGCGCAGCCCGCCGTCGCGCACGATGAGGTTGGACCCCACGCCCATCGGAAAGACCGGAATGCCGGGGTCGAGCGCGCCGAGGAACTGCGCGAGATCCTGCTCATCGGCCGGCTGGAAAAGCCAATCCGCCGGCCCGCCGACCCGAAGCCAGGTCAGATCGGCCAGCGAACGGTCCGGCGTCAGGGTGCCGCGGGGGGTGGGAAGGCTCTGCATGGCGTCTTGCTAGCGGCAGTCCGGCCGCCGCGCAAGATGCGGGCGCCGGGGCCGACCGCCCTCGAGCCGCCGTCTTCTGTGCGTCTTCTGTGCGTCTTCTTTCCGTCTTCCTTTCGTCTCCACGCGCGCGCCGTTCAGCAAATCTCAAGCTTTGCCTGCGCCGACCCGAAACACGCACCGGATTGCCCTGTCCTGCGGCAGACGGATCGTGGGCTCAGCGCCCAACCACCCCCCGCATCCAGCGCCAGGCATGGTAAAGCGGCCAGCGCAGGATCGAGGCGGCGGCGAGCAGGAAGGCCAGGGTCCAGGACAGGCCGCGCGCCTGATAAAGGCAAACGGCCAGCGGCAGGCCAAGAGACATGAGCACATAGGCCGCGCGCCAGTGATGATCGCGCGAGGGCAGCATCGCGATCAGGTTGGCCAGGATCAGCCAAAAAAGGGCAAGGATCGTGGTGGTCATTGCGGCTCTCTCGGTTGCGGGCGCAGTTCGGGCGGCAGTTCGGGCAGTGGCAGGCCAAGCGCCTTGCGGGCAAAATAGTTCAAGGGCCGACGGAACATCGACAGCAAGGCGAAAAGCCCCGCAGCCAGCCAGACAAAGCCATGGGTCACGCCGATCCAGACCAGAAGCACCGGCGCCGCGACCAGAAGGCTCAGGCCCGGCACCATCTGCGCCCGCATCGGCAACATGGCCGTGACGGCGGCGGCGATGACCCAGAGGGCTCCGAAGACAAGGGGGGACATGGGACATCCTGAAAGAGGCGACACGTGCAACGGGTGCAGGCATATCCTCGCGCCCGTTCCCCGCATCTTGGCAAGATGCCAGGCGAAGCGGGCCTTGGCGCGGAAAGCCTGAGGCTTTTTCGCGGCAGGCCGGGGCTGGAATTTTCGCAGAAAATTCGGGCGGGCGGGTCAGGCGCCCAACTTGGCGGGCAGCGCATTGGCCCAGGCCGAGATCGACCCCGCGCCAAGGCAGACCACCAGATCGCCGGGCCGCGCCTGTTCCCGCACGAGGCGTGTCAGGTCGGCCTCGTCCAGCAGCGCGCGGGCATGGCGGTGACCATGCGCGATCAGGCCCGCCACGAGGTCATCGCGCGAGACGCCGGGGATCGGATCCTCGCCCGCCGCATAAACATCGGCGATGGCGGCCACGTCGGCCTCGTTGAAGCAGGTGCAGAAGTCCTCGAACAGCGAATGCAGCCGCGTGTAGCGGTGCGGCTGGTGGATGGCGATGACGCGCGCCCCGGGCACCCCGGCGATGGCTTGCCGCGCGGCCCTCAGGACGGCGGCGATCTCTACCGGGTGGTGGCCATAGTCGTCGATGATGGTGACGCCGTTCACCTCGGCCACCTTGGTGAAGCGGCGGTTGACGCCTTCGAAGGCGGCCAGCGCCTCGCGGATTTCTTCGCGCCGCATGCCCAGGTGACGCGCGACCGCGATGGCCGCCAGCGAGTTCGACACGTTGTGATCGCCCGGCATCGGCAGGGTGCAGCCCTCGATCACGGGCTTGCCCTCTTCGTTCTGCAGCACCACGTCAAAGCGGGTCCGGCCGGCCTCGTGCACCAGATTGACGGCGCGCACATCGGCCTGGGCGTTGAAGCCGAAGGTCACGATGCGCCGGTCGGTGACGCGGCCCACCAGCGCCTGCACCTCGGGATGGTCGGTGCAGCAGACCGCCAGACCATAGAAAGGCACGTTCGAGACGAAGTCGAAGAAGCCTTTGCGCAGCGCATCGAAGGTGCCCCAGTGCTCCATATGCTCGGGGTCGATGTTGGTGACGATGGCGATGGTGGCGGGCAGGCGGTTGAAGCTGCCGTCGGATTCATCCGCCTCGACCACCATCCATTCGCCCGCACCCGCCCGCGCGTTCGACCCATAGGCGTGGATCACGCCGCCGTTGATCACGGTCGGGTCAAACCCGCCCTTGTCGAGCAGGGTGGCGACCATGGTCGTGGTCGTGGTCTTGCCATGGGTCCCGGCGATGGCCACGTTGGATTTCAGGCGCATCAGTTCGGCCAGCATTTCGGCGCGGCGCACGACGGGCAACTGGCGGCGGCGCGCCTCTTCCAGTTCCGGGTTGCCCTTCTTGATGGCAGACGAGATCACGACCACCGCCGCTTCGCCGATGTTTTCGGCCCTTTGGCCCTCGAAGAACGTGGCGCCCAGCGTCACCAGCCGGTCGGTGATCCTTGAGGCGCGCGCATCGGACCCCTGGACCCGGTAGCCCAGCGTCATCAGCACTTCGGCAATGCCCGACATGCCGATGCCGCCGATGCCGACGAAATGGATGGGGCCAAGTTCCATGGGCAGTTTGGTGGCGTTCATCATGCGGTTCCGGCTAGGGCTTCGACCAGAGAGGCGAGGCGGATGGTGGCATCGGGACGGCCCTGCGCGCGGGCGGCCGAGGCCATCTGTTCGGCGCGTTCGGGGGCGGTCAGGATGGCTTCGATTTCGCGGGTCAGGCGGGCGGCGTCAAGGCCGGTTTCGGCCAGGGTCACGGCGGCCTGCGCCTCGGTCAGGCCCTGGGCATTGGCGGTCTGGTGGTCGCCCGTGGCCGCGGCATAAGGGATCAGGATCGCCGGGCGGCCGATCACGGAGATGTCTGCGATCGAGGAGGCGCCGGAGCGCGAGATGACCAGTTGCGCCTCGGACAGGCGACGCGGGATGTCGGTGAAGAAGGCCGCGACCTCGGCCGAGACACCGCCGGCGGCATAGGCTGCGACGACACGGTCATGATCCTCGGCGCGGGCCTGATGGGCGATGCGCAGCAGGGATTTCAGCGCATCTGGCAGGGCCGCGAAGGCGGCAGGGACCAGATCGGACAGGACGCGCGCGCCCTGGCTGCCGCCGATTACCACAACGCTCATCGGATAATCGCCCGGCGGGATATAGGGCGCGCCGGCGCGGTCCAGGACGGCCTGGCGGACCGGGTTGCCGACGGGATCGCCCGTGACGCCCTCGGGCAGGCGGGTGGGCCAGGTGCCGCAGGCGACCTTTTGGACGCGGGAGGCGAAGACCTCGTTCACGCGGCCGAGGACGCCGTTCTGTTCATGGATCATCCGCGGCAGGCCAAGCAGCCAGGCCGCCGCAAGGGCCGGGATGGTGGGATAGCCGCCAAAGCCAATGACGACGGCGGGCGGGTCGCGGCGCAACTGCATCAGCGCCGACAGGACGCCGCCCGCGATGCGCAGGGGCACCAGCGCGCGCGCCAGCAGGCCGCCGCGCGCAAAGGTGGCCGAGGACAGGACGACACGCTCCACGGCTTCGGGGAAATTGCCGGCATAGCGGGCGCCGCGCGCATCGGTGGACAGGCGGACGCGCCAGCCCTTGGCCACCATCGCCTCGGCCAGGGCCTGCGCGGGGAACATGTGCCCCCCGGTGCCGCCCGCCGCAATCAGAAGAAGGGGCGCCTTGCCCATGCCTATCGGCCCCGTTTGAAGAGGTCGCCGATTTCGCCCTGGGGCCGGGTCCGGGTCAGCGCCAGAAGCATGCCCACCGTGATGCCCGCCGCGATGACCGACGACCCGCCATAAGACACGAAGGGCAGCGTCATCCCCTTGGCCGGCAGAAGCCGCACCGCCACGCCGATGTTGATCATGGCCTGCACGCCGAAGATGCAGGCGAGGCCGGTGCCCGCAAGGCGGACGAAGGGGTCTCGTTCGCGCTGCAGGCGCAGGAGGCTGCGCATCACGATGGTGCAGTAAAGCCCGATGATGACGAGGACCAGGATCAGCCCGTATTCCTCGGCCGCGACCGCGATGATGAAGTCGGTATGCGCGTCGGGCAGGGTCCATTTGACCTGGCCGTTGCCGACGCCCACGCCGAAGAAGCCGCCCTCCTGGATGGCGTTGGTGGCATAGCCGATCTGGCTGCGCGGATCGACATCGGCGTTGAGGAACCCGTCGATGCGGCGGGCGAAGTGCTGCGAGTGGTGATAGGCGAAATTGCCGCCAAAGCTCAGAAGGGCGATGATGCCCGCGATCAGGCTCATCCGCGCGCCGGCCACGAAATAGATGACGCCCCAGCCGAAGATGCAAAGCATGGTCTGGCCGAAATCGGGCTGGGTCGCAAGAAAGCCCACGATGATGACCAGAAGCCCGAAGGAGAACAGCTTGCCGGGCGGGCCGTTGACCTCCATCGCCGAGGCCATGAGCCAGGCGGTGACGATCATGAAGCCGGGCTTGAGAAACTCGGACGGCTGGAACGAGACGAAGCCCAGCGAATACCAGCGCACGGCGCCCTTGCCGAAGTCGGTGCCGAGGAACGGCAGGCAGATCAGCGCCACAAAGGCGCAGGCAAAGCCCAGG
This sequence comes from bacterium, assembly GCA_016124195.1. Classification (GTDB taxonomy): domain Bacteria; phylum Pseudomonadota; class Alphaproteobacteria; order Rhodobacterales; family Rhodobacteraceae; genus Stagnihabitans. The sequence continues at coordinate 578,181 of WGOE01000002.1, read as the reverse complement.
ACGCCGATGCGACGGATCGCGAGCGGCGAAAGCATGGAAAAGCCGAACATCGTGATCATGGCGAGAAGGCCGAAGACCGCCTCGCGCTGGACATAGTAGAAGGGCGGCAGACCGTTGCGGCTGGCCAGCGGCACCGAGGCGGCCAGGCCCAGCAGCATGCCGAGGCCGAAGAGGGCCAGGATGGCGGTCAGCGTCAGCTTGTCGATGGTGCGCCACCAGCGCGGAAGAACCGGTTCCCGCGCCCGTGAGGGCATCGAGCCGTAGACCATTTCTGTCATGGATCGCCTGCTTGCCTGACTGCCGATGCGTCCGGGTTGATCCCGGATCACAGCTTAGATTAGCCCAAGTCGGCAGGGCTGGCTAGCTGGATTTGGCCCCCTGCCCCGCAAGATGGGCAGATTGCCCATCCTACCCCGGTCTGGCCGCGCGCCCTTGACGGGCCCGAGCCTGCCGCGCGGGAATTTGGGCGCAGGACACGGGGTTATTGCGGGTTACTGCGGGTTATTGCGCGATCCGGGCCAGAAGGGCCGCGCGGCGGTCGAGGCTTTCCTTTGGCCAATAGACCTTGCGGTCGTAATATTCGGGCAGGATGGGCAGGCTTGGATCGAGGGTGACCCAGGGCAGTTTGGTCGAGGTGAAGATATGGATGTCGGGCGGGCAGGCGGCGGGATCGTCGAGCGTGCCGACCCGGACAAAGGCCATGGCCCGCCCCGCCCCGGCGTAATGGCTGCAGAGCGCCACCTTGCAGAGCTGACAGCGCAGGATGATCTGGCCCTTGCCTGAGGCCGAGGGGGTGACGATCTCATCGACCGGGCCGGTGAGCGAAAGGCATTCGGTTTCGATCATGGCGTTCAGGGCGAAGGCCGATCCCGTCTCGCGCTGGCACCAGGTGCAGTGGCAGCAATGGGTGAAGAGGGGCCGTTTGGTCAGACGGTAGGTGACGGCGTTGCAGGTGCAGTGGCCTTGCATGGGAAGCTCCTGTCAGTCAGCGGAGGGGCAGTCACGGGAGGGGCGGTCTGGGGAGGGCGGTCTGGGGACGGGGCGGTCAGGAGCCGGGGCGGTCTGGGGAGGGGCTGCGGGCAAGCCGATGGGCCGGCGGGTCATCAAGTCTTGAGGGCACAAGCCCTCGCCGGTCAGGTCCCGGGCCGACAGAGGGGTCACATGATCCGCCGGATCCAGGCTTGCGTTCCATTCCGTCCGCCCCCCCCCCCCTCAGCCCAGAAGGGCAGCGACGCGGGCGGTGAAATCCTCGCCGCGTTTTTCGAAGTTGGGATATTGGTCGAACGAGGCCGCGGCGGGGGCGAGAAGGACGACCTCTCCGGCCTCGGCTTCGGCGGCGGCGGCGGTGACGGCGCGCTCCATCGTCTCGCAGATCTCATGCGGCAGATCGCCCAGTTCGAGCGCGAAATCGCGGGCCGAATGGCCGATCAGATAGGCCTTCTGCACCGAGCCCACGAAGGGCAAGAGGCCCTTGATGCCGCCCTCCTTGCCAAGGCCGCCCGCGATCCATCGGATTTTCGCGAAGGCCTGCAAGGCCTTGGCGGCGCTGTCGACATTGGTGGCCTTGCTGTCGTTGATGAAACGCACGCCGCCGCGCTCGCCCACCAACTGGCTGCGGTGCGGCAGGCCGGCGAAGGAATGCAGCGCCTCTTCGATCAGCTTGGGGGCAAGGCCCAGCGTGCGGCAGACAGCATAGGCACAGCAGGCGTTCTGGTGGTTGTGCGCGCCGGGCAGGCCCTTGACCTCGCGCAGGTCGATGGAGGCCGCCTGCTTGCCGCGCCGCCATTCGGCGAGGAACCCCTTGCGGGCGAAGACCGACCAACCGAAATCTTCAAGCTTCTGGCCCGAGGAGATGCGGATCACCCGGTCATCGCCCGGGCCCTGCGCCATCTGGTTGGCAAGATAGCGGCCCTCGACCTCGTCCACGCCGATCACGGCGCGGTCGGGCCCGCCTTCGGCGAAAAGCCGGCGCTTGGCCGCGAAATAGCCGCCCATGCCGCCGTGACGATCCATGTGGTCGGGCGACAGATTGGTGAAGACGGCGATGTCGGGCGTCAGGCTGCGGGCAAGGTCGGTCTGGTAAGAGGAAAGCTCCAGCACCACGACCTCGCCATCCCGCGCGGGGTCAAGGTCCAGGACGCCGCGCCCGATGTTGCCGCCCATCTGGGTCGGGCGGCCGGCCTCGTGCAGGATGTGGTGGATCAGCGCGGTGGTGGTGGATTTGCCGTTGGAGCCGGTCACGCAGACGACGCGGGGGGCGGTATCGAAACCGTCCCAGTCCTGGGTGGCATAGCTGCGGAAGAACAGGCTGACATCGTTGTCGACCGGGATGCCCAGATCGAGCGCGCGGGCGATGATCTTGTTCGGGGCCGGATAAAGATGGGGAATGCCGGGGCTGGTGATCAGGCAGGCCACGCCGTCAAGCGCGCGGGCGCGGTTCAGATCGGTGCAGGTCAGGCCCTGCGCCTCGGCCCGGGCCCGGGCCTCGGGGGCATCGTCCCACAACAAGGGCTCGGCCCCGCCGGCGGTCAGCGCCGCGGCCGTGGCGAGGCCCGAACGCCCGAGCCCCAGTACCGCAACCTTCTGCCCCTTGTAGCCCACGACCGGAATCATGCCCGCACCCCTTTTGTTCCGGTGCGACCATGCCCGATTGCGGGCGGGGACCGCAAGCGATTGACGCGGCCGCATCCTTCGGCAAGGCTTGCCCCAAAGGAGACCGCCATGACAGTGCAGATACGCCCGCTGGATCGCCAGGACCGCGCGGATTGGGAAGAGTTGTTCGAGGGCTATGCCGCCTTCTACAAGACCTCGGTCGACGCTGCCGCCAAGGCCGCGGTCTGGGAATGGATCTTCGGGCCCGAAGACTTCTGGTCGGATCTGGCGGTGCTGGACGGGCAGATCGTGGGCCTTTGCCAATATCAGCTGATGCATCGGTCGCTGTCGGGGGCCAAGGTCGTCTATCTGTCCGACCTTTACGTGCGGCCAGAGGTCCGGGGCGGCGGTGTCGGGCGGGCGATGATCGACCACGTGATCGGCTTTGCCCGCGGGCGGGGCATCGGCAACGTGCGCTGGCTGACACAGGAATTCAACTATGCCGGGCGCAGGCTTTATGACAGCTACCGGCCGAAATCGGACTTCATCCTCTATTCCGTGCCGGTCGAGGGCTGAGGGCATCGGCGCGGCGCGTTGCGGGGAGGCGGACGGTTCAAGCCATTGCCCCTATTCCTTGCCAGTCGGCGGCAGAAGGCAGTGGCTAAACGGGACGCAGGGCCGGTTCTCGTGCGCGCTTTACCGCAAAACTCTCGGGGGGTGAGCCGCAGGTGAGGGAGGCAGACGGCCCCCTACTACCACTCGGCCGGCTGGCGTTTGCAGAAAAAGCCGCCGGTCGGGCCGTCTTCGGGCAGCATGGCCAGCCAGATCGGGGTGTCGGCGCCCTCTTCCACGGTCAGGGGGGCGGCGCTGGTGCCCATGCGGGTCGCCACCCACCCGGGGTCGCAGGCGTTGATTTTCACGCCCGGGGGCAGGTCGCGCACCAGAACGCGCGTCAGGGCGTTCAACGCGGCCTTGGCCACCGAATAGGCGCCCGGCCCCTTCAATCCGCGGGCATGCGAGCCGAGGCTGGAAGAAAGGTTGACCACCCTGCCCCAGCCGGTTTCCCGCCAATGGGGCGTATTGAGGCGGATCAGGTCGAGCGGCGCGGCCACCATCACCTCCATCGCCGTGGCGAAGTCCGAGTCCTTGGACAGAAGCGAGACATCGTTCAGGATGCCGGCGTTGTTGACCAGAATGTCCCAGCCGCCCGACTTCGTGAAGGCCTCGAAATAGCTGTCGGGGTCCAGAAGGTCGATCCGGGCGAAGCGGCAGTTGAGATCCTCGGCGGCGGCGCGGCCCTCGGCCTCGACCCGTGCGCCGAGCGTGACGGCGCAGCCGCGCGCGATCAGGCCGCGGGCGATCTCGCGGCCGATGCCACGGTTGCCGCCGGTCACCAGCGCGGTGGGGTGCAGCGGGCGCGGCATCAGGCGGCCGCGCCTTCGGCCACAAGGTGGGCGGCGATGATCTGGTCGAAGGTCGTCTCGGCCACAAAGCCAAGCGCGCTGGCGCGGGTCGTCTCGAAATCGGCGGGCCAGGTCGAGACGATCTTGGCAATCTTCTCATCGGGTTGGCGGGTGATCAGGTCGACCGCCTTCTGGCCCGCGACCCGGCGCAGCGCCTCGATCTCTTCGGCGACGGTGGCCGACAGGCCCGGCATGCCAAGCGCGCGGCGGTCGCCCAGGCGGGCGGTGTCGAGCGTCAGGGCATGGCGGAAGAAGCCGACGGCCGATTGCGGGCTGGCAAACCAGTGGCGCGTGGTGTCAGGCACCGGCAGGACGGCGGGCTTGCCCACCAGAGGCTCGCGGATGATGTTGGAGAAGAAGCCCGAGGCCGCGAGGTTGGGCTTGCCCGGGCGCACGCAGATCGTGGGCAGGCGGATCGAGAGACCGTCGATGAAGCCGCGGCGCGAATAGTCCGAGATCAGCAGTTCGGTGATGGCCTTTTGCGTGCCGTAAGAGGTGCGCGGGGTCAGGAAGAAATCGTCGGGGATCTTGGCGGGGAAAGGTGCGCCGAACACCGCGATGGACGAGGCGAAGATCAGCTTGGGCACATAGCCCGGCATCGCGCGGATCGCCTCCAGAAGCGCGCGGGGCGCGTCGAGGTTGGTCGCATAGCCCTTGTCGAAGTCGGCCTCGGCCTCGCCCGAGACGATGGCGGCGAGGTGGATGATCGCATCAGGCCGCCCGGCGATCAGGCCGGGGGCGGCACTGGCGGTCAGGTCAAGCGTGAGGGCGGTGGAATTGGGCAGGTCGGGCGGCGGCACGACATCGGCCAGCGTCAGACGGTGGCCGTCCTCTGCCAGGGAGGCCGCCAGTTTGCGCCCGATCATGCCGGCCGCGCCGAGGATGAGAATATGCATGGAGCCTCCGCTTTTGGCGCAGGATGACGCAAGGACGCCCTGGCGGCAAGGGGGGCACAGGATGCCGGGTGGCGGGCGCTGTGGGGGGCGCTGTGGGGGGCGCTGTGGGGGGCGCTGTGGGGGCGCCGGAGGGCTGCGCGCCCTCCGGACCTCTGCGGAGTATTTACGCCTGAATGAAGGGGAAAGTGAAAGGAAAGATGGGAAAACGGGGCGATTTTCGACTCCGAATCGCGGAAAATGGCTAGACGCGCTGCCAGGTCGTCTCGATGTCGGGGCCGAGGACGCGCTGGGAAATGCGCCTCCAACGCGGCGCCTCGGCAAGGCGCGCGAGGGCAAGAGGGCCCAAGACCGGCGTGCCCTCGGCCCCGATCAGGGCGCCGGCGCTGTGCAGGACGAGGTGATCGACGAGGTCCTGGGCGACCAGTTGGGCGGCGAGGGTGGCGCCGCCTTCGCAGAGGATGCGGGTCAGACCCTCGGCCGCCAGCGCCTGCAGCGCATCCCGCATGGGGAGATGCGGGCCGGGGTTGGGCAGTTCGATCAGGCGGGCGCCGGTGGCACCCCAGGCGGCGCGGGCGGCGGCGGGCGCCTTGGGGCCGTGCAGCAGCCAGACCGGCACGGCGCGGGCGCTGCGGCCAAGCCGGCTGTCGGGGCTGTGGCTGAGCCGGCTGTCGATCACAAGGCGCAGCGGCTGGCGCGGGGCGCCCATGTCGCGCACCGTCAGGTCCGGGTCGTCGGCCCGCGCGGTGCCAGAACCCACCAGGACCGCATCATGGCTCAGCCGCAGGGCATGGACGGCGCGGCGCGCCTCGGGCCCGGTGATCCAGCGGCTTTCGCCCGAGGAGGTGGCTGTGCGGCCATCGAGCGTTGCGGCCATCTTCAGCGTCACCAGCGGCAGGCCCTGCGTCACGCGTTTGAGAAAGCCCGCATTGGCGGCGCGGGCTTCGGCGGCCAGGACATCCTCGGTCACCTCCAGCCCCGCGGCGCGCAGCATTGCGTGGCCGCGGCCCGAGACGCGGGGGTCGGGGTCGGTCAGGGCGGTGACGACGCGCGCCACGCCCGCGGCAATCAGCGCCTCGGCGCAGGGCGGGGTCTTGCCGTGATGGGAACAGGGTTCCAGCGTCACATAGGCCGTTGCCCCCCGCGCCGCAGCACCGGCCTGGGCCAGAGCCATGGTTTCGGCATGGGGGCGGCCGCCAGGTTGGGTCCAGCCGCGGCCCAGCACCGTATCGTTCACGATGACGCAGCCCACGGCCGGATTGGGCCATGTCGCCCCCAGACCCCGCGCCCCAAGGCGCAAGGCATGGGCCATATGGGCCGCATCGCTCACCGCAGGGTCACTCTTCCGCGCCGGTCGCCGGGCGCAATTCGCTGACAAAGCGGTCGAAGTCATCCGCCGCCTGGAAGTTCTTGTATACGCTGGCAAAGCGCACATAAGCCACGGTGTCGATCCGGGCCAGGCTTTCCATCACGATCTCGCCGATGGTCTTCGAGGGGATGTCGGTGTCACCCAGGGACTCCAGCCGCCGCACGATGCCCGAGATCATCTGGTCGATCCGGTCGGGGTCGATCGGGCGTTTCTGCATGGCGATGCGGATCGAGCGTTCCAGCTTGGCGCGGTCGAAATCCTCGCGCTTGCCAGAGGACTTGATCACCACCAGATCGCGCAACTGGACGCGTTCGTAGGTGGTGAACCGCCCGCCACAGGCCTGACAGAACCGCCGACGGCGGATCGAGACGTGATCCTCCGCCGGGCGGGAGTCTTTCACTTGCGTGTCGATGTTGCCGCAGAATGGGCAGCGCATGGGCTTGCACCTTTGTTAGTTGTTACCTGCCTCGGGTCGCTTGGGGTTGGCCCCCTTATTGCGTCTAAACATAGAGGCTTGGCACAAGCTTCGGCTAGAGGGAATATCGGGCCGCAAGATATGGGGGCCAAGGTGTGGCGGCGCGGACTCAGGGGGCGGTCACGCAAGCGTGACTGGCCGGGGCTGGGCCTGCGGCTACCCTTGGACCCTTGACCCAATTTGACAGGAGACCGCCATGACCCGTTTGACGGCCAAGGATTTTGACCAGGATCTGCTGGATCTTTATGACTTCTACGCGCATGGCATGATCACCAAGCGCGAATTTCTGGACCGGGCGGGCAAGTTTGCCGTGGGCGGGCTGACCGTCGCGGCCATCCTGTCGATGATGAGCCCGAATTACGCCTATGCCGAGCAGGTGTCCTTCACCGACCCCGACATCTTTCCTGAATATGTCCATTACGACTCTGCCTTGGGCAACGGGCAGGTGCGCGGCTATCTGGTGCGGCCCTCGGGCGATCCGGCGAAATACCCCGCCGTGGTCGTGGTGCATGAGAACCGCGGGCTGAACCCCTATATCGAGGACGTGGCGCGCCGGCTGGCCAAGGCGGGCTATGTGGCGTTGGCGCCGGACGGGCTGACCAGCCTTGGCGGCTATCCCGGCAATGACACCGAGGGGCAGGCGCTGCAATCCAAGGTCGATCCAACCAGGCTGATGAACGATTTCTTTGCCGCGGTCGAATGGATGATGGGCCATCCGCTTTCAACCGGAAAGGTCGGGATCGTGGGGTTTTGCTATGGCGGCGGCGTGGCCAATGCCGCGGCGGTGGCCTATCCCGAACTCGCCGCCGCGGTGCCCTTCTACGGATTGCAGCCCAAGGCCGAGGATGTGCCCCGCATCAAGGCCCCGCTTTTGCTGCACTATGCCGAACTGGACAAGCGCGTCACCGGCGGCTGGCCGGCCTATGAGGCCGCCTTGAATGCCAATGCCAAGACCTATGAGGCCCACATCTATCCCGGCGTCAACCACGGCTTTCACAATGACACGACGCCGCGTTATCACAAGGCTGCGGCGGAACTCGCCTGGTCCCGCACGCTGGCCTTTTACAAGACGCATCTGACCTGAGCCGGGGGTCTGCGGCGCCTGCGCGGATCAGAAGTCTTCGATCTCCCAGTCGAAACAGAACTCCGCGATGGCGCTGCCGACCTCCATCCCGCCATCCTGCTTGCTGCCAAAAGTTGTAAAGCCCGTGGTGCCGACGCTGCGGGCCGGATCGAGGCTGAAGTCGACCCCCTGCCCCACATGCTGCGGCGGCAGAGTGGCGCGATAGATGCGGGTCAGATCGCTCAGATGCAGGGTCTGCTCGGCAAAGCGGCCGGCCGTGCACCAGTAGTCAGCGGGGCGCGCGTTGGCCTTGTAATTGACGGTGAAATCCTTGGGGCCGGTCTGGGTGACGGTCATGCCAAAGGCATTGGGAAGGGCAAGCGCCGGGTTGGCCAGAACCAAGAGCGCGGCGGTGAGGGCGAATTTGCGCATGGTGTCTCCTTTCTGTGCCTTAACGAATATGGGCGGATTACGAGGAAAGGCTTGCAGGATCGGATCACGTTTGGGCGAGTGCCGCACCGAGCCGATCAGCGAAGGGTTGCAAGGCGGTCCCGCCTGGGCGGAACGGCCGGTGGTGTCAGTCCAGAGACAACGTGGAAACGGCGCGCCAATCAAACCGGCGCACCCGGTCCTGTTCGGCCGGCACGTCTTCGCGGGCCAGACCGGTCCTGGCGTAGAAGATGTCCGAGAACGAGCCTTCGGCCGGCATCGCCGCCCCGGCCTGCAGGCTGTCATGGGACACGATGAAAGTGCCGACATTGGGCAGGCCCTGTTCGGCGCAAAGGGCCGCCGCCTCGATCAGATAGGAATTGAGGCCCTGCCCGTTCACCTTGGCCATGCCAAGGCGCCGGGCGAGTTCGGAATAGGTCAGGACCTGTTCACCGGCCAGAACCGCGCGCGCCACGATTTCAATCGTGGCCCGGGCGCGTTGGGCGGTCAGCGGGGTGACGGGGCGCGGTTCGGTCATTCCATCTCCGGCAACGAGAGCAATGCTTCAGCCCTTAGGCCATGCCGGGACCTGCGTCCATCCTGTCATTCGGCTGAAGGCGCCGGCCTGGGTCAGCCGAAGATGCTGTCGCCCAGCTGGTCGATGGCCTGCCTGGCCTTGGAAAGCGAGGTTGCGGTCGCCTCTTCGACCGAGGCGCTGGTGTCGGCACGGATCAACTGGTGCACCTTCGTCTCGGCGCCGAAGTCCTTTTCGATCCGGGCCGCAACCCGGTAGGTGGCGCCCTCTTTGACGGGCTGGGCAAAGATGCGGAAGTCCTTGTGCAGGACGGGTTCCGGCCCGGCTGCGGCGGGTGCGGGTTTGTTTCCGAAGAGGCGGGAGAGGAAGGGCATTTGGGGCGGGGCTCCGATTTGCCCGTCATGATGCAGGGTTTTCGGTGGGCGGGCAAGTCGCAGGCGTGACGGCGGGGGCGGCGGCGGCAGGGCGGCGGCGGCGGGGTGACCCCCGCCCTACAGGTGAGGCGCGCGTCATGAGTGATGATGGGTGGCCATGCGGAGCGGGAAGGCAAGCACCCGAGGCCTCAACGCGCGACAAGTTCTTGCATCAGACCGATGAAGGAAGGCACCGTCTGCAAGGCGACCCCGAGGGCAACCCATTTCAGGCCCGTCTTTGCCGCACGCGAGGATGCAAGAAGATTTTGCACGTTCGGGTGTTGCAACTGCCTCTCGCGGTCTGATCCGGAGATCCGAGGCAACCCAATCCAGATTGCCTGATCCTCTGACAGCATGACGGCCTTTGCCGTAACCCAGGCGCCATAGGCCGAAAGCCCGCCGCCTGCCAAGCCGCTTACGTTCTTGAGAATTTCAAGCAAATCGGCCTCCGGATGAAATGAGGCGCCCGAGGGCGCCCCATGGATCACTGATCGAGGAAACTGCGCAACTTCCGGCTGCGGCTGGGGTGCTTCAGCTTGCGCAGGGCCTTGGCTTCGATCTGGCGGATGCGTTCGCGGGTCACGCTGAACTGCTGGCCGACCTCTTCCAGCGTGTGGTCGGTGTTCATGCCGATGCCGAAGCGCATCCGCAGAACACGTTCTTCGCGGGGGGTGAGGCTGGCCAGCACCCGGGTCGTGGTTTCCTTGAGGTTCTCCTGGATGGCGCTGTCGAGGGGCAGGATCGCGTTCTTGTCCTCGATGAAATCGCCAAGCTGGCTGTCTTCCTCGTCGCCGATGGGGGTTTCCAGCGAAATCGGTTCCTTGGCGATCTTCATCACCTTGCGGACCTTTTCCAAGGGCATCTGGAGCTTTTCGGCCAGTTCCTCGGGCGTAGGTTCGCGGCCGATTTCATGCAGCATCTGGCGACCAGTGCGGACGAGCTTGTTGATCGTCTCGATCATATGGACCGGGATGCGGATCGTCCGGGCCTGATCGGCGATCGAGCGCGTGATCGCCTGACGGATCCACCAGGTCGCATAGGTCGAGAATTTATAGCCGCGGCGGTATTCGAACTTGTCGACCGCCTTCATCAGGCCGATGTTGCCTTCCTGAATGAGGTCGAGGAATTGCAGCCCGCGGTTGGTGTATTTCTTGGCGATCGAGATCACGAGGCGCAGGTTGGCCTCGACCATTTCCTTCTTGGCCTGCCGCGCCTCTTTCTCGCCCTTTTGCACCTGATTGACGATGCGGCGGAATTCCTGGATGTCGACGCCGACATATTTGCCGACCTCGGCCATCTCGCCGCGCAGATCGTCGATGGCCTTCCTCGATTTCTCGATCAGGACCTGCCAGCCGCGCCCGGCCTTGGCGGCCATGCGGTCGACCCAGGTCGGGTCCAGTTCATAGCCCTGATATTCCTCGATGAATTCGCGGCGGTTGATGCGGGCGGCGTCGGCCAGCTTCACCATGCCCGAGTTGATCGACATGATCTTGCGGTTGATGCCGTAAAGCTGGTCGATCAGCGCCTCGATCCGGTTGTTGTGCAGGTGCAGTTCGTTGACCAGCACGACGATTTCCGAACGCAGCTTCTGATAAGCCGCCTCTTCGACCGCCGAGAAGCGGTTCTTGACGTTCAGCGCGGCATCCATGCGCAGGATCTGCATTTCGGCCAGCTTGGTATAGTCGCGCGCGATCAGGTCCAGCGTTTCCAGCACCTTGGGCTTGAGTGCTGCCTCCATAGCGGCCAGCGACATGGCGGCGCCGTCCTCGTCCTCGTCGTCATCCTCGACCGGGCCGAGGATCGGGTTGCCGTCGGCGTCCAACTCGGGTTCGGCCCCGTTGGCGCGGCGCGGGGCGGCCGGGGCGCCGCCGATGTCGAGCCCCTCGATCTCGGCGCCCACGATGCCGTCTTCGCCCTCAAGGCTGCGTCCGAAGGTGGCCTCGAGGTCGATCACGTCGCGCAGGAGGATCTCTTCGGACAAAAGTTCATCGCGCCAGATGATGATGGCCTGAAAGGTCAGCGGGCTTTCGCACAGGCCCGCGATCATCGTGTTGCGGCCGGCCTCGATGCGCTTGGCGATGGCGATTTCGCCCTCGCGCGACAGAAGCTCGACCGAGCCCATTTCGCGCAGGTACATCCGCACCGGGTCGTCGGTGCGGTCCAGCGCTTCGGTGGTGGAGGTGACAACCGCCACATCGCGCGAGGAGGACACCTCGACGAGTTCGCCGCCCTCGGTGTCGGCCTCTTCGCCCTCTTCATTTTCAACTATATTGATGCCCATTTCGGACAGCATCGACATGACGTCTTCGATCTGCTCGGACGAGACCTGCTCGGGCGGCATGACCGAATTCAGCTGGTCGTAGGTGATGTAGCCACGCTCGCGGGCGTCGGCGATCATCTTCTTGACGGCCGCCTGACTCATGTCGAGCGAGACATCCTGTTCTTCACCTTCGGGCTTGGCGTCGTCGTTGTCTTTGATGGCCATGTGGGCTCCGGTCATAAGCAGCGAATCAGGGGGCGAATCGGGTAGAGGTTCGCTGGAATACCCCGATTCGGCGGGGAGTTGCAGGGTGTTGCGTCAAATTCACGGACGTTTCTTTTCCCAGACCTTCGAATCGATCAGGGACTGCAGGTGATTTGACAGGGCGTTGCGGTCTTCTCCAAGGTCGGCCGTGTCGGTGCGGTTGGGCTGGTCGGCGCGGTGACGGGCAGAGGCAGCCTGCGCCAGACGCCAGGTCAGGCCTTCGTCGGCGACGCCGGTCAGGTCTTCCATCGCGTCCGCCACTTCGCGCCGCGCCCCGCGCCTGGCGTCAAGTTTGGCGAATTCTTCGGCCAGACAGAGCATGGCAAGCTCGGCGTCCTGACGGTTTCTGACGGGGGGTGCGATCTGCACATGGGGTCGCGCCAGCAAAGCGTCAAGGGCCGGCAGACCCTGCAGGCGGTCGGCCATCTGCGGAACCGGCGTGGTCAGCAGGATATGGCGCAGGCTGCGGTGGTCTTCGCTGGTCAGGTCCAGACGTTCCAGATCCGATTCGAAACGGTGGATCAGGCCGGGATGCACGGTAAAGATGGCGAGGATGACGGCCTCGCGCAGTTCCTCTTCCATCGCCTCGTCGCCGCGCACCAGGGCCGAGGCCCGGGTCGAGGACAGTGGCTGCGGGTTGGTCTCGGGCCTTTGCCCCTTGGCAGCACCCGGGGTCCATTTGCGGAAGGGCTTGACGGCGGGACCGAAAAGACCGGCGCGCAGGCGGCGGATTTCCTCGGTGTAGTGGCTGCGGATCGAGGGGTCGGCCACCCGGTTGATCAGCCCACGCAGTGTCTTGTCGAGCGCGGCCTTGCGTTCGGGGCTGTCAAAGACGCGGCCCTCGGTCTCGCGCTGCCAGAGGAGGTTGACCATCGGCTGGGCACCGTCGAGCACCTTTTGCATGGCCGGCGCGCCTTGCGCCTTGATCAGCTCGTCCGGGTCCTGGCCGCCGGGCAGGATGGCAAAGCGCAGGCCCTTCCCCGCCTCCAGAAGCGGCAGGGCCAGATCGACGAGGCGCAGGGCGGCCCGGATGCCGGCGCTGTCGCCGTCGAGCGCGATGATCGGCTCGTCGGCCACGCGCCACATCAGGCGGAGCTGGTCCTCGGTGATGGCGGTGCCAAGCGGGGCCACGGCGGCGCGAAAGCCGGCCTCGGACAGGGCTATGACATCCATGTAGCCTTCGGCCACGATGAGAGGCAGGCCCTTGCCCGCGGCCTCCCGGGCCGGGCCGAGGTTGAAGAGGTTGCGCCCCTTGTCGAACAGCGCGGTTTCCGGGCCGTTGAGGTATTTGGCCCGGGCGGCCGGGTCCATCGCGCGTCCGCCAAGGCTGATCGCCCTGCCCCGCCCGTCCCGGATGGGAAAGATGATGCGGCCGCGGAACCGGTCGTAGGGCGGGCCCTCGCGCCCCCCTTCGGCCGGGTCGGGCTTGATGCAAAGGCCCGCGTCGATGATCAGGCCGGGTGCGATGCCCTTCTGGGTCAGGGCAGCGAAAAGGCCCTGGCGCTGGTCGGGGGCAAAGCCGATGTGCCAGCGGTCCTGCGCCTCGGGCGTGAGGCCGCGCCGCGCCAGATAGGCGCGCGCCTCGGCCGCGGCGGAGGTTTTCAGTTGCAGGCGGAACCACTTGACCGCCTCTTCCATCACATCGACCAGCTGGGTGCGCTTGTCGGCGCGCTCGGCCGCCTGGGGGTCGCGTTCGGGCATGACCATGCCGGCCTCGCGGGCCAGCAGTTCGACCGCCTCGATGAAGGACAGGTTCTCGGTCTCCTTCACGAAGGTCAGCGCGTCGCCCTTGGCGTGGCAGCCGAAGCAGTAATAGAAGCCCTTGCGGTCATCGACATGGAACGAGGGCGACTTTTCCTGATGGAAGGGGCAAGGCGCCCAGAAATCACCCTTGGCCATGTTGGACTTGCGGGCATCCCACGTGACCTTGCGGCCCACGACCTGAGACAGGGTCAGGCGGGTGCGCAACTCGTCAAGGAATCCGGGCGGCAGGGACATGGCCTCTATATCGGGCGTCGGGGTGCTCGTGTCCAGTCCGGCGCTTGGGGCTGGCGGCCGCGCGTGGGAGCCGGGGGCGCCAGCGGGGTCTCACACCCCCGCACCCGCGCCAAGAGCGGGGGTTTCACACCCCCGCACCCCCGTGGGATATTTGCAAACAGATGAAATCAGGAAGACGGCGCCTCCAGGCCGGCCCGGGCGCGGGCGTCGAGGGATTGCAGCGCGGTTTCGATCTCGTGCCAGGCGGTGCGCGCCATCGAGCGGAAGACGAGGACGAGAAAGCCCGCCTCTTCGCGGATCAGGACGGATTGCATGTGACCCAGCGGCACGCGGGCCACAGAGCCGGGCGGGAAATGCGCCGGTCGCAGGTCAAGCGGGTAGAGCCGCATCAGCGCCTGGACCGCGCGGGGGCCGGTCAGGCGGAGCGCGGCCCAGCCGCCCGACTGGTCGGTGACGGCGGCGATGCCGGCGAGGTCGGGGGCGGCGCGGCCAAGCAGGAAGGCCTGTTCGGGGCCGGTCCAGACCAGATCGCCCGCAACGCGGCCCGGCACGGGAAAGCCGCCAAGGCGGGCCGCAACCTCGGCCAGCGTGCCGGGAAAACAGGCGATCGAGGTGATCGGGCCGGGCGCGGCCTCGGCCAGGGTGGTGCCGGCCAGCGTGAGGGGGGCCGTGCCGTGGAGGGCGGATTTGGCGATGAGGTCAGGCACGCAGTTTGGCTCCTTCCGGATCGAGGAAGACCGGGTCGGTCACTTCGCACAGGACATCGGTCTTGCGCAGGTGGTCGACGAGGCGGACGCGCTGGCCATGGCGGGCGCGGCCGTTCTGCAGGAAGGCCAGGGCCAGCCAGCTGCCGAGGGTGGGCGACCAGCAGACCGAGGTGACATAGCCCTGATCGGTTTCCCGATGCACCCGGTCGCCGGGGTTGAAAAGATGCGCCCCGGCGCCGATGGCCGTATCGGTCAGGGGCCGCAGGCCGACCAGCTGTTCGCGCGCAGGCCTTGTCAGGCCGGGGCGCTGGCTGGCTGCCTTGCCGATGCAATCCTTCTTGGCCGAGACCATCTTCGCCATGCCGATGTCGAAGGCCGTCACCCGACCGTGGATTTCGGCATGGGTGATGAAGCCCTTTTCGATCCGCATGACGTTGAGCGCCTCCATCCCATAGGCGCCGCCGCCCAGGGTTTCGGCCCGCGACAGAAGATCGCGGAACAGGGCCTCGCCATAGGCGGTGGGTACGGCAATCTCGTAGCCCTCTTCGCCCGAGAACGAGATGCGGAAGAGACGGGCCGCAACCCCTTCGACCTGCACGTCGCCGCAGGACATGAAGGGGAAATCGCCCAGCCGCGTGTCGAGCACCGAGTTCAGCAGCATCTTGGACAGGGGCCCCGCCACGGCAAACTGCGCCCAGGCCTCGGTGACCGATATGAAGCGGACCTGCCAATCGGCGCAATAGGCCTGGTGGATGAAGTCGAGATGACGCATCACCTGCCCCGCCGCGGCGGTGGTGGTGGTCATCAGGTAGTGATCCTCGCCCAGCCGCGCCGTGGTGCCGTCGTCCATGACGAAACCATCCTCGCGCAGCATCAGGCCATAGCGGACGCGACCGACGGGCAGGGTCGAAAACGTGTTGGTATAGACGAAATCCAGAAAGCGCGCGGCATCGCGGCCCTGGATGTCGATCTTGCCAAGGGTCGAGACATCGGCCACGCCCACGGACGAGCGCACCATCAGAACCTCGCGGTCGCAGGCGTGGCGCCAGGTCGTCTCACCCGGTTTGGGGAAATAGGAGGGGCGGTACCAGAGCCCGGCCTCGACCATCGGCGCGCCGCGGTCGCGCGAGGCCTGGTCCGAGGTCAGGAAGCGCTGCGGGGCAAAGCCCAGGCCTTGTCCGCCCGCGCCCAGCGCCCCGATCGAGACCGGGGTGAAGGGCGGGCGGAAGGTGGTCGTCCCCGTCTCGGCGATGCCGCGCCCGGTGGCATCGGCCAGCACGGCCAGGGCTGCCACATTGGAATTCTTGCCCTGATCCGGCGCCATGCCCTGCGTGGTATAGCGTTTCATGTGTTCGACCGAGGTGAAACCCTCTTGCGCGGCAAGCTTGACGTCCTTGACCGTGACATCATTGGCAAAGTCGAGCCAGGCGCGGCCGCGGCCGGGCACCTGCCAGACCGGGGTGACGCGGAAGGGGTCGTCCTCGGCCTCGGGCAGATCAGGGGCTGGTGCGGTCCTGCCCAAAGCGGCCAGCGCGGCCTGGGCCGCGGCGCGCCCTTCGCTCAGGCAGGCCAGCGTGCTGAAGGCGCCATTGGCAGAGCCCGCCGCGTGCAGGCCGGGCACCATGCCGGGCCGGGGCACGAAGGCCGCGATATCCTCGCGCCATTCGGGCCGGGCGTTCTGGTGACAGGCGAGGTTGACCAGCGGGTTCCAGCCGCCCGACATCAGAAGGCAGTCGGTCTCGATCTGGAAATCGTTGCCGCCCTGATGCACCGCAATGCGGCTGAGCGCGCGGCGCCCCCGGGTTCCGGTGATCCGGGCACCGAGGAAGACCGGGCAATCCTCCAGCGACGAGGCGTCCGGGCGGCTGTCGAGGATCGCCGCGACCTTGACGCCATCGGCGATCAACTGACGCGCCACGGTGCGGGCATTGTCGTTGTTGGCATAGATCGTCACCCGCGTGCCGGGGGTGACGCCATACCGGTTGAGATAGGTCTGCGCCGCCGAGGCCAGCATGATGCCGGGCCGGTCGTTGTCGGCAAAGGCGATCGGGCGCTCCAGCGCGCCGGTCGCCATGATGGCCTGACCCGCCACGATGCGCCAGAAACATTCGCGCGGCAGATCGGGCTGGGCGGGCAGATGCAGGCCGACCCGCTCCAGCGCGCCATAGGTGCCCTGATCATAGGCGCCGATGACGGTGGTACGGGTCATCAGGCGCACATTGGGCAGGCTGCGCAGCTCCTTGTAGGTGGCCTTGACCCAATCGGCCGCCAGAGTGCCGTTGATCTGACCGTCATGTGACAGAAGACGGCCGCCCATCCGGCTGTCCTGTTCCGCCACGATGACATCAGCGCCCGCGCGCGCGGCGGTCAGGGCCGCCATCAGCCCCGCCGGACCGGACCCGATCACCAAAAGATCGCAGAAGGCAAAGGCCTTTTCGTAAGTTGCGCTTTCGTGCCTGGGCAAGAGCCGGCCCAGACCCGCGGCGCGCCGGATCAAGGGCTCGTACAGGCTCTCCCAGAAGGCGCGCGGCCACATGAAGGTCTTGTAGTAGAATCCGGCACCCAGAAAGGGGGCGGCGAGGTCGTTGACCGACAGCAGGTCCCAGCGCAGCGACGGCCAGCGGTTCTGGCTGTTCGCCTCCAGCCCTTCGTAGATTTCCTGCACGGTGGCGCGGGTGTTGGGCGTCTGGCTGCCGGCGTCCTTCACCTCGACCAGGGCGTTGGGCTCTTCGGGGCCAGCGGTCAAAAGCCCGCGCGGCCGGTGATATTTGAAGCTGCGCCCGACCAGGCGCACGTCATTGGCCAAGAGCGCCGAGGCAAGCGTATCGCCCTGAAACCCGGCATAGCTAGCGCCATCAAAGCGGAACGAGATCGGTTTGGTCCGGTCGATCAGACCCTTGCGTGGCAGTCTCATGCGGCACCGCCCTTGCGGTCGGCCACCCGTTCGGTGGCGAGGATTTCATGGGTGACCGTGTTGCGCGTCACCACGAGCCAGGACCCGCAGCCCGTCTCGTGATACCACAGGTCCCGGGTCACGCCGGCCGGGTTCACCCGCAGGTGCAGCATGTCATCCCAGGCCTCGGCCGGCGCATCGGCGGCGGGTCGATTGAGGTAATCCTCCGAGCCCGAATAATAGAACTCGCGCCGGTCGCGCGGGCCACACAGGGGACAGGTCAGGCGCATCAGACAGCCTCGCAGAAACAGAAAGGGGCTCTGCCCCTCGGCTTCGCCTCACCCCGGAGCATTTTTGCCTGGATGAAGACGTCGTTCATCCGGGCAGAAATACTCCCGCCGGAGGCAGCAAACGTCGGGTTTGAAACTTCGGTTGGCCGGATCATTGCTTCGCCCTCAATGCAGGTTGTGCTGGCTGCCGGTGCCCTCTTCGTCCAGCACATGGCCGGTGCGGAAGCGGTCGAGGCGGAAGCGGCGGGCGACCTCGTGGCTGGTCCCGGTGGCCATCAGATGCGCCATGCACCAGCCCGAGGCCGGGGCGGCCTTGAAGCCACCGTAGTTCCAGCCGGCATCGACGAAGAAGCCATCGATATGGGTCTTGTCGATGATGGGCGAGCCGTCGGGCGTCATGTCCATGATGCCGCCCCAGGACCGCAGCACCCGGGCGCGGGCGAGCATCGGCATCAGTGTCATCCCGGCCTCCATCACGTGTTCCACCATCGGCAGGTTGCCCCGCGCGGCATAGGAGGCATACATGTCGATGTCGCCGCCGAACACGAGGCCACCCTTGTCGGACTGGCTGATGTAGAAATGGCCCATGCCGTAGCTCACGACATTGTCGATGACGGGCTTCAGCCCCTCGGTCACGAAGGCCTGCAGGACATGGCTTTCGATCGGCAGGCGCATGCCCGCCATGGCCGCGACCTGAGACGAGCGCCCCGCCACCACCATGCCGACCTTCTTCGCGCGGATCGCCCCGCGCGTGGTCTGCACCCCGGTCACCCGGCCGCCTTCGATGTCGATGCCGGTCACTTCGCAGTTCTGGATCAGATCGACGCCCAGCGCATCGGCCGCGCGCGCATAGCCCCAGGCCACCGCATCATGCCGTGCGGTGCCGGCGCGGCGCTGGATCAACCCGCCATAGATTGGAAAGCGCGACTGCTCATAGTCGAGGTAGGGCATCATCTCTTTCAGCTGCGCCACCGACAACAGCTCGGCATCGTCGCCCTGGTTGACGATGGCATTGCCACGCCGCGCCGCCGCATCGCGCTGCCCGTCGGAATGGAACAGGATGATATGGCCGCGCTGCGAATGCATCACGTTGTAGTTCAGCTCGCCCTCGAGCTTTTCCCACAGTTTCAGCGAATGCGAATAGAACTCGGAATTGCCGGGCAGGAAATAGTTGGCCCGCACGATGGTCGTGTTGCGCCCGATGTTGCCAGAGCCAAGATAGCCCTTCTCCAGCACCGCGACATTGGTCAGGCCATGGTTCTTGGCCAGATAATAGGCCGTGGCCAGACCATGCCCGCCGCCACCGATGACGATGGCGTCATATTCGGCCTTGGGCGCCGGATCGCGCCAGGCGCGCGTCCAGCCCGCGTTGCCAAGAAGCCCCTGGGTGATGACCTTCCAGCCCGAATAGCGCATTGCGCACTCCTCTTGGCCCGCCTTGCGCTGGCGGGTTTTCCAAGTTTATTCCCCAGCGCCGGGCAAACAACTGGCCTGTCCGCGACATATCCTGTCGCGCCCGGCATGAATGAGGTAGGATGGGCAATTTGCCCATCCTTGGCGCAGGCAGGGGCGCTATCAGGGGGCGCCGACCTACAGCCCCTTGGACTTGTAGGTCTTGGCCACCCGCCCGATCGAGACGACATAGGCCGCCATCCGCAGATCCTCGATCCCTTCGGTGCCGTACCACACCTCGCGCATCGCCTGATAGGCGGTGCGCATCGTGTCATCGAGGCCCGACCGCACCAGCGCCAGTTCGTCCGAGCCCATCAGGAATTTCTGCTTGAAATCGGGCGACAGGGTCCAGCCCAGATGCCGGTCGTCCGACAGCCGTTCCAGTTCTTCGACCATCAGGCGGCTGCGCGCCTCTTCGGCGCGGCGCTGCATGCGGCCGAAGCGGATGTGCGACAGGTTCTTGACCCATTCGAAATAGCTGACCGTCACCCCGCCGGCATTGGCGTAAAGGTCGGGGATGATCACGCAGCCCATCTGGCGCAGGATTTCGTCCGCGCCGAAGGTGATCGGGCCATTCGCCGCCTCGATGATCAGCGGCGCCTGGATGCGCGCGGCATTGCCGCGATGGATGACGCCCTCATGCGCCGCGGGGATCAGGATGTCGCAGGGCAGTTCCAGCGCCGCCGCCGACTCCTCGGAAAAGGTTCCGCCG
Organism: bacterium; assembly: GCA_016124195.1. Classification (GTDB taxonomy): domain Bacteria; phylum Pseudomonadota; class Alphaproteobacteria; order Rhodobacterales; family Rhodobacteraceae; genus Stagnihabitans. Next base: position 558,373 of record WGOE01000002.1, on the reverse strand, counting down.
GGAAAATCCCGGATCGAGCCCTTGTTGCCCGCCATCCAGGCCTGCAGCGCGTCGATGTCGAGCCCCCGGTCGTTGGTCACCATCCCGTCGCGTTCGGCCACCGCCACGATCTTGGCGCCATCCTCGACCGACAGGAATTTCGCCACGTGATAGCCCACGTTGCCCAGGCCCTGCACCACGATGCGCTTGCCGTCGAGCCCGCCCGAAAGCCGGGCGCGGGCCACGTCCTGCGGATGGCGGAAGAATTCCTGCAGCGCATATTGCAGGCCGCGGCCGGTCGCCTCGACCCGGCCCTGGATGCCGCCGGCATGCGGAGGCTTGCCGGTGACGCAGGCCTTGCCGTTGATGTCGGTCGTGTTCATCCGCATGTACTGGTCGGCGATCCAGGCCATCTCGCGTTCGCCCGTGCCCATGTCGGGGGCCGGCACGTTCTGGGCGGGGTTGATCAGGTCGCGCTTGATCAGCTCATAGGCAAAGCGGCGGGTGATCTGTTCCAGTTCGTGTTCGTCATAGTCGCGCGGGTCGATGCAGAGCCCGCCCTTCGACCCGCCGAACGGCGTTTCGACCAGGGCGCACTTATAGGTCATCAGCGCCGCGAGCGCCTCGACCTCGTCCTGGTTGACCGACAGCGCATAGCGGATACCGCCCTTCACAGGTTCCATATGTTCGGAATGGACCGACCGGTAGCCGGTGAAGGTCTGGATCTGCCCGCGCAGCCGTACGCCGAAGCGCACGGTATAGGTCGAGTTGCAGACCCGGATCTTCTCCTCGAGCCCGGGCCCCAGTTCAAGGTGCCGGGCGGCGCGTCGGAACATCAGGTCGACGGATTCACGGAAACTGGGTTCATCGGCGGATATCATGCTTTCCTCCCTTGCGCGCGGCTTGGGACCGCGGGTCACCCGCGGGCTCAGCGGGCCGCGCCGGGCCATGATAGCGAAACCGGTTACCGGGTCGCCTGAAATTTTGGCGGATTTCCCCGCTGATTTTGGCGAAAGTGATTCGGTTTGTGGCAAATCTGGCGATCCTGTGTCCCCCGCTGCCAGCTTTGCCCCAATTCATTGTCGCGCCGGTCCTGACAATCTCGAGGCCCGATCCGGCATTGTTCCGCAGACCGCCAGATTGTGCCGGGTCTGACACTTTTGCCTTTCTTTCGCCTCAACATTTGGACAAATGGATGTCGGTGGGGCGTCAGGGATCGGGCTGAATTAAGGGCTCGGTGTGGTTTGGGAACGCTTTGCCATGTTTAATTCCATTGCCAGAAATTTCGACAGGCTCAGCCGGTCGCTGCTGCGTCGTGCCGCCGTTTTCCAGCGCGACGAAGAGGGTGCGCTGATCGTCTTCGGACTGATGTTCTTCGTGCTGATGCTGATGATGGGCGGTCTGGCGATCGACTTCATGCGGTTTGAATATACCCGCACCCGGCTGCAGAACACGCTGGACCGTGCCACGCTGGCGGCGGCCTCGCTGGACCAGGGGATGGACCCGACCGGCGTGGTGGACGATTACATGCGCAAGGCCAACCTGGCCGACCAGCTTGCCTCGGTCCAGGTCACCGCCGGCCTGAACGAGCGCATGGTGCAGGCCACGGGCCGCGCCGACACCCATCCGATCTTCATGCACATGTTCGGCATCAACCGCTGGGACGCGCTAGGCGCGAGCGCCGCGCAGCAGGCGATCGAGAATGTCGAGATCGTTCTGGTGCTGGACGTCTCGGGTTCGATGAAGGGGCAGAAGCTCACCAACCTCAAGATCGCTGCCGACGAATTCGTCGATACGATGATGGCCAGCGATCCGCACCACCGCGTCTCGATCGCCATCGTGCCCTATAACGCGCAGGTCAACATCGGGCCGCTTCTGGCGTCCAAATTCAACCTGACCCACCGCGCCAATGTGCCAGATGTCAACTGCGTGGAGATCCCGGCCTCGCAATACGCCTCGCAGGCGCTGTCACTGACCGCGCCGATGCCCATGATGGCCTATGCCGACATCGCCTATGGCACCAACACCTCGAACAGCTTCACCAACCCCACCAACCTCAGCTACGCCGTTCCGAAATATTCCAACGCCTTTTGCCAGCCGACCACGGTGAACGTGGTGCGCCTGCCCTCGAACGACGGCACGGTCCTGAAATCGCAGATCGACGCGCTGGCGGCCGGCGGCAACACCTCGATCACCCTGGGTATGAAATGGGGGGCGGCTTTGCTTGACCCTTCGATGCGCGCGACCTATGCCGAGTTCATCGCCAGTGGGAACATTCCGGCCAACCTGACCGACCGGCCTTTCAACTATGACGACAAGCAGGCCCGCAAATACATCATCCTGATGACGGATGGCGAACATGTGGCGCACAACCGCATCAACGACGACTACAAGACCGGCCCCTCGCCGATCTGGAAGGCGCCGGACGGCAATTATTCGGTGAACTTCACCTCGGGCCGCCCGGCCTGGGCTGGCAGCAACACCTGGTATGTGCCGCATCTGGGCAAGTGGCAGGCCGCGGCCTGGGCCGGCGGCGGGGCGGCCGTGCAGCAGGACTGGGCCTCGATCTGGGCCAACCTGAAGATGTCCTATGTGGCCTGGCAGTTCTACGCCCGCCCGCTGGGGTCATCGGCGACCTCGGCCAGTTCGACCGTCTACAACAACACGGTCGCCGCGATGCAGTCGATCTATGCTGGAAGCACGGCCGTGCAAGCCGTGGCCAACATGGATGCCTCGCTGCAGACGACCTGCGATCAGGCCCGCGCCAACAACGTGCAGATCTATGGCATCACGGTCGAGGCGCCGCAGCACGGCAATGACGTGATCACCGCCTGCGCCAAGCCCGATCACACCTTCATCGCCGACCGCACCACGATCCGGTCGACCTTCCAGAAGATCGCGGCCAACATGACCCACCTCAAGCTGACCCAATAAGGCACGGCCGGGGGCAACCCCGACCGCCACCCGGCACGGCGTCCCCCGGGGGGCAAGCCTGCCCCGCCGCGCACGCAAACCAGCACGCCTTCCCGGTCCCCGTGCCGTCACCCGTGCACCTCGCCTTCAGGTTTGTTCAGGCAAACGCCAAAATGCCTGCGCGTTTCCGACATAATTTGGCCCCAGCAGTTGACGTAGATGGACGATGTAACGCTGATCTGCGGCGCCCTTCTATTGCGGAAGGCCCGGCCGCATCAGCAGCCAGCGGGCGTGAAGATGAAACATCGCGGAACACAAGTGACCTTGGGCGGCCCGGGTCGGTCGTTGTCGGGGACGACCGGCAAGTTCTTGGCGGACGAGGCGGGGACGCTGACGGTCTTTGGGCTGACCTTCCTGATCCTGATGATCATGATCGGCGGCGTCGCGGTGGATGTCATGCGCTATGAGGCCCGGCGCACGCTGCTGCAGAACACGCTCGACCGCTCGACGCTCGCGGCGGCCTCGCTGACCCAGGACCTCGACCCCAAGGGCGTCGTGAACGACTACTTCCTCAAGGCCGGCCTTCTGCAGGACCTGACCTCGGTCACCGTCGTCTCGGCGATCAACGGGCGCAAGGTGACGGCCACGGCGGCGTCAGACACCAACCCGATCTTCATGCACCTTGCCGGGGTGAACCAGCTTGACGCGCTGGGTCTGTCGACCGCCGAGCAGCGCATCAACAATGTCGAGATCATGCTGGTCCTCGACGTGTCGGGCTCGATGGCGTCAAACAGCAAGTTGACCAACCTCAAGACGGCGGCCAACCAGTTCGTCACCTCGATGCTGACCAACGACATCGAGCACAAGATCTCGATCGGGATCGTGCCCTTCAACGGGCAGGTCAACCTGGGCACCGACCTCGCCGGCGAGTTCAACCTGACCGACCTGAACGGTCTGCCCCTCTCGACGCCGATCCAGGCCGGGGTCGATTGCGTGGACCTGCCGCTGTCGGCCTATTCGAGCTATGCCGTCTCGACCTCGGACCCGCTGCCGATGACCTCCAATGTCGATACCTATTCCGGTTCCAGCACCCAGACGCCCTACGAGCTGAACAAATGGTGCCCCGGCTCGACCGCCTATACCGGCAATCCGGCCGGTTCGGGCGGCAACATCGTGCGCCTGCCGCAGCAGGACATCCAGACGTTGCAGGGCTACATCAACGGGCTGAGCGCTGTGGGCGCGACCTCGATCAACGCGGGGCTGAAGTGGGGGGTATCGCTGCTCGATCCCTCGATGCAGACGGTCTACAGCCATGCGATGACCGCCAACAAGATGCCCGCGACCATGTCGGGCCGGCCCCTGGCCTATGACGCGCCCGACGCCATGAAGGTCATCGTTCTGATGACCGACGGCGAGAACTTTGCCGAAGAGCGTGTCAACCACGATTACAAGACCGGCGTTTCGCCGATCTGGAAAAGCACGCTCGATGGCAAGTATTCGATCTATCATGACAGCAAGGTGAACAGCACGACCTCGGCCAAGCTTTGCGCCAGCCGGCCCTTCTACGTGCTGCATCTGAACGCCTGGCAATCGCGGCCGTGGAACGGCACCTCACCGCTGAGCACGGCCTGCTATGACCCCAATGCGCTGGTGGTGGGATCGACGGCCATGACCTGGCCGCAGGTCTGGGCCGCCATGACCATGCAATACGTCGCGCAGAACTTTTACGCCAAGCCGGGCATGGCCACGCTGTCCAGCCAGATGAACCTGTTCCGCGCGCAGACGGCCACGACGACGATGGACACCCAGTTGCAGGAAGCCTGCACGGCGGCCAAGAACAACAATGTCATCATCTATGGCATCGCCTTCGAGGCCACCACGAACGGCCAGACCCAGATCCGCAACTGTTCGACCGACAGCGTGGCAGGGTCACATTACTTCAACGCCTCAGGCATCCAGATTTCCTCTGCCTTCGCGGCGATCGCCAAGAACATCAGCCAGTTGAGGTTGACCCAATGATCCGCAGCGCTCTTTCGGCCGCCGGCCGGGCCCTTGGCCGCATCGCCGCCCACCTGTCGCGAGGGCTGCGCCGTGAAGACGGCACGGCGTCGATGGAATTCGTCATCATCGTGCCGGTGATCCTGACGATCTTCATGTCCTCGTTCGAATGCGGCCTTCTGATGACGCGCGAGATCCTTCTGGAGGAATCGGTCGACATGACGATGCGCGAATTGCGCCTGGGTCATTATCCGGCGGTCACGAACGTGCTGCTCAAGCAAGAGATCTGCTCGCGCACGCTGATCTTCCCCAACTGCGAATCCAACATCAAGATCCAGCTGGACCGGATCGACACCACGACCTGGGCCGTGCCCTCCACCGCGATCCCTTGCGTGAACAACAACACGCCCGCCGAACCCGTGACCACGCCCAACACCGGGCAGGAAAACGACATGATGCTGGTGCGGGTCTGCGTGAGCCTGCCGGCCATGTTCCCCGGCATGGGTCTGGCCCTGTCGATGACCACGGACGAGTTGGGCAACTACAGCCTTGAGGCGGCCAGCGCCTTCGTGGTGGAACCGAGTTGAGGGAATGGACATGAAATCCCTGCTGAGCCGCCTGCCCGCTGCGCTGCGCCGGTTCCTCTGCCGCGAGGACGGCACGGTCATCGCCGAGGCGCTGATCGTGCTGCCCGTCCTGCTCTGGGCCTATATCGGGCTTTTCGTCTACTGGGATTGCTTCCGGTCGCTCAACACCGTGCAGAAGGCGAGCTATACCATCTCGGACATGCTGTCGCGGTCGGAAACCGGGATCAAGACCAGCTACATCAGCGGCCTGCAGAAGGTGCTGGAATATCTGATCGACAGGAATCAGGATTCGACGATGCGGGTAACTTCGGTGACCTGGAGCAACACCAACAACCGCTTCGAAGTGCATTGGTCGCGCACCACCAACGCCACGATCATGCCGGAACTGACCACGACCACCCTGCAGGCCTATGCCAGCCACATCCCCGACATGACGCCGGGCGACTATGTGGTGATCGTCGAAGTGCAGGTGCCCTATACGCCCGTCTTCGACGTGGGCCTGACAAGTCAGGTCTTCAACGAGTTCATCGTGACACGGCCGCGCTTCCTGCCATGTCTGCCGATGGACAACATCTCTTGCCCGGCCTGAGGCGGACGGCGCACCTACCTCCGTGCAGTGACGCGCCATACGGCGCAATTGGATGATCAGTGTGCGATGGCGCAGGGCGAGCGCGCCGCCATGGGCACCTCGGCCGACTGGCGCCGGAGTGGGGCGCATCCTAGATTGCCTCTGACCCGCAAAGGAGGCCGCCATGTCGATACGCCCCGTCAAGAATGCCCAGACCGCCCGCCCCACGATGGAGGGAGCCGGCGTCCGCCTGCACCGCGCCTTTGGCTTCGGCCAGACCAGCGACACCGATCCCTTCCTTCTGTTCGACGACTTCCGCGGCGACAGCCCGCGCGACTATATGGCGGGCTTTCCCTGGCATCCGCACCGCGGGATCGAGACGATCACCTACGTCCTTGCGGGCTCGGTCGAACATGGCGACAGCCTGGGCAACCGCGGCACGCTGAAGGGCGGCGATGTGCAGTGGATGACGGCCGGTTCGGGCATCCTGCATCAGGAGATGCCGCTGGGTAACGCCAAGGGCCAGATGCACGGCTTTCAGCTTTGGGCCAATCTGCCACGCGCGCTCAAGATGACCGCGCCGCGCTATCAGGACGTCAAGGGCCGCGACATCCCCGAGATTCTCGAGGATGACGGCACTGTGGTCAAGGTGATCGTGGGCAGCTTCCGCGGCAAGACCGGCCCGGTCGACGGAATCGCCGCCGAGCCGCAATACTTGGACATCTTCGTGCCCGAAGGTCGGCGCAAGACCTTCAAGGTCGATACCCGCCGCAACGCCTTTGCCTATATCTTTGAGGGCACGGGCAATTTCCGCGACGCAAGCCGCCCGCAGGGCGTGTTGCTGGAAAAAGAGGTCAAGGGGCAAGAGGTCAACATCCGCGACATGTCGGGCAACCGCACGCTGATCAACTTCGGCGCGGGCGACGAGGTGACGGTGCAGGCGGGCGAAGAGGGGGTGCGCTTCCTGCTGATCTCGGGCGCGCCGATCCAGGAGCCGGTGGCCTGGCACGGACCGATCGTGATGAACACCGACGCCGAGATCCGGCAGGCGATGACCGAATTGCGCAACGGCACCTTCATCCGCCCGGCCCATTGAGGCGCAACGGGCAAGTAGCCGGCTCGCAATGGCGCTTCCGGGCATGAGAGGGCCCGGAATTGCGCAAGAGGAACCCGGGAGGGCGGGGGGCTCGGGCGAGCCCTCGCCCGCCTCTGGCGACCCGGCTGGGGAGAGGGCTGGCTGCCCTCTCCCCAGACCCCTCGCCGGCGGGTATTTGCACCAAGTGAAACGGAAAGAGTTCAAAAGGGGCGACAAGACGGGTATGAGAGGGCATGCGCCCGATGATCCTTGTTCTGATGCTGTCCGCCTGTTCGGCCTATCCGCATGTCGACTGGCCCGCAGGCGCCCCGACGGCGCCGCGGCCGGCCCTTGTGCCGCAGGCGGAGGTCCTGGGCAGCGGACCGGTGGCGCAGGATCGGGGCCCTCCCCTTGTGGCACGGGCGGCGGCGCTGCGGGCCTGGGCGGGTTCGGTGGCGCCGTGAGGCAGCGCGTTGCGCTGGCGGCTTGAAACGGCTAACAGGCGATCCAGAATCCCAGTCGAGGTTGCCATGAGCCAGAACGTCACTTCCACCCAAGGTACTGGCACCCAAGGTACTGGCACCCAGGGCAGCCCCGCGCTGCGCATCGGTCTGGCCGGGCTTGGCACCGTGGGCATCGGCGTGGTCAAGATCGTGCAGCGCCACGCGGATCTGATAGCGGCGCGCGCCGGCCGGCGGATCGAGATCGTTGCCGTCGCGGCACGCGATGCGGGCAAATCGCGCGGTGCGGATCTGACCGGCTATGCCTGGGAGACCGATCCGGTGGCACTGGCGCGGCGGGCCGACATCGACGTCTTTGTCGAGGTGATGGGCGGCCACGAAGGTGCGGCACGCCTTGCGACCGAAGCGGCCATTGCCAGCGGCAAGGATGTGGTGACGGCCAACAAGGCGCTTCTGGCGCATCATGGCCACGACCTTGCACTTGCCGCCGAAGCCGCCGGCCGCGTCATCCGGTTCGAGGCGGCGGTGGCGGGCGGCATTCCCGTCATCAAGGCCCTGACCGAAGGCCTGGCCGCCAATCAGTTGCGCCGCGTGATGGGCGTGATGAACGGCACCTGCAACTATATCCTGACCCGGATGCAATCGGCCGGCCTGCCCTATGCCACGGTCTTCGAAGAGGCGCGCCAGTTGGGCTATCTCGAGGCAGACCCCAACCTCGACGTGGGCGGCATCGACGCCGGGCACAAGCTGTCTCTGCTGGCCGCGATCGCCTTTGGCGCCCGGGTTTCCTTTGATGCGGTCGAACTGGAAGGGATCGGCGCCGTGTCGATCGACGACATCCGGCTGGCCGCAGACATGGGTTATCGGATCAAGCTCTTGGGCGTGGCGCAGATGACCGGGCGCGGGCTGGAACAGCGCATGACGCCCTGCCTCGTGCCCGCCGACAGCCCGCTGGGCCAGTTGGAAGGCGGCACCAACATGGTGGTGCTGGAGGGTGATGCGGTCGGGCAGATCGTCCTGCGCGGCGCGGGCGCGGGCGAAGGCCCCACGGCCAGCGCCGTGATGGCCGATGTGATTGACCTTGCCCGCGGCATCCGCCTGCCGACCTTTGGGCAACCGGCGGCCTCGCTGGGCAGGCCAACGGCCGCACGTACCGCAACCGCGGCGCCCTATTACCTGCGCATGACGCTGCTGGACAAGCCCGGCGCCCTGGCCAAGATCGCCACCTGTCTGGGCGAGGCGGGCGTGTCGATCGACCAGATGCGGCAATATGGCCATCTGGGCACCCATGCGCCGGTCCTGATCGTCACGCACAAGGCCACGCGCGACGACATCGGCCACGCGATGAGCCGCTTTGCTGCGACCGGTGTTCTGGTGGGCGAGCCGGTCGCCCTGCGCATCGAAGAAGTCTGACCGCGGCCCGGCGACGAGCCGTTAGCGCAACCATTCTTGCCGTCCGGCAAACCCCCGGATAAGCGGGCCAAAAGCCCTGACCGGAAAGGTATTGCCATGGCCGAAAGACCCTCTGCCGCCATCGAGTTCCAGGACCGCCTGCTTTCGCTCGGCCTTGCCCGCGTGTCAGAGGCCGCGGCGCTCGCCTCGGCCCATCTGATCGGGCGGGGCGATGAAAAGGCCGCCGATCAGGCCGCCGTCAACGCGATGCGCGACCAGTTGAACCTTCTGGACATCGCCGGCGTCGTGGTGATCGGCGAGGGCGAGAGGGACGAAGCGCCGATGCTGTTCATCGGCGAAGAGGTCGGCACCGGCAAGGGACCGGCGGTGGATATCGCGCTCGATCCGCTGGAAGGCACCACCCTGACCGCCAAGGACATGCCCAACGCGCTGACCGTGATCGCCATGGCGCCGCGCGGCACGCTGCTGCACGCCCCCGACGTCTACATGGACAAGCTGGCCATCGGCCCGGGCTTCAAGCCGGGCACCGTGACCTTCAACATGTCGCCCTCCGAACGTGTCTCGGCGCTGGCGGCGGCCAAGGGGGTTTCGACCACCGACATCACGGTCTGCGTGCTGGAACGCCCGCGCCACGAGGAGCTGATCGCCGAGATCCGTTCGACCGGCGCCTCGATCCGGCTGATCACCGATGGCGATGTGGCGGGTGTCATGCATTGCGCCGAACCCGAGGTGACGGGCATCGACATGTACATGGGATCGGGGGGCGCGCCCGAAGGGGTGCTGGCAGCGGCGGCGCTGAAATGCATGGGCGGCCAGTTCTTCGGCAAGCTGATCTTCCGCAACGATGACGAGCGTGCCCGCGCCCGCAAGGCCGGCATCACCAATTTCGACCGGGTCTATACACGCGACGATCTGGTGCGCGCCGACGTGATCTTTGCCGCCACGGGCGTCACCAGCGGATCGCTCTTGTCCGGCATCCGGCGCGAGCCCGCCCATATCACCACCGAGACGATCCTGATGCGGTCAAAAACCGGCTCGGTCCGGCGCATGACCTATCGCAGCCCGGTGAAATAGGCTCAGACCAGCAGGAAATCTCCCGCGGCCAGCGCGATCAGCCCTTTCAGTTCGATCTCAAAGCTGGCCGCGCCGGTTCCGGTCAGATCGCCCGAAATGACCGTGACATCATGGAGCGTGCCGGGCGGGTTGAACCGTTCAAAGCGCAGCTCTCCGGCAACGCCGTGGAAAGCGGACTGGCTGATGAAGGTGAACGGCGTCTTGCCGTTAGCATAATTGCCATCGGCATCGATGCCCGACAGGTCGATCTTGTCCAGATCCGCCTTGCTGAAATCGCCAATCACGTCCCGCGTCAGGGCGTCGGCGCCCGACTGGGTGGCTGCGCTGAACACGAAGCGGTCCGCCCCGGCGCCGCCCCGCATCACGTCGCGGCCATAGCCGCCCACCAGCGTGTCCGCCCCTGCCCCGCCCCGCAACACATCGTCGTCAAAGCTGCCGTTGAGGTAATCCGCCCCATCCCCGCCATTGAGCACATCATTGCCCGTGCCACCGTCAAGGCTCGCCCCCGCATTGGAGGCGCTCAGCGTGTCGTCGCCAGCCAGGCCCGACAGTTTGTTGACCGCATAGCCCAGCGCGTCGTTTGAGGCCGTCAGCTTGTCATTGCCCGATCCAGAGACAAAGCTTACCGCCTCGACACCGCTGATCCGCGTGCCATCGGCCAGAACAACGGAAGCGGCGCCGAAATCGGCGCTGAAGGCGCCCGTGTAGCGCGAAAGTTCCAGGCTCAGCACATCGTGCCCGGCGCCCCCGGCGATCAGGGCGGGGCCCGTCCCGGTCATCGAATAGCTGCTGGTCAGGGAAAGCAGATCGTCGCCCGCACCGCCGAAAAGGTGGCTGCGCCCGTTGTTGCTGGACAGCATGTCATTGCCATCGCCGCCCATCAGCGTCGCCTGACCGCTGCCGGCGCTAAGGGTGTCGTTGCCGGCTTCCCCGAACAGCAGCTGACTCCCGGTATCGCTGAAATCGACGCGCACCGCGTCATCGCCAAGGCCGCCGTGCAGGGTCGTGTCGCCCGAGCGCAGGTAGATCACATCATTGCCGCCCCCCATCGAAAGCGTGCCGCTGCCCGAGTAAAGGTCCAGCGTGTCCACCTCGTTGCCGCCGGTGAAGGTCACAGCGCCCGTCGTGCCGAAGAAGGTCTGGATCTTGATCGTCTCGAAGCGGGTGAAATTGGCAAAGATGTTGCCCTCGGCCGCCATCGTCCCGGCCGCAAAGTCGATGTCAAGCGTGTTGAATGTGGCCAGACCATTGCCCCAGGTCAGGCTGTCGGCCAGGCCCAGGCCGCCGTCCAGCTGCATCGTGCCGCCGCCCGTGACGGGAAGGCCGTAAAAGCTGATCGCATCATTGCCCGCCCCGCCATTCAGCACCCCGCCCTGAAAGCTTGCCACATTGCTGTAGCTGTTCAGGATCGTATCGTTGCCGGCCCCGCCGAAGATGCTGTTGGACCCGCTGCCGCCGACCACGTAAAGCGCCTCGAAATTCATGTAGGTGGCGCCGTTCACGCCACTGACGATCGGCACGAAGATCGATCCCATGTGGATGGACAAAGACTGCGACACCCCCGACAGCGCCAAGAGGTAGAGCGTGTCGAAGCCGGTGCCGCCATCGACCACCTGACTGGTGCGCAGCGCCGAGACCTGCACCGTGTCGTTGCCTGCCCCGCCATAGATCTCGTCCCCCTCCGAGGACGAGATGATCGTGTCGTTGCCAAGATAGCCATGCAGGACATTGTGCTGGATCGACCCGATGTCGCTGCCCCCGCTGAGGTAATCGTTGCCGGAAGCACCGTTCAGCACATCATCGCCGCCCCCGCCGTAAAGCTCGTTGCCACCGGCGATGGCGGTCAGCGTATCCGCGCCGTCGCCGCCGTACAGACGGTCACCGGCAGCCGAGGCGGTCACTTTGTCGGGGCCCGGGCCAAGCAATACATCGGTCATAGCAATTGATATCCTGAAAGTTTGGGTCAACGGGGAATGGCCTGCGATAGCATTTTTGCGCCCATCGGGCAAGCTGCAGGCTTGCGCGGCGCGGCGCGGCGGTGCATGTCCGGGGCATGACGCCTCAAGCCTTTCTCAACGTCGAAAGCTCGCTGACCGGGCGCCGCTGGGCCGGTCCTTCGCCCGAAGTGGCCCGCCTGGCCGAGGCGATGGCGCAGGCAACCCGCCTGCCCGCGCCGCTGTGCCAGACCCTTGTGGCGCGCGGTGTGACGCCGCAAACGGCCGAGGCTTTCCTTGCCCCCGCCCTGCGCGATCTGTTGCCCGACCCCCTGAGCCTGCGCGACATGGCCAAGGCGGCCGATCGGGTGGTGCGCGCGGTCGAGGCCCGCCAGCGCATCGCGGTCTTTGCCGATTATGACGTGGACGGCGGCGCATCGGCCGCGCTCTTGATCATCTGGCTGCGCCATTTCGGCTTGCAACCCACCCTCTATATTCCCGACCGCATCGACGAGGGCTATGGCCCGAACGTCCCGGCCATGGCCGCCTTGGGTGCGGCGCATGACCTGATTCTCTGTGTCGATTGCGGGACCCTGTCGCATCAGCCGATCGCCGCCGCCGGCTGCGATGTCGTGGTGCTGGACCACCATCTCGGGGCAGAGACCCTGCCCCCCGCCCTGGCCGTGGTCAACCCCAACCGCCAGGACGAGACCGGCGATCTGGCGCATCTTTGCGCGGCATCGGTCGTCTTTCTTCTGCTGGTCGAGGTCAACCGCCGCCTGCGCGCCAAGGGTATGGCCGGGCCCGACCTGATGGCCCTGCTGGATCTGGTGGCCTTGGCCACCGTGGCCGATGTGGCGCCACTTCTGGGCGTCAACCGGGCCTTCGTGCGCCAGGGGCTCAAGGTCATGGCGCGGCGCGACAGGATCGGCCTGCGCGCCCTGGCCGACAGCGCCAGGCTGGATCAGGCGCCCTCGGCCTATGCGCTTGGCTTTGTGCTCGGGCCGCGCATCAATGCCGGCGGCCGCATCGGGCAGGCCGATCTGGGCGCGCGCCTTCTGGCCACCGAGGATCCGACCGAGGCCGCGGCCCTCGCCGCCCGGCTCGAGGCGCTCAACACCGAACGCCGCGACATCGAGGCGCGGGTGCGCGAACTGGCGCTGGCGCAGGTCGAGGCGCATGGCGAGGGCGGCGCGCTGGCCTGGGCCGCGGAAGAGGGATGGCATCCCGGGGTGGTGGGCATAGTCGCCGCCCGGGTGAAAGAGGCGCTGCACCGGCCCGCCGTGGTGATCGGATTTGACGGCGACATCGGCAAGGGCTCGGGCCGGTCGGTCAGCGGCGTCGATCTCGGCGCCGCCATCCAGCGCCTGGCCGCCGAGGGGCTGATCGAAAAGGGCGGCGGTCACAAGATGGCGGCCGGCCTGACGCTGACCCGCGCTCAGCTGAGGCCGGCCATGGCGCGGCTTGATGCGCTCTTGGCCAAGCAGGGGGCCGGGGCGCAGGGCGCCGGCGATCTGGAGGTTTCGGCCCTGCTGATGCCTACCGCCGTCACCCCCGAACTGATCGAGCAGATCGAACAGGCCGGCCCTTTCGGCGCCGCGGCGCCCGCTCCGCGCTTTGCCTTTGCCGATCAGATGATCACCACGCGCCGCATCGGCGAGGCGCATCTGAAGCTGTCCTTCGGCGACAGCATGGGCGCGCGGATCGAGGGGATCGCCTTCAACGCCTTTGACACCCCCCTGGGCGCGGCTTTGGAGGCGCCCGGTCACGCGCGGTTCCACCTCGCCGGGCGGCTCGAGATCAACCACTGGAACGGCCGCGCCAAGCCGCAACTGCGCCTTGAAGACGCGGCGCGGGCCTGAGGGCAAAATTTCCTCTTGCGCCCCGGATGCGGCTTGATTAGACACCGCCCCATCACAGTGTGGCCCGTTCGTCTATCGGTTAGGACGTCTGGTTTTCAACCAGGTAAGAGGGGTTCGACTCCCCTACGGGCTGCCACTTTTCCCCTCCGCCTCACGATATGCAGGGCTGGCGTGGCCTAGCGAAAGACGTGGAATCGGTAGCCGAGGTAGGACCAGACCATCGCCACGGCAGAACTGAGGGTCAGCGCCACGACCGGCGCAAGGCCGGGAAACAGCAGCAAGAGCCCGGCAAAGATCCCGTAGTTGACGGCAGAGGCGCTCCACCCCACGGTGGCAAAGGTAAGGAACTCGCGCAGGGTGGCCGGGGTCCGGACCGCAAAGGTGAAGCGGCGGTGCATCTGCCAGCCCACCAGCATCGCGCTGGGAATGGCGATCAGGCGGCAGACCAGCGGCGACCAGTGCGTCAGGCGGATCAGAGCCTCCAGCACGGCGGCATCGGTGGCAAAGGCCGCCCCGCCCGAGATCAGAAAGCCCAGCCAATGCGCGAGGCCAGACCGCCGCGGCGCGCCCTCCTCTGCCATCAGGTGCCCCGCGCCATGGGCCAGTCCAGGGGCGCACCGGGGACGGCACGCTGGGGATGCCAGATCAGGCGCTCCAGCCCGGGCAGGCGGTGCAGCGCCTGCAGCTCTTGCGGGCGGCGGGCGGCGATCGGATCATCGGTCGAACCGGCAAGGCCAGGGTGACACATGATCATGGGCGCGGGGCCGGGCCGGGCCTGAAAGGCTTCGAACAGAAGGGCATAGGGAATGCCGGTGAAATCGGTGAAGCCCGCGAAACCGGCATTGGTCAGGAAACCTGCGGCACGGGCCTGCCTGGCAAAGCCGGCCGAAAGGGCCGTGACCACGGCGGCCTTGACGGCCTCGGGTCGGCGCAGAAGCGCTGTCAGCCGGTCGGAGGGGTCGCGCAACAAGACAGGCCGGCCCTTGTAGCGGCGCCGCAGGACCGACAGAACGGCGCTGCGGATGCCCGGCAAGGTGTGGACATGCTGGTGGCCGTCCAGATGATCGGGCGCAAAGCCCAGGGCCGCCTCGAAGGCGTCAAGCTGGCGGTCTGTTTCGCCCGCGATCTCGGACGGGTCCAGCCGGCCCATGAGCGCGGACCCAATCAGGCCGCCCAGCGACGGAAACCGGCCCCTTGGTGCAAGTTTCGGCATCGGGCCGAGCGGCGCGCCATGGGTCAGGTTCAGATGCAGACCCACCGCCAGCCCGCCGGCCAGCGCGGCCAGCCCCGCCGCATCGCCCGGCCAGCCTGCCCCGTTGACCATGACGCTGGTGGCCGACAGCCGCCCGACCCGCGCCAATTCAAGGATGCCTGCGCTGACCGCGCTGTTCTGGCCATAGTCATCCGCGCACAGGATGAAGGGCTCAGCCATGATCCCGCGGTGTCCCGGCCATCCCGACCTCTTCGGCCACGATATACAGCGGCCGGCGTTTGACCTCGTCGAAGATGCGCCCGATATATTCGCCGATCACCCCCAGCGAGATCATCTGCACCCCCGCAAAGAAGAAGATCGCCACCAGAAGCGACGGGAAGCCCGGCACATCGGCCTTGAAAATCAGCGTCTTGATCAGGAAATATAGCGAATAGAGAAGCGCCCCCAGCGAGATGAAGACCCCGACATAGGACCACATCCGCAAGGGCAGGGTCGAGAAGGACACGATGCCGTCCAGCGCGAAGCGCAACAGTTTCCAGAAGTTGAACCGGGTCTGCCCCGCCAGCCTTTCGCCCACGTCAAAGGGCACCACGGCCGTGTTGAAGCCAATCCAGGTGAACATGCCCTTGGTAAAGCGCGATCTTTCGTCCAGCATGTTCATCGCCTCGACCGCGCTGCGGTCCAGAAGCACGAAATCGACGATGCCGCGCGGCAACCGCGCTCCGGCTAGAACGCCAAAGACCACGTGAAAGATATCCGAATAGGCGCGGCGCAGGAACCCGTCGGCGATGTGGTTGCGCTGGCCGAAGACGACCTTGCTGCCCTGCCGCCACAGCCGCACGAACTGGGGAATGTATTCCGGCGGGTGCTGCAGGTCGGCATCCATGATCAGCACGCAATCGCCCTTGGCATAGCGCAGGCCCGCGGCCATCGCCTGCTCCTTGCCGAAGTTGCGGCTGAACGAGATCGCCTTGATCCGCGGCTCGGCCCCGGCCAGCGCGCGCAGGCGCGGCAAGGTGCGGTCGGTCGAGCCGTCATCGACGAAGAGGATGTCCCACGCCAGATCGAGCCCGTCCAGAACCGGGCGCAGCGCATCGACCAGGGGGCCGACCATGCCTTCCTCGTTCAGGACCGGGATGACGACGGTCAGCACAGGACCGGAAGACTGGGGCAGATCGGGCATCGGGGCACTTTGCTGATGGGTCGCGGGTGGGGGGAAGCCGGGCCTTGTCCTGCGGCCAAAACCCGGGGATCGCGTTCAAATACCAGCCCGGCGCAGGCGAGTAAAACGATAATCCCGGCTTGCGCCCCGGCGTGACCCGGCGTGACCCGGCGGACCCTGTGACCAGCACCGACAGGCTGTCCCGGCCTCCACCCAAGCGCGCTGTGGCCTCTGGCTGTCCGCCCTGCCCCCACTCCAAACCCGGCTTGCACCCGCGCGCGACTTGGCGCTCGACCAAACCCCCGTGGATGGCCCAGGCGCGGGCATCCCGGCCTCCCCTCATGCGCGACTTGGGCCTTGCCAAAGCGGCGCGGGCATGGTCACGTCGCCCGGCTTCATGGCCCAAGGGCCTTGCCCAGAGAGACATCCTTGCACAGCCTCGCCCCCCTGCCTCCGAACCGGACCCTTGCGTTCATCGGCATCCATCTGGCGGTCTGGTATGCGATGATCGTGATCGCCAAGCCGTTTCTCGACAATTATGGCGACATGGCCGAGGTTTACGCCTGGTCGCAACATTTCCTGCCGGGGTCGAACAAGCATCCGCAGTTCCTGCCCTGGGTGGCGCATCTGTGGTTCGCCCTGGCGCCGCGCACGGTGGCCTCGTTCTACGCGCTGGCGGCGCTCAATCTGGGAGTCGGGCTGGCGGGCATTCATGCCCTGGCCCGGCTGGTCCTGCCGACGCGGCGGCAGGCGCTGGCCGCCGTGGCGCTGCAGGCGCTGGCCTTCCCCTATCTGACGCTGGCCGACAAGCTGAACATGAACGCAATCTGCCTTGCGACCTGGCCCTGGGTCGCCTGGGCTTTCCTGACGGCGCTGCGTCATCCCACGCTGCGCGGCCGCATGCTGGCCGGGGCGGGTTTTGGCGTCCTGGCCGGCGTTGCGATGCTGGGCAAATATTATGCGGCGGTCATGCTCGCCTCGGTTCTGGTCATCGCCTTCACACCGCGGGCCATAACCGTCTGGCGCGGGCCTGCACCCTGGCTTGGCCTTCTGACCTTTGGCGCGACCGTCCTGCCGCACCTGATCTGGCTGCGCCAGCATCATTTCGAGACGATGGGCTATATCGAGGAACAGGGCAGCGGGCTGGACCTGCACCATCTGATCTCGTTCGGGCTGACCCCGATCTACTACTGGATCCTGCCCTGGGGCGCGGCACTTGCACTGTTCTACCGCGGGCCGATCTGGGTGCGCTTTGCCCAAAGCCTCGCGATGCGGGGGGCCAGCGATGCGCTGTGGTATCTGGCGGTGCTGCCCTATGCCCTGTCGGTGGCGATCGGCGCACTTGGCCTGATCCAGTTGTCCGAACCCTGGGCCATTCCGATCGGCTATGCCTTCACGCTCTTGTGGCTGCGCAACGCCCGGGTCGATGCCGGGATGATCGAGGCCAGATGCCGGGCGTTCCTGCTGGCCTTTGCCTGGATCTGGCCCGCCATGCTGGCGCTGGGACTCGTCTTTGCGGTCTGGGCCGCGCGGACCGGCGCCGAACAGCTCTACTATCCCGAGGCAGAGGCTGCCGCGGTGCTCGACGCAAAATGGCAAGACCTCGCCCCCGGCCAGCCGCTGGTCTGGACCGCCCCCGCCAATGACGGCGCACGGATGGCCTTCTTTTCCCGCCTTGCGCCGAAGGTCGAGGCTTTGCCCGCCCTGCCCGACGCCTTGCCCGACTATTACCCGCCCCGCCCGAACTGGCGGCGCGAAGGCGGCGTGGTGATCTGTCCGCTCGGCCGGGCCAGCGATGCGGCGCATGAGACCGAATGCACGCAAGCTGTCGCAAGCTGGGCTGCGCGGGACGGGTTGAGTCTGACCCCCTATCCCTTTGTGGCACAGCGCCAGGGGCTTTATTTCCCCTTGGCGCAACCCTATGCCTTCGCGGCCTTCTTCTATCTGCCCCCCGCGGGCCAGTGACGCCGGGGCGGCGCCGCAAGCCGATTGACAGGCTTTGCCAATTCGGCGGAACCTGCGCCCGATCCGGCATCAGACGGAAGGGCAGTTCGGCATGAAGCGGTGTGGCAATAATGCGGCCCGGACCGCAGGGCCCAAGGCCGAAGGGGTCTTGCCATGAAGATGGGGCTCGAGGACAAGGTCATCCTCGTGACCGGCGCCGCCAGCGGCATCGGCCGCGCCGTGGCGCAACAAGCCGCGGCCGAGGCCGTGGGCGCGCTGGTCCTGACCGACCGCGATGCGGCGGGATGTGCCGCCGTCGCCGCCGAACTGGGCGGCGCCATCGAGGTCGTCGTGGCCGATCTGGCCGATCCGGCCGCGCCCGCCACAATCGCCCGCAGGGCCAAGGCCCGGTTCGGCCGGATCGACGGGCTGGTCAATGCCGCAGGACTGACCACGCGCGCCTCCGTCGTGACCGGCACGCCAGAGGTCTGGGACCAGCTTTTCGCCGTCAACGCCCGCGCGGCCTTCTTTCTGATGCAAGAGGCCGTGGCCGACATGGCAGCGCGCGGCGCGCCCGGCGCCATCGTCAACATCCTGTCGATGAACGCGCATTGCGGCACGCCGGAGCTTGCGATCTATTCGGCCACCAAGGGGGCGCTCGCCACGCTGACGCGCAACGCGGCCCGCGCGCACATGGCCGACCGCATCCGCGTCAACGGCATCAACCTCGGCTGGGTCGCCACCCCGGGAGAGCAGCACATGCAGGCGCAGATCCTCGGCCATGGCGCGGGCTGGCTGGACCAAGCCGCAGCCGGAATGCCGCTGGGCCGGCTTGTCACCGCGCAAGAGGCCGCCCGGCTGGCCATCTTCCTGCTGGGCGAGGCTTCGGTGCCGATGAGCGGCGCGCTGGTGGATTTCGAACAGAAGGTGGCCGGTGCCATCTGACCGAAAGGAGCAGGGCTTGACGGACATTCCCCCCCGACCCGGTCCTGCCGCTTCCGATTACGAGGCGCTGCGCACCGAGCTTGCGGCGCGGTCCGGCACCCTGTCGCGGCGCCTCGCGCAGGTCGCGCAGTTCTTTCTGAACCATCCCGAAGAGGTGGCCATCCACACGCTGGTGCGTCTGGCCGATCAGGCGCAGGTGCCGCCCGCCACCATCACCCGCTTTGCCAAGGAACTGGGCTTTGCGGGATTTGCCGAATTGCAGGATGTCTTCCGCCAGCGGCTTCTGGGCCCGCGCCTGCCCTATGCCGCGCGTCTGGCCGATCCCGGCCCGCAGGGCGCCGGCGCGGATCTGGATCAGCCCGGTCAGGTCTTTGCCAGCTTTGTCGAGGCCGCCGTCCAGTCGCTGTTTCGCATCGAAGCGGCGCTGGATCGCACCGAACTCGACGGTTTCATCGAGGGTCTGGCCGGGTGCGAGGCCGTGCATGTCGCCGCGGCACGCGGCGCCTTCGGCCTTGGCGCCTATATGGTCTACGGCCTGTCCAACATCGGCAAAAGGGCGCATCTGATCGACAATATCGGCGCGATGCGGGCCGAACAGGCCTTTGCCATCGGCCCGTCGGATGCGCTGCTGGCGATGACCTTCGACGATTACACGCCAGAGACGGTCGAGATAGCCCGCCTGGCCGCGCGGGCCGGGCGCCGGGTTCTGGCCATCACCGACAACGAGCTTTCCCCGGTGGCGCCCCTCGCCGCGCGGGTGCTGTATGTCAACGAAGCCCGGCTTGGCCATTTTCGCAGCCAGGTGCCGGCCATGGTCGTGTGCCAGACCATCATCGTCAGCCTGGGGCGGCGGCTTGGCACCTCATGGAAAGAGAATATTCAAAAACGCTGATTTGAAAATTCCGTTGCATCGAATCGCGCTTGGCCCAAGGATCGCGCCTTGGGGGGGGACGCAGTATGCCGGGCAACCTGTTCGACTTCACCGGTGCGCAGGTCCTTGTGGTGGGCGCCAGCCGGGCCGGGATCGGTGCTGCGATCGCGCGGGCCTTTCAGGCCGCCGGGGCCGCGGTGCAGATCACCGGGGCCGAGGACGCACCGGCCGAAGAGGACCGCGCCCGCTTTGCCTACACCCGTCTGGATGTGACCGACCTTGGGGCCGTGCAGGCGCTGGCCGCACGGACCGTAACGCTCGACATCCTGGTCAACTGCGCCGCCATCACCGCGCGCGGCGAGGAAATGGCGCCGGCGTTCTTCGAACATGTCGTCGATGTGAACCTGCATGGCACCTTCCGCATGGCGCAGGCCTTTCATGGCCACCTGAAGGCGCAAAAGGGCAGCCTGATCAACATATCCTCGATGTATGCGACCTTCGGCAGCCCGAAGAACCCGGCTTACGGTGCCAGCAAGGCGGCGGTGACCCAGCTGACACGGTCGCTCGCCGTGGCCTGGGCCGGCGATGGAATAAGGGTCAATGCGGTGGCGCCCGGCTTCATCGTCACGATGCAATCAGCCCGCAGCCGCAGCGACCCGGCCCATGTGGCGGCGGTCAACCTGCGCACGCCGATGGGCCGCTGGGGCCAGCCCGAGGATATCGCGGGGCCGGTCCTGTTCCTCGCCTCGCCCGCGGCCGCCTTCATGACCGGCACCTGCCTTGCCATCGACGGAGGCTATTCGATTGCCTGAGGGGACAGAATGACCGATTTCACCAGGATCGGCGCGGCCGTCATCGGCACCGGCTTCATCGGCACCGTGCATGTCGAGGCCTTGCGGCGCTTGGGCGTGCCGGTGCGCGGGGTTCTGGGCTCTGGCCCCAGGCGCGGCGCCGAGCGGGCGGCGGCCCTGGGCGTGGCGCAAGCCTATGCTGATCTGGACGACGTGCTGGCCGATCCCGCGGTGCGGGTGGTGCATGTGACCTCGCCCAACGTGGCGCATTACGCCCAGGTCAAGGCGGTGCTGGCCGCCGGGCGCCATGTGATCTGCGAAAAGCCGCTGGCCATGACTTCGGCCCAATCGGCCGAGATGGTGGACCTCGCGCGGGCCTCGGGCCTTGTGGCGGCGGTCTGTTACAACACGCGCTTCTATCCCCTGAACCAGCAGGCGCGGGGCATGGTGGCGGCGGGCGATCTGGGCGAGGTGCGGCTGATCTCGGGGCACTACCATCAGGACTGGCTGGCCCATGACACCGACTGGAACTGGCGGCTCGAGGCCGATCAGGGCGGCGTGCTGCGCTCGGTCGGCGACATCGGCACGCATTGGATGGACCTTGTGAGCTTCATCGCCGGGCAAAGACCGGTGGCGGTCTGTGCCGACCTTGCGACCTTCGTGCCGGTGCGGCAAAAGCCGCTGGGTCCCGTCGCAACCTTCGGCGCGGCCGCGGGCGCGCGCGAACCGCATCAGATCACCACCGACGACGCCGCGACGATCCTCCTGCGTTTTGCCAATGGCGCGCGGGGTGTGATGAGCACCAGCCAGATCAGCCAGGGCCGCAAGAACGCCATGACCTGGGAGATCGCGGGGTCTGCCGCCTCGGCCGCCTGGGCCTCCGAGACGCCGGATCAGTTGTGGATCGGCCACCGCGACGCGCCCAACCAGATCCTCAGCCGCGACGCCAGCCTGATGAACCCCCAGGGCGCCGCCGCAGCCCGCCTGCCCGGCGGCCATGTCGAAGGCTTTGCCGACACGTTCCGCGCGCTTTTCGCACAGGTCTATGCCGATGTGGCGCGGGGCGGCCGGTCGGCCGGGGCAACCTGGGCCAGCTTTGAGGACGGCCACGCCGAGATGCAATTCTGCGATGCCGTGCTGGCCAGCGCCCGCTCTGGCCGCTGGGTCGAGATTGGAGGTTAGGATGAAACTGGGCCTTTTGACCGCGCCCTTCCCCGACCAGAGCCTGACCGAGGTGGCCGACTGGTCCGCCGCCCAGGGCTTTGAGGCGCTGGAGATCGCCTGCTGGCCTTCGACCGGGGGGGCGGCGCGGCGCTATGCCGGCACCGCCCATCTGCCGGT
This sequence comes from bacterium, assembly GCA_016124195.1. Taxonomy (GTDB): domain Bacteria; phylum Pseudomonadota; class Alphaproteobacteria; order Rhodobacterales; family Rhodobacteraceae; genus Stagnihabitans. Next base: position 536,242 of record WGOE01000002.1, on the reverse strand, counting down.
CGAAGACATGACGCAGTCCCGCGCGGCCGAGATCATGGGCGACCTTGCCGCCCGAAAGCTCGCAGTGTCTGCCCTGGGCTATTACCCCAACCCCCTGCATCCCGATGCCGCCCACCGGGCCGAGGTGACGGGCCATCTGAAAAAGGTGATCCATGCCGCCGACCTGATGGGGGTGCGGCTGGTCAACACCTTTGTCGGCGGCGACCGCAGCCTGACCCTGGATCAGAACTGGGAACGCGCGGCACAGATCTTCCCCGAGATCCTGGCCTTTGCCCGCGACCATGGCGTGACCCTCGCCTTCGAGAACTGCCCGATGATCTTTTCGCACGACGAATGGCCGGGCGGGCACAACATCGCCTATTCGCCCCGGATCTGGCGGCGCATCTTTGACGCCTGGGACGGTGTCGGCATGAACTACGACCCCAGCCACCTCGTCTGGCAGATGATCGACGGCGCCCGCTTCATCCGCGAGTTCGGCGCGAAAATGGTGCATGTTCACGCCAAGGATCTGATGATCGACCGCGACGGGCTCTACGAAAACGGTATCATGTCGCTGGGAATCGGCTGGCAGATACCGCGCATGCCGGGATTGGGAGACATAGACTGGGCCCAGGTATTTTCGGGCCTCTACCGGGCGGGATATGACGGCCCGGTCATCATCGAACACGAAGACCGCGGCTTTGAAGGCTCAATCGAGGCGATCCGGCGCGGGTTCCTGCTGGCGAGAGACGTCCTTCGCCCCTTTGTGAAATAGGACGCCGACAAAAGAAGATCGAAAACAAGGGAGGATTACCGATGAAAAGACTTCTTCTGGGCAGCGTTGCCCTGACCCTCGCCGCCTTTGCCGGCATGGCCGATGCCAAGCCCTGGAAGATCGGCATTTCCAACACGGTGCAGGGCAATGGCTGGCGCGAAGAGATGGTCTGCGCGATGAAGGCGCAGGCGCTCGCCTCGGGCGAGGTCTCGGCGCTGAACATCGCGCATCGCAATACCGATGCGGCGGGCCAGTCCGAGGATATCAGGAACCTGATCCAGGCCGGGGTCGATGCCATCGTGGTCAACCCCGCCAATGCCGACGGCATCAACGCCGCCATCAAGGAGGCGACCGACAAGGGCATCGTCGTGGTGGCCGTCGATCAGGCGGTGACCGAGCCTTCGGCCTATATCATCTCGAACAACCAGGAAGAATATGCCTATCTGGGCGCCAAGTGGCTGTTCCAGCAGATGGGCGGCAAGGGGTCGGTCGTCTATATGCGCGGCGCGGCCGGGGCCGGGGCCGACAATGACCGCGACAAGGGCTTCAAGAAGGCCATGGCGGAGTTCCCCGACATCAAGATCGCGTCCGAGGTCTTCACCGGCTGGCAGCAGGATCAGGGCAAGCAGCAGATCAACGACATCATCGCCTCGGGTGCCAAGTTCGACGGGGTCTGGACCTCGGGCATCGACAACGTGATCGTGGATGCCTTCACCGAATCCGGAGCGCCCCTGGTGCCGATCGTGGGGGCGGATAACGCAGGGTTCGTGGGCCAGCTGGCCAGCGTGAAGGGCTTGAAGGGGGCGGCCGTCACCAACCCTGGTTCGGTCGGCGGCGCGGGCGTGGCACTGGCCCTGCAGATCCTTGACGGCAAGAAGCCGGCGGAAAAGACCGTGCTGGTCGACCCGGTCCTGTGGGACAACACGACCGACGCCGGCAAGGCTCAGATCGCGGCCGCGCAGAACCCCAAGCTCAGCCCGGAATGGCCGGTCTCGGTCTCGATCCCGGGCTGGACCACCTATACGATGGACCAGATCATCGCCTGCAAGGGCCCGGGCGAATAACGCCCTTCGGCTGAAACCGACCGGCCCCCGAGCAACACAGGGGGCCGGTCCAACGGGAATTGCAGGCAGAATGACCCCAAAGGACACAAGCGCGGCCGCCTCCGGCCCCGGGGCGCCGGTTCTGGATGCGCAGGGCGTGTCCAAACGCTTCGGCGCGGTCGTGGCGCTGCGCGATGCCTCGCTGATCCTGAACCGGGGCGAGGTCGTGGCCCTGATGGGGGCCAATGGCGCGGGCAAATCGACCTTCGTCAAGATCCTGACCGGGGCACTGGCGCCCGACAGCGGCCATGTGCGGATCCGCGGCGCCGAGGCGCGGGTGGCTTCCCCGGCCGAGGCGCGCCGGTCGGGGCTGGTGCCGGTCTATCAGGAACCCTCGCTGATCCCCGATCTGGACGTGGCGGCCAACCTGCGGCTGGGCAAGACCCCCGTCGCGGCCTTTCGCCATTGGGTCGCCGCACTGGGAATTGCCGATCTGCGGCTGGATGATCTGATCGGGCGCCTGCCCTTGGCCACGCTGCGCATCCTCGACCTCGCCCGCGCGCTGGCGGCCGAGCCGGATGTGCTGCTGCTGGACGAGATGACCGCCGCCTTGCCCACCGATCTGGTTGACCGGGTGTTGAGCGTGGTGCGCGCGCAGGCCGATGCGGGCCGGTCGGTCATCTATATCTCGCACCGTTTTGCCGAGATTGCCCGGCTTTGTGACCGCGCCACCGTCTTGCGCGACGGGGCGACCGTGGGCAGCCTTGCCATCACGCCGGGGGTCGAAGAGCGGGTTGTCGAAATGATGCTGGGGGCGAACCCGCCGCGCCAGAGCGCCGCCGCGCAGGCCGCCCGCGCCCCGCGCGCCGGCACGCCGCGTCTGGCCGTGCGCGGGCTGGCGGCAGGCAACCGGCTGAACGATGTGTCCTTCGATCTGCACGCCGGCGAGGTTCTGGGCGTCGTGGCGCTTGAAGGTCAGGGGCAGGACGAGTTGTTCGACGTGCTGGCCGGCAACCGCCGCGCCCTGGCCGGAAGCGTGGCGATCGACGGGCAGACCGCGCGCCTGCGCCACCCCGCCGATGCCATAGCGGCCGGCCTGACCCTCGTGCCCGGCGACCGCTCCCGGGCGCTTTTGATGTCGCGGTCGGTCCGTGAAAACATCGCCCTGCCGCTGGTGGCGCGCATGGCCAAATGGGGCGTGATCCCCGCGCGGAACGAGGCCGCCCGGGTCAGCGCCGCCATCGACCGTCTGCAGATCGACACCCGCGCGCAGGGCGAGGTGCGCCGGCTTTCCGGCGGCAACCAGCAGAAGGTCACCATCGCCCGCTGGATCGCCAAAGGGGTCGAAACCCTTTTGCTGTTCGATCCGCCCCGCGGCATCGACATCCGCACCAAACGGCAGATCTATGCGCTGGTGCGCGACCTTGCGGCGCAGGGGGCGGCGGTGCTCTTTTACACCTCGGAACTGGGCGAGGTGCAGCAGGCCTGCGACCGCGCCGTGGTGATCTTCAACGGCCGCGTTGTCGATGTGATCGAGGCCCAGGAGGCGAGCGAGCCCTCCCTGATGCGCGCGGCCTATGGCCTGACCTCCGGGGATGCCGCACGAAAGGCCGCACCATGAGGCGCCTTCTGTCCGACAGCGGCTGGACCTTGGGCCTTGCGGGCCTTTTGGCGGCCCTTCTGGTCATGACCAAGCTGATCCAGCCGGATTTCGGCGTCTCGGGCCTGGATTCGCTCGGCCGTGCCGCCCTGCCCTTTGCGCTGGCCACCCTTGGCATGGCGGTGGTGGTGATCGCGGGCGGGATTGATCTGTCGCTCGCCTCGATGATGGCGGTCTGCAGCGTGACCGCCGCCCGCATGATGGAGGGCGCCAGCGACGGGCAATCGGCGCTGGCCCTGATCTTCGTCTTGGCGCTGGGGGCGGCGATGGGGGCGCTGAACGGCGCGCTGGTCGTGGCGAGCCGGGTGCCCGACATCGTGGTGACGCTGGCGATGCTGTTCGTCTGGCAGGGCACCGCGCTCTTGATCCTGAACGCGCCCGGCGGGGCCGCCGCCCCATGGCTGCGCGCGCTTGGGGTTGGCGGCCTGACCCTGCCCCTGATCCCCGAGGCTCTGACGGTCTGGCTGCCCCGATCGGTGATTTTCCTCATGGTCTGCCTTGCGGTGATCTGGTTGCCGATCCGCCGGTCGCCTCTGGGGTTGCGGTTCTATGCCATCGGTTCGGATGCGCTGGCGGCGTTTCGGTCGGGCGTGCCGGTCGGGCGCACCAAGATCGCGGCCTATGCGGTCACCGGGCTTTTCGCGGCCTTGGGCGGCATCGCCGTCACCATGAGCACCGGCATCGGCGAGCCGATCCCCGGCCCCTATCTTCTGGCCGCCGTCGCCGCCGTGGTGCTGGGCGGCGTGGTGCTGGGCGGCGGCCGGGGCGGGCTGATCGGGCCGATCCTCGCCGTCTTTGTGTTGCGGCTGGTGCGGATGGACCTCACGCTCATGTCGGTCGACCCCAATGTCACCACCATCGTCGAGGGCGCGATCATGGTCGTCGTGGTGATGCTGGGCGGAGTCCTTGCCATGCGGGGGCGGCGGACATGAGCGCGACCCTCACCCCGGTCACCCGCCTGACCCGCCTGCTGGCGCAGAACCCGCTGATCCCGCTGATCCTGCTGCTGGCCGGCCTCGTCCTCGTGCTCGAGATCATGCAGCCCGGCATCCTCAGCGTGTTCTGGATCGGCAACACGATCAAGGTGGCGATCCCGCTGGCGATGCTTGCCGCCTGCCAGACCCTGACCATGCTGACCGGAGGCATCGATCTGTCCGCCGGGACTGTTGCCACGATCACGGCCTTTGTGATGGCGACGCTGGCGCCGCTGCTGGGCGTGCCCGAGGCGGTGGCCATCGCCCTCGCCTGCGCGCTGCTGGCCGGGGCGGTCAACGGCTTTGGCATCGCGATCTGCCGGGTGCATCCGCTGATCATGTCGCTGGGCACCGGGCTGATCGCCAATGGCTGCCTTCTGGTCTATCAGCGCTACGTCATCGCGACCGGCACGCTCATCCCCGATGCGCTGGTCTGGCTTGGCACCGGCAGGACCTGGGGCATCCCGAACGGTCTGGTCCTCTTCATCCCCTTCGCAGCCCTGATCATCTGGGGCCAGAGGCGCACCGGCTTCGGACGGCTCTTGTATGCGGTGGGCAGCAACGAGGGCGCGGCCCGCCTTTCGGGGGTGCGCAGCTGGCAGGTGCTTCTGGCGCTTTACACGCTGTCAGGCCTGATCGCCGGGCTGACCGGGCTGATCCTGATAGGTCTGGTCAAGACACCCTCGCTGTCCTTGGCGTTGCGGCTGGATCTGCCCTCGGTCGCGGCGGCGGTGGTGGGGGGCACCTCGATCTTCGGCGGCCGGGGCGGCTATGGCGGCACCATCGTGGGCGCCCTGATCCTGACTGTGCTGACCACGATGCTGACCCTTCTGCACATGCCCGAAGGCGCGCGCGGCATCCTCTTCGGGCTGATCATCCTGGCGGTGACCGCCCTCTACATCCGCCTGACCGAGAAAGGCTGACCCATGAAATTCCGCATCGTCGGCATCAGTTTCGATCACATGCACATGGGCGATCTGTTGCGGCTGGTGCATGACCATCCGCAGGCCGACCTGGTCGGCATCTTCGACCCCGACCGGACCCGGATGGCCAGCGCCATCGCGAATTTCGCCATCCCCGAAGAGCGGGTCTTTACCGATTTCGACGCCTGCATGGCGACGAAACCCGACCTTGCCATCCTGTGTTCGGCCACCGCCGACCATGCCGCCTATACCGAAAGGCTGGCCGCCCACGGGTGCCATGTGTTTGTCGAAAAGCCCTTCGCCGCCTCGGCCGCCGAGGCGCGGCGGATGATCGCGGCGATGGAGGGCAAGGTCCTTGCGATCAACTGGCCCCTCGCCTGGGTGCCCGCCCATGTCACTGCCAAGGCCCTGGTCGACCAAGGCCGGATCGGCACGCTGTGCGAGATGCATTTCCACGACGGCAACCGCGGCCCGCTGTATCATCTGGCCGACATGGTCGAGGTCTCGCCCGCCGAGGTCGAGGCGCAAAAGCCCGGCTCCTGGTGGTACAAACGTGCCTCGGGCGGCGGCAGCCTGCTGGATTACCTTGGCTATGGCGCGACCCTCGGCACCTGGTACATGAACGGAGAGGCCCCGCTGGAGATCACCTGCGCCGTGGATGAGACCCCGGGGATAGAGGTCGACCAGCATTCCATCACCGTGCTGCGCTATGCCCGCGGCCTCAGCCGGATGGAGACGCGCTGGGGCACCTTTTCGGACCCCTGGACGATCCAGCCGCTGCCGCCCTGCGGCTTTGTGCTGGTCGGCAGCGAAGGTGTCATCCAAAGCAACGACTACGCCGACCATGTCATGGTCCAGACCCGCAGCCGGCCCGCGCCGCATGCGGTTCCGGCCGTGGCTTTGCCCAGGGGCAGGCAGAACGCCATCGACTATGTGCTCGATTGTCTGACCACGGGCGCGCCGATCACCGGCCCGCTGGACCCCGCCATCAGCCTTCTCGGCCAGCGCATCGTGGACACCGCCGCCCTGTCGGCCCGGCAAAAGCGCACGCTGGACCTGCTGCCATGACCGACGCCGATACCTATGCCCTGCGCACCAGGCAGGCGGTCGAGGTTGCGGCCCCCGCCCTGCCCTATCAGCCGCCTGCCCTGCGCCATTATCGCCCGCGGATCGGCCTGATCGGGGCGGGCGGCATCGCCTCGGCCCATCTGGACGCCTATCGCAGCGCGGGATGGCAGGTGGCCGCGATCTGCAACCGGACCCGCGCCAAGGCCGCGGCACTGGCCGCGACCCATGCCCCCGGGGCCTGGGTGACCGACAGCTATCAGGACCTGCTCTCCGATCCCGCCATCGACGTGGTGGACATCACCCCCCACCCGGCCGACCGCCTGCCGATCATCGAAGCGGCGCTGAGGGCCGGCAAGCATGTGCTGAGCCAGAAACCCTTCGTTCTGGACCTTTCCGAGGGTCAGCGTCTGGTGGCGCTCGCCCGCGACAGGGGGGTGAAGCTGGCCGTCAACCAGAACGGCCGCTGGGCACCGCATCTGGCCTGGATGCGGGCCGCCGTCCGCGCGGGCCATGTCGGCGATGTGATCTCGGCCCATGCGTCGCTGCACTGGAACCACGGCTGGATCGCCGGCACCCCGTTCGAGCGGATCGAGGATGTCATCCTTTATGACTTCGCCATCCACTGGTTCGATTTTCTGGCCAGCGTGATCCCGGGGGCGGAAAGCGTCTTTGCCATGTCGGGCCACGCCACGGGCCAGGGCGCCAAAGTGCCCCTGATGGCGCAGGTGCTGGTGCGGATGCCGGGCGGTCAGGCCTCGCTGATCCTTGACGGCGGCGCGCCCTTCGGCCCGCGCGACACCACCTATATCGCCGGCACCAAGGGCAGCCTGCACAGCGACGGCCCCGATCTGGGCCGCCAGTCGGTCAGCCTGACCACCGCCGCGGGCGTGGCGCGGCCCCATCTCACCGGCACCTGGTTCAACGACGGCTTTCGCGGCGCGATGGGGGCGCTGCTGGTCGCCATCGAGGACGACACCGAACCTGAAAACGGCGCGGCCGAAAACCTGAACAGCCTCGCCCTCGCCTTTGCCGCCATCCAGTCGCGCCGCACCGGGCGCGAGGTGGCCGTGGGCAGCGCCACAAGACTGGAGGTCTAGATGACGAAGGTGCTGATCGTGGGGCTTGGCAACATGGGCCGATCCCATGCCCTGGCGCATCACCGCCTCGGGTCGGAAATCGTGGGGCTGGTCAATCGCTCTACCCCGACCCTGCCGCCGGAATTGCAGGGCTACCGGCATTTCACCAGCCTTGACGAGGGGCTGACCACGCGACCCGACCTCGTGGTGATCGCCACCTATGCCGACAGCCATGCCGATCTGGCCATCCGCGCGATGGAGGCCGGAGCGCATGTCTTTGTCGAAAAGCCGCTGGCGACCACCGTGGCCGATGCCCGGCGGGTGGCAGAGGTCGCCCGCCAGACGGGTGCCAAGGTTGTGGTGGGCTACATCCTGCGCCACCACCCGTCGTGGCAGCGCCTGATCGCCGAGGCACGCGCTCTGGGCGGGCCTTATGTCTTTCGCATGAACCTCAACCAGCAAAGCCAGGGCCACGCCTGGGAGGTGCACAAGGCGCTGATGCGATCAACCTCGCCCCTCGTCGATTGCGGCGTGCATTATGTCGATGTGATGTGCCAGATCACCGATGCAAGGCCCCTGCGCGTGCAAGGCATCGGCCTGCGCCTGTCGGACGAAATCGCGCCGGACATGTACAATTACGGCCAGCTTCAGGTGGTCTTCGCCGATGGCTCGGTCGGCTGGTACGAGGCGGGCTGGGGGCCGATGATGTCGGAAACCGCGTTCTTCGTGAAGGACATCCTGTCGCCGCGGGGCGCCGTCTCGATCGTCGAGGGCGACAAGGGCGCCTCGGCCGACATCGACGGCCACACCAGGGTGGGCGGCATCCTGCTGCACCGGCCCGAGGGCGACCGCTTGATCGGGATGCCGGACGAACCGGGGCACCAGGGCCTTTGCGATGCCGAACAGGCCTTTGTCCTGCGCGCCATGGCCGAGGATCTGAACCTTGACCGCCACCTTGCAGATGCGGTGCGCTCGCTCGCGATCTGTCTGGCCGCCGATGAAAGCATCCGCAGCGGCCAGACGGTCCTGCTGCCGGAGTAAGCGGTCGACAGGCCATTCGCCCACCGCCGCGCAAAGCGCGGTTGCGCCCACCGCCGCGCAAGGCGCGCTTGCGCCCACCGTCGCGCAAAGTGCCGTTGCACCCACCGTCGCGCATCGTGCGGTTGCGCCCGCCCACCCCCACCAGCAAAGCGGGTCTGCACCCACCGCCGCGCAGAGCGCGGTTGCACCCGACGATCTGCCGCAGTAGGTCAGTGACCCAAGGCCCCTGCCCCAGGCAGTCGTGGTCGCGCAACCAGACGAGCCGCCTGTGACCAGTCCCCCGACCCGACGCCCCTTGGCCCGGCAGACCCTGCGGTGGGGCGCCCTGACCGGTCTTTCGCTGGTCTTGACGGCGGGGCTGGAGCAGTTCCACTTGCCCGCAGCGCTGCTTTTGGGGCCGATGGCCGCGGCCATCTTGCTGGCGATCCGGGGGCTGGGGCTGACGCTGCCCGCTGCCGCCATGAATTTCTCGCAAGGGGTGGTCGGGCTGATGATCGCGACGATCCTGCCCGCCTCGATCCTGACCGAGGTCGCGGCCAAATGGCCCATCGTGGTGGCCGGAACGCTGTCGACCCTCGTAGCCTCGTCGGTGCTTGGCTGGGCGCTGGCGCGCAGTGGGCTGTTGCCGGGCACCACGGCGATCTGGGGATCCTCGCCCGGGGCTGCGACCGTGATGACGCTGCTGTCGCAGGACTACGGCGCCGACATCCGGCTTGTGGCCTTCATGCAGTACCTGCGGGTGGCCTGCGTGGCGCTGGCGGCCACGCTTGTGGCGCGCTTCTTCGGCGTGGCCCATGCCGACCCTGCCCCGGTCGTCTGGTTTCCCGACATGCCCGCCTGGGGGGTTGCGGCCACCATCGCCCTGGCCGCGGTCCTGTCCGGCCTTGGCCTGCTGATGCGCCTGCCGGGCGGAAGCTTCATACTGCCGATGTTCGCTGGCATGATCCTGCAACATCTGGGCCTTGTGCAGATCTTCCTGCCGCCCTGGCTTTTGGCCTTCAGCTACGGCCTGATCGGCTGGACCATCGGCCTGCGCTTCACGCCCGCCATCCTGGGCCACGCGGCGCGGGTGTTTCCGCGGGTCTTCGGATCGATACTCGCCCTGATCGCGACCTGCGGCGGGGCGGCTTGGCTCTTGGTCACCTTCGCCGGGGTTGATCCGCTGACCGCCTATCTGGCGACCAGCCCCGGAGGCGCCGATTCCGTGGCGATCATCTCTGCCTCCACCCCGGTGGATGTGCAGTTCGTCATGGCGATGCAGCTGTCGCGGTTTCTTCTGGTGCTCTTCACCGGGCCAGCGCTGGCCCGGTTGTTGTCTGGCGCGCCGCGTACCTCAAGCCTGTGACAGGGTCTGGCGCACCGCCTCTTCGATCGACCCGCCCATCGGCTCGTCGCCCGACCGCCAGGTGCCCACCACCCAGCCATGCCGGTCAAACAGCACCTTGTTGAAATTCCAGCGCGGCGCAAATCCGGTGGTCTTCTTGATCCAGGCATAGATCGGCGCCGCCTCTGGCCCGGTGACCTTCGAGATCGTCGCCATCGGCATCGTGATGCCGTAGTTCAACTCGCAAAAGGTCTTCACCTCGCCGTTGGTCTTCTTTTCCTGATGGAAATCGTCCGAAGGCACGGCAAAGACCACGAGCCCCTGATCCTTGTAGGTATCATAAAGCTTCTGCAGCGCCGTATATTGCGGGGTGTAGCCGCAAAGCGAGGCGGTGTTGACCAGCAGGATCGGCTTGCCCTTGAACTCGCTGGAATCGTAGCTGCCGCCATAGATCGACTCAAAGCTCCAATGCGGAGCGGCTTCGGTGGAGGCGGCCTGGGCCTGGGTCATCATGGTCCTTCCGATCAGAGTGGCAGCGGCCGACAGGGCCATCCCACCCAGAACTTTTCTGCGCATGTGGTCGGTCATCTTTCACGGGCTCCGTTCTGTCGAAGACGATGGGGGGGATATGGCGCGGTTTTCGCCGCCGCCAAGGGCCGGGCTTGCGGCCGAAGGCGCCAACAGACCTGCACGACGGAACCGTTCTTGCAGCATTTCACCCCTTGCAAGGCAAACACACCTCGCATAATCACTGCGCCAGTGGCCCGTTCGTCTATCGGTTAGGACGTCTGGTTTTCAACCAGGTAAGAGGGGTTCGACTCCCCTACGGGCTGCCACTTCCCCAGATTGTAAAGCCGGCTACAGAAAGCTGTAAGGCAGGAACGACCGCCGGTCGTGGTCGATCGACAGCTTGCGGTTCAGGGGCGGCACGGCGCGCTGGTGGCAGTCGGTCCGCTCGCAGATCCGGCACGAGATGCCGATCGGGTCGAAGCTGGCCTTGTCGATCGGCCCCAGACCGTCGGAATAGACGAATTCCTGCGCGTGGGTCACCTCGCAGCCCAGGGCGATGGCAAAGCGGCGGTGCGCCGCGGCAAAGCCGCCGCCGCTTTTGACGATCTCGGTCGCCACACACAGATAGCGCGCACCGTCGGGCGTTTCGGCCAGCTGACGGATGATCCGGCCCGGCGCCTCAAACGCGCCATGCACGTTCCACAAGGGGCAGGCCGCGCCAAAGCGGGCGAATTGCAGACGGGCGGCCGAATGGCGCTTGGTGATGTTGCCGGCCCGGTCGATGCGGGCAAAGAACACCGGGATGCCGCGCGCCTCTGACCGCTGCAGGGTGGACAGCCGGTGGGCGATCTGTTCCAGGCTCGCGCCAAACCGGGTGGCCAGCAATTCCAGATCGTGGCGCAGTTCCCGTGCGGCCTTGCGAAACGGCGCATAGGGCAAAAGAAGGGCGCCGGCGAAATAGTTGCACAGGCCAATCCGGCAGATTTCGGCCGCCTGAACGGTGCGGAAATTGGCGCGCGCCACGGTCTGGTCGATGACCTCGCTGGCCTCGATGGCACCGATCTGGAAGGCCATCTGGAAGGCCCGCGTCGCACTTGCCGCATAGTCGTCCAGCGCTAGGATGCGCGACTTGGGGTCAAACCGGCGGATCACCTGATCCTGCGGGTCGGCGCGGGTGACGCGGATGCCATGCGCCGCGTCCAGATGGCGTTCCAGCCGGGTGCTGACATCACGGTCGGGCAGGCCCAGCCGGCCGGCCAGCGTTTCGGCCGCGCGGTCCAGATCGTCCACATAATTGTCGACGAAGTGAAAGAAGTCGCGCACCTCGTCATAGGGGCTCGGGTCAGCCTGCATGGCCTGCCCGCCCAGCCGGTCATCCAGCGAGGCCAGCTGTTCGCTGTTGCGCTGATAGGCCTGATGGCACACGATCAGCGCATGGGCCAGCGAAGGCGCGTTCTGCGTCACCAGCTTGAGGTCCTGCAAGGACTGCGCATAGGGGCGAAAGATCGGATCGGCCAGGGCCTCGCTCAGCGCCGACAAGAGCCGGTCGCTTTCGCTTTCCGAGATGGAGGCGATGTCAAAGCTGAACTTTTCCGCCAAAGCCAGCAGGACCGAGGCCGAAACCGACCGCTGGTTCTGTTCGATCTGGTTGAGGTAGCTGGCCGAAATCCCCAGCCTCTCGGCAAAGGCGGCCTGGGTGGCATGGGTGCTTTCGCGCAGTTCGCGCACCTTGCGTCCGATGAAGAGCTTGCGGTTCGCCATTTGCAACTTTGCATAAATGTGGATGTGCCATTTGCTTACCACGCTGTTACACACGTTCAAGACTTCTTTCCCGGCGCTGCTTTGCTTATGCGCCAAAATGACCAAGCGGAGGAGGCCCCGACCATGAAGGACATTCTGCAAGAGCTGGAGGAGCGTCGTGCCGCAGCACGCGCGGGGGGTGGCTTGCGGCGGGTCGAGGCGCAGCATGCCAAGGGCAAGCTCACGGCGCGCGAAAGGGTCGAGCTTCTGCTGGACGAAGGCTCGTTCGAAGAATTCGACATGTTCGTCGCACACCGCTGCACCGATTTCGGGATGGAGGCCGACCGCCCCGCCGGCGACGGCGTGGTGACGGGCTGGGGCACGATCAACGGCCGCATGCTCTATGTCTTTTCGCAGGATTTCACCGTCTTCGGCGGGTCGCTGTCGGAAACCCATGCTCAAAAGATCTGCAAGATCATGGACATGGCCATCCAGAACGGCGCCCCGGTGATCGGCATCAACGATTCCGGCGGCGCGCGCATCCAGGAGGGCGTGGCCTCGCTGGCCGGCTACGCCGAGGTGTTCCAGCGCAATGTCCTCGCCTCGGGCGTGGTGCCGCAGATTTCGCTTATCATGGGGCCCTGCGCCGGCGGGGCGGTCTATTCGCCGGCGATGACCGACTTCATCTTCATGGTGAAGGATTCATCCTACATGTTCGTCACCGGCCCCGATGTGGTCAAAACCGTGACGAACGAAGTCGTGACGGCCGAGGAACTCGGCGGTGCCGCCACCCATACCCGCAAATCCTCAGTCGCCGATGGCGCCTATGAAAATGACATCGAAATGCTGGCCGAGGCGCGGCGCCTGATCGACTTTCTGCCGCTCAACAACCGGCAAAAGGCGCCAGTGCGGCCCTTCTTCGACGATCCGGCCCGGCTGGAAGCCTCGCTCGACACGCTGATCCCCGACAACCCCAACCAGCCCTATGACATGAAGGAACTGATCCTGAAGGTCGCGGACGAGGGCGATTTCTTTGAAATCCAGCGCGATTTCGCGGGCAACATCATCACCGGCTTCATCCGGATCGAGGGCCAGACCGTGGGCGTGGTGGCCAACCAGCCGATGGTGCTGGCCGGCTGCCTTGACATCGACTCGTCCCGCAAGGCCGCAAGGTTCGTGCGGTTCTGCGATGCCTTCGAAATTCCGATCCTGACCTTTGTCGATGTTCCGGGCTTCCTGCCCGGGGTGGCGCAGGAACTGGGCGGCGTCATCAAGCACGGCGCGAAACTGCTGTTCGCCTATGGCGAGGCGACGGTGCCCAAGGTGACCGTGATCACCCGCAAGGCTTACGGCGGCGCCTATGACGTCATGGCCTCCAAACACCTGCGCGGCGATTTCAACTATGCCTGGCCCACCGCCGAAATCGCCGTGATGGGGGCCAAGGGCGCGGTCGAGATCCTTTATCGCAGCGAATTGGGCGACAAGGACAAGATCGCCGCCCGCGTCGCCGATTACGAGGAACGCTTCGCCAATCCTTTCGTTGCGGCCGAAAAGGGCTTTGTCGACGAGGTGATCCGCCCGCATTCCACCCGCAAGCGCGTGGCGCGCGCCTTTGCCTCCCTGCGCGGCAAGAAGCTGGCCAACCCTTGGAAAAAGCACGACAATATCCCGCTGTGAGGTAAAAGATGTTCAAGAAGATCCTGATTGCCAACCGCGGTGAAATTGCCTGCCGGGTGATCAAGACGGCGCGGCGGATGGGGATTGCCACGGTCGCGGTCTATTCCGACGCCGACCGCAATGCGCTGCACGTCAAGATGGCGGACGAGGCCTATCACATCGGCCCCTCTCCGGCCGCGCAAAGCTATATCGTGATCGACAAGATCCTAGAGGCCGTGCGCGCCACCGGGGCCGAGGCGGTGCATCCGGGCTATGGCTTCCTGTCGGAAAACCGCGCCTTTGCCGCGGCCCTGGAGGCCGAGGGCGTGGCCTTCATCGGGCCGCCCTCCTCGGCCATCGAACAGATGGGCGACAAGATCACCTCGAAGAAAATCGCGCAAGGCGCCGGGGTCTCGACCGTGCCGGGCTACATGGGCCTGATCGCCGATGCCGACGAGGCGGTGAAGATCGCGGGCGAAATCGGCTATCCGGTGATGATCAAGGCCTCGGCCGGCGGCGGCGGCAAGGGCATGCGGATCGCCTGGGACGCCACCGAGGCGCGCGAGGGCTTTCAGTCCTCCAAGAACGAGGCGGCGGCCAGCTTCGGCGACGACCGCATCTTCATCGAGAAATTCGTAACCCAACCGCGCCATATCGAGATTCAGGTCCTGGCCGACCAGCACGGCCACGTGCTCTACCTCAACGAACGCGAATGTTCGATCCAGCGCCGCAACCAGAAGGTCATCGAAGAGGCGCCCTCGCCCTTCCTCGATGCGGCGACCCGCAAGGCAATGGGCGAACAGGCCTGCGCCCTGGCCCGCGCGGTGGGCTATACCTCGGCCGGCACGGTGGAATTCATCGTCGATGGCAAGCGCAACTTCTACTTCCTTGAAATGAACACAAGGCTCCAAGTCGAACATCCGGTGACCGAACTGATCACCGGCATCGACCTTGTCGAACAGATGATCCGCGTGGCCCATGGCGAGGAACTGCCCTTCGCGCAATCCGACATCAAGATCCACGGCTGGGCGATGGAAAGCCGGCTTTATGCCGAGGACCCCTACCGCAAGTTCCTGCCTTCGATCGGCCGGCTGACCCGTTACCGCCCGCCGGTCGAGGGTCATACCCCGCAGGGCGGCATCGTGCGCAACGACACCGGCGTCTTTGAAGGCGGCGAGATCTCGATGTTCTACGACCCGATGATCGCCAAGCTCTGCACCTGGGGGCCGACCCGCGCCGCCGCCATCGAGGAAATGCGCCTGGCGCTTGACACGTTCGAGGTCGAGGGCATCGGCCACAACCTGCCCTTCGTGGCGGCCGTGATGGACCATCCGCGCTTCACCTCCGGCAACATCACCACCGCCTTCATCGCCGAGGAATATCCCGACGGCTTCAAGGGGGCGACGCTGGGGGACGACGTGATCCGCAAGGTCGCCGCCGCCGCCGCCGCGATGAACCGCGTGGCAGAAATCCGCCGCACCCGCATCTCGGGCACGATGGACAACCACAAGCGCAAGATCGGCGACGAATGGGTGGTTGATCTGCAGGGCGAAAGGCTCGAGGTCACAATTGCCGCCGATCACGACGGCGCCACGGTCCGCTTCACCGAGGGCCGGTTCGCTGAAGGCGCGCCGCTGCGCGTCCTGTCGGACTGGAAGCCCGGTCAGGCGCTGGCCCGGCTGACGGTGGATGGCGAACCCCTGGTGATGAAGGTCGGCAAGGTGCCGATGGGCTTCCGCCTGCGCCTGCGCGGCGCCGACCTCAAGGTCCTGGTCCGCAGCCCGCGCGCCGCCGAACTGGCGCTGCACATGCTGGAAAAGGCCCCGCCCGACACGTCGAAATACCTCCTCTGCCCGATGCCGGGCCTTCTGGTCACGCTCGCCGTGGCCGAGGGCGACGAGGTGCAGGAAGGCCAGACCCTCGCCACGGTCGAGGCGATGAAGATGGAAAACATCCTCAAGGCCAGCCGCGCCGGCACGGTCAAGAAGATCCGCGCCGCCGCCGGCGCCAGCCTCAAGGTCGATGACGTGATCCTCGAATTCGCCTGATACCCCTGCGAAAAGGCCCGCGGCCGGTAACCCCGCCCGCCCCTTTCATCTGTTTGCAAATATCCCACGGGGGGTCCGGGGGGTGTGAAACCCCCCGGACCCCCGGCCCGCCACAGGAGAAGCCCATGCCCACCCGCGCTGATTGGGAGGCGCTTGCCACCCGCGACCTCAAGGGCAAATCGCCCGACAGCCTCACCTGGGACACGCTGGAAGGCATCCCGGTCAAGCCGCTCTACACCGCCGAAGACACCGCGCACCTGCCCCATATGGGCGGCTATCCCGGCCTTGCGCCCTTCACCCGCGGCGTGCGCGCCACGATGTATGCCGGCAGGCCCTGGACGATCCGGCAATATGCGGGCTTTTCCACCGCCGAGGAATCGAATGCCTTTTACCGCAAGGCGCTGGCGGCCGGCCAGCAGGGCGTCTCGGTCGCCTTCGACCTGGCCACCCACCGCGGCTATGACAGCGACCACCCCCGCGTTCTGGGCGATGTCGGCAAGGCCGGCGTCGCCATCGACTCGGTCGAGGACATGAAGATCCTCTTCGACGGCATCCCCCTCGACAAAGTCAGCGTTTCCATGACGATGAATGGCGCGGTCATCCCGGTGCTGGCCAATTTCATCGTGGCGGGAGAGGAACAGGGCGTGCCCCGCGCCGCCCTGTCCGGCACGATCCAGAACGACATCCTCAAAGAATTCATGGTGCGCAACACCTATATCTACCCGCCCGAACCCTCGATGCGCATCGTGGCCGACATCATCGCCTACACTGCGGCCGAGATGCCCAAGTTCAACTCGATCTCGATCTCGGGCTACCACATGCAGGAGGCGGGGGCGAACCTCGTCCAGGAACTGGGCTTCACCCTCGCCGACGGGCGCGAATATGTCCGCACGGCGCTGGCCCGCGGCATGGATGTCGATGCCTTCGCGCCGCGCCTGTCCTTCTTCTTCGCCATCGGCATGAATTTCTTCATGGAGGCCGCCAAACTGCGCGCCGCCCGCCTGCTCTGGCACCGCATCATGACCGAATTCGGCGCGAAGAAGCCCGAATCCCTGATGCTGCGCACCCATTGCCAGACCTCCGGCGTGTCCTTGCAGGAAAAGGACCCCTACAACAACGTCATCCGCACGGCTTACGAGGCGATGGCCGCGGCCCTTGGCGGCACGCAAAGCCTGCACACCAATTCCTTTGACGAGGCGATGGCCCTGCCCACCGAAGCCTCGGCCCGCATCGCGCGCAACACCCAGCTGATCCTGCAGGAAGAAACCGGCATCACCCATGTCGCCGACCCTCTGGCGGGGTCCTATTACGTCGAAAGCCTGACGGCCCAGTTGGCCGAGGAAGCCTGGAAGCTGATCGAAGAGGTCGAGGCGATGGGCGGCATGACCAAGGCCGTGGCCTCCGGCATGCCCAAGCTGCGCATCGAGGAATCGGCCGCCCGCCGGCAGGCCCTGATCGACCGCGGCGCCGAGGTCATTGTCGGCGTGAACAAATACCAGCCCGAGACCGACACCCCGGTCGACATCCTGTCGATCGACAACATGGCCGTGCGCGATGCGCAGATCGCCCGCCTGAACGCCACCCGCGCCGCGCGTGACGAGGCGGCGGTGCAGTCAGCGCTGGCCGGGCTCGAGGTCGCGGCCCGGGGCGATGGCAACCTCCTCGCCGCCGCCGTCGCAGCCGCCCGCGCCCGCGCCACGGTGGGAGAGATCAGCCAGGCCATGGAAAACGTCTTCGGCCGCCACCGGGCCGAGGTCAAGACCCTCGCGGGTGTCTATGGCGCAGGCTGGGAGGGCGACGCGGGCTTCGAGGCGATTCAGAAGGATATCAAGGACTTCGAGGCCGAAGAGGGCCGCCGTCCCCGGATGCTGGTGGTCAAGATGGGCCAGGATGGCCATGATCGCGGCGCCAAGGTCATCGCCACCGCCTTTGCCGACATGGGCTTTGACGTGGACATGGGCCCGCTGTTCCAGACCCCCGAAGAGGCGGCGCAGGACGCCATCGACAACGATGTCCATGTCGTGGGCATCTCGTCCCAGGCGGCCGGTCACACGACGCTGGCCCCCAAGCTGATCGAGGCGCTGCGGGCCAAGGGCGCGGGCGACATCCTCGTCATCTGCGGCGGCGTCATTCCGGTCCAGGACCACGCCCTGCTCAGATCCGCCGGGGTCAAGGCCATCTTCGGCCCGGGCACCAATATCCCGAAGGCCGCGTCCGAAATCCTCGACCTGATCCGCAAGGCGCGCTGAAGCCGGCGGGCCGGCGGCGCCGAAGATCCGCGCATGCCCTGACCAAGCCGGCCCACGGGTTCAAAATGCCAAAGGCCCGCCACGGACGCGGGCCTTTTTCCTGCGTCGGGGCCGCGCCCGCCGTCAAGCCTCAGGCGCTGCGCCGGTCGTCCAGCGCGGCAGAGTCCCGCACCACGCCGCCCGAAGGATAGGCCTGCGCCTGCCCGCGCCCCGCCCTTTTGGAAGCGTAAAGCGCCTCATCCGCGTCATGCTGCATCCGGGCGATTTCGGGCACCGCATAATTGACCGAAGTGGTGATGCCGATCGAGGCCGAAATCTGGCACATCCGGCCTTCGAACAGGATCGGACGCGACAGCGCCTCGATGATCCGCCGCGCGGTGGATGTGAGCCGGTCGACATCCGTCAGATCGGGAAAGACGCCGACGAACTCATCACCGCCGACCCGCGCAAAGATGTCGGTCATGCGCGCTTCCCCGGTGAGCACATCGGCCACCCAACGCAGCACATGGTCGCCGGCCGCATGGCCAAACGTGTCATTGACCGCCTTGAAATAATCGAGGTCGATATGCATCAGGCCGAAGGGCGCCTCCGACTGGGTCAGCCGTTCCAGAAGCTGCGCCAGGGCACGGCGGTTGCGCAGGCCGGTCAGCGTATCGGTCAGCGCCTGGGTTTCGGCCATCTGCTTGTCACCCTGCATGCGCAGCGCAAAGCCGCGCAGCGTCTCCATCGCGGCGGTCTTGGCCTCGACCAGATACATCATCTCGACCGCCAGATCGGTGGCCGCAAAATCGCCATCTGTCAGGGCAAAGTTGCGCACCGCATCCACCACGCCGATGCCGAAGGACAGGTTGAGGATCATGCCCGCCCCCTCGGCCAAGGGCATGGCAAGCCCGCGAAAGGCCACCGGGCGCGGCGCATGGCGCAGGGTCAGGCGCAGCCTTTCGCCGGCATGGGCCTGCAACAGCACGATCGAGGTCAGACCGGCCGGACGCCGCACCTCGAAAGCCTCGAACAGGCCGTGGCCGAGAATGCCCTGCCGGCCGAGCAGTTTGGCCAGCGTGGGGCCATAGCCGGTGATCCGCCCGTCCGGATTCACCCGCAGATGCAAGGGCATCAGGCGGTCAAACGCCTCCAGCGGCACCGGCAGCGCAATCTTGTCACCCCGCTCTGGCATTCAACCCACCGACAGGCCAAGGCTGAAAGGCCTCGCCTCGTAAAGAGCCTGGTCCGCAATCTGCACCGAAATCACCTCTCCCCCCGCGTCGAGGCCCAGATGGTCCAGCAACACCAGCGCGCCGTAATCATCCGCCATGGCCCGCAAAAGCCCCATCACGATATGACCGGTTCCGGCAAAACGCGCCCGGCAGCGCAGGCGGAAATGGCCGCCGCCCAGATCGCACAGCTCCATCTCGGGCAGTTCCAGTTCTGGCAGCACCAGACGCCCGCGTTCAGGCAACTCCTCCATCGAATTGAGGAATTCGCCGAAATTCACGCCAGAGAACCGCAGAAGCCGCCGCACCGTCTGCAGGCTTTCATGGCTGACCAGATAGGTGCCCATATCCTCCATCAGCGATTCGCGCGGACGCCGCAGCAGGGCCGAGGCCGCGTCGATCACCTGATTGATCAGCTTGTCGTCGTAGATCAGCATGGATTCAAAGCCGGAAACCCGGATATCGGCCACCTTGGCCACGTTTTCCCAGAACTCCACCCCATAGGTGTCGCTCAGGAAGAATTGAAAGGAGCGATTGATCAGACCCAGCATGTGCGACCTCGTTTGACGCCATGCTAGGCAACAGTCGTTAACAAGGCTCAAATGCCGCAGGGCTCACGGCGAAAAGACCAGCCCCGGCGCATCCGGCACCAGAAGCTGGTTGAGCGGCTGGGCCATCACGGGCGCCATCTTCTGCTGCAGGCTGGCGATCAGGGCCGCCCCCTGGTCAAACGCAGGCAGGGCGCCGCCATAAGAGGTGACAGGATGGCGCGACAGCACGCCGTCCTGCAGGCTGAAGCCTTCCATCGCCATGTAGCCGTCGCTGTCGCGCGCCAGAAGCAGCGCCTCGTCGCCGGGAACGGCAGGCAGGAAATCGGCCACGACCATGACGCAGCCCGCCCCGCCCTGCGGCAGATGCGCCTCGCAGTCGGCCTGCCAGCGTTGCAGGTCATAGACCGGCAGCTGCGCCAGAATCCGGTCGCGCAGCGCCGCGGCCTCGGGCGTGGCGGGTTGCAGCGGCAGTGCGGCGGCCAGCGCCTTGCGCACCTGTGCCGGATCGGGGGCTGCGGCGTCGGCCCCGGCGCCGGCATTCAGCCGCGCGGCCAAAGCGTCGTTGCCCTGGGCGAGCCTGGCCAACTCGGCGCGCGCCGCCTGCCCCGCCAGCCCCCAGGCCTCCAACGCGGCGAGGTCGATCTGTGCGACCGGCGTGCGCCCGTCCGCGACCCGGCTCAACTGGCTGCGTGCCGAGATCGCCTCGGGGTTCAGGACCGAAAGCCACAGCGCGGCCAGCCCCATCGTCCCCAGTGCCAGCCGGATATTGGCCTGACGGATTCGCTCCATCCAGCCCGGACCGCGCAGCACGGCGACAAGGTACATCACCCCATAGGCGAGGGCGAGGCCCGCCACCGTGGCCGCCAGCAAGCGTGGCGGCGTCCAGCCATGGCCCATCACCCGCACCGCCAGCGCCCAGACCGCAAGCCCCGCCGGCAGCACCGTAAGCCCCGCGAGGATCCGGGCCGACTGCACCAGAAACCCGGTATGTTCGGCCGTCGCATCCTCTTGATCCAGCGCCGAGGTGACCAGCGTCACCGCCGCCGCCACCATTCCCAGCAGCAGCGCCGTGGACGAGACGGCACCAAAGATCGCATCGAACCCGCGCAGCGGCAGCGCCGCGAGGAAGATCGCCATCACCCCCAGCACCACCGGCACCAGCAGACGGAACAGCCGCAGCAGCAGCCCCGGCGACAGCACGTCCGCCAATTCGTTGACCACCGCCATCGCCAGCCCCAACACCGTGCCCGTGATCAGCCAGGGCGCCCCGGGCCGCTGGATCACCAGCTCGATCACCGGCACGCCCACCAGATCCAGCAGCGCCTGCGACAGCAAGATCACCAGCCAGACGATGCCGGTGAAGATCAGCGCCACCACCACCCGCACCACGACGCTCCAGCTTTCGGCGAACAGGCTGGGGTAATCGCGCCAGCCCAGACCCCAGGCCGCGATCACAAAGGGCCAGGGCAGCCAGATCAGCACGCCCAGCGCCACCATCGCGATCCCAGAGCCCGCAACCCCCTCGGCCATGGCAAACCGCAGCGAGGCGATCAGCGCCAGCCCGGTCACCACCACGGCCACGCCCAGCGCGCTCAGGGCCGCGCGGCCCAGCCCCAGCGGCCCCGCCGTCAGCAACAGCCCGCCAAAGAAAACGCCCGCCAGCAGCAACACGGCAAGGGCCGGCCGGCCGATCAGCCATTCAGCCTCGACCATCCGGGCAAGCAGATACAGGCTGCCCCCCGCCAAAGCGCCGATCAGCACCATTATCCAGCGGTTGCGCGCCATGCCAGCCTCCGTTTTGCGCCAGCTTAGGCCGGAAGGCCCGGGAAGGGAAATGCGTCCTGCCCCCTCCATCGGCGATATTGGTTAACGATTCGTCCCCCGTCTTTGACAAGGCGGCCATCTGCGCGGCCATCTGCCTTTCGTCTGCACGCAAGCAAGACAGAAGGAAGACGGAAGGAAGACAGTCAACCTTTTGTTAACCAGAGCTTTTGCCAAGCAATTCCGGACCCTTGCCACAGCGCGCGCCCGACCACCGTACGCTGGTTCAAAAATCGGTCGGCGCGCCGCCTTCCTGCTTGCGGCGGGCGACGAAGCGGCGCAACTCCTCCTGATGATCGCCGTTCATCGGGGGCGGCACGAACTCTGCCATGATGGCCTTGTAGACCTTGTGGGCGCGCTCGGCCGTCCACATCGCGCCGTCCAGCTGCCACGCCTCATAGTTGCGCCAATCGGCAAGGAAGGGCGCGTAAAAGGCGGTCGTGTAGCGCGACTGGGTGTGCGGCGTGCCAAAATAATGCCCCGAGGGCCCGACATCGCGGATCGCCTCGATGGCGATGTCGTCCTCGGTCGTGGCCCAGGTCGCCTCTTCGAAATAGCGCTGGATCATCTGCAGGACCTCGCAGTCCATGATGAACTTCTCCGGGCTGGCGATCAGCCCGCCCTCAAGCCAGCCGGCCGCGTGATACACCATGTTGGTGCGGCTCTGCACCGCCGCCCACAAGCTGTTGGAGGTTTCCCACATCGACTGTCCGTCCGGCACATTGGCCGCACAGACGCCGGAAGAGCGCAGCGGCAGCTTGTAATAGCGCACCAGCTGCCCGGTCATCTGCGTGGCGCGCATGTATTCCGGCGTGCCGAAGGCCGGCGCGCCCGACTTCATGTCGACATTCGAGGTGAAGGTGCCGATCGCCACGGGACAGCCCGGCGCGATGTATTGCAGCAGGGCTACCGCCGCCAGCGCATCGGCCAGGGACAGCGCCACCGCGCCCGCCATCGTCACCGGCGCCATGGCTCCGGCAAGCGTGAAGGGCGTGATCACCACCGGCTGCCCGCGCTTGGCCAGCCGCATCGCGCCATCCAGCATCGGATAATCGTGCTTGAGCGGCGAGACCGAGTTGATGTTGGTGTACATCCTTGGTTTGGCTTGGAATTCCTCTTCCGTCAGACCGCCCGCGATGCGGACCATCTCCATCACATCCTCGACCCGTTCAGCTCCCAGCGAATAGGCGTGGACGACCTTGTCGGTCAGCGTCAGCTTTTCGTAAAGGCAGTCCAGATGGCGCACCGAAGGGTGGATGTCGATCGGTTCGACCGGATAGCCGCCCGCGATGTGGATGCAGTTGAAATACTGGGTCAACCGCATGAAATCCTTGAAGGTCTCGAAGTCGCCGGACCGCTTTCCCCGCTCCAGATCCCAGGAGTTCGGCGGAGAGGAGACATTGACGAACAGCATGTGCTTGCCGCCCATGATGACCTCGCGGTCAAGGTTGCGCGGGGTGATCGTGAAGGTCTCCGGCGCGCGGGCCAGCATTTCCATCACGAAATCCTCGTCCATCCGCACATTGGTGCCGTTGATGAGGCAGCCGGCATCGCGCATGTGTTCCAGCGCCGTCGGGTTAAGGAATTCGATACCAATATCGCGCAGGATCTTCATGGCGCCGCGGTGGATGGCTTGAACGCCGTCCTCATCCAGCGGCTCGATGGGGCGATCGGGGTTGACGGGAATGCGCCAGGGCATCTGGTCGATGACGGAAGAGCCGGCGCGCTCCTTGTTGCCGGCGCGGCCCCCGGCCCTGCGGCGCTTGGTGGCGTCCTCGGTCATGCGGATATCCTCCTGTCGCGGGCTGATGGGCCCTTGGTTGGCTCGGATCAAGATGGCGGAAAGCGCGGTGCGGCGCGCACTCCGTTCCCGACGCCAAAGCGTCGTTTTTGCGATCCAGAGGGTTCAGGAGGCGCTGAAACCGTCGATCCAGTCGCCCAATTCGGCAATCGAGGCCAAAACCACATGGGCATGCGGGGTCAGCGTCTCGCGCCGGGCGGGGCCGGTCAGCACGCCCACCGCCTTCATGCCGGCCCGGCGCGCGGCATCCAGATCGTGCAGGCTGTCGCCCACCATCGCGATCTGGCCCGCTGGCAGGCCGGTCTGGGCGGCAAAGGCCAGAAGCTGCCCCGGCGCCGGTTTGCCGCCATAGCCCGAATCGCAGCCGGCGACGAAGGCAAAAAGGTCGATCACCCCCGCCCCCGTCAGATGTGCCCGCGCTGGCGCCTCGGTGTCGTTGGTGGCCAGACCCAGCACCAGCCCCCGGCCGGTCAGCCCCGACAGCACCTCGCGCAGCGGCACCGCCGGCGCCATCGGCGCCTCGGCGGCGATGCGGTTCATGATATCCATCAAGGCGTTGAAGCTCATGCCGGGCAAGTGCGGCAGCATCAGCATCGCGATCTCGTCGGTCGTATGGGCGATCACCGCGCTGTCGGGCGCAAAGGCCATCGCCTCGGGCTCAAAGCCCAGCGTGGCGGCCAGATCGCCCTCGGTCCGCGGCGCGAGTTCGGCCAGCAGGCTCCGGGTCCAGCCGCCCCAACTCATCCTGAAATCGAAAAGCGTGCCGTCCTTGTCGAAAATCACTGCCTTGATCATGCTCAGGTCCAATGCCACGTTTCGCCGCCCGGCAGCGCCGCACGCGCCGCCTGCGGCACGGCATAGGCCAGCCCCGCCTCGTCGCAAAAGGCCATGATCAGGCGGTCCTCGGTCAACAGATAGTCCAGAACCGCGCCAAGCGTCCTTGGATCGCCCGCCTGCGCCATCAGTTCGGCCGGCGACAGCCCGCTGAGATTGAGAAAGCCGTTAATCCTTTCGGCATCCCCCGCGATCCAGGCCAAGGCTTGCGCCGCGATGGTTTCGGCGGTTTCCCGCCCAATACGGGGCGGTTCCTTCAGGTTCTTCACGGCGAAGCCTCAAACTTTCACGAATTGATCAAGCAGTCAGAAAGGATTTCTTAACCACTTGGGACCAAGACTAGCCCATACAACATCTAGCGGGTAGGTCTGACGCGAATGATCGGCAAAATCCTCATAGTTGATGATGTGTCGACAAACCGCATCGTCTTCAAGGTCAAGCTGACCGCGGCAGGATATCACACCGTCATGGCCGGCGACGGGGCGGCCTGCATGCGGCTGGCGTTGTCCGAACGGCCCGACATCATCCTCATGGACCTGTTCCTGCCCGACCGCTCGGGGATCGAGGTTTTGCAGGCGCTCAAGGCCCATCCCCAGACGCGGCGGATTCCCGTGGTGATGTTCTCGTCCGAGGCGGATGCCAACCTCGGCCTCGCTTGCCTGCGGGGCGGGGCAGAGGATTTCATGGCCCGCCCGATCGACGAACAGACCCTGCTGGCGCGGCTGCGCGGCCTGCTGCGGGCGCGCGAACAATTCGTCGGGATCGATGCGCCGCAACAGGATTACAAGGTGATCGGCCTGTCCGAGCCGGCGCAGCACTTCGAGGTTCCCGGCCAGATCGCGCTTGTCATGCCGCGCGGCGAACGCGCCCTGCACCTGCGGCGCGAACTCGCAGCCCTCGGGCACGACCGTTTTCTGCTGCTTGCGGCCGATGACGTGCATGCCGATCATGGCGGGCAGGTTCCCGATGTCTACCTGATCCACGCCGATCTGGGCGGGCCGGGCGGCGGGTTGCGGATGATGTCGGAGCTTTTGTCGCGCAGTTCGACCCGGCATGCCGCCTTCTGCATCCTCAACCCCGAACATCCTCAGATCCTGGCTGCGACGGCCTTTGACCTTGGCGCGCATGACGTGGTCGATGCCTCGACCCAGCCGGCCGAACTTTCCCTGCGTTTGCATGGGCTTGTCCTGCGCAAGCGCGAGGGCGACCGCATGCGCGCCTCGGTTCAGGACGGCTTGCGCATGGCGGTGATCGACCCGCTGACCGGCCTGCACAACCGCCGCTACGGCACGGCCCAGCTCAACGCCATAGCCGAGGCCGCGCGGGCCGAGGGGCACGAATTCGCCGTCATGGTCGTCGACATCGACCGGTTCAAATCGGTGAACGACCGTTTTGGCCATGCCGCGGGCGACGCCGTTCTGATCGAGGTGGCGGCGCGCCTTTCCGCGCAACTGCGCGCCAGCGACCTTCTGGCCCGCGTCGGCGGCGAGGAATTCCTGATCGCCCTGCCCCTGACCGTGTTGAGCGAGGCGCAGACCGTGGCCGAACGCCTGTGCCGCGCGATCGAGGGGGAGCCCGTGATTCTGGGTGACGGGACGCGCGTGCCGATCACCATCTCGATCGGCATGACCACCGGGGGGGCCGCGCCATCCGACCCGACCTCGGTCGCCGACCTCGTGGCTCAGGCCGACCGCGCCCTGATGTATTCCAAGACCCATGGTCGCAATCAGGTCACCATCGTTCGGGATGCGGCCTGATCCCCTTTACGCCAAGAACAAGTCAGTTCGGCGGCGGCGGCCCATCGCCATGCCGCCCGTGCAGCAGATGCTGTTCCAGCCGGTCGGCGAAGGCGAGCCTTTCCTTCGGGGGCAGGGCCACGAGATAATCGCGCATCGTGTCGCTGCCCAGCTTCATGCGGGCGGCAAAGTGGTCGCGCTGGCCGGCCAGCGCCGCATCCAGAGCGGCGGCATTGAAAGGATCGGCGCGCAGGGCGGCCAGAATGGTCTGCGCATCGGTGAGGAACTCGGCCCGCACCTCCCGCAGATCGCCGGTCTTTGACCGCAGCGCCGTGCGCAGCGCCGCCCGGTCTTCCGGCCGCAGCACCCCGTCATAGGGGCCAAAGCCCAGATCGCGCACCATCGCGCCGCGCCCGCCCGGGCCGCCATGCACAAAGGCCCCGATCGCGAGGCCCGCCACCCCCAGGTTGACGGCCAGCGAGGCGATCAGCAGGCGCCGCGTCCAATTCGACCCGGCCGGCGGGCTAACCATAGCACTGTTCGGCGTATCGTTCATCTTATTCCTCGGACCACAGGGCGCCGGTCGTCGGCAGCAGATCCAGTTGATCCACCGTCGCCGCATCGCCCGACAAAAGCGAGGTGAGCGACTGCACCCCCGCAGGTTGCGCCACCCCCAGATAAAGCCCGGCCAGCCCCACCATCGACAGGGCCGCAACCGACCTCAGGCCGCCCAGCACCTCGGCCAGGGCGGCGCCCCAGCCGAAACCAGGCCGCGGCGGCACCGAAACTACCGGCTTAACAAAGGCTTGCGGGCTTGGTTGCAGACGGGCGGCATCGGCCAGGATGCGCGCGTCCAACTCGGGCGAAAGGGTCGCCCGGTCTTCAGCCGCCTGTGCAAACAGCGCGTCAAGATCAAGATCCTTGTCCATCACACTCCCGCCTCCTCTTCGTCCTCATAGCCCAACTCGGCCTTGCGCCCCGACAACAACGCCGTCAGCGCCCGCTTGCCGCGCGCGGTCAGGCTTTCCACCGCTTCGACGCCCAACCCCATGATCTGGGCGATCTCGGGGTTGGACAAGCCTTCGATGTGGCGCAGCACCACTGCCTGACGCTGCCGTTCGGGCAAAAGGTCAAGCGCTGCATTCAGCGCGGCCATCCGGTCGGCCTCGATCATCGAGGCCACCGCACTGGGCGCACCTGCCGCAACCTCGGGCGCATCGTCGAGCCCCACGCCCGGCCGCCGCCCCCGGGCCCGGCGCAGGTCGGTGCACAGGTTCGTCACCACCCGGTAAAGCCAGGTCGAGACCTGCGCCTCGCCCGCCCGCCATTCCGGCGCGATCTTCCACAGCCGCAGCATCGCCTCTTGCGTCACATCCTCGGCCTCGG
The DNA here is from genome assembly GCA_016124195.1 of bacterium. Taxonomy (GTDB): domain Bacteria; phylum Pseudomonadota; class Alphaproteobacteria; order Rhodobacterales; family Rhodobacteraceae; genus Stagnihabitans. Next base: position 508,836 of record WGOE01000002.1, on the reverse strand, counting down.
CCCGGTCGGTCAACAGCCGCGTCGCATAGCCGAGGGCCCGCGGGCCCAGACGCGCAGTCAGAAGCCGGGCGGCCTCGGGATCTCCATTGGCATAGAGAACCAGCAGCGTGTCGTCCGACAGGTCATCCAGGGTGTCGCGCGGCATGTCCATTCCGACGGGGATACAGTCAGGGCCCGGATCGGGCAACGGGTTGCGCGCGCCGGAGGAGGGGACATTCCCCCGGCGCGCGCCGGCCCGGGCGGGGATCAGTTCCCGCCGCTGCCGTTCTGGTCGTCCATGCCTTGCGCATCGCCTGCGTCGGCGCCGTGCATCCAGTGGTGTTTCATCCAATGCCCGCCCATGCCGCCGCGCATGCCATCGCGCATGCCATGCTGCATCATCTTGTGCGCCGCATCGGCCTCGGCCTGGTCGATCACGCCGTCCTTGTTGGTGTCGATCATGGCAAAGGCATCCGGAGGCACCGGCATCGCCAGCAGTTCGGCCGCCGAAAGCTTGCCGTCGCCGTCAGTGTCGAGCGCCTTTACCATGCGCTCGGCCCGGGCCTGCGCGATGTCCTGCATCGCCTTGAGGTTCATCGAGGCGAGTTCCTCGACCGAGATCTTGCCGTCCTTGTCGGTGTCGATCGCGCCAACCCGCGCGGCACGGTAGGCCGCGAATTCTTCGGGGGTCAGCTTGCCGTCATGGTTGGCATCGGCCTCGGCGAAGTTGAACATCATGCCCATCGGACCGCGCATCTCCATCTGCTGGCCCATCTGCTGGCCCATCTGTGGCCCGCCGACGCCCGGCTTGCCCGAATTGTCCGCCAGCACTGCCGACCCGATCAGCACCGCGGCCACTGCCACGATCCCCAGACCGACTTTCCTGTGTGAAACCTTCATCTTCTGCTCCTCGATATGACCGGCAGGTTGCTCGGCCGTCATGCAGGTCATACGAAGAGCGCGGCGGTTTCCGTCGCGGCGTGAACCAGAAAGCGCGACAAAGCGGCGCCCCCCTTGCGTCGGGCCTCATCTTTTGCCGCAGGATGGGTTAGAAGGGGGACGCGAACAGAGGAACCTGTGATGAACGAGACAACCGCTCCGGCCCTGCTGGCCGAGGATTCAGAGACCGGAGAGCGCCCGCTTTGGCCCGCGCTGCGGCGCGGCCTGGCCTGCCGCTGCCCCAATTGCGGCGCGGGGCCGCTTATGCAGGGCTATCTCAAGGTGCGCGACCATTGCCCGGTCTGCGGCGAGGCCTTCTACCATCACCGCGCCGATGACGGCCCGGCCTATCTGACCATTCTGATCGTGGGCCACCTGATGGCGCCGATGATCTACTGGGTCTTCGTGACCTGGCGACCGGAACCTCTGGTCATGGCCACGATGTTCACGCTGGGCACCGTGACCCTGTCGCTGTTCCTGCTGCCGCGTCTGAAGGGGGCGGTGGTGGCCCTGCAATGGGCCAAGCGGATGCACGGCTTCGCGCGCGATCCCTCGACCGATCCGGCGCTTCCCGATCATGTCTGAGGCGGCGGTGCGGCCGGCCGCCAGCGTCGTGCTGGTGCGTCAGGGGCCCGAGGGCGCGCGGGTGCTGATGGGACAGCGCGGCGCCGGGGCTGTGTTCATGCCCTCCAAATACGTCTTTCCGGGCGGGCGGCTGGACACGGGCGATGCGGCTGATATCGCTGGCCTTTCCGCGATCTGCCACGCGCGGCTTGGCCAACGCCTGCCGCCCGGTGCGCCGGGGCCGGCGGCGCTGGTCGGCTGCGCCCGGCGCGAACTGCGCGAAGAGACCGGGCTGATCCTGTTGCCTGAAGCCCCGCTCCGCTTCATCTTCCGCGCCATCACCCCGGCCGGAGCGCCTCGCCGCTTCGATGCGCGGTTCTTTCTGGTGGATGCGTCCTCGGTTCAAGGCGATCTCGACGATTTCTCGGCCGCCGAGGACGAGCTGTCGCATCTGCACTGGGTGGCGCTGGCCGACAGCCGCCATCTGGACCTGCCCTTCATCACCGAGATCGTACTGGCCGAACTGCGCGCCCTGCTCGAGGGTCACGAGCAGCCCGGCGTGCCGTTTTTCGACAATTCCGGCCCGGAGCCGACGTTCCGCCGCCTCGTCTGATCGGACAGGCGCGGCAACTGGGAGGTGAAGTCAGCCCGCAGGCCAATGGCAGACCTAGCTCTGCCCGTCCTTGCGCACTGGCCAGACTGGATGCGGCACCGGATCCTTGGCCCGCACGAAATAGCGGCGGAACACCTCGGCATAATTGGCGTAGACATAGGCCTCGTTGCGCCGGATGTAATGCTCCTTGCGCTGCCGGTAGAGGCCAGGCAACTTGTACCAGGCGACCTTGGGGTGCATGTGATGCACGACATGGAAATTGTTGTTGAGAAACAGCAAGGACAACGGCCCGCGGTCTTCAATTATGACGGTCCTTGCCCGGCAGGCCTCATGGGCGCGATGCTCCAGGTAAGTGCGGATCTTCAAGAGGGCCAAACCCAGATAGATCGCCATCGGATAGGCCCAAAGCGGCATCCCTGCCATGTGCAGCCAGATCAGCACCGGCACCAGACCGGCCAGATTCAAGGCCCAGGCCCAAAGGACGTCCCGATTGCCCTGACGCGAAAGACTGATGTCCTTGGCCAGAAAAACCCAAGTGCCGACCAGCGGCCCCAGAACGATCCGCCCCAGAAGCGTGTTGTTGGCCTTCAAGATCAGGCGGGCGGGCGGGGACAGCGTGCTCCAGACCTGCGGGTCCCAGAAGTTGGATTCCGGGTCGTCATGCGGGTCGGTCAGGGCGGGGTCGAAATGGTGCTGCAGGTGGGTGTCGCGAAAGCGCCGATAGGGCACTAGAACCGCGAGGGCGGGAAAGACCAGCGCCTCGTTCAGGGCCTCGCTGCGGAACGGGTGGCCGTGCAACGCCTCATGTTGCAAGGAAGAAAATTGGGCGATGGCCACGCCGGTCAGCAGGATTGACAGAACAGCGCTGTGTGACCACATCAAGGTGCCGATGCCCCAGACCAGATAGGTCACAACCAGCAGGGTCAGGGTGGGCCACTCGATTTCTTCTGTCTTTCCGCGCATTTGCGTCTCCTGCACCAGAAGAATTTAGCACTTGCGACACCCCGCCGGAATTCGGAGAATACGCAAACAATCATCACCGTTGTTTTGAGAAGTCATCAGATGCCGGACATGATCGACAAACGAGACCGCGCCGCCCTGTTTCGCGACAGGCTCGCGCTGGCCATGACAGAGGCGGGCGCCACCCAGGCCAGCCTCGCGCGGTCGGCCGGGCTGGACCGTTCGACCATCTCGGCGCTCTTGGCTTCGGGCACGCGGCTGCCCAATGCACAGGCGGCGGCGGATTGTGCGATGTCGCTGGGCGTCTCGACCGATTGGCTGTTGGGCCTGACCGACCGCCCTGCCCCGCCCGACCGGCTGGCGGACGAGGCGGTGACGCTGGTCCATGCGCCCCGTGCCCTTTTTGACGACACGATCTTTGGCTGGCACCGCGCAGCAGCCGGCGCCAAGATCCGCCATGTGCCTGCGACACTGCCCGACATCCTCAAGACGCCCGAAGTGGCAGCCTGGGAATACAGTGCGGCCCTGGGCGTGGAGACAGCCCGCGCGCTGGAGACCTTCGAGGCGCAGCGCGCTTGGCTGGCTGCGGCCCATTCCGACTTTGAAATCGCCATGCCCCGGCATGAATTGGACAGCCTCGCCGCCGGCACCGGCTACTGGGCAGGCCTGCCCGCCGCCCTGCGCCGCGCCCAGATCGACGAACTGGCCCGCCTGACCGAGACGCTCTATCCGGCGCTACGGCTTTACCTGTTCGATGCGCATCGGGTGTTTTCGGCGCCGGTCACCGTCTTCGGCTCGGAGCGCGCCGTGGTCTATCTGGGGCGGCAGTATTTCGTGTTTTCCGACCCGGCCAAGGTCGCCGAAGTGTCGCGCCATTTCGACTGGCTGGTGCGCGAGACCAGCCATTCGGCGCGTGGCACGGCGGCCCTGCTGCACGGCCTGACGGTCTGAAGGCTAATAGACCACCAGCCGCGTCACATCGTAACCGCTGAAGGCCAGCAGGTCGCGCGCCGCCTGCAGCCGGTCTGCCGGCAGGTGGGCGTCGCGGTTGAGGATCAGCCCATAGCGGCCCGAGGGCGCGCCAATGACCAGCGTGCGGTTATCGGCATCGGCCCAGAGCACCCAGAAGGGTCCGACGCCGGGCAGGTCGAACCGCCCCGGCACCGCCGCCGTCATCGCTCCCTCCCCGCGCTTGACGCCATCGGGCAGGCAAAGGGCGTAATGCGTGACCGGCCCGATGTCGATGGAGCCGCCGCGGCAGGCATCGCCAAAGCCCGCGACCTGTTCCCAATGCCCCGAAATGCGCGCGGGGTCGAACGCGGCAATAGAATAGACCTGACGCGAGGTGTCGCGGTAGCCGACCTGCGGCGCGGGCCTCGGCGCGCAGGCGGCCAGTGTCAGCGCCAGCAGGGCCCAGCGTGTCATTGCAGGCATAGCGTCACCCGTGATCCATTGGCCTGCAGGACGTCGTTGCACCCCACCAGCGGTGTGATTGGAGAGCAAGTGCCTGATTGCGCAAGACATTCCCCCTGACAATCGGATTTTCGGCTGCAAGCCTTGCCCGAATCCCGCGTGCGGTGCACGCAGAGATGGCCCGAAGATTGCCCCATGGGCGACCAATCGCCTCCGGTCTTCTGGCACAGCGCCTGTTCGGGCGAGATGGGCGGAGGAGCTTCGGGCGCGGGCGGGCTGGCATCCGAGGGGCGCGGCTTGGGATGCGGTGTGGTCTTGTCGGCCGTCTGGACCGGCGGTGGCGCATCGGCGGGCTTGGTCGCCACGGCCGGAGGGCCTATTGGCGTCGCGGTCACCGCCGGGGTCTCCAGCGGCGTCACAGCGATCGCATCGGTGTTCAGCGGCGCCACATCCGTCGGCGCCACGGCCTTCCCCGGCGCCTGCATCTGGCAAGCGGCCAGCAGGGTCAGAGCCAAAGCAGCGCAAAGACGACGGATCGCAGGCATCATGTCCCTTGTTCTTTTCTGCGCCACCCAATCTCATAGCCTGCCGCGACGCAAGCGCCTTGGTCAGTAGGGCTGCGGATGAGCGCGGTGAGCGGCGGCAATCTCGGCCAGAACCTCGTCCGACAGACGGATCGTGACCAGATTGTTGGCCAGCTGCGCCACGCTGGTTGCCCCCACGATCGGAATGGTCTGGAACGGGCGGCTTTGACAGAAGGCAATCGCCATCTGGCAGGGGTCGAGCCCGTGACGGCTTGCAATGTCCAGATAGGCCTGCGCGGCCGGCAGGGTCCGCGGCCCCATCCGCCCACCCAAGGCCGCGTTCAGCGACCGGCGCGAGCCCTGCGGCGTCACATCGCCCTGATATTTGCCCGACAGGATCCCGCAGGCCAGCGGCGAAAAGGCCATCAGCGGCAGATCCTCCATCACCGAAAGCTCGCTCCAATCCGTGTCGAACTGACGGCACAGCAGGGAATATTCGTTCTGGACCGAGGCCACGCGCGGCAGGCCGTGACGCTCGGCCAAGGAGAGCCACTTCGCCGTGCCCCAGACCGTTTCATTGGAAAGTGCAAGCGCGCGGATCTTTCCCTCTGCAATCAGTTTCGCCGATTCCTGAAGCAGATCAATCATCAGCGCTTCGATCTTCACGCGCTCGTTCACCCGCGGATCAAAGTCCCAATTATTGCGAAAGTGATAGTGAGTGCGGGCCGGCCAGTGGATCTGATAGAGGTCGATCCAATCGGTCTGCAGGCGTCTCAGACTGTCCTCGACGGCCTGGCGGAACGAGGCGGCGGTGGGCAGGGCGCCGTCGCGCACGGCGGGCTGATTGCCGCCGCAAATCTTGGTCGCCAGCACCACTCTGTCGCGCCCGCCATGTTTTGCAAACCAGCTGCCGATGATCGCCTCGGTCCGGCCGGCCGTCTCGCGGGTCACCGGGTTGACCGGATACATCTCGGCCGTGTCCCAGAAATTCACGCCGCGCTCCAGGGCGAGGTCCATCTGGGCGTGGCCCTCGGCTTCGGTGTTCTGACTGCCCCAGGTCATCGTGCCAAGACAAAGCTCGGATACCTTGATCCCGGTCCGCCCCAAGTCGATCTGTCGCATCTCGCCCTCCGGATTTTGCGGCACGCTAGGATATATTCCGGCCAAGGGAAACCTCTTGCGGTCCGGGACTTTGATCGCGGCAGCAATCCTCTGGCAGAAGGTCCGGGGCGCAGCTGGCCGACCTCAGGGCGGTTGAGAACATTGTGCGAACATCATAGGCTTGTTCCATGGTCCTGCCGATTCTCCATATGCCGGACGGGCGCAAGCCCTGGCCCGAACAGCCCTTGCCCGGCGGGCTGGGGCTTGGCCTCGCGCGTGGCCGGGTGCATGAGGTCTGCGGCCCGGCGCGGGCGAGCCTGGCGGCCCTCGTGATGGGCGAAAGCCAGGGCCCGGTCTTGTGGATCAGCCCGGGCTGGCTGCCAGAGCGGATTTATCCGGCAGGCCTGGCCGAACTGGCCGATCCCGGGCGGATCATCTTTGCCCAGGCCCGGCGCCCGGAGGATCTGCTCTGGTCGATGGAAGAGGCGCTGCGGTCCGGCGCCGTGCCCCTGGTTCTGACCGATCTGCCGGCGCCCCCCGCCCTGACCCCGGTGCGCCGCCTGCATCTGGCGGCTGAAACCGGGGCCGAGGCCGCGCGCCATGCTGGCCGTCCGCCGCCGCTTGGCCTGATCCTGACACCGGAAAACGGCGGGGCGCAGGGGGTGGAAAGCCGCTGGCACATGACGCCGACCGCCAGCGGATCGACCCTGACCGAGCGGCGCAGCGCCTGGATCCTGCGCCGCCTGCGCGCCCGCATGGCGCCCGAGGCCGCCTTTCACCTGCGCCGCGAGGCCCCCGATGCCCAGGGCCACGCGCGCCTTGTGGCCGAAGTCTGGCAGGACAACACCGCAACGTGAGCTTTGCAAACCCCGCCCGCGTGCTAGTTTTGATGCAGGAGGCGCCATGACCCTGCTGAAAAAGCTGACCCCGATCCTTGGCCTGCTGCTCATGGCCCAGACCGCCCTGGCGGCGCCGCAACGCTATCATCTGCAGACCGACCTCTCCTCGGTCGGGTTCGAGACCGACTTCGGCCCCGACAAGATCACCGGCACCATGCCGATCCGCACGGCCGACCTGACGCTGGATTTCGCGCATGTCGCGGCCTCCAAAGTCACGGTGACGCTGGACGCCGCCGGATCGCAGGCGAGCTTTCCCTTTGCCGCCCAGGCGATGCGCGGGCCCAAGGTTTTGAATACGGCCGAGTTTCCCGAGATTTCCTTCGTGTCCACCAGCGTCGTGCCGCAAGATCAGGGGGCCACTGTGGCGGGAAACATCACGATCCGCGGCGTGACCCAGCCCGCCAGTTTCCATGCCGAGATCTGGCGCCAGCAAGGCACGGTGGCAGGTGATCTGAGCCACCTGACCATCCGCCTGACCGGCGCCGTGCTGCGCAGCCAGTTCGGCGCCGTGGGCTGGAGCGACATGGTGGGCGACGAGGTGCGGCTTGATATCCTCGCCCGGATCGAAAGGGCGAACTGAATGCTGCGCAACGATGCGACCCATTTCGGCCTAGTCAGCCGCCTGATCCATTGGGCGATGGCGGCGCTGATCCTGTCGCTTCTGGTGCTGGGCACGCAGTTGAAGACCATGCAGCCCGGGCTGGCCAATCTGTGGCTTTACGGGCTGCACAAGTCGTTGGGGCTGACCGCGCTGGTTCTGGTGGCGGTTCGGCTGGTCTGGCACCGCATCAGCCCGCCGCCCGCGCCCATCGGCCCGCCCAGGGCCTGGGAAAACCGTCTGGCCAAGGCGGTCCACCGGCTGACCTATGCGCTTTTGATCCTGATCCCGCTGGCGGGCTGGGCCTATGCCTCGGCCACCGGGCTTGACATCCTCTTTGCCAATCGCTGGGTGATCCCGCCGATCGCGCCCGTCTCGGAGGCGTGGGAGAATGCCGCCCATCTGGCCCATTCGGTCCTGACCAAGATCCTGATGGGGGTTCTGGCGCTGCATGTGCTGGGCGCGCTGCGCCGGGGGATCGAGGGCGACGGCACGCTCGACCGCATGATCGGCGGCTGAGGCCGCGATCCTCGGGTCTGGCCCTTGCCACGGGCTTGCGCTAAACGGGGCCGAACGGTTCGAAAAGGCGCGACATGGCACGGATTATGATCACTTCCGCCATTCCCTATATCAATGGGATCAAGCATCTGGGCAATCTGGTGGGCAGCCAGCTGCCGGCCGACCTTTTTGCGCGCTATTGCCGGGCGTGCGGCCATGAGGTCATGTTCATCTGTGCGACCGACGAACACGGCACCCCGGCCGAACTGGCTGCCGCCAAGGCCGGCAAGCCGGTCGAGGCCTATTGCGCCGAGATGCACGAGGTCCAGGCCGAGATCGCGCGCGGCTTCCGGCTGTCCTTTGACCATTTCGGCCGCTCCTCCAGCCAGCGCAATCACCGGCTGACCCAGCATTTCGCAGGCGTTCTGGATGCACAGGGCTTGATCCGCGAAGTCTCGGAGAAACAAGTCTATTCGGTGGACGACGGCCGTTTCCTGCCCGACCGCTATATCGAGGGCACCTGCCCGAACTGCGGCTATACCTCGGCGCGCGGCGATCAATGCGACAACTGCACCAAGCAGCTTGACCCGACCGACCTGATCAACCCGCATTCGACCATCTCGGGCTCGACCAACCTCGAAGTGCGCGAGACCAAGCATCTCTACCTGATGCAACGGTCGCTGCGCGACAAACTCGAGGCCTGGATCGATTCCAAGACCGATTGGCCGATCCTGACCACCTCGATCGCCAAGAAATGGCTGAACGACGGCGACGGGTTGCAGGACCGCGGCATCACGCGCGACCTCTACTGGGGCATCCCGGTCAAGAAGGGCGACCAGCCCTGGCCGGGGATGGAGGGCAAGGTCTTCTACGTCTGGTTCGACGCGCCCATCGAATACATCGCCGGCACCGCGGAATGGGCCGATGCGAACGGTCTGGGCGATGACGCCTGGGAACGCTGGTGGCGCACCGACAAGGGCGCCGCCGATGTCACCTATTACCAGTTCATGGGCAAGGACAACGTGCCCTTCCACACCCTGTCCTTCCCCGCCACCATCCTCGGCTCGGGCGAGCCGTGGAAGATGGTCGACTACCTCAAGTCCTTCAATTACCTCAACTATGACGGCGGCCAATTCTCGACCTCGCGCGGGCGTGGGGTGTTCATGGATCAGGCCCTGTCGATCCTGCCATCGGATTACTGGCGCTGGTGGCTTCTGTCGCATGCCCCCGAAAGTTCGGATGCCGAATTCACCTGGGAGAATTTCCAGGTCTCGGTCAACAAGGACCTGGCCGATGTTCTGGGCAACCTCGTCAGCCGGGTGACCAAGTTCGCCAAGTCGAAGTTCGGCGAGACGATCCCGGCGGGCGGCTCCTTCGGGCCGCAGGAAACCGCGCTGATCGCCGATCTGGGCGCCCGCATCCGCGATTACGAGGCGCATATGCAGGCGATGGAGGTCCGCAAGGCCGCCGCCGAATTGCGCGGCATCTGGGTGGTGGGCAACGAATATCTGCAATCGGCCGCCCCCTGGACCGTGGTCAAGACCGATCCCGAACAGGCGCAGGCCATGGTGCGACTGGCGCTCAACCTGATCCGGATCTATGCGATTCTGTCGCAGCCCTTCATCCCCGATGCCTCGGCCACGATGATGACGGCGCTGAACTCGGACGACTGGAGTTGGCCCGGCGATGTCCATGCCGCGATCCGCGCCCTGCCCGCGGGCCATGGCTTTGCCGTGCCGGAAAACCTGTTCCGCAAGATCACCGATGAAGAGCGTGCCGATTGGCAGATGCGGTTCGCCGGGATCCGCACCTGAACCGGACCGTTTGCGCGCAAGGTTGATCCGAAGCCGCACGCCCCTTCCCCCCGGGCTGACCCAAGCGGCCAGAGAGGGCGGGTGGCCCCTGCCCTGCCGATGAAGAGGGTGAAATTCCCCCGCCGAAGGCCGTGGTCGCGCCGCCCTCGCCGGGTTTCGCGACCCAGCCTGCGACCGATTTGCCAGATGCAGCCGTACCTCGCTTCTGCTATTCTGCGCCAAAGGAGTCCGCATGAGCGACGCTGTCAAATTCGTCTCGAAAGGAACCGCGCATGTCAGGCTGATGCCGGGCACGCGGGCTTTGGATGTGACCTTCGTTCTCTTGCCCAAATTCACGATGCTGGCGTTTTCCTCGGCCATCGAACCCCTGCGGATGGCCAATCAGCTGACCGGTCAGGTGCTGTTTCGCTGGCAGGTCCTGTCGGCCGATGGCGCGCCGGTCGCCTGTTCCAATGGGGTGGCCGTGGTGGCCGACGGGCGCTGGTCCGAGGTGCAGCCCGAGGGGATCATCTTCGTGGTCTCGGGCGTCGAACCCGAGGTCAAGGGCTCGACAGCGCTTGGCGACTGGCTGCGCAGCCTGTGGCGGCGCGGGCGCGTCGTGGGAGGGTTGTGCACGGGCGCCTATTCCCTGGCCTCTGCGGGCATTCTCAAGGGGCGGCGGTTCACTTTGCATTGGGACAATCTTCCCGCCTTTGCCGAACATTATCCGGACCTTCCGCCGGCGCGTCAGGTGTTCTGCATCGACGACCGGGTGATGACCTGTGCCGGCGGAGTGGCGGCGGCCGACCTGATGCTGAAGCTGATCGTCGATCGCTATGGCGCGGCGTTGGGGCAAGAGGTCATGAACATGTGCCTTCTGACCAAGCGCCGCGACGAGACGGACCAGCAGACCACCTCCCTGGCCGCCCGTCTGGGCACGCGGCATGAAAAGCTGTTGCAGGCCGCGGCCTTTCTTGAGGCGCGCATCGAGGAGGATTTCGATCTGGACGCCTGTGCCGCCCATCTCAACCTGTCGCGACGCCAGATCGAACGGCTGTTCGCGGCCCATCTGGGTGTCACGCCGGTGCGCTACATGAACGATCTGCGGCTGGCACGCGGTCGTGCCTTGCTCGCGGAAACCGACATGAAGGTGACAGAGGTGGCGGTGGCCTGCGGCTTTGCCTCGGCCTCGCATTTTTCCAAGAGCTTTCGCAAGAAATACGGGCTTTCGCCGCACCGCTTCTCGCATTTCGGGGTCGCGGCCTGAGACGGGACCTCCCGATGAGGGCGGGCCCAAGTCTTGCAGGTCCCAGCCTTGCAGGTCTGGGGCAGCATCGCTAAGCAGGCGGCAATCGAAAGGATCCGCCATGCCACAGTTCCTCTCCAGCCGAGATGCCGATTTCGAAGTGCGTTTTGCAGCCCTGCTTGGGATGAAGCGCGAAGAGGCCGAGGATGTCGACCAGGCGGTGGCCGCCATCATTGCCGATGTGCGGGCGCGTGGCGATGCGGCGGTGATCGAACTGACCGCGCGCTTTGACCGGATGGACCTGACCCCGGCCACTCTGGCCTTTTCGGCGGCCGAGATCGAGGCGCACTGCGCCCTTGTGTCACCCCAGGACCGCGCCGCGCTGGAACTCGCGGCCGAGCGGATCCGGGCCTATCACAGCCGTCAGATGCCGCGGGACGAAAGCTGGACCGATGGGGCGGGCGCCCAACTCGGCTGGCGCTGGACGCCGGTCTCGGCGGCGGGGCTTTATGTGCCGGGCGGGACGGCCTCTTACCCGTCTTCAGTGCTGATGAACGCCATTCCGGCCAAGGTGGCGGGGGTGCGGAATCTGGTGATCGCCTGCCCGACGCCGGGCGGCGCGGTCAATCCGCTGGTGCTGATGGCCGCGCGGATTGCCGGAGTGGACAAGATCTACCGGATCGGCGGCGCCCAGGCGATTGCAGCCCTGGCCTATGGGACGGAAACCATAGCGCCGGTCGACAAGATCACCGGTCCGGGCAATGCCTTTGTGGCGGCGGCCAAACGGCGAGTCTTTGGCCGGGTCGGCATCGACATGATCGCGGGGCCCTCCGAGATCCTGGTGATCGCCGATGCGGACAACGACCCCGATTGGGTGGCGCTGGATCTGCTGAGCCAGGCCGAACATGACGAAAGCGCGCAGGCCATCCTGATCACCACCGATGCGGGCTTTGGCCGGGCGGTGGCAGCGGCGGTGGAGCGGCGGCTGGAAACCTTGCAGCGCCGGGCGATTGCCGGCGCCTCCTGGGCGCGGAACGGGGCCGTGATCACGGTGCAAAGCCTTGACGAGGCAGCGGCCCTGTCCAACCGCGTCGCCCCCGAACATCTGGAGCTTTGCGTGGCCGACCCCGAGGCCCTGTCGCGCCAGATCACCCACGCCGGCGCGATCTTTCTTGGGGCATGGACTCCCGAGGCCATCGGCGACTACGTTGGCGGGCCGAACCACGTCTTGCCCACGGCCCGTTCGGCGCGGTTCTCCAGCGGGTTGTCGGTCATGGATTTCATCAAGCGCACCACAATGGCCCGCATGACACCCGAGGCGCTGGCTGCCATCGGGCCTGCGGCCGAACGGCTGGCCATCTCGGAAAGCCTTGAAGCGCATGGATTGTCGGTGCGCGCGCGGCTGGATGCGCTGAACGGAGGCCAGGCATGAGCAACCGCATTTTTGCCATCGATGTCGACGAGACGGGCCTTGCCGCCCCCACGCCCGAAATCGACCAGGAGCGCAAGGTCGCGATCTATGACCTCTTGGAAGATAACAGTTTTTCCATTCCGCGCGCCGCCGAATTCCCCGGCCCCTACCGGCTGGATCTGGCGATCCGCGAGGGGCGGCTGGTCTTTGGCGTGGCCGACGAGGCGGGCCAGAAAGTGGCGGAGTTCCATCTGTCGATGGGCCCCTTCCGCCAGGTCGTGAAGGACTATTTCCAGATCTGCGAAAGCTATTTCGAGGCGGTCAAGCGCCTGCCGCCCAGCCAGATCGAGGCGATCGACATGGCGCGGCGCGGCATCCACAACGAGGGGGCGCGCGTCCTGCAAGAGCGGCTGGAGGGCAAGGCGGTGCTGGACGCCGCCACGGCGCGCCGCTTGTTCACGCTGATCTGCGTGATGCACTGGGGCTGAGATGGGCAAACTCCCGACCGCTGTCCTGTTTTGCTGCGATCACAATGCCGTCCGCTCTCCCATGGCCGAAGGGATCATGAAAAAGTATTACGGCCAAAAGGTTTACGTGCAATCGGCCGGGGTGCGCAACGATATGGAGATCGACGGTTTTTCCATCGCCGTCTGTCAGGAGATCGGGGTGGAACTGTCGCGGCACCGCTCGCGGTCCTTTGAAGAGATGCAGCAATGGGGCGACGATCTGGGCCAGTTCGACCTGATCATCGCGCTGACGCCAGCCAGCCAGCGCATGGCGCTGGACCTGACGCCGCATTACCACATCAGCGTGGAATACTGGCCGATCCTCGACCCGACCGGTCTGGGCGAGACGCGCGAAGCCAAGCTCGCCGCCTATCGGCAGGCGCGCGACCAGATCCGCGAGAGGGTCGTCGCCCGTTTCGGACCGCCCGACCAGCCGTGACAAGATCGCGGCGCAAGCCCTTGGGGACGCTGCGTTAACCGGGGCCGATCCGCAAGGGACGCCGGTCTTCCTTGCGTCTTCTTTCCGTCTTCCTTCTGTCTGTACGCACGGCGCGGCAAGCCGGCGTTAACCATGTTTGCGACTCAGGTCGCGGTCAGGGCGGCGAGGTTCTCCTCAATCCAGGTGGCGAGAGAACGGACCCGCGCCGTGAGCTCGTGGCCAAGCGGGGTCAGCGTGTAATCGACATGGGGCGGCACCACGTCATGCGACTGGCGCTGCACGAGATGATCGGATTCCAGCACTTGCAGGGTCTGGGCCAGCATGCGTTCGCTGATGCCGTCGACCCGGCGGCGCACCTGCGAAAAGCGCAAGGTGCCGTCGGACAGGGCGATCAGGACCAGCGTGCCCCAGCGGCTGGTGACATGCTGCAGGATGCGGCGCGAGGGGCAGTTGCTGTCGAGGACATTGGCCGGCCCCGGTGCGGGATTGGAGAGTTCAGTGTGCGGCATTGCGTTATACTTACCAAAATGTGTGTACTTCTTTTTCGTCTGTATCACGGTAGCATCGCCACATCAACCAAGAGGAGACCACCATGACCATCGCCATCACCGGAGCCACCGGCCACCTTGGCCGCCTTGCCCTGGCCGCCCTGCAGGCGCGCGGCGGCACCGCCATTGCCCTTGTCCGCGACCCGGCCAAGGCCGCCGATCTGGGCGTCGAGACCCGCGCCTTCGACTATACCAAACCCGCCGGAATGGCCGGGGCGTTGAAGGGGGTCACCACGCTGGTGCTGATATCCTCGAACGATTTCAACGACCGGCTGGGCCAGCACAAGGCGGTGATCGACGCGGCCAAGGCGGCCGGCGTGGGGCATATCGTCTATACCTCGATCCTGAAGGGGCCGGCCTCGCCCCTGATTCTGGCCGAGGATCACAAGGGGACCGAGGCCTATCTGGCCGCCTCGGGCATCGGGCATACCTTGTTGCGCAACGGCTGGTACACCGAGAATTACACGGGCGCGCTGGCCGGCGCCGTGGCGCATGGCGCGATGGTCGGTGCGGTCGGCACGGGGCTTGTCGCGACGGCGGCGCGCAAGGACTATGCCGAGGCGATCGCAGCGGTTCTGTTCGATCCGGCCAAGCTCGGCAAGACCTATGAACTGGCCGGCGACACGGCCTATCGCATGGCCGAAATGGCGGCGGTGGTTTCCGAAAGGACCGGCAAGACGATCCCCTACCAGTCGTTGCCGGTGGCCGATTATGCCAAGGTGCTGGAAGGCTTCGGCCTGCCGGCCGGCTTTGCCTTCGTGCTGGCCGACAGCGACGATCAGGCCTCGCGCGGGGCGCTGCTGGACACTTCGGGCACGCTGTCGCGATTGATCGGGCGCCCGACCACGCCGATGGCGCAAACGGTGGCGGAGGCGCTGCGCTGACATCGCCCGGGCGCCCCGGGGCCGGGGGCCGGTCTGGCACCGGCACGGCCCCGGGGCGCTGCCCCGGACCCCGGGATATTTTTGAACAGATGAAAGGGGTTCAGAGGCCGTGGCTGCGGTCGTAGCCATTGGCGGCGGGCGGGCGCCAGCCGGCGGGTGCCTGACGCGGCCGGAACACCTCGACCAGAAGGGGATGGCAGGCGGCGCCATCCGAGGAATGTTCGGCGGCACAATCGCCGCCCGGACAGGCCGAGAGGGCGCCGATCAGGTCGATCTCGGCAAAGAATTCCAGATGGTCGCCGGGGCGCACCGGGCTCGCCTTCATGAAATACTGGCCGGTGTCGCGGGTGAAGCCGGTGCACATGAAGACGTTGAGCACATCATGCACGGCGAGTTCCGCCTCGGCCAGCGGCAGGCCCGTGTGGCGGGCAAAGGCGCGGGTCAGGTTGGAATGGCAGCAGTGGTGATACTGGCCGCCTGACAGAAGGTTGTGGGTATAGGGATCGCAGCGCGTGCCGATCACGTCATGCACCGCGCCGCCGAACGCATCGAAGCCGTACCAGTCCAGCGTGTCCTCGGTGATCAGGGCCATGGGACGCAGATGGGGCAGACTGGACCACATCCGGTCGCCGGCGGAGAGATGGGTGCCGTGCAGCGCGCGCGTCTTGCCCGAGAAAAAACGCTCGGCCGGATTGGCGGCGGACCACAGGTTCAGATCGCCGACCTGCGGGCCCTCGACGCTGATGATCCGGAAGAAATGGCCGGCGGGCACGGCGAAGGTCGCGGCCTCGCGCGGGGGGATCAGCACCTGCGACACCCGGGACCAGCCGTCACGCGCGGCCAGGTAGGGGGTCAGATCCGGGCGCGGCAGGCGCTCGACCGGATAGCAGATGACAGGGGGGACAGCCTTGCGGCCGGCGGCGTCGGCGGGTAGCGCGTGGCGAGGCCTATCGGGCTTCATCGGAGCGGACTTTCGGCAGGTGACTTCCGGGGGAGGGCTGTGCCCCCTGACCGCAAGCGCGCGGCATGGTCAGGGGACAGGGGCGATCCAGATTGCGGGCCATCACATGACGGCCGAAAGACCGGCCGCGACCGGAGCCACGAGCGGCAGTTCGATGCGCGGACGCGCGACAGAGGCCAGCGGCATGGCCGGATAGGACCGCATCAGCGCCTTGCGCGCGTTCGAATACTCCGCCGGCATCCGCAACACGCCATAGGTGCGGCCATCCTCGCCGTTCTGGTAGGTCTCTCCCAGACGATCGACCTTGTAGCCCAACTGGCGCAGCGCCCGCATCAGATGCAGCGAGGACAGGCAGATCATCTCTTCCGCGCCGTGACGCTGCACGGTCTCGACCAGGCCATCCACGATGAGGCGCATGCATTCGGCGCGCTCGGCCTGGGTGGCGATGTTGCTGGCGATGACCAGCCGGGTGCATTCCCAGACCTTGGGCGAGGCGATGTCCACCGACATGATATGCGGCGGGATATGCTTGAGCTTGCCCGAATAGGCGTCGCGCAACATGTAGGTGTGTTCGCCCCAGGTCGCTGTCGTGGCCATCGCGCGGGCCCCGCCGATCACCCGGCCTTCATGCAACACGATGGAGTAATGAGCCATCGGCGTGTCGTACTGGTCCATCTCGACCGAATCATTGTGAGGCACGTCCCACTTCAATTCATCGACGAAAACCTGCTTGCGGAGGGCTAAAAACTCATAAAAGGCACGGCCATGGCGGTGCAGGTCAGAGAAGTCGAACCGAACGTTTTCCATATGTGTCCCCCAAGACAACAGTGTTTAGAGTAAGTTCAGTTCTAAACCTCCTGAGGTTGTGTCAACTAGGCAAAAAGTTACCCTCGGTGGAAGTTTTCCGAGTGTTGCCAAAGGGGCTGAATTATCTGTCAGATTATGCGGCGGGCTGCCGCGATGGAGGACGCCTGGGTCAGCGTCTTGGCACCCAATTTCTTCTTGGCATTATTAAGGCGCGCCTTCACGGCGCTTTCGGAAATGTTCAGTTCGCCGGCGATCTGCTTGAGCCGCAAGCCGGCGGCCTGCATCTGAAGCGCCTCGATTTCGGCGGCGGTCAGGCTGGGTTCGTCGCTTTCGCCGATGTGCAGGCGCTTGAGGATGCCGTGCAGCGTGGTCAGGTCGGGTTCGGCAAAATCGGTGGCGGCGCGAAAGAACAGCCCGTAACTGCGCCGACCGCGGTCCGCCGGCGTCATGACCGAAACCGCGGCGCCATGCGACAGGCCAAAGATCGCGGCCCGCGCCCGGACCTGATGCGGGTCGGGCAGGCCGATATCGTTGATCCGCACGACGCCTGTGTTGCCATAGACCCACTTCATGGCGGGGTCATGGACGACCAGTCCATGAGTGGTGTAGAATTCTACCCAATTCGGAGGAAGTTCGTTGTATTCTTCCTCAGGGAATGAGAATCCGACCCTCAGCGCCACGTAGAAGCCGGCCGGTGCGATCTGTTCAATCTGGTCTCGCATGGTTTGCTGGATTACCATCTACTTTTAAACAGGTTGAGTAACCCGTACCGCCACCGTAGTTTCGCCCACGTTAACCAATGCACGGTCCACGTGTCTCATGCAACACCAAGCATCCCAAAGGTGAGAATCTTGGCAGACTACGAAGATATTCCAACACAGATTGCCAAGCATTTGAACAGGCTTGGGGAGATGTGCGACACGGGATACGCCTTGGCGGTGCATCTGCGCATGGCCGCTCCGACCTTGCTGTACCAGACCTATTCGCAGGCCTGGGCCGACCACTACACGATCAAGGGCTTCATGCTGTTCGATCCCGTGGTGCGCTGGGGGCTGACCAACACGGGCCGCGTCATGTGGGACAGCCTGACCGGCGAAGACCCGGAAGGCGTGATCGCCGCGGCCAATTCCTTTGGGCTCACGCATGGCTGGACCTATGCGGTGGGCCCTGTCAATTCGCGCACCATCGGCGGGCTGACCCGTTCGACCCGGGCGCACAGCCTGGAGGAGGTCGCCGAGATCGAAGGGATTGTGAATGGGATTCATGATCTGACCACCCATTTCGACGATTTCCCGAAGAAGGTGCAGGACAAGCTGCGCCACCTTTAGGCCTTGGCGCAAGTGAAGGCGGGTTCGGACCCGGCGATGCCCCGGGGCAGGACGAACCAGTCCATGTCGCGGTAGCTCCACCCCAAGGTCTGGCCGGCGGCGCGGGCCACGGCGTGCGGGCTGTCATAAACCGGGTCGCCACGGGTGTTGGCCAGGCTATAGGCAAAGCTGTTGCGCTCGAACCCGGCAAAGCCGCGTTTGAGGGCGGCGCGGCACATCGCGTCCCGGCTGACCTGATCCCCGACCCAGAGCGATGCCGCCAGCGCAGCCAGAAGCGTGACACCGAGGCTCCAGACCCGCAGGGGCGGCAGGATGAGGCTGACCAGCAGGGCCGCGCCGGCAAAGGGCGCCAGGTGCCAGGCCACCTCGGCCAGGAAGGGTGCGAAGGGGCGGGCCCTGGCCACCTCACCCAGGGCGAGCGGCGGGAAGCTGGCCATGAAGACCCCGTTGATCGGATGGCCGGTCACCAGCCCCAGGGCCAGACAGACGCCGGACAACTGGACCGCCTGCTTGCCGACAAACCCGCGCCAACCCGCCTGACCGGCCCCGCCGCATAGCCAGAGCCAGCCGAAGATGCCAAGGCAGGTCAGCGTCAGACCGGCGAGGATCAGCGCCGCCAAGACGTCAGACCATGCGTTCGACCATCATGTGCTTGATCTCGGCAATCGCCTTGGCCGGGTTCAGGCCCTTGGGGCAGGTCTTGGTGCAGTTCATGATCGTGTGGCAGCGATAAAGCTTGAAGGGGTCTTCAAGCGCGTCGAGCCTTTCGCCGGTGGCCTCGTCGCGGCTGTCGATGATCCAGCGGTAGGCGTGCAGCAGCGCCGCCGGGCCAAGATATTTGTCGCTGTTCCACCAGTAGCTGGGGCAGGATGTGCTGCAGGACGCGCACATGACACATTCATAAAGCCCATCGAGCTTGGCGCGATCCTCGATCGACTGGCGCCACTCTTTCGCGGGGCGGTTGGTCTTGGTTTCCAGCCAGGGCATGATCGAGGCGTGCTGGGCGTAGAAATGCGTCAGGTCCGGGATCAGGTCCTTGATGACGGGCATATGCGGCAGGGGATAGATCTTGACGTCGCCCTTGACCTCGTCGAGGCCATGGATGCAGGCCAGCGTGTTGATGCCGCCGATGTTCATCGCACAGGACCCGCAGATCCCCTCGCGGCAGGAGCGCCGGAAGGTCAGGGTCGGGTCGATCTCGTTCTTGATCTTGATCAGCGCGTCCAGAACCATGGGCCCGCATTTGTCCATGTCGAGGAAATAGGTGTCGATGCGCGGGTTTTCCCCGTCATCCGGGCTCCACCGGTAGATCTGGAACTTGCGCACGTTGCCGGCTTGCGGTCGCGGCCAGGTCTTGCCCGTGCGGACCTTGGAGTTTTTTGGCAGGGAGAACTGGACCATTTTTCAGCCTTTCACGGGTTCGAGCCGTCACATCCGGGACTCGGGCAGGGAAGAGAAGGGTTGGGTGGGCGGCAGGCCCGCCCGGCTTTGCACGCAGGACGCATAGACCGCATCAGGGTCGCGCCCCAGAAGATAATCGGACGAGATGTCGATGCCGAAGCCCGCCGCCGACCGGCCGCCCGAACCCAGGCCAAGCGCCACGGTGCCGCGCGGGTGCTGGGCCAGCTGCGCATCGGCGATGCAGGACCGCTCGGCATCGGGCAAGGCCATCGGCCCGCAGGAGGCCAGCGCCGTCAGGGCGCCGGGCAACAGCAGACAGAGGGCCTGCGGGGCGCGGATCATGTCAGGCTCGGCGCGACAAGGCCGCCGCGGGTCAGGCATTTCTGCGTCTCCGGCCGGGCCAGGATGCCGCGGATGATCGCCTTGGTCCTCGTGCCGGCCTCGACGCCCACGTCACGCGCGAGGATCTCCAGCTCGACCGGCTGGGCATTGTCCACCACGCAATTGGCCACGGCAGAGCCCGTGACATCGGATATCACCGTTTCGGCGGTGCGGGCGATGGTCTTGTCGACCACCACCTTGGGATCGCAGGCCGCCAAAGCCAGAAGAAGAAGAGCAATACGCTTCATGCCGCCACCCCGTTGTTCACATGAGACCCGCGGGACTCGACCCGCAGGGCCAGTTTCAAACCCGACCAGACCGCGTCCAGCACGCAGGTCCTCTCCTCCACCCATATATCCGACGAGGCCAGGGCACGGATCACATCTTTGCCGAGGTCGGTGGGCAGAGGACTGGCCCTCTTCGGCCAGCAGACCCAAAGCGCCCCCTCGGGCCCGATCAGATCGCGCAGCACCGGCAAGGCGGCGGCAAGTTCGCTGGACGAGGTGGTGAAGACCTGGATCACATCGCGCGTCCCTTCGGGCAAGGCGCGCCAGTCGGGGGCAAGCTCGATGCGGCGGAAGACCGCCGCCTCTTTCAGGTGATCTAGGCTTTCGGGCAGGCGCACGAAAGCCACCGCCTGCCCGGCCCGAAGGCCAAGCCGGCGCGACAGGGACGTGCTGGAACGGCCCTGCCCTGCCATCAGAACTTCCGCTCGGCCGGTGCGATCTTCTTCTGGCTGATGCCGCCATCGGCCTCGGAGGTCAGCGGGTCGACATGGACGGCGCGGTAGTCGAGCCGGACCTGCGGCCCGTCGACCCAGGCCAGCGAGTGCTTGCGCCAGTTC
The DNA here is from genome assembly GCA_016124195.1 of bacterium. GTDB lineage: Bacteria > Pseudomonadota > Alphaproteobacteria > Rhodobacterales > Rhodobacteraceae > Stagnihabitans. Next base: position 488,199 of record WGOE01000002.1, on the reverse strand, counting down.
ACGTCGTCGCGGGCGGGGTAATCCTCATGCGCATGGGCGCCGCGCGATTCCTTGCGCGCTTCGGCCGCGACGATGGTGGCCAGGGCGTTGGGCATCAGGTTGGTCAGCTCCAGCGTCTCCATCAGGTCCGAGTTCCACACGAGACTGCGGTCGGTGACCTTGATGTCGGGCATCTTCCTGGCCACAGCCTCCATCTTCACCACGCCATCGGCCAGCGTCTTGTCGGCGCGGAACACGGCCGCATCGGCCTGCATGGTGCGCTGCATCTCCAGCCGCAGTTCCGCGGTGGGCACGGCGCCATTGGCATGACGCAGCGCGTCAAAGCGCGACAGGGCGCGGTCCACCTCGACCACGTTGACCGGGGCGAAGCGTTCCTTGGGGTTCACGATCTCTCCGGCGCGGATCGCGGCCGCCCGGCCAAAGACGACGAGGTCGATCAGGCTGTTCGATCCCAGACGGTTGGCGCCATGCACCGAGGCGCAGCCCGCCTCGCCCACCGCCATCAGGCCGGGGAAGACGGCGTCGGGATTGTCGTGGGTGGGGTTCAACACCTCGCCCATGTAGTTGGTCGGAATGCCGCCCATGTTGTAATGCACGGTCGGCAGCACGGGGATCGGCTCTTTCTGCAGATCCACACCGGCGAAGATGCGGGCCGATTCCGAAATGCCGGGCAGGCGCAGGTCCAGCGTCGCCTTGGGCAGGTGGTTGAGGTTGAGGTGGATGTGGTCCTTGTTCGGCCCCACGCCGCGGCCTTCGCGAATTTCCAGCGTCATGCAGCGAGACACGTAGTCGCGGGGGGCGAGGTCCTTGTAGTGCGGCGCATAGCGTTCCATGAAACGTTCGCCGTTGGCATTGGTCAGATACCCGCCCTCGCCGCGCGCGCCTTCGGTGATCAGGCAGCCCGAGCCATAGATGCCGGTGGGGTGGAACTGCACGAACTCCATGTCCTGCAGGGGGAGCCCTGCGCGCGCCACCATGCCGCCGCCGTCGCCGGTGCAGGTGTGGGCCGAGGTGGCGCTGAAATAGGCCCGGCCATAGCCGCCGGTCGCAAGCACGGTCATCTTGGCGTTGAAGACATGGATCGTGCCGTCATCCAGCTTCCAGGCCACCACGCCGGTGCAGCGACCCTCGGTCATGATCAGGTCGATGGCGAAATATTCGATGAAGAACTCGGCGTTGTTCTTGAGGCTCTGGCCATAGAGCGTGTGCAGGATGGCATGGCCGGTGCGGTCGGCCGCGGCACAGGTGCGCTGGACCGGCGGGCCTTCGCCATATTCGGTGGTGTGGCCGCCGAAGGGGCGCTGGTAGATCTTGCCCTCTTCGGTGCGGCTGAAGGGGACGCCGTAATGTTCCAGCTCGTAAACCGCCTTGGGCGCCTCACGAGCCAGATATTCCATCGCGTCGGTGTCGCCCAGCCAGTCCGAACCCTTGACGGTGTCGTACATGTGCCATTGCCAGCTGTCCGGCCCCATGTTGCCAAGGCTGGCCGCGATGCCGCCCTGTGCGGCCACGGTGTGGCTGCGGGTCGGGAAGACCTTGGTCACGCAGGCCGTGCGCAGGCCCTGTTCGGCCATGCCCAGCGTGGCGCGCAGGCCCGCGCCGCCGGCCCCCACCACCACCACGTCATAGTCGTGCACTTCATAAGGGTAAGCGTTCATCATGAGCCTCAAAGCGCGATCTTGATCAGGGCGTAAAGCCCGGTGGCCGCGATCACGGCGGCCAGCGAATAGACGAAGACGATGCCGCATTTCAGCGCCGAACCATGGGTATAGTCCTGCAGCATCATGGTCGAGCCCTTGGCGAAATGGCGCATCGCGATCACGAGGACGAGGCCGGTCACGATCGCCGGGAACGGGCGCGCGAAGGTGGCCATCACATCGGCACGGCTGGCGCCCAGGGCGTGGCCGAAGACATAAAGCCAGACCGGCACCAGAAAGGCCAGGGCCGCGCTGGACAGGGTCATGGACCAGTGATGCGCGGTTCCGGAATGGGCGGAGCCAGCCCCCACGGCACGCTTGCGGTCGGTCAGATAGCGCATGGTGTCCCTCATACGATGGCGATGGTCAGTAGGGTCAAAAGGACCGATCCGATGACGCAGGCCCAGCCCAGACGCTCGGCCATCTGCATCTCGAGCCCGTGGCCCGCGTCAAAGTACAGATGCCGCAGGCCGGCAAGATAGTGATACCACACAGACCAGAGCGAACCCGTGAAGACCAGCTTGCCGAACCACGAGGTCACCACCGCATTGGCCACGGCGAAATAGCGGTCCGAGACGGCGGCGGCCAGCAGCCACCAGACGCCGAGGATCACCCCCGCCATCAGCGCATGCCCGGTGATCCGCGTCAGGATCGAGGAGACCGAGTTGATCTGGTACATGTTGTAGATCTGGATATGCGGCGACAAGGGTCGTTCGTGTGGCCGATCGACCCGTTTTGCAGACCCCGTTGTCTCGGCCATGGTTTGCCCTTCCCCGTTGTCGAAATGCTGCCCCAGCCTTGCTGCGGCGCAGAGTTGCCTTGGTCTTTCAATAGCGCCCAAATTTGCGCTGTCACGCCCCCAAGCTGCGGCAAAACCGACCAGTCGCCCGGATCGGTGCAAGATTTTTCACTTTGTGATCACTGAAATAAATTTCGTGATCACAGTATTTCCCTCTCTCTGGCCAAGCGGAACCGCCTGGGCCCCGGCACGCGGCCCGACCGATCCACCGAGTCTCGGCCCGTCTTCTAGCGCAAGTTTCCTGTCCAATCGTTACCCCGAAAGAGGTTGGTCGGAAATGGCGGCACCGCCTGATTTGTGTTTTTTCACCCCGCAATGCACGCGGCAAGCCCGGCGGGATCCTGACCGCCGCCCATCCCGCATCGGACGCGAGGTTTCGCGCGGCGATCTGCGGCCCCGCCCCCCTGTGATCACAATTCTCGTCTAAAGCGGCGCCAGCGCCCAATAATCCAGGTCCAGCAGAACGCCGGGCAGGTATTTGCCGGCCGCATCGCGCAATTCGAAGGGCGGTGTGCCGTCCCTGACCGCGACCAGCCGCAGCCGCAAGGCGCCCACGCCGGGTGCTGCGGTCTCGGCCCGGTCGAGCACCTGGCTCCAGGCCCGCACCGTGTCGCCGGCAAAACACGGGTTGGCATGGGTGCCGGCGTTCAGCCCCACCAGCATCTGCGCATTGGCCAGACCGTTGAACGACAGCGCCCGCGCGAGGCTGAGGACATGGCCGCCATAGATCAGCCGCTTGCCATCAGGGCGCTGGGTGGCGTCGAAATGGACCTTGGCCGTGTTCTGCCAAAGCCGGGTCGCCAGCATGTGTTCGGCCTCTTCGACCGTGACGCCATCGACATGGTCGATCGTCTCGCCGATCCGGTAGTCTCCCCACCGATGCCTTTCGCCCGCATGGGCGAAGTCGTAGCGCGAGAAATCAAGCCCTTGCGGGATGACAAGTTGATCGGCGGCCACCGAAGCGGCCAGATCGGGCACCACAGGTTCGGGCGCAGGCCCGTGGCCGAGCTTTTTGACCATGACCCAGCGCACATAATCCAGCACGGTGTGGCCATGCTGGTTCAGCCCGCGCGTGCGCACCCAGACCACGCCCGAGGCGCCGTTGGAATTCTCCTTCAGGCCGATCACCGTGCTTTCGGCGCGCAGCGTGTCGCCCGGCCAGACCGGCGCCAGCCAGCGCCCCTCGGCATAACCCAGATTGGCCACGGCGTTCAGGCTGACATCGGGCACGGTCTTGCCGAACACGGCGTGAAAGGCGATCAGGTCGTCCATCGGGCTTTGCGCCAGCCCGCAAGCCCGCGCAAAGGCGTCCGACGAATAAAGCGCCCCGCGCGCCGGATAAAGCGCGTGGTAGAGCGCCCGCTCACCGCCCGACAGGGTGCGCGGCACGGCATGGGCGATCACCTCGCCCAGCCGGTAATCCTCGAAAAAGCGCCCCGCATTGGTTTTCATCCCGGATCCTTTCAGCACAAGCGGCCTTTGCCTGGGGTAGGATGGGCAATCTGCCCATCTTACTGGTCGGCCAGCTTCAGATCGGGCGCATAGTCGCCCGGTACGTCCTTGACCACCGCCTGGCCACAGCGCATCACGCCGCGCCCGGCGTCGAAGGCATAGGTCGGGTCGCCATGCAGCTGCCACCCCTTGCTCAGCGCGGCCGAGACCTTGTGGCAGAAGGCCGAAGTGTCGTCTTCCGACAAGAAGCGATAGAGTCTCATCCCGTCACCCCAGCGGCGGATAGCCCATCCAGGTATGCACCCAGACGATGGCGGCAAAGGCGACAAGCGCGCCTGCGACATAGATCACGTCGTTCAGCACCGGCCCCTTGGCGGGCCGCGTCCAGGCCGGCTCCATCCGGTTGATGAAGATCACATCGACCACCGCCCAGGCCAGCATCCCGCCGAAGAGGATGATCGAGGCCAGATCGCCATTGACCAGCAAATGCGCCAGCGCCCAGGTCTTGACCGCCGTCAGCATCGGATGCCGCATCACGCTGCGCAGGCTGCCGCGGTTGGCCTGCATGAACAGCAGGATCACCGCGATCAGCATCAAGAGGTTGTTGATGTGCCGCATGAAGGCCGGCGGCGACCAGACCACGACCACATCGGCCGACCGATAGCCCCAGATGATCAGCGCCAGGGCTGCAAAGCTCAAGACCGTGGCCACCCCCTTGCCCGGCCCGTCACCAAGCCCGGCACGAAATCCGGGCGTGACCCGCTTCATCAGATGGGAATAGGCCCAGAGCAGGACCCCCAGTACAAGTAACAGCATCTTCACCCCTGCCTGTCTGCGATGGCGCGGGCCTTGGCGATCAAGGCGCGCGCCGTAACGATATGCAGGTTCTCGACGATCTTTCCATCCAGAACTGCAACGCCCTGCCCCGCGGCGGTCGCTGCCTCGAATGCCTCGATCTGGCGGTGGGCCAGGCTCAGTTCGGCGGGCGAGGGCGCAAAGACCCGGTTGGCCACCTCCAGCTGGTCGGGATGGATCAGCGTCTTGCCGTCAAAGCCCATGTCGCGGCCCTGTTCGCATTCGGCCTCAAGCCCCGCCGCGTCGCGAAAGGCGTTGAAGACGCCGTCCACGATCAGCCGCCGATGGGCCCGCGCCGCCAGCACCGCAAGGCCAAGGCCCGCGGCCAGCGGCAGGCGGTCGGCGCGATATCGCGCGCCCAGATCCTTGGCCAGATCGTTGGTCCCCATCACCATGCCGCAAAGCCGCGCATGACCCGCAATCGCCGCCGCGTTCAACAGGGCCATCGGCGTCTCGATCATCGCCCAGAGCGGCTTTTCCGGCGCCATCAGCGCCACCGAGGCCAGGTCGGCCGGACCATTCACCTTGGGCACCACGATGCCGTCCACCCCGGGATGGCCGGCAAAGGCCAGCGCATCCGCCCGGCCCCAGGCCGTGTCGAGCGCGTTGATCCGCACCAGCCGCAGCCTTGCGCCATAATCGGTCCCGGAAAGGCATTCGGCCAGCGTGGTGCGCGCGGCACTCTTTTCGCCGGGCGCCACCGCGTCCTCCAGATCGAAGATGATCGCATCGGCCGCAAGCCCAGCCGCCTTTTCCAGCGCGCGCGGCTTGGAGGCCGGGATATACAGCACTGACCGGACGGGTTGAACGCTTTCCATGATTCCACCAAGCAATTTTGTTGCGTCACGTGGCAGCATTTCGCCACTTTCCGCAAGAGCCATTTTGCCGCGCCGCAGCGAGCGCGGTCCGGCCCCGGGCCCGCGGCCGCGCCGTTAACCCGATCTTGGCGCTTTGGTCGCAGCCTGAGCCTGTCGCCGGGGGATCGGCGTCACTGTCAGGGCGCAGCCTCGCCCGGAAAGGCAGACCATGGAACGCAATCTCTTTGCCCTGTCGCTCGGCCTCGCCGGCATGATCCTGATCCCGGCGCTGGCCCGGGCCACCCCCGCGCAATGCGCCGCCCATGACGCGATCGCGGCCCAACTCGCCAAGGATTTCGGCGAAGAGGCGCGCTCGATCGGCCTTGGTCAGGACGATACGGTGATGGAACTCTACGCCTCGGCCCGGACGGGCACCTGGACCCTGACCGTCACCCTGCCGAGCGGCCTGTCCTGCCTTGTGGCCTCGGGCGGGAATTTTGAAACCGTGGTGCCGGCGCAGCAGGCCAAGGGCGATCCGGCCTGAGGCCCTCAGGCAAACAGCTTGACCAGCGCGATCATCGGCTCGACGCCCGTAATGCCCTTGCCGATCAGATCGGCCCCGATCACCAGAAGCGACCAGGTGACGAAGCGGAAGAACAGCTTCTCTGGCAGCCGCCGCACCGCCCAGACCCCGAAAAACACCGAGGCCGCCGCGATGGGCATCAGGACAATGGCGGTTTCAAGACTTTCGAGGTTGATCTCGCCCAGAAAGTAGAAGGGCACCAGCTTGACCGCGTTGATATAGGCAAAGGCGATGGTCGAGGTGCCGGCAAAGACCGCCTTCCTCAGGCCGAGGGGAAGGGTCCAGACCTGATAGGGCGGCCCGCCCGCATGGGCCACAAAGCTGGTAAACCCCGCAATCGAGCACCAGAACAGCCCGGGCGCCACGCTGGCCGGCCCGGGTGATGCGATGACAGGCTTGCGCAGCAACTGGTTGAGCGAGAAGACCACCGCAATCACCCCCAGCATGACCGTCACCCAGTTCTCCGGAATGAACCGCGCAATCGCCCAGCCGATGCCGACCCCGATGGTCAGCCCCACGACAGAGATCGCCAGCACCCGGCCGTCGAACTCCTTGCGATAGGCATAAAGCCCGAACCAGTCGGACAGAACATAGACCGGCAGGATCAGCCCGGCCGCCGTGACCGGTGGCATGACCAACGACAGGACCGGCACGACCAGCGTGCCCACCATCGGCAGCCCGCCCTTGCCCACGCCGGTCAGAACGGCCGCTATCACCGCCACGACCCAGAATTCCCAGCCGCCCATCCAGTTCCGCTCCTTCATTCAGGCCCAAATACGCGCCAGGGGGGTCTGGAGGGGGTCTGGGGGGCTGGCAAGCCTCCCAGCCGGGTCCGCAGAGCGCCCTGGGTTTGGTCCGTGTCGCACTTTCCCCACCTGCTAGCGCAATCATGCGCGCTCCACCATCCCGCACCGCTTTGCCGCAGCGCGGCAGGCTTGTGCTGCCCGGTCTTTTGGGCTTAAGCCACGCCATCCAATATCCGTTTGCAACCCAAAGGGGGGATTCCCACATGGCCAGACCGAAGATCGCGCTGATCGGCGCCGGGCAGATTGGTGGCACGCTTGCTCACCTCGCCGCAATCAAGGAACTGGGCGACGTCATCCTGTTCGACATCGCCGAGGGCACCCCGCAGGGCAAGGCGCTTGACATCGCGCAGTCCGGCCCGATCGAGGGGTTTGACGCCGCGCTCAAGGGCGCCAATTCCTATGCCGACATTGCCGGCGCCGATGTCTGCATCGTCACCGCCGGCGTGCCGCGCAAGCCGGGGATGAGCCGCGACGACCTTCTGGGCATCAATCTCAAGGTGATGAAGGCCGTGGGCGAAGGCCTGAAAGCCCATGCGCCCGATGCCTTCGTGATCTGCATCACCAACCCGCTCGATGCGATGGTCTGGGCGCTGCGCGAATTCTCGGGCCTGCCGCATCACAAGGTGGTGGGCATGGCGGGCGTGCTGGATGCCGGCCGCTTCCGCCACTTCCTGTCGGTCGAATTCGGCGTTTCGATGCGCGATGTGACGGCCTTCGTTCTGGGCGGCCATGGCGACACGATGGTGCCCCTGGCGCGCTATTCCACCGTGGCCGGCATCCCTCTGCCCGATCTGGTCAAGATGGGCTGGACCACGCAGGACAAGCTTGACGCCATCATCCAGCGCACCCGCGACGGCGGGGCCGAGATCGTGGGCCTTCTGAAGACCGGGTCCGCCTTCTACGCTCCGGCCGCCTCTGCCATCGAGATGGCCGAGGCTTACCTCAAGGACCAGAAGCGCCTGCTGCCCTGCGCGGCCTATGTCGAGGGCGCCTTCGGCCTTGACGGGCTTTATGTCGGCGTGCCGGTCATCCTCGGCGCCGGCGGGGTCGAGCGTCTGGTCAAGATCGAGATGACGGCGGAAGAGAACGCGATGTTCCAGAAGTCGGTTGATTCGGTCAAAGGTCTCGTCGCCGCCTGCAAGGCCATCGACCCTTCGCTGGGCTGAACCATCCTGAAACCGAGGCCCCGCCCGCACGGCGGGGCCTTTTGCCGCACCCGGCGGGCCGCGCCCCCCATGCGCCGAATTCCCCGCCCCGCGTTGACTTCCCCCGCCAAGCCGCCCAGATTTCCCCAAAATCCGGAGGCGGCATGACCCAAATTCACACCCCGTTCGACGACGAGCTTGAAACCCGCCTGGTGCGCTATGCCGCGATCGACAGCCAGAGCGATCAGGACAGCGCCAGCGCGCCCTCGACCGCAGTGCAGTTCGACATGCTGCGCCTTTTGGTCCGCGAACTGACCGAGATGGGCGCCGAAGAGGTCACGCTGACCGAATACGGCGCGGTCCTGGCGACGCTGCCCGCCACCGCGCCGGGGCCCACGGTCGCTTTCCTCGCCCATGTCGACACCGCCCCCGCCTACCACGCCACCGGGGTCAAGCCGCGCGTCCATCGCGGCTATAACGGCGGCGAGATCAGCTATCCCGACGCGCCCCTGACCCTGTCGCCGGAAAACTCTCCCGAACTCGGCCGCAAGCGCGGTCACACGATCATCACGGCCTCCGGGGCAACGCTGCTCGGCGCCGACGACAAGGCGGGCGTCGCCATCCTGATGACGGCGGCGCGCCACCTCTTGAGCCATCCCGACCTCAAGCACGGCAAGATCCGCCTCGCCTTCACGCCGGATGAAGAAATCGGCCGCGGCGTGGACAAGCGCCTGCCCGCCGACATCGGCGCCGCCTTCGCCTATACGTTCGACGGTTCGACAGTGGGCGAGATCGAATACGAAAGCTTCTCGGCCGATGGCGCCGTGGTCAAGATCACCGGCGTGTCGGCCCATCCGGGCTGGGCCAAGGGCAAGCTCGTGAACGCGCTCTACCTCGCCGCCCAGCTGATCCAGAGCCTGCCCCTGGCCACCATGACCCCCGAAGTGACCGAGGGGCGCGACGGCTTTCTCCACCTGACCGACATGACCGGCAACGCGGCCGAGGTCACGCTGCGCTTCATCCTGCGCGATTTCGAACGCGCGGGCCTCGCGGAAAAGGGCGCGGCCCTGCGCCAGGCCTGCGCCGCCATCGCCGCCGCCGAGCCGCGCGCCCGGGTCGAGATCGCCATCACCCCGCAATACCGCAACATGCGCTATTGGCTCGAACAGGACATGCGGCCGGTCGAGCTTGCCCTGCAGGCCTGCCGCGCCATCGGCATCGAGCCGGTATCCCGGCCGATCCGCGGCGGCACCGATGGATCGCGGCTGACCGAAATGGGCCTGCCCACCCCCAACCTCTTCACCGGCATGCAGGAAATCCACGGGCCGCTCGAATGGATCTCGGTCCAGGACATGGCCACCGCGACCGCCCTGATGCTCAAGATCATCGAAAACGCCGCCGCCCTGCCACCCGCCACCTGACTGCCCGCCACCTGACTGCCGGCCCCGCCCCCCATTCATTTGTTCCCATATATCCCACAGGGGTCCGGGGGTGTGAAACCCCCGGCGGCCCGCCCCGAAAAGACCGCCATGTCCCGCCCCATCTCGCCCTATCACAAGCCCGGCTTTTACGACGAGGCGCTCGCCCGCGGTCGCCACCGCGACATCGTGGGTGGCCGCTGGGAAGAGACGGGCCTCGTGCAGATGCAACTCTTGCTGGCCGCGGGGCTCGACCGGCATCACAGCCTCCTCGACATCGGGGCCGGCGCGCTGCGGCTTGGGTGCCGCGCCGTGCCCTACCTCGATCCGGGCCGCTATTGGGCCACCGATCTGTCCGGCGCGCTCTTGCGGCGCGGCTTTGACCTTGAACTGGCCGACAAATCGCGCCTGCCAACCGATCACCTGATCGAGGACGCCGATTTCGCCTTTCCCGGCGTGCCGGCCGAGATCGACTTCGCCATGGCCTTCGCCGTCTTCACCCACCTGCCGCTCGCCAGCCTCGCCAGCGCCCTGCCCAATATCCGCGCGCGGTTTCCCCGCCTGCAAAAGCTGCTTTTCACCGTCTTTCTCGCCCCCGACGCCGAGGCCGCCCGCACCCCCCTGCGCCAGCCCGATGGCGTGGTCACCCATGCCGACCGCGCGCCCTATCACTTCGTGCCCGGCGATGTCCTGGCCGCGGCCAGCGCCGCAGGCTTCACCGCCACCCTGTCCGACCCCTATCTGCCGCGCGGCCAGCGTCTTTGCATCGCCCTGCCCCGGCCGGATGCGGTGTAAGAGGCCCAGCGACTCGGCCCGTCTCAGGCCATTTTCGCTGGTCGATGCCGCCCCGCCCCGCCATCGTGGCCCGGCGGATCGGCGTGCCTGGGCCAAATCCGGCGTACCAAGCTTGCTCAATTCTTAAGCGTGATCACAGAATTTTTTCGTGTGATCACAAATGTCGCTTTTCCGGCAAACCCGGCGGTTTCCTGTTTTGCCGCCTCTGCAAATTGTGCCATCACGCCCCCAAATCCACCTGAACGGGGCGCAAGATGAACATTCACGAATATCAGGCCAAGGCCTTGCTGCGCAGCTACGGCATTCCCGTCTCTGACGGGCGCGCCGTGACGCGTGCAGAAGAGGCGAAGTCTGCGGCGGGCGAACTGGACGGTCCGCTCTGGGTCGTGAAAGCGCAAATCCACGCCGGCGGTCGCGGCAAGGGCCATTTCATCGAGCCTGAGGCTGGTGAAAAGGGCGGCGTGAGACTTGCCCGTTCGGTCGAAGAGGCAGCCGAATTCACCCGTCAGATGCTGGGCCGTACCCTTGTGACCGTGCAGACCGGCCCGCATGGCAAGCAGGTGAACCGCATCTACATCGAAGACGGTTCGGACATCGCCAAGGAATTCTACCTCGCCCTGCTGATCGACCGGCAAACCTCGCGCATCTCGATCGTCTGTTCGACCGAAGGCGGGATGAGCATCGAAGACGTGGCGCATGAGACGCCCGAGAAGATCCTGTCCTTCTCGATCGACCCTGCCGCCGGCTTTTCCGAATTCCACGGCCGCCGTGTCGCCTATGCGCTGGGTCTGTCGGGCGCGCAGGTCAAGTCCTGCGTGGCCATCGTGAAGAACCTCTACCGGCTCTTCACCGAAAAAGACATGGACATGCTGGAGATCAACCCCTTCGTCGTGCTGAAGGACGGCGGGCTGAAGCTCCTGGACGCCAAGATGAGCTTTGACGGCAACGCCATGTTCCGCCACCCCGAAATCGCGGCCCTCAGGGATGAGACGGAAGAGGACCCCAAGGAGCTTGCCGCCTCGAAGTTCGACCTGAACTACATCGCACTCGATGGCGAGATCGGCTGCATGGTGAACGGCGCGGGCCTTGCGATGGCCACGATGGACATCATCAAGCTTTACGGCGCCGAGCCCGCCAACTTCCTCGACGTGGGCGGCGGCGCCACCAAGGAAAAGGTGACCGAGGCCTTCAAGATCATCACCTCCGACCCCAACGTCAAAGGCATCCTCGTCAACATCTTCGGCGGCATCATGCGCTGCGACATCATCGCCGAGGGCGTGATCGCCGCGGTGAAGGAGGTGGGCCTCAAGGTCCCGCTGGTGGTGCGGCTTGAAGGCACCAACGTGGAACTGGGCAAGGATATCATCCGCAAATCCGGCCTGAATGTCATCGCCGCCGACGACCTGAAGGATGGCGCGCAGAAGATTGTCAAAGCGGTGAAGGGTTAATCGCATGTCCGTTCTCGTCAACAAATCCACCCGCGTCATCTGTCAGGGCTTCACCGGCAGCCAGGGCACGTTCCATTCCGAACAGGCCATCGCCTATGGCACGCAGATGGTCGGCGGCGTCACACCCGGCAAGGGCGGCACGCTGCACCTGGATCTGCCGGTCTTCGATTCCGTCCATGATGCGAAAAAGGCGACCGGGGCCGACGCGACGGTGATCTATGTGCCGCCGCCCTTCGCCGCCGACAGCATCCTCGAAGCGATCGACGCCGAGATGGAGCTGATCGTCTGCATCACCGAAGGCATCCCGGTCCTGGACATGATGAAGGTCAAGCGCGCCCTTCTGAATTCCAAATCCCGGCTGATCGGGCCGAACTGCCCCGGTGTCATGACCCCCGGCGAATGCAAGATCGGCATCATGCCGGGCAGCATCTTTTCGCGCGGCTCGGTCGGCGTCGTCTCCCGCTCGGGCACCCTGACCTATGAGGCGGTCAAGCAGACGACCGACGTGGGCCTTGGCCAATCCTCCGCCGTGGGCATCGGCGGCGACCCGATCAAGGGAAGCGAGCATATCGACATCCTCGAGATGTTCCTCGCCGACCCGGAGACCCATTCGATCATCATGATCGGCGAAATCGGCGGGGCTGCCGAAGAGGACGCCGCCCAGTTCCTCGCCGATGAGAAAAAGCGCGGCCGCTGGAAGCCCACCGCCGGCTTCATCGCCGGCAGCACTGCCCCCGCCGGTCGCCGCATGGGCCATGCCGGCGCCATCGTCTCGGGCGGCAAGGGCGACGCCGGCAGCAAGATCGAGGCCATGAAGCGCGCGGGCATCATCGTGGCCGACAGCCCCGCGACGCTGGGCGAGGCCGTCCTGAAGGCGATCAAGGGCTGACCGGATGCGCCTGGCCTCCGCCTTTGGAAGTGTCCTGTTCCTGTCGGCCTGCGCGGCCGGACAGGACTGCGCCTGCGTGTCGCAGCCCCCGCCGGACGCATTTCTGGCGGGTCTTGGCATTCCGCAAAGTGCCATCCTGATGTCGGGCGGCCAAAGGCTCAAGGGCGGGCAGGAGCGCAACTTCCTGCAGGTCGATCTGGCCCAAGTACCCCCCGCCGCCCTGGCAAGGCTGCCCGGGCGGCTTTGTCCGCCCGAGGCGCCGCGCCTGACCGCCTCTCGTTTGATCAATCCGACACCGGATTACATCGAACGGCCCAATTCCAAAGTTGTCATCGCAGACTGTGCCCCCATACCGGGAGAGACCAAATGACCGAACAGACCCCCAACGCCGCCTTCAACGCCTCTTCGTTCCTGCAGGGGACCAATGCGGATTACATCGACAACCTCGCCGCGCGCTATGCCGATGATCCGGCCGCGGTCGATGCGCAATGGGCCGAGTTCTTCCGGCTGCTGGGCGACAGCGGGCTCGAACAGAAGCGGGCCGCGCAGGGCCCGTCCTGGGCCCGCAAGGATTGGCCGCCGCAGCCCAATGACGATCTGACCGCAGCGATGACCGGCGAATGGCCGGTCGAGACCAAGGCGATCCCGAAGAAGATCACCGAAAAGGCGGCCGAGAAAGGCATCTCGCTGACCGATACCCAGGTGCGCCGCGCGGTGCTCGATTCCGTCCGCGCCATCATGCTGATCCGCGCCTACCGGATCCGCGGCCACCTGGCCGCCGATCTGGACCCCCTGGGCATCGTCGAGCGCGGCAATCACCCCGAGCTTGACCCCGCCTCTTATGGCTTCACCGAAGCCGACATGGACCGCCCGATCTTCATCGACATGGTGCTGGGGCTGGAAATGGCGTCGATGCGCCAGATCGTCGAGATCGTCAAACGCACCTATTGCGGCACCTTTGCCCTGCAATACATGCACATCTCTGACCCCGAACAGGCGGGCTGGCTGAAGGAGCGCATCGAAGGCTATGGCAAGGAAATCGCCTTCACCCGCGAGGGCCGCAAGGCGATCCTGAACAAGCTGGTCGAGGCCGAGGGTTACGAAAAATTCCTCCATGTCAAATACATGGGCACCAAGCGCTTTGGCCTTGACGGGGCCGAGGCGCTGATCCCGGCGATGGAGCAGATCATCAAGCGCGGCGGCAATCTGGGCGTCAAGGAGATCAACGTCGGCATGCCGCACCGCGGCCGCTTGAACGTCTTGGCCAACGTGCTGCAAAAACCCTACAAGGCGATCTTCAACGAATTCCAGGGCGGTTCCTACAAGCCCGAAGACGTCGATGGTTCGGGCGATGTGAAATACCACCTCGGCGCCTCGTCCGACCGCAATTTCGATGGCAACACGGTGCACCTTAGCCTGACGGCAAACCCCAGCCACCTTGAGGCGGTCAACCCGGTCGTCCTCGGCAAGGTGCGCGCCAAGCAGGATCAGTACAACGACACCGACCGTCATCAGGTCTTGCCGGTGCTGCTGCATGGCGATGCGGCCTTTGCCGGCCAAGGCGTCGTGGCCGAATGTTTTGGCCTGTCGGGTCTGAAGGGCCACCGCACCGGCGGCACGATCCATATCGTGGTGAACAACCAGATCGGTTTCACCACCGCGCCGTCCTACAGCCGTTCCTCGCCCTACCCCACCGACATCGCCCTGATGGTCGAGGCACCGATCTTCCACGTCAATGGCGACGACCCCGAGGCCGTGGTCCATGCCGCCAAACTCGCCACCGAATTCCGGCAGAAGTTCCACAAGGATGTGGTGATCGACATCTTCTGCTATCGCCGCTTTGGCCATAACGAAGGCGACGAGCCGATGTTCACCAACCCGGCCATGTACACCCGCATCCGCAAGCAAAAGACCACGCTGTCGCTTTATGCCGAACGGCTGGTCAAGGACGGCCTGATCCCGGAAGGCGAGATCGAGGACATGAAGGCCGCCTTCCAGGCCAAGCTGAACGAGGAATACGAGGCCGGCAAGACCTACAAGCCCAACAAGGCCGACTGGCTCGACGGGCGCTGGAAGAACATGCAGCCCACCACGCTGGAAAACTACCAGCGCGGCGAAACCTGGATCAAGCCGGAGACGATGGCCGAAATCGGGGCTGCCCTGACCCGGGTGCCCGAGGGCTTCGACATCCACAAGACCGTCGCCCGCCAGTTGGAGGCCAAGACCCAGATGTTCGCCACCGGCAGCGGTTTCGACTGGGCGACCGCCGAGGCTCTGGCCTTCGGCGCCTTGGCCATCGAAGGCTTCCCGGTGCGTCTGGCCGGGCAGGACTGCACGCGCGGCACCTTCAGCCAGCGCCATTCCGCCTTCATCGACCAGGTGACCGAGGAACGCTACTACCCCCTGAACCACATCCGCCCCGGTCAGGCCCGTTACGAAGTCATCGACTCCATGCTGTCGGAATATGCGGTGCTGGGCTTTGAATACGGCTATTCGCTGGCAGAACCCAATGCCCTGACCATGTGGGAGGCGCAGTTTGGCGATTTCGCCAACGGTGCGCAGATCATGTTCGACCAGTTCATCTGCTCGGGCGAATCGAAATGGCTGCGGATGTCGGGCCTTGTCTGCCTTCTGCCGCATGGGTTTGAAGGCCAGGGGCCGGAACATTCCTCGGCCCGGCTGGAACGCTTCCTGCAGAATTCGGCGCATGACAACTGGATCGTGGCCAACTGCACGACGCCGGCCAACTACTTCCACATCCTGCGCCGCCAACTGCACCGCGACTTCCGCAAGCCCCTGATCCTGATGACGCCGAAAAGCCTGCTGCGCCATCCGATGTGCGTGTCGGATGCGGCGGATTTCACCGATGGATCGACCTTCCACCGCGTGCTGTGGGACGATGCGCAAAAGGGCCATTCGACCCTCGCCCTCAAGCCCGACGACCAGATCAAGCGCGTCGTGCTGTGTTCGGGCAAGGTCTATTTCGACCTTCTGGCCGAACGCGATGCCCGCGGGTTGACCGACACCTATCTTCTGCGTGTCGAACAGTTGTACCCGGTGCCGGTCGTGTCGCTGAACACGGAACTTTCGCGCTTCAAGGGCGCCGAAGTGGTCTGGTGCCAGGAAGAGCCGCGCAATCAGGGCGCCTGGTCATTCATCGAGCCGGAACTGGAAGCCCTGCTGACCAAGATCGGCGCAACCCACACCCGCCCGCGCTATGCCGGACGGATCGCCTCGGCTGCCCCCGCCACGGGTCTGGCCAGCAAACACAAAGCCGAACAAGTTGCCCTCGTGAACGACGCGCTGGGTTGAGGAGAAGAGTATGACCGACGTCATGGTGCCCACCCTGGGCGAAAGTGTTACCGAAGCCACCGTCTCGACCTGGTTCAAGAAGCCCGGCGACGCGGTGAAACAGGATGAGATGTTGTGCGAGCTTGAGACCGACAAGGTCTCGGTCGAGGTGCCAAGCCCGGTGACCGGCGTTCTGTCCGAGATCCTGGCGGCCGAGGGCGTCACCGTCGCGGCCAATGCGCGCCTCGCCATCGTGACCGAGGGCGCCGCCGCACCGGCCGCCAAAGACAAGGTGACGAAGGCGCTGGAAAATGTGCCCTCCACGGTGGCCGAACCCTCGCTCGCCCCGATCGGCGGGCCTGAACCCACCGTGCCGCGCGATGTCGAGGACGCCCCCTCCGCCAGGAAAGCCATGGCAGAGGCCGGCCTGACGCCGGATCAGGTCACAGGCACCGGCCGCGACGGACGCATCATGAAGGAAGATGTCGCCAGGGCCGCCACCGGCCCCGCCCCGGTCGTGGTGGCTCAGGCGCCAGTGTCGATCCCGCGCGCGCCGATCCCGGCCGACGATGCCGCCCGCGAAGAACGTGTCAAGATGACCCGCCTGCGCGCCACCATCGCCAAGCGTCTGAAAGATGCGCAGAACACCGCCGCGATGCTGACGACCTATAACGAGGTCGACATGTCGGGCATCATGGAGCTGCGCAACACCTACAAGGACCAGTTCGAGAAAAAGCACGGCGTCAAGCTTGGCTTCATGTCCTTCTTCGTCAAGGCCTGCATCCACGCCCTGAAGGAAGTGCCCGAGGTCAACGCCGAAATCGACGGGCAGGACGTGGTTTACAAGAACTATGTCCATATGGGCGTGGCCGTAGGCACGCCTTCGGGCCTCGTCGTGCCGGTGGTGCGCGATGCCGACCAGATGGGCTTTGCCGCCATCGAGAAGAAGATCGCCGAACTGGGCCTGCGCGCCCGCGACGGCAAGCTGACGATGGCCGACATGCAGGGCGGGTCCTTCACCATCTCGAACGGCGGGGTCTATGGCTCGCTCATGTCCTCGCCCATCCTGAACCCGCCGCAATCGGGCATCCTGGGCATGCACAAGATCCAGGACCGGCCGGTGGTCGTGGGCGGCCAGATCGTGATCCGCCCGATGATGTATCTGGCGCTGAGCTACGATCACCGCATCGTCGATGGCAAGGGTGCCGTGACCTTCCTCGTCCGGGTGAAGGAGGCGCTGGAAGATCCGCGCCGCCTGCTGATGGATCTCTGAGGCAGGACGGGCACGGGGCATCAGCATGGCAAGGTTCGACCGACTGTCGGCCAACTGGGTCTATGGCGGCACGCTGGCGGGCCTTGTCCTTCTGGCGCTGACGCCTGTCCTGGCGGCGGGATGGGGCGCGGACCAGCTTTGCGCCTTCCTCTGCCTGCCCGCCTACATGATCCACCAGTACGAGGAACATGACGACGACCGCTTCCGCCGCTTTGTCGGCCAGATCACCGGCTTTGCCGAGGCCTTGAGCAAGGCCGATGTGTTCTGGATCAATGTCGTGGGGGTCTGGGCCGTGATGGCCGCAATCCTCTGGGCCAGCTTGCGGCTCGATCCGGGCTGGGGCGCAGCGGCGGGATGGTTCCTTCTGGTCAATGCGCTGGCCCATATCGGACAGGCGATCGCACTGCGGCGGCCCAATCCGGGGCTCTGGACCTCGATCGTGCTCTTTGTGCCGCTGGGGTTGGCGACGGTCGTCCTGTCGCCGGCCCGCCCGGTACAGCACGCCCTGGCGATCCTGCTGGTCGTGGCGCTGCACGCGGCCATCCTGGCCCGCGTGGCATGGAACCGGAGGGCCGCAAGATGACCCCCGAACTGACCGCCCTGACGCTCGCGGCCCTCGTGCAGGTCGTGCAGTACATGGTCTTCGCCCTGCCGGCCAATCTGGAACTGGGGCCCGCCTACACCAGCAGCCCGCGCGACCGGCCTCCGCCGCAGCCGCTGTCCAGGGTCACTGCCCGCCTGCAACGCGCGATGGCCAACCATTTCGAGGCCCTGACCCTTTTCACCATCGCCGTTCTGGTGGTGAACCTTTCGCACCAGTCCGGCGGATTGACCGCCGCCTGTGGCTGGACCTACCTCGTCGCCCGCATCCTCTATGTTCCGGCTTACGCCCTGGGCTGGGCGCCCTGGCGCTCCGTGATCTGGTCTGCGGGTTTTCTTGCAACGCTTGTGATGCTGCTGGCCGCCTTGTTCTGACCTTTCGTCTTCCTCAAGGGAAGACAAAAGGAAGACGGAAAGAAGACGCCAAATTCAAAGGAAAAGACCATGGCAGAGTATGATGTGATCGTGATCGGCGCCGGCCCCGGCGGCTATGTCTGCGCCATCCGCGCCGCCCAACTGGGGCTGAAAACCGCCGTGGTCGAAGGCCGCGACACCCTCGGCGGGACCTGCCTCAACATCGGCTGCATCCCCTCCAAGGCGCTGTTGAACGCCACGCACCAGCTGCACGAAGTCCATGAGAACTTTGAGAAAATGGGCCTGATGGGGGCTTCGCCCACCGTCGACTGGCTCAGGATGCTGGCCTACAAGCAAGACGTGGTGAACGGCAACACCAAGGGGATCGAGTTCCTGTTCAAGAAGAACAAGATCACCTGGCTGAAAGGCTGGGGCAGCATCCCCGCCCCCGGCCAGGTCAAGGTCGCAGACGAGGTCCACGCGGCCAAAAACATCATCATTGCAACGGGTTCCGAGCCGTCCTCGCTGCCCGGCGTGACGGTGGACGAGGTGAATGTCGTCACCTCTACCGGCGCGCTGGCCCTGCCCGCGATCCCGCAGACCATGACCGTGATCGGCGCCGGCGTGATCGGGCTGGAACTCGGCTCGGTCTATGCCCGTCTTGGCACCAAGGTCACCGTGATCGAATACCTCGACGCCATCACCCCCGGCATGGATGCCGAGGTGCAAAAGACCTTCCAGCGCATCCTGACCAAACAGGGGCTCAAGTTCATCCTCGGCGCCGCGGTGCAGGGGGTCGACGGCACCACCACGCGCTACAAGCTGCGCAAGGACGACAGCGAGGTCAGCCTGACCTCGGACGTGGTCCTGGTGGCGACAGGCCGCAGGCCCTATACCGCCGGCCTCGGGCTCGAGGCCCTGGGGGTCGAGATGGGGCCGCGCGGCACGATCAAGACGGATGCGCATTATGCCACCAATATCAAGGGCCTCTATGCCATCGGTGACGCCGTGGCCGGCCCGATGCTGGCCCACAAGGCCGAGGATGAGGGCATGGCCGTGGCCGAGATCGTCGCGGGCAAGCATGGCCATGTCAATTACAACGTCATCCCGGGCGTGATCTACACGACACCCGAGGTCGCCAGCGTCGGCGCCACCGAAGAGCAACTCAAGGAACAGGGCCGCGCTTACAAGGCCGGCAAGTTCCCCTTCATGGGCAATGCCCGCGCCAAGGCCGTCTTTCAGGCCGAAGGCTTCGTCAAGATCCTCGCCGATGCGGCAACCGACCGGATCCTTGGCGCCCATATCATCGGCCCGGGCGCCGGCGATCTGATCCACGAGGTCTGCGTCGCGATGGAATTTGGCGCCTCGGCTCAGGATCTCGCGCTCACCTGCCACGCGCACCCCACCTATAGCGAGGCCGTCCGTGAAGCCGCGCTCGCCTGCGGGGACGGCGCCATCCACGCCTGATCGCTTCATCCAGGCGGAACTACCTTAACGCGGGTGCGGGAGTGTGAAACTCCCGCACCTGCCGCGCAGCCTAGCGTTCGGTCAGCTTCAACTCGATCCGACGGTTCTGCGCGCGGGCCTCCGGCGTATCGCCCGCTGCGACCGGCTGATATTGCCCGAACCCCGCCGCAGCCAGCCGTTCGGGCGGGAAGCCCAGCACATCCGTCATGTAGCGCACGACCGAAAGCGCCCGGGCTTGGCTCAACTCCCAGTTGTCGCGATACTGGCCGGTGCCGGACAGTTGCGTGTCATCGGTATGGCCATCGACCCGGATGATCCAGTTGATCGAGGGCGGGATCTGCGGCACCACCTGCTTGAGCGTCGCCACCACCGAGGCGATCTGCGCCTGCCCCTCCGGCGCCAGATCGGCGGCACCCGGCTTGAACAGCACTTCCGAAGAGAACACGAAGCGGTCGCCCACCACGCGCACGCCGGGCTGCCCCGCCAGCAGCTTCGACAGTTCGCCAAAGAATTCAGACCGATACTTTGACAGGTCCTGATTTTCCGCCTTGAGCCGATCGGCCTCGGCGGCCTCAAGCTCGGCGCGGCGTTTCTGTTCGGCGGCGACCTGCGCCAAGGCTGCGTTCAGCTTGCCGCCAAGCGCCTCGATCTGCACATTGTTGGCGCTGTCCTTGGCGGCCGAGGCGTCCAGCATTCCCTGCAATTCGCCCAGCTGCGTGCGCAAAGCGATCAGCTGCTGGTTCAGCAGCGCCACATTGCGCGCCTGTTCGGCAAGCTGCTGATCCTTCTGCGACAGGATCTTCTGCGCCTCGGCGAGGGCTGCATCCTTGGCGTTTTCGCCATTGGTCTGCGCGGCCTTGGCGGCATCGGCGGCGGCGAGCAGCGTCAGCGTCTCTTCGGCCTTCTTGCGCTGTTCTTCCAGAGCCAGCGTCATCGCCGTCAGTTCCGCATCGGAATTCTTGAGCTTTTCACGCAGCGCCTCGGCGGCGGCGGCATCGGCCAGCTGCTGCTTTTCGGCATCCGAGAGTTGGGTCTGCAAGGTCGCGGCCTGGCCCTGCACACTGGCAATCGTGCTGTCCTTGTCGGCGGCCTGGCGCTTGAGGTCGGCGATCAGCGCCTCCAGCGCGTCGCGGCGGGCGGCGGCCAAGCGGGCGGTTTCCGCATTGGCATTGACCTCGTCGCGCGCCTTGGCCAGTGCCAGATCCATCGCCTCCTTGTCGGAGATCAGCTTGCTTTGTGCAGCCTGCAGGTCCGAGACCGAGGCCGTCAAAGCGCCGATCTGGCCCTTTTGCGCCGCACTTTGCGCCAGAAGGCTCGCGACCTGCGCCTCGAAACTGGCGATCCGGCCTTGCGAGTCGGCCAGCTGCCCCTGGGTCGAGGTCAACTGCGAGGACAGGCTCGCAATCAGCGCCGTCTGCTTTTGGTCCTTGGTGTTGGCCGCCGCAAGGCTGCTTTGCAAGGTGCCGACCTGATTGGCCAGGTCCGAGGCCTTGGCCTTTTCCAACCCCAGCGCATCGGCCAGTTGGGCCACCTGCGCGTTCAACTGGCTCAATTCCGTGCTTTGCGTGGTGATCGTGTCGCGCAGCACCGATTGCGCCACGGTCAGGATGGTCAGTACGAACATCAACACCATCAGCAAGGTCGTGACGGCGTCGACAAAGCCCGCCCAGATGTTTGCTCCCTCGCGGCGGCGGCGGCTGAGGCCCATGGCTCAGCCCCGCCCGACCGTGCCGCGCGACAGCGCGCGGATCGCCGTCGTCAGGGCAGTCAGATCGCCGCGCAGATCCGCGATGCTTTCCTGGCGCCCGGCCGAGATTTCTTCAAGGATGCGCAGCAGTTGCACGTCGATCGACCGCAGCCGCATCCGGCTTTCGGCATCGGTGTAGCCCTGCGCGCCGCCTTCGGTGGTGGTCAGCGCGGCGAGTATCTTTTCCTGGCCCGCAGCGATCCGGTCGAGCGCCGCGACCTGGCCCTTCTCGGCCTCCATCCCCTTGGACAGGCGCCGGATCGCCGCGGCAAGTTCGCCCACCTTGTCTTCGCTTTGCGCGCGGTTCGCCTCGGCCTGGGAATAGATCGCCTGCAGCACCTCGATCTGGCCGGCCATATGGTCCAGCAACTGCACGAGCACGCCCTGATCGGCCGTCTCGCCCTCGCCGCCGGCAAAGCCAAGCCGGGTGATCGAGGAAACCCATTCCTCCAACTCGCGGTAAAACCGGTTCTGGCCGTGGCTGGCGAACAGTTCCAGCAAGCCCACGACCAGCGAGCCCGCCAGCCCCATCAGGGACGAACTGAAGGCCGTGCTCATGCCGCCCAACTGTTCTTGCAGCCCCGCCATCAGCTTCGAGAAAATCTCGACCCCGGTTTCGCCCGCCTGCGGCGCCAGGTTCTTGATCGTCTCGACAATGGCCGGGATCGTGGTGGCAAGGCCGTAGAACGTGCCCAGAAGGCCCAGAAAGATCAAGAGGTTGGTCAGATAGCGCGTGATGTCGCGCGCCTCGTCGATCCGGGTGGCCACCGAATCCAGGATCGAATGGGCATTGGCCGAGGTGATCTGGCGCTTGGATTCGCGCGACCTCAGCAAGGCGGCCAGGGGCGCCAGAAGCCGCGGCGGATGGGCGTCATCGGTGCCCGGCACGTCATTGGCGAAATTCTCGATCCAGCGCACCGACTGGATCAGCGTCAGCACCTGCCAGAAACAGGTCAGGATCCCCAAGGTGAACACGCCGATGATGAAGGCGTTGAGGTAGGGATTGGTCTGCAGGATGTGCAGGACCTGCAATTTGATGAACCAGACGCCGCCCGTCACCAGCCCGCAGGCGATCAGCATGGCGATCACCTGCCGGAAGGGCTGGGTGAAGGAAATCGGGGCGGTGTCGTGTTGCGTCATGCCTGCTTTCAGCTCGGTTTGGCTGTTATGGCGCAACAATAGCAGTCAATCCCTGCCTGCCAAGAGAAAGCGGCTTAGCCGCTGATTTCGCGAACCATTGTGACAAGACGGTCAAGGTCGGGGTCGGCGATGTCGAGGTCGGCCAGATGGCGGGCGGTGGCATAAAGGTAGTCGCGGTTGGGACCCCGCCCTCCCACCGCCGCGGCGATGATCGCGGCCTGTTCCTCAAGCGGCAGGCCGCCGCAATATTGCACATGGTCGGGGTCGATCACATAGGCCAGCGCGGTCAGATCGCGCCCGTCCTGCGCATGCAGGGCCAGCCACTTTTCCAGATAGGCCGAAGAGATCAATTCGCGTTCGCGCAGGGCCGCCAGCGTTTCCTCCTCGGCCCCGGGGGTGACGCGAAAGGCCACGCCGTCGCAATACGCACCCTCCGCCCAATCCAGCGCGAGGACGAGGCCCATCCGCTCTGGCGTGCCGCGATGGTGGATGGATCGCATGCAGAAGCTGCGGTGCCAGCCCGCCGCCCGCGCCACCACCTGTTCGGCGACAGGAAATCCGGGGTGCCAGATCAGCGACCCATAGCCAAAGACCCAAAGCGCATCCGACATCAACTGGCCCTTTCTGCGTGCTCCTTGTAAGCATCCCGGGCGGCAAAGGAAAAGGGGCAGATCGCCATGCGCTCGATGCGGTACATCCTGTGGGTCTGTCTTGGGCTTGGGGTGCTCTGGGGCGGCTATTGGTTCGTGGGCGCGCGGGCCATCGAAAGCAATGTGCGGGCCTGGTTTGCCAATGAAAGCGCCGCGGGCCTTGTGGCCGAGACCTCGGGCGTTTCGGTCGCGGGCTTTGCCGACCGGTTCGACCTGACAGTCTCGGGCCTGCATCTGGCCGATCCGGCCAGCGGCTGGGGCTGGAAGGCGCCCTTCGCGCAGGTCCTGGCCATGACCTGGAAGCCCTGGCATCTGATCGCCGCCCTGCCCCACACGCAAGAGGCCGACCTGCCCGACGGGCAGAAGGTCACCATCGCCTCAAGCCGGTTGATGGCCAGCCTTCTGATGCAGCCCGCACTGACCTTTGGCTTCACCCGCGCGATTGTCGAGGGCGAGGGGGTGAACCTGACCTCGGATGCGAACTGGACGGCGGGGGCCGAAAAGGCGGTGCTGGCGGCCGAAAACGACCCGACGCGCAAGAACACCCTGCGGCTCGGCGCGGATCTGACCAACCTCGCGCTTCCTGCGGCCCTTGCGGCCGGCACCGATCTGGGCGGCACCATTGCGCTGGTGCATCTGGATGCGCATGTCACCCTGTCGCAGCCGCTGGATCTGGCCATGACCAACCCCGATGTTGTGGCGGCCGGCATTGCGGCGCTGCATATGGTTTGGGGCGCCCTTGAGCTGACGGGCGAAGGGCAGGTCAAGCCCGATGCGCAGGGACTGGCCGAGGGCAAGATCGACCTCAGCCTCAAGGGTTGGCGCAAGGTGCCCGATGTCGTTGTGGCACTTGGCCTCGTGCCGCCGGCCAACCGCGTGACCGTGCTGCGCGGGCTGGAGTTTCTGGCGGCCTCTGGCGGCGACCCCACGGTGCTGAACCTGCCCTTGACCTTCAAGGACGGCTACATGAGCCTCGGCCCCCTGCCGCTGGGGCCTGCGCCGCGGCTGGTGCAGGCTCAGTGACAGTAATCGCCGTGGTGATGGGCCACGTCGAAATGGATGTGGTTTTCGTGGTAGCCGTCCGAGCCCGGGCCCAGAATGGTGTGGAACGTGCCGCAACCGGCCTTCTGGGCGGCCCGGATCTGGGCGTTGTAGTTCTGCGCCACGGTATAGGTGCGGCCCGACTTCGTGACAAAGCCGGATATATCAATGGCCTGCCCGAGCCCATGCACCGAGGTCTGCGCGCCCCGCACATTGTTGCGCGGCCGGCAGGCGTAGCTGTCCACCACGTTCAGCGCGACGATGGAGTTGCTGAAGGCGGGCTGCAGGCCCTTGCTCACCCAGTTCGACAGGGCCACCGCCTCTTCGCAGTTGATCGTGGCGGGCGGGCTCAGCCGGACCCCGGCCACTTGCGAGACCAGAACCGCATCGGGCACGCTGCAGCCGGGAAAGGACGACTCGATCGGCGGCAGGACCTTGCCCCTGAGGTCGGCGCGCTGGCACAAGGCCCCCTTGACCGGCGCCTGCGGCTTGCCTTGCGGCGCGGGCGCCGCGATGACCGGCTGGACCGCTACGATTTGCGGCCGTGGCATGGGGCGGATCTTGGGCATGTCGTCCAATGCCGCGATCTCTGGTGCCGGCGCAAGCTCTGTCGGGCGCGGCTGGGGGCGGATCATCGGCCCCGGCGCATCCGCCGTCTGGGACGGGCGCGGCATGGGGCGAAAGCGCGACAGGTCGTCCTCGGCCCGTGCGAGGCCCGCGCTCAGCACGACCAGCGCTGCGGCCTGCACGAGGCGCACCTCAGCGCCCGGCCTTGGATGCCGCACCCCGGCCGAAATCGGGGGCGGAGGTGTCCTGGCCGGCCTCGATGATGCCGCGCCGGATGGCCCGGGTCCGCGTGAAATAGTCGAAGAGGTGTTCGCCATCGCCCATGCGGATCGCGCGTTGCAGCACGAAAAGCTCTTCGGCAAAGCGGCCGAGGATGTCCAGAACCGCGTCCTTGTTGGTCAGGAAGACATCGCGCCACATGGTCGGGTCCGAGGCGGCGATCCGGGTGAAGTCACGAAAGCCGGTGGCGGAATACTGGATGACCTCGGAGTTCGACACCTGCGCCAGATGGTCGGCCACGCCCACCATCGTATAGGCAATCAGGTGCGGCGTGTGGCTGACCACGGCCAGCACGAGGTCGTGGTGGGCGGCATCCATCGTATCGACCTTGGCGCCGATCGCCTCAAGCAGGCTGCGCAGGCGGGCCAGCGCCGCGGCATCGGTCGCGGCATCGGGGGTCAGAAGCCACCAGCGGTTCTGGTACAATGTGGCAAACCCGGCGCGCGGCCCCGAATATTCGGTGCCCGCCATCGGGTGGCCTGGAATGAAGTGAACGCCAGCCGGGACATGGGGTGCGACGGCGGCGATCACCGCCTGCTTGACCGAACCCACATCCGTCACCGTGGCGCCCGGGGCCAGATGCGGGCCGATCTCGGCCGCAATCGCCTCCATCGCGCCGACCGGCACGGCCAGAACGACCAGATCGGCACCGGCAACCGCCTCTGCCGCCGTGGCACAGACCCGGTCACACAGGCCCAGTTCCAGCGCCACCGCGCGGGTTTCGGCCGATTTGGCGTGGCCCACGATCTCGCCGGCCAACCCCTGCGCCCGCATCGCAAGCGCCATGGACGAGGCGATCAACCCCAGTCCGATCAGCGCCACCCGGTTGTAGATCACCCGACTTTCGACCTTGGTCATTTCATGCCCTTGAATTGCGCGATGGCATGGGCGATGCGCCGGCAGCTGGCCTCGTCCCCGATCGTGATGCGCAGGCAGTGCGGCAGCTTGTAGCTGGCGACGCGCCGCACGATCAGGCCCTGCGCCTGCAGGAACAGATCGCAGGCCTCGGCCTCTTCGGGGCTGGCAAAACGGGCGAGGATGAAATTGGCCATCGAGGTGTCAGAGGGCACGCCCAATTCCCCCAGAGCCAGGGCGAGCCAGGTGCGCATCCGGGCATTCTCGGTCCGGCAGCGGTTGACGTAATCCTGATCGCGCACCGCGGCCTCGGCCACGTCCAGCTGCGTGTTCGACAGGTTGAAGGGCCCGCGGATCCGGTTCAACACGTCGATGATAGCCTTCGGACCATAGCCCCAGCCGACGCGCAGCCCGCCCAGACCATAGATCTTCGAAAAGGTCCGCGTCATCACCACATTCTCGCGCCGCTCGACCAGCGCGGCGCCGCCGTCATAGCCCTCGACGAACTCGGCATAAGCGCCGTCCAGCACCAGAATGGCCTGAGACGGCAGACCCGCGGCCAGACGCTCGACCTCGGCCGCCGAGATCATCGTGCCGGTCGGGTTGTTGGGATTGGCGAGGAAGACCAGCCGCGTGCGCCGGTTGCAGGCGCGCAGGATGGCATCGACATCGGTGGTGCGTTCGCGTTCGGCCACCTCGACCGGCGTGGCGCCCGCCGCCATGGCCGAGATGCGGTACATGAGGAAGCCATGTTCGGTATAGACCACCTCGTCCTTCGGCCCGGCATAGGCCTGGCAGAGAAAATGGATGATCTCGTCCGAGCCGACGCCGCAGATCACCCGCGCCGGATCGAGCCCATGCACATCGGCAATCGCATGGCGCAATGCGGCATGGTCGGTCGAGGGGTAGCGGTGGATCTGGTGGACCGAGCGCTGGAACGCCTCCTTGGCGCGGTCGCAGGGGCCGAACGGATTTTCGTTCGACGACAGCTTGACGACATTGCTGACCCCGGCGACGGCGGCCTTGCCGCCTTCGTAGAGTGCTATGTCCAGGATCCCGGGCTGCGGACGGATCGCATCGTACATATAGGCCTCCAATTCTCCGGGGCTTTCTAGTCGCGGGGGGCGGCTTAGGCTAGCCCTATTCCCGCCCCTGGGAGATCACAGGCCCGGACCGGCAGGCCCTAATGCGCCGGCGCGCGCGAAGACAGCCAGTCCATCAGCGCCAGCAGCACGCCCGACAGCACGAAGGCCAGATGGATGATCACCATGTAGCGCAAAGTGTCGAGGTCGATGGGATGGGCGTTGTTCGGTCCCAGTTCCATGAAGACCTTCAACAGATGGATCCCCGAGATCGCGACGATCGAGGCGATCAGCTTCATCTTCAGGCCCGAGAAATCCACCTTGCCCATCCAGGACGGCCGGTCGGTGACATCCTCCAGATCGAGCTTGGAGACGAAGTTCTCGTAGCCCGAAAAGATCACCACCAGCATCAGGTTGGCCGCGAAGGACATGTCGATCAGCGACAGGATCGACAGGATGCCTTCGTCCACCGACATTTCCAGGACATGGGGCAGAACCTGGGCGGTTTCGCGCACGAAGATCACGGTCAGCATGCCCAGCGAGATCACCAGGCAAAGATACATCGGCGCCATCAACCAGCGTGAGGCGAACAGAAATTGTTCGAAACCTTTTTCTGCGGCGTAGAGGCTGCCCTTGCGTTTCGGTGTCGGCATCGTGCGCTCCTTGGCTTTTCAGGGTCAAAGGGACTTTAACGGAAAAGGCCCGCCAACCGGCGGGCCTTTCTGGCCGGCCTGTAATGGCCGGGATCAGTTCTTGGCGTAGTATTCGACGACGAGGTTCGGTTCCATCTTGACCGGATAGGGCACGTCACCCAGCATCGGGGTGCGCACGAACTTCACGATCAGCTTTTGCTGGTCCACTTCGACATAGTCGGGAATGTCGCGCTCGGTCAAAGCCAGGGCTTCGGTGATGGCGGCCATCTGCTTGGACTTCTGGCGCACTTCGATCACGTCGCCCTCGTTCACGCGGTAGGATGCGATGTTGACCGGCTTGCCGTTCACGTTGACATGGCCGTGGTTGACGAACTGGCGGGCGGCGAAAACGGTCGGCACCAGCTTGGCGCGGTAGACGATCGCATCCAGACGACGCTCCAGCAGACCGATCAGCGCCTCGCCTGTGTCGCCACGCTGGCGTTCGGCATCCGAATAGATCTTGCGGAACTGCTTTTCGGTCAGGTCGCCATAATAGCCCTTGAGCTTTTGCTTGGCGCGCAGCTGAGTGCCGAAATCGGACAGTTTGTTCTTGCGACGCTGGCCGTGCTGGCCGGGGCCGTATTCCCGCTTGTTCACCGGGGACTTCGGACGACCCCAGATGTTTTCGCCCATGCGGCGGTCGATCTTGTACTTGGCAGACGTGCGCTTGGTCACGGCTGATCTCCTTTGTTGCTCTGTCGGCCAGTCCGGAAGGTTCAGGCCTTCCGCGCCTCGGAGCGCTACGAAAGGGCGTTGTCCTTTGGCCTTGCGACCCGACAGGCATCCTCTTGCGAGGGCCACCAACACCAATGAAAAGCCCCGGAATTTCTTCCGGGACTGCGGCGGCTTATACAGGCCGAGGCGCGGGAGTCAACAGGCTCTAAAGCGTCATCTCATGGCGCAGGATCGCGGCCTCTGATGCCGACAGAGCGCGGCGGGCATATTCGCCATAGGTCTGCGGGTTGCGTCGCAGGTGTGGCAAAAGGCGCAGAAGGTCGTCCCGCTGCCCGGGATCGACCGAATCCGGCGCCGCCCGGGCCGGATGGAAGCTTTCGGTCTCCAGCCCATTGGCCCAGATCACGTTGTGCTGCGGCAAAAGCGCATGAAGATAGGTCACTTCGCGCAGCAGCCGGTCCACGCGGATGCTGGTGTCGTTGACCAGATCCGCTGCGGCGACCAGCACTTCGTCGGTGTTGAACAGCGCCTGCGCCGCGCGCCCTTTGAGCAGCATCCGGTGCTGCGGGCTGACCACAAGGTCGGGCGCCGGACGGTCGCGCCCCAGCGCCCCCTGGCGAAACCGGATCGGGCGCAGATGCGGCATGGCATGAAGCCGCGCGCCGCTCAGGCGACGATGGCCGAGCCACAGGACCGGCTGCACCCCATTGTCACGGGTCAGCACGCTGTCACCGGGGCGCAGGGCCTCGATCCGGCGCTGGCCGAAGGGCGTGGCGATCCAGGTGCCGGGCGTGAAGCAGATCATGCCGCGGGCCTCTGTCGCAGGCCTCATCAGGCGCGAAAGGTCGATGGCCGTCCCCATCACCCAAAGGTCGCGGTCCCTTGGCGGCAGGGCGCCCGAGACCAGCGCCAGCAACACCCCGCTGTCGGCTACCCTCACGAGGGCGATCTGGTAGGCGTCATGACCATCCGTCACGATGAAGCTCTGGTCGCTTGGCGGGGTGGCGCCGAGGTCCTCTCTCTCATCGGCCAAGGGCTGTCCGGCAACGGGGCCGATCAGCCGCCGCACGACGCGCGCGGCCCTGCGCCGCATCTCTGCCAATCCTTCCGCCCCATCCAGACGCAGCATGTCCTGCGGTCCGTCCAGCCGCAGCGCCCTGCCATGCCAGCGCCACGGGGCGCCGACCGCGACAAGGTCCAGCGGCGCGGAGGCCACGCCATCCGTTTCTGTCTGTGACCAGGAAATGACGAACGTGCCCTTGGAGCCCGTTTGCATGCCTGTCCTGCCTGCTCGTTTCTTGGTGTTTGTCGTCTTGTGCGAAAATGTTAACGAATCAGGAACGCATTGCCTATCGCCAATCTGCAACACTGCGGCAAATAGGACGCGGCAAAGATCGGGACAGGGCGGCTCAGGCCCGCGCGAACTGCGGCAGATGGGTGGCCAGTGCCAGACCGTCCACCACCGCGGTGAAAGGGTCCGAATTCCGCAGGCTGGCGTTGGGGCAAAGCGTCTGCGCCTCGGCTGCCACCATGGCCATCAGGCTTGATCCGCCGACCAGAACCACCGTGCCGATCGCCTCGGGCGGAACGCCGGCCATCTGACAGGTCTGCAGGGCAGCTTCACGCAGCGGCGCGCGGTAGCGCGCCAGCGCCGCGTCCAGTGAGGCGGGTGTCACGGCCACGGCCAGATCGGGCTCGATCCGCTCCATCCGGATGCGGGCCCCTTCGCGGCCGGCATTGGCATTGATCTTGCCGCGTTCGACCGCAAAGGCCAGGTCGTGGCCCAGTTCGTTCTGCAAGACCGTGGCGAGCCGGCGCATGAGGCGCGGCTTGACGGCCAGCCTGACCATCTTGGCCACCTCGGCCCGGGTTTCGGGCGTGTAAAGGAAGGGGATCTTGGCCCAGGTCGAAAGGTCGACGTAAAGGTGATTGGGCACCGGCAAATGCCCCGAACCCATCTCGCGCCGCAGCTCGCCGCCATAGCCAAGCCGCGGCATGGCATGCGCCATCGAGACGGCATGATCGAAATCCGTGCCGCCCAGACGGATGCCGTGGCTGGCCAGGATGCGCACCTGACCGGCCTCGACCCGGAAGACCGAAAAGTCCGACGTGCCGCCGCCGATGTCAAAGATCAGCCCGGTGGCGCCGGCCCGGCCCAGACCATGCGTGGCCAGCGCGGCGGCCTCGGGTTCAAAGAGAAAATCGACCGTCTCGAAGCCTGCGGCCAGATAGCAGGCGCGCAGGTCAGCCTCGGCCTTGGCATCGCGCGCGAGGTCAGCGGTGTGAAAATGCACCGGCCGGCCCGACAGGGCGCGGGTGAACCGGCGGCCAGCGACGGCCTCGGCGCGCTGTTTGACCTCGGCCAGAAAGGCTGCGACGATGTCGGACAGGCTGCGCCGCTTGCCGCCAATCACGCGCGCCTCGTGCATAAGGCTGGTGCCCAGCACGCTTTTGAGCGCGCGCATGTAGCGCCCCTCCTCCCCCGAGATCAGGGCCGTGGCCGCGGCAATCCCGATCCGCATCGGTGCGCGGTCGCCGGGAAAGAAGACTGCCGTGGGCACGGTATCGGCGTCGCTCTCCAAGGCGAGGCGACGCACCTTGCCATCCTCCACAATGGCTGCGGCCGAATTCGAAGTGCCAAAGTCGATGGCAAGCGTGGCGTTGGACATGGGCGGCCCCGGTCTGGAAAGCCTGCCCGATTAGCCGCTTCCGCCCCCTGCCGCAAGGGGCGGCTCCTTTGACGCGCGGGATCAGTCCCTGGCCAGATGCGCCTTGAAGGCCTCGGCATGGTCGGGATGCCAGCGCGACAGGGCGGGACGATTGTGGATGATGTCGCCCGCAGCCCAGGCGATGCGCTTTTCATCAAGCGCACGCGGCACGTCGTTGTCCGGGCAGAGGATGTAGAAATCGCCCCGGTCAAGGCTTGCCAGCATGAACTCCACCGCCTGCGCGGGCAACCAGGCCCCGGCCGGCTTGGGCGAGCCCGGCGGCGCGGTGAGGGGCGTGTGGACCCAGCCCGGGATCATCAGATGGGCCGTGACCTTGCAGCCTTCGGTGTTGCGCAATTCATGCGCCAGCGTCTCGGTATAGGATTTCACCCCGGCTTTCGACACGTTATAGGCCGGATTGCCGGGTGGCGTGGTGATGCCCTGTTTCGACCCGGTGTTGACGATCAGCGCCGGCTCGCCATGCGCCATCATGCCCGCGGAAAAGGCCATGGTGCCATGGATCACCCCCCAGAGGTTCACACCCAGAATCCGGCTCCAGACCCTGGCCCCGCCCAGGGTGGAGGAGGCCGGCTGGATGCCGGCGTTGTTCATCAGGAAGGTCACCGGCGGCAGGTCGACCGCGGCGGCGGCGATCATCTCCAGCGCCGAAAGGTCCGAGACATCGGCCCCCTGCGCCCAGACCGTGGCGCCCGTGGCGGCCAGACGCTCGGCCGCGGCCTCCAGCGCCGGGCCGGGCAGGTCGATCATCAGAACGCCCATGCCAAAGCCAGCCGCCGCCTCGGCCGCGGCAAAGCCTATGCCCGATGCGGCCCCGGTGATGACCGCGGTGCGGCCCTTGGCGAATGCGGGATGGGTCATGCTGTCGTCCTTTCCATCATGCGTAAATCAGTGTCGGGCCCGGTCACTCCTGCCCCAGCGGCAGATGCGGCACATAGGGCGCCTCAAGCTCGGCCATCTGGCCCGGGGTCAGCATCAGGTCGAGCCCGTCCAGCGCCTCGGTCAGGTGTTCGGGCTTGGTGAAGCCCACGATAGGCGCCGTCACACCTGTCTTTTGCCGGACCCAGGCCAGCGCCACCTGCGCCATCGGGCGGCCGAGTTCCGCCGCCAAAGCCTGCACCGCGCCGATCACCCGGGCATCAGCCTCTTCGGTCTTGGCGAAGAGGAATTTCATGTACTGGTCCTTCTCTGTCCGCGCGGTCTCTGCCCCGGCCGGACGAGCCAGCTTGCCACGCGCGATCGGGCTCCACGGGATCAGGCCCACGCCCTGATCGAGGCAAAGCGAGATCATCTCGCGCTCTTCCTCGCGGTAGAGCAGGCTGATCTGGTTCTGCATCGACACGAATGGCGTCCAGCCGTTGGCGCGCGCCACCTCTTGCGCCTTGGCGAATTGCCAGGCCCACATGGTCGAGGCGCCGATGTAGCGCGCCTTGCCGGCCTTGACCACGTCGTGCAGCGCCTCCATGGTTTCCTCGATCGGGGTTTCGTTGTCCCAGCGGTGGGTCTGGTAAAGATCGACATGATCGGTGCGCAGGCGTTTCAGGCTCGCGTCGATGTTGTGCAGGATCGACCGCCGCGACAGGCCGCGCATCTGCGGTTCGGCCTGCATCGCGCCATGCACCTTGGTGGCCAGCACCACCTCGTCGCGCCGCACCATGTGCCAAAGCACCTCGCCGAGGATTTCCTCGGACGAGCCATCCGAATAGACGTTGGCGGTGTCAAGAAAGTTGATCCCGGCCTCGATCGCCTGACGCAGCAGGACCTTGGATTCCTCCTTGGGCAGGGTCCAGGGATGGCCGCCGCGCAGGGGCTCGCCAAAGCTCATGCAGCCAAGGCACAGCTCGGAGACCTTGAGGCCCGACCGGCCCAGACGATTCATCTTCATGTGACACCTCCATCCAGTTTGGCGGGGAGGCTAGCTTCTGATACAGGCAGACACCACCCCAATGCGCATCGCCTGGCTGCGGGCTCAGCCCTTCCTGGCAGCGCGCATCACGCTCGCGCCAAGGATGGCCACGCAGCCGGGGATCAGGAGGGATGCGGCCCAAAGCGGCGGCACCTGCGCCACCTTGACGGCAAGCGTGACCAGCGCCACCAGAAGTGCCACCTGCGTGGCCAAGGCCCCGTCGTCGATGAACATGCCGATGAGTTCATCCCAGATCAGGCGTATCAGGTTCATTGCAGCGCTCCTTGCAGCGTGTCCCGTTTCATCTTGACCGCCAGCGCCGAGGCCGCGCCCAGGATCACCAGCAGCCCCGGCAATGTGAGGTCCGCGCCCGGCCAAGCCGCACCCAGCCCCTCGCCCGTCCAGAAGATGCCGAAGGCGGTCAGCATCAGACCCACCGCGAATTTTAGCGCGTTTTCCGGCACTTGCGTCAAGGGCCTGTGCACCATCAGGCCGATCAGCAGCACCAGGACCACCGCCGCCAGCGCCCCCAGCCCCGCGTAAAAGGTCAGCCCATGCGCGGTGCCGGTGGCGATGACGATGAAGACCACCTCGACGCCCTCCAGAAGGACCGCCTTGAAGGCGGCAAGCATGGCCAGACGGTCGGCGCGCGTGTCGGCGGCCTGGCGTTTCAAAAGGTCGGTCTCCTCGGCGAAGGCCTTGGCCTCGTCATGCAGCGGAATGAAGCCCGACGACCGCAGGATAGCCTTCCTGAGCCAGCGCATCCCGAACAGCAACAGCAGGACCCCCACCACGAATTGCAGCGCCTGCAACGGGATCAGCGCGAAAAGCGGCCCGAAGATCAGGACCAGCACGACAAGCAGCGCCAGCGCCAGCGCGGCCCCGGTCAGCGCCGGGCGCCAGCTCCGCGTGATGCCGACGGCCAGAACGATGGTGAAGGCCTCGACCACCTCGACAAAAGACCCCAGAAAGGCCGCCGTGACGGTTGAGATGACGGAAGGTGACAGCATGGGATGTCCTTTGGAAAGCTCAGGCGGCAAGTACAACACATCGCCCGGGCGGCAGGGAAAAGGCAAGATCGGAACCGACCGCAACCGCCTCGGGCCAGTCGAGGCGCAGCCGGGTCGGGCCGATCTGCACGGCAATCCGCCAGCACCGCCCCTGAAAGGCCACGGATAGCACGCGGCCGGTCAGGCTGGTGGCGGGGTGGTCCTGCACCGGGCGCGCGTCTTCGGGGCGCACGACCAGCAGGGCCGTACCGTTCAGCGCGCCGCCCGTCATGAGGGAAGCGCCGACCTGCGGCTGAAAGCGGCCCGCGCCGGCCTGACCGGGCAAGAGCGAAAATCCCCCGATGAAGCTTGCGACAAAGGCATCGGCGGGGGCGGCATAGATGCGTTCGGGCGTGTCGAACTGGGCGATGGCGCCCTCGCGCATCACGGCGATGCGGTCGGTGACGGCCATGGCCTCGGCCTGGTCATGGGTGACATAGACGACCGTCGTGCCCTCGCGCCGGACCAGTTCCATCATCTCCACACGCATGTCCTCGCGCAGGGCGGCGTCGAGGTTCGAGAGCGGCTCGTCAAACAGCATCAGCGCAGGCCGGGCGGCGAGGCAGCGGGCGATGGCCACGCGCTGCTGCTGGCCACCGGAAAGGGCGGCGGGCAGGCGGTCGCGCAGGGGGCCAAGGCGGGTCACCTCCAGCGCGTGATCGACGCGGGCCTTTGCCTCGGCCGCCGGCAGACGCTGGGCGCGCAAGCCGAAGGACAGATTGCCCTCGACCGTCATATGGGGCCAGAGCGCATAGTCCTGAAACACCATGCCGATCTGGCGCCGTTCCACCGGGACGACGGTCTGCGGCGACCAGATCACCCGGCCCTGCAAGGTGATCTCGCCAGCGTCCGGCATCAGAAGGCCCGCGATCAGCCGCAGAAGCGTGGTCTTGCCCGAACCGCTGGCGCCCAGAAGCGCCACGACTTCCGCCGGGCGCACCGACAGGTCCAGCGCGTTCAGGATGACACGGCGACCAAGTGATTTGGTAACACCGCTGCAGGTCAGGGCGGAGGTCATGCGGACCCTTTCTGCGGCGCTGCGCCGAATGTCAAATGGCGGCGGGCGAGGCTCCAGACCGCGGCGGCCAGGCCGCCAGCGACGACCATGGACACCAGCGACAGGGCCGCCGCCGGCCCGTCATCGTCATGGCCGAGGAGGCGCACCACATAGGGCGGCACCGGACTGCCGCTTTGCGGCACCAAAAGCTGCGAGATCGGCAGTTCGAACACGGTGCGGATGAAGCTCAGAAGCAAGGCCGTCACCACCGACAACAAAACCAGCGGCAGCGTGATCCGCAACAGCCGGGCCGTGGCCCCTGCCCCATGCACCCGCGCGGCATCGCCAAGGCTGGGCGCCAGTTGCCCGACCGCCGAAAGGATCACCACAAGGCAATAGGGAAGTGCCGTCGCGACATACCCCGTCACAAGCAACGAGGCATCGCCGTAGTGCGGAAAGGCCCAGTCGCGAAAGCCGGGCAGACGGTTCCAGACCAGAATATAGCCAAAGCCCAGCACGATGCCAGGTATGGCGATGCTGCCGATGGCCAGCCCGCTTACGGCGGCGCGCGTGGTGGCGCTTGCGCGATCCAGCCGGGCACAGATGATCAGCGCCGCCCCGCATGACAGAACCGCCGTGATCCCGGCATAGACGAGCGAACGGGCCAGCGCAGCACTCGCCGGGGCTCCGGCCTGCAGGGCCTTGTCCATGTTGGCAAGGGTGAAGTTCGACCAGGCCAGCCCATGACCCAGCGTCGCGGTAAAGGCGCGCACCAGGATCGCGGCCAAGGGGAGATACAGCGCCAGCACCGCGATCGACAGCGCAAGGCCCGTGGCGATCCAGCGCCCCCGGCCCGAGGCGTAAGGCCGCACGCCGCGCGAGCGACCCGAGATGAGCCGCGGGTCGGCCTTGCGCCGCACCGCGCGCTCTGTCGCCACGACCGCGAGGATCAGGCTCAGCAGGATCAGCGCCTGCGTGCCCGCCATGGGAAAATCCACCGGATAGTCGCTCGCCGCCGCATGGATGCCATAGGTCAGGACACCGAAATTGGCGGTTCGCGCGATGGTGGTGGCCATGCCGAAATCCGACAGGACCTCGGCAAAGATCGCGATGCAGGACAGCATGATCGCGGGGCGCAAGAGCGGCAGGTTGACCGAAAGCCAGACCCGCCAGACCGAAGCGCCCGACAGGCGCGCCGCATCCTCCAGATCGCTGCCAAGCCCCGCAAGCGCGCCGCCGATTACGAAACTCGCCAGGGGAAACAGGCTGAGCGTGTGAACGAAGACCAGACCGCCCAAGCCGAAGAACGCCGTTTCCAGTCCCGGCGGCATCAGTCCCAGTTGCGCAAGATAGCCGCCGTGCGACATCAAAAGCACCCAGGCCATCGCCTTGAGATAGCCGGGCACGAGGAAGACGAGCCAGGGCGCGGTCACGATCAAGGGCCGCAGCGGCAGGTCAAAGCGCTGCACCAGCACGGCGAACAGTCCGCCGAGCGTGGTGGCCAGCACGGCCACCCCTGCCCCCATCTGCAACGAATGCAGAACCGCAGTGCCCACCCGCAAGCTGCCGAAGGCACGCAACAAGGGCGCCGCGTTCAGGGCAAAGTCAGGATGCGACGGATCAAACAGGCCCGGGATCACCGCCTGCACCAGAACCGTCAGCAGGGGCAACCCGATCAGCACGGCAAAAAGGCCGTAGATCACCACAGAGGCCAGATCGGGCCAGCGCACCCGTCCCGGCCCTGCCGCGATTGCGCCGCGGGACCTGCCCGCAGCGCCGATATCATGGACGACGCTCATCCGGTCACTGAACGAAGGTGTCTTTGTACCACTGCTTCCACTCGGTCTCATGGGCCGAGGCGGTCTTGTCGTCCAGCACCACGAAGGGGATGTCGGTCTTGCGGCCCGGCTTGGCCGCGACGCCCTCGATGATCGGGATCAGCCAGAAATCGGTGTCGTCGCCGTTCTGCATCTGGGCCTGACCTTCGGGGCTGGTCACATAGGTGATGAACTTGGCGACGGCTTCCATGTGCTTGGTGTTGGCGCCGATGCCAAGGCAGGACGGCAGTGCGACGGACCCTTCGGCGGGATAGACCGCCGTCAAAGGCTCGCCCGAGGCGATCTTGGCGTAGATGCCGCTGTCCTGATTGATGCCGACCTTGGCCTCGCCGGTCAGCAACGCCTTGGTCACCTTGCCGCCGCTGGCCAGACCGGCCATCGCCTTGTTTGTCAGCGCATCCTTCAGGATGGTCTTGCCGGCCTCGGCGCCATCGGTCTGGAACAGGCCCGCCACGAATTGATAGGCCGGACCGGACAGGTTGGGGTCCTTCGCCGCAACGAAGCCTGCGAATTTCGGCAGGTCGCTCCAGGCTTTCGGCAGGTCGGCGGGCGCGACCTTGGCGGTGTTCACCTCGATGGCGGTGGTCGAGGCGCTGGTGGGCAGGCAGGCATGGCTGGCCGGGATCAGCGAGGTGCCAAGCTGGCTATACTTGGTCGCGGCATAGGTCGCGTCCGGCACGGGTTGCAGCACCTTGTCCTGCAACATCCGTTCGAACACGGCAGAGCCGTCGAGCCAGACGATGTCGAACTGCGGATTGGTGCCTTCGGCGGCGATCTTGCCCAGGGTCTCGCCGGTGCTGCCCGGTTCGACGACATCGACCGTCAGCCCGGTCTTGGCCTCGAAGGCCTTGACGACCGTGGCCGAGAAATCCAGCGCGTCATAAACGACCAGATCGGCGGCCAGGGCGGGAAACGAGACTGCGGCCGATCCCATCAGGATCGTCGCGGCGAGCAGGCGTCTTGCGGTCATCTCAAAGCTCCGAAGTCGGTTGCGACAAGCCGCGTCTCCGGCCACCCGGGTCATCCCCGGGCACCATGACCGCGTCTTCTGGATCGGACCCGTTCGGTGCGGCAGCAGGGCGTCGGATCGGGGCGAGGCCCCCGATCGAAACCGGTCTGCCGCAGCGTCACGCTGTCTTCCGGAGCCGGTCTAGACAGCCTTCGCAACAGTCGTATGACAGTCAGGGCCCCCTGCCCGAACCGCCTGAGGTGCCCCGGATGACCTGGAGCCCCGGCCTTTGGCGGCGCTACAGGCGCCCGGTCAGGACCAAGACCAGCACAACAATAGCCACGACCCCGATCACGCCAATGCCACTGTGGCCAAAGCCGTAGCCATAGCCGCCGAACCTGCCACTGAAGCCGCCGAGCAGAAAGATGATAAGCAAGACAAGAAGAATTGTACCGAGTGACATGGTGTTGATCCTTTGCAAAAGATTAGGCCCGCGCACCAAGACGCGGCGCGCAGCTGGACGAGATGAAATCTTTGAGCTGGTTGATGTCGATCTTGCTGACCGATGTGGCCCGGTGATGATCGCCAGATCACCCGTACACTGCGCTTGCGACCGTGGGAAGTAAAATTATCAGGAAAGGCACAATCCGGCTCATTTGCAATTCTTTTGTTGACGTTCCGGACTTTTGCGCGCGACATGGCCTCACAAAGCGGGAAATCGGGACCTGCACACTACTGCAGGTTGATCCCGCCGCGGCGGGCGAACGCTGAGTACCTTCCAGCACCCCGCAGGTTGATATGTAAGAGCGACGACTGTCGTCGTCTGAAAAGGATCCAAAAAATGAAAAAAATTCTTCTTATGCTGCCGATACTTGGCATGATGGCCGCTTGTGATACGATGACGCCCAACCAGCAGATCGGCACGGTTGGCGGCGCTGCGGTCGGAGCCCTGGTGACACCGAACAACCCGGTGCAGGGCGCGGCCATTGGCGGCGCTGTCGGCCTGTTGGCCGGCACCTACATCGGCCGCGCCTCGAACGGCAGCTGCCTCTACCAGCGCCCGGATGGCTCGCGCTATACCGCGCATTGCTAATCGAAAATGGCTGCCGGTCGCAGGACCGGCGGCCAGTGTCACGCCCGGCTGGCCCTCTGTGGTCGGCCGGGCTGATGCGTTCAATCCGCGGGCGAAAGCCGCGCACCGATGCGCGCGCGCACTTCGGCATCCTCCGCTGCCACGGCGGCGCAAAGCCGGGTGAGGTCACGCTGGGCGGCGTGCAACTGATCCACCAGCCGGATCACGAGGCCGAGGCCGTCATCGTCCAGATCGAATTCTTCGACCAGTTCGCACAAAAGCTCGATCCGGGCGAGGTCGATGCGGCGGAAGGCCAGCCCCGCCTTGGCTGACAAGGGCAGCACGATCCCCGCCGCGACAAAGGCCGACAAGCGCAGTTGCGTCAGGCGCGGCACCGCCACCAGAACCTCGGTCTCGCTGAAGAGTTCGGTTTCGCTGAAATAGTCCGGCATCACATCTCCCCTTCGAAAAGGTTTTTGCGCGGGTCCTGCGGATGGCTCTTGCGCCAGTCTTCCATGAAGCGGGTCAGCGCCTCGTCCATCACGGGCGGCAGCACGATGCGCAGTTCGACCAGTTGATCGCCCGGCTCGCCCTTGGCCCGTGCGATGCCGCGGCCGCGCAGGCGCAGGGTCCGGCCGCTGCTGGCGCCCTTGGGAATGGTCAGATTGACCGGGCCGTCGATGGTGGGCACCTGCACCTTGCCGCCCAGCACCGCCTCGTCGACCGAGATGGGCAGGGTGACGTGGATGTCATCGCCCTCGCGCCGGAAAACGGCATGGGGGCGCACCGCCAGCGTGATCAGCGCATCGCCCGCAGGCCCGCCGCCGGGTCCGGGCTCACCCTTGCCGCGCAGGCGCAGGGTCTGGCCATCGGCAGCACCCTTGGGGATCTGCACCTCGACATCGCCGCCGCCCGGCAACGATATCTTGGTCCGGGCGCCGCGCGCCGCATCCAGAAATGCGACCTCGAGCGAGAAATGCAGATCGCGGCCGGGCATAGCAAAGGCCTCTTCGCCAAAGGGGGAAAATCCGCCGCCGCGTCCCCCCTGCCGGCTACGCTGGCGCAGCATCTCGGCGAAGATATCGGCCGGATCGACCTGGGATTCAAAGCCGCGCCCCTGCTGATAGGCATTGCCCGGCGCATCGGTGAAATCGCGGTAATAGCGCCGTTCGGGCTTTTCCTGGCCCGAGGCGTCGATCTCGCCGGCGTCAAAGCGGGCGCGCGTGGCGGGGTCCTTCAACAGGTCATAGGCGGCCGAGATCGCCTTGAACCGCGCCTCGGCCGCGGGATCGTCGGGGTTGAGGTCAGGATGGCTGGTCTTGACCAGCTTGCGATGGGCCTTCTTGATGTCGTCCGCCGTGGCCGATTTGGTCAGGCCAAGCACGGCATAGGGATCGTTCATGGGCAAACCTCGGGCTTTGCAGGTCGCGAAAGAATGCCCCAGTCTAGCGCAAGATGATAGGCTTGTGACTTGACCTGGGTCAGATCGGCGCCGGTCCGGCCCCAAGAGGTCCGCGTCATTCGCCCGGCATCTCGGCCCGTCCGGCGGCGGCACGCAGCAACTCGCGCTCCAGTTCCACCTGTTCATGCGCGCGCGCCTTGCTGAGCGGAGCCAGCAGCAGATAGGTCGCGGGCGTCAGGAACAGGGTCGAGATCGCGGCAAAGCCCAGGGCCCCAACGATGACATAGCCAAGTGCTATCCGCGCCTCGGCCCCCGGCCCGAAGGCAAAGACCAGCGGCACGGCGCCAAGGATCGTGGCCAGCTTGGTCATCATGATCGGGCGCAGCCGCACGAGGCTGGCCTGTTCGATGGCCTGACGCACGGCCAACCCCTGATCGCGCAGCTGGTTGGCGAATTCGACGACGAGGATGCCGTTCTTGGCCATGATGCCGACCAAAAGGACCAGCCCGATCTCGGAATAGACATTCAGCGACCCGCCGGTGATCAGCAGCGCATAGACGCCGCAGGCCAGACCAAAGGGCACCGTGACCATGATGATCGCTGCACTGATGAAGCTTTCGAACTGCGCGGCCAGCACCAGAAGGATCACCAGCGCGGCAAAGCCGAAGGTCGTGGCCAGCCCGTTCGAGTTCTGGCCGATCGTGGCGGCCTCGGCCAATGGGATGATGCCGACGCCGGCGGGCAGTTGCGGCAGCAGGATCGCGCGGGCCTGGGCATAGGCATCGCCAATCGGGAAGCCATCGGTCAGGCCGGCCGTGATATCGACCGCGCGCTGCTGCGATTCCCGGTTGAGCGCGGGCGAGGCCGCCCCCTCTTGCAGCGTGA
The DNA here is from genome assembly GCA_016124195.1 of bacterium. Taxonomy (GTDB): domain Bacteria; phylum Pseudomonadota; class Alphaproteobacteria; order Rhodobacterales; family Rhodobacteraceae; genus Stagnihabitans. The sequence goes on along the minus strand of WGOE01000002.1, from coordinate 446,978 downwards.
CCAGCGAGGCCATCGGCACAAAGCGCCCGTCTCCGGCCTTGACGAAGATGTTCTGCAGGTCGGTCGGGTCGTTGATCGGCTGGCTGGTCGATTGCAGATAGATCGGGTAGCTCGTGCCGTTCAGATCGACATTGCCCAGCGATTTGCCGTCCAGCATGGCCTGAAGCGTGGTGCCAAGGCCCGAGACATCGACCCCGAGTTGATCGGCGCGCGAACGGTCGATCTGCACGCTGACCTGCGCCTGGGTGGCGTCATAGCTTGACCGGACCTGACCGAAACGCGGGTCCGACGACAGGGCCGCCACCGCGATGTCCGAGGCCTTGGCCAGCGTGTCATAGCTTGACCCCACCAGTGCGAATTGCAGCCCGTTGCCGCCACCGCGGATGTTCAGGCTGTTGGGCTGCACGGCAAAGGCGCGCACCCCCGGCACCTGGGCTATCACCTTGTTCACATCGACCGCGATCTCTTGCTGGGTGCGGCTGCGCTGATCCTGCGGCACCAGCGAGATCGACATGAAGCCCCGGTTGGTCGACCCGCCGAACCCGGTGATCGAGAAGATGTTCGACACCTCGCCCGCGGCCTTGAGCGGCGAGAGCATGGCCTCGATCTTCTTGATCTGCACGTTGGTGTAGTCGAGGCTCACGTTCTGCGGTGCCTGCACGATCACAAGGATGCGGCTGCGGTCCTCGGGCGGGGTCAGTTCCTGCTTGAGCGAGGGAAAGGCGATCCAGGCCATGCCGGCAAAGATCCCCGCCGCCACCAGGATGACGACGGGCGCCTGCAGGGCGCCATGCAGCAGCCGGCCATAGCCCCGCACCAGGGCGGCGCCCAGCCGGCTCGGGTTTTCGTGCGCCGGGCCCGTCTCGCGCTGCAGGGCCTTGGCGGCCATCATCGGCGACAGGGACAGTGCCACCACGGTCGAGACCATGACCGCAATGGCCAGCGTCATGCCGAACTCGCGGAACAGGCCGCCGACCTGGCCGGGCAGGAAAGAAATCGGCACGAAGACCGCGCAAAGCGTGATCGAAGTGGCGATAACGGCGAAATAGACCTCTTGCGTGCCGCTGACCGCCGCCGCCCGCGCGCCCATGCCGCCGTGCCTGAGCCGCACGATGTTTTCCAAGACCACGATGGCGTCATCGACCACAAGGCCCGTGGCCAGGACCAAGGCCAGCAAGGTCAGGATATTGATGGAAAAGCCCGCCGCATACATGCCGGCCAGCGCCCCCGACAGCGCGATGGGCATCGAGACGACCGGGATCAGCGTGGCGCGCCAGTCGCGCAGGAACAGAAAGATGATCACCGTCACCACGGCGACGGAAATCGCCATCGAGCGGATCACCTCGGTCACGGCGCCCTGGATGAAGATCGCGTCGTCGGTGCTGATCGAGATGTCGACACCCTTGGGCAGGTTCTGGCGGATCTCGTCCAGCGCGCGGTTGATGCCTTTCGATATTTCGATGGTGTTCGACTGCGCCTGACCGATCACGCCGAGGCCCACGCCGGCCTTGCCTTCGGCGCTGATCTTGGTGCCGCTCGGATTGGGAGCCAGGAAGGCCGTGGCGACCTCGGACAGATAGACGCCCTTGCGCACGGCCAGGGTATCGACCTGATCCAGCGTCACCAGTTTGGAGGTCGCCCGCACGATGATGTTCTGGTTGGTGGCGTTCAGCGTGCCGGCCGGGCTGTCGAAGGACACCGTGGCCAGCGCCTTGCTGACATCGGCCAGCGTCAGGCCGCGCGCCGCCAGCGCCGCCGGATTGATGTCGATGGTCAGGATTTGCGCCGCATCGCCATAGGTCTGGATATCGGCCACGCCATCAACCGCGCGCAGCCGGTCCACGATCGTGTTGTTGACCAGATCGGTCAGCGGCCCCAGCCCCAGCGTGGTGGCGGTGACCGTGATCCGGATGATCGCCTGCGCATTGCTGTCGGCCTTGACCACGACCGGGTCCTTGGCATCGCTCGGCAGGTTGTCCCGCAACCGCGACACCGCATCGCGCACATCCGAGGCCGCCACGTTCAGATCGGTGGCTTCGGAAAATTCCACCGTCGTCCTGCTGTTGCCGTAGCGCGAGGTTGACGACACCCCCGTTACCCCCGGAACCCGCGCCACCGCGCCCTCGATCGGGGCCGTGATCTCGGTGTCCACGCTATCCGCCGAGGCGCCGGGATAATCGGTCGAGATGGTCAGGACGGGGCGGCTGACATTGGGCAGCTGCTGCACCTGCAAGCCCAGGAGCGCCGCAAGGCCCGCCACGAAGATGATGGCATTGATGACAAAGGCCATGACGGGCCGGCGCACGAACAGGGCGGCCAGGGCCGCGCCTTGCTGGACGGGGGCCCGGCGCGACATCGCTCAGTTCCCCGCGGGCGCGCTGGCGCCGGGCTTGTGCTTGCCGCCCTGTGAGGCCGCGGCGGGCACTTCGGCCGCTTCTGCGCTGCCAAGGCCCGCATCGGCATGCTTGCCCCCCGGGCTGGCCGCATCGGCCGAGGCCGCGTCCGCGCCAAAGACCTGAACTTCGGCGCCCGGTTTCAGACCGTCCAGCCCCTCGGTCACGATGGCATCGCCGGCCGAGATCTCGCCGGCGACCAGCACGTTTTCGGTGTTGCGCTGCACGATGCGCACCGGCACCTGATCGGCCTTGCCATCCACCACGCGCCAGACATAGGCCCCCGAAGACCCCCATTGCACGGCCAGCGGATTGACCGTCACATAGGTCTGGCCCGCGAATTTCAGCGCGACGGTGAAGGCCATGCCGGCCTGCAGGCTGCCATCGGGATTGGCCACGCGGGCCTGCACCTGAAAGGTGCCGCTGTTGGGGTCGATCCTGTTGTCGATCGAGCTCACCACGGCCGTCAGCGTCAGTTCAGGCCGCGCCACCGGCACCAGAACCGCACTGTCGCCCGTCTTGACCTGACCCGACAGCCGTTCGGGCAGCCAGAAATTCACCAGCAGCGCCGAGGAATCCTCGATCGTGACGATCGGGGTCTGGGCGGTGACGGCATTGCCGGGCGTCACCTGGATGATGCCCAGGACGCCCGAGATCGGCGCCGTGATGCTGCGATCGGCCAGATCCTGTTCGGCCGACCGCAGCGACAGGACCGCCACCTTGGCGGCCAGCTCGACCGCCTGAACCTGGCTGGCCGGCGTGGCGTCGTTCTGCAACAGCGCCTTGTTGCGCTCCATCGTGCGCTGCGCGTCTTCCAAGGCGAGCTTCGCCTTGTCGCGGGCAATCTCTTCGACCGTTGAATCCAGCCGGGCAATCACCTGCCCAGCCGTCACCCGCGCGCCGGATTGCACCAGGACATCGGTCAGGGTGCCGCTGGATTTGGGCAGCACGGTAACCTCCTGCAAGGCCGCCCCGGTGCCAAGCGCTGTCACCTTGTCATTGATGACGGCCGAGCCCGCGGGCTGCAGCACGACCACCGCCTTGTGTGAGGGCCGGCCGCCCTTGGCCCCGGGCGTCCCGGCGTCAGAGGCCGGCGCAGGCATCAGGCCCAGTCGCGCCATCGGCCCGGCAAAGCCGTGACTGGCCAGATAGCCGGCCGCGGACGGCGACAGTTTCAGCCCGATCACGCCGGCCACCACCACCACGACCAGCGACATGAGGATCTGCTTCCAGACTGCCACGCTTCCAATCTCCAAAACCAAAGGGCCGAACCGGGATCTGGCTGTCATATGGTTCTTTGCGCTATTCGCGCCAAGGTCAACCGCCCCGCAAATCAGATGGAACACAATCTGGTCAATTCACCCCGGCACGCGGCATGGCGGGGGGTTTGCCCGGCCGAGACGAGCCGCGGGTCAGCTCGACCGGTCCTCGGACAGCGCGTAGATCAGCAGGCCCGCCAGGACCAGCCCGGCATAAAAGATGAAAAGTGCGGCATAGGGCGTCTCTGGCGGAGGGCCACGAAAGGCCGCGTGCAACCGCCCGGTAACAATCTGCATGATCCCTGTGGTGCCAAGGCCGAACAGGTTCAACAGCGTCACGCCGCGCCCGACCAGATGCGGCGGCAGGAATGCGCGGCCATGTGCCATGACCATGGGATAGGTCGATCCGAAAATCCCCACGCCCGCGAACAGCGCGACCGGCAGCCAGCCGCCCTGCGCCGGAAACCGCCAAAGCAGCAGAAGGCAGGCCACCAGCGCCAGATTGCCGCCAAACACCACCCATTTGCGCGTGCCCAGCAACCGGTCGAGCGGCCCATAGGCGAAATTGCCCGCCACCATGGCCAGCCCCATGATCAGCGAAACCGTCCCGATCCGCGCCGCATCCGCGCTGTAAACCTCGGCGAAATAGGGGCCGATCCAGAGGCCACGAAGCCCGGCCGCCGGCGCATAGCAGGCCGCCATCATCAACAGCACCGGCCAGAAGGCCCGCATGCGCAAAAGGTCCAGCAGGCTGCCGCGACGCTCGCCCCCCAGCCGCCCAGGATCGCGCACGAAGACCAGGATCGCCAGCGCCACCGCCAGCGTCACGGCCGCGAGCCCCCAGAGCGCCCCGCGCCAGCCCAGAGCCTCGGCTGCCAGCGACATCGGCACCGAGGCCGCGATGTTGCCCAGATTGCCGATGCCCACCATCGCTCCGGCCAGGGTGCCGAACACCACCGGGGCATAAGTGCGCGCGAAGATGTAATACGAGGCCATCAGCACCGGCGCACAGCCCATCCCGATCAGCGCCATCGCGATCTTGACCAGGCCCGGCCCGTCGGCGAGGGCAAAGACGGCCGAACCCAGCGCCGCCAGTGCCATGAGGCCGGCTGTCGTAAACCTCGGCCCGACATGGTCCAGCGCCCAGCCGACCGGCAATTGCATCAGCGCGAAGGCCAGGAACCAATAGCCCGAGGCCGCGGCCAGATCCTCCGGCATGGCGCTGATGTCATGCGCGAGCACCGGCGCCAGCACCGCAAGGAAGGCGCGGTAGAACTGGCTCAGAACATAGGCGGCCACAAGGCTTGCAAGTCCGGCGCGCATGGCAACTCCCCTTTGTCGCGCCGCATCCTGTCGGTCGTCGAGTGATCGGATCTGCCCGCACCGAGGCAAGATCGCCCGGCGCGGTATTTCCGGAAGAGACTACGCCGGCAGGATCGGCAGGTTCAAGCACCGGCAAAGAAAAAGTCCGCCCCGATCCCGCGCCATCCGGCCGCATCGTCGATGGCGACTGCCTCAAGATGAAACGGCAGACGCTGCCCGGCATATGATCGTGCCATCGGCCCGACCCGCCGGTCCGGATCATGGGCCCCTGCCGTCGGCGCCGCAGGGCGCCCCCCTGCCAGACGCCCGCAACGCCATGATACAGCGGCGAAAATCCGAAAGAGGTGGCACTCGCATCCGGGGTGCAACATCATGACCTTTCAATCGGCGTGTCTCGGGTCGGACCTCGCTCTCATCATGGAGAGAACATGACGGTTGCGGCGCGTGAAACAGCAGGGCGTAAGACCCGGGGGCAGCCTCTGCCTCTTCAGTTTCGAGCTTTACTGCAATCAGGAGACGGAGTTTGCGCGCGTAAATCGAACGATACGACAAGGGCCGATCCGTCATCGTCGCATTTTCTCGCTCAGGGTCGTCTGCTTCCAGTTCGGCTCGGTAGTGTTACTTCGCTGCAGACGCGACTATCGGTCTGGATGCGACGAGCTTCTCACGCGCGTCATCAAGCAAGGCGTGAAATCGGTTCAGCACGATCACAGCCTGCCGTTCCCGAGCTCTGGCCTCAGGCGGCAGCTTCTCTTGCAGCTCGCTCCTGCCGATGAAGCGTCGAAGCTCCTGGGGCACCACGATCCGGGCGACCCAAACCCCCCGGATCATCCGCACATTTTTCATGCTCTCGCCCCCCTGTGTTTTGTAGCAGGATTTGGAGCGAAAGTTGTGAATAGCCCCTGAGATGCAAGGGGGCCAACAAAAAAACAGGTTATAGAGGAAGTGGTGGCGAGGGGGGGACTCGAACCCCCGACCCCGCGATTATGAGTCGCGTGCTCTAACCAGCTGAGCTACCTAGCCACTGCGGCGGGGAGTAGTGGAGCCGACTTTTGGCGTCAAGGCAAAATCGTCATCAGGTCGTCGCTTGCGATGCAGGCGGATGCTTCGGCCCATGTGCTGCGGCCCGGGGCGGTCCTCTCGCAGATCAGGCGGCCCATTCTGATGCCACAGAGCTTGCCGGGGTACCGCAGGTCGGGCCGACACGGCGCAGATCGCAGGGGTCATTTCGGACCAGGGGCGATGCCTCAGCCGCGCGGCAGGATGGCGCGATCCGGGTGCGACGGCGCTGGCCGCCGCCCGGGGCGCCTCAATGCGCCACGCGCGGCCGGCCCGAGGCGACGGCGGTCACGGTCGCCTCGATGAACATCGCGCGGCCTTCGACATTGGCCTCGCGGATGTCGCGCGTGGTCGAGACATGCAGATCCTCGGCCCCGGCCTCGCGGGCGCGGGCGCTGGCTTCGGCGACAAGGGCGGCCTCCAGCGCGTCAAGTGCTGCATCGCGGTCGTTGAAGGTCTGCAGACCCTCGGGCAGATGGGCGGTGAAGCGCCCCTCGCCCGGGCTGGTCACCAGCCCCGAGGCGCGCTGGCTCACCTGGCCCACCACCGCGCCGATCGCATTGGCCACGCCGGCATGTTCGGGCAGGATCATCTCGCAGCCCAGCCTTTCGCCCACCGCGCCGTAATAGCTGGGGGCCGAGGCGCCAAGGCCGATCACCGGCACGCCGAGCCGCACCGTCACCTCGACCACGCCGCGGTGCCGGTCGAGGCCGGCCGTCGTCAAAGGATGCCGGGCCAGGGTTTCCGAGGGCGCATCAAAGCCGTCATCCTCGTCAAACGCGGCTTCCAGCAGGCATTCCACCGTCTGCGCGGTCAGCTGATCGACGATGGATTGCGCCAGCACCACCGCGTCAAGGGCAATCCGGTCGCCCGACCCGTTGCGCCGACGCGCCATCAGCTTCAGCGCCTTGGCCGCGGCAGAGGCGTCCCAGCTGTCCAGCCGCTCCAGCACATGGGCGGCATCAGAAGGGGTTACCCCCGCGATCATCACCAGACCGCGCGCCACCAGCCGCTCCATCGCCGCCACTTCCAGCCGCGAGGTCAGCGCGCGGGCCAGGGGCATCGCCTCTTGCACGCGGGCCAGAACCACCGCCTCGCGCGGGGTCAGGCCACCGGTCTGGCCCGGCATCGGCATGACGAAACGGCCGTCGAACTCACCGGCCGTTTCCGAGGCCAGCCAGCGGTCAAGTGCGGCATGCACCATCGGCCCATGGTCCACCGCCAGAAGCGAGACCGGGATCAGCCGGCGCGGCCCAAGGCGCAGGCCACCGGTCAGGCCGGCGGTCAGCACATGCACCTCGGAATCGCCGCCGAGGCCAGAGGTGCGCATCGCCACCGCCTCGACCATGGTGCGCAGGCCGCCGACCCGGGCGCCTTCTGGGTCGATCTCTGGCAGGCCGTTGCGCAACAGGGCCACATCGGTCGTGGTCCCGCCGATGTCGCTGACCAGCGCGTCCGAGGCCCCTGTCAGCCAGCGCGCCCCGACGATGGAGGCGGCGGGACCCGACAGGATCGTCTCGATCGGGCGTTCGCGCACCATGGCGGAAGAGATCAGCGCCCCATCGCCGCGCACCACCATCAGGGGTGCGGTGATGCCCACCGATTGCAGATGCCGTTCGCAGGCCGCCACCAGCCGGTCGATCATCCCGATAAGCCGGGCGTTCAGAACCGCCGTCAGCGCGCGGCGCGGCCCGTTGAGCTTGGCCGAAAGCTCGTGCGAACAGGTGACCGGCCGCCCCGAGAGCCTGCGGATCAGATCACGCGCCGCGGTCTCGTGCGCGGGGTTGCGGGTGGCAAAGCGGCTGGCCACGGCAAAGCCCATCACATCGCCCGCCAGATCGGTGACGGCCCGTTCCAGCGCGGCGAGGTCCAGCGGTGCGGCCTCGCCCCCGGCGTGGTTGTGACCGCCCGACAGGCGCACGACTGGATCGCCTTTCAAGGCTTCGATCAGGCCGCCCCGTTCCAGATCGTCGGCATCAAAGCCGATGAAGATCAGCGCCACGCGCCCGCCCTGCCCTTCGACCAGCGCATTGGTGGCCAGTGTGGTCGATAGCGAGACCATGGCGATCTGCGCCGGCGCCACACCGGCGCCCTGCAGCGCGGCATCGACCGCCCGGCCGATGCCAAGCGCCAGATCGGCCCGCGTGGTCAAGGACTTGGCCTTGCCGATCACGGCATCGGCCGCCTCGTCAAGGATCACAGCGTCGGTGTAGGTGCCGCCGGTATCGACGCCCAGAAGATAGGCCATTCGCGCATTCCTGTGTGTGGTTCAAAGCCTAGTTAAGACGATTGGCCCCCGCGGACAGGTCCATGTGCGACGCAGATGGTCGGCCAGCGGCATCACCGCGGTGCCGCGGCCCGGCGCAGGCGGTCGTTGATGGCGCGCCCCAATCCGGTGTCGGGGATAGGGGCCACGGCGATCGGGCGGCCTTGGGCGATCCGGTCGGCCTCGTGCAAAAGGTGAAAGAGGTTGGCCGCCGCCTCGACCAGATCGGCCTGCGGCGACAGGTTCAGATCGGCCGCCCCGGCGCCGAAGCCCAGCCGCACCTCGCCCGGGCGCGTGTCGCTGGCGTTCAGCCGGATCGGCGCAAGGGTTGCGTAATGGCTGGCCAGCTGCCCCGGCGCATTGGGCCGCGGGCCGTGGCCGGGGCGCACCAGCGGGCCGGTGAAAGCCTCGATCTCTTCGGCGGCGATCCCGCCGGGGCGCAGCAGTTCGGTCTCGTCGAACAGGCCAAGGATGGTTGATTCCACCCCCACCGCGCAGGGGCCGCCGTCGATCACCGCGGCGATCCGGCCCGACAGGCCGGCCATGACATGTGCGGCCCGCGTGGGCGAAACGCGGCCGGACGGGTTGGCCGAAGGTGCCGCCAGCGGCCCGCCAAAGGCCGCGATCAGGGCGCGGGCCACGGGATGGGCCGGCATGCGCAGCGCCACCGTCGGCAGATCGGCCGTGACCAGATCGGACAGGCCCGAGCCCTGCGCCAGGGGCAGCACCAGCGTCAGCGGGCCGGGCCAGAACCGCGCGGCCAGCGCCTCGGCCCGCGCGTCGAATACGCCAAGGCCGCGCGCCATCTCCATGTCGCTGACATGCGCGATCAGGGGGTTGAAGCGAGGCCGGCCCTTGGCGGCATAGATCCGCGCCACCGCGAGACTGTCCCTCGCATCGCCGCCAAGGCCATAGACCGTCTCGGTCGGAAAGGCGACGAGCCTGCCCTGCCGCAACAGATCCACCGCGCGGGCCAGACCGCCGGCATCAGGGGCCAGAAGCTCGGTCCGCTCGGGCGCGTCTGCGGAAGGGGCCGAAAAGCTTTCGGGCGTTTGCATCGTGACGCAGCGTCTTTCTTGCTGGAACCGCGGGCGGCGATAAGCCTAGATGCGGCTGCCATATCCTGTGGCACGGCCCTTGTGAAGCAGCCACCTTTGCCACGCGCCACGCCTTTTACGCCGACCCTTTCCAGACGGAGCCCCCCATGCCCTACCTCGCCCCCCTCGCCGACTACCGACTGCTTCTGTCGGTCATGGGTTTCGATCAGGTCGCCGCAACCGACCGCTTCGCCGATGCGACCCCCGACACGGTCGAGGCGATCCTGACCGAGGCGGCGCGCCTGTCCCAGACCGTGCTGGCACCCCTGAACCGGTCGGGCGATGAACATCCGGCAGTGGTGGAAAACGGCGTGGTGCGCACCTCGCCCGGCTTTGCCGAGGGCTTTCGCGCCATCGCCGAGGGCGGCTGGATCGGCATGGCGGCGCCGGCAGACTACGGCGGCATGGGCTTGCCCATTACCATTGCGACCTGTGTGAACGAGATGACAGGTTCGGCCTGTCTGGCCTTGCAACTGAACCCGCTGCTGACGCAAGGCCAGATTGAGGCGCTGGAACATCACGCCGATGCCGAGATGCGCGCGCTTTACATCCCGCGTCTTGTGTCGGGCGAATGGCACGGCACGATGAACCTGACCGAACCGCAGGCGGGGTCGGACGTGGGGGCCCTGCGCACCCGGGCCGAGCCCCTGGGCGATGGCACCTATGCGGTGACCGGCGACAAGATCTTCATCTCCTGGGCGGATTGCGACTTCACCGCCAACACCTGCCATCTGGTGCTGGCCCGCCTGCCCGGCGCGGCCGAGGGCACGAGGGGGATCAGCCTCTTCATGGTGCCGAAATTCCTGCCCAACCCGGATGGTTCGCTGGGCGCGCGCAACAGTCTTCAGGTCGTTCGGCTGGAACACAAGATGGGCCTGCATGGATCACCCACCGCCGTCATGGCCTTTGAAAGCGCCAAGGGCTGGATGGTGGGCGCCCCCGGCAAGGGCATGGCGGCCATGTTCACCATGATGAACAACGCAAGGCTTGGCGTCGGCATGCAAGGCGTCTCGGTCGCCGAGGCGGCCTTTCAGCAGGCGCTGGCCTATGCCGAGGGCCGCAAGCAGGGCAAGACCGCCTCGGGCGAGGCTGGCATCATCGGCCACCCCGACGTGCGCCGCATGCTGATGGAGATGAAGGCCGAGACCTTTGCCGCCCGCGCCATCGGCCTCGCCTGCGCCGTGGCCATCGACATGGGCCGGGCGACCGGCGATGCGGGCTGGACCGCGCGGGCCGCGTTCCTGACCCCCCTGGCCAAGGCTTACGGCACCGACACCGGCAATGCCGTGGCGCAGCTGGGCGTGCAGGTTCACGGCGGCATGGGCTTCATCGAAGCCACCGGCGCCGCGCAATATGCCCGCGACGTGCGCGTGACCTCGATCTACGAAGGCACCAATGGGATCCAGGCGCTGGACCTCGTCGGCCGCAAGATGATGGACGATGGCGCGATGGCCCATGGCCTGTGCGACGAGATGGCCGCAGCCGCAGCCCGCGCCCCGGCCGATCTGTCCGCACCGATGCTGGCCGCCATCGACACCCTGCGCGCGGCGACCGCCGCCCTGCTGGCGCAGGGCCCGCTGGACCGGGGCGGCTCGGCGGTGGCCTATCAGCGCGCCTTCGCGCAGGTGCTGGGAACGCATTTCCACCTGCTTGCGGCCGAGGCCGATCCGGCGCGGCTGCCTTTGGCCCGTTTCGCCGTCACCCGCCTTCTGCCGCGCCACGCCGCCTGGGCGGCCGAGGTGCGCCATGGCGCGACCACCCTGTTCGACCTGACGCCCGAAGCGCTGATGGCATGACCGCACCCCTGGCCTATCCGTTTCCCGATCCGCCGGCGGAGTTGACGGCGATTGACGTGGCGGCGGGCATCAAATGGATGCGGCTGCCGCTGCCCATGGCGCTGGACCATGTGAATGTCTATGCGCTGGATGACGGCGACAGCTGGACCCTGGTGGATACCGGCATGTCCTCGCGCCGGACCAAGGCGATCTGGCAGGGCCTGATGGCCGTCACCCTGGCCGGCAAGCCGGTCACGCGGCTGATTGCCACACATCATCACCCCGACCATCTGGGCCTGGCCGGCTGGTTTCAGGATCAGGGGGTCGAGCTTTTGATCCCGCGCACTGCCTGGCTTTACGGCCGCATGCTGACGCTGGACGAACATCAAAGCCATGTCCCCGAGGCGCTGCAATTCCTGACCCGCGCCGGCGTCGGCAAGGACATCACCAGCGCGCGCGCCGGGCAGCGCCCCTTCAACTTCTGCGATGTCGTATCGCCAATGCCGCTGGGCTTCACCCGGATCGACGAGGGCGATGAGCTGCAGGCGGGCGGACGGCGCTGGCTGGTGCGCCTTGGTCAGGGCCACGCGCCCGACCATGCAACGCTGTGGAGCCTCGATGACCCGATCGTTCTGGCGGGCGATCAGGTTCTGGCGACCATCTCGCCCAACATCGGGGTCTATGCGACCGAGCCCGAGGCCGATCCGCTGACCGAATGGCTGGCCTCGTGCCGCCGCTTTCGCCCGCTGGCGGCGGAGGATCAGCTGGTCCTGCCGGGGCATAAGCTGCCCTTCACCGGCCTGCCGCGCAGGCTCGACGAGATGATCGCCGAACAGGAAGAGGCGCTGGACCGCCTGCAGGCCCACCTGACAACGCCGTCGCGCGCTGTCGAATGTTTCGCGCCGCTTTTCAAGCGCGACATCGGGCCCGACACGTTCAACCTCGCCCTGGCCGAGACGGTGGCCCATCTGAACTGCCTGCGCAAGGCCGGCCGGGCCGCGCGCCAGCTGGGCCCGGATGGCGCCTGGGTCTGGCGCGCCACCTGACCGGCAACGCCCCGATCCGGGCAAAGTTGCGGCAGGCAATGGCTCGGGCCGGGCCAGACCGCCACCACGGGCCGCCCGGCACCACTTGCCCCCGTGACAGGGGCAGGCTAATCGGGTAAGGCCACAGCAACGGTCCCAGGACCCTCGAGACATTGACAATTTGGAGGTTGGCAAGATGAACGAACACGTTCCGGGCAGCATGGACATCCGCGCACAGGAAAAGACGTTCAACGGTTTCCTGAAGATGGTCACCTGGGGGGCCGTCATCGCGATCCTCGTGCTGATCGTCATGGCCCTGGCCGACGCCTGAGCCAGATCCACGCCCTTTTCTTTTACGACATGCAGGTGACCCATGCTGCGCAGCCTTCTTGCCCTAGCCGCGGCCGCCTGTCTTGCGGGGTGCAGCGGCGATCACAAATGGGCCAGCGACGCCGATGTGGCGCGCGCGACCTATGTCGCGGGCCCGCCTGCATCCGTCACGCTGATCACCTCGATCAACGGGCGCAGCGGGTCGGGCGCGCACAGCGCACTCATAATCAACGGCAGCCAGCGCGTCCTCTTTGACCCGGCCGGCTCGTGGGAGCTGACCGGCGGTCAGGCGCCCGAACGCAATGACCTGCATTACGGCATGAACCCCGGCGCGCTGCAAAGCTATCTGGATTTTCAGGCGCAGGGAATCTTTTACGTGATTTCCCAGACCCTGCCGGTGCCGCTCGACGTGGCCGACCGCGAGATCGCCGCCGCCGCCGCCTTCGGGTCGACACCCGAGGCCTTCTGCACGCATTCGACCTCGACCATCCTGCGCCAGGTGCCGGGCCTGGAAAGCCTGCCGGTGACCTTCTTTCCGAAGGCGCTGGCCAAATCCTTCGGCAAGATGCCCGGCGTGCAAAGCCAGATCCTGCAGGGGCCGGATGGCGGCAAGGAACTGGGGGCGGCCAACCAGATCGTGGACATGAGTTCGGGTTCTCTGACACACTGACGCCGGCTTGCGGGCGGGCTCGTGCGGCGGCCCTGACAGGGACCCGGCATGGCAGGCAAGCGTTCAGGAGGTCGGACGTGCGAATCTTTGGCGTCATTCTGGCAGGCGGGGCGGCGCGGCGCATGGGGGCCGACAAGGCGCTGGTGCCGCTGGCGGGCCGGCCCTTGATTGCTTGGGTGGCCGAACGGCTTGGCCCGCAGGTCGAGGCGCTGGCGATTTCGGCCAATGGCGATCCGGCCCGGTTTGCGAACCTGGGTCTGCCGGTCCTGCCCGATGCCGAAAGCCGCGGCCCGCTGTCAGGCATTCTGGCAGCCCTGCACTGGGCGGCGCCTTTGGGGGCCACGGCCGTCGTCTCGGCTCCCTGCGACGGGCCCTTCCTGCCGCCCGACCTGGTGCCGCGGCTTTGCCTTGCCGGCGAGGCGGGCGGGGCGGCTTTTGCTACCAGCGGCGCGGATCAGCATCCGACCTGTGGGCTCTGGCCCGTGACCTTGACCGCCGCGCTTCAGGACTTTCTGGCCTCTGGCGCCGTACCGCGCCTGCGCGATTTCGCCCTGCAGCACGGCGCGGGGCTGGCCGATTTTCCGCCGGACAGTTTCGTCAACGCCAACAGCCCGGCCGATCTGGCCCGGCTGGAAGCCCGGCTGGGAGGAGGGCCCGATGCGGTTTGACCGTGTGGCGGTGGTGGACTGGTCGGCCTCCAGCGGGCGCCCGATCCTGCAACCCCATGCCGATGCGATCTGGCTGGGCCTCGCCGCCGAGGCGGGGGTGCAGACGAGCTATCATCCCACGCGTCACTCGGTCGGGCTGGCGGTCGATGCGCTGATCGACGAGGCGCATGCCGCGGGGCAAAGCCTGCTGGTCGGCTTTGACTTTCCGATGGGCTATCCCGATGGATTTGCCGCCCGGCTGACCGGCGAGGCTTCGGCACGGGCCGTCTGGCGCTGGCTGCAGGATGCCATCCTCGATGGGCCTGACAACTGCAACAACCGCTTTGCCGTGGCCGATGCGATCAACGCCCGCTTTGGCGGCGGGCCCTTCTGGGGCCGGCCGCAAAGCCAGCCCTTCGCCGACCTGCCCCCGCGCAAGACGGTGGATTACGCCCGCCTTGGCCTGGCCGAGCGGCGGCGCGTCGAAGAGGTCGTGCCGCGCGCCCAGCCGGTCTGGAAGCTTTACACCACCGGCGCCGTGGGCAGCCAAAGCCTGACCGGCCTGCCGCTGATCCACCGGCTGAGCCAGCGGCCCGGGGTCGCGGTCTGGCCCTTCGATCCGCCGGGCCGGATCACCCTGGCAGAGATCTATCCCTCGCTTCTGGCGCCGCAGGTTGCAGCGGCCCTGACGCCAGCGGCCATCAAGGACGAGGTGCAGGTGCGGCTTCTGGCGCGCGCCCTCTACCGGCTGGGCCAGAGCGGGGACCTGGGCGCCCTGCTGGAAGCGGCCCCCCCCGAGGCGCGGCGCGAAGAGGGCTGGATCCTCGGGGCCGGCGCCGCGCGCCTTCTGCAGGCGGCGCTGTGATCCCGGCCTACACCCTGCAACAGGGCCTGCCGGAGCGGTTGCGCGCCGAAGCGGCCGAGCTTTACTGGGAGGCGTTCGGCAGCAAGCTGGGCCGGGTCCTCGGGCCGAAACCCAAGGCGATGGCCTACCTTTACCGTGTGATCCGCGCCGACCATGTGCTGGTCGCCCTGTCGCGGGACGGCCATCTGATGGGGCTGGCGGGATTCAAGACGCCGCAGGCCAGCTTTGTGGCGGGTGGGCTGACCGACCTGCGCGCAGGCTATGGCCTGATCGGCGGCACCTGGCGCGCGCGCCTGCTGAGTTGGCTCAGCACCGAGGTCGACAACGAGAATTTCCTCCTGGACGGCCTGTGCGTCGCGGCCGACTGGCGCGGCCAAGGCCTGGGCACGGCCCTGTTGGGCGCCATCTGTGCCGAGGCGCAAAGCCGTGGCTATGGCTCGGTCCGGCTGGACGTGGTGGACAGCAACTGGCGCGCCCATGCGCTGTACCGCCGGCTTGGCTTTGTCGAGACCCGGCGTCAGAGCATCGGCCTCTTGCGCCATGTGTTCCGTTTTGACAGCGCCATCACCATGGTGCACCGGATCTGAACCGAAGCGGTTACGGCCATCGGGTGGCGCTGCGGGCACGACAGCCGCAGCTTTGGGCAGGCGTCGCCTGAATGGAGCTGCGCAGCGTGGCGCCTTGCCACCAGTCCGTTCAAGGGATCGCGGCGGCACGTTCAAACGACAGGGCGATCAAAAGACAGGCAGTCCCGGTCCGCTGACGGCGCAAGTCTGCGGAGGGGCGGATCGGGCCTTGCGCGCTCGCTTGTGTTCGGCCAAGTCCTCTGCTGTGATCCGCCGCGCCAAAGGGGTCCATCCCGGCGGCCCGCCTTCCTCAAAACCTCACAAGGGACTTCCGGCATGACGACCTACGTTCTGACCGTTCACTGCACCTCGCGCCGCGGCATCGTGGCAGCGGTCTCGACCTATCTGGCCGATCAGGGGTGCAACATCACGGATGCCGCGCAGTTTGACGATGACCTGACGGGCATGTTCTTTGCCCGCATCTCGTTCCGGTCCGAAACCGGGGTGGAGGCTCAGGCGCTGCGCGACGGCTTCGCCGCGGTAGCCCAGCCCTTCGGCATGACCTGGGCCCTGCACGAGGGCAGCTACCGCATGAAGGTCTTGCTCATGGTGTCGAATTTCGGCCATTGCCTGAACGATCTTCTGTACCGCTGGCGGATCGGCGCCCTGCCCATCGACATCGTGGGCGTGGTTTCCAACCACATGACCTATCAGAAGGTGGTGGTAAACCATGATCTGCCCTTCCACATGATCAAGGTGACCAAGGAAAACAAGGCCGATGCCGAGGCCCGCCTTCTGGCGCTGGTCGATGACTCGGGCGCCGAACTGGTGGTGCTGGCGCGCTACATGCAGGTTCTGTCGGACGCCTTCTGCCAGCGCATGTCGGGGCGGATCATCAACATCCACCATTCCTTCCTGCCATCCTTCAAAGGCGCCAATCCCTACAAGCAGGCCTATGAGCGCGGGGTGAAGCTGATCGGGGCCACGGCGCATTACGTGACAGCCGATCTGGACGAAGGCCCGATCATCGAACAGGACACCGTGCGCATCACCCATGCCCAAAGTGCCGAGGATTACGTCAGCCTCGGCCGCGATGTCGAGGCGCAGGTGCTGGCGCGCGCCATCCATGCCCATATCCACCACCGGGTTTTCCAGAACGGCAACAAGACGGTGGTCTTTCCCGCCTCGCCGGGGTCCTACGCCTCGGAACGCATGGGCTGAAGGCCGCACGTCAGGCCGGGCCAAGAACCGGAGGCCCGGGGCCTCCGGTTCAAGGGATCACGCGTGTGCCAGAAGATCCTCGATCCGGATCGGAAAGCGCCGGATCCGGGTGCCCGTGGCATGCCAGATCGCGTTGCCGATGGCGCCCACGGTGCCGGTGATGCCGATCTCGCCCACGCCCTTGATGCCCAGGGCGTTCACGAAAGGATCGTCCTCGTGCACGGTGATGACCTCCAGCCCCTTCACATCGGCATTGACCGGGATGTGATAGCCGGCGAAATCGGCATTCATGATCCGCCCGGTGCGCGGATCAAAGCGCGCCTCTTCGTGCAGGGCGAAAGAGATGCCCCAGATCATCCCGCCATAAAGCTGGCTGTTGGCCAGTTTGGGATTGATGATCCGCCCCGCCGCAAAGGCGCCGACCAGACGGGTTACCCGAATCTGGAACAGGTCGGGATCGACCTTCACCTCGGCAAAGACCGCGCCGTGCGAATACATGGCGTGACGTCCCGCCGCCTCTGGCGCCCGACCGCCAGAGCCGGTTCCGACCAGCGCCTGACCGCCCGCGCGGGCCAGAATGTCGGCATAGCTGTCGCTGCGGCTGGCGTCCTCGGCGACGAACAACCGTCCGTCACGCGCGACGATGCTGGCATTGCCGGCGCCGAACAGGGGCGAGGCCGGATCGCTCACCGCCATCGCGGTCAGCTGGCGCACCGCATCGACCCCGGCGGCATGGAGCGCCGTGCCCGCCGTCGCCGTGTGACCCGATCCGCCGGCAATCCCGCCATCGGGCAGATCCGAACTGCCCGAGCGGAATTCGACCTTGTCGAGCGGCAGACCCAGACCGTCGGCGGCAATCTGGGCCAGCGCTGTCCAGGCGCCCTGCCCCATGTCGGCGGCGGCCGTCTCGACCAGACCGGAGCCGTCGGGCCTCAGCGTGGCGCGGGCCTGTGCTGCAAACATCGGCGCCGGGAACAGCGCGGTGCCCATGCCCCATCCCACCAGCATGCCCTGTTCATCCCGCATCTGGCGCGGCTTCAGCGGGCGGCCGGCCCAACCGAACCGCTCTGCCCCCTGCGCATAGCACGCGCGCAGGGCCTTGGACGAATAGGGCTTCCCGGTGCCGGGTTCGGTTTCGGCATAGTTGCGCAGGCGGAACTCCAGGGGGTCCAGCCCCGCGCGTTCGGCCATCTCGTCCATGGCACATTCCAGCGCGGCCGACCCCGAGGCCTCGCCGGGCGCACGCATCGGGCCGGGCGTGCCGATGTCGATGCGTACGCCCTCATGCGCCGAACGCAGGGCGCCGGCCGCGTAAAGCCCCTGCGAGGCATTGGCGGCATTTTCCACGAAATCATCGAAGGTCGAGGTGGCGGCCAGCGCCTCGTGCTCCAGAACCGTCATGTGGCCCGCCTCGTCAATCCCGATGCGCAGGCGTTGCCGGGTGGCGCCACGATGGCCGACCGGGCCGAACATCTGGTCGCGCCGCAGCATCAGCTTGACCGGCCGCCCCGTCATGCGCGCGGCGAGGATGGCCAGCACCTGCGGCCCGTTGGCGATGGACTTGGATCCGAAGCCGCCGCCCAGATAGGGGCTGCGCAGCAGCACATTCTCGGCCGGGATGCCGAAGTAATAGCCAAAGACGCCGCGCGACATCACGATGGCTTGATGCGGCATGTCCAGGGTGAGTTGGTCGCCGTCCCACGAGGCCACAACGGCGTGAGTCTCCATCGCGTTGTGATACTGGGCCGGCGTCTCATAGGTCACATCCACGCTTTGTACCGCCGCGGCATGGCCGGCCGCGACATCGCCATGCACCGTCTCGCCCGGGCGGCCGAAGTTGCCGACGACGACCTTGTAGGGCGCCTCGGCGTCCAGACCGACGCGGGGCGGCATGACCTGATACTGCGGGTTCAGAAGGCGGGCGCCCTCGGTGGCGGCCTCGATGGTTTCGCCCAGCACCAGGGCAATGGGCTGATTGGCGTAGCGCACCGTATCGTCCTGCAGAGCCTCGAAGCGGAAGGCGAACATGAAGGGCTTGGAATCGGGATCGCCGGCCAGCGCGGGGCGGTTCTGCGGGGTCATCACCTCGACCACGCCGGGATGCGCCTTGGCTGCGGCCACATCCAGATGGGTCACCCTGCCGCGGGCGATCGTGGCCGGGACATAGACGGCGTAAAGCAGGCCCTGCGGGTGGTTGTCGGCGGCAAAGGTGGCCGCGCCGGTGACCTTGGCCACACCGTCCCGGCGGCTGGTCGATTGGCCCGAATTGGACCCGAAGCGCGTGGCATAGGGCAAAGTGTCAGACATGGGCGGGTTCTCCGAAGACAGAGGCCGGCAACGCGGGCATGCGGTCGGGCGTGCCTTGCGCAGCCGCCGTCAGGGCACGCACCGCGATGCGGCGGGCGAGTTCGATCTTGTGGGCATTCTCGCCCGAGGGTGCGGCACCCGCCACGGCCTCGGCGGCGGCCCTGGCGAACAGCGCGGGCTCCGGCGCCTGGCCCACAAGCAGGGCTTCGGCGGAGGCGACACGCCACGGCTTGGCGGCGACGGCACCCAACGCCAGCCGGGCGGCGACGATCCGGCCCCCGTCCAGCCGCAGTGCCGCCGCGGCAGAGACCAGCGCGAAAGCATAAGAAGTCCGCTCGCGCAGTTTCAGATAGCGGCTGTTGGCGGCAAACTGCGCCGCCTCGGCCGGCAGGCGCAGGGCGAGGATCAACTCCCCGGGCTGCAACGCCGTTTCGATCTCGGGCGTATCGCCCGGCAGGCGGTGGAAATCGGCAAAGGCAATCTCGCGCTTGCCGCCCGTTCCCTGCACTTCGACTGTCGCCTCCAGCGCGGCCAGCGCCACGCAGAAGTCCGAAGGGTTGGTGGCGATGCAGGCGGGGCTCCATCCCAGAACCGCCATGCCGCCAGTGTCGCCGCCCCTTGCATCGCAGCCCGCGCCGGGCGTGCGGCGGTTGCAGGCGCTGTGCGGGTCGGCGAAATAGGCGCAGCGGGTCCGCTGCATCAGGTTGCCGCCCACGGTCGCCGCATTGCGCAACTGGCCCGAGGCGCCCGACAAAAGCGCCTCGGCCACCATGGGAAAGGCCCGGGCAAAACCCGCGTCATGCGCGAGATCGGCATTGCGCACCATGGCACCGATCCGGGTGCTGCCGTCCGGGAGGGTCTCGATCCGGTCAAGGCCGGGCAGCCGGGTCACGTCGATCAGCTTGCCCGGCTGCATCGCGCCGGTTTTCATCAGGTCCACAAGGTTGGTGCCGCCGCCAAGCCAGGCCGCGCCGGGAACCCAGGCGGCAATCGCCGCCTCGACCGAGGCGGGGCGGGTGTAATCGAACAGGTTCATGCGGATTTCCTCGCCTTTTCGGCCGCGATGCGGGTGGTGGCGTCCAGCACGGCCTCGGTGATGCCATGATAGGCCGAACAGCGGCAAAGATTGCCGCTCATCCCCTCGCGGATGCGTTCGGGGTCGGTGCCGGCCCGGCCTTCGGCAATCAGGCCCACGGCGCTCATGATCTGGCCGGGGGTACAATAGCCGCATTGAAAGCCGTCATGGTCGATGAAGGCGGCCTGAACCGGGTGCAGCATGTCGCCGCAGGCCAGACCCTCGATGGTGGTGACCTCGGCGCCATCCAGCGTGGCGGCCAGCGTCAGGCAGGCATTGATGCGCCGCCCGTCGATCAAGACCGTGCAAGCGCCGCATTGGCCGCGATCGCAGCCTTTCTTGGTGCCGGGCAGCGCAAGACGCTCGCGCAGAAGGTCCAGCAGGGTGACCCGGGCGTCATTCAGCGTCACGTCACGGACAGCGCCGTTTACGGTCAGGCTGATGGAGAGGGACATGCATCCTCCATTGGCTTTGTTATGAAAATGGTCCACGTAGGGCGCGGAACGTGCGACACTGCCGGGACGTTTGGGCAACAGATGCGGAAGCCGGAGACACGAGTCGACGGCCACCGTGCGACAGGTTATACGGAGGCTGCCTCCGTTTATCAACAGGGAAGTTGAAGGGTGCAGGAAGAACGGCGCAAACCACGGTCGGACGGGCTGCGAAACCGCGAGCGTCTGATCGACGCGGCCAAGACAGTTCTGGCGCAAGGCGGCCCGGGTTCAAGCCTTGAGGCCGTGGCGCGCCATGCCGAAGTGGGGATCGGCACGCTTTACCGCCACTTTCCGACCCGCGAGGCGCTGTTTCAGGCGGTTTACCGCCACGAGGTCGAACAGCTGATCCGTCTGGCCGACGATTTGCGCGACGCGCCCGACGGGGTCGAGGCGTTCCGGGACTGGATGCATGCCAATGTGGCGCTGGTCGCCACCAAGCGCGGGCTTCTGGGCGCGCTTTCGGTGGTGCTGACCGACGAGTCCAAGGCGATGTATACCGAAGTCTCCGCCCGTCTGACCCAGGCGGTGGAGGCGCTGTTGCGGCGGGCTGTGGACGAGGGCGCGCTGCGGCCCGACATCACGGCCGACGATCTTTTGCGCACGATGTATGCCCTGTGCTATGCCCGTCAGCCCGAACCGGGCTGGGAGGCGCAGGTGCTGCGCCTGCTCGACATCTTCATCGACGGGCTGCGGCTGCGCTGACGGGCTCAGCTTTCCGGGCGCGGCGTGGGTTGGGCGGCGGCACCAAGGAAATTGCCGAAGGTATTGAGCGAGTCCACATTGTCGCAGATCACCTTGACGCAGACGAGGAAAGGCACCGCCATCAACCCGCCCGCGATGCCCCAGAGCCAGCCCCAGAACACCACCGTGACAAAGACCGAGACGGTGTTCAGCTCTAGCTGACGACCCAGCACGACGGGCGTGATGAACTGGCCTTCGACCGTGGTGGCGGCCAGATAGACCGCCGGGGCAAGGGCCGCCTGCCCCAGATGGTCAAAGCTGACCACGGCCACCGCGGTGGCCAGCCCCGCGCCGAACAGCGGGCCGATGTAGGGCAGGTAGTTGACCAGAAACGCCACCAGCGCCCAGACCATGGGCTTGGGCATCCCGACCATCCACAGGCCGGTGCCGATCACGACGCCCAGCGCGGCATTGATCATCGTGACCAGGAACAGATAGCGCGACACGCTGCGCTCGATGCCATAGACGATGCGCAAGGCGCGCTTCTTGTCGCCAAAGCGGGGGAAGGCGTCGATCAGCTTGACATAGAACATATCGCCCGAGGCAAGCAGGAACAGCGCCAGCACCAGCGCCACCAGCACCGTGGCAAGGACGGAAAAGGCATTGCTGACCGCCAGGCTCAAGAGGCCCGGCGTCTGCACGGAAACTTTCTGCACCGCCGGGTCGGCGCTGCCCGTCGTTGCCTGTTCGACCTGATCGGTGGCCTTCTTGACCACCGCCACCGAAGAGGCAAAGGATTTGAGCTTGACCTTCAGTTCCGCGCCCAGCTGCGGCGCCTCGGCCACCCAGGTCGAGACGGGACCGCTGACAATCAGTGCCGACCCGCCGACCGCCACTGTCAAGAGGATGATCATCGCAGATGCCGTGACGACCGGCGCCAGCCCGAAGCGTTGCAGGTTGCGCACCAGCGGGCTGAGCGTCAGCGCCAGCAGCGTGCCCATCAGCAGGGGCAGGATGACCTCCTTGGCGAAGTAAAAGCCCATGGTCAGAAGGACCAGCAGGATCAGGCCGAGCGTGCGGCGGATCGCGGTCAGATCGCGCGCCATGGGCGACGTTTCCGGGGCAGCAGGGGCCTCGGCCACGGTCTCGGCAATCGGTTCGGCCATATCCTGCGCCATGGCCTGAGATGACCCGCAAAGCGCGCCTTCCGCAAGTCTTTCCGCATCGGCTCGGGCCGAACGTTTCAAACTTTCGGCCCAGAGACGGGCGCACGGCCTTCGGGCGCCCTGCCCGGCCGCGAAAGACCCGAAGAAGGGCCGCAGGCCGGGCCCTAGCCCGCCGTGACGAACTCGACGCTGCGGGCCCATTGGATCAGCACGACGCAGCCGGTGTCGGACCAGACGCTGTGCACGCTGCCTTCCGGGTTGAAGACGAGTGCGCCCGGGCCATAGGTGCCGCGCTCGTCGCTTTGGGTGCCTTCCAGGACGAGGATCGTCTCGAGCCCGCGGTGTCGGTGCCGGGGCACGCCCGCGCCGGGGGCATAGCGCAACAGCGCCACGGCAGGTTCGCCGGTCACGATCGGGCTGATTTCGACGCCGTCCCGGAAGGGTTCATAGGCCGCCTTGCGCCAGGCATCGGGAAGGAACGCGGCAAGGGAGAAGGGTTCAGACACCAAGCGCCTCCACGACCGCGGCGGCGGGGGCGGTCCAGCCGACGATGGCCCCCTGTGCGCGGATCATCTGCAGCGTCGCAGCCTTGAAGGCAGGAAAATAGCTTTCGGTGGCATCCTCGACCAGAAGGCAGTCAAAGCCGCGGTCATTGGCCTCGCGCATGGTGGTCTGCACGCAGACCTCGGTGGTGACGCCGGCGAAAAGCAGGGTTTCGACGCCAAGGCCCGCCAGCAGACTGGACAGGCCGGTGGCATGAAAGGCGCCCTTGCCCGGCTTGTCGATCACCGTCTCACCCGGCAGGGGAAAGACTTCGGGAATGATCTCGGCCCCCGGCTCGCCCGCAATGAGGATGCGGCCCATCGGCCCGGCATCTCCGATGCGCAGGGCGGGCGCGCCGCGCAGACGCTTGGCCGGCGGGCAGTCGGACAGGTCAGGCAGATGACATTCGCGGGTGTGGATGATGGGCACGCCCGCAGCCCGGCAACCGGCGATCAGCGCCGCCGTGGCCGGGATGATGGCGCGCAACAGGCTCACATTATTGCCAAGGCTTGCGCCAAAGCCGCCCGGCTCCATGAAGTCGCGCTGCATGTCGATGACGATCAGCGCCGTCCGGGCGGGATCGAAGTCAAAGGCGAAGGGCAAGGCATCCGCGATCCGGGCCATCAGGCGTGCCCGCCCATGTGATGGCCGATGGTGGCAAGATCGGCGGTCGCGGCCGGGGTTTCAAAGGCGATCCGCCCTTCGGACATCACCAGGATGCGGTCTGACAGTTCCATCACCTCGTCCAGATCCTCGCTCATCAGCAAGACCGCCGTGCCCGCGTTGCGCGCCGCCATGATCCGGGCGCGAATTTCCGCCACGGCCGAGAAATCGAGCCCAAAGCACGGGTTCGAGATCACCAGAAGCCGCACCTCGCCCGTCAGTTCCCGCGCCAGAACCGCGCGCTGCACATTGCCGCCCGACAGCGCGGCGATCGGCGCATCGAGCGAGGCGGTCTTGACCTTGAAGGCGTCGACCAGTTGCGCCGCCCGCGCCCGCATCTGCCCGCCCGCAAGCCAGAAGCGTGACGCGGCGCCGTTTCGGTCAAAGCTGCGGAAGGCGATGTTTTCGGCCACGCTCATCCTGCCGGCGCAGGCGTTGCGCAGGGGTTCTTCGGGCAGATAGCGCACGGCCAGCGCCTGCGCCTCGGTCCGGGTCGCGTGGTAGGGCCGGCCCGCGACGCGGATCTCTCCCTGCGCGGGGCGCTGGCCGGTCAGGATCTCCATCAACTCCATCTGGCCATTGCCCGAGATGCCCGCGATGCCCACGACCTCGCCGGCCTTGACCGTCAGGGCGTCGATGGCGATTTCCTTCAGGCCAGAGCGGTCGCGCGCCTTCACACCGCGCACCGACAGAACCTCGGGCCCGGCCGCGCCCTGGCGCGGCAAGGGCGTGCGGGCGGCCGAGGTGCCGATCATCATCGCGGCCATGTCGGCATGACCAAGGTCGGCCACGCGGCCCTGCCCGACCAGACGGCCGCGCCGCAGCACCGAGACCTCGTCGGCAAAGGCTGTGACCTCGCGGAACTTGTGGGTGATCATCAGGACCGAAATCTCGCCCGCCGCACAAAGGGCGCGGACATGGCCCAGCACCTCGTCCGCCTCGTCCGGGGTCAGGACCGAGGTCGGCTCGTCCAGGATCAGAAAGCGGCGGCCGAGGTAAAGCTGCTTGAGGATTTCCAGCTTCTGCTTTTCCCCGGCCGCCAGGCGGGAGATGGGTTGATCCAGGGGCACCCGGAACGGCATGGCGGCCATGAAGTCCCGCAGGGCGCGGCTTTCGCGCGCCCAGTCGATCACGGCGGGCGTGTCCCTGCGGCTGATCACCAGGTTTTCGGCCGCCGTCAGCGAAGGGACAAGGGTGAAATGCTGATAGACCATGCCCAGCCCCAGCGCATGGGCATCGCGCGGATCGGCGATCCTCGCCTCGCGGCCGCCCACCGTCATCTGGCCCGAGGTCGCGTGGTAAAACCCCATCATGCATTTGACGAGCGTGGATTTGCCGGCACCATTCTCGCCCAGCAAAGCGTGAAAGCTGCCGGGCGCCACGCGGATCGAGACGTCGTCCAGCGCGGTAAAACCGCCAAATCGCATGGTCATTCCAAGGGTGGCGACCTCAAGCGCGCCGGGCAGGACGGGGTCTTCCCCGATGATCATGGCAGGGCTCCGATCAGGCTGGCGCTGTCGGTGACCGCGCCAAAGACGCCGCCCTGCATGGTCACCATCTTGAGCGCGGCTTCATGGTTGCCGCGGTCGGTCGCCCCGCAGCAGTCCGAGACGATCAGGCATTCGAAACCGCGGTCATTGGCCTCGCGCATGGTGGTCGAGACGCAGACATCTGTGGTGATGCCGGTCAGGATCAGGTTGCGGATGCCCCTGGTGTGCAGGATCAGTTCAAGGTCGGTGGCGCAGAACGAGCCTTTGCCGGGCTTGTCGATGATCACCTCGCCGGGCAGCGGGTAGAGGTCGGGGATGATGTCCCAGCCCGGCTCTCCGCGCACGAGGATCCTGCCGCAGGGGCCGGGATCGCCAATGCCCGCGCCGATCTGACGCGACCGCCAGCGCTTGTTGGCCGGCAGGTCCGACAGGTCGGGGCGGTGGCCTTCGCGGGTGTGCAGGATCGCATAGCCCTTGGCGCGCATCGCCGCCAGCAGGGCCTTGATCGGGCCAATCGGCGCCTGGGTCAGGCTGAGGTCATAGCCCATCTTGTCCACATAGCCGCCCGCTCCGCAGAAATCGGTCTGCATGTCGATGATGATCAGGGCCGTGTTGTCCGGGCGCAGATCGCCGTTCCAGGGCCAGGCATAGGGGGTCGATGCGACAGTCGTCATCAGGGCCTCATTTTGTGATGGACAATTCGCCCGGCGCCCCGGCCATGGCGCGGTTGGGCGAGGATGTGGCGATCAGCACGCCCAGGGTCAGCACGTAAGGTGCCGCATAAAAGAGGTAATAGCCGCTGCTGATGCCCACCGATTGCAGGGCCGGGCCCAGCGCCCCTGCCCCGCCGAACAGCAAGGCCGCACCAAAGCAGGCGATGGGGTTCCAGCGGGCAAAGATCACCAGCGCCACGGCCATCAGGCCCTGACCCGAGGACAGGCCCTCGTTCCAGCTGCCCGGGTAGTACAGCGACAGAAAGGCGCCACCAATCCCGGCAAAGGCCCCGCCGGCCGCCGTGGCCAGGGTGCGGATGACATTGGGCCGCAGTCCCATGGCGCGGGCGGCATCGGTGCTGTCGCCTACCACGCGCAGGGTCAGCCCGATCCGCGTCGCGCGCAACATCCACGCCATGCCGAGTGCGAGGCCCAATCCCGCCACGAACAGCACATTGACCTGCAGGGCCGCCTGCAGCTGCGGCAGGTCTGACCAGAAGCCCAGGGGGATCGCCGGCAGATGCGGTGCGACCGGCTGGATATAGGGCTTGCCGAAGTAGAAGGCGATCCCGGTGCCAAACAGCATCATCGCGATGCCGATGGCGATGTCGTTCACCTTGGGCAGCGAACAGAGGATGCCGTGGACCAGCCCGAACACCGCCCCCGCCAGCGCCGCCACCGCGACCCCGGCCCAGGCCGATCCGGTCAGGACGGCGGTGGCATAGCCCGACATGGCGCCAAAGACCAAAGTCCCCTCGAGCCCCAGATTGATGCGGCCGGCGCGTTCGGTCAAAACCTCGCCGAGGCTTACGAACAGGAAAGGGGTCGAAACCCGGATGGCGCCGCCCAGAATGGCGATCGGGATGCCCCAGAGGCCGATGTCATGCTCCATCACGCCCACCTTTCGGGGTGAAAGAGCTTGAGGCGGCCGTAAGCCGTGTCGGAAATCAGGATCACGAGGAAGACAAAGCCCTGCAGCACCAGGATCGTGGCATCGGGCAGGTCCATCCGGCGCTGGATCAGCCCGGAGGCCGCATCGAACCCTGCCAGCAGCAGCGCCACCGGGATGATCGCCAAAGGGTTATGCCGGGCCAGAAAGGCGATCAGGATGCCGGTATAGCCATAGCCCGAAGCCAGCGAGGCATTGGCCGACCCGAAGACCGCCGTCACCTCGAAAAATCCGGCCAGCCCGGCGAAGCCTCCGGCCAGCGCGGTGAACCCCAGGATCAGCCGCCCGACTGGCAGCCCCTGCACCTGTGCCGCGCGGACATTGCCGCCGACGATGCGCGCGGCAAAGCCCCAGGTCGTCTTGTCGATCAGCACCCAGCTTGCCACGCAGGCCAGAAGGCCGAAGGCCAGGCCCCAATGCACCTCCATCCCCGGCAGGTTGCCCACGCGCAGCGCGTCGACCAGCGGCAGGGTCGAGGGTTTGTTGAGGCTGGCAGGGTCGCGGAACGGGCCTTCGACCAGATGGTTCATCAGGGCGATGGCGATATAGGCGAGCAAGAGCGAGGAGATCGTCTCGTTCACGCCGCGGTAGAACCGCAAGGCGCCGGCCGCCCCGATCCAGAGGCCGCCCACCGCCATTGCAATCAGCCCCAGCAGGGGAAGTGCAACGATGGGCGGCACCGCAGCCAGATGCGGACCAAGCGCGCCCGTCGCCACACCGCCCAGCACGATGGCGCCCTCGCCCCCGATCACCACGAGGCCCAACCGCGCCGGCAGGGCCACGCAGAGCGCCGCCAGCAGCAGGGGCGCCGCCCGCGACAGGGTGTTCTGCAAGGAAAAGGCCGAACCATAGGCGCCCTTCCAGACGATCGCCATGAAATCGACCGGCGACTTGCCCTGGGTCAGCAGGAACAGCCCGAAGAGGCCCAACCCCAGAACCAGCGCCGCAAGGGGGATCACCACAGCCTCGGACCTGCGGGCCAGCGCGGGCAGCCAGGTGGCCCCCGTACTGCCGATCATCGTCTGATCTGCCATGACCGCCCCCTAGGATGTCGCGCCAAGGACGCCCTCGACGAGGTAATCCATGCTTTCCAACTTGATATCCGTCTCGACCTGCTTTTCGCCGTCCTTGAGGATCACATTGCCCTTGTTGTCCTTGAGCGGGCCCTTGATGACGGCGTAGCCGCCCTTCATGATTTCGGCCATGGTCGCGTCGAACTGCGCCTTGGCCTCGGGGGTGACGGCGGGGCCAAGCGGCGACATCTTGATATAGCCATCGGTCAGCCCGCCGCGCATGAAGTTGGGCAGGGTCTCGCCAGCCAGAACCTTCTTGACCATGCCGGTATAGACGCCGGCCCAGTTCCATTCGGCCCCGGTGAGGTATTTGTCGGGGGCGAGCGCCGACTGGTTGGCGTGATAGCCGCAGACATAGGCGCCGCGGCCGGCGGCGGTCTGGATCGTGACCTTGGGGCCATCGACGTGGCAGGTGATCACATCGCAGCCCGCATCGCAAAGGGCATTGGTCGCCTCTGCCTCCTTGACCGCCAGGGACCATTCGCCGGTGAAGATCACCTGGCACGTGATGGTCGGGTCCACCGCCCGCGCCCCCAGAAGGAACGAGTTGATGTTCAACAGAACCTGCGGGATCGGCTTGGCCGCGACGAAGCCGATCTTCTTCGACTTGGTCATGTGTCCGGCCACGATGCCGTTCAGATACTGGCCCATGCCGATATAGCCGAAGTAGCTGCCGACATTGGTGGGCAGCCCTTCATGCCAGAGGCCTGCGGCATGTTCGAAGCGAACATCGGGGTATTTCGGCGCGACGGCCAGCACATGCGGGTCGAAATAACCGAACGAGGTCGGAAAGAGCAGCGCCGCGCCATCGAGGTTGATCATCGACTCCATCGTCTTTTGCACGTCGATGGTTTCGGGGACGTTCTCCTCTTCGACGACGGTCACGCCCTCCATCGCCTTGACGGCGGCGGCGCCTTCGGCGTGGGACTGGTTGTAGCCGAAGTCGTCCTTGGCGCCGACATAGATGAAGCCAACAGTCAGGGGGGCCGCGGCCCGCGCCATCATGGGCAGGCTAGAGGTCAGCGCCACGCCCGACAGGGCCGCCGCCCCGTTCAGGAAGTGGCGCCGCGACAGGGTCTTGGGGGAAAGGCGCATCGGGATCTCCAGGTCTGGGGTGGGGGCCGCGCTGCCGCGACGACTCGTTGAATAAAACTGTTGCGGATTGCAGTGCTGCTGTCGTCTGCTATCTTCGCAGCGATGCGCTGCATATTTTGCAGCAGTAGGGAGCGATGATGCGCCTTCTGACGCCCTTGCAGTTCATCGACGCCGTGGCCCGCGCCGGGTCGATCCGCAAGGCGGCCGAGGGGCTGGCGCTGACCTCGACCGCGCTCAACCGCCGCGTGCTGGCGCTGGAAGAGGAACTGGGCGTACCGATCTTTGAACGGCTGCCGCGCGGGGTGCGGCTGTCGACGGCGGGGGAGTTGCTGATCCACCATCTGCGCACGCAAGCCGCGGAACTGGAGAAGCTGAAAAGCCAGATCGCCGATCTCGCCGGCGAAAGGCGCGGCCATGTCGCCATCGCCTGCAGCCAGGCCTTCCTGCCGTTTTTCCTGCCCGACCAGATCGGCGGCTATAGGCGCGAGCATCCGGGCGTGACCTTTGGCGTGAGGGTGCGCGACCGCGAGGCGGCCGAGGCGGCGCTGGTCAGCCATGACGCCGACCTTGCCTTGATCTTTGAACCCGTGCGCCTGTCCGAGGTGCAGATCCTCGGTTCGGCCCGGCAGGTGATCCATGCGGTGATGGCCGAGGATCATCCCCTGGCCGGGCGCGCGGCGGTGCGGCTGCGCGACTGTGCGGCCTATCCGATCGGCCTTCCCACCGCGCAATACGGCGTCCGGCATCTGATCGACCTCGCGCTGGTCAAATCCTCGGTCCATCTCCGGGTGGTGCTCGATTCCGATCATTTCGAATTCCTCCGCCGCTATCCGGTTCAGGAGCATCTGATCAGCTTTCAGATCCCGATCGGCCTGCCTGAAACCGGGGCGGAGGGCGTTGTCTCGCGCCCGGTCGATACACGCGATGTGCCAGAGGGGCGGCTTTACCTGTGCCAGTTGCGCGGGCGCACCCTGCCGGTGGCGGCGGCCAAGTTCGCAGCCCAGCTTGGAAGGGCGCTGGATGCGCGCTTCGCCTAGGCCTGGGCCGCACGGTAGGCGTGCCAGCCGCCATGGCTTGTGATCTCGGTTGCCCCGGTCAGGCCATGCGCCTCGCAGAGAAAACCCGGCACCTGCCGGCCATCATCCAGCGTGATCTTGCCGATGCCAAGCGGCGCCGGAATGCGCGCGACGAAGGCGCCAAAGGCGGCGGGCGGCAGGGCCCAGACCTCGACCGCGATGCCGGGTCCGCGGAAGTGAGGGTCCAACGCCATGCCCGGCTTGGGCGGCACGGTTCCGGCCAGCGCGTAAAGCCGGTAGCCCGGTGCGGTCCTCGCCTCGCCCAGAAGGACGCCGCCCGGTCCGGTCAGTTCGGGGTTCAGCGGCATGCCCGTCAGATGGGCGCCCACCACGCAGATCGGCAGCCAGCCCTCCGGCAGCGGCACCTCTGGCGCGGGCGGGATGGCGGCGTTGCGGTCCTTGCCCATGCCGCAGGCGGCTGCCTGATGCAGGGCGCCGGCAAAGGGCGCCAAAGCGTCGTCGCTGAAGCCCGGCCCGACCAGCGTTACCCCGGCCGGCAGACCTGACGCGCCAAACCCCGCCGGCACCGCAATCGCGGCATAGCCCAGCAGGTTGGCAAAATTGGTATAGCGGCCGAAATGGCTGTTCTTCGTCACGGGATCGGCCAGCATTTCGGCCACGGTATAGGTCGTGGGCGCGGTCGGCAGCAGAAGCATGTCGACCGCCTGCCAGACCGGCGCCACCGCCTTGCGCAGCGCCTCGAGCCGGTAGCGGCCGCGAAAGGCCTCGACAGCGGTCTTGTCCCGCGCGCCCTCGATGATCCGGCGCACGGTCGGATCGAATGCCTCGGGATGGGCGGCGAGGAAATCCTCGACCGCGGCCAGGCGCTCTGCGACCCAGGGGCCCTCGTAGAGAAGTGCCGCCACTTCGCGGAAGGGCACGTAGTCGAAGGGCAGGATTGTCGCACCCAGCGCCTCGGCCCGGGCGATGGCGGCATCGTAAAGGGCCGCGACCTCGGCATTGCCGTAAAACTCGCGCTCGGCCCCGGTCAGCACGCCGATCCGCGGCTTGGGCGGCAGGCCGACCGGGATGGCCGGGCGCGAGAAGGGGTCGCCGGCGTCCACCCCCTCGATCACCCGGCGCACCGCCACGCCGTCGGCAACCGAGCCCGCAAAGACCGTCACCACATCGACACTGCGGCAGGCCGGCACCACGCCGGTGTTCGGAACCAGCCCCGGCGTGGGCTTGATGCCGACAAGGTTGTTGAAGGCCGCAGGCACCCGCCCCGAGCCTGCCGTATCTGTACCCAGTGCAAAGGCCACCAGCCCCGAAGCCACAGCAACCGCCGACCCCGACGAGGACCCGCCCGAGACGTAATCGGCATCGAACACCGACCGCGGCGCGCCATAGGGCGAGCGCGTGCCGTTCAGCCCGGTGGCGAACTGGTCCAGGTTTGTCTTGCCCACCACCAGGGCCCCGGCCGCGCGCAGGCGCGCCACGACCGCGGCATCGGCTTCTGGCCGATAGGCATAGGCCGGGCAGGCCGCGGTCGTCGCCAGACCGGCCACGTCGATATTGTCCTTGACCGCGCAGGGCACGCCGTACAGCGGCAGCGCCTCCGCTTTGCGCGCGACCAGCGCCCGCGCCTGCGCCCGCAGATCATCGAACTCGGCGACCGAGATGAAGATCGCGGCATCGTCCGACGCCTTGATCCGCGCGATGACCTCTTCGACCACATCGACGGGCGAGGCCCCCTTGGCATAGGCGGTTTGCAGGGCGGGCAAGGACAGGACGGCAGGCAGCATGGGCAGGCTCCATTCGTGACGTTTCGGATCGGAGCGTGGCGCCTGGCCGGTGCAGGCCGCACCCGACCCCGGCGATACCGACCGGGCGCATCCCAGAGCGCAGAGCCGCGTCATGGCAAGCGAGAAGCTGCGATCATGGCACCTTCTGGCCGATCCGCCCACGAAGAAGGCAAATTGCCGCCGGATGCCCGATTAATGGGCATGGAGGGACTGAATCTGCGGGCGCGACATGGCAGCCGCCGCGCGGCCTAGCTGTCCGCCTTGCCGCCCTGCGCCTTGACGGCGCGCCGCAGGGCGCGCAGCAGATCGTCCTTGGTGACCGGCTTCATCAGTTTGATATCTTCGACCCGCAGGCCGTTGCCGTGGATGGCGGCCTCGTTTGGATAACCGGACATGAAGATCGCCTTCAGGTCGGGCGCCAGCTTGCGCAACTCCTTGACCAGTCCGGTGCCCTGCAATTGGCCGGGCATCACGATGTCGGTCAGGATCAGATCGAACGGCGCCTCCCGCGCGAAGATCCTGATCGCGGCTGCGGCATTTTCCGCCTCCACGACGGTATAACCTTCGATCTGAAGGCGGCTCTGGATCACCTTGCGAACGGCGGGCTCGTCCTCGACCAAAAGGATCTTGCCGCGTGTCGGCCCGAGCGCGGGCGCCTCCGGCACCAGGTCAGGGCTTTCCGCGGTCAGGAAGACCGCCCGGAAATAGACCTTGACCGTGGTGCCATGCCCCACTTCGCTGTAAATCCGCACTGTCCCGCCCGACTGACGGGCAAAGCCCATGATCGAGGACAGGCCCAGCCCCGTACCCTGCCCGACCGGCTTGGTGGTGAAGAAGGGCTCGAACACCCTTTCCAGATTTTCCGGCGGAATACCCATGCCCGTATCGGTCACCGCAATCATCACGTAGCGGCCCGGTTCGATCGTCTCGTCGCGTTCTTCGACATAGTCTTCGGTCAGGCGGATATTGGCGGTCTCGATCGTGATCCGTCCGCCCCGGGGCATCGCATCGCGCGCGTTGATCACAAGGTTCAGGATCATGCTTTCGGTCGAACTGCGGTCGGCCTGCACCTTCCAGAGGCCGCCGCTGAGCGACACTTCGATCTCGTTGTTCTCAGGCAGGGTGCGGCGGATCATGTTGTCCATGCCGCGCACCACGGCGTTGAGGTCCATCGTCACAGGTTCCAGCGGTGCCTTGCGGGCAAAGCTGAGCAGGCTGCGGGTCAGGTCGCGCCCGCGCAGCGCCGCGGAAATGGCTTCGCTGACGTAATCCTCGACATGGTCGGGATCGGGGTCCTCGCGCAACAGTTCCAGATTGCCGAGGATCACCGCCAGCAGATTGTTGAAATCATGCGCCATGCCGCCGGTCAGACTGCCGATCGCCTCGACCTTCTGGGTCTGCAGGATGATTTCGCGGCTCTTGCGCAATTCCTCTTCGATCCGGGTCTGTTCGGTGATGTCGAGCACCAGAACGGTGCGGCTGGTCGACTGGCGCAGCCGATGCTGGGGTGCGGCAAAGACGTGCAGGCGCTTGCGCCGTCCGGCCACGGTCGTGATATGCACCTTGATGTCCAGTGCGGCGGCGTTCTTGTCGGACAGGGAAAACGCGTTGCGCAGGATGGGCGCGTCATCGACCGCCGCCATGTTCCAGATCAGGTCCGGGTTGGCGAGGATGTCAGAGGCCGAAAGCCCCCAGATGTCCTGACATTTCGCGCTGATATAGGTAAAGACGGTCCGGCCGCCTGCATCGGCGCTGCAGCGCACGATGGCTCCGGGCACGCTTTCGACGAGATCGGCAAAGTTGTCCTGGGTTTCATCCAGCATGCGGCGCGTCGTGACCGCGTCCGTCACATCGCGCAGGGCGCCGACCATCCGCTTGGCCCCACCGTTCACGTCGAATTCGATCACGCGCCCCAGATCCTCGACCCAGATGACCGAGCCATCGCGCCGGCAGATCCGGTGCGTGTGGGCATAGGGGGCGCCGTGCTGAACAGCGGCGTTGAAGGCGGCAAGGGCAGCTTGGGCATCTTCGGGGTGAATGAGGTGATGCGTCAGGGGAAAGGGATGATCCAGCAGCCCGTCATCCAGACCGACGATTTCGCTGAAGACGCGGTTGTGACTGACGATATTGGTGCCAAGGTCCCAATCCCAGGTCCCCGCCCCGATTGCGGCGAGCACCAGATTTGGAAGTTCCGCCGACTTTCGCATCCGCCTCTCCTTCCAATATCCACCCGGTTCAATCGAGGTTGAGCTGAGCCCTGCCTAGCAAACTATGATTTGGCATTCCATGACTAAGTCATCCGCTGTTCCGGTGGCTCCGGGCTGGGGCAAGATCTGGTCTATTTATGCAACATCCATGCACGCAGCCCGGGATCGAAAGCGCCCCTGATGATCTGGTTTGAAATGCCTCTGCAGCCCGGCCATTTTGACCCGCGTCTTTTCCGCGCCATGCCGAATTTCAATCCAGATCTCCAAATTTTCGTTCCATGACAAGGCTTTCGGCTTGCAGCAGCACCTCAATCTCGGCCAGAGTCACAGGTTTGTAGATCGCGGCGCCAACATCCAGAGATTTCGCCTGCGATATCTGGCAGGCCGCATCGACATTGGTATGATCGCCGCCGCTTGCGAATATGATCCGCAGGTCATCGCGTATTGGCAGTATGCTCAACCGATCCAGCGTTTCGATCCCGTCAAGCTCCGGCATCAGCACATCCAGGATCAGCAAGGCCGGCCCGGTCATTTCGCGCAAGGCCATGATCAGGGCGCGACCATTGGGATAGATCGAACTTGTCCAGCCATTGCGGTCGGCCGCGAAGGCGACGAGGCGGGCAAAATGTTCATTGTCATCCGCGACAAGCAGTCTCTTTTCCATGCGGAACCGCCTTTCCTGATGCCAGGACGTTCTGTCTAGCCCGTCCGCCCGGTTGCGTAAACCGAAAGAGTACCGCTTTATGCGCGAGTTTGTCCGCAATGTCCGGCGCAAGTCGGAAGAGGTGGCGCATCCCGGGCACGCCCATCCGCGCAGGATGCGGGTGGGAAGTTGCCGGGATCTTGCAAGCAGACGCGTTGCCTTGCCGCCGAATCCAAGGGCTGCGCATGGCCATCGGGTTGCCCGCGCCACCACGGGCCTTGCCCCACAAAGGCAAGGTCCGTGGGTCAGGCCGGTCGGCTCTGGCAGCCGCCACTGCTAAGTTCCTTGCAAATCCCGCTTGGCTCTGGCCGAAGATCAAATGATCGCGAGGATGCGAATGACGGCCCGAAACACGGTTCCGCCCAAGGCCCTGAACCAGATCGGCATGATCTTCAGGCGCGCGGCGGCCAAGGCCTGACGGTTGACTTGCAGGCGACCGCGCAGGCCAAAGCCTCGCGGGGGGCAACAGGGCGGGCCATCGGCCATTTCGGATCAGGGCCGTGGAAGGCGTTCCGGCCCTTGACGCATCGCTCTCGCGCTCCGGTTGCTGATCCAGACCGCCGCGCGGCCTCAGGTGCGATCAGACAGAGGGCGACGTGTGGAGGATCGACAGCAAAGCCATGAAAGGACGTTAGGGCAAAGTGGGCGGCCTTGTGAGTTTCGACCATGTGCATCTGTGCGGGGTTTCTTGCTGTTTGGCGCGGGCACATCCGACCAGATAATCGCTGCCAAGCGGCGGCTCAGCACTATTTCAATATGGGACGCCCCGAAGTACTGTTGTCGCTGGGGCCTTCGCCTCACCGCTCGCAGTACGAAGGGGAAGAGTGACATCTTCGTCGCCAACTCGGCCGAAAGGGTGTACAATGGGGCGGATTTGAATACATAGTTGGCATGTAAGTATTTGAATTATATAAAATAATATCGGAATTATGGTGCCCGCGGCCGGACTTGAACCGGCACGGCCGTTCGGCCTGGAGATTTTAAGTCTCCTGTGTCTACCATTTCACCACGCGGGCGCGCGGGGTGCACCATAGGCAATCTGCGAGCAGGGTAAAGGCCCGGCAGTTCTGCGACGCGGCATTGACTTGTGCCCTGCGGCGCGCTTTGCTTGGGCCAAGCGTTTCGCGGAGGGTAGGATGAACAAGGAATACGCCAGTGCAGCGGCAGCACTGGAGGGGTTGCTCTTTGATGGCATGACCATCGCCAGCGGCGGATTCGGGCTCTGCGGCATACCGGAGTTGCTGATCGCCGCCATCAAGGAGGCCGGAACCCGTGATCTTGTCATCGCCTCGAACAATGCCGGGGTCGATGGCTTCGGACTGGGCGTCCTGCTTGCAACGCGGCAGGTCAAGAAGATGATCTCGTCCTATGTGGGCGAAAACGCGGAATTCATGCGCCAGTATCTGTCGGGCGAGCTGGAGCTGGAGTTCAACCCGCAAGGCACCCTCGCCGAACGTCTGCGCGCCGGCGGGGCCGGCATTCCGGGCTTTTACACCAAGACAGGTGTCGGCACCGTGATCGCCGAAGGCAAGGAACACAAGGACTTCAACGGCCAGACCTACATTCTGGAACGCGGAATCGTGGCCGATTTGTCCATCGTCAAAGCCTGGAAGGCCGATCCGTCGGGCAACCTCGTCTTTCGCAAGACCGCGCGCAACTTCAACCCTCCGGCGGCGACGGCGGGCAAGGTCTGCGGGGCCGAGGTCGAAGAGATCGTCCCGCTCGGCAGCCTGGACCCCGACACGATCCATCTGCCCGGCATCTACGTGCACCGCCTGATCCAGGGCCAGCACGAAAAGCGCATCGAAAACCGCACTGTCCGCAAGAAGGAGGCCGTGTGATGGCCGGCTGGGATCGCAACCAAATCGCAGCCCGCGCGGCGCAGGAGCTGCAGGACGGCACCTATGTGAACCTCGGCATCGGCATCCCGACGCTGGTGTCGAATTACATTCCCCAAGGCGTCAGCGTCACGCTGCAATCGGAAAACGGCATGCTGGGCATGGGCCCCTTCCCGATCGAGGGCGAGGAAGACCCTGACCTGATCAACGCGGGCAAGCAGACCATCACCGAACTGCCGCAGACCGCCTATTTCGACAGCGCGCAGTCCTTTGCCATGATCCGGGGCGGCAAGATCGCCATGGCCATCCTCGGCGCGATGGAGGTCTCGGAGACGGGCGATCTGGCGAACTGGATGATCCCGGGCAAGCTTGTGAAGGGCATGGGCGGGGCGATGGATCTGGTGGCAGGCGTCGGCCGCGTGGTGGTCGTCATGGACCACACATCGAAGCACGGCGAATCGAAAGTGCTCAAGGCCTGCACCCTGCCCCTGACCGGCAAGGCGGTGGTGAACAGGATCATCACCAATCTGGGCGTGCTCGATGTCGTCGAAGGTGGGCTGAAGATCGTGGAGCTAGCCGATGGCGTAAGCGAGGCCGACCTGCGCGCCGCAACCGAGGCGACCGTTCTTGGCTGACCATGTCATCACGCGCGAGGTGGCCGGCCACAAGGGCCGCTATGTGATCCGCAACGGGTCGGAAGAGGCCGAGCTGACCTATTCGATCACAGCGCCCGAATTGGTGATCGCGGACCACACCTATGTGCCCGACAGCTTTCGCGGCACGGGCGCGGGGCTTGCGCTTGTGACCCGTCTGGTGGCGGACGCGCGGGCCGAGGGGTTCAGGATCATGCCGCTCTGCCCCTTCGTGAACGCGCAGCGCCTGCGCCATCCCGAATGGGCGAATGCCTTTTCGGTCTGACCGACCGTCCGCGCAGCCCGGTCCCGGCCGGGGCGCGCGCGGCTAGTTGCTGGCGGACAGGACCTTGAAGACGCAAGGATCGCTGACCAGCTCTGGCGGCGTCACGCAAAGCCCCTGCGCCACCTGCCAGGCCGCCAGCACCTTGGGCACATAGTCGCGGGTCTCGGCAAAGGGCGGCACGCCGCCATTGGCGGTGACAGCCCCCTCGCCCGCGTTATAGGCGGCGATCACCATGAGGGGGTCGCGGTTGAAATTGCCCATCAGCCAGTCCAGATAGGCGATCCCCCCTTTGATATTCTGAGCCGGATCAAGCGCATCGGTCACACCGAACCGCTTGGCCGTATCGGGGATCAGCTGCATGAGACCCTGCGCCCCGGCTCCGCTTGCGGCAGCCGCATTGCCCGCACTTTCGACGGACATCACCGCAAGAACCAGCGCCGGCGAAACGCGGGTGCCGACCGTGTCCTTCAGGATTTCGGCCCCCCAGGTCTGCGCCATGATCTGCATGGACTGCAGGCGCGGCCCGTCGACCCGCACGCCGTTCGGGCCCGAGGACAGGGTCGCCATGGCCAGGGGAAAGCGTCCGTCCGCCGCCGTCAGGGACACCGGCACCGTATTCCAGAACCAGTCGTAATGCGCGCCCGAAGGCTGGGGCGGCGCCAGCGGAGCCGCCGCTGCCTCGGGGTCGGCGTGGTGGACAGGATGCGGATCGACCTTGGGTGCCGCGGCCAGCAACGCCGCCTGTTCGGCCGGGTCGATCTGCACGGTGATCCGCTTGGCCGGGTTGATGTCGGAAACCTTGGCCATCTTGAATGTGAAGCCCTGCGTCGCGGGCAAAGCCTCGGCATCGGCCGTTGCCGCCGCCCCACATAGGAAAAGCGCTGCCGAAACGGCGCGCAAAGGCCTGTCACTTCGCATAGCCGGGTGCCTGCCCGATTGTTATTATTGGAAAAGAGCTTGCACAGCTTTGCCTTGGCGCCAAGCCTTGCCTGCGCCTTGGGTCAAGTCTGACGCCGGGCGCGACCGAAAGGACACGGATTTCAAAGGCGTCGCCATAGTTTTGCCACAAAATCACTATGACAAATCCTCATTCCAGTCCAAACCCCGCCGCTTTGGTCGGGCCAATTGGACCCATACCGAAGGATCGGCAGGACAAGGCGACGGACACCAGCCAAAGCCCCGATGCGGTAGGCGATACGGACCAACCAACATCAAGGAATAGAGCCATGAAACTGCTGAACCTCTTCAAATCTTTCAAGAATGACGAATCCGGCGCCGTGACCGTGGACTGGGTCGTGCTGACCGCAGCCATCGTGGGCCTGGGCCTCGTGGTCATGACCGCTGTCGGCCCGGGCATCGAAAAGCTGGCCGGCACCATTTCGACCGCCGTGGGCGACACCCAAGTCGGCTACTGATAGGTCCGACCGTCTGGTCCAGAGATTTGACAGGCCGCATTCCCGGATGCGGCCCGTTGCATTTTACGCTCTGCCCGCCGAAATCCGCGGCGCCGCAATGTTGACGCGAAATGACGCCGAAAATTCTTGAAACCCGCCCAAATCATGCCGCGATGCCCAGTCAAAACGATCTCATCCGAACGGGGCGCCGGAACAGAGGCCGAAGCCAGAAAACCGGACGGTTGAAAACCGAACCCAACATCAAGGACTAGAACCATGAAGCTGCTGAACCTCTTCAAATCCTTCAAGAACGACGAATCCGGCGCCG
Organism: bacterium; assembly: GCA_016124195.1. Classification (GTDB taxonomy): domain Bacteria; phylum Pseudomonadota; class Alphaproteobacteria; order Rhodobacterales; family Rhodobacteraceae; genus Stagnihabitans. The sequence continues at coordinate 408,024 of WGOE01000002.1, read as the reverse complement.
TCACGGTGGACTGGGTCGTGCTGACCGCCGCCATCGTGGGCCTGGGCCTCGTGGTCATGACCGCCGTCGGCCCGGGCATCGAAAAGCTGGCCGGCACGATCTCGACCGCCGTGGGCGACACGCAGGTCGGCTACTGATCCTTTGGATCCAGAACACCGAAGGGCCGCATCTTGCGATGCGGCCTTTTGCTTTTGCAGCTGGCCGCCAGGTCCGTGCTCCGGTGCCGATCGTCGCAAAGTTGACGTGAAAAGCTGCAGAAAACTCGGGAAGCTGCCCAATTCGTGCCGAAAAGTCCGGCTATCCCGGTGTCATCCGGGTAGGGCCCCCCAAGCGCAAGCCAAGGCCCCCGCCCCGGAAGGTCGAAACCAGAGACAACATCAAGGAATGCGGACATGAAATTGCTCAGCCTCTTCAAATCCTTCAAGAACGACGACTCCGGCGCCGTCACCGTGGACTGGGTCGTGCTGACCGCTGCCATCGTGGGCCTGGGCCTCGTGGTCATGACCGCCGTCGGCCCGGGCATCGAAAAGCTGGCCGGCACGATCTCGACCGCCGTGGGCGACACGCAGGTCGGTTACTGATCTGACAGCGCCCGCCTGAAACGGCGGCGCAACAAGGATCGGGGCCGGGCACAGCCTGGCCTTGGATCCTCCAGTAAAAGCACATGGGTGCGGCGCCAAATACCGTCAAGAATTGGTCATATTTTTGCCGCGACCAAAGTTCATAGCGTGACCGTCTCATGACCCGGTTTCAATTTCGCAAAGTGATGCAGCAAAGGACAGAATATGACATTTGACTGGCTGCATTTCGCGAAGGATGAAACGGGCGCCGTTACCGTGGATTGGGTGGTCCTGACGGCGGCGCTTGTCGGCATAGGCTTGCTGGTTCTGATCCCGATCGCTTTTGGCACCGACAATGCGGCGAGCCTGGTCGGCAGCAAGATCGGCGCGGTCGGACTGGGGTATTGAGGCAAGGGGTGGCCAAGGCCGGGGATTTCCTCGGTTCAAGGCGGGATGAAGGGGTAGAGTGATGAGAGCAGTGTTCAGCCTGGTCCTGGTCGTGGGTCTCGCTCTGGCGGGATTCGCGGTTTACATGACCCAGAAATACTTCAGCCAATCGCAGGCGGAACTGAACTACGAACGCGATCTGCGCGCGAAGACCGGGAAACTCGTGCAGGTCTTCGTGGCCAACAAGGTCAAGAAATACGGCGAGGTCCTGACCAAGGACGATGTCCAGATGATCTATTGGCAGGAAAACGCGCTGCCCGAGCACGCGTTCCTGAAGGCGAGCGACCTGTTCCCGGACTCGAGCAAGAAGCCGCGCTACGTCAGCCGTCAGATCGAGAAATTCGAGCCCATCCTTGCCGAAAACGTGACCGAACCGGGCAAACCGGCCGGTCTGACCGGCGCTTTGCAGTCGGGTGAGACGGCCTTCGCGGTCAAGGTCGATGTGGCCTCGGGTGTGGCGGGCTTCGTTCAGGTCGGCGACCGGGTCGACATCTACTGGACCGGGTCGGTCGCCGGCACCGATGGCGACATGACGCGCTTGATCGAAACTGGCGTGCGTGTGGTGGGGGTCGACCAGCAATCCGACAATTCGGCCGCCACGCCGGGCGTAGCACGTACCGTGACGCTTGCCGCTGCGCGGGAAGATGTGGCGCGGCTGACCCAGGCCCAGGCCACCGGGCGGCTGAACCTGGCTTTGGTTGGCGCCACCGACACCACGGTGGCCGGAAAGATCGAGGTCAACAGCAACCAGCTTCTGGGCATCACACCGCAACAGACCGTCGCGGCCCCGGTCACGGCGAAAGTCTGCACGATCAAGATGCGCAAGGGCGCCGATGTGGTCGACGCGCCGATCCCCTGCACGAATTGAGCTTCAAGAATTCGGTTGCGGCCCCACCTCTCGTGGGGCCGTTTTGCATTGTCGCAAGCGCTAGAAGGCTGTTGCAAGTTATCCACATAAGGAATGGCTTCCAACCTTTTGATTCTTGCATAAAAATGTCAGGTAAGGCATTTTGATCAGAGAAAACGGGCGAAAAAGACCCGGTCGTGGGCATTTTGAGAGGGCAGGTCGATGAAGCTGCGGGGCCTATTGATGGCAGGCATGATGGGGCTGGCTCTGGCCGGCACGATCTTGTGTCCTGCACCGACGATGGCGCAAAATCTATCCATCATGAAGGGTTCGGCCAATGGCCCCCTGAATGTGCCGATGAATCGCGCCGTCGTCGTGGAAAGCGATACGGCATTCGCAGAGCTTTCGGTTGCGAACCCGGGCATCGCCGATATTTCGACGCTGTCGGACAAGACGATCTATGTGCTGGGCAAGACGCCCGGACGCACGACGATGACCCTCTTGACCCAAGACGGCAAGCTGATCTCGAACGTCGAGGTTCATGTCACGCCCGACATCGAAGAGTTCAAGGAACGCCTGCAACAGATCCTGCCGGGCGAGCGGATCGAAGTGCGCACCGCCAATGACGGGATCGTCCTGTCGGGCACGGTGTCTTCGACCGCCAAGCTCGACCGGGCGCTCGACCTCGCCTCGCGCTATGCGCCCGACAAGGTGTCGAACCTCATGATGGTTTCGGGCACGCAGCAGGTGATGCTGAAGGTCCGCTTTGCCGAAATGCAGCGTTCGGTGTCCAAGAGCTTGTCGGCCTCGCTTGGGGTGCGTGGTGGCAAGAACGTGGGCACAGTCGGCGGCACCGGCACGATCCTGAACAACCTCAACAACGGCACGAACAACCAGACGGCCGCCGGCACGCAGGGCGCGCTGGGGCTGGGCTTCACCGCCGGATCGCTGGAATTCGGCGTGCTGCTGGAGGCGCTGGAATCCAAGGGCGTCGTGCGGACGCTGGCGGAACCGAACCTGACCGCCCTGTCGGGCCAGGAGGCCAAGTTCCTGGCCGGCGGCGAATATCCGATCCCGGTGACCGGGCAGAACGGCGCCATCACCATCCAATACAAACCCTTCGGTGTGGAGTTGAACTTCACCCCGACCGTGGTCGATGGCAACACGATCAACCTCGTGATCAACGCAGCCGTCTCGTCGATCGACACTTCGACCTCGATCACCACCAACGGCATTTCGGTCAACGCCTTCAAGCGGCGCGAGACCTCGACCACGGTCGAAATGCGTGACGGGGAAAGTTTTGCCATCGCAGGCCTGCTGCAGGACGACTTCACCGACCTGAACGGCCAGGTCCCGTGGCTCGGCGATGTGCCGATCCTGGGCGCCCTGTTCCGCAGCGCCGATTACCAGCGCAAGCAGTCCGAACTGGTCATCATCGTGACGCCGCATCTGGTCAACCCGGTCAGGGGCGACGCGCTGACCCTGCCCACCGACCGCATCCGGCTTCCCTCGGAAGCGGATCTGTTCCTGTTCGGCAAGACCGCCGGAAAGCAGCGCGGTCCTGCAGGCGAAGTGGCCCGGCAGGACTTCAGCGGCTCCTACGGCTATTCGATGGAGTGATGGCATGACCCTGCGCATGAAGCTGATGATTGCCGCGCTTGCCTTGCTGCCTCTGGCGGCCTGCAACACCAAGGACGCCCTCGAGGCCGGTGGCAGTGTCGATGAAGGCAACTTCGGCAACCCCACCATGATGAACCAGCTCGCCATGATGAACGAGGGCGATGCGACCCAGATGCTGGGCCACCGCTTTGCCAGCGACGTCGACACCACGGTCAACTTCGAATTCAACTCGTCGCAGTTGAGCGCGGATGCAATGGCGACCCTGTCGCGGCAAGCATCCTGGATCAAGCGCTTCCCCGAGGTCAAGTTCAGCGTCTACGGCTATACCGACCGCGTCGGGACCGAGGCCTACAACAAGGGCCTTGGCCTGCGCCGTGCCAAGGCCGTGGTGGCCTATCTGATCGGCCAGGGGATTTCGGGGTCGCGGCTGCAGGCGCTGGTCTCCTATGGCGAGACGCGCCCTGTGGTTGACACCCAGGCGCCCGAGGTCCGCAATCGCCGCGCCGTGACCGGGGTTTCCGGCTTTGCCCGGGGATATACGGGCCTGCTGAATGGCAAATACGCCGCCATCATCATGCGCGAATACATCGACAGCGCGACCCGCGTCCATCCGGTCAACACGAATGTGAAATCCGCGATCAGTAGCGGCGGCTGATCCGCCTCTGCCTGTTGCGTTCGGGGGCCCGCATCGTCGGGCCCCTTTGCATTCATGGGCGCCCAGGACCGGCCCGCAATCCTGCCTTGGTTTCCGCAAACGCCACTCAAAGCCCGAAATACCAAAGATTGACGATTTTTTAGCCCCAATGTCGCCAATATCTGCGGGCACCTTGGCCAAGCGGGACACGTGTGTCGACCGACAAGAGTCGCGGCGGGTCCGGGTGGGGCGTTCTTTCCAGATCGGAAGGCCGCCGTGCATTTTGGGGCGATTTGGTAGGACTGGGCAATGACGAGCGTGGCAAACCTTCAACCGGAACCAGCACCGATCCTGGCGTGTACCATTTCACGCGACGTGCAGAATTTCGAACTGCTGATCGACGACATGGAACTGGAGCTCGGCGAAAGCTGGGGCGATCTGTCTTTCGATGACGCTGCGGTCTTTCTGGAACAGCCCGATGCGCGCGGACTGGAATTCGTGGCCATCGCGGTTGATGCCGAAGATGAATCCGACCTCGGCCGGATTACCGATATCATAAAGCAGGCGAAATCTCACAATATCAAGGTCTTGCTGGTGGCCAACCAGATCGGCCCGATGGCGCTGCACCAGTTGCTGCGGCTCGGGGCGGATGACTTCCTGCCCTATCCGCTGCCCGAAGGCGCCTTGCACGAAACCATCGACCGGATCCGCAAACCCGCCCCGGCGCAGCCCGCCGCCGCCGTCCCGATCGCCCCGCAAGAGCCCGGCACGGCCGAGACGATGCCGCATCCCGGCTTCAAGGCCAAGGGCGACCGCGATGCCGTGGTCTTGCCGGTGCATGGCCTGTGCGGCGGATCGGGCGCCTCGACCTTTGCGACCAACCTCGCCTGGGAACTGGCGACGATCAGCAAGGAGCCGCCCCGCGTCTGCCTGATAGACTTTGACTTTCAGTTCGGATCGGCCGCGACCTATCTGGACCTGCCGCGCAAGGAATCGGTGTTTGAACTGCTGTCGGATGCGCAATCGGCCGACAGCGACGCGCTGCTGCAATCCATGCTGACCTTCAACGACAAGCTGCATGTCCTGACCGCGCCCGCCGACATGCTGCCGCTTGACATCATCGGACCCGAGGACATCGGCCGCATCATCGACATGGCGCGGGCCAATTTCGATTTCGTCGTGATCGACATGCCCAAGACGGTCGTGGCCTGGACGGAAACCGTCCTGCAACGTGCCCATGTCTACTTTGCCCTGATGGAACTGGACCTCCGCTCGGCCCAGAACGTCCTGCGCTTTGTCCGCGCGCTGAAAGCCGAGGGTCTGCCGCATGAAAAGCTGCGCTACATCCTGAACCGGGCCCCCAAGTTCACCGACCTTGGCGCCAAATCCCGCGTCAAGCGCATGGCCGAAAGCCTGGACATCGCCATCGAGGTGCAGCTGCCGGACGGTGGCGCCCCGGTCACCCAAGCCAATGACCACGGCCTGCCCCTGTCGGAAAGCGCGGCCAAGAACCCGCTGCGCAAGGAAATCCAGAAACTCGCCAAGTCTTTGTTCGAGTTGAACAAGTCCGTCGAAACCGCTCGCAAGTGAAATTCCCCTGGGGGGTATAATGTTCTCGCGTTTCAAGAAATCTGACTCCGCTCCGCAAAAGCCTGGCCCCACCGCCGTGGGGTCCGGGGCGCCCGGGACCCGCGCGGGCGTGGCAGCCTCCCCTGCCCCGGTTGCGAAGGTCAGCCTTGCCACGCGCCCCGTGGCGGCCATGGCCAACCCTGCCGAAGTGGCGGCCAGCGACAAGGAACGCAAGCGCAAGGAAAAGATCAGCGAGCTGAAGGTCGAACTGCACAAGCGCCTGTTGGACAGTCTGAACCTCGCTGCCCTTGAAACCGCGACGGAAAGCGACCTCAAGACCGAGATCGCCGATATCACCTCGGAAGCGCTGAACGAGATGTCGGTGTCCTTGAACGCCACCGACCGCGCCACGCTGAACCAGGAGCTTTACGACGAGGTCATGGGCCTTGGCCCGCTGGAGCCGCTGCTCAAGGACGAGTCAGTCAACGACATCCTGGTGAACGGTCCGCGCCGCATATTTGTCGAGCGCAAGGGCAAGCTGGAACTGACCGACATTACCTTCAAGGACGAACGCCACCTGCTGCGGATCATCGACAAGATCGTCTCGGCCGTGGGGCGCCGGGTCGATGAATCGAACCCCTATTGCGACGCGCGCCTGGCCGACGGGTCGCGCTTCAACTGCATGGTGCCGCCGGTCGCGGTGGACGGCAGCCTCGTCTCGATCCGGAAGTTCAAGAAGGACAAGCTGCAGATCGACGATCTGATCAGGTTCGGCGCCTTCACCGAAGAAATGGGCGCCTATCTTCAGGCTGCCGTGTCCTGCCGTCTGAACATCATCGTTTCGGGCGGCACGGGTTCGGGGAAAACGACCACGCTGAACGCTCTGTCTTCCTTCATCGACAATCACGAACGGGTGCTGACCATCGAGGACACGGCCGAATTGCAACTGCAACAGGTCCATGTCGGCCGGATGGAAAGCCGCCCGCCCAACGTCGAAGGCAAGGGCGCCGTCACCCAGCGCGATTGCTTGCGCAACGCGCTCCGGATGCGCCCCGACCGCATCATCGTCGGCGAAACCCGGGGTGAGGAGGTGATCGACATGCTTCAGGCCATGAACACCGGCCACGACGGCTCGATGACCACGATCCACGCCAACTCTGCCCGCGACGGCATCTCGCGTCTGGAAAACATGGTGGCCATGGCTGGCATCGAAATGCCGCTGAAGGCGGTGCGGTCCCAGATCGCCGCCGCCGTCAACCTGATCGTGCAGGCCAGTCGCCTGCAGGACGGTTCGCGCCGCATGGTGTCGATCACCGAGATCACCGGGATGGAGGGTGAGGTCATCTCGATGCAGGAAATCTTCCGCTACGAACGTCTGGGGGTCGAGCCCAACGGCAAGATCATCGGCCGCTTCAATGCGACGGGCGTGCGCAGCCACTATTCCGAACGCTTCCGCCAGTGGGGCTTTGACCTGCCCGCCTCACTTTATGAACCCATCCAGTAAGGCCAGATCATGCAGATCAGCGCTGCCCCCTTCATCTATCTTCTGATCTTTGCCGCGGTCGTGTTCCTCGTCGAGGGGCTTTACCTGACGGTTTTCGGCAAATCGATCAGCCTGAACAGCCGCCTGTCGCGCAGGCTTGCGCTGCTGGAAAAGACGCATGACCGCGAAAAGGTTCTGGAACAGCTCCGCAAGGAGATGAGCCAGCATGTCAACGCGCGCGGCATCCCGCTCTATTCGATTCTGGCGACCAAGGCTCAAAAGGCCAATATCGCCTTTTCGCCCAAGCAGTTGATGGGGATCATGGCCGGCCTTGCGGTCTTTGCCTATATCGGCCTGACCATCGGGACCGAGGCGGGCATGGCCGTGCGCCTTATCGTGGCCGTCGCCATGGGGATCGGCGGGGTCTATATCTGGGTCAACAACAAGGCCAAGAAGCGCATGGCGCTTCTTGAGGAGCAACTGCCCGACGCCGTCGAACTGATGGTGCGGTCGTTGCGCGTCGGACACCCCTTCTCATCTGCCATCGGCAACGTCGCCAAGGAAATCGCCGATCCTCTGGGCACAGAATTCGGCATCATCGCGGACGAGGCCTCTTATGGGCGCGACGTGGCCGAAACGCTCAAGGCCTTTGCCGAACGGCTCGACAGTCAGGATTTGCGCTTTCTGGCCGTGGCCGTGACGATCCAGCAGCAATCGGGCGGCAACCTGGCCGAGATCCTCGAAGGTCTGGCCAAGGTGATCCGCGCCCGCTTCAAACTGTTCCGCCGCGTCAAGGCCATCACGGCCGAGGCGAAGTGGTCGGGCATGTTCCTGTCGGCCTTCCCGATCGGCGCGCTTGTCATGATCAACGTCATCCAGCCGCACTACTACGACGGCGTGAAGGATTCGCCCGCCTTCATCCCGGCCTGCCTGGTCGTCGGCGCCTTTCTGGTGATGAATGTCATCTTCATGAAAATCATGGTCAATATCAAGGTCTGAGCCAATGAACGCCTTAGCCAATCTCAATGCTCTGCTAGTGGCCAAGTTCGGCCCGCTGGGACCGCTTTATGCCGTGGGCCTTCTGGGCATCCTCTTGATCCTGACCGTCCTGCCGTCGATGCTGAAGAGAAAGCCCGAGCCCTTCGACAAGCTCAAGGCGATGCGCGCCAAGTCCAATACCACGGAAAAGGGGCCGATGCTGCGGCGTGGCGAAAAGCAGGACAAGCTGGAAAAGTTCGCCACCTTCCTCGAACCGCAAGATGCCGAGACGATGTCGGCGTCGCGGCTCAAGATGCTGCGGGCGGGCTATACCAACAAGAACGCCGTTCGCATGTTCCACTTTGCCCAGTTCGCCCTGGGCATCGGGCTGCTTCTGGTGGGGCTGATCTACACGATGCTGGTGGCGCAGCACCAGGAAGTGACAACCCAGTTCAAGCTTTTGGCCACCATCATTCCGGGCGGCGCCGGCTATTATCTGCCGCAATATTGGGTGCAGCGCCGCCTGCAAGAGCGGCAAAAGCAGATCACCGAAGGATTTCCGGATGCGCTGGACCTGATGCTGGTCTGTGTCGAGGCCGGTCAGTCGCTGGACCAGTCGATCAACCGCATGGCCAAGGAAACCCGCGCCGGCTATCCGGCCCTGGCGGACGAACTGGAAATCGTCAGCCACGAGGTCAAGGCCGGCAAGGAACGCGTGCAGGTGCTGCGCGACATGTCCGAGCGGGTGAACATCCCCGACGTCTCGTCCTTTGTCACCACTCTGGTGCAAAGCGCGACCTACGGCACCTCGATCGCCGAGGCGCTTCGGATCTATTCGGCAGAAATGCGTGACAAGCGCGTGATGCGCGCCGAAGAGAAGGCGAACACCTTGCCCACGAAGCTGACCCTTGGCACAATGCTGTTCACGGTGCCGCCGCTGCTGATCATCCTGATCGGGCCTTCGGTGGCGGGCATATCCAAGGTTCTGAACATGGGGCACTGACGGGGCACATGCCGCGCCCGCACCCCAAGGCCAGACAAGGTGGTTGATTTGGCTTTGTGGCGCGTGACGTATCTGTTCCTGTTCCCCCTGCTGGCGTCTTGCGCGATGTCGGGGGAATTGTCGTCATCGGGCACGACCGCCCCGGTGGCCGATGCCAGCCGCCCCAGCGTCGACGGGCTGGAAGTCGGGCATCGCCTGATGGCCGCGGGGGAATACGAACTGGCGCTCAAGGCCTATTACCGGGCGGCTGCAGAACATGGCATGACCTCGGATGTGCTGTCGGCCGTTGGGTCGGCCGACCTGAAGCTGGGGCGCCTCAATCAGGCCGAACAGATCCTGCGCCGCGCCGTGCAGGAAGAGCCGACCTTCGTGCCCGCCATCAACAATCTGGGCGTCGTCCTGATGGAAGAGGGCAAATACGGCGAGGCGCGCGGCATCTTCCAGACCGCCTTCGAGCTCGACAGTGGCAATTCTGATGAAATCCGCCAGAATTTGCGCTTGGCTATCGCCCGGACCGAGAACTCTGTATATGTTGAACCGGAAGCCAAGGATGCGCCCAGGTTCAACCTCGTGCGCCGCGGTGAGGGGGATTTCGTTCTCTTGTCGCAGCTCTGATCGGGGAAGGCCGGACCGTTCTGGTTCGAGCAGCAAAAAGGACGCAAAATGCGCCACCCCGGATTGATTGTGCTGTGCCTGATGGGCACGGCCGCGCTGACAGCCTGTCAACAGGGCCTGTCGCAATCGCAAGCCGCCAAGGCCGTCGCAGAGGCCCAAGCCGCCGACCAAAGCATCACCGATCAGGTCATGCTGTCGGCCAAGGATCCGACCGAGGCGGTCACCTATTTCAAGAACGCGCTGGCCGTGACGCCCGACCGGGTCAGCCTCAAACGCTCGCTCGCCAAATCCGAGGCGCGGGCCGGGCTTTACGCCGAGGCCGCCGTGGTTCTGGCCGATATCATCAAATCCAAGGATGCCACGGATGACGACCGTCTGGCCCTGGCCGATGTGCAGATCCGCTCCAACAACTGGAAGGACGCCGAGGCCACGCTGAATTCCATCCCGCCCACTGTCGAAAGCTTTGAACGCTACCGGCTCGAGGCGATGGTGGCCGACAGCAAGAAAGACTGGAAGAAGGCGGACAGTTTCTATTCGGTTGCCGTGGGCATGACGACCAAGCCGCAGGGTGTTCTGAACAACTGGGGTTTTTCCAAACTGTCGCGCGGCGATGGGCCGGGTGCAGAGAAGCTCTTCATCCAGGCGCTGACCTATGATCCGACCATGTTCATCGCCAAGAACAATCTGGTTCTGGCCCGTGCTGCCCAGCACAAATATGACCTGCCCATCGTCAGCATGACGCAGGAAGAACGGGCCCAACTGCTCTATACCGCCGGCATCGCCGCGGTGAAGCAGGGCGACACCGGCAACGGCAAGCGCCTGTTGCAAGAGGCGATCGACACGTCGCCCACCTATTTCGAACAGGCCGCGCGCAGTCTCGCCGCTTTGGGGGGCTGATGCTGCCGCTGGTGCCGTCGCTGGTCTTTCTGCCCTTCACGCTCGCCATCGGGCTTTGGGTCGCGTGGAGCGACATGCGCTTCATGAAGATCCCCAACAAGGCGGTGCTGGCGCTGGTTGCGGTCTGGGTGATCCTGGGGATCGTCGTGGTGGTAGCGGGTGGACTACCCTTCATGATCTGGGCCAGGGCCATGGGCCTTGGACTGGTCACGCTGTTGGCGCTGTTTCTGGCCAATGCGGCCGGGCTGATCGGGGCGGGCGATGCCAAGTTCGGCGCGGCCATGGCGCCGTTCTTTGTTCTGGCCGATCCGCGGCTTGTCATGGGGCTTCTGGCGGGCTGCCTGCTGGGCGCCTTTGCCGCGCACCGGCTGATGCGGCTGGTCCCGGCGATGCGGCGCGCGACACCCGACTGGCAAAGCTGGACGCATCAGAAATTTCCGATGGGCCTCGCCCTGGCCGGAATGCTGAATTTCTACCTTATCGCCGCACCAATTTCGTCACTTTTGCAGAGTATGTGATGGGCTGACCTGGCCTGCCGACGCAGGCCCCAGCGAGGCCATGACATGAACGTGCAAGTGCAGCCCCCCGGAGTGCAGCCCCCCGCCCCGCCGAAGTCGATGGCCGAGGTGGGCCTGACGCCGGTGATGATGCGTGACATCCTGCTGAAAACCATGTTCCGCATGAACCTCGATCTGGTGACGGTCCTCTCCCGGGTGCTGTGCCTGCCGGTCGTGATCACGCAGGAACTGGTTGACCTGGCTCGCAGCCAGCGCCTGCTGGAGGCCACGGGCACGATGCATGCGACCTCGGGCAACGAGATGGGCTATCAGTTGACCGATGCCGGCAAATCACGCGCCCTGGATGCGCTGTCGCAGTCGGAATATTACGGCGCGATGCCGGTCCCGCTGGCCATGTATGGCGAGCAGATGAAGCGCCAGTCGGTGCGCAACATGAAGATCACCCGCACCGAACTGATGCGGGGCATGGGGCACCTGATCCTGCCCAACGACTTGATCGACAATCTCGGCCCTGCCGTGACCTCGGGCCGGTCCATCCTGATGTACGGCCCGCCCGGCAACGGAAAATCCAGTATTTCCAACGGCATCCGTGCGGCCTTGGGCGACCGGATCTATATTCCGCGCGCCATCGAATATTCGGGCCAGGTGATCACCGTCTATGACCCGATCGTGCATGCCCAGGCGCAAGAGACCCTGGACGACCCGTCAGCCCTGCGCCGCAGCGCGAACCGCTATGACGCGCGCTATGTCTATTGCGAGCGGCCTTCGGTGGTGACGGGCGGCGAACTGACGCTGGACATGCTGGATTTGAAGTACAATCCCGTGGCGCGGACCTATCAGGCGCCGCTGCAGCTCAAATCCTCAGGCGGGATCTTCATCGTCGACGACCTTGGCCGTCAGTCCGAACCGCCGCAAAAGCTGGTCAACCGCTGGATCGTGCCTCTGGAAGAAAACCGCGACATCCTGGCCCTGCAGTCGGGCGAGAAGTTTACCGTGCCCTTCGACACGCTGGTGATCTTTTCGACCAACTTCCACCCGAACGAGATTTTCGACGGCGCCGCACTCCGCCGGATCTTTTTCAAGATCAAGGTGGACGGGCCGAACCAGGACAATTTCCTGAAAATCTTTGCCATGGTCGCGCGCAAGAAGAAGATGCCGCTGGACGAGGCGACGCTGATCCACCTCTTGAAGACCAAGTACCCGACGATCAACAACAATTTCGCGAACTACCAGCCGGTATTCCTGATCGACCAGATGATCTCGATCTGCGAGTTCGAGGGGATCCCCTATCAGATGAACCCCGATCTGATCGACCGGGCCTGGTCGAACATGTTCGTGCGTGACGAGACCATCGCGAGGTAGGGGCGTATTCTTGTCTTGATGAAGGGGGCGGCGCCCCCGTCACTCCAGTGCCATGACGGTCGAGATGGGGCCCGCTGGCAGGCTTTCCACACGCAGCGGCAACCGCAGGTCGAGGGAAAGCCACGACACCTCATCCACCGAAAGACGGCCGGCTTCCTTGAGACGGCGGGCCACGACAAGGACCGGATAGTCGCAGCCGGCAATGCTCAAGTGGTCGGCGCGCAGGACTTGGATGTCCAACTCCACAAAGCTGCGGCTGGCGTGTTCGACCACGAGGTCGGCCTGGAACTGCAGGCTCTGGCCGGGTTCCAACGTGGCGAGGGGCGGCAAGTCGGTTTGCCAGTCATAGGCGAAAGTCGCGCCGGCCGCGCTGGCTGCGATGGGGAAAATGCCCTGGCGCAGGGCTGTAACGGTCAGGGCACCGTCAAGCGCTGCGGTGCGAAAGGTGACATCCTGTCCGGTGTGACTGAGGATCGCAATACTGTGCCCGCGGTCGTCGATGAGCTTTTCGGGAAAGCGTGGACCGAAACAGGCGGAGGCGGCCGGCCCGGCCAGAAGGGCCAGCATCAGCGTCAGGCGAACCATCGCACCTCGCGCTCGGTCACCACGGCATCCAGACGCTGGTCAAAATCGTCGATCGGCACCTCGTCCACCTCTTGCGCGGCAAAGGCGAAGCCTACGGCGAGCGTGGGGTGACGGGCGCGCAGGCCTTGCAGGGTGCGGTCGTAAAACCCGCCGCCATAGCCGAGCCGGTAGCCGCGCGCATCGAAGGCCAGAAGCGGCACGATCAGGACCTCAGGCTCGACCCAGGCGCCTTCGGCCGGGATCAGGGCGCCGAACTCGCCCGGTGTCATCGCAGCACCCGGCCCCCATTCGCGAAACCGCAAGGGCGAGGCCGGGGCGAGGATCACCGGCACGCCGACCGGACCCTGATACGCGGCCATGGCTGGCATTGGGTCGATCTCGGTCCGCATCGGCATGTAGCCGGCCAGCGCCTTGCCACGATGGCCGCCCAGCAGATCCGCCAGCAGTTCGGCCGCCTGCCCCTGCCCGGCCCCAAAGGCGACCTTGCGGGTGGCGAAGGCCATCTTGCGGGCCAAAGCCTTGACATCGTTCATATCATCACCACCTTAGCCAGCGTCAGATCCTTCATCGCATCGGTCAGGGTCGTCGCGAAAGCGGCCGGTCCGGTTCCGGCAGCACCGCAACGCCGCCCCGCGCGGCGATGATCCGCCTGGCGGGCATGCACCGCCGGTCGAAGCGCAGTCCCAAACCGTTCATCCCCACCGTCCTCCGCATCCATTGGACCTAAGGCTGTCCGATCGCGCTTGGGCCTTGTCATCCCGCCCTGCCTGACGGTCGGCCACCCCGCCCCGCTTCGATTATGACAACCTTAGCGAAAGCTGTTTCGGCAAAACAGGGGCGAAGCGCATTTTACCCCCGCGGCGGAACGGATTAGTCTGGCCGCGGAAGATGAGGTGAGCCATGGCCGATTTGCTTTTGGGGCAGGTGCTGTCCTTTGCCGGAGACCCGTTCGAGGCGGCCGATGCTGTCCGGCTGGACGAGGCCGTGGTGATTGAGGGCGGCAAGATCCGCGCCCTTGGCGCAGCAGGGGCGCTGCGCGCCGCCCATCCCGGCGCGCAGGTCACCGACTATGGCCGCAGCCTGATTTCGGCAGGCTTTGTCGATGCTCATGTCCACTACCCGCAGACCGCGATCATCGCCTCCTGGGGCAAGCGGCTGATCGACTGGCTGAACCTTTACACCTTCCCCGAAGAGATGCGCTTTGCCGATCCGGCCTATGCGGCCGAGGTGGCGGCCCGCTATTTCGACCTCGCTCTGGCGCATGGCACGACGTCGATGTGCAGCTATGCCACGATCCACCCCGCCTCGGTCGATGCGTTTTTCGAGGCCGCCCGCAGCCGCGGCCTGCGCGCCTTTGCCGGCAAGACCTGCATGGACCGCAACGCGCCCGATGGCCTGCGCGACACGGCGCAAAGTGCCTATGACGACAGCAAACGCCTGTTGCAGAAGTGGCATGGCGTGGACCGGCTGTCCTATGTGATCACGCCGCGCTTCTCTCCGACCTCGACGCCGGAACAGCTGGCCGCGATGGGCGCGCTCTGGCGCGAATATCCCGATTGCCTGATGCAGACTCACCTCAGCGAACAGACCGACGAGATCGCCTGGGTCAAGGACCTGTTTCCGCAGTCGCGCGACTATCTGGACACCTATGAAACTCAGGGTCTGTTGCGTGAGGGGGCCGTCTATGGCCATGCCATCCATCTGACCGCGCGCGAGAAATCCCGGCTGGTCGAGGCGGGGGCGAGCCTCGTGCATTGTCCGACCTCGAACACCTTCATCGGATCGGGGCTTTTCGACATGGGGCTGGCGCGGCAGCTCAGGGTGGGGCTGGCCACGGACACCGGCGGCGGTTCGTCGTTTTCGATGTTGCGCACCATGGCCGCGGCCTACGAGGTCGGGCAGTTGCGCGGGCAGGCGCTGCATCCCTCGCAATTGTGGTGGCTGGCGACCCAGGGGTCGGCCCGGGCGCTGCGGGCCGAACATCAGATCGGCAACCTCGCCCCCGGGATGGAGGCCGATCTGGTGGTGATCGACCTCGCCTCGACCCCGGCGATCGAGCAGGCGACGCGGCGGGCCGAGGATCTGTGGCAGGCGGTATTTCCCACGATCATGATGGGCGATGACCGAGCGATCTGTGCCGTCTGGATCGGCGGGCAACGCCAGAGCGTGACGGGACGCTGAACGCTCTCACCCGGTCAGATCGGCCACCTTGCGCGTCAGATCGGCGATATAGGGGGCTGTGTCCAAGGGGCCCTGCGCAACCTTTTGCAGCGTCTGCGCCGGCGAGGCGCCGCGGCCATGGGCGTAGATCTCGTGCTGAAGCCAGCCATGCAGGGGCGCGTAATCGCCCTCTGCCAGACCTGCCGCAATGGCGGGCTGGGCCTGCGCCGCCTTAAAGACCTGCGAGGACATGATGTTGCCCAGCGTATAGGTCGGGAAAGAGCCGACATAGCCCTGCGACCAATGCACATCCTGCAGCACGCCCAAAGTGTCGTTTGGCACCTCGCGTCCCAGATAGGCGCGCATCTTCTCGGCCCAGACCGCGGGCAGATCGCGCACCGCCAGATCGCCAGACATCAGCGCCGCCTCGATCTCGCAGCGCAGGATGATGTGCAGGTCATAGGTCAGTTCGTCCGCCTCGACCCGGATGAAATCGGGGCGCACCTGATTGACCGCCGCCCAGAACTCACCCGCCGTGACATCGGAAAGTTGGTCGGGGAAATGCGCCTGAAGTTCAGGGAAATGCAGCTCCCAGAAGCTGCGCGAGCGGCCGACCCGGTTTTCCCACAGCCGCGACTGGGATTCGTGCATGCCAAAGCTCGCCCCCCCCACCGCGTACAGATTGGCGAGGTCGGTCGCAAAGATCGACCGGGTATAAGCCGGATCGACGCCCTGTTCGTACATGCCATGGCCCGCCTCGTGCCAGAGGGCGAACATGCCGCCGGGCAGCCAGGTCTCGCGGAAGCGGCTGGTGATGCGCACGTCGTTCCGGGTGAAGGAAATCTCGAACGGGTGGACCGTGTCATCCAGCCGCCCGCGGTTGAGGTCATAGCCCATCCTGGCCGCGATCTTCAGCGCGAAGGCCTTTTGCACCGGGATCGGGTAGCTGCGGGTCAGAAAATCGGTGCGGGGTTGCGCGGCCGCGGTGGCCTTTTCGATCAGGGGCACCAGCGCGGCCTTCAGTTCGCCGAACAGAACCGCAAGCCGGGCCTGCGTCATCCCCGGTTCATAAAGTCCGATCAGCGCGTCATAGGGATTGTCCCCCAGCGCCTGGCCAATCTCGCGCTGCATGGCGATCATCCGGGTCAGAAGCGGCGCATAGGTAGCAAAGTCATTGGCGGCACGCGCCTCGGCCCAGGCGGCATGGGCGGCGGTCTTGAGGCTGGCGAGTTCCCCGATCAGGGCCGGGGGGATACGGGTCAGGGTGGCAATCTCGGCCGCGGCCAGATCCAGCGCGCGCAGGGCGTCTGGGGTGGCGTCATGGCGGGCCTCGTCCATCGCGCGGCGCAGGGTGTCGCCGGTGGCGAGGTCGCGGGCAAGGCTGGTCAGCGTGGCGATCTGCCGGCCACGCGAGTCGACCCCGCCGTGCGGCATCACGGTGCGCGCATCCCAGGACAACAGGTTGACGCTGCACAGGATGTCGTTGATCCGCCCGATTTCGGTCTGGAACGCGGCATAGGACATGGGGTTACTCTTTTTCGGCTTGGGTCAGATGGCAGGCGGCGCGGTGGTCGCCTGACGCGGGCAGCGCGGGCCGTTCCTTGAAACAGCGCTCAAAGGCCAAGGGGCAGCGCGTGTTGAACAGGCAACCCTGCGGCAGGTTCACCGGGCTGGGCAATTCGCCCTTGGCCGCCACGCGACGGCTGCGGCGGGCGGGGTCGATCTCGGGTGCCGCGGCCAGAAGCGCCTGGGTATAGGGATGCAACGGGGCAGAAAACAGCGCCTCGGTCGGGCCGACCTCGACCACCTTGCCCAGATACATCACCGCAACCCGATGCGAGATGTGGCGCACCAGCCGCAGGTCATGGGCGACAAAGACCACGGTCAGATGCAGCTGATCCTGCAAGGCCAGAAGCAGGTTGACCACCTGCGCCTGAACCGAGACATCCAGCGCCGAGACCAGTTCATCGGCGACCAGCACCTGAGGCTCGACCGCAAGTGCGCGGGCAATGCCGATGCGCTGACGCTGGCCGCCGGAAAATTCATGCGGGTATTTGTCGGCGGCATCCATGGGCAGGCGGACAAGGTCCAGAAGCTCGGCGATCCGGGCAGGAATTTCGGCCGCGGGGCGCATCCTGTGGACCGACAGCGCCTCGGTCAGGATCTGGCGCACCCGCATACGGGGGTTCAGCGAGGAATAGGGATCCTGAAAGATCATCTGCACCTTGGCGTTGAAGGCACGCCGGGCGGCACCGGACAGGGTGGCGATATCGGTGTCGCCGAACAGAACCCGGCCACTGTCGCAGTCGTGCAGGCGCACCAGACAGCGGGCGAGCGTGGACTTGCCGCAGCCGCTTTCTCCCACGATGCCAAGGGTTTCGCCGCGCCTGATGTCCAGGGTCACACCGTTCAGCGCATGCACGGCCTGGCCGGGCTGGCGGCGCAGGCGCTGCAACAGATCGCGCGGAAAGGGGAAGGCCTTCGTGATATCCTGCACTGAAAGCAGCGGTTTCATCTCGGTCATGATCCGGCCAATCCTGCCGCGATGACGCGGTCGCTGTGGAAACAGGCTGCGGCCTGGCCTGCCGCGCGGTCTTGCAGCGCGGGGCTTTCTCTGCGGCAAAGGTCGGTCGCAAAGGCACAGCGCGGATGGAAGGCGCAGCCTGCAGGCCGGCTGGTCAGGCCGGGCGGCGTGCCCTCGATCGACAAAAGCGGGCTGCGTTCCGTGCCGCTGCGGGGCACCGACCCCAGAAGCCCCCGCGTATAGGCGTGATTGGGCTGGGCAAAGACCGCCGGCACCGGCCCGCTTTCCACGATGCGGCCGGCATACATCACGGCCATCCGGTCGCAGGTCGCAGCCACCACGCCAAGGTCATGCGTGACAAAGACCACGCTCATCGCCAGTTCGTCGCGCAGATCGAGGATCAGCTTGAGGATCTGGTCCTGAATCGTCACATCCAGCGCCGTGGTCGGCTCGTCAGCGAGGAGAAGCTTGGGATTGCTGGCCAGCGCAATGGCGATCATCACCCGCTGCCGCATCCCGCCCGAGAATTGGTGCGGATATTGGGTCAGGCGCCGCTTGGCATCGGGAATGCCCACAAGGTCCATCAGTTCCAGACAGCGGGCGGCGCGGCCGGCGGCGCTCAATTCGGTATGGGCGCGCAGGTTTTCCTCGATCTGCACGCGGACCGGCAGAACCGGGTTCAGCGCCGTGCCGGGCTCTTGAAAGATCATGGAAATCTCGCCGCCCCGCACCCGGCGCAGCTCTGCCTCGGTCATGGTCATCAGGTCGCATCCCTGCCAGAGCACGCTGCCCGTGACCGCGGAATGATGCGGCATCAGCCGCATGATCGACCGGAGCGTGACGCTTTTGCCAGAGCCGGATTCGCCGACCAGCCCAAGAACCTCGCCCGGCATCACGTCAAACGAGATGTCATCGACCGCTGTCACCGGCGTGCCGTGATGGCCGAAGGTCGTGGAAAGGTGGCGCACTTGCAGGGCGGGGGTCATTTGCGCGTCCTCAAGACTTCGGCCAGACCATCGCCGATCAGGCTGAAGCCAAGGCCGGTCAGCACGATGGCCACGCCCGGAAAGACCGAGATCCACCAGCCCGTCGTCATGAAATTCTTGCCATCGGCGATTTGCACGCCCCATTCGGCGGTGGGCGGCTGGGCGCCAAGGCCCAGATACCCAAGGCTTGACCCCAGCAGGATGGCCAGCGCCATGTCGGTCACCAGATAGACGATGGCCGGCGTGATGGCATTGGGCAGAAGGTGGCGAAAGATCACCCGCATCGGCGTGTAGCCCATGGCACGGCCGGCATCGGCATAGTCGAGCCTTTTCTGCACCTTGACCTCGGCCGCGATGATGCGGGCGTAAAACACCCAGCCCACCACGGCCAGCGCCACATACATGTTCACAAGGCCAGGCCCAAGGACCGAGACGATGGCGATGACCAGAACGAGGAAGGGAAAGGTGATGACGGCATCGACGATCCGGCCAAAGATCGTGTCGGCCAGCCCGCCGGCATAGCCGACCAGCGCGCCGATAACGATGCCGAAGCTGAAGGAAAAGATCGTGCCGAAGAAGGCGATCTGCATGTCGATCGTATAGGCGTGGATCACCCGGCTCAGCACGTCGCGGCCGAAATTGTCGGTGCCCATCGGATGCGCCCAGGAGGGGGCATGCATCAGGGCGTTGTAATCCATCGCCACCGGATCATAGGGCGCGAAGGTCGCGGGGAAGACGGCCAGCACAAGGCTCGCCCCGATCAAAAGCCCGCCCAGCAGCAGGGGGCGCGGGATCTGGCGTAGAGACAGCGTCATCGTGCCACTCGCGGATCAAGCCAGGCCTCGACCACATCGGTCAGAAAGAAGGTCAGCGAGACGACGACGGCCAGCGCCATCGTCATGCCCTGCACCACGGGGTAGTCGCGGCCATAGATGCTGTCGATCATCAGGCGCCCGGCACCGGGGATGGCAAAGACGGTTTCGGTGATCACGGCGCCACCCAGAAGCGTGCCGACGGAAAGGCCAAAGAGCGAGACGGTCGAAATCAGGGCGCTGCGCAGCACATGGCGCATGAGGATCACACCGGGCATGATGCCTTTGGACCGGGCAAAGACCACATATTCCGCCCCCACGACCCCGATGATCGCGGCGCGCAGGTTTCGCATCAGGATGGCGGCAAGGCTTAGCGCGAGCGTGAAAGCGGGCAGGAACAGATGATAGATGTGCTCGCCAAAACTGTCGCCATAGCCTCCGACCGGGAACCAGCCGAGCCGCGCGCCGAATACGGTCAACAGGATCAGGCCAAGGTAAAAGACCGGCATCGACAGGCCGACCTGAAAGGTGCCGCGGATCGCACTGTCGGCCAGTTCATCGCGGCGCAGCGCGGCCACAAAGGCCAGCGGCACGGCCATCACCAGCGACATCAGCGCCGCCATCACCGTCAGCATCACCGTCACCGGCAGACGCTGGGCGATCAGCGTGGTCACTGGCAATTTCAGCGTGATCGAGTTGCCAAGGTTGCCCGTCGCCACCGCCTTGAGGAACAGGACGAACTGCACCGGGATCGACCGGTCCAGACCCAGATCGTGGTTGATCCGCGCCACATCGGCATCCAGTGCCCGGTCGCCCAGGATGGCGCTGGTCGGGTCTCCGGGCAGCAGGCGCACCAGCACGAAGACCACGACCAGAATGAAGGCCAAGGTCGGGATCAGTTGAATCAGCCGCCTCAGGAAGAACAGGGACATCGACAAGGCGCGCCTCTTTGATCCGCAAAAGAAAACCCGGCCGGGACAGGACCCGGCCGGGCCAAGCTTACTTCGTCAGCGAGGCTGCGCGGAAGATATTGTTGCCGAGGGGGATCTGGATGAAACCCTTGACCTTCTTGCTCAGCGCCACCGGATAGGGCGATTCATAGAGATAGACCATCGGCCCTTCGGCATTGGCGATCTCCTGGATCCGCGCATATTGCGCCGTGCGCTTGGCCGGGTCGCGTTCCGATTGCGACTGTTCGAAGAGCTTGTCGACTTCTTCGCTCTTCCAGCCGGAATGCTGCGATTCGATGGTGGGCGAATAGGCGAAGTACGAAGTGATCTCGCTGGGATCGGCGATGTCATCCGTCCAGGCGCCCAGACGCATCGAGAACTTGCCGCTGCGGTAAAGGTCGGTCCGCGTGGCATTGTCCACCTGCTTGAGGTTCAGCTTGACACCTGCGGCAGCCCACATCTGTTGCAGGGCGGTGGCGATGCCGGTCTCGTCCTGGTTGCCGGCGAGGACCAGCAGGTCGATCGAGAAGCCATCCTTGTAACCCGCCTCGGCCAGCAGCGACTTGGCCTTGTCGAGGTCATAGGGGAACAGGGGCCCCGTGCCCGAGTTCAGCGGCGTTGCCGAGGACATGAAGGATTTCATCGGGCTACCGACACCCTGGGTCACGATCTGGATGATCGCGTCCTTGTTGGTGGCATAGTTCAGCGCCTGACGCACCTTGACGTTGGACAGGGGATTGTCCTTGCCATCGACCTGCGGCCGCACGTTCAGCGTGACATATTCGATCTTGGTCGAAGGATAGAGGTTCATGTCCAGCTTGGGATCGGCCTTGAGTTCGGCCACGCGGGCATAGGGAATGAACTCTGCTCCGTCCAGTTCGCCCGATTGCAGACGCAGGATGCGGGTGGCGTCGTCGGGGATGACCTCGAAGGTCACGCCGTCCAGATAGGGCAAGGGTTTGCCATCATCGCCCATCGCCCAATAATAGGGGTTCTTGACCAGTTTCATGGTGGAGCCGCGCTCCCACGACTGGAACATGAAGGGGCCCGAGCCCACCGGGTGTTCGGCAAAGGCCTTGGCCTTTTCGGCGTCATCCTTGCCCGGCATCGCCTCGAACAGCTTTTCGGGCATGATGGCGGTGTTGAACACGGTCAGAGCCGGAATGATCGACGGGTCGGGCCGGCTCAGCGAGATCACGATGGAGCCGTCGGCGCCCGAAGTCACATCCTTGATGGCGCTGACCAGAAAGCCCCAGATCCCGTTGTCAGGCTTGGCGGCGCGCTTGAGCGACCAGATCACGTCGGAGGCCTCGATCGGCGATCCGTCCGAGAACTTGATGCCATCGCGCAGTTTCAGCGTCACGGTCATCCCGTCGTCCGAAACCTTCCATTCCGTGGCCAGACCCGCCTGCACGCCCTGCCCGTCGTCGGTCGGCAGCAAAAGCGTGTCATACAGGTTGGACAGGATCCAGATGTCCACGTTGGCATCGTTGAGGACCGGATCAAGGAACAGGCTGTCGGCATAGCGGCCATAGGTCATCACGCCGCCGCGATCCGTTGCATAGGCGGAGATGCTGCCGCCTACCAGTATAGCTGCCGCAAGCGCAGCAGACGCCACCATTTTCATGTCATCAACCTCCGAGTTTCTTGTTAGTGTTCTATTATGCTTTAGCGTCACACGGCAGCAAAACTCTGTCAATAGTACAGTTTTTGCGGAATCTTGTTGATAATGGCCACTAACTGTTGAATTATGAAGCAACGGGGCGAGGCTGCGTACTACATGTATGTATCACTTGGAGACGACGGTGAAGGTGCAGATTGATCGAAAATCCAACCTGTCGTTGCGCCAGCAGCTGAAGGGCGCGCTGGAACATGCCATAACCTTTGGCGAATGGCCGATCGGGTCCAGCCTGCCTTCGGTCCGCGATCTGGCCCTGCAGGCGGATGTGGCGCCGATGACGGTCGCCAAGGTCTATGCCGAACTCAAGGCCGCCGGATTGATCGAGACGCGCTCGGGCTCGGGGACTTTCGTCGCCGATTCGGCGCAGGCCCGGCTGGCTTCGGGGTCCGAGATGCTGCGCCTGCGCGGCGCCATAGATGCCGTGATCGACCAGGCGATCAATCTCGGTGCCGCGCCCGAGGACCTAGCCGGCCTGATCCACGCCAGGGTCACGGCGCGCCTCGCGCTGGGGCGGCGCCAGTTCATAGCGATGGTCGGGCTTTTTGCCGACGCGACGGCGAGTTATGCGCAGCGCGTGGCCGATCAGGTTGGCGACCATGCCTTTGTCGAAGCGACGACGCTCGATCAGATCACCGCCGATCCTGCCTATCAAAAGCGGCTGCAGGGTGCGGACATCGTGCTGACCTTCTCGAATCTGCAGGCCGCCGTCACCGCCGCCCTGCCCGGCGTGCCGATCCTGTCGATCCGCTTCATCCCGTCCGAGGCAACACGCATGGCGCTGGCCTCGATCGACCCGATGGCCAAGGTCGGCGTCGTCTCGCGCTTCGCCGATTTCCTGCCGGTGCTGACCTTGGGCGTGCGCCGCTTTGCCGCCCATGTCCGCGACATCGTGGCCGCCAACCTCGACGATCCCGACATCGCAGCGCTTCTGGCCGATTGCGATGCGGTCGTGCTGGCCACCGGCGCGGACGCGGCGGCGCGTCTGGCCAAACCCGGCGCCCCACGCATCGAATATCGCCACATTCCCGACCCGGGCGACATAGACCGGCTGGTGATGCCGCTCTTGGCGCCACCCCGCAAACTCGACAGCCTGCCAGCCCATGGCCTGCCCGTCGACGCCAGAAAGGAAGCCTCATGAAAATCTCCGAGATGAACTGGGAACAGGTCGAGGCCTATCTCAAGACCTCTGACCTGGCCGTTCTGCCGCTGGGCAGCACCGAACAGCACGCCGGCCTGTCGCTGTCGGTCGATTCGATCCTGGCCGAGCGCGTGGCGCTGGAAGCGGCGGAGCCCTTGGGCGCGCCGGTCTTTCCGGTGCTGGCCTATGGGGTGACCCCCTATTTCCTGGCCTATCCCGGCTCGATCAGCATCCGGGTTGAAACCTATGTCCGCATCGTGCGCGACATTCTGGACAGCCTCAGGTCGCAGGGCTTTCGCCGCATCTTCATCGTCAATGGCCATGGCGGCAATTCACCGGCCGGCAGCCTTGGCATCGAATGGATGGCCGACAATCCCGGCTGTTCGGTCAAGTTCCACAACTGGTGGAACGCGCCCAAGACCCTCAAAGCGGTGCAGGAAACCGACCCCGTCGCGTCGCATGCCTCGTGGATGGAGAATTTCCCCTGGACGCGCCTGCCCGGCGTCGTGCTGCCCAGCCAGCAGAAACCGATGGTCGATTTCGACCGGATGCGCGCCATGGGGCCGGCGGCGACCCGCGCGCTGCTGGGCGACGGCAATTTCGGCGGCTATTACGAACGCCCCGATGCCGAGATGCAGGCGATCTGGGACGTGGCCATCGCTGAGACCCGGGCCTTGATGCAGGGACCCTGGGCATGAGCGCGCCGATCGTCATCTGGGGGGCCGGGGCGATCGGCGGCACCTTGGGCGCGGCCTTCCTGCGCGCGGGCCATGCGGTGATCTTCGTGGATTCTGATCCGGCCCATGTCGCGGCGATCAATGCCGGCGGTCTGCGCATTGACGGCCCGATCTTTCAGGACGTCGTCCGCGCCCCCGCCTTCCTGCCGCAGGATGTGACGGGCCGGCACGCGCTGATCTTCCTTTGCGTCAAGGCCCTGCATACCGAAGCCGCGGTGGCCGCCCTCGCCCCGCATCTGGCCGAGGATGGCGTGGTCGTCTCGGCGCAGAACGGGCTGAACGAACTGGTTATCGCCAAGGTTGTGGGGGCTGCGCGCACCATCGGCTGCTTTGTCAACTTCGGCGCCGATTATCTGGAGCCTGGGCTGGTGCATTACTCGGGTCACGGCGCCGCCGTGATCGGCGAGCTGGACGGGGCGATCACCCCGCGCATCCGGACCCTGCACCGCCTGATGCAGGATTTCGACCCCAAGGCCGTGCTGACGCAGAACATCTGGGGCTATCTCTGGGGCAAGCTCGTCTATGGTGCGCTGCTTTTCGCCACGGCCGTCACCAACGACAGCATCGCCGATGTGCTGGACAACCCCAAGGCGCGCGCCGTCCTGACCCGTCTTGGCCAGGAGACCGGCGCCGTCGCCGCGGCCGAAGGCATCCGGACCGAGGCTTTCGACGGCTTCGACCCCGCTGCATTCCGCCCCGATGCCGCGCAGTCTGCCATCGACAAGTCCTTCGCCGACATGGTGGCCCACAACCGCCGTTCGACCAAATCCCACTCAGGCATCTGGCGCGATCTGGCCGTACGCAAACGCAAGACCGAGGTCGTGGCACAACTGGGCCCGATCGTTGAGACCGCCCGCCGCCACGGCGTGCCCACGCCGCTGACCGCTCGGCTCATCTCGCTGATTCAGCAGATCGAATCCGGTCAGCGCGTGCTCAGCCTTGAAAACCTGGACGACCTTGCCAAGGTCACACAAGGAAACCCGGCATGAACATCACCTTCGACGGACGCGGCGTGATCGTCACCGGGGCCGCGCACGGCTTTGGCCGCGCCATGGCGCAGGCCTTTGCCGCAAGGGGCGCGCGGGTCGCAGCGCTTGATGTCAATGCCGAGGGCCTGACCGAAACCGCGCGCCTGTGCGGCGCGGCCTGTCAGACCCATGTGGTGGACGTGGGCAACCGCGACGCCGTGCAGGCTGTGGTGGCCAAGATCGCCCAAGCCGGCTCGGTCGATATTCTGGTCAACAACGCAGGCGGCGTGCGCGGCCAGAAGGGTCGGCCGATCGAAGAGATCACTGCCCGCGACTGGCAGGACATCTTCGACGTCAACCTGTCGGGCACTTTCTTCATGGCGCAGGCCGTGGCCCCCCTGATGAAGCGCCAGGGCCGCGGGCGGATCGTAAACATCTCGTCCGGGGCCGGGCGCACCATCAGCCTGACCGGCATTCAGGCCTATGCCAGCGCCAAGGCCGGCCAGATCGGCCTGACCCGGCAGTTGGCGCATGAACTTGGCCCCTTCGGCATCACGGTCAACTGCGTGGCGCCCGGCTTCGTGCGCTCCAACCCCACGACCGAAAAGCAATGGGAGGCGATGGGCCCCGAAGGTCAGGCCGCCCTGATGAACCAAATCGCCATGCGCCGCCTTGGCACGCCCGAAGACATCGCCCATGCGGTGATGTTCTTCGCCTCTGACCTGGCCGGCTGGATCACCGGCGAGGTTCTGGGCGTGGATGGCGGCAAATGAGCGCGGTCGAGGCCTGGCTTGCCGCGCACGAGGCAGAGGCGCTGGAAACGCTCAAGCAGTTCTGCCGCATCCCCAGCGTCAGCACCGACCCGGCCTATCAGACCGGCATCCGGCAGGCGGCCGCCTTTGTGGCGGGCGAATTGTCCAATGCGGGCTTTCCCGCGGTCGAGATCATCCCGACGCCCGGCCATCCTTGCGTTCTGGCCGAATGGTGCGAGGCGCCGGGCGCGCCGACCATCCTCGTCTATGGCCATTACGATGTGCAACCACCTGATCCGGTTGAGAAATGGCTCTCTCCACCCTTCGAGCCGACCCTGCGCAACGACAGGCTTTATGCGCGCGGCGTGTCCGATGACAAGGGCCCCCTGCTGATCCCGATCCTAGTGGCTGCGGCCTACCGCGCCGTAACTGGCGGCCTGCCGCTGAACGTCAAAGTCCTGATCGAGGGCGAAGAGGAATCGGGCAGTCCGAATTTCGACGCCGCCGTGGCGGGGCTCAAGGACCGGCTGGTCTGCGATCTGGTCGTGTCGGCCGACGGGGCGATGTGGCGGGCCGATCTGCCCTCGGTCACGGTGGCGAGCCGCGGGCTGGTGGCGCTGGAAGTGACGGTCGATGGCGCGATGAAGGACCTGCATTCCGGCCGGCACGGCGGCAGCGCGCCCAATCCGATCCGCGCGCTGACGCGGATCCTGTCGAGCCTGCACGATGCCGAGGGTGAGGTGCGGGTCGCGGGCTTTGCCAGCGCGGCCCTGCCGCCCGACCCTCTGATCGAGGCTGCCATCCGCGGGGTGAACTATGACTCCGCCGGCTATTTTGCCGAGATCGGCGCGCCGCAACCCAGCCCCCTGCCCGACGGCGTCTCGCTGCTGACCCGGCAATGGCTGCGCCCCACGCTGGAATTCAACGGCATCAGCGGTGGTTATGCCGGGGCCGGGACCAAGACCGTGATCCCCGCGACCGCCTCGGCCAAGATCACCTGCCGTCTGGTGCCGGGCCAGGTGCCCGATGACGTGGTCGCAGCCATCCGGCGGCATCTTGAGGCCGAACTGCCCACCGGCTTCCGGCTCACCGTGACGCAGAAGGGCCCGGGCACGCCGGCCTTTGCGCTGGACCCGGCACTGCCCGAACTGAAAGTGGCCGAGGACATCCTGGCCCAGGTACTGGGTGCCAGACCGCTGCGTGTTGCCATGGGCGCCACGATTCCGATCGGCGAGGTCTTTGCCCGCAATCTGGGCGTCGGGACGATTTTCTTTTCCTTCTCGACCTCGGACGAGGATTACCACGCGCCCAACGAACACTTCCGCCTGTCGAGCTTTCGCACAGGGCAGATCGCCTGGGCCCGGCTGTTCGACCATCTGGCGCGGCGGGTGTAGGATGGAGACCGCCTTTCTCAGCGTGGCCGACCTGGGTGCTGGCTATCGCAATGGACGTTTCACGCCGCTGGATGTGGTCAATGCGGCGCTGGACCGTCTGCAAAGGCTGGAGCCCGCGCTGAACGCCTTTGCGGCACCGATGGCCGACCTTGCGCGCGCCAAGGCCAGACGCGCCACCCTGGACCTTGCCGCAGGGCGCGATCTTGGCCCGCTGCACGGCATACCCGTGGCCATCAAGGACCTGATCGAGGTGGAGGGCATGCCCACCGGACACGGCTCGAAGGTGCAGATGCCACGCATGGCGACAGCGGATGCCACGCTGGTGGCCCGGCTCAGGGCGGCGGGGGCGGTGATCTTCGGCAAGACCAACCTGCTGGAATACGCCTATGGCGTGGCGCATCCCGAAATCGGCCAGACCAACAACCCGCATGATCCGACGCGCACGGCGGGCGGGTCCAGCGGCGGGTCGGCGGCGGCGGTCGCGGCCGGGATCGTGCCGCTGGCGATCGGCACCGACACCGGCGGGTCGATCCGCATTCCGGCCGCCTATTGCGGCATCGTTGGGGTGAAGCCCAGCTTTGGCCTTGTGCCGCTGGACGGCGTCTTTCCCCTGTCGTGGCGCCTCGATCACGCAGGCCCCCTCGCGCGGAGCGTGGCCGATGCTGCGCTGGCGCTGGCCTGCCTTGCGGACCGGCCCATGCCCTTGGCAAGCGAACCGGGCCCCTTGCGGATCGGGCTGATCGCCTGGCAGTTTTCGCACACGCCGATCGGGCGGCCGGTCACCGATCTGGTGCTGGACCGCCTGCGCAATTTGCGGGCACGAGGGTCGGAGCTGATCTACCTGGACTGCCCCTGGATCGGGCAGGCCAATGCCACGCTGATGACGATCCTCGCGCCCGAGGCCGCGCTGATCCATGCCGATCTGATGGCGCTGAACCCTGCCGGCTATGCGCCCGGCACCCGTGCCCAGATCGAGGCGGGTGCCCTGACACCGGCCACCGCCTATATCGCCGCAACCCGGCTTCAGGCCGATCTGCGCCAGCGGGTCGAGGCCCTGTTTCAGGACGTGGATGTGCTGGTCGCCCCCGCGGTCCCCTTCGTTGCCCCGCACGAAGACCCGCGGATTGCCGATGACCAGGACAGCGAAATGCTGTCGAGCGGCTTTGCCAATCTGACTGGCCACCCGTCGCTGAGCCTGCCCTGCGGCGCGCTGGATGGCTTGCCGGTCGGCCTGCAACTGACCGGGCCACTGGGTCAGGACCAGCGCCTGATGTCCATCGCGCGCCAGATCGAGGACCTGCTGATTGGCTGAACCCCTTGACAGGCTCGCGACACTGCCGCGCATCCGCCGCGCGGAACTGATCAGTCTTGCAGCAGCACCCCGCCCGGACTCGGTGCAAACGTATATACCACGCGTGAATTTTCTTGACTGTGAAGACGCGCGCACCACCGTAAGCCTCAACCAGAACCGAAGAGTCGGACGACAACAGGGGACCACATGAACACGCCATTGAAACAGGTCGAGGGGCGCGCCCCCTTCGGCAACTATGAGACGTGGTATCGCATCACCGGCGATCTGAACTCCGGCAAGGCGCCGATCTTTCTGCTGCATGGCGGGCCGGGTGTCGCGCACAATTACATCGACAGCTACAAGCTTCTCGCGCGCGACGGGCGTGCGGTGATTCATTACGACCAGATCGGCTGTGGCAACTCGACCCATCTGCCCGAAAAGGGCGCCGATTTCTGGGTGCCGCAGCTTTTCGTGGACGAGCTGGAAAACCTGATCGACCATCTGGGCCAGCGCGCGGGCTTTCACGTTCTGGGGCAAAGCTGGGGCGGCATGCTGGGCGCCGAATATGGCGTGCGCCGCCCCAAGGGGCTGAAATCTCTGGTGATTGCGAATTCGCCTGCCTCGATGGCGCTCTGGACTTCGGAGGCTATGCGCCAGCGGTCCGAGATGCCGCAGGACATTCAGGACGCGCTGAACACGCATGAGGCCAGTGGCGATTACGACAACCCCGCCTACAAGGCCGCGACGGACTGGGTCTATGCCCGCCATGTCTGCCGCGTGGTGCCCAACCCGCGCGAGGTGGTGGCCAGCTTCACCCAGCTGATGCAGGACCCGACCGTCTATCACACGATGAACGGGCCCAACGAATTCTTCGTGGTGGGCTCGCTGAAGAATTGGGACATCACCCCCGAACTGCACAAGATCACTGTGCCGACCCTGCTGATCTCGGGTCGCCATGACGAGGCGACCCCGGCCACGGTGCAACCCTACAAGGATCACATCAAGGGCGCCGCCTGGATGATCTTTGAAGAGTCCAGCCACATGCCCCATGTCGAGGAAACCGAATTCTGCATGGGCGTGGTGGGCGGCTTTCTGAACGCGCACGACTGAAACAAGAAACCAACCGGGAGAGTTCGATGAAGAAGCTTCTTTTGGCCACGGCGGCAGCCGGCCTGTTCGGCCTTGCCGTGACACCGGCCCAGGCCGAATATCAGACAGCCCATCGCGGCGGCACGATGCGGCTGGTGGCCCATGCGGCTGCCGGCACGCTTGACCCCCAGATCAACTACACGCTGCAATACTGGCAGTTGTACCAGGGCATCTATGACGGGCTGCTGGCCTTCAAGAAGGCGCCGGGCGCCGAGGGTTTCACCAAGGTCCCCGACCTTGCCGAGGCGATGCCCGAGGTCTCGAACGGCGGCAAGACCTACACCTTCAAGCTGCGCAAGGGGATCAAGTTCTCAAACGGGCAAGAGGTGACGGTCAAGGACGTGGTGGCCTCGTTCCAGCGCATCTTCAAGGTCTCATCGCCCACGGCGGGCGGCTTTTATGCCGTGATCGTGGGCGCGGACAAATGCCTCAAGGAACCTGCGACCTGCACGCTTGACGGCGGGGTGGTGGGCGATGAGGCGGCAGGCACCGTCACCTTCAACCTGACCCAGCCCGATGCCGAATTCTTCGACAAGCTCGCCCTGCCCCATGCTTCGATCCTGCCGGCCGATGCGCCGACGACCGATGCCGGATCGACCCCGATCCCAGGCACCGGTGCCTATTACGTCTCGGCCTATGACCCCAACAAGGGCATGACCATGTCGCGCAACCCCAACTTCAAGGTCTGGAGCGAGGACGCCCAGCCCGACGGCTATCCCGACACGATCCAGTTCGATTTCGGCCTGACCGACGAGGCCGAGGTGACGGCCGTGCAGAACGGCGAGGCCGACTGGATGTTCGACCAGCCGCCCACCGACCGTCTGGGCGAGATCGGCACCAAATATCAGGATCAGGTGCATCTGAACACGCTGACCGCTTGGTGGTATGCGCCGATGAACGTGAACCTGCCGCCGTTCAACAATGAAAAGGCGCGTCAGGCGGTGAACTACGCGCTGGATCGCAACGCACTCGTCAACCTCTTCGGCGGGCCGGTCCTCGCATCGCCCGTCTGTCAGGTCCTGCCGCCCGGCTTCCCCGGACATGTCGATTACTGCCCCTATAGCAAGGACCCCGGCACCAAATGGTCGGCGCCTGACCTCGACAAGGCCAAGCAGCTGGTCGAGGAGTCCGGCACCAAGGGCCAGAAGGTCACGATCATCGCCGAGGATACTGCCGTCTCCAAGGCCATCGGCACCTATATGCAATCGGTCCTGAGCGACATCGGCTATGACGCCGATGTCAAGCCGATCTCGCCCAACATCCAGTTCACCTATATCCAGAACACCAACAACAAGGTGCAGATCTCGATCACCCAGTGGTATCAGGATTATCCGGCGGCGTCGGACTTCCTCAACATCCTGTTCGGCTGCGCGAGCTTCACCCCCGGGTCCGACAGTTCGATCAACATCGCGGGCTTCTGCGACAAGGACATCCAGGCCAAGATGGACAAGGCCCTTGCCCTTGGCGTGACCGATCAGGACGCGGCCAACAAGCTTTGGGCCGAGGTCGACAAGGACGTGACCGACAAGGCGCCGATGGCGGCCCTGTTCACGCCCAAGCATGTGGACTTCGTCTCCAAGCGGGTCGGCAACTTCCAGTTCAACTCGCAATTCTACTGGATGGTGTCGCAATCATGGGTCCAGTGACGGTTCGGGCTTCAGGGTCGCTGTGAACACCGCCGCCAATATCAGCCGTGGCCCCTGGGCCACGGCGCTCCACCGGCTCAGCCGCGACCGCACCGCCCTGGTCGCGCTGGCCTTTTTCGTGCTGATCGTGCTGTCCTGCCTGTCGGCCCCGATCTACGCCTGGTGGGCCGGCGTGGACCCGTTCAAATCGACCCTGGATGCCGTGATCACTATCGACGGCGTCCAGCATCCGGTGATGGAGCTTCCGACCACCGGTCTGGCGCTTGGCTACACGCCCATCGGGCCGACCTGGCGGCTGGGCAACTACTTTCTGGGCGCGGACAATCAGGGCCGCGACGTGATGGCCCGGCTCTTGTATGGCGGTTTGAACTCGATCGTCATCGCCAGCGCGGCAACGGCCTTCACGCTGATCTTCGCCACCGCTTTCGGCCTGCTGGCCGGGTTCTTCGGCGGCGTCATCGACATGGTGATCAGCCGCATCCTTGACGTGCTCTGGGCTTTTCCGGTCTATCTGCTGGCGATCTCGCTATCCATCGTGCTGATCACCCAAGGCATCAGCATAGGCCCGATCACCATCGAGTCGAGTTCGCTGGCCCTGCCGGTCTTCATCATCGGGGTGATCTACATTCCTTATGTGGCACGACCGGTGCGCGGTCAGGTCATGGCGCTGCGGCAAAGCGATTTCGTCATGGCCGCCATCGGCCTTGGCGCGCCAAGCGGGCGGATCCTGTGGAAGGACATCCTGCCCAATGTCTCGACCACGCTGATCGTTTTCATCCCGATCATGATGGCGCTGAACATGCTGACCGAAAGTGCGCTGTCCTTCCTTTCGATCGGCGTGCAACCTCCGGCGGCAAGCTGGGGCACCATCATCCAGGACGGCCAGACGCTGTTGTACACCCGCCCCGCCGTGGCCTTGGCGCCGGGGATCATGATCGTGATCTCGGTCCTGTCGCTGAACGTCTTTGGCGACGGGTTGCGCGATGCCCTGGACCCGCGGTCGAAAATCAAACTGGGGCGCGGCTGATGACCTATGCCATTCTGCAACGCCTGGCCCAGATGCTGTTCGTGATGTTCGGCATCAGCCTTCTGGTGTTTCTGATCTTCTTCGGCACGCCCGGGGTCGACCCCGCCGCGCGGATCGCCGGCCGCAACGCCTCGCCCGAGGTGCTGGAGGCCGTGCGCCATTCCTTCGGCTTCGACCAGCCCTTTTACGTCCAGTACCTGACGATGATGAAGAAGATCTTCGTCACGGGCGATCTGACCTCTTTCGTCAACCGGGGCTGGAAGGTGGTGCCGGCGGTTCTGGACACGATCCCCGTCACGCTGTCGCTGGTCTTTGGCGCGGCCGTTCTCTGGGTGGTGTTCTCGCTGATCATCGGGGTGGTCGCCGCGGCCTTCCGCGACCGCTGGCCGGACAAGTTGTTGATGATCCTCGGCCTGATCGGCATTTCCATGCCGGTCTACTGGCTGGGCGAGGTGATGAACCTGATCACGCAAAGCCGGTTTCATGACATCTGGCTCTTCGCCTGGGTGCCACCCTTGGGCTACAAGGAGTTCGGCAAGGACCCGGAGGGTTGGTTCCTGACCTTGGTGATCCCCTGGATCACGCTGTCGATCCTTTACATCGGGCTGTACGGAAGGGTGCTGCGCGCTTCGATCACCGAGGCGCTGCAAGAAGATTACATCCGCACCGCCCGCGCCAAGGGCCTGTCGGAAACCCGCATCCTCTTGCGCCATGCGCTGCGGACCTCGCTCATCGCCTTCGTCACGCTGTTCGGCCTTGATTTCGGGGCGCTGGTCGGCGGGTCGGCCTTGTTGACCGAGGTGGTCTTCGGCCTGCAGGGCGTGGGCAAGCTGACCTTCGATGCGTTGCAGAACCTCGACCTGCCGGTCATCATGACCACCGTGCTTTACGCCAGCTTCTTTGTCGTGCTGGCCAATGCGGTGGTTGACGTCGTCTATATCCTTCTGGACCCGCGGGTGCGCACCTCATGATCTTGCAAGTCACCGATCTGCGCGTGTCCTTCCGGACCGAGCATGGCATGGTCCGCGTGCTGGACGGCGTTTCCTTTGACGTGGCCGAGGGCGAGGTCTTGGGCATCGTCGGCGAAAGCGGCTCTGGCAAGACCATGACCGTGCTGGCCGTGATGGGCCTGATCACCGACCCCAACGCGGTCATCGAAGGCTCGATCAAGTTCCGCGGGCGTGAACTCGTGGGGCTGCGACCGCGCGAGATGCGCGACCTGCGCGGCCGCGAGATTGCGATGATCTTTCAGGACCCGATGACGGCGCTGACCCCGGTCTATACCATCGGCTGGCAGATCGCCGAACAGATCCTGACCCATGAGAAGGTGTCGAAAAAGGCCGCATGGGACCGCGCCATAGCCCTGCTGGCCGAGGTCGGCATCCCAAGGCCGGAAGAGGCCGTCCACCGCTATCCGCACCAGCTGTCGGGCGGCATGCGCCAGCGCGCCGTGATCGCCATGGCGCTGACCTGCAACCCCGCCCTTCTGGTAGCCGATGAGCCTACCACGGCGCTGGATGTGACGGTTCAGGCGCAGATCCTCGATCTCTTGCGCAAATTGCAGGCGACGCATGGCTCTGCCATCGTCTTCATCACGCATGATCTGGGGGTGATGGCCGAGTTGGCTGACCGGATCATGGTGATGTACGCCGGCCGCATCGTCGAACGCGCCGCGCGCGAGCCCTTGTTCGCCGATCCGCAGCATCCCTATACGGTGGCGCTTTTGAACTCGATCCCGCCGCTCGAAGGGGCACGCCCGCACCGGCTGCAAACCATCGCCGGCGCCCCGCCCTCGCTGTCCAACCTGCCGCAGGGCTGCGCCTTCGGCCCGCGCTGTCCCAAACGCTTTGCGGCCTGCGCGGCCAGGCCGCGCCTGACCCTGCCGCCCCACGAAACCGCCTGCTTCCTGACCGGTGCCCCATGACCGCGCTTTACGAGATTGCCAACCTGTCCAAGCGCTTCACACTGGGCAATCGCTTTTCGCGTCAGGGCAAGCGGGTGGTGCAGGCGGTCGATGATGTCTCTCTATCCATCGAGGCGGGCGAGACGCTTGGCCTAGTGGGCGAATCCGGCTGCGGCAAGTCCACCCTCGGCCGCTGCCTGTCGCGGCTTTACGACATCTCGGATGGCAAGCTGGTGTTTGACGGCACCGACATATCCTCGCTGTCGACGCGGCAGATGCGGCCCCTTCGGCGCAAGGTGCAGATGGTGTTTCAGGACCCCTATGCCTCGCTCAACCCGCGCCGGCGCGTGCATGACCTGATCGCCGAGCCCTTGCGCATCCATCTGTCCCTGTCCGAGACCGAGGTGCGCGCCCGGGTCGCGGCCCTTCTGGAACAGGTGGGGCTCTTGCCCGACCACGCGCAGCGCTATCCGCATGAATTCTCGGGCGGCCAGCGCCAGCGCATCGGCATCGCCCGCGCCATCGCGCTGGAGCCGAAGCTGGTGATCCTGGACGAGCCTGTCTCGGCGCTGGACGTGTCGGTCCAGGCGCAGATCGTCAACCTTCTGGCCGATCTGCAGGAGAGGTTGAAGCTGACCTATGTCTTTGTGGCGCATGACCTTTCGGTGGTGCGCCAAGTCTCGACCCGGATCGCGGTGATGTATCTGGGCTCGATCGTCGAGATCGGCAGCGCCGAAGAGATTTTCCAGACCCCCGCGCATCCCTATACCCAGGCGCTGATTTCCGCCGTGCCAAAGCCGGTGAACGGGGCGGGGCGCAAGCGGATCATCCTGACCGGCGATGTGCCAAGCCCGATCAACCCGCCGTCGGGCTGCCGGTTTCACCCGCGTTGCCCCATGGCGCAGGACCGCTGCCGCATCGAACGTCCGGCCCTGACCGCGGGGGCGACCCGCAGCGTGGCCTGCCATTTCCCGCTGGCCTGAGAGCCAGACCTCAGAACACCGCGTGTTCGCCCAGATCGACCCGGGCCTCGCCGCCCAGAACCCGGGCGTAGAAGTCAAACAGCGTGTCCTGCCCGGTCGACGGAGTGGCCTGCGCTTCATACCGGCCGGTGGCGGGGTCCAGCACCAGCATGGACTCGGTGGCGTAATAGCGCCCGATCCGCGCCAGTTCGGCCTTGTCGCGCAGGCGGGGCGACAGGCGGCCCAGCAGGCTCAGGGTGGCGATGATCGCATCCAGAAACCCGACCGGCACGCTGCGAAACTTTGGCACCTGCCCCAAGATGCGGAACAGCGCCTCGCCCTGCTGGCGTGGACTGATCGGCTCGCCCGGGCCGCCGATCGGCAGGATGCGGTTGGCGCGCGCCGGATCGTCGAGGCAATCGGCCAGATAGGCGGCCAGATCGGCATCGCTAATCGGCTTGCAGGCGGTCAGGGTACCATCGCCGAACATCAGGAACGGCTTGCCGCGCCGCACCCGTTCGATCTGGCCTGAGAGCGATTTGAAGAAGGCGGTGGGGCGCACGATGGAATAGGTCAGGCCCGAGGCGGCCAATTCCGCCTCGAAGGCCAGCTTGGCCTCCTGAAAGGCAAGCTTGGGCCGCTGCACACAGAGCGCCGACAAAAGAACGACCTGCCCGACCCCGGCCGCCTTGGCCAGCCGCAGCGCCGCGACCTGGGCGCGGTGGTCGATGGCCCAGGCATCGCCCGGCCGACCGGTGCGCGACGCAAGGCACGAGACCAGCACATCGAAGCGGTCGGCCTGAAACCCGTCACACTGCAAGGACCCCGCGTCGGCCGCATCGCCGAACCGCAGGGTAAGGCCCTCGGGCAGGCCGCGGCGCGGGTCGTCCGGCTTGGGGCGCACGAGGGCTGTGACTGCATGCCCCCGCGCCAGCAAGGCCTCTGCCGTGGCGCGCCCGATGGTCCCGGTGGCGCCCAAAAGAAACACCCGGCGCGGTTTCGGTGACCGGGGCACGGCCCGGTCAGGCATGATGGGCGAGGACGGGGGTGGCCTGCAACGTCTCGGCCACCCTGTCCCAGCCCTCGGCCAGATAGATGCGCAGCCAAGGTGTGAAGCGGGCGGGTTCAGCCTGCACCTGCCGCGTCAGGTCAGGCAAGGCGACCCAGGCCGTTTCAAGCACTTCCTCCGGGTTGGGTTCGATGAAAAGCCGTTCCGTGGCCTGCGCAACAAAGATGTCCACGACCTCATGTTCGATCAGGCCCTGACCAACCTCGGCCCGGTATTCGGTCGTGCCGGCCTGCCGCAGGGTCAGGCCGGTGATGCCCAGCTCTTCCTCAAGCCGGCGGAGCGCGCAGGCCTCAGGCGCCTCGCCCCAGCGCGGATGGGTGCAGCAGGTATTGGCCCAAAGCCCCGGCGTGTGGTACTTGCCCAAGGCCCGGCGCTGCAACAGCGTCTTGTCCCCGTTCATCACAAAGACCGAAATTGCCATGTGGCGCAGGCCGCGCTGGTGGACCTCCAGCTTTTCAACCGGGGTCAGCGTGCCGTCGATCCAGGCGGGAACCATCTCTGCCATCGGCCTGTCCTTCACACGTGTTCCGGCGCGACCCAGCCCATCAGGTGCCGCACATTCTTGAAGCCGATCTTCAGATGCGCCAAGGGCCGCGCGTTGACCAGCTTCTTGTTCATATAGGCCTCGAAGGTCAGCTTTTGCACATCGACATCGTGGCAGAGGCTGACGAAACGCTCGCGCCGCTCGTCGGACTTGTAATAGGCGTCCTGCATCGAGCGCAACACCTTGAAGACGGTGCCATGTTCCTTGATGAACATCTTGCGCGCGAGTTTCAGCTTGGACGCCCGCCCCGTGGCAAGGCAGGCCTGCGCGGCGGTGGCCGCGACCCGTCCGCCCACCATGGCGTAATAGATCCCCTCGCCCGAGGACGGCGCCACCACCCCCGCCGCATCGCCGGCCAGCACCACATCGCGGCCATTGTCCCAGCGGTCCATCGGGCGCAGCGGAATGGGTGCGCCCTCGCGCCGGATCGTCTCGCAACTGCTCAGGCCCGAGGCGGCACGCAGATCGGCCGTGGCCTGTTTCAGGTCCACCCCGTCGATCCCGGTGCCCATGCCCACGCTGGCATTGGCCCCGTGCGGAAAGACCCAGCCATAGAAATCCGGGCTGATCTTGCCGTCATAGATCACATCGCAGCGCCCGGGGTCGTAGCTGTTGGAACTGGCGGGCGCCTTGATGATCTCGTGATAGGCGATGACGTAAGGGATCTTGTCGCCGCCCGGCACTTCGGTCCGCGCCACGTTCGACCTTGCGCCATCGGCACCGATCACCAGCCGGGTCGCAAGGCGCATCTCTGCGCCCGAGGCCTTGTCGCGGTAGACGACATGGGTGCCCGCGGCATCGCGCTCCAGCCGCAGATAGGTGCCGGTCAGACGCGTGGCCCCGCCTTCCACCGCGCGCAGCCGCAGGAATTCGTCGAAATGCTCGCGGTCCACCATGCCGACGAAGCCGCCCTCGATCGGGATGTCCACCGCGCGCTGGGTGGGAGAGATCATCCGCGCCGTCTGGATATGGGCGACAAGCTGGCTTTCGGGAATAGAGAAATCCGCAATCAGGCGTGGCGGGATGGCGCCGCCGCAGGGCTTGATGCGGCCGGCGCGGTCAAGGAAGGCCACATCGACCCCGGCCCGCGCCAGATCATTGGCCGCCGTCGCCCCCGAGGGCCCGCCGCCGATCACGATGACATCGTACATGCTACTCTCCCGGAACCAGGTTGCCGATGGCGGGCCGGCGCCGCCCCTCGATGATCTGCGCCGCCATCACGGTGGCGATGAGGAAAAGGCCCGCCTCGGCCACGAAGACCATGCCGAAGGCGTTGGCCGCATCGGTGAAATGGCGGGCGAGGTCGACCGCGCCCGCGCCAAGCACGCCGCCGAGGCCCGCCGCGATGGCCTGCGCCCCGCCCCAAAGACCCATCCGCGTGCCCTCGCGCGCCTCGCGGCCCTCGCCGGCCAGCGCCATCATGGCGCCGATGGCCGCGACCGCGAACATGCCGTTGAAAAAGCCCAAAGCCATGGTGGCGGGCTGGATCACCGCGGCGCCACCGGCCATCTGCCCGGCCATGGCGATGGTCACAAGGGCCGCCGCCGAACCGGCACAGCCCGCCATGACCCAGGCCCGAAGCGAGCCGAGCCGCAGCCCGGTCGCGGCAATGCCCACCGTCAGCATTCCAAAGAACACGCCGCCGTTCTGCGCGCCGGAAAGCTGGGTGGTCTGGCCCGGCGTCAGCCCGAAGGCAAGGCCGGCATAGGGCTCGAGGATCAGCTCCTGCATGAAATAGGCGACCATCGACAGAAAGATGAAGAGGGTGAAGTTGCGCGCCCGGGGTTCGGCCCAGATCTCGGCCAGGCCCTCGCGCAGCGGCAGGGCAGCGGCGGCGGGCTCGATCGTGCCGGCATGGCGCGCCTCGATCCCCCAGACCGCAAGGCCGGTCACCGTGACGGCCAGCACCGCGACCAGCGCCACCAGCTTCAGCAGTAGCGCGGGTGAATAGGGGTCGAGCGCGCGGCCCACCACCGTGGCCGTCACCGCGATGCCAAAGATCATCATCAGCCAGGTGATCGTCGCCGCCGCGGCCCGGCGCCGCGGATGCGTGGCCGTGGCCAACAGCGCCAGCAGCGAAGTGCCCGATGCGCCCACCCCTGCCCCGATCATCACATAGGCCAGGATCGACAGCACAAGGCCCGGCACGAAGGCCTGCGCCATCAGCACAAAGCCCAGCGCGGCCAGAAATCCGCCCAGCGCCAGCGCCGCCATGCCCAGCACGATGAACCGCGTGCGCCTGCCGCCGGTGTCAGAGCGGTAGCCCCAGGTTGGCCGCGACATCTGCACGGCATAATGCAGGCCGACCAGCAAGCCCGGCAGCAGCGCCGGCAAGGCCAGTTCCACCACCATCAACCGGTTCAGCGTCGAGGTGGTCAGGACAACGATCGCACCAAGGCACAGTTGCACCAGACCCAGCCGAAAGATCGAAATCCATGACAGATGCCGCATCACAGGCCTCCTACTCCGCGCAGCGCAAAGGCTGCAATCATCATGCCGCTGACATACATCGCGATGCCGGTGGCGTTGTACCAGGGCGCCTTGCCCTTGGGGTCGGCCAGAAGCGTGGCCATGGCCCGGACCTGCCCGATCAGCAGCAGGCCGACGAAAATCGCGTGGTAAGGCCGGCCCCAGATCACGAGGAGGGCGATCACCAGCGCCTGCGCCAGCCCCATCACCGTGCAGGCGACGCGCGCGGCGACCTCGGGGCCGAGTGTCACAGGCAGCGAGCGCACACCATGCTGGCGGTCACCCTCCAGCGCCTTGAAATCGTTGAGCGTCATGATGCCATGCGCGCCAAAGGCGTAAAGCAGCGCCATGGTGCAGACCTGAAAGCTCGGCAAGGTCTGCGACAGCACGGCCGCCCCGGTGAACCAGGGCAGACCCTCGTAGCACAGGCCCACCAGTCCCGGCCCCCACCAGCCCGACCGTTTCAGACGGACAGGCTCGGCAGAATAGGCCCAGGCCGCGGCCACGCCCACCCCGGTGGCGGCAAAGCCCCAGGTCCCCAGAAGCGCCCCAAGCGCCAGCGACAGAACCGACATGGCCAGCGCGATCCAGAGCCCCCAACGCCCCGGGATGCGCCCCGAGGGGATGGGGCGGTGTGGCTCGTTGACAGCATCGACATGGCGGTCGCACCAGTCATTGGCGGCTTGGCTCATGCCGCAAACCACGGGCCCTGCAAGGATCACCCCCAGCACGACCAGGGGCCAGTTCGGCCAGATCGGCACCCCGACCGAGACGATGCCACAAAGATAAGCCCACATCGGCGGAAACCAGGTGATGGGCTTGATCAGCTCCAGCATGGCTTTCGGCTGCGGGACGGTGGAGCGGTGTAAGACGGATGATACACTCATGTGTCAACTTTGCCTTACATTCTCGAGTCGATCAAGCCCGGATTTCGCACCTGATCTCGAAGCGGCAGGCGGGGTCACCCGCGGCGCAGCAGGCGGTCTCGACCACGCGTACCCGGGGCCAGACCAGTGCAGAGAAGAGCCGCTCGAACACCGCGGCATGCCAGTGGCACGAGACGCCGCGCGCCGGCCCTGTGGCCATCGGGTTGGCGGCGATGGCAAAGGTCAGCGGCCGAAAGCTTTCGACGGTAAAACGGCCCGATCCGGCAAAGGTCCAGGCATGGCGGGCAATCGCGCCTGCCAAGATGCGGGCGGCCAGGGGCGCAGGCATCGGGCGGATCGCCCGCTGCGCCAGCGCCGGAATCCGATGGGCAAGGATGTAATCCCCGGTTGCAAGCCCGGCATCCCGCAACAGACCGGGGGCCAGCGTCGGCAACCAGAACCAGAGCGCCCGATGCAGGGCGGTCACCTCGGCCTCGGGCAGCATGCCGGCATCGGGCGGCGGCAGCACCACACCGGCCTGCACGAAAAGCCCGCCCCGCGCACGCGGCCCGAGCGCGCGGTCTAATACAGGAACCAGTTGCAGGATGGCATTGGGCCCGATGCGGGCGAGGTCGGGATGGCCGCCGTCCATCACTCCACCGGATCGGTCATCT
Source organism: bacterium (assembly GCA_016124195.1). Taxonomy (GTDB): domain Bacteria; phylum Pseudomonadota; class Alphaproteobacteria; order Rhodobacterales; family Rhodobacteraceae; genus Stagnihabitans. Next base: position 367,204 of record WGOE01000002.1, on the reverse strand, counting down.
GCCGGGTGCCGCCGCCGCAGGCCATCGGCGCCGCCTCTTCGGGCAACTTGAAGGCCTTGCGTTCGGCCGCGCGCGCCTTGCCCTGGGCGCGCACCGCCTCCTGGCGTTCACGGGCGCGGGCGGCCTTGTCGGCGGTGGAGTCCCAGTCGGCCATCTGCGCCTCGGCAATCGTGCGGGTCGTGTCGAAGTGGAAATCGACCTTGCCCTTGGTCTGCGGCCCCCAGTAGCCCGCCTTGCCGAGGTCGTAGAAGGTCCGCCCCACCCCGGCCTTGAGAAACGCCTTGAGACAGCCCAGCAGGTATTTGCGCCGGAAGCCGGTGCCGCGCCAAGGGTAATGGAACAGCGCCTTTCGCATGTAAAAGCGGCGGTAGTTCTTCATCACGCCATCCAGCAACTCGCCCCGCGTCATGGCGGCGGGCTTCATGATTGGCGTGACGAAGTTGTATTTCGAGAAATCGAAAACCTCGACCTGATCGCGCAATTCCTGAAACAGCGGGGTGAAGGGCCAGGGCGTGTACATCGCCCAGTTGGCAAGGTCGGGCTGCCAGTCCCAGGCCATCTGGAACGTATCCTCCAGCGTCTGCGGCGTCTCGTTGTCCAACCCCACGATGAACTGCGCCTCGACGAAGATGTCAGCCTCGCGCAAGAGGCGGATCGCCTCCTTGTTCTGGGCGACGGTGGTTTCCTTGTTGAACTGGTCGAGCTTCAACTGTGCCGCGGCCTCGGTGCCCAGCGAGACATGGACGAGCCCGGCCTGGCGGAAGAACTTCAACAGCTCGCGGTCACGGTAGATGTCGGTGACGCGGGTGTTGATGCCCCATTTGACCCGCTCGTTCAGGCCGCGGTCGATCAGCTCCTGACAGAATTCGATGAATTTCCGGCGGTTGATCGTGGGTTCCTCGTCCGCGAGTATGAAAAAACCAACCTGATGGTCATTGACCAGCCGTTCGATCTCGTCCGCGACCTTTTTCGGGTCGCGCACCCGGTAGTCGCGCCAGAACTTCCACTGGCTGCAAAAGCTGCAGGTGAAGGGGCAGCCGCGCGCCATGTTGGGGATGGCCACTCGCACGCCCAAGGGGGTGTAGAGGTATTTCGACCAGTCAAGGATGGTCCAGTCCGGGTCGATCGCATCGAGGTTCTTGACCGTCGAGGCGGCGGGGGTCGCGGCAATCTCGGTTCCGTCCAGAAAGGCCAGCCCCTTGATGCGCCCCCGGTCGGCGGGCCAGCGCCCGGCCTGCACGGCCTGCATCAGTTCGGTCAGGATCTCTTCGCCCTCGCCGCGCACGATCACGTCGACCCAGGGCGCCTCGGACAGGACCTGGCGGTACATGAAGGTCGCGTGGATGCCGCCCAGGACGCGCAGAGCCAGCGGTGCCACCTCTTGCGCGATCTTCAGCACCGCTTCCGCCTCATAGATCGCGGGGGTGATGGCGGTGGTGCCCACCACGTCCGGGGCAAGCTCGATCATCCTCTGCCGCAGGTCAGCGGCCGAGACGTTACCCGTCATCGCGTCGATGAAGTGGATGTCGTCGAACCCCGCAGCCTTCAGCGAACCGGCAAGGTAGGCGACCCAAGCCGGCGGCCAGGTCCCCGCAATCTCGGCCCCGCCGGAATGATAGTTGGGATGGACGAACAGAATCCGCATGACATCCTCCAATGGTTTTCAAAAAAAGTGACACACAAAATGTCCATCAGAGTTGACACAGATCAAATTCGCACCAGATGACATTGAAGAAAACAAAAAAGCGCCCCACGATGTGAGGCGCTTTTTGCAAACAAAAGAACGACGAAGTCCTATTCGTCGTCCTTGCTCAGCAGACCGAACTTGCGCAATTTGACATAAAGCGATTGTCGCGACAGGCCCAGCATCTCGGCCGCGGCAAGCCGGTTGTTGCGCGTCAGTTCGACCGCGGTCTGGATACACATCTTTTCGACGACATCGGTGGTTTCGGCCACGATGTCCTTGAGTGTCGACGACCCGACCAGTTCCATGACACCGCGCATCCCGTCTTCGGTGCCAAAGCCCGGTCGGCGCAACAAATCGGCCCGGCTGCTGTCGCGGATCACCAGGCCGAAACCCGGCCGCGGATGGTCGTTGAACCAGGTCGCCGAAATCTCGACCGGGATCTGGCCGTTGAACTCGTTCAGGATCTTGGTGGAATAAAGCCGCAACTGGCGCGACCGTCTGGCATTGTCGAGGATGACCCGCAAGTCCACCAAGCCGCGCGCCAGAAAATCGGCGAGCGAGCGACCGCGCACATTGGCCAGATGGGTGCTGTCGGTCAGCTTCAGGAACGCCTCGTTGCCGGCGGTGATGAGGCCGTCCTGATCCAGAAAAACGATGGAATCGACACCCTCGTCGTAAAGCCGCTCTAGCCTTTCGTTGGATTCGCTTTGGGCGGCGTTGATCTGTTCATGCGCCTCAAGCCGGCACAGCATCAGGCGTTCGCCCGCGGCCCGGAACAGGCGCGGGATCACGCGGATCTTGCGCTGCGAGCGGCGGGCGATCAGTTCGACCGGAATGGCCGCATCGGCCGAGGCGATGTTGGTCAGGCTTTCAAGGAACTCGCCCCGCCTGCGCCCTTCGAATTCCTGCGCTATGGCGGCGCCCACCAGATCCTGCCGGGTCCCCCCCAGCATCAGGGCGGCCGCGGCGTTCAGGTCGGCGATGCGGCCGTTGTTCATGGCCAAGAGCACCACCGCATCGCGCGTCGCCTCCATCAGGACGCGGTAGCGGGTGTCCATCTCGCGCTGGGTTTCGTAGTCCCGCTCCAGCGCGATCTGTGCCATCACCAGCTGTTGCTGCATTTCGGCAATCGGGCGCATGTCGCGGCCCAGCATCAGCACATTGCCATCCTTGCCCAGCAGGTGCAGCGCATAGCGCACCGGGAATTCCCAGATCGACAGACCTGTGTGGTTCACCTCGACCGCCAGCGACTTGGCACCCGGCTTGCGGATCTGTTCCAGCCGGCGATCCACCTTCTCGCGGCTTTCCTCGGTGACAAGATCGATCAGCGGGCGCCCGGTCCAGTCGTCCAACTGCCCAAAGGCGGCATGATGCGGGTTCACCAGCACAGCCTCGACCCGGCCAGCGGCAGACACCAGAATCGAGATATCGGCGGTTGTCGCCACAATTTGCGACAAGAGCGCCGGATCGACCAGCGGCATCGACATGCCGGCAAGTAAGTGTTTCGTGTCAGTGTTCACCGGGTCTTTCGCCATTTTTGCCGCCCACCCGTCCGTTCGGGACAGCGGTGTGTTACGCGCGCCTGAGCACGCAAGAGGCGTCGAACTTGAGGCCGATCGCCTCAAGAGCCGCGCCGATGTCATTGGAAGAGAAATCAGCCCCAGTGCATGACGCCGGATCCTCCACTTTTGACATGACGGCCCCGCCCACCACGATCGGGCAGGGTTCGCTCATGAGGGTCTTGAGAAATTGAACTGTCCGCGCAACCGAATCCAGCCGTTCCTTCGTCGCCGCCGAGATCAGGACACCGTCGAAGTGCCGCGTTGCCACAAGATTGCGCAATTCGTTGAAGGAGGGCGCCGCTCTGAGGCAGACCGAAACGCCAAACCGCCGCAACTGGCCCATCACCACCATCGGCCCAAGCGTATGCTGTTCGCGTTCGGGCACCAGAAGCAGCACTGTGCCGTGACCACTGTCGATGGCCTGATCCGCCACCCAGGCCGTGCCGATCTCGCGCAACAGGCTCTGGATCCGCCCGACCCCGATCGTCACGTCCATCCAGGACATTTCGTCGTCGAGCCAGGACTGACCCATGCGCCGCGCCGCCTCGGGGATATAGACATCCGCCAGCGCCGCCAGGCTGATCCGCGACCGGCGCACCTCGGCCAGCAATTCCGAAAAGGCGTGCCTGGAGCCCGACAGCGAGGCCGCAATCAGGCCCGCCACCAAAGGTTCGCGCAATTCGCTGACGGTGCGGGCGCTGCGGCCGGCCAGAAGCGAGACGACTTGGGAGGCAAAGTGGCTGACGCCACGAAGATCCTGCGGTGCGAGATGGTTCTGATCCCGCGGCTGGGATTCCTGCATGCTGACAGCCCCCCAAAGGGTCACCCGCGAGACCGAGGCTCGAACCTGTCTGCACGATCGGGGTCATCCCTGGCCTCAACCTTCCCTTAACTCAGACACATTGTCAAAGAAAATTGACACTTGGATTGATATACGAAGCCGGAACATTTTGCAATGCGTTGTTAATAAATAATAATACACGGAATTTTGTGCAGCAGGACCTGACCGAAACCGGCGCCTGTCTGCACTGGGTGTCAACCGCAAATGTGTAAGTTTTGATTGACACATCAAGAATCGCGGGACTAGGGTTGCGGTCAGGACACGTCGTCTGAAAGACAGGTCATGCCCAAGAATCGGTCCAATTCCCCTGCGAGGCGCCCGCTTTACACCAGCGCGCAGCGTGCTCGCCGTGACGCGACCAGGTGGACCATGGTCCAGGGCATTCTGGCGCCCCTGCAGTTTCTGGCCTTCGCCACCTCGCTTGTCCTTGTGCTGCACTATCTCGCCACCGGGCAGGGTTACGAAGCCGCCACCGTCTCCATCGTGGTCAAGACCGGCTTTCTTTACCTGATCATGGTGACCGGCGCCCTGTGGGAGAAAGTGGTCTTCGGCCAATATCTTCTGGCCCCGGCCTTCTTCTGGGAGGATGTCTTCTCCTTTGCCGTCATAGCCCTGCACACCGCCTATTTGATAGCGCTTTGGACAGGCGCTTTGACGCCTGTCGAACAGATGTGCCTGGCGCTGACCGCCTATCTGACCTACGCGGTCAACGCCGGTCAGTTCATGTGGAAACTCCGCCTCGCGCGGCTTGACAGGACGGCCCGCGCATGAATGCCCCCCTGCCCCAGACCGGTTGCACCGACACACCCGTCCTGAAGGAACGCGGCCAGCGCGAAGTGTTCTGCGGGCTGACCGGGATCATCTGGCTCCACCGCAAGATGCAGGACGCTTTCTTTCTGGTTGTGGGCAGCCGGACCTGCGCTCATCTTCTGCAATCGGCCGCCGGCGTGATGATCTTTGCCGAGCCGCGCTTTGGCACGGCGATCCTGGAAGAGAAGGATCTGGCCGGCCTCGCCGACGCCCAGACCGAGCTGGACCGCGAGGTTGCAAGGCTTCTGTCACGCAGGCCTGACATCCGTCAGCTGTTTTTGGTGGGCTCCTGCCCCTCGGAAGTGATCAAACTTGACCTGCACCGGGCCGCCGAACGGATGAGCGCGATCCATGCCCCGCATGTCCGCGTGCTGAATTATTCCGGGTCGGGAATCGAGACGACGTTCACCCAGGGTGAAGACGCCTGCCTCGCCGCCATGGTCCCGGCCTTGGCCTCCATCTCCGAAAAAGAGCTGCTTCTGGTCGGCGCCCTGCCCGATGTGGTCGAGGATCAGGCGCTGGCGCTTCTGTCCGCCTTGGGCATCACCAGGGTGCGCTGCCTGCCGGCCCGCCGCTCGGCCGAGGCACCGGCCATCGGCCCGAACACCGTCTTCGCGCTGGTCCAGCCCTTCCTGGGCGATACCCATGCCGCCCTGACCCGGCGCGGCGCCCGCCATATCGCCGCCCCCTTCCCCTTCGGCGCCGAAGGCACCACGCTCTGGCTGCAGGCCATCGCGACCGAATTCGGCGTGGCGCCCGAACTCTTCGCCCAGGTCACCGCCGCCCCGCGCGCCCGCGCCGAAAAGGCCGTGGCCGCTGCGACGCGCAGCCTGGATGGCAAATCCATCTTCTTCTTCCCCGACAGCCAGCTTGAAATCCCCCTTGCGCGCTTCCTGACCCGCGAATGCGGCATGACGGCGATCGAGGTCGGCACCCCCTTCCTGCACCGCGACCTGATGGCGCCCGAACTGGCGCTGCTGGCATCCGGCCCGACGCTCTCCGAGGGCCAGGACGTCGACCGCCAACTGGCCCGCGCCCGCGCCGCCCGCCCTGACCTCACGGTCTGCGGCCTCGGCCTCGCCAACCCGCTCGAGGCCGAGGGTCTGGCCACCAAATGGGCCATCGAACTTGTATTCACCCCGGTCCATTTCTACGAACAGGCCGGCGATCTGGCCGCCCTTTTCGCGAGGCCCCTGCGCCGCCGCGCCCTCCTGGCCCCCCTCGCACCCGCCCCCCGGCTGGAGGCCGCAGAATGACCGCGACCGCACTTTCCCATTTCATCTGTTCCCAAATACCCCAGGGGTCCGGGGACAGCGTCCCCGGGGCGTCCGGACTGGCGGGCCAGCCATGAAGCTGACACTCTGGACCTACGAAGGCCCCCCGCATGTCGGCGCGATGCGCGTCGCCACCGCGATGAAGGGCCTGCACTACGTCCTGCACGCCCCGCAGGGCGACACCTATGCTGACCTCCTCTTCACCATGATCGAGCGGCGCGACCACCGCCCGCCAGTGACCTACACGACCTTTCAGGCCCGCGATCTGGGCGGCGACACCGCCACGCTCTTCAAGACCGCCGCCCGCGACGCCGTGGCGCGCTTTCAGCCCGAGGCGATCATCGTCGGCGCCTCTTGCACCGCCGAACTGATCCAGGACAATCCGGCGGGCCTCGCAGGCTCGATGGATCTCGGCATCCCGGTAATCGCGCTCGACCTGCCCTCTTATCAGCGCAAGGAAGGCTTCGGCACGGATGAGACCTTCCTGCAGATCGTCCGCCACCTCGCCAAGCCCTGCGAGCGCACCGCGAACATCACCTGCAATCTGATCGGCCCCACTGCCTTGGGCTTCCGCCACCGTGACGACATCACCGAACTGACCCGGATGCTGGCCGAAATGGGCGTCGGCGTGAACGTCGTGGCGCCGATGGGCGCGCGGCCCTCCGACATCGCCCGCATGGGGGCCGCCCATTTCAACGTGCTCATGTATCCCGAACACGCCGAAAGCGCCGCCCGCTGGATGGAGACGAACCTCAAGCAACCTTTCACGAGGACGGTCCCGATCGGCGTCGGCGCCACCCGCGATTTCCTGGCCGAAGTGGCGCAGATCACCGGCCTGCCTGCCACGACCGACGAGAGCCGCCTGCGCCTGCCGTGGTGGACGCGCAGCGTCGACAGCACCTATCTTACGGCCAAGCGTGTGTTCCTCTTCGGCGACGGCACCCATGTCGCGGCCTGCGCCCGCATCGCCCGCGACGAGATGGGGTTCGAGGTCGCAGGCCTCGGCTGCTTCAACCGCGAAATGGCCCGCCCGATCCGCGCCCTGGCCAAGACCTTCGGCGTCGAGGCGCTGATCACCGACGACTACCTAGAGGTCGAGGCCGCCATCGCCGCCCTGCAGCCCGAGATGATCCTCGGCACCCAGATGGAGCGTCACATCGGCAAGCGCCTCGGCATTCCCTGCGCCGTGATCTCGGCCCCGGTCCATGTCCAGGACTTCCCGGCCCGCTATTCGCCGCAGATGGGCTGGGAAGGCGCCAATGTCATCTTCGACACCTGGGTACATCCCCTGGTGATGGGTCTCGAGGAACACCTCCTCCACATGTTCCGCGACGATTTCGAATTCCACGACGAGGCCGGCGCCTCCCACCATGGCGCCCAGCACAAACCTCGGGAAGCCGTCGCCGAAGCCGCCAGCGCAGCGTCCGGGGCGGCTGCGGCCGAGACGGGCTCGATGCCCGTCGCGGCCGCCCCCACCCTGACGACGGTCCCGACGCCAGACACCCAGACGCCAGATACCCAAACGCCAGACACCCAGACGCCAGACACCCAGACCGGGGCCGGCAACGTCATCTGGCTCTCCGATGCCGAAAACGAGCTGAAGAAGATCCCCTTCTTCGTGCGCGGCAAGGCCCGGCGGAACACGGAAAAATACGCCGAAACCAAGGGGCTCACCGCGATTTCCATCGAAACCCTCTACGAGGCCAAGGCCCATTATGCGCGCTGACGCCCCAATCACCGGCACCCCGATCAGCGACGCAAGGGTCGGCTACAACATCGTCGTTGTGACGCTTGACCAGCATGCCGCAGGCCCCGCCACCCGGATCGCGCCGCGCCTCGCCCGCGATTTCCCCGGCCTGACCATCTCGATCCACGCCGCGGCCGAATGGGCCGAAAACCCTGCCGCCCTGACCCGCTGCCGCGAGGCGCTCAAGACCGCTGACATCGTCATCGCCAACCTCATCTTCATCGAAGAGCATATCACTGCCATCCTGCCCGACCTGACCGAGGCCCGCGCCCGCGTCGATGCCTTCGTGGGCGTCATCGCCGACAGCGCCATCGTCAAGCTGACCAAGATGGGTGATCTCGACATGTCGCGCCCCGCCTCGGCCACGATGGAGCTCTTGAAAAAGCTCAAGCCCTCGGCCAAGACCTCGGCCAATTCCGGCGAAAAGCAGATGTCCATGCTGCGCCGCCTGCCAAAGATCCTGCGCTGGATTCCCGGCAAGGCCCAGGACCTGCGCGCCTGGTTCCTGTCGATGCAATACTGGCTCGGTGGTTCGGATGACAACATCGAGCAGATGATCCGCTTCCTGATCGGCCGCTACTCCACCCGCAAGGACTGGCGCGGCACCGCGTCCAAGGCACCGATCGACTATCCGGACGTGGGCCTCTACCATCCCGCCCTGCCCGGTCGCATCACGACCGATGCGGCACGCCTGCCGCGCCCGGCCAAGGCGCGGATGACGGTGGGCCTGCTTCTTCTGCGGTCCTATGTGCTGGCCTCGGACACGGCGCATTACGAGGCCGTCATCGCAGCTTTCGAGGCCAAGGGCATCGCCTGCATCCCGGCCTTTGCCGGCGGCCTCGACGGGCGGCCTGCCATCGAAACCTATTTCAAATCCGCCACCCGCCCGGTTGATGCCATGGTCTCGCTGACCGGCTTCTCGCTGGTGGGCGGGCCGGCCTACAATGACAGCCCCGCCGCGGTCGCGGCCCTGTCGGCGCTGGACGTGCCTTATATCGCGGCCCATCCGCTGGAGTTTCAGACGCTCGGCCAGTGGGCCGATGCCGCGACCGGCCTTGGCCCGATCGAAACCACCATGCTGATCGCCCTGCCCGAGATCGACGGCGCGACCAACCCGACCGTCTTTGCCGGACGCCACGGCCTGGACGGCTGCACGGGCTGCGCCCATATGTGCAAGGGCGCGCCCGACAGCCGCGCCATGTCGCCCTGCCCCGAACGCATCGAGGCGCTGGCCGAAAAGGTGCGCCGGATGGCCCGTCTGCGCCAGACCCGCAATGCCGACAAGAAGGTGGGCGTGGTCCTTTTCGGCTTTCCGCCCAATGCGGGGGCCGCCGGCACCGCCGCCTATCTTTCGGTCTTTGAAAGCCTGCACAATACGCTTCTGGCCATGAAGGCCTCGGGCTACACGCTGGAGGTGCCCGCCACCGTGGCCGACCTGCGCGAGGCGGTTCTGGGCGGCAATGCCGCAACCTATGGCCAACCCGCCAATGTCGCGGCTTTCGTCGATGCCGATACGATCGTGGGCCAGACCCGGCACCTGAAGGACGTCGAATCCGTCTGGGGCCCCGCCCCCGGCAAGGTGCAGACCGATGGCCGCAACGTCTTTGTGCTGGGGCGCCAGTTCGGCAATGTCTTCGTAGGCCTGCAACCGACCTTCGGCTATGAGGGCGATCCGATGCGCCTGCTGTTCGAACGCAGCTTCGCGCCGACCCATGCCTTCGTGCAGTTCTACCTCTGGCTCCGGAACGGCTTTGCGGCCGATGTCCTTTTGCACTTCGGCATGCACGGCGCGCTGGAGTTCATGCCCGGCAAGCAGGCCGGCCTGGGCGCCCGCGACTGGCCCGACCGGTTGATCGGCGAGATGCCCAACATCTACCTCTACGCCGCCAACAACCCCTCGGAAGCCTCGCTGGCCAAGCGCCGGTCGAACGCCATCACCATCACCCACCTGACCCCGCCCCTGGCCCAGGCCGGCCTTTACAAGGGCCTGATCGAGCTGAAGGACAGCCTGACCCGTTGGCGCACCATGGCCCCCGACGCGCCCGAACGCGCGGAGCTGGAGGTTCTGATCGCCGAACAGGCCGGCGCCGTCGACATGGGCGGCCAGAAGCCCGCGGCGCTCTGGCTGAAGCTGCTCGAGGCCGAGGATGCGCTGATCCCCGACGGGCTTCATGTCGTGGGCAAGCCCATGTCCGCCGCCGCCCGCGCCGCCTATCTGGACGTGCTGCCGCCGATGGATGACATCGCACGCGACCGGATCGACCGCCAGCTGCAAGAGGACACCGAGATCCCCGGCATCCTGCGCGCCCTGTCGGCCCGCTTCATCACGCCGGTGCCGGGCGGCGACCTGATCCGCTCGCCCCAGATCCTGCCGACCGGGCGCAACATCCATGCCTTCGATCCGTTCCGCATGCCGACCGAATTCGCGCTGCGCGACGGGGCCGCGCAGGCCGACCGGCTTCTGGCCGCCCACGCGGGCCTGCCCCGTTCGATCGCGCTGGTTCTGTGGGGGTCGGACAACATCAAATCGGATGGCGGGCCGATCGCCCAGGCTTTGGCCCTGATGGGCGCCCGGCCGCGGTTCGACGCCTATGGCCGGCTCTGCGGCGCGGACCTGATCCCGCTTGCCCAGCTTGGCCGGCCGCGGATCGACGTCTTGATGACGCTCTCGGGCATCTTCCGCGACCTTCTGCCCCTGCAGACCAAGATGCTGGCCGAAGCCGCCTGGAAATGCGCCACGGCCGAAGAACCCCTGTCGCAGAACTTCATCCGCGCCCATGCGCTGGCCTATGCCGCGCAGATGGGCTGCGACATGGAAACCGCAAGCCTGCGCGTCTTTTCCAACGCGGAAGGCGCCTATGGATCGAACGTCAACCAACTGGTCGACAGTTCGGCCTTCGGCACCGAGGATGAACTGGCCGATGCCTACGAGGCGCGCAAGAGCTTTGCCTATGGGCTGAACGGCAAGCCGGTGAAACAGGCCGCGCTGATGCAAAAGGCGCTGAAAAACGTCGAGATGGCCTATCAGAACCTGGAATCGGTCGAACTGGGCGTCACCTCGGTCGACCACTATTTCGACACGCTGGGCGGCATCGCGCGGGCGGTCAAGCGCCAGCGCGGACAAGAGACGCCGGTCTATATCTCGGACCAGACGCGCGGGTCCGGCAAGATCCGCACCCTGCGCGACCAGATCGCCCTGGAAAGCCGGTCGCGGACGCTGAACCCGAAATTCTACGAGGGCCTGTTGAAGCACGGTGCCGAGGGCGTTCGCCAGATCGAGGCGCATGTCACCAACACGATGGGCTGGTCGGCCACCGCCGAGGCCGTCGACCCTTGGGTCTATCAGCGCCTGTCGGAAACCTTCGTGCTGGACGAGGCGATGCGCAAGCGCATGGCCGCGCTGAACCCGCAAGCCTCGGCGCGCATGGCCAACCGCCTGATCGAGGCGTCCGAACGGTCCTACTGGACCCCGGATGCGGCCACGCTGGCCGCCCTGCAGGGGGCCGCCGATGAACTGGAAGACCGTCTGGAAGGGATCGCCGCCGAATGAGCGCATGCTTTCCCACCTGCGCTGCTGCCACCTCCGGAGCCTCCGGCGGGGATATTTTTGAACAGATGAAAGGGGCAGAAGCATGAGCCTTGATGCGATACCCAACCTGCGTGGGCTGGACGGAGAAGGCTCGGTTCAGGTCCATCAGGACGCCGAGGCCCGGATCGAGGGCGCCAAGGTGTTTTCGGTCTATGGCAAGGGCGGGATCGGCAAATCGACGACCTCGTCCAACCTGAGTGCCGCCTTTTCGATGATGGGCAAGCGCGTGCTGCAGATCGGCTGCGATCCCAAGCACGACAGCACCTTCACCCTGACCGGGCGCCTGCAGCCGACGGTGATCGACATCCTCAAGGAGGTCGATTTCCACGCCGAGGAACTGCGGCCCGAGGATTACGTGGCCGAAGGTTTCAACGGGGTCAAATGCGTGGAGGCGGGCGGGCCGCCGGCCGGCACCGGCTGCGGCGGCTATGTCGTGGGGCAGACGGTCAAGCTGCTCAAACAGCACCACCTTCTGGATGACACCGACGTGGTGATCTTTGACGTGCTGGGCGATGTGGTCTGCGGCGGCTTTGCGGCCCCCCTGCAGCATGCCGACCGGGCGGTGATCGTGACCGCGAACGATTTCGACTCGATCTACGCGATGAACCGGATCATCGCTGCCGTTCAGGCCAAGTCGGGCAACTACAAGGTGCGGCTGGCGGGTTGCGTGGCCAACCGGAGCCGCGAGACCAACGAGGTTGACCGCTACTGCGCGCGCGTGGGTTTCAACCGCATCGCGCATATGCCCGACATCGACGCCATTCGCCGTTCGCGCCTGAAGAAGAAGACGCTGTTCGAGATGGACGACGAGCAGGACATCGTGACGGCCCGCGCCGAATACATGCGTCTGGCCGATACGCTGTGGCGGTCGGTCGGCGGCGAAGGCTCCTCCCCCGCGCCGCTGCCCGACCGCGAAATCTTTGAACTTCTGGGGTTCGACTGATGGCCGACTACACTGCAACCCTGACCCGGGTCGAGGATTACTTCGACCGTTCCGCCACCAAGGTTTGGGAGCGGCTGACCTCGGACGCGCCGGTCAGCCGCATCCGTCAGACCGTGCGCGAGGGGCGCGACCGGATGCGCGCCCTGATGCTGAGCCGCCTGCCCGCCGACCTGCGCGGCGCGCGGGTGCTGGATGCGGGCTGTGGCGCGGGGCAGATGACGGCGGAACTGGCCGCGCGCGGGGCGGATGTGGTGGCGGTTGATATCTCTCCGGCGCTGGTCGAGATCGCCCGCGCGAGGCTGCCGGCCGAACACGCCGGCCGCGTCACCTTTGCCTCGGGCGACATGACCAAGGGCCATGGCCCGGTCGATTACGTCGTGGCGATGGACAGCCTGATCTATTACGGCACCGCCGACCTGACCGCCGCACTGGACCGGCTGAGCCTGCACACCGGGCAGGCCGTGGTCTTTACCGTGGCGCCGCGCACCGCCTTCCTGATGACCTTCTGGACGCTGGGCAAGCTTTTCCCGCGTGCCGACCGCAGCCCGACGATGGTGCCGCACGCCTTTGCCACCCTGTCGGCCGCGACGGCCGGCAAACTGTCCAGGATCGAGCGCGTCTCACGCGGGTTCTACATCTCGGAATGTCTGGAGTATCGGTCATGATCCTCATCAAATCCAAGCATATCCAGCAACTTGGCGCCAAATGGATGCCTTTCTCGGATGCCGCATCCGAGGGCTTGCCCCTGCTGCAGCTTTTGCGGCTGGGCCTGTTTCAGGTTTCCGTCGGCATGGCCTATGTGCTGATGATCGGCACGCTCAACCGGGTGATGATTGTCGAGATGGGAGTGCCGGCCAGCGTCGTCTCGCTGATGATCGCGCTGCCCGTGCTGTCGGCGCCGTTCCGCGCGCTTCTGGGCCACAAGAGCGATACCCACAAAAGCTGGATCGGCTGGAAGCGCATTCCCTATCTGTGGTTCGGCAGCCTCTGGCAGATGGGGGGCCTGGCCATCATGCCCTTTGCGCTGATCGTGCTGTCGGGCGATCAGGTCCACGGGCCGCTCTGGGCCGGCAAGGCGCTGGCCGGGATCGCGTTCCTGATGACCGGCATCGGGATGCACATGACGCAGACCGCCGGCCTTTCGCTCGCCTCGGACCGCGCGACCGATGAGACGCGGCCGCGCGTCGTGGTTCTGTTGTATGTCATGTCGCTGCTGGGCATGGCTGTTTCGGCGCTGGTCCTGGGCACGCTTCTGCGCGATTTCAACGAGATCAAGCTGATCCGCGTCGTGCAGGGCTGTGCGGTGGCCACGATCGTCCTGAACGTCGTGGCGCTGTGGAAGCAGGAAAAAGTCCGCCCCATGACCAAGGAGCAGATGACCGAGGCCACGCCGATCTTTCACGAGGGCTGGCGCGACCTGATGGCCGGCGGCACCGCGGGGCGTCTGTTGCTGGTCGTGCTGCTGGGCACCGTGGGCTTTCAGATGCAGGACGTTCTGCTTGAACCCTACGGCGCGGAAATCCTTGGCCTTTCGGTCAGTTCCACCACCGTGCTCAGCGCCTGCTATGCCATGGGCGTGCTGTCGGGCTTCATCATGGCGGGGCGCGGCATCATCCACGGCCATGACACGTTCCGCATGGCGGGGCGCGGCATCCTGGTCGGCGTGGCGTCCTTCCTCGTGGTGACGCTGGCCGCGCCGATGCAGTCGGAGGCGCTGTTCTTTGCCGGGTCCTACGGGATTGGCCTTGGATCGGGGCTCTTCGCCGTCTCGACCCTGATCGCGGCGATGGCGCTGCCCGCCAAGGGCATGGCCGGACGCGGTCTGGTGCTGGGCGCCTGGGGGGCGGCGCAGGCCACCGCCACGGGCCTGTCGATCGCCGTCGGCGGCGGCTTGCGCGACGTGTCGGGCGCCCATGCGCTGGCCGGCCAGCTTGGCGCGGCGCTGCGTTCGCCGGTCACGGGCTATGCCTGCGTCTATCTGACCGAAATCATCATCCTGTTCGCGACACTTCTGGCGCTGGCCCCTCTGGTCCGCGTGACGCTTTTTGCTCAACAACCTTCAGCCAACGCCGCCCGGTTGGGCCTCGTTGACTTCCCCAACTGACCTGCGGAGGACACCATGATAGGCGTACACTTCTTCGGCAACTTCGACCTCGCGTCGCTGGCGATCTGGCTCTTCTGGGGCTTCTTCGCACTCTTGATCTATTACCTGCAGACCGAAAACATGCGTGAAGGCTACCCGCTGGAAACCGAGGACGGCGCGCCCGCCCCGAACCAGGGCCCCTTCCCCGTGCCCAAGCCCAAGACCTTCATCCTGCCGCATGGCCGGGGCGAGGTGACGGTGCCCAACGGCGCCCGTGAGGCGCGCGAAGTGGCCCTGGGCCGCACCGCCGTGTCGGACGGCTTCCCCCACGCGCCCCTGGGCAATCCGATGGCCGATGGCGTGGGCCCGGCCTCCTGGGCGCCCCGGCGTGATATTCCTGAACTGGATGGCCACGGCCACGTCAAGATCCAGCCGATGACCTCGGCCTCCGCCTATGCCGTCTCGGCCGGGCGCGACCCGCGCGGCCTGCCCGTGCAGGCCGGCGACAACGAGGTGGTGGGCCGGATCAGCGACATGTGGGTCGACATCTCGGAACAGATGGTCCGCTACCTTGAGATCGAGCTGAACTCGGGCTCGCGCCGGCTGGTGCCGATGCCGATGGTCAAGATCTGGAAAGACCGGGTCCGCATCAACTCGCTGTCCTCCGACCTCTTCGACGGCGTGCCCGCCACACGGTCGCAAACCGAGGTGACCCTGCTCGAGGAAGACAAGATCAGCGCCTATTACGCCGGGGGCACGCTTTACGCCGCCGACAAGCGCAAGGCCGGGCCGGAGTCCTGGAAGCCATGACCGCCGCACACGACGATTTCGCCACCGAGCCGGTCCCCGGCCTGCCAGAGCGGCCCCCCGTGGGTGAAGAACTGCTCTGGCAGGGCCACCCGGCCGCCTTCGCCCTGGCGCGGGACGCTTTCAAGATCACCTGGATCGCGGGGTACTTCGTGGTCCTGGCGATCTGGCGGGCCAGCGTCGTGGCCACCAGCCCGGCCGAGGTTCTGGCGGTGATGCTGCCCTATCTGGGCATCGGCCTTGTCGCCTGCCTGATCCTTTATGCCATGGCGGCGGTGCAGGCGCGCAGCACGGTCTATACCGTCACCACCGCCCGCGTCGCGATGCGGATCGGTGCGGCGCTGACCGTCACGCTGAACCTGCCCTTCCTGCAGATCGCCAATGCCAGCCTCGCCACCAAAAGCAACGGCACCGGGACCATCGCGCTGGAGACGCTGGGCGATACCCGGATCTCGTATCTCGTGTGCTGGCCGCATGTGCGGCCCTGGCATCTGTCCCGCACCCAGCCCGCGCTGCGCTGCATCCCCGATGCCGCCCGCGTGGCCCGCCTGATCGCCGAGGCGGCCGAGGTGCGGCTGAACGAACCCCGCGTCGCCCCCGCTTCGGGCGGCCTGTCCTACGCAGCCGCGGAATAGGAGCAAGCCCATGCAAGCCCAAGCCCGCACCACGCAAACGCGCACGGCGCAAGGTCGCGCCACCGCGGCCAAGCCCTCGGCCAGCCCAGAGATGATCCCCAAGCCGCTGCTCTGGGCCATGCTGGCGCTGGTCGTCTCCAGCCTGATCCTGGTCAGCTATTCCGTCTATACCAAGCGCGCCCATGTCGGCGTGCCGCAGCCGGCCGCGATCGTGGCCTCGCGCGACATCATCCTCAAGGGCGGCGGGGCGCAGGCCGTGACCGTTCTGTCGACCGATGGCACGGTCCTGATGGACCTGCCGCATGGCGGCTTCATCACCGTCATCCAGAACGCGCTGGAACGCGCGCGCTATACCGACGGAGTAGACAAGATGCTGCCCGTCCGCATCGTCAAATATGCCAACGGTCGCCTCACGGCGCTCGACACCTACACCGGATGGTCCGCCGAACTGGGCGCCTTCGGGTCAGACAACAAGGCCGCATTCGAACGGCTCATGTCGCAGAACTGAAAAACAACAATGGGAACCAAATCATGGGAATCTTTAACAAATACGCCGAGGACGTACCCTGCACCGTCGAGGTGAGCCACCGCTTCGAAAGCCTGCACGCCCACGTCCGATTCAACAATGGCGCCGTCGTCCATCCGGGCGACGAGGTGCTGGTCCATGGGCGTCCGATCATGGCCGCCTATGGCGAGGTCATCATCGAGGACCGCCAGGCCACCATCACGCGCGCATCGGCCCTCGAACGGCTCTGGACCCGCCTCACCGGCGATTTCGGCTTCATGGAACTGTGCGAATTTTCCTTCTCGGATGAGGTGACGCTATGAACGCCGCAACCCCCAAGGCGCTAGAGGCCGATTACGCCGAGCTTGCCGCCAGCCAGCCGCAAGACACTCAGGCGATGGCCACCGAAACCACGCTCTTGAACCCGCGCTTCTACACCACCGATTTCGACGAGATGGACCGCATCGACGTGACCCCGGTCCGCAAGGACTGGGACGAGTTGCTGGCCGAGATGGCCTCCGACCCCAACAAGGGCCATTTCAAGAAGACCGTCGACTGGACCGAATGGGACGCCAACTGGGACGGTATGGAGCCCAGGCTGAAGCGCGAATTCATCGACTTCCTCGTCTCGTCCTGCACGGCCGAGTTCTCGGGCTGCGTGCTTTACAAGGAAATGAAGCGGCGTGGCAACAATCCCGACATCTGCGCCCTCTTCGGCTATATGTCGCGGGATGAGGCGCGCCATGCCGGCTTCATCAACGACGCGCTGCGCGAGGCGGGCGTGGCGGTGAACCTGGGCTTTCTGACCAAGGCCAAGAAATACACCTACTTCCGGCCGAAGTTCATCTATTACGCCACTTACCTCAGCGAAAAGATCGGCTACGCCCGCTACATCACGATCTTCCGCCACCTCGAGGCCAACCCGGATCATCGCTTCCACCCGATCTTCAAGTGGTTCCGCGAATGGTGCAACGATGAATTCCGCCACGGCGAGGCCTTTGCCCTTCTGATGCGCACCGACCCCAAGCTGACCAACAGCTTCGCCAACAAGCTCTGGATCCGCTTCTTCCTGACGGCGGTCTATTCCACGATGTTCGTGCGCGACCACCAGCGCCCCGAGTTCCACAAGGCCTTGGGCGTCGATATCGAATGGTACGACCAGGAGGTCTATCGCAAGACCTCGACCATCGCGCGCCAGGTCTTCCCGATCGAGATCGACATCGACCACAAGCGCTGGCTGCCCGGACTGCGCCGCATGCGCGACGCCTTCGTCCAGATGGATGCCGGCAAGAAACAGGGCGGCCTGGCGGGCTGGGTCAAATCCAAACTGGGGGCGGCCAAGGCCGCGATGGCCTTCGTCTCGCTCTACACGATCCCGGTGATCCACCGCGAGCCGCCCAAGAACGTGCGGCTGGAGCCGGTCTATTGAGCCCGCAGCGGCTCAAATCCGGCCCCCCGCATGCGGCCGGAGGTTCGGGGCGGGCGCGCCCCGGCCTCCGGCTGGTCCATCGCTGCCCTATCGGGACCCGCCACACCGGCTTCGTTCCGATTTGTGTAAAACTGTCCGCGCCCCTTTCATCTGTTGGGAAATATCCCACAGGGGTGCGGGGGTGTGAAACCCCCGCCGCGCGCCGGCCAGCCAGGGGAACCATGGCGTCCCCGACCAGCCCGGGGGTGCGGTCATGATCGACAGCCCCTGGTTCGCCGCCTTCGCCACGCTGTTTCTCTGGTGGTTCTCCACCGGGATCATCCTGTGGCGGGTGCGGGTCGCCGACAACGGCACGCGCCAGGATCACGTCAACTCGGTCGTCATCGGCCTGCCGCTTCTGGCCGTGGGCATTGCCGCGGCCCGTGCCAGCCTTGGCGACCTGAGCGCCAATGGCATCTACCTCGCCTTCCTCGCCGCTCTGGCCCTTTGGGGCTGGATCGAACTGGCCTTCCTTTCCGGCGTCATCACCGGGCCGAACCTCCAGCCCTGCCCGCCCTTCGCCAGCCAGAAGGACCGCTTCTGGCGCGCGGTGGGCACCGTGGCCTGGCACGAGGCGGTCCTGGTGAGCACCGTTATCGGTCTTGGCCTTGCCACCTGGCACGCGGCCAATCCCTTTGCCTTCGGCACCTTCGCCCTTTTGTTCGTCGCGCGCATCTCGGCCAAGCTGAACCTCTTTCTCGGCGTGCCGCGCATCAACACGCAGTTCCTGCCCAGGCCGCTCGGCCATCTCGCCTCGCACTTCCGCATGGGCCGCATCACCGCCTTCTTCCCGATCTCTGTCTCTGCCCTGACCGTGTTTTCCGCCCTGCTGATGGAACGCGCGATCAATGTGGAACACCCCGGCATGTCGGTCGGCTACAGCCTTCTGACCTGCCTTTGCCTTCTGGCGCTACTGGAGCACTGGTTCATGGTTCTCCCCCTGCCGGATGAAAAACTGTGGCGCTGGATGATGCCGGCGTCCAAACCCCAAAAAGACCTCGAGGACGCCAATGGACTTTGATCAGATCTTCCGCACCCAGCTCGACACCCTGAAAGCCGAGGGCAATTACCGCACTTTCGCCCATCTGGAACGCAAACGCGGAGATTTCCCCAAGGCCACCAATCACAAGGATGGCGAAGTCAAGGACATCACCGTCTGGTGTTCGAACGATTATCTCGGGATGGGCCAGCACCCCGATGTGGTCAATGCCATGATCGACTGTGTGAAGACCAACGGCACCGGCGCGGGCGGCACGCGCAACATATCGGGCAACAACCACCACCATCTGCGGCTCGAGGCGGAACTGGCCGACCTGCACGGCAAGGAGGCGGCGCTGCTCTTCACCTCCGGCTATGTGTCGAACTGGGCCGCGCTGTCGACGCTGGGCAGCCGCATTCCCAATGTGGTGATCCTGTCGGATGCCGGCAACCACGCGAGCATGATCGAAGGCGTGCGCCATTCGCGCGCCGACAAGGTGATCTGGGGCCACAACGACTGGCGTGATCTGGACCGCAAGCTCAAGGCCGTGGGCGACCGGCCCAAGATCGTGGCCTTTGAATCGGTCTATTCGATGGACGGCGACATCGCCCCTCTGAAAGAGATCATTGCGGTCGCCAAGGCCCATGGTGCCATGACCTATATCGACGAGGTCCATGCCGTCGGCATGTACGGCCCGCGCGGCGGTGGGGTCAGCGAACGCGAGGGGCTCGCCGATCAGATCGACCTGATCGAGGGCACGCTCGGCAAGGCCTTCGGCGTGGTGGGCGGCTATATCACGGGATCAACACATCTTTGTGATTTCATCCGCAGCTTTGCCTCGGGGTTCATCTTCACCACCGCCCTGCCCCCCGCCGTGGCCGCCGCCGCCACCGCCTCGATCCGGCACCTCAAGACCAGCCAGGTCGAACGGATGCGCCAGAAGGAACAGGTCGCCAAACTGCGCGCCCACCTCAACAAGATGGGCATTCCGCATATGGCCAATGACAGCCACATCGTGCCCGTCATGATCGGCGATCCGGTAAAATGTCGAATGATTTCAGATATCTTGATGCGCGACTGGGGCATCTATGTCCAGCCGATCAACTACCCTACCGTGCCCAAGGGCACCGAGCGGCTGCGCATCACACCTTCGCCCTTCCACAGCGATGCCGACATCGAGCATCTGGCCATGGCGCTTCAGTCGCTGTGGAAGCACTGCGCCCTGTCGCGGGCCGTGGCCTGACCCGGGCGGCCTGATCCGGGCGGCCTGATCCGGCTGGCCCCACATGCCAAGCATGTGATCCAACAGGCCGGTTCGGGCGTATATAAATTACGGAGGAAAAGGGAGACCCTCATGAACTTCAAATTTGCCATGATAGCGGTTTTGGCGACCGCCGCGGCGCCGGCCTTTGCGGCGGGCGACGCAACCAAGGGCGAGGCCGTGTTCCACCAGTGCCAGACCTGCCATTCGGTTATGGACCCGGACGGCAAGCTGGTGGCCGGCAAGGGCGCCAAGATCGGGCCGAACCTTTATGGCGTCTTCGGGCGTCAGGCCGGGTCCTACCCCGATTTCAAATACGGTGACTCGATGGTAGAGGCCGGCAAGGGTGGCCTGCACTGGGACGAGGCTCATTTCGTGGAGTATGTCCAGAACCCGGCCGCTTTCCTGAAAAAGCAGACCGGCAAGCCGAATGCCGTCGCCAAGATGGCCTTCAAGGTCAAGGACGCCGCGACGGCCGAGGATGTCTATGCCTATCTGTCGCAGTTCAGCCCCGCTGCTGGCGCTGCACCCGCGGCCGGCGCCGCACCTGCCGCCGGTGCGGCCCCGGCTGCGCCTGCGCCCTCGAACTGAGGTCTGGTGCGGCGTACCAGCCGCAATCGGCAAAGCAGAACAAACCAGAAAGCCCCCGGTGGTCCCGGGGGCTTTTTGCTTGGCGTAAAAGAGGTTCAGGCGCGGCGCAGGCGCATCTCTTGTCCGGTCAGCCGGCGCACCAGTGTGACGATGTCCGCTGACGTCAGGCCTGCGTCGGCATACATGGCCTGCGGGCTCGCCTGTTCGATGAACCGGTCGGGCAAGGTCATGGTCCGCAGCTTCAGGCCGTGGTCGAGCCCGCCCGAATTGGCCAGATATTGCAGGACCTGCGCGCCAAAGCCGCCGCCGGCGCCCTGTTCCACCGTGATCAACGCCGCATGATGGCGGGCCAGCTGGTCGATCAGCCCGGTGTCCAATGGTTTGGCAAAGCGCGCATCGGCCACGGTCACCGAAATGCCCTGCGCGGTCAGCGTCTCGGCGGCGAGCAAGGTCTCGGCCAGATGCGCGCCGAAACTCAAAAGCGCCACATCGCCCCCCTCGCGCAGCACGCGACCCTTGCCGATCTCTAGCGGCTGGCCGCGTTCGGGCATCACCACGCCGGCCCCCTCTCCGCGCGGATAGCGGAACGCGATCGGCCCGGCGTCATAATCCGCCGCGGTGGCGACCATATGGACCAGTTCCGCCTCGTCGCCCGCCGCCATCACGACAAAGCCCGGCAGGTTGGCCAGATAGCCCACGTCGAAGGCGCCGGCATGGGTCGCCCCATCCGCCCCGACCAACCCGGCCCGGTCGATGGCAAAGCGCACGGGCAGGCCCTGCAAGGCAACGTCATGCACGATCTGGTCATAGCCGCGCTGCAGGAACGTCGAATAGATCGCCACGAACGGCCGCATCCCGCTGGCCGCGAGGCCCGCGGCAAAGGTCACGCCGTGCTGCTCGGCGATCCCCACGTCAAAGACGCGGGCGGGAAAGCGGCTTGCCATGATGTCGAGCCCGGTGCCCGAGGGCATGGCGGCCGTGATCGCCACGATCCGGCCATCGCGCGCGGCGGCCTCGGTCAGGGCCCGGCCGAAGACCGACGTATAGGCCGGGGCATTGGAGACCGATTTGGCCTGCGTGCCAGAGGCCACGTCGAACTTGGCCACGCCATGATACTTGTCGGCCGAATTCTCGGCCGGGGCATAGCCCTTGCCCTTGACCGTCACCGCATGGATCAGGACCGGTCCTGTGGCACGTGTCCTGGCGGCGCGCAGGGTGGCCAGGACCTCGGCCATGTTGTGCCCGTCGATCGGGCCGATGTAGGTAAATCCCAGCTCCTCGAACAAGGTGCCGCCGCCCGGCATGCCGGTGACCATCTGGCGCGCCCGCCGCGCCCCGTCGCGCAGCGGCCCGGGCAGATTGGCCTCGAACCCCTCGGCCATGCCGCGCAACAGGTCAAAGGGCTTATGCCCCGACAGCGTGTTGAGGTACTTGTTCAGCGCCCCCACGGGCGGAGCAATGCTCATGTCATTGTCGTTGAGGATGACAAAAAGCCGCTTGCCCAGATGGCCCGCGGCATTCATCGCCTCATAGGCCATGCCGGCGGTGATGGCGCCGTCACCGATCACCGCGATGGCGTCTCCGGTCGGCTGGCCCATGTCACGGCCAACGGCAAAGCCCAGGGCCGCCGAGATCGAGGTCGAGGAATGCGCCGCCCCGAACGGGTCATAGGCGCTTTCGCTGCGCTTGGTGAAGCCCGAAAGCCCGCCGCCCTGCCGCAAGGAGCGCATCTTGGCGCGCCGCCCCGTCAGGATCTTGTGCGGATAGCATTGGTGGCCGACATCCCAGATCAACTTGTCGACCGGCGTGTTGAAGACGGCATGGATCGCCACCGTCAACTCGACCACGCCCAGCGACGACCCCAGATGCCCGCCGGTCTGGCTGACGATGTCGATCACCTCGGCGCGCAACTCGTCGGCCAAGAGTTTCAGATCGCTGTCGCGCAAGCCGCGCAGGTCGGCGGGCTTGTCTATCTTGTCCAGAAGCGGGGTTTCGCGGCTCATGTCGTGGCCTTTCCATATCTGGTCATGCGCAAATGAAAAAAGGTGCCGTATGTGTCAGGCACACGGCACCAGGTCCCTGTCGCCAACAGGAAGGGAACCGGGCAGTGGAATGCGCCCAGGTTCGGGCCGGCTTTGGCCCGAACTTCGTTGCAGGCCGGGCAAGAGACACCTGCCCGGCCTGAAGTTGCATCAGCCGACCTCGATCAGCCGTTCGATCTGCAAGG
This sequence comes from bacterium, assembly GCA_016124195.1. Classification (GTDB taxonomy): domain Bacteria; phylum Pseudomonadota; class Alphaproteobacteria; order Rhodobacterales; family Rhodobacteraceae; genus Stagnihabitans. The sequence continues at coordinate 344,195 of WGOE01000002.1, read as the reverse complement.
CGCCATAGGGCGAAGGCATCTGCTTGCTGCGATCCGGCAGAACGTGGCTGACCACCCAGATCGCGAAGATGAAGACCGCGATCACAAACAGCACCACGCCGGCCATGAAGGCGCCCCATACCATCTGGCCCAGCGCCCAGACCCGCATGCGGATCACCGGACTTTGATGGTCGTAGAAATTGTCGTCAGACATGATCCGTCCTTTCAGGATGAGTGTGGACCGCGGCCAGAGGGTCAGGCGATGTCGGGAGCCTGACCCCGGTCGGGCAGCGCGGCCTCAGTTCGGCGGGGCATAGCCGTGCAGCTGCGCCCAGACATACCAGTTGTCCACCACCGTCCCGGTCAACAGGATGCCAATCCCGCCGCAGATCGGAACCAGTACGGCAAACCACCAGGCCCAGCGGTGGATGCCTTCCATCGTGGCGTTGAAGCCCATGGTCCAGCGCCAGAACAGGGCAGCGCGTTCCGAAGCCGTGCCGCGGTCGACGATCTGTTCAAGCTCGCGGTCCCCTCCCAGCCGGGTCACCGACAGGATGGTGGCGCCGTGCATGGCAAACAACAGGGCCGAGCCGTAGAGGAAGGCGATCGAAAGCGCGTGGAACGGGTTGTAGAACAGGTTTCCATAAGTCAGGCTGAAAAGGTTCGTCCAGTCGAGGTGCGGGAAGATGCCGTAAGGCACCGCCTCGGACCATTTGCCCATCAGAACCGGCCGGATCAGCCCCAGGACCATCACCAGCCAGAGCGCGGCGGCAAAGGCCCAGGAGATGTGCTTGCCCAGACCCAGCGCCTCGGCCCGCAGGTAAGTGCGGATCCACCACGACCAGAGCGAGACGAGGAAGAAGAAGCCCGCGACAAGGAAGAGCCCTCCCTTGTCCATCGGCGGGATCGACAGCCCGTATTCCGGCGCCGGCGGCTCCAGCGACATCCAGAACAGATCGCGAATGAAGACGGCCGGATTGTAGCCGGCCAGATGCCAGAACCAGCCGCCCACGATCATGAACCAGATCAGGCCGCAGGCGATGCTGACCACGCCGAATGTGCCCAGATAGATTGGCCCCAACTGCGCATTGCCGAACCAGCCCAAGAGCGTCGAGTAACTTGCGCTTGTCGTGCGGTTTTCGACTTCGACATCCTCGGTCATGCCCATTTCGGGCATGGCGGCGACCTGAACCTGAGTGAAGATGTTCTGATACTCAGCCATTTATGCCTCCATGAACATGGGCCCAGATCGGCAGTTGCAGCCACCAGTTCCACCAATCCACCCATTGATCGAACCAGATCGTGCCCGAGATCATGATGCAGATGGCGCTCCAGAAACCGGCGTTCAGCGCCAGGAGCAGACCAAGACGATGGATGCCCAGGGTACCGACCGAATAGCCGATCAGGTCGCGGAAGAAGGTGTCTTCGTGGTCGGGCGTCTTCATCACTTTGCCCTTGCCGGGATTGGCCGCCGACAGCACGAGGCCGCCGTGCAGCGAAAGGGCGAAGGCATTGGTGAAAAAGAAGCTCACCGCGATCATGTGGACCGGGTTGTAGTGGAAGTTGCCATAGGTGTAGCCGGTGTTGCTGACCCAATCGAGGTGGCTGAAGATGCCGTAGGGAAAGGCATAGCCCCAGGCCCCCATCAGGATCGGCCGGATCACCGTCAGCGTCAGATAGGCAAAGATCGCCACGCCGAAGGCCGCCGGCACATGAATCCCGATGCCCAGCTTGCGGCAGATTTCCACCTCGCGCAGGGCCCAGCTGATGAAGGCACCCAGCGCACAGAAGGTGATGATCTGCCACAGCCCGCCCTTGAGCAGCGGCGCAAAGGCCAGCCCATCCGTCACAGGCGGCGGATTGATCGAGATCAGCCACGGATTCCACGTCGGCCCCATGGCCGCGCCGTATAGGATCAGCACGGTGCCAAGCACCGCGAAGAAAAATGTCGTGACGCCAAAGAAGCCGACGTAGAACGGACCGACCCAGAAGTCGAACAGGTTTCCGCCGACAAGCGTGCCTCCGGGCACGCGGTATTTTCGCTCGAAGCTGAGCAGTGCCATGCTTCCCTCTCCGCCATTGGACGGCTCATCCGAATTCCGCTTGTCGTTGCGGCGGGTCCGTCAGGTGTTCTTTCGAAACCGGTTGAATTGGTGCGGCCGAGCCCGGGCCGCCCGCACCAAGTGCGCGCTGGTCAGTTCGCCGGAGCGGTCGAAGCCGGCATGTAGCCGTGCTTGGCTGCGGCAATTTCCAGCCAGTTGTAGGCCGGGTTGGACAGCAGGACGAGATGGATCATCACGGCCAGGAGGAACAGGAACACGCCCTGTGCCACAAAGACGCGACGGGGGTCGAATATCAGCCAGATCTTGTAGAACTTGCTCATCTCTTTTTCCCCCTCAGAACCACGGACGCCAGATGTACACGGCCAGATGAGCGATGACGGCGATGGTTACGAACAACCACAGCCCGCTCATGTAGACCGAGTGCAACTCTTGCGCCTGCTGGTCAGTGAGACCTGTAAAAGACAGGTCGGATTTATCAGCCATAGTATCCTCCGGATATTCGGACTGACGCCGCATTCCCTGCGGCCGGGCCACGGTGGGCGGAATGCCCCTCCGGTGTTTCGTCCCTTCGCTGGGCATGTGCCCGCTGCGAAGGGGCGAATCTCATGTCGCGGTCACCCGCGAAAGATCATCGGCGTCACCGCCTGCGCGTCCTTCCAGGCGCGCGCCACCGGGCCAAGCCGCGGAAGGCTTGCGTGGCGGATCACCTGATAGGTCCAGCCCACCACATGCGGCAGCAGCGCCAGGCTGAAGATCAGCGCGAAGTAAACGAAGAACTCGGCCTTGGGCACGCGCTTGACATGATGCAGTCCGCCGTTGACGGAATAGTCGCTCACGGTCTTTCCTCCTCGTTTTGCGTCAGGGCCACGCCGGGCAACCCCTCTACGGTTTCGCGCACCACACGTTCGGCTCCGGCGTCGAGTGCAGCTTTTTCGGCGGCGTCGCGCAGGGTGCGCGCGGCGCTGATCCGGGTCAGGATCGGATGAGTGTTCACGATGCGGTCAAGCGCCGCCTGCGCATCGGCATCCCAGGGAAAATCGCGGCGCAGCGTGGTGGGTGTGGCCGCGGCCGAATCCATCTCGGTGCCCAGCGGCAGAATGTGGAACAGCGCGTCAAACAGGCTGTTGCACACCTCTTGCAGAACCCAGACCGCGCCCGAATAGCCCATCATCGGCGTGCCGATGGCGCGGCGGATCGCAGCGCCGGGAAAGGACGCCGGAATGAAACTCGGCGCCGGCCCGAAGCCGCCCTTCATCTCCGCCAGGTACATCTTTTCGTTGATCGAGCCAAAGACGACCAGGGGCCGGTGTTGTTTCAACAGTCCCCGCACTGCCTCGTTGTTGGTCTTCTTGCCCGGCACCCGCGCCACCGCAAAGGCGCAGGGCAGTCCCAGATCGCTTTCCAGATAGGCCCTGATGCCGCGCGCATAGGTCTCGTTCGCCACGATCCCGAACGAGGCGGTGGCAAAGAAATCCTGCGTCACCGACCGCCACAGGTCCCAGACCGGCTTCAGCGTCGAATGCTTTTCCCGTTCGATGAAGGGTTCGGGGTCCAGCCCCAGCATCTCGCCCAGCTTGCGCAGGAATTTGGTCGTCGACTCGATGCCGAAGGGCGCCTGCAGATAGGGCTTGCCCAGGACCTCGGCCAGACCCCGGCCAAACTCGCGGTACATCACCACGTTGACATCGGCATTGACCAGATTGCGCATCTCGGCCACATGGGCGCCCAGCGGCATCACCATGTTGACCTCGGCGCCGATCCCTTCGACCAGACGGCGGATCTCGTGCAGATCGCTCGCCATGTTGAAGACGCCATACATCGGCCCCAGGATATTGACCCGCGGCTTGCCCTCGCGCTTGGCCTCGGGCGGCATGCGGCCCTTGGTCATCCCGAATTCGGTGAAGATCCAGGTCATCGCGCGGTCGGCGGTCTGCCACTGATCCTCGTCGATGGTGCGCGGCAGGAAGCGCTGGATGTTGGTGCCCATCGGCGTGACACCACCGCCGATCATCTCGGCGATCGAGCCTGTGACAACCACCGCCGGCAAGGCCGGATCAAGCGTCTTCCACGCCCGCCGCATCGCCCCTTCGGTGCCGTCGCGCCCCAGTTCTTCCTCGCCCAGGCCGGTGACGACGATCGGCAACTCATGCGGCGGCAGCGCGTCGGTGTAATGCAGCACCGAGGTCACCGGCAGGTTCTCGCAGCCGACCGGGCCGTCGATGACAACCTGCAGCCCCTTGACCGCGCAAAAGGCGTAAACCGCCCCCCAATATCCGCCCGCGCGGTCGTGATCCTGTATTAACAAGACACCACCCCCACCGAACGGCCTGTGGCTACGCAAAAACCACGGCAAAACCACAAGGAAACCACGGGCAAACCACGCAGGGATTTCATATCATCTCCTCCGCCTTGGAGGCCCGCGCGGCCTTGTCGAGCTTCTTCTGATGCAGGGCGCGGAAGTCGGGCCGCAGGTTGGGCGCGCCCTCCCAGATGCCCGCGGTGTCGCCGGTTCCGACGCCCTCGAAGAAGGCTTTCATCCCCTCCATCCGCGCCTTGCCGGCGATGGCCGCATTGACGACCTGCCCCAAAGACCCCGCCCCCGCAGGCCCCATCAAGGGCCGCGCCGAAATGAGGTTCGTGAAGTAAAGCGCTGGAATCGCAAGCTCTTTTGCCTTTTGCACCAGCGGCGTGGTGCCTACGGCCAGATCGGGCCGGATCGCCTCCATCGCCGCGCAATCGTCCTGCAGGCTGGCGCGGAACTTGACCTTGACGCCCTTGGCCTCAAGCCAGTCGAGGTCCGGCGCGCTCCACGGGGTTTTCGGGCAGGCGGTACCCACATAGGGCACGTTCGCGCCGCTTTCGATCAAAAGCCTCGCCACCAAGAGTTCAGAGCCTTCATAGCCCGAAAGCGTGATGGTCCCCTTGATCGGATGGGCCGAAAGCGCGCCCTTGATCGCGGGCAGGAAGGCATTCTGGGCGGCGGAAACCCGTGCGGGATCAACGCCATAAGCCTCGCCAATCGCGGCAAGCCAGGCGACCGTGCCGTCCAGCCCGACCGGGGCCGAGCCCACGACCTTGCGCCCTGCCGCCTGGAATTCGCGCACCGCGGCGGTGTAGAAGGGATGGATGGCCGCCACGACGCCGCAATCGAGGGCGGCATACAATTCGCGCCATTCCCGGCAGGGCACCACCGGCCCCGCCGCCAGCCCCAGGGGCGCCAGCATCGCGCCCAGCATCATCGGGTCGGCCGGAAACATCTCGCCCAGCAGGGCCACGGTCGGCCGGTCCGACCGACCCGAAGCCGGCGCCTGCACCGGCCCCGCCTCGATCTCGGCCCGCGCATATTTCAGCATGGCCCCGGCCAACACATCCTTGGCCTCGGCATGGGTCGGGATGCCAAAACCCGGCACGTCGATGCCCACAATCCGCACACCATTGATTTCGCTTGGCAAAAGCTTCAGCGGCACGCCGCTTGCCGTGGGCACGCAGAGGTTGGTGACGACGATCGCATCGTTGCGCGCCGGATCGGCCAATTCATGCACCGCGTCACGAATATCCTCGAACAGCTTTCCGGTAACCAAAGATTCAGAATTGAAGGGTACATATCCAACAGACCGCCGCGCCCCGTAGAAATGGCTGACAAAGGTCAGCCCATAGACGCAACACGCCGAACCCGAAAGGACAGTCGCAACCCGCCGCATCCGCAACCCAACTCTCAGGCTGCCAAAGGCTGGACACATGCTTTGCGGCTTGTCGTGCGGTCCCTGGGGATAATCCCGGGCATATTGGTCAAGCAGCTCCGAATTGCCGGCCGCCCGTGCGGCGGCTTCCATCGTCGCGGCTCCGGCGTGACAACCCATGCCATCAACCGGCTCTGCCACAGGTTCGGGCAGATCGACCGATGCGACTTGCGTCAGCGGAGTGTCAGCGGCGGTGTCATAGCGTGCTTCCGTCATGTGCGGTCCTTTCGGGACAGACGGCGCAGCGCCTCTTCCAGCCGGGCGAGGGTGTCGAGGTCAAACATTGTCGTAAACCACTTCCAGAGACGCCTTCGGAACCGCGTTCTTGCCGCGCATGTCGGCATCGGTCGCAGGGGTCAACACGAAGTCCGCCCCGGTCGCCTCGGCGGAGAACAGATTGAGCAGGCCATCCTGCGACAGCGGCGCCGGCCGGACCGGCGGGGCAATCGCTACCGCCTCGGCGAGGGCGCCAAACATCGGGCCCCATTGGCTTTCATGGCTGCCAACAATCTGATAATTGGCACTTTTCTTGCGAAGGTCGTCATCCTGCGGGATGGCTGCGAGGATCGGAATCCCCACCGCATCGGCAAAGGCAGAGGCCTCGCCGCTGCCGTCATCCTTGTTGATGACCAGCCCCGCGATCCCGACATTGCCGCCAAGCCGACGGAAATACTCCACCGCCGAACAGACGTTGTTGGCCACATAGAGCGATTGCAGGTCGTTGGAGGCGACGAGGATCACCTTCTGCGCCATGTCCCGCGCGATGGGCAGGCCAAAGCCGCCGCAGACCACGTCGCCCAGAAAGTCCAGCAGCACATAGTCAAAGTCCCAATCGTGGAACCCAAGCTTTTCAAGCAGTTCAAATCCATGGATAATTCCACGCCCGCCGCAGCCGCGCCCCACTTCGGGCCCGCCCAGTTCCATGGCAAAGACCCCGCCGCGCTTGAAGCAGACGTCGCCGATCTTGACCTCTTCGCCGGCCAGTTTCTTGCGGGTCGAGGTTTCGATGATCGTGGGACAGGCCTTGCCGCCAAACAGCAGGCTCGTGGTGTCGGACTTGGGGTCGCAGCCGATCAGCAGCACCCTCTTGCCCATTTCGGCCATCATGTGGCTGAGATTGGCGAGTGTGAAGGACTTGCCGATCCCGCCCTTGCCGTAGATCGCGATGATCTGCGTCTTCTTGGTGGGTGCTGATTGCGGCACCTCCAGCGTCGGCTCTTCGGAGGCCTCTTGCCGCAGGCGATTGTCGAAATCTTTGAGATTCGGGATGTCGAGCGTCATGCCTGGCCCTTCCAGTCGAGGATCATTTTGAGACAGTCCGACTGCGTGAAGGCTGTCTCGTAAGCTTCGGCCGCAGCCGAGGCCATGCGCGTGTGCGTCACCAACCCGTCCAGGGAAAGCGCACCAGATTCAACAAGTTGGCGCGTCGCCACCATGTCTTCGGCCGCCCATTCCGCCGCAACCCGCAGGCGGGCTTCCTTCATGAAAGCGGGCGGAAAGTTAAAGGCGATGGGCTGGGTGTAGAACCCGGCCAGCACGATCTCGCCGCCCTTGGCGATCCGCCCGATGAGGCTGTTGAGCAGATCCGGCGCGCCGGAGACATCGTAGATCGCCCGGTAATCGCGCCGGGGATCATCTTCCGGCGCCATGACCTCGTAACCTATGGCGCCAGAGCGGCGGGCCGGATTGGTGTCCCAGACCATCGGTGGAGGTGCCCCGGCCGCAACGGTCAGGCGGGCCAGCAAGCGCCCCAGGACGCCGTGGCCCACGACCAGATCCGGCAGGGCATGATCGAATCCCGCCAGCGCATGACGCGCCGTGGCCGCCAGCGCCAAAAGCGCCCCCCGCGCGCCAAAGCCCGCGTCAATCCGCGTCACCCGGGCGCCGGATGTCACCAAAATCCCCGAGGCCGCACCGAAAAGCCCGCGGACCGGACCCTCCTCATTGGCCTCAAAGCAGTTGGCCCCCGGCACGAAGACGTGGTCGCCCACCGACAGACCTGATTCGGGCCCGGCCTCGACCACCTCGCCGGCTGCCTCGTAACCGGGCACCAAGGGATAACCCATGCCGGGAAAATGCGGCATCGTGCCAGACCAGAACAGCTTTTCCGTGCCTGTCGATATCCCGGAATGCGCAACCTCGACCACCACATCGCCGGGTCCCGGGCGAGTCAGACTGACCCGCCCCAGCGCAAGGTTCCTTGGTCCTGACAAGATCACAGCCTTGGTGAACACGGCTTGCCCTCACGGCATCTCCCTGGATCCAGTGTTGGATTCCCTCGGATGCCTTCCTATGTGTCATTCTAGACTGACATTTTTAACTGTCAATTCAATTAGACACCGAGCCGTGATTGCGCTGGCATATTCGGCCGTTCGGCCCAGACGACAGAGGTGACAAATGGGCGATAACCCTTTGCCTGCGTGATATTTTCAAAGCCAGCCCGCCGCAGAAGCCCCGCAATTTCGACAGCCGGCCGTGTGCGCCCCGTTTGCATCGCCATGGTGTAAATTGCAAAGTAGACATCGGTCGAACGTTCAGGCCGGGCGCCGCCAGACATCGGCTCCGAGACGATCACGCGCCCGCCCGGCGGAAGGGCGACAAGGGCCTTGGACAACAGATGCGTCACCGTCGAATCATCGTGGTCGAACAGCACCCGGATCAGACTGATCACATCGGCGCCGGGCGGAAGCGGCGCATCGCGGAAGCTGCCGGGATGCAGGGTGACGCGATCGGTCAGGCCGGCACGGGCGAGGCGTTCGCCCGCCTTCTCCATCACGGCGGGCAGGTCGAACAGCCCAAGGCTGAGGCCCGGATAGGCAGCACCAACCGCCGCCAGAAAGGCCCCGGTGCCGCCGCCCACATCCAGAAGCCGTCGCACGCGCGACAGATCGACAAGGCGCAGCGTATCCTCGGCCACAAGGATCTGGCTTTCCGCCATCAGCTCCGAATAGGTGCCGACCACGGCCGGATCGACCGCCCCCGCGGCGCCAAACACGTAGGGCCAGAACCGGGCGAGCTGGGTTTCCTGCCCGCCACGCAGAAAGGCCACCGGATCGGCCAGATCGGCATAGAGCGCGCGGTGATGGCGGATCATCGCCTCAAGCCCCGGCACACCCAGCATCGAGGCGCCCCGCAGGGACAGGCCAAACCGGTCGTCGCCCTGCCGCTTGAGCAGGCCAAGCCCCGCGCCGGCCTGCAGGATCACCTGCATCCGCTCGACCGGAACGGCGCAGAGCCCGGCCAGATGCCGCACACTGGAAGGACCATCCTGCAAAAGATGCAGCACGCGCAGTTCGACCAGCGCGACCAGAACCTGTGAATTGACAAAGCCGGCGGTCAGATCGAACAGCGCCGCCCCCTCGCTGCGGGCGATCCAGCGCAGGCCCGGCACGCCGGCGGCCCAGACTTGAAACGACCGCGAGGCGACTCGGCGCAAGAGCCAATCCCGCCAGGTCGATCGGACTGCGGGCAGCGCGGTCATCCTAGCGCGGCGTTTCGGCCTGATGCAGCGCCGGGGCGACCGGCGTCATCCGCTCGGCATAGCGGCGCACCATGTCGGCCAGCATCGCCTCGCCCGGGCAGGCCGGAATTGAAGCGATGGCCCCGCCCAGGATATCCTTGAGCCGCCGGATCGCCCCCTGAACCCCCAGAAGATTGACCGCATTGGGCCGGCCATGCGTAGCATCCTGTCCCGCGGGCTTGCCCAGCGTCTCGGCATCGTAAAGCGCATCGCGCAGGTCGTCGGCCACCTGAAACGCCTCGCCGATGCGGGCACCGAGTTCTTCCCACAGGTCGGCATCCTGCCCGGCGGCCAGCGCCCCCATCTGGGTCGCGGCGATGAACAGCGCCCCCGTCTTGGCGCGGTGATAGGCGGACAGATTGATCTCGGCCTCACTTTCCCACCCCTGCCCGGCGCAGATGCCCAGCGGCATGCCGGTGCGCTGCGACAGGACTCGGATCATCCTGAGCGCCCGATCAGAATCCTGCCCCGCGGCCTCGGCCAGCACATCGAAGGCCAGCACGATAAGGCTGTCGCCGGTCAGCACCGCAAGGGGCTCGGAATAGGCCTTGTGCACCGTGGCCTTGCCGCGCCTGAGGTCGGCATCGTCAAAGCAGGGCAGATCGTCATGCACGAGGCTTGCGCAGTGGATCAGCTCCAGCGCCACGGCGGCGGCATCGGCCAGGGCGGGCCGGTCGTCGCCGCAAGCCATCGCCACGCTGAGCAGGATCGTCGGCCTGATTCGCGCGCCACCGGGCGTAACCGCATAGTGCAGCGCCTGCGCAAGCTTGGCCGGCGCCTCTGCCCCGCCCATGGCCCGCCGCAGGACCGAAGCCGTTGCCGCATCCAGTCGTGTCGTGATGGACATTCAATCCCCCCAGCCGCCGCGCAGGGCGCCATGTGTCATCTTTATTTGACACTCAGATGTAAATCATACTGGACAGATTTCTGCCGTGTGTCAACAATCAGACATGGGCCAGACAGCGGGACAAGCAGCAGGCAAGGCGACGGGGGCGCTCAAGGTCGTGGTGATCGGCGCGGGCATGGGGGGGCTTTGCGCCGCCATCCGGCTGGCCGCGGCCGGGCAATCCGTCACCCTGATCGAGGCACAGCCGGGTCCGGGCGGCAAGATGCGCGCCCTGCCCAGCCCGGCGGGCCCCCTGGACGCGGGGCCGACCGTCCTGACCCTGCGGCGCGTCTTTGACGAGCTTTTCGCGGCGGCTGGCGAAAGACTGGACGACCACCTGACCCTGATTCCCCAGCCCACCCTGGCCCGGCATTGGTGGACCGACGGCAGCCGGCTGGACCTGTTCTGCGATCCCGACCAAAGTGCCGCCGCCATCGCGGCCCTGGCCGGCACCCGGGCCGAGGCAGAGTTCTGGCGCTTCAACCGTTTGTCCTCAAAGCTTTTCCGCGCCTTTGATGCACCGGTGATGCAATCGGCGCGGCCGCGGCTGTCGGGCATCGGCCTCAATGCGCTGGTAAGCCCTGCGATCTGGTCGGCACTGGGGCCGCGTTGCAGCCTGGCCCGGCATCTGGCCCGGACCTTCAGCGATCCCCGGCTGCGCCAGCTTTTCGGGCGCTATGCCACCTATGTCGGCGGCGCGCCCGATCTGTCACCGGCCGTCCTGTCGCTGATCTGGCAGGCCGAGGCGCAGGGCGTCTGGGCGGTCAAGGGCGGCATGCATCAGCTGGCCCGCGCCCTGTCCGATCTGGCGGGGCGCGTCGGGGTCAGCCTGCGCTACGGCGTTACGGCAGTGAAAATTGTGCGCAAATCCGGGCGCGCGACCGAGGTTGTCCTGTCCGACACCCGCAGCCTCAAATGCGATGCGGTGGTCTTCAACGGCGATCCCGCGGCCCTGCTGGCGGGGCTTCTGGGCAATGGCCCGCAACAGGCCCTGCCGCCCGCCGCCGCCCATCCGCGCAGCCTGTCGGCCTGGGTCTGGTCCTTTGCCGCGACACCCGCAGGCGCGGACCTGATCCACCACAACGTCTTTTTCGCCTCTGACCCCGCACGCGAATTCGGGCCGATCGCCAAGGGCCGCATGCCGGACGAGGCCACGCTCTATCTCTGCGCCCAGGATCGCAGTCAAGGCCCGCCCGCTGGCCCCGAGCGGTTCGAGATCATCATGAACGCCCCCGCAAGGGCCACCCTTTCCCCGCACGAGGTTTCCGAATGCCGCGCCAAGACCTTTCCGCAACTGGCCAAGTTCGGCTTGACCTTCGATCAGGCGCCGCCGGACCGGGCGCTGATGACGCCGCACGGCTTTGCGGCCCTGTTTCCCGGATCGCAGGGGGCGATCTACGGCCGCTCGCCGCAGGGCCCCTTTGCGACCTTTCAGAGGCCGGGGGCGCGGACCCGGCTGCCGGGGCTTTATCTGGCGGGGGGCGGCGCGCATCCGGGGGCCGGCGTGCCGATGGCGGCCTTGTCCGGCAAGCACGCGGCCGAGGCGATCTTGAGCGACCTGACTTCCGCACCCACGTTGGCCCGGATGGCTATGCGTGGTGGTATGTCGATGGTGTCTCGGCTGACGGGAAGCGCGCGGTAAGCGTAATCGGCTTCATCGGGTCGGTGTTTTCGCCCTGGTATGCCTGGTCGGGACGGCGCGATCCGGCCGATCACTGCTGCATCAATGTGGCGACCTATGGCCCCGGCGGCCGCTTCACCATGACCGACCGCGGCAGCAGCGCCCTGCGGCAAAGCCGCGACGCACTACAGGTCGGCCCCAGCCGGATGGCCTGGCAAAACGGCAGTCTGGTGATCGACGTGGATGAAGTCTCGGCCCTGCCCTTGGTCAGCCGGGTGCGCGGCCAGATCCGCCTGACACCCTCGGCCGTGACCGAGGTCGAGGCGACGCTGACCCCGGACGGCAGCCATATCTGGCGGCCCTTTGCACCCACGGCCCGGATCGAGGTCGATCTCAGCCAGGGACACAGCTGGACAGGCCACGGCTATTTCGACGCGAACTTCGGCACCGCGGCGCTGGAGGCCGATTTCACCCGCTGGACCTGGGGCCGCTTTCCGCGCGCGGATGGCGGGGCGAGCAGCTTTTACGACGCGACGCGGGCGGATGGATCGACCCTCGCGCTGGCTTTGGAGATGACCCGCGACGGTGCTGTGACAGAGGTTGCCCCGCCGCCGCTGACCGCCCTGCCCCGCACGCTCTGGGGCATTTCGCGCGACACGCGCTGCGAGCCGGGCTTTCGCCCGCACCAGACCAAGGCCCTGCTTGAAGCGCCCTTCTACAGCCGGTCACTGGTTCAGACCCGGCTGGGATCGGAGACTGTCACCGGGGTGCATGAGGCGCTGGACCTCGGCCGGTTCCGCTCGCCTCTGGTCAAAGCCATGGTGGCGAACCGGGTGCCGCGCCGGGCGGGCTGGCCTTAGGCGGCGTTCGGGTTCAGCCGCATTGTTGAGAAATTCAGCGCCCCTGCGATCGAAACCCAGACCAGATAGGGCAGGAACATCAGCCCCGCGAGGAAATCGACGCCGAAAAAGCTCCAGGTCGCGGCGGCCACGCTCAGCCACAGGCAGACCATGACCACCATGGCCGCGCGGATCCGGTGCAAGCCGAAATAAATCGGCGTCCACAGCGTGTTGAGCGCGATCTGCAGCGACCAGAAGGCCTGCGCCTGCCCGCTGCCGCCGTGCTGGGCCAAACGCATCCCGGCGAGCGACATCAACAGGTAAAGCGTGGTCCACGCCACCGGAAAGACCCAGCGCGGCGGGGTCCAGCTTGGCTTGTTCAGCGCATCATACCAGGCGCCGGGCTGGATCATGGCGCCGGTCGCCGCGGCCGCACCGCAAGCGCCCAAGTAGGTGAAAAACAAGCCCCAGTCCATCGCAGTCCCTCCGTCGGGTGACTGGCCTTAGCTATGCCAGACGCCCGCCCGATCCAAGGGCCTGCGGCTGCGATCTTTGGCCTCAAGCTGCGCAAGGGCGGAAAAAAGGGCATCCGAGCGGCTGAAACGCCGGTCCTTGCGCGCCGCGGCCTCGACGAGGAAGGCAACCTCGGCCACGGGCGGCGCGTGCAACACGGCGGAACGGGGCAGGACCAGAGTGGAGCCCGCGCGCAACAAGGACAGGCCGAGCCAGCCGATCTTTTGCCGCCCCGTGGTGCGGGCGCGGGCGTTGATGCTGTCATGATCCTGCCGCGCCACCGCCCCGCCGATCCCGGCATAGACGTGGCGCGCGGCAAAGATGCCGGGCCGGCAGGCCAAGGGCAACACCGCGACCCCGGCCTCGGAACGCCGGTAAAGCGCCGCAGCCTCGCCCAGAAGGCGCCGGGTCAGCCGCTTCAGCCGCGCATCGCTGACCGGATTGCGCAGAAAAGCCTCGGGCGCGATGCCCTCGGCCGCCAGCCAGTCGAGCGGCAGATACAGCCGCCCGGCCCGCGCATCCTCGCCGATGTCGCGGGCGATGTTGGTCAGCTGCATCGCAAGCCCCAGATCGCAGGCCCGCGCGAGCGCATCGGCATCACGCACCCGCATCAGAACGCACATCATGGCGCCCACGGCACTGGCCACCCGGGCGCAGTAGCTCAAAAGATGCGGGAACGTGTCATAGCGCCGGCCGAAGGCATCCCAGGCCAGCCCCTCCAGCAAGGCATCCGGCAGGGCGCGCGGCATGTCGAAATCGCGCACCACGGCCGCAAAGGCACGGTCGGCCGGCGCATTGCGCGGGCGACCGTCATAGACCAGATCCAGCCGGTCGCGCAGGGCCAGAACCGCCGGGGCCTTGTCATCGCTGTCATCCACCGCGTCATCGGCCAGCCGGCAAAAGGCATAAAGCGCCAAGGCCGGGTCGCGCACCTTGCCCGGCAGCAGGCGCGAGGCGGCATGGAACGACAGCGACCCGGTGCGGATCGCCTCGCGGCAATGGGTCATGTCGGACGGCGCGATCATTCGGCGGCCATCCTCAGGGCGGGACGTGCCGGCGCATCGGGCACCAGTTTACCCAGCACCTCGGCAGAGGCGATGACCCCCGGCAGGCCCGCGCCGGGATGGGTTCCGGCGCCGACCAGATAGAGCCCCCGCGCCTCTTCCGAAACATTGTGCGGGCGGAACCAGGCCGATTGCAGGATACGCGGCTCGATCGAAAATCCGCTGCCATAGGGGGACAGGTAGCGGGTCTCGAAACTGTCGGGCGTGAAGACCAGTTCTTCGGTCAGATGCGCGCCCAGACCGGGCAAGAGGCGGTCTTCCAGCATCTTCTGCATCTTTTGCCGGTAAGGCTCCGCCTCGGTCGCCCAGTCGGTCGTGCCGATCCCCAGATGCGGCACCGGCGAGAGGGCGTAGAACGTGTCATCGCCGGGCGGGGCGGCCGAAGGGTCGGTGACCGAAGGGCGATGGACGTAAAGGCTCATGTCATCGGCCAGACGTCCACGGATGAAGATGTCGCGGATATGCTCTTTATACCGCGGGCCGACCAGGATGGTGTGATGGCCGACCCCGGGCCAGGCCAGCCGCGTGCCCTTGGTGCCGAAGTACCAGACGAAAAGCCCCATCGACCAGCGTTTGCGCGCCAGCTTGGCGGGCGTCCAGCGCTTGCGCGGATGGTTGCGCAAGAGCCTGTCATAGGTGTGCCCGGCATCGGCGTTCGACACCACGACATCCGCCGGCAGAACCGCGCCATCGATCAGCCGCACCCCCTTGGCCCGGCCGTTTTCCAGAAGGATCTCGTCCACCTCGGCGTTCAGGTGCAACTGCCCACCCTGCGACGCGATGACACCCGCCATGGCGAGCGCAATCGCCCCGACCCCGCCCATCGCATAATGAACGCCAAAGGCCTTTTCGAGGTGGCTGACCAGAATATACATCGAGGTGACATGAAACGGATCGCCGCCGATGAAGAGGGGATGGAACGACAGGGCAAAGCGCAGCCTTTCGTCCTTCACCCGGCTTGCGGCATGGGCATAGACCGACCGGTCGGCGCGCAGCCGGGCAAAGGTCGGCAAGACCTTCAACAGATCGGCAAAGCGGTGCATCGAGCGGCGGCCAAGATCCTCGAACCCGAACCAGTAGCGCCTTTCGCTGTCGGCCAGAAAGCGGTCATAGCCGGGCAGGTCGCCGGGCGACAGGCGCGCCACCTCGGCCCGCATCGCGTCATCCGAAGGGCGCGCGGTGAAGGTGGACCCGTCCTGAAACCGGATCTCGTAGAACGGGTCGAGCGCGCGCAGATCGACATCGTGGTCGAAATCGCGGCCACAGACCGCCCAAAGCTCGCGCAGGCCCTGCGGCACCGTGACAATGGTCGGGCCCAGGTCAAAGCGGTGGCCGCCTTGCGTGATCGAAGACCCGCGCCCGCCCGGCATGTCAAGCCGGTCGATCACCGTCACCCGGTAGCCCTTGGCGCCAAGCCGCATGGCCGCGGCAAGCCCGCCAAGCCCGGCACCGATCACGATAGCCTCGGCCCCGGTGGCGGGCGGCGAAACAGAGCGCAGAGAGTCGTCATGTGTCAGCATTCCAATACGATATACTGTCTAGTTCAATTTACAATACTTGCTGTTCCCTTGCAGAATTTTTGCCTTTCCCCTTTGAACCGCCGGCAAAAACTGTCAGTCTGGGCTGACAGGCAACAAGGATGACGCCATCAATACCGTGAGTCTCAGCCTCTATCGCTTCACCAGCCTGCCCGCCCGTCTTTGGGTTCTGGGGCAGATGGGCGCCGCGCGTCTGTCCTTTCTGCGCATGCCCGAAGTGGGGTTCTACAAGCTTTGCGGGTCGGGCACCGGCGAGGGCTTCACCCCGCGTCCGAACCCGGCGGTCTGGTCGATCCTGGCCACCTGGCCCGATGCCGAAACCGCAAGGCACCGCTTGACGACAGCCCCGGTCTTTCGCCGCTGGCAGGCCCGCGCGGCTGAAAGCTGGACCCTCCTGTTGGAGCCGACCTCGGCGCGCGGCAAATGGTCGGGGGTCGAACCCTTCACGCCGGCAGAACCCGGCACGCCCGCTCCGGGGCCGGTCGTCGCCCTGACGCGCGCCACGCTGCGCGCCTCGACCTTCCTGCGGTTCTGGCGGCGTGTGCCGGACATTTCCGGCGTGATCGGCAAGGACCCCAACGTGATCTTCAAGATCGGCCTGGGCGAGGTGCCGCTGGTGCATCAGATCACCTTCTCGATCTGGCCCGATGCGGCGGCCATGGCAAAGTTTGCCCGCGGAAATGGTCCGCATGGCCGCGCCATTGCCGCGGTGCGCGAACAGCACTGGTTTGCCGAAGAGCTTTACGCCCGCTTCCGCATCCTCGACACTTGGGGCACCTGGGGCGGCCGCAGCCCCCTTTCGACTGAGGAACCTGCATGAGCCAACCCTTCCCCTTCACCGCCATCGTGGGCCAGGAGGCGATGAAACAGGCCATGGTCCTGACCGCCATCGATCCCGGCATCGGCGGCGTTCTGGTCTTTGGCGACCGGGGCACCGGCAAATCCACCGCCGTGCGGGCCTTGGCGGCGCTGTTGCCGGAAATCTCGGTGGTGCAGGGCTGCCCGGTCAACTCGGCCCGGCTGGAGGATGTGCCGGACTGGGCCGGGCCCATGTCGGGCCAGATGGTCAAGCGCGCCACGCCGGTCGTCGATCTGCCCTTGGGCGCCACCGAAGACCGGGTGACCGGCGCCCTCGACATCGAACGCGCCCTGACCCGCGGCGAAAAGGCCTTCGAGCCCGGACGTCTGGCCCGCGCCAACCGGGGCTATCTGTACATCGACGAGGTGAACCTGCTTGAGGATCACATCGTGGACCTGTTGCTGGACGTTGCCCAGTCGGGTGAAAACGTGGTCGAACGCGAGGGTCTGTCAATCCGCCACGCCGCGCGCTTTGTTCTGGTCGGCAGCGGCAACCCCGAGGAAGGCGAGCTGCGCCCGCAGCTTCTGGACCGCTTCGGCCTGTCGGTCGAGGTCGCCTCGCCGCGCGACGTGGCCACCCGGGTCGAGGTGATGCGCCGCCGCGATGCCTATGAAAACGACAACGCGGCCTTCATGAAGAAATGGCGCGCCAAGGACAGCGCGCTGCGCAAGGCCATTCTGGCGGCGCGCGAGCGTTTGCCCACACTCAAGACGCCGGGGGCGGTGCTGCATGACTGCGCCTCGCTTTGCATCGCGTTGGGGTCGGACGGGCTGAGGGGCGAGTTGACCCTGCTGCGCGCGGCCCGGGCCGAGGCGGCCTTCGCGGGGGCCGACACGGTCGGGCGGGCGCATCTGAAGGCCGTGGCGGCCAGCGCCCTGTCGCACCGCCTGCGCCGTGATCCCCTGGACGAGGCAGGGTCGGGCGCGCGTGTGGCCCGCATCCTGGCAGAGACCCTGCCGTGACACCTCCTCTGACACCCTGGGAACGTGCCGAGGCCGCCCTTGCGGTGCTGGCGGTCGATCCGGCGGGGGTCAAGGGCCTGTGGCTGCGCGGCCGCGCCTCGGCCCTGCGCGACCGTGTGACGGCGGGCCTGCCCATTGCCCGCCGCGTGCATCCCGGCGTCGACGACGTCGCCTTGTTTGGCGGCGTCGATCTGGCCGCCACGCTCGCTGCCGGGCAGTTGCACCAAAGCCGCGGCCTCTTGGCTGACCATGCGCCGGTGATCCTGACCATGGCCGAACGCTGCCCGCCCGGCCTTTCGGCGCGGCTGGCGCGCTGGCTGGACGAGGTCGGCCCCTGCCTCGTCGCGCTGGACGAGGGCGCCGAGGCCGAAGAGACGCTGCCCTCGGCCCTTGCCGACCGGCTGGGCCTGTTTGTGGACCTCGGCGATCTGGTCTGGTCTGAAACCGCACCCCTGACGCTCGATCCCGCGCGGCTGGAGGCCGCCCGGGCGCTGTTGCCAAAGGTGCGCCTGCCGGAAACGGCCTTCGAAAGCCTGACGACCGCGGCGCTGGCGTTTCAGATCGCCAGTCAGCGCGCACCCCTTCTGGCCGCGGCCACGGCGCGCGCCCTTGCGGCCTGGCGCGGCGAGGTCCTCGCCTCGGACGACACGCTGCGTCATGCCGCCGAACTGACGCTGGCCCATCGCGGCACCCCGCCCCAGACGGCGCCGGATCAGGACCAGCCGCCGCCCCCGCCATCCGATGCCGATCAGCCGCAGGAAGATGCGCCGAAAGGCGAAGGCGACCGTCTGCCCGAAGAGATCTTGCTGGAGGCGCTGCGCACCGCCCTGCCGCCGCACCTGCTGGCCCAGCTTGCCGCGGGTCGGGCGGCGCGGTCTGCCAAGGGCGACGGGTCGGGCGCCAAGCGCAAGGGCAATCACCGGGGCCGGCCCCTGCCCTCGCGGCCCGGCGTGCCGGGGGCGGGTGCGCGCATCGACCTCGTGGCGACGCTGCGCGCCGCGGCCCCCTGGCAGACCCTGCGCCGCAGGGCGCCGGTGGCCAGCCCCGGGCAGGACGCGCCGAAGCCGGGCAGTCCGGAACAGTCCGGGCCAGCGCGGAACTTGCAGGCACTGGACCAGCCAGAACGGGTCGGGCCGAACCCGGACCGGCCAAGGCTCGAAATCCGCAAGGCCGATCTGCGGATCAAGCGGTATCAGGAAACCTCGGACCGGGTGCTGATCTTCACCGTCGATGCTTCGGGCTCGTCCGCCTTCGCGCGGATGGCCGAGGCCAAGGGCGCGGTGGAACTGATGCTGGAACAGGCCTATGCCCGGCGCGACCATGTGGCGCTGGTGGCCTTTCGCGGCCAAGGGGCAGAACTGTTGCTGCCGCCGACCCGGTCGCTGGTGCAGACCAAGCGCCGGCTGGCCGGCCTGCCCGGCGGCGGCGGCACACCCCTGGCCGCAGGGCTGCGCCTGGCCTTCGATCTCGCGCTGCGGACCCGGGCGCGCGGCATGACGCCCACGGTGGCGCTCTTGACCGACGGGCGGGGCAACGTGGGCCTGGACGGTGCGCCCGGGCGCGAGGCGGCCGAGGCCGACAGCCTGCGCATGGCCCGCGCCCTGCGCGCCGCCGGCCTGCCCGGCCTGGTGATCGACACGGCCACCCGCCCGCAAGCCGCCCTGCGCCGTCTGGCCGAGGTGCTGGATGCGCCCTATCTGCCGCTGCCGCGCGCCGATTCCCGTCAGCTGTCTGCCGTGATGCAGGCGGCGCTGGAGCAGTGACGATGCGCCCGCCCGTGATCCCGGCCAACTGGCCCTTCCGCGCCGCTTCGCGCCACATCGCCTGCAAGCCGCATCTGTGGCATGTGCAGGATCTGGGCTCTGGCCCGACGCTGCTGCTGATCCATGGCGCGGGCGGAGCGACCCACAGCTTCCGCCACCTGATCCCGCTGTTGCAGGACCGCTTCCGCGTGATCGCCCTCGATGTGCCGGGACAGGGCTTCACCGTGCTGGGCGACCGGCGACGCTGCGGGCTGGACGCGATGGCCACCGACATCGCAGCCCTTTGTGCGCAAGAGGGCTGGCGGCCCTGCGCCGTGATCGGCCATTCCGCCGGCGCCGCCATCGCCCTGCGCCTGGCCGAGATCATGCCGCTTCGCGCTGTCGTGGGCATCAATGCAGCCCTTGGGTCCTTCGACGGACTGTCGGGCTGGATCTTCCCGGTTCTGGCGCGGCTATTGGCGCTGACGCCGATGGTTGGTGCTCTGTTCAGCCGGATGATCGGCACGCCGGCCCAGGTGCACCGATTGCTGACCTCGACCGGATCGCGGATCGAGCCGGCGGGCGAGGCGCAGTATCTGCAGCTGGTGCGCATGCCAAGCCATGTCGACGCCACCCTCGCGATGATGGCGCAATGGAACCTCGACGGGCTCTTGCAGCGGCTGGACCGGCAAGGCCTGCCCTGCCTGCTGATCACCGCGTCACGCGACCATGCGGTGCCGCCTTCGGTCTCGGAACGGGTGGCGGCACGGATGCCGCAGGCCCGCGTGGTCGACCTTGCAGGCTTCGGCCATCTGGTCCACGAAGAGGCCGCGGCCCAGACGGCGGACCTGATCCGACCGTTTCTGGCCCCCTGCCAGACCTCTGCGACCTAGGACCCTGCGCCACGCAATCCCCCCGGCCGACCGCGCACCACCCGGCCTGGACAAGGGCCGTTCGCCATGCCGAATCACGTGGCAGCCGTCCCAACTCCGCCTGTTTCCGGCGTCATGCGGGCCGCGCGCTGCCCGCCGGCGCCGCATCCCCGGCACATTGGACCGGCCGCGCCAAAGGTTTTCCACCGCTCTTCTTGATCGGAATGCGCGATGGCATCGGGTTCTTGCAGCGAGGCCCTTGCCAGATTTTCAGACGGGGTTAGGTTAACGGGACGCTGGCCAACGAAGACAACAGATCTGCGGGACCAGCGGTGCCATTGACTTTGGGGGAGGTCGAAATGTCGGGTCCCGTTGGCTTGGACAGACGAAGGCTGGCTCTGGCTTTCACGGAAATCGAGGAAATTCGCAACGCGCTGCCCGAATCCGCCCTGGCGGCCCTGGCGCAGGAAGTGGTCAAGCGCGTCGCGGAAAACCTCGTGCCGGCCTCCGCCCCTCAGATCGAGCCCAATTCGGCCGACATCGACGGGCTGTGCGAGGCGCTTTTGTCGCAAGACGATCAGGCCGCCATCGCGATGATCGAGGCCGCCCAGCGCAAGGGCATGACCAGCGACACGATGATCCGGGTCTATCTGGCCGAGGCCTCCTGCCGTCTGGGCCAGTGGTGGGACGAGGACAAAGTGTCGTTCTACAGCGTCACGCTGGCAGCCGGGCGGATCTATGCCATCCTGCGCATCCTGCGCCTGCAGCGCACCGAAGCCGCGGCGGACCTGCGCCGCTCTGCCGTCTTTGCCACGGTTCCGGGCGAACAACATGGGCTGGGCATCACGATGGCCGCTGACATGGCGCGCGCCAAGGGCTGGGATATCGAGCTTTTCGTCGGCCGCACCCACGATGAACTGATCGAGGTGATCGGCACGCGCGACACCGCCGTGATCGGCCTTTCGGCCAGCGCGCGCCGGTCCCTGCCCGATCTGATCAAGCTGATCGTCGGCCTGCGGATCAGCAATCCCAAGGCCAGGGTTCTGATCTGTGGGCAGATCACCTCGCGCAACCTCAACCTGTACGGCATCACCGGGGCCGATGCCGTCGCCCCCGATTTCGACACGGCGATGGATCAGATGGAGCGGCTTTTGACCGCTGGCCCCGGCAGCGGCCTCTGACAGCGCCCGAAAGGTACGAAGCCTGGCTGGGGTTCCACATCGGGGCGGTGGCATGCCGTGCCGATTTGCGCTAGCCTTGGCCCATGATGGCAGCCCACCCGACGCTTTCGAACACGCGGCCAGAGCAGCTGATCGCCTGCCCCTTCTGTGACGCCCTGCATCTGCGCGCGCGGGTCAAGGTCGGCCAGCGCGCCCGGTGCAGCCGGTGTCATACCGTGCTGATGGCGCCGCGGGCGGGGTCCTATCTGCAGGTGATCACCCTGTCGCTCAGCGTCGTCATCCTGATGGGCAGCGCCGTCTTCTTTCCGTTCCTGACGATCGCGGTCGCGGGGGTCTCGCGGACGACCTCGGTCTATGAAGTGGCGTTTGCCTATTCGGACGGCATCCTGCAGCCCCTGTCCTTCGTGGTGCTGGCCGTGATCATGCTGGTGCCCACCTTGCGCGCGGCCTTGCTGATCTATGCGATCTGGCCGCTCGCACATGGGCGCCCCCCCTTTGCCCGGGCCACCACGGCCCTGCGGCTGGCCGAGACGGCGCGGCCCTGGTCGATGGCCGAAGTCTTTGTGTTCGGCACCTCGGTCGCGCTGGTCAAGATCGCGGGGCTGGCGACCGTGAGCCTGGGCCCGGCCTTCTGGGCCTTTTGCGGGTTGGTGCTGCTCTTGACCCTGAACGAACACGCGATTTGCAAATGGACGCTATGGCAGGATCTGGAAGACAGCGCGCGACCTTGACCGCGCAGGCGGCGCATCTGATCGGCTGCCGGACCTGCGGCAGGGTCTGGCCCGAGGGCACGCCGACTTGCGGGCGCTGCGGAGCGCGGCTGCGCGCGATCCGGGACGGGCACAGCCTGCAGGCAGTCTGGGCCTGGCTTCTGGCCGGGATGGTCTGCTACGTGCCGGCCAATCTTTACCCGATGCTGAACACCTCGACCTTGCTGGACAAGACCACCAACACGGTGATCGGCGGTGCAGTCGAACTCTGGCAAGGCGGCAACTACGGCGTGGCCGCCATCGTCTTTGTGGCCAGCGTGATGATCCCGATCGGCAAGTTCATCGCCATCGGCTGGCTGGCCCTGGCCATCGGCCATCAAAACATCCCCGGCCGGCATCGCCATCTGAGGCTGCTGCATATCGTTGAATTCATCGGCCGCTGGTCGATGGTCGATGTGTTTGTCGTGGCCATCCTGTCGGCGTTGGTGCAGCTTGGGGTTGTGGCTACAATCGAGCCCGGCCCGGCAGCGGCCTCGTTCGCCTTATCGGTTGCCTTCACCATGCTATCAGCGCAAAGTTTCGATCCACGCACGATCTGGACCACAAGGACGCCCTGACCTCTTGAACGACGCCCCCGACCATCCCGAGCTGCACACCGGTCCGTCCCGCGGCCCGTCGGTCAATCGCCTCTCGGTGGTGTGGATCGTCCCGCTTCTGGCGCTGATCGTCTCTCTCGGCGTGGCCTGGCGCACCTATGAAGACCGCGGCACCCTGATCGAGGTGGCCTTTTCCGAGGCCGCCGGCATTCAGGTCGGCAAGACCGTCCTGAAATACCGCGAGGTCGAGGTCGGCAAGGTCGAAAGCGTGGGCTTCAGCAAGGACCTGTCTCAGGTCGTGGTCGGAATCCGGGTCGACAAGGAGGTCGCCCCCTACGTGGACATCGACAGCAGCTTCTGGCTGGTCAAGCCGGAATTGACCACGACCGGCGTCTCGCGGCTGGATACCGTCCTGTCGGGCGTCTTCATCGAAGGCCTTTGGGACAGCGAGATCAAGGCGCCCGCCACCCATTTCGTCGCACTCAAGCAGGCGCCGCTCGCGCGCACGCCTGGCTCTGGCACCTGGATCACGCTCTTCAGCGAGGACGGCGGCTCGATCGCCGAGGGCGCGCCGGTGATCTACCGTGGCATCAAGGTCGGCCAGTTGCGCAACCTGCGTCTCAATCCCGCCTCTTCCGGGGTCGAGGTCGATGCCTTCATCGAGGCGCCCTATGACGACCGGCTGTCGGCCAGTTCGGTCTTCTGGGACACTTCGGGCTTTTCGGTCTCGCTGAGCGCGCAGGGGCTGAAGCTGAACGTGCGCAGCCTCGCCTCGTTGATCCAGGGCGGCGTCGAATTCGCCACATTGGTTTCAGGGGGCGAGCCCATCGAGGCGGCCCACAGGTTCCGGCTGTTCGCCGACGAGGCCACGGCGCGCGACAGCGTCTTTTCCAAGGCCGAGGCCGCAACCGCGACGCTGTCACTGCTCTTGGACGGGTCAATCCAGAATCTGGCGGTCGGAGTGCCGGTCACCTACCGCGGCCTGCCGGTCGGCAAGATCACCGATATCTCGATCCACAGGGCCGCCACCCCGGCCGGGGACCTCGTCTACCGCCAGGAGGTCGATTTCGCCGTCAGCGGCGCGCGGATGGGCCTGCCCGACACCTCGACCCGGCAAGAGGTGCTTGATTTTCTGCAGGATCAGGTCAAGCAGGGTCTGCGCGCCCGCGTGATCAGCACGGGCCTCTTGGGCGGGTCGCTGCAGATCGAACTGGCCAATGTGCCGGGGGCGCCGCCGGATGTGCTCAACCTCGCCACCGGCGCCATTCCGGTGATGCCCCAGGTTGCCCCCAAGATCACCGATCTGTCCTCGGCCACGGGGGATATCCTCAACCGGGTGCAGAAACTGCCGATCGAGGATGTGATGCGGTCGGCGATCCGCCTGATGGATTCGGCCAATGGCTTCATCACCAAGGACGAAACCCAGAAGGCGCCCGCGGCGGTGGTGGGGCTTCTGGACGAACTGCGCGGCTTTGTCGGGTCCAAGGACGTGCAGGCGCTGCCGGGTGTGTTGCATTCCGGGCTCAGCGATGCGCAATCCATCCTGGGCGATCTGCGCAAGAGCGATATCGCCGGAAAGGTCACGACCGCCGTGGACAATGTCAGCGCCGCGGCGCTCGCCGTCACCGATGCCGCCACCGGCTTGCCCGCTCTGGTCGATGCGGTGGGCGAAATGGCCAGCAAGGTCAGCGCCCTGCCGCTGGACGACCTGGTCACCTCGACCCGCAAGACGGTCGAGGCCGCGGGTCAGTTCCTGCAGACCGACAGCATGAAATCGCTGCCGGCCTCGCTGGGCGCCACCTTGGATCAGGTGACCGGCACGCTGGAGGATCTGCGCGGCGGCGGCGCCGTGGCGAACCTGAACAAGGCGCTTGAGGCGGCCCGGCAGGCCGCGCAAAGTGTTGCCGCCGCGGCTGACAAGCTGCCCGACCTGACAGGCAAGCTTGACGATGCGGCGCATAACCTCAACACGCTGATCGCAGGCTACGGCCCGGGGTCGGCCACGGCGCGGCTGGTGCAGGACATGCTGCTTGAAATCCAGCGGGCGGCGGCGGCGGTGGGCTCCTTGGCCCGCACGCTGGAGCGCAATCCGCAATCCCTCATCACCGGCCGGTAGGACACGCCCATGCCCGTTTTCCGTCTTGTTCCGCTTGTCGTTCTGGCCCTGATCACCGCCTGCGCCAAGGCCGAGAAGACCCAGCATTACCTGATCGATGCGCCGGCCGTGTCGCGCCATCTGCCCGACCGTCTGGGCCGGGTGGCGCTGCACGAAGTCAGCCTGCCGCAATATGCCGCCAGCGACGAGATCGCCTATCAGACGCCGGACGGCGCGCTGCACAGCCGGCCCGACCAGATCTGGGCCGACGATCCGGTTCATGCCGTGACGGGCTTTCTGGCCGCGCAGATCAGCGCGGTCAGCGGCGCCACCGCCGTGGCCGAGCCCTGGCCCTTCAGCGACCCGCCCGACCGGCGCCTTGATGTGCGGATAGAACGGATGCTGGCCCGTGCCGATGGCAGCTTTCAGTTGGCAGGCCAGTATTTCGTGACCTCGGATCAGGGCGGCGACATCGCCCGGCGCTTTGACATCGCGGTCCCGATTGAGGGCGAAGGCCCCGCAGCCACCGCCGCGGCCCAATCGCTGGCCCTGCAAAAGCTGGCCGAAAAGATCGCGGCTTTGACGAAGTAAGTCGCAGGTCGGGTAAAGACGGCGCCGAAAGGCCCGGCAAGGCGCGCGGGCCTAGACGCCCGCAGCCATCCTGGCGACCAGCGCCGCGTGATCCCTTGCGATCAGCGCCTCATAGGCGGCGAGCTTGGCCGGCGTGAAGTGATGCTCTTCGGCCAGAAGGTTGACCGTGCCGTACACCGGGCCGTCGGCGTCAAAGATCGGCACATTGATGCACGACCCCAGACCGAGCGAAGAAATCAGCGCGTGGTCAAAGAAATAGCGGGCGAACTCGGGCGTCGTGTTGGCGACGAAGACCCGGCGCGCGCCGATGCACTGGTCATACCAGCCATCCCGCGTGAGGGGCTTGGTGCCAGAGACCGGATATTCCACCGGATGCGATGTATAGGACCGGCGCGCGAGGCCCGCCGCCTCGTCCTGCACGGTCACGGTGAAAAGCCGGGTGCCCAGGGCGGCGCACTCGGCGTGAAGGGTGTCATAGATGCTGCTCATGGCGCCATATCGTCACAGGCCTTCGGCACTGGCAAGCAGAGTTTGCCGGGCCCGGCTGGTTCAAAGACACCGGATCGTGTCGCATTCTGGCCCTGATGGCGCAGAATCGGGTTGATGCCGGGTCGCTTGGGATGCAAAGCGTGACCAACCGACGCGAGGAACACCCCCAATGGCAGACAAGCGGAAGATCAGCATCCCCATGATGCGGCGGTCGCGTGCGCTCGTGACATCGTCGCGGCTGTGGAAGTCGCGGCTGGTGTTCTGGATGGGGGCACTGGCGACCGGGGTGATCTCGGCCGGGTTCGCGGTTGCGGCCGACCGGGCGCAGGGGCTGTTCTCATTCCTGACGCGGACCGGCTGGCACATCTGGCTGCCCCTCGCGATCACGCCCATCGGCATGATGCTCAGCGCCTGGGTCGCCGACCGCCATTTCGCAGGCTCGCAAGGCAGCGGCATCCCGCAGGCGATTGCCGCGCGCCATCTGCGCGACGATGCCGAACGCGACTCGCTTTTGTCGATCCCGCTGGTGATCGGCAAGATCGTCCTGACCATCGTGGGGCTGGCCTGCGGTGCCTCGATCGGACGCGAGGGGCCGACGGTGCAGGTCGGCGCTTCGCTGATGCTCTTGTCGGCGCGGGTGGGCGGGATGGCCCATGCCAAGGGCCTGATCCTGGCGGGATCCGCGGCCGGGATCGCCGCCGCCTTCAACACGCCGCTGGCCGGGATAGTCTTTGCCATCGAAGAGATGTCGCGCGCCTACGATTCACGGTCGAACGGGGTGGTGCTGTCGGCGGTGATCATCGCGGGCGTGGCCTCATTGGCGCTGACTGGCAGCTATACTTATTTCGGCGTGGTCCATGTCACGTCGAGATTCCCCGGCGACTGGCCTCTGGTGATCTCGTCCGGCGTGCTCGGCGGCGCGCTCGGGGCGACGTTCAGCAAGCTCACGTTGCTTCTGGTGCGCTGGATCCGGCGCTGGAAGGGGCTGACGCAGTGGCGCAAAGTCGTGGCCGTGGCGGGCGTGGCGGGCCTTGTCAGCGCAGGCATCGGCATTGCGACCGGCGGGATGACCTTCGGCACCAGCTATGCCTTTGCCCGCAGCGCGGTCGAGGGGCAGACCTTGCCATGGTACTTTTTCGCCGGAAAGTTCGTGGCCACCCTGGCTGCAACCGTCTCGGGCATTCCCGGCGGGCTTTTCGCCCCTTCTCTGGCGGTGGGCGCGGGGCTTGGCAGCGTCCTTGGCGCGATCTTCGGGTCCAGCGCCAGTCTGGCCGCGGTCCTGGGCATGTCGGGCTATTTCGCGGGCGTGGTCCAGGCCCCGATGACGGCCTTCGTCATCATCGTCGAGATGACGGGCAACCATGACAACGTGGTGCCGATCATGGCCTCGGCGATGCTGGGCTATGGCACCTCGCGCCTGATCGCCAGAGAGCCGCTCTATCACGCGCTGAGCCGGCTCTGGGCGGCGGATGTGATCCGCAAGCTGCGCTCGGGCCAGGCCGGGGCCGAACCGCAGGCCGCCGGCGCGCATTGAGTCCCGTCATGGGGGCCGCTTCTCAGGCCGCCTGATCCGTGGCGGCGCAGCGCACCAGCGCCGTCACCAGATCGGACCGGGTCAGAACGCCGATCAACCCGCCCTGCGCATCAACGACGGGCAGCACGGTCTGACCGCCAGCGGCCAGGGCCGGCACGATTTCGGGCAGCCGTGCTTCGGGCAGGCAGGTCGCGGTCTCTTGCAACAGGTGCCGCGCGCTAAGGCCCTGCGCGCCCGGCCGCAGCACGGCCTGCACCGGGATCAGGCCCAGATACCGGTTCTGCCCGTCCACCACCGGCAGGGCGCGAAAGCCGTGATCAACGAATTGCGCCGCCAAAACGCGCCAATCCGCGGCGGGGCCCACCGTGACAGGAGGGGCCGACATCAGGGCGCCGGCGCTTATGTCCTCGCCCAGACCCGCCGCCACCGCCTCGGCAATCCGGGACAATTCCGCCAGGCCATCGGGCCCCGACGCTGTGCCCGATGACAGCCGGTCCAGCGCCCGGGCCAGAATCAGGGGCGAAGGCGGCAGAGCCGCCGGTTCGGGCAGTGGCACAGGCGGCGCGGGGCGGAACGGATAGGCTTGCCGCAAGGCGCTGTGATAAACCATGCCACACCCGGTCAAGACCAGGGAGCCCAGCGCGACCGTGACGACCAGATAGGCCGGCCCCGGCATTGCACCCGATGCCGACGCCAGAACCGCAGCGGCCGCCACAGCCGCGCCCGGCGGATGCGGCGCCCGCGCCAGATCCATCACGACCAGCGCCATCGACACGGCCAGCACCAGCGCCGGCACCGCCGGCAGGCCCAGATGCAGTACGGCTATCGCGACGAGCGCGGACAGCGCATTGCCCGCCACCACCGACCAGGGCTGCGCCATCGGATTCTCCGGCAGGGCGAAGACGAAGGCGGCCGAAGCGCCAAAGGGGGCTATCAGCAGCGGATGTGTCATCAGCCCCGCATCCGGCGCCCCGCCAATCCGGGCAAGCGCCCAGAGGACGCTCTGCGCCACCAGCAAACCGGCCACGGCGCCAAGGGCCGCGCGCAAGCTGCGGGCCGGACGCGCCAAGGGCACAACCGGATCGAAGCCGCGCAGGATCAGGCGAAGATAGTGCGGCACGGTAACCTCAAGGGCTTGGTCCTGACGATTGGCGGCTCACGCGGCGGGACTTCGGCCGTCCCAACGTCCCGAGGCAAGAATCGTCCAGCCTTCGGCGGCTTCGGGCGCGGGTGGCGGCGTGGCCCCGGGCTCCCAGACGAGGATCAGCACGTGATCGGGTTCACGGCGCGCCTCGCCGGCCTCGGCCATCGCCTGCCAGATCAGGCCAAACCCCTCCATCAGCAGGCCATCGACATAAAAGGGGATCTCTTCGGCATCCAGAAGCTCGGCCGCATCATCCTGCACCTGCCAGCCGTCCTCGGCTTCGGCAGCCCAAAGCACCTGGCCCTCGACCCCGGGATGGCGGGCGGCGAGACGGGCCAGCGGGGCGAGAAAGGCATCAAAGGGGGCTGCATCGGTCATGGGCCAAGCCATGGCGCAAGGGCGCGGCCCTGACAAGAGGGCGCGTGGTGCGGATGCGGGTCGAAGGGCGGTCCGGCTATTCCCTTTTGCCGCGGTCCTGCCCATATATGGCGCGCAAGGGGGAGTGGCCGATGGAATTCGTATTGCTCTTGGTGGTGGGTGCTGCGGCGGGGTTCCTGGCCACGCGGATGATGAACCTGCAAACGGATATCCCGACCACGATCGCCATCGGCGTGGGCGGCGCCATCATCGGCGGCCTGGTGATCCGGACGCTCGTGGAATTGACCGGGTGGATGGCGGGATTTGTCGGCGCCGTACTCGGGGCGCTCGTTCTGATCTGGGTGTGGAGAACCTATCTCCGCCGCCGCTGAAAGCAGTGCACGCGAAAGCGGTTCACGCGAAAGCCGTGCGCGGGGACCTCAGCCAAGTCGCTTGACAAGATCCTTGAGCCGAAAGCCCCGGGCCCCGACCTCTTCCCAAAGGATCTGCCCCTGCCAGGCGGCAAA
The DNA here is from genome assembly GCA_016124195.1 of bacterium. Lineage (GTDB taxonomy): Bacteria > Pseudomonadota > Alphaproteobacteria > Rhodobacterales > Rhodobacteraceae > Stagnihabitans. Next base: position 314,773 of record WGOE01000002.1, on the reverse strand, counting down.
CAGCATGGACGCCGCTTCGGGACTGTGCAGGCGCTCCGCCAGCATCGCCTCGACACGGGCACGCCAGGCGGCCGCACGGGCGCGCAGCCGCGCGTGGCGCAGGCTCGCCGCCATCAGCGCCGCCATCGGCAAAGGACCGCGCCGCTCTCCCAGCGCCTTGAGCAGCGCCTGCGCCCCCTTGTCGGACGCCGCGACCTCTGCCCCGGCCGCATCGGCCATCGCGTCAAGTTCGTCCCAGGCCCAGAAGAGAGCCGCCTCGACCATGGCCGACAGGGCGCCATAACGCTGCACCAGCGAGGCCCCCGCGAGACCGGTCGCCTGCGAGACGGCGGAAAACGCCACGGCCTTCTCGCCGTTCGCCGCAATCAACTGCAGAATCGCGGCAAAGACCTGAGAATCAGGAAGGGTGCGAGGGCGGGCCATCGCACAAGGGTAAACGAGACGCCGCGAAGGGCAAGGTGAATGGCGCTTGGCAATCCCAAAGCCGGAGGGTTTCACACCCTCCGGACCTCCCGTGGAGTATTTGCACCTGGATGAAAGACGAAAGCCCGCCCCTTCATTCAAGCCCAAATACTCCCGCGCGGCGCGCCGGCCCTCGCCGGTTGGCCGCAGGCCAGAGGCGCGGTGAAAGGCTTGCGCCGCAGGCGCTCCCTTGTTTCGCCTGCGGCGAGCGATCCGGCTAAAGCAGAATGCCCGGATCGCTGCCCATATCGAGGCCGGGAAACACCGTGGATTGCAGGCCACCCGCATCGACCCCGAACATGGCGCGCAGGGCCCAGGCCGGGTAGGACCGCACATCAGCGGTGGGCATCAGGTCGCGGTCCTGCAGCAGGTTGCCATCGCCAAGCCCGGGCCATTTGCCAAAGACCTGACCGCCTTTCAGCGCGCCGCCTGCCAGGACGGCCATGCCGCCGGTGCCATGGTCGGTGCCGACCGTGCCATTCTCGCGCGCGGTGCGGCCAAATTCCGTCATGGCCAGCACGAGCGTGCTGTTCCAGGCCCGGCCCAGCCCCTCTTGCATGGCCAGGAGAACGTCGGTGAGGTTGGTCAGCTGCTCGGTCATCGTCCTGTCCTGCTGACGATGCGTGTCCCAGCCGCCGAAGGAGAAGCTGGCGATCCGCGACGGTCCCATCAGCCGTTCAGCCACATAGCTGCCCAATTGCCGGTACGGCAGGTTCGGTCCGTTCGGGATCTGGGTGCCCTTGAGATTGCGCACCAGATGTTGCGCCTCGGCGAAGGGCTGGGCGAAGAGCGGGTCGGCGGCATTCACCGCGGCCAGGAGGTTCTGACCCTGATCGGACAGCGGGCTTTCGCTCACCGGGAACCAGTGGTCGGTCTCATGCGCGCCGTCCAGCACCAAAAGCCGCTGCTGGCCGACCGAGACAGCCGTATCCGCCCGCGCCCCCGGCATCAGGAACAAGGCGCGGTTGAGCCAGCCGTCATGGCTGGGGGTCTGGGTGCCATCCGCGCCGCCGGTGCCGTTTTCCAGCGCGTCCTGGCCGACAAAGTGGCTGCGGCCCTGCCGGTAGGGTGTCGCCACCGCATGGGCAAAGCCCAGATGTCCGGCCTGCCACATCGGCATCAGCCCGGCAGCGGCCGGATGCAGCGCCCAGAAATCATTGAGCCGCGGATTGGTCGCGGCATCCGCGGCCAGGGTCGGGCGCAGGGCCGCATAGGCCGGGTCGCCCAAGGGACGCACCACATCCAGCCCGTCCATCGCTCCTCTCAGGATGATGACGACAAGCCGGTTTTCGCCCGGGGCCGCGGCGAAGGTCACCGGGGTCAGCAAGGGCGAGGCCGCAATCGAGCAGCCGATCAGAAAGGCACGGCGCGACAGGATCAGATCATTGGGCATGTCTACCTCCGACTGAATTCGGGCGAGGCGATGAGGACGGCGAGGCCCTCCCACCGCTGTTCGGCGCCGGCCACGGCATGCTGCAGCAACGGTGTGGCCATGTCGCCAAGGGCAAAATCGACCATTGCGGCGGGCTCGACCCGGTCGCCGGTCGCGCGGGCGATGTCGATCGCCCAGTCAACGCGTGCCGCCATCATGGGCGGGGTCATCCAGCCATCTGCAACCTCTGGCCAACCGTCGGGTCTGAGCGCGCGGTAGGGCGGCTGCCCCATCCGGGCCATGGCCGCCGGCACATGCAGGGAATCCTTGGGAAATCCCGTCATGTTCTGTTCAAGCCCGTTCAGCCCCATCAGACGCAGCGTGGCCACCGCATATTCGTGCGGCGCGCGCACCTTCTGCAGGTTGGTGTCAGAGGCCGAGGGGTGCTGCAGCAGCGTGCGATAGACCGGCACCAGTTCGGTGTCGTTCTTCAGATAGGTCGCCGACAAAGCCTGAACCAGATCGGGAGGCGGCACATCGGCGATGAAATGGCGCGCCATGAAAAAGGCCACCGCATCGGCGGTTTCCTGACGGTGGGCCACGTTCTCGACCAGGCGGTTGATCTCGTTCATCCCCTCGCCATAGGTGACGCCGAGAATCTTCTTCTTGCCCGGCTCTGCCCGGCGCGGCACCACGCGGGCGCCGTTCGTGTCATTGATCATGCCGGACAGAAGTTTGGCGAACTCCGTCACGTCGGTCTGGGTATAGCCATGCCCCATCGAGTGCAGTTCAAGGAATTCGCGCGCGAGGTTTTCGTTCAGCCCCTTGCCCTTGGCCTTGCCCACGACGGAATCCGGGCCGATCGAATCGGTCTGGGTCAGATAGACCTGCATCGCCGGATGCCAGAGCGCGGCCTTGAGCATGTCGGCATAGCGCCCCGCGATATTGGGCCGGATCGCGTCGTCGCGGAAGGACTGCAGGAAATTGCCCACGTTGTTCGACGCATTCGAGATCGAGATGCGGTTCGACCACATGTTGACGAGCCGTTCGACAAAGGCCACCGCAGTCACGGCAGGACGGCCGATATAGCTTTCGACATCGCCGAACTGCATCTGTTTCAGCCGCTGGCCCAGGGTCAGGCTGGGATCGTCCGCGCGGGGCATCAGGGGCGAACCCTTGTGCATATCCGGCGTCATCGCCATTTCCGCGGTCTTGGCCATGTCGGCCCCGGCGTTCATCTGGGGCGTCTTGGTCATCTCGGCGCTGGTTGCGATCTCGGGTACCTTCGGCGGCTTGACGGCCTTGGCCGTCTTGCCCTGCTTGCCGGTCAGCAGGTCCGCGGCCATCTTTTCGGCCTTGTACTGCTCTTGCAGGGCAAAGCGCACCGCCAAGGGCGGGCGGCTCCACACAGCGGCCGAATCGTCTGGCGCGGTCAGCTGGGCCAGAAGCCGTTCGGGTTCCAGCCCGCCCGGCGAAAGGCTGGTTCCGGCGCGCGGACCATAGCCGAAGCGGATTTCTTCAATGAGACTGGGTGCTTCCATGGCAAAGCCTCCGACTGCTTGCGTGACCCAGATGCGCCTGCGCCCCTCACAAATCAACTAACATTCCCGAGATGTGGGGGGAACTGGCCGATCGGCGTCCGGCCGGTCCCGCCCCCATAGGACGCCCGGGCGGGGGCGATGGCGCAGGCGGGGCGCTAGTCGGCGGTTTCGGGCCTCGCCTGCGGGGACACCGCGGTCTTCTTGCCGGCGCGGGCCAGATTGCGTGCCTTGCGGGCGGCCTTGGCGGCAGCCTTGTCGTCCTGCGGCGCCTCGCCCTGCCCTGCACCCAGCCCCGAGCCCTGCGCAAGCCGCTTTTCGGTGCGGCGCTGGCGGCGCAGAGCCTTCGACTCGGCCTCGGAATTGGGCTCGGAATTGGGCTCGCGGTTGGTCTCGGGCTCGGCCTCGAGGGCGACCTTCTTGACCCCGGCATGGGTGACGAGCAGCGCCTTGGCATAGGCCGACAGGCCCAGTTCCTTGATCAGCGGCCACTGGCGGTAATGCACGGCATAGATCTCGCGGTCGGTCGGCAAGGGTTCGCCGCGCGCCTTGCCGCCGAGGATGAAGTGTTGTGCATCGGGCAGAAGGTTCCACTGCAGGCCCGCTTTCTGGATGGCCAGAGGCAGGCTCATCTGGTCGAGATAGGGGCGCTTGGCGGGCAGGTCCGGGGCGGCATCAAGCGTCTGCGCCACCTCCATCCAGACCTCGGGAAAGCTCTTGCCCTCGGGCGTGCGGTACTGTTCGGGAAAGGAAAACAGGCCGGACGAGAAATAGGGCATCCGCCCGTTGCCCTTTTTCTGTTTCATCAGGCGGATGCGCTCTTCGGGCAGGGGCAGGCCCACGGCGGCGTAGATCGCGGGCCAGACCGATTGCTTGGCCCACCCCATCGAGGCGGCCGGCGTCAGCGAGACACAGCCCGCCTTGATCAGATTGTCCACCTGATTGGGCCGCAGGGTCAGGATGTCGCTGTCCATGAAACAGGAAAACTCTGTATCGCGCGGTTCCAGCGTGGCGAGGATCTTGTTGCCATGCGGATAGGGCGGATCAAAGCGTCCCTCGGTCAGCATCGGGCGCAGATCGCAGTTGAGCTTTGCCAGCACCTGCTTCACCTCGGGGTGAACGAGGTCGATCTTGTGCGCCGGGCAATAGCCGACCAGCGCCACCGCATCGCCGAAATTCTCGCGCAGCGAGGCGGCGAGGTAACAGGCCATCACCTGATAATCGGGCGGTTCCACGATGAAATAGACGGTCAGCTTCGGTGTCATGTGCAGTCCTCGACAAGACCTCCTTCGACAGGGTCGAAGGCCGGGGCAACCAAAGGCGGCGGCCCCTTGGTCGCAACTATGCCCAAGCTGGGACCGGCTGTCATCTCACGCCGCGAAAATCCGCGTTTCTGTGGATGTTTCGGCATCAATCAATCGGGCGGCAGCGGATTGGCGCCCGCCGAATGACATGACTTGCGGGCGGTTTGATCCCGGGCCTAGGATCGGCCAGCGAATGCAGGCACGGGATCATGGACGACAAGCCGGTCAAAGCGAAGGCGCCCGGAAAGGGCAAGGGCAGCGGCGCCAAGGGCACCGGAAAGGGTTCAGGCCAAGGCGGCGCCGGCGCCAAGGCTGCGCGCGATCTGGCGCCGCTGAACGGGCGGCCGCGCGGCGCCTCGGCCCTGTGGGGTACGGTGGATTTCGCCTTGAAAGCGCATCAAAGCCTGCATGGCCAGGTCACCGCCGTCTCGATGATGAAGGACGAAGGGCCTTACGTCATCGAATGGGTGGCGCATCATCTGGCGGTGGGGTTCACCGATCTGGTTGTCTATACCAACGACTGTTCGGACGGCACCGACGACATGCTGATCCGGCTCGAGGCGCTTGGCCTGGCCCATCACCGCCGCAACGTCATCCCCGAAGGCATCCGCCCGCAACCTTCCGCGCTCAACCACGCGCAGGACGAGCCGGTGGTCGGCCTGTCGGACTGGGTCATGGTGTTTGACGCCGACGAGTTCCTCTCGATCCGTTATGGCGATGGCACGCTGGACGACCTGATCGCCGCGGCCAAGGCGCAAGAGGCCAATGGCATCGTGATCACCTGGCGCATCTTCGGCTCGGGCGGCGTGGTGGACTGGAGCCGCGCGCCCGTGACCGAGCAATACCTGAAGGCCGCGCCCACCACCTGGAACAAGGGCTGGGGCGTCAAGACGCTGTTCACGTTCGATCCGGCCTATTGGAAGCTCGGCATCCACCGCCCCAAGATGAAGACCCGCCACATCAAGACCGATTTCCCCGACCGGGTGAAATGGCTGACCGGATCGGGCGCGGTGATGGAGGATTATTTCAAGTTCCGCGGCTGGCGTTCGATCACGCGGACGGTGGGCTATGATTGGGTGCAGCTGAACCACTATGCGGTGAAATCGGTCGACAGCTACGCCATCCGCAAGCTGCGCGGCAACGTCAACAACAAGAAAGACAAGTACAATTCCGACTACTGGTCGTTGCAGGACCGCAACGAGGTGCCAGATGACACCATGCTGCGCTATACCGCCCGCCGGAACGAGATCATCGCGGCGTTGCTGGCCGACCCGGAACTGAACCGCCTGCACCATGCCGCGCTGACCCGGGCCGAGGCGCGTCTGGCCGAACTGCGCCAGACCGAGGCCTATCACGCGCTGGTGGCCGATCTGGCCCGCGCCTCCGCGGTGCCGATCAGCCAGATCGTCGCCAAACCTCCGCAGGCCCGCGACAAGGAAAAGATCGCGGCCCTGATGACCGATGTGGAAAAACTGCGCAACGCCAAGGCCAGGGCCGACCGCAAGGGCGAAGAGAAAACCCCCGTCGAACAGGTGCCGATGGGCCTTTATGTGCCGGGCCTGCCCGATGTCTCGGGCGAGGTGGCGGTCGAATGGGTGGAAAACCACGGGCTCTTGCTGCCCTTGGACGGGCGGATCTTTCCGCCCGCGGCGCTGGCGCTGGTGCAGGCCGGCAAGTTCGAACGCGGCCTTGCGCGCAAGCTGCCGCAGATCCTGCCCAAGGCGGGTGCTGTGTTGGAAATCGGCGCGGCCATCGGGTTTCAGGCGCTGCATCTGGCGCGCGAGCGGCCCGATCTGCGGCTGACCCTGCAGGAGGACAACGCCGCGATGCGGCAGATGATGGCGCGGATCATGGCGCGCAACCAGCGGTCCTTTTCGGATCGGTGCCAGCTGACCCCTGCCTCGACCGACCCGCTGGAGCGGAGGCTGCTGACCCTTGTCGCGACACTTCAGCCCAAGGCGCTGCTTCTGGCAGACCCGCGGCTTGGGCCCGACCTTCTGGCCGATCTGCTGCCCCAGCTTGCGCCGATGCCCGAACAGATCCTGCTGTACGGTCGGCTGCTGGAGGCCTGGGCGCCGCGGCTGGACGAGGCCGCGGCCCTGTTGTCCGACCTTGGCTACGCGCCCGCCTTCGGCTTTGACCCCAACGTCGCGCGCGGCTTCAAATTGGATGACGTCTGAGAAAATCTCCCGCGTCGCCTCCGGCGCAAGATTTTCGCCGCGCATTTGCCATTGTTCCGTCCACAGGTTCGAAACACTATTCCGGCAAGTCTGGCCCGGGTCAGAAACCCGATTCCCTCCGTCACGCCCAAAGCGGCAATTCTTGAGGATCTTGATGAGCACTCCCGTTCGCCGCCCCGTCGCTTCGCTCTGGATTGGCGAAAAGCTGCACTATCTCAACCAGTTGTGCCTGCTCAGCCATGTGCAGCAAGGCCATCCGACCACGCTGTATTGCACCGATGCCGTCTCGAACGTGCCCGAAGGCGTCACCGTCAAGCCCGCCTCGGACATCATGTCGATCGACCGCGAGATCGTGGCACAGACCTCGGAGAGCTTTCTGTCCAACGTGTTCCGCTACAAGATGATCCAGGCCACCGACGCCGTCTGGGTGGATTGCGACGCCTTCTGCCACAGGCCCTTTCCGGATGAGATGCAGAACATCTACGCCGGTCACGGCTTTCGTGGCGCGCTGAACTGCGGCGTGGTCTATATCCCGAAGGACGGCGCGCTGATCCACCAGCTTCTGGACTATTACTTCAACCTGCCCGCCGCCCCGCCGTGGTTTTCCAAGCAGCAGCGCAAGAAGATCGACAAGCAGGACCCGGGCCTGCCGCAGGCCGTGCGCATCTACAACGCCGAACGCACCGCCTTCGGCCCGCAGGCCTTCACCTATTTCGCCCAACAGACCGGCGATTACGAAAAGGCGCTGACGCCGGATTACCTCTACCCCGTGCCCTTCCAGTTGAACGACGTCTTCTACGACCCCTATGGCAGGGTCGAGGGCCATTTCACCGACAACACGCTGTCCGTGCACCTTTACACCAACGGCACCAAGCCGTGGTGGCGCAAGAACGTGCCGATGCCCGGGTCCTATGCCGCGCGGATGTGCGAACAGGTCGGCATTGATCCCGCCAAAGCGCTGGAGGAGTGAATGGACGCCGTGCCGACCGAAACCGGGCCCGCTGAGACCAAGACGACAGAGACGGGCAGCGCCGCGCCTGCGGTCGACACGCGTGAGAAGAAGGCCGCGGCACTGATCCGCCGTGCGAGGCGCAATCAGCGCAAGGCCTGGGCCGAAGGCTACCTCAAGGGCATCTGCACCCTGCTGCGCCCCGGTGATCTGGCGGTGGATCTGGGGGCCAACATGGGGGTGGTGACAGAACAGCTTGCCGCGACCGGCGCCGATGTCGTGGCCTTCGAGCCCGACCCGCTGACCTTCGCCCGGCTGCAGGATCGTTTTGCCGGGCGGCAGAACATCACGCTGGTCCATGCCGCGGTCGGAGTCGGCGCGGGCACCGTGCGGCTGATGCGGGCCAACAACTTTGCCGAAAACCCCGAAGGCGCCTCGGTCAAGAGCACGATTCTGGATGGCGGGCGTCGGATTGATGCGGAAAACGCGGTGGATGTCCCGCTGATCGACTTTCCGTCCTGGGTGCGAGAACAGGTCGCGGCACGCGGCAAGATCGCCTTCATCAAGATGGACATCGAGGGCGCCGAACTCGACATCCTCGAAGCCATGGACCGCGAAGGGCTTTTTGCCGATATCCTCGGCCTCGTCGCCGAGACGCATGAGCGCAAGTTCAAGGACTTGCGCGACAGATTCCGCGCGCTCAAGGCGGCCATCGCCGAACATGAGCCGTCCGGCAAGATCAACCTGGACTGGATTTGACCGGCTTGAACGGCGCCATGCCCGCACGGGCCAGTTCATCGGCCCTTTCGTTTTCGGCATGGCCCGCGTGGCCCTTGATCCAGCGCCATGTCACCTTGTGGCTGGCGCGGGCCGCATCAAGCCTTTGCCACAGATCGACATTCTTGACCGGAGGCCCGCCGGCGGTGCGCCAGCCCTTGCGCTTCCAGTTGTCCATCCATTCGGTGATGCCGTTCTTCACATAGGCGCTGTCGGTGACGATGGTGATTTCGACCGGCTTGGTCAGCGCCTCCAGCGCCGAGATGGCGGCCAACAGCTCCATCCGGTTGTTGGTGGTCAGGGCTTCGCCGCCCGAAAGGGTGCGCTCCTTGACGATCTGGGCGCCCTCGCGCGCCTGCATCAGGACACCCCAGCCACCCGGGCCAGGATTGCCCGAACAGGCGCCATCGGTATAGGCAAAGATCTGCGTCATGCCATCGACGCCAGCAGGAGGCAGCCGATCACCACCGCGCTGAGCCCGGTGCGCAGCGTCATCCACCAGGCCGGGGTCAGGCCCCGGGCCTGAAAGACCCAGTCGAGCCCGAGCAATCCGGCAAAGCCCGCCGCGAGGCAGAGCCCGGCCTGCACCGGCCCGCCCCCCACAAAGAAAAAGGCCCAAAGCGCCGGCACCACCGACAGGCTGTAAAACAGCCACACCCCCTCGCGCGCCCGCGTGGCAAAGCCCCAGAGCACGCCGGACATGAAAGCAAGGATCACGGTGCCATAGGCGAGCCCCACATAGGGACCGACAAAGCGCGGCCCGAACCAGCGCAGGCCGCTTGCGGCCAAGCCGGGCGACAGCATGGTCGCCACGTCCCACAGGAACGGGATCAGCCCGGCCAGCCCCAGAATCAGCGCGGGACGCGGGATCATGCCGGCTCGCGCAAGATGCGTGGCACCTTGAATTCGACATGCTCCTGCGCGGTCTCGACCAGTTCCACAGCCAGGTCATAGCGGGCGCGGAAAGCCGCGATCACTTCGTTGACCAGATCTTCCGGGGCCGAGGCGCCCGCCGTCACCCCCACGGCGCGGATCCCTTCCAGCGCGCGCCAGTCGATGTCGGCGGCGCGTTGCACCAGTTGGGCATAGGCGCAGCCGGCGGCCCGCCCGACCTCGACCAGACGGCGCGAGTTCGACGAATTGGGCGCACCGATCACCAGAAGCGCGTCGATCTTGCCCGCAATCGCCTTGACCGCCGCCTGACGGTTGGTGGTGGCATAGCAGATATCTTCCTTGTGCGGCGCCACAATGGAAGGAAAGCGCGCCTGAAGGGCGGCAACGATCCCGGCCGTGTCATCCACCGACAAGGTGGTCTGCGTGATATAGGCCAGCCTTTCAGGATCACGCACCTGAAGATGCACCACATCCTCGGCGGTTTCGACCAGAAGAACCTCGCCCTCAGGCAGCTGGCCCATGGTCCCCACGGTTTCGGGATGGCCGGCATGGCCGATCATCACCATCTGCAGTCCGGCCTCCGAATGGCGGGCGGCCTCGTTGTGCACCTTGGTCACCAGCGGGCAGGTCGCATCGACCGCGATCATGTGGCGTGCCTCGGCCGCGGCCGGCACCGATTTCGGGACGCCATGCGCGGAAAAGATCACCGGGCGGTCCACCGGGCATTCGTCCAGCTCTTCGACGAACACGGCCCCCTGGGCGCGCAACCCGTCGACCACATATTTGTTGTGCACGATCTCGTGCCGGACATAGACCGGCGCGCCCCATTTCTGCAGGGCCAGTTCGACGATCTTGATGGCCCGGTCCACGCCGGCGCAAAAACCGCGCGGAGCGGCAAGGTAAAGGGTCAAGGCTTGGGTCATGGTGCGATCAGAGGTAAACCGGCCAGCCGCCCGCGTCCAGTGCGCGGGGCATAAATCTGCCCCGGGCGGCGATCAGGGGCGCCACTGGCGGACCGGCGCGCAAAAAACCAAACGGCCGGGACAGTGCCCTGCCCCGGCCGCGGTGTTGGTGTCGCAAGCCTTACTTGGCTTCGATGCTGATATCTTCACGCTCCATCGGGCGGGGTTCGCGCGGCGGGCGACCGATCACTTCGCGCAACTCGTCCAGTTCGATGAAATTATCGGCCTGGCGACGCAGTTCGTCGGCGATCATCGGCGGTTGGCTGCGAATCGTCGAGACGACCGAAACGCGCACGCCCTGACGTTGCAGGCTTTCGACCAGCGGGCGAAAATCCCCGTCGCCCGAGAACAGAACGACGTGATCGACGCGCGGCGCAAGCTCCATGGCATCGACCGTCAACTCGATATCCATGTTGCCCTTGACCTTCCGGCGGCCCTGGCTGTCGGTGTATTCCTTGGCCGGTTTGGTCACCATGGTGAAGCCGTTGTAGTTCAGCCAATCAACCAGAGGGCGAATGGGCGAATAGTCGTCATTCTCAAGCAAGGCGGTATAATAGAAGGCGCGCAGCAGGCGCCCGCGCCGCATGAACTCCTGACGGAGCAGCTTGTAGTCAATGTCGAATCCCAGGGCCTTGGCCGCGGCATACAGGTTCGACCCATCTATGAACAAAGCCAGACGCTCGTCCTTGTAAAACATGTATTTTCCCCTCAATCCTTCCGTAGATCGATGAAAGCGAACAACTACGGCAATGGTTCAGGCTCAGAGCCTTTGGTACCGGTTATCAGGCAGAGTCAGGCGGAACAAGTCTCCCTATACGGAAGGGTATCACCCGTGACCCAACGGAATTTTCCAGCTTTAGTTGCACTTGGTGGCAATTTACCCTTTCAGGATAAACGAAGTTTTGATGTTTTGCGAGCGGCACTTGATGCCTTGCACACCTCAGAGTTGCAGATCGTGCGGGCCAGTCGTTTCTATGCCACGCCCTGCTTTCCGGCCGGGGCCGGGCCCGACTATGTCAATGCCGCCGTCGCGGTCCAGACCACATTGACAGCCCCCGAAGTGCTGGCTGTGCTGCATGGAATCGAGGCGAGGTTCGGCCGCACCCGGGACCGGCGGTGGGGAGGGCGGACCCTTGACCTCGACCTCATCGCGATGGGCGACAAGGTGCTGCCCGACCTGGAAACCTGGTCGCACTGGTACAACCTTGACGCGAATTTACAGACCACGGCGACACCGCCGACCCTGATTCTGCCGCACCCGCGCCTGCAGGACCGCGCCTTCGTTCTGGTGCCTTTGATGGATGTGGCCCCGGATTGGCGCCATCCCGTGCTGGGAAAGACCGTGGCGGACCTGACCGCGGCGCTGCCAGCGGCCGCCATTGCCGAAGTTCAGGCACTTTAGCCCGGTGTGCGACCACATTGCCGCTTGTCAAGAGAATTTCATGCGCTTATCTAGACCCTTCCCGAGCCCCCAACTATTGGAGCATCCATGGCCCGCGTGACGGTTGAAGATTGCGTTGACAAGGTTCCGAACCGGTTCGAACTGGTGATGCTGGCCGCCCATCGGGCGCGCGAGATCCAGTCCGGCTCTCCGGTTTCGGTGGATCGTGACAACGACAAGAACCCGGTCGTCGCCCTGCGCGAGATCGCGGACGAAGCGCAGATCGCCTCGGTCCTGCGTGAGCGGATGATCGAAAGCTACCAGACCCAGATCGAGGTCGACGAGCCCGAAGAGGATCAGATGGCGCTTCTGATGTCGGGCGAGATCGACCGCCCGATGCAGGACGACATGTCCGAAGAAAAGCTGCTGCGCGCGCTGATGGAAGCGCAAGGCGATAACTGACCCGTCCGGGTCTGACAAGGCAGGACGGGGATGATCGACGTCGAAGACCTGATCGCCCTCGTCCGCAATTACAATCCGCGGACGAATTCGGAACTGATCCGTCAGGCCTATGGCTATGGCGTAAAGATGCACGCCGGTCAGTTCCGCAAATCCGGCGAGCCTTATTTCACACATCCGGTCGCCGTTGCCGCCATCCTGACCGAACAGCAGCTGGATGACGCTACCATCGTCACCGCCCTGCTGCATGACACGATCGAGGACACCAAATCGACCTATTCCGAGGTCGAACGCCTGTTTGGCCACGAAGTCGCCGAACTGGTCGATGGCGTCACCAAGCTGACCAACCTGCAGCTGTCTTCCGGCCAGACCGAACAGGCCGAAAACTTCCGCAAGCTTTTCATGGCGATGTCGAAGGATCTGCGGGTCATCCTCGTCAAGCTGGCCGACCGGCTGCACAACATGCGCACGATCAAGAGCATGACCGTGGACAAGCAGATGCAGAAGTCGCGCGAGACCATGGACATCTATGCGCCGCTGGCCGGCCGCATGGGCATGCAGTGGATGCGCGAAGAGCTGGAAGATCTGGCCTTCCGCGTCATCAACCCCGAGGCGCGCAACTCGATCATCCGCCGCTTTCTGACCCTGCAGCGCGAATCGGGCGATGTGGTGCATCAGATCACGGCGGACATCCGCACCGAACTGGAGCGCGAAAAGATCGAGGCCGATGTCTATGGACGGGCCAAGAAGCCCTATTCGATCTGGCGCAAGATGCAGGAAAAGGACCTGGCCTTTTCGCGCCTGTCCGACATCTACGGCTTTCGCATCATCTGCACGACCGTGGGCGATTGCTACCGCATCCTCGGTGCCATCCACCAACGCTGGCGCGCGGTGCCGGGGCGGTTCAAGGACTATATCAGCCAGCCCAAATCCAACGGCTACCGCTCGATCCATACCTCGGTCTCGGGGCGCGACGGCAAAAGGGTCGAGGTGCAGATCCGCACGCGCGAGATGCACGAAGTGGCCGAAGCCGGGGTCGCCGCTCATTGGTCCTACCGCGAAGGCGTGCGCGCCAAGAACCCCTTCGCTGTCGATCCGGCCAAATGGATCGCGCAACTGACCGAACGGTTCACCGAGGGCGACCACACCGAATTCCTCGAGAACGTCAAACTGGAAATGTATTCCGATCAGGTGTTCTGCTTCACCCCCAAGGGCGATGTGGTACAACTGCCGCGCGGGGCCACGCCTCTGGATTATGCCTATGCGATCCACACAAGGATCGGCAATTCCTGCGTTTCGGCCAAGATCGACGGGATCCGCGTGCCCTTGTGGACAAGGCTGAAGAACGGCCAGTCGGTCGAGATCATTACCGCCGAAGGCCAGCGCCCCCAGGCGTCGTGGATCGACATCGTCACCACGGGGCGCGCCAAGGCCGCGATCCGGCGGTCCCTGCGCGAGGAAGACCGCGGCCGCTTTGTGAAACTGGGGCAAGAGCTGGCCCGCGCGGCCTTTGACCATGTCGGGCGCAAGGCCACCGACAAGGCGCTGCGCACGGCAGCCAAGATGCTGGGGCTGGCCGATGAAAGCGACCTTCTGGCCCGGCTTGGCTCTGCCGAACTGACCGCCCGCAAGGTGCTCGAGACGCTTTACCCCGAACTTTCCACCGCGCAGGCTGACGAGGTCGACGCCCAACGCCCCGTGATCGGCCTTGGCGCGGACCAGACCTTCAAGCGCGCGCAGTGCTGCCAGCCGGTGCCGGGCGAACGCATCGTCGGCATCACCTATCCCGGGCGCGGCGTCATCGTGCATGGCATCGACTGCCCCGCACTGGAGGAACTGGAAGAGCAGCCCTCGCGCTGGGTCGATCTGCACTGGCAGTCGGGCCGCCATCCCGCCGCCTATACCGTGACGCTGGATGTGGCGATTTCCAACGATGCCGGGGTGCTGGGCCGGATCTGCACCGCCATAGGCGAGCAGAAAGCCAATATTTCCGACATGAAATTCACTGAACGCAAGCCGGATTTCTATCGGCTGCTGATTGACGTTGACCTGCGCGATGTCGAACATCTTCATATGGTGATGACGGCGCTTGAAGCCGAAACCGATGTGGCGCAGGTGGCGCGGGTCAGAAACGTCTCGCGCAAGCCCTGAGCGTCAAGCGAGGGATCAGACGTGTTCAAACGCCGCAATCCGCAGACCTGGCATGCCTGGGCCAAGACCCAGATCTACCCGCGCGGCGGCTTCAAACGGGCGAGCCTCTATCAGTGGCATCGCCTGCGCCGCCTGCCCGACCCGCCGCACCGCATCGCGCGCGGGGTCTTCGCGGGCACTTTCGTGAACTTCCCGCCGATCTTCGGCTTTCAGATGCCGGCCGCGGCCCTGCTGGCCTGGGCGATGCGCGGCAATATCCTCGCCGCGGTCCTGGCGACCCTGCTGTCAAACCCGATCACCACGCCGATCATCGCACTCGTCTCGCTCAAGCTCGGGCATTGGATGCTGGGCTCGGCCGAGGGCATCAGCCTGAACGGAGCCTTTGCCGCCTTCGCCGCCGCCGGCGCCGATCTTTGGCATAACTTCAAGGCGATCTTCACCGCCGAGACGACCCGGTGGGAGGGGCTGCGCCTGTTCTGGCACCGCATATATTTGCCCTACACGCTGGGGTCGATCCTGCCGGGCCTTCTGACCTCGGCCCTGTTGTCCTGGCTGACCATTCCCGTCCTGACCGCCTATCAGTCGCTGCGCCGCCGCCGTCTGCAACGGCGCGCAGCCGTGCGCCGCACGCCTCTGGAATGATCCGGCGCAAGGCGGGCCTGGAAGCCAGGACTGGCCCAAGACCGGCCTTTCCAGCTTGGCCGATCCGGTCTAGATATGGGCAAAGTTTGGGGTATCACCATGAACAGCTTTGGAAAACTGCGCCTTGGCGTGAACATCGACCACGTGGCCACCTTGCGCAATGCGCGCGGCACGGTCTGGCCGGACCCGCTGCGGGCCGCCCTTCTGGCCGAGGCGGCCGGAGCCGACGGCATCACCGCCCATCTGCGCGAAGACCGCCGCCACATCCGCGACGCCGACATGGCGGCGCTGAAGGCAGGTCTGGGGATCCCGTTGAATTTCGAATGCGCCGCCACCGACGAGATGCAGGCCATCGTGCTGGCCATCAGGCCGCATGCCGTCTGCCTCGTGCCGGAAAAACGGGAAGAGCGCACCACCGAAGGCGGCCTTGACGTGGCCGGCGACGAGGCCCGGCTTGCGCCCTTCATCGCCCCCTTGCGCGCGGCGGGGTGTCGTGT
Source organism: bacterium (assembly GCA_016124195.1). Lineage (GTDB taxonomy): Bacteria > Pseudomonadota > Alphaproteobacteria > Rhodobacterales > Rhodobacteraceae > Stagnihabitans. The sequence goes on along the minus strand of WGOE01000002.1, from coordinate 299,205 downwards.
CTCGATGTTCATCGGCCACGATCCGCGCCAGATCGAGGCCTCGGCCCGGATCGGCGCCGCGGTGGTCGAACTGCACACCGGCCACTATTCGGACCTGCATGCCGAAGGCCGGCTGGACGAGGCGGCGATCGAACTTCAGGCCCTGCAACGCGGTGCGGCCCTGGCCCATGCCTTGGGGCTCGAGGTTCATGCCGGCCATGGCCTGACCTATGACAACGTGGCCCCCATCGCCGCGATCCCGCAAGTGATGGAATTGAACATCGGCCATTTCCTGATTGGCGAGGCGGTGTTCCTCGGGCTCGAGGATGCCATCGCCGAAATGCGCCACCGCATGACCCAGGCCCGCCGCGGCAGCTGACTCAAGCCAGCCCGGGGCCGCTTGCCTTGCACCGGCAAAGTGGCTCCGGGCTTGCGGCCCGCTTATTTCGTCACGGTCAGTTCGGTCCACATGCCGCCGACGAAATGGCCCGGGATGTTGCAGTAGAGGATATAGGTCCCCGGCTCCAGCGTGACGGTCAGCGCGCCGCCCTTGCCCGGATCAAGCTCCGAAACTTCGCCGAGGTGATCGGCCTTTTCCTCATCGACCCGGTTTTCGTCGACGATATAGGGCAACTCGGTCTCGCCAGCCGTGACGGGAGAGACGATCATCTCATGGATGATGCTTTTGCTGTCGTTGGTCACGTCAAAGGTCACCTTGCCGGCCTTAACGGTGGAGGTGTCAAGCTTGATGCCCATCATCCCCATGCTGGCCATCTTCATGTCCATCTTGCCCTTCATCGCCAACATCGCGTCGGTCATCGTCGCCGAATCCGGCCCCTTGTCCCACAGCGAGACCTTGACTGTCGCATCGGCGAAGGCGGCTTGCAGCGGCAGCGCCAGAAACAGGCTGGCGGCGGCAAGCACGAGGTGAGAAGCACGTTTCATTTTTCAGCGTCCCCTTCAGGTCCGGGCTGTTTGCCCTGGCGCCAGAAGCTGCCGATTTGGCCGCTGCGACTATGATTTAGGTCAAGCTTGCGGGGGTTTGGCCCGGATCGGACAACAGATCACTCAATGGTGATCCGTCAAGCCATCCGCGATTTCGGCCACCTCTCGCACGAAAGCGGATTCCCCTTCCGCCGCTCTGGCCTTAGGCTCCGGCACGCGCATTCTCAACCGGCAAGGGCTTACGGCATGATCCTCGGCATCGGCACCGATCTTGCGAACATCGAGCGGATCGAAAGCACGATCGCCCGCTTTGGCCCGCGCTTTCTGGACCGTGTCTTCACGCCGCGCGAGCAGGCCAAGGCGCAAAGCCGGGCGCATGGGCTGGCCGCCACCTATGCCAAACGCTGGGCGGCGAAAGAGGCCTGTTCCAAGGCACTGGGCACCGGCCTGCGGATGGGCATCGCCTGGAAGGACATGGCCGTCACCAACCTGCGGTCCGGCCAGCCCATCATGCACCTGACCGGCTGGGCGGCCGAGCGGCTGGCCCATATGACCCCGCCCGGCCACCGTGCCGTCGTGCATGTCACGCTGACCGACGACCACCCCTGGGCGCAGGCCTTCGTGGTGATCGAAGCCGTGGCGCTGGACAGCCCAAATCCCACCGAGTTGATGCGCCCGCCCGCCCCTTTGCCTTGACTTAGGCGGCGGTCCCGCGCATCTAGCGCCCGAACCAACGAGGGAAGCGCTTTTCATGGCATCGAAGGACAAGTCCGACGGCGGCATCGTCGAGACCGTAAAGACCGTAGTCTATGCGCTTCTGATCGCGGGGCTGTTTCGCACGCTGCTGTTCCAGCCCTTCTGGATCCCCTCGGAATCGATGAAGGACACGCTGCTGATCGGCGACTTTCTCTTCGTCAACAAGTTTGCCTATGGCTATTCGAAATACTCCTGCCCCTTTGCGGCCTGCCCGATTTCCGGTCGCATCAAGATTCCCTTCATCTCGGGCGATCCGCAGCGCGGCGATGTGGTGGTCTTTCACCACCCGGTCAGCGGCGAGGATTACATCAAGCGTCTGATCGGCCTGCCGGGCGACAAGATCCAGATGAAGAACGGCCTTCTCTACATCAACGACGTGCTGGCGCCGCAGGTGCCCGCCGGTGTCTTCAAGGAAACCTACGAAGCGCAGGGCTCGATGGCGAATTCGCCGCGCTGCTCGAACGCGCCGGTGGGCAATGGCGGGATCTGCGAAAAGATCCGCGCGATCGAGACCCTGCCCAATGGCGTCAAGCATGACGTGCTGAACATCGACACCAACGGCTATGCCGACAACACCGATGTCTTCACCGTGCCGGAGGGCAATTACTTCTTCATGGGCGACAACCGCGACAATTCGATGGACAGCCGCTATTCGCAGGCCGCCGGCGGCGTTGGCTTCGTGCCGGCCGAATATCTGGAGGGTCGCGCCGACCGGATCATGTTCTCATCCGCCGGCTCGTCGCTGTTCCAGTTCTGGACCTGGCGGGCCGATCGCTACTTCAAGGCGGTCGAGTGACCCCCGCATGACGGACCCGGTCCCGACCCATCCTGTGCGGTACGCCACCCCAGCCTCGCGCAAGCGGGGCTGGCTTGTTTTCGGGGCCCGGCCATGAAACTGTCGCAAGACCTGCAAGGCTTCAGCGCGCGCATCGGCTATGCCTTTCGCAGCCCCGCTCTTCTGATTCAGGCGCTGACCCATGCCTCGATGTCCTCGGCCACAAGGGCCGACAATCAGCGGCTAGAGTTTCTGGGCGACCGCGTGCTGGGACTGGTGATGGCCGAGGCGCTTCTGACCGCCGACACTTCGGCCGCCGAGGGCCAGCTGGCGCCGCGCTTCAACGCGCTGGTGCGCAAGGAGACCTGCGCCGATGTGGCGCGCGCCTTCGGTCTGGGCGAGGTGCTGAAACTGGGCCGGTCCGAGATGATCTCTGGCGGGCGGCGCAAAGAGGCGCTTCTGGGCGACGCTTTGGAGGCGGTGATTGCGGCCGTCTATCTGGACGGCGGGTTCGATGCGGCGCGCAACACGGTGCTACGGCTCTGGGGCGACCGGATCAGCACGGTCGAGGCCGATGCCCGCGACGCCAAGACCAGCCTGCAGGAATGGGCGCAGGCCCGCGGCATGGCGCCGCCCACCTATGACGAAGCGGCCCGCGAAGGGCCGGACCACCAGCCGATCTTCACCGTCCGGGTCAGCCTGGCCGATGGCAAGACCGAAGTGGCCCGGGCCGGATCGAAGCGGCAGGCCGAACAAATGGCAGCGCGCGCCTTGCTCGCGCGGATAGAGGACAAACGATGACCGACGATCTTCCCCTCGACGACAGGCCGCACCGGGCGGGCTTCGTCGCCCTGATCGGCGAGCCGAATGCAGGAAAATCTACACTTCTGAACAAGATGGTCGGGGCAAAAGTCTCGATTGTGACGCATAAGGTACAGACCACCCGCACACGGATTCGCGGTGTGGCGATGCAGGGTGCGGCGCAGATCGTCTTTGTCGACACTCCCGGCATCTTCCGGCCGCGCCGCAGGCTCGATAGGTCCATGGTGGCCGCGGCCTGGGGCGGGGCGGCCGATGCCGATGTGATCGTTCTGCTGATCGAGGCGCATCGCGGCCTGACCGAAGGCGTCAAGGCCATCATCGACGGGCTCAAGGACCGCTTCCCCTCGGGCGGGCTGGTGGCTCTGGCGATCAACAAGATCGACAAGGTCAAGGCCGAAACCCTGCTGGCCCTGGCCGAAGAGGCCAACACCGCCTTCCCCTTCACCACCACCTTCATGATCAGCGCCGAACGCGGCCATGGCGTGGACAAGCTGAAATCCTGGCTGGCCGAGACGGTGCCCGAAGGCCACTGGTTCTATCCCGAGGATCAGATCGCCGACCTGCCCGAACGCATGATCGCGGCCGAGATGACGCGCGAAAAGCTGACCCTGCGCCTGCACGAGGAACTGCCCTATCAACTGACCGTGGAAACCGAATCCTGGGAGGATCAGCCCGACGGTTCGGCCAAGATCGCCCAGATCATCTACGTCGCCCGCGACGGCCACAAGGGCATCGTGCTTGGCAACAAGGGCGAGACGATCAAGGCCGTCGGCATCGCCGCGCGGGCCGAGATTGCGGCTTTCCTCGGCCGTGCGGTGCATCTGTTCCTTGAGGTCAAGGTTCGCCCGAACTGGCTGGAAGAGCCGGAGCGTTACACCGAAATGGGCCTCGACTTCAAAGACGGCAATCCCCCGACGTGAGGGGCGCGCCAAGGTGAGCCCGCGTCTGGCCAGCGGCCTTTGGGTTTCGGCCTATCTTGCCCGGCTGCGGCTGGCCGACATCCCGGCCTATGTCACGCAGAAGGGCGATGTGACCGCGGGGGCTGTGGTGGTCAAGGTCGCCACGCTCGACGGCAAGGCGCAGGCCTTTCAGCGCAGCTTCGATCTGGCCGCCGACGCCCGAATCTGGGTGACGCTGGCCGAGGGACCGGAGATGGAGGTCGATGCCGTTCTGACCCGGCAGAAGGCCCGCGACCGCGACCTATGGGTGATTGAACTGGAGGATCGGGCGGGCCGTACTCTGCTCGACCAGGACGGACTGGCCGAATAGCGGCGGCCTCAGCCGCCAAACCAGGCCAGCCAGATGGCAAGCAGGTGTAGGGCCAGCCCCCTGACGAACACTATCGCGCCCAGCAGATCGCCGCCCGGCCAAAGGTCTGGATCGTAACCGAAGACGCCAAGCCTGACGAGGACACAGGCGCAGTAAAGGGCTGGCCACAACATCAAGAAACGCCAATTGCGCCACGCTTGCGTCTTGTCGGCGAATTGCAGCCACCACAGCCCCGCCGCAAACGGCACTCCGGCACGAAGCCCCAGCACCGGCCAGAAGGCGCTGGCATCCCGCGTTGCAGGCCCGAAACCCGGCACAGCCTGGGCCGCGGCCACGATGCCAACCGCCACCAGCATCGCCGCGGCCACACCGCTGCCGATCCGGCCGCCACGTGCCACCACAAACATCAGCACGGCCACGCCCAGATTGGTCAGAACGCTGAAATAGGCTGCCATAAGCCACAGTCTGGTGGCCACCGGCAGATCAGCCATCGCATCGAATTGGCCGCGCAGCGCGGCCAAGGCCAGCGTTCCGATCAAAAGGGCCAAGAACCGCGACAGCATGGCAAACATGCTTGCCCGAACCCGCAGCCATCGCAAGCCCTGTCTTGCTTGGCCGCCCCGGCAAGACGATACTTCACGCATGGAATGGCGAGACGAAGGCGTCCTTCTCTCCATGCGCCCGCATGGCGAAAGCGCCGCGATCATAGAGGTGTTCACCCAAACGCATGGCCGCCACCTGGGCGTTGTGCGCGGCGGTGGCGCGCGCCGCATGGCGGGGGTTCTGCAACCGGGCGCGCAACTGGCGCTGACCTGGACAGCCCGGCTCGACACACATATGGGCAACTTCAAGGCCGAACCCGTCCACGCCCGCGCAGCCCTTCTGTCGGACAGGGGCGCCCTGACCGCGCTGAATGCGGTCTGCGCCCTCTTGCACGGGTCCCTGCCGGAACGCGACCCGCATCCCTCCCTTTACGCCCGGACCACGGCCCTTCTCGATCTGCTCGATGCCAGAGGCGCCTGGCAGATTGCCTACCTCATGTGGGAGGTGAGCCTTCTGGAAGAGATGGGCTATGGCCTCGACCTTGGCGCTTGCGCAGTGACCGGGTCGACGCAGGATCTGGCCTATGTCTCGCCGCGCACCGGCCGGGCCGTCTCGCGCCAGGCCGCAGGCGATTGGGTGCCGCGCCTCCTGCCGCTGCCGCGGGTCCTGACCCTGCACGACGGGACACCTGCCGAAGTGGCGGAGGGCCTGCACCTGACCGGCCATTTCCTGGCCCGAGCCCTGCCCGACGCCCCCCTGCCCGAGGCGCGCAACCGCCTGATCGACCTCATGTCCCGTCACAAATCCGTCGCAGACTGACTCCCGCCGTCGCATAAACGTCAGACGCCCGGCCCCGATCGTTGCATCGCTGCGTCATGGCCACCGATGAAATTCCCGTTCCTGCCGCCGCCCGTCCCGAACTCTGGCACTTCGCCATCCTGGCCGGTTTCGAAGCCGCCGTGCGCGGATCGCTGATTTCGGTCATGCCGCTGGTGGTGCGCGAGGCGATGGGGTCGACCGTGGGATCCTCCAAGGCCTATTTCATCGTGGGTCTGATCTCGCTCAGCTGGGGCCTGATGGTGCCCTGGGCCACCAAGACCATCCCGCGGCGCTGGATGTACACGGCCGGGTGCTGCCTTTATTTCGTGGGGATGTCGCTGGCTTTCCTCGGCACGCCCTTCACGGTCACGCTGGCCCTGATGGCCAATGCCATGGCCACGGCCACCACCTTCGTCTGCTTCAACGCCTATGTGCTTGACTATGTCGGGCGCGAGAATCTGGGCCGTGGCCAAAGCCTGCAGATGTTCTTTGCAGCAACCCCCTGGGCGGTGGGGCCGATGCTAGGGGTCTGGCTGCACTCGCTCTGGCGCCCCGCGCCCTTCCTGATGGCGGGGGCTTTCGCGGTGGCGCTTCTGACCACCTTCTGGATCCTGCGCCTCGGCAATGGCAAGGCCATCGCCCGCGCCAAATCGCCTACCATCAATCCGCTGGCCTATCTCGGCCGGTTCCTGGCCCAACCCCGCCTGATCGCAGGGTGGAGCTTTGCCGTGATCCGTTCGACCGGCTGGTGGGTCTATGTCGTCTATTTGCCATATTTCTGCATAGAGCAGGGTCTGGGTCCGAATGTCGGCGGTACGGCCTTGTCTATTTCGAACGGCTTGCTGTTTCTGGCGCCCACCTTGCTGCGCTTTGCGCGTCGCTCGTCGGTGCGCATTTCGGTGCGCCGCGCCTTTGCGCTGTGCGGTACGTTCTTCCTCCTCGGAACCCTCGTCGCCCCCTGGCCGTGGCTGACGGTCCTGGCGCTGATGCTGGCCTCGATCCTGCTCGTCACCCTCGACGTGATCGGCGGCCTGCCCTTCCTGATGTCGGTCAAACCGTCCGAGCGGACCGAGATGTCGGCGATCTACTCATCCTTCCGCGATGTCTCGTCGGTCGTGACACCGGGCATGGCCTGGGCTGTTCTGGCCGTGGCCCCCACCGCCGGCATCTTCAGCGCCACGGCTGCCCTGATGGGCCTTGCCTTCACGGTGGCGGGCAAGCTTCACCCGCGCCTCGGCACCCCACGCCCCTCGCGCGGGCGCCCCTGACACCTTCATCCATGCAGAACTATGGCCTCAGGGGAGCGGGGATCTGAAACTCCGCTCTTCGCTGCGGATGCGTGGCGTGAAGCCTCGCCCCCCCGAGCCCGGTTCACGGCTTGAAGAATTTGCCCCCGGGCGACAGCGTGAAGATCTCGCAGCCCTCTGCCGTCACCCCGACCGAGTGTTCGTACTGCGCCGAAAGGCTCTTGTCGCGCGTCACGGCGGTCCATTCATCAGACAGGACCTTGGTCTCGGGCCGGCCAAGGTTGACCATGGGCTCGATGGTAAAGAACATGCCCTCTTCCAGCACGGCGCCGGTGCCGGGCCGGCCGTAATGCAGCACATTCGGCGGCGCGTGGAAGACCCGGCCCAGGCCATGACCGCAGAAATCGCGCACGACCGACATGCGGTTGGCCTCGACAAAGGTCTGGATCGCGTGGCCGATGTCGCCAAAGGTATTGCCCGGTTTGACCGCCTCGATCCCGCGCATCAGGCCCTCATGCGTGACCTCGATCAGCCGCTCGGCCTTGCGGTTGATGGCGCCAGCGGCATACATCCGGCTGGTATCGCCGAACCAGCCCTCAACGATCACGGTCACGTCGATGTTCAGGATATCGCCCTCGGCCAGCTTCTTGGCGCCGGGAATGCCGTGGCAGACCACATGATTGACCGATATGCACGAGGCGTGCTGATAGCCCTTGTAGCCGATCGTGGCCGAAGTGGCACCGCGCCGCGCCACCTCGGTGCGGATGAAATCGTCGATTTCCGAGGTCATCGTCCCGGGCTGCACCAGGGCGCCCACGTCATCCAGGATCAGCGCGGCGATGCGACCCGCCTCGCGCATGCCCGCAAAATCCGCATCTTCGTAAATGCGTATCCCGTCCTTGGTGACGCGACCCCTGATATCGTCCAACATGACAACCCTTTTTCTTTGCCCGATATATAAGAGAATGTGGTGCCCTTGGCCAGAGGGAGCAAGCCGCCTATACCTGACATGCAACGCCTCAAGGAGCGATCATGCCCAATCAAACCGCCGCCATGCTGGTGATCGGCGACGAAATCCTGTCCGGGCGCACCCGCGACAGCAACATGCACCACCTGGCCCTCGCGCTGACCGAACATGGCCTCGCTTTGACCGAGGCGCGGGTGGTGGCCGATGATCACGCGGCCATCGTGGCCGCGATCAACGAGTTGCGCGCGAAATATGACCATGTGTTCACCTCGGGCGGCATCGGGCCCACGCATGACGACATCACGGCCGATGCCGTGGCTGCGGCGTTCGGCGTGGCGATCACCCACCGCGCCGATGCGATGGCGCTTTTGCAGGCCCATTACGACCGGCAGGGCCTGCCCTTCAACGAAGCCCGCCAGCGCATGGCCCGCATTCCCGACACCGCCACGCTGATCGACAACCCTGTCTCGGTCGCGCCCGGCTTCACCGTGCGAAACGTCCACGTGATGGCCGGCGTGCCCCGCATCTTCGAGGCGATGCTGGCCGGCGTGCTGTCCGGCATCACCCATGGCGTCCCCCTTCTGTCGCGCACCCTGCGGCTGGAACGCGGCGAGGGCGACATCGCCACCACTTTCGCAGCCTTTGCCGCCGAACATCCCGACCTGCAGATGGGCTCTTACCCGTTCAACAGCAACGGCAGTTTCGGCACCAACCTGGTGATCCGCGGCACGGATGCGGCCCGGCTTGACGCCGCGCTGGCCGCGCTTGAGGCGCGCCTCGCCTCATGACAAATCCGGAGCGCGGCACGCCCCTCCTCAGGCCCGAGGATTTCGCCAAGGCGATGGAGGCGACCTGGCCCGCCCTCTCCCGGCGCCGGGTCGGCCCCTGGACGGTGCGCGCGGGTGGTGGCGGCGGCAAGCGCGTCAGCGCGGCCTCGGCCGAGGCACCCTGGCAGGACGGCGACATCGCCTTGGCCGAAGACGCGATGCGCGCGCTGGGTCAGGACCCGCTTTTCGTGATCTGGCCGTGGGATGCGGCGTTGGACGCTGCCCTCGCCAGGCATGGCTATCGCGTGATCGACCCGGTTCTGGGCTATGCCGCGCCGGTCGCGGCCCTGGCCCCGCCGCCCCTGATGACCGCCTTTCCGCACTGGCCGCCGATGCAGATCGTCCGCGACATCTGGGCCGAGGGTGGCATCGGCCCCGGTCGGCTCGCGGTGATGGAGCGCGCGACGGGACCCAAGACCGCGATCCTCGGCCGCAGCCGCGACAGGCCGGCCGGCGCTGCCTTCGTGGCGCTGCACGGGGCAACCGCGATGATCCACGCCATCGAGGTGCGCCCGGCCCAGCGCCGTCAGGGCGCCGCCCGCCACATGCTGTGCGCTGCGGCACATTGGGCGGCCGAACAGGGCGCCGATCGGCTGGCTTTGGCCGTGACAGAGGCCAATTCCGGCGCCCGCGCCCTCTATGCTTCCCTTGGCCTGCAGGTTGTGGGACAGTACCACTACCGCACCAGATAAGCCGCAAAGGCGCTTCCTTGAGCAGACTATTTGCAACCGCCCTTCGGGTCAGCTTTTGGGCCGGGCTTGCCATGCCCGCAGGCTTCGGGCCGGTTCAGGCTGCGGCGGTGGCGCTGGACATGCCCGCCCCTGCGGCCGTGGTGGGCGGCTGGACGGAAAGCCCCTCGACCCTGCGCCTGCCGATCGGCCCCTTTGCAGACGGAAAGATGCCGCTGCGCGAGGCGGCGGGCCTGATCACCCAGCGCGCCTATCGGATGGACGACCAGCGCATGACCACGCTGCAACTGATCACGCCGCTTCTGGCCCAGTTGCACCGCGCCGGCTACGTGGTCCAGTTTCAATGCGAGACCGCGGCCTGCGGCGGCTTTGACTTCCGCTACGGGATGGAGGTCTTGCCCGAACCGCAGATGCATGTCGATCTGGGCGATTTCCGATATGTGCTTGCGACACGCAGCGCTCCAGAGGGCCTCGACCTGACGGCGCTTCTGGTCAGCCGGTCGGATGATGCGGGGTATGTTCAGGTGACCACGGTCACGCCCGCGCCTGCCGGTCCGCCGATCCAGACCGGGCGCGAGGCCCTGCCGACCAGCCCCGCGCCAGACAGCCCGCAAGACGAGGCCGCCGCTGGTGCGACCCCTTCCGTCACGGCCAATTCTGCCGCATCCGGGGCGACCCCGGCCGGTGCGGTCCCGGCCAGCGCGCAGGATTTCGGGCAGACGCTGATCTCTGCGGGGTCCGTGGCGCTGGATGATCTGCAATTCACCTCGGGCAGCGCCGCGCTGGAGGACAAGGATTATGCCTCGCTGGCCGCACTGGCCCAATGGCTGGCGGCCAATCCGACGCAGCATGTGATGCTGGTCGGCCATACCGATGCGGTGGGAAGCCTGGCCGCCAACACGGCCCTGTCGCTGCAACGCGCGCAAAGCGTGCGTGATGCGCTGGTGACCAAGCTGGGCGCGGATGCGGCCCGGATCGACGCCGAGGGCGCAGGCTATCTGGCCCCGCGCGCCAGCAACGAAACCCCCGACGGCCGCGCCAGAAACCGCAGGGTCGAGGTCGTTCTGACCCCGACCCCTTGACCTTGCGCGGCGGGTGGCCTGCGCGTCACCAGTTGTCCGGCCCCTTTTCAAGGAACTGACGGGCCAGAAAGTCGATGAAGGCCCGCACCTTGGGCTGGGTGAAGCGGCCCGGCGGATAGACGGCGTAGATGCCCTGCACCTCGACCGGCAGGCCGGGGATCGCCTCTTCGACAAGGCCCTGCTTCATCGCATCGGCATAAAGGAACGAGGGCAGATAGGCGATGCCCAGCCCCGAAATGGCCGCATTGAGCAGGCTCTGCCCGTCGTTGACCGTAAGCCACCCGGCCGTGCGGACCTGCCGCCTTTCCCCCGAAGGCGCAATAACCTTCCAGACATTGCCATTGGCCTGGTTGGAATAGTGCAGAAGCTTGTGATCGTTCAGATCGTCGATCTTCATCGGACGGCCGAATTTCTGGAAATAGGACGGTGAGCCGATCATCTTCTTGGCGGTGTCGGTCAGACGGCGGGCGCGCAGCGAGCTGTCCTCGAGGTCGCCCACCCGGATCGCCATGTCGAAACCTTCCGAGATCAGTTCGACATAGCGGTTGTTCAGCACCATGTTCACGGTGATGTCCGGATATTCCAGCAGGAAATCGCCCAGGATCGGCGACAAGAGGTTCACCCCGAAATCGGTGGCCACGCTGATGCGCAACAGACCCGAAGGCGCGGACTGCATCGAAGTCACCAGCGCATCGGCCTCGCCCGCATCGTTGAGCACCCGGCGCGCGCGGTCGTAATAGGCCAGACCGATCTCGGTCGGCGACACCCGGCGCGTGGTGCGGTTCAACAAACGCGCGCCCAGACGCGCCTCGAGGGCCGAGACGTGCTTGGAAACGGCAGATTTGGAGATGCCCATCTTCTTGGCAGCATCCGTGAAGCCTCCTTGATCCACCACAGTGGCAAAGGCTTCCATTTCCGTCAGTCGGTCCATTGTTTATCCCCAGGCAAGCAGTCGGGTTGATGGCGCTAGGATTGATCGCGAATTCGGGCAGGAACGGGGCCAAGCTGCGACACTCCCGGGGTATTACCGCGGATCGTTCGGGGCGGGGAAACGATGGGGCGGGGCGTTTTGGCCTGCGGCGGCAGGGTCGCGGCCGGCGTAGCGCCGCGGGGGTTTCACACCCCCGCCCCCCCGTGGAGGTATTTGTGCCTGGATGAAGGGGGGGGGCGCGGAGTGCTTGCGCGGCACGCCCGGGCCGGTCAGCCTGCGGTTTCGACGCAGTGGCGGCGGAAGGCGCGCTTGAGCATGTCAAGTTCGGCTCGCAGCAGATCGACCTCGGCGCGCAGGTCGTCCTCCATCGCGACGCCGGTGATGATGGTGAAATGGGCCAGAGTCTCGCCCCCCTTGAGGCGGATCAGGAAGGTCTGGACACCTTCGCTGAGCACCTCGGCCGGGACCGGCACCCGCACGGCATATTCGCCGGGCCGGTCCGGCAGGCCCGTGACCGTCACGCCGGCCAGGACCTGTTCGAGCAGGACAACCTCGAGGTCGGGTTGGGCCACGGCGCCGGTGAGGATGCCCTCCCAATGGCCGGCGCGGATGCGGGTCTTGATCAGCTTGACGTCCATGGCTGTGATTGCGTCCTCAAATCTCTGCGCGGGGCCGGCGCGACAGGGTGACGTCGCGCAGGATCACCTGGTTCATCTCGGGCCCCTCGAAGATCAGGTCGACCCAGAGCTTTTCCACCCGTTTTTCGTTCATCTTCGAATAGGCGAGGTCAAACTCCACCATGACCTCTTCAGAGGTCAGCGGCAGTTCGCGCACGATCTGTTCGACGTTCGGCCCGTGCTTGATGTTGAGCCGGGCAAAGATTTCCAGCGGCTTTTCCATTTCGACGATCACATCAAGCCGGATCAGGTGGCGCAGGCGCAAGCCGCGCGCGGCCTCTTCGGGCAGGTCGAGCACCAGCGACAGGAAAGAGCCGTCGAAGCGGAAGACATCCATGCGGAAGCCGAAAGGCGAGATGTCGCTTTCGCGCGTGTTGCGGATCTGGCGCACGGTCAGTTCAGAGCGGCGGCAATCGTGAAAGATGGTGGCGCCGTCGCAGATCTGCGCCTTCGAAGGCACCGAGGCCAGGCCGGGCTGCGGCAGGGGCCCCTTCCACAGCATCGGGCGCCAGGACCAATCGGTGCCCATCGGCTTTTTCATCGCGTTCGATCCAAGAACCGGCAGCGCAAGACGATGATCGGCCTCGTGGATGACCTGGTCGAGCATGCGGCGCAAGTGGCGCGCGCGGCCACGCCAGAGGCGCAAGGTTCCGACATCGGCGCGGGCGGCGGCATGGGCGGCCACGGACCAGCGCCTCAGGCTGCGCCGATGCAGCAGGGTCTCCATGAGTGCCGAAATGTGCCGCGCCATGATCCTGTCAATCCTGCCTTGTGCCTTGGCCGTCCGGGCACCCCACCGCCCGTCCGCACCGCTGATCGGACCCCGACAAACGCCTACCTTATCTTGGCGAAAAACAAAAGGTTCCATCCTTCGCCCGCGCCAGGCCATTGCGAAAAACGCCGCGGCCGGATCGCGGCGCAGGGCCGGTTTGACCCGCGTCGGGACCCCGGCGCGGCGGCCTCAGGACTGCTGGGCCGGTGGGGCCTTGTCCGGGTTGCGCTTGTCCAGAACCGTGACGACATCGCGCACCAGGGTCAGGCCCTGGGCCGGCGTCAGGGGGGCCGCCTCGGTTCCAGAGGCCGAGACCGTCACCAGACGGCCGCGCAGCGCCAGGATCGCGCGCCAGTATTCGCCAACCGAGCGGTCGTTCAGATGCACGAACAGCGCCTCGCCCGCGATGCGCGTCTCGATCACCGCGACATGGGACGCCACACCGTCGCGCGCCATCACCTTGCGCCCCTGCGCCGAGGTCAGGAACCGCGCCAGCGCATCCGGACCCGCGACCAGCACCCCGGCCGAAGCCGCCTGCCCCACCGTGACCGAGACGACCGCCGGCGCGACCTCGCCCCGCGCGGTGCAGCGGCCCATCAAGGCCACGATGGCAGATCCGCGCGTGACCGAGGCGGCCGGGTTGATGCAATAGCCCGGCGGCGCGGCGATGGTCAGCGCGCCGCCCAGAACCGTGGTTTCGTGCAGCCCCCCTCCGGTCGCCAGGCCATCGCATCCCGCCAGCGCAATCAGGGCCAGCAGCGCCAGACGAAGTCTCTTGCGATTAAGGGTCATCGTATCTCCTTGGCCGGTTCGGGGGGCGCGTCCTTCGGACGGCGGGTTCTTGGGACGGCGGGTCGTCGGTGCAGGCTCCTTCGTGGCGCAGGCTGCGGTGCATCGCACCGCTCACAGGCGCGGCTTCCAGCGATAGCGGCCCGGCCCGGCTTGATCAATCCGCCGGCACGTGCCAAGGCCCCGGTTGCGCCCGATCCGCCACAGCCGGGGGACGTGGCGCCATCCGGGCTTGCCTTGGCTGGCGGTGCTCCGTCAGGGTGGGCCGCGACGAGGGCCGACCCGGACAAGCCCGACCCAGGCCCCCCGCTCTGGCGCCGCTATCGGCCCGCAATTTGCCGCCAACGCGCAATCGCTGCTGCTGATCGGCCTTTCAGGCAACCTCGGCGGGATGGCGTTGTTCAACATCACCCTGGCGCCGGATGATCCCATGACGCAGCTGCCCTGCCTTGGCGCTGACACCGTCTCGCTTCTGGTCTCCTGGCTCGCGATCCGGGTGATTCTGCGGGTGTGAAAGTCCGAGGACCGATGGATTTTTCGCAGAAAAATCGTACCCCCCCTGCGCCCGCCCCCGACTATCCTGTCTGGTGATTGCATTTCGCCCCGCCCCGGACTATCTCGGGCGAGAAATGAGCGACCGAAAGGCCAGCCGATGAACTGGATCTCCAACTACGTCCGCCCCAAGATCAACTCGCTGTTTTCACGGCGCGAGACGCCGGACAACCTGTGGACCAAATGCCCCGAGTGCGGCACCATGCTGTTCCACCGCGAACTGGCCGAAAACCTCAATGTCTGCACGACCTGCGATCACCATATGGCGATCAGCCCGCGCGACCGCTTCACGGCGCTGTTCGACGGTGGCATCTTCACCGAAGTGAAAGTGCCCGAACCGCTGGGCGACCCGCTGCAGTTCCGCGACCAGAAGAAATACCCCGAACGCCTCAAGGCCGCGCAAAAGGCCACGGGCGAGAAAGAGGCGATGCTGGTCGCCGAGGGCGAGATCCTGCGCACGCCCGTCGTTGCCATCGCGCAGGACTTTGCCTTCATGGCGGGCTCGATGGGCATGTATGTCGGCAACGCGATGATCGCCGGCGCCCAGGCCGCGGTCAAACACAAGCGGCCGCTGATCGTCTTTTCTGCCGCAGGTGGCGCGCGCATGCAGGAGGGCATCCTGTCGCTGATGCAGATGCCGCGCACGACCGTGGCCGTGCAGATGATGCGCGAGGCGCGGCTGCCCTATGTCGTGGTGCTGACCCATCCCACCACCGGCGGCGTTACCGCAAGCTATGCCATGCTGGGCGATGTGCAGATCGCCGAGCCCAATGCCCTGATCTGCTTTGCCGGCCCCCGGGTCATTGAACAGACGATCCGCGAAAAGCTGCCCGAGGGGTTCCAGCGCGCCGAATATCTGCTGGACCACGGCATGCTTGACCGCGTGACGCACCGCAAGGCGCTGCGCGAGGAGCTGGTTACCATCCTGCGCATGCTTCTGGCCCTGCCGCCGGCGGTCAAGGGCGACCTGCCCGCCCCCGTCGAGGTGCCAGCCTCCGTCGCGGCCCCCGCCGCCCCCACTGCTGCGTCGAGCGCCAAGAAATGACAACCTCCGATGTCATCCTGCAACGGATGATGGCGCTGCACCCCAAGGTGATCGACCTCACGCTTGACCGGGTGCACCGCCTGCTTGCAGCCCTGGGCAACCCCGAACGCCAGTTGCCCCCGGTGATCCATATCGCCGGCACCAATGGCAAGGGCTCGACCCAGGCCATGATCCGCGCCGGGCTCGAGGCTGGCGGGCACAAGGTCCATGCCTATACCTCGCCGCATCTGGCCTATTTTCACGGACGCAGCAGCCTGGCGGGAGAACTGATCAGCGAAGCCGCGCTGACCGAACTGCTGGATGAATGCGTCCGGCTGAATGGCGCGGACGAGATCACCTTTTTCGAGATCACCACCTGCGCGGCCTTTGCGGCCTTTGCCCGCACCCCGGCCGATTACACGCTGCTGGAGGTCGGGCTTGGCGGCAGGTTGGACGCGACCAATGTCGTCGAACACCCGGCCTTGACCATCATAACGCCGGTCTCGCTCGACCATCAGCAATATCTGGGCGAAACCGTGGGCGAGATTGCCTTTGAAAAGGCCGGCATCATCAAGCGCGGCGTGCCGGTCATTGTCGGGCCGCAGGAAGACGCCGGGATGGCGGTGATCGAGGCGCGGGCGGCCCGGGTCGGGGCGCCGGTCCTGGCCTTTGGCCAGCATTGGCATGTGCACGAAGAACATGGCCGGCTTGTCTTTCAGGACGAGCGCGGATTGCTGGACCTGCCCCTGCCCAACCTGCCCGGACCGCACCAGATCTACAATGCCGGGGCCGCCCTGGCTGCGCTGCGTCAGCTGGGCCGGTCCAATGCCGAATGCGAGGCCGCGGTCACCGAGGCCTATTGGCCCGCCCGCATGCAGCGCCTGCGCAAGGGTCCCCTGGTCGTGATGGCGCCGGGGGTCGAGCTGTGGCTGGATGGCGGGCACAATCCGGCGGGTGGTCAGGCAGTGGCCGCGACCCTGGCCCGGATGCCCACGCGCGAGACGCATCTGATCTGCGGCATGCTCAACACCAAGGATGTGAAGGGTTATATGCTGCCCTTGGCCAGCCAGGCCACGCGCCTGCATGCGGTGGCCATTCCCGGAGAGAAGAATACCCTGCCCGCCGAAGTGACCCGTGATGCGGCCCTGGCCGCCGGGATTGCCGCCGAAGTGGCGCCTTCGGTTGCCGGCGCGCTGGCGCAGATCGTAGCCGAGGCACCGGCGGCGCGGGTGCTGATCTGCGGCTCGCTCTATCTGGCCGGCGCCGTGCTGCGCGAAAACGGCTGAGCGAACCCGGGCGCCGACGCGGGAACACCCCGCCCCGGCGCGCTCGGCGGACCCGGCTGGGGGGGTTCACACCCCCCAGACCCCCCGTGGGATATTTTTGAACAGATGAATGAGGGACGGGCGGCGGCGCGGCAAGCACAGCTTGCCGTTCCAGGGATGGCGCCTAGCGGCCTGTCAGCTCCGAAGTGATGTTGACCGGGCCCGGGCTGCCGCGCAGCTTGGCACGGTAGACCACCACGCCTTCGGCCACGCGCATCACATAGGTGCGGGTTTCATTGAAGGGGATGGTTTCGACCCAGTCGACAGGATCGACCGAGGCGAGGCGCGGATCTCCGAAGGCTGCGATCCATTGTTGCGGCCGGCCCGGGCCGGCGTTGTAACCCGAGGCGATCAGCGCCACGGCAGGGCCGAATTTGTCAACCATCTCCTTGAGGTAAGCCGCGCCAAGGGTCGCATTGTAGACCGGGTCGGAGGCAAGCCGGCTGGCCGAATAGGTCAGGCCCTGATCCTTGGCCACCTTGGCGGCGGTGGCCGGCAAGAGCTGCATCAGGCCAAGCGCGCCAGCGGAGCTGCGCGCCTCGGGGTCGAACTCGCTTTCGCGGCGGGCGATAGACAGGGCCAGCGCCCGGCTGACGGCCAGATTGTCTGGCACCATGTCAGGCATGGGAAAATAGGCACCCGAGACGATGATGCCGTGTTCGGCCAGGACCTTGGCGATCAGTACAGCGGAGCGGTATTGCTTCATCTGCAGGGCCATGGCGGCGAGCGTGCCCAGCTCTTGATCGGACAGGCTTTCGCCAAGGTGCAGCAGGAAGCGGGCTGAAAGCTGTTCATTGCCGGCATCGGCCAGGCGGAGTGCCGCCTCGAGCACGGAGGACCTGGCAAAGCGCGCCGTTTTCCAATCGCCCGCCGGAGGGGCGTTCGACACAAGCGTCGCATCGAAACTTTGGCCAAGCTTTTCGGCGGCGAGCAGGCCGTAATAGGTCGTGTGCAACTGGGCGGCCTGGGCGTAGCTGGTTTGTGCCTTGGCCTTGTCGCCCGCAGCCTCCTGGGCGCGGCCCATCCAGTAGAGCGCGCGGGCCTGGCTGATCGGCGTGGTGGCGCCCATGAGCCGGCTGAAGTGCTGCATGGCGCGGGCCGGGTCGTTGAGCTTGCGCAAGGCGATGAACCCGGACAGGAACTCCAGATCGGCATAGTCCTTGGGGTCGCGCAGTTGATGGGTCGAGGCGACCTTGTAGGCGATCCGCGGATCGCCGGTGCGCATGATATAGCGCGCAAGGCTCGCCCGCTTGTCGGCCCATTCGGCCGGATCGCCGAGCTTTTTGGCGGAAGACGAGCGTTCGATGATCAGCGTCGCCGCATCGGCATAGTTGTTCTGCCTCATGCGGAACAGAAAGCGTTCAAAGGCCAGACCGGGGTCGTCGCGCAAGGAGGCCGGTACGGCGGCGATCAGGGCTGTCACCCCCGGCTTGTTGGCGCGCAAGGCCAGGCGCGCCGTGGCCAGCGTCGCCCATCCCTTGGACACGAGCGGCAACATGCGCTGCGCCTCGTCCGCCCGGCCGCCCTGCCACAGGATGCGGTCAAGGCGGACCTCGTCGGCGACCTTCAGATCGCGTGCATAACCAGCAAGAATGCGCGTCTGTTCCTCGGCACTGAAGGGCAGTTCCGTCCAGGCGCGCGTCGCCTCGGCCACGGCATCGGCGTGGCGACCCTTGGCCTCCAGCGCCGCGATCAGGGCAAGGGCACCGGAGGCGCTTTGCGGTTTGTCGCTGCCGAAATAGGCCAGCACGCGGTCCGGGTCCTGGCTGCGGGCCACCGCGACCTCGCCCTGCGCCTTGAGGTAGCTCAGACCCGGCCAATCCGGCCGCCGCGCAAGGAAAGTTTCGTAATCGCCCAGAAGGCCCTGGCCAGCCCGCAATCTTTCCCATTCGATCACGTCGGCGCCCACGGGGCCAGCCGCCATGGCGGCAGCACCAGCACCTTCCCAGTCTTGCTGGTCGGCCAGACGTTGGGCCGCCTGCAAGGCACTGATTTCCTTGGCATCATATGCGGCAGCCGGAAGGGCTGCCAATCCGGCGACCAGCGCCACGGCGTGAAAAATCGAAGAGATACGCATCATGGCCCAAGTTTGCCGCAAGTGCGAAGCGGCCACAACTCGTTTCCCCGTGATCGGTGGCGCCCCGCCCATGCTTGGCAAAGGGTTCAAGCCCCGTTAGGAAGAGCGCCGCGTATTCGGGCGAACCCGCCCCCAAACCGAGGAGACGTTGCCATGTTCAAAGGGTCCTTTCCTGCCCTGGTCACGCCGTTCAAAGACGGCGCGCTGGATCTGGCCGCTCTCAAACGGCTGGTCGAGTGGCACATCGAACAGGGCTCCAACGGTCTTGTTCCGGTCGGGACGACGGGCGAAAGCCCGACGGTCAGCCATGAGGAGCATCGCCAGGTGATCGAAGCCGTGATCGAGGCCGCGGCCGGCCGCATTCCGGTGATCGCCGGGGCCGGGTCGAACAACACGGCCGAGGGGATCGGCCTGATCCGCCATGCCGAAAAGGTCGGCGCGGATGCCGCCCTGGTGGTGACGCCCTATTACAACAAGCCGACCCAGGCCGGCCTGGTCGCGCATTTCACCGCGTTGCATGACTGCTGCACTCTGCCGATCATCATCTACAACATCCCCGGCCGCTCGGTCGTGGACATGACGCCAGAGACGATGGGCGTGCTGGCCAAACTGCCGCGCATCGTGGGCGTCAAGGATGCCACCGGCAAGATCGAGCGTGTCTCGCAGCAGCGCGCCAGCTGCGGCGCCGATTTCATCCAGCTTTCGGGCGAGGATGCCACGGCGCTGGGGTTCAATGCGCATGGCGGGGTGGGCTGCATCTCGGTCACCGCCAATGTGGCGCCGAAGCTTTGCGCCGAATTCCAGGCCGCCACGCTGGCGGGCGACTATGCCAAGGCCCTGACCTATCAGGACCGGCTGATGCCGCTGCATGAGGCGATCTTCATCGAGCCGGGTCTGGTCGGCGCGAAATACGGCCTGTCGCTGTTGGGTCTGTGCCGGGAAGAGGTACGCCTGCCGCTGGTCACGCTGACCGAAGGCACCAAGGCGCGGATCAGGTCTGCGATGGAATTCGCTGGCATCCTGTAGGGGCTGGTCCGTCGCGGAAATCAGGTACGGAAATCAGGGTGGGGTCGCCCCCACCCTGCTCTTGCGTCAGAAAACGATATCGGTTGCCACCAGATGGGCGTGGTTGGCGAAGGTGATCGAGAAATCGGCCACACCGTCGCCGTTCACGTCGCCTTCAAGCTGGCCGGTCGCGGCCACGTAGCGCACCGCTGGCCCCTCGCCCGCCGTAAAGGCCGCGTTGCCGATGAACTGGCCGCCCGCCATGAAGGCATGCAGGTTCAGGTGATCGACACCGGTTTTGAAATCGCCGATGACATCTGCCATGGCGCCCGTGCCGGCATCGGCGGCCTGCGTGTAGACAAACGTGTCCGCGCCGCTGCCACCGTAAAGGAAGTCCTGACCCGTGCCGCCGATCAGGACGTCCTTGCCGCTGCCACCGTACAGATGGTCGCTGCCGATGCCCCCATAGATGATATCCGTCCCCTGACCACCACTGATGGTGTCAGAAAGGTCCGTCCCGATAAGCAGATTGTATTTCGTAGTGCCAAACAGCGGTACCTTGTATGTCATATTTTTCGTTAAACCCCCTTCTGAAGAATTGCCCGTCATTCAGACCGACAACGGCCCCCCAAAGGCCATACGGACAGAGTGGCCATACAGCCTGATTCCCCGCAAGCGCCGGCAGATTGAATTTGGCTTTTGTAGGGCAGATTTGTGGAAACGGAGTGTTTCTGTTTTCACGAAAGCCGTGGCGCCGTGAAACCGGGCCTGCGCATTGCAACCCTTGCGTGTTTTTTAATATTTTATACCCGTATAGATAGATTTTTCCGCGGAAAGTCCGAAGGGATCTTGCCATTCCCGGCGCCCGTCTGCAGGACCGCGGCCGGGACATGACGGCGCTCGCGCCGTAGCGGAAAGACAAGCCATGGCATCGGACAATTTGCGCGGCAGCCTGTGGATGATCGGGTCGATGGCCGGCTTTGCGGCGGAGGACGGTTTTCTCAAGGCCGCCGCCGGGGCCATGCCGGTCGGAGAGGTGTTGGTCATCGAGGGACTGGCGGGGATCCTGTGCTTTGCGAGCCTTGCGCTGCGGGCCGGGTCGCCGCCGGTGCCGCGCGCGGTGCTGTCGGGCACCATGGCGGCCCGTTCGACTGTGGAGCTGATCGGGCGGCTGTTTTACGCCCTTGCCATCGCCCTGACGCCGCTTTCAACGGCCTCGGCCATCCTTCAGGCGACGCCGCTTGTCGTGGTGCCGGGGGCGGCCCTGCTGTTCCGTGAAAGGGTGGGCGGATTTCGCTGGGCCATGATGGCCGCGGGCTTTGCGGCGGTGCTGGTGATCGTGCGGCCGGGGCTGGCCGGGTTCTCGGCGCTGAGTCTCCTGGCGCTTGCTGGCATGCTGGGGTTTGCCGGGCGCGATCTGGCGACGCGGGCGGCGCCGCCGGCCTTGTCCAACGCGCAGTTGGGGGTCGCGGGCTTTGCCGTGCTGGCGCTGTCCGGCATGGTCATCCTTTCGGTGACGGGCGGGATCGTGCTGCCCGGCCCGCGGGCGAGCGGGCTCGTCCTCAGCGCCTCGGCCTTTGGCATTGCGGGATACGGCGCACTGACCCAGGCCATGCGCACCGGAGAGGTCTCTGCCGTGACCCCGTTTCGCTATGCGCGTTTGCTGTTTGCGCTGGTCATCGGGGTGCTGGCCTTTGGCGAAAGGCCGGATGTGCTGACACTTTTGGGCTCGGCCGTGATCGTGGCCTGCGGTCTGGCGCTGCTGATGCGGCGGCGAATCGCCTGACGCAGCGCCGCCGGCCTCGTGATTGTTGCTTAACGAAACACTAATCCGTGGCCGATTCCGCGATGCGGGCAGGGTATCGGCCCGAACCGTTTCGTCAAACGGATCAATGCCGCGAGCGTGACGCGCGCGCGTCGAAAAAATGGCGAAATTCAGGTCCTCATTGGGCACATGGAAGCGGGGGCGCCACAGGACTTAACGCAACCCAACAAACCCGGAGGACCAACCCATGTTCATGCAAGATATCGTCAAATTGACGACCGCCTTCACCCGTGTGACGCCGCGCCCGGCCCGGCTGCAGGACCTGCCCGTCACCACCGGCCTTGTTGCCGGAACTCTCGTCGAAACCGCCACGGGCTGGCAGGACGTGGCCGCCTTGCGCATCGGCGACAAGGTGCAGACACTGGACGGCGGCCTCAGCCGGATCATGGGTCTGGACCGCCGCGTGCTGAGGCCAGAGCCCGAGACCTCGCTGATCCATGTGCCCGGTGGCTGCCATGACGCCTGCAGCGACATCCTTCTGCTGCCGGGCCAGCATGTGCTGAAGGACACCCTGGGCGACGCGGCCTGCCACGGTGCGCCCTTCGTTCTGGTACCCGCCTTTGCCATGACGGTCGATGCCCTGGTGACCCGGCATTTCCCGGACACGCCGGTCGAGGTGATCACCCCGCTTTTCGCCGACGAAGAGGTGATCTTCGCCAATTCCGGCGTCATGCTGCATTGTCCCGGCGTGGTCGATGGCGCGGGGCGTGCCCCGCTTGACAGCTTCTTTCCGCGGCTCGACTCGCTGCAGGCGCGCGGGTTCCTCACCCGCCGGGCCGACCGACTTGGCGCCTGAACGAAAGGCGCGGGCGGCCTATCCTTCCTGCCTGCGCTTGTGTTCCACCTGTCCCAGACGGATCTGCCGGAAGGCCTCGATCAGAAGCGCGGTCAAAAGACCGAAGTTCAACAGGCCATTGGCCGCCTCCATCCCGGCCAGAATCCGCCAGCCCAGGACCGGCACCACATCGCCCAGACCCAGCGTCGTATAGGCCACCAGCGAGAAATAGACGCATTCTTCCAACGTCGGAAAGACGCCCAGCGCATGATAGGCCAGCGCCCAGACCCAGGTGCCGGCCGTGATCACCCCCAGCACCCAAAGCGAAACGCCGGCCAGCAGCAGCACCAGTTTGGGCCGATGCGGTTCGCGCAAGAGCCAAGGATGCGCCCGGGCAAAGAAAGACTCCAGCACCATCGCGGCCAAGGCGGCCAGCGCGATGTTGACCACCAGAAGCCCGGTCCCTGTCGCGATCTGCACGAACATCCTGCCCCCTCTCTGGACTTGGCGCGCCGGCTCGCCTATCTCGATGCGATCATGGCAGAAAAATCAGACCCGAATTCGAAACTCATCGCGGAGAACCGCCGCGCCAGGT
This sequence comes from bacterium, assembly GCA_016124195.1. Lineage (GTDB taxonomy): Bacteria > Pseudomonadota > Alphaproteobacteria > Rhodobacterales > Rhodobacteraceae > Stagnihabitans. The sequence continues at coordinate 276,138 of WGOE01000002.1, read as the reverse complement.
TTGATTATCACATCGAATCCGATCTGGAAGCCGGGATCATCCTGATGGGTTCCGAAGTGAAGTCACTGCGGCAAGGTGGCTCGAACATTGCCGAAAGCTATGCCAGCGTGGAGGGCGGCGAGTTGTGGCTGATCAACGGCTATATCGCACCCTATCTGCCCGCAAAGACCTTCGGCCATGAAGAGCGGCGGCGGCGCAAGCTTCTGGTGTCGCGCAAGGAATTGTCGCGCCTGTCCACCGCTGTCGGGCGCGAGGGCATGACGATCGTGCCATTGAAACTCTATTTCGACGACCGCGGTTTCGTGAAACTGAAACTGGGCGTCGCCAAGGGCAAGAAGCTCGCCGACAAGCGCGAGACCTCGGCCAAACGCGATTGGGAACGCCAGAAGGCCCGCATCCTCAAACACGGCGCGCGCGGCTGAGCCATCCGGGCCAGGGCAGGGTCGGGCCGGGATTGGGGGGAAATCGCTTAACCTTTTGGGCCTAGCCTGAAGGTTGACAGCGAATCCCTCCAGCAACGAAGGCCATGGTCGTGACTGAAAATCCTAACTCGTCGTTGGCACAACGGCTCAGCTTTTATCAACTTGACCCCAATGACAGCGATTTTGCCAACATCGCCAAGATGATGGAATCGCTTGCCGAAGGGGCGCTCGACAAGTTCTACGGCAAGATTGCGGCCACGCCCGAAACGGCGCGGTTCTTTTCCGGCAAACCGGCCATGGACCGCGCCCATGCAGCCCAGGCCAAACATTGGCAAAGAATCTTTTCGACCGGCCTGACGGAGGCTTACTTCAATGCCTCAAAGACCGTCGGCGATGTTCACTCGCGCATCGGGCTTGAACCGCGCTGGTACATCGGCGGCTATGCCAACGTCCTCGAACAGGTGATCACCGGCATCCTGACGCGCGGTTTTGCCGGCATGTCGCGCCGCCGCAAGGCCGATGCGCGCATGGTCTCGGTCCTGGTCAAGGTGGCGCTTCTGGACATGGACATTGCCATCACCCGCTATTTCGAGGCCGAGCAGGAACGCCGGGTCGAGGTCATCAATGCCATCGGCAGGTCGCTTGGCGATCTCGCCCGCGGCGATCTGACGACAACCCTGCCCAAACTGCCCAAGGACTATGCCCAGATCGAACAGGATTTCCGCGAGGCGCTGGCCCATTTGTGCGAAACTTTCGGCAATATTCTGGAAGGTTCCGGCCAGATTGCCTCGTCGGCCACCGAAATCCGCACTGCCTCGGACGATCTGGCGCGCCGGTCCGAACAGCAGGCCGCCAGCCTTGAAGAAAGCGCCGCCGCGATGGATGAGCTGACCGGCGCCATCGCGATGACCAATGCCGCGATGGGCGACTTGAACCAGTCGGTCAGCCGCACCCACAACTCTGCCAAGGGCGGCGGCGAGGTCGTGCGCCAGGCCATCACCGCGATGGACGAGATCGAAAAGGGCTCGGGAGAGATCGCCAAGATCATCAGCATCATCGACGACATCGCTTTCCAGACCAACCTTCTGGCACTGAATGCCGGGGTCGAGGCGGCACGCGTGGGCGAACACGGACGCGGCTTTGCCGTCGTGGCCAACGAGGTGCGCTCGCTCGCGCAAAGTTCGGCGCAGGCAGCCGAACAGATCAAGGGCCTGATCAAGAACAGCGTCAGCCAGGTCTCGAACGGCGTGCGCATGGTCAACGAGGTCGGCAAGGCCCTGACCGCGATCATGGCCCAGGTCGCCGAAACCAGCGAAGTGGCCGTCAAGATCACCGAATCCAGCGCCACGCAAAGCGTGAACCTCAAGCAGATCAACGCCGCCATCGCCGAGATGAGCGAGACGACACAGCGCAACGCCGCCATGGTCGAACAAAGCAATGCCGCCGCCCACAGCATGGAGGCAGAGGCAACCCGCGTCGCCGATGCGGTAGGCCAGTTCCAGGTCCGCGAGAAACGAAAGGTCTGGGCCGCCGCCTGACCGCAGCCCCCTTTTCGGCCGCCCCGGCCCTGCCCGGCCCCGCTGCAGCGGCAAAAGTGACGATCCAACTTGCCTCGCGGGCCTGTCGGGTTTAGGTGCAAAATGTTTCCGGATCAGGAGCGTTTGATGACCTTGCCCGCCGCCAGCCCGCCTGCAGATGACCCCAAAGTCCTGGTTTCGACCGATTGGCTTGCCGCCCATCTGAAAGACCCGGATCTGCGCGTGCTGGATGCCTCGTGGTACCTGCCCGATCAGGGTCGCGACGCCAAGGCCGAATATGCCCAGGGACATATCCCGGGCGCGAGGTTTTTTGACATCGACGACATCTCGGACAGCCGCTCGTCCCTGCCGCATATGGCGCCTCCGGCCGAGAAATTCATCTCGCGCATGCGCGCGATGGGCGTGGGCGACGGGCATCAGGTGGTGGTCTACGACGGCGCCGGCCTCCTGTCGGCGCCGCGGGTCTGGTGGACCTTTCGGCTGATGGGCAAGACCGATGTCGCCGTGCTGGACGGCGGCCTGCCGAAATGGCGCGCCGAAGGCCGCGAGATCGAGGATATGCCGCCGATTCTGAAGGACCGGCACATGACGACGACCCGGCAGAACCACATGGTCAAGGATGTGACGCAAGTCGCCCATTCCGCCAAACTGGGCGAGGCTGTCATCGTCGATGCCCGCTCGGCCGCCCGCTTTGCCGGCGAGGCGCCCGAACCGCGCCCCGGCCTGCGCGGTGGCCACATTCCGGGCGCGCGCAACGTGCCCTACGGCACTTTGCTGAACGCCAACGGCACGTTGAAACCCGCCGCCGAACTGGTCGAGGTTTTCAAGGCTGCCGGCGTCGATCTGGCCAAGCCGATCATCACCTCCTGCGGATCGGGCATCACGGCGGCGGTCCTGTCGCTGGCGCTGGAACGCATCGGCCACAAGAACCACGCCCTATACGACGGCTCCTGGGCCGAATGGGGCATGTACGACGACCTCGCCGTCGAAAAGGGCCCGGCTCGCTGAGACGGGCCCCGCCGGATCGAAACGCAAGACCACGGACCTCTGGAAGGAACGCAGATGCTGGAAGCCCTGACCCCGCAGCCGCAGGACAAGATCCTGCAACTGATTGCCCTCTACCGCGACGATCCCCGCGCGCAGAAGATCGACCTGGGTGTCGGGGTCTACAAGGATGCCACGGGCCTGACCCCGGTGATGCGCGCGGTAAAGGCCGCCGAAAAGAGCCTTTGGGAACGCGAGACCACCAAGACCTACACCGGACTGGCGGGCGAGCCGGCCTATAACGCCGCCCTGACCGGCATGATCCTTGGCGCGGGCTTTGCCGACCGCGCCGCCTCGATCGCGACCCCGGGTGGCACCGGGGCGATCCGTCAGGCGCTGGAGCTGATCCGGCTCGCCAATCCCGAGGCCAAAGTGTGGCTGTCGAACCCGACCTGGCCCAACCACCCCTCGATCATCAAATACCTTGGCATGAAGATGGCCGAGTATCGCTATTTCGATGCGGCGACCCGCGGTGTCGACTTCGAGGGTCTCAAGGCCGATCTTGCCTCGGTTGCCAAGGGCGATGTCGTCCTGCTGCACGGCTGCTGCCACAATCCGACCGGCGCCAACCCGACGGCCGCGCAATGGGCCGAACTTGCCGATATCCTCAGCGCGCGGGGCGCCATACCCTTCATCGATCTGGCCTATCAGGGCTTCGGCGACGGGCTGGAGGAGGACGCGGCCGCCACGCGCCTGATCGCCGCCCGCTTCCCCGAGGTGCTGATCGCGGCTTCGTGCTCCAAGAACTTCGGCATCTACCGCGAACGCACCGGCATCCTGATCGCGCTGACCGAACCCGCCCGCAAGGCCGTTGTGCAGGGCAACCTGAACTTCCTCAACCGGCAGAACTATTCCTTTCCGCCCGACCATGGCGCGCGTCTGGTCACGATGATCCTCGAGGATGCCGCACTGACGGCCGACTGGAAGGCCGAACTGGAGGAGGTGCGCCGCAACATGCTGACCCTGCGCCGGGCGCTGGCCGAAGAGCTGCGCCGCGCGACCAATTCGGACCGCTACGACTTCATCGCGCATCACCGCGGCATGTTCAGCCGAATCGGGTTGAGTGAGGCGCAAGTCATCGCGTTGCGCGAAAAACATGGCATCTACATGGTGGGTGACAGCCGGATCAACATTGCCGGGCTGAATGCCGCGACCGTGCCGGTGCTTGCCGCGGCCATCGCCGCCGTCGGCGACTGAGCCCCGCCCGCAACGCCGACCTGCCCGGCCGGAGCCCGCACCGCCCGGCCGGCGAACCGGCGCCTGCGTCACTTTCACGCTATTCCTGACGCTTTCTGCATGATTGACTGGCATGCAACGAGGCGGCACAGCTTCGGCACTCAGGGGAGGATCACGAATGGCACGATTGGGATTGCACATTTCAGCGGACGAGGCGGCGGCGCTGGTCCGGTCGGACATGTGGCTTGACTATGGCGCGTCGCTGGGCCAGCCCGACGCTTTCGATGCGGCCCTGGCCCGGCGGCTCGGCATCTTGTCAAACATCCGCATCCGGTCCTGCTTGTCGACCCGCCCGCGCGCCGTGCTGGAGGCCGATCCCAAGGGCGAACACGTCTACTGGTTCTCGACCCATTTCGGCGGTTATGACCGGCGCAAGCACGACGAGGCAATCGCCCATTACCTGCCCGTCCACCTTGGCGAGATCCCGGATTACTACCGCCGCTTCATCGACCCGGTCGATATCGTGGTGCTCAAGACGGCGCCCATGGATGACAAGGGCTATTTCAACTTTGGCCCCTCGAGCCTGTGGAACCGGGCGCTGGTCGAACGGGCCAGGATCCTGATCGTGGAGGAATGCGCCGCGATGCCGCGTGTCAAGGGCGTCGACACCGGGGTGCATATCAGCGAGGTCGACTACATCATCCCCGGCGACAACCAGAAGATGGCGGAACTGCCGAAGGGGACGGCGACCGACGTCGACCGCGCCGTGGCGCGTCTGATCGCCAACGAAATCGAGGACGGCGCCTGCCTGCAGATCGGCATCGGCGGCATGCCCAACGCGGTCTGCAGCCTCCTGGCCGAAAGCAGCGTCACCGATCTTGGCATCCATACCGAGATGATGACCGACGGCATCGTCGACCTGTATCGGTCGGGCCGGATCACCGGTGCGAAAAAACAGCTCAACCCCGGCAAGATGGTCTGCACCTTCGCACTGGGGGCGCAGTATCTGTACGACTTCATCGACGGCAATGACGAGGTGGAATTCCACCCCGTCGATTACACCAACATGCCGCATATCATCATGCAGAACGACAAGGTCGCGTCGATCAACAACACGACTCAGATCGATCTGCAGGGGCAGGCGGCCTCGGAATCGGATGGCTTTCGCCATATCTCGGGCACGGGGGGGCAATCGCAATTCATCCGGGGGGCCTATGCGTCCAAGGGGGGCAAAAGCTTCCTCTGCCTGGCCTCGACCTACGAAAAGAAGGGCGAGCGCAAGAGCCGGATCGTACCGGTGCTGACACGCGGCAACATCGTGACTGCGCAGCGCACCGACCTGATGTATGTGGTGACCGAATACGGCATCGTGAACCTCAAGGGGCGCACGGTGGCAGAGCGGGCGCGGCTCTTGATCTCGATCGCGCATCCGGATTTCCGCGAGGAACTGGAACGCGAGGCGCATCACCAGCGCATGATCCCGCGCGGCTATTTCTGAACCGGTATGGGCCAATGGCCCATCCTACCCCTCGCCAGCCGCTGAACAGAAAACGGCCCGCAGTTTCCTGCGGGCCGTTCGCGTTGGCCGGGTCCCCGGGAGGAGAAGGGCCCCCGGCGTCGTCGCATCAGGTGTGATAGGCGGTTTCACCATGCGAGGCCTGATCGAGACCTTCGCGTTCGACTTCCGGCTCGACCCGCAGGCCAAAGATCATGTCGGCGATCTTGTAGCAGACGAAGGCCACCACGCCGGACCAGACCAGGGTCAGGGCGACCGCTTCGAACTGGATCATGCTTTGCGCCGCGATCGAGTAGGTGTCGTCCTTGACCCCGCCCAGCCAGCCGGCCGACAGAACGCCGGTGCCCATGGCGCCGATGATCCCGCCGACACAGTGCACGCCGAAGACGTCCAGGCTGTCGTCATATTTGAACATGTTCTTCACGACGGTGACGAAGAAGTAGCAGACCACCGAAACGACGATCCCCAAGACGATGCCGCCGATCGGGCCGACCGTGCCGCAGGCCGGGGTGATCGCGACAAGACCGGCCACCATGCCCGAAGCCGCACCCAGCATCGACGCCTTGCCGCGCTGCATCGCCTCGACCGCTGACCAGGTCAGGGCCGCCGCCGCGGTTGCAATGAAGGTGTTCATCATGGCCAGACCCGCGCCGCCATTTGCCTCAAGGTTGGAACCGACGTTGAAGCCGAACCAGCCGAACCACAGCATCGACGCCCCGATCATCGTCATGACCATCGAGTGCGGCGCCATGTTTTCCTTGCCGTAGCCGACACGCTTGCCGATCACGAGGCAGCCGACGAAGGCCGCGATGCCAGCGTTGATATGCACGACCGTACCGCCGGCAAAGTCGATGGCGCCCATCTTGAACAGCAGCCCCGAGGCATCCCAGACCATGTGCGCGATCGGGAAATAGGCGAAAGTCGTCCACAGGAACATGAACAGGAGCACCGACTTGAACTTCACGCGCTCGGCCCAGGCGCCGATGATCAGGCCGGGAGTGATGGCGGCAAAGGTCATCTGGAAGCAGATGAAGACATATTCCGGGATCACATAGCCGGCCGAGAAGGTCGCGGACATGCTGTCCGGGCCGACGCCCTTGAGGAACATCTTGCCCAGCCCGCCCCAATAGGGCGAGGTGCCACCGCCGAAAGTGGCCGAATAGCCGTAGATCACCCACATCACCATGACCATGCAGGCGATCATCGTGGTCTGCATCAGGACCGACAGCATGTTCTTGGACCGCACGAGCCCGCCGTAAAACAGCGCGAGGCCCGGGATCGTCATGAACAGAACCAGGGCCGAGGCCGTCATCATCCAGGACACGTCGCCCTTGTCCATGACCGGCGCCGCGGCTGCCGGTGCAGCCGCCGCCGCATCCGTGGCGGTCTGCGCCAGCGCAGGCATCAGACCCGCCGCGCCGATCATCAGCGCCGCCAGTCCGGCCGTTTTCAGCAAATTCTTCATATCGCTTCTTCCCCTACCCGCTCGCTCACAGCGCATCGTCATTGGTTTCGCCGGTGCGCACCCGCACGGCCTGGCTCACGTCCAGCACGAAGATCTTGCCGTCCCCGATTTTCCCGGTCCGCGCCGTCTTGGTGATCGTGTCGATCACCTGATCGGCCAGACTGTCGGCAACCACGATTTCGAGCCGCATCTTCGGCACAAAGTTCACAGCGTATTCCGCACCCCGATAGATCTCGGTATGGCCCGATTGCAGACCGAAGCCCTTGATCTCGGTGACCATCATCCCGCGGACGCCGATACCGGTCAGCGCCTCGCGCACTTCCTCAAGCTTGAACGGCTTGATTGCCGCAATGATGAGTTTCACTTTGCACCCCTTTCCCTCAGAGCGGACCTGTTCGGCCCTTGCGCTCATGGGGCGCATTTCGCGGGTGCAGCACAAGTTTCCGACGGCGCAAAATCCAGGCGAGGCGCCACGGATGCCCGATATTTGTGCGCTGAGGATTTTCTGCACGTTTTTTAAGCGGTCATAAACTCGAATCGGGTGACAGCCTGTCTCCACATTTCCGCAAGGACGGGGTAATCTTTGCCGCAACAAGCCCGGAATGGGTCGCAGGCAAGGGATCGAGATGGCATCGACAGGCAAGGGGCGGCCCCTGGTCGCGGACAGGCGCTACGCCGCCAAATCAGAGCCCAGATCACGTGCCACGGGCGGCAAGCCGCCGCCGCCTCCGCCGAACCGGTCAGGCACAAGGCGCAAGCCGCCGCGCCGCCCCGCTCCGCGGCACGGGCTGATCATGCGGTTCTTCCTGTTCATCTGGCGCATCGTCTGGGGCATCTTTTGGCGCGTCACGGCGGTCGGCGCGATGATCCTGGCCTGCGCGGTGCTGTATTTCTACGTCCAGTTGCCGCCGGTCTCGGCGTTGATCGACGGGCGGGCACGCGGGTCGGTGACACTTCTGGACGCCAACGACCAGGTCTTTGCCTGGCGCGGCGAAACCTTCGGCGGCCAGGTCACGCCCAAGACCGTCTCGCCCAACCTGCTGCATGCCGTGATCGCAACCGAGGACAAGCGCTTCTACCACCACTTCGGCGTCAGCCCGCGCGGGATCATCTCGGCCGTGGCGATCAACCTGCGCGCCGGGCGTGGCGCTTTCGAGGGCAACGGCGGCTCGACCATCACCCAGCAGACGGCGAAGCTTCTGTGCCTCGGCGTGGCCTATGACCAGAAGATCTGGAAAACCGAAAGCGCCTATGAGGATGACTGTCGTTCGGGCGGGCTGGTGCGCAAGATCAAGGAAGTGCCCTATGCCATTGCGATGGAAGTCAAATACACCAAGGACGAAATCCTGACGATCTATTTCAACCGCGCCTATCTGGGCGCGGGTACCAGGGGCTTCGAGGCCGCGGCGCAGCGCTATTTCGGCAAGTCCGCAGCCAACCTTTCCCCGGCCGAAGCGGCGATGCTGGCGGGCCTTCTGAAGGCGCCGTCGAAATATGCGCCCACCAACAACCTGCAGCGCGCGCAGGACCGCGCCGCCGTCATCATCGGGCTGATGCAGGATCAGGGCTATCTGACGGCGGCAGAGGCGGCGGATGCGCTGGCCAATCCGGCGCAACTTTCGGGCGCCGCCGCGCGCAACGCCGGCGGGGCCTTTGCCGATTGGGTGATGGAGGGCACGCCGTCCTATCTGGGCAAGGACACCACGCAGGATGTGGTGATCAAGACCACGCTGGACCCGCGCCTGCAAAAGGCCGCCGAGGATGCGCTGACGGCCGTCTTCACCAGCAAGCTCAAGGAAGGCTCCAACGCGCAGGCGGCCATCGTGGTGATGAGCGCGGATGGCGCGGTGCGCGCCATGGTCGGCGGGCGCGACCTGCCGCAGGCGGGGTCTTTCAACCGCGCCACCCAGGCCCTGCGCCAGACCGGGTCCAGCTTCAAACCCTTCGTCTATGCCGCCGCCCTCGACAAGGGGTGGAGCCCGATGGATTACGTCGATGACAGCCCGCTGACCATCAACATCAAGGGCTCGGGTCCCTGGACGCCCGACAATTATGACCACCAGTTCAAGGGCATCATCACGATCGCCCAGGCGATGCGCGAAAGCCGCAACGTCCCGGCCGTCAAGATATCAGAGGCGGTGGGGCGCGACGCGGTGCGGGCCGTGGCGCAGGGTTTCGGCATCACGACAGACCTAGCCGCGGGACCGGCGCTGGCGCTTGGCGCCTCTGAGGCCACGCTTCTGGAGATGACCGGCGCCTATGCCGGCATCCTGAACGGCGGTACCTCGGTCTCGCCCTACGGGATGCGCGAGTTGAGCCTCAGGGGCGCCTCGGACCCGCTGATCGGCCAGACCGGCGGGACCGGCGAGCGGGTGATTTCCGAGACCGCCGACAAGGAGCTGATCTGGATGATGACCCAGGTGATCCAGAACGGCACCGGCGGACGCGCGGCCCTGGGTGACCGCCCGGTGGCCGGCAAGACCGGCACCACCTCCGAGGCGCGCGACGCCTGGTTCATCGGCTTCACCGCCGATTATGTCGCAGGCGTCTGGATGGGCTATGACAACAACACCCCGCTCAAAGGCGTGACCGGCGGTGGCCTGCCGGCCGAAATCTGGCACGAGACGATGACCCGGGTCGAGGACGGTTTGCCGATCACCCCCCTGCCCCTGATCGTGCCGGAACCAAAAACGCCGCCCGTTATGGACGCCCAGGCAAATCCGGCCCCCGGCGATGTGAACCTGGGCCCCGTGCAGCAGCAGCGGCCCAAGGATCCGATCAGCGCGATCCTGCAGGACCTGCTGGGCAAGGGGAACTGAGCGCAACAAAAAGGGCGAGCGGATCGGATCCCTCGCCCTTTTGAACTTGCGATGCAGGCCGGTCAGGTCGCGTTCAACACGCCGATCAGCTTGTCGATGTTGCCGCCGTTCTTGTCCAGAATGGCGCCGATCTCGGTGCGTTCCGAGGCCAGCATGTTCACACCTTCGATGATGATGTTGAAGAACAGGTTCTTGCCCGACTTGTCGCCCACCCACCAGCGCAGATCGAAGGGCGCCTGGCCCTGCAGCGTGGCGGTCGAGATGACCTCGTAATAGCTCTTGTAGGGCTTGGCATCGGTCACTTCGATCTTGCCGCCGATGAACTCGCGGAAGCGACGGCCGTATTTGCGGCTGAGATAGCCCTGATAGGCCTTGGTGAAGGCCGCCATCTGGCCTGCGCTGGCCGATTTGGAGGCCGGGCCAAGTGCGGACCGCGCGATCGTCGGCACATCGGCATAGGTCGCAAAGATGCGCTCGAAATCGCCGAACATGGCGTTTTCCGACTTGCCCGAATTGATCGTGGCATTCACCTCGCCGATCGCCCGGTTGATCAGGTCGCGCGACTGTTCCACCGTCAGCGCCCTGACCGGCAGCGCGAAGGCCAGAAAGCCTGTGCCCGCCGCAAGGCCCGCACCGAAGGCCCGACGGGTCAGGCGAAGAGAGCTGTCAGTTTTACTTTGCATAGGGATCCTCGAAATCACTTGCGGCCGGTGTCTGCCCCAGATTGTAGCGCCGATGCTCCAGATAGAGAAGCCGCGCCTGAGCATAGCTGTCCGCACTTCCATATAGGACAGAGTCATAGGTATCGGAATAGCGGCCGCGATCATCAACTTTTGATACGACCGTGGCAGCCGTGCCAACCCAGCGCTGCGCCTTGGGAATGAACATCCAGGTCGGATCGAGGATCAGGTCCACGACCTTGCCGGTCAGGTCGCGCTCGGTCGATGGGCCCAGAACCGGCACGACCAGATAGGCCCCTTCCGACACGCCCCAGACCGACAGGGTCTCGCCGAAATCGGTGGGCTTGGCCGTAAGCCCCATCGCGGTGGCCGGGTCGAAGATGCCGCCGATGCCGATGGTCGTGTTGAAGGCAAAGCGCAGCGTGTTGTGCACGGCCCGGTCCAGACGCGCCTGCAAGAGGTCGTTGATCACATCGCCGGGCACGCCCAGATTGTCGGCGAAATTCGTGATCCCGCGCGAGACGGGCCTTGGCACGATCTTGGCCGTTGCCACGCCGACCGGACGGATCAGGTTCTTGTCAATCGCCAGCGTCGCCTGGAAGGCACGTCGGTTGCTTTGCTCGTAGGGGTCGTTGATTCCTTGTGGCGCAGGGGCGTGCGCGCAGGCTGACAGCCCCAGCACCGCGGCAGCCAGAACCGAAAGCACAAGACGAGAGGCGGACACAGCGCGCGGATGCATTGTTCTCATATCCTCTCTCGGTCATTCGGATCGGTGGTGCGGCTTTGACATTACTAGGCAAAGCCATATGCTGGACGAAAAGGCAAGACAACGGGCAACCGGCACGAGCGGAGGACGCAAGAATCTTCCGACCGAGACCGATAACGGGACAGGACCAGTTTGCATGGCGCAGATGGAATTCAAACGCGGCCGGGATGAGCTTGATGCCACCCGGCGAGACATGCGAGGATTATTGCTCGCAGCTTTCTTCTTTTCGGTCTTTGTGAACATATTGATGCTGACCGGGCCGCTCTACATGCTGCAGGTCTATGACCGCGTGCTTGGCAGCCGGTCCGAACCCACGCTCTGGGCGCTCTCGGCGCTGATGGCGGTGCTGTATCTGTGCATGGGCATCATCGACTATGCCCGCGGCCGCGTCATGGCACGAATCGGCGCGCGGATGCAGCAGAGGCTGGATCGCCGGGTGTTTTCGGCGGCCATCAAGCGCATGGGCCAGGCGCCGGGCGACCCCATCGCCGTCGCCGCCCAACGCGATCTGGAGGCCGTGCGCCAGCTTTGGGCCTCGCCGGTGCTGATCGCGCTGTTCGACATTCCCTGGGCGCCGATGTTCCTCGCTGCGATCTTCGTCTTTCACTGGATCCTGGGCTGGATGTCGGTGGCGGGCGGGGCGATCCTGATCGTGATTACGCTGCTCAACCAGTCGATGACCAAGGGCCCGATGCAGAAGGCCAATGCCGCGACCCTGCGCGGCGAGATGCTGTCGGACGGCATCAAGCAAGAGGCCGAGGTCGTCCAGGCGCTTGGCATGACCACCGCCGCCTTCGACCGCTGGCAAATCGCCCGCCGCCTGGCGCTGGAACAGGGGATCGAGGCCGCCGATCTGGGCGGCATCTTCGGCACACTGTCGAAAACCTTCCGGCAGTTCCTGCAATCGGCGATGCTGGGTGCGGGGGCCTATCTGGTCCTGAACAACGAAATGGGTTCGGGCGCCATGATCACCGGCTCGATCCTTCTGGGCCGCGCTCTGCAGCCGATCGAGATGGTGATCGGGCAATGGGCGCTGGTGACACGGGCGCAGGAAGGCCGCGCCCGGTTGGCGGAACTGTTGACCAAGGTCCTCCCCGAACCGCCGCATACCGAACTGCCACGCCCCCGCGCCATATTGGAGGCGCAAAGCCTGACGGTGGTGCCACCGGGCGAAACGCAGGCAGTGCTGCGCATGGTCTCGTTCCGGCTGGAGCCGGGTCAGGCCCTGGGCGTCATCGGGCCGTCCGGTGCGGGCAAATCGACCCTCGCCCGCGCGTTGATCGGCGCGTGGAAGCCCGCGGGCGGCAAGGTCCGGCTGGATGGTGCCGCGCTTGATCAATACGACCCCGACCAACTGGGCAGCTATATCGGCTATCTGCCGCAGCGCATCACGCTCTTTGACGGCACGATCGCCGAGAACATCGCGCGCCTGCAGGGCAACCCCGATGGCACGGCCGTGGTCGAGGCCGCCCGCAAGGCGGCCGCGCACGACATGATCACCAAGCTGCCCGATGGCTATGACACCCGCGTGCAAGCCCTGGGCGGCCGGCTTTCGGGCGGACAGATCCAGCGCATCGGCCTCGCCCGCGCGCTTTACGGCGACCCGATGCTGCTGGTGCTGGACGAACCGAACTCCAACCTCGACAACGAAGGCTCGATGGCGCTCAATCAGGCGATCCGGGTGATGAAGGAGGCCGGGCGGGCCGTGCTGATCATGGCGCACCGCCCCGCAGCCATTCAGGAATGCGAATTGCTGCTGGTGCTGGAGGACGGAACCCGCCGCGCCTTCGGACCGCGCGACCAAGTGCTGAAGGAGATGGTCAAGAACTACGGCGAAATCGCGAAATCCAGCGGTCAGGGAGGCGTGTCATGAGCGACGACACCAAGAACCCGACCGGCACGCCCAATCCTGCGCCAACCGAACCCGCGGCGGCGGAGACCCCGGCGCCGGTCTCTGCCGGCCCGCAACCGGCCACGCCCACCGCTGCCCCCGGCACGCCGCCTTCGCCCTCCGCCTCTGGCGCCAAACCGGACGAGGGCAAGGCTTCGGGCCCCGCACCGGACGCGGGCGGCACCGCCCTCGCCACGGCCGCTGCCACCGCGGTCACCGTTCCGCGCAGCCGGGCGCTGTCGACCGATTTGCGCCCGCCCAGACACCCCGCCCCGCCGCCCGAGAATGTAAACGCCTGGTCCTCGCGCCGGCCGATCGCCATCGGCCTTTTCACCATAGCCCTGCTCCTGGCGTTCTTCATCGGCTGGGGCATGTTCACCACGATTTCGGGCGCCGTCGTCGCCTCGGGGGTGATTCAGGTCGAACAGAACCGCCAGGTCGTCCAGCATCCCGATGGCGGCGTTGTGGCCGAGATCCAGGTGCAAGAGGCGCAGGCCGTGCAGGCCGGCGATCTGCTGATCCGGCTGGATGGCCGGCAGATCAAGGCGGACCTCGCGATTGTCGAAGGCCAGCTGTTCGACGCCATGGCCCGCAAGGCCCGGCTTGAGGCCGAGCGTGACGACAGGCCCGAGATGAGCGTGCCGCAAGACCTGCTTGACCTCGCCAAGACGCGCTCGGACGTGGCCGAACAGATCGAAGGCCAGCGCCGGCTTTTCGCCGCGCGCCTGGAAACCATGACGGCCCAGATCGACCAGTTGCAAAAGCGGCTGGATCAGATTGCTTCGCAAGATCAGGGCATCAAGGCGCAGATGGCGGCCATCGACGACCAGATCAACCTTCTGACGCCGGAGATCAACGACCAGCAGACCCTGTTGGACAAGGGCCTGACCCAATCGGCCCGCATCATGGACCTCAAGCGCGAGGTGGCGCGTCTGGCCGGCAACCGGGGCGAGCTGCAATCCAACCTCGCCCAGGCCGAGGGCAAGGCCACCGAGACCCAGCTGCAGATCCTTCAGATCCAGTCGGCCCGCCGCGAGGACGCCAACACGCAGCTGCGCGACATGGGCGACAAGATGCTGGAACTGGCCGAGCGCCGGCGCGCCCTGACCGAACAGGTGAACCGGCTGGACATTCGCGCGCCGGTCTCGGGCATCGTGCTGGGCCTGACGGTGACGACGCCGCAATCGGTGATCCGCCCGGCCGAGCCGATCCTGTACATCATCCCGCAGGATCGCCCGCTGGTCATCATCGCGCAGATCCCGCCGATCCATGTCGATGAGGTGCGGGTCGGCATGCCGGCACGCGTCAGCTTTGCCGCCTTTTCGGCACGCACCACGCCGCAGCTGAACGGTTCGCTCACCAACATTTCGGCCGATGCGATCACCGATCAGGGCACGCACCAAAGCTATTACCGGGCCGAGGTCACGCTGAACCCGGGCGAAATCGCGCGGCTCGGCGATGAAAAGCTGGTGCCGGGCATGCCGGTGCAGGTCTATGTCGCCACCGGAGACCGCACACCGATGGCCTATCTGCTCAAGCCCTTCACCGACTATGCCAAGATGGCCTTCCGCGAGAACTAGGCCCTCCGTCAAAAGCCTGTCTTTACCCTGTCATGGCCTGCAGCTAGCCTGCAGGCCATTGTCTTTGGGAGGAATCATGTCCGCGATCGAGACCCGCCTGGCCACGCTTGGCATCACGCTGCCCGATGCCCCGGCGCCCGCCGCCAACTATGTGCCCTTCGTGCAGGTGGGATCGCTGATCCATATCTCGGGCCAGATCAGCCGCGATGCGTCGGGTGCGCTGATCCTGGGTAAACTGGGCGCGAACATGGATGTGGCACAGGGGGCCGGGGCCGCCAAGTCCTGCGCCATAGCCCTGCTGGCCCAGTTGAAGGCGGCCTGCGACGGCGATCTGGACCGTTCGGTTCGGGCGGTGAAGCTGACCGGCTTCGTCAACTCGACGCCCGATTTCACCGACCAGCCCAAGGTGATCAACGGCGCCTCGGACTTCCTGGTCGCGGTGATGGGCGATGCCGGGCGCCATGCCCGCTCGGCCGTGTCGGCCGCCTCGCTTCCCCTTGGTGTGGCGGTCGAGATCGAAGCGATCTTCGAACTCCGCGGATGACACCCCGGTTCAAAGCCATGCCATTGCCCGCCGTCTTTCTGCGCACGCCCATCGCCCACCGCGCCCTGCATGACCGCGCCCGGGGCCGCATCGAAAACTCCGCCTCAGCCATCCGCGCCGCACGCGCCGCGGGCTATGGCATCGAGATCGACCTGCAACTGTCCGCCGATGGCGTGGCCATGGTCTTTCATGATGAAGACCTGGACCGGCTGACCGGCGAACAGGGGCCGCTCAATGCCCGCACCGCCGCCGAACTGGGCCGTATCCAGCTGACCGGCTCCACCGACACGATCCCCACCTTCGCGCAGGTTCTGGCCCAGGTCGGCGGGGCGGTGCCGCTTCTGGTCGAGCTCAAGGACCAGACGCTGGTAATGTCGGAAACCGATGGCCGGCTTGAGGCCGTCGTCGCGGCCGAGCTTGAGCCCTATTCCGGGCCGGTGGCGCTGATGTCCTTCAACCCGCATTGCATGGCCCATATGGCGCGCCTTGCCCCGGCCGTGCCGCGCGGCCTGACCACCGCGGCCTTTGGCGAGGAATGGGCGCCGCTGCCCGCCGCCACCCGCGACCGCCTGCGCGAGATCCCCGATTACGACCGCACCCTGTCCAGCTTCATCAGCCATGAGGCCAAGGACCTGAACCGCCCCCGCGTGGCCGAATTGCAGAGGCAGGGCGCGGTGATCCTGTGCTGGACGATCCGGTCGCCCGCCGCCGAGGCAGAGGCGCGCAAGATCGCCCAGAACATCACCTTCGAGGGCTATGCCGCCGCTTTCCCGGCTTGACGCGCCGAAGTCCCGCACCATCATCGACTATGGCTGGCCCATCGCGGGCCAAGCCGCAAACCCCGCACGCCGAACCCGGCCTGGCCCGCCACCGGAGGGCAAATGACCTACGAAATCGCCCTGCTGGAGGGCATGTCCGCGATCAGCGCCGCCGATTGGGACCGTCTGGCCAACCCTGACGGCGGCGTGCCGCTTGACCCGTTCACGACGCATCGGTTCCTGCTGGCGCTCGACCGGTCGCGCTCGACCGGGAAGGGCACGGGCTGGCAGACCCGCCCGCTGGTCCTGATGGAAAACAGCCGGCCCGTCGCCGCCATGCCGCTGTATGTCAAGACCAACAGCCAGGGCGAATATATCTTCGACCACGGTTGGGCCGAGGCGCTGCACAACGCCGGCGGCCAGTATTACCCCAAACTGCAATCGGCCGTGCCCTTTACCCCCGCAACCGGCCGCCGCTTTCTGGGCGATCCGGCGCTGGCGCCCCTGCTTCTGGATGCCGCCATCGGCCTGACCCGCGACAACGGGCTTTCGTCGCTGCACATCACCTTTTGCACCGCCAAAGAGGCCGAGGCGCTGGCGGGCCACGCCGGCACCCTGCACCGCGTGACACAGCAATTCCATTGGGAGAACAAGGGCTACGCCGACTTTGCCGCCTTCCTCGCCGACCTGTCCTCGCGCAAGCGCAAGATGATCCGCAAAGAGCGCGAGACGGCCGCCTCGCACGGGCTGACCCTGCGCACCCTGACCGGAGACGAGATCAAGCCACGGCACTGGGACGCCTTCTGGACCTTTTATCAGGACACCGGCAGCCGCAAATGGGGCAGGCCCTATCTGACGCGCGACTTCTTTCACGAGGTGCACGAGGCGATGCGCGCCGATGTGCTGCTGGCTCTGGCCCTTGATGGCGAGAGACCAGTGGCCGGGGCGCTGAACTTCATCGGCCGGACCACGCTGTTCGGCCGCTATTGGGGCTGCATCGAGGAACATTCCTGCCTGCACTTCGAACTGTGCTATTATCAGGCGATCGACTGGGCGATCTCGCAAGGCCTCGCCCGGGTCGAGGCCGGCGCGCAGGGCGAACACAAGCTGGCGCGCGGTTACCTGCCGACTCCGGTGCATTCGCTGCACTGGCTGACCGACCCCGCCTTCCGCAAGGCGGTGGCGCGCTATCTGGATCAGGAACGCCGCGCCGTGGACGAAGAGATCGAGGTCCTGACCGCCTATGGCCCCTTCCGCAAGGTTCAGGCCGACGAAAAGGACTGAGACCCAAGGCGGGGCCGGACCTGCCGTCAGACACGATGGTCGAAAGGGCGACTGCGCGCCATTTGACCCGAACCCGAAGGGAGACCACCATGGCCACAAAGCTGACCGAAGCCGAACGCGCCACCGTCCTGCCCGCCCTGGGGCTGACCGGATGGGGCGCCGTGCCCGACCGTGATGCGATCCGCAAAGTGTGGAAGTTCAAGAGCTTCATCGAAGCCTGGGGCTTCATGTCACGCGCGGCGCTGATCGCGGAAAAGCTGAACCACCACCCGGAATGGTCCAATGTCTACAACGTGGTCGACGTGACCCTGACCACGCATGACTGCCACGGCCTGTCTGGCCTCGACCTTGATCTTGCCGCCCGGATGGACAAGCTGGCGCCCGATGCCACGATCCAGCGCGATCATTCGCAGCCGATCGAATGCCTGTGCCAGGAACACGCCGGCAAATCCGGCCCGCGCGACGCCTGATCCGTCGAAGCCTCCGGCGGGAGGTATTTGGACCTGGATGAAAGGGCAAGGGCGGCCCGATCCTGGGCCGGGCACCTTGCAGTTATTGAAAAGCCGCGCAGGGATTTGCGCGGCTTTCGGCATCTTTGGGCTTCGGGCCCGGATCAGATCTTCTCGAGCATGGCCTCGCCGCCCGAGATGTCGCAGACGCCCGGATTGTCTTCGAGGTTCAGGACCTTGACCACGCCGTCCACCACATGCATGGCATAGCGCTTGGACCGGGGCGCGCCGCGCACGAAGCCCGCCGCAAAGTCCAGACCCAGGGCCTGGGTGAAGGAGGCATCCGGGTCCGAGGCCATCAGGATCCCGGCCTTGGTCGCCCCTGTCGCCTCGCCCCAGGCGCGCATGACGAAGACATCGTTGACCGAAACGCAGATCACCTCGTCAACGCCCTTGGCCTTCAACCCGGCAAAGCTGCGGATGAACGAGGGCACATGGGCGGTGGAACAGGTGCCGGTATAGGCGCCGGGCAGGCCGAAGATCACCACGGACTTGCCGGCAAGGCGTGCCTCCATCGGGATTTCGCTTACGCCTGCCTCGCCGGCCACCATCAGGCTGCTGGCCGGAATCTTGTCGCCCACTGAAATCGTCATTCTTGAACCCTCGCGCGTTGCGTTTCCTCTGATCACCGATATAGGCTGAGCGTCGATATTCGACCAGTGGGGGAATGATGGGACATGTTGTGATCGTAGGGGCAGGCCAGGCCGGCGCCGCCGCCGCAGCCAAGCTGCGCAGCCTGGGCCATGACGGCACCATCACCCTGATCGGCGCCGAGGCCGCCCCGCCCTATCAGCGCCCGCCCCTGTCCAAGGCCTATCTTCTGGGCGAGATGGAGGAAGAGCGGCTCTGGCTGCGCGCGCCCGAGTTCTGGGACGAGGCCGGCATCAACCTGATGCTGGGCAGGCCGGTGTCAGAGATCGACACGCTGCGCCAGACCGTGACGGTGGGCGTCGAGACCCTGGCTTACGACGATCTGATCCTGACCACCGGATCGACCCCGCGGCGCCTGCCCGCGGCGATCGGCGGGGCGCTGGAGGGCGTCTATACCGTGCGCAGCCTGGCCGATGTGGACCGGATGCGCCCGGAATTCGTGGCGGGTGCCCGGCTCATCATCGTGGGGGGCGGCTATATCGGGCTCGAGGCCGCAGCGGTCGGCCGCAAGCTGGGGCTGGAGGTGACGGTGATCGAGATGGCGCCGCGCATCCTGCAGCGCGTGGCCTCGCCCGAGACCTCGACCTATTTCCGCATCCTGCATCAGGAGCACGGCGCCACGATCCTTGAAGAAACCGGGCTTGACCGCATCATCGGCGACAGCCGCTGCATCGGCGTGCGGCTGAAGGACAGCCGCGTGCTGCCGGCCGATTTCATCATCGTCGGGGTGGGGATCACGCCCAACACGGCCGAGGCCGAAGCCGCCGGCATAGCGCTTGAGAACGGCATCCGCACCGATGCGCAGGGCCGCACTTCGGCGCCGCATGTGTGGGCGGCGGGCGACTGCGCCTCTTTCCCGCTGAATGGCGTGCAGATGCGGCTGGAATCGGTGGGCAATGCCATCGACCAGGCCGAGCTTGTGGCCGAAAACATCATGGGCGCGGGCAAAGACTACATCCCCGCGCCATGGTTCTGGTCCGATCAATACGACTGCAAGCTGCAGATCGCGGGCCTCAACATCGGCTATGACCGGATCGTCACGCGCGGGCCGCAGGGCGATGCGGTGAGCTTCTGGTATTATCAGGGCGACCGCCTGCTGGCGGTGGATGCGATGAACGACAGCCGGGCCTACATGGTGGGCAAGCGGCTGATCGAGGCCGGCCGCTCGCCCGACCCGGCCAGGATCGCCGATCCGGCGACCGAGTTGAAGGCGCTCTTGAAGGCATGAGGATCATCGGCGGCCGCTGGCGCGGGCTGACGCTGGCCGAGGTCGGCGCGGGCGATCCCGCGGCCCACCTGCGCCCGACCTCGGACCGGGTGCGCGAGGCGATCTTCAACCTTCTGATCAACGGCAGCCATGGCGACCGGGTCACTGGCGCCACGGTGCTGGACCTCTTCGCCGGCACCGGCGCCTTGGGGCTGGAAGCCCTGTCACGCGGCGCCCTGACAGTGACGCTGGTCGATGACGGGCGCGCGGCGCGGCGGCTGATCGGGCAGAACATCGCCAAGATGCGGGCCGAGGCGCAGGTCAGCCTTATGGCCCGCGATGCCATCCGCCTGCCGCCCGCACCGGCGCCCTGCACCCTGATCTTCCTTGACCCGCCCTATGGCAAGGAGCTTGGCGGGCCCGCACTGGCCTCGGCCTTGGAACAGGGCTGGATCGCCCCCGCCGCCACCGTGCTTTGGGAAGAGGCGGCGCCGGTCGCTGCCCCCCAAGGCTTTGCCCTTCTCGACCAAAGGCGCTATGGCGACACATGGGTAACACTTCTGGAACGGGCGCCATGACACCACAGGCCGTGATTTTCGACTGCGACGGCGTACTGGTCGATTCCGAATCCATCGCCTTCGCCCTGCTGGAGCGCGATCTGTCCAGCTATGTGCCCCATGTCAGCCGCGCGCAGATGGAACGCGACCTGCTGGGCCTGACACTCGCCGGCGTGGCCGAAAAGGCCCGCACGCTGGGCGCCGATCTGCCCGACACCTGGGTCGAGGATTTCTACGCCCGGCTTTATGCCCGGCTGGAACAGGGCACGCCCCTCGTCCCTGGCATCCTTGGCGTTCTGGATGCACTGGATGTGGCGGGCATCCCCTATGCCATCGGATCGAACGGCAGCCCGCGCAAGATGCAGATCACGCTGGGCCAGCACCGCGGCCTGATCGACCGCTTTCAGGGCCGCGTCTTTTCCGGCCAGGAGACACCGCGTCCCAAGCCCTTTCCCGACCTGTTCCTCAAGGCCGCCGCCGCGATGAACGTGGCGCCCAAGCACTGCGTCGTGGTCGAGGACAGCCCCACAGGCGCGCGGGCCGCCCGGGCCGCCGGCATGCGCTGCATGGGCTATGCCCCGCACGGCGCCGCGGCCCTTCTGGCCGAGGGTGCAGAGCCCTTCACCCGGATGACCGACCTGCCCGCCCTTCTGAACCTGTCCCGACCGGCGTCCTGCTAGGACTGCGTCCCCAGGATCATCTCGGCCCCGCGCCAGCCCAGCATCATCGACGGCGCGTTGGTATTGCCGGCGATCAGGTTCGGAAAGGCCGAGGCATCACAGACCCGCAGCCCCTCGACCCCACGCACCCGCAGCTTTTCATCCAGAACCGAGGCGCCCTCGGGCCCCATCCGGCAGGTGCAGGACGGGTGATAGACCGTGCCAGAGCGTTGGCGGAAATCCTCGATCATCGCCTCGTCGCTTTGCACATCGGGGCCCGGGCGCAGTTCTTCGGCGATCCAGCAGGCGAAGGAGGGCTGCGCCGCGATCTTGCGCAGGAACTTCACGGCGAGGAGCATCTCGTCCACATCCGCCTGCGTCGAGAAGGCATTGCCCACGATGCGGGGCGGCGCAAAGGGGTCCGGGCTTTTCAGCCCGATCTGGCCGCGGCTGGTCGGGCGGCAGTTCGACAGGCCGATCGAAAGCCCCGGGAAAGGGTCCGGCGTCAGCAGGGGCCGCTCGCCATTGCGGGGGATCAGCGTCGAGAAGGCCTGCATGTAAAGCTGCATGTTCGGGCGCGGCTGATCGGGCGAGGTGCGAAAGAAGCCGCCGCCATGGTTGATCGACTTGGCCAGCGGCCCGCGCCGCGTCAGCAGGTACTGCGCGCCGACGAAGGCCTTGCCCCACCACGGCCGCAGGATGCCGTTGTAGGTCTGCACCTTCATGCGCCAGGTGTAGTTGATGCCCTGATGGTCGCTGAGATTGGCGCCGACCTGAGGGTTGTCGACCAGAACCGGCAAGCCCATGTCTTGCAGCAGCGCCCCCGGCCCCACGCCCGAAAGCTGCAAGAGCTGGGGCGAGTTGATGGCACCGCCCGACAGGATCACCTCGCGCGCGCGGATCTGCAGGGTCTCCCCGCCGCGGCGGTATTCCACGCCCACCGCGCGCCGCCCCTCGAACAGGACGCGCGTCACATGGGCGCCGGTCAGGACCTGCACATTCTTGCGCTTCATCGCCGGGCGCAGGAAGGCCCGCGCCGCCGAGTTGCGCCGCCCGTCCTTGATCGTCATCTGATAGGTGCCCGCACCCTCTTGCCGCTCGCCGTTGAAATCAGGCGTGAAGGGCAGGCCTGCCTCGGCGCAGGCGGCGATGTAGTCCTCGACCAGCCAGTGCAATCCCTGCCGGTTGCGCGAGATGAACAAGGGGCCGCCCTTGCCGCGATAGGCATCCGCTCCGGCCTCGTTGTCCTCCATCGCGCGGTAGGCGGGCAGCACCTCGTCCCAGCCCCAGCCGGGGGCCTGGGCGCCCCATTCGTCATAATCCGCCCGATGGCCGCGAATATAGACCATCGCATTGATCGACGAGGACCCGCCCAGCAGCTTGCCGCGCGGCCAGAAGTCGGAATTGCCGGCCAGACCGGGGTCGGGCTCGGTCTGGTACATCCAGTTCACCGCCGGATCGTAGAACAATTTCCCATAGCCCAGAGGCAGTTGCACATAGAACCGCTGGTCGGTGCCCCCGGCCTCCAGTACCACGACGCGGTGCTGGCCCGACGCGCTGAGCCGGTTGGCCAGCACCGACCCGGCAGAGCCGGCGCCCACGATGATGTAATCGACGTCCATGACAGCCTCTTCTGAATGGCCCCGAAGCTAGCCCAGCCCCCCAGCGCAGGATGTCAGTTTTGCGACAATCCGTGTCGTCACCGGTCTCTGGACATAAGCGCAAAGCGCCGTTAGCGATAGCCTCGGCCGCTTTACGGTCCCGGAACACCCCATGACCTCCATCCGCTTCGTCCTGAAACACCCGACGCTGCGGTTGATCGCTGCGGCGTTGCTTCTGCTGGGGGCGCATAACGCCTCGGTCTATCCCTATCAATCGGTGATCGCGATCGAAAGGATCGGGATGAGCAAGCCGGCCTTCTCGCTGATGCTGGCGCTCGCCTCGGTCATCGCGGTCACCTCTTCGGTGATGTTCGGCATTCTGGGCGACCAGCATGGCCGGCGCCGCGCCATCGCCCTGATCACAGCGTTGTGCAGCACGGTCGACATTGGCCTGATGCTGGTCTTTCCCGGCCTCTGGGCGCTGGTCCTGTGCCAGGGCGTGCTTTTGCCGCTGGCGTCGAGCATCTACGGCCAGCTTTTCGCGCTGGCGCGTCTGGCCAGCCCCGGCGAGGGCGCAACGCGCACGGCCGTCCTGTCGACGATCCGTTCGGCCATGTCCTTCAGCTTTCTGGCCATGCTGATCTTCTGGACTTTCGCTTTCGGCTTTGGCCTGTCCGAACTGGCCGTCTATGTCAGCGGCGGGTTGGCGAGCCTTGGCATGTCGCTGCTGGTCCTGCTGGGCTGGCCGCGCGATGGCCGGACCGCCTGGGCCGATCCGCGTTCAGGCATGCGGCTGCACCATGCGCTGGCCGAGATCGCCCGACCCCATGTGGCGCTTCGCGTTGTGCTGCTGGGGGCGCTGGCTTCGGCGGGCAATCTTTACATGGTCCTGATATCCTTGGTCTTTGACGCATCTCAGGTGCGCGGGCCGGCGGATGTGGCGCTTTATGTCGGGCTTGTTGCGGGCTTCGAGGTGCCGGCCATGCTGATCGTGCCGCGCTTTGCCCATCTGATGCCCCGTTCGACCCTGATGGCGGTCGGAGGCCTGATCTACGGCTGCCACCTGCTGGCGCTGCCCCTGCTGGCCGGCACGCCCTGGCTTTGGGGGATGACGGTCTTTGCCGGCTTCGGCGGGGCCGTGATCATCACGACGCCGATTTCCTATTATCAGGACCTGCTCAGCGCGCGGCCCGGTGCGGCGGCGTCGATGCTGGCGGTGCAAAAGCTGGTGGCCGATGTGCTGACCGCCGCCATCTTTGCCCTGGGCTCGCAGGTCGGAGGATTCGAGACCGTGGCGGTGATGGGCGTCGCGGTCAGCCTGTGCGGCGGGTTGGGAGTCTATCTGGCCGACCGGCAGACCGGGCTGGCGGCGCGGGTCTAGGTCATGGCGCGCGCGGTCTTTCGCATCCTGCTGCATGATCCCGCGCTGCGGATGATCGCCATCCTGATGATGTTGCAGGGCGCGCTGGTCTGCTCGTTCGGCCCCTATATCTCGGTTCTGGCGGTGCGGGTGTTCGGTCTGGGCGACCGGGGCTATGCGGCGATGCTGGTGGTGGCGACGCTGGTTTCGGTGACCTCGGCGCTTTATGCCGGCATCCGGGCCGATCAGACCGCCGACCGCCGCCGCATCGCGCTGACTGCGGCAGGGCTGGTGATTTGCGGCGCGGGTGTCATGACGCTTGCCCCCTCGCCTGCAAGCTTCCTTCTGGCGCAGGCGCTGCTTTTCCCGGCCAACACCCTGTTCGGCCAGCTTTTCGCCCAGGCCCGGCTGGCCGCGATGGATCAGCCGGCGGCGCTGCGCGACGGCATCCAATCGACGATCCGCGCGCTTTTTGCGCTGCCCTTCGTGGTGGTGCTGCCCTTGTGGTCGTTGGCCCTGAACCTGGGCGTGCCGATCCTCAGGATCTATCCGGTGGCACTGGGGTTGGGGGCCGCGATGGCGGTGCTGATCTGGCGCCGCTGGCCCAGCAAGGCCGCGATGGCCGGGCGCGACCGGCCCTCGGGCCTGACGATCCGCGCGGCACTGGCCGAACTGGCCTCGCCCCGGCTGGCGCTGCGAATCCTGGCGCTGGGGGCGGTTTCGGCAGGCGGCACGGCCTATTGGGCGGTGATGGGGCTGGCGCTGACCCCGGTGGGCGGCACGGGCGGCGATGCGGCGCTTTACGCCGGGCTGGCCGCCGGGCTCGAAGTGCCCTTCATGCTGGCCCTGCCGCTTTTGCCGCGCTGGAACCGCAGCCGCCTGATCCTTATCGGCGCCGCGACCTATGCGGTCCACCTTGTGGGCATTCCCCTGCTGGCCGGCACGCCCTTTCTATGGCTCTTGCTGATCCCGGCGGCGGCGGGAGGCGCCCTGACCCTGCCCCTGCCCATCGCCTATCTGCAGGACCAGCTGGCCGCCCGTCCCGGGACCGGCGCCGCCCTGATGGCCCTGATGAAAGTCGCCGGAGACGGCATGGCCGCCGGCGCCTTTGCGCTTGGCACGGGGCTGTCGGGCTACACGCTGGCCGCCGTTCTGGGCGCCCTTGTCACCCTGATTGGCGGCACGGTTCTGGTAATTGCCGATGCCTGAAGGCTCTGCCCGCTTGACAAGCGCGCGCGCCCGCGTGAGGCAGGCAGAAAAGGGGAGAATGCGATTGACCAAGACCATCCTGCGTGCGCTTGCCGGCGAGACCCTGCCCCGCCCGCCCGTCTGGCTGATGCGGCAGGCGGGCCGATATCTGCCGGAATACCGTGCGACCCGGGCACAGGCGGGCGATTTCCTGAAGCTGTGCTACACGCCGGACCTTGCGGCCGAGGTGACGCTGCAGCCGATCCGCCGGTTTGGCTTTGACGCGGCGATCCTGTTTGCCGACATCCTTCTGCTGCCGCAGGCGCTTGGCGCCGATCTTTGGTTCGAAACCGGCGAGGGTCCGCGCCTGTCGACCATCTCGGGCGTGCAGGACATGCGCCGCCTCAAGG
The DNA here is from genome assembly GCA_016124195.1 of bacterium. Lineage (GTDB taxonomy): Bacteria > Pseudomonadota > Alphaproteobacteria > Rhodobacterales > Rhodobacteraceae > Stagnihabitans. The sequence goes on along the minus strand of WGOE01000002.1, from coordinate 250,513 downwards.
GCGCGCAGGACATCCACGACCATCTGGCGCCGATCTATGAAACCGTCCGCATCCTCAAGCGCGAATTGCCGGCCGAGACGACGCTGATCGGCTTTGCCGGCGCGCCCTGGACGGTGGCGAGCTACATGATCGCCGGGCGCGGCACCCCGGCGCAGGCCCCGGCGCACAAGCTCAAGGACGAAGACCGTGCGACCTTTGCCGCGCTGATCGACCTGATCGCGGATGCGACCGTGGAATATCTGTCGGCGCAGGTCATGGCCGGGGCCGAGGTGGTCAAGCTGTTCGACAGCTGGGCCGGCAGCCTGAAGGGCCAGGATTTCGCCGATTTCGCCCTGGCCCCCGTGGCCCGCATCATTGCCGAACTCAAGGCCCGCCACCCGGGCCTGCCCGTCATCGCCTTCCCGCGCGAGGCGGGGGCACATTACAAGGGCTTTGCCCGGGCCACCGGCGCCGATTGCGTGGCGCTGGACAATTCGGTCAGCGCGGATTGGGCCGCGGCCGAGGTGCAGGTTGATGGCTGCGTGCAGGGCAACATGGACCCCAAACTTATGGTGACCGGAGGGACGGCGATGGAGGCCGAAGCCCGCCGGATCGTTCAGGCCTTCGCCAGGGGCCCGCATATCTTCAACCTGGGCCATGGCATCACGCCCGACGCCGACCCTGAAAACGTGACACGGCTGATGGAAGTGATCCGGGGCTGAACACCGGCCTTGGCCGGGCGCCACCGGCCAAGGCACTCAGACCTGCATGGCGCCCTACAGTGCCAGCAGCAGTCCCAGATAGAACCCCGCCTCGCTGCATTGCTGCACTGCGCCAAGGCAATCGCCGGTATAGCCGCCCAGACGCGGCTCGAAGCTGCGGCGCATGAGCCACAGGCCGATGCAAAGCCCGACCAGCGCCGTGAAGATCGCCGACCACGGCACGACGAACAGCAAGGGCACCAGCGTCACCCCGGTGGTGATCAGCGCGACGCTGACGGCCTGCCGGTCGATGCCGCCGGCGACGGAACTGCCGGCCCCCCGCTCGCGCACATAGTCCGAGGTCGCCATGACCCACAGCATCGCGGCGCGGCTCGCGGCATGGCCCGCGATCAGCACGAAGGGCAGCGCCATTCCGGGGATGGCGTAAAGCGTGGCGACCTTGACCGCGACCATCAGAATCAGGCCCAGCACGCCATAGGTGCCGATCCGGCTGTCGCGCATGATCTCCAGCACGCGCTCTTTCGGGCGCTGGCCGCCCAGACCGTCGCAGGCATCGGCAAAGCCATCTTCGTGCAGCGCGCCGGTGACGGCCATGCCCGCCGCCACCGCCATCAGCACGGCAAGAAGCGGCGTGAAGAGCCAATAGCCCAGCACATAGGCCAGGGCCGCGATGCCCCCCACCACGGCGCCCACCCCGGGATACCAGCGCGGGCTGGCCCGCATCGCCTCGGGCGAATAGGGGGCGGTCAGTCTCAGGCGGGTCAGGAATTGCAGCGCCAGCAGGAAGGCCGGGATCTCGGTCTCGAGGAATCCCACTACGTCCATTTGGCCACCGGCGGCAGGCTCATCAGCACCGCATTGGCGTCATGCCCGGTTTCCAGCCCGAACTTGGTGCCGCGGTCGTAGACGAGGTTGTATTCGGCATAAAGCCCGCGGTGGATCAACTGGGTTTCGCGGTCGGCCTCGGTGAAGGGCTGCGCCATGCGGGCGCGGGTCAGAGGCTCGAAGGCCGGCAGGAAAGCGCGGCCCACGGCCTGGGTGAAGGCGAAATCAGCCTCCCAGTCGCCGGTGGCCAGATCGTCGTAGAAGATGCCGCCGACGCCGCGCGCCCGGCCGCGGTGCGGCACAAAGAAATATTCGTCTGCCCAGGCCTTGAAGCGCGGGTAATAGGCCGGGTCATGCGCATCGCAGGCGGCCTGCAGCGTGGCGTGGAAATGCGCGGTGTCTCCGGCATATTCGATGCAGGGGTTCAGGTCGGACCCGCCGCCGAACCACGACGCGCCCGGCGTCCAGAACATCCGCGTGTTCATATGCACGGCCGGCGCCTGCGGGTTCTGCATATGTGCCACCAGGCTGATGCCCGAGGCCCAGAAGCGCGGGTCGGCCTCCATCCCCGGAACGCCGCGCGCGGCCATCGCGGCGCGGGCCCGGGCCCCCAGTTCGCCATGCACCTCGGACACATTGACGCCGATCTTTTCAAAGACCCGCCCGCCGCGCATCACGCTCATCAACCCGCCGCCGCCATCGGGGCGGGTGGTGGGTGTCACCTCGAACCGGCCGGCGGGGTTTGGGCCGCCGAAATCCGCCTCGATCGCCTCGAAGGCCGTGACGATGGCGTCGCGCAGGCTGCGGAACCAGGCCGCGGCGCGGGCCTTGCGGTCGTCGAATGGGTCGGTCATCAGGGTCTCCAGGTATTCTGACACGGCAGCACCGCCTTGCTAGCAGGAAGATCGCCGCCGCTCAACGTGGGGCGCTATTTCCTGTCCGGCCATCCCGTCCTATCATGAAGCCGAAGAGGGAGACGCCCGATGAGATGGTATCAGATTGCCTCCGCCCTGCTGGCCCTGGCCGCCTGCGGCACTCCGCAAGAGCAATGCATCCGCCTGAACACGCATGACCTGATCGTGCTGGACCGTCTGATCGCCGAGACGCAAGGCAACATCACGCGCGGCTTTGCCTATGTCGACACGGTCGAAACGGTGCCGGTCTTCGTGCCCTGCTTCTCGCCAGCCTTGCCCGGCAATCCCAACCCGACCCCGCACACCTGTCTGGATGACCGCGAACAGACGGTGCGGCGCCCGGCCGCCATCAACCTCGACGCCGAGGCGGCCAAGCTTGCCTCCATGCGCAAGCGGCGCGACCAGATGGCGCGCGAACTGGCGCCGGTCGTGGCCGACTGCAAGGCACGCTATCCCGAATGACCTAGCGTCCGCGCACCGGATAGGCCGCGCGCGAGACGCGAAAGGCGCCATCGCCGCCGATCTCTTCGACCTGGCGGAACAGGGCTTTCAGCACGGGTTCATAGGGCAGATGGCGGTTTGCCACCATCCAGAGCACGCCATCCGGCGCCAGACCGCGATGGGCGGCGCGCAGGAAGGCCAGACCCAGTGCAGGGTCCGGCGTGCGCGCCGTGTGAAACGGCGGGTTCATCACCACGGCATTCCACGGACGTTCGGGCCGGAAGGTCGTGGCATCGGCCCAGTGAAACACCGCCTTCGGGCTGGTCACGTTCAGGCGCGCGCAGTCGAGTGCCACCTGTTCCGCTTCGACCACATCCAGCCGCCTGACGCCGGGCCGCTGCAGGATGGCGCGGTCCAGATAGCCCCAGCCCGCGCCAAGATCGCCGACCCGCGCCGGCAGATCGGCCGGCAGCGCCGCCACCAGAAGCTGCGAGCCGCGGTCCGGCCCATCGGCGGAAAAGACGCCCGGCCGGGTGATGAAGCCCTCCACCCGGTGATCCGCCGCGGCCCAGGCCGGCGGCACCGGCGCCGCAGTGAAAGCGACGAACTTGCCATGCGCCTTGGAGACGACCTCGCCCGGCGACAGGCCCGCGGCGCGCAGGTCCTTCAGCACCGAATCAAACCCATCGGTCTTTTGCCCGTCGATGGCGATCGTTCCGCCGGGACCGACCAGCGCCACCGCCTCGGCCAGCATGGCCCAGGCCTCGGCCCGGGCGCGCGGCAGGCAGACCAGGGCCGCCGCGATGCCCTTGCTGTCGGTCCGGTAGCCAAGGGCTGTGAAATGGTCGTGATCGGGGCGAAACCCCGTGCGCACCACGACGCGCGATTTGGGCAGGGCCGACAGGTCATCGCCGGCCCGCGGGCGCATCACCACGATGTCGCCCGAAGGCGGCAAGCGCCATGCGCCGGATGCCAGCGCCAGTTCCAGTCGAACGGTTCTCATCAGCGCCGCCCGGCGGCTATTCCTTTTCCATCGTGCATTGCAGCGGATGCTGATGCCGGCGGGCAAAGTCCATCACCTGCGCCACCTTGGTCTCGGCCACCTCGAAAGAAAAGACCCCGACCACGGCGAGCCCCTTCTTGTGCACGGTCAGCATGATCTCAAACGCCTGCGTGTGGTTGAGGCCAAAGAATCGCTCCAGCACATGGACCACGAATTCCATCGGCGTGTAGTCGTCGTTCAGCAGCATGACCTTGTACAGCGGCGGCCGTTCGGTCTTGGCCTTTGTCTTGGTCAGCAAGGATGTATCCTGACCCGGGCCCTTTGGTCCGTCAGACATCATGTCAGGAAAAGCGGTCAAGAGCAGACTCCACTGCAGAACGGGGTGCGCGCATCGTGTTCCTGCAATATAGAACATTTTGCCGCGCTTGAAAGACCCCGACGGATTTACGATGAAGGAGACGTGATGGCCGACCTGACAACCATCGGCTTTGATGCCGACGACACGCTCTGGCAGAACGAGACCTTCTTCCGGATGACGCAGGAGCGTTTTGCCCAACTGCTGGCCGATGCGGCCGACCCTGCCCATCTGGCCGCCCGGCTCGAGGCGGCGGAGCGGCGCAACCTTGGCCACTATGGCTTTGGCGTCAAAGGCTTCATGCTGTCGATGATCGAAACCGCCATCGAGGTGACGGCAGGGCGCGTCGAAGCCTCGGTGATCGCCGAGATCATGGCCGCCGGACGCGAGATGCTGGCCCATCCGGTGCAGCTTTTGCCACATGCGCGCGAGGCGGTCACGGCGCTGGCCGCCGACCACCGCGTGGTGCTGATCACCAAGGGCGATCTGCTGGATCAGGAACGCAAGCTCGCCCAGTCGGGCCTGGGCGATCTGTTTCATGGGGTGGAAATCGTGTCCAGCAAGACGCCCGAAGTTTACCGCGCCGCGTTTGCCCGCCATGGCGAGGGCCCCGAAACCGCGATGATGATCGGCAACTCGTTGAAATCGGACGTGCTGCCCGCGCTCGAGGCCGGCGCCTGGGGCGTGCATGTGCCCCAAGCCCTGACCTGGGCGCTGGAACGTGCCGAGCCGCCGAAAGATGCGAAAAAATTTCGCAGCATTCAGGACCTCGCGGCGCTGCCCGGCCTCGTGCAAGAGCTGCACAGCCTACCATAGGTAGAGGGGGGGACCACAATTCCCACCACATCTGGCCGGATAAACAAAAGAGATACACTCAAGATTGCCCGCGAAACCCATGGAAACAAAAGGGTTTTCCGATTTGCCGCCTCGTGTTAGGCTTATGTCACAACAGCGATACTCCGGATTAACCGGGGACGCGGGCAGTGACGAGGCAGGCAAGTGACACGGGTATTGGCGGATTCTGTCCGCGCACTCTTTTCATCGTTGGTCATTGGCCTCCTGGCCAACATCCTTCTGGGCTTTCCTGGAGCAGCCGCGCCCTACGCGGCTTATCTCATGGATGCGCGCACCGGAGAGACGCTTTACTCGCAGAACGCGGACACGCCTTTGAAGCCTGCGTCGCTGACAAAGATGATGACGCTGTATATCACCTTTCAGGAGATCGAGGCCGGCCATGTCAGCCTTGACACGATGGTCACCGTATCGCGCAACGCCGCCAACCAGGCGCCCTCGCGGCTGGGATTGCAGGCCGGGCAAAAGATCGCCCTGCGCTATCTGATCCGTGCAGCGGCCGTGAAATCGGCCAATGACGCGGCGGCGGCAATTGGCGACTACTTTGCCGGCTCGCCCGAAAAATGGGGCGCCAGAATGACGGCCACGGCGCGACAACTGGGCATGAAGCATTCGGTTTTCAAGAATGCCAATGGACTGCCCGCCGCGGGCCATGTCTCGACCGCGCATGACATGTCGATTCTGGGCCGCCATCTGTTTTACGACTTTCCGCAATATTACAACATCTTCTCGCGCCGCTCGACCGACGCAGGCATGGCCACCGTGGTCAGCACCAACCGCAAGTTCCTTGACAGCTATGACGGCGCCGATGGCATCAAGACGGGCTATACGGCCGCTTCGGGCTTCAACCTGACCGCCAGCGCCGAGCGCAACGGCGTGCGGCTGATCGGCACGATCTTTGGCGGCACCTCGACCCCGATGCGCAACCAGAAGATGACAGAGCTTCTGGACATGGGCTTCCGCAAGGCCAAGCCGGGTGTCGCGACCGTGCTGCCCAAACCGGCCGATCCCGAAGTCGCCCCGGCGGTGGATGCAGCCCTGCTGGCCCAGGCCACCGATGAGGGCACACCCGAACCGGCGGACAGCGCGGCCAATGCGCTCGTCTCATCCAATGTCGCCACCTCGCTGCGCCCGCAGGCCAGGCCCGATGCCCCGGCGGTCAATGTGGCCGGGATCGAGGATGCCGTGGCCGAGGTGACGGCGAACCAAGCCTCTGCCGCCCCGCCGGCCGACAGCCTTGACGGACAGGCCGCCGCGATAGCCGAAGGGGTCACGGTCAAGGCCAGCGCCCCCGAACAGCCGATGACGCTGGCCGTCGAGACAGTCAAGCCGCCCAAGCGCAACACGCCGATCTTCACCGACGAGAATGCCAAGCTCGCCTCCGTCCCGGCCAAGCCAGAGGTCGTGACACGGGTGTCGACCTCCAGCGCCAACACTTGGGGCATCAATCTGGGGCGCTATCCCAACAGCATCGCGGCGGAAAAGGCGCTGATCCAGATCCAGTTGGCCGAGAATACCACGCTGGGCGATGGCCTGCGCAAGGTCGTGGCGCGCGGCGGCGGCTATGATGCCGTGGTGATGGGGCTTGACCGCGACACCGCCGATCTGGCCTGCCGGCGCCTGCAATCGCGCGCCATCCAATGTTTCACCATGGGGCAATGATGAGCGAGCACGCCGAACCTCTGGTCTTTGCAGCGCCACCTGCCGTGACGCTGCCGGTCTTTGGCACCAACGCCCGCTTTCCGGTCCGGCGCATCTTTTGCGTCGGGCGCAACTATGCCGACCATGGCATCGAGATGGGCGGCGATCCCACCCGAGAGCCGCCGTTCTTCTTTACCAAACCGGCCGACAGCCTGGTAGAGTCGGGCGCGACGATCCCCTACCCGCCCGCCACGCAGGATTTTCATTTCGAGGGCGAACTGGTGGTGGCGCTCGGCAAGGGCGGTACCGACGTGACCGAGGCCGAGGCTCCCGCGCTGGTCTGGGGTCATGCGGCGGGCAATGACCTGACGCGCCGCGACCTGCAGGCAGAGGCCAAGGCGATGCGGCGGCCCTGGGACATGTCCAAGGGCTTTGACCGGTCCGCCGTGATCGGCCTGATCCATCCGGGCGCCACGCTGCCGGACGGCGTACTGCGCCTGACGGTGGATGGCACGGTGCGGCAGGAGACCCGGCTGTCGATGATGATCTGGGATGTGGCCGGCATCATCGCCCACCTGTCGCGGCTGGTCACGCTCGCCCCCGGCGATCTGATCTACACCGGCACGCCGGCGGGCGTGGGCGCCCTGCAGCGTGGCCAGACCTGCACGGTTTCGGTCGACGGGCTCAGCCCGGCCAGCGTCACCATCGCCTGACCTTCAGGGCGCTGGCTTGTCGTCGAATTCCTTGGTCAGGATGCGGCTGGCATCGCCCTGCGGGTCATCGAACTGGCGGCCTTTCAGCGCCCAGATGAAGCCCAGAAGGCCCAAGCCGCCCAAAAGCAGCGACACCGGGATCAGGATGGCCAGGATCTGCATCAGCGAAGCCTCAGCGCGTTCAGCGACACGGTGATCGAGGATAGCGACATCGCCAGTGCCGACACAAGCGGCGTCGTGGCCCCGATCAGCGCCAACGGCACGGCGATGACGTTGTAGCCGGCCGAGATCGCGAAGTTTTCCTTCATGCGCCGGATCGCCTGGGTCGAGATGCGCGCCGCATCGGCAATGGCGGCAAGGTCGCGGCCCAAAAGCACGATGTCAGAGGCGACGCGGGCGGCATCCAGCGCCTGCGCTGGCGAGATCGACACATGCGCCGCAGCAAGGGCCGCCGTGTCGTTCAGCCCATCGCCCACCATCAGCACCTTGTGCCCCTGATCGGCCATCTGGCGCACCAGACCCGCCTTTTCGGCCGGCAGCGCCTCGGCCACCCAATCGGCGATGCCAAGGCGCGCTGCAAAGGCCGCGACCGCGGCCTTGTGATCGCCCGAAACCAGCCGGATCGCCTTGCCCTGCGCCTTGAGCCCGGCAATCGCGGCCTCTGCCCCCGGGCGGATCTGATCGGAAAAGGTGAAGGTGGTGGCAGGCGCGCCCTCGATGCCAAGATAGGTCGCGGTCTCGGACCCGGCCTCCACCCCGACCCAGCCGGCCCGGCCCAGGCGCACCGACTTGCCGGCCCAGCGGCCTTCGACGCCATAGCCCGGCATCTCGCGCAGATTGGTCACCTCGGCCGGGGCGCCGCCGATCCGGCCGGCCAGCGCCACAGCCAAGGGGTGCGACGAGGCACGGGCCAATGCCAGCGCCACGGAACGCGCCTCGGCCCCGATCCCGTCCAGATTGGCCGGTTCTGGCGCACCAAGCGTCAGGGTGCCGGTCTTGTCGAAGATCACCAGATCAACCTCGGCAAGCCGTTCCAGCGCGGTGCCGTTCTTGATCAGCACCCCCTTGCGGAAAAGCTTGCCCGATGCCGCCGTGACCACGGCCGGCACGGCAAGACCCAAGGCACAGGGGCAGGTGATGATCAGCACCGCCACCGCGATGTTGACGGCAAGTCGGAAATCCCCGCCGGTCCGCCACAGCCAGAAGCCAAAGGCCGCAAGGCTCAACAGATGCACCGCCGGCGCATAGATCCGCGCGGCACGCTCGGCAAGGCTCGTGTAGGTGTTGCGCGCGGCCTCTGCCACGGCCACCAGATCGGCCATGCGGTGCAGCGAGGAATCCTTGCCAGCCGCCAGAACGCGCAGGGTCAGCGGGCCGGTCAGATTGACCTCTCCGGCCGAAACGAGGCTGCCCGGCCCGGCAAAGACAGGCAGGCTTTCGCCAGTCAGAAGCCCGCGGTCGACCTCGGAGGTGCCGGTCAGAACCACGCCGTCCACCGGCATCCGCCCGCCCGGTCGCACCAGCACCACATCATCGCGCGCGACCTGCCCGATCGGGCGCAGGACCTCGGCGCCGGCCTCAAGAACCACGGCGCGCGGCACTTCCAGCGCCGCAAGCTCGCCCGCGGCAGAGCGTGCGAGGGCCCGGCTGCGGTGATCCAGATAGCGGCCCAGCAGAAGGAAGAAGGCCAGCATCACCGCCGCGTCGAAATAGGCCTTGCTGCCCGAATGCATGGTTTCAAACAGCGACATGGCCGTGGCCAGGAAGATCGCCAGAGAGATCGGCACATCCATGTTCAGACGCCCCACCCTCAGCGCGCTCCAGGCCGAGGTGAAGAAGGGCTGACCTGCGAAGATCACCGTCGGAATGGCGATCATCGCCGAGATCCAGTGGAACATGTCACGGGTTGCGGCCTCGGCCCCCGACCAGACCGCCACCGACAATAGCATGATGTTCATCATGGCAAAGAAGGCGACGCCCAGCCGCATCAAAAGCGCGCGGCCCTGACGGTCGGTCTCGGTCATCGACAGAAGGCCGGGATCCAGTTCATGCGCCTCATAGCCGACACCCTCCAGCACGCGGGTCAGATCGGCGGCGGTGACCTCGGGCTCTGCCTCGACCGAGACGCGCTTGAGCGTCAGGTTGACCCGGGCGGACTGCACGCCCGGATGTTGGCGCAGGGCGGTTTCCACGGTGGCGATGCAGGCCGCACAATGGGCCGTGGGCAGGGACAGCATCAGCCGGGCAGCTTCGGGCTTTTGCAGGGCGGCCAGCCGTTCGGCCGCAGGCGCCGCGACGCAGGCCGGACAGGCCGACAGGCCGCCCGAGGTCATCTCGGGCGCTATTTCCGTGGCCTCTGCAGCCCGGGCGGCCATCTCAGCTTCTCACATAAAAGAAGGTGCGCGCCTGATAGAGCGTGCCATCCTGCGCATGTCCCACGATCTGCAGCATCCATTTGCCCAGCGGCAGTTCCAGCGCGGCAGCATAAGCGCCATCGGCGCCCTGCTGCATGACGGGGTGCTGATCTTGCGCCGCCTCGGTCGGGCGGCCGACCAGCACGCTGATGTCGCGCAGCGTCACGGGCTTGCCGTTCACATCGGTGAAATCCAGCACCAACTGCCGTTTGGCATGATCGTAACCCTGCCTGACATGCCAATGCAGCGCCTCTTGCGCGGATTTCTCCTGATCGAAGGTCTGGCTGGCGACATAGCTGTCATCGACCTCGAGCCCGGGAAAGGTCGTGATGGCCTTGTAGGCCAGGCCGATGTTGACCGCGATGATGACGCCGAAGAAGCTGAGCGTCAGCGCCAGCATGTGCTTGCCGGTGAAGGGGCGGACGGGTTTTTCGATCGCTTGCGCCATGTCAGTCATCCTTGCCGTTGAAGATGGTGTCCTTGTAGATCCGTTCGGCCTTGGGAATGACGCCGCCCGTGTCGGGCAGGGTCGGGCCAGAGGCATCGCTGATCCAGATTCGCAGCGGCATGTGGTGTGCACTGGCTGCCACCGTACCCGCTTTGGCGGTCACGTAAAGTCGCTGCTCGCGGGTCTCATTGGCCTTGACCAGAACGCGCAGCTCTTCCGTACCATCCAGCGCCAGGGTCACGTCGCCACCCGCCGTTGCGGAAAAGACGAACCAGCGGTCCTCGCCGTGCTTGTTGCGCAGCCGCATGTTGTAGGTGTTGCGGATCGAGCCGTCCGACAGCACGACATGGGTCGGATTGCGCACCGGGCTGATCGAGACGTCGAGGTTGGACCGCAGGAACAGCGCGACGACCAAGCCGACGCCGATCCCCGCCCAAAGCACCGTGTAAAGAATTGTGCGGGGCCGCAGGATATGCTTCCAGACCGGCTTGTCATGCTGGCCCGCCCGCTCCAGCGGCTCGTCGGTCAGGGCGAGATAGCCGATCAGGCCGCGCGGCTTGCCGATCTTGTCCATCGTCGTGTCGCAGGCGTCGATGCACAGGCCGCAGGTGATGCAGGCAAGCTGCTGGCCGTTCCTGATGTCGATCCCCATCGGACAGACGTTCACGCAGGCCATGCAGTCGATGCAGTCGCCGTTGCCCGCCACGGTCTGCTTGCCGCGCGGCTCGCCGCGCCACGACCGGTAGCCGATGGTGATCGTGTCCTCGTCCATCATCGCGGCCTGGATGCGCGGCCAGGGGCAGGCATAGATGCAGATCTGTTCGCGGGCAAATCCACCGAAGAAGAAGGTGGTGAAGGTCAGGACCGCCATGGTCAGATAGGCCACCGGATGCGCCGTGCCGTGGATGAGGTTCGACATCAGCGTCGGCGCATCGGTGAAGTAAAACACCCAGGCGCCGCCGGTCGCCAGTCCGATCAGCAGCCAGATCGACCACTTGATGCCGTTTTTTATCAGCTTTTCCCAGTTCCACGGCTGGCGGTGCAGGCGGATGCGGGCGTTGCGGTCACCTTCGACCCAACGCTCGACCAGGATGAAAAGGTCGGTCCAGACGGTTTGCGGACAGGCATAGCCGCACCAGACCCGCCCCGCCGCCGAGGTGAAGAGGAACAGCCCCAGCCCCGCCATGATCAGAAGGCCCGCCACGAAATAGAACTCGTTCGGCCAGATCTCGATCATGAAGAAGAAGAAACGCCGGGTGGACAGGTCCAGCAGAACCGCCTGATCGGGCATCTGCGGGCCACGGTCCCAGCGAATCCAGGGCGTCAGGTAATAGACGCCGAGCATCAGGCCCATGAGCCACCATTTGAGCGTGCGGAACTTGCCGGACACTCTGCGGGGGAAGATCGGTTCACGCGCTGCGTAAAGCTTGGGTTCGTCGGTACTGGACATCTGGATTTCCTGTTCGCCTGCATGCTTCTGCACCGCAGCGGATGGGCTTGCCTTGACTTAGGTCAAGCGTCGCGGCGTTTGGCGCCAGATCGCAAAAGACAAAACCGGCCCGAGGGCCGGCTGCGCAACATCGGTCGGAAAAAGAAGCACCGGCACCCCAGGAACCGCGCGAACAGGGGGGTGCCGGTGCCCATGACGCCTGAACCAGGGATCAGGCGCCACAGCTCTGTGTCATTCGCCGCCGCCGAGGCTGTGGACATAGACGGCCACGGCGCGGATCTGGTCTTCGCTCAGGCGCGGCGCGCTGCCCTGCGGTGCATAGCCCCAGGTCGGCATGACCCCGGCCCGCCCGTAAGAGATGGTCTGGGTCAAGGTCGCCTCGCTGCCACCATAAAGCCAGATCGCATCGGTCAGGTTCGGAGCGCCCATGTCACGGTTGCCCTTGCCGTCCGCGCCGTGGCAGGCCGCGCAATTGTCGGCAAAGATCTGCGCGCCGGCGGTGGCCTTGGCCTCGTCCGCCGTCTGGCCCGAGATTTTCAGGACGTAGTTCACGACCTGCCCCACCTGTTCGTCGTTCAGCTTGGTCGTGGCGGCGTCGGCCATGGCACCAGTCGCCTTGTCCGACCAGGCCGGCATGACGATGCCCACGTTGCGCGCATCCGGATCGACCGTATTGCGCACGCCATGCGTGATCGTCGTGTGGATCGCGTCGATCGAGCCGCCATAGAGCCAGTCGTTGTCCAGCAGGTTCGGATAGCCCTTGCCCTGCACGCCCGCGGCGCCGGCGCCGTGGCAGGGCGCGCAGTTGGTGGCGAAGATCGACTTGCCGGCCTCCATCGCATAGGATTTGAGGCCGTCGTCCTTTTCGATGGCGGTCAGGTCGGCCGCCACCAGCTTGGCCTTGATCGGCGCGTTCAGGTCATCGAACCGCTTGATCTCGACCGCGACATCCGCCCGGGTCGAGGCGCCCAGAATCCCCGGGGTCGCACCGTGGATCAGCGGCCAGGCCGGGTAGAGCACGCTGTAGACCAGCGCAAAGGCGATGCAGGCATAAAAGGACCACAGCCACCAGCGCGGCAGCGGGTTGTTCAGCTCTTCGATGCCATCCCAGTTGTGGCCGGTGGTGCCGACCTTGTCCCTGGGGTCTTGCTTGATTGGCTTGGCACACATCGCTCAGGCCTCCTTCGAAGGTCCGGGCACAGACCCGGCGGGCACGGGCCCGGGTTTCTTGTCATTTCTGAAGATCACGTCGGCCGCGTCCTGCTGGATCAGCTTGGAGCCGGGCCGGAAGACCCAGACCATCATGCCCAGAAAGAACAGCGTCAAAGCCAGAAGGACCCAACTGTCGGCCAGTTCGCGCAGGAAGGTGTAAAGTTCCATGACCCCCCCTTACCGCGACGCATCGGGCGTGAAGGTGGAAAAGTCGACCAGCGTGCCCAGCATCTGCAGATAGGCGATCAGCGCATCCATTTCGGTCAACTGCGGCTGGCCGTCAAAGTTGGCGACGGTGACCTTGTTGCCGTAGCGGGCGATGAGGCCGGAACTGTCGGCATCCGGATTGGCCTGGGCCTTGAAATCGGCCGCGGCGTTCTTGATCTCGTCATCGGTGTAGGGCACGCCCACCACCCGATTGGCGGTCATGTCATCGACGATGTAATCCGGCGTGATCGGCGTGGAGGCGAGGAAGGCATATTTGGGCATCACCGATTCCGGCACGATGGCCTCGGGGTTGCTCAGATGGTCGACATGCCAGGAGTTGGAATATTTCCCCCCTACACGCGCCAGATCCGGGCCGGTGCGCTTGGAGCCCCACTGGAACGGGTGGTCGTATTCTGACTCGGCCGCCAGCGAGTAGTGGCCGTAACGTTCGACCTCGTCGCGCATCGGGCGGATCATCTGGCTGTGGCACAGATAGCAGCCTTCACGCACATAGATGTCACGCCCGGCGAGTTCGAGAGGCGTGTAGGGCCGCATGCCCTGCACGTTCTCGATCGTGTTTTGCAGGTAGAACAGCGGCACGATTTCCACCAGCCCGCCGATTGTCACCACCAGAAAGCTCAGCACCAGAAGCAGCGTCGCGTTCTTTTCGATGACCTTGTGTTTGTCGAGAAAAGCCATGTTCCGCGCCCCCTTATTCAGCCGGAACGCCGGCGTAGGCAGCGGCCCGCTGGGGCTGCGCGTTCACCGTCATCCAAAGATTGTAGACCATGATGATCCCACCGGTCAGATACATGACCCCGCCGAGGCCGCGCACCACATACATCGGGAACTTGGCGGCGACCGTGTCGGCGAAGGCGTTCACGAGGAAGCCGTTCGCATCGACTTCGCGCCACATCAGGCCCTCCATGATGCCCGAGACCCACATCGAGGCCGCGTAAAGCACGATCCCGATGGTGGCGAGCCAGAAGTGCCAGGAGACCAGCTTGAGCGAGTAAAGCCCTTCGCGGTTCCACAGCCGCGGCGTCAGGAAGTAAAGCACCGAGAAGGTGATCATCCCGTTCCAGCCCAAGGCGCCCGAATGCACGTGGCCAATGGTCCAGTCGGTATAGTGGCTGAGCGAGTTGACCGCCTTGATCGACATGACCGGGCCTTCGAAGGTGCTCATCCCGTAAAAGCCGATGGCGATCACCATCATGCGCACGACGGGGTCGGTGCGCAGCTTGTCCCAGGCACCCGACAGCGTCATCAGCCCGTTGATCATGCCACCCCAGGAGGGCATCCACAGCATGACCGAAAACACCATGCCAAGGGTCGAAGCCCAGTCGGGCAGCGCGGTATAGTGCAGGTGGTGCGGACCGGCCCAGATATAAAGGAAGATCAGCGCCCAGAAGTGGATGATCGACAGTTTATAGCTGTAAACCGGACGTTCGACCTGCTTGGGCACGAAGTAATACATCATCCCCAGGAAGCCCGCGGTCAGGAAGAAGCCCACCGCATTGTGGCCATACCACCACTGCACCATGGCATCCTGCACGCCGGAATAGACCGAAACCGACAGCGAACTGAGCATCGACACCGGAACCGCTGCGTTGTTGACCAGATGCAGCATGGCCACCGTGACGATCATCCCAAGGTAGAACCAGTTGGCCACGTAGATATGCGGCTCGCGACGCTTGACGAGGGTGCCGACAAAGACGGCGAGGTAGGCCACCCAGACCACGGTCAGCCAGATGTCGATATACCAGACCGGCTCGGCATATTCCTTGCCCTCGGTGCCGCCCAGCACATAGGACGAGGCCGCAAGCACGATCACCAGCTGCCAGCCCCAGAACACGAACCAGGCAAGGTTGCCGCCCCAGAGCCGCGCCGCCGAGGTGCGCTGCACCACGTAGAACGAGGACATGATCAGCGCGTTGCCGCCAAAGGCAAAGATCACCGCCGAGGTGTGCAGGGGCCGCAACCGGCCGAAATTCAGAATTCCGTCGGTGACATTTCCCAGGTTGAGCGAGGGAAAGGCCAGTTGAAAGGCGATGACCACGCCTACCAGAAAGCCCACGACACCCCAGAAGGCGGTCGCAATCACGCCGGCCCGGATCACGTCGTCCATGTATTCGCCGGCATCGGTCGTCTTGTCTTCGCCCACCTGGCGCAACACATAGATGAAGGTGATCGCCGCCGCGATCGCCACTTCTATGGCGTTGACCATGTAGGGAAGATCATGCGCGTAGTTGGCGGCTATGGCGGCCAGAAGCCCCACGCTCGCCAGCATGATCAGTTTGGCATAGTCCCACATATTCCTGTCCCTTCGTCCCTTGACCCCGATTTGCGCGGCGACCGGCACTAAGCGAGTCACTCACGGCGTTTCAGGGCTCTGACAGCTGCCGGTTTTGCAGGTGCGGCGGGGGCTTGCCTTGATCCATATCAACTGCGCGTGATGTCGGACATGATACGTGTCAAAGCATTCAGAGCCTGGTTCTGCAAGGCTGGCCCCATTCCCGCAACTGGAGGCAACCATGAGCTACAAATCCATCCTGACGGTCGTCACATCTCCCGCCCAGGCCGAGCCGGCCATCGCGGCCGCGGCCCAGATGGCGCTCGGTTTCGATGCCCATCTCGAAGTTCTGGCGCTGGGGGTCGATCAGGCACAGATCGGCTACGCCTATATCGGCTCGGGCGCCGTCCTGACCGAATTCTCGCTCGAGCGGGCCGAGGCCGAGGCTCGCGCCGCCGCCGAAGCCTCCGAGAAGGCCCTGGCAGAGATCGACCCGACGCTGCGCTACAGCGTTGAAACCGTGGTGGCCGAGATGGGCAGCCTGACGGCGGTGGTCGGCAATGCGGCAAGCTTCGTCGATCTGGTGGTGCAGACCCGGCCCTATGGCGCCGGACACGGCTATCAGGCCGAAGCGGTGGTCGAGGCCGCCCTGTTCGAGGGCCGCGCTTCGGTTCTGATCGTGCCGGAAACACTGATGGGCAAGACCGACCGGCTGGCCGGAATGGCCCGGCCGCGCCGCGTCCTTCTGGCGTGGAACCAAAGCACCGAGGCCTTGGCCGCCGCCAAACGCGCCCTTCCCCTGCTGAAACAGGCCGATCTGGTGGATGTGACCGTGGTCGACCCGCCGGCACGCGGCCCCGAGCGGTCGGACCCCGGCGGTCTGTTGTGCCAGTACCTCGTTCGTCACGGGATCAAGGCGCAGGTCTCGGTGCTGGCCAAGACCATGCCAAAGGTCTCGGACGTGCTGGCGCGCCACGCGCTGGAAGAGGGCTGCGACATGATGGTGATGGGCGCCTATGGCCATTCGCGCCTGCGCGAGGCTGTGCTGGGCGGGGCTACCCGTGCCGTTCTGGAAAGTTCCCTGATCCCCGTCCTGATGGCGCATTGAAGGTAGGTCGGGGTCCACCCCGACTCCCCCCCCTGCCCCCCTTAGGCCACCGGCGTCCAGATCACGTCATCGATCCGCGGCGCGCCGGTGGCGAGCATGACCAGCCGGTCAAACCCCATGGCGATGCCCGAGGCCGCGGGCATCCCGGCCAAGGCGGCCAGGAAATCCTCGTCCAGCGGATAGCGCTCGCCATAGACCCGCTGCTTTTCATCCATCTCGGCCTGAAACCGGCGGCGCTGTTCTTCGGGGTTGGTCAGTTCGCCAAAGCCATTGGCGAGTTCGACCCCGCAAGCGTAAAGCTCGAACCGTTCCGCCAGCCGGGGTTCATCGGGCGCCCGGCGCGCCAAAGCCGCTTCGGCCGCCGGATAGCGATCCAGAATCGTCGGGCGGCCCAGCCCCAGTTGCGGCTCGACCCGCGCCACCAGCACGCGCGACAGAAGGTCGGACCAGGTGTCATCCTCGGCCACCCGCAAGCCGGCCTGATCCATCTGACGGGCCAGCGCCGCGCGATCCGGCGTGCCATCCGGCGCGATCGAGGCCAGAAGGTCGATCCCGGCATGGCGCCGCAACGCCTCGACCACGCCAAGACGTTCAGGTTCGGCGAAAGGATCGCACTCCAGATCGCGGTAGCGCAGACGCAAGGTCCCCGCGGCCCGGCAGGCCAGTTGCATCAAGTAGGCGCAGTCGGTCATCAGGCGGGTATAGTCCTCGCCCACCCGGTACCACTCCAGCATGGTGAATTCGGGGGAATGCAGCGCGCCGCGCTCGCGGTTGCGCCAGACATGGGTCAGGGCGAAGATGCGCCGCTCGCCCGCCGCCAGCAGCTTCTTCATCGCAAACTCGGGCGAGGTGTGCAGATAGAGCGTCCGCGGCTGACCGTCGTTGCCGATGGCTTCGGTGGCAAAGCCATGCAGATGCGCCTCGTTGCCTGGGCTGACCTGCAGGGCCGCGGGGTCAACCTCCAGAAAATCCTGCGCGGCAAACCACGCGCGCAGGTCCGATTGGATGCGGTTGCGCGCCAGAAGCACCGGTCGGCGGTCGGCGTGGCGGTCGGCCTGCCACCAAGGAGTCTGGGTCATGCGGCTTCTCTCTGGCGATTTCCAAAAAATAGCGGTAAAGGCTGCGCCGATACGGCCCGTTCCAAGTGTCCGGGGCCCAGGGAAACAAGGAATCCGTCACGTGAAGGTCATCGCATCCTCGCTCCGCAAGGGCAATATCGTCGAACTGGACAACAAGCTTTATGTCGTCTTGAAGTCCGAGAATTTCCACCCCGGCAAGGGCACGCCCACAACATCGGTCGACATGCGCCGGATTTCGGATGGCGTGAAGGTCGCCGAACGCTGGCGCACGACCGAAATGGTCGAAAAGGCCACGGTGGACGAGCGCGAATACGACTACCTCTATGAGGACGGCGAGGGCTTCCACTTCATGGAACCGCTGAGCTACGACCAGATCACGGTATCGGCCGATGTGGTGGGCGACAGCAAGGTGTTCCTGGGCGAAGGCGTGAAGGTCTATATTCAGACCTTCGACGGGGTGGCGATTGCCATCACACTGCCGCAGAAGGCCGTGGTCGAAATCGCAGAGACCGAGCCGGTCACCAAGGGCCAGACAGCCTCGTCGTCCTACAAGCCCGCGATCTGCACCAACGGGCTGCGCGTTCTGGTCCCGCCGCATATCGGCGCCGGCACCAAGATCATCATCAACACCGAAGACCTGACCTATCAGGAGCGCGCCAAGGACTGATCCTCTCTTTGCGGAAAAACAAAAGCCGGGGGCATCGAGCCCCCGGCTTTTGTATTGCCAGCGACCGCCTTCAA
The DNA here is from genome assembly GCA_016124195.1 of bacterium. Taxonomy (GTDB): domain Bacteria; phylum Pseudomonadota; class Alphaproteobacteria; order Rhodobacterales; family Rhodobacteraceae; genus Stagnihabitans. The sequence goes on along the minus strand of WGOE01000002.1, from coordinate 232,116 downwards.
ACCGGGCAGAGGCCGATTGCCGGCATGGCCATCCTGAACCCGGTCCCGAAGCAGAGCCGTTGCAAGATGAGTATTTGGGCAAATGGCAAGCTGCAAGAAGTGCGCCTCGGCCCGGGGAGTTCTTACACTCACGTGAGATCGTCACACCCAGCCGAGACGACTTGCCCTTTGCCGCCAACGGGACTCCTCCCTGTACGGAGACCCAGGCTCGCAGGACAAGGTTAAGAAAGCGTTACTACCCCCCATTGCTCTTTGCGCCAATACTCGCGGGGGCGCGGGGGCGGATAGCCCCCGCCCGTGCCACGGGGCGACCGGTTGGCGCGAAAATCCCTTACACGCTCAAGGTGAATGCCCCCACGACCGGCAGGAACGCCACCCCGTTTGCCCCAAGCGTCAGGCTTTGGCCTTCGAGCACGGCGCCGCAGGAGACCGCAGCCGGCGCCGTGACGCCCGCCACGGTCACACTGCGAGGAACGGGCGACAGGTTGAAGATGCAAAGGATCGTCTCTTGCGCCGCCACGCGGGTGAAGGCCAAGAGCGGTTCGGGCAGGTCAAAGAAGGTGGTGCTGCCCGCGATCAACGCCGCCGAGCCTTTGCGGAAGGCCAGCATGGCACGGTAAAATTCCAGGACAGATCCCGTCACGCCGGTCTGGCTGGCGACATTCCGCGCCAGTTGCGGCGCCTTGACCGGCAGCCATGGCGTGCCGGTCGTGAAACCGCCATGGGGCGAAGCGTCCCAGACCATCGGCGTGCGCGTGTTGTCGCGGCCGATCGGTTCGGGCCAGAAGTTGATGCCCTGCGGGTCGGTCAGTTCTTCCAACGCAAGTTCGGTGTCGGTCTGGCCGATCTCTTCGCCCTCCCACAGGCAGATCGAGCCCTGAAAACTCAAGAGCAGTGCTGCCGCCTGTTTGGCCAGATCGTCCTGGCTGGCGCCATGCTTGGCCCAGCGCGACACGTGGCGCACCACGTCGTGGTTGGAAAAGGCCCACATCGGCCAGCCCTTCGGCGCTCCGGCGAAGAAATCCGAAATTCGGCTGCGAAAGAAGGCGGCAGAGTAGTCATAGCCCATCATCTCGAAGGAATAGCATTGGTTGAGCCGCCCCGGAGAGGTGTATTCCCCCATCATGCGGATGGCGTGATGCATCTCGCCCATCTCGCCCACGGTGGAGGTGCCGGGATAATCGTCCATCACGCGGCGGATGCGCTCCATCCAGGCCAGGTTCTCGGGCTGGTTCTTGGAAAACAGGTGGTACTGCATGCCATAGGGGTTGCCCTCGGGCTCGGCCTTGATGCGGTAGTCGGCCGGGTCGCAGCGCAGCAGGGCATCCTTGTAAAAGTAGTTCACCGTGTCGAAGCGGAAGCCGTCCACCCCGCGGTCGAGCCAGAAGCGCAGGACCGTCTCCATGAAATCGACCACATCGGGATTGCGATAGTTGAAATCGGGCTGCTGGGGCAGAAAGCTGTGCAGGTAGTATTGCTTGCGGCGGGCGTCCCACATCCAGGCGCTGCCGCCGAAGACCGAAAGCCAGTTGTTCGGCGGCGAGCCGTCGTGCCTGGGGTTCTCCCAGATGAACCAGTCGGCCTTCGGGTTGGTGCGGTCCTTGCGGCTTTCGGCGAAGAAAGGGTGCTTGTCGGAACAGTGGTTCAGGACCTGATCGATGATGACTTTCAGCCCGAGATCATGGGCCCGGCGCACCAGCGCATCGAAATCGGCCAGGGTGCCGAACACCGGGTCCACGTCGGTGTAGTTCGACACGTCATAGCCCATGTCCAGCATGGGCGAGGTGAAGAAAGGCGAAAGCCAGACCGCGTCGCAGCCCAGATCGGCGATGTGGCTGAGACGGCGGGTGATCCCCTTAAGGTCACCCACGCCGTCGCCGTTGTCATCCTGAAACGATCGGGGATAGACCTGATAGGTCACCGAACCGCGCCACCATTCCGCCATGAAAAGCCCCCCGCCCCGCTGGATTCGCGGCCAGCATAGGACGGCTGCGCCGATCCTTCAAACCGCTTTCAATCAGGCGGGTCAGATCCCGGCCGGCTGCGCGCAAAACAGCAGCCGACCGGAGCTTTGGCGCTTCGGGCCTACTTCGACTTGTTGTAGACGTCGAAGATAACGGCGATCAGCAGCACGAGGCCCTTGATCATCTGCTGGTATTCGATGCCGATCCCCATGATCGACATGCCCATGTTCATCACACCCATGATCAGGGCGCCGATCACCACGCCGACGATCTTGCCCGACCCGCCCGTCATCGAGGCGCCGCCGATGAAGACCGAGGCGATGGCGTCCAGTTCAAAGCCGGTGCCGGCCTTGGGCGTGGCAGAGTTCAGCCGCGCCGTCACCTCCATGCCCGCCAGGGCCGCCAGTACACCCATGTTGACAAAGCACAGGAACACCAGCCGGTCGGTGCGGATGCCCGAGAGCTTCGCCGCCTTTTCGTTGCCACCCACGGCATAGATGCGGCGGCCGGTCGTCGTGTTCTCGGTGAAGAAGGCGTAAAGCAGGGTCAGGACGACCAGCACCACCATCACATCCGGCAGCCCGCGGAAATAGGCCAGTTGATAGCCCACGAAGGCCGTGCCCGCCGCCACGATCAGCGTGCGGCCGAGGAAAAGCGCCATGGGCTCGGGGGCGAGGCCGAATTCGGCGTCGCGGGCCCGGGCGCGGAAGCCCACCCAGAATTGTACGGCGATGGCGATGGCAACCACGAACAGCGCAAAGGCATTGGGCCGTCCCACGCCGAACAGGTCCGGCACGAAGCCGTTGGCAAGCGACTGGAACCCGCTGTCGAAGGGGCCGATGTTCTGCCCGCCCAGAAGCCACAGCGTCGCCCCGCGGAAGACCATCATGCCGGCCAGCGTCACGATGAAGGACGGGATGCGCCAATAGGCCACCCAATAGCCCTGCGCCGCCCCGATCAGGCCGCCCACCACCAACCCTAGCGGGATCACCAGATAGAAGGGCATGGAAAGGTTCACGGACAGATAGGCCGCCACCGCCCCGGTAAAGGCCGCGACCGACCCCACCGACAGGTCGATGTGGCCCGACACGATGACCAGCAGCATCCCCAGCGCCAGGATGATGATATGGCCGTTCTGCAGGAAGATGTTGGTGATGTTGGCCGGAACGAGGAAGGCCTTGTCGTCCATCTTCAGCACGATCGTGAAGAAGGCCACGATGGCGACCAGCGCCAGAAGCATACCGTTTTCACGCAACCGCCCGCCCAGGGCGCTGCCAAGCTCTTTCTTCGCGGCCGAGGCCGTCTTGTCCACCGAAATGTCGGCCATCACGCAGCCCTCCCCTCACCCTTCAGGATCATTCCCATGATCTTCTCCTGGCTCGCCTCCGCGCGGGACAACTCGCCCACGATGCGGCCCTCGTTCATCACATAGATGCGGTCGCACATGCCCAGAAGCTCCGGCATTTCCGAACTGATCATCACGATGGCGCGGCCCTGTTCGGCAAGTTCGGCCATGATCGTGTAAATCTCGAACTTGGCGCCGACGTCGATGCCGCGGGTCGGTTCATCAAGGATCAGCACCTGCGGATCGGTGAACAGCCATTTCGACAGCACGACCTTCTGCTGGTTGCCGCCCGACAGGTTGACCACCTTCTGCTGCACGCCGGGACTGCGGATCGCCAGTTGCTTGCGATAATCCTCGGCGACCCGGCTTTCGCGCCGCTTGTCGAGGATGCCACGCAGCGACACGCCCTGCAGGTTGGCCAGCGTGGTGTTGCGCACGATCGGCTCTTCCAGGATCAGGCCAAGCGCCTTGCGGTCCTCGGTCACATAAGAGATCCCGGAATTGATCGCCCGCGTCACGGTCGAGCAATCGACCACCGCGCCGTTCATCTTGACCGTGCCCTGATGGCCCTTGCCGTAGGACTTGCCGAAGATCGACATGGCCAGTTCGGTGCGCCCGGTGCCCATCAGGCCAGCGATGCCCACGATCTCGCCCTTGCGGACGGTCAGACTCACATCCTTGATGACCTGACGGCCGGTCTGTTCGGGATGCCAGACCGACCAGTTCGCGACCTCCATCAGGACGGCACCGGGATTGTGCGCCCGTTCGGGATAGCGGTGCGCCATGTCGCGGCCCACCATGTCGCGGATGATGCGGTCTTCGGTGATCTCGTGCTTGTCCATCGTGGAGACCGAGGTACCGTCGCGGATCACGGTGATGCGGTCGGCGACCTTGGCGATCTCGTTCAGCTTGTGGCTGATGATGATCTGCGTGACGCCCTGCGCCTTGAGTTCCAGCATCAGGTCGAGCAGTTTTTCGGAATCGTTTTCCTGCAGCGCCGCCGTTGGCTCGTCGAGAATCAGCAACCGCACATCCTTGGCCAGCGCCTTGGCAATTTCGATCAGCTGTTGCTTGCCCACGCCCAGCTTGCCCACGATGGCGCCGGGCGGTTCGGTCAGGCCGACCTTCTTCAGCCAGCCCTCGGTCTGCTGAAAGGCGCGCGGCCAGTTGATCACCCCGTTGCGGGCAACCTCGTGGCCCAGAAACATGTTCTCGGCAATCGAGAGAAGCGGCACCAGCGCCAGTTCCTGATGGATGATGATGATGCCCTTGGCCTCGCTGTCGCTGATGCCCTTGAGGTGCAGCGGCGCGCCGTCATAGATGATCTCGCCCTCGTAAGAGCCATGCGGATAGACGCCCGACAGGACCTTCATCAGCGTGGATTTACCCGCGCCGTTCTCGCCGCATATGGCGTGGATCTCGCCCTTCTCGACCGTGAGCGTTACGTTGTCCAGGGCGCGCACCCCCGGAAAGGTCTTGGTTATTCCGCGCATTTCCAGAAGTGTCGACATCCTGTTCCCCCCGATCAACCGGGTTTGCCCCGGCCTTGTGGACAGCCCTGCCACCACCACAGGCTTGGGCAGCGGCCACAGTCATCTCAGTGCAATCTGATCTGAAAAAACGCGCGAGAAAAGCCATATCCTGCGGGACAGCCTTTCAAATCGCCTTGCGTCGGGCCCAAAAGCGGCGGATGGCATGCCACCCGCCGCCCTGGAGTGGTGTCAGATTACTTCAGCTGGTCTTCGGTGTAGTAGCCCGAACCGACCAGAACCTCTTTCCAGTTCGACTTGTCGACCGGAACCGGCTTCAGCAGGTAGGACGGCACGACCTTGACGCCGTTGTCGTAGGTCTTGGTGTCGTTCACCTCGGGCGTGCCGCCGGACAGGACGGTATCGACCATCTTGACGGTGACCTTGGCCAGTTCGCGGGTGTCCTTGAAGATCGAGGAATACTGCTCGCCCGCGATGATCGACTTGATCGAGGGGATCTCGCAGTCCTGACCGGTGACGACCGGCATCTTCATGTCGCCCGAGCCGTAGCCCACGCCCTTGACCGAGGACAGGATGCCGATCGACAGCCCGTCATAGGGCGACAGCGCGCCGTTCAGCTTCTTGTCGCCGTAGTTCGAGGACAGCAGGTTGTCCATCCGCGACTGGGCGACCGCACCATCCCAACGCAGGGTGCCGCAGACCTTCATGTCCATCTGGCCCGAGGGCACGGCGATTTCGCCGGCGTCGATCATCGGCTTCAGGACCGACATCGCGCCGTCGAAGAAGAAGAAGGCGTTGTTGTCGTCGGGCGAGCCGCCGAACAGTTCGATGTTCCACGGCTTGACGCCCGGGAAACGCTCTTTCAGGCCGGCCACCAGCGAGTTGGCCTGCAGCACGCCCACCTGGAAGTTGTCGAAGGTGGTGTAGTAATCCACGTCCTTGGACTGGCGGATCAGGCGGTCATAGGCGATGACCTTGATGCCGGCGGCGGCGGCGTTGGCCAGCGCGTTGGACAGGGTGGTGCCGTCGATCGCGGCGATGATCAGGGCCTTCACGCCCGAGGTGATCATGTTCTCGATCTGGTTCAACTGGGTCGGGATATCGTCTTCGGCATATTGCAGGTCGGCGTCATAGCCGGCGGCCTTGAACTGCGCGACCATCGATTCGCCGTCGTGGATCCAGCGGGTCGAGGATTTGGTCGGCATTGCGATACCGACCTTGCCCTTGTCGGCCGCGAAAGCCGGCAGGCCCATCAGCGAAGATGCAGAAGCCGCGCCGGCGACAGCCAAGAGCGCACGTCTGGAAATATTCATGTTTAGTCCTCCCATGCCGCAACCCAGTGCGGCGATCACACGACGAAAGGCGCTTGATCCGCCCCTTTCCGCCGCCTGAGACATGCTATGGCTCCGCATATCCGTCAAATGATGTTTGAGAATGAAGACATGGCTGAAGCGATATGAATACCATGCCGCAAATGAATGTCCCGAAGCGCCCCCTGGTCAGGCCGGCGTCGTCACCCGGCCAGAGCGGCGGCGCGCACCCACCAACCGGGCCGCGCCAGCGCCGTTGCTGCGGCAGCGGCGGTCTCTGCCGTGGCGAAAAGGCCGAAACAGGTGGCCCCCGATCCTGACATCCGCGCCAGAAGGCAGCCGCGCTGGGCTTCAAGCGCCGCGATCACCGTGGCGATGCCGGGGGCGAGCCTTTCTGCCGGCGCCTGCAGGTCGTTGCGCAGGCGGCTGAGCCAGTCCGCCAGCGCCGCCGCATCGGGCAGCGGCACTTTGGTCATCTCTATCGCGGGATTGTCGCGCCGGATCAGAGCGCGAAACACGTCAGCCGTGGCAAGGCCAAAGCCCGGGTTGACCAGCACAAGATGGGCCTCGGGCAGGGTCAGTGGCGTGATGATCTCGCCGATGCCCTGCATCCGCGCCGCATGGCCGGCGAGGCAAACCGGCACATCGGCGCCCAAGGCCAGCACCGCAGCAGGCTCTGGCAGCGCGCAGCCCCACAGATCGCCCAAGGCCAGCAGCGTCGCCGCCGCATCCGCCGAACCCCCGCCGATGCCCGAGGCGACCGGCAGGTGCTTGTCCAGCGTGATGGCCGCCCCGCGCCCCTGCCCCAACGCCCTTGCTGCCCGCAGCACCAGATTGTCCGGCCCCGCCGTCAGGCCCGCCGCCATCGGGCCGGTCACCGTAAGGGTCAACTTCGCGGCGGGTGCGACAAGGATGCGGTCCCCGGTCTCGGCGAAGGCCACGATGCTGTCGAGCAGATGATAGCCATCGGCCCGTCGTCCGGTGACATGCAGGGCCAGGTTGATCTTGGCCCTTGCCTTGCGTTCAACCGCCATTGCCGCCTGGCGCCTTGGTCGTGTCGCCCTGGGCCTTTTCGTCCTTCATCACCTGATCCAGCCCGACCTCCAGCTTGCGGCGGATGCGGGCGGCGTCCTTGTCCTCGGGGTTGAAGGACAACGCGCGGTGCCATTGGTATTGCGCCTCGCGCTTGCGGCCGACCATCCAGTAGACGTCGCCCAGATGATCCGTCACCACGGCATCGACCGGCATCAGCAGCGAGGCCTTTTCCTGCGGCGCCACCGCATCCTGATAGCGGCCCAGCCGGAAATAGGCCCAGGCCAGACTGTCGATGATATAGCCCTGATCCGGCGCCGCCGCGACCGCCTTCTGGATCATGGCCAGCGCCTCGTCCAGATGTTCGCCGCGGTCCACATAGCCATAGCCGAGCTCGTTCAGCAGGCGCGGCTCGTTCGGGGCCAGGGCCAGCGCCGCCTTGTAATCCGCCTCGGCCGCCGGCCAATCGTTCTGGGCATATTCGCAGCCGCCCCGCCTGTAATAAAGCGGCCAATCCGAGGCCTGCGGCGTGGCAATCAGGGCGATGGCCTTGCCATAAACCGCGATGGCCGCGTCGCAATGGTCCTGCCGGCGCAGCGCATCGCCATATGCCGTCAGCACGCCGCGATCCATCGGGCGCTTGTCGGCCAGCGCCTTCAGAAGCGTTACCGCATCTTCCGGCCGACCCGCCTCCATTGCAGCATTGGCCTGGCCCACCGCGGCCGAGACATAGGCCGGATCGCCCTCGGGGATGGCGGCATAGGCGGCGACGGCCAGATCGAACTGCTGCAACTTGTCCAGGATGCGCGCGACCATCAGCTTGGCCTCGATGTGATCGGGACGCAGGATGGTGGCGATCCGGGCGTTCATGAGGGTGAAGGTTTCGTCCGCCTGATCGGCCATGACGGTGGCAAGCGTGTAAAAGGCCTCGGCGATGCCCTCTTGCGGGGTGCGGGCCACGTCGAAGGGGATGACTTGCCCGGCGACAAGCCGGGTGCGCAGATCGCGCAGGCCATCGTCCAGCACGGGGCCGAAATTCTTGTCGATCAACGCCACCGCATCGGGGGCACGTTCGAGCTGGCTGAGAATCTCGGCCTGAGCCAGCACCCCGCGGCGCAAGCTCTGGATCGCGGCCGCCCCCGGATCGGAAAGCAGCTTTTCCGCGCCCTCGAAATCGCCGGTCTGCGCCAGGGCCAACGCCTTGTGATAAAGCCCGAAGGCCTGCATGCCCGGCGTGGCGATGATCTTGTCGAAGGTGGCAGTCGCATCGGACATCTTGCCGATGCCGACCTCGGACCAGGCGTTGATCAGTTGGTCCATCACCTGACCGATCGTGGCCCCGTCGGCCTGCGCCTTCAGGATCGCGGCAAAATCGCCACGCTGCGCGTCATCGGCCAGCAGGGCCATGGCGGCGATCTGACTTTTCGACCCGGTTGCCGTCAAGAGATTGGCAAGCTTGGCCGCCGTTGCCAGATCACCCAGGGCCAGATGCGCCGTCACATCGCCCTCAAGCAGGCTGAGGTTCTGCGGATCGGCCTGCAGGGCCAGATCGTACCAGCGCGCCGCCTCGGTATAGTCATTGGTCCCGGCCGCCTGCCGCGCGGCCAGATAGGCCCCCGCGACATCGGGCAGATCCGCCGCGGCCGGAGGCGTGGCCTCGGTCGCCGGATCGGCAGGTTTGTCCTTGGCCGTGGTCCCGGCGAAAAGCGCCCCGCCCGAGACGCCAAGCGCCATGGTCAGCGCGAGCGTGGTTGCCAGTCTGCAGGCCAATCTGGGCGCCGGTCTGCGGACCGGGGTCGTGGACGGGGTCGAATGCGGCATGCGGGGGGCTCCTCCAGCGATGAACCTAAGCTAGTGGGGTGCGACGCCAAGGGCAATGCGAAGCGGCGCGCCCGGGGACAGAGCGCGCCCGCACGTTTCGGTGAAGCCTCACATATTGGGGTAATTCGGACCGCCGCCGCCCTGAGGTGTCGTCCAGGTGATGTTCTGGCTGGGGTCCTTGATGTCGCAGGTCTTGCAATGCACGCAGTTCTGGAAGTTGATCTGGAAGCGCGGCGCCTTGCCCTCTTCGGAGACGACCTCATAGACGCCGGCCGGGCAATAGCGTTGCGCGGGTTCGTCATATTCCGGCAGGTTGACACGGATCGGGATCGTCGGGTCCTTCAGCTTCAGGTGCGCCGGCTGGTCGGCGTCATGGTTGGTCGCCGAATAGGCCAGATTGGTCAGCCGGTCGAAGGACAGGACCCCGTCGGGCTTGGGATAGTCGATCGGCTTGAACTTGCGCGCCGGACCCGTGGCTGCGGCATCGGTCTTCTTGTGGCGCAGCGTGCCAAAGGCGGTCAGGCCGAACGTGTTGAGCCACATGTCGAACCCACCGCCCAGAAGCGAGGCGACGAGGCCGTAGTTCGACCACAGAGGCTTGACATTGCGTACCTTTTTCAGGTCGGCCCCGATGGCGCCGCCTCGGACCTCGGCCTCGTAGTCGGTCAGCTCATCGCCGCGGCGTCCGGCTCCGATGGCCGCAAAGGCCGCCTCGGCCGCGGCCTTGCCCGACAGCATGGCGTTGTGGTTTCCCTTGATCCGCGGCACGTTCACAAGGCCCGCGCTGCAGCCCAGAAGCGCCACGCCCGGCGCCACCATCTTGGGGATCGACTGCCAGCCGCCCTCACTTATCGCGCGCGCACCGTAAGCCACGCGCTTGCCGCCCTTCAGAAGCTCGGCCACCATCGGGTGATGCTTGAAGCGCTGGAATTCCATGTAGGGATAAAGATAGGGGTTTTCGTAGTTCAGATGCACCACGAAGCCGACATAGACCTGATTGTTTTCCAGATGATAGATGAAGCTGCCGCCGCCGGCGTTCTTGCCCAGCGGCCAGCCCATCGTATGGGTCACCCGGCCTTCGTGATGCTTGGCGGGGTCGATCTGCCAGATCTCTTTCATGCCAAGGCCGAACTTCTGCGGGCTCTTGCCTTTCGACAGGTCGTATTTCGCGATGACCTCCTTGGCGAGCGAGCCGCGCACGCCTTCGGACAGGAAGACATATTTGCCGGCCAGCACCATGCCGGGCTCGTAGGACGGGCCGGGTGTGCCATCGGCGTTCTTGCCGAACTCGCCCGCGACCACGCCGCGCACCTCGCCATTCGGGCCGTAGACCAGTTCCGAACACGACATGCCCGGGAAAATCTCCACCCCCAGCCCCTCGGCCACCGTCGCGAGCCAGCGGCAGACATTGGCCATCGACACGATGTAATTGCCGTGGTTCGACATCAGGGGCGGCATCGGCCAGTTGGGGATGCGCATCTTGCCCGCGGGCCCCAGGATATAGAAATTGTCCTCGGTCACCGCCGTCTTGACCGGCGAACCCATGTTGCGCCAGTCGGGCAGCAGGGCGTCAAGGCCCGAAGGATCCAGCACCGCGCCTGACAGGATATGCGCGCCGACCTCGGACCCCTTTTCCAGCACGACCACCGAAAGGTTCGCGTCCAGCTGCTTCAGACGGATCGCGGCCGACAGTCCCGACGGCCCCGCCCCCACGATGACCACGTCATATTCCATCTCTTCGCGCACGATGTCCTGTGCCATGCGATCATCCCCTGCCGATGCCAACCGTCCCTGCGCCGTCTTTGCCCGAAGCCACCCGCGCGGTCAACGCTGCGGCGCAACGAAACCGCAGCGGCCGCGGGCCCGGGCGCAAGAATCCGTCACCCCCGCGACGAAGCGCCGTTAATTCGCGCCCTCCCCCTTGCAATCCGGGCCGCTTCGGGCTTTCTAGGGTGTCTATGCAAGGTCATGGTCTCAAAAGGGCCGTGACCTTGTTATTTGAATGAGTGAGGCGATGGAAAAAATTCCTCTGACGCGCGCAGGCTTCACCCTGCTGGACGACGAACTGAAGCAATTGAAGTCGGTGGACCGCCCCGCCGTGATCCGCGCCATTGCGGAGGCGCGCGAACATGGCGACCTGTCCGAGAATGCCGAATATCATGCAGCGCGCGAAAAGCAGAGCTTCATCGAGGGGCGCGTCAAGGAGCTTGAGGCCATCCTGTCGCGCGCCGAGGTGATCGATCCGTCCAAGTTCACCGGCACGGTGAAGTTCGGCGCCACGGTCATCGTGGCCGACGAGGATTCGGGCGACGAGAAGACCTTTCAGATCGTGGGCGAGGTCGAGGCCGATCTGGAGCGCGGGCTCTTGAACATCCGCTCTCCGCTGGCACGTGCGCTGATCGGCAAGGACGAGGGCGACACGGTCGAGGTGCGCACCCCGGGCGGCCAGAAAAGCTATGAAATCCTGAGTGTGCGTTTCGTCTGAGCGATCCTGCCCGACACAGGGGCCGATACCTTGGGCCGGTCATATGGGCCAATCGCAGGCGCCGGACGCAGGGATCAGTCCCAGGGTCCGGACCTGAGCGGGCCAGACGAAACGGGTCAACCGGAACAGGCCAGACATGCCGAAGATGCAAAATCAGATCCCGGAACTCCCGCGCCTGACCGAGGCCGAGCCCGAGGCGACCCCGCGTCATGCCGGTGGGCTGGTCTGGGCGGCGGCGGGCTTCAGCCTTGTCTGGGTGGCAGGCGTCGGACTTTACGTCTGGTCCGGCCTCAGCCCCAAGGGGCTGATGGGCATGGCCATGACGGCGCTGGTCGTGGTGCTACCTCTGGGGCTCGCCTGGGGCGTGGCAACGACGCTGACCTCGATCCGCGGGCTGCGCGCCGAGGCGGCCCGGCTACAGGCCACGGTGGACAGCCTGCGCACGGCGCCCCCGGCCAGCCAGCTGCGTGCATCAGCACAGGGTGAGCGGCGCGGGGCCGAGCCCGCGGGTTCGTTCACCTCGCGCCGCGATAGCGCGCTCACCGTGCCTTCGGCCGACCGTCGAACCGCGCTGGCCGCCCCGCGTGCCGCGCCCTTGGCCGAAGAGCAGCCGGGCCTCGCCCTCGGTACGCCCACCGACGAGCCTGGCGCACCGCTGTCGATGGCCGATTTCGTGCGCGCCATCCATTTCCCCGAAGACCCCGACGACACCGAGGGCTTTCGCGCGTTGCGGCTGGCGTTGGCCGACCGCTCCAGCGCCAAGCTGATCCGTGCCAGCCAGGACGTGCTGACCCTGCTCGCGCAGGAGGGGATCTACATGGATGAGCTCAGCCCCGACCGGGCGCGGCCGGAACTGTGGCGCAAGTTCGCCGCCGGAGAGCGCGGCCGCGCCATTGCCGGGTTGGGCGGCATCCGCGACCGGTCATGCCTGGCGCTGACCGCCAGTCGGATGCGCGAGGACACTGTCTTTCGCGACGCCGCCCACCACTTCCTGCGCAGTTTCGACAAGGCGATCGCCGCCATCGAACCTCAAGCCAGCGATAGTGAGCTTTCCGCCCTGTCCGACACCCGCACCGCCCGCGCTTTCATGCTGTTCGGTCGGGTGACCGGGACCTTCGACTGACGCAGCGGCTGCCCCTTGCCGGCGGAGGGCATCAAGCCCCATGCGCGGCAAAAGGGCTTCACCTCCAATGGGATATTCCCGGCAGGGCGAAAAACCTCAGGCGAGGCGGCTGACGACATAATCGGCCAGATCGGACAGGGTCTGGCGCAGGGGATGATCGGGCAGCCGGGTCAGCGCGTCGCGCGCCTTCGCGGCCCAGCCGAAGGCATCCTCGCGGGCGGCCTGCATGGCGCCGGTCCGGGTCAGCAGGCCCAGGGCGTGATCGAGGTCGCCGTCGCGCTGGTCGCCCTTTTCGATGACGCGGGTCCAGAAGGCGCGCTCTTCGGGCGAAGCTGCGGCCACGGCCTTGATCACCGGCAGCGTAACCTTGCGTTCGCGGAAATCGTCGCCGGTGTTCTTGCCGATCTGCGCCGAGGATCCGCCGTAATCCAGCATGTCATCGGCGATCTGAAAGGCGATGCCCAGCGCGTCGCCATAGTCGAACAGAGCGCGGACATGATCCTCGGGCGCGCCGGCGATCACACCGCCCACTTCCGTGGCGGCGGCGAACAGGGCCGCGGTCTTGCCGCGCACCACCTGCAGATAGATCGCCTCGTCGGTCTTCAGGTCCTGGGCGGCGGTCAGTTGCAGGACCTCGCCCTCGGCGATTGTGGCCGAGGCATTGGCCAGGATGTCCATCACCCGCAAGGTGCCGGTTTCCACCATCAACTGAAAGCTGCGGGCAAACAGGTAATCCCCGACGAGGACCGAGGACTTGTTGTCCCACAACAGGTTGGCCGTGGGACGGCCGCGCCGCTGGGCGCTTTCATCGACCACGTCGTCGTGCAACAGCGTGGCTGTGTGGATGAATTCGACCGTGGCGGCCAGCTTGATGTGATGCGTGCCCTGATAGCCGCAGATATGTGCCGCGGCCAAGGTCAGCATCGGGCGCAGGCGCTTGCCGCCGGCCTCGACCAGATGGGCGGTCACCTCGGGGATGCGCGGGGCGTGCCGCGATGCCATCCTTTCGCGGATCAGAAGGTTCACGGCCTCCATATCCACCATCAGGGCGGCGGCCAGGACATCCTGCGGCTTCTCGGCCTCGCCTTCGTTCGGCCTGTCGCCGTCTTTGATGATCGCGTTCATGGCAGCCTTCCATCCGTCTCGACACAGGCGCTGCGGGGCCGTAAGTCTGCGTCATGCGCCTGTTATTACGCACCACCGACCCGACCCTGATCGCTTTCGCCCAAGCCCTGCTTGCGGGCGAGGGTATAACGGCCTTTGAAATGGACGTCCACATGAGCGTCCTTGAGGGATCAAGCTTTCTGCTGCCAAGGCGGCTGATGGTGGCGGATCGGGACCACTTCATGGCCCGGGCGGTGCTGCGCGACAATGAATTCCCCAGCGACAGCCTGCCGGAATGACGCCAGACCTGACGCGCGACGCCTTTTTGTGCGGGCGGCTGCATCTGTGGCAGCCGCGCCGCGGCTACAGGGCCGCGACGGATGCGGTTTTCCTGGCTGCGGCCTGTCCGGCCGAACCGGGCCACCGCGTGCTGGATCTGGGCTGCGGGGTCGGTGCGGCCTCGCTTTGCCTCGCCGCGCGTGTGCCTGGGCTCTTGCAGGCCGGGCTCGAGGTGCAGGAGGATTACGCCGCCCTGGCCCGGCAGAACGCCGCCGAAAACGGCATCGCGCTGGAGGTGGTGACCGGCGATCTGACCGCAATGCCGCAGGCGTTGCGGCGCGGCTTTGACCAGGTCATAGCCAACCCGCCTTGGTATCCGCGCGGCGGGTCGCCCTCGCCCACAAAAGGGCGCGATGTGGCGCTGCGCGCGGAATTGCCGCTGGCCGAATGGGTGAGCGCCGCCGCACGCCGGCTGGAGCCGGGCGGCTGGCTGACGATGATCCTTGGCGCCGACGGTCTGCCCGAGGTTCTGGGCGCGCTTGGGACGAGGCTGGGCTCGGCCGCGGTCCTGCCGCTTGCGGCACGCGAGGGGCGGCCGGCCCTGAGGGTGATTCTGCGCGCGAGAAAGGGCGGCAGGACGGCGCTCCGGCTTCTGGCCCCCCTTGTGATCCATCACGGCGCCGAACACGACGGCGATCGCGAGAGTTACAACCCCAGGGCGAACGAGATTTTGCGCAATGGCGCGGCGCTCTTGACCGAGTTTAACTGAATTCTCTTCATTGTGTGGTCGGCGAACGTGAAGATTTCGTGACAGACGGGCAAAAGCGTGGTGGACTGGTCCTGTTCGAAACAGTCACAGGAGGTTTCCCATGAGCGTTGCTTCGCATATCACTGAACTGAAGCGAAAGCACGAACACCTCTCATCTGCGGTCGAAGCGGCTCAGCGCCGCCCCGCGGTTGACGATCTGGAAATTGCCGAACTCAAGAAACAGAAGCTGAAGCTGAAGGAAGAGATCAACCGTCTCACACAGTAGCGCGCTCTTTGCCGGCGCGGGCGGCGAGGGCCGCCCCGCCGGTTATGGCCAGGGCCGCAAGGCCCAGCATCGGGGTCGCCGTCGCGTGGCCCGCAAGAACCAGAACCAGCGTGGACAACAGCGGTGCCACATAGGACAGCGTGCCAAGCATCTGAATATCCCCGCGTTTCATTCCGATATCCCATGTGAAGAAGGCCAGCCCGACGGGGCCGAGGCCGAGGGCTATGACGCTGGACCAGGCGACAAGGCCGTTGGGCCAGCGCGTCGGCTCAAGCGCCAGATGGGCGGCCGCCGAAAGGGCCGCCGTCATCAGGCAGAACAGGGTCACCGCCTCGGTCGGCACTGTCCCCATGCCGCGGGACAGGACTGAATAGCCCGCCCAGGTCAGCGCGCAGAGGAATGCCAGACCGAGGCCCGCCGCGGCACCTGGACCGGCTGACATTCCGCCACCCAAAACCAGAACCGCCGCGCCGGCAAAGGCCAAGCCCGAGCCGATCAGATGCAGGGGGCGCAGGCTTTCGCCAGGCAAAAGACCCGAAAACAGCACGATGAACAGCGGCCAGAGATAGGCGATCAGCCCGGTCTGGGCATAGGGCGCCAGGCGGAAGGCCGTGAAATAGAGGAAATGATAGCCAAAAAGGCCAATTGTGCCAAAGGCATAGACCCTGGGGTCCACACTGCGCAGAACACCGAACCCGCGGCCCGCGCCGATCCAGATCAGTCCGATCGTCCCGCCCAGCGCGAAGCAGATCGCGTTGAGCTGCAAGGGCGGCACAGGGGCCGTGCCGATCGTCAGGACGGCCAGAAGCGACCACATCAGGATGGCGGTGGCCCCGATCAGGGTTGCGCGGCGGCGTGTCATGGGTTCCTCTTATTCTCCGGTCTGGTAATTCTCCGGTCTGGCCGGTCATCGCGGCACGAAAAAGGCCCGCCGTTGCCAGCAGGCCCATGTTGCGCAGCATGGGCAGATTGCCCATCCTACCTTTGACATTCAGACGAAGAACTGCCCGCCGTTGGCCGAAATCGTCGAACCGGTGATGAAGCCGGCATCGTCGGAGGCGAGGAAGGCAACGCAGCGCGCAATTTCCTCCGGCTCGCCGAGGCGCCCCGCCGGGATCTGCGCGATGATGCTTTCGCGCACCTTCTCGGGCACCGCCATCACCATCTCGGTGGCGATATAGCCCGGACACACTGCATTGGCGGTGATATTGAAGCGCGCGCCTTCCTGCGCCAGCGATTTGATGATGCCCAGATCGCCGGCCTTGGTGGCGGCATAGTTCACTTGCGCGAACTGCCCCTTCTGGCCATTGATCGAGGAAATCACCACCACCCGGCCAAACTTGCGCTCGCGCATGCCCGGCCAGACCGGGTGGACCGTGTTGAACACGCCGGTCAGATTGGTGTCGATCACCTGTTTCCACTGATCCGGCGTCATCTTGTGAAACGGCGCATCCCGCGTGATGCCGGCATTGGCCACCACGACCGAGATCGGACCCAGTTCGGCCTCGATCGCTGCGATCCCGGCGGCAGAGGCCTCATAATCGGCCACGTTCCATTTCCAGGTCTTAATCCCGGTTTCGGTGCTGAACTTGGCAGCCGCCTCGTCATTGCCGGCGTAGTTCGCGGCGACCACATAGCCCGCCGCCTTCAGCGCAACGGAAATGGCCGCGCCAATCCCCCGCGATCCGCCTGTTACCAAAGCCACTTTCGACATTCTGTCCTCCCAAGTCGTCCCTGATATCGTCCTAAACAAAACGCGAATGTCGCGCAACAATATTGCGCGACACCGTGCCTATGCGGCAATTTTACGCAAGCGCAGCAATCCTTGGATCAGGCGCGTTCCAGGCACATGGCGACACCCATGCCGCCCCCGATGCAGAGCGTTGCGAGGCCCTTCCTGGCATCGCGCCGGCCCATCTCGTGGATCAGCGTGTTCAGGATGCGGGCGCCCGAGGCCCCGATCGGATGGCCGATGGCGATTGCGCCGCCGTTCACGTTCACGATCGCCGGATCCCAGCCCATGTCCTTGTTGACCGCGCAGGCCTGGGCGGCAAAAGCCTCATTCGCCTCGACCAGATCCAGATCGGCCACCTTCCAGCCCGCCTTGTCCAGCGCCTTGCGCGAGGCATAGATCGGCCCGACGCCCATGATCGACGGGTCAAGCCCGGCGGTGGCGTAGGACGCGATCCGGGCCAGAACCTTGAGGCCACGCTTGGCCGCCTCGGCTTCGGTCATCAGCAGGACCGCCGCCGCCCCGTCATTCAGGCCCGAGGCATTGGCGGCCGTGACGGTGCCATCCTTGGTGAAGGCCGGGCGCAGTTTCTGCATCGATTCCAGCGTGGCCCCGTGGCGGATGTATTCGTCGCTGTCGACCGTGACATCGCCCTTGCGGGTCTTGATCACGAAGGGGACGATCTCGTCCTTGAACTTGCCGGCCTTTTGCGCGGCCTCGGCCTTGTTCTGGCTGGCCAGAGCGAAGGCGTCCTGCATGTCGCGGCTGATCTGCCATTGGGCGGCGACGTTTTCCGCCGTCTGGCCCATGTGATAGCCGTTGAAGGCGTCCCAGAGCCCGTCCTTGATCATCGAGTCGATGAAGCTGATATCGCCCATCTTGGTGCCCGCGCGCATATGCGCCACATGCGGAGCGAGGCTCATGCTTTCCTGGCCGCCGGCGACGACGATTTCGGCATCGCCCAGTTGCACATGCATGGCGCCCAAGGCCACCGCGCGCAGACCCGAACCGCAGACCTGGTTGAGGCTCCATGCGCTGGCTTCCTTGGCCAGACCGGCGCGGATGGCGGCCTGGCGGGCCGGGTTCTGGCCCTGGCCCGCGGTCAGGACCTGGCCCAGGATCGTCTCGCTCACTTCCGCCTTGTCGACACCGGCGCGGGCCACGACGGCCTCGATCACCGCGGCGCCCAGCTCATGTGCCGGCGTGGCGGCAAAAGCCCCGTTGAAGCTGCCAACGGCGGTCCGCGCCGCTGAAACGATCACGACATTGGTCATGGTTCTTCGCCTTTTCACTAGCCCGCTGCGACCGGGTTCATCCCTGCCGCTCTGCGCCATGGCCTAGACGGGATGGGGCGGAAATGCAACTTCGGAAGCAAAAAGCGACCTGTCCAAACTGCCGCACCGGCATGATTCCGGTGCAAGGCCGGCTCAGGCCGACCGGCTTTGCGCCTCGGCCGGGGGCCAGGGCGGACGCACGGACGGCGCCCCGAAGAGATAGCCCTGCAGGCAGTCCACACCCATTTCGCGCAGCAGCGCCGCCTCCTCGGGTGTTTCCACGGCTTCGGCCACGGTGAACATGTCGAAATGCCTGCCGATGCTCAGCATCGCGCGCACCAGGGCCTGATTGTCGGGATCCTGATGGATTTTCTGGATGAACTGGCCGTCGATTTTCAGGATGTCAAAGTAGAAATCCTTGAAATAGCGCAGGGCGGTGTTGCCGGCGCCAAAGTCGTCGATGGCAAAGGCCACGCCCAGCGGCTGCAACTCTTCCATGAAGTTGACCACCAGTTCCGGCAGCAGCATGGCCGAGGTTTCGGTGATCTCGAGGATCAGCCTTTCGCCCACCGTGGGCCCCGAGCCCAGCCCGCGTTTGAGGGTACGCATCCAGCGCGGATAGCCGATCGAGCGGGCCGACATGTTGATCGACAGCCGCAGATCGGGATGCCGGGCCAGCGCGAGCAAGCCGAACTCCAGCGCGGCGCAGTCGATCTCGCGGCCCAGTTCATGCGCTTCGATCGCGGCGATGAAATCGCGGGCGGGAATGATTCGGCCATTCGGCTCCAGCACCCGGATCAGGCCTTCGTGAAAGGCCACGCGGCCAGGGTCGCGCGCCAGGACAACCGGTTGATACGCCAGCGCCAGCCGACGCGTGCGGACCGCCTCGGCCACCATGCGCATCGTATCCTGATCCGCCTCGGAAATGGCCACGCCCAAAGGGCTGGCCAGACCTGCCACAGCCTCGACCCTGGGTTTGCCTTCATCCGGTTTCATGCCACGTCCCCTGCCTTGCGGCAAAACTGATCCCTGCCCATGACAAACTTCCGTCCAAAGGGTAAAGCATCGGTGAAGCCCGGCATTTGTTCCAAATGAGAAACGAGGAGGAGCCTGCGATGGTCAAGCGATGTGCCTGGTGCGGCGATGACCCCCTCTATTGCGCCTATCATGATACGGAATGGGGGGTTCCCGAATGGGATGGCCGCGCGCTCTGGGAAAAGCTGGTGCTGGACGGCTTTCAGGCCGGGCTCTCCTGGATCACGATCCTGAAAAAGCGCGACAATTTCCGCGCGGTTTTCCAGGGCTTCGACCCCGAGCGCATCGCGCGTTGGGATGAGACCGACATCCAGCGCGCGCTGGCCGATCCGGGCATCATCCGCCATCGCGGCAAGATCGAGGCGACGGTGAAGAACGCGCGCGCCTATCTGGCGCTGCAGGAGAAGGCCGATTTCGCAACACTCTTGTGGGACCATGTCGGAGGCGCGCCGCGTCAGAACCGCCGCGCCAGCGGCGGCGACATCCCCGCCGAAAGCGCGGAGTCGGTCGCCATGTCGAAAATGCTGAAGAAGGCTGGCTTCAGCTTTGTCGGCCCGACCATCGTTTACGCTTTCATGCAGGCCTGCGGTCTTGTCAACGACCACCTCGTGACCTGCGACGCACATGACCGGGTCGCGGCCTTGGCACATCGCCCCTGATCCAATTTCATCCAGGCAGAAATACTCCACCGGGGGCAGCGGGGGAGCGTGAGCCACCCCCGCTTTGGGGGGTGCGGGGGGCGAAAGCCCCCCGCTGCCTACTTCATGAAAGCCGCAAAGACCGCCTTGGCCTCGGGCGAGGCCCAGTCAGCCCCGCCGATCAGCCGCGCAACCTCTTCGCCCTGCGGATTGACGATCACCGTCACCGGCAGGCCGACCACCCCCATCTGATGCGCCAGCTCCTGCGGCGGATCGCGCAGCACGGTCAGCGAGGTCACGCCCACCCCGTCCAGAAACCGCGTGATGGCCGGCGGCGGGTTCGGCCCGGTGGCCACCGCCACCACCGCCAGATCCGGCATGTCAGAGGCCAGCTTGCCCAAGGCCGGCATCTCTTCGCGGCAGGGCACGCACCAGGTGGCCCAAAGGTTCAGGACCAGCCATTTCCCCTTCCAGGGTGCGAGGCTCGCGGCCTTGTCGGCCATGTCAAGCAAGGCAGCCTCCGGCAGCGCCTTTGGCTCTTCCAGCACCAGTTTCTCCATCGCCCCGGTCAGCAGCGCCTTGTCCGGCGTTCCCGCCAGAGCCGCGCCCGCCGCGATGTTTGCGCAGGCCAGCAAGCCCGTATAAAGGAAAGCCCGAACGATCCGCATCATACCTCGCATTCCAACCCTGAGGGGCCACCATGACCCAACCCGACAAACCCCAGACCCCCTCCGCCAATACCATGTGGGGCGGGCGTTTCGCCAGCGGGCCGGATGCGATCATGACGGCGATCAACGCCTCCATCGCCTTCGACCAGCGGCTCTATGCGCAAGACATCGCAGGCTCGCGCGCCCATGCCGCCATGCTGGGCGCCACCGGCATCATCAGTGCTAGCGACGCCGAGGCCATCCGGAAAGGCCTGCTCACGGTCTTGTCAGAGATCGAGGCCGGAAACTTCACCTTTCGGACCGATCTGGAGGACATCCACCTCAACATCGAATCGCGCCTGACCGAGATCGTGGGCGAACCCGGCAAGCGCCTGCACACGGGCCGGTCGCGCAACGATCAGGTCGCGGTCGATTTCCGCCTCTGGGTGCGCGATCAGTGCGATGCGGCAATCACGGGCCTCACCGCCCTGATGCAGGCCTTCCTGGCCCAGGCCGAGGCTGGGGCCGATTGGGTCATGCCCGGCTTCACCCATCTGCAGGTGGCCCAGCCCGTCACCTGGGGCCACCACATGCTGGCCTATGTCGAGATGCTGGCCCGCGACCGCGCGCGCTTTGCCGATGCGCGGACCCGGATGAACGAATGCCCCCTGGGCGCCGCGGCCCTGGCCGGCACCGGCTTTCCCATCGACCGCGCGATGACGGCCGCGGCCCTTGGCTTTGACCGGCCCACCGCCAATTCGCTGGATTCGGTCTCTGACCGCGACTTTGCGCTGGAATTCCTGTCGGCTTCGGCGATCTGCGCCACCCATCTGTCGCGCTTTGCCGAAGAATTGGTGATCTGGTCCACTGCGCAGTTCCGCTTCGTCCGCCTGTCGGACAAATGGACGACCGGCTCTTCGATCATGCCGCAGAAAAAGAACCCCGATGCCGCCGAACTGCTGCGCGCCAAGATCGGCCGCATCCTTGGCGCCACAGTGGCGCTGTTCACCGTGATGAAGGGCCTGCCGCTGACCTATTCCAAGGACATGCAGGAAGACAAGGAACAGGTCTTCGATGCCGCCGACACGCTGATGCTTGCGCTCGCCGCCATGACCGGCATGGTCACCGACATGACCGCCAACCGCGAGGCGCTGAAGGCCGCCGCCGCCTCGGGCTTTTCGACCGCGACCGATCTGGCCGACTGGCTGGTGCGCGCCCTGGGTCTGCCCTTCCGCGAGGCGCATCACGTCACGGGCCGCCTCGTGGCGCTGGCCGAATCCAAGGGCTGCGACCTGCCCGATCTGAGCCTGGCCGAAATGCACAGCGCCCATCCCGGCATCAACCAGGAGGTCTATTCCGTCCTTGGCGTGGAAAACTCGGTCCGTTCCCGCCGGTCCTACGGCGGAACCGCGCCAAGCGAGGTCACGGCCCAGATTGCCCGCTGGAAAGCCGCGCTGGCCTGACCTAGGTTCGCGCCGACTCCACAACCACAGGCCCATGATGCTCGGGACACACAGGTCGCACCTCCTCCTTCTGGCGCTCTTGCTGCTCGCCGCCTGTGGCGCGGACGCTCCGCCCACGGCGCCGGCCGCGCCGGCCTCGGGCGTCAGCATCAGCGGAACCGCCAGAATGGGCGTCAGCACCACGTTCTGACCTGCGCCGCCTTGCGCTTCATCCAGGTCGAAATACCCCCGCCGGAGGCTTCCCCGCCCGCCGCGATTGCGCCCCTGAGGCCATCTGATATAGCTGCCCGCGCCGGACGAAATTTGCGCGTACCAGAAGGAACTCTTCGCTGATGGATCACTTTCTCTACCGGGACGGGCACCTGATGGCCGAAGATGTCGCGATCAGCCATATCGCGGCTGCGGTGGGCACGCCGTTCTACGTCTATTCCGCGGCGACCCTGACCCGGCATTACCGGCTGTTTTCCGAAGCCCTGTCGCCCCTGCCGCATCAGGTCTGCTTCGCGATCAAGTCCTTGTCGAACCTCGCCGTGCTGAAATTGCTGGGCGATCTGGGCGCGGGCATGGATGTGGTTTCGGGCGGCGAATATCTGCGGGCCAAGGCTGCGGGCGTTCCGGGAGAGCGCATTGTCTTTTCCGGCGTGGGCAAGACCCGCGACGAGATGAAGCTGGCCCTGACCGGCGGCATCCGCCAGTTCAACGTGGAATCCGAACCTGAACTGCGCGCCCTGTCCGAGGTGGCGCAGTCGCTGGGCGCCACCGCGCCGATCACCCTGCGCGTCAATCCCGATGTCGATGCCAAGACCCATGAGAAGATCGCGACCGGCAAGAAGGAAAACAAGTTCGGCATCCCGATCTCGCGCGCCCGTGCGATCTATGCCCAGGCCGCAAGCCTGCCTGGCCTGCAGGTCGTGGGCATTGATGTCCACATCGGCAGCCAGCTGACCGACCTTGCCCCTTTCGAGGCCGCCTTCACCAAGATCGCCGAACTGACCGAGGCCCTGCGCGCCGATGGCCACACGATCAGCCGGCTGGACCTTGGCGGCGGGCTTGGCATTCCCTACACCCGTTCGAACGAGGCGCCGCCGCTGCCCTTCGACTATGGCGCGCTGATCAAGCGCACTTTGGGCCATCTGGGCTGCGAGATCGAGATCGAACCCGGCCGCCTGATCTCGGGCAATTCGGGCCTGCTGGTCTCGCAGGTCATCTATGTCAAGGAGGGCGAGGACCGCACCTTTCTGATCGTCGATGCCGCGATGAACGATCTGGTGCGCCCTTCGATGTATGGCGCGCATCACGACATCATTCCGGTCACGGAGCCGGCCCCGGCCACACCGACCCAGGATTACGACGTGGTGGGCCCGGTCTGCGAAACCGGCGATACTTTCGCCAAGGCGCGGGCCCTGCCCCATCTGGCCGAGGGCGATCTGGTGGCCTTCCGATCGGCCGGGGCTTACGGCGCCGTCATGGCCTCGGAATACAACACCCGCCCGCTGGTGCCCGAAGTGCTCGTGCAGGCGGATCACTTCGCTGTCATCCGGGCGCGACCGAGCTTTGACGAAATCCTTGCGCGCGATAACATCCCAGAATGGTTGTAGGCCAATTTCGGAATGGTCGTAGTTTCGTGATGGTTGTACACTATATGGTGTGAGATGACGCCCTGAACCGGCGGAGGCGATGAACGAAAGCAAGCCGGAAGCGGCCCTGAAACGGATCGAGATGCCGCTTCGCCTGACCCTGCTGGGTCTTTGGGCGGAACGGCTCAGCCGTGCCTTCTGGCCGCTCTGGACCGCGCTGATCGCCGGTCTGGGTCTGGCCGCTCTGGGGGTGCAGGATCATCTGCCGCTTGAGGTGGACTGGTTCGGCCTTGTCTCGCTGGCCTTCAGTTCGGTTTGGGCGCTGGTGCATGGCTGGGTCGTGTTTCGCAGACCCACGCGGGACGAGGCGCTGGCCCGGTTGGATTCGCGCCTGCCCGGCCGGCCGATCGCAGCCCTGCGCGACAGTCTGGCCATGGGGTCCGAGGATGCGGCGACCCAGGCGATCTGGGCGGTGCACCGCGACCGCATGGCGCTGCGCGCCAGTGCGGCCAAGGCGGTCGAGCCGGACCTGAAGCTCGCCTCGCGCGACCCCTATGCCTTGCGCTACATGGCCCTGACGGTTCTGGTGCTGGCGCTTTTGTTCGGCTCGATCTGGCGCGTGGCCTCGGTTGCGACGCTGCCCGCCCCGGTGGGCCCCGGACAGGCCGCCGCGGGCCCCGCCTGGGAAGGCTGGGCCCAGCCGCCCGCCTATACCGGCAAGCCCGCGCTGTACCTGTCGGACCAGAAAGGCGAAACGCTGCTGCTGCCCGCCGGCACCCGCATCCAGTTGCGCTTTTACGGTGCGCCGGGCGCGCTGATCCTGGCCGAAACCGTGTCGGGCCGCACCGATGTGCCGCCCGCCTCGAACCCGACGCAGGATTTCACCGTCCGCCAGTCCGGCGTGCTCAAGATCGAGGGCGCCGGCGGGCGCGAATGGCTGGTCACGCTGCTGCCCGACGCCCCGCCCGCCATCAAACCCACCGGCCAGATGGACCGCGACGCCGATGGCCGCTTCAAGCAACCCTTCGAGGCGACCGACGATTACGGCGTGGTCAAGGGCTCGGTCTCGATCGCGCTGGATCTGGCGGCGGTGGACCGCCGTTATGGCCTGACCCCCGACCCCGAGCCGCGCGATCCGGTTGTGCTCGACCTGCCGATGCCGATGAAGCGCGACCGAACCAAGGTGGATCAGGTGCTGGTCGATGACCTGTCCAAGGACGTGATGTCCAACCTGCCCGTGACGCTGACCTTCACCGCCACCGATGCCGCGGGCCAGACCGCCACCTCGCAGCCCCTGCATGTCGTCCTGCCGGGCCGGCGCTTCTTCGATCCCATCGCCAATGCGATCATCGAAATGCGGCGCGACCTTTTGTGGAACCGTTCCAACGCGCCGCGGGTGGACGAGATCCTGAAGGCCATCACCTACAAGCCCGAGGGCTTTTTCCCCAACACCAAGGCCTATCTGCGCCTGCGCACCGTGATCAGCCAGCTTGACTCGGCTTCGGCGCCGCTGGACACCAAGGCGCGCGACGGCATGGCAGAAGAGTTGTGGCAGATCGCCCTGATGGTCGAGGACGGCGAGCTTTCCTCGGCCTATGAGGCGATGAAGCGCGCGCAGGACCGGCTGGACGAGGCCATCCGCAACGGCGCCTCGCCTGCCGAGATCGACCGCCTGATGAAAGAGATGCGCGACGCGCTGAACAATTACATGTCGCAGCAGGCGCAAAAGAACGCGCAGAACCCCGACGAGCCGAGCAAGCAGAACAGTCCGACGATGAAGATGACGCAGGATCAGCTGCAGCAGATGCTCGACAAGCTGCAAGAGCTGATGAAAGAGGGCCGCACCGCCGAGGCGCAGGCGCTGATGCAGCAACTGCGCGATTTCATGAACAACATGAAGGTCGAACAGGGTAAGGGGCAAGGCCAGGGTCAGGGCCAGGGCAGCCCGGGCCAGCAGGCGATGAAGGACCTAGGCCAGACCCTGCGCGACCAGCAGAAACTGTCGGACGACAGTTTCCACGGGCTGCAGAACGGCCAGCAGGGCCAGCCCGACCCCAATGCCCAGGGCGGCCAAAGCCAGGATGGCCAGCCCGGCGACCACCCGAACGGCCAAAGCCTCGCCGACCGCCAGCAGGCGCTGAAAGACCGCATCGACCGGTTGGGCAAGTCCGGCACCCTGCCCGGTGCGGGCGACCCCAAGGGCGAAGAGGGCCGGCGCAAGCTCGATCAGGCTGGCCGCGCGATGAAGGATGCCGAAAACGCGCTGCGCGATGGCAATCTGCCGCAGGCGCTGGACAAGCAGGCTCAGGCGCTGGATGCGTTGCGGCAGGGCATAAGGCAATTGGGCGATGCCTTGGCGCAAAGCGAGCAGGACCGCAATCCGAACGACGGTCAGGCCACGGCCGATGCCACGCCGCGCGGCCAACGCGACCCTCTGGGCCGCGATTCCGCCGACAGCGCGCAGATTGGCAGCAACGGCCCGTTGCGGATGGATCAGGATGTCTATCGCCGCGCGCAGGAATTGCTGGATGAAATCCGCAAGCGCGCCGGAGATCAGGCCCGCCCCGATCAAGAGCGCAGCTATCTGCGCCGCCTGCTGGATCTGTTCTAGAAGGCCGCTCTGCGCGGTACGGCGCCTGCTGGGCTCTGCGCAGTACGGCGCCTGCCGGGCTCTGCGCAGTACGGCGCCTGCCGGGCCCTTCGGATCAGCCGTCGGTGCCGCCGGTAAACCCGCGCAGGATGCCGATCAGCGACCGCAATCTTGCATCAAGCCAGACCCGCGCCGCATTGACGCCGGCCACATAGCCATCGGCTGCACCCTTCAGGGCCGGCACCTTCGCCGCGATCAACGGGGCAAAGACATAAAGCGCCAGCAGGATAACCCCGATCAGCACGACCATCAGAAAGCCACGGCGAAAACCGCCCTCGCTGGGGACACGCGGCACCAGGCTCGCGATCGCATCGTCGTCAAGGTCGCCCGACCGGTCCGATGTGGCGCGCAGGGTCGAGTTGATTTCATCGATCGCAGGCAGCCTGTCGCCGCGCGACCGGACCGTCTCGGCGGCGGGCGCTTTGGTCTCCTCGACGGACAGGTTCTCGACCACGGCCGGCGCGGGCTTCGGCTCGGGCCGGCTGCGGGGCTGATCGGCCGCGGGTTCCAGCGGCATCTCGGTCTGGGTTTCCAGCGCAGGCGGCGCCTCGGCACGCCGGGCAGAGGCCTCGCGTTCGGCCTCTTCGCGCAGCACGGCCAGCACGCTTTGCGAAATGTTGCGGTTGCCGGGCGGCGCGGCAGGCTCGACCGCCTCGGTCGTCACAGATGCTGCCGCAACCACCGGTGGAGTGGGATCCGCCAGCACTTCGGCCACGTCGTCCTGCTCTGCAATGGCCGGCTCCGGGGCCATGCTGTCCGGCGCGGCTTGAACTTCTTCGACAGGTGCAGGCGGAACGGCACTGGCCGGCTCCGATGCGGCATCGGGGTGGGTTTGATACCAGGCGTGACCACAGTTTGAACACTGCACGTCGCGCCCCGTCAGCGGGATGGCCGAGTTGTCCACCTCGTATTCCGCATCACAATTTGGGCAAACCAAGCGCATGTGAACCTGTCCCCAGACTTTTTGGTGTCTTTTGGCAGCCGTTGTAGCAACTAAACGGCAGGGGTCCAATGCTTTGTAGCCAGATCATTAACACTTCCGGCAGTTCCGCAACACTGAAACCACACGGACCGTTGAAACCTGCCCGACCTTGGGCGATGGTGCGCAAGCAAGCAGCGCGGAACGGAACCCAGACCTTGATCGCCTTCGAGAATGCGGCCTACAGCTACGGCGGCGGGGAACTGCTGTCGGAAATCACCTTGCGGCTG
This sequence comes from bacterium, assembly GCA_016124195.1. Taxonomy (GTDB): domain Bacteria; phylum Pseudomonadota; class Alphaproteobacteria; order Rhodobacterales; family Rhodobacteraceae; genus Stagnihabitans. The sequence continues at coordinate 204,904 of WGOE01000002.1, read as the reverse complement.
GCACCGGGGTCTTTTCATTTTCTGACAGGACCGTCCGGATCGGGCAAATCCACCTTCCTGAAATTGTGTTATGCCGAGCTTTTGCCCACGGCAGGCCGTGTGACGCTGTTTGACCGCGAGGTGCGGGATCTCAGCCGGGACGACGTGGCTTTGACACGGCGCCGCATCGGCGTCGTGCATCAGGATTGCCAGTTCCTCGATCATCTGCCGCTGTCCTCCAACGTGGCGCTGCCGTTGATCGTGGCAGGCCGGACCACGGCCACTGGCGATCTGCAGGACCTCCTGACCTGGGTCGGGCTCGGCCCGCTCGCCACCGCCCTGCCGCCCTCGCTGTCGGGGGGCGAGCGGCAGCGCGCGGCGCTTGCGCGGGCCATCATCATGGGGCCTGACGTGATCCTGGCCGACGAACCCACAGGCAACCTGGACTGGGAGATGTCGCTGCGGCTTCTGACGCTGCTGGTTGAACTGAACCGGATGGGCAAGACGATCCTGGTGGCGACCCATGACCTCAACGTCATACGCCAGGCCAAAAGCCAGATTGCGGCCCGGGTGCTGCGCATCGCCAAGCGGCGCATCCAGCTGGCGGGGGCGGACCTGTGAGCGCCGCATCGCGTCAGGATGACCGCGTGGTACCGCCGTCGGGCGCTTCGGCCTGGCTGACCAGCTTCACCTCAGGGGCGATGACCTTTCTTGCGGTCTTTGCCATGGCGCTGTCGCTCGCCTCGGGCAAACTGGCCAACCGCTGGGCCGAGGCGCTGGACCGTACCGCCACCGTGCGCATCTCGGCCCCCGAGGATCAGATGGCGATCCAGACCAAGGCCGTGCTGGAAGTGCTCAAGACCACGCCCGGCATTGCCGAGGCCCGCGCCCTGACGCCCGAGGAAAGCACCAAGCTGCTGGAGCCCTGGTTCGGCCCCGACCTGCCCTTGCAGGACCTGCCCCTGCCACAACTGGTGGCGGTGACCGAGACCGGCGCCGGCTATGATGCCGAGGGCCTGCGCCAGCGCCTCGCGGCCGAGGCGCCGGGCGCCGTGCTGGACGATCACCTGCGCTGGCGCCGCCCGATGGCCGAAGCCGCGGGCCGGCTGCGCCTGCTGGGCCTTCTGTCCATCGTGCTGATCGGGCTGGCCATGGCCGCGATGATCACCCTGGCGGCCAATGCAGCCCTGGCCGCCAACGCGCAGGTCATCCGGGTGTTGCGGCTGGTGGGCGCACGCGACACCTATATCGCGCGCGCCTTCGTGCGCCGCTTTACCCTGCGGGCGGCCTCCGGCGCGCTGGCCGGCGTGGTGCTGGGCCTGATCGGGGTTGCCCTCCTGCCCGCGCAGGACGCCGCCGGAGGGTTTCTGACCGGCCTTGGCTTTTCCGGGCTGGGCTGGCTCTTGCCGCTGGTTCTGGTACCGCTGGCGGCGCTGGTCGCCTTCCTTGCCACCCGGACCGCCGCCTTCCGCACGCTGAAAAGGTTGACCTGATGCCGAAACCGCTTCGCTGGGTGCTGTCGCTGATCTTCATCGTCCAGATGTATCTGGCGATGGCGGTCATTGCGCTGGCCTTTGCCATCCCCGCTCTGATCAGCCGGGCCGCAGCCTTTGCCGCGATCCACACCTTCTGCGCCTGGGTGCGGTTTTCGGCCCGGGTTCTGGTGGGTCTGCGGTCGGAGATCCGCGGAGAGGTGCCGCAGGGCGAAGTTCTGATCGTCGCCAAACACCAGAGCTTCTTTGACATCATCCTGATGACCTCGGCCCTGCCCCGCCCGCGCTTCATCATGAAGCGCGAACTGATCTGGGCGCCGATCCTTGGCCAATATGCCCTGCGGATCGGCTGCATCCCGGTGGATCGCGGCAAGCGCGGGGCGGCCATCGCCAAGATGAAGGCCGATGCCGCCAGGGGCGCGTCAGAGCCTGGGCAACTGATCATCTATCCGCAGGGCACGCGGGTGCCACCCGGAGCGAAGCTGCCCTACAAGGTCGGCGCCGGGCTGCTTTATGATCAGTTGGGGCAGACCTGCGTGCCGGTCGCCACCAATGTCGGGATCTTCTGGCCCAAGCATGGCATCATGCGCCAGCCCGGTCTGGCCGTCGTGGAGTTCCTGCCCGCCATCGAACCCGGCCGTCCCGTGGCGGGCTTCATGAAAGAGATCGAGGCCACGGTCGAGGCCGCCTCCAACGCCCTGATGTACGAAGCGGGCTGGGCCGGCGCATGAGCACGCGGCCCGACACGATCGAAGCGCTGCGCGACGTGATGTCCGACCTTGCGGGCCTGTCGTTTCGCAAGATGTTCGGCGAATATGCGCTGTACCTCGATGCGAAGGTGGTGGCGCTGGTCTGCGACGACACGCTTTTCGTCAAACCCACGCCCGGCGCCCTGGCGCTGATCGGGGCGCCCCAGATGGCGCCGCCCTATCCCGGCGCCAAGGCCCACATCCGCCTTGAGACCGCGCTGGACGAGCCCGACCTTGCCATGGCCGCCCTGCGCGCCGTGGCCGCCGACCTGCCCGCGCCGAAACCCAAGACGCGCAAACCCAAGGTGTAGGATGGACTGGATCACCACGCTCGACGACCTTCATGCGCTATACGGCACGCCGTCCCGGCCCGCGCTGGCCAAGGTCACGCCGCACTTGACACCCAGCTACCGCGCCTTCATCGAAAGGTCGCGCTTTTGCGTGATTTCGACCGTGGGGCCGGAGGGCACCGACGGCAGCCCGCGCGGCGATCAGGGGCCGGTCGTGACTGTGCTCGACCCCAAGACGCTGGCCCTGCCAGACTGGAAGGGCAACGAGCGCATCGACTCGCTGCGCAACATCCTGCGTGACGGACGGGTGTCGCTGATCTTCCTGATCCCCGGCTCGACCACCGCGATCCGCGTCAACGGCCGCGCCCGGCTGACCGCCGACCCCACCCTGTGCGGCCGGTTCGAAAGGGACGGCAAACATCCCCGCAGCGTCATCGTCATCGCGGTGGACGAGGTCTATTCCCAATGCGCCCGCGCCCTGCAACGATCAGAGATGTGGAGCGCGGGTGATCAGTCCAGGGGCCTGCCCTCGGTCGGCCAGATGCTGCAAGAGGCCTCGGAAGGCGCCATCGACGGTGCCGAATATGACCGCGAGCGCGCGACACGGGCGCATCTGGGTTGGTGGTAGGCGCCGCGGGGCCCCGGGCTTGGGGCCGATTGCGTCATTCTCGGGCGCACTGGGTCGCACAGTTGCGACCGACGGCCATAAGTCAATATGACGGCACAAGACATCCATGCCCCGGATGAGCTGGCGCCCGAGATCAGGGGGTCAGTGGCAGCGATCCGGAAGCGCCGCCGATCTGCCAGCTCGCCCCGGGCTCAGGCCGCAAGGCCCTTGCTGCCCATGTCCAGGAATTTCTCGCGCCGGTCCTTGATCAGAGCCTCGGGCTTTTTCGAGGACAGTTCCTTGAGCATGGCCTCGATCGCCTTGCCCACCGCCTCGATGGTTTCCTTGCGGCCACGCTGTGCACCGCCCAGAGGCTCTTTCACGATGCGGTCGATCACGGCAAGCTTTTGCAGGTCCTGCGCGGTCAACCGCAGGGCCTCGGCCGCCTCGCGCATCTTTTCGGCGTCTTTCCACAGGATCGAGGCGCAGCCTTCCGGGCTGATCACCGAATAGATCGAATGTTCCAGCATCGCGATCCGGTTCGCGGTGGCCAAGGCAACAGCCCCGCCCGAGCCACCCTCGCCCACCACGACCGAGATCACCGGCACGCCGATCTGCAAGGATTTTTCGGTGGCCCGCGCGATGGCCTCGGCCTGACCACGCTCTTCGGCGCCCTTGCCGGGATAGGCGCCGGGAGTGTCGACGATCATCACGACGGGCAGGCGGAAACGGTCGGCCATCTCCATCAGGCGGATCGCCTTGCGGTAGCCTTCGGGGCGCGCCATGCCGAAGTTGCGCTCGATCCGGGTCTTGGTGTCATGGCCCTTTTCCTGGCCGATCACCACAAGGGGGGCATCGTTGAACCGTGCCAGCCCGCCCATGATCGCGTGGTCATCGGCAAAGTTCCGGTCGCCAGCGAGCGGCGTATATTCGGTGAACAGCGCCTCGATGTAATCGCGGCAATGCGGCCGGTCGGGGTGACGCGCGACCTGACATTTCTGCCAGGGGTTCAGCCCCTTGTAGAGGTCCTTGAGCATCTGGTCGGCCTTGCGGTCCAGCGCCTCGGCCTCTTTGGTGACATCCATCGCCGGGTTCGACCGCGCCATGGCCCGCAGTTCTTCCGCCTTGCCCTCGATCTCGGCCAGGGGTTTTTCGAATTCAAGGTAGTTCATGGAAAGCTCCGGATCGGACACCCGCCTATATGACCGCAGAGGCCGGCGAATGCAACGTGTCGCCTTTTGCGGCCCGTCCCGGTTGGCCGGACAAGGTTGCACTCGCCCGACACCGCGCCGAATCGACTGGGCCGTCAAGACCGCAGCGATCGCCCCGAATGGGGCCGTTTCGAGCCTCGATCCGCGGTCAGGACCGCGATTGTTCGAATGTCGACGCCAGTTTGCCGCCTTTTTTTCACACAATTCTGTGTTAACGTTTTCGGACTGTTTTGGGAAAGTGTGTTTTGGGAGGGAGTTCAAGGTGAAATCAAGATATGGCTTGGCGACCGCGGCGATTGCCGTGGTCGCAGTAACATTCGCTTGGTCGGCGGTTGCAGACGTGGTGGCGTTCGATCCCACGCAGGGGACCTTCGGGCAAATCACGCCGCTCAACCCGGCCGATAGCGTGACGTTCGGCGGCAGCGGCATTCCGACGAATGCGGTAAACTATGCGACATTCACCAACGGTTCGGGCCTCAGCCTGCTCGTTGGCCTGTCGGCAACGCCGCATTACTTTGCGCCAACGCCAACGAATGATGGCAACGGGACCTTTTTCGTGCAGCCCGGCGTGGATCCGACGCACGGAAACCTGCCGTTCTGGAACTTCAGCTACTTTGCAGAGCTCAGCGATGGGACCGATATCAGCACGATCGGCCTCAAGCTTTACTATGACCTTGATCCCGGCCTGAATACGGCTGTGTCCGACCTGGGCGTCATCGATTTCGGCGCCTACGGTCCGCTTGGCCATCTCGCGCAAGACAGCCAGAACATCGGGTTTTCATTCCTTTCGACAGGCGCCACGGGCATCACTCACCCTGCGGTCACCAGTTTCGATCCGAACCATGGGCAATACAGCTTCCGGTTGGGCGCGGCTGGCTTTGGTTATGTGGACATGAATGTGAACACCGTGCCACTGCCGGCCGGCCTGCCCTTGCTTGGCAGCGCATTTGCAGGCCTTGCCCTGCTACGGCGGCGCACCAAGGCCAAGGCCTGACGTCCGAAGGGCTTGCGACTTGGGGCGGGGGAAACTCCGCCCCTTTTGATGTGTTGAAGGCGATAAGGGGGCCCCAGAAAGCACCGCGCCCCGTGGCGCAGGGCCACGGGGCGGGTCTCCTCCCCATGCGCGGAACCGGGCCTCCCCGCCCAATTCCGCCGGGTATTTCGTGGGAATTCATCCCTGCCTGCACATTGACGTTGCGTCAGGGGCCTGTCAACAAGGTTTTGCAACAGCCCGATTTTCAGGCAGACTCCGCCATTTCCGCCTGTTTTACAATCACTTCGGCCTGCTTGATCGAGGCGATATCGACGAGGCGCCCCTTGTAGACCGTGGCGCCTTCGCCGCGCGCCTTGGCTTCAGCCATGGCGGACAGAATCTCGCGCGCCTCGGCAACCTGCGCGGCCGAGGGGGTGAAGACCTCGTTGGCCAGCGCCACCTGGCGCGGATGGATTGCCCATTTGCCCACCATGCCCAACGTGGCGGACCGGCGGGCCTGGGCGCGAAAGCCCTCGTCGTCCGAAAAATCGCCGAAGGGCCCGTCCACCGGCAAGATCCCGTGGGTGCGGCAAGCGGCCACAACGGCAGCCTGCGCCCAATGCCAGGGATCCGACCAGTGGCGCGCGCCGTTCTGCAGCATGTAGTAATTTTCCTGCGTGCCGCCGATGCCAGTGGTCTGCATCCCCATCGAGGCCGCGAAATCGGCGGCACCAAGGCTCATGGCCGTCAGGCGGGGCGAGGCCGCGGCAATCGCCTCGACATGGGAAATCCCGGCGGCCGATTCGATGATGACCTCAAAGCCGATCGGCCTGGTGCGGCCCATGGCACGCTCCACCGCGGTGACGAGCGCATCGACCGCATAGATGTCTTCGGCACAGCCCACCTTGGGGATCATGATCTGATCGAGCCTGTCGCCGCCCTGTTCCAGAAGGTCCACCACATCGCGGTACCACCAGGGCGTGTCCAGCGCGTTGATGCGCACCGACAGGGTCTTGCGGCCCCAGTCAACGGCCGAGATGGCCTCGATGATGTTGGCGCGGGCCTGGGGCTTGTCGGCGGGCGCAACCGAATCCTCAAGGTCAAGGTTCACCACATCGGCGGCCGAGCCGGCCATCTTGGCGAAAAGCGCGGGGCGCGAGCCCGGGCCGAACAGTTGGCAGCGGTTGGGACGCGCCGGAGCGGCAGGTTGAAGGCGAAAGGACAAGGCGGCCTCGCAAGTAAGTTTCAATTCATTATGGTTTGCTGGTATATTGTTGCGTCCGGCTTCGCAAGCGATCTTCGCAGCCGCAGCATCGCAAAGTGGTGGCGCCGCTCGCCCTGGTCGGGACGCGACGGCCCGGCTGCTGGCTGATGGGCGGCGGCAAGGTTAGGTCGGCGCTGGCCACGGCGCCCGCAGTGCTGTCGGCACAGGGCGCGGCGTTTTCCGATCTTGACGCCCCGCGGCTTCTGTCTCAAGACCGCGACAGCCCCTTGTCGCATGACAGCCGCGGGCTCCATCCGCCTGATCAGGCCCTTTGGGGATAGAACATGACCCGCATCGTTTACGTGAATGGCGCCTTCGTGCCCGAAGCCGAAGCCATGGTCTCTGTGTTTGACCGCGGCTTCCTGATGGCGGACGGGGTTTATGAGGTGACCTCGGTTCTGGGCGGCAAGCTGATCGACTTTGCCGGCCATGCCGCCCGCCTGTCGCGCAGCCTGTCGGAGCTGGAAATGGCCAATCCGCATACGGACGCCGAATGGCTGGCGCTGCACCGCGAACTTGTGGCGCAGAATGCGGTGGTGGATGGCATGGTCTATCTGCAGGTCACCCGCGGCAATCCGGGTGACCGCGACTTTGCCTATCCGAATCCGCCGGTGCCGCCGACGGTGGTGATGTTCACCCAGTCCAAGCCGGGCCTGGCCGAGAACCCTGCCGCCAAGACCGGCTGGCGGGTGATCTCGACCCCCGATCTGCGCTGGGGCCGGCGCGACATCAAGACGGTGCAGCTGCTTTACCCCTCGATGGCCAAGATGGCCGCCAAGGCCGCCCATGTCGACGACTGCTGGTTCGTCGAAGAGGGCGTGGTGACCGAAGGCACCTCGAACAACGCCTATGTTGTCAAGGGCAACAAGATCATCACCCGCCAGCTGTCGCATGACATCCTGCACGGGATCACGCGGGCCGCCGTGCTGCGCTTTGCCGCCGAGGCGCAGATGGAGGTCGAGGAGCGCCCCTTCACCCTGGCCGAGGCGCAAGGCGCGGACGAGGCCTTCATCACATCGGCCTCGGCCTTCGTGATGCCGGTGGTCGAGGTGGATGGCAAGGCAGTGGGCACGGGCAAGCCGGGTGCCGTGGTGGCGCGCCTGCGCGAAATCTATCTGGACGAGATGCGCAAATCGGCGATCTGACCAGCGCAGCGGGTCGGTCAAGATGGGCAGATTGCCCATCCTGCCGAAGTCTGGCCAGAGCGCCCGGGGGCTGCGGATGATCAGACCGCGCCTCAGGTGAGGTGAAGCACGGGCGGACCCGATATGACCTCGCCGATCAGAGCCGGGTCCGGATCGCCCGCGGCTTGCAAGCCTGACAGCGGCGCTAGTGCAGCGGTTCAGGTGGCGCGGTCAGGTCAAGGTGGTAGGGATTGCCATTGCTGGCCTTCAGCCCGCCCTTCACGAAAGTGCCGTGCAGCAGGTAAAGCGTGCCAGGCTTCATCTGGTCGAAACCCGTGCCCTGCACCGGCAGGTCATGCGCCGAAATCGCCCCGCCTGGCTCGTCCGAAAACAGCACATAGCCGTCGCCCGCCTGCAGCACATAGCCCTTCATCGCCAGAACCTTGCCGACATAGCCGGCAGGATGCCAGGTGAGCTTGCCGACCTTGTGCACCACCTCGCCCGCCCAGACTGCGCCGGCCAACAAGGCCCCCGCCATCAGTCCCAGCGCCAAACCCGATTTTCTCATCGTCACTCCGCCTTTATGATGTCAAGCCCATCCGGGATGTGGACATAGCCGGGGGCCGAGCCGGGATGCCGCGTCACGCCATATTGCCAGACGATCTTGTTGCTGGCCTTGTCGATCACCACGACCCTTGCGTTCAGATCGTCGGTCACCATCACGTTGCCGTTGGGCAGTTCGATGGCCAGCGAGGGCTTGTTGAGCACGCCGTCCGCCTGCGGCTGATAGGTCCAGACCGGCGTACCGTCATGGGCCAGCTCCATCAGCGCGCCCGGATTGGTATAGCCCGCCACCAGATAGTTCCCCGCCGCCGTCAGCTGCGGATCGGAGGGGTATTTGAACGGCAGGGAGAGGCGGTTGACCTCGGTCCAGGTCTCGTCAAGCTCGACCAGAGAGTGGTCGTTGATCGTGCTGACCAGAAGATGGCCGTTCGGCAGCGGCTTGTCGCCATTGGGCGAGGGCAAAAGACCCGGCCCGCTGGCGCATTGCCCGGTCTTGCCGGCCTGCCGCACGATATGCTTGTCGGGCGCGATCTCGAGGATGCGGCAGTTGCGGATGTCGGCCACTACGATATTGCCATTCGCCACTTTGTAGGCATCATCGGGATAGTCGAGCAGCGCGCCCTTGGCCCCCTTGTGGCCCAGCGTGCCGTAGGACCAGGTCACCGCTTTCGTGGCGCGGTCGATGACCTCTATGACCTGCTGATGTTCCAGATTGGTGATGATGCTTTGCCCGTCATCGGCGAAGAAGGCGTCATCTGCGCCGTTGCCCTTGGGCAGGCCCGGGAAATCGTATTGCCAGAGGATCTGCTTTTCCGGGCTGACCAACAAGAGCCGGTTGTTGCCCCGGTCGGCGATCAACACGTCATAGCCGCCAAGCGCCGAGGCATCGCCCGGAATGCCGGCAAAGGCCGGATCGGTCGAGGGCTCTGCCGGCGCCGCTGCCACGGCAATATCTGGTGACGAAGCCACAGCCGGAACGCCTGCAGGATCGGGCGCCGCTGCCGGAACCGGCACCGCTGCCGCGGCCGTTGCGGCCACCGTATCCGGCACCACTGTCGTCTGATCCTGCGCCCAAAGGGCCGGCGCAAAGCCGCAGACCCCAACCGTCACCAGCCCCGCCAAGAGCCGCCCATACTTCTGCCGCGTCACAAAAACCGTCCCTGCGTTGCTGTCCTGCCGCCTCGTTAGCGCAAGACGCGGCACGCCTCCACGCAAGTCGGCGTGATTGCTGGCGAAATCGCGGACAGAACGCGAGGCTCAGGGTTGTGGCTTGCCCTTGCCCAGCACGTTTTCGGCATAGGCCACCTGGAACGCCGCCTGCTTGGCCGCATCGGCAGCGGTCTGGTTCTGCGCCACCCAATCGGCATAGGGCATGCCATAGACGATCTCGCGCGCCTCTTCCTTGGTCATGGCGATGCCTTCCGCCGTGGCCGCCTCGTTGTACCAGCGGCTCAGACAGTTGCGGCAGAAGCCTGCGAGGTTCATCAAGTCGATGTTCTGCACATCGGGGCGCGCTTGCAGCAGGTGGTGCATCAGGGCGCGGAAGGCCGCCGCCTCCAGCTTTTGCCGTGTCTCGTCATCCAGTTGCATCGCAAACCTCCAGAGCCCGGGTCAAAAGGGGCGCCAGACGCAGTCCCCAGGCCTTTTGCCCCCCGGCATCACAGATGAGGTCGTTCCTGACCTCGATCAAGGTGTTGAGCCGCCCCATCTGCAAGGCATGCCGGTCGATCGCATCGCCGGGCAGATGGCCGGCATAGGGTTCGTTGTCGCCGACGCAAAGGTCCGGCTGGTCGGCAAGCTCTGCGATCAGGGGCCGCGACAGCCTGTCGTCGCAGGGCGCGTAAAGCACGCCCACCTGCCAGGGCCTTGGCGCCCGGCCGCGCAGACAGGGGGTGAAGGAATGCACGGCCAGGATGACCGTATCATCCCGCCGCGCCGCAAGCCCGGCCAGCGCCGCATGATAGGGCCGGTAGAGCGTGTCCAGCCGCCGTTCAACCTCGGCCGGCGTGACGCGGGCATTGCCGGGGATGATCGTGCCATCGTAAAGCTGCATGACCAGCGTCGGATCCTCTTCGCCCCGGTTGGGATCGATCACCAGCCGGCTGAAATCGCTGCAGATGACCGGACTGTCCAGAGCCGCGCCCAGAACCTCTGCCACGCCCTGCGCACCCACATCCCAGGCGATGTGGCGGGCCATGTCCTCGGGGGCGATGCCCAGATCGCCGCTGCTTATATCGGCCGGCACCCGGTTGGTGGCGTGATCGCAGGTCACCAGCCAACGGCCGGGCCGATCGGGGCCAAAGACGTGAAATGGGGTCATGCGCACTCTCCTTGCCATGGGTGATAGCAAGCGGCGGCGCAAAAGGGAATCCTCGCGACCTCGTCCTGCGCCGGATCGGCGTTTTGTGCAGGGTCTGGGCGCTCGTGATCACTTATTCGCTCTTTTATGATTCCTTGCCGCCACGCGATGCAGGGCATTGTTGCTCCTCGGTCCCAATTGGGCCATAAGACCGGCGGCCCACCGTCACCCTGAACGACGAAAAGGATCAAGGCATGAGACGCCTTCGGAACGTAAAGATCGTGGCCACGCTCGGCCCCGCTTCCAGCGACTACGCCACCATCCGCGCCCTGTTCGAGGCCGGAGCCGACGTGTTCCGCCTGAACATGAGCCACGGGACCCATGACGACATCCGCGCCCGTCATGTCATCATCCGCCAGGTCGAGGCCGACACCGGTCGCCCGATCTGCATTCTAGCCGACCTGCAAGGCCCGAAACTGCGCGTCGGCACCTTCGGCAATGGCGCGGAAGAGCTGGCCGAGGGCGCCAAATTCCGCATGGACCTCGCCTCGGCTCCCGGCGATGCGACCCGCGTGCAACTGCCCCACCCCGAGATTTTCGAGGCGCTGGAGCCCGGCGCCTCGCTTCTGGTCAATGACGGCAAGATCCGTCTCAAGGTCGAAGACTGCGGCAAGGACTTCGCCGATTGCACTGTCACCGTGGGCGGCACCATTTCCAACCGCAAGGGCGTCAACGTACCCGACGTTCTCTTGCCGGTGGCGGCGCTGTCGGAAAAGGACCGGGTCGATCTGGAGTTTGCCTGCGAACTGGGCGTGGACTGGCTGGCGCTGTCCTTCGTGCAGCGGCCCGAGGATGTGATCGAGGCACGTGGTTTGGCCCGGGGCCGTGCCGCTATCCTCGCCAAGATCGAAAAACCCGCCGCTGTCAAAGCCTATGACGCGATCCTGCAGGTCTCGGATGGCATCATGGTCGCGCGCGGCGACCTTGGCGTGGAACTGCCGGTCTACACCGTGCCGCCGATCCAGAAGCGCCTGATCCGCGGCGCCCGTGCCGCGGCCAAGCCGGTGATCGTGGCGACCCAGATGCTCGAATCGATGATCGAGGCGCCGGTGCCGACCCGGGCCGAGGTTTCGGACGTCGCCACCGCGATCTACGAAGGCGCCGACGCCGTCATGCTGTCGGCCGAATCGGCCGCCGGCAAATATCCGATCGAGGCGGTGACGACGATGAACAACGTCGCCATCTCGGTCGAAAAGGACCCGACCTACCGCCAGGTGATCGAGGCCAGCCGCAACATCCGCCGCGAGACGATCGCCGACGGCATCGTGGCCGCCGCGCGCGAGATTGCCGAGGCGACCAACATCAAGGCCATCGCCTCGTTCAGCCAGACCGGCACCACCGCGGCGCTGGTGTCACGCGAAAGGCCGCGCGTGCCGATCATCGCGCTGACCCCGCTGATGTCGACCGCCCGCCGCCTCGCGCTGACCTGGGGGCTGCACTGCGTGATCTGCGAACCGCAGATCCGGCTGAAAGGCGCGGTTCTGGCCGCCGTCAAGGCCGCGCGGGTCGAGGGCTTTGCCGGGGTCGAGGACATGATCGTGCTGACCGCCGGCCTGCCCTTCAACGTAAAAGGCACAACCAACGTGCTGCGAGTGGCGCCTTGCGATGAAAGGTTGATTTCACGGGTCGATCCTGAATAATCATTCGCAGGCGCCTGCGGGCTCAACCGCGGGCGCTTGCGGGATGACCCGGGGACATCATGGATACTGATCTGATGATCGTTGTGGGCACGCTGTCGCTCTTGATGGCCGTGCCCACTTTGCTATCGGCCTGGGTCGACGGCTCGGTGCCGCGCACAGGTGCCATTCTGGTGCTGATCGGCGGCGTCCTGATCGTCGTGGCGCTCAACAACCACGGGCGCGGCTACACGCTGGCAGAGATTCCCGACGTCTTCATGCGCGTTCTGGGCCGTCTGACAAAGTAAGCGGCCCAAGGCGTCTTGCATCCCGGCGCGCCTGCCCCTATACGCCGAACCTCGGACTACCCCGCACGGCCGGCCCACGTGGCATGCCGAGTCGTGCCTGCAACCACGGAGATGGAAATGCCCAAGATGAAGACCAAGTCGGCGGCCAAGAAGCGCTTCCGCTTCACCGCCAACGGCCATGTGATCGCAGGCCCCGCAGGCAAGCGTCACGGCATGATCAAGCGCTCGGCGAAATTCGTCCGGAACTCGGCGGGGACCATGATCCTCGACGCGTCCGATGAGAAGATCGTCAAGAAATACATGCCGTACAACCGCTAAGGAGAGCCAGAGATGTCCCGCGTCAAATCCGGCGTCGTCACGCACGCCCGCCACCGCAAGGTGATCGCCAAGGCGGCTGGCTACTATGCCGCCCGCTCGACCAACTTCAAGACCGCCACCCAGGCTGTCGACAAGGCCCAGCAATACGCGACCCGCGACCGCAAGGCCCGCAAGCGTCAGTTCCGCGTGCTGTGGATCGCCCGTATCAATGCCGCCGTGCGTCTGTTCGATCCGGCCTTCACCTATTCGCGCCTGATCGACGGTCTGAACAAGGCCGGCATCACGGTGGACCGCAAGGTGCTCGCTGATCTGGCCGTGCATGAGCCCGAGGCGTTCAACGCCATTGCTGCGCAAGCCAAGGCTGCACTTCCCGCTCAGGCCTAAGCTTGGCCCAGGTTCAGAAAAACCCCGCCTCGCGCGGGGTTTTTTCATGTTCGGCGCTCAGTTGCGCGCGGTCAGCACCCGCAACCTCTGCCGCGCCGCGATGCGGAAGGCCACCATCGCCACGGCACCCACCCCTGCCGTCACCAGCGCCGCCGACAGGGCCGGATCGGACCCGAGGCCCACGCCCGTCGTGCAAAGCGCGGCCACCATCATCTGCACAAATCCGTACAGCCCCGACGCCGCCCCGGCATATTCCGGCAGCACGTTCATCGCCTGCGAGGTCGCAATCGGGCTCGTCACCCCGGTGGCCAGGCAAAAGACGAAGACCGGCGCCATGAAGACCGGCGCCGACAGCGGCGCGAACAGCACCACCGCCAGCAAAGCCAGCCCCGCCCCCAGCGTCATCCAGTTCGCCGCCCTCAGCATCAGGGCCAGGGACACCCGCCCCGCCGTCGCCCGGATCACAAAGTTCCCCATCGCAACCGCCAGCACCACCAGCGCGAGCCAGGGCCCGACCTCATGCGCAGGCCGGTGCAGGTCGCGTTCAAAGATGAAGGGCGCCGCCGTGATCACGCCATACATCGACGTTGTGGCACAAGCGCCGCCGAGCATCAGCCACCGAAAATCGCTGCGACGCAGAAGGGCGCGCATGCCTTGGGTGAAACGGACCGAGGTCCCCGTGTCGGGGCGCGTCTCGGGGATCAGCAGGACCACGCTGGCCATATTGGCCAGTCCGATCAGCAGCAGCAAAAGATAGATCGTCCGCCAGCCGTAGAACTGCACGACCAGCCCGCCGACGAGCGGCGCGAGCGAGGGCCCGACCACCATGATCATCGTCAGAACCGCCAGCCGGCTTGCGATCTCTGCCGGGGTCGAGGTGTCGCGCAGGATCGCCCGCCCAAGCACCAGCCCCGCGCAACCGCCAAAGGCCTGAAACAGGCGGGCCGCGATCAACAGGTTCAGACCCGGCGCAAGATAGCAGGCAATCCCGGCCAGACAATAGAGGCTCAGGGCCGCCATCAGCACAGGTCTGCGCCCGAAATGGTCGCTAAGCGGACCATAGACCAGCTGCCCCAGCGCCATGCCCAGGATATAGACCGAGATCGTCATCTCCATCTGCGCGGTCGAGGCGCCGAACTCGGCCGCGGCGCCCGGCAAGGCCGGCACGAAGATATGCATGGCCAGCGATCCGGTCAGCGTCAGCGCGCCCAGAACCCAGACCGGCACCCGCACCAGAGGGGCCTCGATCACGCTCATGCCAAAACGCTCCTTTGCCTGCAGTCCGCATCGGGGACCAACCGCCCGCCACGATTCCGGACCGCGGGTCTGGGTAGGATGGGCAATCTGCCCATACTCGCGCCGAAGCCTCCGGCGTGTCCCCCGGGCCGGCCCACAGGGCTAAGCCATGGATCCGCCCCACGCAACCCCCCGCTCTTGCATAGCGGCCCCACTATCGCTAGCAGAAGGGCCGAACCTGAGGAGACGGATATGGACGGCCTCGACACGCTGAAAGCCAAATATCTGACCGCCGTGGCGGCCGCTGCCGATGAATCCGCGCTGGAAGAGGTGCGGCTGGCCGCCCTTGGCAAGAAGGGCGAGGTTTCGGCCCTGATGGCGACGCTGGGCAAGATGGCGCCCGATGAACGCAAGGCCGCCGGCGCCAGCCTGAACCTTGTCAAGGATGAGATCGACGCCGCCCTGCGCGCCCGCAAGGCCGGTCTGGCCGATGCTGCGCTGGACGAAAGGCTGCGCTCGGAATGGCTGGACGTCACGCTGCCCGGCCGCCCGCGTCCGCGCGGCACGATCCATCCGGTGTCTCAGGTGATGGAAGAGCTGACCGCGATCTTCGGCGACATGGGCTTTGCGGTGGCCGAGGGGCCGCAGATCGAAAGCGACTGGTACAATTTCGATGCGCTGAACATCCCGCCCGAGCACCCCGCCCGGCAGGAACACGACACCTTCTTCATGGCCCGCGCCGCGGATGATCCGCGCCCGCCGCATGTGTTGCGCACCCATACCTCGCCGGTGCAGATCCGCGCCATGGCCGCGCAAGGCGCACCGATCCGGGTGATTGCCCCCGGCCGCGTCTACCGGATGGACATGGACCAGACCCATGCGCCGATGTTCCACCAGGTCGAGGGTCTTGCCATCGACCGCGATATCTCGATGGCCAATCTGAAATGGACGCTGGAGGAATTCTGCCGCGCCTTTTTCGAGGTGCCTTCGGTCGAACTGCGCTTCCGCGCCTCGCATTTCCCTTTCACGGAACCTTCGGCCGAGGTCGACATCCGCTGTTCCTGGGAAGGCGGCCAATTGAAGATCGGTCAGGGCGACAGCTGGCTCGAGATTCTGGGCTCCGGCATGGTCCATCCCAAGGTTCTGGCCTCTGCCGGCGTCGATCCGGAAAAATGGCAAGGTTTCGCCTTCGGGATGGGGATCGACCGCATCGCCATGTTGAAATATGGCATCCCCGACCTGCGCGCCTTCTTTGAATCCGACCTGCGCTGGCTGCGGCACTATGGCTTTGCCGCGCTGGACATGCCCGATCTTGTCGGCGGGTTGAGCCGGTAGGACCTGTCCGCCGGCTCGATTCGCCCGTGGGGATGATCCGGGGCTAGCGCGGCAGACCGCCGTTGCAGGCCAAGGCCATCAGGATAAGCGCCACGCCGATCAGCACCGCCGACCGATAAGGGTGGCGCCGGGGCAGGTCCTTTGGCACGTCGCAGATGCTGTCCATGCCCCGCCTTAGCGCAAAAGCCCGGACAAAGCGCCCCCCCCTGCAGGCAACATGCCGTTTCCTCAAGCGAAACGCTTTCCCTTGGGCCCGCAATGCGTTATTGCGCCATCGGTTGCACAAGGGGGCCTTACGATGAAGTTCACGCTGTCCTGGCTCAAGGATCATCTCGATACCACCGCCTCGCTCGATGCGATCACCGAGGCGCTGACCGACCTCGGGCTCGAGGTGGAAGAGGTGGTGAACCCCGCCGGCCGCCTGGCCCCCTTCACGCTGGCCCGTGTCTTGCATGCCGAAAAGCACCCCGACGCCGACAAGCTGCGGGTCTGTACCGTGCTGACCGACGACGGCGAAAAGCAGATCGTCTGCGGCGCCCCCAACGCCCGCGCGGGCATTACGGTCGTGCTCTGCAAGCCCGGCGACTATGTGCCCGGCCTCGACGTGACGCTGGGGATCGGCAAGATCCGGGGCGTTGAAAGCCACGGCATGATGGCGTCCGAGCGCGAGCTGGAACTGTCGGACGAACATGACGGCATCATCGAACTGCCCTCGGGCGAGGTGGGTGAGAAGTTCGTGGACTGGCTGGCCGCCAACCGTCCGGGCAGCGTCGATCCGATGATCCATATCAAGATCACCCCGAACCGTCCCGACGCGCTTGGCGTGCGTGGCGTGGCCCGCGATCTGGCCGCGCGCGGCCTTGGCACGCTGAAACCGCTGGAGGTTCCTGCGATTGCGGGCAAGTTCGCCTCGCCCATCGGGGTTGCGATCGATGCGGATCTGAAGGCCAAGGGTTGCCCGCATTTTGCCGGCCGGCTGATCCGCGGTGTGACGAACGGCGCCTCGCCGGCCTGGCTGCAGCAGCGGCTGAAGGCCATCGGGCTGCGGCCGATCTCAGCGCTGGTAGATATCACCAACTTCTTCACCTATGGCCTGAACCGCCCGCTGCATGTGTTTGATGCGGCCAAGGTCCGGGGGGGGCTTCGGATCCATGCGGCCTCGGGCGGGGAGGAATTCCTGGCTCTCGACGGCAAGACCTATAGCCTGCGGCCCGGCATGATGGCGATCTCGGACGCGGCCGGGGTGGAATCGCTCGCCGGCATCATGGGGGGCGAGGCCTCGGGCTGCACCGAGGCCACGACCGAGGTTTTCCTCGAAAGCGCATGGTGGGACCCGATCACTGTGGCCGCGACGGGCCGCGCGCTCAAGATCAACTCGGATGCCCGCTACCGGTTCGAACGGGGGGTGGACCCGGCCTTCACGCTGCCGGGGCTGGATCTGGCCACGCAGATGATCCTTGACCTGTGCGGCGGCGAGGCATCCGAGGTGGTGCAGGACGGCGCACCGCTGGACATGACCCGCGCCTACCGGCTGGACCCGGCGCGGCTCAACCGGCTGGTCGGCATGGACATCCCCGAGGCCGTTCAGCGCAAGACTCTGGAATCCCTGGGCTTCACCCTGAACGGAGACATGGCCAGCCCGCCCTCGTGGCGCCCGGACGTGCTGGGCGAGGCGGATCTGGTGGAAGAGGTCGCCCGCATCGCCTCGCTCACAAGGCTGCAGGGGCGACCCCTGCCGCGCAGCAACACCGGCATGCCGCGCCCGATCCTGACCGCCCTGCAGGTCCGCGAACGTGCCGCCCGCCGCACCATTGCGGCACTGGGGTACAACGAATGCGTGACCTACAGCTTCATCGACGCCGAGGCGGCGCGCCTCTTCGGTGGTGGCTCTAACGCCGTCAGGATTGAAAATCCGATCTCGTCCGAGATGACGCATATGCGCCCCGACCTGCTGCCGGGCCTGTTGCGCGCAGCGGCCCGCAACCAGGCGCGCGGCTTTGCCGATCTGGCGTTGTTCGAGGTCGGCCCCGCGTTCCAGGGCGGCGAGCCGGGCGAGCAGCATCTGCAGGCCGCTGGTCTTCTGGTCGGCGCCACCGCCCCGCGCGACCCCTTCGCCAGCCGCCGCCCGGTCGATGTCTTTGACGCCAAGGCCGATGCCGAAGCGGTTCTGTCCGCGCTTGGCGCGCCGGCCCGGGTGCAGATCAATCGCAAGGTCAGCAGCTGGTGGCACCCCGGCCGGTCAGGCGCCATCGCACTGGGACCGACCATGCTCGCGAGCTTTGGCGAGGTCCACCCGCGCATCCTGCAGGCCTTGGGGGTCAAGGGCCCCGCTGTCGCCTTCACCATTGCCGTGGCCGCCGTGCCCGAGCCCAAGGTCAAGACCCCGACGCGCCCCGCCCTCACCCTGTCAGACCTGCAGGCGGTCGACCGCGATTTTGCCTTCGTCGTCGATGCGAAGGTCGAGGCGCTGACCGCCGTCAACGCGGCTTTGGGGGCGGACAAGGTCTTGATCGACAGCGTGAAGGTCTTCGACCAATTCACTGGCGAAAAGGCCGAAGCGCAGATGGGCGCGGGCAAGAAAAGCATCGCCCTGACCGTCCGGCTGCAACCGCGCGACAAGACCCTGACCGATGCCGATATCGAGGCGGTTTCGGCCAGGATCGTGGAAAAGGTCAGCAAAGCCACGGGCGGCACGCTACGGCGCTGAAGCAAGGCGGCGTTCCAGCGGGATCGCGCGGCACCGGCATCGGGCTTACGCCGCAGGCGCCCGGTCGCATGGCAAACCGGCAGGGGCGCTGCCCCCGAGCCCCCGGAGTATTTCTGCCAGGATGAAGCCGGAAGCCCCCTTCCTGCCATTGCTCTTTGTGAAAATACTCCACGGGGGGTCCGGGGGACGTGAAGTCCCCCGGCGCCGTTGGAGCAGGTCCCCGCCTCAGGACTTGCGGCCGAAGAGCCGCGACAGCCAGCCCCGCGTGCGGTCACCAGCCTCCTGGATCTCTGCCACGGCAGGATCGACCAGGCGCTCCCAGAACTGCAGCCACATGCGGCGGATCATCAGGACCAGCGCCGCCAGCAGCACCAGGATCACGACGTTGAGCCAGGGGAAATAGCTCACGTCGGGACCCGCCACTTCGGTGATGCGGATGGCATTGGGATAGATCGACATCGGCGCGAACCGCCAGCCGTAATGGGTGACCATCACCCATTTCGGCGCGGCATCGGTCGATTTCAGGTTGGACGCCACCGCCTGCAGGTTGGAGCTGTCGTATTTGAAATAGGGCGGCCAGATCCAGCCGGTGTCTTCGTTGCGATAGACCTTGACCGAGCCATCGGGAAAGACCGCGTTGATGAAGCGCACATCGCGGGTATCGACGCTTTCGGCGGTGCCGGTGTCGGGCGAGGCGTAGAAATACTTGTTGACCCAACTCACGCTGGTTACGCGGTTGTAGGCCTCGGTGATCCGGACCACGTCATGCTGTGGCAGCGTGTAATCGAGAAAACCCGCCACGAAGAGCGCCACGATCCCCCAGAACGCCCATTTCACCTTGCGCATCACTCGCTCCTCAGCTGCGGTTCACGAAATAGGCGATGACAAGGATCAGCACCACCGGGATCACATAGACCAGAAAGATCAGCCGGCGGCGCAGGCTGTGACCATAGGCGGCCATGCCGGCGGCCACGTGATCCTCGCGCAGGCCCGCGATGCCGCCGGCGTCGAACTCGTTCTCAAGCTCTTCGCGCCGGACCGATCGCGCATAGGCCGACACGATCCAGTAGATCACGGTCAATCCCACCGATCCAAGGGCAAGAAGTTGCAGCATGGTCAGACCACCTCCGCCCTGTCAGCTAACCATCGCGGGGGGCGGGCGCAAGTCCGTTGGCGGATCAGACGGCGATGTTGTCGATCAGGCGGACGCCGTCGAGCCAGGCCGCAGCCAGCAGGCGACGGGGCCGGGCCAGGTCATCTGCGGCAGGGGCCAGCGTTTCGGCATCGCAGAGCGCCAGATAATCCACCCCGTCGAAACCCGCAGACCTGAGGCTGTTTTCGGCCCGCCGCAGCGCCTCTTCGGCCGGGGTGCCCGCGTGCAGCGCCTGCCGAACCGCCGTCATCGCGGCATGAAGCATCGGCGCCCGCGCCCGCGCCGCCGCCGAAAGGCGCGCATTGCGCGAGGACATGGCCAGACCATCCGCCTCGCGCAGGGTCTCGCAGCCGATGATCTCGACGGGCAGGTTGAGGTCGGCGACCATGCGCCGGACCATCTGCAACTGCTGCCAGTCCTTTTCGCCGAAATAGGCCCGGTCGGCCTGCGTCATGCCGAAAAGTTTGGTCACAACGGTGGCCACGCCATCGAAATGGCCGGGCCGCATCGCACCTTCCAGCGGATCGGCCACGCCGGTCACCCGGACGGTGGAGGCAAAACCGGGTGGATAGACCTCTTCCGGCGGCGGCGCAAAGATCGCATCGACGGCCAGAGGCGCCAGAAGGGCGGCATCGCTTGCCTCGGTCCTGGGATATTTCGCCAGATCCTCGGGGTTGTTGAATTGGGTCGGATTGACGAAGATCGTCACGATCACCCGATCCGCGCCGGACTTGGCCGCACGCACCAGGCTCAGATGCCCGTCATGCAGGGCGCCCATGGTCGGCACCACGCCCAATGTCTGGCCCTGCGCCTTCCAGCCGCGCACGAGGCTGCGCAGCCCAGCCACCGTGCGAATCACGGGTGTCACGGTTTTTTCCCCGGCAGGATATCGGCAAAGCCGTGCTCGGCCCCGGGAAAGCGCCGGTGCCGGACATCATCGGCATAGGCTGCGATGGCTTCGCCGGCGCTTTGGCCCAGATCGGCATAGCGTTTGACGAATTTCGGGCGGAATTCCGTGAAAAGGCCCAGCATGTCGTCCAGCACCAGTACCTGCCCGTCGCAATGCACTCCCGCACCGATGCCGATGGTTGGGATGGCGATGCCTTGCGTGATGCGGGCGGCGAGGCCGACCGGAACCTTTTCCAGCACGACCGAGAATGCGCCGGCCGCCTCAACGGCGCGGGCATCCGCCATCACACGTTCCGCCTCTGCATCGCGGCCCACGACCTTGTAGCCGCCCAGCGTGTTCACCGCCTGCGGGGTCAGCCCGATATGCGCCATGACCGGAATGCCGCGCTGGCCGAGAAAGGCGATCGTCTCGGCCATGTGCACGCCGCCTTCCAGCTTGACGGCCGCGGCGCCGGTTTCCATCAAGATCCGGCTCGCGTTGCGGAAGGCCTGCTGCGGGCTTTCCTCATAGCTGCCGAAGGGCATGTCGATCACCGCCATGGCCCGGCTGAGACCCCGCGTCACGGCGCGGCCATGCAGGATCATCATCTCCATCGTCACGCCAAGCGTCGAAGGCAGACCATGCACCACCATGCCGAGGGAATCGCCCACCAGCGCCACATCGCAATGCGCATCAACCAGACGCGCCATCGGCGTGGTATAGGCCGTCAGCACGACCAAAGGCGCCTGCCCCTTGCGTGCGCGCAGGTCGGGCGGCAACACCGGACGCGACTCACTGGTTCCGGGGGGGAGGGTCGCGCTCATCTTTCAGGCTCCGCAAGGTCGGTACGCCGGCAATATGGGCACGAAATTGATGGCTCCGCAAGAATCTTGCGCCGCATTGCAGCGACCTGCAGCCTTGACCTGGACGCAAGGCTCGGGCGCTATGGCGCAAAAGGAGATGCCATGAGTGAAGTACCGCCCCTTCTGACCCGCCTGTCACGCGATGGGATCAAACCCGAGGTCAGCCGCCCCGCCCCTGAAAAGGTCATCGCGGGCGATCCGGTCCACACGACCTGGAATGTCGAGGCGCGCGGTGCGCTCTATGCGGGACTTTGGCATTCCACCCCAGGCTGCTGGCGCATCCAATATGACGAGTGGGAATATGTCCACATCCTCGAAGGCGTATCGGTCCTGACCGATGCCGAGGGCCATGAGACGCGCCTTGCGGCGGGCGACAGTTTCCTGATCCGCCCCGGCTTTGCCGGGACGTGGCGCGTGGTGGAGCCGACCTTGAAGGACTATGTCATCCTGACCTGACCAGCCATCTGCCGCGCCAGACCTGCCGACCGCCCGGATTCTGGCCCATATCCGGGCGGGTTGTCAGATCGGCGCGCGCGGTCAGTTGCCGCCGGCGGCCTGAGCCTGACGCTTGGCGGCCTCTTCTGCGGCGCGGGCGGCCGCGTCATAGGCGGCGAGTTCAGGGTTCGCGGCCTCGGCCGCGGCCAGGGCGGCCGCCTCCTTGACCTTCTTGGCCTGGTTCTCGGGCGTGTCGGGGATGGCGCGGCCATAGGCGTCATCCATGTAGGGCCCCTCGGCCGCGATGCTTTCCTCCAGCGTGCGCACCTTGATCTTGGTGCCCAGTTTCACCCGGTCGAAAAGCTCGATGGCGTCCTGGTTGAACAGGCGGATGCAGCCGGCCGAGGTGGCATGGCCGATCGAGTTGTTGTCTATCGTGCCATGGATGCGGAAATAGGTGTCGCGACCGCCGCGATACAGATACATGGCCCGCGCGCCCAGGGGGTTGTCCAGCCCGCCTTTCATGCCGCCGGCATATTCGAGATAAAGGTCGGGCCGGGTGCGGACCATGTTGGCGGTCGGCTGCCAGGACGGCCATTTTTCCTTGCGCCCGACCACGCCCGAACCGCGGAACGACAGGCCTTCGCGCCCGACAGCGATGCCGTAGCGGGTGGCCATGCCGCCCTCTTCGACGAAGTAGAGCTTGCGCGCGAAGGTGTCGACCACGATGGTGCCAGGCGCCTCGCTGCCGGTATAGGCGACCTCGGCCTTCTGGTACCCATCGGTCAAGAGCCGCGGATCGACGGCGGGTATCGCGAAGCCCTCGTCCTCGATCGCCTCATAGCCGGGGAGAGTATGTATCGGCGGCGGTTCCTGAACCTTGGGCGTCCCGCAGGCGGCCAGAAGCGACAGAATGCCCATGGCGGCTAATTGAGTCAGAAGTCTGGTCACGTGGCTTGATCCGGCGCAAGTTGTTCCTTTTTTCAACAAACCCCTTAAGCCCGGCCTGTCAAGCCCTGTTGCGGATCAGGCGACCAAGGGCGGCAAGACCGTCACTCCAATGCCCTCGCGGCCGAGATCAGCATGATCGGAATACCGTCGCGGATCGGAAAGGCCAGTTGCGCGGCCTCGGAAATCAGCTCTTGCCGTTCGGCATCAAAGCGCAAGAGCGCCTGGGTGCGCGGGCATACCAAGGCCTCGAGCATGCGGCGGTCATAAGGGGGAATTGGCGCGGCAGGGGCATCGTCGGTCACTGCACCACCTCGTCCGCGCCCCCGGTCTGCAGGGAAAACGAGATCAGCGTCTCCAGCACCTGGCGCCGTTCGGGCAGGGTCTGCGCCTCCAGCAGGGCCTGCTTTTCTTCGGGAACGAAGGGGCAAAGCATCGAGAGGGCGTTGATCAGCAGTTCGTCCTCCGCCTCTTTCAGCGTGGCCCAGTCCACCCCCAGATGGCGCTGCTTGAGATAGGGGGCCAGCTTGTCCAGAAAAGCGGCGCGCGGGAAATCGGGTTCGGTTTCCTCGCCCTGCATATCCCGCGCGAAGGGCGTCCAATCGACCTGGCAGCGCCGGTAGGGTTGGAAACCCGCAACCTCTTCGACCAGCCGAAACCGCGAGATGCCGGTCAGCGTGATCATGTAGCGCCCGTCGTCGGTTTCCGAGAATGAAGTGATCCGGCCCGCGCAGCCGACCGAGGACAGCGCCGGGGCGCCCCCCTGCATGGCACGCGGCTGGATCATGCCGATCATGCGGCGGTCGGACTTCAGGCAATCTTCGATCATCGCCAGATAGCGCGGCTCGAAGATATGCAGGGGCAAGCGCGCCCGGGGCAACAGGATGGCTCCGGGCAGCGGAAACACCGCGATGACTTCGGGCAGGTCAATATGCGTTTTCATGCCATCAAACCTAGTGCGCCAGAACCGCGGAACAAAGGGTCACACGAAAATCATTGAGGAAAGCCTGCGGCGCCCTTTGAGAACGATCGGATCCTGCGGTTTGAGCGCACCGAAGATGGTGAAAAGCTGCGCCTTGGCGGCACCCTCGTTCCACTCGCGGTCAAGCTTGAAGAGGTCCAGCAACATGTCCACCGCCTCTTCGACCTTGCCAGAGGCATGCAGCGCCGTGGCCAGATCGAACATCACCTGACGGTTGGACGGATCGCGCGCCAGTGCGGCGCGCAGTTCGGTTTCGGGCCCGGCCTTGGCGGCCTGACGGGCCAGGTCGATCTGCGCCTTGGCCGCTGTCACTTCGGGCGTACCGGCAATCTTGGCCGGCGCGGCATTGGCAAAAGCCTCGGCCTTGTCCAGATCGCCAACCGCAAGGTAAGACCGCACCAGACCGCCATAGGCCGCGGCGTTTTCAGGTTCTTCGGCCAGAACCGCCGCGAAAGTCTCTGCGGCATCGGTCGCAGCGCCTTCGGCCAGCATCTGTTCGGCCGCCTCGATCGCCTCGGCCAGACCGCCGTCCTGACCGCCCATGGCCGACAGGGTCTCGACGAATTTCTTGATCTCGGAGCCCGGAATGGCGCCCTGGAAGCCATCGACCGGCTGGCCCTGGAAGAAGGCATAGACCGTGGGGATCGACTGGATGCGCAGCTGCGCCGACAGCGAAGGCGCCTTGTCCACGTCAATCTTGACCAGCTTGACCCGACCCTTGGCCGCCGTCACCGCCGCCTCGAGCGCCGGGCCAAGCGTCTTGCAGGGCCCGCACCACGGCGCCCAGAAGTCCACGATGACCGGCACGGTCTTGCTTTGTTCGATCACGTCTTTCATGAAGCTCGCTTCGGTGCCGTCCTTGATCAGATCGGCGGGAGCTTGGGTTGGTTGGGCAGTCCCGAACATGGCATCCTCATTCGGTGGAAATTTTCCCTTATATGCGCGCAGGCCGGCCAAACGCCAAGAGGGGTGCGGGGCGGCTGGATAAAGTCCTTGGCAAAACGGGGGGATTTACCGCAAAAGAACGGCATGCAGATAGATCAGACCGAATTGCCCGATGTAGTGATCCTGACGCCCGCCCGCTTTGGCGATGCGCGCGGCTGGTTTTCCGAAACCTTCAACGCGGCGCGGTTCGCCGGTGCCGGGCTGACGATGGCTTGGGTGCAGGACAACCATTCGATGTCGGCGGCGGTTGGCACGCTGCGCGGCCTGCACTATCAGCGCCCGCCCCATGCGCAGGACAAGCTCGTGCGCTGCACGCACGGGGCGATCTTCGATGTTGCGGTCGATGTGCGCCGGGGCTCGCCCACCTATGGCCGCTGGGTCGGGGTCGATCTGACGCCCGAGAACGGCAAGCAGCTTCTGGTGCCCAAGGGCTTTCTGCACGGCTTTGTCACCCGCCTGCCCGACACCGAGGTGCAGTACAAATGCTCGGATGTCTATGCGCCCGACTGCGACGGCGGCATCCGCTGGAACGACCCGACCATCGACATCGACTGGGGCGTTGAGGCGCCGGTCCTGTCGGCCAAGGATCAGGTGGCGCCTTTCCTGTCCGGCTGGGAAAGCCCCTTCGAGTGGAGCGGCGCATGAAGCTTCTGGTGACGGGCGGGGCGGGCTTCATTGGCTCTGCCGTGGTGCGGCTGGGCGTGGCGCGCGGGCATGAGATCGTCAACCTCGACGCGCTGACCTATGCGGCCAACCTGGAGAATGTGGCCGCGGTCGCGGGGTCCAATCTTTACACTTTCGAACAGGCGGACATCCGAAACCGGGCGCGGCTGGACCAGATCTTTCAGGAACACAACCCGGATGCCATCATGCACCTGGCTGCCGAAAGCCATGTGGACCGGTCCATCGACGGGCCGGCCGATTTTGTGGAAACCAACATCACCGGCACCTTCAACCTGCTGGAGGCCGCGCGTGCCCATTGGATGCGCCGGGGCAAGCCCGCATCCTTCCGCTTTCACCACATCTCGACCGACGAGGTCTTTGGCTCGCTGGGCACCACCGGCAAGTTCACCGAGGACACCCCCTATGACCCGCGCAGCCCCTATTCGGCTTCGAAGGCCGCGTCCGACCATCTGGTGCGCGCCTGGCACGAAACCTACGGGCTGCCGGTCGTGCTGACCAATTGTTCCAACAACTACGGGCCCTATCACTTTCCCGAAAAGCTGATCCCGGTGGTGATCCTGAACGCGATGCACGGCCGGCCGATCCCGGTTTACGGCGCGGGAGAGAACGTCCGCGACTGGCTCTATGTCGAGGACCATGCCGACGCGCTCTTGACCGTCGTCACACGCGGCAAGGTCGGGCGCAGCTACAACATCGGCGGCGAGAACGAGGCGAGGAACATCGACCTGGTCCGCGCGATCTGCGCCCTGATGGACGAAATGCACCCCGCCGGCGCCCCGCACGCCGACCTGATCACCTTTGTCACCGACCGGCCCGGCCATGATGCGCGCTACGCCATTGAACCCGCGCGCATCCGCGAAGAATTGGGCTGGCGCCCCTCGGTCACGCTGGAAGAGGGACTGCGCAAGACGGTGCGCTGGTATCTGGACAACGAGGCCTGGTGGCGCCCCCTTCTGGCGCGGCAGGGGGTCGGGCAAAGACTGGGCACCGGGCAGGGACTGGGCACAGGTCAGGGACTGGGCACAGGTCAGGGACTGGGCACCGGCCAGCGGCCCGGCTGATGCACGACGCCTTCTACATCGCCAGCAAGACCATCGGCATGGCGGCGCGGGCCGAGACCTGGCTGATCTTCGCCCTTGGCCTTGGCCTGCTGGCACTGCGGCGCGGCAAGACGCGGCAGGCGACGATCTGGCTGGGGCTGAGTTTTGCCGCCGTCCTGACCCTGACCACGCTGCCCTTGGGCGATCTGTTGATCCAGACCCTCGAAAACCGCTATCCCGCGGACCCACCGGTCACACGGGTGGATGACATCATCGTGCTGGGCGGGCTGGAAGAGGTCGGGCCCTATCGGCGCTGGGGCGGGATCGAGGTGAACGAAGCCGGCGAAAGGCTGATCGCCGGTGTGCTGCTGGCCCGCCGCTTTCCTGCCGCCCGACTGGTCTTTACCGGCGCCACCGCGAGTCTGACCGGTGACCGGGCACCGCAGGATTCCTCGCGGATGGTGCGGGACGCCTGGGTGGCGCTGGGGGTGGACCCGGCCCGGATCGTGCTGGAACAAGCCTCGCGCACGACCTCGGAAAACGCCACGATGACGCGCAACCTTCTGAAACCGCAGGCCGGACAGGTGCATCTGCTGGTGACCTCGGCCTTTCACATGCCGCGCGCGATGGAGACTTTCACCCGCAACGGCTGGACCGGGCTTGTGCCCTGGCCGGTGGATTTCAGGTCCTCCTGGGTGCCCGGAACCTGGCTCGAGCCGGGATGGAGGCTGGACAAGAACCTCACGGACCTTGATACCGCCTTGAAGGAATATCTGGGCCTGCTGGCCTACCGGATTGCGGGGAAATAGGATGCATCTGATCGTTTTCGGCCAGAGCGGCCAGGTCGCCCGGGAGCTTGCCCGCCGTCTGCCCGCCGATGTGACAGCGCGTTTCCTGTCGCGGGCCGAGGCCGATCTGGCCGACCCCGCCGCCTGCGCCGCAGCCATCGGCCCTTGCGATGCCGTGATCAATGCCGCCGCCTGGACGGCCGTCGACAAGGCCGAGGCGGAAGAGGCCGCGGCGACCGTCATCAATGGCGCAGCCCCCGCTGCGATGGCCCGGGCCTGTGCGGCGCGCGGCCTGCCCTTCCTGCATCTGTCCACCGACTATGTCTTTGACGGCGCGGGGACCACAGCCTTTGGCGTCGATCATCCGACCGCCCCCCTCAACGCCTATGGCCGCAGCAAACTGGCCGGAGAGACGGGCATCCGCGCGGCCGGCGGCGCTCACCTGATCCTGCGCACCTCCTGGGTCGTCTCGGCCCATGGTGCGAATTTCGTCAAGACGATGCTGCGGCTGGGGCGCGAGCGGGCCAGCCTGAACGTGGTGGCCGACCAGATTGGCGGCCCGACCCCGGCAGCCGACATCGCCGATGCCCTCTTGACCGCCGCCCGGGCGATGCGGGCCGGCGCCAAGGGCGGCACGCATCATTTTGCCGGCGCCCCCGACACATCCTGGGCCGGCTTCGCACGCGAGATCATGGCGCGGGCGGGCCTCTCCTGCCAGATCAACGACATTCCGACCGAAGCCTACCCGACCCCGGCCCGGCGCCCGCTGAATTCGCGGCTGGACTGCGCGGCGCTTCAGGCAGCCTTCGGCATCGCGCGCCCCGATTGGCGCCACGGCCTCGACCTCATCCTGCAGGAGTTGACCATATGACACGCAAGGGCATCATTCTGGCCGGCGGTTCCGGCTCGCGGCTGTGGCCGATCACCATGGGCGTCTCAAAGCAGCTGCTGCCGATCTATGACAAACCGATGGTCTATTACCCGCTGACCGTGCTGATGTTGGCCGGCATCCGCGAGATTGCCCTGATCTCGACCCCCGAGGATCAGCCCGCCTTCATCCGCCTGATGGGCGACGGGTCGCAATGGGGGCTGACCATCACCTATATCGTCCAGCCCTCGCCCGATGGTCTGGCGCAGGCCTATCTCCTGGCTGAGGATTTCCTGGCCGGCGCGCCTTCGGCGATGGTTCTGGGCGACAACATCTTCTTTGGCCATGGCCTGTCCGAGATCCTCGCCGAGGCCTCGGCCCAAGACGCGGGCGGCAGCGTCTTTGGCTACCGCGTCGCCGATCCGGAACGCTATGGCGTCGTGGATTTCGACAAGGATGGCACGGTGCGGCAGATCATCGAAAAGCCCGCAGTTCCGCCGTCGAATTTTGCCGTGACGGGGCTTTATTTCCTGGATGGGTCGGCACCCGAGCGGGCCAAGGCGATCAAACCCTCGTCCCGGGGCGAGCTGGAGATTGTCGACCTGCTGGAGAGCTATCTGAAAGAGGGCAGCCTGACCTTGCAGAAAATGGGCCGCGGCTTTGCCTGGCTGGATACCGGCACCCATGCCAGCCTGCTGGACGCCGGCAATTTCGTGCGCACCCTGCAAGCCCGGCAAGGCCTGCAGGTCGGCTGCCCGGACGAGATTGCCTACCGCGCCGGCTGGATCGACCGCGATGCTCTGGCCGCGCGCGCCGCGATCTTTCGCAAGAACGACTACGGCCAGTATCTGCAAAGCATCCTGGCCGAGCAGGCCTGAACCGCGGCCCCGAAACGCCGCCCGAATGCGTCGGCCGCAGGGTCAGACGGCAGGGTCAGGCGGCGGCGGGCCGGCGGATGCTGGCCGCAGCCTCCAGCACCAGCGGGCGCAGCCCCTGGCCGCCGGCATCCAGCACCTCGAAAAGATGATTGCGCATCCGAGGTTCCCAGAAGTCATTGATATGGCTGGCCAACATCGCCACACCTTCGTCATGGGGCTTGGATTCCATGAACTTGGCGATCTGGTTGGCCATGTAGATCAGCTTGCTGTGGGCGTCATGCGACATGGGACTCTCCTGCGGCGGGGCCACCTGTCAGGCGGCTTTCATGGGTGAAAACTTCAAAGCGGTCGGGCCGGGCCAGGGCGATCAGCGTGATGCCGGCCGCATCGGCCATGGCAACGGCATGGGCGGTGGGGGCAGAGACCGCGATGAGGACCGATTGCCCCATGGCGGCGACCTTCTGCACCATGTCTATGGAAACCCGGGAGGTCAGGACGACGGCGCCCTCCGGAGGTGGCGAGGCGAAGGCGCCTTTCGACACGCTGTTCATCTTCAGCCAGGCCCCCGCCAGCTTGTCGAGTGCGTTGTGGCGGCCGACATCCTCGCGCACGGCAAGAAACGCTCCGCAACTCCACAGGCCCGCCGCGTGCACCGCCCGGGTCGTGTCGTGCAGCGGCTGCGCACTGGGCAAGGCCGCGATGGCAGCCCGCACTTCGGCAGGGGAAATCCGGTAGCTGGACTCGACAGGCGGCAGATCCCGCATCGCCTCGTCAATCGAATCGATGCCGCACAGGCCGCAGCCCACCGGCCCCGCCATGGTGCGACGGCGGCGGGCCAGTCGCGCCTCAGCCTCGGGCGAGACCCAGATCTGCACGTCGATGCCCTTGGGCGTTTCGACAATCTCGACCGTCTCGATCTCGTCCGGGCGGGCGAGGCCTTCGGTCAGGGCAAAACCATAGGCGAAGTCCACCAGATCGGCGGGCGTCGCCATCATCACCGCCTGGGTCGAGCCATTGAAGCTCAAGGCCACCGCCACCTCTTCCGGCAGAAGGCGGCTGCCTTCGACGGGCGCGCCGGTCCCGAAGGTCCGGCGCGGCAGGGGGCGGTGGGTCAGCATCATTCGGCGGCCGGAAGGATGCGGCGCGCCAGCCGGGCCTGGGCCGCGTAGTCTTCCTGCCATTCCGACGGCCCGTTCGAGGGCGCGACCTGCACCGCAGTGACCTTGTATTCCGGGCAATTGGTCGCCCAGTCGGAATAGTCGGTTGTGATCACGTTGGCCTGGGTGTCGGGGTGGTGGAAGGTGGTATAGACCACGCCCGGCGTCACGCGGTCGGTGATCTTGGCATGCAGCGTCGTCTCGCCCGAGCGGCTGGCAAGGCGCACCCAGTCGCCATCCTTCACGCCGCGCACTTCGGCGTCATGCGGATGGATTTCCAGCACATCCTCGGCATGCCAGACCACGTTGGAGGTGCGCCGGGTCTGCGCGCCGACGTTGTACTGGCTGAGGATGCGCCCCGTGGTCAGCAACAGCGGGAAGCGCGGGCCGGTGCGTTCATCGGTCGCCACATATTCGGTGTTGATGAACTTGCCCTTGCCGCGCACGAAACCGTCGACATGCATCAGGGGCGTGCCTTCCGGCGCCTTTTCGTTGCAGGGCCACTGGATCGAGCCCATGGTCTCAAGCTTTTCATAGGTCACGCCGGCGAAAGAGGGCGTGGTCAGGGCGATTTCGTCCATGATCTGGCTGGGATGGGTATAGGTCCAGTCCGCCCCCATCGCATTGGCCAGCATCTGGGTGATCTCCCAGTCGGCATAGCCCTGACGCGGCGCCATCACCTTGCGCACCCGGTTGATGCGGCGTTCGGCATTGGTGAAGGTGCCGTCCTTTTCGAGGAAGGGCGAGCCGGGCAGGAAGACATGGGCGTAGTTCGCCGTCTCGTTCAGGAACAGGTCGTGAACGATCACGCAGTCCATCGCAGCCAGACCGGCGGCGACGTGCTTGGTGTCGGGGTCCGATTGCAGGATGTCCTCGCCCTGGCAATAGAGGCCCTTGAAGGTGCCCTCGACCGCCGCATCCAGCATGTTGGGGATGCGCAGGCCAGGTTCGCTGTCGATCTGCACACCCCAGACCTTTTCGTAGGTCTCGCGCACCGCATCAATCTTGACGTGGCGATAGCCCGGCAGTTCGTGCGGGAAGGATCCCATGTCGCACGAGCCCTGGACGTTGTTCTGCCCGCGCAGCGGGTTCACCCCCACGCCCGGACGGCCGACATTCCCGGTCAGCATGGCCAGGTTGGCAATGCCGATGACGGTGGTCGAGCCCTGGCTGTGTTCGGTGACGCCCAGCCCGTAATAGATCGACCCATTGCCGCCCAAAGCGTAAAGCCGGGCCGCCTCGCGCACCTGTTCAGCCGGAACGCCGGTCAGCATCTGCACCGCCTCGGGCGAGTTCTGCGGCTGGCTGACGAATTCGGCATAGTCCTGGAATTCATCCCAGTCGCAGCGGTTGCGGATGAAGTCCTCGTCGAACAGGCCCTCGGTCACGATCACATGCGCCAGAGCGGTGACGATGGCCACGTTGGTGCCCGGCGTCAGGGCCAGATGATGCTGCGCCTTGATATGCGGGCCTTGCACGATATCGGTGCGGCGCGGGTCGATGACGATCAGCTTGGCGCCGGCGCGCAGACGCTTTTTCAGGCGGCTGGCAAAGACCGGGTGGCCATCGGTCGGGTTGGCGCCGATGATGATGACGACATCGGTTTCCTCGACCGAGTCAAAGTCCTGCGTGCCGGCAGAGGTGCCAAGCGTTTGCCCCAGACCATAGCCGGTGGGCGAATGGCAGACCCGGGCGCAGGTGTCGGTGTTGTTGTTCATGAAGACGGCGCGGGTCAGTTTCTGGACCAGATAAGCCTCTTCATTGGTGCAGCGGCTCGAGGTGATGACCCCCACCGACTGGCGGCCATGTTCGGCGATGATGCCCTTCATGCGCTTGGCGGTGAAATCCAAGGCCTCGGCCCAGGAGACTTCCTTCCACGGATCGTTGATCGAGTCGCGGATCATCGGCGACAGGATGCGGTCCTTGTGCGAGGCATAGCCATAGGCAAACCGGCCCTTGACGCAGGAATGGCCACGGTTGGCCTTGCCGTTCTTGTAGGGCGTCATCCGCACCAGTTCGTCGCCGCGGAGTTCGGCCTTGAAGCTGCAGCCAACCCCGCAATAGGCGCAGGTCGTGATGACGGACCGCACCGGCGTGCCCAGTTCGATCACCGACTTTTCCTGCAGGGTCGCGGTCGGGCAGGCCGCCACGCAGGCGCCGCAGGACACGCATTCCGAGGACAGGAAGTTGTCGCCCGCCATCCCCGCCGAGACCCGGCTGTCAAAGCCGCGCCCCGAGATGGTCAGCGCGAAGGTGCCCTGCACCTCTTCGCAGGCCCGCACGCAGCGGCTGCACACGATACATTTGGCCGGGTCATAGCTGAAATATGGGTTGCTGTCGTCCTTGGGTATCCACTGCGGATTGGCCTTGCCGGAGTTGTCCTTGGCCTTGAAATGGGTGTCGACCGCCTCATAGCGCACATCGCGCAGGCCCACGGCGCCCGCCATGTCCTGCAACTCGCAATCGCCATTGGCCGAACAGGTCAGGCAATCCAGCGGGTGGTCCGAGATGTAAAGCTCCATCACCCCCCTGCGCAGCTTTTCCAGCTTGGCGTTCTGGGTATGCACTTTCAGCCCCGGCGCCACCGGCGTGGTGCAAGAGGCCGGGGTGCCGTTGCGGCCCTCGATCTCGACAAGGCAAAGCCGGCAGGACCCAAAGGCGTCGACACTGTCGGTGGCGCAGAGTTTCGGCACCGCGATGCCGATCTCTGCCGCCGCCCGCATGATCGAGGTGCCTTCCGGCACCGTCACGTCAAAGCCGTCGATGGTCAGCGTGACCATGGTCTTAGACTTGGACGCAGGCGTTCCGAAATCACGATCCGGGATGATGAAATCTTTCATTCGGCAGCCTCCTTCACGGCGAAGTCGTCAGGGAAATGGGTCAGCGCGGACATGACCGGATAAGGCGTGAAACCGCCCAGCGCGCAAAGCGAGCCGGCCTTCATCGTGTTGCAAAGGTCGGTCAGCAGCGGAATGGCCGCGGCGTCGCCCTTGGCGATGCGGTCCACGGTTTCCACCCCGCGCACGGCGCCGATCCGGCAGGGCGTGCATTTGCCGCAGGATTCGATGGCACAGAACTCCATCGCGAAGCGGGCCTGCGCCAGCATGTCGGCACTGTCGTCGAACACGGTCAGCCCGGCATGGCCGATCAGGCCGTCCTTGCCGGCAAATTCCTCATATCCGAAGGGCGTGTTGAACAGCGCACGCGGGAAATAGGCGCCGAGCGGCCCGCCGACCTGCACCGCCTTTACCGGACGCCCCGAGGCGGTGCCGCCCGCGATGCCGTCCACGATCTCGCCCAGCGTGAGGCCGAAGGCGATCTCGTAAAGCCCGCCGTGCTTGACGTTGCCCGCGATCTGCAGTGGGATCGTGCCGCGCGAGCGCCCCAGACCGAAGCCCTTGTAGAATTCGGCCCCCTTCTCGAAGATGACCGGGACCGAGGCCAGCGAGATCACGTTGTTGACCACGGTGGGCTTGCCCATGAAGCCCTGCAAGGCCGGCAGCGGCGGCTTGGCGCGCACCACGCCGCGCTTGCCCTCGAGCGAGTTCAAGAGGCTGGTTTCCTCGCCACAGACATAGGCGCCGGCGCCGACCCGCACCTCCATGTCAAAGCTCTTGCCCGAGCCCAGGACATCACCCAGCACGCCCTCTGCGCGCGCGGTAGCGATGGCGGCCTCCATCACCCGGATCGCCACCGGATATTCGGAGCGGATATAGACGAAACCTTTGGTCGCCCCGCAGGCGAGCCCCGCAATCACCATGCCTTCGATCAGCGTGAAGGGGTCGCCCTCCATCAGCATCCGGTCGGCGAAGGTGGCACTGTCGCCCTCGTCCGCGTTGCAGACGATGTATTTGCGGTCGGCCTTGGCCTCGGAAACCGTCTTCCACTTGATGCCGGTCGGAAAGCCCGCGCCGCCCCGCCCGCGCAAGCCAGAGGCCGTGACCTCCGCCACCATCGCCGCGGGCTCCATCGTCAGCGCGCGGCGCAGACCGGTCAGGCCGCCCTGCGTCTTGTAATCGTCCAGGCTCAAGGGGTCGATCACGCCCACACGAGCAAAAGTCAGCCGGGTCTGCGCCTTCATCCAGGGCAGGTCATCGGCCGGACCAAGCGCCTTGGGATGCTGCGCCAGATCGCCAAACAAGGCCGGCACATCGGACAGCGTCATGGGCCCGAATGCCAGACGGCCGGCGGCGGTCTCCACCTCGACCAGCGGCTCCAGCCAGACCATGCCCCGGCTGCCATTGCGCACCAGATTGACCGAAATGCCCTTGTCATGGGCATGTTTGTGGATCGCTGCGGCAATCTCGTCAGCGCCCAGGGCCACGGCGGCGGAATCAAGCGGCAGGTAAATCTTCACTTCATTCCCTCCACCAGCGCGTCCAGCTTTTTCGCATCGAGCCGGCCCACCAGCTTGCCGTCGACCAAGGCAGCAGGCCCGCAGGCACAGAGCCCCAGGCAGAAGACCGGCTCCAGCGTCACCGATCCGTCCTTGGCCGTCTCATGCCAGTCCAGTCCCAGGGTCGTCTTGGCGTGATCGGCCAGCCGATCCGCGCCCATGGCTTGGCAGGCCTCGGCCCGGCACAGCTTCAGCACATGCCGACCGACCGGCGCCTCGCGAAAGTCATGGTAAAAGCTCATCACGCCATGCGCTTCGGCCCGGCTGATGTTCATGGCCTTGGCCACCACCGGCAGGGCATCCTGCGGCACATGGCCGAATTCGGCCTGAATGGCATGCAGGATCGGCAACAGCGCGCCCTCCATCCCCTGATGGCGGGCAAGGATCTCCTCCACCCGAGAGATCGTCTGATCGGAATCAAGCATGTTTGGGCCTTTGCTTAGCGTGCTGCCGATCTACGCCGATTGATAGGGAAATCAATATGGCAATACCGTCGTTTGATAGGTATCCTCTATCGAGCCTGTCATTGCTCTTTGCAGAAATACTCGGCAGGGAGGGTCTGGGAGGGCAGCATGCCCTCCCAGCCGGGTCCGCAGAGCGGGCGCCCGGGCGCGCCTAACGCGACCGGGCGCCGAACTTCGCCGCCTCGTCGATCAGCGCCGCCAGAACCGGGGTCTGCAAATCGCGGCGCGGGGTGATCAGGCCCACCAGATGTTCCGCCTCGGGCTGCACGATCGGGATCGACCGCAGGCCTTCGTCCTGAAACATCTGGGCCAGCCGCATCGGCACCACGCTGGCCCATTGGCCCGAGCGCACATGCGCAATCAGCGCGATGGAGGAGTTGGATTCGACAGTCGGCTGCACCCGCACTCCGGCTTCGGCCAGAAGCTGGTTGACGATGCGCCGGTTCTGCATGTCAGAGGTCAGAAGACACAGGGGCTCTCCCGCCACCTCGGCCCAGGTGACCCGGTCCCGCCCGGCCAGGGCCGAGGTCGACCGGCACAGGAACCTGTAATATTCCAGGTAAAGCGGCACCTGCGACACCCGACCCAAGGGCTCGTTGTCCAGATAGGTGATGCCGGCGTCCAGCTCCAGGCTTTCGATCCCGGCCAGGATCTCGACCGACGTGCACGACAGCACCGTCACCCGCAGGTTGGGGTGATGCGCCGTGAAGGGGCCGGTCAGCTCCGCCACCATCGGCAGGGCGGTCGGAATGACGCCCAGCCGCAACAGACCCGACAGGCCGGCATGGACCGACCGCATCTCGTCCTTCATCGCGCGGACGTTGCCGGAAATCTTGCGAGCCCAGTCCAGCACGCTCTGGCCCTCCGGGGTCAGGCCCTGAAAGCGGCTGCCGCGGTAGACCAGTTGCACGCCCAGCTGATCCTCCAGCTGGCGGATTGCCGAGGACAGCGAGGGCTGCGTCACCCCGCATACCTCGGCCGCGCGGCCAAAGTGCCGCTCGGCCGCGAGGGCTATGAACATTTCCAGCTTGTCGATCATGGTGCAGACTCAGGCATGGCGCAGACTTGGGCATGGTGCAGACTCGGGCATGGTGCAGACTCGGGCAACGTGCTGTCTCGGGGATCGTGCAGATTCCGGCATGGCGCAGCCTCGGTCATGTCATCACCACAACGGATAAGCCACTTGCCCGCAAGGCCCAAGAGTCCTACCTCCTTGCAGATGCGCCAATACATCCCCTTCCTGCCTAAACCCGCCCTTGTTCCGGTGATCCGGCTGCAGGGGACGATTTCCGCGTCGGGCCGCGGGATGAATGATGCGGGCCTCGCCCCGCTGATCGAGAAGGCCTTCAAGGCCAAGCCCGTCGCCGTGGCGCTGGTGATCAATTCTCCGGGAGGATCGCCGGTCCAGTCCAGCCTGATCGCCGCCCGGATCCGGCGGCTTGCCGCGGAAAAGAACGTGCCGGTCCACGCCTTTGTCGAGGATGTCGCGGCCTCGGGCGGCTATTGGCTGGCCTGCGCCGGGGATCAGATCTGGGTGGACGAAAGCTCCATCGTAGGCTCCATCGGCGTGATCTTCGCCTCGTTCGGCTTTCCCGAACTGATGGCGCGGCAGGGGGTTGAACGGCGGGTCGTCACGGCGGGCACGTCCAAAAGCTTCGCAGACCCCTTCCTGCCGCAAAAGCCCGAGGACGTGGCGCGGATCAAGGCGCTGCAGACCCCCATTCACGAGGCCTTCATCGCCCATGTCAAGGCGCGGCGCGGCACCCGGCTGGCCGATCAGGACCTGTTCAACGCCGACATCTGGGTCGGCCGCAAGGCGGTCGATGTGGGACTTGTCGATGGCGTGGCCCATCTGGTGCCCAAGATGAAAGA
Organism: bacterium; assembly: GCA_016124195.1. Taxonomy (GTDB): domain Bacteria; phylum Pseudomonadota; class Alphaproteobacteria; order Rhodobacterales; family Rhodobacteraceae; genus Stagnihabitans. The sequence goes on along the minus strand of WGOE01000002.1, from coordinate 168,025 downwards.
GCTTTATGGCGACAAGGTGCGCCTGATGCCGCTTGGCCAGAAGCGCGGCTGGCTGAGCCGGCTTGGCCTGACCCTGGCCGAGGACGCACTGGCCACTGTCGAAGACCGCCTGATGCGCGCCTATTACGGGATGTGAGATGCTCAAGATCGTCGTCCTCTTTCTGATGCTGATGCTGATCATCTCGATGGTCGGCAATGTGGTGACGAAATTCTTCGCTCCGCCCAAGCCGCCCGCGCCGCCGAAGGGCCAAACCCGCGCAACCTGTTCGCATTGCGGCCGCGTGGTGGTGGGCACGGCCCCTTGCGTGTGTGGCAAAGGCTGATGCGCGCCCTTGTCACCGGCGGCGCCAAGCGGATCGGCCGAGAAATAGCGCTCTACCTGGCCCGGCGCGGCGCCGATCTGGCGCTGCACTATGCCAGTTCGCAGGACGAGGCCGAAGCCACCGCCGCCGAGATCCGCGCCCTTGGCCGCAAGGCGGTTTTGCTGAAGGCCGATCTTCTGGACGAAGCCGCCGTGGCGCGTCTGGTGCCCGAGGCGGCGCGGGCGCTTGGCGGGCCGCTGACGGTTCTGGTCAACAACGCCTCGATCTTTGAATATGACAACATCCAGACCGCGACCCGCACCAGTTGGGACCGCGCGATGGAATCAAACCTGCGCGCGCCTTTCGTGCTGACCCAGGCCTTTGCCGCGCAGGCGCCCAAGGCGCTGACCGATCCTGCGGGCGAGCCTCTGGCTCAGGCCATGGTGCTGAACATGATCGATCAGCGCGTCTGGAAACCCACGCCGGAATTCATGTCCTACACGCTGGCCAAGATGGGGCTCTGGGCCTTGACCCGGACCGCAGCGCAGGCCCTGGCGCCGCATGTCCGGGTCAATGCCGTGGGTCCTGGCCCCACGGTTCAGGGCGCCCGGCAATCGGCAAGCCACTTTGCCCGCCAACGCGCCGCCACGATCCTGCATCGCGGCGCGGGCCCTGCGGATGTGACTGCGGCGCTTGGGTTTTTCCTCGATTCGCCCGCCGTCACCGGCCAGATGATCGCCGTGGACGGCGGCCAGCACCTCGCATGGGCCACGCCGGACGTGCTTGGGTTAGAGTAACAAAATTTCGGGCCTGCGGCGAGTTGTCCACTTTATGAACGGCCTTCACAATTCGTTTACGAATTGTTTAGGTTTATCAGAGATTTGCCCTGTGGTCAAAAAAATAACCATGCTTTTCAGGCGGTTGCGAATTTGCGTAAAAATTAGGCAACTCAACGAAACCGGCGAAAACCATGGGAAAAATGCCGTTCGCGAAAACTTCTCCATAAACTTATCCACAGAAACCGTGGACTTCTTTTCCCTTGCTCCAGCCACCATATCATTGCAGCCCTCAGCAGAATCGAATGTGAAAGTCCAAGCGTGAGCGAAGAGATCCAAACCGGCCAGGAGGTCATCCAATCCTACCTCAAGACGCTGGATGCCTCGCCCGGCGTCTACCGCATGCTGAACCCCAAGGGCGAGGTTCTTTACGTCGGCAAGGCGCGCAACCTCAAGGCGCGGGTGTCGAACTATGCCCGCGGCAATGGCCATTCGGCGCGCATTGCAAGGATGATCTTCGAGACCGCCTCAATGATGTTCCTGACCACGCGCACCGAGACCGAGGCGCTGCTTCTGGAACAGAACCTCATCAAGCAGCTCAAGCCGCGCTACAACGTGCTGTTGCGCGACGACAAGAGCTTTCCGAACATCCTGATCGGCAAGGAACACCCCTTTCCCCAGATCAAGAAGCATCGCGGAAAGAAAACCGAGAGGGGCAGCTACTTCGGTCCCTTTGCCAGCGCGGGGGCCGTGACCCGTACGCTGAACCAGTTGCAGAAGGTCTTCCTGCTGCGCAACTGCACCGACAGCATGTTCGAGGGCCGCACCCGTCCCTGCCTGCAATACCAGATCAAGCGCTGTTCGGCGCCTTGCGTGGGCAAGATCGACGGGCCGGGCTATGCGGCGCTGGTCCATGACGCGGAACTGTTCCTGCAGGGCAAGACGACCTCGGTGCAGTCGGACCTTGCCGCCCAGATGACGGCGGCCTCCGAGGCCATGGAGTTCGAACGCGCCGCCGCCCTGCGCGATCGGATCAAGGCCTTGACCCAGATCCAGTCCGCGCAAGGCATCAACCCCAAGGGCGTGGCCGAGGCCGATGTGGTGGCGCTGCATCTGGAACATGGCCAGGCCTGCGTGCAGGTCTTCTTTATTCGCGCGCATCAAAGCTGGGGCAACCGCGATTTCTATCCCAAGACCGGCGCCGGCGCCGAAGAGCCCGAGATCATGGAGGCCTTCCTCGCCCAGTTCTATGACGACAAGGAGCCGCCGCCCCTGGTGCTCTTGTCCCATCCGGTCGAGAACCCCGACCTGATCGGCCTGCTCTTGTCCGAACGCGCCGGCCGCAAGGTCGAGGTCGCGGTGCCGCAGAGGGGCGAGAAGGCCGAACTGATCGAGAACGCCGCCCGCAACGCCCGCGAAAGCCTCGCACGGCGCATGTCGGAAAGCTCGACCCAGAACAAGCTGTTGCAGGGTCTGGCCGAGGCTTTCGATCTGGACGCCCCGCCGACAAGGATCGAGGTCTATGACAACGCCCATATCCAGGGCTCGGATGCCGTGGGCGGCATGATCGTGGCCGGGGCGGAGGGCTTCCTGAAAAGCCAGTACCGCAAGTTCAACATCAAATCCGCCGCCGGGGCCAATTCGGACGACTTCGGCATGATGCGCGAAGTGATGACGCGGCGCTTCGAACGGCTGTTGAAAGAGGACCCCGACCGCAAGACCGATGCCTGGCCCGACCTTCTCTTGATCGACGGTGGCGCGGGTCAAGTCTCGGCCGTGGCGGGCATCCTGTCGGAACTGGGCGTCGATGACATCGCGATGATCGGCGTGGCCAAAGGCATCGACCGCGACGCCGGCAAGGAAGAGTTCTACCGCGATGGACTGCCCGTCATGGCGCTGGCGCGCAACGACCCGGTTCTGTACTTCATCCAGCGCCTGCGCGACGAGGCGCACCGTTGGGCCAATGGCGCGCATCGGGCCAAGCGGGCCAAGGCGGTCTCGGTCACGCCGCTCGACGACATTCCGGGCGTGGGCTCCACCCGCAAACGCGCGCTTCTGGCCCATTTCGGCTCGGCCAAGGCGGTGGCGCGCGCGGCCCTGCCCGATCTGATGGCGGTCAACGGCATATCGGCCTCGATCGCCGAGACGGTCTACAATTTCTTCCACGACAAGGGCTAGGTGCCTCCGCGTCGCAAAACCGTCATCCAACTGTGCTTGACCCAAACCATCACGACGGAGAGCATCATGGCGCACAGCGACGATCTGGGGCAGGACTGGCTGGCCGACGAACTGGCCGATGCGCTGGACGAAGATCTTGAGATGGAACTGGAAGACGCGATCCTCAGCCGCGAGATCGCCCGCATCTACAAGGAGCGTCACCCCGACGCGCTGGACCGCAAGACCTACCTGACCAGCCTGATCCACCTGCAGGCCGAACTGATCCGCCTGCAGGATTGGGTCCAGCACACCGGCGAAAAGGTCGTCGTCCTGTTCGAGGGCCGCGACAGCGCCGGCAAGGGCGGCGTGATCAAGCGCATCACCCAGCGGCTCAACCCACGCGTGGCCCGCGTCGTGGCCCTGCCGGCCCCGTCCGACCGCGAAAAGACCCAGTGGTATTTCCAGCGCTACGTCCCGCATCTGCCCGCCGCCGGCGAGATCGTTCTGTTCGACCGGTCGTGGTACAACCGCGCCGGGGTCGAACGGGTCATGGGCTTTGCCAGCGAACCCCAGGTCGAGGAATTCTTCCGCTCGGTCCCCGAATTCGAACGCATGCTGGTGCGGTCAGGCATCAGGGTGATCAAGTACTGGTTCTCGATCACCGACGAGGAACAGCAGATGCGCTTTCTGGTGCGCATCCACGACCCGTTCAAACAATGGAAACTCTCGCCCATGGACCTGCAGTCCCGCGTCCGGTGGGAGCAGTACACAAAGGCCAAGGAAGAAATGTTCGCCCGCACCAACATCGCCGAGGCGCCCTGGTACATCGTCGAGGGCAACGACAAGAAGCGCGCCCGCCTGAACTGCATCAGCCACCTTCTGTCCATGTTCCCCTACGAGGACGTGCCGCACGAAGAGGTCCACCTGCCCGAGCGCGTCTTCAACCCCGATTACGAACGCGCCACCCTGCCGCCCGAACTCTACGTGCCGCAGAAATATTGATCCCGGCCTCACAGGGAATGCACGGGACATCACCGCGCATTGTCCCGGCACCCCCCTTTTCCGTCCCGCCGCCTTCGGTTAGGTAAGACGCATGAGGTGGACGATCCCGAATACGCTGACCACGTTACGCCTGCTTGCAGCACCCGGCGTACCTGTGATGTTTTTGTATTTCCACCGGCCCCTGGCCGACTGGTTCGCCCTGACTCTGTTCGTTTCTGCCGCCATCACCGACTATTTCGACGGCTACCTGGCCCGGCTGTGGAAGCAGGAATCCAAATTCGGCACCATGCTGGACCCGATCGCCGACAAGGCGATGGTGGTGATCGCGCTTCTGATCCTGACCGGCTATTCCGGGATGAACCCATGGCTGATCCTGCCCGCCACGGTGATCCTGTTCCGCGAGGTCTTTGTGGGTGGCCTGCGCGAATATCTGGGCGCCAAGGCGGGCCTGCTGAAGGTGACCAAGCTGGCCAAATGGAAGACCTCGGCCCAGATGCTGGCCATCGCCGTGCTGTTCCTTGGCACCGGGCTCGAGCATCTTGAGGGCATCGCCCGACAGGGCAAGACGGTCGAACAATATGCCGAACTGGTCGGTCAGGGCCTGGCCGACCCGATCCGGTCCTGCGGGATGCACGGCTGTTCGTCCTATGCGACCTGGGCCGGGCTGGTGCTGATCTGGATTGCGGCCATCTTGACCGCTGTCACGGGCTGGGACTATTTCGTGAAATCGCTGCCGCAACTGAAGGACTGACATGATCGACGTCCTCTATTTTGCCTGGGTGCGCGAACGCATCGGCCTGCCGCGCGAAAGGTTGGAAACCCGGGCACGGACCGTGGCCGAACTGATCGTGGAACTGAGGGCGCGCGAAGAGCGCTACGAGATGGCTTTTGCCGACCTCAAGAGCCTGCGCGTGGCGCTGGATCAAAAGCTGTCGTCCTTTGATGCGCCGCTGGACGGGGTGCGCGAAGTGGCCTTCTTCCCGCCCATGACCGGAGGCTGAGATGCGGCTGTCGGTGCAGGAAGCGGCCTTCGATCCCGGGGCCGAGTTGACCCGCTTTTCCGCCGGGCTGACCGGGGCGGGCGCGGTGGTCAGCTTCACCGGCATCGTGCGCGACGGGTCCGGAACCCTGAAGGCAATGGAGATCGAACATTACCCCGGCATGACCGAGGCTGCCATCCTCGCCATGATGGAACAGGCGCAAGACCGCTGGCCTTTGACTGACGTGCTGGTGATCCACCGCCACGGCAGCCTTGCACCCGGCGCCCCGATCATGATGGTGGCCACGGCTTCGGCGCATCGCCTCGCGGCGTTCGAGGCGGCCGAGTTCCTGATGGATTACCTCAAATCCCGCGCGCCGTTCTGGAAAAAGGAAATCGGCCTCGACGGCGCCACCTGGGTCGCCGCCAAGGACGATGACGAGGCTGCCCTTACCCGCTGGTAGCCCAGCGGCTGGCCCAGGTCGGCTGCAGATCGCCCGGCATGGCCCGCGCCGCATGGACGCCGCGCGCGATGGCCCGGGCCAGACAGCAAGCCGCGGCATGGCCCAGTTGGAACGGATCGCGCACCGGGTCATTGATCTCCCTGTCTCCGGTCGACGCGGCAAAGACCAGATCGCCATCCAGCAATGTGTGCGAGGGCACGATGGCCCGCGCCATCCCGTCATGCGCGGCCACCGCCATCCGATGTGCCTGCGCCTTGGTCAGGCGGGCGTCGGTGGCCACGATGGCAATCGTCGTCGCCTCGCCCTGCCGTTTCATCGGTTCGGGGTCCGCCGTGACGGCCAGACGGCCTGACGGGCCAAGGCCGCCGAACTCGGCCCCCATCTCGAAGGGCGCCGCCCAGAACTGCGGCCCCTCGCCCACTGTGACCGACCCCAGCGCATTGACCGCGACCAGCGCCGCCACGGTGAACCCGCTGTCCAGCACGCAAGAGGCAGAGCCGAGCCCGCCCTTCCAGCGCCCCGTTGCGGCGCCAAACCCGGCACCTGCCGTGCCAAGGTCAAAGCTTTCGGCGGCGGCCTGCAACGCCTGCCGCCCGAGGTCGTGATAGGGATTGCGGCTCCACCCCTTGTCGCCGCCGTTCAAAAGGTCGAAGAGGATCGCCCCCGGCACGATCGGCACCCGCTGATCGCCCACCGCAAAACCGCGCCCCATGGCCCGCAGGCCATCCGCCACGCCGCTGCAGGCATCAAGGCCAAAGGCCGATCCGCCCGACAGCACCAGCGCATCGACCTCTTGCACCAGCCGGTCAGGCGCCAGGAGATCGGTCTCGCGCGTGCCCGGCGCCCCCCCCATGACCGAGACAGCCGCCACAAAGGGCCGGTCGCCCACAAGCACCGTCACGCCGGAGCGCAGCCCCATGTCCTGCGCCTGACCGACCCGCAGGCCGGCGATATCGGTGATCAGATTGCGCCGCCCCGGTCTCATCGTGGTCATCCTGCCTGTCTTTATGCCTCAGGCTGGCACACCCAGCCGATTCTGAGAAGCCCTGGTCGAAATCTGGCATATTCCTCAATCCCTTGCGATCAGAGCGTGCCCCTGTGGGTCCCTGACGCCATGCCGCGCGGCCGATTTGCAGAGCCCCCCTTCGCTCGGTGGACCCGCGCGCTATATCCCTTCTGTTGCCCCAACCCGGAGCCTGCCATGATCCTCTATCTCGTCACCACCGTCATATTTCTGGCCATCGACCTTGGGATGTTGACCCTGGTGATGAAGCCCCTGTTCACGCGCCATCTGGGCGCGGTGATGCGCGACAGCCCGATGATGGCGCCTGCCGGCATATTCTATCTCGCCTATGTCGCGGGGCTGGTGTTTCTGGTCTCGGCCCCCGCCCTGCGCGAGGCGGCACCCGGGCGCGCCGCCCTGCATGGCGCAGTGATCGGGGCAATGGCCTACGGCACTTACGAATTCACCTCGATGACCATCATGAAGGACTGGTCCTGGGCGATGGTGGCGACGGATACGCTCTGGGGCACGGTGCTGACCGGCTTTGCGGCCTGGGCAGGCGTCACGCTGATGATGCGGTTCCAAGCCTGAGGCCCGGCTTGCGGACGGCGCTGCAGGATCGCCCTGGCCTGCCGCCATATGGCGGTTCTTGCAGGGGGCTGCCTTTGTTGCAACCAGATGCCAGGCGTTAGAGGTTCAACATCGAGGAAACTGCCCATGCCGAAGCGCGCCGGCTATGGCAAGCTGACAGACTTAGTTTCCCGGGACGGCGTGGCGGACGGCGACTTCGTGGTGCCCGCGTTCTAGCTCATCGTCCACAAATTGATATCAAAAGGCCAAATCGCAGAAGGGACACGGCGGTCCAGGTTAGTGGCCGCCGCAACCCAATTGTCAAAATCTGTGAAACCATGCGGCCAAACCCGAACACCCGTGAGGATATTAGGCCTTTGCCCGCTAAAACGGAATTACGCACCGATATTCTTGCCGTCCCGGTGATCTTCCAGCCGCGCCGCCACGATCTTCTTGCCAAAACCATGCGCAAGCAGCCCCAATCCGATTGCCGCCACCGATCCGCCAAATCCCGGAATGATGCTTGAGGCGACCGTGGCCAGAATTTGCGCGACCGTTTCCAGATTGCTGCCCGGAGCGGTCATGCCGGGCAAAAGATCGAAAACCGTCGTGGCAAGTTGCGATTTCTGCGGCAGCGCCGAAGCGAGTTGCCCCAGCAGACTTGCCAGATCGGGATAGCGCCCGGCGAGTTGTGGCGTGATCACCGTTTGCAATTCGCCGGCAATCTTCGCCAGATCCGGCGAAACAGTACTGCCCAGCTGTTGCGCAAGCGCGCGAGCCTGATCGAGAATTCCGGCAAGATCGGCAGCATTCGGGGTGGCGGTGCTGGCCAGCACCTGTTGCAGATGGCCGAGGAAGGCCCGAACCGGCGCCATGTCGGCAGTCGCTGGCGTAGTGGTCCCGGCCGCGTTGACAAAGGCGCTGTTGCCGATGCCAAGCGCACCCAAAAGCCCGGTTACCGTCCCCAGAGTGCGCACATTCGCTCCCTCCGTCACGGTGCGCGACCCCGCGTCCTTCAGATCTGCCTCGGTCGCAGCCAGCCTCGCGCTGTCCAGAACCCGGTGCGGGGCGACGTTGAGCTTGGCCCAGGTCGCGGCATTGACCGTGGCGGTCAGCGGCAGGCCGTTATCGGCCTGAAACGCCAGAAGCGCGGCACGCGTCAGGCTGCCGAACTTGCCATCGACCGCCCCCAGAGGATAACCCAACCCGGTCAGAGCGACCTGCAGGCTGCGCACGGCCTCGCCCGACATGCCGAACATGAGGTCACTGTTTTCTTCCTTGGCGGCAGGGGCTGGCTCTGCCGGGGCCGGGGCTCCGGTCGGGGCGTCCGCTTCGGCCTTGCCTGCGATATCATAGCTGGTCAGCGCGTATTTCGTCATGAGTTGCGTGAGTTTCGTGCCGTAAGACGGGTCCGTGGCATAGATTCCGGTCAGGGCCCGGGCAAAGGCCATCGGATCATTGCGCAGCGCCATCACCGCCCGATAGGGCGCGGCCGTCGCCAAAAGCCGGCCATGCTGCGAGAAGGCCTCTGCGAAACTGGTGAATTTGCGGAACCTTGCAGAGCCGCGCACCTTGGCGCCGTTCACCACCTCCCAGGTCATCGCATCGACAAAGGGCTCTCCGGCCCGGGCCTTGATGCCGAAAGGGTTGTTGGACCCCGGCGGCATATGGGCGCCGCCGCCGCTTTCCAGAATGAACTGCGCCAGCGTCACCGAGGTCGGCACCAGCCAAAGTCGCTCCGAGGCCTGCGCGCCCTCGATGATGGCCGCGGTCAGCCCGACCTCTGGCCGCTCGACCAGATCGGTATCGGCCGACGAGGGGCCGGGTTGCACGACCACATCGGCCTCGGTCGCAAGATCGACCGCAATCGCCGGGCGGCCAGAGACCACCGGCGGGGGCGGCGCTGGCTCCACCCCGGTCCAGCCGTCGATCGCGGACCGCAGGGCATCCGCCCAATCGCTGTCGCCGCCATCGGGATATTTGCCGGCCATCAGAGTGGCGATGCCGGTGCCGGCCAGTTGCAGATGCGGCTGTTCCCAACTCAAAGGCTCCAGACCGTGCCGGCGCCCGATCTCGTGCAGCCGGGTCCAGTGGTCGGCAAAGGCGCCACCGGTTTCCCAACTCCAATTCCCATTGACGAAAAGAACGAAATCGGCGGCCAACCCGTATTGATGATAAGAGGTCCAGGGTTTTGCCTTGGTGACGATCGGACCGGGCGATGTTCGCCCCTGCGCATAAAGCAGGCGCTGGCGTTCCGGGCTGCGAAAGCTTTCAAAGACGCGAAACGGCAATCCGGCGGCTTCAATATCCGCCATGACATTGCCAACGGCCTGACGCACTACGGGATGAAGCGGGTGAAGATCATTTTGGCGATCGGATGCGGACGGCATTGGAGCCTCTCAAACCATGATTAAAAATACTCAAAAGCCTTAAATCATGCGATATTGTATCACGTTGTTATAGAATTAAAAGAGCCGCGAGTCCTTGGATTTGGCTTCAACCACAGGGATAAGAAATTGCAGATAAGTATCGGTGACGGCGACAGTTTTTCAGAGCCACCCGCCCTGTCGGACCCGACCGCCAAAGCGGCGGATCGCGGCGAATCACGCAGCCTGCCAAAGCGGACACTGGTGGTGCTCGCCGATGGCACCAGCAACGCCTATGGCGGCGTGCCGACCAATATCTGGCGGCTTTATCAGACGTTGGACAGCACCGGCTGGAAGGGCCAGCGTGCGCGCTACTTTCCGGGGGTCGGCACTTCGTCCAACCGGGTGATCCGGACGCTGGACGCGGCCACCGGCCTGGGCGTGCCCTTCAACGTGCGAAAGGCCTATCGCTTCCTGTGCTGGAATTACGAGCCCGGCGACCGCATCTTTCTGTTCGGATTCAGCCGCGGGGCCTTCACCGTGAGGACGCTGGCCGGGATGATCGCCTCTCAGGGGCTTATGCCCCGCGTGATCGGCGGGCGCGCGGTCTCCAACGAAGAGATGCGGCGCAATGCCCGGGGGGCGTGGCGGGCCTACCGGGCCGCGACCGCCCCGCTGCGCGACAAGGAGGGCAGATTGAAGATGTCGCCCGCCGTGTCTCTGGCGCGGCTGATCGTGGCGGGGGTCACGCGCCTTTACCGGCTGGCCATGGGCTATCAGCAGCACGAGGCCGTTCTGCAAGAGCCCAGCCGCCTGCGGCCCGCCCCGGACGGCGGCAGCGATGGAGTCTCCGTCGCGTTCATGGGTCTGTTCGATACGGTCGAGGCTTACGGCGTGCCGGTCGAAGAGCTGCGCAATGCCGTCAACTGGTGGGTCTGGCCGCTGAAATTCCGCAACCGCAGATGTGCCAATGTGGTGGCACAGGTGCGCCATGCCCTGTCGCTGGATGACGAAAGGCTGACCTTTCACCCGATCCGCTGCGAGAAATCCCATGACACGCAAGACATCCGCGAGGTCTGGTTCGCCGGGTGCCACTCTGACATCGGCGGCGGCTATCCCGACGATGTTCTGGCGATGGAGGCCCTGTTCTGGATGGCCGGCGAGGCCGAAGCGGCCGGTCTGATCCTCGATCGGCCCGCGCTGGATGCGATGATCGGCCGCCGCAACCCGGCGGCGCTGGTGCACGATTCGCGCAGCGGCCTTGCGAGTTTCTACCGATATTCACCCCGCGACATCGCCGTTGACCCCGGGCTTGCGCCAGAGCCGATCATCCATGCCTCGGTTCTCGGCAAGATCGCGGAGGACAGCGACGGCTATGCCCCCGCAGCCCTGACGGGCCGGTTTCGCTTTGACGCCCGCGACGCGCCGCAAGACATCGACAATGGCGCGGCCGCGGCTCTGGCGACCCTGCGTCTGCTGTCGGACCGCGGGATCACGGTCGTTCTGGTCACGCTTGCCCTCTTTCCCTGGCTGATCGGTCCTTTGAGCCAACGGGTCCGCGAGCCCTTCGTCTGCGCTTCTTGTGCGCCGGGCTGGCTTCTGGATCTGATCCCGGCCTTTCTGCACCCGCATGCGACGGCCTTTCTGGTCCACCCGGGCTGGAGCCTTGGGCTGGCGGCGGTGCTGATCGCCCTGATGCGCGCCTCGGGCGGTCTGCGCAGCGCGGTCGAGGATCAGTCCCGCGCCGTCTGGTCCGAAATGTCGAGGGAGGCGGCGGGGACTTATATGCCCGGCAAGGTGACGCTGCGGGCCGTGGCCTTCGGCCTGTGGTTGCGGCGCAGGCGCTGGCTGGGCCGCACCGCCCACCGCATCGCCGCCTATCTGGTGCCGATCCTGTTCGTGGCCCTGTCGGTGCTGGTCCTGCATGGCATCATCAGGGACGTCTTGGGCGGCTGATGTGGCCGGGCCGAAAGCCCCCCGCGCACGGTGGCGCGAGGGGCCTGCGGGCTCAACCCAGCAGATAGGTTTCCGGGATACCGTAGACCGGTGTCGGAATGCCCTCCATCCGGGCCTTGAGCTGCAGGGACAGGAACTGCGAATAGTGGCGCGACTGGTGCAGGTTGCCGCCGTGGAACCACAGGCCCTCCTGCTTTGTGGGCTTCCACATGTTGCGCTGTTCGCCGACCCAGGGGCCGGGGTCCTTGGTGGTGTTGGACCCAAGGCCCCAGCATTTGCCCACCTTGTCGGCCACATCCTTGCCGATCAGGTCCGCCGCCCAGCCGTTCATCGACCCATAGCCCGTGGCATAGACGATCAGATCGGCCGGCAGCACGGTGCCATCCTCCAGCACCACGGCGTCTTCGGTGATCTCTTTCACATTGCCATGCGCCAGCTTGATCTTGCCGTCGATGATCAACTGGCTGGCGCCCACGTCGATGTAATAGCCCGACCCGCGCCGCAGGTATTTCATGAAAAGACCCGAGCCGTCGTCGCCCCAATCCAGCCAGAACCCGGCCTTTTCCAGCCCGGCGTAGAAATCGGCGTCCTTTTCGCGCATCTGGTCGTACAGCGGGATCTGGAATTGGTGCAGGATGCGGTAGGGCAGGCTGGCAAAGATCATGTCGGCCTTGTTGGTCGTCATGCCGCCGCGGACCGCCTGCTCGGAATAAAGCCCGGCCAGCCCGATCTCCATCAGGGTGTCGGACCGCACGATATGGGTCGAGGACCGCTGCACCATCGTCACATCGACGTCATTCTCCCAAAGGGCGGCGCAGATGTCGTGGGCGGAATTGTTCGACCCGATCACCACGGCGCGCTTGCCCTTGTAGGCATCGGGGCCGGGGTGGCGGGACGAATGGTGCTGGTCGCCCTTGAAACGCTCCATTCCGGGGTATTTCGGCATGTTGGGCTTGGCCGACATGCCGGTGGCCAGGACCAGCTGCTTGGGCTTCAGCGTGACCTCGGCTCCGTCGCGGTCCACCACGACCGTCCATTCCTTGGTCGCCTCGTCATAAGAGGCGTGCTTGCAGGTGGTCTTGGTCCAGTAGTTCAACTCCATGATCTTGGTGTACATTTCCAGCCAGTCACCGATCTTGTCCTTGGGCGCGAAAACCGGCCAGTTCGGCGGGAAGGGCAGATAGGGCAGATGGTCATACCAGACCGGGTCATGCAGGCAGAGCGACTTGTAGCGCTTGCGCCAGCTGTCGCCGGGGCGTTCGTTCTTTTCGACGATGATCGTGGGCACGCCCAGCTGGCGCAGCCGGGCGCCTAGGGCGATGCCGCCCTGCCCGCCCCCGATGATCAGCACATAGGGCTGCCGGGTGTAGCCCAGTTCGCGTGCCTCGGCCTCGCGCTCTTCAAGCCAGGTCGGACGATGCTTGCCCGCGCCGTGCTTGGCCCCCATCGGGCGGTCAAAGCCCATCGGCTCTTCGTGGCCCTTGAGTTCCACCATCGTGGTCAAGAGCGTCCAGATCTTGCCCTCCTTCAACCGGATCAGGCCATAGCCGCGCGCCACCGCCGTCTCGAAGCTGATCCAGGCGGTGGTCACGCCGCCCTCCTCGGTCGCGGTCTCGCCCTCGGCGATCCGCCAGTTCGACGGTTTGGTCGCGGTCAACTGGTGGCGCAGCATGTCGGCCACCTCGCCCGGGCCTTCCATGGTCCTGATGTTCCAGGTGAAGGTCACAAGGTCGCGCCAATAGCTGTCGTCCAGAAACATCCCGGCCGCGCGGTCGATGTCGCCCGCCGTCAAGGCGTCGCCGAAATCGGTCAGGAAGGCCGAGACCTGATCGGCCGTCGAGGTGTCTAGCATGGGTTTCCTCCCTCAAGTTCTCCCTCAGGCAGAGTGGCGCATTTCGCGCGCAATTCACAAAGAAATTTCGACCGGAAGACGAAGTTTGCAAAGTCCCGTGCGGACCGGACAGTGGCAGGCGACATGATCCTGCGGGAACATCCATCAGACCGTGGCGCGCGGCCGCTCACCCGCTGCTGCAAGGATCGGGCCGGCCTTGCCGATTTTCGGCCCGCCGTTTGCTGGGCCCTTGCTGGCAGCCCCGGTTCCTGCCATCTCATTGACCTTGCCGCACCTTCCTCGCCCTTGACCGGAACCCCGACCATGACGAAAGCCGCACTCGCCTCTTCGAACGCCCAGGGCCTTTGGCTGAACGATCCGGTCCACCGCGCCTGGTTGCGCGCCGAGGCGGGGCGGCAACTGGCCTTCTTTGACGCCTCGCTGCGCCCGGACGGCGGGTTTGACGTGCTGGACCTCGACGGCACGCCGCTGCCGCGCGCGGGCCAGGAGCTGCACATCACGACGCGCATGGTCCATTCCCATGTGATCGGCCGCGCGATGGGGCATCCCGGGTCCGACCGGATGATCGACGCCGGCATGGCCTTCCTGTGGTCGCAACATCGCGACACCGTGCAGGGCGGCTATCTGTGGTCGGTCGATGAAACCGGCATCAAGGACGGCACAAAGCTGGCCTATGGCCATGTCTTTGTCCTTCTGGCCGCCTCCAGCGCGAAGCTGGCCGGCCATCCCGATGCCGACCGCCTGCTGGCCGATGTCTCCGAGGTGATCGACCGGCATTTCTGGGACGAGGCCGCGGGCCTGCACCGGGACGAGTTCGCCCGCGACTGGACGCCGTTTTCCACCTATCGCGGCATGAACGCCAACATGCACTCGGTCGAGGCCATGCTTGCCGCCTATGAGGCAACCGGCGCGGCATTCTGGCTGAACCGGGCTGGCCGCGTGCTGGATTTCTTCACCGCCCGCATGGCGCCGCAGAACGGCTGGCGCCTGCCGGAACATTACACCGAAAACTGGCGAGTCGACCCTGACTATGCCGGCAACCCCATGTTCCGCCCGGCCGGCACCACGCCCGGCCATTCTTTCGAACTCGGGCGGCTCTTGTTGCAGTTCTGGGACCTGTCCGGCCGCCCGCAGGACGACGCACCCTTGCGCGCCCGCCGCCTGATCGAACAGGCGCTGGCGGATGCCTGGCTGCCCGAGGGCGGCTTTGCCTATACGCTTGATCGTGCGGGCCGCGTTGCCATTCCGGACCGCTATTGGTGGCCGGTCACCGAGGCCATCGGCGCGCTGGCCAGCCTGCAAAAGCTGGATCCGACCGAGACCTGTGAGGCCTGGTATCGCCGCACCTGGAGCTTTGCCGATCAGGCCCTGATCGACCACGCCCGGGGCGGCTGGTTCCCCGAACTGAATGCCCAGGGCCAGCCCGTAGCGCTGCAGTTTCAGGGCAAGCCCGACATCTACCACGCGCTGCAGGCGACCGCCTATCCCTTGTCGGCCAGCCTGTCGCGCCAGATCGCGGATCTGCCCCGGATCTGAGGCCCGCCGACCCGGTCAGGTGATTCTGTCGGTCGTGCGTTCGGGGAACAGCTGCTGCGCGATCCCGGCCAGGATCAGATACAGCGACGACAGGATCAGCCCCCAATGCGCCACGACCCCCTCGTTGAAATCGACCCAGGCCGCCTGCGCCGCGCAGGCCAGCCAGACGATCGCCATCGCGAGGTTGAGCCTGTGCCAGCGCGGCGTCCGCGTCGGATGGATGAACTTGAGGTTGAGGAACATCGCCACCGTCAGCGCCACGACCGTGGCCAGAACCACGGCCTGCGGCGGATCGACCGCGAAAAGCACCAGAACGACCATGTTCCAGCAGGCCGGGAAGCCGGAAAAGCTCTTGTCCTTGGTCTTCATCCGGGTGTCTGAAAAATAGATGACCGACCCGTAGATGATCACCATCACAGCGATTCCCCCGGTCCAGACCGGCAGCATCCCCTTGGTGAACAGCGCATAGGCCGGGATGAAGACATAGGTCAGGTAGTCGACGATCAGATCCATCAGGATGCCGTCGTAAAGCGGCCAGTTCTTCTTGGTGTCATAACGCCGGGCCAGGGGACCATCAACCCCGTCCACGATCAGCGCCACCACGAGCCACAGGAACATCAGGCTCCACTTGCCCTGAACGGCGGCCAGCATGGCCAGCATCGACAGGACAGATCCCGTTGCAGTGAGCAGATGAACCAGAAGGGCTTTGATGCGAATATTCATGCGCCGTTGATGGCTGAAATGCCCCGGTGTTGCAAGCATGCGGTGGCGGCCGTCTGGATCGCCACCGCCTCGCCCGGCGGTCCGGAAGAGTTACGGGCCGGGCCGCGCCCAGTCACACGGCAACGGGCGCGGGCCGGTTGCAATCAGGCGGCGACCTTGATTGCGGACAGGAACTTCTGCGCCACATCGCTGCCAATGCTGACCGAAGTCGCTCCGGGCGCCTCGTTGGCCACGGCATTGACCAGCGCATCGTAAAGCGATTTGGCCGCGTCGCCGGCGCCCGAGGCTGCCTGCGCACCACCCGCTGACGAGGAGGCGGCAGCACTCGGCCCATCATCGCCGTCATTGTCGGGTCGATGCCCGCCATGGTGATGATGCGTCGCGGTTGTGGACGCGTTGCCACCGGCCGACTGCAGCTTCTGCGCGGCGCTTTGCAATTCGTCCGCGCTGATCTGCCCGTCGCCGTTGGTGTCGATCGCGCTGACCAGCTTGGTCAAAAGATCCGAAAGCGACCCGGTCGCAGAAGTGCCGGTCGCGCCCGTCGTGGCAGCGGCCGAACCGTCCGAGTCGCCATCCCCGTCGGTCACCGCACCGGAAGCGGCCGTCTGGCCTGCCGATTGCGCACCCCCCGACAGCGCATCAAGCAAGGCGGCCACGATGGATTGTGCCGAGGTGCCGTTGCCGCTTCCAGGGGGCGGCAGCACCCTCGACACGGGCGGGGCGTTTGCGGTTCGGGCGGGTTCGGTCTGTGGGGCCGGATTGTTCTGGCGAGAGAACATGGAGAGCAGCGCCGCCGCATTGCTGCTGCCCGACAAGGCAGAAATCATGACGTACTTCCTTCTGGATGAGACTCCGATGCGGAGCCCTGTGCATAGTCCTTCCGCGTGGTTGACAAATTGCCACCAGCCGGCTTCGGGCCCGGGGAATAATTTGCAGTATTTGCAGCAAGTTGCGGGCAGAGGCCGGTCAGGCGCGCGGGTGGGCCTGTTCGTAGACCTCCATCAGGCGGGTGGCATCGACGGCCGTATAGGCCTGCGTCGTTGACAAAGAGGCATGGCCCAGAAGCTCCTGGATGGCGCGCAGATCGCCGCCGGCAGCCAGAAGATGGGTGGCAAAGGAATGGCGCAGCGCGTGCGGTGTCGCCGTGGCAGGCAGGCCAAGCCGCAGGCGCGCCTGCTCCATCGCCTTGGCGATCAGCCTTGGGTTCAGCGGTCCACCCCGCGCGCCGCGAAACAGCGGGGCGTTGCGCTCGACCGGATAGGGGCACAGCTGCAGATAGTCGGCCACGGCCTCTCGGGCCAAGGGCAGCACCGGCACAAGGCGGTCCTTGTCGCCCTTGCCGCGAATGCGCATGACCTCGGGCAGCGGATGGTCGGCGCCGGTCAGACCCAGCGCCTCGGAGATGCGCAACCCGCAGGCGTAAAGCAGTGTTGCCACCGCGACATCGCGCGCGCCTATCCAGTCCTGCCCGGCATGGGCGCCGATCTCGCCGATCACGTCGCGCGCCCCCTCCACCGTCAGCGGGCGCGGCAGCTTGCGCCGGTATTTCGGGCCGCGCGCCGACAGGATGGCGGTGGCGTCAAAGCCCTGACGCTCGGCCAGCCAGCCCAGGAAATTCTTCACCGCCGACAGCGCCCGCGCCAGCGAGCGCGCCGAAAGGCCGCGTCCCCGTTCGGCCGCCATCCAGGCGCGCAGATCGGTCTGCGCCAGGGTTTCCAGCGCCAGAACCCCCTCGCCCCCGCCATGATGCTGCGACAGAAAGCCCAGAAACCCGCGCAGATCGCGGCCATAGGCCTCGATCGTCTTGTCCGAGGCCCCGTCGAGCGCGCGCAGATGATCGAGCCAGCGCGCCAGGGCATCATTCAACCCGGGCGAAAACCCGAATGGCTGCCGGCTCAGCCCAGCCATTTGCGCATGACCCGTTCAAAGACACCGGCGAAAAAGGCCAGAAGATCGGTGCCATGGGTGGGTTTGAACTGGTGCGGGTCCTCGGCGCCCAGCGCCAGGAGGCCGGGCAGACGGCCCGCACCCAGATCCAGCCGCAGCAGGGCCTCGGACCGGATCCAGCCGGACCGGTCGCCGTAAATCGCATCCGAGGCGGGCCGGACCTGACGCAGAACCACCGCCTTCGTGGGCGTGTTGCGGCCGCCGGACAGGTAATCCGCCACGAAGCCGGCCGGAGCGACGTGGATTGCATCCGACATCAGGCCCATGGCGGTTTCGCCCTCGGCCTTGCTTTCCAGCACGAGCCGCACCTTCTCGACCCGCAGGGTCGACGCGATGCTCGCGTTGAGAGCCGTCAGAAAGCCCGGGAAATCGACCGGATCGAGCAGTTGCAGAACGGCGCGGTGCACCTGATTGGTGCCGGCCAGATTTTCATAGGCGGCGGCAATCACGGTGCGGTGGGTGTCTTCCAGCCGATCGAGCCGCTGCTCCAGCCGCTCCATCGCGATGCCGCGCAGATCGACGATGTTCGATCCCATAGCCCGTTCATTGGCCCCGATCAGGGCCTGCATGACATCGAGGTCATCGAGGATCACCTCCGGCTCGGCCAGGATCCGGTCGCGCGTGTCGGGGTCGATCATCATGGGCTGCCCTGCCTCGGCTTATTGTTTTGCCTGAACTATAACCGAATTCCGCGCCTGTCGCCCCTGCAAATCAGCATTCCGTCTCGGTGAGTCCGCGAGGACACACCGTCCCCTGATCGCTCTTGCCGGTACGGGTTGCGCCCGGCCCCGGCCGCCGGGGGTTTTCCACCCCCGGACCCCCGGAGAGTATTGCAGCAAAGAGCAATGAGAAAGACCCCGTCCATTGCTCTTTGCCGCAGTACTCCACGGGAGGTCTGGAGGGTGTGAAACCCTCCAGCGCCCGTCCGAGGCGCGGCGGACGACTTGCGGCGCGTCCAAGCCAAGGGTAGGCCAAGCGCAGGTCCCGTCACGCACGGGGATCGGAGGGCGAAGGTGGTCGAGCGGGTCTATGCGTCGGGAGAGCGGATCGGGGTCCTGACCTGCGAGCCGATCGGCCATGCGCTGGATTATCTGGCGCCCGAAGGCGGTTGCGGCGATGGCGATTTCGTCGAGGTGCCGCTGGGGCCGCGCAAGGTTCTGGGCGTGGTCTGGGGCAAGGGCGAAGGGTCGTTCGACCTGGCCAAACTGCGCGCGGTGTCCCGGGTGCTGCTGGCCGCCCCGATGCGGGCCGAGATGCGGACGTTTCTCATGCGCGCCGCGGATTACACCCTGACGCCGCTGCCTGCCATGCTGAGGCTGGCGACGCGGGCTCCCGGACTGGGGCTGCCGCCAGCCATGCAGCGCACCTACCGCCTGGCCGGCGCCGTGCCGAACCGCCTGACCGATGCGCGTCACAAGGTGGTCGAGGCGCTGCGCCAGATGGGAACCTCTCCGGTCACGCTGGCCGAATTGGCGGATCTGGCCGATGTCAGCACTTCGGTGATCAAGGGCCTCGTCAAACTGGGCGTGCTGGCCGAGGAAGAGGCGCCGCGCGACCTGCCCTATCCAGGTCTTGATCCGGCGCGGCCGGCGCGGCTGGTCGGCGACCAGATCGCCGCAGGTGCCGCCCTGGACCTTGCGGTGGCAAAGGGCGGCTATTCGACCACCCTGCTCAAGGGCGTCACGGGGTCGGGCAAGACGGAAGTCTATCTTGAAGCCGTCGCCGCCGCCCTGCGGCGCGGCCAGCAGGCGCTTGTGCTCTTGCCCGAGATCTCGCTGACCGGCGATTTTCTGGCCCGGGTGGAGCAGCGCTTTGGCGCGCGCCCGGGCGAGTGGCACTCTGGCATGACCGCCACCGAACGTCGCCGCCTGTGGAAGATGACGGCCGAGGGCGGCGTGCAACTGGTGGTGGGCGCGCGTTCTGCCCTATTCCTGCCCTTCCGCGACCTTGGCCTGATCGTCGTCGATGAAGAACACGACACCTCCTACAAACAGGAGGAGGGCGTCCTTTATCACGCCCGCGACATGGCCGTGCTGCGCGCCGCGATCCTGGGCTGCCCGGTGGTCCTGTCCTCGGCCACGCCAAGTCTCGAAAGCTGGGCCAATGCGCAGTCGGGCAAATATGCCAGGATCGACCTTGGCGCCCGCTACGGCGTGGCGCAACTGCCGCAGATGCACGCCATCGACATGCGGGCAGAGAAGCTCGCGGGCGACCGCAACATCTCTGCCCCTCTGGCCCAGGCAATTGCCGCGCGGATCGAACGGGGAGAACAGAGCCTTTTGTTCCTCAACCGGCGGGGCTATGCACCGGTCACGATCTGCCGGGCCTGCGGCCATCACATCGGTTGCGACGATTGTGACGCGCGAATGGTGGAGCATCGCTTCCTCAAGCGTCTCGTCTGCCATCAATGCGGGGCCACCAAACCCATCCCGGTGGTCTGCCCGGCCTGCGGCGTGACCGGGCGGATGGCGCCGGTCGGACCCGGCGTGGAACGGCTGGCCGAAGAGGTGACAGCGCGATTTCCCGAGGCGCGGTTGGCCGTGCTGTCGTCGGACCTTTTCAGTACGGCACGCGCCCTGAAGGACGAAATCGCCAAGATCGCCGAGGGCGCGGCCGACATCATCATCGGCACCCAGATCGTGGCCAAGGGGCACAACTTTCCGCTGTTGACACTGGTTGGCGTGATCGACGCCGATCTTGGCCTGCAAGGGTCGGACCTGCGCGCGGCCGAACGCACCTTTCAACTGATCCGCCAGGTCGCCGGTCGGGCCGGCCGCGCCGAAAAGCAGGGCACCGCCCTCTTGCAAACCTATCAGCCTGACCACCCGGTGATCATGGCGATCCTCGGCGGCGACGAAGAGGCCTTCTGGGCCGCCGAGGCCGCCGCGCGCAGGGCGGCCGGCGTGCCACCCTATGGCCGGATGGCCGGCATCATCCTCTCGTCGCCCGATGTCGCGCAGGTGTTCGACTTCGGGGCCGAGCTTGCGCGGCGCGACGCGCCGCTCAGGCGGATCGGGGCGGTGGTCTATGGCCCGGCGCCCGCGCCCATCGCTCGGGTCAGGGGCAGACACCGGGTCCGGCTCCTGGTCAAGGCGGACAAGACCGCGCCTCTGCAGGCGGCCCTGGCGGCATGGGTCGGCCAATTGAAGCAACCCAACCAGCTGCGCCTCGCCATCGACATCGACCCGCAAAGCTTCTACTGACCAGCCGAGGCATGGGCAGATTGCCCATCCTACCCAAATCAGGCACCACCGCACCTTCATCCCGGCGCAAATCCTCCGCCGGCGGTCGGGAGGGTATGAGACCCTGTGGCGCCAGCCGAAGGCGTCCGGCGTGCCTCGGGTAGGATGGGCAATCTGCCCATCTTCCAGCAGAGCCGTCTCAGATCAACTTGCGGTCGCGGGCGATCATGGCGGCATGGGTGCGGTTCTTGGCGCCCAGCTTTCGGCTCATCGTCTTGACATGCAGCTTCACGGTCACTTCCTGCAGGTCATGATCGCGCGCGATTTCCTTGTTCGACTTGCCCGCCCCGATGCCGCGCAACACATCGAGCTCGCGCGCCGACAACAGGCCCTCTTCCGCCGTCGTGGGCTTGGGGATCAGCGTCAGGGGTGCAAAGATCTCGCCGCCGATCATGCAGCGCACCGCCGCCACCAGCGATTTTGAACCAAGCGTCTTGGGCACGAAGCCCGCCGCCCCCGCCTCCAGCGCCTGTTCCGCCAGTTCGATCGAGATCGACCCCGAGATCAGCGCCACCGGACGCCCGCCATTGGCCTCGATCACCCGGGTCAGACCGGCAAGCCCGTCCATGCCCGGCATGTTGTAATCCAGCAAGGCAAGGTCGAAGGGGCCGGACGTGCCAATCAACGCCAGCGTTTCGGCCACGTCCGAGCCGACACAGACCTCTCCCACGCCCTCGGCCTCCAGATAGGCCGCAAGCGTGTCGCGCACCAGATCATGATCATCGGCCACCAGAATCCGCGTCATGCCCATCGTCCTTTCGGGCCGCACCCGTCACATCATTGGTCCGAGACCCGGACGAAAATCATCAGACACGCCCGATCCTACGCGAAGCCTATCCTTCGGGATAGGGTGATTTCGGTCGCGGCCAAGGGCTGCGGTTGTTAAAGCAGTCAGCATCGCCTCAAAATGGCGCCAGTCGGCGGAAATCTGCATGTATCGAGCCCTGTTCTCCAGTGCCGTCGCCCTGGCACTTCTGGCTGGCCCCGGCCTGGCCGACGGCCCGGCGGATCCGGCCGGGCCGGTCGTGCTGACGGTCACCGGGCTCGACCTGTCCGATCACCCCGATGGCCAGGCCACCTTCGATGTGGCGCAATTGCGCGCCCTGGGCGAGACCAAGATCTCGACCACGTCGATCTGGACCGGGGGCACGCATACCTTCACCGGCCCTTCGCTGGCCGCTGTGCTGCGCTATCTGCAGGTCAAGGACGCGGTCCTGGCCATGCATGCGATCAACGACTACGTCGTCGAGATGCCCACCAGCGAGGTCGAGGCCGGAGCGCCGATCCTGGCCTACGAGATGGACGGCGCGCCGATGCAAGTGCGCGACAAGGGGCCGCTCTGGGTGATTTATCCCTATGACGCGGACGCCCGTTTCCGCACCGATACGATTTTTGCCCGCAGCGTCTGGCAACTCGACCGGATCGACGTGCTGCGTTAGGCTGGGTCAGGTCGCAGACCTGGACCGATCCGCCGACGGAGACCGCGCCTTGCCCTTGCCAGCCAGCCCCGGGCTGCACATCCTCAATCGCCTGCGCTTTGCCGCGGCCCTGCTGGTGGCTGGGGTCTGTGCCATCGGGATCGGCATTCTGGCGGTCGAAGTCACGCGGCAGATCGACCGAGCGCGCAGTTCGGGGTCGGACAATGTGCAATGGGCGCTGGATCAGGCGGATATGGAATTGCTGCACCTCGACCTCGCGGTCCGTGACGCAATGGCAGCTCCCGACGATCTCAGCCTCTTGCGCAAGCGATATGACGTGCTGTTCAGCCGGGTCCGCACCCTGGCCTTCGGCGAGGTCTTTGCCAAGATGCGCGCCACTCCGGCCTTTGCGGATGGCCTCGCAGAGATGCAGGACTTCCTCGTCCACGCGGCCCCCCTGATCGACGGCGGGGACAAGGTGCTGCAGGACGCCCTGCCCGACCTTGATACGCGGCTGCGCGCCCTGATCCCGATCACCCATCGCATGGCGCTGGCCGGCGTGTCGATCTTCGCCAGCCAATCCGATGCCGCGCGCGAAACCTTCGGGCAGACGCTGATCAAGCTTGCCGCCCTGACGCTGGCCCTGGTGGCGGTTCTGGCCGGAATGTTGATCATGGTCTTGCGGCTCGAACGGCGCAACCGCCAGCGCACCGCCGAGAATGTTGAGATGCTGGCCCGGCTGGACGCGGTCGTCTCGTCTTCGCTCGATTGCGTCATCACGCTGGACGACCGCGGCAGGATTGTCGATTTCAACCCCGCCGCCAGCCGCACCTTCGGCTATCCGCGTCAGGATGTGGTGGGCCACTACCTCAGCCTTCTGGTGCCGCCCGATGCCAAGGGCAAGGCGCAGTTGCCGGCCCTGAACGCGCCCCTGGCCAAAGGGCGCCGCCGCCTGCGCATTTCGGCACGCCGGCGCGACGGCGTCGATTTTCCCGCCGAGATGTCGCTGTCCACCGCCAAGGCCGGGCCAAAGCCGGTCCATGTCGTGTTCCTGCGCGACCTGTCGCAGCAGGTGGCGGCCGAACAGGCGTTGGTCAAGGCGCGGGACGAAGCCCTGGTGGGCGAGAAGGCCAAGGCCGATCTTCTGGTGGTGATGAGCCACGAGATCCGCACGCCGCTCAACGGCATGATCGGCACGATCGAGCTTCTGGACGGCACCGAGCTTGCCCCGCATCAGCGCGAATACCTCCGCATCATGGCGGCTTCGGGCCGGCTTTTGATGCACCACGTCAATGACGTTCTGGACATTGCGCGCCTCGACAGCGGCAAGTCGCCCCTGACGCTCGCCCCTCTGGATCTGGCCGAACTGGTGGGCGAGGTGATCGAAAACCAGAGCCCGGCGAGCCTTGCCAACGGCAACCGGCTGATCCTGGTGCCGCCGCCTGACGGGCGCACGAAAGTGATGGGCGATGCGGTGCAGGTGCGGCAGGTCCTGATGAACCTCGTGGGCAATGCCGTCAAATTCACCCGCAACGGCAAGATCACCATCGAAATCTCGCACCCGTCCGGCCGCAACTGGACCGATCTGACCGTGCGCGACACCGGCATCGGCATTGCGCAAGAGGATCTGACCCGGATCTTCGAAGATTTCGTGACGCTCGACCCGTCCTATGCCCGCCATGCCTCGGGCACCGGCCTCGGCCTCGGGATCGTGCGGCGCATCGTGACCCGGATGGGCGGCAAGATCCGCGTGGAAAGCGAAACGGGCAAGGGCAGCACCTTCCGCGTCACCCTGCCCCTCGCGGTGGTCGAGGAGGGCTGGGAGACCCCTGCCGCCATCGCAGCGCCGCAGGCCCTGCCCGACCGGCTGTCGATCCTTGTGGTCGAGGACAATGACTTCAACCGCCTGATCGTGCGCGACATCCTGATCAAGGACGGCCATGCCGTGACCGAAGCGGCCAATGGCGAAGAGGGCATCGCGCGCGCCGAGGTTCAGGCTTTCGACGTGATCCTGATGGATATCTCGATGCCCGGAATCGACGGCCTGCGCACGGCCGAACACATCCGGCAAGGCAACGGCCTGTCAAAGGGCGCGCCGATCGTGGCCCTGACCGCCCATGCCCTGCAGGAGGAGGCCGACCGCTTTCGCAACGGCGGCATGAGCGATGTCCTGATCAAGCCGATCACGCGCGAAGCCCTGCGCGCCGTGCTGGCCCGATTGCGGCCGCCGCCGGTTCAAGAGGTTCCGGCAGAGACTTTGCTGGATGCCGAGGTGCTGGACCAGTTGCGCCAGAGCCTGGGCGAGGTCAGGGCCAATCAGGTGACGCTGCGCTTTCTGGCCGAGACCGGGGCGCGCATGGCGGCCCTGCAAGCCAATGTCGCGACCCCGGGGGCCGAGCCCAGCATCGTGGCCGACATCCACCGCATGGCCGGCACGGCTGCCATGTTCGGCGCGGTGGCCTTTCGCAACGAACTTGCCCTCATCGAAACCCTGTGCAAGCAGGGCGACCATGCGGCCGCGCGCCGGCGGGTCGATACGCTTGTCCCACTTTGGCAGCAGACGTCAGAGGCCTTTCACGCCATGGGCTACCGCGAGGCCGAGGCCTTGCCCCAGGCCTCGAGCTTGCGGTAAAGCGTCGAGGGCGACAGGTCCAGCACCCGCGCCGCCTTGGGCACCGACCCGGCAAAGCGGTCGAGCGTCGCCATCACGATGATGCGTTCGACCTCGGCCAGCGGCAGGCCCAGCAGCCCTTCGACTTGCGGTTCGGCGGCGGGCAGCGGGTTGGGCTGCGGGGCGGCCGCGGCACCCTCGGCCAGGCGCATCACATCGGCCGGAAGCATCTCGGTCGTCACAAGGCCGCCCGAGTTCAGCACCACGACGTTGCGGATGACGTTGAGAACCTGCCGCACATTGCCCGGCCAGGGCAGACGGCGGAACAGATCGGCCACATCCTCGGACAGGCCGTCGAACTGGCGGCCCTCTTCCTCGGCATAGCGGGCGAGCGCCGCCTCGGCGATCTCGATCACATCGTCGCCACGTTCGCGCAAGGGCGGCATGTGGATCGGCACCACAAACAGCCGGTAATACAGATCCTCGCGGAACTGGCCGCGCCGCACGGCCTCCAACGGGTCGCGGTTGGTGGCGCAGACGATGCGCACATTGACCTTGATGGGCCGCGTCGCACCCACCGGCAGCACGGTCGAGGTCTGCAGAAAGCGCAGGAGCTTGGTCTGCAGCGCCGGCGCCATCTCGCAGATTTCGTCCAGAAACAGCGTGCCGCCATCGGCCGCGGCCGCGGCGCCCGGCTTGTCGGACACAGCGCCGGTGAAGGACCCCTTCACATGGCCGAACACCTCGGATTCCAAGAGATCATGCGGGATGGCCCCGCAATTGAGCGCGATGAACGGACCCTTGCTGCGCGGCGAGTTGTCATGGACGGCCAGCGCGCACAATTCCTTGCCCGTTCCGCTTTCGCCTGTGATGAAGACCGTGGCCATCGAATTCGCGACCGAATTGATCTTGGCATGGATGCGGTTCATCGCCTCGGACGAGCCGATGAAGCCGACCGGCCCTTGCCGGGCATCGGGCGGGCCGCGCCGGCGCGGGGCGGGCCGTTCCAGCGCATTGCCCACGGCGCTGAGAAAGCGCCCCTCGTCGAAGGGCTTGACCAGAAATTCATGCGCACCGGCCCGCATCGCGTCGACCGCCTTGTTGATCGAGCCGTTGGCCGTGATGATGATGACCTTGGTGTCGGGCCGCAGGGCCATCATCTCGGCCATCAGGTCCAGCCCGTCGCGGTCGGGCAGGCCAAGGTCCAGCAGAACGACCTGCGCGCCATATTGGACGAAATCGGCCAGACCCTCGCGCGCGGTACCTGCCACGCGCACCTCATGCCCCGCCCCGGTCAGGACAGAGCGATAGATCAGCTGCAACGAGGGCGTGTCCTCGATCAGCAGCACATTCACCGGTTTGCCGCGTGGCGGAGCCATTTATCGGGCCATCCCCATTTCAACGGAAATCTGGCGCAGGCGCAGGATCACCTTCTCCAGATCGGTCATCAGTTCGACAGAGGCGGGATCCGTCGCCACGCAGGCCTCTTCCTTGGCGCGCAGGTTGAGCCTTTTGGCCAGCGCATAGGCCCGCGGCGCACCCACCGTTCCCGCAATCGCCAAGAGGACATGGCTGTGCCAGCGCAGCGCCACGTGGTCATCGACGGCGAGGGCCGCGGCCAGCCCCGCCGAGACCCGTCCGATGTCGTCGATCAGGCGGCGCATCAGTTCGGGCCCGTCCGACGGCCCTGCCAGGGCCAGAAGGTCCGGCAGAGTCGTCTCGTCCAGACCCGAGGGAAGGGCGAAGATCTGATCCATGTCGTCGTCGGTCAAGCAGAGCCCATCCTTGTCCCGCGGCCCGGCTTTCCACAGGCCAGCGGACCGGCGCACCAAAGCTTTCTCGCAAAGGTTACGCCATTGCCCGTCAATGTCCAGCCGGGGTCAACCGTAATGGCCGACCGGTGCGCCAGCCAACGCCGAGACGTTCAAGAGGCCGCGCACCGTGATCGACGGTGTCACGATATGCGCCCGGTTGCCCATGCCCATCAGGATCGGGCCGACCTCAAGCCCGCCGGCCTTCATCTTCATCATGTTGCGCGCCGTGTTGGCCGCATCGGTATAGGCGAACATCAGGATATTGGCATGGCCCTTCAGCCGCGAGTTCGGAAAGATCCGGTCGCGCAGTTCGGGGTCGAGCGCGGCATCGAGACTCATCTCGCCCTCGTATTCGAAATCGACATCGCGCTGATCCAGCAGCTCCATCGCGGCACGCATCCGGCGGCCCGAGTCGCTGTCGAGGTTGCCGAAGTTGGAATGCGAGCAGAGCGCCACCTTGGGCTGCACGCCAAAGCGCCGCGCGTGGCGCACGGCACCGATCGTGGCAAGGGCGATCTGTTCGGGCGTGGGAATGGCGTTGACCTGGGTGTCGGCCACGAACATCGGCCCGTCTTCCAGGATCATCAGCGACAGGGCGCCCACCGGATGCTTGCCGCCGCGCGCCAGAACCTGACGCACATCGGTCAGATGGCCGAGATACTGCCCGAAGACGCCGCAGATCAGGCTGTCGGCATCGCCGCGATGCACCGCAATCGCGGCGATGGCGGTGGTGTTGGTGCGCAGCACCGCCCGCGCCGTATCGGGCGTGACACCCTGACGTTCCAGCAGTTGGTGATAGCTTGACCAATAGTCACGGTAGCGGTTGTCGCTTTCGGGGTTCACCACCTCGAAATCGCGTTCCGGCCGGATCGTCAGGCCGATCCTTTCGCACCGCGTCCAGATCACATCGGGGCGGCCGATCAGGATCGGCTTGATCGTCATCTCTTCCAGCATGGCGCTGGCCGCGCGCAGGACCCGCTCATCCTCCCCCTCGGCAAAGATGATCCTGCGCGAGGATTGCCGCGCCACTTCGAACACCGGCCGCATCAGCAGGGCGGATTTGAAGACCGAGCCGTCCAGCTTTTCGCGGTAGGCGGTCAGATCCTCGATCGGACGCGAGGCGACGCCGGTCTCCATCGCGGCCTTGGCCACGGCATGGGCCACGACGCCAATCAGCCGGGGGTCGAAGGGCTTGGGGATCAGGTAATCGGCGCCGAAGGTCAGCTTTTCCCCGGCATAGGCGGCGGCGGCCTCGGCACTGGTGGTGGCGCGGGCGAGCGCTGCGATACCCTCGATGCAGGCCAGTTCCATCTCGTCGTTGATCGTGGTGGCGCCCACGTCCAGCGCCCCGCGAAAGATGAAGGGGAAGCACAGCACGTTGTTGACCTGATTGGGAAAGTCGCTGCGCCCGGTGGCGATGATCGCATCGGGGGCCACCTCGCGGACAAGATCGGGCAGGATCTCGGGCGAGGGATTGGCCAGCGCGAAGATGATCGGCTTGGGCGCCATGCGCCGGACCATGTCCTGGGTCAGCACGCCCGGCCCGGACAGGCCCAGGAACAGATCCGCCCCGTCGATCACATCGGCCAGCGTGGCAGGCTCTGTGCCCTGTGCAAAGGCCGCCTTCTGTTCGGACATCTGTTCGATGCGGCCGTTGAACACCAGCCCGGCCAGATCGCACAGCCAGACATTCTCGCGCTTGAGCCCCAGTTTCAGCAGCATGTTGAGGCAGGCGATCCCGGCGGCGCCGCCCCCGGTGGAGACGACCTTGATCTCGTCGAACCGCTTGCCCGCCACCAGAAGCGCATTGGTGGCCGCAGCCCCCACCACGATGGCCGTGCCGTGCTGGTCGTCGTGAAAGACCGGAATCTTCATCCGCTCGCGACAGAGCCTTTCGACGATGAAACAGTCGGGCGCCTTGATGTCCTCAAGGTTGATGGCGCCGAAAGTCGGCTCCAGCGCGCAGACGATATCGGCCAGCTTCACCGGGTCGGGCTCGTTCAGCTCGATGTCGAAACAGTCGATGTTGGCGAATTTCTTGAACAGGACCGCCTTGCCTTCCATCACCGGTTTCGAGGCGAGGGCGCCGATGTTGCCCAGACCCAGAACCGCCGTGCCATTGGAGACGACGCCCACTAGATTGCCGCGCGAGGTGTAGCGGCTGGCGGTCGCCGGATCGGCCTTGATCTCAAGACAGGCTTCGGCCACGCCGGGACTATAGGCCCGGGCCAGATCCTTGCCATTGGCCAGCGGTTTGGTGGCGCGGATCTCGAGCTTCCCGGGTTTGGGAAATTCGTGATAGTCCAGTGCCGCCTGCCGCGCATTGTCCGCCCGCGCTTCGGTCATGTCCGTCTCCTCGCCCTGTCCGTGCACCCTTGCCCGGACAGAGCCATCCGCCAAGCCGAAGGTTTCCTGCATCTCTTTCCGGCGCTTCTTGCAAATCGCCGGTCTCGGCGCCACCATGGCCGAAAGAACGAGAGAATGCCATGCCCCAAACCCACCCCGAAACCCGTGCCGAAATCCTGCTGCCCACCACAGACCTGCGCGGCGACCTGCCCTTTTTCACCAGGACGCTGGGGATGCGGCTGGACATGATCTACCCCGCCGACAACCCTTCGGTGGCGGTGATCTCGGGGCACGGGCTGCGGCTGCGGCTGGATGCCGAGGCTGCAACGGCGCCGGGTCTGATCCGCATCCTGCGGGACGACTGGGCCACGATAGCCGATGGAAAACAGGAGCTTGCCTCTCCGGGCGGGACGCGGGTCGAGCTGGACGAGCTTAACCCGCCCTTGGTCATGCCGAAGACGGAACATGCCTTCGTCGTGCGCCGCCTGGCCGATCAGGCGCCCTGGGTGATCGGGCGCGCCGGGATGATGTACCGCGACCTAGTGCCCAGCCGGCTGGGCGGGGCGATGATCGCCAGTCACATCCGCGTGCCCGATGGCAAGGTTCCCGACATGGTGCATTTCCACAAGGTCGGCTTCCAGCTGATCTTCTGCCTCACGGGCTGGGTCGATGTGCTTTACGAGGATCAGGGTGGCATCCGCCGGCTGCATGCCGGCGACTGCTTCATCCAGCCGCCCACCATTCGCCACCGCGTGCTGGAATCCGGCGATGGCATCGAAGTGCTTGAAATCGGCGTGCCGGCCGAACACATCACCGAGATCGACCACGACATGACCCTGCCCAATGGGTCGGTCAACCCCGACCGCGAATGGGACGGCCAGCGCTTTGTCCACAACATCGGCGCCACCGGCAGCTTCGCGCCATTCCGCATCCCGGGATTCGAGGCGCGCGACACCACGATCAACGCCAATACCAAAGGCGTCGCCTCGGTCATGGTCGCACGCCCGATCCGCCACGATTTTTCTGCGAAAAATCCCGCGCCCTGGACGAAACACGATGGCGACATCCTTTTCACCTTCGTCATGTCGGGAGAGATGACGCTCGAGGGCGAGGGCAAGGAGCCCTATCGCCTCTCGCCCGGCGATGCCTTCGTCATCCCGCCCGGCATGGCCACGCGCTACGCCGAGACGACGCCCGACCTCTGCCTCGTCGAAGTGGCGCTGCCCGGTGCCTTTGCCACCACCACGCTCTGATTTAATTCCGGGTCAAATACCTCCATGGGGGGGCGGGGCTGTGAAATCCCCGCCGCCTCCGGCCGGCTCCGCGCACTGTCGCCTCTGACCCAGCGCACCGCTTGCAAGCCGGACGCAATCGGCCCACACTTCCTGTCCAGACGGTCAAGAGCCAGAGACACAAGGAGTCCTCATGCTTCTGCAACTCGCCACCGAGGTGCGCACCCGCGCCTATGCCCCCTATTCCCGCTTTCAGGTCGGCGCCGCGATCCGCACCGCTTCGGGCGCCACCCATGTCGGCTGCAATGTCGAGAATGTCGCCTATCCCGAGGGCACTTGCGCCGAGGCCGGTGCCATCGCCGCCATGGTCGCCGCCGGCGAGACGCGGATCGCCGAGATCCTCGTCATCGCCGACAGTCCCGCCCCGGTGCCGCCCTGCGGCGGTTGCCGCCAGAAGATCGCTGAATTTGCCGCACCTGAGGTCAAGGTGACGCTCTGCACCACGGATGGCCAGCAAAAGGTGATGACGGTGGCCGAGCTTTTGCCGGGTGTCTTCACCGCCGCGCACATGGCGCGCACAGAGCCTGACGCAGAACCTGGCGCCAAGGCCGACCGCTGATGGATGCCCGCGCGATCATCGCCCGGATCCGGGACGGCGGCACGCCTTCGGCCGCAGAGCTTGGCTGGTTCGCCATGGGCCTCGCCTCAGGGGCGGTCAGCAACGCGCAGGCCGGCGCATTTGCCATGGCGGTGCTGCTGAAGGGCCTTGGCGAACAAGGCCGCGTGGCCCTGACCCTGGCGATGCGCGACAGCGGACAGGTCCTCAAATGGGACCTGCCCGGCCCGGTTCTGGACAAGCATTCGACCGGCGGGATCGGCGATTGCGTGTCGCTGCTGCTGGCGCCCGCCCTGGCCGCCTGCGGGGCCTATGTGCCGATGATCTCGGGCCGCGGGCTGGGCCACACCGGCGGCACGCTGGACAAGCTTGAAGCGATCCCCGGCCTGCGCACCGGCCTGACCGAAGACCACCTGCGCCGCCAGATGCGGGAAGTGCGCTGCGCCATCGTTTCGGCCAGCGCCGAGATCGCCCCCGCCGACCGCAGGCTCTATGCGATCCGCGATGTCACGGGCACGGTGGAATCGATCGACCTCATCACCGCCTCGATCCTGTCGAAAAAACTCGCCGCCGGGCTGGAGGCGCTGGTTCTGGATGTGAAATGCGGCTCTGGCGCCTTCATGAAGACGCTCGCTGAGGCAGAGGCGCTGGCCCGCGCCCTTGTGACGACCGCACAGGGGGCCGGCTGCATGACCTCGGCGCTGGTGACCGACATGAGCCAGCCGCTCGCCACCGCGGCGGGCAACGCGCTGGAGGTGACCGAAGTGATGGAGACGCTGACCGGCACTTCGGTCAATGCGGCACTCTGGGATCTGACGGTCGCTTTGGGCGGCGAGGTCCTGGCCATGGGCGGCATCGCCGATGACGCGCTCGATGGCGAAGGCCGCATGGCGCAGGCGCTGGAATCCGGGGCCGCCGCCGAAAGTTTCGGCCGCATGATCGCCTCACAGGGCGGGCCAGCCGATTTCGTGGACCGCTGGCCCGACCGGCTGCCCGCCGCCACCGTGATCCGCGAGGTGCCCTGCCTGCAGGACGGCTTCGTGCAGGCCATCGACGGCGAGGCGCTTGGGCTGGTCGTGGTACGCCTTGGCGGTGGACGCCAGCGCGAGGGCGACAAGATCAACCCCTCGGTCGGGCTGTCCGACCTGGCCGGGATTGGCGAAAGCATCGGTCCGGGCGATCCCCTGTGCATGGTCCATGCCGCGACCGAAGCGCAGGCAGAAGAGGCGATCCGCGCCATCCAGGCCGCCTATGTCCTTGGCGACCCCGCGCCCGAGGACCCCTCTCTTGTTCTCAAAAGGATCGCGTGATGGCACCAGCCGACCGCAGGGCTTTTCTGATCGTGATGGATTCCGTGGGCTGCGGCGGCGCGCCCGATGCCGCTGCCTATGGCGATGCGGGCAGCAATACGCTGGGCCATATCGCGCTGGCCTGTGCCGAGGGGCGGGCCGATCAGGGCCGGTCCGGCCCGCTGCGCATGCCCAATCTGGATGCGCTTGGGCTGGGGGCCGCGATCACGCTGTCCAGCGGGCTCGTTGCGCCCGGGCTTGGCGCAAATCCGCAAGGCCTCTGGGGCGCTGCCGAGGAGGTCAGCCGCGGCAAGGACACGCCCTCGGGCCATTGGGAACTGGCCGGGGTTCCGGTGCCGTGGGACTGGACCTATTTTCCCGACACGGTGCCCGCCTTTCCACCCGACCTGACCGCGCTGGTCTGCCAGCTGGCCGGGACCGAGGGCATCCTGGGCAACTGCCACGCCTCGGGCATGCCGATCATCGCAAGGCACTTTGCCGAACACCAGCGCACCGGCTGGCCGATCTGCTATACCTCGGCCGACAGCGTGTTTCAGATTGCGGCGCACGAGGAAAGCTTCGGCCTCGACCGGCTGTTGACGCTGTGCAGCGACCTGGCCCCGCATCTGCATGCGATGAGGGTCGGTCGCGTCATCGCCCGCCCCTTCATCGGCACGGCTGACAATTTCCGCCGCACCGCCAACCGGCACGATTACGCCATTGCCCCCCCGGCGCCCACGCTGCTCGACTGGGTGGCCGAGGCCGGGCGCACCACCCATGCGGTGGGCAAGATCGGCGACATCTTCTCGATGCGCGGGATCGGCCATCTCTGGAAGGGCCAGAACGACGCCGATCTTTTTGATCACCTTGACCGGCTGGCGGTCGAGGCCGAACCCGGAAGCCTGACCTTCGCCAACTTCGTCGAATTCGACAGCCTTTATGGCCATCCGCGCGATGTGGCGGGCTATGCCCGGGCGTTGGAATGGTTCGATGCCAGCGCCGGGCGCTTCCTGTCACGGCTGCGGCCCGGCGATCTGGCCATCTTCACCGCCGATCACGGCAATGACCCGACCTGGACCGGCACCGAACACACGCGCGAAAGGGTGCCCGTCCTTTGCGCCGGGGCGGGCCGCGGCAGCCTCGGGCTTTGTGCCTTCACCGATGTTGCGGCCTCGGTCGCGGCACATCTTGGCGTGCCGGGCCAGGGCAGCGGAAAGTCCTTCCTGTGACCGTCCGCCGATACATCCCTTCCTGAGGTGCCCCGATGACGCCCAAACTGGAACTTCACCTGCATCTGGAAGGCGCGGCCCCGCCGAGGTTCATCGCGGGCCTCGCCAGGGAAAAGCACATCGACATCGCCGGGATCTTTGCGCCCGACGGCAGCTATCGCTACAGGGGCTTTGCGGAATTCCTCAAGGTCTATGAAGCCGCCTGCACCACCCTGACCCGGCCAGAGGATTACCAGCGCCTGACCCGCGCCGTGCTGGAGGCGCAGGCCGAAAACGGGGTGATCTATACCGAGATCTTCCTTTGCCCCGATTTCTGCGGCGGCCGCGACCCCGGGGCCTGGCGCGAATATCTGACCGCCATCCGCGAAACGGCCGATGTGCTTCAGCACGAGGCCGGCATCACCATGAAGGCCGTGGCCACCATCGTGCGCCACTTCGGCCCCGACAAGGCGCGCCAGACAGCTCTCTGCGCCGCCGAGACCGCCGGGGACTTCGTGGTGGGCATTGGCATCGGCGGGGCCGAGACCATGGGCAAGCTCAAGGACTTTGCCTGGGCCTTCGACGCGGCGCGCGAGGCGGGCCTGAAGCCCACCATGCATGCCGGCGAATGGCGCGGGCCCTCCGAGGTGCGCGACGCCCTGGCGCTTGGCGCCCTGCGCATCGGACACGGCATCCGCGCCATCGAGGATCTGGCGCTGGTCGATGAACTGGCCGAACGTGGCACGGTGCTGGAATGCTGCCCCGGCTCCAACGTGGCGCTTGGCCTTTATCCCGATTTTCGCATGCATCCGATCGGCAAGCTTTATGACAGGGGTGTCAAGGTCACCGTCTCGACCGACGATCCGCCCTTCTTTCACACCACGCTGACCCGCGAATACGAAAGGCTGCATGACGCCTTCGACTGGGATGCCGGCGTCTTTGCCACCTTGAACCGGACCGCGCTTGACGCCGCCTTCTGCGACAAGGATACCAAGGACAGGATCGGAAAGTTGCTGGAGGCTGCAAGTGTTTGAGAACCTGACTGTCGTGAGCCACCCGCTGGTGCAGCACAAGCTGACCCTGATGCGCGAGAAAGACACCTCGACCGCCTCATTCCGCCAACTCTTGCGCGAGATCAGCCTGCTTCTGGCCTATGAAGTCACCCGCGAACTGCCGATGACGACCAAGCGGATCGAAACGCCGATCTGCCCGATGGACGCGCCGGCAATCGACGGCAAGAAACTGGCGCTGATCTCGATCCTGCGGGCCGGCAACGGGCTTCTGGACGGGATCTTGGAACTGATCCCGGCCGCGCGCGTGGGCTTTGTCGGCCTTTACCGCGACCACGAGACGCTGCAGCCGGTCCAATACTATTACAAGGTGCCCGACCACTTGGACGAGCGCATCTGCATCGTCGTCGACCCGATGCTCGCCACCGGAAATTCCAGTGCGGCGGCGGTGACGCTTTTGAAACAATCGGGGGCGAAGAACATCCGCTTCCTGTGCCTGCTGGCCGCGCCCGAAGGCATCAAGCACATGAACGAGGTGCATCCCGACGTGCAGATCGTCACAGCATCTGTGGACAGTCACCTCAATGAACATGGATATATTGTCCCGGGACTAGGGGATGCGGGAGACCGCATGTTCGGCACCAAATAAGGGATTATCGCTTTACTCGGAAACAATCTTGATTCATGATTCCCCCAGTGATTGGGGGACGTCATCATGATCGTCAAGATATTGAGCTGTGCCGCGCTGCTGGCGAGCGTCGCGGCCTCGGATGCCTCTGCGCGCGGCGTGGCGCAGATCGGCGGACCCTCCAATCGGCCGCCAGCCAGTTTCAAGGGGCAGCAGTTCGTGGACAGCCGGGGCTGCCTGTTCCTTCGCGCCGGCTCTGGCCGCAATGTGAACTGGGTGGCGCGGATCGACCGCAACCGCGCGCCGATCTGCGGCATGCTGCCGACAGGCAGCGCTGCGGCTCAGGCCGCGGTGCAGGCGGACATGGCGCCCGATCCTCTGGCCAGACCGGTGCAAGCGGCCACCGCGCCGACGGCTGCGGCTCCAGTGGTTGCGGGAACCCAGGGCAATGGCAGCGCCGGGATCTTCGGCCAGAAGCCCTCGCCCGGACCGGCGCCGACGGTCTTCACCACGGCCGCGACAGCGCCGGCCAGACCGGCACAGCCCGGCCCGGCCTATCAGGGCAGCTTCGTGGCAACCGGCATGGCGGGCGTGCAGTGCTACGACTCTGCGCCGCGGCTGGAAAGCGTCAAGCTGTCCGGCGGCATGACCCTGGTCTGCACGCGCGGCGACGGAACCACGCAAGGCTGGCGCGCGCCCTTGCTGAGCGCAGCGCAGCAACCGCAAGTCCGGGCTCAGCCGATCCCGCCTGCCCCCGCGCCGCTCGTGATGGCTCCGGTCCCGGCCACGCCGGTTGTCATGGCCCCGGTCGTGACCCCGGTTGCGGCTACCGTCCGGATGGCTCCGGCGCCGCAATCCGTACCGATGGCGCGCCCCGCGCAAGCCGCCCCGGCCGTGGTGATGCCCAAGCCCCCCAAGGGCTGGATGCTGGCCTGGAAGGATGACCGGCTGAACCCGCTGCGCGGCCCGCGCACGATTGAGGGCGAGCGGCAGCAGGATCAGGTCTGGCAACGCTCGACCCCGATGGTTCTGGTAACCGATCCGCTGCCGCGCCAACGCGGGATCGGCGGGATACTGGGCCTGCGGGTCAAGGTCGCGCCCAGCCCCTAGGCCCGGCGCGCCGCTACCCGGCGCAGATGCCCTGCAGGCTGATCCAGTCGTTGTCGTCCAGCACCGGCGCCGGTGAGACACCCTTGAACGGGTCGCCGTCGATCAGGCCCTTCGACGCCACACCGGTCGGGTCCACCACTCTCGCGTAGGCGGTCGAGGACAGGTTGACCTGGCGGAATTTCTCCAGCAGACGCTCTTCATCCACTGGCGCGGGCTTGGCGTTCAGAAGAGTCTCGGCATAGCCCTGCAGGGCGCCCGGGGGCAGATGGCCGGTCGTCAGCAAGCGCAGGGTCGCGGTCAGGCCGGCGTGATGCAGGATCGGGATGACCGGATCCGAAACCTGAACCCGCAGCATGGCGGCCAGGGCATAGCCCGCGACGGGCTCGGGGTCCTGGGCGGCCTCGACCAGCTTGTCGGACAAAAGAACGATGCCGCCCGGCAGGGCCACGGCGCCATCGACGCCGTCGCGCACCACGTCGATCTCGCCAACCCCTTGGGTGGCAAGCCTTTGTGCCAGGGCCGCCGCTCCGCGCAGGCCGACCGGTTGCACGCAGGGCGTGCCGGTCAGGCGGGCGGCATCGGCCAGGGCAAGCTTGCCGATCTGCACCCGCGTCGCCATCGGCAGGACCGAGGCCGTGTGCCGGATCATCGCCTCGGGCAGCCAGAGGAAGACGAACAGCGCCACGGCCGCAAGGCCCGCCAGAACCGTCACGCCGCGCACCCGCCCGGGCTTGGGCCGGCGCCGGATCAGCGTGGTTCGCACGGTTTCAAGGGCGGCGATCAT
The DNA here is from genome assembly GCA_016124195.1 of bacterium. Taxonomy (GTDB): domain Bacteria; phylum Pseudomonadota; class Alphaproteobacteria; order Rhodobacterales; family Rhodobacteraceae; genus Stagnihabitans. The sequence continues at coordinate 131,084 of WGOE01000002.1, read as the reverse complement.
GTCAGGATCGTCCAGTTCGACCGTCTCGGAGGGCGAACCGTCGTCCATCCGCCCCGGCGTGAAAAGGGCCGGCATCTCGCCGGGATTGACCCGCTCGACCGAGGGCAAGGACCAATGCGACAGCGCCATTTCGGTGCGCGGATCGGCCAGAACCAGCGTGGTGTCGCGCAAACCCACCACCACCTCACGCAGTTGCGCCGTTGCGGTCAGCCGCCACAAGCCGGTGCATTCCAGTCGTTGGTATTGCGTCAGGGCGGTCATCGATCCTTTGGGAGCCTGTGCGGTTTGCGGCCTTTCGCCGAACCTTAGCGGATGGACCGGCAGGCCACAATGCGCAGCCGCCCCCTCTCCGGGCAGCAATCCTGCGCGCAGGAGTCGCAATCAGGCGCGCAAGGGCGCGCGTTCCCGGGTCGAGTGCTGCCAAAGCGGAGAGGCAGATGGCAGGCAGACAGGGCGCGGGCGAGACCACATTCGCGGCGGCGGGCATGATCGCGGTCTATGCCGCCATCATCGGCTTTACCGACAATTTCGTCCGGGTGATCGCGGCCGAGGCGGGCCTGTGGCAGTTTCACGCGACACGCACGGTGATGGCGATCGGGCTTTTGCTGGCGGTGGCGCGTCCCTTCGGACTGCGGCTGGCCGCGCGCAACAAGGCGGCGGTCTTGGCGCGGTCGGGCATCCATGGCCTTGCGATGGTGATCTATTTCGGCGCGCTGGCCTTCCTGCCCGTGGCGCTGGTGGCGGCAGGGCTCTTCACCGCGCCGATCTTCGTGCTGCTGATCGAACGCTTTGCCTATGGCGCACGGATCGGGCCGTTTCGCATCCTGGCGGTGGCGATCGGCTTTGTCGGCGTCATTCTGGTGCTGGGGCCCGAGGCGATGCGCGGCGCCTCGATCCCCGCCCTGCTGCCCGTTCTGGCCGGGGCGCTTTACGCCCTGGGCAATGTGGCGACGCGACGCTGGTGCCCGCAGGAAAGCGCCGAGACCCTGCTGGCGGGCTTCTTTCTGGCCCTGGGCGTGGCGGGGGCAATCGGCATGGTCGTGCTGAGCCTTGCGCCGGTGGCGGTGCCGCAGGGGACGGAGGGGTTTCTGATGCGGGGTCCGGTCTGGCCGACCAGCGGCTTCTGGATCTGGACCTTCGTGCAGGCGGCGGGGTCGTTGCTGGGGGTCGGGCTGATGGTGCGCGCCTATCAGGTGGCCGATGCCACGCGGGTTTCGGTCTTTGAATATGTGATCCTGCCGGCCTCTGCCCTGTGGAGTTGGGCGCTCTGGGGGGAAAGCCTGCCGGCCGTGGCCATCGCCGGCATGACGCTGATCGTGGCAGCCGGCGTGATGATCGCGCTGCGGGCAAGGTCCGTGCCGGCCTAGACCACGATTTTTCTGCGAAAAATCAAGGGTCGCGCGTCAGTCAGCCACAGCTTCGCGCCAGTGGCGCCGGCACAGGCTGACATAGGTCTCGTTTCCGCCGATCTGGACCTGGTCGCCCTGTTTCAGGGCACGCCCGTCGGGGCCGCGGCGGATCACCATGGTCGCCTTCTTGCCGCAGTGGCAGATGGTGCGGACTTCGCGCATCTCATCGGCCCAGGCCAGCAGCGCGGCCGAGCCGGGAAAGAGGTTGCCCTGGAAATCGACGCGCAGGCCATAGCACATCACGGGCACGTTCAGATCATCCACCGCGCGGGCCAGTTGCCAGACCTGGTCCTTGGACAGGAACTGCGCTTCATCCACGAAGACGCAGGCGACTTTTCCTTGCGAAAACCGGGCCTTGAGTTTGGCGAACATATCCTCGCCCGGGGCGAAGGTATCGGCCGGCTCGCCAATGCCGATGCGGCTGGCGATCCGCCCCTCGCCCGCGCGCAGGTCGAACTGTGCGGTGATGAGATAGGTCTGCATGCCGCCTTCGCGATAGTTGTGCGCGGCTTGCAGCAAGAGCGTGGACTTGCCCGCGTTCATCGTGGAGTAGTGAAAATAGAGCTTTGCCATGCCGCGATCTAGCGCAAGCGGCCGGACCTGCGCAAGCCGGTCGGACCCTGATGATGGGCCCGCCAAAGCCATCGTTGCGAGACGATGGCCTGGCGGACCCCCACCCAAACGACCCGAGAGCCGATCACTCGTACTGCCCCGTCACATCGGGTCTTTTTTATACATGACAAAACCCTGCCACCGGATTAATGGGAAAAAAACCGCGAATTTCCCGGCTCAATTCGGTTTGGCACCATGTCCCTTGATGGCTATCTGAAAAAGCACACCGAAGCCCTGGTCAAGGACGTCGGCATCGAAGCCGCAAGCCGGCTCACCGGAAAATCCAAGGCCACCCTGGGGCGGTATTATTCGGATCAGAACGAACATGACGACCGCTTCATGCCCATCGATGTCGTGGCCCGGCTCGAGGCGGCCTCGGCCTTTCCGCACGTCACCGTGGCCCTGGCCGATCTGCGCGGTATTACAATGTCTTACGACGGCACGCGGCGCAATTCGACCTCAAGCGGGGTGAATCAGGACGTGGTCGCCCTGTCACAGAGGTTCGCACAGCTGATGGCTGAATACGCCTCGGCCATCGAGGACGGCAAGATCACCATCAACGAGGCCAAGCGCATGCTGCACGAGACGCTCGCCATTCAGGAGGTGATCCTGCAGATGAAACTGAACCTCGAGGTCGAGGTCGGCTGAGCGGGTCGGGCGCTGCGTCCCGACCCATCCCGTCAGCGCGACTTTTGCCGGGCCGGCGACTGGACACCCCCGGTCTTGGAGGCCGGACGCAGCGGCTTGGGCGCACCGGACGGGCGGCCGCCGGATTTGGGCTGACCCTGCGGACGACCGGATTTCTGGCCATTGTGACCGCCGGGACGCTGTCCGCGGTTCTGCGCGGGCTTGGGTGCCGCAGCAATGTCAGCGGCAGCCCAGGGCGCGCCGCCCACCACGGGGATCTGCTTTTTCAGGAGTTTCTCGATCGCTTGCAGCTCGCCCATCTCGGCCGGCGCGCAGAAGGCGATGGCATTGCCCTCGGCCCCGGCGCGGGCCGTGCGCCCGATGCGGTGGACATAGTTTTCCGGCACATTGGGCATGTCGTAGTTATAGACGTGCCGGACGCCCGGAATGTCGATGCCGCGCGCGGCCACGTCAGTGGCGACCAGCACGTCAAGGCTGCCGTCGCGGAACTCTGTCAGCGTCCGGTCGCGGTGGTTCTGGCTTTTGTTGCCATGGATCGACGAGGCCTTGAAGCCCCAGGCCACCAGCAATTTCATCAGCTTTTCAGCGCCATGCTTGGTGCGGCCAAAGACCAGGGCCTGTTCGCCCGGGTGCTTGAGCAGATAGGATTCCAGCAGTTTCGCCTTGTCGCCATTGGGGATGTAATGCACGCCCTGCACGATCTTTTCAGCCGGCTTGCCGGGCGGGGCGACCTGAACGCGGACCGGATTGCGCAGGTAGGTCCGCGAGATTTCCTCGATGTCGGCAGGCATCGTTGCCGAAAACAGCAGCGTCTGGCGATGCTGCGGGATGTATTTGGCGATCTTGCGCAGCGAATGGATGAAGCCCATGTCAAGCATGTGGTCAGCCTCGTCCAGGACCAGATAGCCACAGGATTCCAGCGTCACCGCGCCACGCTCCAAGAGGTCGATCAGCCGGCCCGGGGTCGCCACCAGCACGTCAGAGCCCTTGAGCAACCGGTCCGCCTGGCGGTTCAACGAGGCGCCACCGACAACCATCGTCACCTTGACCGCGGTGCCCTTGGTGAAGGTCATGAAATTGTCGGCGATCTGGCCGACCAATTCGCGCGTCGGGGCCAGGATCAGCGCACGAACATGGCGCGGCGCCGGCGGGTGGCCGATGTCGAGCAGACGGTGCAACAGCGGCAGCCCGAAGGCGGCGGTCTTGCCGGTGCCGGTCTGCGCCAGCCCCATCAGGTCCGCGCCCTTCATGATGTGGGGAATGGCCTGCGCCTGAATCGGCGTGGGCGTGGTCATGTTGGTTTGTTCCAAAGCCTTGAGGATCTTCGGAGAAAGGCCAAGGTCAGCGAAAGTGGTCATCGGGTCGTCCATCATACTTGGGGACAATGCACCCTCGCCGGCAGAGGTGTCTGCCAGCCGTGCGCATTGCAGGTGCCCCTGCGTGATGGTGGGAACCACTGTCCGGGCCTTCAGGTGCTCACGCGGCACGGGCTTCGGACAAATGGCACATGGGACCAATCGACGCCAAAGTCAAGGGGCGGCCCGGCGCGGGCACCTGCGGTTTATTTGCCAAGAAGTTGAATGGATGCCCGGCAATTCCGGAGATTTGGGGCGGCGCCCGCACTCAGACGAATTGTTCGACGATCAGGCGTTCTTCGAGCCCATGACCGGGGTCAAACAGGATGCGGTGGCGGATGTCGGGCTGCGATCTGATTTCGACGCTCAGGACATTGGTGACGGGGCGGGTATCGGCATCGGCGCGGACCGGACGTTTGGCCGGGTCGATGACCTCGAACCGGACCACGGCCGATTTCGGCAGCAGCGCACCGCGCCAGCGCCGGGGGCGAAAGGCCGCCACCGCGGTCAAGGCCAGCACATCGGCGCCGATCGGCAGGATCGGGCCATGGGCCGAATAGTTGTAGGCCGTCGATCCCGCCGGCGTTGACAGCAGGCAGCCATCGCAGACCAGTTCCGACATGCGCTCCTTTCCATCGACCAGGATGCGCAGCTTGGCGGCCTGCGGCCCCATCCGCAACAGCGAGACCTCGTTGATCGCCAGGGCCTCGGTCACGCTGCCATCGGTGCTGACGGCGCGCATGGCCAGCGGGTTGAGCACGGCCTCTTCCGCCGCTACCAGCCGTTCGGGCAGGGCGTCGGGCGAAAAGGTGTTCATGAGGAACCCCACCGTGCCGCAGTTCATCCCATAGACCGGCAGATCGCGGCAGTATTCGTCGTGCAGGGTCTGCAGCATGAAACCGTCGCCGCCCAGTGCCACGATCACATCGGCACTGTCCAGCGGTGTCTGGCCGTAAAGCGCGGTCAACCGGCCGATGGCCTCTTGTGCGGCGGGGGCGGGGCTGGCCCGAAAGGCGATCTTGCCGTTGGTCACGCGCGCTCTCCTTCAACTCCGCCCAGTGTTGGCGGGCCAGAGCGGCAAACTCAACCCCTGCGCCGGATATTGCCGCGAGGTTTTATATTGACCAATTGCGTTTCCTATCGGAAACTTTTTTCGTGCAAGATGCCGAACCTGTCGTTTTCTGGCCTTCATGCGGCAGGCAACCCGGTCTAGATAGCGCTTACCCCCCTTTTGGAGAGTCCCATGACCCCGAGCCACCGCGACACCGGATTTTTCACCGAAAGCCTGTCGTCCCGCGACCCGGAACTGTTCGCGTCGATCACCAGCGAACTGGGGCGCCAGCGCGACGAGATCGAACTGATCGCCTCGGAAAACATCGTCTCCAAGGCGGTGATGGAGGCGCAGGGTTCGGTCATGACGAACAAATACGCCGAGGGATATCCGGGCAAGCGCTACTACGGTGGGTGCGAATATGTCGATGTGGCGGAAAACCTCGCCATCGCGCGGGCCTGCGCGCTGTTCGGCTGTTCCTTTGCCAATGTGCAGCCGAATTCCGGGTCGCAGGCCAATCAGGGCGTCTTCACCGCACTTCTGAAGCCGGGCGACACGATCCTGGGCATGAGCCTCGATGCCGGCGGCCACCTGACCCATGGCGCAAAGCCCAACCAGTCGGGCAAGTGGTTCAACGCCATCCAGTACGGCGTGCGCAAGCAGGACCTGACGATCGACTATGACCAGATCGAGGCCCTGACCGCCGAACACAAGCCCAAGATGATCATTGCCGGCGGCAGCGCCATTCCGCGCCAGATCGACTTCGCCCGGATGCGCGCGATTGCCGATACCGTGGGCGCCTATCTGGTGGCCGACGTGGCGCATTTCGCCGGGCTGATCGCGGCGGGCCTCTATCCTTCGCCCTTCCCGCATGCCCATGTGGCGACCACGACGACCCACAAGACCCTGCGCGGCCCGCGCGGTGGCATGATCCTGACCAATGACGAAGAGATCGCGAAAAAGGTCAACTCGGCCATCTTCCCCGGCATCCAGGGCGGCCCCCTGATGCATGTGATCGCAGCCAAGGCCGTGGCCTTCGGCGAGGCGCTGCGCCCCGAGTTCAAGGACTATCAGGCCCAGGTCATCAAGAACGCCCAGGCCCTGGCAGATGAGCTGATGAAGGGCGGGCTCGACATCGTCACCGGCGGCACCGATTGCCACCTGATGCTGGTGGACCTGCGGCCCAAGGGGGTCAAGGGCAATGCGACCGAAAAGGCCTTGGGCCGGGCGCATATCACCTGCAACAAGAACGGGATCCCGTTTGACACCGAAAAGCCCACGGTGACCTCTGGCGTGCGGCTGGGCACGCCGGCCGGCACGACGCGCGGCTTTGCCGAGCCTGAATTCCGCCAGATCGGCCAATGGATCGTCGAGGTGGTCGATGGCCTGGCCGCCCATGGCGAAGAGGGCAATGCCGAGGTCGAAGCCGCCGTCCGCGCCAAGGTCGAGGCGCTGTGCAAGACCTTCCCGATCTATCCCGGGCTCTAGGTTCGCAAGCACCGCCCGGCGGGCTGTTCAGGCAAGGATACATGAAACCAGAGGGTTGGCGCGAACCGCCAGCCCTTTTCGTTTCATCTGTTCCAAAATATCCTCGGGGGGTGCGGGTGGCAGACGGCCCACCGCTCCGCAGCGATCAATGACCGCTCGGGGCGCGGGGGGGGCCAGGACGGGCCGGTCAGGCCTCAGCTCAAATGAACCCGCGCCAGCGCAGCACGGCCACCAGCAGGACCCCCACGACCAGCAGGGCAAAGGCGATGCGGGCGGCGGCATCCAGCACCATGCCACGCCGGCGCTGCGCCCGGTTCAGCCCATTCAGGTGGCGAAGGCAGATGTCATAGGCGATGGCCACGGCCTCATCATCGATCTGCATCAAAAGCTTGGGATTCTGCGCAAGTTGCAGCGCCGCGACCAGCGCCTCCGCCGCCTCGCGCACCTCACGGGGCAGCCGGCGCCCGGCACGCTGAACCTTGGCCTCAAGCGAGGGACCGGTGATCTTAAGACGCTCTTCCATCAGGGCAGAGACCCTGTCGGCCATTTGCTGGATGGTGATCTTGCTCATATGCGCCCCAAATCTCGTGGCCTTGTACCGCCGCGCCTGCGGCAATTCAACGAATATGGCGGGGGATATGGCAGGCAAACCGAAGGCGCGCTAGAGTTCGGTCATGCTGAACATGATCCTGCACCGGGCCAAGGCCGAAACTGAACATCCCGGGACCGACGAGCCCCGGAAGGACCGGCCCACGCTGGTGATCGCACATGGGCTTTTCGGGTCGGGGCGCAACTGGGGCGTGATCGCGCGCAACCTGGCCACCCGGCGCGATGTGGTGGCCGTGGACATGCGCAACCACGGTTTCAGCCCAAGACGGCCTACCCAATCCTATCCCGACATGGCCGAGGATCTGGCCGAGGTGATTGGCGCGATCGGTGCGCCGGTCGACCTTTTGGGCCACTCGATGGGGGGCAAGGCCGCGATGACCCTTGCCCTGACCCACCCCGGCCTGCTGCGACGGCTCGTCGTGGCCGATATCGCTCCGGTGGCCTACGGCCACGACCAAAGTCAGCACATCAAGGCAATGCGCGGGCTGGACCGCACCGGCCTGACCAGCCGGATGGAGGCCGACCGGCGCCTGGCCCTGACCGTTGCTGACCCGGCCTTGCGCGCCTTCTTCCTGCAATCACTGGATCTGAAGGTGCAACCGGCCGCATGGCGGATCAATCTCGACGTGCTGGAAGCCGAGATGGACAAGATCGTCGGCTGGCCCGACCTCCAAGGCGAGTTCAAGGGGCCGACGCTGTTCCTCGCCGGCTCGGAAAGCACCTATATCAGACCCGAGAACCGCGAGACGATCCGGCGGCTTTTTCCCGCAGCCCGCTTTGCCAAACTGATGGGGGCGGGGCATTGGTTGCATGCCGACAAGCCGCGCGAATTCGAAACGACGGTCCGCCTGTTCCTCGACGCCTGAACCCCGATTTTTCTGCGAAAAATCAGGGATCTGTGGCCAGGGTTGAGAGCGCGGATTTTTCGCGGAAAAATCGTGTCAGCCGGGTTTGCGCATCCGGTTGATCAGCCCATCTTTCAGAATGAAATGGTGATAGAAGGCCGCCACCACATGCAGGCCGATCACCGCCCAGAGCAGCGCCTTCAGAATGCCGCCATGCAGGCTGCCCAAAGAGGTGAACCCGCCGTAGAACGCCATCAGCCCCGTGACCGGCAGGCCGATCATCAGCAGATACAACAGGATATGTCCCGCATCGCCGGCCTTCTCCAGCAGCGCATTGTCGTTGTGCGGGGCTTCGGGCACCCCACGGGTGAAGCGCAGCGCCAGACGCCAGCCCACCAGGACCAGGATCGCCACGCCCACGATGATATGCGCCCAAGCCCCCGTTGTGGTTGGCATCGGGCCATTCTTGCGGATCTGATACCAAAGATGCGTCATGCCGTCGCTGAAGATCAGGTTGAATCCGATCAGGCCAGCGACGACCCAGTGCAACGCGATTTGCGTCAGTGAAAAGCCTTTGACCATTGGTCCCTCCGGTCGTGTTTCCTGTTGAACGGAAAGGAATCAAGGTTCCGTCGCGGGGGCAAGTCTTTCATGCAAGTTATGGCGAGATCGTGAAAATCCCGCCACGATCTTACACTTTCAGGCTCAGCCCGCCCTGGGCCGAGGATTGTTCGGCGCGGTCGAGCATGCGTTGCAGCATGGCGCCGCGGGCGAAATCGGGGTCGGCCACACCCTCGCCCCGGATGGCAGCGATGAAGCGTTCATAGATCGTGCCCAGGACCGGGCAGTCGACCGGGGTCCAGGTGGCACTTTCCATATCGGCCTCAAGACAGGCGCGCAGGCCCGAGATGTTCCTTTCCCACAAGACCTCGAGCCCGCCCTTGGTGCCATAGATGCGCAGCCGCAGGTCGTTGAGGTGGCCGGTCGCGAACCGCGTAGCGGCCACGGTGCCGAGCGCGCCATTCTCCAGCGTCAGCTGCATCGTGGCGCTGTCATTGGCGTCAAGCTTGTAGTCGCCGATCTGATCGCCGGGCGCCTTGTGAAAGGTCGCCAGTCGGGCCGAAATCTCGCTCACGCCCTGCCCCGCGATGAAGGTCGCGAAGTCAAGGATATGGATCCCCACATCGCCCAGCACCCCTTTCGAGCCATGCGCCGTGGAAAGCCGCCAGAGCCACTTCTGTTCCTTGTCCCAGTGCCCCCAGGCCGGTTGGGTCAGCCAGGATTGCAGATACGAGGCTTCGAAATGGCGGACCTCGCCGATGGCCCCTTCGCGCACCATCTTGGCGGCCTGCTGCAGCGCCGCGACGTTGCGGTAGCTGAGGTTGACCATATTGACCACGCCGGCCTTACGGGCGGCCGCCGCCATCTCGTCAGCCTGCGCCTCCGAGGTGGCGAGCGGCTTTTCGCAGAGTACATGCTTGCCGGCCGCCAGCACCGGCATGGTGGTGGCGTAATGCGCGGCGTCAGGGGTGACGTTGGTCACCGCATCGAATTCGCCCCAGGCCAGCGCCTCGTCAATCGAGGCGAAGCCGCGCGGGATATGATGTGTGTCGCAGAAGGCTTTCAGCTGATCGGGCCTTGTGTCGATGCCGGCGACAAGGCTCACGCCCTCAATCTTGGCAAAAGCCTCGGCATGGTTGCCGGCCATCCCGCCGGTGCCGAGGATCAGGATGCGGACAGGTTTCTTCATCAGCGGAAGCCCTTTTCGCCAGCATGATGCAGACGCGGGCCGCGTTCGGTGATTGGCTCCAGAGCCTTTTCGACCGGCGTGTTGGGCGCGTCGTTGGGGTTCAGGATGCGAGCCTGCGGGTTATAGGCCCATTTGACCGCGTTCGAGATGACCTTCTGCACATTGGCGTCGTGATAGGTCGGATAGGTCTCGTGCCCCGGACGGAAGTAAAAGATGTTGCCCGCGCCGCGCCGATAGGTCAGGCCCGAGCGGAACACCTCGCCGCCCTGGAACCACGAGATGAAGACGGTCTCCAACGGCTCGGGCACGCCGAATGGCTCGCCGTACATTTCCTCGTTTTCCAGTTCGAAATGGTCGGGCAGGCCTTGCGCGATGGGGTGTTGGCGCGAGGTGACCCAGAGCCGTTCACGTTCACCGGCTTCGCGCCAGGTCAGGTTGCAGGGCGCACCCATCAGGCGCTTGAAAGGCTTGGCGAAATGGGCGGAGTGCAGGAAGATCACCCCCATCCCGCCCCAGACCGCATCGCAGACCCGTTCGACGATCTTGTCCTCGACCTGGCCATGGGCGGCATGGCCCCACCAGATCAGCACATCGGTTTCGGCGATCTTTTCGGCCGTCATGCCATGTTCGGGGTCTTGCAGGGTGACAGTGGTGGCGGCAAAGGCCGGGTCTGTGTTGAGCGCTGCTGCGATCGTGCCGTGCATGGTTTTGGGATAAACCTCTGCCACGACCTTGTTTTTTTGCTCGTGGACGTTTTCGCCCCAGACGGTGACGCGGATAGCCATGTTGTCCTCTTTCGGTTCTGGCCGAAGCCAGCTGGGTGTCGGGGCGCCTGACGGAACGGGCCGCATTTCAGCCCGCCCATTTCAGCCGCCCCGGGTTTGGGTTCAGCGGATCGGCACGCCCTGCGCATCAAAGCGATGCAGCATGCCGGGTTTGGGTTGCAGCTGCAGCCGGGCGCCCAACTTGACCTTGAGCTTGCCATCCTGCCGCACGATCAGGGGCTCCTCGGTGCCCATCTCGACGAACAGATAGTTGTCAGAGCCCAGATCCTCGGCATGGACCACGGTGCCCTCCCATTTGCCGCCGGTCTCGACGATGTCGATATGTTCGGACCGGATGCCCAGAGTGGTGCAGCCTTCGTCGCTGGCAAATTTGCCGGTCAGGAAGTTCATCTTGGGGCTGCCGATGAAGCCGGCCACGAACAGCGAGTTCGGACGGTCGTAGAGTTCTGACGGGCTGCCCACCTGCATCAGCTTGCCGTCGCGCAGAACGGCGATGCGGTCGGCCAGCGTCATCGCCTCGACCTGGTCGTGCGTCACATAGATCATCGTGACATTCGACATCGAGTGGTGGAGTTTGGCGATCTCAAGCCGGGTCTGCACCCGCAGCGCGGCGTCGAGGTTGGACAGGGGCTCGTCGAACAGGAAGACCCGCGGATCGCGCACGATGGCGCGGCCGATGGCAACGCGCTGGCGTTGACCGCCCGACAACTGCTTGGGCAGCCGGTCCAGCAGATGCTCGATCTGCAACAGCTTGGCGGCATCGCGCACCCGCTTGTCCATCTCGGCCGGGCTGGCCTTGGCCAGCTTCATCCCGAAGGCCATGTTGTCATAGACCTTCATGTGCGGATAAAGCGCATAGCTCTGGAACACCATCGCGATGCCGCGTTTGGACGGGATGAGGTTGTTGACCAGCTCGCCATCAAACAGCATGTCGCCCGAGGTGATCTCTTCCAGGCCCGAAATCAGGCGCAGAAGGGTGGATTTGCCGCAGCCCGAAGGCCCGACAAACACCATGAACTCGCCCTTTTCCACCGTCAGGTCGATGCCCTTGATCACGTCCACCGCGCCATAGGACTTCTTGACATTCTTCAGTTCAATTTTTGCCATTTGATCAGCCCTTCACGCCGCCCGCGGTCAGGCCCGCGACGATCTTGCGTTGGAATATGAGAACGAGAACCACCAGCGGCACGGTCACCACGACCGAAGCCGCCATGATCGGCCCCCAGGGAATTTCCTGCTCCGAGGCGCCCGACAGCATCGCGATGGCGACGGGAACCGTGCGCTTGTCCTCTGACAGGGTGAAGGTCAGCGCGAAGAGAAACTCGTTCCAGGCGCCGATGAAGGCCAGAAGGCCGGTGGTGACCAGCGCGGGCCACAGAAGCGGCAGAAAGACCTTGGTGATGATGATCCAGGGTGTCGCGCCGTCGACGATGGCGGCCTCTTCAATCTCGACCGGCAGATCGCGCATGAAGGTGGTCAGCACCCAGACGGTGAACGGCAGGGTGAAGACCGTGTAGCTGATGATCATGGCCCAGGGCGTGTTGAAGAGGCCGAGGAACTTGATCATCTCGATCATGCCGGCCAGAACCGCGATCTGCGGGAACATCGACACGCCGAGGATCGTCATCAGCAGGATGCCGCGGCCGCGGAACCGCACGCGCGATAGCGCATAAGAGGCCGTGACAGCCAGGAACAGCGCCAGAACCACCGTCGTCGTGGCGATGAAGACCGAATTGGCCAACGAGCGCGGGAAGTTCGCCGAGCTTAGAACGGCCACATAGTTGGCCCAGTCGATCTTGGCCGGGAAGTAGTGGATCTCGAACAGGGCCGTGCCGGTCGCGAAGGAGGTCACGATGGCATAGTAAAACGGGAAGACCGCATAGACCACGATCACCACGACAAAGGCATAGAAGGCGACGTTCCAGAATTTCCGGCTCAAAGTGGCGTTCATTTGCGGCCCTCCCCGCTGAGATCGACCTTGCCGAGCCAGATATACAGCGACACAAAGACCGCGAGGATGGCGAACAGCAGGGTGGATTGTGCCGACCCATAGGCGAACTTGTTGAAATCGATCATGTTTTCACGAGAGATCACCGACATGGTCTTGGTCGCCGCCGAATTGGGCGTCAGCACATAGACCAGGTCGAAGATGCGCAGCGCGTCCAGCATGCGGAAGATCACGGCCACCATCAGCGCCGGCCGGATCAGCGGCAGGGTGATTCGGAAGAACACCTTGACCGGGTGGATGCCGTCGATCCGCGCCGCCTCGTAGATGTCGCGCGGCACCATCTGCAGACCGGCCAGGCACAACAGCGCCATGAAGGGCGTGGTCTTCCAGATGTCCACCGCCAGAACCGCGATCATCGCGGTGTCGGTGGTCGAAGCCCAGGCGATCTTGTGGTCGATCAGATGCGCCTTCAGCATCAGGTCATTGATGATGCCGTATTGGTCGTTCAGCATCCAGGCCCACATCTTGGCCGAAACGATGGTCGGAATGGCCCAGGGGATCAGGATGGCGGCACGCACGATCGAGCGGCCCTTGAACTCGGCATTGAGCGCCAGCGCCACGGCAAGTCCCAGCACCGATTCAAACAGAACCGAGACGATCGAGAAGCGGACCGTGTTCCATACCGCGTTCCACCAGTTCGGATCGACCAGCGTGCCGCGGTATTGCACGGCGCCCGATGGCAACGAAATGACGCGCAGGTAGTTTTTGAACCAGATCCACTTGCCGGCATAGAGGTTGTCCAGCGTGGTGTCGGTCATCGAGAAATAGAAGGTGCGCAAAAGCGGCCAGGCGGCGACGCAGAACAGCGCGAAGAGCATGGGTGCCAGAAACCAGAAGGCGGCACGGGCGCGCTGCTGTTGCAGGCTGGGTCCGGCGTTCTGGCCCTGAAACGAGTCAGGTGTCGTCATTGTTCCCCCCTTGGTGCAACCCCCTCTCCCGGAGGGCCGCTTGAAACGTGAAGGGGCGGCGGAACGTTCCCGCCGCCCCTTCAGTCAGGCCTTCGGCATGAGCGTGCGACGGCTCACCAATTGTCACCCTTGATGTCGGTCAGGTCGCCTTCCAGCTTGGCCAGATTGTCGGCGGCCGAGCCGTTGCCCGACAGCGTGTCATGCACGGCCGACCAGAACTTGGCCGAGACTTCGTTGTATTTGCCCAGCGTCGGCGCCGACGGGCGCGGCACGGCGTTCAGGAAGACGTTCTTCCACTGCGGGATGATCGGCGCAGCCTTGGCCACATCGGCGTCGTCGTAAAGCGCCTGGATCGTCGGCAGGTGCGTCTCGTGGATGGCGCGCCACTTCTGCGCCTCGGGCCCGGCGAGGTAGAGCGCCAGCGAGATCGCCGCATCCTGATGCTTGGAATACTTTGACACCGCGATGTTCCAGCCGCCCAGCGTGGCGGCAGAGCTGTCACCCTCGGCCCCGACCGGCAGCGTCGTCACGTCGAACAGGCCCTTGACCTTGCTGTCCGCACCGTTGCCCAGCGAATAGGCATAGGGCCAGTTGCGCATGAAGGCCGCGTTGCCGGTCTGCCAGACGCCGCGGGCCTCTTCTTCCTGATAGGACAGGACCCCGGCCGGTGCGATGGTGCCGACCCAGCTTTTCGCGGTTTCCAGCGCCTTCACGGCCTTGGGATTGTTGATCGAGATCGTGCCATCCGGCTCTACGATCTGACCGCCGCCAAAGCTCTTGACCCATTCCAGCGCGTCGCAGGTCAGCCCTTCATAGGCATTGCCCTGAAAGACAAAGCCCCAGAAGTCCTTGGAACCCGCCGCCCGCTCGCCATCCATGATGATCTTGGCCGAGGCGGCCATCTCGTCCCAGGTCTTGGGCACGGGCTGCTTGTATTTCTCAAGCAGGTCCTTGCGGTAGTAAAGCGCCGGCGCGTCGGTGAAGATCGGCAGCGCGACCAGCTTGCCGCCAACGGTCTGCGACTGGATGATCGAGGGGAATTCGGTCGGGATCAAGTCCTTGGCCGCGGCGGTCAGGTCCACGAAATGCTGCGCCAGTTGCGGCGCCCAGATCACGTCGGTCTGATAAAGGTCGATGTCCGAAGTGCCGGCGGCCAGCCACAAGCGATACTGCGCGAACTGGTCCGAGGTCGAGGACGGCATCGGCACGACCGAGACCTTGTTGCCGGTCTTGTCTTCCCACGGCTTCACCAGATCCGGAAAATCCGTCAGGTCCGACCCGGTGCTGCCGAAAACGACCTTCACCTCTTCGGCCATCGCCGGTGCACCAAAGGCAGCCACGATTGCGGCGAGCGCGATGCCGCGCAACGCGATTGCCCGATATCCAAAGGACATGGGTCTTCCTCCCTTATGATTGAAACGCGCCTTGGTGGCGCTAGCTCAGTTGTCACCATCGCGGGCCAGGTTCTGTCTGCGCAGGATATCCCGCAACGGTTGCGCCAAACTATTGCATGAATTTCCGACAAGTCAACGATTCTCGCCTCAAAGCGCTTTCAAACTGGTTTGAAAGCTGGCGCGGCGCAGGACAGTCAGGCCTGTCGGTAGCCCCGTGAAGTCCGGACGGGCCGCGCTTGCAATGGCCGCGGCGGCACTTTGACCGGCTTCCGTATAACATATTGCCGTATCAATATAATCTGGCAGCTTTGGCCGGACATGTCGCTGCCGAAGGACAGCGCCCGACGCGCAAACGGTGCCGGGTGACATGCCCGGCCGGCGGTGTGCGATTGGGTGGTAAAGCTTTGGGTGGCCCGGTCATGACAGCAGCCCTGCCCCAAAGCGTCACGAAATCTAGGTCAGTCAGCCGCCGCACCCAGACCTCGCAGCGTTCAGTCCTTCCGGCCCAGCTTGCGGTGGAACGTCGCGCGCGAGATGCCAAGCGCGCGGGCGGCGGCCGAGGCATTGCCTCCGGCGCGGGCCAGCGCACGCGCCAGGACCGCGCGCTCGCCTTCTTGCAGCGTGGCGGGCGTATCAAGGCCCAGCAGGTCGGCCGCCGGCACCGGTTTGCGGGCCAGATCGCCGATCAGGCCGAAATGCTGGCGGGCCGCCCGGGTGGCGCCGATCACCAGTTCGTCCGCGTCCACCGCCAGAATGGCGCCCTGCGCCCGGTCCAGCCCCGGCGCCATCATCAGCCGCGCCTTGGGAAATGCGGTGCGGAACAGATCGCCCTCGATCCGCCGCGCGGCATCGCTGACCGCGTGGGCGATAAGGCCCGCCACCGCCTCGTTGGTCTCGGACCCGGCGGTCGAGACATCCAGCACGGCAACCAGACGGCCCTCGGCATCATGGACCGGGGCCGACGAACAGGACAGGTCGATATTGGCCGACAGATAGTGCTGGTCGCGGTGGATCGTGACGGCGCGGCCTTCGGCCAGACAAGTGCCGATGCCATTGGTGCCCGCCGCCGCTTCGGACCAGAGCGTGCCGGTCCACAGGCCGTTGTCCATGAAATCGCGGTCATCGGCGGCCTTGCCACGCCGGTCGACGGGAATCCCCTCTTCCGAGGCAAGAATCACGCAGCCACCAAGCCCGCCCACCGCCTGAAACAGCCGGTCGAGCGTGGGACCCGCCGCCTCCCGCACCGGGCCGAGGCGCTCGCAGAGCCGGCGGAATTCGGCCTCGGTCAGGCGGTCGCGGGCGACGCGGTGGCCGGGGTCGAGCCCGTGCACCCGGGCCGACCGGCGCCACGAGGCGACGATGGCCGAACGCGCCGCACTGCCACGCGCCAGCGCTGCCGCCACGGCGGCTTCGTGTTCCACGGTGGGCCGTGTCGTCATCGGTGCCTCCTCCGCCGCCGAATGCGCCACTTTGTCCGGCCACCTTAACGGTTTTGCCGGTCAGGTCAAAAGGCGTTTCATCAGGTCAGGCGCAGGACACCAAGTCTTGCGCGGCCGGTCGGCCCGGGGTCTGTGTCGGGCACGGGCACCACGCCGGGTCGGGCGGCCAGGGCGGAGGCATAATTGTCGGGCGCAGGGCCGGGCGCGGGCGGTCCGGCAAGGAAGGCCAGCGCCAGTTCGCGCGCAATCTGCGGGGCAGCGGAAGAGGTGCCCTGCAGCGCCACGAAACTGCCGGTCCGCGTGCCGGTCGAGACGATCCCGGTATGGGCCGGCGACCGGTCGGTCGGCGCCGAGACATCGACACCACGCGCCGCGGCAGGGCCATCCAGCGGCCCGGCGCTGGAATACTCCGCCGCCCGGCTGAGGCTTGCGACGTGGCCCGCCACGTTCAGCGACAGGGCTTGCGTGGCCAGACCGTTCAGCCCGTCCATCCGCCTGAGCATGGCACCCGAGGCCGGATCATCGACCTGCGCCAGGGCGCCATCGCTGGCATAGCGGTCATAGGCGGGGTCGATCAGCCAGGATTGCCTTGCGCCGGTGTGGCCCTGTTCGTGATCTACATCGCGCTGCACCCGGACCCAGACAGGGCCATGCAGATTGGCTGTGCGCCGCAAGGTCAGGCGCCAGAGCCCGGCCGGAGCCCCGGCATGCGGCGGCCCGGGCAGCGCCTTGGGCGCGCTTGGCGCAAGGCAGATCGTCACGCGCCAGCGCAGCTTGCGGTATTGGTCCAGCGTGATCTGCCCGACCGTCTTGCCGCCCACCGTGACATCGACGTGGCCGGGCAGCGGGCCGATGCTCGTGACAGTGCCATCAGGTGCTGTCAGGCTGAAGCTGTGACCGGCCGGATCCGCCCCCGGCGCCAGCCAGATCTCGGCGAAGGTCGATGTCATGTCTTCGGGCTGGACATACCAGCGCAGGCCGGCCTCAGCCTTGCCATCGGGGGCGGCGGCGAACTGGCTGTCCTCGATCCGGGCCGACAGCATGTCCTGATACATGTTGCCTGTGGGCAGGGTCAGTGTGGTGGCGGCCTCGCTGCGGCGGGCCGCGATCAGTTCGGCCAGGGCGGCCTCGATCGCGGCAGAGCCGTCATGCGGGCCGCCCGACCACCCCATCGAGATGTTGACGACCAGCGGCGCCTCGGGCCGGCCATGGGCGGCGGCGATCCGGCTCGCGCGATCAAAGATATAGTGCATCCCGGCCAGAAGGAACATGTCGGACCCAAAGCCGGACGTGTCCCAGATCGAGGTCGAAGGCAGATCGACGGCGACGATGCGAACCTGTGCGGCATCCTCGGGGGGGAGGGCCGCGGCGGTGCCCAGCACATGCGCGCCGTGCGAATGGGCGCGGGCCAGCGGCATCGGCGGCAGGCCGGGCCGGCCCAAAAGGCCTGCGGCGCGGTAGATCGCCTCTTCATCGCCGGCATGGGCGCTGCGCAGGGCCTCGATGGCGCTGCGGGTGAACTCGCGCCCGAACAGCACCGCGCCGGCATTGTCCGCCGTGGCCGATTGCGACCAGCAATAATCGACCCTTGTGGCGCCGTGCGCGCGCAGGGCCTGATGAGCAAAGGCGATGCCGTGGTCGATGACCGCGAGGATGACCAGCGGCCGGGCCGGATCCACCCCGGGGGCGGGCGGCTCGGCCGGCCGGGCCAGGGGGAAACTGGCATCGATGGTTTCGGACCGCACCGGGTAGTTCAGCCGCAAATGCCGCGCCCCACCCCCGCCAAGCCCGTCGAGCAGCGCGGCCAGTCGCGACGGGTCATGCGCCGCGATGGCCGTCGGGTTCTCCGGCAACAACAGCAAGGGCAGAAAGCGCGGCGCCACTCCGGGCCAGAGCGTCGGAAGGCGCGGCAGCATGGTGATGCCATCGGCGGTCAGAAGGTTGGTCACCGCCTGCGCCGGGTGGGCCAAGGGCGCGCCGAATTCGGCAAGGCACGACAGCCCGGGCGAGGCATCCAGTTGCAGGCCGGGCAGGTCATAGGCCTTGCCGGGGCCGAACATCCAGCGCTCATAGGGGCCAAGCGGGTCATCCGCGGCGGTCATGGCTCAGACCGCCGGAACGTGCAGGGTGAATTCCGCGACCGCCTGCGCCCAAAGCCAGCCCAGCAGCGGATCGGCGGCCACGGTCACCGGATCGCCGCCGCTGATGCCGCGCAGGGCCAGTTGGTCGGCATAAAGGAAATCGGCATCCGGGGCGTCGTCGGGGTCGAAGGCGGGCAAGGCCGCGACCGTGCCGCCGCCGGTCATGGCGGCCACAAGGATCCGGCCCATCTGCAAGCCCAGGCGCGAGCCTGCCGCCGAATCCATCGGGTAATGCACGCCCGCCACGGTGCGGTTGACCGCGATCCGGTGCGCCTGCCGGTAGCACATCTCCACCCGCTTGGGTGCATCACCGAAATGGCTGGGATAGGCCAGGATCAAGGCCTCAAGCACATGGGCCATGGCCAGGGATTGCGTGGCATGGGCCGAGGGGAAAGACCCATGCGACGGCGTCGGGATCAGCGGCGTCACGCGCACGTCAAGCTCGGCCGGGCGGCGGCAGGCCAGAAGATGCTTGGGCAGCATGGTGATCTGGCCCACGATGGTCTGCACCGTGCCCAAAAGCTCGAAGGTGCGCGGGTTGCGCCCCTCTGTCAGGCCCAGCAGAATCGTGAAATAGTCCGAAAAATCATTGGTCTGCGACAAGACCTCGCCGCCGCGGTCCGAACGCTGGTCGGCATAGTAGCGTACCCAGTCGCATTGCTTGGCCATGGTTGAGGTGGTCGGCGGCTTCAGCGTGGCCACGACCTTGTCATCCCAGGTCAATGAGACGAAGCTGACCGCATCATCGGTCGCATAATCGACATGGCGATAGACACTGGCGCTGAGCAGGCGCTCGCGGATGTCGGGCGACCAGCGCTTCATGTTGGCGGGAGCACCCGGCGTCAGCGGGTCGATCGGCGCGAAGGGCAAGGGGTCGAGGCCTGCCGAATGTAGGATCGCCTCGGCCGAGGATTGCAGCGCCGAAGGATCGCCCGCCGCCACGCCGGCCAGACCATGCAACCCGTGCAGCCCATGCAATCCATGCAGGCCGTGCAAACCGTGCATCGTTCCAAATCCAGACATCTAATCTCCCCTTACGGAATGCCTGCTGCGAGCAAGGCCGCAGTCATGCGTTCGCCAACCTTGAAATGTGCCGCCGGGTGGCTTCGGCGGTAGCTGGAAATGGTGAAATCGGGTTGCCGGCGGATCAGGTCGGCGCCGGCGTCGCGCAACTCTTGCCTTCGGCCCAGATTGTGCAGGGCGCAGATCCGCACGCGCAGAGTGGACAGGTGGCGGTCGTTCTTGGCCATCGACCGGTCGGCCAGCAACAGCGCGTGTTCCCAGTCCTCTGCCGCGATATAGGCGGTCGAGGCGAGGCTGTCGAAAAAATAGCCGAAGGGGTCGAC
Organism: bacterium; assembly: GCA_016124195.1. GTDB lineage: Bacteria > Pseudomonadota > Alphaproteobacteria > Rhodobacterales > Rhodobacteraceae > Stagnihabitans. Next base: position 111,296 of record WGOE01000002.1, on the reverse strand, counting down.
CGGCGACAGGCGCAGCGCCTTTTCGGTGCGCATCACGGCGTCCGGCCCCTCGTCCCGGTAGGCCTGCAACACGCCCGACAAAAGCCAGGCCAGGCTTTCATTGGGGTTGAGGTCAAGCGCCGCATCGAACCTCTCGCTGGCCTTGTCGAGCCGCATCAGAAGGTTGTTGTTGACCACGCCGTCGATCGTCAGAGCAAACGTGTTGTCAGGGTCCATGTCCAGCGCGCGGGCCGTGCAATCGAGCGCCACGCCCGTGTCGCGCAGCGTGTTGTCGGACCAGCCGTTGAAGATCGACATCACATACCATTCGGCCAGCCAGGCATGCGCCTCGGGCACGCGCGGGGCACGGCGGATCACCTCTTCGATCAGATCGCGCGAGCGGGCGAAGTTCGACAGTTTCAACTGGTGCATCATGCCGATGCCGGCGATCAGCAGCTGGTGGTCGGCCAGCGCCGAAAGGCTGCGGCCCTGGGCATGGGCCATGACATCGGCGCTGATGGTGCGGCCGATGGTGCGCACGATATCCGCCACGGCGGGGCTTTCGGCCGACAGGAAGGCGGCGAGCTCGCCCGGGAACTGCCGCGTCCACAGGATGCGGCCCGAATGGGCGTCCAGACAATCGGCATCCAGCACGACCCTGTTGCCCGCAACCCTCAGGCTGCCCGTCACGCAGTAATCGACGTTCAGCGCGCGGCGCACCCGGGTCAGGTCGATGCGCTGGCCGCCGATCTCGCGCGACGAAAGATGCGAGATGACGCTGAGCAGATGACTGCGCGACAAGGACCGGCAGATCTCTTCGGCGATCCAGTCGCCCAGGACGGAATGCACCTCTTCGCCCAGGACCAGACGGAAAGGCAGAATGGCAATGGTGGGCAGGACCGAAGGCGTCATGGGTGCGGCGGGTACGCCCGAAATCAGCGCCAGAAAGCGTTCGGGCGCCTGGCGCACACCCAGGAGCCAGTCGTTGAAGTCATCGTCGCGGATGTCGATGCCTTCCAGAAACTCGCCCCCGCCGGGACCGCTGCCGCCCTGCCCGCCCAGAAATTCGACCCGGCTCAGATCGAGGCTGATTTCCGTGTTGTTGACAGTCAGCAGTTGGTCGAAGGCCGGCCCCATCGCGGATTTGATCGTCGAAAGCGCGGTGCGCAGGCTCTGGCGGCCGCCATCATGGCACGAGGTGCCCCAGAGAAGGTTCTGCATATAGCTGCGCGTCCGCCGTCCGTAAGGCGCGGTGGCCAGCAGGGCAAACAGTGCCCGGTGCTTGGCGCCCTTGATCTCGAACCCGCCCGGCGCCGCAGCCCGCACAATGCAGGCGCCAAAGAGGTTTATCTGCAAGAGCTTTTCCACGTCGGACCCGGGCTTTCAAAAGTTGACCGAACGTAACTTATGATCCGGCATGCTCAAACCCCTTTGACGCTTTTTTAACACAAACGTCACGCCAACGCCCTTTACCCATGGTTGCAAGCAAGGGCATCAAGGGTGGGTGAGTTTTATGTACCGGACCATTGATCCACAGGGCTGTTCATGATCGACACGTCAAAGCCACATCCCGAGCCCGCCCCGACGCCTTCGCCGAAGAACCCGGCCCGCAACGTCCGAGACGTGGCCGACTTTCACCTGCGCTGGCCCGAGTTCCGGCCGATCGCCAAGGCGCTTGGCCGCAACCCCGCCCTGAGCGAGGCCGAGGCCGACACTTTGGCCTGGATGGTCGAATTGCTGGACCGGATCGGGCCGCGTGACGTGGAAGATGGCGGCAAATAGGAGGCGAAAGCGTTTTGGGCGGAAAAACCACTCTTGATTGATGGCCGGCTTCGGGCCATGTCAGGCGGTGCACCCGCCCTTCAGGGGCTGTCCCCAAGACAGGAGAACCTCATGCCCGCCTACCGTTCCCGCACCACGACCCATGGCCGCAACATGGCCGGCGCGCGCGGCCTCTGGCGTGCGACGGGGATGAAGGACGGCGATTTCGGCAAGCCGATCATCGCGATTGTCAACTCGTTCACCCAGTTCGTGCCGGGGCATGTGCATCTGAAGGACCTTGGCCAGCTTGTCGCGCGCGAGGTCGAGGCGGCCGGCGGCGTCGCCAAGGAGTTCAACACCATCGCCGTCGACGACGGCATCGCGATGGGCCATGACGGGATGCTGTATTCCCTGCCCTCGCGCGAACTGATCGCGGATTCGGTGGAATACATGGTCAATGCCCATTGCGCCGATGCGATGGTGTGCATTTCCAACTGCGCCAAGCTCACCCCCGGCATGCTGATGGCGGCGATGCGGCTGAACATTCCGGTGGTCTTCGTCTCGGGCGGGCCGATGGAGGCCGGCAAGGTCGTCATCAAGGGCAAGGAAGTGGCGCTAGACCTCGTCGATGCGATGGTGACCGCGGCCGACGCGGCCTATACCGACGAAGAGGTCGAGGCGATCGAAAAGGCCTCGTGCCCGACCTGCGGGTCGTGCTCGGGCATGTTCACCGCCAATTCCATGAACTGCCTGACCGAGGCGCTGGGCCTGTCGCTGCCGGGAAATGGATCGACCCTCGCCACCCATGCGGACCGCAAGCGCCTGTTCGTCGAGGCCGGGCACCTGATCGTCGACATCACCAAGCGGCATTACGAACAGGACGACATGTCGGTGCTGCCGCGCAACATCGCAACAAAGAAGGCGTTTGAAAATGCCATGGCGCTGGATGTGGCGATGGGCGGGTCGACCAATACGGTGCTGCATATCCTGGCCGCCGCCCATGAGGGCGGGGTGGATTTCACCATGAAGGACATCGACGCCTTGAGCCGGCGCATCCCGGTCCTGTGCAAGGTGGCTCCGGCCAAGCAGGACGTGCATATGGAAGACGTGCACCGTGCCGGCGGGATCATGGCGATCCTCGGCCAGCTGGATGCGGCGGGCCTGTTGAACCGCGACGTGCCGACGATCCATTCGCGCTCGATCGGGGCGGCGGTCGATCAGTGGGACATCAGCCGAACCAACCAGGATTCGGTGCGCGAATTTTTCCGGGCCGCGCCGGGCGGGGTGCGCACCACGACGGCCTTTACCGCGACGGGACGCTACGACACGCTGGATCTGGACCGCGCACATGGCGTGATCCGGTCGGCCGCCACTCCGTTTTCCAAGGACGGCGGGCTGGCGGTGCTGACGGGCAACCTTGCCGCCGATGGCTGCATCGTCAAGACCGCGGGGGTGGACGAGTCTATCCTGGTATTTTCAGGCCCGGCGCGGGTGTTTGAAAGCCAGAACGCCGCGGTGAATGCGATCCTCGCCAAGGAGATCAAGCCCGGCGACGTGCTGGTGATCCGCTATGAAGGGCCGAAAGGCGGGCCGGGCATGCAGGAGATGCTTTATCCGACGAGCTATCTGAAATCGATGGGGCTGGGCAAGGCCTGCGCGCTGGTCACCGACGGGCGGTTTTCGGGCGGCACCTCGGGCCTGTCGATCGGCCACGTCAGCCCCGAAGCTGCGGCTGGTGGCACGATCGGGCTGGTGCGCGAGGGCGACATGGTGGACATCGACATCCCCAAGCGGTCGATCTCGGTGCGGGTGCCCGAGGCCGAACTGGCCGCGCGCCGGGCGGCGCAGGACAAGGCCGGCTGGAAGCCCGCGGCACCACGCGCGCGCAAGGTAAGCCAGGCCTTGCGGGCCTATGCGCTCTTTGCATCGTCGGCCGATACGGGCGCTGTGCGGGTCCTGCCGGGAGAGTGAGTTTTGTGGTAGGTTCAGGAGAAAAGCGGAGTCGGGGTGGCCCCCGACCTACGCTGTTGTGGCGGCGGATTTGAGGGTCAGGCCGCCTTCCTGTTCCAGAAAGCTGACGATCCGGTCGATGCCATGCCCCTCGCGGATGCGGGCCATCACATAGGGGCGGGTGCCGCGGGCGCGTTGGGTATCCGCTTCCAGCAGGGCGAGGTCCACGCCGACATGGGGCGCAAGGTCGGTCTTGTTGACGATGAGGAGGTCAGAGCGGGTCACCCCCGGCCCGCGTTTGCGCGGGATGTCCTGGCCCGCGGCCGTGTCGATCACATAGATCGACAGGTCGGCCAGTTCGGGCGAGAAGGTGGCGGCGAGGTTGTCGCCGCCGGATTCGATCAGGATCAGGTCAAGGTCGGGGAACTGCCGCGCGAGGTCGGCCACGGCCGCGAGGTTGATCGAGGCATCCTCGCGGATCGCGGTATGCGGGCAGCCGCCGGTCTCGACCCCGCGGATGCGAGCGGCGGGCAGGACCTGGGCTCGCGTGAGGTAATCGGCATCCTCGCGCGTGTAGATGTCATTGGTGATGACGGCCATCGAGCAGCGATGGGCCAGCGCGCGGCAAAGCTGTTCGGTGAGCGTGGTCTTGCCGGCGCCGACCGGGCCGCCGATGCCGATGCGCAGCGCGCCATTGGGGTTCGTCATGAGCGGAAGATCCTTACATCCAGGGTTTCGTGGCGCATCGCCGCATGGTCGGCGCCAAGGGTCGCGCTGGCAAGGGCCGAGAGCGGTTCCTGGGCGCAGCGCGCAGCGAGGTCGGTGATGAGGGGGGAGAGGCCCGACAGCACCTTCTGCCCTTCGGCCGCACCGAGCGGAACGAAGCGCACGGCGGCCGAGACGAGTTGTGCGGCCAGGGCCTGCAGGAAAAGGGCTGCGACCTCGGCATCCTCGAGGCTGAGCGAGCGGCTGGCCTGCGCCACGGCAAGCGCGTAGGGCAAGGGCGGCTGGATCTGACCGGTCAGTCCCTGAACGAGTTGGCCAAAAGCCGCGCCCTGATCGCGCATTTCGGCGCACCGCTCGGCCGAGGTCGTATAGGCATAGGCCAGGTCGGCAAGCCCGTCCTCGCGCCGGCCATGGACGAGCAAGATTGCATCCATCCGTCCCGCGCCATGGCTCAAGACGCCCCGGATCCATTCGGACAGGCTGGCGGGGTCGGTCACCCGGCCATCGCTGATGGCGTGTTCGAGCCCCTGCGAATAGGCATAGGCCCCGACCGGGAAGGCCGGCGAGAGCCATTGCACCAGGGTCAGAAGATCGATCGCGCGGGTCATCTTAGCGTTTTGGCGCGTGGAAATGCAGGTTTCCGTCGCCGTGGTCATGCCAGCCGAAATTCTCGGACGGTGTCTCCGGCCCGTGCGCATGGCCCATGGTCCGGCCGGTGCCATAGGCGCCGCCCTCCGGCGTGAAGGGTTCATTGACATAGGCGACACTGGCGCCCAGTTGCGCCAGCATCGCCTCGAGCACGTGGTCGCGGCGGATCAGCAGACGGCTGGCCTCGATCTGGCAGGGCGTGTGGCGGTTGCCGATGTGCCAGGCGAGGCGGGGGAGGTCGGGGCCGGTGACCTCGACCAGCGCCTCGGTCGCGGGCACGACCTGGATGGCGCGGCCATCCTCGAGTTCAAAGCCCCAGAAATCGTCGAGATTGGTCACCGCGGGCAGATCGACCAGAAAGCCCTCGCCCGCGGCCGTCACAAGGCGTTTGCGGCGCAGGAGGCGTTCGTCATAGCCAAGCACCACCTGGCCATGATGCGCGGCCGGAGCCTTGGACAGAAGGGTGCGGGCGGGTGGAAGGTCTGTCATGCGGGCTCCGGTCTTTCAGGGGCGGTTCGGGGTCTGGCCGGGGCGCCGGGGGTTTCACACCCCCGGACCCCCGTGGGGTATTTGGACCAAAATGAAAGGCAGGTCAGCCGGGGTGCAGTCTGCCGGGCATGCGCGGGTCGGTCAGTAGAGGAAGTAGCGTTGGGCGAGGGGCAGTTCGCAGGCGGGCTCGCAGGTGAGAAGCTCGCCGTCGGCGCGGACCTCGTAGGTTTCGGGGTTCACCTCGATGACGGGGGTGGCCGAGTTGTGAATCATGTCGCGCTTGCCGATGGTGCGGGTGTTTTCGACGGCCAGGGTTTCCTTGGCGAGGCCGAGCTGGCCGCGCAGGCCGTCGGCCTCGGCGGCCTGGCTGACAAAGAGGACGGCGCCGCGTTCGACCGCGCGGCCATAGGCGCCGAACATTGGCCGCGTATAGGTGGGCTGCGGCGTCGGGATCGAGGCATTGGTATCGCCCATCTGGGCGCAGGCGATCATGCCGCCGACCAGCACCATCTCGGGCTTGGCGCCGAAGAAGGCGGGGAACCACAGGACGAGATCGGCGCGCTTGCCAACCTCGACCGAGCCTATGTGGCGCGACATGCCCTGGGCCAGCGCAGGGTTGATCGTGTATTTCGCGACATAGCGTTTGGCGCGGACATTGTCGTTCTGGCCGGTTTCCTCGGGCAGGCGGCCGCGCTGCTGTTTCATCTTGTGGGCGGTCTGCCAGGTGCGGGTGATGACCTCGCCCACCCTTCCCATGGCCTGGCTGTCCGACGACAGGATACTGAAAGCGCCGATGTCGTGGAGGATGTCTTCTGCCGCGATGGTTTCGCGCCGGATGCGGGATTCCGCGAAGGCCACGTCCTCGGGGATCGATTGGTCGAGATGGTGGCAGACCATCAGCATGTCGAGATGCTCTTCGAGCGTGTTGACCGTGTAGGGCATGGTCGGGTTTGTCGAAGACGGGATGACATTCTGCGAAGAGACGACCTTGATGATGTCGGGAGCATGGCCGCCGCCCGCGCCTTCGGTGTGGAATGCGTGGATGGTGCGGCCCTTGATGGCGGCCAAGGTGTTTTCGACGAAGCCTGACTCGTTCAGCGTGTCGGTATGGATCATCACCTGCACGTCCATGTCATCGGCCACCGTGAGGCAGCAGTCGATGGCGGCCGGGGTTGTGCCCCAGTCTTCGTGCAGTTTCAGGGCGCAGGCGCCGCCCTTGACCATTTCGACCAGAGCGTCGGGCCGCGAGGCATTTCCCTTGCCCGAAAGGCCGAAGTTCATCGGGAAGGCATCCAGCGCCTGCAACATCCGCCCCAGGTGCCAGGGGCCCGGCGTGCAGGTGGTGGCCAGCGTCCCATGCGCGGGCCCGGTGCCGCCGCCCAGCATGGTTGTGATGCCCGAATGCAGCGCATCCTCGATCTGGCCGGGGGCGATGAAGTGGATATGGGCGTCAAAGCCGCCGGCGGTCAGGATCTTGCCCTCGCCCGCGATGACCTCGGTGCCGGGGCCGATGATGATGGTGACGCCTGACTGCGTGTCGGGGTTGCCGGCCTTGCCGATGGCATGGATGCGGCCATCGCGCAGGCCGACATCGGCCTTGTAGATGCCGGAATGGTCGAGGATCAGCGCGTTGGTGATCACCGTATCGACCGCGCCGCCCGCCCGCGGGATCTGGCTTTGCCCCATGCCGTCGCGGATCACCTTGCCGCCGCCGAACTTGACCTCTTCGCCATAGGTGGTCAGGTCGCGCTCGACCTCGATGATGAGGTCGGTATCGCCCAGCCGCACCCGGTCGCCGGTGGTGGGGCCATACATCGCGGCATAGTCGGGGCGCGAGATGCGGGTGGCCATTCAGAGATCTCCCATCACTTTGGCGTTGAAGCCCTGGACCCGGCGCAGCCCGCCGTAGGGCACGAGGTTGACCTCGCGCGACTGGCCCGGCTCGAACCGCACGGCGGTGCCGGCGGGGATGTCGAGGCGCATCCCGTGGGCGGCCTTGCGGTCAAAGCTGAGGCCGGGGTTGGTCTCGGCAAAGTGGTAGTGGCTGCCGACCTGCACCGGGCGGTCGCCGGTGTTGGCGACCAGAAGCGTGATGGACTGCCGGTCGGCGTTGAGGGTGATGTCGCCCTCGGCGGGGATGATTTCTCCGGGGATCATCGCGTCACCCGGCAAAGGCAAGCATGAGCCCGCCGAGGCAAGCCGCCGCACCGGCCAGCCGAAGCGCCACCCGGTTCAGCGACAGGCCAAAGGTCAGGCCCAGCCCGTGCAGCATCGCGGTCGCACAAAGCATCGCGGCGGCGAAGGCCAGACCGTTGCCCTCCATCTCGAGCCCATGCGCCGCGCCATGGGCGAGGCCGAAGAAGCCGATCATCGGCAGCGACAGCACAAGCGGCGCGCGCAGCACCAGCGCCACCACCGCGCCCAGAACGATGACCGAGGCGAGGATGGCGGGCTCGACCCCGGCGGCCAAGGCGCCAAGGCCGGTCTGCATCGCAAGGCCGCCGCCCAGCGTCATCGCGCCCAGAAAGGTCGCCGGCAAGGCCCAGCGGCTCCGCCCGCCCAGCATCGCGGCCCAGAGGCCGACGCCGGTCATGGCCAGAAGGTGATCGGCCCCGGTGAAGGGGTGGAAGAAACCCGCCACCAGCCCCGTGCCATGGCCGGGATGGGCAAGCGCGACCGTGGGGGCGAAGATCAACGGGACGGAAAGAATGCGCTTCATTCGGGCCTCTTATCGGATGGGGTGGTGGACGGTGACAAGCTTGGTGCCGTCGGGAAAGGTCGCCTCGACCTGAACCGAATGGATCATCTCGGGTACGCCGGCCATGCACTGATCGGCGGTGATGACATGGGCGCCGGCCTGCATCAGGTCTGACACCGCGCGGCCGTCACGCGCGCCCTCGACGACGAAATCGGTGATCAACGCCACCGCCTCGGGATGGTTGAGCTTGACGCCCCTTTGCAGGCGGCCGCGCGCCACCATGGCGGCGAGGCTCACCAGCAGTTTCTCGCGTTCGCGCGGTGTCAGGTTCATGAGAGTCCTCCGCTGGCCCAGACGCGGGGCAAAGGCCGCGCCGACAGGGTCTTGATGATCTGCGCCATCGCCTTGCGCAGGGTTAGTCCGTCCGGCGCCAGAACGCGCGCGAGGCAGCGCCCGTCCCAGCCCGAGACCGCAAGCCCGGCCCCCGCCACCGCAGGCAGGGCGCGCAGGGCGGCTGCGGCATCCTCGGCCCCCTGCATGACCAGCGCCGCGACGCCAAAGGCCAGCGCGCCGTCCAGGAGGACCGGGTTTGCCGCGCGGGCCAGCACCTCGGGGTCGAGCGCGAGCATCTCGGCCCAAACCGGACGTCCGTCACGCCGGATCATGCGGTGATCGGTCAGACGGGTCTGGGTGACAACCTCGCCCATTGCGAGGCGGCCGAGGACCACGCTTTCGCACAAAAGGGCGGTCGCGTCATGGGCAAGGTCGATCTCGGTCCGGCGCGAGAGGTTGGAGGACTGGAACAGGATGGTCTCTTGCGGCAGCCAGTCGAGCCGCCCGCCCGCGCCTACCGTGGCGGCAAAGCGCGCCTCGGCCGGGCCTTCGGCGCGATAGGCACGCTCAGCCGTCTGGGTCGTGGCGCAAAGATGCACCCCGGCACCGACCTGCAGCCCATAAGAGAGAAGATCACCGCCGGTGAGCCCGCCCGAAGTATTGAGGAACACCGCTTCCGGCACCGGCCCTGCCACCCGTGGCAGCATCAGCTTGGCCGAGCCCTGCTGCGCCAGATCGGCCAGATGCGGCGCGCCCTGCCGCAGCGTGAAGGCGGCAAAGGCACGCCCTTTGCTGCGCTGCATCGCAGGCGGGGAAGGCAGGTCAAACATCTTGGGCATTCCGGCAGAGCATGTGGCGCAAGCTTGGCGCAGAGCGTGGCCTCCGCCAACAGCCTCGGCCGCGCCACGGCGAATTGCCCGATGCCGGGTATCCATCCGCACAGGAATTGCGCGCTATGCCCGCAATTTGGGCGAACTGAAAACGCAAGCCGGGGCGGAGGCCGCCGGATATCGCCATCCCCTGGTTAGAAAACCCGCGCCACGGCACTCGGCTGGGCGCGGGTCGAAGGGCCGGGATTTTCGTTGCGGACTGGCACTTGCCGGCCCGGCGCGCTAGGCTCGCGCGTGACCGCAACCTGACCGTGAGACCGCCCATGCCCGTCATCACCTGCATCGAAGACCTGCGCCGCCTGCACAAGGCCCGCGTGCCGCGCATGTTCTTCGACTATTGCGAAAGCGGGTCCTATACCGAACAGACCTTCCGCGAGAATGTCAGCGATTTCGCGCGGTTGCGCCTGCGCCAGAAGGTGGCGGTCGACATGTCGAACCGCAGCATCGCGGGCTCCATGCTGGGCCAGAAGGTCACCATGCCGGTGGCGCTGGCCCCGGTGGGCTTCACCGGCATGCAATCGGCCGATGGCGAGATCAAGGCCGCGCGCGCTGCCGAGGCCTTTGGCGTGCCCTTCACGCTGTCCACCATGTCGATCTGTTCGATCGAGGATGTGGCGGCGCATACCACGGCGCCCTTCTGGTTTCAGCTTTACGTGATGAAGGATTGGGATTTCGTGGGCTCCGCGCTCGATCGGGCGAAGAAGGCCGGCTGCTCGGCGCTTGTCCTGACGCTGGATCTGCAGATCCTCGGCCAGCGGCACAAGGATCTGAAGAACGGGCTCTCCGCCCCGCCAAAGCCCACACTGGCCAATATCCTCGACATCGCCACCAAATGGCGCTGGGCTTATGGCATGGCACAGACCAAGCGTCATTCCTTCGGCAACATCGTGGGCCATGCCAAGGGGGTGAAGGACCTGTCGTCGCTGGGGTCATGGACGGCCGAACAGTTCGACCCGCAGCTCGACTGGGGCAAGATCGCCCGGATCCGCGACATGTGGGGTGGCAAGCTGATTCTGAAAGGCGTGCTGGACGAGGACGACGCCCGCAGGGCCGCCGATTTCGGCTGCGATGCGATGATCGTGTCGAACCATGGCGGGCGGCAACTGGATGGCGCTTTGTCCTCGATCCGCCGGCTGCCCGGCATCGTGCGAGCTGTGGGCGATCAGGCCGAGGTCTGGATGGATTCCGGCATCCGGTCCGGTCAGGACGTACTGAAGGCCATAGCCATGGGGGCCAAGGCCACGCTGATCGGGCGCAGCTATATCTATGGCCTCGGCGCCATGGGACAGGCCGGGGTGACGGCGGCGCTGGAGGTGATCGCCAAAGAGATCGACACGACGATGGCTTTGTGCGGCGAGCGCGACATCAAGAACTTTGGCGCGCACAACCTGATGATCCCCAAAGATTTTGAAGGCGACTGGAAGGACTGAGCCCACAATTCTTCTGCGAAGAATTCCAGAAACGATTTTTCGCAGAAAAATCGCGATGGTTTGATTTTTCGCAGAAAAATCGGGGGGGGCGTCAGGCGCTCACATCGACGACGACACGGCCCTTGACCTCGCCCTTGAGGATCGCCGCCGCCAGCATTGGCACATCGGCCAGGGGCGCGGGCTGGATCATCGCCTCCAGCTTGTCCATCGGCAGGTCCGTCGCCACCCGCGCCCATGCACGCTGCCGAGCGGCGAAGGGTTTCATGACGGAATCGATCCCCAGCAAATTCACACCGCGCAACAGAAACGGGATGACCGAGGCCGGCAATCCCGACCCGCCCGCAAGGCCGACCGCCGCGACCGAAGCGCCATATTTCATCTGGCCCAGCACCCGCGCCAGCATGGCCCCGCCCACGGCATCGATGCAGCCGGCCCAGGTTTCCGCCTCAAGCGGCCGCTTGACGGTTTCGGCCAGATCGGCGCGCGGGACGATGCGGCTGGCGCCCAGATCGCGCAGATAGGCTTCGGTCTCGGGCCGGCCGGTGACGGCCGCGACCTGATAGCCCAGGTGCGCCAGGATCGCCACGGCGGTCGAGCCCACGCCCCCCGCGGCCCCCGTGACCAGAACCTCGCCCGCCGCCGGCTCCAGCCCGTGATCCTCCAGCGCCAGCACCGCCAGCATCGAGGTCAGGCCGGCCGTCCCCACCGCCATCGCGGCCCTTGTGGTCAGGCCCGCAGGCAGGGGCACAAGCCAATCGGCCTTGACGCGCGCCCTGGTGGCATAGCCGCCCCAATGCACCTCGCCCACGCGCCAGCCGGTCAGGACGACCTTGTCGCCGGGCTTGTAGCGGTCATCCTCGCTCGCCTCGACGGTTCCGGCAAAATCCACGCCGCCGACATGAGGATAGGTCCGCACCAGCCCGCCGCCCGAGGGCGACAGGCAGAGCCCGTCCTTGTAATTGAGCGTGGAATATTCCACCGCCACCGTGACATTGCCCGGCGGAAGGGCCGCGTCGTCCATCTCCTTGACCACGGCCACGGCCTGGCCATCTGCCCCCTTGTCGAGCACAAGCGCTTGGAACATCGTCTTTCCTTTCAACTGCATTTCACGCGACAGCGGTCAGCCCGCCTTGGCCAGCGAAGCGCGGATCGCCTTCTTGTCGATCTTGCCGACGCTGGTCTTGGGGATCGCCTCGACCGTCATCACCCGTTCCGGCGCGGCCCATTTCGACAGGCGGCCCGCGGCGATCGCCGCAGCGACGGCGGCATGGGCCGCAGCCTCGACCTCGGTCTTGGCCACCACCAGCACGACCGGCCTTTCGCCCCATTGTTCATCGGGCACGCCCACCGCCGCCACCTCGACCACGCCGGGCACGGCCGAGACGATGCTTTCCAGTTCCAGCGAGGAAATCCACTCGCCGCCCGACTTGATCACATCCTTGAGCCGGTCGGTGATGCGCAGGGTGCCGTCCGCGCCCATGTTGCCGACATCGCCGGTGTGCAACCAGCCGCCGCGCCAGAGGGCCGCGGTGCCGGCCTCGTTGCGCAGATAGCCATGGGTCAGCCAGGGCGCGCGCGCCACGACCTCGCCGGTGGCCACGCCGTCATGGGGCACATCGCGCATCTCGGGATCGACCACGCGGATCTGCACCAGAGGTGCCGCCTTGCCGGTGGCGATGCGGATCGCGGTGGTGTCACCCGTGGCGCCCTGGGTGGCCTTCATGTCGGCGATGGTCAGGATCGGGCAGGTCTCGGACATGCCATAGCCGGTGTGCACGTCGATCCCCCGCGCCACGGCCTGACGCGCCAACCCTTCAGGCAAGGCCGATCCGCCGATGATCACCTTCCAGCCCGTGAGGTTCACCGCCTCTGACTCCGGTGCGGCCAGCAGCATGCCCAGAATGGTCGGCACGCAATGCGAGAAGGTCACGCCATGTTCGGCGATCAGGCGCAAAAGTTTGACCGGCTCGTAACGTCCCGGATAGACCTGCCGCATCCCCAGCATGGTCGCAATCAGTGGAAAGCCCCAGCCATGCACGTGAAACAGCGGTGTGAGCGGCATGTAGACGTCGTCGAGCTTGATGCCGCCGCGGCCCGGCACTGGGGCCAGGCAGGCGATAACCCCCATCGAATGCAGCACAAGCTGGCGGTGGGTATAGGTGACACCCTTGGGGTCTCCGGTGGTGCCGGTGGTGTAAAACAGCGTCGCACGGGTGGTTTCCGGAAACTCGGGGAAGGGGAAGGCCGCATCGCCTTCGGCCAGCAATTCCTCGTATTCGCCGGCAAAGCCTTCGGGCAGCGGCACCGGCTTGTCGGACAGGAGGATCAGCCTGACCGGCCGCATCCGGGGCAGCAAGGGCAACAGCAGCGGAAGGAAATCGGCATGGACCAGGATGGCGTCATCCTCGGCATGGTTGATCGTGTAAAGCACCTGTTCGGGCGAAAGCCGCACATTCACGGTGTGCAGGGTGGCGCCCAGCATCGGGATGGCAAAGAAGCTTTCCAGATAGCGGTGCGAATCGTAGTCCATCACCGCCACGACCGCCCCCGGCCCAAGGCCAAGCGAGGCCAGCGCCGAACCCAGCCGGGCGACCCTTTGGCCGAACTCGGCATAGGTCATCTCGACCTGATCGGCATAGGTGATCCGCTGGTCCGGCGCGGCGCTCAGCCCGGATGCCAGCATTTGGCCGATGACCAGAGGATAATCCATGACACTCCTCCCAAGGTTTTGACCTACAGTAGCATTCCAAAGCCCTTCGCCCAGCCAAAAAGAGCCGGTCCGGTGCCGGGGCCGCTACGTCATGCCGGACACCCTCGCCGAAAGGATGACGCGGGCGCGCCAGCCCATGTCGCTTCCGATCTGGACAAGGCCCTTTCCGGCACCGATACATAAGCGTGACTGGTTCCAATCAGGCCAAGCCTGATGGATTAATAGGGAACACGGGATGGGACGACCCAATCGGGGCCCGATCCGTGGCTGCCCCCGCAACTGTAAGCGGCGACGGCCTGTTCATTGCGCCACTGGGAAACCGGGAAGGCAGGACAGACCGAATGACCCGCGAGCCAGGAGACCTGCCCGTCACAGTGCAACGGCTGCATGGCCCATCGGAGCCTCCGATGCGCGACAGCCCCGATCCCGACACGGAGGGTGTCGCGGAGAAAGACAGTGACGATGCTGAACCGGATTTTTTCCGATGCCTCGCCCCGCCTGAAGCGCAAGATCGCTTTGGTGATGGGCTTTCTGATCGCCTTCAACATACTGGCCTGGGCCTGGGCCTTCGTGGCCTTTGCCCAGCACCCCCTGTTGCTGGGCACGGCCCTGCTGGCCTACAGCTTTGGCCTGCGCCATGCGGTGGATGCCGACCACATCGCCGCGGTGGACAACATCACCCGCAAGCTGATGCAAGAGGGCAAGCGGCCCGTCGCGGTGGGGCTGTTCTTTTCGCTCGGCCATTCCTCGATCGTGGTGCTGATGTCGCTCGTGGTGGCCATCACCGCCCATATGCTGCAGGGCAGCGGGTTCGAGTCCTGGCGCGCCGTGGGCGGGGTGGCCAGCACGATGATCTCGGCCTTTTTCCTCTTCACGCTGGCCGGGGCGAATCTTGTCATCCTGATCAACACCTGGCGCAGCTTTCAGCGGGTCAAGGCGGGCGGCGCGCTGCACGAGGATGATCTGGACATGCTGATGTCGGGCGGCGGGCTGATGGCGCGGATCTTCCGCCGCCTGTTCCGCCTGATCGAAAGGGACTGGCACATCTATCTTCTGGGCCTGCTGTTCGGTCTGGGCTTTGATACCGCGACCGAGGTGAGCCTTCTGGGCATGTCGGCCGCGGGCGTGGCCAATGGCATGTCGCCCTGGTCGATCATGGTGTTCCCGACCCTGTTCTGCGCCGGGATGGCCCTGATCGACACAAGCGACGGCATCCTGATGCTGGGCGCCTATGGCTGGGCCTTTCAGAAGCCGATACGCAAGCTTTATTACAACCTGACCATCACCGCCCTGTCGGTCGGCGTCGCGGTTCTGGTCGGCGGGATCGAGACCCTGGGTCTTTTGCAGGACAAGCTGGGTCTGGCCGGAACCTTCTGGGACGGGGTCGGCGCGCTCAACGACAACTTCGGCCTTCTGGGCTATGGTATCGTTGGCCTGTTTCTTCTGGGATGGGCCGCCTCGCTCGCGCTTTACAAGCTGCGCGGTTACGACGAGATCTGAGGCGGGTCGGCCTCACCCGGCTTCAGCGGCATGTCGTCAAAGACCGAGATGGCCTGCCGCTCGATCATCCGGTGCACCACGGGGCTGATCGCGCCGCGGTGCAGGGCGCGCAGCCGGTCGCTCACCTCGGCATCGGCCTGCGTGTGGCGTTCGTGGTGGCGGACATATTCGACCCAGGTCGGCACGTGGTAGGTTTCGGTCCAGACCTCGGGCTTTTCCAGATCGCGCAGTAGCGCCCACTGCTGCGCGCCGTTGCGGATGCGGATGCGGCGGCGTTCGGCCATCGCCGCCAGAAACTCTGGCACATCGCCCTGGGCGATCTGGTAATCGACCAGGATCATGATCGGGCCGCTGCGCTGGCGGATGTCCAGCCGCAGGGGCGGCTCCTGAAAGCGGTTGAGCGGGTCGAGGTTGGCCGGCCCCAGATCGGGCAAGGGCGCCAGAAGACCGATCAGCGCCCCGAGCCCCAGGACACCGGCCGCGGCCAGCATCGCCCCGCTGGAGCCCTGGCTTTCCGCCATCACGCCCCAGAGCCAGCTGCCCGCCGCCATCCCGCCGAAAACGCCGGTCTGATACAGCGCCAGCGCCCGCCCCACCACCCAGCGCGGCGTGGACAACTGCACCGTCACGTTGAACAGCGACAGCGCGATCACCCAGGCCCCGCCGGCGCAGAGCAACGCAAGCCCCGAGATCACCTCGCTGTGGCTCAACGCCAGCACGACGCAGCCCAGACCGAAGGCGACGAAGGCCGCCCGCGTGATCGCTTCGTTATGAAAACGGGCGCGCAGCCGGGCGTTCAGGAAGGCACCCGCCACCGCCCCCAGCCCGAAACAGCCCAGAAGGACGCCGTAGGTCAGCGCGCTGCCGCCAAGAACCTCGCGCACGATCAGCGGCAGAAGGGCCAGGATCGCCACCGCCGAAAAGCCGAAGACCGTGCCGCGCAGGATCACCTTCAACAGGTTGGGCGACATGCCGACATAGCGCAGGCCGGCCGCAAAGGCGCTGCCCAAAGGTTCGCGCGGCAGGGGGCGCTTGGGCAGGCTCGGGTGCCAGAGCAACAGCGCCGCGATGATGGCGATATAGCTCGCCGCATTGACACCAAAGGCCGCCCCCGCCCCGGCAAAGGCCACGATCACCCCGCCCGCCGCCGGCCCTACGCTGCGCATCAGGTTGAAGCCGACCGAATTCAGCGACACCGCCGCCGACAATTCGTCGCGCGTGACGATGTCGCCCATCGAGGCTTGCCAGGACGGGTTGTGCAGGGCCGTGCCGCAACCGATCAGGAAGGTGAAGGCCAGCAACAGCCAGGGCGTCAGCCACCCCTCGACCGCCATGACCGACAGGCCGACCGACACGACCAGCATGAAGATCTGGGCCGTCAGCATCACCTTGCGCCGGTCGTAGCTGTCGGCGAATACCCCGGCCAGCAGCGAAAAGATCATGATGGGCAGCGTGACCGAGGCCTGAACCAGCGCCACCATGCTTTCCGAGCCCGACAGCGTGGTCATCATCCAGGCCGCGCCCACCCCCTGCACCAGCCCGCCGAAGTTCGAGGCCAGCGCCGCGACCCAGAGCATGCGGAAGGTCGGATTGCGAAACAGCGTCAGGGTAGAGGTGACCTGCGGCATGAGCGTTCTCCTTCCGGGCTTGGCCTATCGATACGAAGATGCGACCGGGGCGGCAAGTCTGACCATGATCCGGGCAATGGTCTTGTGCGCAAGGACCCTGACGCGGCGTCAGGCAGGGTCGGGGCTTTTCTTGCGCTTGCCACAACGGGTGATCCCGGCAAGATTGTCACATTGCCGCGATAGACGGGGCTTTGGTCCCCCGCAGGTGCAAAGGTGCCCGCCATGCCAAGCCGTGCTTTGCTCATCTGGCCTCTTGTAGCGCTTTTTGGCGCAAGTGCCTTGCAGGCCGAGACGCCTCTGGCCGTGCAGATCGTCACCGCCGCCCTGACGCCGCGCCACACCGAATATGTGCTGGCCGGCACGCTCGAGGCCAAGGACAGCGTGCCGACCTCGTTTCGCGATGGCGGGCGGCTGATGTCGGTTTCAGTGCGGACCGGCGACCGCGTGACACCGGGCCAGGAACTCGCGAGGCTGGATGCCAGCCAGGCCGAGGCCGCGCGCCGCGCCGCCGAGGCCAGCCTGTCGGGTGCCGAGGCGGCGCTGCTGCAGGCCACCAGTTCGTATCAGCGCATCCAGGGGCTGGTGGACAGCGGCGTGGCCACAAGGGCGGAATTGGACACAGCCGCCCAGGCGCTGGCCCTGGCGCAGGGCCAGCACGACCAGGCCGCGGCGGAGGTGAAAAAGGCCGAGGCGACAGTGAAGGACACCGTGCTTCTGGCATCGGTTGCCGCCGTGGTGACCGCGCGCAGCGCCGATCCCGGGCAGGTCGTGGCGGCAGGACAGACCGTGCTGACGCTCGCCGCCGAGGCCGCGCGCGAGGCGGTTTTTCTGGCCCCCGATTCCGCCGATATCGGCCCCTATATGGGCCATGCCCTGACCCTGACGCTGATCGACCGGCCCGATGTGGTGCTGCAGGCGCGGCTGACCGATGCCGCGCCGGTGGTCGATGCCGCCACCGCCACGGTGCGGGTCAAGGCGCTGGTCATAACACCACCGGGGGCCGATCTGCTCTTGGGGGCGGCGGTGGTCGGGCATCTGCCAATCGAAGACCCGCCAGCCATCCGCGTGCCCTCGGCTGCGCTGACCTCGACGGCGGCGGGGCCCGCGGTCTGGACGGTGGACCCCGCCACCATGGCGGTGCATCTGACGCAGGTCGCCATCGCGGGCTTTGGTGCCGAGGATGTGACGATCGGATCGGGCCTCAAGCCCGGCGATCTGGTGGTGGGCGCGGGGTCGCAGATGCTGTACCCCGGCCGGGTCGTGGCCAAGGCGGAGGTCGCGCCATGAACCGCTGGCTTTTGCCCGTGCTGCTGGCCCTTGCCCTGCCGACCTTTGCGCAACAGGCGCCGCGCCCCGTCGTCTCGGAAATCGTCACCGCCGATCCGACCCGGCAGCGCAGCTTTACCGGCGTGATCGCGGCCGAAACCAGCACGGTTCTGGCCTTTCAGACCGCGGGCCGCATCGCCACCCTGCCCGTCTCGGCCGGCGACCGCGTAAAGGCCGGGCAGGTGCTGGCCACGCTGGACCAGATCACCTTGCAAGAAGATGTCGATGCGGCAGAGGCCGCCCTGACCGCGGCGCGTACGGCGGCCGATGTCGCAGCGCAAAGCCTGACCCGCGCGCAGGAACTGGCCAGGCGCGGCGTCGCCTCGACCGAGACCTTGCAGAACGCGCAGCGCGGCAGCGATGCCGCCGCAGCGCAGGTGCAATCGGCGGCGGCCGGTCTGGCCCGGGCGCGCGATGCGGCGGGCTTTGGCACGCTGACCGCGCCCAATGACGGCGTGGTCCTGTCGGTTCAGGGCCAGGCGGGCGCGGTGGTCTCCGCCGGCACGCCGGTCCTGACGCTGGCCTCGCTGACCGGGCGCGAGGCGGTGCTGGATGTGCCGGCCGAGTTCCTGAGCCTCTTGTCGCCCGGCCAGAAATTCACCCTGCGCGCCCGGATGCCAAATGCGCCGACCCTGACCGGCACGCTGCGCCTGATCGAGCCTGTCGCCGATGCCTCGACCCGCAGCCGCCGCATCCGCGTGACCCTGCCCGAGGCGCCCGAGATTTACCGGATCGGCGCCCTGATCAGCGCCGAACTGGCCGCCACACCCGCCCCGGTGATGACCGTGCCGGCTGCGGCGATTACCGGCACCGATCAGGCGCCGATGGTCTGGCGCATCGCTCCGGGCGAACGGACCGCGCATCAGGTGGCCGTCACACTGGGGGGGCGGCTGGGCGACCGGGTGATCATCACCTCGGGCGTGGCACCGGGCGACGAGGTTGCCGTCAAGGGCGTGCACAGCCTGACCGAGGGACAGGTTCTGGGCGAAAGGATCGCGGGATGAGCGGCTTCAACCTGTCGGACTGGGCGCTGCGCCACCGCTCGCTGGTGTGGTTCCTGATCATCGTCTCGCTTCTGACCGGGGCGCTGTCCTACTTCGCGCTTGGCCGCGAGGAAGACCCGTCCTTTGCCATCAAGACCATGATCGTTTCCGCCGCCCTGCCCGGCGCCACGGCCGAAGAGACCGTGACCCAGGTCACCGACCGCATCGAGAAAAAGCTGCAGGAGCTTGACAGCCTCAAGCGCACCCGGTCGGTCACTTTCCCGGGCCGGTCGGTGGTCTATGTCGAACTGCGCGACGACACGCCCACCGCCACGCTGCCGACGGTCTGGGCCAAGGTCCGCAACATGATGTCGGATATCCGGGGCGATTTCCCCGACGAATTCGCCGGGTTCAGCTTCAACGACGATTTCGGTGATGTCTATGGCAGCATCTATGCCTTCACCTCGGACGGATTTTCCCCGCGCGAGGTGCAGGACCGGGTCGAGGACATAAGGTCGGCCGTCCTGCATCTGGATGACGCCGGCAAGGTCGAACTGATCGGCACGCAGGCCCAGGTCGTGCATCTGGAGTTTTCGGCGCGCAAGCTTGCCGCCCTCGGGCTGGATCAGGCGGCGGTGCTGAACACCCTGGCCAAGCAGAACGCCATCGTGCCCTCGGGTATCGTGCAGACCGGGGTGGAGCAGGTGCTGGTGCGGGTCACGGGCCAGTTCACCTCGCCCGAGGCGCTGGCCGATACCAACCTGCGGGTCGGCAACACCTTTTTCGCCCTGTCGGATGTGGCCAACGTCACCTCTGGCTACCAGGACCCGCCCGACAGCCTGATCCGTTACAAGGGCCAGCCCGCCATCGAGCTGATCATCGGCATGCGCAAGGGCGGCAATATCCTCGACTTCGGCAAGAAGCTTGACGCCCTGATGGCCGAAGAGGCGGCCAAGCTGCCGGTGGGGATCGAGGCGCACAAGGTCGCCGATCAGCCCGTGGTGGTCGAGGAATCGGTCAACCATTTCCTGCGCGCGCTGGTCGAGGCGGTGGTGATCGTGCTGGCGGTGTCCTTCGTCTCGCTG
The DNA here is from genome assembly GCA_016124195.1 of bacterium. Classification (GTDB taxonomy): domain Bacteria; phylum Pseudomonadota; class Alphaproteobacteria; order Rhodobacterales; family Rhodobacteraceae; genus Stagnihabitans. The sequence goes on along the minus strand of WGOE01000002.1, from coordinate 91,160 downwards.
GGCGTCAGGGCCGGACTGGTGGTGACGCTGGCCATCCCGCTGGTTCTGGCGCTGACCTTCGTGGTGATGGATGTGATGGGCATCACCTTGCAGCGCATCTCGCTGGGCGCCCTGATCATAGCACTTGGGCTTCTGGTCGATGACGCGATGATCTCGATCGAGACGATGATCTCTAGGCTCGAGGCGGGGGATGACCTGAAGAAGGCCGCCTCTTACGCCTGGACCTCGATTGCCGCCCCCATGCTGACCGGCACGCTGGTCACCGTGGCGGGGTTCATCCCGATCGGGCTGAACAATTCGCAGGCGGGGGAATACACGATCTCGCTGTTCTACGTGATTGCGATTTCGCTGGTGCTGTCCTGGGTCGTGGCGGTGCTTTTCGCGCCCATCCTGGGCACGACCCTGCTGCCAAGGTCCCTGCCCCACCATTCGGCCGAGCCAGGCCGGTTCCGCAGGGCCTATCAGCGCGTGCTGGTCTGGGCGATGCGGGCGAAGTGGCTGACCATCGGGGTCACGGTCGCGGTCTTTGGCCTGTCGATTTTCGGAATGAAATTCGTCGAACAGCAGTTCTTTCCGACCTCTGACCGGCCAGAGTTGATCCTGGATGTCACGCTGCGCGAGAATGCTGCCTTTGCAGCCACCGATCAGGCAATGACCCGGCTGGAGGATTGGCTCAAGACCCGGCCCGAGGCGACCTATTGGTCGACCTATGTCGGGCGCACCGCGCCGCGCTTCGTGCTGGCGCTGGATATTCCCACGCCCGGGCCCAACACCGGGCAGATCGTGATCCTGACGCCCGACCTTGCCGCGCGCGATGCGTTGAAGGCGGCGGTGCAGGATTTTGCCAAGGGTCTGGTAGGGGTAGAGGTCTTTGCCAAATATCTTGAACTCGGGCCGCCGGTCGGCAAGCCCGTGCAGTACCGCATCTCGGGCCCCGATCCGGTCACCCTGCGCGATCATGCCCGCGATCTGGCCGCCGTGCTGGCGGGGGACAGCCGGCTGCAAAACATCTCGCTGGAATGGAACGAACCGGTGCGCGTCGCCCGCGTCGTGCTGGATCAGGACAAGCTGCGCCAGTTGGGCCTGACCCAGACCGATGTCGCGCAGGCGCTGAACGCGCTCTATGACGGGGTCAGCGTGACCAAGCTGCGCGACGGGCTGATGCTGATCAAGGTGGTGGCGCGCGGATCGGATGACGACCGCGCCTCGCTGGCAGGGCTTGAAGGGCTGCAACTGGGCAATGCCGCCGGCAAGCCCATCCCGCTGCAAAGCTTCGCCCGGATCGAGTGGACGACCGAACAGCCGGTGATCTACCAGCGCAACCGCACGCCGACGATCACGGTCAAGGCGACGCTGGCCACCAGGGACCAGCCCGCCACCATCGTCACCGCCCTGACGCCCTCCATCGACCGCTTTGCCGCCACCCTGCCCGCCGGCTACCGGGTCGAGGTGGCGGGCACCGTCGAATCCAGCGCCGAAAGCCAGGCGCCCATCGTGGCCGTGGTGCCGGTGATGCTGCTGGTCATGCTGACGCTGGTGATGGTGCAGGTGCAAAGCTTCCGGCTGATGTTCGTGGCGCTGGCCGTGGCGCCATTGGGCCTGATCGGTGTGGTGGCCGCACTGTTGCCGTCGGGTGCGCCCTTGGGCTTTGTGGCCATTCTGGGCGTGCTGGCGCTGATCGGCATCCTGATCCGCAACGCGATCATCCTGATCAACGAGATCGAGGTGCAGCTGGCCCATGGCCTGACACGCTGGCAGGCGGTGTTTCACGCTGCCGACAGCCGGGCGCGGCCGATCCTGTTGACGGCGGCGGCGGCGAGCCTTGCGCTGATCCCCATCTCGCGCCAGGTGTTCTGGGGTCCGATGGCCTATGCGATGATGGGCGGCATCATCGCGGGCACGCTGATCACCCTTCTGTTCGCCCCGGCCCTTTACTGCGCCGTCTTCCGCGTGAAGGCCGAGCCCGAAGCGTAACTCACAAGAACCAGTGCAGCACGGCCGGCGCCAGAAAGGACGTCAGCACCGCGTTGAGCCCCATGCCCAGCCCGGCGAAAGCCCCCGCCACCGGATTGACCTGCAAGGCCCGCGCGGTGCCGATGCCATGCGCGGCCACGCCCACCGCAAAGCCACGCGCCCGCCAATCCTTCAAGCCCAGCCTGTTCAGCAAGGGCGTCGCCACCACGGCCCCGGTGATCCCGGTCAGGATCACAAGAACCGCCGTCAGCGTGGGCGATCCGCCCAGTGCCTCGGATATGCCCAGGGCCACCGGCGCCGTGGCCGATTTCGGCGCCAGCGAGATCAGCGTCTCGCCCCTGATGCCCAAGGCATAGGCCAGACCCAGCGCAGACCCGACCGCCGTGGCCGACCCGGCCAGCAGCCCGGCCGCAATCGGCAGCAAGGCTTTCCTGACGTGATGGCGGCTGTCCCAGATCGGCAGCGCCAGTGAAACTGTCGCCGGCCCCAGCATGAAGTGAACGAACTGCGCCCCGGCAAAATACTGCGCGTAAGGCGTGGCCGTGGCCCAAAGCACGAACCCCAGCACGATCACTGCGATCAGCACTGGATTGACCCAGGGCTTGCGCCCCGACGCCCGGTAGACCGCATCGCCTAGCCCATAGGCCGCGATCGTGGCGGTCAGCCACAAGAGGGGGCCCTGGCTCAGATAACTCCAGATTTCGGTGAAATCGGTCATTCGATATCCGCCCGGCTGCCCGTCCAGCGCGCCACGGCGGCGAAGGTCAGCGCGCCCACCGTGATTGCCAGCACGGTCGAAACCACCAGCGCCACCAAAAGCGGCAGGCCGGTGCGGCTGAGCTCATCCAGATGGCCGACCACACCCACCCCGGCCGGAACGAACAACAACGACAGATGGCCCAGAAAGCCCTGCGCCAGCGGCCGGACCCGGTTGAGCAAGCCCGGCCAGAGCGCGAAGCCCGCCAACATCAGGATCAGCCCCAGCACGGGCCCCGGCAAGGGCAGATGCAGCGCCCGGCTGACCGCCTCGCCCACCAGTTGACACAAAAGCAAGGGAAGCAGGGCAGCGATCATCAGGGCCTCATGTGCACGTGGCGCCGCACGATCCGGCGCCGCGCCAACCTGCCCCATCCGCCCCCCGTGCCGCAAGGCCGCCTGACGGCCTGCGGATCACAGCTGGGCTGCGACCTCTTCTGGAATATCGAAGTTGTGGGTGACCGACTGCACGTCGTCATCCTCTTCCAGCATGTCCACCAGGCGCATCAGCTTTTGCGCGGTTTCCAGATCGACCTCGGTCCGGCTTTGCGGCTTCCAGATCAGCTTGGACTCGGTCGATTCCCCCAGCGCCTTTTCCAGCGCATCCGAAACGGCGGACAGATCCTCCATGCCGCAATAGATCCAGTGGCCTTCCTCGTCCGATTCCACATCGTCCGCCCCGGCCTCGAGTGCGGCCATCATCACATCGTCGGCCGAGCCCACGCTGGCAGGGTAGGAAATTTCACCCACCCGGTCAAAGCTGTGGCTGACCGAGCCGGTCTGACCCAGATTGCCGCCGCATTTCGAGAAATAGCTGCGCACAGCGCTGGCCGTGCGGTTGAGGTTGTCGGTCAGCGCCTCGACAATGATGGCGATGCCGTTCACGCCATAGCCTTCATAGCGCATCTCGGTATAATCGGCCGCATCGCCCATCTGCGATTTCTTGATGGCGCGGTCAATCACGTCCTTGGACATCGAGGCCGCCTTGGCCGCCTTGACCGCCAGACGCAGGCGCGGGTTCATGTCCGGATCGGGCATGCCCATCTTGGCCGCGACCGTGATTTCCTTGCTCAGCTTGGAAAAACTCTTCGAGCGGAGCGCATCAGCCTTGCCTTTGCGGTGCTTGATGGTCGACCATTTGGAATGCCCTGACATGACCCCTAATCCCCGATCTTTGGTGCTGGCGTGCTCTACACCACCGCCGGGCCAGACCGCAACCCCGCTGCCGGCCGTAACGCCCCCCCGGCCGCCGCGCAAGATGCGGCCGGGGGGAGCTGCGTCAGTTCACGGCTTCGGACATCAGCTTGCCAAGCGCTTTGGCCGCCTCTTCGATCCTGTTCATGCCCGAGTTGTCGCCCATCCGCCTGCCCCAGTCTTGCAGGAAGGCGATCACGGGCTGCGGCAGATTGCCGGGATCTGCGTTGCCAAGTTCGGCCTTGATCGTATCCAGACTGTCCATGTCACGCACCACATACATGATGTTGCCCTCCAGATCGCCCCGGACGTCGAACTTGTCCAGCATCTCGCGCAGCGGAACAATGCGCTTCAGGATCCCGTCATGCCAGGGCAGGCGCGCATGGCCCCCGGCCCGCCGCTCGATGTCTTCGATCAGCTTTCTCATCTTGTGGAACTGCGATTCCTCGCCTTTCTCGGCGATTTCGATCCGGGCATTGAACTCGTTCACGGCCCTGTAGCGGGGGGCATAGGAGGCCGTTTCGCGCGCCTCTTCCAGAGCCTCCTTGATCCGCTGCATATGCGGGCGCAGAGCCTCCTGGACGAGAGGCAGGGCGTTCTGGAAATCCTGGTCGAGCTTCTCCTCGATCCGGGTGGTTTCCTCGATGAGTTTGGCCTCGCTCTCAAGGCGGCGCTGCGCAAGGCGGGCGTATTTTGCCAGCGTGGTGACGGCGGCCATGGTCTTGCCCTCTTGCCAGGCGAGTGTCCCGGCCGTCTTGCCCTTTTCCATCTTGGCCTTTTCATACGGCTCGCGCAGCTGGCGGATGGCGTCGTTCAAGGCGATCAGGACGGCTTCATAGGCATTGGCCGTGCGGGTGTTGAGCTCTTCCTCGTCCAACTCGGCAACCTCGCCGACCGCACCTGCGCAAAGCTGTGCTTCATCCAGCAAAATGATGGCCGTCTCGATCGACGCCTCGCGCGGCATGGTGGCATTGACGCGGACCATGGCGTCAATGCCACCCTTTTCCTCAAACAGACGCCAGCCGCGCAGCCCGACGATGCGGTCCCCCCAGGCCCGTTGCAGGTGGTCTTCGTCCTCCGGGTCGGGCACGGGTTCGGGCATCAGGTTCACGAACCCGCCCGGGAATGCCTTGAACGCGCGCTCGAGCGCCGCCGTGCCGCCCAACGACTCGAATTCCTCCTTCAGCGCCTCGATCGGGGTGTCGCGCGCCGGGCGCATCATCCGCGCCCCGTTGACCGTTTCAAGCAGCAGCCTGGCCTGATCGCCCAGCGGCTTGCCGGCCAACTGGCGCTCGATGTTGGGCGCGACCTCCTTGGCCAGCGGCGTCAGGCGATTGATCTCGCGCACGGCGGCGGGATTGGGGATCCTGCCCTTGAGCACGCGGCCGACCAGACTGGCGTTGCCAACGATCCAGTCGTCGAGCGACTTCTTGTCGGTGCCCCAGGCCCAGCCAAGGTCGCTGAGTTCATTCAGGATCGAGCCCGCGGCGGCACCGTCCCCCGAGGCGATCAGCGAATCGACCAGTTCGTTGTACCCTTTGGAGACTTCGGCCAGGTCTCTGACCTCGGCGCGCAGGGTTTCGATCAGGTCCGGAATGTCCTCGGGTCTGGCCTTGGCGATGCGCATCGCCCCCAGCGCCAGCATCTCGAACATCTCGGCCACCGGCACGGTCTTTGCCGCCAGCTTGACGAAACGGATGCGCGCGCCCATCGCGTCGATCGCCGCGTCGGTGACGGTGCCTTCGGTTTCCTTGTGGCGGCCCTCCATGTCGCGGCGCGCCTGCTTCATCTCTGCGACCATGGCGTCGGGATCCAGCCGGTCAAGCGCCTCCAGCGCCTCGGGGCCCAAGGGCTCGGCCGTCTGCGGCAGCTGCGGGTTGGCCAGCACGTTGGTTCCACCCATCAAGGACCGGCGGTTGAGTTGCAGCATTTCCGGATCCGGCAAGGACGACCCGTGGTCGATCGGCACCAGCGTGTTGCGCCCGGTTTCAGGATCAGCCAGGACAAGCAGGTTCTTGGCGTGCCGGTCGAGATTGGCGAAGATCATGTCAAACACCGCAACGTCGTCAAAGCTGCGCTTGTCGATCGATTTCATGAACGCGAGGCCGTCCGTCCCCTGCATCTTGTCGGCCAGCGGCCCGTCCGAAGGGGCAAGCTGCTGCATCGAGCCGACCTGGACACCGCTTTGAAGGGGGCCACCACCCGCCTCGTTGATCGACCCAAGCTGAGAGGAATCGATCCGGGCCAGCGTCGTTGGGCTGACCCCCACCGAAAATCCCGCGCCCGACATCATCTCGTCCAGCCGTTTGGCCAGCACTTCGCGCGGGGCGCCAGAACCGGGCGGCATGCCGCCGATCGCCACGGCTTCGACGTTGCCGGGCTTGAAGATGTACTTTTTCTTCGTGGCCGGCACGGTGCCGTCGCCTGTGTTGGCCTCTGTCCGTTCAATCCACCAGGACCCGCTGGCCCCCGCCCCGTCGTCGCCGCCCAGACGCGGCGCCTCGTAGTTGGGCTTGCCCTGCGCAATGCCGCCTTCCAGAAAGAAAAGCTGGGCTTGCAATTCCGAGGCGATGTCGGCCTTGGCCGGATCCCAGGGCGGCGCACCGAGCGTTTCATATTCGGTCGTCATCTTCATCATCTGCGCGCGCCGCAGCGCCTCGACCGCCATCGCCTCTATCTCGGTGTCGGCCCTGTCGAAGGGCGTGTCGTTCGATGTGCGGCGCCGTTCGAAGACGGCAAGCAATTGGCGCGCCGCCTTTTCCATCGTCGCAGCGCTGTCCTTGCCGGGCGTCTTGGCCGCACCGGACATCGCCTCGACCAGCGCGCGCAGGTCGGCGTCGGTCTTGCCCCTTTCTCGGATGAGGTTGGGGTCCTTGACCATGCCCACCGGCAGCGCGGCCTTCTTCAACAGCGGCATCGCCTGCGACAGCGACTGGTGCATCTCCTCCTGACCCTTGCGACGAGAGGTCTCTTGCTGCTTCTGGAAACCGGCCTTGGCCAGCTGTTCGAAGACCTTCTCGATCTGGGCAAGGCGCGGGTCATCGCGGGTCAGTTCGCCCTTGCGGTACTGATCGCGCAATGCGGCGAAGGCGTCGCTGGCCCGCTTGACATGGGCGGGGTCGATGCCGGGCGCCTTGACGAACTGGTCGTAACGGCGCTCCAGCCCCAGAAAGCGGCGCTCCATCGCCGGATCGCCCAGGTTGGACGTCTCGCTGACCATCTGGTTGGCGATGCTGGCCTGTTCCTTGCCGATCTCTCCGGCGCGCCTGAGCACGCTGAAAACCTGCGCCCGCCCCGGATCGACCAGATCCGTGTCGGCCTTGAACTGGTTGACCATCTCTTGCAGGCGCGCCTTGTACCTTTCCCATCCGGCGGCGCGCTTGTCTGGGTCCAGCCGGACGACCTGTTCGGCCAGCTTCTGCCAATAGGCTTCGTCGGGGTACTTGGCCTCGGGCTTTGGGCCGGGCGCGGGGGCGTTGATCTCTGTCAGGATCAGCCTCAACCCTGCCAGCGTGTTGGCATGGTCGAACTTCGCGTTGGCGCCGATCTGGTCATCGGCCTCGATCTGGTCAAGAAGCACCTTGATCGCGCCAAAAAGCCCGTCGGCCGCCCCTTCCTTCCGTGCCGTCGGGGATTTCTGGAAACTGGCGACAGCGCGCTTCAGCTTCTCGATGCGGTCGGCAAAGATCTGGTTGTGGCCGCCTTCGGTCAAGGGTTGCGACCCAACCGTGCCACTGCCTTCCTCCTGCGGCTCGATGTCGGACTCGCTGTCGAGTTCCTTGCCCATGCCGCGCACGACGGCCTTTATGTTGACCTCGGCATGCAGCAGCGCGGCGGTCTTGGCCGCCTTGGCAAGGCCGGGGATCGGGCTCGTCTCGGGGCCGAGGTCCAGAACATATTTGGCCGACTGAAAGAAGATGCGGCCAGTGAAATAGGGGGCCCGCTTGCCCCGCATCTCGAAGGCCTTGTCGGTGTCAGACTTCTTGATGGCCTTCTTGGAGACGACGAACCCAGAGGCCGGCTTGCCCGGCACCAGAACGAAGTTCCAGGCGCCATCGGCGTCGACCTGACGGATCCGGGCCAACTGCTTGCCCAGCGTGCTGTCTTCGTTATCCGCGTCGCCCTTGTTGGCGATCTCGCCCAGCCGGGGCGCCAGTTTCTGCTGTTCGGCCTTCGCGGCCTTGATCATCTCTGTCAGGTGCGTGACCATCTTGGGAAACTTGGACTGCGCGGTCTTCACCTCGCCGGCCTTTTCGGCGATCCGCTCCAGCGCCGAGACCATGCGGCCGAGGTCGCCCTTCTTCTTGGCCGCGGCATATTCATCCAGCGTGTCCGAGACCCCGGTCTTCTTGACCGACTTGTGCTCTTTCATGTCCAGGACGGCCTTCCAGTCCTTGGCGCCAAGATAATCAGGCATTGAAATGCTCTCCTCGCAAGCTCTTGGGATGAATCGTCGTGACCCGACGCAGCAACGCTAGTGATTTTCGCAAGCAAGACAAGACGGTGGCCGGCCCGCGCGCAAGGTCGGGCACCGGGGTCACGCCGGTTTGAACCACGGGCTTGACATGCAGTCATTTACCTGCATATTGAAAGACAGATCGGGAAAAACGGATGGACGAAGACAAGGTGTTCAAGGCGCTGGGGGATCCGACGCGGCGCAGGCTGCTGGACCTTCTGTGCGAGGCGAACGGACAGACGCTGGGCCAGTTGTGCCAGCACCTCGACATGGCGCGGCAATCGGTGACGCAGCACCTCGGCCTGCTGGAAGCGGCCAACCTTGTCAGCACCGTCTGGCGCGGTCGCGAGAAGTTGCACTTCATCAACCCCGTGCCCCTGCACGAGGTCTACGAAAGATGGGTGCGGAAATTTGAAACCCAGAGGCTCAGCCTGCTGCACGACCTCAAGCGGGAACTGGAAGGAGACGGGAAATGACGACTGGGACGACAAGCTTTGTCTATGTGACCTATATCGCGGCGACCCCGCAAAAAGTGTACGAGGCGATCACCCGGCCCGATGTGGCGCGGCGCTACTGGGGGCACGAGAATGTCTCTGACTGGGTGCCGGGGTCGGACTGGCAGCATGTGCGCGCCGACGAGGGGCGCAAGGTGCAACTGGTGGGCAAGGTGATCGAGGCCGCCCCGCCGGAAAGGCTGGTGATCACCTGGGCCGATCCGGCGCGCGCCGCAGAGCCCGCGGCCTACAGTCGTGTCACCTTCGAGATCGCCGAATATGACCAGATGGTGCGGCTGACCGTCACCCATGACGAGCTGGAAGCCGACGGCGGCATGGCCAAGGGCATCGGCCGGGGCTGGCCCTTGGTGCTGTCGAGCCTGAAATCCTATCTGGAAACCGGGCGCAGCCTTGACATCTTCGCGGTGCCGAAAGCGGCTTGAGGGCAAACGCGGGCAGGTCCGGACGCGACCGTGCCTGCCAACTGGAAAGAGGGCGAAGATGACCCAGACCTATTCCGGCGGCTGCGCCTGCGGCGCCCTGCGCTACCAGACCACGGCGGCGCCGATCTTCGAAAATCACTGCCAATGCGCCGATTGCCGGCGGCGCAGCGGCACGGGCCACGGCTCTTACCTCACCTTCGCGCGGCGCGCCGAGATGGAGATCCACGGCCCGGCGCGGGAATGGCGCGTCGCCGGCGACAGCGGCCACGAAAAGATCCACGCCTTCTGCCCCACTTGCGGCACGCCGGTCTATCTGGCCTTCGCCGCGATGCCGGATCTGATTTCGGTCCATGCCGGCAGCCTTGACGATCCGGCGCTATTCCGGCCGCAGGTGGTGACCTATGCCGGGCGCGCCTGCAGCTGGGATACGATGGCGCCGGAACTTGCCAGCTTTGCGCGGATGGCACCCGGCTGAAACGATCAGCCACGCGCTCGCTTGGGGATCAATAGGTTGCGGCCAGATAGGCCGCGATGACCTTGGCATCCGCGTCCGAGATCGGCGCGCCATAGACCTTGATCATCTTGGCGACCTCGCCCGACCAGAACTTCTCACCCATCTTCGGCGGCTGATAGTTGATGTAATCGGTCGAATGGCAAGTGGCACAATTGGCCTCTGCCACATCGACGCCCGGACCGGGCAGGAAGGTCGCGGTTTCGTCCGGCACATCGTAGGTGACCGGTGCGGCAAGGCTGGCGAGCGGCAGCACCATCAGGGCAAAGGCGCCGGCCAGTCGGGTAACACGTAGCATCCTGACCTCCTCAGACTGCGGTGACATGGGTCGTCTCGACCACGTTGCGCATGTAGCCCGACGGGTTCCAGAGCGCCTGCATGGGTTGGCTTTGCCCGATCCGGTTGACCGCACGCACTCTGAGCGCGGCGTCCCCCCTGGGCAGGGTGACCGCGGCGGTCCATTCACGGAAGGCGTATTTCCCGAGGTCCTTGCCGAGCTTGGCCGCGATCCAGGTCATGCCGCCATCGGTCGAGACATCGACCTCCGTGATCCCGTAACCACCGTCAAAGGCAATGCCGCGCAGGGCCAGCGGTCCGGCCGCCACCTGATCGCCCTCGAGGACGCTGGTGATGAACGAGCGGACGGCAAAGCGGTTGATCGGGACGGTCGAGGCGACCTTCTCGCCGGGTTCGACACAGTCGCAGGAATTGTCCGGGATGCGGTAGGCCATCTTCATCCAGAACGACTCCAGCGGTTCATCCAGAACCGTGATCTTGCTGAGGTGCTTGACCCAATAGGTGCCGAAATAGCCCGGAACCACCAGCTTGACCGGATATCCGTTCAGCCAGGGCAGCGCCGTGCCGTTCATCTGCCAGGCGATCATCACCTCGCCGTCAAGCGCATGGGCGATCTCCAGCGACTTGGCGAAATCGGGTGTAGAATCGAGCACCGGCCCGTCAAGCCCTTCGAAAGCCACGAATTTCGCACTGTCCTTGACGCCGGCCCTGTTCAGCAGTGTCTTCAGCGCGACCCCCTTCCAGAGCGCGCAGCCCATCATGCCGTTGCCCGCCTGCCCGCCGCCCACCCGGGGCGCCGAGAAGCCGCGGCTGTTGCCGGAACATTGATGCACCGCCGCAAGTTCCACGCTCTCCATCGCCATGAGGTCCTTGAGCGCGATGGTGAAGGGCGTGTCCACGCTGCCGGCGATCTCGATCGCATAGGTGTCAGGGTCGATCTCGGTCGGGATGCCCGCCAGATGATAGCGCACGAAAAAGGCGTCGTTCGGGGTGAAGATGCCCTCGTTGAACACCGAAAACGGCGTCTCGAGCTGTGGCGGCCGGGCGGAAAGCTGCAGAAGCGGCCGCTTGCCGGGATAAGTCACCAGCGCGCGCTGCCCGTTGGCGAAGGGAAGCGCCGCCGTATCGGCCAGCGCCGCAAGGGTCCCCTCGCCCATCAGGCCGACCCCGAAGGCCATTGCCGCACCGCCGGCCGAGAACAGCATCTCGCGTCTTGTCGTCATGATTTCCTCGCTGACTTCCGACATGGTCTTGCCAAGCAGGACCGGTCGGGTTTTGCAACCGCGCCGGGGCGATGATGCCGCGTGGCAACCCGGCGCCCCGTTTCACCATTGGTAAGGCCCGATCCGCCCCGATGCGAGACAGGCAGGCTAAGATGTCGTGAGATATCGTAAGTCGCAGGCCCGCCCGATGAGGCCCGCCTGAAGACCGCGCGGCGACCGCAGGACGCTGGCCGGGCCGCATGATATCTCACGCAAACTCACGCCGTTTCATTCGCCCCGTCCGTCCGCGCTGACTATCCTCGGCCCTGACCCGATGGCTGCCGGAGGGATTTTCCCGGCAGGTGATTGCCCCGATCCCGGCCCCGCACCAGACTGGAGACCCAAGATGATGAAGCCAACCCAAGGCCAAACCGGTTCCCAAGCACGGCCGCAAGGGCTGTCCCGGCGGCGCTTTCTGGCCGTCAGCGCGGGCGGCATCGCCGGCAGTGCTGCGGCCGAAAGCGCCTTGGCCGAAAGTCTCGCCGATGTGCCGCCGCGCGAGCCGGGCGACCCGATGTCAGCCACCAGCGCGCGGTCGAAATACGTCGATATCGCCCGCGTGCCCGAATCCACCCCCGGCCACCGGAACGTGGACCCGGCCGAGGCGATCAATTCCAAGACTCCGCTGCAAAAGCTGGTGGGCAGCATCACGCCCTCCGATCTGCACTACGAGCGCAGCCATGCCGGCGTGCCCGAGATCGACCCGGCGGTTCATCGGCTTCTGGTGCACGGCATGGTGCGGCGCCAGATCGTGCTGAACATGGATGACATCCGGGCGATGCCCTCGGTCTCGCGCGTGGCCTTCCTCGAATGCACCGGCAACGGCTGGGAGAACTGGAAATCCGCCCCGTCCGATGTCACGGTCCAGAACACCCATGGCCTTGTCAGCACGCATGAATGGACCGGGGTGCCGCTGTCCTTCCTGATCGATCTTGTGGGCGTTGATCGCAATTCGACCTGGATGCTGGCAGAGGGCGGCGACGGTGCCGCCGTGGCGCGCAGCGTGCCCCTGACCGACGAGATCATCGCGGAGGGCATGCTTGCCTATGGTCAGAACGGCGAGCCGCTGCGCCCGGCGCATGGCTTTCCCCTGCGGCTGTTTCTTCCGGGTTTCGAGGGCAATCTCAACATCAAATGGCTGCGCCGGCTCAAATTCGGCGACCGGCCCTTCATGACGCGGTGGGAAACCGCGCGCTACACCCAGTTGCAGGCCGATGGCCACGCCCGCCAGTTCCAGCTGCGCCAGGACGTGAATTCGGTCATCACCTCTCCCTCGGGCATGATGCGGATCGCCAAGGGCTACAACCGGCTGACCGGCCTCGCGTGGAGCGGTCACGGCCGCATCGTCCGCGTCGAGATCAGCACCGACGGCGCTGCCACCTGGCAGGAGGCCGAACTGGGAACCGCCCTGCCCAAGGCGCAGACGCGGTTCCAGAGCCATTGGGTCTGGGACGGCCAGCCCACCAGGATCGTCAGCCGCTCGACCGACGAGGCCGGGAATATCCAGCCCGACCGCGCCACATTCATCGCCAGGACCGGGACGAACGCCCTGTTTCACTACAACGCCCAGCAGACCTGGGCCATCGATGCGGAAGGAAACGTGCGCAATGTCCTGGCTTAGATCGGTTGCAACTGGCCTTGTTCTTCTTGGCGGCGGTGCAGCGGCGATGGCCGCGGATTTCGGAAGACCCGCAACGCCGGCCGAGATCGCGCTCTGGAATATCGACGTGCTGCCGGATGGCACGGGCCTGCCCCCCGGCAGCGGAACGGTCGCGCAAGGCAAACAGGTCTTTGAAGAGAACTGCGCCGCCTGTCACGGTGAAGGCGGCACGGGCGGCATCGGCGGCAAGCTCTTTGGCGGCGATGGCACACTGGCGACCGACAAGCCGGTCAAGACGGTGGGAAGTTTCTGGCCCTATGCCACCACGCTTTTCGACTATATCCGCCGCGCAATGCCCTACAGCGCGCCCGGAACGCTCAGCGACGACGAGGTCTATGCCCTCTCGGCCTATATCCTGAACCTGAACGGGATCGTGGGCGCGGATGACCGGCTCGACCGTACGCGCCTGGTGGCGATCCGGATGCCGAACCGCAATGGCTTCGTACCGGACCGCGAATTCAGCGACATCCACAATTCCCGCCAGGGGAATTAGGCTGGCCCCTTCGGGCTGGATCCGAGGCAGGCCTTGAGCCGGCGGGTCTGGTCAAGCGCACCGCGACGGCGCGGACGGGTCGCCCCCGACAGCATGAGGGGGACGCCGGTGGCCCGGCATCCCCCTTTTTTCTCAAAGCGGTCGGATCACTTGCCCCAGATCTTCGCATAGGCCTCGCGGTAGCCGTTCTGCGGGTCGAACTGGTTGCTGTCGCCCATCGCCTTCAGCCCCTCTTCGGTCACCAGGGCCGGTGCCGTGACGTAGCCCGAACACGGCGCCCCGGACACGGCGCGGTTCAGCTCGTCCACCAGTTGCCAACCTTGCAGGTTCAGCGGCTCGGCCACCGTGACGGCCTGATACTGGCCGGTGCGGATGCGCTGGAAGGCGGCTTCCGAGCCGTCCCCGGCCGATCCGGCCTTGGGATTGGCGCGCCCGTCCAGCCCGGCTGCGGCCAGCGACGGCCCCATGAAGTCGAAGTAAAGGTCGTTGATGGCCAGCGAATGGGTCCATTTCGCGCCGTACTTCTGCAGCAGCGATGTGGTCAGCGGCCCCATCCGGGTCGAGGTTTCCGCGATCGGCGTGTCGACATATTCCAGAACCGTGCCGCCACCGGCCTCGATGTCCTTCTTCATGCGATCGGCCTTGTCGATGGCGATCTGATAGGTGGAATCGGTGAAGATGATCACCCCGACATTCTTGCCGCCGTCGTCCAGCGCCCATTTCGCCGCCACGTCCGACACCTGCATCGCATCGGTCGAGACATTGGCGAAGATGCCGCCCGGCGCGTTGCAGCCGATCTTCGGGCCGGAGTGCCAGGACACCATCGGGATCTTGGCGGCGGCCACGGCTTCGATCGCCGTCTGCTGTTCGGTCGCATCAAAGCCGTTGATCACGATGCCATCGGGTTTCAGCGCCATGGCCTGACCGAAGGCCGCCGTGCGCCCCTGGACCGAGCCTGCACCATCCAGCACGCGCACTGTCCAGCCGATCTTGGCCGCGGCCTCTTCGACGCCCTTGGTCACGCCCAGAATGCCGCCGTTCTTCATGTCGGCCGCGAGGACCACGATGGTCTTTCCCGGGGCCGCCACCGGGCCGCTGGTCGGGCCATCAAAGGCCGCAACCTGGGCGGCCAAGGGCCCGGCAAAGCCTGCCATCAAGGTAGTGGCCAGCATGGCCTTGATAAAGTTACGCTTGTTCACAGTCATTCCTCCCGTTTGTTCTCAGTTCCGTCTTTATTTGCGCGCAGCACCTTTCTTGCGCTGTGCGTAGCCTGCGATGCCGATCGCGATCAGCAGGGTCGATCCGTTGAACAGCGGCTCGACCCAGAACGATCCGCCGAATTGCTGGATGCCCGATATGCCCACCGCCAGAATGGTCACGCCGATGATGGTGCCCCAGACGTTGACGCGGCCCGGCTTGATCGTGGTCGATCCCAGAAAGGCGCCGACCAGCGCGGGCAGCAGGAACTCGAGCCCGACCGAGGCCTGGCCGATCCGCAGTTTCGAGGCGAGCAGCACCCCGGCAATCGCCGACAGCGTGCCCGAGGCGACAAAGGCGCCGACCACGAATTTGCGGGTGGGGATGCCGTTCAGCTCGGCCGCCTTCTGATTGGCGCCGATGGCATAAAGGTAGCGGCCGATCGGCGTGAACTCCAGCACCAGCCACATCACGAGGCTGACGGCCAGCACATAAAACCCGGTGATCGGCAGGCCCAGCACCCATTTCCCGCTGAGCAGGTAGAAATTCGGGTCCAGCGCCCCCACGACCTGCCGCCCGCCCGAATGCCAGAGTGCGATGGCGTAAAGCACGGTACCGGTGCCCAGCGTGGCGATAAATGCGTCGATCTTGGCCACCTCGACCAGGATTCCGTTCAGAACCCCGGTCATGGCGCCCAAGGCCACCACGATCAGCACGGCCACGGGCCAGGGTATGCCGAAATTCACCTGAAACGAGATTGCCAGGATATGCCACAGCACGATGCCATAGCCCACGGTCAGGTCGATCCGCCCCGCCACCATCGGGATCATCGCGGCCAGCGAAAGAAGCGCGATGATCGACTTGTCCGACAGGATCGACCGCAGGTTCAGCACGGTCGGAAAGGTGTTGGGCAGCAGCAGCGAAAACAGGATGATCAATAGGACGGTCAGAATGACAAGCCCGTAGACCGGTGCCAGCCGCAGCATCCTTTGGCCGAGGCTCTGCCCCGCCAGCTCATCGCGCGTGGGTTCCAGCGCGTCCGATTGTATCGAGTTCATGGCGTTTGGTTTCCTGACTATGCGGCTTCATCACCGGCCGAGGCGGCCTGGATCAGGGTTTGGGTGGACAGCGCGACACCGCTGAGTTCGTTCACCACCTGCCCGCGGCTGAACACGATGGCGCGGTGACAGATGTTGGCAATCTCCTCGAAATCGGTCGAGACGACCAGAACGCCCATCCCCGAGGCAAGGGCCCTGAAAAGCAGATGGTATATCTCGGCCTTGGCGCCGACATCGACGCCGGCGGTCGGGTCCTCGGCGATTAACAGCCGCCGCCCGGTGTCAAGCCAGCGTCCCACGACGACCTTCTGCTGATTGCCGCCCGACAGGGCCTCGATCGGCAGGCTGGGATCATTCGGCGACAGGCCGACCCGGGTGCCCACGTCGCGGGCAAGCGCACCCTCGGCCTTGGGGCGCAGGAAGGACATCAGGCCCCGCCCGGTGGCGCAGGGGTTAAGGAAGGTATTCTCGCGGATGCTGAGCGCCGAAGCCACCGATTCCACCACCCGGTCGCGGGCCACGAACCCGATGCCGGAGCCCATCGCCGCGCGGGGCGAGGCCAGATCGGGCGCCTTGCCGTCCAGCAGGATCTCGCCGGTATAGGCTTCAATCCCATAAAGCGCGCGGCCGATGTCTTCCTGCCCGGCGCCGCGCAGCCCGACGAGGCCGACCATCTCGCCCCGGCAGACGTGAAAGTCGACCGGCCCGGCCTTGCGGGTCGCCAGCGCCGTAGCCTTGAGAAGAACCGGCCCCTCCTGAACGGCGGGCCGTTCAATCTCGCGCGTTTTGTGGCCGACGATCAGGCTGACCAGATCTTCGGGATTGGTGTGGTCGATGTCGCGCATGCCCACCATCTGCCCGTCGCGCAGCACCGCAACACGGTCGGAGATCTGGAACACCTCGTCCAGCCGGTGCGAGACATAGATCATCCCGACGCCCTTGGCCTTGAGCGGGCGGAGTGCCGCAAACAGCCGTTCGACCTCGTCAGCGGGCAGGCTTGCCGTGGGTTCGTCCAGCACCAGAAAATCGCATTCCACCGCCAGGGCGCGGGCGATCGCCACCAGAGATTTTTCTGTGCGCGTCAGGCTCGACACCCGCGCCGTGGGGGCAAAATCGGCATCGACCAGCGCCAGCGCATCGCGCGCCACCCGCTCGGTCGCCTCCCAGTCGATCCGGCCACCGCGCCGCGGGTAGCCCACGGCCAGCGCGATGTTTTCGGCGACACTCATCCATTCGATCAGGCCAAGGTCCTGGTGGATGAAGGCCACCGCCTGCTTGGTTGAAAGCTTGCCGCTGACATGGCGATAGGGCACGCCGTCGACCATGACCTCGCCGTTGTCAGGCGTGTGGATGCCGCCCAGAACCTTGATCAGCGTCGATTTTCCCGCGCCATTCTCACCCAGAAGTGCGACGATCTCGCCGCGGTTGACCCGCAGGGACACGCCGCGCAACGCCTTGGTGCCGCCAAAGCTTTTGACGATGCTGTCGAAAAACAAGCCGTCGTTCTGTGACATGATCCCTCCCCAGGGCCGTTGCCGGATGCCCCTCCCAGGTTACCGGTAACTGTATCACAATTGCTGTGGCGGGGCGCCCTGTCAAGAAATAAGTTATCGATAACATGAGAAGGCCTTGCATTGCTGCGCCAGCCGCCAATACTGCGCGGGATGGAGAAGCCGACCAAACCTGGCCTGGAAGATATCGCGCGGTCGCTGGGCGTGTCCAAGATGACCGTCAGCCGGGTTTTGCGCGGCGCCGCGGGCTTTTCCGAAACCACCCGCGAAAGGGTTCTGCAAGAGGTCGAACGGGTGGGCTATGTCCCCAACCGGCTGGCGGCGGCCTTTGGCAAGGCCGGCACCTCGACGCTGGTCGGGGTCTGCGTGCCCCGCCTGACCTCGCCCCTGTTCGGCTCGGTGCTGGAGGCGCTGAATGCGACCTTCGCGCGGCTGGGCTACCAGACGATGATCGGCGCGCACAACCAGATCCCGGATGAGGAAGAGGCCTGGCTGCGCAGCCTGTCGACCTGGAAGCCGGCGGCCGTGGTGCTGGCCTCGCGCCTGCATACCGAGGGCACGCTGAAGCTCTTGCGCGCGATGGCGGCGCCTGTGGCCGAGATCTGGGACCTGACGACCAAACCGATCGACCTTGCGATCGGGTTTTCGCATTTCGACAACGGGCTGGAGATGGCGCGCTGCGTCACCGCGGCGGGGCGCCGCAAGATCGGCTATCTTGGCGCGCTGGGGCGGCGCAACACCTCGGGCCACCTGCGCTATCAGGGGTTCCGGCAGGGTCTGGCAGAGACCGGCGGCCAACTTGCGGTGGAAGAGATCCTGCAGGACCAGCCCGGGTTCTACGCGGGCTATTACGGCACTGAAACCATCCTTGCCCGCACCAGCGCGCTGGATGCGATCTATTATCACGACGACGAGATGGCGATCGGTGGTCTGGCCTATCTGGCCCGGATCGGCCTCAGGGTGCCCGAGGACATCGGGGTGGCCGGCTGGGGCGGGATGGAGGCGGCGTCGATCCTGCCGCGACGCCTGACCACCACCGCGATACCGACCGCCCGTCTGGGCAAGGTCGCGGCCGAGGCGCTGGTCTGCCGGATGCGCGGCGACCCGGTCAGCGATGTGACGATCATTCCGACGCGGCTGGTGCCCGGCTCTACGATCTGAGCCGCGGCCCGCACCTAGGAAAAGGCGATCTGCGCCTTCATCGCCCGGCTGCGGTCGCTTGCGGTCTCAAAGGCCGCGACGGCCTGATCCAGCGCGAAGGTCTGGGTGATGAAGGGTTTCACGTCGATCAGCCCCTTGCGCATCAGGCTGATGCCGGTGTGGAACTCTTCATGAAAGCGGAACGAGCCGCGCAGGGACAATTCCTTGGCGGTGATGGCCTGCACCGGCAGGGTCATGTCGCCGCCCAGACCCAACTGCAGGATCGTGCCGCCCGGACGCATGACCGGAATGGCCCCGATCAACGCCGAGGCCGCGCCGGAACATTCAAACAGCACATCGAAAGTACCCTTGTCGCGGCCATACCCCGCCAGCAGATCGGCATGAGTGGCCATGTTGATCGTCAGATCCGCACCCGCCTTTCGCGCCATGCCCAGCGTGAAGTCGCCCAGATCGGTCGCCACGATGAAATCCGCCCCGGCCCGCCGCGCGGCGAGAATGCACAGGACGCCGATCGGACCGCAGCCGGTGACCAGAACCGACTTGCCCAGCAGGGGCCCCGCGCGCCGTGTGGCATGCAGGCAGACGGCCAGAGGCTCCGCCATGGCGGCCTCGCCCGGGGTCAGACCCTCGGCGATGGCGCATTGGCTGGCATCGGCCACCAGAACCTCGCGGAAGGCGCCCTGGATATGCGGGAAAGGCATGGCCGACCCATAAAACCGCATGTTCAGGCACTGATTGAACATGGCCTCGCGGCAATATTTGCAGTCGTGGCACGGGCGCGAGGGCGAAATCGCCACCAGTTGCCCGACCTGCAATCCGCTGACGCCCGCGCCCAGCGCCGTGACATGGCCCGAAACCTCATGACCCAGCACCATCGGCTCGCGCAGCCTGACCGCGCCAAAGCCGCCGTGGTTGTAGTAATGCAGATCCGATCCGCAAATTCCCCCGACCGCCAGCCGGATCTGCACCTGCCCCGGACCGGGCTGTTCGACGGGCTGGTCTTCGATCCTCAGATCGCGGGCGGCGTGGATGACGATGGATTTCATGATGCTCACAGTACCGGAGTGATCAGGGCGAGGCCCGCGAAATGGGCCTGCAGGTTGTCGCGCAGCAGGGCCCCCATGGCCCGGCGCGTCTCATGCGTGCCCGAGCCCTGATGTGGTTGCAGCAGAACGTTGGGCAGGCGGGCAAAGCGCGGGTTCAAAGCGGGCTCGCCCTCGAAGACATCCAGCGCTGCGGAACCGAGGGCGCCGCTTTCCAGCGCGTCCAGAAGGGCCGTCTCATCCAGGTTGGCGGCGCGGCTGACGTTGATCACCATGCCCTGCGGCCCGAGGGCTGCGATCACCTTCGCATCGACGATATGCCGCGTCGCGACCGAAGCCGCGAGCGTCACGAACAGGAAATCGGAATGCCGCGCCAGATCGACCGGGTCCTTCACATAGGTCCAGTCGGCCGGCACGTCCTTGGGCGCGGTGCTGGAATAGGCGATCTGCATGTCAAAGGCCGCGAGCCGCCTTGCAACCGCCCGCCCGATCCGGCCAAGGCCCAGCACGCCCGCCCTTTTGCCCCAGACCCGGTTCTGCAGCGGATAGGCCCCCTGCCCGGCCCAGGACCCGCTGCGCACCCAAGCCTCGGCCCCGATCATGCCGCGCGCCTGCGCGAGCATCATCGCCACGGCCAGATCGGCCACGTCACCGGTCAGCACATCCGGCGTGTTGGTCACCCTGATGCCGCGCGCCCGGCAGGCGGCCAGATCCACCGCGTCATAACCCACGCCATAGACCGAGATGACTTCGAGCTTGGGGCAAGCCGCGATCATCGCGGCATTGGCGCCCAACTCACCCCGCGTCGCGATCGCACGCACCGAGGGGCCGACCTGCGCAAGGAAAGCCGCCTTGTCCTGCGCCTCGAAATAGCGATGCGCGGTGAAGGCCGCATCCAGCGGGCCCTGATCCCAGTCCGGATAGGGGCCGACTTGCAGAATCTCGATCTTGGTCATGGCGGGCTTTCAGGTTGACGTTGAATCAGGCTTGAGGCATGTTATCGATAACATAAGCGAGTCGCGTCCTCCTTGTCGAGACAAAAGGAACATCATGAGCCTGAAGTTGTTTGATCTGACCGGCAAGCGCGCGCTGGTCACCGGGTCGTCGCAGGGCATCGGCCTGGCCTTGGCGCGCGGTCTGGCGGCGGCGGGGGCCGAGATCGTCGTCAACGGCCGCGACACGGCAAAACTGGCCCTCGCCGCACAGCAGTTGCGGGCCGAGGGCTTTACAGTGCACATGCTGGCCTTCGATGCCACCAACCATGCCGATGTGCGTCTGGCGGTCGACGGTTTCGAGGCCGCCACGGGCCCGATCGACATCCTGGTCAACAATGCCGGCATGCAGCACCGCACCCCGCTGGAGGATTTTCCGGCAGAGGCCTTTGAACGCCTGCTCCAGACCAATGTCGCCTCGGTCTTTCATGTGGGGCAAGCAGTGGCGCGTCACATGATCCGGCGTGGCGCGGGCAAGATCATCAACATCGCCAGCGTGCAGACAGCGCTCGCCCGCCCCGGGATCGCCCCCTACACGGCGACCAAGGGTGCGGTGGGCAACCTGACCAAGGGCATGGCGACCGACTGGGCCAAATACGGGCTGCAATGCAATGCCCTGGCGCCGGGCTATTTCGACACGCCCCTGAACAAGGCGCTGGTCGAGGACCCGGCCTTCAGCGCCTGGCTGGCCAAACGCACACCGGCCGGTCGCTGGGGCAATGTCGAGGAACTGGTCGGCACCTGCATCTTCCTCGCCTCGGCCGCGTCCTCGTTTGTCAACGGCACGACCATCTATGTCGATGGCGGCATCACGGCCTCGTTGTGATCGGCATGTCGCAACGTCCTGGCTGCACCGCCACGGGGGAGGATGCCCGATGACCTTGACGGCCGGCGGCTCCGCGCAGGATCGGGCGCAGCGCGCCAGCTCCTCGATGCCGCCGACAGCACTCTGCGCCGAATTTCACCGGATGGTGGCCGCCGCAGGCCTTGGCGGCGAGGGTCAGGCCGCGCTCGTGGAATATCTTACCGGACCGAAGAAGGAAAACTTCAGATGATCACCCGTTTCGCCCTGTTCGAGGGCAGGGTCAAACCCGGCCAGACTGCCGCATTCCGCAAAGCCGTCACCGAACGGCTCGTGCCGCTGTGGCGGCAATTTCCCGGCAACACCGATGTGCGCGTGATGTTCGGACAGGAACGCGACGCCGGTGCGCCGGAATTTCCGCTGATCCTGGCCATAACCTATCCCGACCGGGCGGCGCTGGACCTGGCCCTGACCAGTGCAGTCCGCAGCCAGTCGCGCGAGGTGACAAGCGAGGTGATGGCGGACTATTTCGACGGCAGGATCCACCACCACGTGACCGAGGCCACGGAATACAAGGCTTGATCGACGGCCTGTCCGCGGCCTCTGGTATCGTTACCCGGTGCCGTGGGCAGGCCTAAGAAACGCTGGCACGCCCAGAGCAACTCCACCCCATGCCCCCCCTTGGATCGAAGTCGCATGCAGCAAAGCCCCAAGACGATGAAGGACGTCGCCCTTGCTGCGGGCGTTTCCGTCATGACGGTCAGCCGCGCCTTCAAATCCGACAGTTCGGTCAGCGAAGCCACACGCATGCGCATCCGCAAGATTGCCGAGGATCTGGGCTATGTTTTTGACTCTACTGCCGCCAACCTTCGGACGCAAAAGACCAATTTTGTCGCCGTCACCATCCCTTCGATCAACAACGCGAACTTTGCCGATACGGTCGGCGGACTGTCGGACGGGCTGGCCGATGCCGGGATGCAGGTGCTTTTGGGCTACACCGGCTATGACATCGCCAAGGAAGAGGTTCTGGTCGAACAACTGCTGCAGCGCCGCCCCGAAGCCATCGTGGTCACCGGCGGCCGCCACAGCGAGCGCACCCGCCGGATGCTGCAGAACTCCGGGATTCCGGTGATCGAGACCTGGGATCTGCCGGCGCACCCGATCGGCCATGTCGTGGGTTTTTCCAATGCGGATACCATGCATGCGATGGTCGATCACCTGGTCGCCAAGGGCATGCGGCGGCTGGCCTTCATCGGCGGCGACACCGATGGCGACACCCGCGGCGCCGACCGCCGGCGCGGCTTCATCGCGGCGATGCAGCGCAACGGTCTGGACCCCGGCCGCCTGATCGGCGCGGGCAAGCCGCCGATCTCGATGCGCGAGGGGGCCGTGGCCATGGGCGTCCTCCTCGACAGCCTGCCCGATACCGAAGCGGTGATCTGCGTCTCGGACCTCAGCGCCTTCGGCGCCTTGACCGAATGCCAGCGTCGCGGGATCCCCGTGCCCGGCCAAATCGCGATCGCAGGCTTTGGGGCCTATGAAATCGCAGGCATTTCCCACCCGACGATCACCACGATCGACCCGCATCCGCGCCTGATCGGCACCGAAACCGCAAAGCTGATCCTGTCGCTGCTGAACGCCACGGACAAGGCGGCCCGCGCACCCGCGACCATCAGGATCGAATGGCACCTGCGGTCGGCAGAGACCGCCTGACCGCCCCGCGGTCAGATGTTGAACTGGAAGCCATCCACCGAAAGAGCCTGCCCCGTGATGAAACAGGGCTCGGACGTGGCGAGGAAGGTCACAAGCCGCGCCACATCATCGGCAGTGCCGAGCCTTCCCAAGGCGATGCCCGCGGCAAAGCGTTCGGCCTGTTCGGTGATGTTGGTGTCGATCTCGGTCCTGATGACACCCGGGCAGATCGCATTGACCAGAACCCGCGGCCCCAGTTCCTTGGCGAGGGCGCGGGTCATGCCCAATATCCCCGCCTTGGCCGCCGCATAGGCGAATTTGCTGACCGCGGCCGTGACACCTCCGGTCAGGGCGTTCAGCGACGAGATCGAGACGATGCGGCCATCCCCGCGCGCCACCATATGCCGTGCGGCAGGCTGGATATAGTTGAAACAGCTTTTGAGGTTGATCGCGATGGCCCGGTCAAAGCCGGCCTCGGTCATCTCGAATATCCCTTCGGGGGCAGAGACGCCTGCATTGTTCACCAGCACGTCGATCCGTCCGAACTGCGCCAGCGCCGCCGCGACGATCTCTGCCGCGCGGGCGTGGTCGGCCACATCGGCGCGAAAGGCCAAAGCGTCGACCCCGGCCGCCCTGATCAGATTGGCGGTTTCGGCCATCTCGGGGTCGAGCAGATCGACCAGCACGATATCATGCCCGGCGCGGGCCAGATCCATGGCGCAAGCCTTGCCGATGCCGCGCGCCGCCCCCGTGACCAGCGCCACTTTGCGTTGTTGAACCATGGGAGCCGTTCCTTCTTTCTGACGGGACGATCTGCGGTGCAGCACAGACCTCTGCCAGACGCACTAACCCGATCAGGACCAAGACGCCAGCGCCCGACGCCAGATCTGCGCCCCGATCGCGGGGCCCGCGCCGCTGCGAAAGCCGGTTTGCAAGGGCGGATCTTCCCGGTAAGGACGTTCTGCGCGCCGCAAGGTCGCCGGGGCGGACCAGAGGGTGGCATGCCTGACCCCGAAAGCCTGCCGCACCCGTTCTGAAACCGCTTCAAGCCGATTGTCCGACCGTGACCCCCGCTGCCCGCCTGCAAACCACCCTCGAGCTTTTTTCTGACGTGGTGCGCCTCGCCCGCCCGGTCGATGCCGTCACATCCGCCTTCTTCCGCGCCCGGCGCCAGATCGGAGACGCCGACCGTGGCGCCCTGCTTGAGACGCTTTACGCGCTGTTGCGCCATCATGCCCGTCTGGGCTGGTGGCTGGCGCGGCTGGGCCAAGGTGATGCGCCGCGCAACCGGCTGCTGGCCTGGCTGGCGCTTGGCGAAGGCCGGACGCCCGAACAGATCCGGCGGCTCTTCGACGGCGCTTCCCCTGACCTGACCGACCGCGACATGGCGATGCTGCTGGCCCTGCAAGGCGCCACGATGATCCATCCTGATATGCCCGAGACGGTGCGCCTGGAATGCCCGCTCTGGGCCGCGGCCCCCCTGCAAAGCCGCTTTGGCGCAGCGTTCGAGGCCGAGATGATGGCGCTTCTGACGCCGCCGCCGCTGGACCTGCGGGTCAATCGGGTCAAGACCACGCGCGGCGCCGTGCTGCGCGACCTCAGGGCGCTTGGCCTGCGGGCCGAGGCCTCAAGGTGGGCGCCCCATGGTATCCGGGTGGCGGAGCGCCTGTCACTGGCGCGTCTGAGGGGCCTCAAGACCGGCGAGATCGAGATTCAGGACGAAGGCTCGCAACTGATCGCCCTGCTGGTCGATGCAAGACCGGGCGAGCGGGTGGTCGATTTCTGCGCTGGCGCCGGGGGCAAGACCCTGACCATCGCCGCCCAGATGCAGAACAAGGGCCATGTCATCGCCTGCGATGTCAACGAAGCGCGCCTGAAACGCTGTGCCGAACGGCTGCGCGGCGCGGGCATCCACAATGTCGAAACCCGGGTTCTGACCAGCGAGACCGACCGCTGGGTCAAGCGCCACAAGGGCAGCTTCGACCGCGTCCTGATCGATGCGCCCTGCAGCGGCACCGGCACCTGGCGGCGCAATCCCGATGCCCGCTGGCGCGACGCCGAGGACAAGGGCCTCGATGGCCTTGTGGCCCTGCAGGCGCGGATCCTGGCCAGCGCCGCCCGGCTTGTAAAGCCGGGCGGCAGGCTGGTCTATGCCACCTGCTCGATCTTGCCCGCAGAGAACGAGGCGCAGGTGGAGGCCTTCCTTGCCGCCCATCCGGCCTTCCGCGTGGTTCCCTTGGCCGGGGCCGCGCCGCAGCTTTCGGTCGCGGGCGAGGGAGATTTCCTGTCGCTCACACCTGCGCGCCATGACACCGACGGCTTCTTTGCCGCCGTCCTGCAGCGCGAGACATCACCGGCGCCGAACTGAGCGAGGCGTCCTGCCTACGCCCTGGCGATGCGGCGCAGGACGCCCGAGTCCTTGCCCCGGCGCTTCAGTCACGTCCCGGCAGGTCAGCCGCATTTGGAATGGCCGCAGTTGGCGCAGGTCATGCAGCCTTCCACCATCCGCAGGTCATAGGACCCGCAATTCGGGCAAGAGGCCCCCTTGGGCGCGCCGCCCACCACCATGACCTCGGCCTTGGGGTCGGATTTCAGGCCCAGGCCCTCGCCCTCGATGAAGCCGATCGCGATCAGGTGGCGTTCGATCACCCCGCCGATGGCGGCAAGGATCGAGGGGATGTAGCGCCCCTCCATCCAGGCGCCGCCGCGCGGGTCGAAGACGGCCTTCAACTCTTCGACCACGAAAGAGATATCCCCGCCGCGCCGGAACACCGCCGAGATCATCCGGGTCAAGGCCACGGTCCAGGCGAAATGCTCCATGTTCTTGGAGTTGATGAAGACCTCGAACGGGCGGCGGTGCCCGGCGATCAGGATGTCGTTGATCGTGATGTAAAGCGCGTGTTCCGAGCCCGGCCATTTGATCTTGTAGGTCTGCCCCTCCAGGGCCGCGGGTCGGTCGAGCGGGTCGGACAGATAGACGACCTCACCCGCCTTGGCGGTCTGCGGCGCTTCGGCCGGCGGCTTGGCGGCGGTTTCGGATACGGTCAGCACCGATCCCGTCACCGCATTCGGCCGATAGGTCGTGCAGCCTTTGCAGCCCTGATCCCAGGCTTCCATGTAGACCTGGCTGAAATCGTCGAAGCTGATGTCCTCGGGGCAGTTGATCGTCTTGGAAATGCTGCTGTCGATCCACTTCTGCGCCGCCGCCTGCATGCGGACATGGTCGAGCGGCGGCAGGGTCTGGGCGTTGACGAAATAATCCGGCAGGGGGGCGTCGCCATGGGTTTCGCGCCACAGGCGGACGGCGTAATCGACCACCTCTTCCTCGGTGCGCGAGCCGTCCTTCTGCAGGACCTTGCGGGTATAGGCATAGGCAAAGACCGGCTCGATCCCCGAACTGACATTGCCGGCATAAAGGCTGATCGTGCCGGTCGGCGCGACCGAGGTCAAAAGCGCGTTGCGGATGCCATGCGCGCGCACCGCGGCGCGCACGTCCTCGTCCATCGCCCGCATCGTGCCGCTGGCCAGGTAGGGTTCGGCGTCAAACAGCGGGAAGGCGCCCTTTTCCCGCGCGAGGTCGACCGAGGCGAGGTAGGCCGCCCGCGCGATGGCATGCATCCAGTCTTCGGTCTGGCGCGCCGCGGCCTCGGACCCATAGCGCAGCCCGACCATCAAGAGCGCATCGGCGAGCCCCGTGACGCCCAGCCCGATCCGGCGCTTGGCCTGCGCCTCGGCCTCTTGCTGGGGCAAGGGGAAGCGGCTGGCATCGACCGTGTTGTCCATCATGCGGATCGCCACGCGCACGAGATCCTGCAAGGCCTTGGGGTCCAGCGCCGCATCGGCCGTGAAGGCGCCCGACACCAGCGTCGGCAGGTTGATCGAGCCCAGAAGGCAGGCGCCGTAGGGCGGCAGGGGCTGTTCGCCGCAG
Organism: bacterium; assembly: GCA_016124195.1. Classification (GTDB taxonomy): domain Bacteria; phylum Pseudomonadota; class Alphaproteobacteria; order Rhodobacterales; family Rhodobacteraceae; genus Stagnihabitans. The sequence goes on along the minus strand of WGOE01000002.1, from coordinate 64,236 downwards.
GGGTTGGTGGCGGCGATGGTCTCGACATAGCCAAGGTTGTTGGCCGCGTTGATCCGGTCGATGAAGATCACGCCGGGTTCGGCGAAATCATAGGTGTTGCGCATGATGCGGTTCCACAAGTCGCGGGCTTGCAGGGTCTTGTAGACCTTGCCGGCGAACTGCAACTGCCAGGGGCCATTGGCCTTGACCGCCGCCATGAACGGGTCGGTCACCAGCACCGACAGGTTGAACATGCGCAGGCGGGCGGGGTCTTTCTTGGCCTCGATGAAGGCCTCGATATCGGGGTGGTCGCAGCGCATCGTGGCCATCATGGCGCCCCGGCGCGACCCGGCCGACATGATGGTGCGGCACATCGCATCCCAGACATCCATGAAGGACAGGGGGCCCGAGGCATCGGCCGCCACGCCCTTGACCTCGGCGCCACGCGGCCGGATCGTCGAGAAGTCGTAGCCGATGCCGCCGCCCTGCTGCATGGTCAGCGCGGCCTCTTTCAGCGCGTCGAAGATGCCGGCCATCGTGTCGGGAATCGTGCCCATGACAAAGCAGTTGAACAGCGTGACCGCCCGCCCGGTGCCAGCCCCCGCGGTGATCCGGCCCGCCGGCAGGAACTTGAACCCTTCAAGGGCCGCATAGAACCGCGCTTCCCATGTGGCGGGGTCTTTTTCCACCACCGCCAGCGCGCGGGCGATTCGCCGCCAGGTGTCTTCGACCGAGGTGTCCACCACCGTGCCATCGCCCTCTTTCAGGCGGTATTTCATGTCCCAGATCTGCTCTGCGATGGGGGCGGCGAAACGGGACATGGGCAGGACCTTTGTCGAAAGATGGGGGAGGTTTGGGCAGAAGGCACAAGATACGCCCATGCGCCGCTTGCGACAAGGGCACGTCAGGATATTCTCGCGGCGTCTTGCACAAGCTGGAAGCGGCCCTATCCTTGGTACCTCAACCGGAGTCGAATCGTGCCACTGAACATCCTGAAGCTCTGCGTCGGCGCCGAAAGCGTCGAGGATCTGATCCAGTGGCAGGACCAGCACCGCCACCATTGGGCGCCCGGCACGGCCGAACACATCACCCGGATGTTCCCCAAGCGCGAGGCAGAGGTGCTGGATGGAGGTTCGCTGTATTGGGTGATCAAGGGTCAAATTCTGGCCCGGCAGCGCATCCTTGGCCTTGACCCGCGTCAGGGCGCCGACGGGATCGACCGCTGCGCCCTGGTGCTGGACCTCGAGGTGATCCGCACCGAGCCCGCCGCCCGCCGTCCCTTCCAAGGCTGGCGCTATCTGCCCGTTGACGAATCCCCGCGAGACTTGCCCAAGGGCCGCGCCCTGGATGACGCCTTGCCCCCGGCCCTGGCGCTCGCGCTGGCGGAAATCGGGCTGCGCTGACTTGCAGGCCGGCGAATGCGCTGGCAGACAGGGGCCATGAAACGCCCGATCTGGCTTGCCGCCGCCCCCGTCATCTTTCTGCTCTTGTGGTCCGCGGGCTTTGGCGTGGCCAAGCTGGGGCTGATGCATGCCCAGCCCCTGACGCTGCTGGCGCTGCGCTATGTGCTGGTGCTGGCCGCCCTTCTGCCGGTGGCGCTGGTCGTCCGCCCGCCGCTGCCCCGGACCTGGCGCGCCGCGGCCGATGTCGCCGTCGTGGGCTTTTTGATCCAGGTCGCCTATTTTGGCCTCTGCTATGTGGCCTTCAAGTCCGGCGTCTCGGCCGGCGCCGTCTCGATCATCGTCTGCCTGCAACCGATCCTGGTGGCGCTCGCCGCCCCCGGCCTGGTCGGAGAGACCCTGTCGCGCCGCGGCTGGCTCGGCCTTGCCCTCGGCCTTGCAGGGTCCGCGGTGGTGATCCTTGCCCGATCGAAGATTGCCGCCGAGAACCCCTTCGGCCTCGCCTGCACCGTGCTGGCGCTTCTGGGCATCACGGCCGGCACGCTTTACGAAAAGAAATACGGCGTCGCCCACCACCCGGTCACCGCCAACCTGATCCAGTATACCGTCGGCGCCGCCTTCACCCTGCCGCTTGCCATCGCCACCGAATCCCTGCAGATCCAGTGGGACTGGGAGTTCGTCTGGGTGATGGCCTACCTCGTGATCGGCAATTCGCTTCTGGCGCTGTCGCTTTTGCTGGCGATGATCCGCGCCGGGGCGGTCAGCCGCGTCTCGGCCCTGTTCTACCTCGTCCCACCCCTGTCGGCCCTCTTCGCCTGGCCGCTTCTGGGCGAGGTCATGCCCCCCCTCGGCTGGCTCGGCATGGCCCTCGCCGCCACCGGGGTCGCCATGGCCAGCCGCAAGGCCTGACCCCGTCCCTTCATTCAGGCAGAAATACTCCACAGGAGGGTCCGGGAGGGTGTGAAACCCTCCCGGCGGCCGGCCCCGGGCGCGCGGTCAATAGCCTATCCGGCCCAGAACGGCAGAAACTTCCTCTGCATCGGCCAGTGCCGATCGGTACAGCATCGCCTGGCTTTGCAGGATCAGCGCATCGCTCAACACCTTCAGGTGATTGGCCCGCAGCGTCTCGCCAGACGAGGTGATGTCGGCAATCGCCTCGGCCGTCAGGTTCTTGACCGTGCCCTCGGTGGCGCCCTGACTGTCGACCAGCTGATAATCGGCCACGCCCTGGGCCGTCAGATAGTCACGCACCAGCCGGTGATATTTGGTGGCGATCCGCAGGCGAAAGCCGTGCCGCAGCCGAAACGCCGCCGCCACCGCATCCAGATCATCGACCGTATCGACGTCGATCCACGAGGCCGGCACCGCGATGATCAGATCGGCATGACCAAAGCCCAGCGCCGCCACTTCCGACACCTGCCGCTGCCAATCGGCCAGCTTGTCGCGCACGAGGTCGGTGCCCGTCACGCCAAGGTCGATCCGCCCGGCGGCCAGTTCGCGCGGGATCTCGCCGGCCGACAGCATCACCAGCTCGACCCCCGCCACCCCGTCCACCACGCCGGCATATTCGCGTTCCGACCCGGTCTTGGTCATGCGCAGGCCGCGAGCGCCGAACCAGTCGAAGGTCTTTTCCATCAGCCGCCCCTTGGACGGCACGCCGATCCTGACCATCAGACCGCCTCCCTCAGCGCCGCCACCAGATGCGGCCGCACGATGGCCCCCACGGCAGGGATCGATCGGCCCTGCCCCAGCACGGCCGTCAGCGCGTCATAACGCCCGCCCGACGCCACGATGTCCTCGCCCGCCACAAAGCTGAAGACAAAGCCGTCGTAATATTCCATCGCCGTACGTCCGTGGCTCGCCTCGAAGGCCAGCGACCTGACCTCGACCCCGCGCGCGGCCAAAGCCTCGAGCCTTGTGGCAAAGCGGTCCACCGCAGCACCGATGGCGGGCAGATGCGCCGAAATGCCCCGCAGGTGGCTCAGTGCCGCCTGCGCCGGGGCCTGCAACTGCAAGAGGTCGTAAAGCATCGCCGCTTCCAGCGCCGAAATCGGCGCCACCTTGGCATCCTCCAGCAGGGCCTGCGCCCGTGCGCCGATCTCTTCGGCGTCGCGCAACCCGATCAGGGGACCGGCCGCCGCGATCAGCGCCTCCGGCGTGCCGGTGGCCAGCCGGTCCAGCAGGGCCGCCCGCGCCTCGGGCATCGGCGCCCGGCCAGAGTAGCGGTCAAGCAGGGCACGAAACCGCTGCGGCCGCCAGATATGGCGCAACAGCGCGGCCTTGCGCCGGTCGGTCGTCTCGATGCCGCGGACCGCAGCCATCAGGATGCCGATGTCGCCCGTCACCGCCCGCAGGGGCAGCCCGGCCAAGGCATCGCGGAACAGGGCAAAGACCTCGGCATCGGCGGCCTCGGGCGCCTCGCGGTCAAAGACTTCGAAGCCGACCTGCAGATATTCGCTGGCGCGGTTGTTCAGATGATCCTGCTTGCGAAAGACCTCGCCCAGGTAGCAATAGCGCGCGGGCTCGGCGCCGTGGCTCATATGCGCCTGCACCACCGGAACGGTGAAGTCGGGACGCAGCATCATCTCGCCCCGCAAGGGGTCGGTCGTCACATAGGCCCGCGCGCGGATATCCTCGCCATAGAGGTCCAGCAAAGTCTCGGCCGGCAGCAGGATATCGGCATCGACCGGCACCGCGCCGGCCGCCTGAAAGGCCGCGAACAGGCGTTCGGCCTCGGCCCGGATCGCGGCCTTTGGCGTCATTGCACCAGCATCCGGCGCACGGCCTGCACCAGATCGGCGCGCGGCACCTCGACCTGGGCGGGCCGGTCTTTCCACTCCTCCAGCGTGGCATTCTGCGCGATCTGCGCGCCAAGGATCAGGTCTTTCAGGACGACCACGCCCTTTTCCGCCTCGTCGCCGCCCTGGATCACCGCGATCGGGGATTGGCGCTTGTCGGCATATTTCAACTGGTTGCCAAAGTTCTTGGGGTTGCCGAGGTAAACCTCGGCGCGGATGCCCGCCTGACGCAACTCGCCCACCATGGCCATGTAATCGGCCATCCGGTCGCGGTCCATCACGGTGACGACGACAGGCCCCGCCAGATCCACCCCGCCGCGCCCCTTGGCGCGCAGGGCAGCCAGAAGCCGGTCCACCCCGATCGAAACCCCGGTCGCCGGGACAGCCTGCCCGGTGAAGCGCTTGACCAGATCGTCATAGCGCCCGCCGCCCGCGACAGAACCGAACTGCCGCTTGCGACCCTTTTCGTCGAGGATTTCAAAGGTCAACTCGGCCTCATAGACCGGCCCGGTGTAATACCCGAGCCCACGCACCACGCCGGGGTCAAGCACGATCCGGTCCGCACCATAACCCTGACGGTCCAGCAATTCGGCAATGGTCTCAAGCTCTGCCACCCCTTCGGCCCCGATCACCGAAGCGCCGACGAGTTCGCGCAACCGCGCGACCGTGGCCGCCCCGCTGTCGCGTCTGGCGGTGGTGAAGCCCATGACAACCTCGGCCTGCGCGGGTGCGAGGCCTGCGCCCTTGGTGAAATCGCCGCTTTCATCGCGCCGCCCCTCGCCCAGCAGCGCGCGTACGCCGGCATCGCCCAGCCGGTCGATCTTGTCGATGGCGCGCAGCACGATGCCACGTTCCTCGGCAAAGCGTTGGGGATCGGAGGGGTCGAGCACGCCGGCCACCTCCATCACCCCGTTCAGCACCTTGCGGTTGTTGACCTTAACGACGTAATCGCCGCGCGGAATGCCCACCGTCTCCAGCGCGTCCGACAGCATGGCGCAGATCTCGGCATCGGCGGCCACACTGGGGGCGCCCACCGTATCGGCGTCGCATTGATAAAACTGGCGAAACCGCCCCGGGCCCGGCTTTTCGTTGCGCCAGACCGGCCCCATCGCGTAGCGGCGGTAGGGCGCGGGCAGATCGTTGCGGTGCTGCGCATAGGCACGCGCCAGGGGGGCGGTCAGGTCATAGCGCAGGGCCAGCCAATCGGCATCCTCATCCTGCCAGGCAAAGACGCCCTCGTTGGGGCGGTCGACGTCGGGCAGGAACTTGCCCAGCGCCTCGACCGTCTCGACCGCGCTGGTTTCCAGGGGATCAAAGCCGTAACGGTGATAAACCTCGGCCACCTTGTCCAGCATCTGCTTGCGTTCGGTGACGTCCGCGCCGAAATAGTCGCGAAAGCCCTTGGGCGTTTCGGCGCGCGGGCGGCGGGCGGGTTTGTCCTGTGCCATGGTAAGGCCCTTTAGGTTGATCGAGGCTCCCATACCGGAGGCGGGGGGGCGCTTCAAGGACCGCGGGTGTGTCCGGGGCCAGCCGCCGGAGGGTTTCACACCCTCCGGACCTCCCGTGGAGGATTTGCACCTGGATGAATGAGGAAGAGATGGACCGGATCGAAGCACTTGAGGAAAAGGCCGCGCATCTGATCCGCGCGGTGGAGGATATGTCGGACGTGGTTGCCCGGCAGGGACGCGAGATCGACCGGCTGACCCGGATCGTGGGGCTTCTTACCGAACGCGAAGCCGAGCGCGAGGCCATGGGCGGCGCGACACCCGAGGCCAATGTCCGCCCGCCGCATTGGTGAAGAAGGCGGCTTTCGGCTTGCTCTTTGCCAAATACTCCCGCCGGAGGCTCTTTCTTGCCAGGCGGCAAGCCAGACCTTGTGCCGGAAGTCCACGACGGGACTGCCGTACCAGACGATCGCGACACGCCCGGCGTTGCGCGTGTCCCGTCTGGCCTGGTTGACAGGTTGGCTCATGGTCGCGAGGGCGCAACCCCGGCCGCACCGAAAGCTGCCCGTCGCGCAGGGCTTGAAAGCCGCGGCCCGCGCCACCCACGGCCAGAGCGGGCGTCACACGCCAGCGTCCAAGGCCCACCACCCGCAGCCCGGCTCGCAAAGGGTAGGATGGGCAATCTGCCCATCGCGGGTCAGATCTCCTCGACCATGACCACGCCGCTCATCGCCTTGATCGCTCCGCGGATCTGAGGCGTCAGAGGATAGGGGTCGGGCAGTGTCACATCGATTTCGCGGCCCGACTCGTCGGGCAGGCACAAAGTGATCTGCGCCTTGCTGCGGCCTTCGACCTTCGCCAGCAGCGCCGCCAGCGAGGGGATTGCCTCGGCCCGGTTCAGATGCACGCGGATCGCCTGCGCCCCAGCATCGGCCGCCACCTGATCAATGGGCGCAGCACCGCGCGCCAGCAATTTCAGCGTGTCGCCTTCCAGATTGGCCTCGACCGTCAGGACCACATTCATCCCCGGCTCCAGAAAATCCCGCGCCGCCTCCAGCGTGTCGGAGAACACCGTCACCTCGTAAAGCCCGGTCGGGTCCGACAGGCTGACAAAGGCGAACCGGTTGCCCTTGGCCGATTTCCGCTCCTGCCTCGCCGAGACCGAGCCCGCGATCTTGGCCACCAGCGGCCCGCGTTCGGCCAGCGCCGTCACCTCGGTCAGGGTCTTCACATCCTTGCGCTTCAAGGCCGACATGTAATCGTCGAGCGGATGCCCCGACAGGTAGAAGCCGATCGCCTGATGTTCCTGGCCCAGCCGTTCCACCGGCAGCCAGTCGTCGCGGAAGGGCAGGCGCGGTTCCGGAATGTCCGCGCCCGCCTCGCCGAAGAGCGAGACCTGGTTGGAGGCCCGCGCCTCATGGATCGCCGCCGAATAGGCCACCAGCGGGTCCAGCGCCTCGAACACCCTTGCACGGTTGGCATCCAGCTCGTCAAAGGCGCCGGCGCGGGCCAGCATTTCCAGGGGCCGCTTGCCGACCCGCTTCAGGTCGACCCGGCGCGCCAGATCGAACAGCGTCGAGAAGGGTCTTTCGCCGCTTTCGGTTTGCCGGGCCCGCACGATCAGCTGCATCGCCTCGGCCCCCACGCCCTTGAGCGCGCCGAGCGCATAGATCACCTGCCCGTCGCGCACCGTGAAGGTGGCGAGCGAGGTATTGACCGAGGGCGCCACCGTCCGGATCCCCAGCTTGTCCACCTCGCGCTTGTAGACGGCGAGCTTGTCGGTCAGATGCATGTCGCAGTTCATCACGGCGGCCATGAATTCCGCCGGGTAATTCGCCTTGAGGTAGGCCGTCTGGTAGGACACCACCGCGTAAGCCGCGGCGTGGCTCTTGTTGAAACCGTAGTTGGCGAATTTCTCCAGAAGGTCAAAGACCTCGCCAGCCTTTTCCTTGGGCACATCGTGGGTCTTGGCCGCCCCTTCGATGAACTTCGGCCGCTCCTTGGCCATTTCTTCGGCGATCTTCTTGCCCATTGCCCGGCGCAACAGGTCGGCACCGCCCAGCGAATAGCCCGCCATCACCTGGGCGATCTGCATCACCTGTTCCTGATAGACGATGATGCCCTGGGTCTCGGCCAGGATGTGGTCGATGGTGGGATGGATAGATTCCAGATCCTTCAGCCCGTTCTTCACCTCGCAATAGGTCGGAATATTCTCCATCGGGCCGGGGCGGTACAAGGCGACCAGGGCCACGATATCCTCGATGCAGGTCGGCTTCATCCGGCGCAGGGCGTCCATCATGCCCGAGGATTCCACCTGAAACACCGCGACCGTCTTGGCGCTGGCGTAAAGGTCGTACGAAGGCTTGTCGTCCAGCGGGATCAGGTTGATGTCGAATTCGATCCCGCGCAGCCGCAAGAGCTGCATGCAGTTCTGGATCACCGTCAGCGTCTTCAGGCCGAGGAAGTCGAACTTGACCAGGCCCGCCTGCTCGACCCATTTCATGTTGAACTGAGTGGCCGGCATGTCGGACCGCGGGTCCTGATAGAGCGGCACCAGCTCGTCCAGCGGGCGGTCGCCGATCACCACACCCGCCGCATGGGTACTTGCATTGCGGTAAAGCCCCTCGATCTGTTCGGCAAAGCCCAGAAGGCGGCCCACGACCTCTTCCTTGGCGGCCTCGCGCAGGCGCGGCTCATCGGCCAGGGCCTTGGTGATCGAGACAGGTTTCACCCCTTCGACCGGGATCATCTTGGACAGCCGGTCGACCTGGCCATAGGGCATCTGCAAGACCCGGCCCACGTCGCGCACCGCGGCCTTGGACAGCAAGGCACCGAAGGTGATGATCTGCGCCACCTTCTCGCGGCCGTATTTCTCCTGCACATAGCGGATCACCTCTTCGCGGCGGTCCATGCAGAAGTCGATGTCGAAGTCGGGCATCGACACCCGTTCGGGGTTGAGGAACCGTTCGAACAGCAAGGCATAGCGCAGGGGGTCAAGGTCGGTGATGGTCAGCGCGTAAGCCACCAGCGAGCCCGCGCCCGAGCCCCGCCCGGGCCCCACCGGAATCCCGTGATCCTTGGCCCATTTGATGAAATCGGCCACGATCAGGAAATAGCCCGGGAAGCCCATCTTCTCGATGATGTTCAGCTCGAAATCAAGCCGGGCCTGATATTCCTCGGGCGTCACCGAATGGGGGATGACGGCAAGACGGGCCTGAAGGCCCTCGTTGGCCTGGCGGCGCAGTTCCTGCACCTCGTCATCGGCAAATTTCGGCAGGATCGGCTTGCGCTTGTAAACAGCAAAGGCGCAGCGACGCGCGATCTCGACCGTGTTCTCCAAAGCCTCGGGCAGGTCGGCGAAGAGGGTCGCCATCTCGGCCTCGGACTTGAAATAGTGCTGCGCGGTCAGGCGGCGGCGCGGTTGGCTTTGGTCAACGTAGGCGCCCTCGGCGATGCAAAGCATCGCGTCATGGGCCAGATACATGTCGGATTTTGGAAAGTAGACATCGTTGGTCGCCACCAGCGGCAGGCCCAGGTCATAGGCGAGGTCGATCATCGCGGCCTCGGAGGCGGCCTCGCCTTCGGGCAGGGCGCCGCCCTCGCCGGGATGGCGCTGCAATTCGACGTAAAGCCTGCCCGGATAGGCCAGCGCCAGCCGCTCTGCCAGCGCGCGCGCCTTGGGCAGGTGGCCTGCAAGGATGGTCCGGCCCAGCGGGCCATCCGACCCGCCGGTCAGGCAGATCAGGCCGGTCGCATGGCGTTCCAGATCGGCCAGCGTGACCTGCGGCAGGGCGCCCCCCTTGTCGATGTAGAGACAGGAGTTCAGCTTCATCAGGTTGCGGTAGCCCGCCTCGTCCTGCGCCAACAGAACGACCGGAGCGGCGGGTTTGGCCTTCTCGCCCGGGGCTGCCACCTCATAGGCGACCGACACCTGGCAGCCCACGATCGGCTGGACCCCCTCGCCCAGCGCCGTGACGGAAAACTCCAAGGCGGCGAACATGTTGTTGGTGTCGGTGACGGCCACGGCGGGCATGTCGGCGGCCTTGGCCAGCTTGATCAGCTTTTTCACCGGAACCGCCCCTTCGAGAAGGGAGTGTTCGGTGTGCACGCGCAGGTGAATGAATCGCGGTTGGGTCATGGGCCGAGCCTAGCGCAATCCGGACGGCAATGAAAACCACTCCCGCCCGGCGCCTTCGCCCGATTTCCCGCCATTCTCGCCCAAAGCCCGAAAGAGCTTTCGGCCCTTGCCGCAAGCTGGGGCTGGACATGCGGCGCCTAGTCCCGTTCAATCGGGGCAAGGCCGGGCCCCTTTCCGCCGCATCGGGGGGCCGGGCCGCTGCAACGCAAAGAACGCGGCCAAGAAGGCATCAGGTCAGAACATGGCTCAGGTTGCGTTTCTGCTGAACGGAACCCCGGTTCGGTTGGGCAATGCGGCTCCCACCCAGACCCTTCTCGACTATCTGCGCGAGACCTGCGGCCTCAAGGGCACCAAAGAGGGCTGCAACGAGGGCGATTGCGGCGCCTGCACGGTCATGGTCACCGATCAAGGCGGGGCCAAGGCGCTCAACGCCTGCATCCTGTTCCTGCCGCAACTGCACGGCAAGGCGGTGCGCACGGTCGAGGGCCTCACCGGCCCGGCGGGCGAGCTTCACCCCGTCCAGACCGCGATGATCGCCCACCACGGCAGCCAATGCGGCTTTTGCACGCCGGGTTTCGTGGTCTCGATGGCGACCGCCCATGCCAATGGCGACCGCGATCACGACACGACGCTGGCCGGCAACCTCTGCCGCTGCACCGGCTACGCCCCGATCCTGCGCGCCGCCCGGGCCGCCGAAGCCGCGCCCGTCCCCGCATGGCTGCAAAGCGACGCCTCCTTCACTCTGGCACACGTACGCGCGGAGGGGTCCGGGGAGACCGAAGGTCGCCCCGGCGAGGGGGGCCCCGGGGGGGCGAGCAGCCCCCCCGGCCCTGGCACGACGGCGGGGGCGAGCAGCCCCCCCGGCCCTGGCACGACGGCGGGGGCGAGCAGCCCCCCCGGCCCTGCCACAACGGCGGGAGCGAGCAGCCCCCCCGGCCCTGGCACGACGGCGGGGGCGAGCAGCCCCCCCGGCCTGAGGGCAACGACTGGTGACGCTTCGGCTTTCAGCCCCACCAGCAGCGACGATCTGGCCGACTGGTATATGCAGCACCCCGATGCGACCCTGATCGCCGGGGCCACCGATGTCGGCCTCTGGGTCACCAAGGACCTGCGCCAGCTTCCGAAGGTTGCTTTCCTCGGCGGCGTCACCGACCTGCAGCACATCGAACGGCAGGGCGGACAGTTGCACATCGGTGCGGGCGTCACGATCGAGACCCTGCGCAAGGCCATCCTCGCGAGCCACCCGTCCCTCGCCGATCTTCTGCGCCGCTACGCCTCGACCCAGGTGCGCAACGCTGCCACCATCGGCGGCAACATCGCCAACGGTTCGCCCATTGGTGACGGCCCGCCTGCGCTGATCGCCATGGGCGCCACGCTGCATCTGCGCCGGGGCGACGCGATGCGCAGCCTCGACCTTGAACGCTTCTTCCTCGACTACCGCAAGCAGGACCGCCAGCCCGGCGAATTCGTGGCCGGCCTTTCGATCCCGGCGGCAGCGCCGGGCCTGCGCTGCTACAAGATCTCCAAACGCTTCGATCAGGACATCTCGGCGGTCTGCGGCTGTTTCAACCTCACGATTGACCAAGGCAAGGTCGCCGAGGCGCGCATCGCCTTTGGCGGCATGGCGGGCATTCCCAAGCGCGCCGCGGCGGTCGAGGCCGCCCTGACCGGGCAGGACTGGACCCTGGCAACCGTGCACGCCGCCCTGCCCGCCTTTGCCACCGATTTTCAGCCCCTCACGGACATGCGCGCCTCGGCCGGCTACCGGCTGCAGACGGCGCAGAACCTGCTGATCCGCTATTTCCACGACCTTGCCGGAACCGGGGTCAACCTGCTGGAGGTGCAGCCATGACGATGGGCGCCGCCCTGCCGCACGATTCCGCCCCGCTGCATGTCACGGGCCAGGCGCGCTATGTCGACGACGTGCCCCTGCCCGCAGGCAGCCTGCATCTTGCCTTCGGCTTGTCGAGTTGCGCACACGGCCGGATCACTTCGCTTGATCTGGCACCCGTTCGCGCGGCCCCGGGCGTCGTCGCGGTCCTGTCCGCTGACGACTTCCCGGACATGCCCGACCTGTCGCCCTCGGTCCATGACGAGCCCCTGCTGGCCACCGGCACGGTGCATTACGTCGGCCAGCCGATCTTCCTCGTCGTGGCCGAAACCCACCTGCAGGCGCGCAAGGCCGCGCGACTGGCCAAGGTCACCTATCAGGACCTGCCCGCACTTCTGACCGTGGAAGCGGCGCTTGCCGCCAATTCCCGGTTCGAACAGGGCCCGATCCTGTGGACCCGCGGCGACATTGGCGCGATGGCCCAGGCCCATGCCGTCGTCGAGGGCGAAATCGAGATCGGCGGCCAGGAGCATTTCTACCTCGAAGGCCAGATCGCCGCCGCCATCCCGCAGGAAGACGGCATGCACATCCTGTCTTCGACCCAGCACCCGACCGAGATCCAGCACAAGGTGGCCCACGCGCTGCACCTGCCGATGGCCGCGGTGCGGGTCGAGATGCGGCGGATGGGTGGCGGTTTTGGCGGCAAGGAAAGCCAGGGCAATGCGCTGGCCGTGGCCTGCGCGCTGGCGGCCCACGCCACCGGCCGGCCCTGCAAGATGCGCTATGACCGCGACGACGACATGGTCATCACCGGCAAGCGCCATGATCTGAAAATCCGCTACCGGGCCGGTGCAGATGCCGAAGGTCGCCTGATCGCGGTGGATTTCACCCATCTGATCCGCTGCGGATGGAGCCAGGATCTCTCGCTCGCCGTGGCCGACCGCGCCATGCTGCATGCCGACAATTGCTACTGGATCCCCAATATCCGCATCGAAAGCCATAGGCTGAAAACCAACACCCAGTCGGCCACCGCCTATCGCGGCTTTGGCGGGCCGCAGGGCATCGTTGGGATCGAGAGGGTGATCGACCATCTGGCCCACGCGTTGCGCCTCGACCCGGTCGAAGTGATGCGGCGCAACCTTTACGCGCCGATGGGCTGCCCGCCGCAGACCACGCCCTACGGCATGGAAGTCGAAGACAGCATCACCGACAAGATCCTCGACAGGCTGATCCAGACCTCGGACTACCACGCCCGCAAGGCGGCGATCGCGGATTTCAATGCCGCAAGCCCGGTGCTGAAGAGGGGCATCGCGGTGACCCCGGTCAAGTTCGGCATTTCGTTCACGCTGACCTGGCTCAATCAGGCCGGGGCGCTGGTGCATGTCTATCAGGACGGCTCGGTGCATCTGAACCATGGCGGGACCGAGATGGGCCAGGGCCTGAACCAGAAGGTGGCGCAGGTCACGGCGCAGGTCTTCGGCCTTGACGCGGGACGGATCAAGATCACCGCCGCCGATACCGGCAAGGTGCCCAACACTTCTGCCACTGCGGCCTCGTCGGGCAGCGATCTGAACGGCAAGGCGGCCGAGGCGGCGGCCATCACGATCCGCGACCGGATTGCCGCTTTCATCGCCGAAAAGCATCAGGTCAAACCGGGCACCGTGCGGTTTCGCGACGGTATGGTCCTGGTGGGGGGCGAGGCCTATGACTTTGCCCGCGTGGTCAACTGGGCCTATCAGGCGCGGGTCTCGCTGTCCTCGACCGGGTTCTATGCCACGCCCAAGATCACCTGGGACCGGGTCAGAGGTCAGGGCCGGCCCTTCCTCTACTTTGCCTATGGCGCGGCCGTGACCGAGGTGGTGATTGACACGCTGACCGGTGAAAACCGCATCCTGCGGACGGATATCCTGCACGACACCGGCACATCGCTGAATCCCGCCATCGACATCGGCCAGATCGAGGGCGCCTATGTGCAGGGGGCCGGGTGGCTGACGACCGAGGAACTTGTCTGGGACGGCAAGGGCCGGCTGATGACCCATGCGCCTTCGACCTACAAGATCCCCGCAGTGTCTGACCGCCCGGTCATCTTCAACGTGGATCTGTGGAGCGCCCCCAACCGCGAGGACACGGTGGGCAAATCCAAGGCGGTGGGCGAGCCGCCCTTCAACCTCGGCATCTCGGCCCTGATGGCGCTCAGCCATGCGGTTTCGGCCTGCGGGCCGGCCTATCCCGCGCTGAACGCCCCCGCCACGGCCGAGCGGGTGCTGATGGCGGTGAACCGGGTGCGCGATGTTTGACCTCGACGCCCTTGCCGATGCCGTGCGGGCGCATGGCAGGGTGGCCCGCGTGGTGATTGCGGGGCATGACGGATCTTCCCCGCGCGAGACGGGGGCGGCGATGCTGGTCTGGCAGACCGGCCAATCCGGAACGATCGGCGGCGGGGCGCTGGAGCATCAGGCGGCGCAGGCGGCTCGGGCGCTGCTGGAGACGCGGGGCGCGAGGGTCGACCGAGTGGCCCTCGGCCCGGCGCTTAACCAATGCTGCGGCGGCGCCGTCACGCTGGTGAGCGAGGTCTATGACGCCTCGACCCTGCCGCAGCCGCCCATCGTCGCACGCAGCCTAGACGGGTCGGATATGCCGCTGTCCGTCAAGCGCCTGCTGGCCGCCGCGCGCAATCAGGGGTCGATGCCGGGGCTGCGGTTCGAACACGGCTGGCTGATCGAACCGGTCTGCCGCCCCTCTCGGGATCTGTGGCTTTGGGGGGCGGGTCATGTCGGACGGGCCATCGCGGCGGTGCTGGCGCCACTGCCCGATCTGGCGATCACCTGGGTCGACATTGCCCCGGACCGCTTTCCCGCGGCGCTGCCGCCGGGTGTACGGGCTCTGCCAGCGCCCGATCCTGCCGCGGCCGTGGCCCTTGCCCCGCCTGATGCGGAACATCTGATCCTGACATTTTCCCACATGCTGGACTTGGAACTGTGCCACCGGCTGCTGGATCATGGATTTTTGCGATGTGGCTTGATCGGCAGCGCGACGAAGTGGGCGCGCTTCCGCTCGCGCCTTGCCGCCTTGGGCCATGGAGCGCAGGAGATCGCGAGGATCCGCTGTCCGATCGGCGATCCGGCCCTGGGCAAGCACCCGCAGGCCATTGCGCTGGGGGTCGCCGCGGCCTTCCTGCGCGACGCAAAGGCCGCGCCTCGCATGCAGCGGGACGCCCCTGCGAGCTAGCCGCGACGGCAGGCCATGAATGCACCTGTTTGGACGAACCGGTTCGCAGGTGGCCTGCTTGACGGAGCGGGCTCCTGCCGCCAAGGTCGCCCCAAACCAAAGGGGGCTCCATGTTCGACCTGATCATCCGCCAAGCCAACCTGCCCGACGGGCGCAAGGGCATCGACATCGCGATTGCCGGCGGCAAGATCGCCGAGGTGGCCCCCCGCATCGCAGCCGAGGCGGGCGAAGAGATCGACGCCACCGGCCGCCTCGTCACACCGCCCTTCATCGACCCGCATTTCCACATGGACGCGACCCTGTCTCTGGGCCTGCCGCGGATGAACCGCTCGGGCACCTTGCTGGAGGGCATCGCACTCTGGGGCGAGTTGCGGCCCAGCCTGACCGTCGACGCGCTGGTGTCGCGCGCGCTGAAATACTGCGACCTTGCCGTGACGCAGGGGCTTCTGGCGGTGCGCACCCATGTCGACACCTCGGACCCGCGCCTCGTGACGGTCGAGGCCATGCTGGAGGTCAAGCGCCGCGTCGCCCCCTATCTGGACCTGCAACTCGTGGCCTTTCCACAGGATGGCTACTACCGCGCGCAGGACGGGGTCGCGGCGCTGAACCGCGCGCTCGACATGGGCGTCGACATCGTCGGCGGCATCCCGCATTTCGAACGCACGATGGAGGAGGGCCGCGCCTCGGTCCAGGCGCTCTGCCGCATCGCCGCCGACCGGGGCCTGCCCGTCGACATGCATTGCGACGAGACCGACGACCCCCTGTCGCGCCATGTCGAAACCCTGGCGGCCGAGACCATCCGCTTCGGGCTGCAGGGCAGGGTTGCCGGATCGCATCTGACCTCGATGCATTCGATGGACAATTACTATGTCTCCAAGCTGATCCCTCTAATGGCCGAGGCGGGGATGAATGTCATCCCCAACCCCCTGATCAACATCATGCTGCAGGGCCGCCATGACACCTACCCCAAGCGGCGCGGCATGACGCGGGTCAAGGAGATGATGGCCGCCGGGCTCAACGTCTCGTTCGGGCATGATTGCGTGATGGACCCGTGGTATTCGATGGGGTCGGGCGACATGCTTGAGGTCGGGCACATGGCGATCCACGTGGCGCAAATGGCCGGCCTTGACGAAAAATCTGCGATTTTTCAGGCGCTGACGACCAATTCGGCGCGCACGATGGGGCTCGAAGACTATGGGCTCGACAGGGGGTGCAACGCTGATCTGGTGATCTGTCAGGCGCGCGATGCGGCCGAAGCACTGCGGCTCAAGGCAGTCAAGCTGGTGGTGATCCGCCGCGGCAAGGTCATCGCGCGCACTGCCCCGCGCCTGGGCCAACTTTTCCTCGACACCCGCCCCGCCGCCATCGACCCCTCGATCGGTTTCGCGCCAGAGTACTGACTGGCCAACCCAGCCCCAGGCTCCCCCTTTCATTTTGGCAGAAATATCCCCAGGGGGTCTGGGGGGCAGGCAGCCCCCCAGCCGGGTCCGCCGAGCGGCAGGCCTCAGTCCCAGGCGCCCTCATGTACGGCGACGGCTTCGGCCTCGAGCATGGGGCCGATCACCTCAACCGCGCGCTGACCGGCGGCAAAGACCACATGGCAGGGCAGATCGAGCGTGGGGTTTTCCGGATGGTCGCCGGTGATCTTTTTCAGATCCTTCTCGGTCAGGCCAAAGACCACGCGTTTCAGCCCCGTCCAGTAGATCGCCCCGGCGCACATCGCGCAGGGCTCCGCCGAGGTATAGATCGTGCATTCGGCCAGAAGTTCGCGGGGCAGCGTGGTCGAGGCCCGCGTCATCAGCACGCGCTCGGCATGGCCGGTCATGTCGTGATCTGGCATGTAGGCGTTGTGCTGGGTCATCAGCACGATGCCGTCCGGCCCCACGAGGATCGAGGCGAAAGGATGGTTACCGGCCGCGCGCGCCTTGGCGGATTCGTCGATCGCGCGGCGCAGCAGGGCTTCGTGGTCCAAGGACATCGGAATCTCCGCGCTGAAAGGGTCGCGCCAGCTTTGCCGTGATCCGGACCGCTTGCAAGGGCCGAAGCCGCCCAAGGTCGCGGCATCTGCGCAAAACTTGGGCAGGCCGGGCCGGAGGGGCGCGGGAACCCCTTGTTTCAGGCGCGGGTTCCGGTCTAGCATTTCCCGGCAAAACAGTCGCATCAGACGGCTGGCCAGGGTGGATCGGGAGTTTGATTTGGGGATGTTGCGCCTTTTGGGCAAGCAAACTGGGCCGGCCGTGGCTGCGCAGCCCGGTTCGCGGTTGATTTTTGAAGCTGCTTCAATTTCGCGCTCCATATACAAGGCCCGGGCTTGCGGTCATCTTTTTGTCTGCCCGCAATGACGAACGGATCGCCGATGCCCGACCCTGCCCCTGCCGCCGTGGCCCGCCTGGAACTGACCGGCATCACCAAACGGTTTCCCGGCGTTCTGGCCAATGATCATGTGGGCTTTTCGGTCAGACCCGGAGAAATCCACGCGCTTCTGGGCGAGAACGGCGCGGGCAAGTCCACGCTGGTCAAGATGATCTACGGCATCATGCAGCCCGACGAGGGCGAGATCCGCTGGAACGGCCGGCGCCTCACCGTCGCCAACCCCAAGGCCGCGCGCAAGCTGGGCATCGGCATGGTGTTCCAGCACTTCTCTTTGTTCGAGGCGATGACGGTGCTGGAAAACATCGCCCTGGGCATGGACGCGAAGATCCCCGCCCGCGACCTCGAAAGCCGCATCCTCGCCGTGATGGGTCAGTACGGGCTGAAGCTGGAGCCGCACCGCATCGTATCGACCCTGTCGGTGGGCGAACGCCAGCGGATCGAGATCGTGCGCGCTCTGTTGCTGAACCCGCAACTTCTGATCATGGACGAGCCGACCTCTGTCCTGACCCCGCAGGAGGTGGATCAGCTGTTCGTCGTGCTGCGCAAGCTGGCGGCCGAGGGATGTTCGATCCTCTACATCAGCCACAAGCTGCACGAGATCAAGGCCTTGTGCGACACGGCCACCATCCTGCGCGGCGGCAAGCTGGTCGACACCTGCGACCCGAAGGTCGAAACCAGCCGCTCGATGGCCGAAAAGATGATCGGCGGCAGCCTCAAGGACATCCAGCGCGGCGCCGGGCGCGGCTTCGGGCCGGAAAAGCTGCGCGTCACCCGTCTGTCGATGGCGGCCGACGGGCCGTTCGGCACGGCGTTGAAGGACATCAGCTTCACAGTGCGGGCCAGCGAGATCTTTGGCATCGCCGGCGTGGCCGGCAACGGGCAGAACGCGCTCTTGCTGGCCCTGTCGGGCGAGGAGCCCAACCACGACCCTGGCTCGGTCACGGTCAACGCGGTGGAGGTCGGCCAGATGCAGGCGCGCGACCGGCGGGCGCAGGGCGTGGCCTCGGTCCCCGAAGAGCGCAACGGCCACGCGGCGGTGCCGGTCTTTTCGCTGGCCGACAACGCGATCCTGACGGCGCGCGACCGGCTGGGCATGGTGCGGGCCGGGCTGATCGACCCGCGCGCCGCGCGCACCTATGCCGGCGAAGTGATCGAGGCCTTCTCGGTCAAGGCCACCGGGCCCGGCGCCATGGCCGAAAGCCTGTCGGGCGGCAATTTGCAGAAATACATCATGGGCCGGGAAATCCTGCAAAAGCCGCAGGTTCTGGTGGTCAGCCAACCGACATGGGGCGTGGATGCCGGGGCTGCGGCCTCGATCCATCAGGCCCTGGTCGATCTGGCCGCGACCGGATCGGCCATCGTGGTGATCAGCCAGGATCTGGACGAACTTTTGTCGTTGTGTGACACGCTGGCCGTCATCAATGGCGGGCGCCTGTCGCGCCCCATGAAAGTCTCCGAGGCCAAGATCGACGAGATCGGCCTCTTGATGGGCGGCATCCACGGCGAAACGGCCGCGGCGGAAATCGAAAAGGTGGCCCATGCGGCTCAAGCTTGAAAAGCGGCGCGAGCCGAGCCTGGCCATGCTGGTGATCACGCCGATCGCCTCGGTCATCCTGACCATGGTGATCGGGATCGTGGTCTTCGATCTGATCGGCATCAAGGGCTTCAAGGCGGTGGTCGACATCTTCCTGTCGCCGATCCTGGCCAGCTACAAATGGCAGGACGTGGCGCTGAAGGCCGCACCTCTTGTCATCATCGCGCTGGGTCTGTCGGTGGGCAACCGGGCGCAGGTCTGGAACATCGGGGCCGAGGGGCAATATGTCATCGGCGCCCTTTGCGCCGCGGGCGTCGGCGTGGGCTTTGGCACCACCGGCGGCTTTTTCGTGGTGCTGTTGATGGTGCTGGCCGGGATCGTCGGCGGCGGGGTCTGGGCCACCGTGCCGGCCTGGCTGCGCACCAGGTTCAACGTAAACGAGATCCTGTCGAGCCTGATGCTGACCTATGTCGCGCTGCAGGTGCTGAGCTATCTGGTCGGCGGGCCGTGGAAAGACCCGAACGGGCGCAACTTTCCCGCAACCGCGCCGCTGGACCCCAGCCAGACCCTGCCGGTCTGGCATGGGTCTACCGTGCATCTGGGCGTGCTGATCGCGCTGATCCTGCCCTTCGTCTTCTGGGTGGTGATGGCGCGGTCGGAATTCGGCTATCAGGTGCGCGTCGTGGGCTCCTCGCCCACCGCGGCACGGCATGGCGGGTTCGACGGCCGCAGCACCATCTTTGCTACCCTGATCATCAGCGGCGCCATGGCGGGCCTTGCCGGCGCGCTGGAGTTCACCGGCGTCCTGCACAAGATCGACCTGGGCTTCCCCTCTGGCTATGGCTTCACGGCGATCATCGTGGCCTTTCTGGGCCGGCTGAACCCGATCGGCTGTCTGATCGCCGGCACCGTGCTGGCGGTGACCTATGTCGGCGGGCAGATGGCGCAGACCTCGGTCCATATCCCGAATTCGACGGCGGGCATCTTTCAGGCGATGATGCTGTTCTTCATCCTGGCGAGTGACATTCTGGTGCGCTACCGCATCCGGGTCATCCCTTCGGCCAAACCGGCGCCCATCGCAAAGGCAGAGGTGTGACATGAGCCTTGAATTCATCATTGCGGCCATCGTCACCGTGGTGGGCCTGACCACACCGATCCTGCTGGCGGGCCTGGGCGAGTTGGTGGTGGAAAAGTCCGGCGTTCTGAACCTGGGGGTCGAGGGGATGATGCTGGTCGGCGCCATTTCCGGCTTCGGGGTGACGGTCATGACCTTCAACCCGTGGATCGGCGTTCTGGGGGCGGCGGCGGGCGGGGCGGCGGCGAGCATGCTGTTCGCCGTGCTGGTCTTGCAGTTGAACTCGAACCAGGTGGCGACCGGGCTGGCGCTGACCATCTTCGGCACCGGCCTGTCCTCGCTTTTGGGCCTCAGCTTCACCGGGCGGATCGTGGCGCCCTTCCTGTCGGTCTTTCCCGACGCGCTGGCCAAGGACCCGATATGGCGGGTGATCTTCGGCTATTCGCCCATCGTCTATTTCGCGCTGGTCATGGTGCCGCTGACGGCCTGGTTCCTGAAATCGACGCGGGCCGGTCTGATCCTGCGCGCGGTGGGGGAAAACGACCTTTCCGCCCATTCGATCGGCTATTCGGTGATCAAGGTGCGCTATGCCGCCATCGCCTTTGGCGGGGCCATGGCGGGGATCGGCGGCTGCTATTTCAGCATGGTCATCACACCGATGTGGGCCGAAAAGATGACGGCGGGGCGCGGCTGGATCGCGCTGGCGCTGGTGGTCTTTGCCGGGTGGCGCACCGGGCGGCTGCTGGCCGGCGCCTATTTCTTCGGCATCCTGATGGCTTTGGAGCTTTATGCGAAAGCCTCCGGGTTCTCGTTCTTGCCCAGCCAGTTCTGGGCGGCTATGCCCTATGCCATGACGGTCGTTGCCCTTTCGTTCATATCATCACGCGGGACCGCCGGGGCCAATGCACCCGCTTGCCTCGGCAAGCCCTTCCTCCCCTCAACCTGACCTTCAACGAGACAAAGAACCAACAGGAGTGCTGTCCATGACCAAGATTTCCCGTCGCAACCTGATGAAAGGCGCAGGCCTTGCCACGCTGGCGACGCTCGCCTCGCCCGCTCTGGCCGCCGACAAGGTGAAGATCGGCTTCATCTTCCTGGGTCCGATCGGCGACTATGGCTGGACCTGGGCCCACAACAAGGGCCGCATGGCGGTCGAAAGCGAATTGGGCGATCAGGTCGAGACGATCTATGTCGAGAACGTCGCCGAAGACGCCTCGGCCATTCCGGTGCTGCGCGATCTGGCGCAACAGGGCTGCAAGCTGATCTTCACGACCTCTTACGGCTTCATGGACCAGACGATCCAGGTCGCGGGCGAGTTTCCGGACGTGAAGTTCGAACATTGCACCGGCTACAAGCGCGCCGACAACGTGTCCACCTACAATTCGAAATTCCATGAAGGCCGCGCAGTGCTGGGCACCATCTCGGGCATCATGTCGAAGACGGCCACGCTGGGCTACCTTGGGTCCTACAAGGTGCCGGAAGTGGTGCTGGGCGTGAACGCCTTTGCCCTGTCGGCGCAGAAGCAGAACCCCAAGGCCGTCGTCAAGCTGGTGATGATCGACAGCTGGTTCGACCCGCCGAAAGAGGCCGCCGCGACCGAGACGCTGATCAACCTGGGCTGCGACATCGTCACCACCCACACCGACAGCCCCGGCCCGCTGCAGATCCTGGAGCAGAAGGGGCTTTACGGCTTCGGTCAGGGCGCGGACATGTCGACTTTCGCCCCCAACGCGCATCTGACCGCGATCGAGGACATCTGGGGTCCCTATTACATCAGCCGGGCCAAGGCCTTGCTGGACGGATCGTGGAAGTCGACGGATACCTGGGATGGCTTCAAGGAAGGCACCGTGGTCATCGCGCCCTACAACAAGGCCGTTACCCCCGAGGCCGTTGCCGCGGCCGACAAGGTGCAGGCCGGCTACAAGGATGGCAGCTTCAACATCTTTACCGGCCCGATCTATGATCAGGATGGCAAGCTGCGGGTCAAGGAAGGCGAAGTGATGAAGGATGCCGACCTTGCCGTGATCGACTGGTTCGTGAAGGGCGTCGAAAGCGCCTCGTAAGCGCAGCGCAGATCCGCGAAAGGCCCGCACCTCCGGCGGGCCTTTTTCATGCGTGGCGACGGGGGGAGCAGATGGGCAGATTGCCCATCCTACCCAAATCGGGCGTCACGCAGGACGCTGGCCAGCTTGTCCAGTTCGGACTCCCACCCCAGGCTTTGCCGCCTCGTCCATTCGGCGTCGTGCATCGGCTCGAAGGTCAACCGCACCAGCACCGCATCGCCCTCCGGCACCAGATCGACGACCATGCTCGTGTGATAGGGCGGATGGCCGGGCACGAAATCGACCAGATGGCGATAGGCGAGGCGCGTCATCGGTTGCACCTCGTCATAGGTGATCCGCGCCAGGGTCGTCACGGGCATGCCGTTGGCCTGCATGAAGGCGACCATCTGCGGATCAACCGCCGTCATCGCATAGACAAGTCGGCCGCCCGGGCGCAGGTCCATCTCTTGCACCGTCACCGAAAAGCCGCGCGGTCCCCACCAGCTTTCCAGCCCCCGTGGCGTGGTCCACAGCGCCCAGACATCGGCAAGCCGCGCGACGAAGCGCCTCTCGATCACGATCAACGACGGGTCAGTCATCCTCACACTCCCTGTTCAATTGCACCTCGGTCAAGGCTCCGGCAAAACGGTCCAGCCGGTCGGCCCAAAGGTCGTGAAAGCCTGCCAGCCAGGCCTCGAGCTCGCGAAAGGGTTCGGGACGCAGCGCGTAGAGCCGCCTTTGCCCCTTGGCCCGGACCGACACGACGCCCGCGCGGTGCAGGATGGCGAGGTGACGGGACACGCCCGACTGCGCGATGCCGACAGCGGCGGTGATCTCGTTCACCGAATGCTCGCCCTCGCGCAGCGCGCTGACGATCCGCAGGCGGGCCGGGTCGGCGAGAACGGGAAACAGCGCATCATATGATTCCATGTGTATATACATAGAGAAATATATGATCCGTGCCAAGCGCCTTGCGCCAGGGATCGAACCATGGAAAACCTGCGCCAAACGGAGGCGGGAATGGATGCGGATTTTCTGATCATTGGCGGCGGGATTGCCGGCGTTTCTGCGGCGGCGCGGCTGGCCCCGCATGGCAAGGTCGTGCTGGTCGAGGCCGAGCCGCAGCTGGCGCATCATGCCTCGGGGCGGTCGGCCGCGCTCTATGAGCCGCGCTATGGTCTGCCGGCGGTGGTGGGCCTGTCGATGGCCTCGGGCGATTATTTCCGGGCGCAGCCGGGGGTTCTGGCGCCGCGCGGGTTGATGGTGCTGGGGCGGGCCGATCAGGCCGAGGACTTTGCCGCCGAGATCGACAAGCTGGGGGTCGAACGCATCCCGGTCGAGGAGGCCCGCGCGCGGGTGCCGATCCTGAACCCGAAGGTCGTGGCGATGGCGGCATTGGCCGAACATGCCTGGGACATCGACACCGACCTTCTGCTGCAGGGCTTTGCCCGCGCCGCAAGGGCCGGGGGCGCTGAATTTCGGCTCGGCGCCCGGGTGACGGCGATCACCCGCACGGCGGAGGGCTGGAGGGTGACGGCGGGCGGGACCGAGATTTCGGCCGGGCGCCTGGTCAACGCCGCCGGGGCCTGGGTCGACGAAGTGGCGCGGATGGCGGGCATTGCGCCCTTGGGCTTTCAACCGTACCGCCGGTCGATGGCGCGGATCCCGGCGCCGGGCGGACATGATGTCAGCCGCTGGCCGATGATCTTCGGCTGCGGCGAGACCTGGTATGCCAAGCCCGATGCCGGGGCGCTGATCGTCTCGCCTGCCGAAGAACACCCGATGGCGCCGCACGACGCCTGGGCCGATGACATGGTCCTGGCCGAAGGTCTGGCGCGCTATGAAGAGATGGTGACAGAGCCCGTGACGCGGCTGATCACGTCCTGGGCGGGGCTGCGCACCTTTGCGCCGGACCGGGTGCTGGTGATCGGGCCGGATGCGGCCGATCCGGGCTTTGTCTGGCTGGCGGGACAAGGCGGCTATGGGTTCCAGACCTCGGCCGCGGCCAGCCAACTGGTGGCGGATCTGGTGCTTGGCCATCCACCGCAGCTTGACCCCGGGCTTGTGGCGCAGCTGTCGCCGCGGCGCTTTTCCTGAACCGCCTGATGGCCACGGCAACCTTCGGTTCTTTTGAGTATTTGGGCCTGGATGAAACCCGTCAGCGCGGCGCAGGCTGACCGAGGATCAGGTCGGCAAAGCGCTGCGAGGCTGGCGTCAACGAGACCCTTTCGCGGGTGATCAGCCCGAAGGCCTCGACCTCGACACCGATATCGACCGGCAAGAGGTCGAAGGCCGCAGCCTCGCCGCTGGCGAATTGCGCGGCGGTGGCGGCAGAGACGGCGGCGACGGCATCCGACCGTTGCAGGACGGCCAGGGTCAAGAGGAACGAGGCGGTCAGCAGGCGTTGGGTCGGGCTGGGCAGGCCAAGGTCATGCAGGCGGGCCATCAGCGTGCGGGTCAGCAGCGATTCCGGGCTGGGCATCACCCAGTCATAGGTCAGCACATCCTGTAGCGTGAGGGGCGCGGGGCCGCGCAACAGCGGGTGGCCGCGCCGGGCGATCAGGGCAATCGGCTCGCGCTCCATCGGCACGAAGGTCAGGGGTTCGGTGCGCGGACCTTCGGGCAGGCGGGCCACGGCGAAATCCAGCCGCCCGGCCAGCAATTGTTCGCACAGCGCGTCCGAGGCAAGGACCACGACCTCGACCGAGACATTGGGATGCAGGCTGCGTTCGCGTTGCAGGGCGGGCAAGACGCGGTCGAGTGCAGGGCCGGTGACCGAACCGATGCGGACATGGCCCACGCCGCCCATCGCAATCTCGGCCAGATCGCGGGCGGCATCGTCAAGCTCCAGCCGGATGCGCTGCGCCCGCAGCGCCAGCGCACGGCCCAGCGCCGTGAGGCCGATGCCGCGCCCGGTGCGTTCGTGGACCGGGGCGCCCACGATGCGCTCGATCTCGGCCACCAGACGCGAGGCGGCGGGCTGCGTGACCCCCACGGCGGCGGCGGCCTGGGTCAGTTGTTCGGTATCGGCCAATGCCGCCAAAAGCCGCAGATGGCTGAGTTTCAGGCCCTTGCGCAGCAAGTTGTCGGAACGATGCGTCGTCAGCATATCTTTTGAGCCATGTTTTCATTCTCAATCATCATTTGACGGATATGCCGCGGCGTTGCAACTGTGCGCGGCGGGTCAACCTCGGGGAGGGGCGGACCGTTTCACCATATGAGGGGCGACATGCATCTGTCTCAGGTTACGGGGCCCGGCGGGACCTTTGTTGTTGCGCGCGAGGGTGCCGCACGGGTCGTGAACGGCACCGCATCGGTCTATGACCTGGCGCTGTCCGCGATTGCCGCGGGCCGCAGCCTTGCGGCCGAAGTGGCGGTCCGGGGCCTGGGCGAGGTCGTGGACCTGGCGCGCGCCGCGGCCGAGGGACGCCTGCTGCTGCCCGTGACCCATCCCGATCCGGCCCATCTGCATCTGACCGGCACGGGTCTGACCCATCTGGGCTCTGCCTCGGCGCGCGATGCGATGCATGCCAAGCTTGAGGGTGCGGAAACCCTGACCGACAGCATGAAGATGTTCCGCATGGGGCTTGAAGGCGGGCGCCCGGCGGCGGGGGCCGTGGGCGCGCAGCCCGAATGGTTCTACAAGGGCAATGGTTTTGCGGCCGTGGCGCCCGGTGCCGCGCTGACCGCGCCCGGCTTTGCCGAGGATGGCGGCGAAGAGCCTGAAATCGCCGGCATCTACATCGTGGCGCCCGATGGCGCCGTGCACCGGATCGGCTGGGCGCTTGGCAACGAATTTTCCGACCATGTGACGGAAAGGGTCAACTATCTGTGGCTCGCCCATTCCAAGCTGCGCGTGGCCTCCTACGGCCCCGAGATCCTGGTGGGCGACCTGCCCGCCGACATCCGCGGCGCCTCGCGCATCCGGCGCGGCGGCCAGGTGATCTGGGAAAAGCCCTTCCTGTCGGGCGAGGCGAACATGTCCCACACCTTCGCCAACCTGGAACATCACCACTTCAAATATGACCTCTTCCGCCAGCCCGGCGATCTGCACGTACATTTCTTCGGCACCGCGACCTTGTCGTTTGCAGACGGGATAAAGACGCAGGCCGGCGATATCTTCGAGATCGAGGCGCCCGACTTCGGCCTGCCCCTGACCAACGCCCTTGCCTTTGCCCCGGCCCGTCCGGGTGCGACAACCGTCAAAGCCCTGTGAGGACAAGATGACATTCAAACCCGCCGCATGGCCCCGCAAACTGCGCTCGCAAACCTGGTTTGGCGGCACGTCGAAGGACAATATCTATCACCGCGGCTGGATGAAGAACCAGGGCTTCCCGCCTGATCTGTTCGACGGCCGCCCGGTGATCGGCATCCTGAACACCTGGTCGGAACTGACGCCGTGCAACGCGCATCTCAATGACCTCGCGCAACGGGTACGGAACGGCATCTACGAGGCCGGCGGTTTTCCGGTCGAGGTGCCGGTGTTTTCCACCAGTGAATCCGCCTTCCGCCCCACAGCCATGATGTTCCGCAACCTCGCCGCCATGGCGGTCGAGGAGCAGATGCGCGGCCAGCCGATGGACGGCTGCGTCCTGCTGGTCGGCTGCGACAAGACCACGCCCTCCTTGCTGATGGCGGCGGCCTCGACCGACCTGCCCTCGATCATCGTGACCGGCGGGCCGATGCTGAACGGCTATTACAAGAACGAAAGGGTGGGCTCGGGCACGCACCTGTGGAAATTCTCCGAGGCGGTAAAGGCCGGGACGATGACGCGGGAGGAATTTGTCGAGGCCGAAGCCTCGATGAGCCGCTCTCCGGGGTCGTGCAATACGATGGGCACCGCTTCGACGATGGCCTCCATGGCCGAGGCCCTTGGCATGGCGCTGTCGGGCAATGCCGCGATTCCGGCGGTGGATTCGCGGCGCCGGGTGATGGCGCAACTGACCGGGCGCCGCATCGTGCAGATGGTCAAGGACGACCTGAAGCCCTCGGACATCCTGACCAAGGAGGCGTTTGAAAACGCCATCCGCACCAATGCCGCGATCGGGGGCAGCACCAATGCGGTGATCCACCTTCTGGCGATTGCCGGCCGCGTCGGCATTGACCTGACGCTCGAGGATTGGGACCGCTGCGGTCGCGATGTGCCGACCATCGTGAACCTGATGCCTTCGGGCAAGTACCTGATGGAGGAATTCTTCTACGCCGGCGGCCTGCCCGTGGTGATCAAGCGGCTGGGCGAGGCGGGGCTGTTGCACAAGGACGCGCTGACCGTCTCGGGCCAGACGGCGTGGGAGCAGGTCAAGGACGTGGTCAACCACAACCCCGACGTGATCCTGCCGACCGACAAGGCGTTGACCCAGTCGGGCGGCGTCGTGGTGGTCAAGGGCAACCTCGCGCCGAAGGGCGCCGTCCTGAAACCCTCGGCCGCCACCCCTGCCCTGATGACCCACCGCGGCCGCGCGGTGGTGTTCGAGGACATCGACGACTACAAGGCCAAGATCAACGACGAGGACCTCGATATCGACGAGACCTGCGTCATGGTCCTGAAGAACTGCGGCCCCAAGGGCTATCCCGGCATGGCCGAGGTCGGCAACATGGGCCTGCCGCCCAAGATCCTGCGTCGCGGCATCACCGACATGGTGCGCATCTCGGATGCGCGGATGTCGGGCACGGCCTTTGGCACCGTGGTCCTGCACACCTCGCCCGAGGCGGCGGCCGGGGGCCCCTTGGCCGTGGTGCAGAACGGCGACATGATCGAACTGGACGTGCCCAACCGCCGCCTGCATCTGGAGATTTCCGATGCCGAACTTGCCGCCCGTCTGGCCAAATGGGAAAACCGCATCAAGCCGCCGGCCTCGGGCTATGCGCTGTTGCACCACACCCATGTGCAGGGCGCGGACACGGGCGCAGACCTCGACTTCCTGAAGGGCTGCCGCGGCAACCCGGTCGGCAAGGATTCGCACTAGATGAAGATCGCACTCGTCGGCATCGGCAAGATTGCCATCGACCAGCACGTGCCGGCCATCGCGGCCTCGAAGGATTGGGAGCTTGCGGCCACCGTCAGTCGCAAGGGTTCGGTCCCGGGGGTCGAGGCCTTCACCGACTTTGCCGCCTTTCTGGCCGCCCGCCCCGATGTGCCGGTCGTCTCGCTCTGCATGCCGCCGGTGCCGCGCTATCCTTACGCCGAGGCGGCGCTGCTGGCGGGCCGCCATGTCATGTTGGAAAAGCCGCCCGGTGCGACCCTGGCCGAGGTCCACGCGCTGTCAGCCCTCGCCGCCGAGCGCGGGCTGACGCTCTACACCACCTGGCACAGCCGGATGGCCCAGGCCGTGGCGGCGGCCAAGGCCTGGCTTGCCGGCACGACCATCCGCAAGGCCCATATCACCTGGCGTGAAGACGTGCGCAAATGGCATCCCGGCCAGGACTGGGTCTTCGAGCCCGGCGGCATGGGCGTCTTCGATCCCGGCATCAATGCCCTGTCGATCCTGACAGAGATCCTGCCCAAGCCGGTGCACCTGACCGCCGCCACCCTGACCTTCCCGGAAAACTGCCAGACGCCGATAGCCGCCGCCCTGACCTTCACAGGCCAGGTCACCGCCGATTTCGACTGGCGTCAGGAGGGTCCGCAGACCTGGGACATCGATGTAGAAACCGACAAGGGCAGCCTCGCCTTGCGGATGGGCGGCAACCGGCTGGTGATAGACGGCAGGGAAGTCGCCGGCGAGAACTCGATCATGGGCGAATACCCCGCGCTCTACTCCCGCATGGCTACCCTCGTGGCCCATGGCCAATCCGAGGTCGACCTGGCCCCCATGACCCATGTCGCCGACGCGCTGACCCTCGGACGCCGCGAAACCGCACCGCCCTTCTTCCTTTGACTTTCATTTGTTCCTAAATATCCCACAGGGGTCCGGGGGTGTGAAACCCCCGGCAGCCTGATCAAGGAGACTGCCATGCTGACTGGAAAACATCTGATTGCCGGCCAATGGGTCGCTGGCGATGCGACCTTCCTGTCCTCGCCCGCCACAGGCGAGGCCCTGCCCTTCGCCGTCGGCACGCCCGCCCATGTCGATGCGGCGGTCCAGGGCGCCGAAGCGGCCTTCCCCAGCTATTCCGCCCTCTCGCGTGAGGCGCGCGCTGCCTTTCTGGACCGTATCGCCGACGAGATCGAGGCGCGCGGCGTCGAGATCACCGCGATCGGGACCTCTGAGACCGGCCTGCCCGTCGCCCGGCTCGAAGGTGAGCGCGGCCGCACCAGCGGCCAGCTTCGCCTTTTCGCCGCCCATATCCGCAAGGGCGATTATCTCGACCGCCGCCATGATCCGGCCCAACCCGACCGCAAGCCCGCGCCGCGCCCCGACATCAAGATGATCGAACGCCCGATCGGTCCGGTCGCGGTGTTTGGCGCCTCGAACTTCCCGCTGGCCTTTTCGACGGCGGGCGGCGACACCGCGGCCGCCCTCGCCGCGGGATGCCCGGTCGTGGTCAAGGGCCACTCCGCACATCCCGGCACCGCTGAACTGGTGGCCCAGGCGATCGAGACGGCCATCCTCGCCTGCGGCGTCCATCCGGGCGTCTTCTCGCTGGTGCAGGGCGGCAGCCGCGATGTCGGCGAAAGCCTGGTGCAGCATCCCCTGATCAAGGCCGTGGGCTTCACCGGTTCGCTCGCCGGGGGACGCGCGCTGTTCGATCTGTGTGCGCGGCGCCCCGAACCCATTCCGTTCTTTGGCGAACTGGGCTCAGTCAACCCGATGTTCCTGCTGCCCGCCGCCGTGCTGGCCCGGGCCGATGCGCTGGCCAAGGGCTGGGCCGCCTCGCTGACCCTGGGCGCCGGCCAGTTCTGCACCAATCCCGGCATCGCCGTGCTGATCGAGGGCCCAATGTCCGAGGCCTTCGTCGTCGCCGCGCGCGAGGCTCTGGGCCATGTCGCGGCGCAGACCATGCTGACCGATGGCATCGCCTCGGCCTATCGTGCCGGGCGCGACCGGGTCGCCGCTCAAACCGGGGTGCAAGAGATCCTGACCTCGGTCTGCGACATGCGGCAGGCCACGCCCTATCTGTTCGAAGTCTCGGGCGATGACTGGATCGGCAACCATGCGCTGTCGCAAGAGGTGTTCGGCCCCTTGGGGCTGGTCGTCATGGTCAAGGACGCCGACCAGATGCTGGAGGTCGCCAAAAGCCTCGAAGGCCAGTTGACCTGCACCCTGCATCTGGACGAGGCCGACACCGAACTTGGCCAGGCCCTGATGCCGATCCTGGAACGCAAGGCCGGCCGGCTTCTGGCCAATGGCTTTCCGACCGGGGTCGAGGTTGTGGATTCGCAGGTCCATGGCGGGCCCTACCCGGCCTCGACCAACTTTGGCGCAACCTCGGTCGGCACGCTGTCGATCCGGCGCTGGCTGCGCCCGGTCGCCTATCAGAACATGCCGGAGGCGCTGCTGCCCGCCGACCTGCGCGGTTGAGCCGGGCGCTGAGCGGTCCGGCCCCGCCGGCGCGGGCTTGCCCTTACGGAACCTGCCCGGCAATCCTTTGCCGGGCCTTTCCTGCAAACCGCATCGAACGACAGCGCGTCAGGGCCCCTGCGCCTCAGCGCACCGGCCAACCGGTGAACGTCTGCGTTCCCGTCGAAATGGTGATCCGGCCATCGTGATGGTCGCGCACCAAGGTGCCCTGTGCCGTGATGGTGCCGGCAATGACGATCGTTCTGAACATGTCCTTCTCCCTTTGGCGTGACGTCACTCATTTACACGAATATATCTACCAAGATTGTAGATATTTGCAACTCTTTATTGACGTCCAGATTTGTCGTGTTTTTCCGACGACGACCGAACGCTGCACCACGCCAAGCCGCCCGCCCTTTTGGCGCAGCCTTTCCAGAGCGTGCCGGCCCCAAGTCTGCAAGCCACCGGCCCGCAAATCAACCGCATAACATCTTGTTTTTGATAGGTTAAGACTTTACCGATCGCCGCCTTGGCCTAGCGGCCCGAAAAGGCGTCTCGCCACAGGGCGATGAAATGCTTGCGGCGCTGGCTGTCCAGCCCCACCAGCAACACCGGCGACAAGGGGATCGGCCTGAGGTTGGAAATCCCGCTCTCCGACCCCAAAAGCCCGCTGTCGCGCAGATCCGAGGCGTCCAGAAACAGATGCTGGGCGCGCAGGACCTGTCGCCCGGGCTCGGACACCAGAAAGTCGATCAGGGCGCCCGCCGCCTGCGGATTGGCGGCGCGGCTTGGGATCAGCGCGGCGCGGGCCAGCACCAGCGTGTAATCCGAAGGCGCCACGACGGCGATATTGGGGTCCTTGGCGGCGCGATCCAACGCATAGGAGCCCAGCACATTATAGGCGATCAGGTATTTCCCGCTCGCCACGCCGTCGATGAGTTCGGCCGAACAGCAGGTCGTGACGGCGTGGACGCGGGCAAAGGCCTCGATCACGCTGCCGAAGGTGGTGGCCTGCTGCGAATCCGCAAAGGCGAACAGATAGCCCAGGCCCGATTGTTCGATGTCATAGGTGGCGATGCGCCCGTCATAGCGCCCGTCCTCGGCCCGAAGCAGGTCAATCAGGCCAAAACGCGATGCGGGCGCCTCGTCGGGCGGCACCAGGGCCCGGTTATAGACGATCACGGCCGGCTCGCGCGTGATGCCAAAGACCTCGTTGCGCCAGTTCGATGCGGCCGGCAAGGCCGCCGTCGCGGGCGAGGCATGGGGCTGGGCGCAACCGTCATTGACCAGCTTGACCTGCTGATCAACGGCTGAGCTGACCAGAAGATCCGCGGCCCGGGCCGTCCCGTTGCAGGCGGCCACCGCGAGGTCGTAAAGGTCGTTCGACGCCCATTGTTCATAGTCGATCCGCAGATCGGGGTGCGACGCCGTGAAAAGCCGCAGCACCGGGTCGAAAAGGGCAATATCCGTGGTGCCGCGCACCAGAAGCCGCGCCGGGGCGGCCGGATCGCCATAGGCCTGCACAGCTTCGGGGGCGGCCTGAACCGGGGCGGCGGCCGTCAGGGCCAGAACCGCCAGAAGGCCAAGCTTGGCAGTCGGGCTCACGGCTGATCCTCCGCGACGAGGGGCAGCGCGATGCGGGCCTCGAATGTCCCGGTCGCGGTGCGGCCGAAGGCCATCTCTCCCTGATGCGCGCGGGCCACCGCCGCCACGATGGACAGGCCAAGCCCGACCTTGGTGGGCGACACGCTGGCGCGGCGGGCAAAGCGGGTGGCGGCATCGGGCCAGTGATCCTCGGGGATGCCGGGGCCGGCGTCCTGCACGGCCAGAACGGCCAGGGGTCCGGCCCGGCGCACGGCCAGCACCACCGGCGCCTGGCCATGGCGCAGCGCATTGGCGGCCAGGTTCTTGCAGGCCTCAACCAGGGACAGGCTGTCGCCCCTGGCCATCACCGGCTCTTCGGGCAGGTCCAGCCGCAGCGGTTCATCCCCGGCGCGATGGTCGTGGTCGATCTCTTCGGCGGCCTGCATCGCCACACGCCGCAGGTCGATCAGGTCCAGCGGCACTGAATCGGCCCGGTGGATGATCAGCGCATGGTTCAAAAGCTGATCGGTCAGCCGGCTGAGCGAGACGGCCCGGCGATGGATGCGCAGGGCGATGGCGCGCAGACGGTCCGGGTCAGGCTCGCCCGCCGCAAGTTCGGCCTGGGCGCGGATGGCGGCGATCGGCGTGCGCAGCTGATGCGAGGCATCGCCAAGCAGGCGCCGGGTCGCGGCGACCTGCCGGTCGATGCGCGCCATGAAGCCATTCAAGGTGCCGACCAGCGTGCCGATCTCGCGCGGGACGGCCACGCCCAGGGGCGTCAGGTCGGCGGGCGGCCGGGCGGCAAGCACTCGCTCGATCCGATTGAGCGGCCCCAGCGACGAGCGCACCGCAAAGACCGCGAGGCCCGACATCAAAAGCCCCGCCGCCGCCACCACGATCAGCGCGCCGCGGGTGATCTGGTCGGTCAGTTCGGTCCGCGCCCGCAGGGTCTGTCCTACCACGACCCGGACCGTGCCAGACAGCGCGCGTTCGGCAAAGCGGCGGTCCACGGCGGCAAAGCGCACCGGCTCTCCGGTAAATCGGCCGGTCGACAGGGCCTGATCCGGCTTTGGCCCGTCAAGCCCGGGATAGCCCGTGACCAGCTCTCCCCTCGGGCCATAAACGGCGTAGACAATGCGGTCCTGCGGCGCCAGGGCCAGAAGTTCGAAGGCCGCCACCGGGATGTCGACATACAAGGCGCCATCCTGCAAGGTCAGCGCCTCGGCGATCTGGCGGGCGGCGCCGATCAGCAGCCGGTCATAGGATTGTTGCGCGGCCGTGCGGCCATAGGCGATCGCCGCCACAGCCACCGCCGCCCCGCCCGCGGCCAGCAACAGCGTCAGCGCCACGGCCAGCCGCAGCGTCAGCGAGGTGGCACGCCCTGCCTCAGCCATCGGCCACCAGCTGATAGCCCAGCCCGCGCAGGGTGCGGATCGTCACATGGCTGCCCTCGATCTTGCGGCGCAGGCGCGCGACATAGGTCTCGATCGAGTTCAGCCCGACCTCTTCGTCGTTGAACGAAAACATCCGGTCGTGGATATGGTCCTTGGCCACCACCCTTCCGCGGTTGGTCAGCAAGACCTCAAGCAGGCTGTATTCGCGCCGGGTCAGGGTCACGGGCTGGCCCGCCACGGTCAATTCGCGGGCGGCGGGGTCGAAGGTGATGTCGCCATAGGCGATGATGCCGGCGCGTTCGGTTCCGTTGCGGCGGACCAGAGCGCGCACGCGGGCATGCAGCTCGCCCAGATCGAAAGGCTTGACCATGTAATCGTCCGCCCCCTGATCCAGTGCCGCGATCCGCGCATCCACCTCGCCCCGCGCGGTCAGCATCAGGACCGGCACGGCACGCCCGGTCTGGCGCAGGATGCGCAGGATCTCGGTCCCCTCGCCATCGGGCAACTGGATGTCGAGGATGGTGATGTCGTATTCCAGCACGGCAAGGCTGGCCACCGCATCGGCCACGGTGCCCACATGGTCCACCGCATCGCCGCGCCGCGCAAAGCTTTCCACGACGGCGGCGGCCACATCCTCGGTGTCCTCCACCAGAAGCATCCGCATCAGGCCCTGTCCTCCCCCGGGGGGCGCCCGGTCCGCCGACTATAGGGCGTGGCGCCGGCCAAGCAAAGCCACGGCGAAAATGACAGGTTCATGACAGGATCGCCCCCTAGACCGCTGCCAGCACGGGTCGGGAGGACCCCCGGACCCGTGCCCTGACTGACACTTTCCATGGGAGGATGACCATGACCAAACACCTGTCCCTGCGCGCCGGGCTGACAGCCCTTGCGCTGGCCGCCGGCCTGATCGCCGGGCCCGCCCTGGCCTTCGAGCCGACACAAACCGAATGCATCGCCCCGGCCAATGCCGGCGGCGGCTGGGACTTCACCTGCCGGCAGGTCGGCAAGACCATGCAGGACCTGAAACTGGTGCCGGGCACGATGCAGGTCACCAACCTCGCCGGCGGCGGCGGCGGCGTGGCCTTTGCCGAGGTCGTCTCGAAGCGCAACGCCGACAACAACCTGATCGTGGCCGCCTCCACCGCCACGGCGACCCGTCTGGCAACGGGCGCCTTCCCGGGCAACACGATGGACCAGGTCCGCTGGGTCGGAGCCGTGGGCGCCGACTATGGCGTGATCGCGGTGGCCAAGAATTCGCCGATCAACACCCTGCCGGAACTGATGGACAAGATCAAAACCGACCCGACCTCGGTCTCCATCGCGGGCGGGTCGGCCGTGGGCGGGTGGGATCACCTCAAGGTGCTGATCGCGGCGCAGAAGGCCGGGGTCAAGGACCTGCGCTCGATCAAATACGTGGCCTTCGATGGCGGCGGTGAGGCTGTGACCCAGCTTCTGGCGGGCTCGGTCCAGGCCTTCACCGGCGATGCCTCGGAAGCCAAGGGCTTTGTCGACTCGGGCGATATCAAGGTTCTGGCCGTGCTGGCGCCCGAGCGGATGAAGGGCGCCTTCGCCAATTTCCCCACCGCCAAGGAACAGGGCATCGACGCGGTCGGCGCCAACTGGCGCGGCTTCTACGCCCCGGGTGCCATGTCGGACGAGGCCTTCGCCTATTGGCAGGATGCCGTGGCCAAGGTTTACGGCTCGGACGAATGGAAAGCCGTGATGGAACAGAACGGGCTGGAGCCGGTCGAGGCCACCCCGGCCGAGTTCCAGGCCTATGTCGCGGACTCGATTGCCAGCATCCAGTCGATCTCGCGCGAAATCGGCCTGATCAAGTAATCCGGCCGCGTGACGGCGCCGGGGCGTGCGAGACCATCGCGCGCCCCTTTTCACAAGTGGATTTTGCACGAAGAAGGAACCCGCGATGTCAGATCGCATCTTCGGCGGCATAGGCCTTGCCCTCGCCGCGTTCTATGTCTGGGCGGCCACGACCATCGAGCTGAGCTTCATCTCGGACCCGGTCGGCCCCAAAACCTTTCCCTTTATCATCGGCGGGCTTTTCGCGCTGGCGAGCCTGGCCATCCTTCTGCGCCCCGATGCGCCGCCGGAATGGCCTTCGATGACACGGCTGGCCGAGATTGCCGCGGGTGTTGCGGTGATGGTGGCCTATGTCTACCTGCTCCCCTCGGCGGGGTTCGTGATCGCGACAGCCCTCGGCACCGCCTATCTGAGCTGGCGTCTAGGGGCAGCGCCGGTTTCGGCGGTTGTGGCCGGGCTGGCCACCTCGGGCGGGATCTTCGTGGTCTTTCACCTTGTCCTTGGCCTGACGCTGGCCAAGGGACCTTTGGGGATCTGAGCCATGGACACGCTTGCCAACCTGATGCACGGCTTTGACGTCGCCGTCACCTTCCAGAACATGGGCCTCGCGCTGATCGGCTGCTTTCTGGGCACGATCATCGGTGCGCTGCCCGGGCTTGGGCCGTCGAACGGCGTGGCGATCCTGATGCCGCTGGCGTTTTCGCTGGGCCTTGGGCCCACGCCCGCGCTGATCCTGCTGACCTCGGTCTATTATGGCGCGATGTATGGCGGGCGGATTTCCTCGATCCTGCTGAACATTCCGGGCGACGAGCCGGCCGTGATGACCACGCTTGACGGCTATCCCATGGCGCGGGCCGGACGGGCGGGCGAGGCTCTGGCCATATCGGGCATCGCTTCATTCATCGGGTCGTTCTTTGCCACGATCGGGCTGGCCCTCCTGGCGCCGCAGCTTGTCAAAGTCGCACTTCTCTTCGGCCCGGCGGAGTATTTCGCGCTCTTTGCTTTGGCTTTTGCAACCTTGGGCGGGATTTCCTCGACCAACCAGGCCAAGTCAGCCTGGGCCGCGGCCTTCGGCCTTGGCATCGCGATGATCGGCGTCGATGGCCAGACCGGCGTGCCGCGCTTTTCCTTCGGGATCGTGCATCTTTACGACGGGATCGACTTTCTGGTCGCCATCGTGGGGCTCTTCGCCTTGTCCGAGGTGCTGATCTTCCTGGAACACAGCGGCGGCACTTCGGCCAGCGCGAAAGAGGCGCAACAGTCGCGCCCCGCCATCGCCATCGGCCGGCCGGTCGCCTCGTTCAGCCTGATCCGCTACTGCACGCCCGCCATGCTGCGGTCGACCGTGATCGGCTTTCTGGCAGGGGTTCTGCCGGGGGCCGGGGCCTCGCTGGGGTCCTTCATGGCCTATGCCGCAGAAAAACAGATCAACAACGGCAAGGATACCTTCGGCAAGGGCGATCCGCGCGGCGTGGCGGCACCCGAGGCCGGCAACAATGCCGCGGCGGGCGGGGCGCTGGTGCCGATGCTGGCGCTGGGGGTGCCGGGGTCGGGCACCACGGCGGTGCTCTTGGCGGTGCTTCTGTCGCTGAACGTGACGCCGGGGCCTTTGTTGTTCACCAACAACCCCGACATCGTCTGGGGCCTGATCGCGGCGCTGTTCATCGCCAACGTGATGCTTCTGGCGCTGAACCTGCCGATGGTGGGCATCTTTGCCCGGGTGCTGCTGATCCCGCCGAAATACCTGATGCCGCTGGTGGCGATGGTGTCCTTTGTCGGCATCTACGGCATCTCGGGGTCCACCTTCGACCTGCTGGTCATGGTGCTGTTCGGCGTGATCGGCTGGGGCCTGCGCAAGTTCGACATTCCCCTCGTGCCGATCATCATGGGCATCCTTCTGGGCAACCTGATGGAGGCCAACCTGCGCCGCGCCATGACGATCTCGAACGGGGATTGGAGTGCCTTGTTCGGCTCGCCCCTCGCCATCGCGCTCTGGCTTTTCGCGGCCTTCGGCTTCCTCTTGCCCATCTTCGTGGGCCGCAAGGTCAAGGCCGGCATCGAACAGGCCCGCGAAGAGGCGCGCGATCTGGGCATCTAAGCGGTTGAAGCCAACAAAGCGCCCGTCGCAACCTGCGGCGGGCGCTTTGCCGTGAAAGACCTACCTGCCCTTCCAGACCGGGTCGCGCTTTTCGGCAAAGGCGCGCGCGCCTTCCAGCTGATCCTCGGATGAATAAAGCCGGTCCACCGTCACCATCTGCCGCTTGGTCACGCGGTTGAGCGCATCCTGAAAACGCAGGGCCTCGGCCTCGCGCACCACTTCCTTGATCGCGGCGTAGACCAGCGGAGGCCCGGATTCCAAAAGCCGCGCCAGATCCCAGGCCTTGGACAAAAGCTCCTGCGGCGTGGTGATTTCCTTGACGATGCCCCAGCGCAGCGCCTCCTCGGCATCGAACCAGCGGCCGGTCAGCAGAAGGTCCATCGCCACGTGATAGGGGATGCGCTTGGGCAGCTTGATCGAGGCGGCATCGGCCACGGTGCCCGACCGGATCTCGGGCAGGGCAAAGGTCGCATTCGACGAACACAGGATCAGATCGGCCGACAATGCCAGTTCCAGCCCGCCGCCGCAGCAGATGCCGTTGACAGCGGCGATCACCGGCTTGTTGAGGTTCGGCAGTTCCTGCAACCCGCCAAAGCCGCCCACGCCGTAGTCGCCATCCACCGCATCGCCCTCTGCAGCGGCCTTGAGGTCCCACCCCGGACAGAAGAACTTCTCGCCCGCCGCGCGCAGGATGCAGACGCGCAAGCTGTCATCGTCGCGAAAGGCGCGGAAGGTCAGGCCCATGATCCGGCTGGTCTTCAGGTCGATCGCATTGGCCTTGGGCCGGTCGAGCGTGACCTCAAGGATCGCGCCCTCGCGCCGGGTCTTGATCGGGCCTTCGGTCAGCATCTCCATCTCACACTCTCCTGATCAGGGCATCCACGGCGATGGCGCCCGACGCGCGCACCATGACCGGGTTGATTTCAATTTCCTCAAGGCTCGCGTCGCGCGCCATCAGATCGGCCAGACGGGTGGCGATGCGGGCCAGCGCGGCCACATCGGCCTTCGCACGGCCCCGGTAGCCGTCCAGCAAGGGCCAAAGCCGCAGCTTGCGCAGTTCGGTCAGGATCTGGCTTTCGGTCACGGGCGCGATCAGCGTGACCGTATCGGCCAGAACCTCGGCAGTCACCCCACCCATGCCCAGCGTCACGCTGACCCCGTAAACCGGGTCACGCCTGAGGCCCAGGAGGATCTCTGCCACGACCTCCGTCACCATTTCCTCGACCAGATAACCCGCAGCCCCCGGAATCGCGACCTGGCCCGCCAGGGTAGTGAGGCCGAGCCGCACCGCCCCCGCCTCGGTCTTGTGCGCAAAGCCCAGGCCTTTGAGAGCGAAGGGCGCGGCAAGCCCGGCGGCCTTGACGGCCACCTCGGCCAGGGTGGCGCCGACAACGGCGTGCGGCACGGCAATCCCCGCCTCGGCCAGCAACGCCTTGGCCTCTGCCTCGGTCACGAGCCGGGTTTCACGCGGCGGCAGGGCGGGCAGCGGGCGCCAGCCGCCCGGCACAGCCGGCATCTGCGCGGCACGAAGGGCGACCAGAGCCGTCTCGAGCCCCATCAACACGCAGATCCCCTCGGACATCAACCGCGTGGCCATGGCCTCGTCAAAATTCTCGGGCATCGATGCAACGGGAAAGGCCGGCTTGCCGGTCTGGGCCTGCGCCGCCACGATCGCATCGAGCGCCGGCTGATAGCCGGACGGGTCGCAACGGTCCGGCCGTGGCGTATCGATGATGTAGATGCCCGCGTCATAACCGGTCAGCATCGTGGTGAAGACATCGGTGGTGCGCGGCCCGTCGCCCCAGATGAACGTATGGTAATCCAGCGGGTTGGCCACCGTGACGATGGGCCCCAGAATCTCGGTCAGCCGAGTGCGCACGGCATCGGGCACCGGCGGAAAGTCGATGCCGACCGGCGCGGCCAGATCGGCCACCAGCCCCGCCTCGCCCCCCGAGCAGGAAAGGGAGCAAATCCGCCGGCCGAGACCGGTGCCATGAACGTGAAAGATCTTCAGCGTCTCGATCAGTTCGGAGGGCGATTGCACCTCGGCCACGCCGATCCGGCGCAGAAAGGCGCTGGAGGCCGCGCTGCCCCCCGCCAGCGAGGCGGTGTGCGAAGCCGCGGCGGTTTGCGACAGCGCGGTCTTGCCCGACTTGATGCAGACGATGCCCTTGCCCATCGCACGCGCCCGCTCGGCCAGGTCGGCAAAGGCCGCCGCATCGTCGATGCCTTCGATATACATGCCCAGCGCCGTGACGCGCGGATCCTCGAGCACGGCACCGGCGAGTTCCGCCAGCCCTACCACCGCCGCATTGCCCAGACAGGCGACATAAGCGACCGGCAGCGCGCGTTTCTGCATGCCAAGGTTGATGACGATGTTGGAGGATTGACTGATCAGCGCCACGCCCCGGTCAACCGGCACCCCGCCGTGCTGATCGGGCCACAAGAGCGCCCCGTCCAGATAATTGATCACACCATAGCAGTTCGGGCCGAGGATCGGCATCTCTCCCGCGGCGGCCACCAGTTTGGCCTGCAACTCGGGCTCGCCCGCCTCGGTCCAGCCGCTGGCAAAGCAGATCGCCCCGCCGGCACCCATGGCGGTAAGCTCGGCCACGATGTCCAGCGTGGCGTAGCGGTTCACCCCGATGAAGGTCGCGTCCGGAACACCGGGCAGATCGGCCAGTGTGGCATAGGCCTTGAGCCCACCGATCTCGGTCTTGGTCGGATGCACAGGCCAGACCTCGCCGGCAAAGCCCATCTTGCGGCATTGTTCGATCACGTTCAGCGCCCAGCCTGCCCCCAGAACGGCAATGGAGCGCGGGCGCAACAGACGGTCAAGGCGCGTCATGCCAGACCTCGGCACAGGGTGAAACCGCCGGGGGTTTCACACCCCCGGACCCCCGTGGGGTATTTGTGAACAAATGAATTGGGAAGGACGTGACGCCCTGCCCCGATCCAACGAGGCAGGGAATCTTCACCTGTTACCGTCATCGGCGTCCCCGCCTGTTCGGTAAGGCCAGCTTGCCGCATCAAAGTTAACACTCCGTTACTTTCATTTGTTCATAAATATCCCGGGGGTGCGGGGGCTGGCCCCCGCCTGCATCGCTTCAGGCGCCGAGCGGCCGCAGAAGTTCGCGGCTGATGATGTGGCGCTGGATTTCCGAGGTGCCCTCCCAGATCCGTTCCACCCGCGCGTCGCGCCAGATGCGTTCCAGCGGCAATTCCTCCATCAGACCCATGCCGCCATGGATCTGGATCGCCTCGTCCGCGATCATCGCCAGCACTTCGGTGGCCTTGAGCTTCGCCATGGACATGTCGGCCTCGGTGACCGAGCCCTGATCGTATTTCCACGCCGCCTCGCGGGTCAGAAGCTCGGCTGCCTTCAACTCCATCGCCATGTCGGCCAGCTTGAAACTGATGCCCTGGAACTTGCCGATCTGCTGGCCGAACTGATTGCGCTCGGCAGCATAGCCGAGCGCATGGCCCAGCGCGCGCTCGGCCCGGCCAAGGCAGGTCGAGGCGACCTGCAACCGCGTGGCGCCAAGCCAGGAATTCGCCACTTCGAAGCCCTTGTGAACCTCGCCCAGGATCTGGCGCTTGTGGAGGCGGCAGTCATCGAATTCCAGAACGGCATTGGTATAGCCGCGGTGGCTGACGTTGCGGTAGCCATCACGCACCGTGAAGCCCTTGGTGCCCTTGTCGACGAAAAACGCGGTGATCTTCTTCTTGGGACCGCGCGGGGTGTCCTCCTCGCCAGTCGCCACGAAGACGATGGCAAAGCCTGCAAGGTCGGCATGGGAGATGAAATGCTTGGTGCCGTTCAGGACCCAGTCGTCGCCATCGGCCTTGGCCTGCGCCTTCATGCCGCGCAGGTCGGACCCGGCGCCGGGCTCGGTCATCGCAAGGCAATCCCAGGTCTCGCCCCGGATGCAGGGCATGAGGTAGCGTTCGCGCTGTTCGGCGTTACCGGCGAGCAGAATGTTCGAAGGTCGCGCGACGCAGGTCCAATGCAGGGCGTAATTGGCCCGGCCAAGTTCCTTTTCGTAAAGCAGCCAGGACAGGGTATCGAGGCCCGCGCCCCCGACCTCGGCCGGCATGTTGGCGGCATAAAGGCCTGCGGCCATCGCCTTGGCCTGGATCTCGCGGATCAGGTCCAGCGGCAGATGGCCGGTGCGTTCCACCATCGCCTCATGCGGATAAAGCTCGCGCTCGACAAAGGCGCGGGTGGTTTCGACGATCATCTGCTGTTCTTCGTTCAGGCCGAAATCCATCATTCCCTCACGGATCCACGTTATAGGTCATGCCATCCACCGCCAGCGCCTGGCCCGAGATCATGCGCGCCGCGTCGGAGGCCAGGAACAGGGCCATGCCGGCCACATCCTCGGGGTCGGTCAGGCGTTTCAGCGCGGTGCCCGCGGCGTACCCCTGACGCACCGCGTCCGGCGTCATGCCCTTGGCCGCGGCCTCGGCCTCGATCACGCGGTCGATGCGCGGCCCGTTGACCGAGCCGGGGCAGATGGCGTTGGCGCGGATGCCGAACGGCCCGAGTTCCATCGCTACCGTCTTCATCAAACCGATCACGCCCCATTTGGCCGCCACATAGGGCGCGCGGTAAGGCGTGCCATAAAGGCCCGAGGTCGAGGAGGTGAAGATCATCACGCCAGACTTCGCCGGCTTCATCAGCCGTGCGGCGAACTTGGCCGCCAGCATCGCGCCATCCAGATTGACACCGAGGCACTGGTGCCAGCCTTCCAGCGGCATGTCCTCGATCGCGGCGGTCGGCCCCTTGATCCCGGCATTGGCGCAAAGCACGTCGAGCCCGCCCCAAGCCTCGGCGATCTCTGCGAAGAGCGTGGCCATCCCGGCCTCGCTTGCCGCATCGACATGGCTGCCGCGGATGCCCGGCGGCAGGGTCGAGATCATTGCGGCATCGACATCGGTGACCCAGACGCGGTAGCCCGCGCCTTGAAAGGCCCGCGCCATCACCAGCCCGATG
This sequence comes from bacterium, assembly GCA_016124195.1. Classification (GTDB taxonomy): domain Bacteria; phylum Pseudomonadota; class Alphaproteobacteria; order Rhodobacterales; family Rhodobacteraceae; genus Stagnihabitans. Next base: position 22,062 of record WGOE01000002.1, on the reverse strand, counting down.
CCATTGGCCCCCGCCGTGATCAGGACGCGCTTCATTTCTTCTGGCCGACCGCGCGACCTGCGCCTTCGGGCAGGGGCAGGCCGGCATGGGCCTCGGCCACGGCCTTGAGCTTCGCCCAAACCTCCGGTGCTGCCGCCACCGACTTGCCCGCGCCCATGTCGACGTGCAGGCACAGCTGTTCGACGGTGGCCACGCAGTCCTCGCCCTTCATGATCCGCACGAAAGAGCGAAAGCGCTTTTCATCGGCCGAGATGATCTGCAGCGTGCCGGTCAGACGATCGCCCAGCTTGGCCTCGCCCAGGTGGCGGATATGGGTCTCGGCCGAGTAATAGGAATGCCCCGCCGCCACATAGTCCATCCCCGCCCCGATCAGGCGCAGGAAGGCATCGACCGTCTCGGAATTGGCAAAGTAATAGCGGCTTTCGGTCATATGACCGTTGTAATCGATCCAGCCCGGCAGCACCTGCATATGCGCCATGACCAAGGGCGCCGCCTTCGGCCCTGTATCGGTCTGGGCATGAAAGACCGCCGCCCGCGCCTCGTCATGCGCGCGCAGGACCTTGCCTGCGCCCCAGTTGCGCTCTTTCAGCGCGCGCAAGAAGCCGACAAGGTTCTGGTCGCGGATCCGCTCCAGCTCGCGGATGCCGTAGGCGCCCGATTGCGAGTCGGACTGGTTGGCGACAAGGTCCACCAGTTCGTCGTTGAACTCGGGCACGTCCATCAGCTTGGTCCAGGGCCATTTCAGCGCCGGCCCGAACTGCGCCATGAAGTGACGCATCCCCGCCTCGCCCCCCGCCACGCGGTAGGTCTCGAACAGGCCCATCTGGCCCCAGCGCAGGCCAAAGCCCATGCGGATGGCGTCGTCGATCTCGGAGGTGGTCGCGACGCCATCCTTCAGCATCCACAAGGCCTCGCGCCAGACGGCTTCGAGGAAGCGGTTGCCGATGAAGGCGTCGATCTCCTTCTTCAGGACCAGCGGGAACATCCCGATGTCCTTCATGATCTGGACGGTCTTTTCCACCACGTCGGGTGGGTTCCTGGGCGAGCCTGAAACCTCGGACAAGGGCAGCAGGTAAACCGGGTTGAACGGGTGTGCCACGATGATGTTGTGCGGCGCGGGCGAACCTTCCTGCAGGTCTGACGCCTTGAAGCCCGACGTCGAAGACCCGATCAGAACGCCCGGATTGGCCTGCTGCAACTGGGCATAGACCTTCTTCTTCAGCTCGATCCGCTCTGACACGCTTTCCTGCACATATTCCGCGCCCTCCACCGCCTCGCCGATCGTGCCGTGAAAAGTCAGCCTGCCCTCGGGCGGCATCGGCACATCGCTGAGCGCGGGCAGGGCCAGCCGGGCGTTGAACAGAACCGCGTCGATCTTGCGCGCCGCCTCCGGGTCGGGGTCGAAGACGCCCACATCCCAGCCGTTCAGCAGGAACCGCGCCGCCCAACCGCCGCCGATCACCCCACCGCCAATGATTGCCGCTTTCCGTGTCATGCTTGTCATCCCTCGTCGCGGAACAGTCCCCTGCCCCATTCATCCAGGTTCAAATGCTCCCGCCGGAGGCGCAGGTTTGTGCCCGCGCGCCCCGTCGATCAGCGCGCCAGCGGCGCCCGCTTTTCCAGCTTCAGCTTGGCGCGCACCTCGGCCGGCGTGATCACCCGAGCGCCGAGGTTCGAGATGATCGTCACCGCGCGTTCAACCAGTTGCGCGTTGGTGGCCAGCACCCCCTTGTCAAGCCACAGGTTATCCTCCAGCCCGACGCGGACATTGCCGCCGGCCAGAACCGAGGCCGCGACATAGGGCATCTGGTTGCGGCCGATAGAAAAGGCGCTCCAGAACCAGTCGGCGGGCACGTTGTTGACCATGGCCATGAAGGTGTTGAGGTCATCGGGCGCCCCCCACGGCACGCCCATGCACAGTTGCACCAGCGTGGGTGCCGGGATCACGCCCTCGCGCGCCAGTTCCTTGGCAAGCCACAGATGCCCGGTGTCGAAGGCCTCGATCTCGATCCGCACCCCCGCCGCCGTCATGCGCCGCGCCATGTCGCGCAGCATGCCGGGCGTGTTGACCATGACGTAATCCGCCTCGTTGAAATTCATCGTGCCGCAATCGAGCGTGCAGATCTCGGGCCGGCAGTCCACGACATGGGCAACACGCTCGGTGGCGCCGGCCATGTCGGATTTGCCCCCCATGCGGTCCATCGCCTCCGTGCCGTCAAAGTAGATATCGCCGCCCATCCCAGCCGTCAGGTTCAAGACGACATCGGTGCCCGAATCGCGGATGCGCTCGGTGACTTCGCGGTAAAGCCTGCCATCACGGCTGGGCTTGCCGGTTTCGGGGTCGCGCACGTGGCAATGCACGACGGCCGCACCTGCCTTGGCGGCGTCGATGGCGGATCTTGCGATCTGTTCGGGGCTGCGCGGCACATGCGGGCTGCGGTCCTGCGTGCCGCCCGATCCGGTGACGGCACAGGTGATGAAAACTTCGCGGTTCATGGACAGGGGCATGGGCATCCTCCGATGGGGTCTGGCGCACCATAGCGGGCTTGCGCCGGCACGCTTGACGATTTACGCAATCGGCATGTCCAAAAGCGGATCAATTTTCGCCGCATCGCAGCAGGTGCTGACCCTGGCCCTGCTGGTCCTGCCGCAGTCCTCTATCCTCGAGGTCGCCTCGACGCTGGACCCGATGCGGTCGGCCAACCGGCATCTGGGATACGAGGCCTACCGCTGGCGCGTGGTCTCGCCCGACGGGCGCGCGGTGCCCCTGACCTGCGGGATCGAACTGCCGTCGTCCGGTCCCCTGGCAGTGGCCGAGGGGGCCGATGCGCTAGTGGTGATCGCAGGCTTCCGCCAGTCCGAGGTGGCGACAGCGCCCCTTATCCGCGACCTGGCCCGGATGGCGCCGCGCTTTGCCGCCCTTGGTGGGATCGACGCAGCACCTTGGGTTCTGGCGCGGGCCGGGCTCTTGTCCGGCCACCGCGCCACGGTGCATTGGGAAGATCTCGAGGATCTTTCCGCCGCCTTCCCCGAGGTCGAGGTGGTGCCCGACCGCTTCGTGATCGACCGCAACCGTTTCACCGCGGGCGGCGCGGCTCCCGCCGCCGACCTGATGCTGCACCTGATCGGCCAGCGCCACGGTCTTGGCCTCGCCCGGCAAGTGGCGGCTTCCTTCCTGACCACGCCACGGCCCGGATCCGAGCCGCAGATCGCCCCGCCCCGACCCGCAGACCCGCGGCTTGACCCGCGCGTGGCCCAGGCCGTGGCCCGGATGGAGGCGCGGATCGACAATCCCGAAGCCGCCGCGGCGACCGCCCGCGCCATCGGTCTGTCAACCCGTCGGCTCGAAACGCTGTTCAGCGCTGGCCTGCAGACAACGCCCGCGGCCTTCGCCCTGTCACTGCGCCTGCAAGCCGCGCGCCGGATGATCACCGACACGCGCCACCCCTTGGCCGAAGTGGCGCTGCGCACCGGTTTCTCCAGCCCCTCGGCCCTGTCACGCGCCTTCCGGCGTCAGTTCGGCCAATCGCCCGGCCAGTTGCGGCGCCAGATCTGACACGGCAGACAGACCGTCGCGGCGCCGGCTGCCCCATTTGCTCTTTGCGCCACTACTCCCAAGGGGCTCGGGGAGGCGGGCCTCCCCGCCTAAGCCACGTGCGACCGGGCCAGATAGTCTTGCACGACCTTCGCCCCGCGCCGCGCCCGCGCCACGGCCTCCTCGGCCGAAATCATCCGGAACCGCACCCGATCATGCGGGCGCAATTGGGCAAAGCCATCCAGATCGTCGAACAGGATCGTGGCGATCTTGGGATAGCCGCCGGTGGTCTGATGATCGGCCAGAAGCACCGTGGCCACCCCGTCGCCCGAGACCTGAACCGATCCGCGCAGGATCGCCTCGGAGGGGATCGACAGTGCCGCCTGCGGATGCAGCAAGGGGCCGCGCAGACGCACCCCCATCCGGTCATAGGAATCGGTCAGATGGAACGCTTGGCTCGCAAAATCCTCCAGCGTCTCGTCCGAGAAGAAGCGGTCCTGAGGCCCGGCCACGGCATGGACCATCGCTCTCGGGCGCGCCCAGACCGGACAGGGGATCGGGCCCTCGCGCGCCAGAACCCGGGCGTCCGCAATCGTCAGGTCCTGTCCCGGCATCACCCGGCCGCCCCCCAAGCCCGATGGACCATGGGTTGCCGTGCTGCCCAGCCAGACCGGCGCCTGCAACTGCCCGGCAAAGCACAGATAGGTCCAACAGCCCCAGGGTCCGGGCCGGACCGACAGGCTCTGCCCGGCCCGCAGCGTCAGAACATGCCACGAGCCGAAACTTTGCGCCCCATGCCGCAGGATGAAGCCGCCGCCCGCCACGGCCAGGGTCACTGCGCCCTCAAGGCATTCGAGCGTCAGGCCCCCGCGCGACACTTCGATCCCCGCAGCACCGGGCGGATTTCCCAAGGCCGCATTGGCGATGGCAAAGGCCTTGCGGTCCATCGGGCCGGACGCCGGCACGCCGAACCGCATCAGGCCAGGCCTCCCCCCATCCTGTAAGCTGACCTGCGGGCCGGCATTAGCGACGCGCAAGCGGCTCATTCCTGCACCCCCGGCAGAGGACCTGCAATGCGGCGAAACTTCACGCGGTCGCCCACATCGAAAAGGAAGGGCCGTGCCGGGTCCCCGGTCAGGATGCGGGTGGGAGACCGTCCGATGATCCACCAGCCGGTCGGCATGGTCAGCGTGGTCACAAGGCACTGGGCCCCGGCGATGATGACGCTGCCGGCAGGCACGCCCCGCACCGGGCTTGGCTTGCGGTCCAGCCGCAATGGCTCGGGCAGGCCGCCAAGATAGGCATAGCCGGGCGAAAATCCGTAGAGAAAGACCTTGTAGTCCCCGGAGAGATGCGCGGCAATCACGGCCTCGCGGCTCAGTCCAGTGCGGCGGGCCACTTCTTGCAGGTCGGGGGCGTCTTCGTAGGTGATGAGCACCTCGCGCAGCACCGGTTCGGCGCTGGCGCCCTGGCGCAGGGTCAGACCGCGCAGATGCGCCTCGACCTCGGCATGGTCGGTCAGAAGGGGGTCAAAATCCACCAGCAGATTGACAAAGGCCGGGATGGTTTCGCGCAATCCCTTGCAGGGGTCGGCGGCCAGCGCTTGGTCCAGCGCCAGAACCTCGGCATGGGTTGCCTCGGTGATGGTGGTCCCGAAGTCCACAAGCAAGGCATGATCGGCGACGGGGCGATAGATTGGCATGGTTCAGGCCCGGAACGGCGCAAGAGTGACGCCCGCAGCCGTCAGCCGGTCGCGGATCTCTGTAGCCATGACAACGGCATGCGGGCTGTCGCCGTGCACGCAGACCGAATGAGCCTCAAGCCGGATCGGATCGCCGTCGACCACCGGCATCAATCCGGTGTCGAGATAGCGCAACAGGCGGGCGCTTGCCGCGGCAGGGTCCGTGATCATTGCGTCGGGACGGCCACGGGGCACCAGGCGACCGTTGGTCAGATAGCCGCGATCCGCGAAAATTTCCGAGAAAACCGGCTGGCCCACAGCTTTGGCGGCTTGTTCGACCTCTGTCCCGGAAATGGCGAGGAGGGCAAGATCGGGCGATATGGCGCGCGTGGCGGCCACGATCGCATCGGCCACGTCGCGCCGGTCCGCCGCAAGATTGGCCAGCGCGCCATGCGGTTTGACATAGGCGATCTGCGTACCGGCCAGCGCGGCCACCCCACTCAGCGCGCCGATCTGCGCGGCCATCATGCGGGCGATTTCCGCAGGTGACATGGGAATGATGCGGCGGCCAAAGCCTTCACGGTCGTTGTAGCCCGGATGCGCGCCCACGACGACCCCGCGCGCAACCGCAAGACAAAGCGTGGCGAACATGGTTTCGGGGTCGCTGGCATGGCCTCCGCAGGCCACATTGGCCGAGGTGACCAGACCCAGCATCGCCGCATCATCTCCCATACGCCAAGGACCATATCCCTCGCCGAGATCCGAGTTGAGATCAATCCTGCGCATCGCCGCCTCCGTTTGCGGCATGCAACTATGGCGCGCGCCCGGATGCAAGGCCCACGATTTTTCTGCGAAAAATCAATGCCGGAAACAGGAGCTGAATTTTCGCAGAAAATTCGGGGCCCTCATTGCGCCTTTTCACGCAGCCAGTCGGCGATGATCTCGCGATGGCGCGCCCCGTCGTAGCTGGGAAAATGCCCGCCATGCACGACCCGCACCGGCAGATCGTAAAGCCGTTCCATCGAGCGATGGTACTGGACCATCTCGGCAGCACTGCTGCCCTCGATCAGCGGGCCATCATAGACGATGTCGCCGGAGAAGAGGATGCCCGTGGCCGCCTCCCACAGGGCGATACCGCCGGGTGAATGGCCGGGGGTGTGGATCACCTCGAAACGGCGGTCGCCCAGATCGACCACATCGCCATCCTGCAGGACGCGCGTGGCCGGTGCGGATTTCACCGCGTAGGTGGTGGACAGATAGGGCTCTGGTGGCAGGGTCGTGAAGATGTCATCGACGACATATTTATCGGCCAGAGTATTGGCCCGGGTCGGGCTGGCCAGCAGGTCGGCCTCTGCCACATGACAGAGCCGGCACGAAAATTCGTGATGGCAACCGATGTGATCGAAATGGGTATGGCTCGCCACCGCCTGCAGCGGGCGTTCGGTCACGATCGGCACCCAGTCGCGCAAGGACACGACCCCCATGCCGGAATCCACCAGCATGTCGCCGTCGCGCCCCCTTATGTGCCAGACGTTGCAGCGATAAAACTCATGGACATGCGGCTCGTCGATCCAGGTCACCCCATCCGTAAGGGTGCGGATACGCCACCAGTCCTGGGGTCTTGCGCGGGTCATTCTTCCTCCAGCATGAGATGGTCGGTTGCGGCCAGGTCCAGCACTGCGCCAGGCTCTACGCTCAGGGTCTGAGCGAGGTGGACGGTCAGCCGCGTACCGGGCGCCTTGAGCGGGGTGACATGGGCGCGCACATGGGTGCCGAAAAAGGCGACATCCTCGACCCTGCAAAGACCAAGCGGCAGGGCTCCGTTCAGGCCGATCGCCTCGGGCCGGATCAAGAGGGTGCCGGTGCCGGGCACCAGGGCGCCCAGGGCGCTTTGGCCATCCCGAACCGCGATCTGGTTGATCTCGCCCATGAACGCGGCCGAGAACAGGCTCTTGGGTGAAAGATACACCTCGCGCGGCGGGCCGACATCGGCGATCTTGCCGGCATTCATCACCACGATGCGGTCGGCCACGGCCATCGCCTCTTCCTGATCGTGGGTGACATGCACGAAGGTCGTGCCAACCCGGCGCTGGATCTCTTTCAACTCGTCCTGCATCGCGCGGCGCAGCTTGAGGTCAAGCGCGCCGAGGGGTTCATCGAGCAGCAGCACATCCGGCGCCACCGCGAGGGCCCGCGCCAGGGCGACACGCTGGCGCTGCCCGCCCGACAATTCATGCGGGCGGCGCAGGGCCTTGCCGGGCAAGCCCACAAGGGCCAGCATCTCTTCGGCCTTCGCACGGCGCTCGGGGCGCGCCACCCCGCGCATCCTCAAGCCAAAGCCCACGTTGTCGGCCAGCGTCATGTGGGGGAACAGGGCATAGTCCTGAAACACCGTCGTGGTCGGCCGCTGCGCCGGCGCCACCCCCGCCATGTCCTTGCCCCCGATCAGGATCCGGCCCGAGACCGGCTCGGCAAAGCCGCCGATCAGGTTCAGAAGCGTGGTCTTGCCGCAGCCCGATGGCCCAAGCAGGACCACGAACTCTCCGGCCGCGATGTCAAGGCTGACCGCGTCGAGCGCCAGCGCCGTGCCATAGCGCTGCGTGACGGACTGGATGGACAGGCTGGCGGTCACTTCGGCCTCCGGAACAGGAAAATCTCCATCAGGACCACGGCCGAGACGGACACGAGAAAGACCAGCGATCCCACCGCATTGGTGGCGGGCGACAGGCCCGACCGCAGCATCGACCAGATCTCGACCGGCAGGGTCACATCGAAGCGGGTCAGAAGGAAGGCGATGATGAACTCGTCCCAGGAAAAGGTGACCGACAGGAAGAAGGCCGCCGCCAGCGCGGGCGCCAGCATGGGCGCCGAGACGTGCCAGAGCACCTGCGCCTCGGTCGCACCCAGATCGCGGGCGGCGCGTTCGGCGTTCTTCTGATGATCGCCCATCGCGGCATAGGCTATCGCAAAGCACAGCGGCAGGTTGATGACGACATGGCCGATGCCCGCCGTCCACAAAGACAAGCTGATGCCGGCCTGGTTGAAAGTGGTCAAAAGCCCCAGGGCGATGATCAGATAGCTGACCGTCATCGGCGCGATCAAGAGGCCGCGCAGCAGCACGCTGCCGGGCAGCCTGACCCGGGCCAGCGCATGCGCGGCCAGAAACCCCATCACCAGCGCCAGCGCCGAGGACACGAAGGCCACCAGCGCCGAATGCCAGAGCGCGGTCATCAGCGCGCCGTTGCCAAGGATCTTGTCATACCATTGCAGCGAAAAGCCCTGGAACGGCGGCACCGGCAACCGCCCGTCCTGAAAGGAAAACACCACCAGCACCACGACCGGCAGAAAGACAAAGGCATAGGCCGCAGCCAGATAGGCCCAGGACAGAAGCCTCATAGCCGGTCCAGTCTCAGCCAGCGGCTGCAGGCGGCATAGGCCAGCGTCACCACGGCCATCAGCACGACCGACAGGGCCGAGGCCATCGGGAAATTCCCGCTCCGTCCCATTTGCAGCATGATCAACTGCGGCAGGGTCAACTCGGCATTGCCCCCGAGGATCTGCGGCGTGATGTAATCGCCGATGCACAGCACGAAGGTGACGAAGGCGCCCGTGATCACGCCCGGCAGCGTCAGGGGCAGGATGACATGGACAAAGGTCGCCCAGTCGCCGGCGCCGAGGTCTTGCGCCGCGCGGGCATAGTTGGGCGACAGCTGGATCAGGTTGGCATAGATCGTCAGCGTCAACAGCATGACGAAGAAATGCACAAAGCCGATCACGGTGGCCGTGCGGGTCGAGGCCAGCGCCAAGGGCTCCGAAATCAGGCCGGTCCCCATCAGCGCCTTGTTGATCACGCCGTTCTTGCCCAGAACCAGCAGCCAGGAATAGCTCCGCACGACGTAAGAGGTCCAGAACGGCAGCACCGCCATCAACAGCGCAAGCCTTTGAAAGCGCTGTGGAACCCGCCAGGCGATGATAGCGGCCAGGGGCCAGGCCAGCACGACCGAGATCACCGTCACCGTCACGGTGATTTCGACCGAATTGATCAGGGCCTTCAGCTGGCTCCAATCCGTGAAGGCGCGGATGTAGTTGCCGGGATCGAAGCCCTGCACGATGGCGCGCCCTTCCATATGCGCGAAGGACAGCGCCAGCATGGCCAGGAAGGGCAGCACGAAAAAGGCCAGCGTCCAAAGCAAGGCCGGGGCCAAGAGACCCCAGCCCAGCTTGCGTTCGGCGGCGTGCAGGCTCACTGGTTCAGCATCGCCGTCCACATGTCCTGCATCGCCGTATCGGTGGCCGCGTCAGGAATGGGATAAAGCTGCGCGCGCTTGAGATAGTCGGGCTGCTTGTCCCAGCGCAGCGTCGCCTTGGCCTCGGGGGACAGAAGATCGCCGGCCTTCTGGTTGGCGGGCATCCCCCAGTAGCACGAGGCCTGCGCCAGCGCCGCCTGCCCCTCGGGCGAGACGATGTATTGCACGAACTCCAGCGCGAGGTCGGGCTTCTTGGTGCCTGCCACCACCCCGATCGACTGCGCCCAGCGCAGGCCGCCCTGTTTCGGGATCGTCCAGTCGAGGTTGGGATTGTCCTTGGCCAGAACCGCCGTCAGCCACTCGCCCCCGCCGACGATGATATCGACATCGCCGGTCGCCAGCGCGGTCTGGCTCGATACCACGTCCGACACCTGTTTTGACGCCTTGCGCAGCGCCATCAACGGGTCCTTCAGCTTGGGCAGGGTCTGGGCATTGATATCGGCGGTGTTGATCCCCTGCCCCAGCGCCACAAGGCCCAGAACCGGCAGGTAGTAATCATAGATGCCGATCTTGCCGTCATATTTGCCCGAGGTCAGGCTGGCCATGTCCTCCATGTCCTTGGGATCGACCTTGGTCTTGTCGTAAGAGATGGTGTTGTAGCCGAATTTCTCGGTCACGGCATAGGTCTTGCCACCCACGGTATTGTTGGCGGCCATCACCAGTTCGGGAAAGAAATCGGCGGTGGGCAGCTTGTCGGCGGGCAGTTCGGCCAGCTTGCCCGCCTCGACCGCGCGGTGCACGTCGACGGCGTCGATCACCATCACGTCCCAATCGCCCGGCTGGCTTTGGTCAAGAATCGCCATGCCGGCGGCTGTGCCCTCGTATTCCTTGAGATTGACCTTGACGTTGTACTTCTTCTCGAAGGGTGCGATCAGCGCCGGGTCGGTGTGATCACACCAGACCAGCGCATTCAGCGTATCCTCGGCAAAGGCCGGGGTGGCAAGGGTCAGCAAGGCAAGGGCGGTCAGGGCTTTCGCGGCCATCACATCTCTCCGGTTGGGGGCGCCTCTGGCGGGCTTGATAAAATTATTGAGTTCGCTCAATTTTAAAGTCAATGTCAAAATAATCCAGTTTTGAGACGGGGACCGATGACAGGACTGCGCGCGCGCCAGAAGGCCCTACGCCATGAACGCATCATGGAGGCGGCGCTGACCCTGTTCCGCGAGGCGGGCTACGATCAGGTGCGCACCGAAGACATCGCGGCTGCCGCAGAGGTTTCGGTGGGGACCCTGTACAACTACTTTGAAAACAAGGGCGATTTGCTTCTGGCCCTCGTGACGCTGGAGGTCGAGGAAGTGCTGGACATGGGCGCCGCCGTGGTCAGCGCCCCGCCGCCCGACATCGCCGAGGCGCTGAACCAACTGATCGGCGGCTATTATGACCACTCAAACACTTACCTGACGAAGGACCTGTGGCGCACGGCCATGGCGCTTACGATTCAGGCAGCCGAGACGCCTTTTTCAGCGCGCTATACCGCGCTGGACCAAAGCCTGACCGATCAGGTCTGCGCGCTGGTCAGCGAATTGCAGCGCCGCGGCCAGGTCCGGCCCGATGTCGATGCCCGCGCTCTGGGTCAGGTGATCTTCAACAACCTCAACCAGATGTTCATCGAATTCGTGAAGGTCGAAGGCATGAAGCTCGAGACGCTGAAAGCCAGCGTCGCCCGCCAGACCGAGGTTCTGGCGCGCCTGTTGTCAGCTTGAGGCGGCGAACTCCGCCGGGGTCAGGCGCAGGGCGACATGGGGCCGGGTCTGGTTCAGCGCCCGGCAGAACCGCTGGTCCCGGCCGGTCTCGACAAAGCCCAGCTTGCGCAAGACATTGGCCGAAGGCAGGTTCCCCTCGAAATGGCCCGAAGTGACCGGGCCGCCGCCGGCCGCAAAGTGCTGCGCCAGAACGGCGCGCGCGGCCTCGGTGGCATAGCCCCTGCCCTGCGCCGCGGGTGCGAGCCAATAGCCCAGCGTATCGTTCTTGAGGTCCAGGATGCCGGCGATGCCCTGCCCGGCCTCGACCGCAAAGGTCTGGCCGGGTTTGGCAAGCTCACCCACGAAAAACCGGAAATCGGCTTGGGTATAGGGATAGGGAACCACAGAGAGCCAGCCGCTGACGCCAAGGTCGTTCAGGCTGGCCACCACGAAATCCCCATCTTGCAACGCTACGGGCCGCAGATGCAGCCGCGCGGTGTGCAGGGCGGGCGGCATGTCAGCCGAGCTTCTTGATATAGGTCCAGGTTGTTACACGAGCATTGCGCGCCACGCTGAAGCTTTCGGCGTCGCCCAGATATTCGAAGCCCGCGTTGGTCAAGACCCGCGCCGATCCGGGGTTGTCCTGAAACACCTCGGCAAAGATGGTGCGGTTCTTCTGCGGATTGGCAGCCACAAGCGCCCGCACTGCTTCAGAGGCGATGCCGGTGTTCCAGAAGGCTGGCGCGACCCAATAGCCGATCTCGGACTGGCCGCGGTCCCATTTGCTTTCGTCCATCCGCTTGAGGCTGATGACGCCCAGAACCTCGGCCAAACCGGCGGAGGTGCCGTCGATCACCCAGATATCCTCGGCCCCGCCATGTTTCATCGCCCGCGCCACAAAGGCCTCGGACGCGCCGGGCGGCAGGGGATGCGGGATCGACTGCGTCGCTTCGGCCACGCGGCGGTCACCGGCGTAAAGGGAAAACAGCCCGGCATCCGAACGCCGCACCGGGCGCAGCAGAAAGCGGCCCGCGGTGATTTCGCCCAGTGTCGTCTCGTCCGTCGTATCAAGCGTCATGGCTTCCTCCTCGAAGCGCATGGGGCTTTCGCCCATTGCAAGTCCCAGTCATCCCCGAAGCCGGAAACGAGCCGGGGGACCGGCCTTTCAGCCGATCCCCCGTTTACAAGCCATTTGTAAAGGTTCGGCTTACTCGGCAGCCTCCGCAACCGGGAGGACCGAAATAAAGGTGCGGCCCTTGAGGCCTTTCTTGAAGGTCACGCGGCCTTCGACCTTGGCAAAGATCGTGTGATCGGTGCCCATGCCGACGCCCTCGCCCGGGAACCAGGTCGTGCCGCGCTGACGGCAGATGATATTGCCGGGGATGGCGACCTGGCCACCGAACAGCTTGACGCCCAGACGGCGACCGGCGCTGTCGCGACCGTTGCGGGATGAACCGCCTGCTTTCTTGTGTGCCATTGTATTACACCTCCGCAGCTGCGTTGTGGGCGGTGCGGCGCGCGGCGGCAGTGCCGACGGCGGCGGTCACACCCGTGGACTCGGCGCCCGAGGCCAGAACTTCGGTCACGCGGACCAGGGTCCACTGCTGACGGTGGCCCTTGGTGCGCTGCGACGAATGCTTGCGGCGACGCTTGACGAAATGGATCGTCTTTTCGCCCTTGATCTGGTCGATCACGTCGGCCTGAACCGCAGCGCCGGCCACGAGGGGCGCGCCCACGGTCACGGTCTCGCCGCCAACCATCAGGATTTCATTGAACTGGATCTTGTCACCAGCAGTGGCGGCCAGCTTTTCAACGCGCAGAACGTCACCCGCCTGCACCTTGTACTGCTTGCCACCGGTCTTGAGGACCGCGAACATCTGTCTACCTTTTCTTTCTCCGCGTCCTTCGGCCCCCTCGGCTGTGCCAGCTTCGGGTGTTGCCGGGTTGCCCCGCCTTCGAACAGCGCGCCCTGAGGGGCGTCATGTCAATCAACCCGCCCTGCCAGATGACAGTTCGGGATGGCGCATATGTCTCGGAAGCGGGCGTCGAGTCAAGGATGTTTTGATCCTCGGCAGAGCCACGAAGTGAATCGCACAAACCTGTCAAATTCAGGCTGGCTTCCCCATTTTCCCGCTTGCCCTTGCCAGACCCTGTCGATAAACCCCCGCTCCAGACACGACCCCTATCACGGAGAGGTGGCGGAGTGGTCGATCGCGCCGGTCTCGAAAACCGGAGTGGGTGCAAGCCCACCGTGGGTTCGAATCCCACCCTCTCCGCCAATAGCCACTGAAATCATTAAGTAATTTTGGTGACTTCCATGGCCACCCCACAAAGAACCCCACATCCTGAAAATGCTTGATGACCTGAAGGTCGATAGCGGAACCTTGTTTGTTGCGATTTATGACAGCAAGACGGTCTAGTCGGTCCCTGACCCGATTGCGTCCAAGATTTTCGCCCCCCCCTTAGTCCATACCGTCAATCGTGCGTTGGGTCTGCCGGATCAGTTCCGCCACCTCGCGCTTGGCGGCTTCGGACGCCCGCGACCTTTCCCCATGCCGCCACATGCCGTTGCCGGGGCCAGATGGTGCGCCCCCGTGCGCCCCGTGCATACGGCAAACCGTCCAGCCGCCGACCGCAGGGGATTGGCAAGGCAAGCCCGACCGCTTTGCCCTTGCGTTGCATCGCGGGGCCAAGGCAAGGCGCTGGGCGGGGGTGCAAGGGGTTGCCGTCCGATTTCATGGCCTCCCCCCACCCCCTGCGTCCACAGCCCCGACAATGGCTTGCCCGCCCGCGTTGACGGTGACGTGTTCCACAATCACGCGCTGTTGCCCGCCCGTCCGATATCGCTTCAGGGTCTCCATCTGGACGGCATAGGTCCGGGCCAGCTTGTTCAAGGCCCGCTCCGCCGCGTCTTGTTGGGGCAGGGTCTGGACGTGGTTTAACCTGCGGGCCAGCATCATGGTCGCGGCGTGAATCGCCCCCATCTGGACCGCCAGCATGGTTTCCAATTCATCGCGGGGTTGGACGGCCCGGACAACGGAAAGCAAGAAATTTGAGTTCGTTTCGTCCAGACGCTGGCCGTGTGATCCGATGCGCGCAATTTGGCCCGTTATCCCGGAATGAAACGCGGCGTCTACCGTCCCCAGATCTGCCGCTAGCAATAGCGCGGAGGTGTTCGGGTCATTGTGGGAAAAGATCAGTGAAAGGACGTCGCCAGCCATTTTCAACTGCATATTGTTGCCGTTGCCGCGCGACTTGTTGCGGGCAATGATGGCGTCAATCCGGTCGCGCTGGGCAGCTGGCAGGTTCTGCAAAGTCCGCTCAAGATCCGCATCACCGGGCTTCAAGTCTGTTGATATCGGGGTGGATGCCGACTTGGGTTTGGTCTGTTTCATCGCTTGATCCTTTGCGGGTATATTGGCTTCCATGTCGGTCACTTTCGCTCGTCATATGTAATCTTAGCCCTTCCCCCCTGCCTTCCTGTCCCTGCTAGGTCGCGGGTCTTGGCAAGGTCAGGACGTTTTCAGCATCGGCCATGCCGGGGCGCAGGCGGGTTAGCGTGAAGGTCTGGCTGTGAGAACCCGCCCGGTGCTTGCCGACCAGCTGCAACAGCCCAGCGCCTTCCAGCATCCGCCGCGCCGACCTGAAGCTGCGCAGGGACAGGTCAATCAGGCCAGCCGTCCGCATGGCCTCATGGTCCAAGGCAAAACGCTTGCCGGGGATATGCCCGTGCAGGTCGGTCAACAGCACGAAAAGTGCGGTCGCGTCACTTCCCCCCGGCCTGCCGCGCAGCCCGTCCAAAGCAAGGCGATGGATGCGAAAGCCACTGTCGCGCCCGTGGAAAATCTCACCCTTGAGCAACTGTTGCCAAGCCCATCCGGCGATTGCGTGGCGTGGTCCTGTCACCCATGTCGTCGACGTGACGAAGGCGGGCTATCTCTGGAAGGGCGAGACGCACCGCTCGCTCTCAGCCATCGCGCGCGCCATCACCGGGGCGCGCTGGTCCGGGCTACGGTTCTTCGGCCTGGTCGGAACTCCCGCCACGTCTTCAGGCGCCGGAGCGGAAAGGACCCGCAGATGATCGCGTCCAAGCCGAGCCTGCGCTGCGCCGTCTACACCCGCAAGTCCAGCTAGGACGGGCTGGAGCAGGACTTCAACTCGCTCGACACGCAATATGAGGCCTGTGCGGCCAATGTCGCCAGCCAGCGTCACGAGGGCTGGAAGCTCGTGGCCGAGCGCTATGACGACGGCGGGCTCTCGGGCGGAACCCTGGAGCGCCCGGCCTTGAAGCGCATCATGGCCGAGATCGACGCCGGCCGCATCGCCATGGTCGTCGTCTACAAGATCGACTGCCTCACCCGCTCGCTGGACGACTTCGTGCGCCTCGTCGAACGGCTGGAGGCGAAGGGCTGCTCTTTCGTCTCGGTGACACAAGCCTTCAACACCTCCTCCTCGATGGGGCGCCTGACGCTCAACGTCCTGCTGTGCTTCGCCCAGTTCGAACGCGAAGTCACCGCCGAGCGGATCCGCGACAAGATCGCGGCCTCCAAGAAGAAGGGGCTCTGGATGGGCGGGACCATCCCGCTTGGCTACGACCGGCACCCCGATCCCCAGCGCCGCGAACTGGTGATCCGACCTGATGAGGCCGACATCATCCGCTCCCCTTTCCGCCTCTACGAGGCCAATCCGAACTTGCGGCTCCTTGAGATCGAGAGCCAGCGCCGCGGTCATCATCCCAAGTCCAGGCCGGGCGAAGATCCGGAGATCTCCCGGGCACGGCGCTTCAGCCGGGGGCAGTTGCATTATCTCCTGACCAATCCGACCTATCTCGGGCGCATCCGGCATCGCGACAAGACCCATCCCGGCCAGCATCCGGCCATCATCGATCAGGATCTCTGGGACAGCGTTCAGGCCAGGCTCCAGGCGCGCCATGCCCGCCCGCGGGGTCCTGCGCGCGCGTGCCCGCAGGGGCGCTGGCTGACGGCCAAGCTTCGCGACGAGACCGGCGACATCCTGACCCCGACCCATACCGAGCGGCGCGGCCGGACCTATGGCTACTACATCTCGCACCGGCTGATCCGCGAGGGAACGGATGCACAAGCCTGGCGGCTGCGCGATGATCTGTGCGACAACCTGGCGACCATGCCGGATTCCGAATTGCGCGGCATGGCTATGGACTTACAACAACGACCGCCCGAACATGGGCCTCGGCGGCATCACCCCCGCCATGAAACTGAAAATGGCCGCGTAAGTTCTACGAATGCACCCCGTTAGAAATGGGGGGACTACCGCAATAGGCTGCGCAGCCATTCGGCAACGTCCAGAGAACGTTCGACCGCAGTCTCGCCACCTCCGCCAACTAAATCAATTAAGATATTGATATAATTAATAAAATCATGATATTTCGGAAACCTTTCCCCCAAAAACTTCCCATTTTTCGCTGGATGCCACAGGATTTCGTTGGATTTTTGGCCTTCGCGCAATCCTCACCTTTTTGGAGAAGGCCGCTGGCGGTGTGATCCCGGGTGGCCATCGAGGTGTATTTTCGAGGTGGAGTTTGGCGACTTCAACCACGGACCCTACGCAGACCCCGATGACCAAGACGAACATGGACCTGTCCGAGCTTCTGGCCAGGCACGATCAGGGTGACTTTTTGCGCGGCCTTTGCGCGATGATCCACTGATCAGCCTGCCCGTCGTGGCACGCGGATCAAGCAGGCCCGAGCCGGAATTGACGGCGATCTTCATGGCCACCTACACGACCCCGTGGGACACGATCATCAGGGGACGCTTGCCCGGGCCAATCCATGAGCTTGAAGTGGGCTTGGGTGCACCAGGATCGGCAGCGGACCACGCGCCATGAAGCGAAATGTCCCCGTCGGCCGGGCCTCGGGTGGGTGCGACAATGCGCCGTGGGGGATAAGTCCAGATCAAACGCCGATCTCATGCTAGTATTGACATATGTCAATGAATCGCCCCACGGATCATCGCAGTATGCCTTTGTTGAGGAGATGAATTCCCAAAAGGAGGGGATGCACATGACGAAAGTTAATTCCGCGCGGAAATCGATGATATTATTGGCCGCCACTGTCGCGGTCGGTGCCTTGGTGCTGGGTGGGGCCTGGACCATGAATGGAGGCCATTTCGGTACCTCGGCGGCCTTTGCCCAGGACGAAGGCTCTGACGGCGGTGGCAAAGGCAAACAGGGTGGCCAGGGCAATGGGGCACAGGGCGCCAAGAACGGTCAGGGTACAAATGACGGCAAGGGCAAGGGGCAGGGCGGGCCAAGCGCCGACTCGGAAGGCAAGGGTCCGCAGGCCGGTTCTTCGGGCAATACCGGGGGCAAGCCGGTGTGGGCGCAGGAAGGCATCCCCGAAGTCGAACTGGGGCGTCTGAACGTCTCTCGCTCGCCGGACCATGTGCTGCAGCGCGCCTATGACGAGGCGCTTGCCTCGGTTTCGCCCGAGATGATCAGCTTTTACAACCTGCCGCTGGACCAGAAGATCGACCAGCTGTCACTGAGCTTCGACACCGTGGCCTATATCGACTCGCCACTGCAGAACCTTGCGCTCCTGAAGGACGCTCTGGACGGGCAGACCAATCTGGCGTCGCTGGGTGTCACCACTTCTGCCGAGCAGCTTGAGGCGGTGTTCCTCGGCGTGGCTTCGGACAAGACCGTGCCGATCACCACGAATACCGTGATCGCGGTGACGACGATCCTTGGCACCCCGGTCACCGGTGATGCGGCCGCCAAGCTTGCTGCCGATGCCGAGGCGGTCCGCATCGCGATCCTGGCCGGTCACGGCTGATCGGCCCGACAAACGACGCGCTGTCCCGGCTTTCTGTCGGGACAGCTTTTTCATGGCCGACGGACTCCGGGACCGCAGTTCAGACCGTGTGCTTCATGTGACAGATGCTGGCGGATATGGTCCGAGATATGCTTTGCGCTTGTGGTTTCAGTGTCTCGACAGAAGTGTGTAATCTAGCGCGCGAACGCCATCCGGCCCCTGAATTGATTGGAGCAAGAAGAAAATGAAGGGCAAGAAAATCGCGGCCTTGGCAGGACTTGCCGTGGCTGCGTCTTTGTCGGTGCAGGCAGCGCATGCCGAGACGCAGGCACCCGTTCTGAACCCGAACACGGCAAGTGTGACCTACGGGCCTTATTTCCGGGCCGAACTCGGCGGAGCCTCGTCTAATCTAGCCGACGGACACTGGCTGCCACCAGGTTATCCGAAGGATCCGCGTATCGATTTCGACCTCAGCGGGAAGACCCGGGGTCTGGTGGGCATAGCGGTCGGCTATGACTGGATGAACGGGTTTCGCGGTGATCTCAGTCTGCTGAATATCGGCAAGACAGGTGTGACTGGTCCACACACGACGTCCGGCTCCCATGCGGACATCACCGCAGGGTCGATCTCTGCGACGGCTGTGATGGCGAGCCTGTACTATTCGCCGCTGGAACGGTCGGGGTCCAATTCGCGCCTGCAGCCCTTCGTCGTGGCCGGTCTTGGCATGGCGAACAACCGGGTGGGTAGCTGGACCCGGACGAACCTGACCGAGGTGCCGGTCAACCGCACCTTCAACGGCAGTTCCAATGTCAGCGCGGCGCTGTCGCTGGGTGTGGGCGTGTCGTATCAGATCACCGGTCCCAGCCAGCATCCGGTCATGCTGGAACTGGCCTACCGCTACTACGACTTCGGCATCGCCAAGGGCGGGACCACGGCCGATGTAGGCGCCTCGACGCCGGTCGAGCCGCTGACCTTCCGCAACAAGGCGGGCATCGTGTCGGTAAGCATTCGAATTCCGCTTCAGCATTTCTGAACGGGTGCCAAGGGCGAAATTCCGGGCGCGAGGGATGATCCCCGCGCCCGTTTCCATTTCGTAATCAATATTCTGCGCGCAAGCAGCTTGATCCACGTCAATGCCTGCGGACCGTTTCGGCCCTACGCTTCAATTTAAGACAGGATTTTGAATTGAAGGAGAAGACGGATGCGTTTTCTTGCACCCATTGCGGTCATGTCGATACTTGCCGCCCCGATGGCCGAGGCACGGGGGCCGATGGATCGCGCAAATCAGGCGCTGCAGCAGCAGGGCTTTACGGTGATGCAGACCGTGCGCGAGCGTCACCAGTATCGCGTCACCGCCCAAAGGCGAAACGAAGTGCGCGAGCTAATCTATGACGCGCGCACGGGTAAGCTCTTGTGGGACAACATGGACCCCAACCGCGACCGGGCGCGCGACCACCTCTTTCAGCAGGAATTCGACCGTGACCATCTGAGACTTCAGACCCGCGATCCCGCGTCGCACTGATCGGTGCGGCCCAATCGGTTTCACGAATGACGGTCGTGCCGTTGCGGGGATGGGCCCGTGGCAAGGCGGTCGTGCAGAGATGGAGAAGCGAATGATCTTGAAGGCAACTGCGGTTCTTCTGCCCTTTGTCGCACTTATCGCGGCATGTGAGCCTCAGACAGGGGGATATTACCCGGTTGACCGGCAGGTTTCGCAGCCGGCCTACATCGACTACGGCACGATCATCCGGGCGCATCGGGTGACGATGCAGCGCACGGCGAACGGAGATCAGGTCGTCGGCGCGGTAACGGGTGGGCTGGTCGGCGCCATCATCGGCAATCAGTTCGGCTCGGGCAGCGGCAAGGACCTGATGACGGGGGCGGGCGCGATTGCCGGAGCGGTAATCGGCAGCAATCTCGCAACGCAGAACTCGACCTATCAGTCCACGGCCTGGACCGTGCGACTGGACAACGGAGGCCAGATGACAATCATCCAGGCAACCGAACGGTTCCATGTGGGCGACCGCGTGATGGTGGTGCAGCGCGGGGGCGAGACCTACCTGCAATAGGTCCTGACGGATGCCCGGCACCGTGGTCCGGGTCCGACGTGGCGGCGGGTCTGGCGATGCATCGTCAGACCGCTTCACGCCGCAGAGACGCGGTCGTTCATGGCGGCCATCTGCCGCATCAAGAGCCCCGGAGCCAGACGGCTGAGAATGCGGAGCATGGAACTAGCGCCAAGGGGGATTTCGGTCTGCCCGGCCTCGATGCGCCTGATCGCTGCCGATGTCACAGTCTCGACCGTTTCCATGCGCTGCCCCTTCATCGCGGTGCGGAGGTCCGCAGAGATCATCGGAGTGTCCAACGTCGGCGGGATGATCTCCACCACATGAAGACCGCTGGCCCGCAACTGGATCCGAAGCGACTGGTTGAACGAATGCAGGGCCGCCTTCGTGGCGCTGTAGACGGGCGCATTCGGGAAGGGGGCATAGGCCAGTCCTGATGAGACGTTGACGATGCAGGCGTCCGGCCTGCCGCGCAGCAGCGGGATGAACAGGGCGGTCAATTCGATGGGCGCCACAAGGTTTACCGCGATCTCCGCCTCGATGGCCGTCGCATCCGCGATGCGGTTGAATTTCACGGCGCGCATGATCCCGGCATTGTTGATCAGCATCTCGCAAGAATGGAGTTCGGCCTTTAAGAAATCGCGCAGCCGCAGGCGTTGCGCGGGGTCGGCGAGATCGGCCGCAAAGGTCTGCAATCCGGGCACTTTCGATCGGGCCGCGGTCTGTTTGTCGGTGTCGCGCCCGACCGCCAGCACGGTATTGCCGCGTTGTCGTGACCCCCAATGCTCACCCAGCTGAGGCCAGAGTCGGCGGTTGAATTTGGCGCGGTTGCGCCGATGGAGCAATGGGCGATCTGCGGAGCTGTTCAGATGCGCGTAGCTGATCGTCCATTGCGGTGAGTTTGGCGGCAAAGACCGCCGGGGACCGGTAGCCGAGGGCGGAATGGGGCCGCTCGGTGTTGTAGGTATTGGTCCAGCGGGGCACGGCTTCGCGGGCATGGTCGATGCCGAAGAACAGGGTCTCGTTCAGCAGCTCGTCGCGCATCCGACCGTTGAAGGCTTCGCAATTGCCATTCTGCATGGGCTTGCCGGGGGCGATATAGTGCCATTTCGCCTTGATCTTCTCCGCTCATTCTAGGATCGCGTTCGAAGTGAACTCGGTGCCATAGCATGTTGGGAATGACGCGCCGTTGGAGGGTATGGCCGCCTGCGCAGCCTCCCGAATTGCGCGAGCCAAGCGGCTATAACCGGGGCTCGGGTCTCTTTGGTGGTTTTGCGAACCACACCACAGAGGAGACTGGCTATGGCCAAGGCTGAGCATACTTCGGATGCCCGTGTTCTGGTAGGCATCGACATTTCAAAACACCGGCATGAGGTGCTGATCGCCGTTCCCGGCAAATCACGCCGTCGGCGCCTCACCATCACCGACACCACAGATGACTTCATGCGCCTGATTTCGATCTTGCGAGAATATGGCTTGCCGGTCCGTGTCGGCTTTGAAGCCACCGGCAACTATCACCGCGTGCTGATGTATCATCTTGGCGTGGCCGGGTTCGATCTGAAGCTGGTGTCGTCGGTTGCCCTCGCGCGGATACGCGAAGCGCTGCACAACAGCTGGGACAAGAACGATCCGAAGGATGCCCAAGTCATCTTGCACATGCTGCAGATCGGCGCGGTGCAGATCTTCCAGGACCCGATGGTGGCCGGCACAAACGACATTCAGGAATTGTCCAAAACTCATTAGTTGGCCCTGATTAACACCCATCCTATTGATTTTGCGTTAGATCACGGCGGTTTTGCTCGCCTCGGGCTGCAGGGTTTCGTATGATTTCATTCAGAAACCTGCAATTTCGGTTTGGTCATGAAACACCGCTCCCGTCCGCCTGAACAGGATGACCTGCTCCGCCCGCGCCTGGTCGATCTGATCGACCCGCGCCATGAACTGGTGAAGTTGACGGCCCTGATCGACTGGGAGGTGTTTGATCGGGAATGGGCGGGGTTCTTT
>WGOE01000015.1 GCA_016124195.1 bacterium | reverse complement strand
GGGCCTTTGCGGAGAAAAAGCGATGACGACGCCCCACGCCTGGCCCGTCCGGCGCGCCGAGCTGCCGCGCCTGGGCGAGACGGTATGGTCGCACGAGGAGTATCTGGGCTTCTGCATCGTCACGGGCCTGACCTGGTCGCCGCCTCGAGGAGCTGGGCACGGTGGATTTCGCGGCCGCCGTGGCCCGCTGGCGATCCGAGCCCGTCGTCGTGCCCTACCGCAAGAGGCTGGCCGACGGCACCGAGGGCAAGCGCTGGATCAGGCGCCTGCCGCCCAACAGCCCCACCACGATCAACACGCGCCTGCGCGTTGCCCAAGGCATCTGGAGCTGGGGCACCGACGTGCAGGGCCTTGCGCTGCCGCGCATCCTCTGGAAGCGGCTGAGGCTCGAGGAGCCCGACCGCGATCCCCTGGCCCTGCACGTGCCGCCGGCGCTCCGGGAGGCTGTCATGGCGGCCGCGGCGCCGCATGTGCGCATCGCCCTCCTGATCGCCGAGGAGACGGGCCTGCGGATAGGCAGCGTGCTGGCGCTGCGCTGGGAGCGGATCGACCTCGAGGCGGCCCGCTACTCGATCACGGTGAAGAGCCGGCGACCAGGCGGCCGCGTGGTGGTCAAGCCCATAACGCCGGCGCTACGCGCCATCCTCGAGGAAGCGGCGGGGCTCGACCACGACGAGAAGCGTGACGGCCCGCAGCGCCCGACCCGGAAAGAGATCGGCGCCGTCGTGTCCTACAACGGCGTTGCGGTGCGCTCGATCAAGAAGGGTGTCCAGGCCGCTCGGCGACGTGCCGGCCTGCCCAGCTTCCTGGCCAAGAACCTACGCCACAGCACGGCGATCGAGATTCTGGCCGCCGGCGGCACCATTACGGACGCCCAGGCCGCGCTCGACCACACCGACCCCGGCGTGACGCACAAGCACTACGGCCGGCTCGACGTCGACCGGGTCCGCCAGGCCATGGAGCGCCGCACCCTGGCCGCCAAGAAGCGCGGCTGAGCCCCGATCCGGTTGCCGTCAGGTTGCCGTGATCAGGTCGCCGTGAGGCGCCTTCAGTCGCCGTAGCGCCACCAACCCTCTGACTAAGTGCTTGAAATATGGCGCGCCCGAGAGGATTCGAACCCCTAACCCCCAGATCCGTAGTCCAGCGATCTCCCATTGATACTCTTGGCCTTCCCATGACCCAGCGAGAGATGGTTGCCGTTGCGTCGCCGCTCAGACGCTGGCGTGCCCCGGCGGCGGCGCGCTCATATGCCGCGCAGGACGCGCACAGCGCGCGTGGCCCGCATGGTGCGCAGGTCGAGAGCGTGCACATCCGCGCTGGCGCGGCCACTGGCTGCTGGCGGAAGCCGCTGGAGCTCTCCGGGCGGCCTAGAGCGAGGGATCCGAACGGCCTGGTCTTGAAATCCTGCGCTGGTCTCGACATTCCTCAATATGCGCCAACAAACTCAACGCATTATTTGCATAGCCCTGGCGCACTGAGCGCATAGCGCGCGAGGCGCGCAGCTGTGCGTCGTGCACAGCGGGGACGCTGGTTAAGAGCTGCCGGAAAAGCGCGTCAAATCAGCCCGCTCCCCTCGGCCCACCTCGTAAACCAACCCCTGCTCCTCCATCCACGCATTCATAATAGCGGCTACGACTGACCCTCAGGTCCCTAGCGTCGACGCATCCGCTCCTGCTAGTCCATCAAAACGCCCCATTTCCCAATGCCACTGCTCGGAGCAATCTCACATGCCCCAACCGCTCTCCAAGGTGCGCCGGAACGCCACAGTCGGTCTGAACAACGTCGGCGACGGCCTCTTCTGCAGGCATCCGTCCTTTCCACCCCTGATCGTCGAGGCGCTTCGGTCGTGGTCCCACGCCGAAAGCTTCATGATGCAAATCTTCATTGAGCTTTTGGGCGGCCCAAAGGAAACGGCGGCCCTTGTGTTTCTCTCAATTAATCAGAGATCTGCTCGGGCGGCCGCCATAGACGCAATGGCGAGCGCAACTCTGCCGTTGCGCGCCAATAGACTGCTCAAGTCAATAATGCGAAAGGCCAAATCAAATGCTGCGGCGCGCGATCTCATAGCTCATGGGGTGTGGGGTGACAGTGCCCAAATACCTGACGTTGTGCTTCTCACTCATTTCTCGACGACGCTCGACAAGCCATACGACCATTCACGCATCATGGTCTACAAGGAGAACGACTTTGAAATAATTATCAATAACAACAAAGACCTCGTAAGAATGTTGATGAGCTTCAGTTTTATTCTTATGAAGCATCCCGCGAACCGAGACGACAGACTTTATGCCGAACTGGAAAAGGAGCTTAAAATGGACAAAACTTGAGACGATCCGCTCGCCATGACAAGTCAAAAAAACTAGGCTGCTCGCGTCGATGTACGCAAAAAATGGCCGTCGAATAGAAATCTCCTACGAGTAGATCGACGCGGCGTAGCTCCCCGCTGGCTGGTCCATGCGCCGGATGTCAATTCGCACTTGGTCATTTCCATCGATCCCCGTGTCCACGGAGTTGCCGCCCCGGTTGTAGAGACCGACCTGCGTCTGCAGGCTGTGAGTCGACTGACCATGCATCTTGACGTAGTCGGCTCGTACAAAGCCATGTGCACAATTTGCGTAGGTAATCGCATACCCGCCCGCGTTTGGTTGCTTGTTCACGTCCATAAACTTTGGATCAGCTGTGAAGCATACGCATCCGGCGAGTATCAAGCTCCGCTGGAAACTCCTTTTGAATATTGGTCGCGCGTTGAACCGCCCGCAGGTATCGAAGAATACCTGACCAACGAAGATGTCACCGTCCATTGTGAAATCAAAGCAATTCGTGACCCAGGCACCCTCTACGCCAACTGCTCGGGCGACTATCGACCGATTTCCCGAGGTATGGAAGTTGTTGATGTAGTTAGCCCGAATGAACGGATTGAAGGCGTTCTTGGTGGCGCCGGTATTGCCTTGGACAACGATGTCGCCGGTCAGGCCATAGGGGCTGGCGCGGAAGGCGGACTTGTACCAGCTCGACGCCGCGACAGATCCGGCGGAGGCTACGTGGGTGACGGCTGTTCTTGGTGCCGTGATAAGCCATGCCTGGGTGTTGTCGATCGTGACCTGGAGATCGCTGGCCTTGGCCGTCACGGGATAGCTGTAGGTGGTTCCGCCTTGGGTCAGGGCGACGCGTTCCCCGATGTTGACCAGCCGGAAGGGCGTGCCCGTCGCGGCTGTCAGGGTCTGGCTGCCTCCGGCGTCAGATCCGACCGTGATATCCTGCTTCTCCAAGCCCTGGTAATAGTCAGAGCCGGTCTGAGCGAAGCTCTGATAACCCCCCCCATTGTCGCCATTGAGCAGGATGCATTGGGCGGCGCTGCCCTGGATATCGCAGCCGATGGCCTTGGCGCCCCTGCCGGAGAGCGCTATTCCGGCTGTGTTACAGCGATCAAACCTTGAGATCGTCACGCTCTCGCTAAGGCATCCCTCTGAGTCAAATCCGATGTCAGCCACGCGCCGCATGGTGGTATCGACGACCGATACATTGATACCATTGATCGCCGACACACCTGCATTGACCATCCCGTCAATGAAGGATCGGCTTACGCGAATGTCCTCCGGTGTCTTTCCGAAGTATGCGTAAACTACGTCGAAATATATGCCCGCATACGTCGCCCCACTCGGTTGATTTATAGTCAGCGTGTCGTCGGTAATTGTGGCACTGATCTCGATGTCTGGAGACGCTGTTGTCGCAACAGTGCCAAGAGCTGCGACTGCCCATGCTTTCCAGTCGGTCGCATTGATGCCCGGCAGAGAGACAACCGTGGGCGATGCGGTGTTGCCCGCAACTCGCACGCATCCTCCGCGAAAATCACGAGTGCTCGACCACGGATCATCCGTGCACTTGATCGTGACAGCAACGCTTCCCCACCTATCCCCTGTTGGATTGACGCCGATTCCAGATGGGTCCTTCGACACGATGTACCCACGGAATGAGCAATTATCGATCAAGCCATTACGACTTTTTTCGCAAATCGACACGCCGACGCCGAAGTCGCCGTTCGTTCCGAGAATGAACCCGCTGTCTTGAACCTTGAAGTCCGTGCACTTACGGAAGCCCACCTCTAGAGTGCCAGTGCCGCGAGATCGGCAGTCAACGACTGTCACGTCCGTGCAGGTATCGAAATATAGTTTTGTCTGCGCCGTGGTGAGGTCAAAATTCTCTAAGATCAGACCTCTAAAGACATGATAGGATGTCCCGACCCCCTCAAATAAAGCCCGCTTGTCCGCCGTGCCGGACACGAAATCCGACGCGCCTTTGAGCGTGGCCGTCCCGGGGTATTGACCGACAAACCCACTTCCGGCCGAAAGGGCCACCCGCGCATTGCCCGCCCCGATCACATACGTCCCAGGAGGGACTATGATGATCATACCCAGGTCGGCCGCCTTCTGAAAAGCTGCCGTGGAGTCCGTCACTCCGGTCGGATCGGCGCCAAATGTTAGGACCGATGGTGACCGATCGGCCAGGTGATCGAAAAGTTGACGCAATACCTCGCCGGTGAGCCCGCCGTGCCATTTTGCCATGGCCGATCCGGTTTGCAGGGCAAACGCCACCAGTGCCGCCGCATTGTCGGCACCGCTCCCGCTGCCGAGCCGTTCGAGCAGACGGCGAGCGGCATGATCCAGGCCCACCTTGGCTGATCCGCCGCCGCTGCCAACGGCCGTCAGACTATCCATGAAAAGGAAGGAGTCATCGGGTGCCGGCACCCCGTCGATGTACTCACGGGGCCAAGCTGCAACCCGCTGTTGGTCCGTCATGGGGTGCTCCTCGAGCTGCTAGAGTATCAGCGATGAAAGGGACAGCCTGGCCGGCCCCGAGCGCTCTGCGGCGCTACGCCCGGGGCCGGCGGCCGCCTAGCCGCCCGAGGATCCCGACACGGGCGGCGGCGAGCTCGACGCCGCGGCCGCTTCGGCCGCGGCGATGGCCTGGTCGAGCGCCTGGTCGGCCGCCACGGCACGCGCCTTGCTGGCCTCGACGATGGAGGTGATCGACGCCTCGATCTGCTCGGGCGTCTTGCCTTGGCCGGCCTGGTAGAGGCGATAGCCGGCGATCGCGGCCTGGATGCCCTGGGCAAGGGCGGCAGCTACGAGCTCGTTCATGACTTGCTCCCGACGATGTTGGTCATCTCGCTCACAGCAGCGCCGAGGCGTACCAGGACCGCCGGCAGGTCCGTGCCGGGCGCCTGGGCCTCGCATAGCGGCCCGAGCTCACCCCGCAGCACCTTGATGCGCTGCACGCCTTCCGTGCTCACGTCGCCCGCCCGGATCGCCGCGGCGGCCATGCCGGCGGCGGTCGCATAGGCCTCGCAGCCGAGTGCCAGCTGGACGCGCGGATCCTGCAGCACGGCGCTCGAGGACGGGCTCGCCGCGCCGCCGCCAGGCGCTGGGCTGCAGGCGGAGACGAGAGCGCCCAGGGCGACGAGAACGACCAGCGCCACGAGCGCCTTGGGCGGCCCGGAGGTCGCGCCAGGGCCGCTCGAGGCAGCCGGGCCGGTATCCTTCGGGACTTGCACGTAGCGGGTCTGGATCGCGTGCCAGACCATCTGCCCCACGGCGATCAGCGCGCCCAGGGCGGTAAGCAGTTGCAGGATGAGCGTCGTCGTCGATTCCGCCGTCACGCCAGTCGGAAGACCGACGCCGAGCGCGGTGAGGACCGCGAACAGCGCCGCGATGGTGGTCGCGACGACGCCTTTCAGTGCCGGGTTGGAACCCATGCCCTGTCACTCCTTTCGGGGCTGATCGAAAACGCTCGGGCGCCGGGCGGCGCCGAGAAGGCATTGACCATCAGTTGCGATAGGGCGGCCTGCCGTCGAGGCGATCGCCGAGCCGCTCGAGCGCATGCCCGAGCTCGTCGAGGCGCTTGTCGACCTGGCGCATCCGGTCGCCGGTCCGGTCCTGCCGCTGGTAGATCAGCGGCACGGAGTCCGCGAACAGCTGCAGGCGCTTGATCTCGCCGCCGTTCTGGTTGATGGCCACGGTATTCAGGGCCTGTTGCCTCACCAGGCCCTGCAGCTCCGCCACGCTGTAGCGCAGCACCACGCCGCCGGCGCCGATCGCCGCCACCCCGACCCAGAGCAGCAGGCGCAGCACGAGCGCCCGCAGCGCCGGATTGCGCCGAACGAGCTCGTCCACCCGATCGGAGAGCTCGCGGTCGGTCACCCGCTCACCGCAAAGGCCGCGCTCAGGCACAGCCCTTTGAGGTAGTTGCCGGGCTGATCGTCTCGATCCCAACCGTCGATCCAGGACGACCCGCCATTGGTCGAATACTGGCAATAGGCGTTGGGCCAGCTGTTGCGGCTCGTCGCAGCGCCATAGAGATACTGCGGGCAGAACTCATAGCCGCCGGCGGCAGCGCTGAAGCGCAGATAATAGGTCTGGCCGAGAGAGAGCGTTCTCGGGGCGGCGAAACCGACCTTGACCCACCGGGCGTAGGGGTTGCCGGGATAGGCGTTGGTCGCGACGATGTTGGCGCGCGGCACGGAGATCTGCTCGATCGGCGAGCCACCGGTGTTTTCCAGCCGGATGATGAGGTCGGTCGTCTTGGCGCTCGTCCACCAGCAGCGGAACCACAGAGCGTCGACGATCCGGGTATAGTCGCTGACGGTGAATTTCTGGCGCGCCTGCAGGCTGCCGCCGACCGTCTTTCTCGCGTTGCTCTTCGCGAAGTAATAGGGGTTGCCCCAGTCCAGGCCGTCGGCCGTCTTGACATCCCACATCCCGCCCATGTTGCTGCGGGCATCGGGGCCGCTCCCGTAGACATAGCGGCCGTAACAGAGGTTCTGGTCACCATAGAATATGCCGCAGTGCTGCGGGGGATTGAGCCCGGTCGGCACGTTCGCATAGCAGATCGTGTAGTCGAGGGAGATCCAGTCTTTGGCGCCGCCGGTGTTCTCGAAATAGAAGCAATAGCGCTGCCCCCTGGTGACCGGGACAGGGCTCAGGAAGTCCCAGACGGCGTACTGATTGAAGCCGTTGGTCACGGCGTTCGTGCAGAGCGTGCCGAAGCCGTTGTTGACCCTTGTCCTGCCGAGGATCGTGCTCGATGGGGAGCCGTCCGCGTTGAGCGGCCGGATCTGCAGCGTGATCGTCCCGCCGTTGCCCGAGCTGTAGTCGCCCGGGCTGTCGTGGACTTCCGCCGTGCTCAGGCATGCGCGCAGGATCTGGCGCACGCCGGTGATCAGACAGGTCCGCTCGGCCGTGAAGGTGTAGAAGTTGCGGATACCGGCACCCGCCTTGATCTGCGTTGGCGCCACGGTGTCGCCCTGCACCGGGCAGCCATAGAGCACGCCATCCCATGGCTTCGCCTCGGCAGGCGCTACCGTCGAGCCCGCCACCGTCACCTGGCAGTAGCCGGTCACAGACGCTCTCTTGTCGCTCAGCGTGTAAGAGACCAGCACGTCGGCCTCGGCCGCGGGTGCGACGAGCTTGATCTGGTTGTCCACGATCGAGACCGTGCCCATGCTGGCCGTGGGCACGCTCACGACCAGGTCGCCATCGCCGGCGCCGACGCTGACCGGATCGAGGTAGAGCGTGCCGTTGGGCTCCATCGTCGCCCAGATCGGCGTTGCGACCAGCTGCGCCGCGTCGTCGTAAGAGGCCGCGGCCGAGCGCGCATGGAAGGCCAGCGGAAAGCGCAGGTTGGCCGAGAGGACAGCGAGCTCTTCATTGCCGACCGCCCGCAGCCAGCCAAACCCGAGCTGTGCCTTTCCTTTGAGCCCCTTGTTGTTGCCGGCCCGGCAGAAGTGCGGCACGCCGCCGGCGAGGGCGCCCGTCAGATTGGTCGCGACGTCGCCGGTGTTGGTCTTGCCCACGCTCACGCCATCGACGGTGGCCTGATCGGCCTGGCCGCTCTGCCAGGACCAGGCGGGCAGAGCCCAGCGCCCTTGCGGCGCCGCATCGCTCTCGCCCTCGATCCGATCCGAATAGCTGCCCGCGACCGCGAATTGCGTGCAGACGGTGCGCGCAGCGCCGCCGTGAACGCCATCCTTGTCTACCCTGAGGCTCACACAAGCTGCAGCGTCGGAGGCGGTCGAGCCGATGCAGGCGATCCCATAGTCATCGGCGGCGTCATCCGGCCGCACGAAGGCCGCCAGGGTCAACGCGGTGGCACCATCGGCCCAGCTGCCATCGGCATCGGTGATATCGCCCGCCGTGTCGGCCGCCTGGCCGCAGGGCACGAGCAGCCCCGCCGCCGTCGAGAAGCCCGTGACGGCCAGGTCATTGCCGCTGCCGGTCAGATCGGTGCCGCTCAGGAGATCGGCGAGGCACGCCAGGTCGGACAGCCGGACGCCGGCGGGATCCTCCTCGGCGGTGGCGCCGGAGTTGCCCGCGAAGGCATAGAGCGGCAGGCCGGATGTCAGGAGCGGGCCCGGCCGACAGACGAGCCAGGCCTGTCCGGCCGCACCGTCATAGTAGGCGAGCCTGTGCGCGACCTTGCTGCCGAGGGCCAGCTCGAGCCGGATATCGCCGCCGCCGGCGTCGGTGACCACGCCGCCATTCGCCACGGTCGCAAGATCGGGATCGTCGAGCCAGATCCAGACCAGGGGCATGGCCAGGTCGGCCGACATGCCCGCAAGGCTCGCCGCCGGCACGCTCACGTCGAAGCGCCGGGCAAAGCCGTTCGGCCAGACGACCGCGCCGGAGCCGGCGAAGGCGATCCAGCCGATCGCGACGGTCGAGCCGAGCGGCCCCAAGGATGCCACCACCACGGCAACGCCGAGCGGCACCTCGGTATGAGGCGTGACCGAGAAATCACTGCCCGAGACCTCGACGTCGATCCCGTCCGGCACGGAGCCCACGGCGGCCGCCTCGAGGCCATAGCCGGCAGGATCGGCCGCGAGCGCGGCGGCCGTGACAGTGTTGTCGGTCTCGACGATGAGGGCAACCGTCTGCACGGTCGCCGGCGCCACGGGTGCCAGCTCGGCGGCAGCGGCGGCCCACAGGGCATTTGTCTCGGACGTGCTCGGCACGTGGTCGAGCCGCTCGAGGAGCGCCAGGCCGACGCTCCCGACGCCGCTGTCCTCGCCATCCGCGGCCAGGCCGCAGCCGACGATGGCCGCCCCCGCCTCATCGGTCGCCGTGCCGGCATAGGTCGCCGTCGCCGGCGTCCCGTCGTCGGCCGTCAGCGACAGGCTCTTGGACGCTCGATTGCTCGTGCCGAGCAGCGCCACGGCAGCGCCCGACGGCAGCGCCGAGAGATCGAGCGTCACCGTCTCGTCGCCCCCGTCGGTCGCCAGCACCAGGTCGGCGAAAAGATCGCTGCCCGTGGTGCTGCGCAGCACGAGCTTGACCGCCGCGTTCCCGCCGGCGTCCGGGATCGCAAAGACTGTGCGCGATCCCGTCGTCATGCTCGCGACCTTGAGCACGAGCATGAGGCCGCCCGTCTGCCCGGCCAGGGCCGAGGCCGAGACCAGGCGGCGGCCGCCCGAGAAGCGCGAGACGGTCAGGCCGGCAAAGAGCGAGGCATCGGCGACCGCCTGCAGGCCTGCATCGCTTTCGGCGAGGTCGACGGCGCTGCCGTTGCCCTGCCAGAGCGCCAGGGGCGCACCGTCGCCCGGCGCCCCGCCCGCGGCCGCGACCAGGCCGCCGTCGCGGGCGCTCCACGTCGCCGCCGGCGCCGCGGCCCGGCTGACGCGGCTCGGCGCGAAAACCGGCAGGATCAGGAGGAAAGCCCTCCCATGACCCAAAGGCCACTTGTGCCGCGGTAGAGCGTCAGGCTGGCATTCTGCTCGGCCTTCGTGAGATCGCCGGCGGCGGCGCCGCGAGGATCGAGGCCGCCGGAGAGGGCGAACTGAAAGCCGCCGGCGCCCTCGCACAGGACGAGGCAGGAGAAGCCGACCGGCACGACGGCGTCGATCGTGATCGTCTGTCTCGTCCCGTCGACGAGCTCGATCACGCGGCCGGCATAGGTTTTCCAGCGCTCGCGCGACAAGGCGCCCTCGATCGTCGCATCGATCGTGAGATTGCCCGAGAGCCGGATCGGCGCAGCGTTGTAGCCGCCGAGATCGGCGCCCTGCATGTCGACGGCGCCACCCGCCTCGGCGCCGCCGCTGCCGACGCGCAGGTGCAGCCCCTCAAAAGCCGCGAGGTCGACGCCAGCGCCGGCCTCCGTGTCGTTCGGTGCCAGCGCGCTCGGGAGGTTGCCGATCCGGCCCTTCGTCGGCAGCAGGATCTGATCGCGCATCTCCTCTTTCTGGACGATGACGCCGGGGGCAGAGAGGGCGGGAATGTCATAGCCGGCCATTAGCCGATCCTCCTCTCGGCGATCAGACGCAACCGCCAGTTGGCCGGCGTCACATAGGTGTGCTCACCCTCATGCGTGGCGTCGCGGCGGTGGATGCGGATCCCGGCCTTGCCGATCACGTAACCGACCTTGGTGGCGTTTTTGTAGAGCCCGAGGCCGGCATTGGATCCGCCGCTGGTCTCGTTCGAATCGTCCATCTTGGCGATGGTGTCGCCCACGGCATAGCCGTACTCGGCCGTCATGCAGTTGAGCTCGAGCACCAGGCGGTCGGGCTCGGCGCCGAGCCCATGATCGACTGGCGTTGGTGCGGTGCCGATCGCCCAGCCGGTAATCCAGGCGCTCACATAGGGCGCGTACCGCGTGTACCAGGCGAGGTCAGAGCCCAGAAAGCGCACGGCCAGGCCCGCCGGTGCTGCCGGCCAGGCGCCCGCCTTGCCGGGGTTGCTGGCGTCTGGCACCGTGGGCGCAGGCAGGACCCCCACGACGAGCTTGCCGCCACTGTCGAGCACCGGCACGTTGCCGGCGGCGCCCCCGGCCGTCTTGGTCGCGGCGGACGCCAGCGCCGTGCCGCCGAGCTTGATCACGTCGCCCTCGACCTGCGGGCTGTAGATCTTCGGCAGCGCTAGCCGGTGGTCGCCGGGGGCGAAATGATCGAGCTGAAAATCCAGGACATTGACGTTCGGAGTCCTCGACGCCAGGGCGATCAGGAGATGGCCGCTGGCGTCCATCTTGACCCGGTAATACTCGGCTGGGCTCGAGCTGCCGATCTGCACGTAATGATCACTGATGACGATATCGGCCGGCGTCGTGACCTGGCCGTTCTCGTCGATCGTGACGATGATCTCGGCGAGAAGGGCAAGGATGACGTCTTTTGTTCCCGAGGTCCAGTTGACCTTGGCGCCGCCATTGCTCGAGCTCTTGACGGTCGTGCGCGAGATCGTGTCCGTGCTGGCATTATAGGTGCCGATGCCGCGCTCGAAGTCGACGCCATTGAGGATCGCATAGCCGAACTTGTCGCCATCCTCGAGAACGTCGCCAAAGGCAGAGCTGCCCGCGGCGGCGCCGGCGAGCGCTATGGCGCCCGTGCCGGTCGTCTCGGTCGTCTCGTGGACGCCGTTGGCCCATTTCAGCATCAGGTGCGACTCCAGGCCTGGAAGGTGTGCCGGAAGGTTTTGAGGTAGCGGTTGGTGCCGTTGGGCTCGGTCCTGAGCAGCCCCCAGACCATATCCTCGACGAGGTCCGCCGATGCCGTATCGAGCAGCACTGCCACGTCTTTGCGCAGGCCGATCGCGCGCATGAGGGGTGCTATCTGGGCCTTGAGCTCGGCCTCGCTCACGCTCGAATAGGTGAGCTCGAGACCGCGCTGCATCGGGCGCTCGTCGACCCAGATATGGCCGCCTGGCGTCATCTCGACGACGCTCGGATCCAGCCAGGAGCGGCTATAGCCGGTGCTGAAGTTCCGGTCCGGGCGCCACAGCGGGCCAGCGACCAGGCGCCCGGCCTCGAGATAGGCGAGCGAGGCATCGGCGAGGTCGAGGCGCACATAGCGCCCGGCCGTACCGACGGGCAGCACCATGGCAGCGGCGCCATAGATTGCGGAGATGCCCGAGCTCGTCGATCCGCTGTCGAAGGCGTCGCCGGCGGCGCCCGTGGCATCCGCCGTGCTCACCCGCACCTGCCAGGTCGAGCTCGCGGCGAAGTTCGTGCCGAGCGCCGCCACGAGGTCGACGGCGACGATGGCCCCCAGGTCGGCCACGATCCAGGCGGGTGCGGTGAGGCTGCGCCAGCGCTGGTCGAGGTGCGGCGTCTGGACGAAGGCACGCGGCAGGGTCGAGCGCTCGGAGCTGACCGACAGGGTCGCGGCGTCGGCCAGGTTCTCCCAAAGCACGGCGCCGCTAGCCAAAGACGAGGAGCTCCGTGCGATAGTTGGCGAGATCGAGGCTGATCGACAGCACGACCATGTTGCGGCCAGCCTCGAGGCCCCAGCGATCGCGGATCACGGTGACCGTGTCGCCGAGCCTAGCCCGCGTCCAAAGATGCTTCGTTCGCAGGCGGTAGAGCTCGCGGCCAGGCGCATAAAGCGCGAAGCGCCGGGCCGCCTCGGCGGCCGCGTCGGCCTGGACGGCGAAGGGAGCCTGCACGAGGTCGCCGGCCTTGGCCGTCGGATGCGCGATCTTGCGCGTTGGGTCGCCCGATATGGCCTGGCGCCATTCCTCGGCCAGGTCCTGCCCCGCCGCGGTGCCCTGCAGCGAGCCGGCGAGATCGGACGGACCCTGCGTCCGCCAATAGCGCTGCCAGCCGATCGTCCACTGATAGGGAGCCGTGCGGTAGGGCAGCGGCACCCGCTCGAGCGATAGGGTCGAATCCTCGTCAAAGACGATCGGTGTTCTGACCTGCGGCGCCTCGAGGCGGCGCAGCTGAAACCGCCCATACTGGTCGGGACCGGCTAGGGCACCCATGCCGCGACAGAGCCCGTCGATCGCGTCAGCCAGCGTGATCTCGCTGCCGGCGAGCGCCGCCCAGCCGATCGGCGCCGGCTGCCCGCTGTCGAAATCATCGAAGCTGTCGCGATCGATGCGCGAGAGATCCCAAAAGGCGGTCCGGCCGAGCATGCACAAGAGCACGCCGCCGAGCTTCTCGGCATAGCCTGGCCCCGCGACCTTTTCCGACCAGCCGGTGAGATCGGAAAAGAGCGTTCCGTCATCCCATGGCTGGATCTCGGAATAGAGCACGTCCTGAATGGCGCCGCGCACGTCGCAGACCAGGGCCCCCTGCGGCACCGTGGCCAGGCGCATGATCCCGGCCTCGGGCGCCACCACGAAGGCGCCCGGGTCGACCGTGACGGCCGCGAGCTCGTCCCAACCGCCGGCGATAGCACCACCGTTCACCAGCGCCACACCGCGCTCGCGGACCGCGTCCACGGCCAGGATAGCGCCGTCATTGACCTCGTAGATTTGCAGGCCGGCGTCGAGCAGCACCGGCGGCACCGCAAAGGAACGGCCATAGACGAGCTGCCGCGTCTTGCCCTCGAGCTCGGTCGGCCCCTCGATCCCGCCGGTGCCGGCGTAGCGCCTGGTCTGCAGCGGCACCCGGAGCTGTGCCGAGTAGTCCTGCAGCACGAGCTGCAGCTCGGTATCCGAAAAGGTCCAGCTGTCGGCCAGCGTCTCGAAGATGACCCCGGCCGCCGACAGAGAGGCCGGCACCAGCGCCGCCGACTGGTCCTGTCGGCCGGTCGAGAGGTCGCCGGTGACACCCGTGCCGGCGTCGCCGGCGATCGGCGTGAGATCGTCACCTACGGGCAGCATGGGCACAGGAACAGGCTTCTTGACGAGCTGGCCCATGCGCAGCGTCACGCGCCTTCCGTCGACGGCGCGATCGGCGAGCGCGTCGAGATCGCCGCCCGGGTTGGCGAAGATCACCTCACCATAGCTGCGGCTCACCAGGCCGCCCCAGGTGCCATCGGCCATTTGCGGGACGGCGACCGTCCAGGCGATCCCGGCCTTGAGCACGCCGGGGATCCAGGTGTCGGGCGGGTTGTCGTCGGGCGCCGTGGTCCAGCCGACCGTGCCATAGTAGCCGCGCGCTATGCCTTCGGCGCCGTAGGTGTCCACGACGGCGACGACAAAGAGGGCGCGGGTCGCGCTCTCGAGGTCGAGCGCATAGGGCAGCACCTTGCCCTTGGTGTCGGTCGCCGCGAGCTCGGCGAGCGGCAGGGAGCCCAGAGGATAGGTGCCGAGCATCCTAGTCGGGTTCCTCCCGGCCGGAGGTATCGACGCACCGGCCGGCGCGTATGTAGCCGTGCCAGCCGCAGCCGCTGCAGCGGATCGAGGGTGCGAAGGTCGGCGCCTGGCGGTTGCCATCCCAATCCCATTGGGCATGGCCGCCGTTTTTGCTCTGGGGATCGCGCTTGATCCCGTGCGCCGCCGAATGCGGGCCCGCGGCGATCAGCAAATCCGGGCAGACATTGGTGCGCTTCTCAGGGTCGCGGCCGCGATTATGGACGGGGCAGCGGAAGGTGAAGCGCTCCGGCTTCTCGTGCTCGCCGGCGGGCTCGCCCCGTCCATTGGTAAGCTCGACCCTGGCGTCGCTCATCAGGCGGCCCGCGCCGTCGTCGAGGCCAGCTGCCGCTGCAGCTTCGTAAAGGCGTCGAGCAGCTGCTGCGTCTGGTCCCTGAGCGCACCGACAAAATCCCGCGTCTGGCTGCGCAGCTCCGTCGGGATGATGTCGATCAGCTGCTCTTGCTGGGTAGCGCCCTGGTCGATCACGCCCTGCAGCGTCTGGTTCACCTCTTGAAAGATCGACTGGAACAGCGAGCCCTGCGCATCGAAGCTGCGCGCTTGCTCGACCAGGGCCTGCGCCACCTGCGGCAGGCTTTGAATGGCCGTCTGGTCACCTGCCTGCGCCGCGGACGCCGTCGTCTCGAATTGCTGGCGCGCCAGCGCCAGCTGCTCTTGCGGGCTGAGGGCCGAGATGCTCGAGAGGTTGATCGAGGTCTGTGCTTGCTGCACGGGCCCATAGAGCCCCTGGAAATAGGCTTTTATTTGATCGCGCTGCGCCAACACCTGATCGAGGGCGCTCTTCTGCAGGTCGGCGATCGCCTTGTCGCGCGCGGTCGACAGATCGGCCTCGGAAAGCCCGAGCCGCTCGGCCTGCGCCGCGGCGTCGTCGAATTGCGCCTCGAGCGCCTGCAGCTGCTT
>WGOE01000017.1 GCA_016124195.1 bacterium | reverse complement strand
GGCGGGCGGGAGCGGTGTTTCATGACCAAACCGAAATTGCAGGTTTCTGAATGAAATCATACGAAACCCTGCAGCCCGAGGCGAGCAAAACCGCCGTGATCTAACGCAAAATCAATAGGATGGGTGTTAATCAGGGCCAACGAATGAGGCAGGGGGCGCGTGCGGTGCCAAGGCGGGCGGGAAGGTCTGGGGTTTGGAACGACGGGAGGGCTGGAAGGACGGGGGGGGCTGGAAGGACGGCGGGCCGGGAAAGACGACAGAAGGCGCAAGGCGAGGCGCAGGTTGGTGCGGGGGGAGGAACGCTGCCTGCAACCGGCCGGCGACTTGTCGAGGCTGAAGGGGATAGGGCCGAGCCCCTGTCAGGCGGTCGCCATCCCTCTGACGGGGTATTTCCTGTTCAAGGGCAGGACGCCGCACCCCAGGCCTTGAGCGTCAGCTTGAAGGCGCCGCCCAGGGGATGCTGGGTCAATTTGGCCGAAGGGGCGGCCTCCTTGACGTAGAACTTGGCCTGATCGCAGAGCGCGGCCTTGGTCCATTTGTGGCAGGCGGTGCAGGCCTGGCCCGCCCAGGCCTCTTTCGGCAGGCCGTCGATCGGAGCGAAGAGCGGCTTGCTGGCCACCAGATCTTCGATCGAACTGCCGCGGATTGCGGGATCGCCCTCGGTCAGGGGGGTGGAGTAGGTCACGGCCTCGCCGGCGATGGCGGCCACCATCTCGGGGGGCACGTCGCCCGCGCCTGCGCCGCCCGCGGGCGGGGTTGGGGGCGCGGCGCGCGCGGGCTGGCTGTCGGTCGGGCCGGCTTGCGCGGCGGGGGCCGGGGCCGCGGCCACGACGAGCGGTTTGTCCAGCGCCGCGATCTCGGCCTCGACCGTCGCGGCAAAGGGCGAATTGGGATATTGGCTGAGGAAGGCGGCAAAAGCCTCGCGCGTGGCGGTGTGCTGGGCAGCGTCGAAGGCCTGCGCCTCGGCACTGTCCGCCCCGGCCGCGGGGCTGCCGGTCACCGGCGCCGGGGTCGGCTCGCCCTGCCCCTTCACCTCGGACTGCATCACGTCGGACAGTAGGGCGCGCGCCTCTTTTTCATGCACCGATTGCGGATAGGCGCGCAGGAAAAGCATGATCTGCACCGGATCGCGCGCGGCGCTGACATTGGCCCAAAGCTGCGCCTCGTCGCTGGCCGCGGCATCGGGCACGAAGACGAAATCGCTGGTCAGGCTCGAGGTGTCCCAGGGCGTCTGCTTGCCGCCGGTCTTGGCCAGAACCTCGACGCGGACATCCTTGAAGGCCTGCTCGATGGCGAGGCCCGGCGTTGCGATGCGCGCGGCCAGGGCCTTGGTGAAGGGGCTGTCGCCATCCAGCCCGTCGAGCGCCACCGATCCGGGCGCCGTGGCATAGGCGAGGAAGGTGCCAGTGGGTGCGGACATTTCGGCCAGGCCATTGTCGGTCAGGTCGCGCACGGCCGAGAAGGGATTGTTGCGGCAGGCGTCGAGGATGACGATGTTGGTGCGGTTGTGCGCCGAGAACATCTGGCGCAGCACGGCCTGGGCATCCAGCGCCACGAGCGACAGATCGGCGGCATTGGTCAGACGCGCATCGACCGGCACCAGATAATTCTGCCCGAAGCTTTGCACGCCGTGCCCGGCGTAATAGAAAAGCCCCGTCGCATCCGGCCCGGCCTTGCGCAGCTTCTGGCCGAATTCGGTGACAGCAGCACCCATCGTGGCCAGATCGCCATCCTCGACCAGCGTCACCTCGAATCCCGCGGCCTTGAGCGCGCCGGCCATCAGGGCCGCGTCATGCGGCGGGTTGGCCAGCGCATTGACCGAACGATAGGCGCCATTTCCGATGATCAGCGCGATCCGCGGCTCTGCCCCCGCTCCGGCGGGCGCAAGACCGGCCAGGCCCGCCAGAAGCAACGTCATCCAAAGCCAAAGCCGCACCTGTCGCCCCCCTGCCTGATCAATCCCGACCCTTACCTATTCCGCGCGGCCTGACAATGGCGCTTGAGCGTTAAGATCCGATCACAATCGCCTGACAAGGTTGCTTTCTTCGCACGAAAGCGCATAGTCGGGCGCGATGGCGGTCCGCTGGGCGGCCCGGACCGGGAGCACGCCCCGGCCCTCGTCCCGGCCTGCCGCAGGAATGAAAGGTTTCGCGATGCCAATTGCCGTGCTGATCCGGGGTCTGCTGGCGGCCCTGCTTCTGGCCCTGGCCGGTCCGGTTCTGGCCGAGGACAGTGCCTTTGCCGGCGGCTGGACGCTGGAACCCGAAGGCTCGAGCCTGGGCTTTCTTTCCGTCAAGAACGAAACCAAAGCCGAAATGAACTCGATCGCGACCTTCACGGGCACGATCTCTGCGGCGGGCGATGCCGAGGTCCATGTCGCGCTTGATTCCATCGACACCCATATCGACCTGCGCAATGTGCGGATGCGCTTCCTGTTCTTTGAAACCTTCAAGTTCCCCGAGGCGGTGATCACCGCCCATATCGACCCGGCCCTGCTGGCCGACCTGCCCGCCAAGCGGCGCATCAAGATCAGCCTGCCGGTGCAACTGGCCCTGCATGGCGTGACCAAGGAGATCACGGCCGATGTCGCGGTGACGCTGATCACGCCCGACATGGTCTCGGTCGCGAGCGTCGGCGCGATCCCGATTTCGGCCGCCGATTTCGGCATGCTGGACAATGTGACCAAGCTGAACGAGGCCGCCAACGTCAAGGTCGTGCCGGTGGGTTCGGTCACCTTCGACTGGATCTTCGCCCGCAACGGCACGACGACCGCGCCCTTGCAGACGGCGGTGATGGGGGCGGCCAGCGCCAAGGAGACGCAAGGCACGCTGGACCCCGAGGCCTGCAAGGTGCGCTTTGACACCTTGAGCCATGCCGGCAACATCAACTTCGCCTCGGGTTCGGCGCGGCTTGACGTGGCGGGCTCGGCCGTGCTGGACACCCTGCTGGACGTGGCCAACCGCTGCCCGTCGATGAAGCTTGAAATCGGCGGCCATACCGATGACGTGGGCCCGGCCGACCAGAACCTGGCCCTGTCGCAGCGCCGGGCGGCGGCGGTGGCGGCCTATATGGCGGCCAAGGGCATCGACGGCAGCCGCCTGACCGCCAAGGGCTATGGCAAGGACAACCCGCTGGTGCCCAACGACAGCGAGGAAAACCGTGGACGCAATCGCCGGATTGAGTTCAAGGTCCTGAACTGAGGCGCTGCGGGGCAGCGGGCTGCGGCCCCTGCCCCCGCGCCGTCTGTGTGTAAAGCGAAGGATGCCGGCCGCGACCTTCGCCCAGATCAAGCCGAAACGTCCCGAGGTCCCGATGCTGCGCCCTGTCCTGATTGCTCCGCTGGTCCTGCTGATGGTGCTTCTGACGCCCTTGCAGGCCATGGCGGCCAAGGTGGCGCTGGTGATCGGCATGGGCGCCTATCAGCATGTCGTCCAGCTGAAGAACACGGTCAATGACGCGCGCAACGTGGGTGCCAAGCTGGAACAGGTCGGCTTCAAGGTCACCTATGCCATCGACGCGACGCAGACCGAGCTTCTGGACACGATGCAGACCTTTTCGTTCGATGCCGAAACGGCAGACATCGCGCTGATCTATTATGCCGGCCACGGCGTCGAGGCGAGCGGCGAGAACTATCTGATCCCGGTCGATGCCGAAGTGAAATCGAACAAGGATGTGCAGCGCGTCGGCGTCTCGCTGGCGCAGATGCTCAAGGTGGTGGAAGCGGCGCGCAAGATGCGCATCGTGATCCTTGATGCCTGCCGCAACAATCCCTTCGGCGATCTGATCGATACCACGGTCAAGGCCGATCCCGTCAAGAGCGGCACCGACAGCCGCTCGACCGGGCCATCGGGGCTGGCGCCGGTCAATCCCGATCTGGGCACGCTGGTGGCCTTTGCCGCCAAGGAGGGTCAGGTGGCGCTGGACGGCGCGGGCGGCGACAGCCCCTTCGCCCTGGCGCTCATGCATGCGCTGGTCAAGCCGGATCTGGAAATCTCGTTGATGTTCCGGCAGGTGCGCGACGAGGTCCTGAAAGAGACCGGCAATCTGCAAGAGCCCTATACCTATGGCTCGCTGTCGGGCACGCCCTATTACCTGGCCGGCACCGCCGATGGCGGCACCG
The DNA here is from genome assembly GCA_016124195.1 of bacterium. GTDB lineage: Bacteria > Pseudomonadota > Alphaproteobacteria > Rhodobacterales > Rhodobacteraceae > Stagnihabitans. The sequence goes on along the minus strand of WGOE01000017.1, from coordinate 70,171 downwards.
ATGTGGCGCAGGTGGCCGACCCGCGCGTGGCCTGGGCCGATGTGAAGCCCGATCAGGAACAGCAGTTGCGCGCGCTGGCCGATCAGGGTGACACGCGCTCGATGATCGGTCTGGCCTATATCCGCCAGAACCCCAATGACAGCCGCTACAACCCGGCCGAGGCGGTGCAGTATTTCACCCGCGCCGCCAATGCCGGGGCGCCGGATGCGGAATTCGAACTGGCCAAGATCTATGAACAGGGTCTCGGCGTGCCGCCTGATCCGGCCAAGGCGCTGGAGCTTTACAAAGCCTCGGCTGCGCAGGGCTTTGCCGATGCGATCAACGATCTGGGCTTCCTCTACTTTCAGGGCGGACTTGGCCTGCAGCCCGATCAGGCCAAGGGGATCGAGTATTTCCGCCAGGCCGCCGACCTGCGCCACCCCGAGGCGATGTTCAACTATGCCGGCATGATCGACAATGGCGCCATCCCGGGCAAGGGGCCGGCGGATGCCGCCAAATACCTGTATCAGGCGCTGCGGGCCGGCAGCGAGGATGTGATGACGCAGCTGACCACCAATGCCGACAGCTTCACCCCCAAGACGCGCGCCGCCCTGCAAAAGCTGTTGAAGGATCATCAGTTCTACACCGGCAAGACCGATGGCAAGTTCAACCCCGCGACGGTCGCCGCGATCCGCATGGCCTATGGCCTGAAGGGCTAGGACGGCCAGCGGTTGCGCCCGGGCCGCGCCGCCCGGTCGCCAAATGTGCCGCCACGTTGATTAAAGGTTGAATTTGGGGCGCGACCCTCGCAAGACTGGCGGTTGACAAGAGGCGTGGCGATACGCCCCCGAACGAAAGCCCCATCATGCGAACCTTGATAAGATCCCTCTTGGCCGCCTGCCTTGCAGTGGCGCTGTGCCTCTTCGCCGTCACCACCACCCGTGCCCAGACCACAGCCACGCCCCCTGCCCCGGATGCCGGCGCCGGTGCGGCCACAGGCATCGTGGCGGGCGCTGCCCCCATTCTGACCAGCCACACCGATGTATCGGTGGGGGCCTATGTGATGCGGATCTCGAATGTCTCGCCGCAGAACGGCACCTTCGATGTGGACATGTGGCTGTGGTTCCGCTGGAAGGGGTCCGACCTGCGGCCTGACCAGACCTTCGAACTGGTCAACGGCGTGATCAGTTCGCGGTCCGACGCGCAGTTGCAAGACGACGAGGGCGTCAATTACTCGACGATCCGGGTTCAGGCCACGATGTTTCACGACTTCGACGTGCGGCGCTTTCCGCTCGACAACCATATCCTGACGCTCGAGCTCGAGGATTCGAACTACGACAACGCCCAGCTGACCTACAAGGTGGACGAGGGCATCGCCCTCGACCCATCGGTAAAGGTCTCGGGCTGGAAAGTGTCGATGATGCCCACGACCGAGGCGACCCATGTCTACAACACCAATTACGGCCTGCGCAGCGCCGGGGCCGATGCCAGCAATTATTCCCGCCTGACCTTTTCGGTGGCGCTGGAGCGTACGAGCTATGGCCCCCTGTTCAAGAGCTTCTGGATCTCGGCGCTGGCGGTTCTCTTGGGGCTCCTCGCCTTCCTGATCAAGGCCGATGACCTTGATGCGCGCTTCGGCATGGGGGTCGGGTCGATCTTCGCGGCCTCGGCCAATGCCTTTGTCATCACCGGAGAACTGCCACCCACCACCGCCGTGACACTGGCCGAACAGATCAACCTGATCGCGGTGGGGGTGATCTTCGTGTCGGTCTTCATGTCGGTCTTCTCGCTGCGGCTGCGCTATCAGGACCGCGAAGAGGCCAGCCTGCGGCTGGACATGACCGCGATGTGGACGCTGGCCGTGATTTATCTCGTGCTGAACGTGCTGGCGCTGACCTTCGACTTCTCGGGCGGCAATGGCTGAGCTGGCGCCCCGGCCGCCAGGATGAAAGCGCGGCCCGGAAACCGGGCCGTGGCCGCCACGACATGACACCGAAGGACCCACAGGATGGACCTCGCGCCGCGCTACGCCTTCTGCCACGGGCTGATCCGTGATGCGGGTCGCCTCGCCCAGGGCTATTTCCGCAACCTCGGCGCCCTGACGATCAAATCCAAGGGCCTGCAGGATATGGCCTCTGAGGCCGATCTGAACACGGAACTGCTGATCAGGGGCCGCCTGGCCGAGGCCTTTGCCGAGGACGCTTTCCTGGGCGAGGAGACCGGCGCGACCGCATTTGCCTCCGGTCAAGGCATCTGGGTGGTGGACCCGATCGACGGCACGCAGCCCTTCGTGTCGGGCCTGCCCAGCTGGTGCGTCTCGATCGCCTTCGTCTGCAACGGAGTGGTGCAATTCGGCATGGTCTACGCGCCGGAGCGGGACGAGCTTTTTGCCGGCGGCCGTGGTTTTGCCGCCACGCTGAATGGCCAGCCCGTCTCCCGCCATCCCGGCAAGTCGCTGGCCGAAGGTATCACGGGGATGGGATATTCGACCCGCATCGCCCCGGAGCGTTTCCTGCGCCCGTTTGAGGGCCTCCTGCGCGCGGGCGGCATGTTCTACCGCGACGTATCGGGGGCGCTGAACCTGTGCTACGTGGCCGCGGGGCGCCTTCTGGGCTATTTCGAACCCCATATCAACGCGTGGGACTGCCTCGGCGCGGTCGCGGTGATCGAGGCCGCGGGCCTCCGGGTGAATGACTTTCTGGCCAATGACGGCCTGACCAGGGGCAACCCGATCATCGCCGCCGTCCCGGAGGTCTATGACGAGTTGCTGCGGATTTCCCAACTCTGACCGCTTTGGCCCGGCGGCGCCCTGACGCAAATGCGTCAGCCCCCGACGGGCGGGGGGCCGCGATAAATCGCGGCACGGCACGCCAAACGACCTGGCTCCACAAAGGAGGCTATCCGCCCCCCTCGCCTGCGGCTTCACCCCCCGCGAGTATTTGGCCAAGGGCAATCCGAAAGGACGGGTTGGTGGCTCCGCGCCAGAAGGGCCCTGCGACATCTGCCAGCTTGGCACGCCGGTCCCGCCGGGGCATCGTTCAAGCCATCCGCACAGGCCAACCCGAACTCTTCGCCCTTGCTCTTTGGCCAAATACTCCCCGCAGAGCGGCGACCGAGCCGGTTGGCCGCAGGCCAGAGGCGAGACACAGACCTGCGCCGCAGGCGCGCCTTTGAACCAGGCCTTCGCCACCGGACCGGAAGACGACAGGAACTGGCAGGCCCCCGCAGGTCTGCTCAGAAAAAGGCCTGCAAGCCGGTGATCGCCCGACCCAGGATCAGGGCGTGCACGTCATGCGTGCCCTCATAGGTGTTCACCGTCTCGAGGTTCACCATATGCCGCATGATCTGGTAATCTTCCTGGATGCCATTGCCGCCATGCATGTCGCGCGCCCAGCGGGCCGCCTCCAGCGCCTTGCCGCAGTTGTTGCGCTTGATGATCGAGATCATCTCGGGCGCCGCATTGGCCTCGTCCATCAGCCGCCCCACGCGCAGGCAGCTTTGCAGGCCCAGCGAAATCTCGGTCATCATGTTGGCAAGCTTCAGCTGGAACAGCTGGGTCTGCGCCAGGGGCCTGCCGAACTGCTTGCGGTCAAGCCCGTATTGCCGTGCCGCGCCCATGCAGAACTCCGCCGCCCCCATCACCCCCCAGGCGATGCCATAGCGTGCCCGGTTGAGGCAGCCGAACGGCCCCTTCAACCCCTCGACATGCGGCAGCAAAGCCTCTTCGCCCACTTCCACATCCTTCAGCACGATCTCGCCGGTGATCGAGGCGCGCAAGGACAGCTTGCCGCCGATCTTGGGCGCGCTGAGGCCCTTCGTGCCCTTGTCCAGCACAAAGCCGCGGATCTTGCCGCCATGTGCCTCGGACTTGGCCCAGACCACGAAGACATCCGCGATGGGCGCGTTGGAAATCCACATCTTGGCCCCGTTCAGCACATAGCCATGGGCGGTCTTCTTCGCCACGGTCTTCATGCCGGCCGGGTCAGACCCGGCATCGGGCTCGGTCAGGCCAAAGCAGCCGATCCATGTCCCCGAGGCAAGCTTCGGCAGGTATTTCCGGCGCTGCGCCTCGCTGCCATAGGCATAGATCGGATACATCACCAGCGAGGACTGCACCGACATCATCGACCGATAGCCCGAATCGACCCGCTCCACCTCGCGGGCGATCAGCCCATAGGCCACGTAAGATGCGCCAAGCCCGCCATATTCCTCGGGGATCGTGGCGCCCAGAAGCCCCATCTCGCCCATCTCGCGAAAGATCGCCGGATCGGTGGATTCCTCGCGGAAGGCGGCAATCGCGCGCGGCTGCAGCTTTTCCTGCGCATAGGAGCGGGCGGCCTCGGCCAGCATGCGCTCCTCCTCGCTGAGTTGATCGGCCAGGCGGAACGGGTCGGTCCAGTCAAAGCGGCCAAGGTCGGGCGCATCCTTGGCTTTCAGCTTCGGGCGATCGGCGCTGATGTCGTTCATGGCGGGCTCCTCATATGTCCTTGTGACTTCTGCCACGAAATCGGTCAGAATGCCACCGAAACGACATCACCGATCCATGAGGAAAGCTCATATGCTGGCGCGCCGCTACCTGCCCTCGATCCCCTCGCTCCTGGCGCTGGAGGCGGTGGAGCGGCTGGGGTCGGCCTCGGCCGCCGCCGCCGAGCTGAACCTGACCCAGGGTGCCATCAGCCGGCAGTTGCAGACGCTCGAGGGTCAGTTGGGCGTGGCGCTGGTGATCCGCGACAGGCACCGCCTGCGCCTGACCCCGGCCGCACAGGATTTCGTGGCCGAGGCGCGCCAGAGCCTGCACCGCCTCGCCCAGGCCTCGCTGACCTTGCGGGCCAATCCGGGCGGCGGCGCGCTGACGCTGGCCATCCTGCCGGCCTTTGGCATGCACTGGCTGGCCCCGCGCCTGGCCCGCTTCGCCGGACTGCATCCGGAGGTGACGGTGAACCTGTCGACGCGGCTCAAGCCCTTCGATTTCGAAGGCAGCGCCTTCGATGCGGCGATCCACTACGGGCGACCCGACATCGCGCGCCAGGATTGGCCCGGCACCGATGACATGAAACTCATGGACGAAGACATCCTGGCCGTGGCCGCCCCCGCCCTGGCGCCAGCCCCCCTGGCGCAAGCCAAAGCCGTCCTGGACCTGCCCCTTCTGCAACTGGAAAGCCGCACCGGCGACTGGGGCCGCTGGCTGGCCTACCACGGCCAGCCCAATCTGCGCCCACCCGCCATGCTGTTCGACCAGTTCGCCACCATGCAACAGGCGGCCATCCTCGGCATGGGCGCGGCCCTCCTGCCGCTCTTCCTGATCGAGCGTGACCTGGCCGAGCGGCGCCTGATCCCGCTTTATGGTCCCGCCATCCGCGCGCTGGGGTCCTATCACCTCGTCTGGCCAAGAAATCGCCCGCCGCGCGCGCCCCTGACCTCGTTCCGCAGCTGGCTCGCAAGGAACCTCTGACCCATTCATCTGTTAGAAAATATCCCGGGGGTGAGGCCGCAGGCCGAGGGGGCAGCGCCCCCTCACCTTCGCCACCCCCTCACCTTGGCCCCCCCCCCACCTTCGCCCCCTTGCCTTTGATCAAATCCAAAGCCAATCTGCGCCCGACCCGGCGCAGGAGAAGCCCCATGAAGATCGGAGACGTGTCCTTCTGGTATGCCGACATCGGCCTGCCCACCACGCGCCGGCCGGCCCTGCAGGGCGATGCTTCGGTCGATGTGGCCATCATCGGCGCGGGCTTCACCGGGCTCTGGGCCGCCTGGTATCTCAAACAGGCCAAGCCCGATCTGAACGTGCTGGTGATCGAAAAGGAATTCGCGGGCTTTGGCGCCAGTGGCCGCAACGGCGGCTGGTGCATGGGCACCTTCGCCTGGGATCACGAGCGCTACGCCCGTGCCACCTCGCGCGAGGCGGTGCTGGAGATGGCGGCCCATCTGCGCGGCACCGTGGCCGAGATCCAGCGCGTCTGCGCCGCCGAGGGCATCGACGCCGACATCCGCCCGACGGAAGAGCTGATGCTCGCCTCCAACCCGGCGCAGATGGCGCGGCTCAAGGCCGAACTGGCGCATCGCCACGCCTGGGGCGAAGAGATGCGGGTGCGCGAACTGAGTGCGGAGGAGGTGCGCCAGCGCATCTCGATCCCCGGTGTCATGGGCGCGCTCGAGATCGCCGACATGGCCCGCATCCAGCCCGCGAAACTGGTGCGCGGTCTGGCAGAGGCGGTTGAACGCGCCGGGGTGCGCATCGTCGAGGGGACCGAGGTGCTGTCCTATACCTCGGGCGAGGTCGTCACCGCGCGCGGCATCGTCCGCGCGCCGGTCATCCTGCGCGGCACCGAAGGGTTTACCGCCACACTCAAGGGCCACAAGCGCGACTGGCTGCCGCTGAACTCGGCCCAGATCGCCACGGCCGTCCTGCCGCCCGAGGCCTGGGCCAAGATCGGCTGGGAGGGGCATGAGCTGATCGGCGACCTCAACAACGCCTATTGCTATTGCCAGCGCACGCGCGAAGGGCGGATCACGGTGGGCGCGCGCGGGGTGCCCTACAAGTTCGGCTCGAAGATGGACAAGAACGGCGCACCCGATCCCGAAACCATCCGCCGCCTGACCGAGGTCTTGCATCGCTATTTCCCCGAGGCCGCCAAATACCCGATCGAACATGCCTGGTGCGGCGTGATCGGCGTGCCGCGCGACTGGTGCGCCACGGTGGGCTTCGACAGGGCCACCGGTCTTGGCTGGGCCGGGGGCTATGTGGGGGTGGGGGTTTCGACCTCGAACCTCGCCGGGCGGACGCTGGCCGATCTGGCGTTGGGGCGCGACACCGAGATCACCCGGCTGCCTTGGGTCAACCGGCGGGTGCGGGCCTGGGAGCCGGAGCCCTTCCGCTGGCTGGGCGTGCATCTGATGTACCGGCTGTTGCGCGTGGCAGACCAGCGCGAAGAGCGGCTGGGGATAGCGCCGTCGCGCTATGCGAAGTTCGGCAACTGGCTGACCGGGCGGCATTGATCCGCACCGGTTTTGGGGCGATTTTTCTGCGAAAAATCGGCGGGCGGCCTGATGCCCGGAGTTGCAGCGTCGGCCCGGGCGGCGGCTATTTGCCGAGGACGGCCATCTGCGCCTCGGCCGAGCCCTGGACATCGGCAAGTGTCAGGCTTTCGATCAGGACGAGGTAGGACCAGAACACTTCGGCAAAGACCTTGCGGATGCGGCAGGTATCTTCGTTCGAACAATCCTCGCAGCGCTGATAGGCGCGGCGCGACAGGCAGGGCAAGGGGGCGATGGGCCCGTCGATCATCCGCAGGAGTTCCGAGATCGAGACCTGATCGGGCGGCTTGATCAGCTGGTAGCCGCCCGAGCGGCCCCGGGTCGAGGCGATGATGCCGGCGTTGCGGATCTCGAGCAGGATATGTTCCAGAAAGCGTTTCGGCGCGCCGGAGCGTTTGGCGATCTCTTCGATCGTCAGGGCTTCGGGCTCGGGCCGGGCCGCCTCGTCCGACAGGGTCAGGAGCGCCTTCAGGGCATATTTCATCTTCTGCGTGATCATGGGTCAGACCTAGACGGACGGCGGCCGGGAATCAACGCATGGCTGCGGGGTCGGGCGAAGAATCGGGGGACTTGGCGCAACAGAGGTGGGGCGGCAGCGCCCCTGGCCGCGGGCCGCCCGGCCCCATACCGGCCGGGCGGAGTTTTCGCTGCCGTCCATTGAGTATTTTTGCCTGGATGAACGGGAGGTGTTCAGTTCTTGAGCAGCGCCTCGATCTCGGCCCGGGCGGGCATCGAGGGCGCCGTGCCGGGGCGGGTGACCGAGATGCCGGCGGTGGCCGAACCGAAGCGGACGGCCGAGACCGGGTCCTGCCCCTCGGCCAGGGCGGCGGCGAAACCGCCGCTGAAGGCATCGCCCGCGCCGGTGGTTTCGACCACGGGGCCGGCCTTGAAGGGCGGCACGTGGACGGTGCGGGCGCCGTCATGGTAGAGCGCCCCCTTGTCGCCCAGGGTGATGATCGCGGCCCCCGCGCCCAGGGCGCGCAGGGCGCGGGCGGCGGATTCGGCCTCGGCCACCGAGGTGACGGGCAGGCCGGTCAGGGCCTCGGCCTCGGATTCGTTGGGGGTGACATAGTCGCAGAGCGCCAGGGTGCCTTCGGGCAGGCTGGCGGCGGGGGCCGGGTTGAGGATGGTGGTCACACCCGCCGCGCGCGCCATGCGCAGGGCATGGACGGCCACCGGGATCGGCTGTTCCAGCTGCGTGATGAAGACCTTGGCGCTGCGGATCAGCGCGGCATTGGCGTCGATATCGGCGTTGGAGATTTCGGCCGCGGCGCCGGGCGAGATGATGATGGCATTGTTGCCGGTGCCATCCTCGATGAAGATATAGGCGGCGCCGGTGTAGCTTTTGGGGTCCTGCGTGACGGCGGGGTGGACCCCCGCCCTATTCCAGGTTGCCAGCGCCATGTCGGCGAAGGGGTCCTGGCCGAGGCGGCTGATGAAATGGGTCTCGGCCCCGGCCATGGCGGCGGCGACGGACTGGTTGGAACCCTTGCCGCCCGGGCCGAGGACGAAGCTCTTGCCCAGAATCGTCTCGCCCATCTTCGGCTGACGCGGTGCGCGGTAGGCGGTGTCGGCGACAAAGACACCGAGGATGACGACCTTGCCCATCAACGCCTCCTCAATGGACCGATGCGACCGCGTCGGGCGCGATGACGCCCTTGCGGAAGATGAAACAGCCGTAGAAGCGCCGCTCGCCGGTCTGGATCACGGCATAGGCGCTTTTGGCGCGGTCGTAGAAATCGAAACGTTCGATCCCGATCATCGGGCGCGGGCGGCCTTCGGCGGCGTCGATCATGGCCTGCACCTCGGCCTGGACCGGCTCGATCCGGTCGGGGGCACCCACCACCTCCATCCGGGCGGCGAAATCCTCGACAAACGTGTCGAGCGGCAGGACCGACAGGACCGCCTGGACCGCCTGGGCACAGGTGAGGTTGTCCATCCGCAGAAGATCGCCCAGCACGGTCTGGCGCGCAATGCTGTCGGAGGGGAAGTTGGTGTCGGCGATCACCAGCGTGTCGCCATGGCCCATGGCGCGCAGGGCATAGAGCACTTCGGCGTTGAGGCGGTTGTCGAGGTTCTTGAGCATCATTCCTCCAGCAGGGTTGCTTGCGGGGTCTTCTGGCCGGCCGCCGGGGGTTTTGCACCCCCGGACCCCCGCAGGATATTTTTGAACAGATGAAAGGGCGCGGGCGCGTCAGCGCAGATGGTCGCGCACCACATCGGCCATGGCAAGGCCCAGAGCGACCTGGGCCTCGGCCTCGTAATGGATGCCGTCGACCGGGCTGACCCGGATGACCGAACCCGCATCGAAGAACCCTACGCCATTGCGGGTGGCCATGGCGCGGATGGCTGCGGCGAGGCCCTGCGATTTGGCGGCACCGCCGGCGAACATTTCGGCCAGGCAGCCCGCATCGAGGATCGGTGGCGGAGCCACGACCAGCACCTGGGGCGCGCCACCCTCCGGCCCCGCGCCAAAGCCCTGGATCAGGCGGACCAGACGTTGCAGGCAGAAGGCGATGTCGGCCGGGCTGACATGAAAGCAGTTCTTCAGATCGTTGGTGCCGAGCTTCACGATCACCAGATCCAGCGGCTTGTGGCTTTCCAGAAGAGAGGGCAGCACGCGGATGCCGTTGCGGTAATCGCCCTCCATCGGGTCGTCATGCACCGTTGTGCGGCCGGGATGGCCTTCGGCGATCACCTCGAACCCCTGCCCCAGCGCCTGGCCCATCACCGAGGGCCAACGATGCGCATGGCCAAAGCGGCCGGCGCCGTTCAGGTCGGGCAAGGGCTTGGTGCCATGGGTGTTGCTGTCGCCGAAACACAGGATGGTGCGGGTCATGCGATGCGGGCTCCGGTTTGGTCAAAGAGGTGGATCAGGCCGGGAACCGGGGCAAGATGCACGGTCTGGCCGGGGTGGAAGCTCTGGCGTTCGCGCAGGACCACCGTCAGTTCCTGCTGGCCTGCGCGCACGACCAGGTGGATCTCTGCCCCGGTCGGCTCGACCACCACCACGCTGGCCGGCTGGCCCTGATCGGCGATGGTCAGATGTTCGGGCCTTATGCCGTAAGTCAGCCTGGTCCCCTCGGCCGGGCGCAGGGCTGCGGGCAGGGCTTCGGGCAGGGGCAGGTCGATGCCGGGTGCGGCAAAGCGGCCCTGGCTGACCGCCCCGTCGATCAGGTTCATCGAGGGCGAGCCGATGAAGCCTGCAACAAAGGTATTGGCCGGGCGGTCGTACAATTCAAGGGGCGCGCCGATCTGGCTGATCCGGCCATCGCGCATCACGACGATGCGGTCGGCCATCGTCATCGCCTCGATCTGGTCGTGGGTCACATAGACGGTCGTGGTGCCAAGCCGCTGATGCAGCTCGCGGATTTCAGAACGCATCTGGACGCGAAGCTTGGCGTCGAGGTTCGACAGCGGCTCGTCGAACAGAAACACCTGCGGGTCGCGCACGATGGCGCGGCCCATGGCGACGCGCTGGCGCTGGCCGCCCGAAAGGGCGCGCGGGAAGCGGTCAAGATAGGGTTGCAGGCCCAGGATATCGGCGGCGCGCTTCACGCGGGCGTCGATCTCGGCCTTGTCCATCCGCGCCATCTTGAGCGGGAAGCCCATGTTGGCCCCGACCGTCTTGTGCGGATAAAGCGCATAGTTCTGAAACACCATCGCAATGTCGCGCTGCGCCGGCGGCAGGTTGTTGACCACCCGGTCGCCGATCGAGATCGTGCCGCCCGAGATGCCTTCCAGGCCCGCGATCATGCGCAAGAGCGTGGACTTGCCGCAGCCCGACGGCCCGACAAGGACGACGAACTGGCCATCCTCAATATCGACATTGACGCCATGGACGACCTGCACGGCGCCATAGGATTTCGTCAGATCGCGGATCTTGACCTCGGCCATCGTGCCTCCCGAACAGCTGAACTTCCTCAAGCCCGAAATTGGTAACCCAGCCCAAAGGCGCTGTCCATCATCTAGCACACTAACATGTTAGATGCTTGACTTGAGCCGCGCCCCAAGGGAAAGCTAGGGCAGGTCGGGATGAGTCCGGACCAAGGCTGCGAAAGGGCCGGAGAGAACGCCTGCAAAGGGCGCATGGCCTTTCGAAACCAAAACCTGCCCAGCAAGGCAGAACCACTGCGGAGGAATGAATGAAAGTCGGACATTACGAATACCTCGTCAAGCACGGGCTGTCGCGCCGCAGCGTGCTGAAGGGGGCCGCCTCGGTGGGCGCCCTGTCGATGATGGGGGGGATCACCTCTTACGCCAGCCCCGCGCTGGCCGATGACGCGCTGCGCCAGCAGATCCTGGCCATTCCGGGTGTCGGCAAGGGCTCGCCCACCGACGCCGATTGGCAGAAGGTCGGCGAGCTTTGCCTCGGGCCGACCAAGGCCAATGTCAAGGAGGGCGAGTTCAAGGGGGTCGAGCTGACCTTCATGGGGCTCAACAACCAGAACCTGCACAACTTCTTGTTCCGCGGCTTCCTGAAATCCTGGGAGACCTATACCGGCGCCAAGATCAACTGGATCGACCTGGCGCAGGCCGATTACAACCCGCGCCTGCAACAGGCGATCGCCACCGGCACCGTGGACTTCGACATCGTCGAGATGGGCGCGCCCTTCGAAGGCGACACTGCCGGCAAGGGGCTCCTTGACGAGATGCCCGATTGGGTCAAGAAGCAAATCGAGGTCGATGACTATGTGAACTACCTCAAGCCGCCAGTCGGCACTTGGGCGGGCAAGACCTACCGGGTCAACATCGACGGCGACAGCCATACCTTCGCCTATCGCAAGGACTATTTCGGCGATGGCTCGATTTCGGGCCTGAAGGAGCCGCCGACCAAGTGGTCGGAAATCGCCACCTATTCCGCGGCGGTCAAGGGCAAGAAAGACCCGCTGACCGGGCAGGATGCGGTGGGCTTCCTTGACCCGCTGAAGGGCTGGGGTGGCTTCGGCTTCTACTTCCTCGAAGACCGCGCAACGCCTTACGTCAAATACCCCGGCGATCCGGCCTGGCTGTTCGACCCGGAGACCATGAAGCCGCTCGTCAACAACCCCGGCTGGGTGCAGGCCATTCAGGACGTGATGGACAACATCCCGAACCTGCCGGCCGACCAGATCAACGCCGACCCCGGCACGACCGCCTTCCAGCAATTCCTGGCCGGCACCGGGTCCAGCATCTGCTGGTGGGGCGACGTGGGCTCCAGCGCCAAGACCTCTGACACGTCGGTGGTGGGCGATGTCGTGGGCTTCTCGATCAACCCCGGCACCGACAAGGTCTTCAACCGCAAGACCAACGCCTGGGAGAACAAGGAGAACTTCGCGCCGAACATGGCCTATCTGGGCTGGGGCATCTATGTCACCAACCGCGTCTCGAAGGACGAACTGAAGCGCAAGGCCGCCTGGTCTGCCGCAGCCCATCTGGGCGGCAAGGACCTGAGCCTGTGGACCACCGCCTATCCTTCGGGCTTCCAGCCTTACCGCAACAGCCACTTCAACTATGACGAATGGGCGGCTGCGGGCTACGACAAGGCCTATATCGCGGATTACCTGGGCTCGCAGGGCGACAGCTACAACCACCCCAACGCCGCCATCGAGCCGCGCATCCCCGGCATCTTCCAGTATTACTCGGTGGCCGAGGACGAACTGGCCAAGGGCTATGCCGGCACCTACAAGACGGCGCAGGAAACCGCGGACGCCATCGCCGCGGCCTGGGAAAAGATCACCGACCAGATCGGGCGTGACAACCAGATCAAGCTCTACAAGGCCTCGCTGGGCATGTAAGCCTGCCCGAACCTTGAAAAACCAAACGCGCGGGCCAAGGCTCGCGCGTTTCTCATTAATGGGAGCCGGATCGCCCCCGGGCCGCGCCCGTCAGTTCACATTGGCGCCGTCCTGCTTCTTGGCCTCGGCGATCTTGGACAGAAGCGTCGTTTCCAGCTTGCCCAGTTCCTTGGCCACTGCCTTTTGCGCATCGCCGACCCATTTCCCATCGCGGTTCAGCAGAACGCGCGCCGCCTCCCACCGCGTGTCGTTGCCCAGCACGCCCGCGAACAGGAAGACATGCGGAAAGTCGGCGGCGTTCTTGGACACTTCCAGCGTGGCGTGCAGCTGCTTCCAGTCGACCACCTTCAAGAGATTCTCATAGATCGTCTGCGCCGAATCCGTCACGGTGACCTTGCCATCGGCATCCGAGGTCCAGCTGTCCTTGCTCATGGTCAGGTGGATCGCCATGCCCTGAAACGACCCGCTGCTTTTCAGGCTGTAGCTGCCGCCCGCCCCCAGATTGAGATAGGAAGCCCATTGGCTCTTGGAGGGTTTGCGCTGCTTGTCCAGCAGATCCTCAAGGGTCGTGCGCAGCGTGGTCGGCGTCTCGGTGTCCGATTTCAGCGCCGCTTCCACCGCCTTCTGCCGGATGGCATATTTCAGCGTCGAGAAGGCCTTGTCCGCGCCGACGGCCTTGAGTGCCTGTTCGCGCTCCACCGCGTCGGCCTCTTTCTTGACGGCCTTTTCCAGCTTTTTGACATTCTCGTCGTATTTCGCCCAGTGCTCCTTGGAGTTCTTCTCGCGGAAGGCCTTCATGATGCCCTTGAAATCGAAATGCTTGGTGGTGACGCCAGAGGGCAGACTGGCCTCAAGCGTGGTTTCCAGCTTGTCGACCAAGTCGCCAAAGTGGTCGTCCAGAGCCTTGCCCACCCCGCCTTCCAGCCAGTTGGCCTGCGCCACATCGCTGTTGAGGTCATCGTAAAGCCGGCTCAGCTTGCCGGGGTTGCTGTGCAGGGTGCCGGCCTTGCGGTCCTTGGCCATGTCCTTCATCTCGGCCGCGCGCGAGGTCGCGATCTTGAGCCGTTTCTTGAGGTCAACCTCCAGCGGGTCGGGCATCGGCTTGGTCTTGCCGACCTCTTCGAGCACGCCGTCGATGTCCTTCTGCGCGACCAGCATCGCGTCAAAACATTTGGCCAGGCCCTTTTCATCGGCAGCGCTGGTCTTGGAGGGAAATACCACGGCGATCTTGGCAATCTTGGGCATCGGGGGTCCTCATGGGAAATCGGCTCGGCGCGCGACCCGGATCGGGAAAGGCGTGGCGCCGATGATGGCCAAAGCGGCCGAAATTGCCAGTCCTTTGTGGGCTTTGCCCCCTTTCCCTGAGGGAATTGACTGGCTAACATGCTAGCATGGTTGGTGAGGCAGGGATGCGATGAGCGAAGGCGATCTTCTTCACGTTGTGGAAACGGACAACATCGGCCCGGCCCGGCGCAGCTTCGGGCTGGCGCTGATCTGGGGCTCGCCCCTGGTGCTGGCGCTGGTCGCGCTGGCCCAGATCCTGCAGACCTTTGGCGGGATGGACTTCGGGTTCGAGAACTGGCGGCCCACGCTTTACGCCTATGTGTTCTATGCCGTCTGCCTCTGCTGGGGTCAGGTGCTGGTCAAGGGCGAACAGGGCAAGCGCATCCTTTTCGTGCTGCCGGCAGCGCTGTTCGTCGTGTCGATGACGATCTTCCCCCTGCTCTTCGGGCTGATCATCGCCTTTTCCAGCTGGAACCTGTCTTCGCCGGACGGGCGGCAGTTCAACGGCATGGCCAACCTGATCCACATGTGGAACGACCCCTTCTATTGGAACGCGCTGACCAACATGATCTGGTATGTGCTTGCGATCCTGCCCGAATATGTGGTGGCCTTTGCTCTGGCCCTGATGCTGAACAGCGAGATCCGCGCCCGCAAGTTCTTTCGGGTGGCGTTTCTCATGCCCTTGATGCTGTCGCCGGTCGCCGTGTCCTGGATGGTGGGCAAATCGATGATGGAGACGCGCTTCGGCCCATTGGCCACGCTCGCCAAGCATCTGGGCTGGTCGAACCCGACCTTCTTTTCGACCCCTTGGCTTGCCAAGACGACGATCATGCTGATGGACGCCTGGACCTTCATTCCCTTCATGATGATCATGATCCTGGCCGGGTTGCAGGCCATCCCGAAAGAGTTGCAGGAGGCCGCCCGGGTGGATGGTGCCACCGGCTGGCGCGCCTTCTGGGAGGTGACCTTCCCGCTGATGCTGCCGGTCTCGATCACCTCGGTGCTGATCCGGCTGATCTTCAAGCTGAAGCTGGCCGACATCGTGATCAACGTGACTTCGGGCGGGCCGGGCGGGGCCACCGACACCGTCACCAGCTTCATCTTCCGCGAATATCGCGACCGGTCGAACGTGGGCTATGGCACCATGCTGGCCATGGTTTACCTGGTGATCATCATCGTGGTCATGACACTTCTGATGAAGGCCGCCGACCGTTTCATGAAATCGAGTTATTGAGATGACCGAGACAGCGACCCAGATCTTTCGCGACAGTGCCAGCGATCAGGGCTTTCGGGCCAAGTGGTGGACCGGGCGCCTCTTGATCTATGGGCTTTTGATCTTCTGGGCCATCGTGGCGCTGTTCCCGATCTATTGGACGATCTCGACCTCGTTCAAGATGGCGCCGGATGTGATGCGGGGCAGTCTGGTGCCGTGGTGGGACTTTCAGCCGAAATGGCTGGGGTGGAAATCGCTGGGTCTGTCGCCGGAAACCATCGGGCAGCCTTCCACCGTACGAAGCGAGTTTCTGCGCCGGTTCTGGAATTCGGCCATCATTTCGGTGACCTCTTCGGTGCTCGCCGTGGCGCTCGGAAGTCTGGCGGCCTATGGGCTCAGCCGGTTTTCCTACAAGTTCCTGTGGATGAAGAATGCCGATATCTCGTTCTTCTTTCTCAGCCAGCTGATCCTGCCGCCCGTGGTTCTGGCCCTGCCCTTCCTTGTGCTGTACAAGGAGTTGGGCCTTCTGGACACGCAGATCGGCCTCATTATCCTGTACACGCTGTCGGTGCTGCCCATCGTGATCTGGATCATGCGCGATCAGTTCGCAGGCATCCCGACCGAGCTGGAAGAGGCCGCCATGGTCGATGGCCAGACGATCTGGGGCGCCTATCTGACCATCATCCTGCCCATCGCCCTGCCCGGCATGGTGGCGGCGCTGATCCTGTCGCTGGTGCTGACCTGGAACGAGTATTTCTTTGCGGCGCTGCTGACCTCGACCTATGCCAATACCCTGCCGGTGATGGTGGCGAGCCAGACCGGATCGCAAGGCATTTCCTGGTGGTCGATGGCGGCCTTGTCTTTCGCGGCGATCCTGCCCTTGATCATCATCGGTATCGGGCTGGAGCGGTTCATCATCAAGGGCATGGCCGCGGGGGCCGTGAAGTGAGCCACGATTTTTCTGCGAAAAATCGAGATCCGGCGCGAAACGAATTTTCGCAGAAAATTCGGGCGGGCCAGTCATGTTGAAGGGCATCGACCAGAGATTGAGCGCTGAAATCGTCCATGTCCTGATGCTGATGGGGCATGGCGACGACCTTGTGATCTGCGATGTGAACCATCCCGCGGCCGCGATCGCCAAAGACACCACCCATGGCAAGCTGGTCGACATGCCCGGTTGCAACCTCATCTCTGCGACCGAGGCCATCCTGAGCCTGATGCCACTGGACACATTCGTGCCGGCCCCCGTCGCGCGCATGCAGGTCGTGGGCGCTCGGGAAACCGTGCTGCCGCTCTTCACCCGGATGGAAGAGACCTGCAGCCGGATCGAGGGGAGACCGATCCGGCTCAACCCTCTCGAGCGCTTTGACTTCTATGCCAGCGCCCGGCGCGCCTTTGCCATCGTGCGCACTTCGGATTCGGGACCCTATGGCTGCTTCATCCTGAAGAAGGGTGTGATCGACCTTCCGCCGATCTGACCGCGCCTTTGACGGTGCAATCCCGGCCAACCCCGGAGGGTTTCGCACCCTCCGGACATCCGGCGGAGTTGAGGTTCAAAGAGCAAGTGCGGGAAGTGTCAGGATTTTCCTTAGATGGGCGAGGATGACGGCCACCCCGGCCTCACCCTGGGCCGGGGTCGCGCGGGGTGCAGTCGCGGTGTACCAGGTGGCGTTTTCGGCCATGCGGGCGGGTTCGACCGTCTCCGGCGCCAGGGCAAGCATCAGGGCGGTTTCCCCTTCGCCGGCGTGATCGAAGGGGAAGTGGTGCGCGACCTCTGGCGGCATCAGGGGGTGGATTCGGATCCAGTTGAACGGGTTTTCACCGGCGGCATGGCCCTGGTAATAGCTGTCCATGCCGGGCGCACCCCACCAGCCTTCGCCTTGCGTGGCCTCCAGATGGGCGAAGACCGCCTGCCGGGCCGCCAGACGAAAGGACAGATCGGTCGGCATGCCTTGCGCGAAATTCTCGGTCTGGTGATGGATGATGCCGTGGATATTGCGAAAGCCGACCCGCAGAAGGGCGGCGAAAAGCGCTTGCACCATCGGCAGAAACTCCTGCGCCCCGACATGCAGGGTTCCGGTTCCGGCCGGGCCCGCCACGGCATGGCTTGCGGCACCATAGGCGAAGGGCGGCAAAAGAATCAGGCTTTCCGGCGCCTCGGCCTCAAGCCGGTCAAGACAGCGCGTCACGGCCAGAAGGTCGACCCCCAGGGGCAGGTGTTCGCCGTGATATTCCTGCACGCCGATCGCCATGACCAGAGGCGTATTGCGGGTGATCGCCGCGCGCAGGTGATGCGGGGTCAGAAGTTCGTATCTCATGCCAGTTCCGCCATCAGGTCGCGGGTCCGTTGATAAAGTTGCAGGAAGATCGGGTAGTGCCGGGCATAGGCCTCATGCGCCTCGGCCTTGACGATCCGCTCTGCCGGGTTCCAGCGCGCGATGTCGCCAGGCCGGGCCAGACCCACCGCCAGCGCCGCAAGATAGGCGTCGCCATAGCTGGCGCCGGTCGTCTCGCGGCACAGGATCTGGTCCAGCCCGGTAAGGTCCGAGGTCGCCCGCAGCCAGGGCGCGTTGCGGGTGCCGCCCCCAACGGCAAAGACCCGGGCGGGAGGGCTGCCGGCCTCGGCATAGGTGTCGGTGATATGGCGGGTGGCCGAAGCGATGCCCTCCAGCACGGCGCGGTACATCTCGCCCCGGCCGTGCGTGAGGTTGAGCCCGAAGAAGACGCCGCGCGCCTGTGGGTCATGGATCGGCGTCCGCTCACCCGAGAAATAGGGCAGACAGATCAACCCGCGCGCGCCCGGAGGGGTCGCCTCGGCCTCGGCGGTCAGGGTGGCAAAGGCGGTATCCTTGGGCAGGTCGCGGGCGAACTGGTCGCGGAACCAATGGGTCAGCGTGCCCGAGGTCGCAAGCCCCGCCATCGCGGCATGGGTTCCCGAAGCCAGCCAAGGCGCATGCCACAGACGCGGATCTTTCAGCCTTTGCCCTGCGATTTCAATGATGAAGATGGTCGAGCCATACATCATCATCATGTCGCCCGGGCTTGCCACACCGACCGAGACCGCCTCTGCCGCGGCGTCGATCGTCCCGCAGGTGACAGGCGTTCCCGGGGCGAGGCCGGTCGCTCGCGCCGCCTCCGCTGTCACATGGCCTGCGATCTCACCCGACCACATCAGGCTGGGCAGCATTTCGGGCGGGCAGATCGGCGCCAGATCAAAGCACCAGTCCTGCGCCTCGATGTCATAAAGCGGCGAGAAATTCGCGGCGGTATAATGGTCGATCACGTGACGCCCGGTGAGTTTCCATGTGAGGTATGTCGTGGAAGTGACTATTTTAGCAGTCTTTTCCCAGATCTGCGGTCTTTGGTCGCGCAGCCATAGAATCTTGGGCCCCACCGATTGCGAGGTCAGCGCATTGCCACAGCGCGCAAGGATCACCTCGGGACCGATGGCCTGATTGAGCCCTGCGATCTCGGCACTGGCGCGCGTGTCCACGCCGTAAAGCACGGCATTCATCAAGGGCGCACCATTGGCATCCAGCGGCAGCATGCAAGGCCCGATGGCCGAGGCTGCAACGGCCTTGATCTCTTCAGGCTTTACATCAGCTTCGGCCAGCAATTTATTGGTAATAAATACGAAATCACTCCACCAATCCTCTTCCGCCCGATGTTCGGCCCAGCCGGCTTGCGGCACGATCATCTCATGCGGGCGGCTGGCGCGGGCCACGATCCGGCCGGTCTGGTCGACCAGAACGCCCTTCGATTCAAAGGTGCCGATGTCGATGCCAAGGGTCAGGCCCATGTCAGTCACGCTCCAGCTTCATCGCGGGCGGTATGCGGTCCAGCGCGCCGTCCAAGAGGCGGACCAGCCCCGCCAGATCGCCCAGATCGCAGCATTCCACAGCGGAATGCGAATGGCGCATCGGAAAGCCCACGTCGATCGCGGCCACACCATCGCCCAGCAGTTGCACATAGCTGAGGTCGGTCAGCACCCCCACTTGGGCCGAGCGTTGCAGCGGCAGAGCCAGGGCCGCCGCGGTATCCTCCATCAGCCGGACCAGCGCGGGATGCGGGATCACACCGTTCAGCGTACCGCGCCCGTGAAACGAATAAAGGCTGATCCCCGGCCCGCCGCCCAGGCTCATCTCGCCCCGGTCGGCCATGTCGGGCGTGTCGGTGGCCAGCATCAGGTCGATCTGGATGGCGATGTCGGGGGCGAGGTTCTGCGCCGCCACCACGGCACCGCGCAGGTTGAACTCTTCCTGCACCGTCCAGACCAGATGCAGGGTCGGCCCCACCCGCCCCGCGCGGTGCCGCGCCAGTTCCAGCAGCGCGGCACAGCCGGCCCGGTCATCGACCGAAGTGCCCGCGATCCGGTCGCCCGCCAGTTCGATCACCCGGCCTGCATAGACGACCGGGGTGCCGATGCGGATGCCCGCCGCCTCGACCGCGGCTTTCGATCCGTGACCGGTGTCGATGCGGATCTCGGGCGTGGTCAGGACCTTGTACTTTTCCTCGGGCGTGGTGGCGTGATGCGCCTTGTTGAGGATGATGCCGGGGATATCGCCGCGCGCCCCGCACAGCGTCACCTCTTGCGCGGCCATTGCGCGCTCCGACACCCCGCCCAGCCGTTCGACGCGAATCAACCCGTCCGGTTCGACCTTGCGGACGATGAAACCCAACTGGTCCATATGCGTAAAGATCATCACGGAAGGCTTTGATCTGTCACCCGGAATCGTGGCGATCAGATTGCCAAGCCGGTCGGTGCGATGGGTCAGGCCCAGCCCGTCCAGCCGGGCGCGGAGCCAGGCCGCCACCCGTTCCTCTTGGCCTGAAAGGCCGGGGATCCGCATCAGCGCCGTCAGATCCTCGCGCAGGCGGGCCTTCATTTGCCGCCTCGCGCTGCGCGGGCCCGGGCCATGAAATCCGCCGCGCGGTCGGGGTCGATGGCGTTCCAGGTGTGGCCGTCGTATTTGAGCGCTGACCCCACGACACAGCCATCCGCCACCCGCAGCACATCGGCCACGGTGTCATGCTTCACCCCGGTATTGGCAAGCACCGGCGTATCCGGCAGCACGCGCTTGACCGCCTCAAGGTCGCTCATCGCGGCCGCCTCGCCGGTGATGGCGCCCGAAACCAGCACCGCATCCGGAATCGAGGAGAACACCGCCGAACGGGCCCGATCCGCCAGCGGTCTGCGGTCCAGACTGTCGGCAAACTCGGCGCTGACATTGTACAGCATCGCCAGATCGCCCCGCCCCAGCCGGTTGCGATAGCGCATCGCGGCCCCGGCATTGGGCGTCCAGGGCCCCATGTCGCTGGCATAGGTGCCGGTGAAAATCTCGCGCACAAAGGCGGCCCCGGTCGCGGCCGCCAGCGCCACGGTCGCCATCGGGTCCCACAGCACATTGACGCCGAAAGGTACGGTGATCTCGGACCTCAGCGCGCCGATCACCGAGGCCATTGTCGCGGTCGAGGCCACATCGACCTGAAATTCGTAAGGCCGGTCGTTTTCGTTGCCAAACATCACCGCATCGAAGCCCGCCGCCTGCAGGGCCCGCAGATCGGCCCGCGCCGCGGCCAGAAGCCCGGCCAGGCCAGAAGCCGCGTCATAAAGCGGGCTGCCCGGCAAGGCGCCCAGATGCACCATGCCGATCACCGGCCGGACCGCGCCGAACACCTTTCTGAAGTTGCTCATATCTTCCCCATGCCGCACCAAAAGGGTGCACAAACCAAATCTTTCCGACTAGCATGTTAGCCACCTGCGAGGAGCATATGCAAATGAAGACACGGGTCTGGGATCGCCTTGGCAAGGGCGCTTTGGAGTTTACCGAGCTTGGCTTTGGCACTGCCCCTGTCGGCGGGCTCTACCGGGCGGTTTCAGGCGATGAGGCGCATGCCACGATGACCCGCGCCTGGGATCTTGGTGTGCGCTATTTCGACACCGCGCCGCTTTACGGGCTTGGCCAGTCGGAAACCCGGCTGAACCGCGCCTTGCAGGGCAAGACCGGCTTTGTCGTCTCCTCCAAGGTCGGCCGCCTTTTGCGGGCCACGCGCGCTGGTGAAGAGCGGGATGGCATCGGCAAATGGTTCGACGTGCCAAGCCGGAAAGAGGTTTTCGACTATTCCTATGACGGTGTCATGCGCTCGGTCGAATTTTCGCTGGAGCGCACCGGGCTGGACCGGATCGACGTGCTTTACGCCCATGATCTGGACATCTTCACCCATGGCAGCCAGGCCGCGATGCAGGCCCGGCTGGATGAATTCATGGCCGGCGGCTACAGGGCCCTGCACGATCTGCGCGATCAGGGGGTGATCCGCGCCTTTGGTGCCGGGATCAATGAATGGCAACCGGCGCAGTGGCTGGCCGAGCGCGGCGATTTCGACATCTTCCTGCTGGCGGGGCGCTATACGCTGCTGGAACAAGAGGCGCTGAACAGCTTTCTGCCCTTGTGTGTGGAACGCGGCATCGGTGTGGTGATCGGCGGGCCTTACAATTCGGGCGTGCTGGCCAGTGGGGCGCGGCCGGGCGCCTTTTACAACTACAATCCCGCCCCGCAATGGGTGCTCGACAAGGTGGCCCGGATCGAGGCGGTCTGCGCGGCTTACTCTGTAAGGTTGGTCGATGCGGCCTTCCAGTTCCCGCTGCAGCACCCGGCGATCCTGTCGGTCATCCCCGGCGCGCAGCGCGTGGCCGAGGTCGAGGCCAATGCCCGCGCAGCCACGGCCGCCCTGCCGCCCGCACTTTGGGCGCATCTGAAGGCCGAAGGCCTGATCCGCCCCGATGCCCCGACCGGAGTTTAGGCCATGATCATCGACAGCCATCAGCATTTCTGGAACCCCGCGCGCGGCGATTATGACTGGATGCCCAAGGGCGACACGGTGCTGGACCGAGCCTATATGCCGGGCGATCTGGTGGGCGATCTGGTGCGCCACCAGATCGACGGCACGGTGCTGGTGCAGGCTGCGGCCACGGTGGCCGAGACCGATTACATGCTGGGCCTCGCCGATGCGTCTGACTTCATCAAGGGCGTGGTAGGCTGGATCGATTTCGAGGACAGGGGCCAGGCCAGGGTGCTCGAACGGCTGAAGCGTCACCCCAAGTTCAAGGGCGTGCGCCCGATGATCCAGGACATCCCCGACGACGGTTGGATGCTGCGCGACGACGTGCAATGGGCCTATGCAGCCCTTGTCGATCTGGACCTGACCTTCGACGCCCTGGGCTTTCCGCGCCATCTCGCGAATTTTCTCACGCTGCTGAAACGGTATCCCGGGATGCGCGTGGTGATCGACCATTGCATGAAGCCGCAGATCCGCGACCCCGACCCCCAGGCCTTCACCTTCTGGGCCGAGGGCATGGCGCGTCTGGCGGGGGAAACCGCGGCTTGCGTGAAATTCTCGGCCCTGATCACAGAGGCCGACCCGGACTGGACGGTCGCCATGCTGAAACCTTACGTGGACCATATCCTCAAGGTCTTTGGCCCGGGGCGGATCATGTGGGGGTCGGATTGGCCGGTCTGCCGGCTGCGGGCCGAATATGCCGCCTGGCTGAGTGCCGCGCGCCAGTTGACCGGCCATCTGTCGCTGCCCGATCAGAAGCAGATCTATGGTGGCACGGCAGAGGCGTTTTACATGCTGTAAGGGCGCGGCTAGTCCGGCTCGAACAGGTCCGGACGCGACAGGGCCAGAGGCTCCAGAAAGCCGATCAGCTTGCCCAGATGCAGCCGCGTCGCCTCGCGTGCGGCTTGCGGGTCGCGCGCTTCGATGGCGGCGAGGATGGCCAGATGTTCGGTCAAGGTATCCTCGACCCGGCCCGGCGCCGGCAGGATCAACTGCCGCGCCCGGTTGACATGAACCCAGGACGTATCGGCCAGCGCCGCCACCCGGCGAAAGCCGGTGAAGGACAGGATCAGTTCGTGCATCGCGGCGTCGGTCTGGTAGAAGCCGGCGAAATCCATGTCCTCGATCAGCGCGCGCTGCAGGCGCAGGTTGCGGCGCAGCTGGACCAGCTGATCCTCGGTCACGCCTTGCGCGACCTTTTCGACCGCGGCAAGTTCAAGTGCCTCGCGCAGAAAGGCGCCTTCGCGGATTTCCTCCATCGAAAAGCGGGCGACATAGGTGCCGGCTTGCGGCACGATGCGGACCAGGTGTTCGACCGCCAGCCGCGCCACCGCCTCGGACACCGGACTGCGCGACACGCCAAGTTGTTCGCAGATCTCGGGCTTGCGCAGGATGTCGCCGGGACGGAACGACATCGACAGGATCGCCTCGCGCAGGCTGGCATAGACGCGCTGCGCGAGCGAGCCCTGAAACCCCTCCAACGGCCGCAAGGGCCGGCGCGGTGGCAGTTGCACCTCGACCGCGCCCCTTTGGTCCGGGGCCCCTTGAACTGGCTGGCCTTCACCCTGTAGCATACTAACATGTTAGCTGGGGCCGGATCGGAGTCAACTGCCCGTTGAAGCCCCCCACAAGACTGCCCCGCCACAGTGACGGGATCAACGCTGGGAAAGGCCACGAAGCCCCATGACGCAAATCTCTGCCCAAACTCCGGTCATCCGCCTGCATGGCTCTGACAACGTGATCATCGCGCTGAAGGATCTGAGCGCCGGCACCGTCCTGACCGAACTTGCCCAACCCCTGCCCCAGGCCGTGCCGCGCGGCCACAAGATCGCAACGCAAGCCATCGCGGCGGGTGCGCAGGTGATCCGCTATGGCCAGATCATCGGCAATGCCACCAGGCCCATCGCGGCGGGCGAGCATGTCCATACGCACAACCTTGGCATGGGCGCACATTCGGCCGACTATGCCTTTGCCTCGGAGCGCAACCCGCAGCCGGTCGTCACGGAAAAGCGCACCTTCATGGGATATCCGCGCGCGGATGGCAAATATGGCACGCGGAATTATCTGGGCATCCTGACCTCGGTCAATTGCTCGGGCTCGGTCGCCAAGTTCATCGCCGAAGCGGTCGAACGCGAAGGCTGGCTGAAGGATTTCCCCAATATCGACGGCGTGGTGCCCATCGTTCATGGCACGGGCTGCGGGATGAGCGGCAAGGACGAGGGCTATGCCACGCTGTACCGTACCTTGCAGGGCTATGCGAAAAACCCGAATTTCGGCGCGATCCTGGTGGTCGGGCTGGGCTGCGAGGTCTTGCAGGTCGCCAACCTCGTCGGGGCCGAGCGGCTGCGCAGCGACGGCAACCTGCGCCACATGACCATTCAGGACGTGGGCGGCACCAGACGCTCGATCGAACGCGGGGTGGCGGCGCTGAAGGAAATGGCCGCGATGGCCAATGAACACAAGCGCGAACCCGCCGGGCTGGAACATCTGGTGGTGGGCATGCAATGCGGCGGCTCGGACGGCTATTCGGGCATCACCGCCAACCCGGCGCTCGGGGCGGCCTCGGACCTGCTGGTGGCCCATGGCGGCACCACGATCCTGTCCGAGACACCCGAGATCTATGGCGCCGAACACCTGCTGACCCGCCGCGCCGTCAGCCGCGAGGTCGGCGAAAAGATCGTCGAGCGCATCCGGTGGTGGGAGGAGTACACCTCGCGTCTGGGTGGAGAGATGGACAACAACCCCTCGCCCGGCAACAAGAAAGGCGGGTTGACGACGATCCTGGAGAAATCCCTCGGTGCCGTGGCCAAGGGCGGCACGGCCCCCCTGACCCAGGTCTACAAATTCGCCGAACCCGTGACGGAACGGGGTTTTGTCTATATGGACAGCCCCGGCTATGACCCCTGCTCGGTCACGGGCCAGATCGCGAGCGGGTCGAACCTGATCGCCTTTACCACCGGGCGCGGCTCGGTTTCGGGCTACAAGCCCACGCCCTGCATCAAGCTGGCCACCAATGCCGAAATGTATGCCCGGATGTCCGAGGACATGGATGTGAACTGCGGCGACATCATCACCGAGGGCGTGAGCCTGGAGGAGAAGGGGCGCGAGATCTTCGAATTGTTCCTGCGCGTCGCCTCGGGCGAGAAGACCAAGAGCGAGGAACTGGGTTTTGGCGGGGCGGAATTCGTGCCCTGGGCGATGGGCGCCGTCATGTAAGGGCGCTCGGCGGACCCGGCTGGGGGGTTTCACACCCCCCAGACCCCCCGTGGGATATATATGAACAAATGAAAGGGAAAGAGGAACCCCCGCAGGTCATGCGGGGGTTCAAGAGTTTTGCGCAACTCTCAGATATCGAGGGTGTTTTCGTGTTCCCAGGTCGAGAAATGCGAGGCGTAGCTGTTCCACTCGCGGGTTTTGAGCTTGATGAAGGCGGTGGAGAATTCCTCGCCCATCATGGCCTTGAGCGTGGCATCCTTGTCATAGGCGCGCAGGGCGTCGAGCAGGTTCAGGGGCAGTTTCGGGGCGCCTTTGACCGTGTGGCCCATCTGGTACATGTCGATGTCGTGGCGCTTGCCCGGATCGGCATTGCTGCGCAGGCCGTCGAGGCCGGCGGCGATGATCACGGCCTGCAGGAGATAGGGGTTGGCGGCCCCATCGGGCAGGCGCAGTTCAAACCGGCCCGGACCCGGCACGCGGACCATATGGGTGCGGTTGTTGCCGGTCCAGGTCACGGTGTTGGGCGCCCAGGTCGCCCCCGATGAGGTGCGCGGCGCGTTGATGCGCTTGTAGCTGTTGACCGTGGGGTTGCAGATCGCGGCCAGCGCCGAGGCGTGCTTCATGATGCCGCCCAGGAAGGCGCGGCCCTTATCGGACAGGCTCAGCTCCTTCGAAGGGTCGGAGAAGGCGTTGGCCTTGCCATCCGGGGTCCAGACCGAAATATGGGCGTGGCAGCCAGAACCCGTCAGGCCCTTGAAGGGTTTCGGCATGAAGGTCGCCCGGAAGCCGTGCTTTTCGGCGACCGACTTCATCATGAACTTGAAGAAGCTGTGCTTGTCGGCGGTTTGCAGGGCGTCGTCGTATTTCCAGTTCATCTCGAACTGGCCGACCGCGTCCTCGTGGTCGTTCTGATAGGCCTCCCAGCCAAGTTCAAGCATGTAGTCGCAGGCCTCGGCGATCACGTCATAGCGGCGCATCACGGCCTGCTGGTCGTAGCAGGGCTTCTCGGCCGTGTCATAGGGGTCGGAGATCTGGGTGCCATCGGCGTTGAGCAGGAAGAACTCGGGCTCCACCCCGGTCTTTACGCGCAGGCCGTCCTTGGCGGCCTCGGCCACCAGACGTTCCAGAACGTTGCGCGGGGCCTGGGCGACAAGCTGGCCCTCCATCGTGGCGCGCGCGGCGACCCAGGCCACGTCCTTTTTCCACGGCAGCTGAATGGCCGAGGAGGGATCGGGCACCGCCATCAGGTCGGGATGGGCGGGGGTCAGGTCGAGCCAGGTGGCAAAACCTGCAAAGCCCGCGCCCTCTTCGACCATGTCGTTGATCGCCTGGGTCGGCACCAG
This sequence comes from bacterium, assembly GCA_016124195.1. Lineage (GTDB taxonomy): Bacteria > Pseudomonadota > Alphaproteobacteria > Rhodobacterales > Rhodobacteraceae > Stagnihabitans. The sequence continues at coordinate 43,487 of WGOE01000017.1, read as the reverse complement.
CTTGGCGCGCTGGCCGCCGAACAGGTCGGTGTAGGAAATCATGAAATACTTGACACCGCGGGCCTTGGCCCAGCCGGCCAGATCCTTGGTCGGATCTTTGGACATTGTCGTCTCCCTGTTCTTATTGTCAAAACGAGCCGTTGCGGCCCGGTATCCAGTTGGTGCCAGCCAAGGGAACCCCGGCCATGGCGGCGCCTTCGATGGTCAGCGCGCAAAGGTCTTCGGGTTCGAGGTTGTGCAGGTTGTTCTTGCCGCAGGCGCGCGCGATGGTCTGCGCCTCGAGCGTCATGACCTTGAGGTAATTCTTCAGCCGGCGCCCGCCAAGAACCGGGTCGAAACGGTTGAAAAGATTGGGGTCCTGCGTGGTGATGCCAGCCGGGTCGCGACCTTCGTGCCAATCGTCATAGGCGCCGGCTGTGGTGCCGAGCTTGGCATATTCGGCCTCAAGCGCCGGGTCATTGTCGCCAAGAGCCACCAGCGCCGCCGTGCCGATCGAGACGGCATCGGCGCCAAGCGCCATCGCCTTGGCCACATCCGCGCCGTTGCGGATGCCGCCCGAGACGATCAGCTGCACCTTGCGGTGCATGCCCAGATCCTGCAGCGCCTTCACCGCCTGCGGGATGCAGGCCAGGATCGGCATGCCGACGTTTTCGATGAAGACATCCTGCGTGGCGGCCGTCCCACCCTGCATGCCGTCCAAGACCACGACATCGGCCCCCGCCTTGACCGCCAGCGCCGTGTCGTAATAGGGCCGCGCGCCGCCGACCTTCACATAGATCGGCTTTTCCCAATCGGTGATCTCGCGCAGTTCCAGAAGCTTGATTTCCAGATCATCCGGCCCGGTCCAGTCCGGATGCCGGCAGGCCGAGCGTTGGTCGATCCCCTTGGGCAGGTTGCGCATCGCGGCCACCCGGTCACTGATCTTCTGGCCCAGAAGCATGCCGCCACCGCCGGGCTTGGCGCCCTGCCCCACCACGACCTCGATCGCATCGGCGCGGCGCAGGTCGTCGGGGTTCATGCCATAGCGGCTGGGAAGGTATTGATAGACCAGGGTCCTGGAATGGCCGCGCTCTTCCTCGGTCATGCCGCCGTCGCCCGTGGTGGTCGAGGTGCCGGCCGCCGTGGCGCCGCGCCCCAGCGCCTCTTTCGCCGGACCCGACAGCGCGCCGAAGGACATGCCGGCGATGGTGATCGGAATGTCCAGATGGATCGGCTTCCTGGCGAACCGGGTGCCAAGCCAGACATCGGTCGCGCATTTCTCGCGGTAGCCTTCCAGCGGATAGCGGCTGATCGAGGCGCCGAGGAACAGAAGGTCGTCGAAATGCGGCAGCCGCCGTTTCGACCCGCCGCCGCGGATGTCATAGATGCCCGTGGCAGCGGCGCGGCGGATTTCGGCATTCACGTCGTTGGAGAAAGTCCACGACATCTTGGGCGGGGTATGGGGGAAATCGCTCATTCTACCTCAGTACGCGGCGGCGTTGTCGATATTGAAGTTGTAAAGCTTGCGGGCCGAGCCGTAGCGCTTGAACTCTTCCGGTTTGGCCTTGTGATCAGCCTCGCCCCGCTTCAACAGGTCAGCCAACAGCGCCAGATGTTCAGGCCGCATCTCTTTCTCGATGCAGTCGGCCCCCAGCGATTTCACCGAACCGCGCACGAAAAGCCGCGCCTCGTACAGCGAATCGCCCAGGGCCTCGCCCGCGTTGCCCAGCACCACCAGATTGCCCGACTGCGCCATGAAGCAGGACATGTGGCCGATGTTGCCGTGAACGACGATGTCGATGCCCTTCATCGAAATGCCGCAGCGCGACGAGGCATTGCCCTTGATCACCAGAAGCCCGCCATTCCCGGTCGCCCCGGCGTACTGGCTGGCATCGCCGTCGATGATGACGGTGCCCGACATCATGTTTTCGGCCACCCCGGGCCCGGCCGAGCCCTTGATGCGGATCGTCGCCTGCTTGTTCATGCCGGCGCAGTAATAGCCGGTCGAGCCGCGCACAGTGATGTCGACCGGCGCATCGACCCCGGCCGCGATGGCATGGGCGCCGCGGGGATTGATGATGTCCCATTCGGTCATGTTGGTCTGCCCCTTCAACGCATGAAGCGAGGCATTCAGGGCACGCAAGCCCTCTTTGGCCAGATCGAAAGTCTGCATTCAACGCTCCCAGAAGTAGACGGTGGCGGGCTCGGGCTCCCAGACCCGGGCAGTTTCGATGCCGGGCAGATTGACGAGGGCGCGGTATTCGCTGCCAAAGGCCACATATTGATCGGTTTCCGCCATCACGGCGGGCTTGCAGGCGATGGGGTCGCGCACCACGCCAAAGCCGTTGCGGGTGCCCACGACGAAGGTGAAAAAGCCGTCAAGGTCGGTCAGCGTCGCCTCGAGCGCATGCCCCAGCGTGTCGCCGGTCTGCAGCTTGTGGCTGATGAAGGCGGCGCCGACCTCGGTGTCGTTCTCGGTCTCGAAGGTCATGCCCAGCCGCTTCAACTCGCGCCGCACGCCGTTGTGGTTGGAAAGCGAGCCGTTGTGGACGAGGCACTGGTCCGCCCCGGTCGAGAACGGATGCGCCCCCATCGTGGTCACCGCCGATTCCGTGGCCATCCTGGTGTGCCCGATGCCATGGGTGCCCCCCATCTTCGAGACGCCAAAGCGCGCCGCCACATCCTTGGGCAGGCCGACCTCCTTGAAGATCTCGATGCTTTCGCCGGCGCTCATCACCTTGACCGCGGGGCGCAGGTGGGCAAGCGCCGAACGCGCCGCCTCCAACTGGCCCAGCGGCACTTCCAGCACCGCATGGGTGTCCTTGATCAGCATCAGGACCGGTGTGCCGATGGCATCTTTCAGATCCGCGTCCAGATTGGCGAATTCGCGCCCCGGATCAGAGGATTGCACGGTGATCTTCGCGCGCCCCTCGCCCGCGCCCGAATAGATCGCGATCCCCGCCGAATCCGGCCCCCGGTCGGTCATGGTGATCAGCATATCGGTCAGCATGGCGCCGAGATGCGGCTCCAGGTGCCTGTCCTTCAAAAACAGCCCGACGATGCCACACATGGTGAGTCTCCCTGTCAAATTTCCAGCACGCTAGCACCGTTGATTTACGGACTCAACTGTCAGGAAACTTTTTTGACCTGAGTGCAAGCCTTCCCGCACACTTCGCCCGTTTTTGCAGCGCGGCCGCCCCCCAAAGGCCCCCCGGGCCCCCGCCAGGCCCCTATTGCCATTTGTGCCAATACTCCACGGGGGGCCGGGGGTGTGAAACCCCCGGGGCCGGCCCCGATCCCGACACCTCCGGCGCTTTGGCGCGCGGGGTGGGCGGGTGGGAGCGTGCCAAAGCGCCTTCCCTCACCCCTGCGGATAGGCGATCACCGACAGATATTTCGCCGGCAGCTTGTTCAGCACTTCCGGCCCATGGCGCGCATCGGCGTCAAAGAACAGGCTGTCCCCGGGCTTGAGGTGAAACAGCTTGTCGCCATGCCGATAGGTCACCTCGCCCTCCAGCATGTACAAAAGCTCCAGCCCCTCGTGCTGAAAGGTCGGAAAGGTATCCGCCTCGGTCGACAGCGTGATCAGGTAGGGTTCCACCACCACGCCGGAATTGTTCGACCCGATATGGCCCAGGAGGTTGTACTGATGCCCGGCCCGCGTGCCGCGCCGTTCTACCTCGATATGGTCGCCCGCCTTCACATGCTGGACCTCGCGGCGCTCCTCGTAGGATTTGAAGAAGGCCGTCACCGGCACCGAAAAGGCATGGCTCAACACCTGCAAGGTGGTCAGCGAGGGCGATGTGATGCCATTCTCGATCTTGGACAACATGCCGATCGACAGGCCAGTGACCTGCGCCAGATCCGCCACCGTCAGACCCTGCTGGTGGCGAAAGGCGCGCACTTCGCGGCCGATGGCCGCCTCGAGGTTGCGCTCGGAGATGTCGCGCACCCGGTGCGGGTCCTGGCTCAGCGCCGGCTTGCCGCGCGGCACGAAGGGAATGGCATCGTCGCTCAGGTCACTGGTCATGTCGGGTCACACCTTTGGCCGCAGAGATTTTCACTATAGGGAAAAATTCTGCGGCCCGACAAGCCAAACCATCGGCAAAGCCGGTCAAACCACCGATTTCGCCGCCTGAACCAGCGCGTGATGCAGGCTGCCCGCCGAAGAGCGCGGGCCATAGACCGTGACCAGCGCCGCGGACCGCCTGATCAGATAGCAGCCCAGATGCTCGATCATCGTGCGCGTCGCAGCCCCGTCCGGCGCAGCGCGCAGGTCAAAGTTCGACAGCCGCTCGAGCACGCGCTCCAGCCCCGCGCCGGCCAGATCGAAGCGGACCCAGGCATCGGTCTGTTCGGTGATCGAGGCCGTCTCGGCAAAGACCGCCACCAGATGCGCGCGGATGTCCTCATGGCTGGCAAAGGGCGCCTCGACCATCCACATCTCGGGCGTCATCCAGAAAGCGGCCCAGACGGGCCCGGCTTCGGCCCGGGCGGCTGGCGGCAAGGGCAGTCCGGCGCCCTTGGCCAGATCGCGCAGTTCCGCCTCCCGCCCGCGCCGGAAGGCCAGCGAGGCCAGCGCCACATCGGCCCGTTCGGTCAGCGTCCAGGGCCCGATGCGGTCCACCACCGGCGCGTCCTGCCCCAGCGCCGTCAGGGGTTTGAGCATGAAATCAGCCACGCAGACGCTCTCCTTCCGGATCGATGAAATGCGGGCTGACGATTTCGACCGCCACGTCAGTCCCGGCCAAGAGGTTGACCGCGCGCATCGTCTCGCCCAGCCGGTTCGCCCCGTTCTTGAGGTAAGCAAGGGCGATGTAATGGCCCAGATGCGGCGACCAGACCAGCGAGGTCAGCCAGCCGTCATCGTTCTGCACCGTGGCCGCGGCCCCGGTCTTCAGAAGATGGCTGCCCGCCTTCAGGGCGTCCGCCGGATCGACCGGCTTGACGCCGACCAGCCGCAGCCCATCGTCGCGGCTCATCCCTTCGCGCTGGCTCAGCACCATGCCAATGCTGTCCTTCTTGCGGCTGACCATCTTGCCCAGCCCCATGTTGAGCGCGGTTGAGGTGCCGTTGAGCTCGTTGCCCGCGACATGGCCCTTTTCGACACGCATGACGCCAAGCGCCTCGGTCCCGTAAACCACGGCATCGAACTCGGCCCCCGCCTCCATCAGCTTGCGGATCATCGCATCGCCATAGCGGGTCGGCACCGCGATCTCATAGGCAAGCTCGCCCGAAAAGCTGATGCGGAACAGCCGCGCTCGCAGCCCGCCCACCGTGATGCTGCCCGCCGCCATATAGGGAAAGGCCGCATCCGAGATGTCCTGATCCACCACCTTCTGCAGCAAGTTCCGTGCATTGGGTCCTGCGACCGAAAACTGCGCCCAGGCCTCGGTGGTCGAGATCAGCTGCACATCCAGATCGGGCCAGAGGCATTGGCGGCAGAACTCCAGATGGCGGAAGACGGCGACCGCATTGGCGGTGGTCGTGGTCATCACATATTCGTTCGGCGCCATCCGCGCCGTGGTGCCGTCGTCGAAGACCATGCCATCCTCGCGCAGCATCAGCCCGTAGCGGCATTTGCCGACGGCCAGCGTGCTGAAGGTATTGGCATAGACCCGGTCAAGAAAGACCCCGGCATCGGTGCCCTGGATGTCGATCTTGCCCAACGTTGTGACATCGCAGATGCCCACCGATCTGCGGGTGGCCAGGACCTCGCGATCGACCGACTGGCGCCATTCCGTCTCGCTGGCCCTCGGCACCCATTGCGTGCGCATCCAGTAGCCGACCTCGACAAAGGTCGCCCCCTGCTCGGCCGCCCATTTGTGGCTGGGCGTCAGGCGGAAGGGCTTGAAGTCGCGCCCCCGCGCCCGGCCCCCGAGAGCACCCAGCGCCACCGGCGTATAGGGCGGCCGGTAAATCGTGGTGCCGGTCTGCGGGATCGTCTTGCCGGTCAGTTCGGCCATCACGGCGAGGCCCAGCACATTGGAAGTCTTGCCCTGATCGGTCGCCATGCCCAGGGTCGTATAGCGTTTCAGATGCTCGACCGCGGTGAAATTCTCCTGATGCGCCAGCTTGATGTCCTTGACGGTCACATCGTTCTGCTGGTCGATCCAGGCGCGTTTGGCGCCCTTGACGTGCCAGAGGGGCTGCAGGACCACCGGCGCATCCTCGGCCCTGGGCAGGTCTGACGGCCGCGCCGCAAACCCCAGATCCTCCAGCGCGCGGCGGGCCATCTCGTTCCCCGTGACCAGCGCGCCATGAGTGCTCAAATCGCCCCCAGCCGCCCCCGCCACGTAGGTCGGGGCAAGCCCCGACTCTCCTCCCGCCGGCACGAAGGCCGCGATATCCTCGCGCCAGACCGGCTTTGCGCGGTGGTGCGAGGTGAGGTTCACAACGGGGTTCCAGCCGCCCGAAACACCCAGAGCCTCGACCCCGATCGTCTCGGACCGGCCATCCGCATGGCGCACGGTGACCTGCGACAGGCCAAGCCGGCCAGCCGTGTCCGTCACCACCGCGCCGCGCAGATGGCGGATGCCGGGCAAAAGGGTCGCATCGGCGCGGCTGTCGATGATCGCCACCACATCGACACCCTTGGCCGCCAGATCAACTGCGCTGCGCAACCCATCGTCGTTGTTGGTGAAAATCGCCACGCGCCGGCCCACCGCCACGCCCCAGCGGTTGGCATAGGCGCGCAGGGCGCCCGCCAGCATGATGCCCGGACGGTCGTTGTTTTCAAAGGCGATCGGCCGTTCGGTGGCACCGCCCGCCAGGATCGCCCGCTTCGAATAGATCCGCCAGAAGGTCTGGCGCGGCTTGCCCGGCAGGGGTTCGAGCAGATGATCCGACACGCGCTCGACCGCGCCGTAAATGCCGTGGTCAAAGGTGCCCACCACCGTGGTGCGCGCCATCAGCCGCACGTTGGGCAGGCTGGCCAGTTCAGCCACCGCAGCCTTGGCCCAGTCCGCGCCCGAGGCCTCGCCCAGCACGAAGGTCTCGGCATTGAGCCGCCCGCCCATGCGGAAATCCTCATCCGCCAGGATCACCCGCGCGCCCGACCGCCCTGCCGTCAGCGCCGCCGCAAGGCCCGCAGGCCCCGCCCCGATGATCAGCACATCGCAGTGCAGAAAGCCCTTGTCATAGCTGTCGGGGTCCTCCTGCCGGTTCAGCGTGCCCAGCCCCGCGGCGCGGCGGATGATCGGCTCGTAGACCTTTTCCCAGAAAGAGGCGGGCCACATGAAGGTCTTGTAATAGAACCCGGCGGTGAAGAAGCTGTTCAGCCGGTCGTTGATCGACAGGGCGTCAAAGCGCAGGCTGGGCCAGCGGTTCTGGCTTTGCGCGGTCAGGCCATCGAACAGTTCCGCCACCGTGGCGCGGGTGTTGGGCTCTTGCCGGGCGCCCGAGCGCAGTTCGACCAGTGCGTTCGGCTCTTCGGACCCGGCCGAGATCGGCCCGCGCGGCCGGTGATACTTGAAGCTGCGCCCCATCAGGCGCACGCCATTGGCCAGAAGCGCCGAGGCCAGCGTGTCGCCCGGATGGCCGGCATAGGCCACGCCGTCAAAGTGAAAGCGCAGGGTCCGGCTGCGGTCGACCTGGCCGGCCGAGAGTTTGGCGTCGATGCGGTGGGTCTGGCTCATCTGGAACGCCCCTCGGCCCGGGCCACGTCGCGGGCAAGCTCCACCTTCAGGATCTCATGCGTCAGCGTGTTGCGCGTCACCACCAGCCAGGACCGGTCGCCCTGTTCGTGATACCAAAGCTCGCGGTGCGGTCCGGCCGAGTTGTCGCGCAGATAGGTGTAGTCGTGAAAGGCCTCGATGCTGGCGGTCATCCCATCGGGCCGCTGGATCAGGCTGGCATCGCCCAGATAGACGAATTCCTGCGCGTCCCTTGGCCCGAGGATGGGGTGATTGATGATCATGCGACACTTCCCTTTCGCATTTTCGAACCGGAAAACCGGCTCTCCCTTTTCCTGAAAATGCTCATGGCGCTCCTAGTGCAGGTTCGGTGTGGCGCCCTGGCCCTTTTCGTCGATCATCAACCCCTTGAGGAAGCGATCAAAACGATAGGCCGTGGCGGTCGGATGCGGTTCGTCGCGGGCCAGCAGATGGGCAAAGCACCAGCCCGAGGCCGGCGTGGCCTTGAAGCCGCCATAGCACCAGCCACCGTTGAAATAGAGCCCCTCGACCGGCGTGCGGTCGATGATGGGAGAACCGTCCATCGACATGTCCATGATACCCCCCCAGGCACGCAAGAGCCGCGCCCGGCCCAGCATCGGCATCAGCGCCATACCGCCCTCGATCACATCCTCGATCACCGGCAGATTGCCGCGCTGCGCGTAGGAGTTATAGCCGTCGATGTCGCCGCCAAAGACGAGGCCGCCCTTGTCGGACTGGCTGACATAGAAATGCCCCGCGCCAAAGGTCATCACCCCGTCGATCAAAGGCTTCAGCCCTTCGGAGACAAAGGCCTGAAGCACATGGCTTTCGATCGGCAGCCGCATCCCGGCATGGGCCATCACCCGGCTGGAGGACCCCGCCACCGCCACGCCGACCTTCTTGGCCCCGATGAACCCGCGCGAGGTTTCCACGCCCAGGATCCGGCCATTTTCGATCCGCATGCCGGTCACTTCGCAGTTCTGGATCAGGTCCACCCCGCGGCTGTCGGCACCCCGCGCATAGCCCCAGGCCACCGCGTCATGCCGCACCGTGCCACCGCGCCGCTGCATCAGCGCGCCCTTGATCGGAAAGCGCGCGTCGTCGAAGTTGAGGAAGGGATACATCGCCTTGACCTGATCGCGGTTCAACAATTCCGCATCCGCCCCGTTCAGGATCATCGCATTGCCGCGCCGCGTCGCCGCATCGCGCGCCGCATCGGTGTGGATCAGGTTGATGATCCCGCGCTGGCTGACCATGGCGTTGTAGTTGAAATCCTGCTCCAGCCCCTCCCAGAGTTTCAGGCTGAATTCATAGAAGGGCTCGTTGCCGTCCAGAAGGTAGTTCGACCGGATGATCGTGGTGTTGCGGCCCACATTGCCGCCGCCCAGATAGCCCTTTTCCAGCACGGCAATCCGCGCCTGGCGGAATTCCTTGGCCAGATAATAGGCCGTGGCCAGCCCATGCCCGCCACCGCCCACGATGACGTAATCGTAAGAGGCCTGCGGTTCGGGGTCGCGCCAGGCGGGCGTCCAGCCCTTGTGCCCCGTCAGCGCCTCTTTGAGGATCCGAAACCCGGAATAGCGCATCATTCTCTCCACTTCTTGAGGGGCAACCTAGCGCCGCGCTGTCGGTGTGACCGCGCCATTTCCGCCAAGCCAGGATGAATTTCAGCCATCGACATTGACGAGCATCCGCGCGGCGCGGCGGAAGGTCGCCATGATCTCGCCCCGCATCGGTTCGGCCACGCCCGTCTCGTCCATCGCGCGGGCCATCACGGCCAGCCAGTCATTGGCATCCTGCAACCGGATCTCGACATGGGCGTGGATCTCGCGCAGGTTCATGTGGCCGTTGCGTTCCAGATAATAGCGCCGCCCGCCGAAAAACCCGCAGAGGAATTCGAACTGCGCCGGGCGGACATGATCCAGCCCATGGCCCTGCTGATGCATGGCCATGATGGCCGCGCCCTCGGGCAGGCTTTCGATCAGGTCATAGAAATGGGTGACGAGGTGCTGGACGCCCGCCTCGCCGCCGATCCGGTCGATCATCGGCTCCATCAGCTTTGCGGCCGGGTTTTCTTGGGGTCATAGGCTGACAGGGCGGTGATGGTGGCGGGAAGCCGCTTCTGATGACCGTCAAGCTTGCCGACCTCAAGCGCCGTGCCGACCTCGGCATGGGCGACATCGACGCGGGCCAATGCGATCTGCTTGCCCAGCAAAGGCGAGCGCATCGCCGAACAGACCACGCCGATCTGCGCGCGCCCGACGTGCAGGCAGTCACCATGACCCACGTCGGTGGCGGCGTCGATTTCAAGCCCGACGAACTTGCGCGAGGGATGCTCTTTCCGCCGGATCAGCGCATCGCGGCCGATGAAATCGTCAGGCTTGGTCTTCAGGGGCACGGTAAAGCCGATGCCGGCCTCGAAAGGGTCGGTCTCGTCGCTGAAATCATAGCCGGCAAAGATCAGTCCCGCCTCGATGCGCACCATGTCCAGACCCAGAAGGCCCATGGGACGGATGCCAAGATCGGCGCCGGCTTCCATCACCGCGTCATAGACCGCCACGGCATCCTTGGGGTGGCAGAAGATCTCATAGCCCAATTCGCCGGTATAGCCGGTGCGCGAGACGACCAAAGGCGCGCCAGCAGGCGTGCCAAGACGTGCGACGGTGTGGCGGAACCAGCCCAGTTCTTCGATTGAGGCCTGGGCGGGGGCGGTCCAGATGATGCGCCTAAGGATCTCTCGGCTGTTCGGGCCCTGCACGGCCAGATTGTGCAACTGGTCGGTGGAAGAGCGCACCATCACCTTCAGCCCCAGCTTTTCGGCCTGCTGGCGCAGCCATACCCCGCCGAAATCATCGCCGCCGATCCAGCGGAAGTTATCGCGACCCAGCCGGAACAGGGTGCCGTCGTCGATCATGCCGCCGTGTTCATAACACATGGCGGAATAGACAACCTGCCCCACCGCGAGCTTTTTGACATCGCGCGTCAGGGTCCATTGCATCAGCGCCTCGGCATCGGGGCCCGTCACCTCGAACTTGCGCAGGGGCGACAGGTCGATGGCGACGGCGGCCTGCCGGCAGGCCCAGTATTCCTCGATCGGGCCAGCGGCGGCATAGGCATTGGGCAGCCAGTAGCCGCGGTATTCCACCATGTTGCGGGTGCGCGCCGAAGTGGCGGGGTGGAAGGCGGTCTCTTGGGTCATCTTGGGCTCCGCATCGGGGGTCGCACGCCAGGCCGTGGCGCGCGAAAAGGTTTCGGCGCCCGAATAGGTGCGCACATGGATGTCGCTGAGATACCAGCCATTGGCGGGCGAGGTGTCATCGGGGCAGGCGCTTGAGACGCAGACCACATCGGTCAGGGCGCGGAACAGCACATAGTCGCCCGGCCGCGACCAGGGTTCGTCCGAGATCAGGACGCCATGCGCATCGATGGCGGTGTTGAAGAACAGGTTGACCGCCATCCAGCCCGCGCGCGGACTTACGCCGCAAGATTGCAGCGCGCGGTTGAAATTGTCCGAGCAGTTGACATGGCCGGGATAGCCGATGTCGTCATAGTATTTGCTGGCGCAGGCCATGGCAAAGGCGTCATGTCGGCCCACGGTGTCCCGCACCACTTCGATCAGCGGCTCGAAATCCTGGTCATAGTATTTCGCATGAAGGCCCGGCATCGAATAGGCATGGCCCATCAGCGTGCGCGAGGTGGTGACATCCAGCGCATGTTCGATGCCGCGATCCAGCTTGCGGGCGGAAAAGCATTGAAAATCCGTGCATTGCCTTCCGTCCACGTCAAGGATCTGGATATAGTCGCCCGCCTTGACGTGATAGGCCCGCGCGGTGGCCGATTTGATGCGCAGATCCAGCGTCGGTTCGGCCAGGGGTTCGGGCAGATCGTGCAGCGCCACCCAGGCCGGATCGGCGCGGCGGATCGTCAGGATCAGGGGCGTCAACGTGTCCTGCCCATGCGGCGACATGGCGGCACCCGGAGCGGCGAGGATCAACGATCCCTTGCGCTGTACAGCAAAGCCTGCCTCGGCCCGCGCCGGCGTCTCGGCCCCGAAAAGCCGCAGAGCCCGCGCCCGGCCCAGGTCGATGCCGCGCCGCACCAGACCCGCGCGCAGCCGGGCCATACCCGAACCCCCGGCCTGGATCAGCGCCTTCAGCCCCTCGCCCGTGCAGTCGCCCGCAACGCCAAGGATCATCGGATCGATGACGCCAGAGGCATCGGCCGCCAGAACCTCGGCCAACTGCCCGCCCTCGGCATTCATGACGGTCACCTGATCGCCCACGTCGATTTCGACCAGAAGCGCGCCGCCGCCCGGCACCTCGTATCTTTCGATACCGGATTTGCGTTGCAGGTCGCGCGGCGTCAGGATCTGGCTGGGCCGCGGTGGGCCGGGGATCACGCGCGGATAGGGACTGTCAAGCATGGGACCTCTCTTGCGCCAGAGCGACCGGGTCGGATCCGGCCCGCCATTTCATTCACTGTAAAACTTGTTCATTGCGAAGAATATCACGGTCAGCGCGCCACACAAGCGTGAAGAGGTCCCCAGAGTGCTGTGCCCGGCCCCGACCAACAAGGCCGCATCCATGGACAAGGCGCGTAACCCGCTCACGCCTCGGGCGGCGCTGCCCCCGCAAGCCCGCGCAGGCCGGCCAGCGCCTTGCGTTCGTTCTGCGGGCTGACACCGAAGGCCTGCGCATAGTGCCGCGCCATCGGCCCCGAGCGGGGATAGCCCACCGAGGCGGCAATCTCGGACAGAGGGTCGTCGGAATAAAGCACCCGCTGCCGCGCCTTGGCCAGACGGATCAGGCGGTAATAGCGCAGGGGGCTCTGCCCCGTTTCGCGCTTGAACAGGCGTTCAAAGTTGCGTTCGGACATTTCGACCGCGCAGGCCACGTCAGGGATGCGCAGCGGGTCCTCGATATGGGCGTCGAACAGACGGATCGCCTCGCGGATCGGGGCGGGCAAGGCGTCGGCGGTGCCCCCGGCGCGGCGCACCGGCACCTTCTGGCGGGCGTCTTCATCCCGCACGAAGGGATGCTGGAACCAGCAGGCCACCTCGGTCATCGTGTCGCGCCCCAGCCGTTCCTCGATCAACCGCAGCATCAGGTCGAAGACCGCGCCGGCACCCGAGGCAGTGATGCGGCGGCGGTCGCGCACGATCACCGTCTCGACCGCCTCGATCTGGGGAAACTCGGCCTTGAAGGCGCTTTCATAGCACCAGTGCACCGAACAGCGGTGGCCCTCCATCAAGCCGGCCCGCACCAGAGGGAAGATGCCGCCGGAAAACGCGCCGATCGTGACACCGGCCCGGTCAAGCCGGCGCAGAACCGCCGGGGCATGGCGCGGGTTGGCGTATCTGCCGGTCGGGGGGGCGACCAGATAGACCTGATCCAGCCCCTGCGCCCGGTCCAGCACCTCGTCCGGCGTGAACTGCACCTCGGCTGACGAGCGCACCGGCGCGGCGCTTTCCCCCAGGAGGACCCAGGAGAACGCCCGGGTCCCGGTGATCTCGTTCGCGGCACGCAGAGGTTCGATGGCCGAGGTCAGGCAGGCCATCGGAAAGCCCGCAAACATCAGAAATCCCAGACGAAACGGCTTGCCGGCCATCACGCGCCCATCGTCACGGATCGGGCCAGAAGCCCGGCGAGGTGGGCTGGCCGTCGTCATACCGCGACAGCCATTCGACCATGGCCGGACGGTTGCGGATAAATCCCTTGTAGGTCGCCAGATCGGGATGCAGGTCGCGCACCACCCGGTGCAGACGGCGGCCCCATTTCGGCACCGTCACCAGCTCTTCGAACTTGGCGAGGTAGGCGCGGATCGAAAAGGCGATGGCGTTCGAACGCGGCAGCCGGAACAGCGCCTGCAACTCGACCCTGAGATGCTGCTTGTGGCCGAGGTTTTCCTGCGTCAGCGTGGTCTTGGTCGGGCCCCATTTCGGGTAATTTTCGGGGCTGGTGTCCAGAAGCGGGTTGACCGTCATCGTCCAGTTGAAGCGACGGACCGGCGCGCCGTGCTGCAGCTTCAGAAGAAACTTGAGCGCGCGGTCGAAGACCATCTTCTCATGCGCAAGCGGCACCGGCGCGTGCCATTCCATGAAGTTCATGCCCACGTCGAAATCGAGGCTCCAATCGGCCTGGGTCGTGACCATGCCGGCATCCATCCACAGGGTGCCATCGCGTTCATCCTGCAGGGAAAAATCGCCCTGGGTCTGGCGGGTGATGTATTCCATCGGCCCGTAAGGCAGGGTGCTGTCATCAAGGAAGGTGAAGTGATGGTCGATCCCCAGGGGCCGGTTGATCCAGTGCCAGCGGTTGCCGTCCTTGGTCAGGGAAAACCACTGCGGATAATCCCGCGCCTTGGACTCCATGATCAGTTCCAGCAGGTCCCAGCCCGCCAGCGTCATATGCGGCAGGCTCTGGCAGCGCAGCGGGTCCTCGGCCAGCACCTTGGCGCGGTCGATCATCTCTGAGACGTAGTGCTCATCCACATCGAAGGCATGTTCAAAGACCGAACCTTTGCGGCCGGGCACATGCGGTTCCATGTTGACCGAATACATGTATTCGTCGCGGTCAAAGGGAAAGGGAAAGCGCAGGATCGCGGCGGGCGAGTTCTTGAAGGTGAAGTCGTCGCGGAAGGTCTCGTTCCGGAAGAAATCGCCAAGGTCGGGTTTGAAATCCAGGCTCATCTGGTCCTCCTATCGGTCAAGCACGAGGGTCTTGCCCTCGAACCGCGAAACGCAGGGCATGATCTTGGCGCCCTCGGCTTGTTCCTCGGGCGACAGCCAGTGGTCGCGGTGCAGGATCGTGCCATCGCAGGCCAGGACATTGGTCTCGCACTGGCCGCAGGCACCGCCGCGGCAGAGGTAAGGCGCATCGACCCCGGCGGCCTCGATCGCCTCGAGCAGGGATTGATGGGTGCCCACGGTCACTAACTTGCCCGACCGCGCCAGTTGGGCGGTAAAGACAGTGCCGGTGCCGGGGGCCAGGAATTCTTCGAAATGCACGGCGGCCGTGGGCCAGCCGGCCGCCTCGGCCGTGGCGCGCACCCAGTTCAGCATGCCCTTCGGCCCGCACACATAAAGATGCGTGCCGATCGGCTGACGGCCCAGCAAGCCCTTGAGGTCGATGGCCTGCCCCTCTTCGTCGTAATAAAGCTGCACCCGCGCACCATGCGCGGCCCGCAGGTCCGCACCATAGGCGCACAGCATCCGGTTGCGCGCGGCGTAATGCAGTTCGAACCGGCCGCCGAAATGGGAAAGCTGGCGGATCTGCGCCAGAAACGGCGTGATGCCGATGCCGCCGGCGATCATCAGGTGCTTTCTGGCCCGGCTGTCCAGCGGGAAAAGGTTCAGGGGATGGCTCAGCACCATCTCCATCCCCGGCCGGACATGGGAGTGCATGAAAAGCGAGCCGCCCCGCCCGGCGTCGTCGCGCCGCACGCTGATCTCATAGCCCGAGGTGTCTTCGGGGTCCGACATCAGCGAATAGGGATTCAGGCGCCGCGTGCCGTGGTCGTCCATCTCGACCACCACATGGCTGCCACCCGAAAAGGCCGGCAGGGCCGCCCCGTCGCGCGCTACAAAGCGGAAACGCTTGATCAGGTCGTTGACCTCGACCACCTCGGCCACGCGCACCTCAAGCTTTGCCCCGCCGCTCATTTGAAACGCTCCACGGCTGCCGGCACCTGACCGGGGTCCTCGGCATCTATGT
Organism: bacterium; assembly: GCA_016124195.1. Classification (GTDB taxonomy): domain Bacteria; phylum Pseudomonadota; class Alphaproteobacteria; order Rhodobacterales; family Rhodobacteraceae; genus Stagnihabitans. The sequence goes on along the minus strand of WGOE01000017.1, from coordinate 28,141 downwards.
TCACGCCCTGAAAGGCCGCGATCCGGCGCGAGTAATGGTCGCGCACGAAAAGATGCAGCCCGCAATGGCTGCACACGAAAGGATCGGTGGCGACATTCTCGGTGATGCCCTTGCAGTGGACGCATTGCACGCGCCGCACGGTGGAGCCGCGATGCTCTTTCTGGATCGCGGAATGGGGAAATCCGGTCGCCATGATCTCGCGTTCGGCCTGGCCGATCAGACCTTCGGTGCCGGCCAGATAGAATTGCGTGCCCATATGCGCATCGGCCAGCACGCGGATCAGGCGCGGCAGCATGGCGGGAATGGTGGGCGCGCGGTAGGCCTGCGCCGCACCAAGCGCCTGCACGGCGCCCCATTGGTCGGTGCCATTCGGTCCCGGCGTATAGAAGATATGCATGGCGGCGCGCAGAGCCACGGCGTCGGGCGCCCTTGCCAGCATCTCTGCCACGGCCTCGGCGCCTTCGCCATCGGCCACCACCAGATGCGACAGGCCCGGACGCGGCTGCAAGGCGGCATAGACCGGCCGGCTCTTGATCGAGGGGGGGAATGGGATCTTGCTCATCTGACTGACTTCGCGTCTTTCCTGCCTGCCGATTTCATCCAGGTCCAAATGTTCGCGCCAGAGGCACCAGCCCGCCGATTGTGCCCCGGCGGGCCAGGCCCATGGCGTCAGCCTTGCACTGTACGGCGCTTCTTATCGATGTCGTAGAAGGGCAGCGCATGGGTCATCGCCTTGATCGGCCCGTGGGTCGCGCAATTTACCACCAGTTCGGTGCCATTGTTGGCGCAATCGACCGGCAGGCGCGCGATGGCCACCGTGTGCTGGTTCAGGCTGGAATGCATGGCTTGCGTGACCACGCCCACCTGCTTGCCGCCCCGCATCACCGGCGCGCCATTGCCCGGCGCATTGATGCCTTCCAGCTTCAACCCCCAGATCTTGAACCTTTCGCGCCCCTTCAGGCGGTAATGCTCTTCCGCGCCGCGGAAGCCCACCTTGCCCGGACTGACCGTGAAGTCGAGCCCCAGTTCCCACAGCGTGTCGCCCGGGCCTTCGTTTTCAAAGGGATACATCTCGGAATTGTCGAAGGGAAAGAACAGAAGGTAGCTTTCGGTCCGCAGCAGATCCAGCGTGGTGAACCGGCAGGGGATGATGCCCATCGCGGCCCCCTCTTCCAGGATGCGGTCCCAGATCATCCCGGCATCCTGACCCCGGCAGAAAATCTCGTAGCCGCGCTCGCCGGTATAGCCGGTGCGCGACAGGGTGATCGGCTTGCCGAAGAGCGAGGTGCCCATATGCCCGAAATAGGGCAGTTGCCGCACGCCGGGGACGTATTTTTCAAGATAATCCACCGCCAGCGGCCCCTGCAGCGACAGATCGTGCAGCTGGTCGTCAAAGCGGATCGAGACATCGCGTCCCGTCGCGGCCATGGTCAGTTGCTCGTGCCCCTGACCCGAGCCATGCACCACCGTGAAGGTATCCGGCCCGAAGCGGTAGATCACGCAGTCGTCGATGAACTTGCCCGCATCGTTGAGCATGCAGGCATAGACCGCCCGGCCCGGCATCAGCTTTTCCATGTTGCGCGTTGTGGCGCGCTCGATCACATGGCTCGCGGCCGGCCCGGTGATATGCACCTTCTTGAGGCCCGAGACATCCATCAGCCCGGCCTTGGTGCGGATCGCCAGATATTCCAGTTCGGGATCGCCGGCATAGGACCAGGCCGTGCCCATCCCGGACCAGTCCTCCAGATTTGAGCCCAAGGCCCGGTGCCGGTCGCCCAAGGTCGAGAATCGCCAGGAATTTGTCATTGATACCCCCCGTTTTTCGGTGATTTGGCCAAGCCTAGCGGTCGTCGCGGCCAAAAAGCAATACTCAAGTGCAACATATTTTCTTGTCAGAAAACAAACGCGCCATCGGGATGAAAATAGGGGCGCCCGCTGGGGCGCCCCTTTTCGGGTTGGTCCAACCGCCGCTCAAGCCGGCAGGACAAAGTACCAGTTGGCCCAAAGCACCAGCGCGGCACCGGCCAAAAGCGTCAGGTAAGGCAGGAAGCCCGCCTTGCGCTCGCCCATGTCGCCGTCCTTCAGGCCCAGTTCGGCCATGGCCTGCGCCGGGAACTGACCACCATCCTGCAGGTAGTGCCGGAAGGCAAAGACCGGGATGATCAGCGCGGCAAAGATCAGCCCGGCCCAGAGCGCGTTGGAATAGCCCCAGACCTTGGCCCCTGCCCCCAGAAACAGCGCGTTGACAAAGGCCAGCACGGTATTGACGCCGATCAGCAGGGCCGGCGCCTTCCACGGCCGCGCGATATGGCCGCTGTCGATGCGGTGGATCCAGCCTGCGTTCAGGTTGAGGAAGTTGAACAGGATATAACCCACGTTCGAAATCGCCAGAACGTAGAAATACCCGCCCGCATCCGAGGCCAGTGCCAGCAGGAACAGGTTGAAACAGAAGTCGGTCCACATCGCCCCGGTCGGCGCGCCGTGGTCGTTCACATGGCTCAGATACTTCGGCAGCCAGCCGTCCTTGGACCCTTGGTAGAGCGTGCGCGACGATCCGGCCATCGCGGTCATGATCGCGAGGAACAGGCCCAGGATCATCAGGATCACGAAGATCTGCGTGATCACGCGCCCGCCGCCCACCATGTTGCCCAGGGCCTCGGCCACGCCCGTGCCATCGACGATGCCCGAGGCGAGCATGCCCGACTGCCCCAGCACGCCCTGAAAGGTGAAGGGGATGATGAAGTAGAAGACGCAGCACAGAAGGCCGGAAAAGAAGATCGCCTTGAACGTGTCGGTCTTGGGGTCGCGCAGTTCGCTCGTGTAGCAGACCGCCGTCTCAAAGCCATAGGTCGACCAGGCGGCGATATACATGCCGCCCAGGAAAAGCGTCCAGCCGCCCAGGTTCCACAAGCCGTCGACGCCGGAATAGGACCCGGTCGGCGGCACGATGCCCGTCACGTTGGTCGACTGGATAGCACCGGTCAGGATCGGCACCAGACCGATCAGCAGCAAGGGCACCAGCACGATGATGGCGAGCACCTTCTGGGCCGAAGCGGTCGAGGCGATGCCGCGATGCTGGATGGCGAACATCACCAGCATCAGAATCGCCCCCACTACGAAGGTCGAGTTGAAATGCAGCGCGCCAAGGCCCGGGATATTGACCGAAAGGGCCTCCCAGGTGCGGATGGCGGGCGTCAGGGCCGCCACGCCATCGGCCGAGGCAACCGCCTTGATCGCATCGGCGGGCGCGGTGCCGGCATGGGCCGCGATGTAATCCAGCACCGATTGCGTCGTGTCGGTGTAATTGGCCGCATGGGCCGCGACCCAGGCCACGACCGCTGCCGAATCCGCCGCCGGAATCGGGAACAGCGCGTTCAGGATATAGCCCGCAGCGATGACCGAGCCGAGGGACAGAACCGGGCTCCAGGCGAACCAGTTGCACCAGACCGACAGGGGCGCGATCAGCTTGGAATAGCGCAGCCAGGCCGTGGCGCCATAGACCGAGGTGCCGCCCGACTTGTTGCCGAACATCCCCGCCATCTCGGCATAGGTGAAGCTTTGACTGAACCCCATGATCATCGAGATGATCCAGACCACGAAGGCCGCCTTGCCCGCCACCCCGGCGATGCCCCCGATCGAGAACAGGACCAGGGGCGGCACCCCCGCCGCCACCCAGAACGCACCCTTCCAGTCGAGGGCGCGGACCAGTTGCCCCCCGCCTTCGGCACTCGATACGCCGACACTCGATTCCATCGTCATTGCAACCCTCTCCCGCATCATTTTTGCCCGCCCGAGGCCTGAGGTTGGCCAGGGGTCATTCGCACCGGGTCCCAGGCCCGGATGTGCGAAGAAAATCACGACAGCGCGCACAAGGCTAGAAAATTTTAACGACCGGAATATTTGTTTACCGTCTTCTCACGCGGCTTTGTAGGGATATGCCCTCAAACGCAGCAAAAACCCGGCGCAATGGGGCGCGCCGGGCCTGGGTCGTGTCAGAGAGAGGACCGGTCAGTTCCTCAGATAGCTTTCCATCGAATCCTCCAGCGCCTCTTTCCAGGGCGTGTGGTGGACCGGCGCCATCGATCCGGTGATGACCGACTTGTAGGCGTGATCGCGGAAGGTCATGATTCCCGCCTTCTTGTGGTCCTTCCATTCGAAGAAGGCCTCGCAGGCGCCATCGACGTCGAACGAGGGGTAGTCGGTCTCGGCGATCAGTTCCTTGACGTAATCGCCCTGGTAATGGATCGCGTCATGGGCGTCCTTGCCGGCATCCTCGGCGGCAACCCGGTCCACCACGTCCTTTTCCATCACGGCGCGGTCGGCCGGCAGGGCGATCTTGCCCAGGATCACGTCGCGCACCCACCAGGCCTGCGCGTCGAACATGTTGAAGGTGAACCACTGGTCCTGCATGCCGATGTAAAAGAGCTTGGGATTATTGATCCAGACCACGCCCTTGTACAGATCCGCCGTCGCCAGCCGGTTCGCGGTCTTGAGCCGCAGATCGTCGGGCAGGAAGGGGAAGTGGTGCTTGTAGCCGGTGCACAGGATGATCGCATCGACCTTCTTCAAGGTGCCGTCCTTGAAATAGGCCGTCGTCTCGTCGACATGATCCAGAGCCGCAACTTCGGTGAAATTGGCCGGCCAGTCATAGCCCATCGGCGCATGGCGATAGGCCACGGTCACCGATTTCGCGCCATATTTCCAGCACTGGCTGCCGATGTCCTCGGCCGAATAGGACGAACCGAGCAACAGGATGTCCTTGCCACTGAACTCCACCGCGTCGCGGAAGTCGTGGGCATGCAGCACACGGCCGCCGAACTTGGCGAAACCGGGGTATTCCGGCACGTTCGGCGTCGAGAAATGGCCAGAGGCCACGATGACATTGTCGAACTCTTCCTCATACATCCGGTCATTGACCAGATCATGGGCGGTGACGGTGAAATTGCCCTTGGCCTCATTGTATTTGACAAAGCGCACCGGATTGCGGAAGCGGATCCAGGGCCGCACGCCCGCCTTGTTCACGCGACCTTCGATATAGTCGAACAGCACGGCGCGCGGCGGATAAGAGGCGATCTGCTTGCCGAAATGCTCTTCAAAGGAATAGTCCGCGAATTCCAGGCCCTCTTTCGGGCCGTTCGACCAGAGATAGCGGTACATCGAGCAATGCACCGGCTCGCCGTATTCATCCAGTCCGGTGCGCCAGGTATAATTCCACAGGCCGCCCCAGTTGCCCTGCTTTTCAAAGCAGACGACCTCGGGGATCTCTTCGCCCTTGGCCGCGGCCGACTGGAACGCGCGCAGCTGCGCGAGGCCCGAGGGGCCCGCACCGATGACGGCAACTCTTTTCTTCATGGAACTCTCCCTGTGCGTGGGCTTTGCGAATCTGGCCCTTGGACCTCAGCCTAGCCAGAGCCTATGCTGGGTGTCAATTTTTCTTACCCACATGAAACGTCGCAGATCCCTGTCGCAGGCCGGTGCCGCAGCCGATCTGACAGCAAATCCCCTTGCGGCGGCAAGGCAAATCTTTACCTAGGGCCGGTCACAGCAGGATGTCCCCGATGATGAACCTTTCGCCCGCGCGCCGCGTGTTTGCCGGTTTTGCGATATATTCCTTTGCGATGGGCAACATCTTTCCGCGTCTGGCCGATGTGCAGGCCGGGATGGGCGACGATACCGCGGCGCTTGGGCTGGGGCTGATCGGCGCGCCGATCGGGGTCTTGGTCACGCTGACCCTCGCCCCGCCCTATCTGGAGCGGATCGGCTATCGCAGGCTCTTGCCCGGCGCCCTGCCCCTTCTGGCGGCGCTTTACGCACTGGCGGTGCAGGCGCCCTCGCCGCTGGTGCTGTTCCTGATGCTGCTGCCGGTCGGGGCCGCGATCGGTTGCATCGAGATCATGCTGAACGCCGAGGCCGACCGGACCGAGCAGCTGATCGGCAAGCGCATCATGAACCGCTCGCATGCGTTCTGGAGCATCGGATTCTTCACGGCCGGGCTTTTCGGGGCGCAGGTGGCGGCCCTTGGCATCAGCCCGCAGCTGCATCTGGCGCTGGTGGTGCCGCTGGTGGCGCTGGCAAGCCTGGCGGCCCTTGGCGATTACCAGCCCTCGCCGGCGCGGGGCGGGGTTGCGGGCGGCGAGGTGCCGCGGGTTGCGGCGCCGACCCTGGCGATCCTCTTGCTGGTCGTGGTGACCATGCCCGCCATGCTGCTGGAAGGCGCCAGCATGGACTGGTCGGCCATCTACATGCGCGACACCTTTGCCGCCGACAAGTTCTGGCAGGGCATCGCGGTGTCAAGCTTTGCCGTGCTGCAGGGCCTGATGCGTTTCTTCGCGGACCGTGTGGTGGAAAGATATTCCCCCGCCGATCTGGCGCGGGTTCTTTTCATAGCGCTGGGGCTTGGCTGCGTGACGGTGGTCTTTTCGGCCTGGCCCCTGCTGTCGCTGGTCGGGTTCGCCCTGATGGGCCTTGGCACCAGCGCGATCTTTCCGCTTGCCATGTCGGCCGCCGCCCGGCGCCATGACCGGTCCTCGGCTCTCAACATCGCGGCGCTGGCGCAGTTTTCATTCCTGATGTTCCTTCTGGGTCCTCCGGTTCTGGGCTTTGTCGCGGCGCATCTCGGCATCCGAATGGCCTTTGGCATTTCGCTGCCCTTGATCCTCGTCAGCCTGGCCACCGCCGGGGCGTTGGGACAGCGCAGACCGGTCTTCGCCTGAGACGCAAAAGGTGCCGCGCGCCCCCGGCAAAGGGGCGCGCGGCGCGTGGTCACAGGAACAGGGCCGAGATCTGGTCGTTGGTCATCACCGAGGTCTGCATCGTGGTGAAGGCCGAGGTCTGGCTGCTGGTCAGTGCCACGATATCCGCGGTTTCCAGCGCGGTGATCTGCGACGTGGTCAGGGCTGCGATCTGGGCCGTGGTCCAGCCCGCCATCTGATCGGTGGTGAAGGCCGCGATCGCATCGGTGGACAGCGCCATCACCTGATCGGTGGCCAGGGCCGCGATCTGCCGGGTCGTCAGCGCCGTGACCTGATCGGTGGTGAGCGCCCCGAGCTGATCCGACGTCAGCACATGGACCTGCGCCGTGGTCAGCCCCTGGATCGCCCCGGTCGAAAGGGCGGCAAAGTCCACCACCTCCATCTGCGACAGGACCGAGGTGCTCAGCACCGCGACCTGCGCCGAGCTTAGCGCCCCAGCCTGCGCCGTGGTCAGCGCCACCACATCGTCACTGGACAGACCGGCAAAGCCGGCGGCCGTGATTGCCGCGATCTGGCTCGTGGTCAGCGCCGCGACTTGATCGACGGTCAGCGCCGCCACCTGCGACGACCCCAGCGCCGCGACCTGCCCCGTCGCCATCGCCACGACCTGATCGGTCGACAGCGCCCCGATATCCGCGGTGGTCAGTTTGGTGACCTGCGCCGAGGTCAGGGCGCCTATCTGATCGGTGGTCAGGGACGAGACCTGGGTCGTGGTCAGGCTGGCCACCTGGGCCACCGTCAGCCCGCGGATTGCCGTGGTGGAGAGGGCTGCGAAATCCTCGCCCTCCATCTGCGACAGGACCGCGGTGGACAGGGCCGCGACCTGCGCCGAACTGAGCACGGCAGCCTGCGCCGTGGTCAGCGCCACCACATCGTCGCTGGTCAGGCCGACGAGGCCCGCCGTGGTCAGGCTGGCCACCTGGTCCGTGGTCAGGCTGGCCACCTGATCCGTGGTCAGGGCGCGGATCTGCGTCGAGGTCAGCGCCGCGACCTCGGCCGTGCCCAGCGCCGCGACCTGATCCGCCGTCATCGCCGCCAGGTCGGCCGTGGTCAGCCTGGCCGTCTGGGCCGTGCCGAGCGCGCCGATCTGGTCCGTCGTCAGGGACGCGACCTGATCCGTGGTCAGCGCGGTGATCTGCGCCGTGGTCAGGCCCGCCACCGCCGTGGTCGACAGCGCGGCGAGGTCCTCGACCTCGATCGCGGCGATCTGGGCCGTGGTCAGGCCCGCCACCTGGGTCGAGGTCAGGGCCGCGGCCTGATCGGGCGTCAAGGCCACGATCCCCGCCGTCCCCAGCGCCACCAGGGCCGCGGTGGCCAGAACCGCCACCTGATCGGTGGTCATGGCACCGACCTGATCGGTCGAGAGGGCCGCCACCTGCGCCGTCGTCAGCGCAGCCGTCTGCGCCGTGGTCAGCGCGGCGATCTGGTCAACCGACAGCGCCACCATATCCGCGGTCGAAAGGCGCGCCGTCTGCGCCGTGCCGAGTGCGGCGATCTGATCCGAGGTCAGGACGGCAATCTGATCCGTGGTCAGCGCGCTCATCTGCGCCGTGGTCAGTTTCGCGACCTGCGCCGTCGTAAGCCCGGCCACCTGATCCGAGCCGAGTGCGGCCACCTGCGCGGTGGACAGCGCCACGATCTGGGCCGTGGTCAGCGCTGCCGCCTGCTCCACGCTGAGGGCCGCGATATCGGCGGTGCTCAACTGCGGCAGTTGCAGCGTGGTCAGGCTGGCCACGACCGTGGGATCCAGCACAGCGATCTGCACCGTGGTCAGGGCTGCGACCTGGGCCGTGGTCAGGCTGGCCACCTGCGCCCCCGTCAGGCTGGCGAAGGGTTCGACACCGATCGCGGCAATCTGCGCCGTGGTCAGCCCGGCGAGCTGTGCCGTGGTCAGGCCGGCGATCTGCGCGGCCGACAGGGCCGCGATGTCATCGGTCGTGAACTGCGCCATCTGAGCCGTAGACAAGGCCGCGATCTGGTCTGCCGACAGGGCCGCAACCTGATCCGAACTCAAGGCCGCGATCTGGGCCGTGGTCAGGCCTTTGACAGCGGTCGAGGTCAGGGCTGCGAAATCCTCGACCTCCATCGCGGCAAGATCGGCCGTGCCCAGACCCGCGACCTGGAACGAGGTCAGGGCCGCTGCCTGGCCAGGTGACAGCGCCACCGTGTCGGCAGTGCCGAACCCGGCCAGCGCCGCCGTACCCAAGGCCGCGATCTGGCCCGTCGACAGGCTGGTGATCGCATCCGTCGTCAGCGCCGCGACCTGTGCCGAGCCGAGGCTTGCGACCTGCGCCGTGGTCAGGGCCGCCACCTGATCGACCGACAGCGCCGCCACATCCTCGGTCGAGAATTTGGCGACCTGGGTCGCGCTCAGGGCCGCGATCTGCGTCACGGTCAGGGCCGCCACCTGATCGGTGGTCAGGGCCGCGATCTGCGCAGTGCTAAGCTTGGCGACCTGGGCCGTCGTCATCGCCGCGACCTGATCGCTGCCAATCGCCGCGATCTGCGCCGTGGTGAGCGCGCCGATCTGGGCAAGGTTCAGGCTGGCCACCTGGTCCGCGCTCAGGGCCGCGACATCCGCCGTGGTCAGCTTGGCCAGCTGCACCGCGGTCAGGACACGCAGTTGCGCCGTGGTCAGGCCGGCAACCTGATCCGAACTCAGCGCGGCGATCTGCGCCGTGGTCAGACCCTTGGTCGCGGTCGCGGTCAGGGCGGCCAGATCCTCGACCTCCATTGCCGGGATCACGGTGGCGGAAATCGCCGCGACCTGGGCCGAGGTCAGCGCCTGGACCTGATCGGTCGTCAGCGCCACAAGGTCATCGGAGCCCAGGCCCTTCAATCCGACGGTGCTGAGCGCCGCAATCTGCGCCGTGGTCAGGCTGGCGGCCTCATCCGTGGTCAGGGCGGCGATCTGGGTCGAGGTCAGGACGGCCACCTGCGCCGTGGTCAGGGCCGCGATCTGGCTGCCCGACAGGGCGGCGATGTCGTCGGTCGACAGTTTGGCGATCTGCGCCGTGGTCAGCGCCGCCATCTGCGCCGCGGTCAGCGCCGCGGCCTGATCGGTGGTCAGCGCCGCGATCTGGGCTGTGGTCATCTTGACGACCTGCGCCGTGGTCAGGGCCGCCACCTCCTCGGTTCCCAGGGCCGCAACCTGCGGCGCGGTCAGCTTGATCAGCTGCGCCGTGGTCAGCGCCGCGACCTGATCCGCGGTCAGGGCGCCGATATCATCGGTCGTCAGCCTGGCGATCTGCGCCGTGGTCAGGGCCGCCACCTGCGCCGTGGTCAGCGCGCCCACCTGATCCGTGGTCAGCGCCACGATCTGGCCCGTCGACAGGTGCGACACCTGCGCCGTGGTCAGCGCCGCGGTCTGGTCGGTGGTCAGCGCCGCCACCTGCCCGGTCGTCAGGGCAAGGATCTGGGTCGAGGACAGGACGGCGATCTGATCCGTGGTCAGGGCCGCCACGTCATCGGTCGACAGCGAGGCGAGTTGCGTCGCGGTCAGGACTGCCGTCTGCGCCGTGCTGAGCCCGGCGATCTGTTCGGTGCCAAGGGCCGCCAGCTGATCCGTGCTCAATTTGGCGATCTGGGTCGTGGTCAGGGCGGCCAGTTGCGGCCCGGACAGGGCGGTGAATTGCGCAAGGCTCAGCGCCGAGAATTCCGCCGTGGTCAGGGCCGCGACCTGAGCCGTGGTCAGGGCCGCGACGTCATCGGTGCTCAAGGCCGTGATCTGGCCCGTGGTCAGGCTCGCCACCTGCGCCGTGGTCAGCGCCGCCACCTGGGCCGTGCCCAGGGCCGCGATCTGTGCCGAAGACAGTGCCACCTCGGCCGCGGTGGACAGGCTCGCCACCTGGGCCGTGCTCAAGGCCGCGATCTGCGCGGTGCCCAGCGCCGCAAGCTGGCTGTTGGACAGGGCCGCGATCTGGGCGGTTGAAAGAGCCTGCACCGCCTGGGTGCCAAGCCCGCCGATCTGGGCCGTGCTCAGCGCCGCAAGCTGCGCCGTGGACAGCGCCGCCGCCTGGGCAGATGTCAGCTGTGCCGCATCCGCGGTGGTCAGCCCGCGCAGGGCCGTCGTGGTCAGGGCCGCGATGTCGGCCGTCGGCAGCGCGCCGATCACCCCCGCATCCAGCGCACCAAGTTGCGCCGAGGACAGGATCGCCGCCTGCGCCGCTGTCAGGCCCGCCGCGCCGGCCGAACCAAGGCCGGGCAAGGCCGCGACCTTCAGCGCCGCGATCTGCGCCGTCGACATCTGCGCAACCTGGGCCGAAGTCAGCGCGCCCAACTGATCCGAACCCAGCGCGCCAACCTGCGCCGTGCCCAGATGCGCCACCTGCGCCGTGGTCATCGCCGCAACCGCCGCTGGCACCATCGCCGCGACCTGCGCCGTCGTCAGGGCCACGATCTGCCCCGTGGTCAGGGCCGCGACCTGCGCCGTGCCCAGCGCCGCAATCTCGGCGGTATCCAGGGCGCGCAGCGCCGCGGTCGAGATCTGGGCAAGGTCCGCTGCCTCGAAGGCTGCAACCAGGCTCGGGTCCAGGGCCGCCATCTCGGCAGCCGTAAGGGCCGCCGCCTGTGCGGTGGTCAGGGCCACGATGTCATCCGTGGTCAGACCGGCCAGGGCATCGGTGGACAGGACGGCAATCTGCGCCGTCGTCATCCCGGCGATCTGCGCCGTGGTCAGGGCAGCGACCTGGGCCGAGGTCAGGACCGCCGTCTGTGCCGTGGTCAGCGCCGCAATCTGTGCGCTCGACATGGCGGCGATGTCGTCGGGGGTCAGGCTCGCGATGCGGTCGGTGGCAAATACCGCCAACTGCGCCGTCGACAGGGCCGCAACCTGCGCCGTTCCAAGGTTCGCGATCTGGTCCGTCGTCAGGCCCAGCACGGCGGAAGGGGTCAGGGCGGCAAGATCGGCCGTCTCCATCGCCGACAGAACCGTGGCGTCGATCGCCCCGATCTGAGCCGAGGACAGCACCGCCGCCTGCGCCGTGGTCAGCGCCACCAGATCTGCCGTGCCCATGCCCGGCAGGGCGTCGGTCGACAGGGCCGCGATCTGGTCGGTCGACATCTGCGCGACCTGCGCCGTGGTCAGGGCATTGACCTGGTCATAGGTCAGCGCCGCGGCCTGCGCGCCGCTGAGCGCCGCCACCTGGGCCGTGGTCATCGCGGCGATGCCATCGGTGGCGATGGCCGCGATCTGCCCGGTTCCGAGCGCCGTCACCTGCCCCACCGTCAGCGCCGCCACCTGATCCGAACCAAGGCTCGCCATCTGGTCGCTGGTCAGTCCGGCCAGCGCCGCCACCGTCACGGCGGCCAGATCGGCCGTCTCCATCGCCGAGATTACGCCGGCCGCAATCGCCCCAAGCTGGGCCGAACCAAGAGCCGCAGCCTGCGCCGTGGTCAGCGCCACCAGATCGTCGCTGCCAAGGCCGGCAAGCGCGGTCGAGGTCAGGCTTGCCACCTGCGCCGTGGTCAGCGCCGCGGTCTGGGCCGTGGTCAGGGCGCCAACTTGATCCGGCGTCAGGGCGGCCATCTGCGCCACCGTCAGGGCGGCGATCTGCGCTGTGCTCAGCGCGGCCAGGGCATCGCTGCCGATCGCCGCAACCTGGGCCGTTGAGAGTGCGGCCAGCTGCGCCGTGGTCAGCGCCACGGCCTGAGCGGTGGACAGGCCTGCGACCTCATCCGTGGTCAGGCCGGCCAGCGCCGTGGTGGTCAGTGCCGCCAGATCCGCCGTCTCCATCTGGGCCAGAATCGCGGGCGCAATCGCGCCGACCTCGGCCGCGGTCAGGGCGGCGGCCTGCGCCGTGGTCAGGGCCACCAGCGCATCGCTGCCCAGACCGGCCAGACCGGCGGTCGAAAAGGCCGCGACCTGCGCCGTCGACAGGGCTGCGATATCGGCCGTGGTCAGGGCAGCGACCTGATCCGACGAAAGCCGCGCAACCTGCGTGGTGGTCAGCGCCGTCGCCTGAGCCGTGCTGAGCGCCGCGACGTCGGCCGCACTCAGCCCGTCAATCGCGCCGGTGGGCAGGGCGGCAACCTGGGCCGTGGTCAAGGCCGCGATCCGGTCGGTCGAAAGCCCTGCGACCTGTGCCGAACCAAGGCCGCGGATGGCCGAGGTGGTCATGGCCGCCAGATCCGCCGTCTCGACCGCGGCCAGAACCGCCGCGTCGATCGCCGCAACCTGGCCCGAGGACAGGGCCGCCGCCTGCGCCGTGGTCAGCGCCACCAGCGCATCGCTGCCCAGGCCGGCCAGACCCGCCGTGGAAAGCCCGGCAATCTGTGTGGTCGTCATGCCGGCCACCTGCGCCGTGGTCAGGGCCCCGACCTGGCCCGAGGTCAGCGCGCCGACCTGTCCCGCCGTCATCGCCGCGACCTGCGCCGTCGTCATGGCGCCGATCTGTCCGTTCGTCAGATGCGAGACCGCACCCGTCGAAAGGGCCGCGACCTGCGCGGTTGTCAGGGCCGCGATCTGACCCGTGGTCAGCACGGCGACCCCCGCTGTCGAAATCCCGCGAATGGCCGAGGTGCTCAGCGCGGCCAGATCCGCCGTCTCCATCGCGTCCAGTATCGTCGTCGGCAGGGCTGCGACCTGCGCCGAACTCAGACCGGCCGCCTCTGCCGTGGTCAGGGCCACCAGATCCGCACTGGTCAGCCCGGCCAGGCCGGCGGTGGACAGGGCCCCGACCTGCCCGGCCGAGAAAGCCGCCATCTGCGCCGTGGTCAGCGCTCCGATCTGGGCCGGGGTCAAGGCCGCCATCTGCGTGTTGGTCAGCGCCGCCACCTGCGTCGTGGTCATGCCGGCCAGCGCCACCGGATCGATCGAGGCGATCGCAGCCGTTCCCAGCGCCGAAATCTGCGCCGTGGTCAGGGCGGCCATCTGCCCCGTGCCGAGGACGCCGATCTGCGTGCCGCTCAACCCGCGGATCGCCGCGGTGGTCAAGGCGGCCAGATCTGCCGTCTCGAGGGCTGCGACAGCCTCTGTGCCAAGGCTTGCGACCTGGGCCGAGGTCAGGGCCCGGGCCTGCGCCGTTGTCAGTGCCACGGCATCATCGCTGGTCAGGCCCTGCAGGGCGGCAGTCGAAAGGGCCGCGATCTGCTGGGTCGTCATATGGGCGACCTGCGCGGTGGTCAGGGCCGCGACCTGGGTCGAGGTCAGCGAGGCCGCCTGCTGCAGGCTCATCGCCGCGATCTGGCCGGTCGACAGGGCGGCGATATCGGCCGCCGTCAGCTGGCGCAGTTGCGCCGTGGTCAGGGCCGCGATCTGCGCCGTACCCAGATGCGCGACCTGATCGGTACCAAGCGCGCCGATCTGCGCCGTGGTCAGCCCCTTGATCGTCGCGGCGGACAGAACCGCCAGATCGGCGGTCTCCAGCGCTGCTACGGTCGCCGTATCCAGCGCCGCGACCTGGGTCGAGCTCAGCGCCGCCATCTGCGCTGTCGTCAATGCCATGCCATCCGCCGTACCCAGCCCGCGCAGCGCCGTGGTGGTCAGGGCCGCGATCTCGGCCGTGGTCAGCGCCGCGGTCTGGGCCGTGGTCAGGGCTGCCACCTGCGCCGAACCCAGAGTTGCCACCTGCCCCGCGGTCAGCGCCGCGATCTGGCCCGTGGTCAGGGCGGCAAAGCTCGCCGAAGGCAGGGCCGCGATCTGCGCCGGGGTCAGAACCTGGATCTGAGCGGTCGACAGGGCCGCCACATCATCGCTGGGCAGCGCGGCAAGCGCCGCACTCGACAGGGCCACGATCTGCGCCGTCGTCAGATGCGGGATCTGCGCCGTGGTCAAGCCGGCGGCAAGGGTGCTGCCCAGGGCCGAAATCTGCGCCGTGGTCAGGGCCGCGACCTCGGCCGTGGTCAGGGCCGCCACCGCATCCGAACCAAGGCCAAGGATCTGTGCCGTACCCAGAGAGGCAACCTGCAAGGCGCGCAGGCCCGCCACCTGATCCGTGGTCAGAGCCGCGATCTGCCCGCTCGACAGCCCGCGCATGGCGGCAGTGGTGAAGGCTGCGACATCCGTGGCCTCCATCGCCGCGAGGACTGTCGTCGTAAGGGAGCCAAGCTGTGCGGATGTCATGGCGACGGTCTGGCCAGTGCGCAGGGCCACCGCGTCTGCGGTGGTCAGCCCCTGCAGCGCAGCGGTGCCGATCGCTGCAACCTGCGTGCCCGTCAGGGCGGCGGTCTGGTCCGTGGTCAGCGCCGCCACCTGGCCCGAGGTCAGCGCAGCAAGCTGGGCGGCCGCCAGTGTGGCCAGTTGGGTCGTGGTCAGTGCCGCGACCGCGTCGCTGGACAATGTGGCGAACTGGGCCGTGGTCAGGGCGGCCAGCTGCGGGCCGGTCAGCGCCGCGGCCTGATCCGAGGTCAGCGCCGCGACCTGCGTCGAGGTCAGGGCCCGCACCGTGGCCGTGGTCAGGGCCGCCACCGCAGCCGAACCTAGGCCCGCGATGGCCGCCGTCCACAGGGCACCGATCTGCGCCGAGCCAAGCACCCCCACCTCGGCCGAAGTCAGGGCGGCAGCCTCGGCCGAGGTCAGGCCGGGAAGCGCGCGGGTCGAAAGGGCCGCGACCTGCGCCGTGGTCAGGCTCGCGAGATCATCGGTGCCGAAAGCGCCCAACTGCGTCGAGGACAGGGCGGCAATCTGGGCGGTGGTCAAGGCCGCCGCCTGATCGGTGGTCAGGCCGGCAAAAACCGAGGTGCCAAGGCCCGCGATCTGCGCCGTGGTCAGGGCGGCCAGCCTGGCGGTGGAAAGGGCCGCGATCTGGCTGCTTTGCAAGGCGCCGATCTGGGTCGTGGTCAGGCTGGCCAGTTGGGCCGCTGTCAGGGCCGCGACCTGCGCGCTGGTCAGGGCGGCAATCTGGGCCGTGGTCAGCTTCACCAGTTGTTGCGAAGACAGCGCCGCGATATCCGCGCTTGACAGCGCGGCAAGCTGGCCCGTGGTCAGGACGCCGATCTGCGCCGTGGTCAGGCCCCGCACCGCGGTCGTGCTCAATGCCGCGATGTCATCGGTGCCCATCTTGTTCAGCGTCGTGGCCGCGATGGACGCGACCTGGGTCGAGGTCAGGGCGGCCGCCTGTGCCGTGGTCAGGGCTGCGATATCGGCCGAACCAAAGCCCTTGATCGTCGTGGCGTTGATCGCCGCGATCTGGGCCGGGGTCAGGGCCGCGATCTGGGCCGTGCTGAGTGCCCCGATCTGAGCCGAGCTGAGCGCGGCCATCTGAGGGGCGGTGATCGCGGCCAGCTGAGCCGTGCCCATGGCCGCAAGATTGGCGGCCGAAACCCGGCCCAATTGCAGGGGCGACAGCGCCACGATCTGACTGGTCGACAGGGCCGCCGCCTGCGCGGAGGTCAGGACCCCCATCTGCGCCGTTGTCAGGCCCTTGATCGCCTGGGTCGACAGCGCGGCGATATCGGCCGTCGCCATATGCGAGATCGCCGCCGTCGACAGCGCCGAGATCTGCGCCGAGGTCAGCGCCGCGACCTGCGATGTGCTCAGCGCCGCGACATCCGCCGTGGACAGGCCGGCAAGCCCCAGCACCGCGAAAGCTGCGATCTGCGCCGTGCCCATCGCCGCCACCTGCGCCGTGGTCAGCGCCGCCACCTGGGCCGAGCCAAGCTGGGCCACCTGCGCCGTGGTCAGCGCGCTGATCTGATCGGTCGCAAGGACTGCCACGGCGGCGCTGGTCAGCCGCGCCACCGCGCCGGGCGCCAGATAGGCGATCTGGGCCGTGGTCAGGGCCGCAACCTGGGCCGTGCTCAGCACCGCGGCCTGGGCGCTGGTCAGTCCCTTGATCGCCAGCGTGCTCAGCGCCGCCACGTCTGCGACCCCAAGATGCGGGATCGCCGTCGTGCTGATCGCGGCCAGCTGCGACGAAGACAGGGCCGCCGCCTGCGCCGTGGTCAGGGCTGCGACATCGGCCGTGTTCAGGCCCGACATGGCCGAAGTGGCCAGCGCGGCCGCCTGCGCCGACGACAAGGCGCCGATCTGGGCCGTCGTCAGGGCGGCGACCTGGACCGAGCCAAGCTTGGCTATCTGCGCCGTGGTCAGGGCCGCCACCTGCGCCGTCGACAGCGCCGGAATCGCGCCCGTGCCCAGCTTGGCGATCGCCGAAGTCGATATGGCCGCGATCTGCGCCGTGCTCAGCGCAGCGACCTGTGCCGAGGTCAGCACGCCCAGCTGGGTCGATGACAGACCGGCGATCGCCGCGCTGGTCAGCGCCGCGATATCCGCCGTCTCAAGATGTGCGACCGAGACCGTGGACAGGGCTGCGAGTTGGGCCGAGGACAGGACGGCCGCCTGCGCCGTGGTCAGGGCCACCGCATCGGCCGAGCCGAGCCCCTTGAGCGCCGCGCTCGACAAGGACTTGATCTGCAAGGTCGACAAGGCGGCAGTCTGCGCCGTGGTCAGGCCGGCCAGCTGGACCGAGCTGAGTGCGGCAACCTGCGCGCTCGACAGCGCCGCGATCTGGTCGGTCGACAGGCTCGCGATCCGGGCCGACGACAGTTTTCCCAGATCCGCCACCGGCAGCGCCGCGATCTGCGCCGTGGTCAGCGCCGCGATCTGCGCCCCGGTCATGGCGCCGATCTGCGTGGTGGTCAGCCCCTTGATCGCGGCGGTGGTCAGCGCGGCAACATCCGCCGTTCCCAGATTGGCCAGGCTGCGCGTGGCGATCGCGGCCAGTTGTGCCGAACTCAGCGCCGCGGCCTGCGCCGTCGAAAAGGCCGCCATGTCCGCCGAGCCGAGGCCCACGAGCGTGCTGGCCTTGAGCGCCGCGACCTGGGTCGTCGACAGTACCGCCGTCTGCCCCGTGGTCAGCACCGCGAGTTGAGTCGATTTCAACGCCCCGACCTGCACCGCCGTCAGTGCCGCAATCTGCGCCGTCGTCAGGGCAGGAACCTGCGCCGTGGTCAGCGACTGGATGTCGGCCGTGGTCAATGCCGCGATGGCGGCCGTGGACAAGGCTGCGATCTGGGCCGTGGTCAGCGTGGAAATCGTGGTCATGAAGCGCTCCGTCTCTGACTGGGGACAATGCAGGGCGGGACCGTCCCGCACCTGACGCAGCCCGTCTTGGGCGCGATCTTGGTCAGAAGGCTGGCAGGCGAGGCTTATGAATCGGTAAACCCGCCCCCCTGCCACGACCGGGGGCGCAGGGAAAAGGCAAACAAAAAGATCGGTATTTTAGGCAAATTCGTCCTGAAATGCCTTGATGTACGCCTTGCGTTCACCGCTCGTTCACCAATTGCACGCCAGAGTAGCGCCATCGCTATGGAGGTTCTTGATGTCGATGCCCTTCCTTCTGCCCTTTCCGCTGCCCGGTGACGCAGAAAGCCTGCACCGCGCCATGGCGCGCCCCGGCGGGCTTTCCGCCGTCCCGGTGGCAGAGCTGCCCTTTCTTGGCCGCGCGGTGGCGGGCCTCGACCTTCTGGGCCTGGTCCGGCTTGCCGAAGGGGCGGCTGAGGCTGACAGCATGGCGCTTTACGAATTCTGGCTTGGCGCGCACGGCACCGAAGCCGCCGCCTGCGGTGCCTGGTTCAACCTGGGCGTGGCCCGCATGAAGGCCGGTTCGCCCTCCACCGCGGTCGAGGCCTATCGCGCGGCGCTACGGCTCAAGCCCGACATGGCCGAGGCGGCCATAAACCTTGGCTCGGCACTCGAGGCCTCTGGCCAGACCGAGGCGGCTTTGGGTGCCTGGCGTTCGGCCCTGCCGCCGGCGCCGCTGCGCCAGACGCTGCACAACCAGTTGGGCCGCGTCCTCGAGGCGCAAGGCCGCCTTGGCCCCGCGGCCGAGGAATTGCGCGCCTCGTTGCTGATATCGCCGCATCAGGCCGATGTGCAGCAGCACATGGTTCACATCCGGCAGCGCACCACCGCCTGGCCCGTCACGCAGCTGGATGTACCGGGCCTGACAGAGACCGAGGCCGCTTTCAACTGCGGCCCGCTTGCAGCACTGGCACTTTATGACGACCCCAGGCTGCAGGCCGCCTCTGCCGCCGACTGGATCGCCCGCAAGGCGCCGCCCGCGCCCGAGCGCCTGGCCCCGGTTTCAGGCTACGCGCATGACCGCATCCGGATCGGCTATCTGTCGACCGATTTCTGCCGGCACGCGATGAGCTTTCTGATCGCGGAACTGCTGGAATTGCACGACCGCACCCGGTTCGAGGTCTATGGCTACGACGCTTCCCCCGAAGATGGCAGCGACATCCGCGCCCGGGTTCTGGGCGCTCTCGACCACCATATCCCCATCCATAGCCTGCCCGACGAGGCCGCCGCCCGCGCCATCCGGGCCGATGAGATCGACATCCTGATCGACCTGAATGGCCTGACCAAGGGCGCACGTCTGGGCATCCTGCGCTGGAAGCCGGCGCCGGTCATGGCCACCTATCTGGGCTATATCGGCCCGGTCCCCCTGCCCGAACTTGACTATATCCTGTGCGATGAGGTGACCATCCCCCCGCATCTGGAAAACGCCTATATGCCGCGTCCGCTGCGCATCGAAGGCTGCTATCAGGCCAACGACGGGCGCAGCGTCCATCTGCCGCCGGTCAGTCGCATGGGCGAAGGCCTGCCGAAGGAGGCCTTTGTCTTCACCTGCGTCTCGCACCACTACAAATTGACGCAGGCGATGTGGGAGAGTTGGTGCCGCATCATGCAAGCCACAGAGAACTCGGTGCTCTGGCTGATCGATGACAATCCCGAAAGCCGGGCCACCCTGACGGCGCGCTGGCTTGAGGCGGGGCTGGCGCGCGAGCGTCTGATCTTTGCCCCGCGCGTCGATCCCGACCGGTATCGCGCGCGGCTGGCGCTGGCGGACCTCTTTCTGGACACCCATCCCTACAATGCCGGCACAATTGCTTCGGATGTGCTGCGCATGGGGTTGCCGATGGTGACGCTGCAGGGCAAGGCCTTTGCCGCACGGATGGCCTCGAGCCTACTGACCGCGATCGGCCTGACCGAGGGCATCACGACCTCGCCGCAGGAATATGAGGCGCGCGCGATCACCCTCTGCCGCGACCGTGCGGCGCATCAGTGGATGAAAGCCCGCCTCGCCGGCGACGCCTGGAGCCGAACCCTTGGCGATGCCAAGGACTTCACCCGCCGGTTCGAGGCCGTGATGACGCGGATCTGCCTCAAGCCCTGAAGGAATGGCAGCTTGGTGGGGGCCGGGACAGACGCCCCGGCCCTTTTGCTTGGCCAGGGCCATGCCAGCCACAAGAAAGAACCCGGGGACTTTCACTGTCCCCGGGTTCCTGTCATGAAGGCAGCTCAAACGGCCATGGTTCTCATCACGCCTTGACCCCCGAGGCCCACAGCGCGAAATGGCCGTCGCGCTGAACCCGAACATTCTGGAACCCCGCATTTTCCAGGTGCCGGGCCAGGGTCGCCGCGACAAATCCGGTCCGATGCCCCATGAAGACATTGCCCGCGGCGATGGAGGCGCCGTGGCCGTACAGCATGTCCAGCGCCGCGATCGGCCCCATGGCCGACATATAGGCCGGATCCTCCAGCCGGCCCTCGGCCACAAGGGCCGCCACCTGCTGCAGATCCGGCATGGTCACAAGGGCAAAGCCGCCCGGCGCCAGAACGCGGTGGAACTCGGCCAGTGCCAGTGGAACCTCATGGGCGGCCAGATGTTCCAGATTGTGCGCCGACCAGATCGCCTCGACTGAAGCGGTCGGCACGACCGACATGTCGGTGATCGAGGCCACGATGTCGGGCGCAACACCGGGATCGATGTCAAGCCGGCTTTCGCGCCATTCTCCGGCCGGAAAGAAGGCGGCCGGCAGCTTGCTCGGGTCGGCCATGCCGCAGCCGACATGCAGCACAGTGCGGGTCGGCGGTGCCACGGCCTCGGCCGCGTCAAGTTCGAGGGGGGAAGCAATCGTCATGGTCTATCCTTTCTGGATGGCTGGATCAGGGTTCACGCAAAGCCTCGTTCAATCCGCGCATCAGCGGGTCGAGGAAATAGTCCAGCACGCTGCGGGTGCCGGTCTTGACATCGGCCTCCAGCGTCATGCCGGGCAAAAGGTCGGCACCGGAAGGCAGATCGCGCAGGGCACCCTCCAACCGGACCCGGGCCGGATGCTGCGCCTCGGTCGCGTTGGGCGGCGTGAACGAGGCGCTGGACACATCCAACAGGCGCCCGGCCAGGCTGCCGTGCCGCCGCCAGGGGAAGGCATCGATCTTCAGGTCCACTGCGTCGCCCGGCTCGATCGAGCCCGCGTCGGCCGAGCGCACCGCGATCTCGGCCACCAGGGCCACATCGGTCGGCACCAGCACCACAACCGGCGTGCCTTCGGTCAAGGCCGAACCGGCGCCGCCCTCGGCCACCGAAATCACCACGCCGGGTCCCGGCGCCACCAGGTCGGACAGGCTCGCCAGACGATCGGCCTTGGACAGAGCCTCATCGACGTCGGCCAGTTGCGGACGCACCGCGGCCAGCGCCTCAAGATCGGCGCGGCGCCGGTCGATATCATAGGCACTGAGCGCGGCCTCGGCCGAAGCCTGACGCGCCCCCAGATCCTTCATCCGGGCTTCGTGCTGGTTCAGCGCGGCCTCGGCGTCGATGCGGGCCAGTTCGGCCTCAAGCGCCGCAAGCCGCGAACCGGTCTGGCTGGCCGCGAGCTTGTCGCGCATCGCCTCGACCTCGCGGGCGATGGCCAGACGGTCGGCAAGGCCTTGGGCTGCGCGGTCTTCGGCCAGAAGCGCATCGGCTGCCGCATCGCGGGCCGTCTGCAACTGGGCGCGCTGTGCCGCGAAAAGACCGGCGCGCTGGGTCTGAACTTCTGCCTGAAGCGCCAGATCGGGCGATCCGCCAGGCATGGTCTGACCGGACAGATCCGCCTCGAGCCGGGCCTTTTGCGCGGCCAGAGTCGCCCGTTGGGCCAAGAGGGCCGCGCGATCCGCGTCGGGAATGGTCGGGTCAAGCCGGGCCAGGACCTGACCCTTGACGACCTTGTCGCCCGGTCGCACCAAAAGCTCCCGCAGGACGGCGCGGCTCATCGGGGCGAGGATGGCCGGCGGCGCGTCTGCGGCAAGCCGGCCGCGGGCCGTGACCACCACATCGAGCCGCACGGCCGAAGCGACCACGACCAGACCGACCAGCAGCCCCAGCCCCAGGGCCGGCCAGAGCCGCAGCAAAAGCGGTGCCGGTTCGGCCACCAGTCGGTCCAGATCAGCCTGAAACTCCAGCGCGTCGCGGGCCAGCCTCATGTCAGATGCTCCGTCTGCTGCTGCCAGAGGTGGCGGTAGATGTCGCAGCGTTCCAGAAGCGTGGCATGCGGGGCCATGTCGATGACATGACCTTGATCCAGAACGACAATCGCATCCGATCGCACCAGCGAGGACAAGCGGTGCGAAACGATGATCACGGTGCGGCCCTTGGCGATGGCGGCGAGGTTGCGGTTCACCACCGCCTCGCTTTCGGGGTCGAGCGCCGAGGTCGCCTCGTCAAACACCAGGATCTTGGGCGCCGACATCAGGGCGCGCGCGATGGCGAGCCGCTGGCGCTGACCACCTGACAGGTTGGCAGCCCCTTCTTCGATGGGCGTGTCATAGCCCTTGGGCAGGCGCTGGATGAACTCTTCCGCACCGGCGAGTTTGGCGGCGATCAGCACCTCTTCAAGGCTGGCATCGGGGCGCGCCATCGCGATGTTGTCGCGGATCGTGCCGCGAAACAGCAGGTTCTCCTGCAGGACCACACCCAGGCTGCGGCGCAGATGGTCGAGGTCGATCTGGCGGATATCAACGCCGTCGATCTGGATCAGCCCGGCCTGCGGATTCTCGATGCCCTGGATCAGCCGGGTCAGGGTTGTCTTGCCCGATCCGGACCGGCCCACGACGCCAATCACCTGACCGGTCTTGATCTCAAAGCTCACACGGTCGAGCGCGGGGCTTGCCGCACCGGGATAGGTGAAGCTGACGCCATCGAACTTGAGGCGGCCGCCGATCGGATGGCGCGCCGGCCGCGCCTGGCTGCCGCGTTCGGGCTTCTGGTTCAGCACGCCGGCCAGCATCCGCACCGACAGCGCCGCCTCCTGATATTCGTTGATCAGGCCCACGATCTGCACCAGAGGCCCGGTCACCCGGCCGGCCAGCATCAGAAAGGCCACCAGCGCCCCCGTGGTCAGATGGCCCTGCAGCACCAGCGCCGCGCCGTATCCGATGACCGAGATCTGCATCAGCTTTTCCAAGAGCCCGGTGGCCGAGGCGGCAAGGGCCGCGATCGCCCCCACATCCCATTGCCGGCGCAGGCTTCCGGCGAGACTATCCTCCCATACCTTGCGGCGGGCGGGCTCCAGCACCAGCGATTTGACGGCGCGCATGTTGTGCAGGGTTTCGACCAGTTGCGCCTGACGCCCGGCCTCGGCCTGATAAAGCGCGTTGAGCCTGCGCCGGAACAGCGGCAAGAGCGCGCCGATCACCCCGGCAATCGCCAGCGCAAAGCCCAGCACCACCAGCGTCAGCGGACCGCAAAGCAGCATCAGGATGCCCAGCAGCAAGGGTAGGAAGGCTGCGTCCAGCAGGGTCTGAAACAGCCGGCCCGTCAGGAAATTCCTTATCTTTTCCGTCTGTTGCATATGGCGTGCCATGACGCCAGCCGGGGTCGTCTCAAACACCGAGAGGGGCAGCGCCATCAGATGGGCAAAACTGCGCGCCCCAATGGCCGCATCGACCTTGCCGCCCGCGATCAGCATCAGGCGTTGGCGCGTATAGGTGAAGGCCGCGTCGAAACTCGCCAGCAGCACGAAGATCGCCACGATGGCCACCAGCGTATTCCAGGCCTGATGCGCGATCACCCGATCGATCAGAACCTGAAACAGCAAGGGCAGCGCGAAGGCGATCAGGTTGCCGACGATGACCGCGACCGCCACGCCGGACAGAAGGCCGCGCTGCGCCCGCAGCGCCGGCAGGAACCAGCCGAGGCCGAAGGGCTGATCCTCCTCCCGAGGGGCGGGGTGGGCCAGAAGGATGCGGCCATCCCACAACTCCAGAAAACGCCCGCGGGTCAGGGTCTGGATGCCCTTGGACTCTTCGCGCGGGTCAAGGATGGCGATCTGCGCCTCGGCCCCCGGCATGATGGCGATGACGATCATCCAGCCGCCATCCTTGCACCCCGCCATGGCCGGATAGGCGGTGCCAAGGCCCGCGATGCGCGCCCAGGTGCCGCGCTGGGTCAGCCGGGCGCGAAAGCCGGCCCTGGTCAGGGTGGTCAGAACCGAGGGGGCGATATCCCCCTCGACCAGGCGGGGCAGATCTTCGGGGCGCAGTGCCACGCCATGATGCGCCGCGATCAGGAATGTCGCCCTGAGGGCAGACATCTGACGGTCACGCAGTGCCAGTTCCCTGGCGAGGTTCGGGTCCGAAAGGGTCATGCCGGACCCTAGGCCGATCTGCCTTAACGCAAGGTGAAAGGCCGCCGCGGCGAAATCCGCATCCGACGATTAGCCGCAAGGATCCTCGGCCATTTGCCTTCGATTTTAGCGATCCGTGCCGCGGGCCCGGCCGCGCCCGAAGGCGGCATCGGCGACAAGACCGTCGAACAGGGCATCGGCGACCGGGTCCTCGCCCGCCGCCCCGCCCTGCACCCGGAAGGTGGTGGCCACGAAGCCGCCCTTGCCCAGATCCTTGCGCGCGATCAGCGCCACGGGCTTGTGGACCCAGCCCACGACCAGGCCCGAGGCCACCTCGGCGTCAAACTTCGCGGCGTCCCAGCCGTGCAGCACCCGGCGCGGCGCCACGCCGGAAAATGACAGGTCGATCAGGGGGCCGCCGGGCAGATCGGCAAAGGCGCCCTCGCGGCGGACCCAGGCGAAACTGCCGATCCAGTCGCCGCGCCAGATCGTGCCGTCGCGCGGCCCGGTGGCGAGGTCGGGCAGAACGCCACCCGGCAGCAGCGGCCGCACATCCGGCACGGCCGACCCGGCCAGCACCAGATAGCGCGCGCCGGCCCGCAGCGCCGAGAGGTCGTCAGGCTCCAGTGCTTCGGTCAGGATCACCTCGGCCGCCTCCGGCGCCACGACCTGGTAGCCCAAGGCCCGCGCCCGCCGGGCAAGGCCCTCGCCCCGGCAGGCAACCTTCGCAAGGTCCTCCTGCACGCGCGGGGCATAAAGTGCCATATCCACTTGATTGCGCTGAAGGATACGGCCATCAACCTCCAGAGCGAGGGTCACGGTCAGCATGCGGTTTTGTGCGGTCTGCGGCAGGATCAGGTCGATCCGGCCAAGGTCGATGGTGGCAAGAGGCTCGGCGCCGGGAAAGGCCAGGGTGCCGCCCGCGGCCCCGACCGTCCAGCGCAGGACCCCGGCGCCAAGGCGCAGGCCGCCGCTCGCCACCGCCACGTCAAAGCCCCAGCCCTCGCCCGCCGTGCCGGAATGGCGCCCGACGCGCGGCACGATCACCACATCCGCGTTGACCTCGGCAAACCGGTCGTGAAAGACACGCGGGTTGCGGTTCATGTCCATCAGGCCGTTCGATTCCCAATGCACGTCGGTCAGTTCGGTGATGCAATAGCCTTGGATCTGCGGCCAGGCGCGGATCGTTTCGATCTGGTATTTCAGGTTGGCGAACTGGTGCCACTGCGCCGCCACCACAAACTGCGCCAGGCTGCCGAAGACCCGGTCGAGCCCCACTCGGGCAAAGCGCGCCTCGATCCCGTGCGGGAGGGCGGCGCCCTCGCCCCAATTCGTGCCGGTTTCCGTCCACCACGGCTCGGCCCCGTCGATCTGCACCTGGCCGGGCTGTGGCAGGCCCCAGACACCGAACTCCGACACGAGTTTCGGTTCATCGCCGCGCCGGGCGCCATCGCCAAAGGGTGTCCAGGTCCAGTCGGCCCCCGCCGCGAGTTCCGCCGTCAGCTGGTCCCATTCGGCGCGCCAATCGGGCACGCTGCGGTAATAGTGAAAATCGTCCAGATCGCCCTTCACGTGGAAATTGCCCTGACAAGGCGAGTTGTCGCAGACGAGCCGCGTCGGATCGAGCGCCTTGAGCCAGTCATACATCGCGGCGAGCCAGCGGCGCTGTCCGGCGTCCTTGTCAAGCCTGGTGCCCCAGGCCTCGTTGATCAGGGTCCAGATGACGATGCTCGGGTGGTTGCCGTCGCGTTCCAGGATGCCGCGCATCGTCTCTTTCATCCGCGCCGCCGAGGCTCTGGTGAAGCGGCCGACATTGGGCACTTCGGTCCAGATCAGCATGCCCAGCCGGTCGGCCACCTCGTAATAGCGCGGGTCGGGCACCTTGATGTGACAGCGCAGCATGTTGAGGCCAAGCGCCTTGGCCTTGCGCATCTGGTCCTCGAGGAATTCGACCGAGGGCGGCGTGCAGATGCCTTCGGGGTAATAGTCCTGATCCAGCGCCGCGCGCATGTACCAGGGCCGGCCGTTGAGGAAAAGCTGGCCGTCCCGCGCCTCGAACCGCCGCAGGCCAAAGCTGTGGCGGGTGTGATCGAGGATGCGGTCACGGGTCAGCGCGACCTCCAGCCTGTAGAGATGCGGCGCATCGGGCGACCAGGCGAGCGGGTCGCTTATCACGACATCGAGGTCGATCGTGGTGCTGGCGACGGGTCTGGACAATTCGACCCAGATGCCGCGCGCATCGAAGATCGCCAGATACGCCATGGCGCCAAGCGCCGCCTCGGGCAAGGTCAGCGTGAGGCTGACATGGCCCGACGGATCGGCCGCAATCGCGCAATGGCTCAGATGGGTCGGATCGCGCAATTCCAGCGTGACACCTTGCCAGATGCCGCCGATCGGGCCGTACCAGCTTTGCTTGCCATGCGGGATCTCGGCAAAGCTCAGGCCGGCCTCGTTCGGGCTGTCGTCGGGCAGAAGGCAGCGCACCTCAAGGTCATTGGCATCGCGCAGGATTTCCGGCGGGATCACGCAGTCGAAGGGCAGATAGCCGCCCTCGTGCCGGCCGATCTGGTGCCCGTTGACGAAAACCTCGGCCAGATAGCTGACGGCGCCAAAGCGCAGCACCGCCTCGCCCGGGCCGGGATGGGCAAAGCCGCGCCAATAGCGCGCCCGGCCCGAGCTCTGGCGCAGATCGGCAAAGGCGGCCTGCCACGGCATCGGCACCGGCGTCCTGCGGTCGGCCAGGTCGCTTTCATGGCGAAACCCCCAGTCGCCGTCGAGCGAGATCACCTTGCGCATCGCACCTCCTGAAAACCGGACAGGGGCGGTGGCAACCGCCCCCTTGCCGGACCGCCCCAAACGATCAGACCGGCCAAGCGGCCTCAGGACGACCGCAGCAGGACCTTGGTCGAGCCAAGGATCTGACCGACCTGCTGGAAGGCGACCCGGCGCCGTTCCGAATTCGCGGCAGAGCGCAAGAGCACCAGCTGCGTGTTCACGATGACCGCGCTCGCCGCGGCATTGGCCGAGGCCAGAGCGGCGTCCGAAACCGCAACCAGCGGCCGCGACGAAGACCGCGCCGGCCCGCTGGTCGAACGTGCCACCTTCTGACCCAGCGTCGGGGATTCGTTCGAGATGGCGATGGCATGCAGCTTGCGCGCGGCATCCTCGAGCGCGGCCTTGACCTCGGAATATTCGCCCGTCGCCGAAAGCCCGTCGGCCGTGGCCTGCAGCCGGTCGCTCAGACAGTCGATCGCATATTCCTGCTGGACGAACTCGCGGCAGAAATTGGCGCCGGCGTTGATCTGTTCGAGGATCTGGCGCGTCGTCTCGGTGTCGATGACCTGCAGCTTGTCGGCCGGCCCGGTCGGATCGCCCAGCGGCGTGGTATCGAAGGTGACAAGGGTCGGCGGCCGGTTGACCAGAGGTGTCGGCGGCGGGCTGACGATCAGGCCCGGCCCGGTGGCAACCGTGGGCAGCACGTAGTTGGCGGTGCTGGTGCCGGGTCCGGCCGTAAAGTCGCCCGCGCGCAGCGTCGCCGTGACCGAGCGCGTTCCGATCGCCGCAGAATCGAAGGTGCCCGCGGTCTGTCCCACGCTCAGGCTTTGCCCGCCGACCAGCCCCCAGATCTGGTAGTTGGCAGCGGTCAAGGCCGCCAGATCGGTGCCGTCAAAAGCCTTGGTCGGCGTGCCGACAATGGCCGCGAACAGCAGGCGCGGGTTGATCACCAGCTGCGCCGTGTCGCGCTGGTCGAAGACATAGTTGCCGCTCGTCTCGGTCGCCCCACTGGCCGAGACGGTGTAGGTCCCGGCGTTGACCCCGCTGGCATCGCCCCCGGTGTAAGAGAAGCTCGGCCCGGAACTGATCAGCGCCGCAGTGTCCGAACCCTCGAAGCCCGTATAGGTCACCGAGCCGCCATAGCCCGCCGCGTCATAGGTCTTGGTCTGATCGGCCAAGGTCACCGTGATCGTGGCCGGGTTGATCACCAGCTGCGCCGTGTCGGTCTGGTCGAAGACATAGTTGCCGCTCGTCTCGGTCGCCCCACTGGCCGAGACGGT
>WGOE01000010.1 GCA_016124195.1 bacterium | reverse complement strand
CTTGGTCGAGGTGATGCGTTCCTGCAGCGCGCCCATGTCGGTGGCCAGCGTCGGCTGATAGCCCACGGCCGAAGGGATACGGCCCAACAGAGCCGACACTTCCGAACCGGCCTGGGTGAAGCGGAAGATGTTGTCCACGAAGAACAGAACGTCCGTCCCCGACTGGTCGCGGAACTGTTCGGCCAGCGTGAGGCCGGTCAGCGCCACGCGCGCACGGGCGCCCGGCGGTTCGTTCATCTGGCCGTAGACAAGGGCCACTTTGGACTTCGTCATGTCCTCGAGGTTGATAACGCCGGATTCCATCATTTCGTGATAGAGGTCGTTGCCCTCACGCGTCCGCTCGCCCACGCCGGCGAAGACCGAATAGCCAGAGTGCACCTTGGCGATGTTGTTGATCAGTTCCATGATCAGAACCGTCTTGCCCACGCCGGCGCCGCCGAAGAGACCGATCTTGCCGCCCTTGGCATAGGGCGCCAGAAGGTCAATCACCTTGATGCCGGTGACGAGGATCTGGCTTTCGGTCGCCTGCTCCGAAAAGGCGGGCGCCTTCTGGTGGATCGGGCGGTATTCGGACGCATTGACCGGACCGCGTTCGTCGACCGGCTCGCCAATCACGTTCAGGATGCGGCCGAGGGTGGCGTCGCCGACCGGCACCTTGATGGGCGCGCCGGTGTCGACCACCACAGCGCCGCGCACCAGACCTTCGGTGGCGTCCATGGCGATGCAGCGCACCGTGTTTTCGCCAAGGTGCTGGGCGACTTCCATCACCAGTTTCTTGCCGTTGTTGTCCGTGGTCACCGCGTTCAGAATGGCCGGCAGTGCGCCGTCGAACTGCACGTCGACCACGGCGCCGATCACCTGGGTGATTTTACCTTGTGACATAATGTCTCTCCGGTTCCTCAGAGCGCCTCGGCGCCCGAAATGATTTCGATAAGTTCCTTGGTGATCGCGGCCTGACGCGAGCGGTTGTAGACGATGGTCATCTTGTTAATCATGTCACCCGCGTTGCGGGTGGCGTTGTCCATCGCGCTCATCCGGGCGCCCTGTTCAGAGGCCGCATTCTCCAACAGCGCCGTGAAGACCTGGGTCGCCACGGCACGCGGCAGCAGATCGGCAAGGATCCCCTCTTCCGACGGTTCATAGTCATAGACCACCGACAGGGCTTCGGACGCATCGAAATGCGCCGGAATCACCTGCTGCGCCGTGGGCACCTGGCTGATCACCGATTGGAAACGGTTGTAGAACAGCGTCACGACATCGCAGTCGCCCGCGTCGAAACGGGTCAGGATGTCACGCGCCACGTGGCGCGCGTTCTCATAGCCCACGCGCTTCACGTCGCTCATGTCGAGATGGCCGACGAAGTACTGGCCATATTCGCGGCGCATCTGCTCGCGGCCCTTCTTGCCGACGGTCAGGATCTTGACCGTCTTGCCGGCCGCCAGAAGCTCGGCGATCTTCGCCCGGGCCAGCCGGACGATGGTCGTGTTGAAGCCGCCGCAGAGGCCGCGCTCCGAGGTCATGACGACCAGAAGATGCACCTTGTCGGCCCCCGTCCCGGCCAGAAGCCGGGGCGCGCCATCGCTGGTGCCGACCGAGGCCGCAAGCCCGGCCATCACCGACGCCATCCGCTCGGCATAGGGCCGGGCGGCTTCGGCGGCGTCCTGGGCGCGGCGCAACTTGGCCGCAGAGACCATCTGCATCGCCTTGGTGATCTTGCGCGTGTTCTTGACGCTGCTGATCCGGTTCTTGAGGTCCTTCAAACTGGGCATTGTGCTGCTCCCGACCCCAAATTACGCGAAGTCTTTGGCGAATGCGTCCAGTTCGGCCCGAATAGCTTTTTCCAGATCACCGGCCACCTTGCGGTCCTTGGCCGTGATGTCGGCCAGAAGGGCTGCGCCCTTGGTGCGCAGGTGCTTCAGAAGACCGGCCTCGTAGCGGCCCACGTCGCGCACCGCCACCTTGTCCAGATAGCCATTCGCGCCGGCGAAGATGATGCAGACGATTTCGGCATTGGTCAGCGGCGAGTATTGCGGCTGCTTCATCAGTTCGGTCAGGCGCGCGCCGCGGTTCAGAAGCTGCTGGGTCGAGGCGTCAAGGTCCGAACCGAACTGCGCGAAGGCCGCCATTTCGCGGTACTGCGCCAGTTCCAGCTTCACCTTGCCGGCCACCGACTTCATCGCGTTGGTCTGGGCCGACGAGCCCACGCGAGACACCGACAGACCGGTGTTCACGGCCGGACGGATGCCCTGGTAGAAGAGTTCGCTTTCCAGGAAGATCTGGCCGTCGGTGATCGAGATCACGTTGGTCGGAATGAAGGCCGAGATGTCGCCGCCCTGGGTTTCGATGATCGGCAGCGCGGTGAGCGAGCCCGAACCATTGTCCTTGTTCAGCTTGGCCGAACGCTCCAGGAGACGCGAGTGCAGGTAGAACACGTCGCCCGGATAGGCTTCGCGGCCCGGCGGGCGGCGCAGCAGAAGCGACATCTGACGGTAGGCCACGGCCTGCTTGGACAGGTCGTCATAGATCATCAGGGCGTGACGGCCATTGTCGCGGAAGTATTCGCCCATCGCGGTCGCGGCGAAGGGGGCGAGGAACTGCATCGGCGCCGGGTCGGACGCGGTGGCGGCCACGACGATCGAATAGGCCATGGCGCCGGTTTCTTCCAGCTTCTTGACCAGCTGCGCCACGGTGGACCGCTTTTGCCCGATGGCGACATAGATGCAGTAAAGCTTCTTGGATTCGTCCGAACCGGCAGCGTCGTTGTAGACCTTCTGGTTCAGGATCGCGTCCAGTGCCACGGCGGTCTTGCCGGTCTGACGGTCGCCGATGATCAACTCGCGCTGGCCACGGCCGATCGGGATCATGGCGTCAACGGCCTTCAGGCCGGTCGCCATCGGTTCGTGCACCGACTGGCGCGGGATGATGCCGGGGGCCTTGACGTCCGCCACGCGACGCTCGGCAAACACGATCGGGCCTTTGCCATCGATCGGGTTGCCCAGGGCGTCCACGACGCGGCCCAGAAGGCCGTCGCCAGCGGGCACGTCCACGA
This sequence comes from bacterium, assembly GCA_016124195.1. Taxonomy (GTDB): domain Bacteria; phylum Pseudomonadota; class Alphaproteobacteria; order Rhodobacterales; family Rhodobacteraceae; genus Stagnihabitans. The sequence continues at coordinate 182,612 of WGOE01000010.1, read as the reverse complement.
TGGACTTGGTGCGCTTGACGGTGTCGCCTTCCTTGATGTCCTGGTCCGACCCGAAGATCACGACACCGACGTTGTCGATCTCGAGGTTCAAGGCCATGCCGCGGATGCCGCCGGGGAATTCCACCATTTCACCGGCCTGGACATTGTCCAGCCCGTAAACGCGTGCAATCCCGTCGCCAACCGACAGAACACGGCCCACTTCGGCAACTTCGGCGTCCTGACCGAAGTTCTTGATCTGCGCCTTGAGGATCGCAGAGATCTCAGCAGCCTGGATACCCATCACCCAACCTCTTTCATTGCATTCTGGAGCGCTGCAAGCTTGGCCTTGACCGACGTGTCGATCATGGTCGAGCCCAGCTTGACGATAAGACCACCGATGAGGCTTTCATCGACGGCGGTGTTCAATTTGACGTCCTTGCCGACATTGGCCTTCAGCGCGGCCACCAGCGCATCGCGCTGCCCCGCCGTCAGGACCGTGGCAGAGGTCACCTCTGCCGTCACTTCGCCCTTTTCCACGGCGATGCGGGCCTTGAGGTCCTGCACCAGCTGCGGCAGCACGAAGAGGCGATGCTTTTGCGCCATCAGCGCCAAGGTATGTTGGGTCAGCAGGCCAAGGCCCATTTGAGCGGCCACGGCGGCCATGGCCGCGCTTTGCTCGTCCCGTTTGATGACGGGAGAAGCGATCATGGCGGCCAGCTCGGGGCTCTCGGTCAGAACCGCACCCAAAGCATCGGCATCGGATTCCAGCGCCATCAAGGTGCCATCTTCTTTTGCCAGTTCAAATAGAGCCTGGGCGTAGCGCCCGGCGATGCTGAGGGAGATGGATGCTGTTTCCGACACGTCAACCCTTCCGCTGTCTGGGCCCGAAGACGCGCCCTTTCGGGCAGATCAAGGGCCTCCGTTGGCGCACACATGGCGTGTGCGTCTCTTTGAGATTGCGGCGTCCATAGCAGAGCACTTGTCACCTCGCAACCAAGAATCCCACGGATCCGTGAAGGGAAACCGGCCTTGAGATGCTTGGCTTCCGGGCCGCTTGGACAAACGGCGTCACTTCGCCGCACCCCGCAGGTTCAGGGCCGGTTCAAGGCCTGAATCGCCCCGTTTCGGCGCGCTGTTCCGACCCGGTCTTGCCGCCCCCCGCCACCGGGTCTCGCCTCGGTCCCAGCCCTTCCAAACACACCATAGCACGTCCGCCGCGATCCTTCAAAGGCCGACCCGCAAGGACCTGCGCCCGCACCGCCATTCGGACTGCCATTCAGACTGCCATTCAATCGGTGTCGTCACACAGCGGGCCGCTGCCCCGGGTGCGCTCAAGACCGATCCGGTCGCCCCGCAGGTCGCCCTGTATCAGGCGCGGCACGGGCTGCGGCGCGGGCATGCCCTCCAGCGCGCGCAAGGGCCCGCGCACGATGGCGCCAAGCCCGCCCCGTGTCGGCGCATAGACCTGTTTGGACGCCTCAACGATCAGCACCCCACCGGCGAACCATGGCGCCGATTTGCCCAGCCATTCCCAGAAGGCCGAAGTCCTGAGCCAGAAGCGCCCCATCGACGGTGGCGCGAACAGCGCCGTCATCGCACGTTCCGGCATGAAACCCTGCCGCTTCAGTTCGGTCTCGAGCTGGCCCATCGAATAAGGCCGGCCAAAGCCGAAAGGTGTGCTGTCGCCCCTGGCCCAGAGCCCGATGCGGTTGGGCACGATGAAAAGGGCGCGCCCGCCGGGGCCAAGGACACGGAACGCCTCTTCCAGAACCGCGGCTGAATTCTCCGATGTCTCAAGCCCATGCAGCAGGATCAGCCGGTCGACGAAACCGGTCGCCAGCGGCCAGTCGGTGTCCTCGCACAACAGGCTGACATTGGGCTCGCCCATCGGCCAGGGCATGACGCCCTGCGGCGCGGGCATGAGCCCGATGACCCGGCGCGACAGCGCCAGATAGGGCCGCAGCAAAGGCACCGCGAAGCCGAAGCCCACCATGGTCTGCCCGGCCATCGGCGGCCACATCTCGACCACGCGCTCGCGGATGGCACGCTGCGCCACACGGCCAAGCGCGGTGCGATAGTAGAAATTCCGCAGGTCCAGCACGTCCAGATGCATTGAAGGTGTCACGGTTCAGAGCCACATAAGGCCAGCATACCCCTTCCCCGTCCGAATGCCCATGCGGCATCGGCCCAGACCGGAGCGCCGCATGCTTGACCTTGTCACCATCCCCTGCCTGACCGACAATTACGCCTATCTGATCCACGACGCCGCGACCGGCCAGACGGCTCTTGTCGATGTGCCAGAGGCCGCACCGATCCTCGCCACGCTGAAGGCAAGGGGGTGGAGGCTCGGTACGATCCTGCTGACCCACCACCATTCCGACCATATCCAGGGCGTGGCCGAAGTGGTGGCGGCAACCGGCGCCAAGGTCTTTGGGGCCAAGGCCGATGCACATCGCCTGCCGCCGCTCGACCGCGCCTTGGTCGAGGGAGATGAGATCGCCGTGGGCGCCGAGACGGGCCGGGTCATCGACGTCTCGGGCCATACGATGGGACATGTGGCGTTCCTGTTTCCGGCCTCGCGGCTGGCCTTCACCGCTGACAGCCTGATGGCGGGCGGCTGCGGGCGGCTGTTCGAAGGCACGCCTGCGACGATGTGGGCCTCGCTCTGCAAGCTCGCGGCCCTGCCGGGCGACACGCTGATCTGTTCAGGCCACGAATACACCACCGCCAACCTGCGCTTTGCCGCGACCGTCGAACCGCAGAACGCGGCGCTTTTGGCAAGGATCGCCGCGGTGGCCGCGGCCCGGGCCGAAGGCAAGGCCACGGTGCCTTCGCTTTTGTCCGAAGAGCTTGCGACCAACCCCTTCCTGCGGGCGCCCCTGCCAGAGGTCAAGACCGCGCTCGGCCTGTCCGCGGCACCGGACGCCGAGGTTTTTGCGGCCATCCGGGCGCGCAAGGACAAGTTCTGATCAGTCCCGGTCACTTTTTGCAGCCCGGACCGCTCCAAGTGCATTTTCCCATGATTTAGCACTTGAAGATCGGCGCAGAAAACCGATCCTTAACGATATGAGGCCACGGTCATCACAGGCCCGTCCGATCCCCGTTCGGGCCATGCCGACCTGCAGGACAGGAGCACGACACAAGTGCCGACATTTTCGACCACTCTCGAGCAAGCCATCCATGGCGCACTGGCGCTCGCGAATGCACGCCGCCACGAACTCGCCACGCTGGAGCATCTTCTGCTGGCGCTGACCGACGAGCCTGACGCCTCCCGCGTGATGAAGGCCTGTTCGGTCGACCTCGATGCGCTCAAGAAGACGCTGACCGATTTCATTGACGATGACCTGTCCACCCTTGTGACCGATGTCGATGGATCCGAAGCGGTGCCGACCGCGGCGTTCCAGCGCGTCATCCAGCGCGCCGCGATCCATGTGCAATCCTCGGGCCGCACCGAGGTGACGGGGGCCAACGTTCTGGTCGCGATCTTTGCCGAACGCGAATCGAACGCCGCCTATTTCCTGCAAGAACAAGACATGACCCGCTACGATGCGGTGAACTACATTGCCCATGGCGTGGCCAAGAACCCCGCCTTCGGCGAAGCCCGCCCGGTGACGGGTGCAGAGGAACACCATGAAACCCCCAAGGCAGAGGCGGGCGAAGTGAAAGAATCCGCGCTGTCGAAATATTGCGTCGATCTGAATGACAAGGCGATGAAGGGCGATGTCGACCCGCTGATCGGCCGCGAGGCCGAGGTCGAACGCGCCATCCAGGTTCTGTGCCGCCGGCGCAAGAACAACCCGCTTCTCGTGGGCGACCCGGGCGTCGGCAAGACCGCCATCGCCGAGGGTCTGGCCCGCAAGATCGTTCAGGGCGAGACGCCCGAGATTCTGGCCGGCGCCACGATCTTCAGCCTCGACATGGGCGCGCTTCTGGCCGGCACCCGCTACCGGGGCGACTTTGAGGAACGCCTGAAAGCGGTCGTCAAGGAGATGGAGGATCACCCCGATGCGATCCTGTTCATCGACGAGATCCACACCGTGATCGGCGCCGGCGCCACATCGGGCGGGGCGATGGATGCCTCCAACCTGCTGAAGCCGGCACTGCAGGGCGGCAAGCTGCGCTGCATGGGAAGCACGACCTATAAAGAGTTCCGCCAGCACTTCGAAAAGGACCGCGCCCTGTCGCGCCGGTTCCAGAAGATCGACGTGAACGAGCCCTCGGTCGAAGATTCGGTCAAGATCCTGATGGGTCTGAAGCCCTATTTCGAGGAACATCACGACCTGCGCTACACCCATGACGCGATCAAGGCGGCGGTCGAACTTTCGGCCCGTTACATCCACGACCGCAAGCTGCCCGACAAGGCGATCGACGTGATCGACGAGGCCGGCGCGGCGCAGCACCTGCTGACCGAATCCAAGCGTCGCAAGACCATTGGCCTCAAGGAGATCGAGGCCGTCGTGGCCAAGATCGCCCGCATCCCGGCCAAGTCGGTCAGCAAGGACGATGCCGAAGTGCTGCGCGATCTGGAAAAGAACCTCAAGCGCGTGGTCTTCGGCCAGAACGCCGCGATCGAGGCCCTGTCCTCGGCCATCAAGCTGGCCCGGGCCGGGTTGCGCGAACCTGAAAAGCCGATCGGCAACTATCTTTTCGCCGGGCCGACGGGTGTGGGCAAGACCGAGGTCGCAAAGCAGCTCGCCTCGATTCTGGGCGTGGAGCTTTTGCGCTTCGACATGTCGGAATATATGGAAAAGCACGCCGTTTCACGTCTGATCGGCGCTCCGCCCGGCTATGTCGGCTTCGATCAGGGCGGCATGCTGACAGACGGGGTCGACCAGCACCCGCATTGCGTGCTGCTGCTCGACGAGATCGAAAAGGCCCACCCGGATGTCTACAACATCCTTCTGCAGGTGATGGACCACGGCAAGCTGACTGATCACAACGGCCGGCAGGTCGATTTCCGCAACGTGGTGCTGATCATGACGACCAACGCAGGCGCCGCGGATGCGGCCAAGGAAGCCATTGGCTTCGGCCGTGCCAAGCGCACCGGCGAAGATACGGCCGCGGTCGAGCGGACCTTCACGCCCGAATTCCGCAACCGGCTGGATGCAGTGATCCCCTTCGCCTCTTTGGGCAAGGAAGTCATCTTCCGCGTGGTGGAAAAGTTCGTCATGCAGCTTGAGGCGCAACTGATGGACCGCGGCGTCCACATCGACCTGTCGCCCGAGGCCGCCGAATGGCTGGGCGACAAGGGCTATGACGACAAGATGGGCGCCCGTCCGCTGGGCCGCGTGATCCAGGAACACATCAAGAAACCGCTCGCCGAGGAACTTCTGTTCGGCAAGCTGACCAAGGGCGGTCTTGTCCATGTGGGCGTGAAGGATGATGCGATCTTCCTGACTTATGAGGAGCCCTCCAAGCCGCGCCTGACCGGCAGCAAGCCGCCGCTTCTGACGGCGGAATGATCCGGGCGCTGATATGCCTTCTGGCCCTCGCCTCACCGGCGGGGGCCTTTCAATTGCAGTGGCCGGTCGACTGCACCCTGGGCCAGACCTGCCACATCCAGCACTATGTCGACCGCGACCCCGGACCGGGCGCACGGGATTTCAGCTGCGGCACGCTCAGCTATGACGGGCATGACGGCACCGACATCGCCCTGCCGAACCGCGCCGCGATGGCCGGCGGCGTGAAGGTGCTGGCCGCCGCGCCGGGCCGGGTTCTGGGCCTGCGCGACGGCGTGCCGGATTTCGCACCACCGATGCCGGGCAAGGAATGCGGCAACGGGGTTCTGGTCGATGACGGCGATGGCTGGCAAACGCAATATTGCCATATGAAACAAGGCTCTGTCGCGGTGCACAAGGGTGATATGGTGGCGATCGGGACGCCGCTTGGCCTTGTCGGGCAATCGGGCGCCGCCGAGTTTCCCCATCTGCACCTCACGGTCCGGCACGAAGGCAAGCCGGTTGACCCGTTCCAGCCCGATCCGGGCAGCTGCGGCCCCGCCAGTTCGGCAGGGCTCTGGGACAGGCTTCTACCCTACGAGCCGGGCGGGTTTCTCGCAGCGGGCTTCTCGTCCGAAGTTCCGCAGTTTGAGGCGATTCAGGCCGGGCTGCCCGTGACGCCTCTGCCCAGCACGGTGCCGGCCCTAGTGCTCTGGGCCGAGGTTTTCGGCGGTCAGGCTGGTGATGAGATGGAGTTCTCGATCACAGCCCCCGACGGCAGCCCGATGCTGAGCAGCACAGCCAAGCTCGAACGAACCCAGGACCAGTTGTTCCGCGCGGTGGGCAAGAAGCTCCACGCCGCCCTGCCGGCCGGGACCTACGGCGGCGAAATCGTGCTGCGGCGCAAGGGGGCCGAGGTCGGGCGCATCGCGACGCAGGTCGTGGTGACCCCCTGACCTGACCGGAACCCGGCCTCAACTGGCCAGATGCCGCAAGCCCTGCGTCACATCGGTACGCACCGCCAATCGCAGGCCCGGCTCGTCCCCGGCCCGCAGGGCTGCCAGAATGAGGCGGTGATGATGCGGCACGTCCCTGCGGCGCAGCTTGTCGTAAAGCGCGCGCATGGTCGGCCCCAGTTGCAGCCAGACCGTCTCGCAGATCGCCAGCATCGCCGGGGTCTGCGCGCGCAGATAGAGCGTGCGGTGGAACTCCAGATTGGTGCGCACATAGGCCACCGCATTGTGGTTCAGCACCGCCTCCTGGTTCAGCGCGTTGATCGCGGTCAGCCGGTCGATCAGGGCGAAATGGGCCCGTGGCAGCGCGCGCGAGGCCATCTCGGGCTCGATCAGCGCGCGGATCGCGGCCAGTTCCTCGATCCGTTCGGGCGAAAGCTCCGGGGTCGAGACGCGCCCGGAAGAGGAAATCGTCAGCGCCCCCTCCGCCGCAAGCCGCCGCACCGCCTCGCGCGCGGGGGTCATCGACATGCCGTGCTGGGCCGCGAGACCACGCAGGGTCATCGACAGGCCGGGCGCCAGTTCGCCATGCATGATCTGCTGGCGCAGCAGGCGATAAAGCCTTTCATGCGCCGGCGCAGAAGGGTCGGCCAGCCTCAGACTTGCGGGACGCGGGGATGTGGACATGGCGCGACCCAAGCAAACGCCGGGGCGAAGGTCAAGCGTCCGCTGCAAAGCGGCAGGCATGCAGGCGCGGGCCGTGGGCGTGCAGCCAGGCGCGCTCGTGACGCCAGTCAGGGCAGATCCGCTCCACCACCGCCCAGAAGGCCGGAGCGTGGTTCATTTCGACCAGATGGGCACATTCATGCGCGGCGACATAGCGCAGCACCGAGGGCGGCGCCATGATCAGCCGCCAGGAATACATCAGCGCGCCGTCATGGCTGCACGACCCCCAGCGCGACCTTGTGTCGCGCAGGGTCAGCCGGGTGACCCGGCGGCCGACCAGACCGGCATAGTGGTCCGAGGCCGCAGCAAGCCGGTCACGGGCCAGAACGCGCAGCCAAGCCGCGGCGCGGGCGCCGGCCTGGGCGGCATCGCCCGGCACCAAAAGCGAATCACCCTCCAGCCGCGTCGCGCGGCCAGAGCCCTGCACCAGCGTGACCTCGCGCCCCTCGACCATCAGCGTCGAGCCGATCCCGATCACCGCGGGCCGGGCCTGCCGCGCCAGCGCCGCCCGCAGCCAATCCTCTTGCGCGCGGGCGAAGGCCATCGCCTCTGCTTCGCGCGCGCGCAAGGGGACGGACAGCGTCACCCGCCCGTCAAGTGACGACACTCGCAGGGAAAATCGCCGCGCCCGGGCAGAGCGGCGCAGCGTGATCTCGACAGGGGGAAAGCCGGGAAGGACGGGCATGGGGCCTCTTGAAACGGACCGGCATCATAGCCAGATTTGCCCGTATCACAACCGCCCGACGCCGCCGCTTGCCTTGCACGAAAAGCCTTTGACAGTGGCCCCGCCCTGTGGCAAGCGAGCGTCTCTCTGGCACACAGCCTTGCAAGGATGACCATGCCCAAAGCCGAATGGGGCACGAAGCGCATCTGCCCGACCACGGGTAAGCGCTTCTATGACCTGAACCGCATGCCGATCATCAGCCCCTATACGGGCGAGGTCGTGGATATCGAAAGCGCGCGTCGCAAGATGGCGGCTTCGGTCATCGCACGCGTCGCACCCGAGAAGGACGATGACGTTCTGGTGGACGATCTGGACACCGATGAAGATCTGCTGACGCCCGGCGTCGCCGATGATGCCGAACTCGACGACGAGCTTCTGGAAGAAGACGCCGACGACAATGTGTCGCTCGACGATCTGACCGAAGTTCCCGGCGACGAGGAAGATGTCTGAACAATCGGCACGGGAGGTTGCATTTTTCCTCTTGCACCCCCCCGCGCCCCCGCCTAATAAGCCGCCACGACGCGCCCAGCGTCACTTGTCGAAAGGCAAGACGGTCGAAAGATCGGAAGGTTAACGGGGTCATAGCTCAGATGGGAGAGCGCTTGAATGGCATTCAAGAGGTCGGGAGTTCGATCCTCCCTGGCTCCACCAACCGCCCTAAGCAAGACGGCCCGCCCCACGGCGGGCCTTCTGCTTTTGGACCGCAGGCATGTCCCACGGCCGCCATGACAAAGGGGCCCGCCTGTCCGGCCGGGCCCCTTGTTCACATCCGCGGCATGTCAGGCGTTAAGTTTCGCCTCGAGGGCTGCGATCCGCGCCTCCAGCGCCAGGTTCTCTTCCCGCGCCTTTTGCGCCATGGCGCGCACGGCGTCGAATTCCTCACGCGTCACGAAGTCCCGATCGGCCATCCAGCGGTCGATAAAGGACTTCATCGCCGTTTCCATCTCGGTCTTGGCACCCTGCGCCACGCCCATGGCATTGGTCATCAACTTGCCCATGTCGTCAAAGAACTTGTTGCCTGGCTGCATTCCGGTGTTCCTTTCGTTTGCCCTTATATGGCGCCGGGCGGCAGGTCCCGCAAGGGCGGCGGTGGTTGACTTCACCCAAGGCCCGGCACAAAACCGCGAGGCTCAACCCCGAGGCGCCATGACCTATATCCCCTTCCCGCCCGTCTCGCCCGAGATCTTCACCATCGACGTCTTCGGCATGACCTTCTCGCTGCGCTGGTATGCGTTGGCCTATATCACCGGGCTGATGGCGGGCTGGTGGCTGGTCCGCCAGGCCCTGCGCACGCCACGGCTCTGGACGCAGCCGCCGATGCGCGAGGATCAGCTGGAACGCCTGCTGACCTGGGTGATCCTCGGCGTCATCCTCGGTGGCAGGCTGGGCTATGTGCTGTTCTACCAGCCCGACATCTATCTGGCCAATCCATGGCTGATCCTGCGGGTCTGGGAGGGCGGGATGTCCTTTCACGGCGGGTTTCTGGGGGTTGCGGTCGCGGGCCTCATCTTCTGCCGGCGCGAGGGGATTTCGGCCCTGACCACCGGCGATCTTTTCGCTTCGGTGGCGCCGATCGGCCTCGGCCTCGGCCGCATCGCGAATTTCATCAACGGCGAGCTTTGGGGCCGGCCGACCACCCTGCCCTGGGGCGTGGCCTTTCCGGGCGATGCGGCGCAGTTCTGCCCCGACATGCTGACCAATGTCTGCGCGCGCCATCCCAGCCAGATCTACGAGGCGCTTCTGGAAGGTGTGCTTCTGGGGTCGGTGCTGCTGTGGGGCGTCTGGCGCGGCGGCTGGCTGTCCAGCCCCGGCAAGGTCATGGGACTTTTCATCGCGGGTTACGGAACGGCGCGCTTCCTGGTCGAATTCGTCCGCCAGCCCGACGCGCAGTTCGTCTCGGAGGGCAATCCCCTCGGCCTCGCCTGGCAGATCCACGGTTGGGGGCTGACCCAGGGCCAGGCGCTGTCGCTTCCGATGATCGCGGTGGGCTTGTGGTTCCTGCTGCGGTCGCGCCCCCTGGCCGAAGCCGGCCGATGACGGCGCTGGCCGCGATCCTGAAGGCCCGCATCCGGGCCAACGGGCCGATCCGCCTTGCCGACTACATGGCCGAATGCCTGTTGCACCCCGAACACGGCTATTACACCACGCGCGAACCCTTCGGCAGCACCGGCGATTTCATCACCGCGCCCGAGATATCGCAGATGTTTGGCGAGCTTCTGGGACTGTGCCTCGCGCAAAGCTGGCTCGATCAGGGCGCGCCACAGCCCTTCGCGCTGGTTGAACTGGGCCCCGGTCGCGGCACGCTGATGGCCGATGTCCTGCGCGCCACGCGCGGGGTGCCGGGCTTTCACGCCGGGATGCGGTTGACGCTGGTCGAAGCCTCGCCCCGCCTGCGCGCCCTGCAGGCCCGCACCTTGCAAGGCCATGCGCCGATCTGGCTGGGTGCGGCGCAGGATCTGCCGGACCTGCCGCTGTTCCTTCTGGCCAATGAATTCTTCGATGCCCTGCCGATCCGCCAGTTCCAGCGCACGGGCCCCGCCTGGCGCGAAAGGCTGGTCGGACTTGCGGGCGATGTGCTTGGCCTTGGCCTCGGCCCCGTGCTGCCGGTCGCAGAACTGGCTGACCGACTGACCGACACGGCCGAGGGCCAGATCGTCGAGACCTGCCCCGCCGCCGACCCGATCATGGCCGGGATCGGGCGCCGCATCGCGGATCGGGGCGGGGCGGCGCTGATCCTCGACTATGGCGGCTGGCGCTCGCTCGGCGACACGTTTCAGGCCCTGCGCGCCCATGCGCCCGAGGACCCTTTCGCCGCCCCCGGGGCGGCCGATCTGACCGCGCATGTCGATTTCGCAGCCCTTGCCGATGCCGCAAGCCCCGCAGCCTACGCCTATACGACCCAAGGCGCGCTGCTGACCGCCCTGGGAATCGCCCAGCGCTCTGCCCGCCTCGCGCAAAACCTGTCGGGCGCGGCCCTGCAATCGCATCTGGCAGCCACGCACCGCTTGACCGCGCCCACGGAAATGGGAACCTTGTTCAAGGTGCTGGCGCTTCATCCCGCCCGCTTCCCCCCTCCGCCCGGAACCGCCTGATGCTTGAAATCCTGACCTCCGATGCGATTCCCCTGCGCCACGGCTTCTTTACGCGCAAAGGCGGCGCGTCTTCGGGCATTTTCGCCGGGCTGAACTGCGGCCCCGGGTCCAGCGACCTGTCCGAGGCCGTGATGATCAACCGCGCCCGCGTGGCCGAATCGTTGGGGCTCGCGAAAGAGGCGCTGGTCAGCCTGGCCCAGATCCATTCGACCAAGGTCGTCACCCTGACCGAAGTGCCTGCGGAAAGACTGCAGGCCGATGCCATGGTCACAGCCACGCCGGGCATCGGCCTTGGCATCCTGACCGCCGATTGCCAGCCGGTGCTCTTTGCCGATCCCAAGGCCGGCGTGATCGGTGCCGCCCATGCCGGATGGCGAGGCGCGCGCGATGGCGTGCTCGAGGCGACGGTCGATGCGATGGAGGCTCTTGGCGCCCGGCGCGCCGACATCTCTGCCGTGATCGGCCCCACGATCAGCCAGGCCAGCTACGAGGTCGGCCCCGAGTTCTTCGAGACCTTCACCGATGACGACCCGCAGACCGCGCGCTTTTTCATCAACGGGTCGGGGGACCGCATGCTGTTCGACCTGCCGGGCTATGGCCTGCACCGGCTGCGCAGCGCCGGCGTCGGCTATGCCGAGTGGAGCCTGCATTGCACCTACCGCGATGCCGAGCGGTTCTATTCCTTCCGCCGCACCACCCATGCCGGCGAGGCCGATTACGGCCGCCTGATCTCGGTCATCCGGCTTTAGGTCTTTGCGGCAGGATCGCGGGCGCTTTGGCCCGAAATCGGCCACAGTCGCTGCGCCGCGCCGGGAACTGGATGAAATTCGTGCAAGATCGCCAAGGGCTTGTGCGGACAATACCCCTGCCGCAATCCTACTGTTTCGCAAGCCGCAATAATTCGCGCCCCGCCTGCAAGCGCCAAAACCACGCCGCAAAGCGCTGTCATGCTGGCGGCAGGATCCCCAAAGACAGGCAAAGGACACCATGACCAAAGACCGCCGCTGGCTCAACTCCGCCATCACCGCCAGTGCCCAGCCGCTTCCCGCCCTGCCCTGGCTTCGCGCCACGCGCCGGCGACCGCAGACGGTGAAGCCTGCGGCCTGCCCAAACAAGGCTTCGGTCATCGCCGCGCGCTGACCATCGGGGCGCCGCTTTCCGTCGCAATCCGTCCGCTGATTCGTCGCGGGTCCCGGCCGATTGATCAACCTGCGCGTGCAATGGCGATCCATCCGTCCAACCGTTTCCGCTTTGCATGGAAATTAAGCAGAAACTTTGACAAGCCGCCGCGACCGCGCCAAAGTCTGCCTTGTTGGTCCGGCTGATTGTGGCGGATGCGGTGTGGCAAGACCTTAGGGCTCCCCGCTCGCCTCATGGCGCGGTTACGCACCCGGTTGGGAAAATTCGGTTCAGGGCGGCTCTGGTGTTCCTCTGACACCACGCGGGGCCGCCCTTTCCCTTTCCTCCTTCCATTTGATCAAATTTCGCGACATAACGGCGCCAAAGCCAGAGGACCCGTCATGCCCGCCCCCGACACGCCAGACCCCGACCCGAACCGCGCCGACGTCGTGGCCGGCCTGTCGCGCGAAAGGCTCGCCGACCTCGCCCAGCGCGAGGCGCGCCGCTTTGCCCGCACCCGCCCGCTTTCGGCCGCTGCCGCGAAGCGGGCCGCCAGCGTCTATCTCGACGGTGTGCCGCTGCACTGGATGAAAGACTGGCCGATGCCGCATCTGCCCCTGGTCGAACGGGCCGAGGGTGCCACGATCACCGACATCGACGGCTACCGCATCGACGATTTCTGCTTCGGCGACACCGGGTCGATGTTCGGCCATTCGCCCGCCCCGGTGGCCAAGGCGATCCGGGCGCAGGCGCGGCGCGGCCTGACCTACATGCTGCCGACCGAAGCCGCGCTCGAGGCGGGCCGCCTCCTGTGCGAGGTCTTCGGCCCCTTCCGCTGGCAGATCGCCACCACCGCCACCGATGCCAACCGCTTTGCCCTGCGCGTGGCCCGCGCCGTGACCGGCCGGCCCAAGGTTCTGGTCTTCAACGGTTGCTATCACGGCACGGTGGACGATGCCTTCGTGACGCTCGACCACGGGCGCACGGTCAACCGCCCAGGCCTTCTGGGTCAGGTCACCGACCTGTCGACCCTGGCCGTCGCCTGCGAATTCAACGACCTCGCCGCAGTCGAGGCCGCGCTGGCCGCGGGCGATGTGGCCGCGATCCTGACCGAACCGGTGATGACCAACTCCTGCATGGTCCTGCCCGCGCCCGGTTTTCTGGAGGGGTTGCGCCGCCTCGCCACCCGCTACGGCGCGCTGTTGATCATCGACGAGACCCACACGATTTCAACCGGCTACGGCGGCTATACCCGGGTGCACGGGCTGCAGCCTGACATCTTCGTCGTCGGCAAATGCGTGGCGGGCGGCCTGCCCACTGCCGTCTGGGGCCTGTCCGAGGCCACGGCCACCCGCTACCAGACCGCCAATGCCGCCCGCGCGCCGGGCCATTCCGGCATGGGCACCACGCTGTCCGCCAACCCGCTGCAATTCGCCTGCCTCGAAGCCACCCTGTCCGAGGTCATGACCCCCAAGGCCTATGACCACATGGAGACGCTGGCCCAACGCCTGCACGCGGGCCTTGCGGCGGCGATTGCGGTGCATGGCCTGCCCTGGCATGTCGTCCGCGTCGGCGCCCGGGTCGAATTCATCTGCGCCCCGGGCCCGCTGCACAACGGGTCCGAAGCCGCCCTCGCCCACCAGCCGCAGGTCGAGGCCGCCCTTCACACCGCCCTTCTGAACCGCGGCGCCCTGATCGCCCCCTTCCACAACATGATGCTGATCAGCCCCGCCACGAAGAAACGTCAGGTCGAAAACCTGATCGCCGCCTTCGACGAAGTGCTGACCGAACTGACCACGTGAGCCCCGACCATGACCCTGACCAGCCCCTCCGGTTCGACCCCCGCCGAGGCCGAAGCCTTCCTCGCCGCCCATCCCGAGATCGAAGCCTTCGATATCGTCTTGCATGATTCGAACGGAATTGGCCGGGGAAAGATCATCCGTCGCCATGAACTCTTGTCTTTTTACAAGAATGGGCGGCTGTTGCCGATCTCGATCCTCGGGCTCGACATCTGCGGTGAGGATGTCCATGAAACCGGCCTGATCTGGGATCAGGGCGATGGCGACCGGCGTGCCTGGCCGATCCCCGGCACGCTCAAGCCGCTCTACAAGACCAACCCGCCGCGCGGCGAGGTCCTGATGAGCATGTATGACCTTGAAGGCCATCCGATGACCTCGGACCCGCGCCACGCCCTGCAGGCCCAGGTCGATGCGATGGCGGCCGAGGGCCTCTATCCGGCCGGCGCCTTCGAGCTGGAATTCTTCCTTCTGGAAAACCAGCGCGGCCCCGATGGCAAGATGGTGCCGGCGCATGATGTGCTGGACGGGCGCACCTCGAACAAGACCGATGTCTATTCGGTCGACAAGCTGCACGGCATGCTGCCCCTGTTCAACGACATCTATAAGGCCGCCGAACTTCTGGACATCAAGGCCGAGACGCTGATTTCGGAATTCGCGCCGGGCCAGTACGAGATGACGCTGCACTACCGCGAAAACGTGCTGCAGGCCGCCGATGACCTGATGCGGCTGAAGCGCATCGTGCGGATGAATGCCCGGACCCATGGTGTGACCGCCTGTTTCATGGCCAAGCCGAACGAGAATTACGCCGGGTCCGGCATGCATTTCCACGTCTCCTTGCAGGATGCCCAAGGCCGCAACGTGCTGGTCGAGGCGGTCGAGGGTCAGTGGTCCGACAAGATCCGTCATGCCATCGGCGGCTTGCGCGCCACGATGGGCGAATCGATGCTGGTCTTTGCGCCCCATGCCAATTCCTGGCGCCGCTTTGCGTCCAATTCCTATGCGCCGGTCAGTCCGACCTGGGGGGTCAACAACCGCTCGGTGGCACTGCGCATCCCGGCCGGCGACATCAAGGCCCGCCGGATCGAACATCGCCCGGCCGGCGTCGATGCCAATCCCTATCTGGTCGGCGCCACGGTGCTGGCCGGCATCCGCCACGGTCTGGCGCATCAGATCGACCCCGGCCCCGAAACCACCGGCGACGGCTATGCCAATGGCGCCGATGCCCCCGCGATCCCGCCTGACTGGCGCTCGGCGATCGAGGCCGCCAAGGCTTCGGACTTTCTGGCCAAGGCGCTCGGCACCGACATGCACCGCACCTTCGTGGCCATCCTGTCGGCCGAATATGCCCGGGTCATGCGCACCGTGTCAGAGGTTGATTTCGACCTCTACCTGCACACGGTCTGATCAAGGCAGGATAGGGGTTACTTCGTCCCGGCAGCCGCGTCCCGCACAAGGTCTGATTTAGGTAGGATGGGAGTTCACCCCATCCTGGCAGCCGCCTCCCGCAGGGCCGCAGCGATCAGGCCCGGAACCTCCGGGGCAAGCCCCATGGGCGCCAGCACCCGCCCGCCAAACCCGGCCTCGGTCAGGGCCGCGGGCAGGTCATCCGCCACATGGCCGCCCTCGGCCGCAAAGAAGGGCAGGCAGACCGACCCGGGGCCAAAGCCGCTCGCACTGGCGATGCGCGGCTCCTGATCGATGAAATAGGCCTCGGCGCGGGCAAACCCCGCGCGCCGCATCTTTTCGGCCAGGGCCTGCGCCACCGCGCTCGGCGCCGCACTGCGAAATGACCCATGCGCCGCCAGCAGCACCGGCGTCTCCTGCGCAGCCTGCCCCAGATCCGCGGCCGCCTCGCGCGTCAGGCGCAGGGCCAGCGCCTGAACCGCCTCGTCTATCCCGAAGGGCGGCAGAAAGCTCCAGCCCGCTGCCCCCGCCTCTGCCATCCGGCGCGGCAGTTCGACCGTGGGAAACCAGCCCCCCGCCATGAACATCGGATAGACCAGCCCGGCCGCCGCCCCCTCCACCGCCGCGGCGAGCGCCCCGGGTTTGGCCAGCGTGGCACTGCGCACCCGCCAGCCCGGCAAAAACGCTGAAACCCGTGCCGCCAACAGGGCCAGCCCGGCTTCGGCCGGGTCCGGGTCAGAGGGCTGGCCGTGGCTGACGATCAGGGCAGTCTGCATCATGCGCGGCACCTAGCACCCTGCGCCCCGGGGTCAAGCCTGCGGCATCTTCGAGGCGATATAGGTCGCAAATTCGAAATTCGGCCGTTCCAGATGGCTCAGCGGACCGGGTTCGGACAGGCCCGCCAGCAGCCCGCGGTACACCTTCTCGACACAGCCCTTGTCCTCGATGTTCACATCGTCCAAGAGCGCCTTGACCGTGGCCAGATGAGAGGCGGCCTCGGGGTCCGCCATCCAGTCGGCACTCATCCCGCCGCCATAAAGCACGTCGACCTGATCGGGGCCGACCGGCGTCAGGCACAGATACCAGAAATAGCCCGGCGTCAGCGTGATCAGCAACGCGGGATAGATCGCCAGAAGCCAGGTCAGCCGCCGCTCGTCGCCCTTGAGCGTGGTGTTGGACGGATGGGCCAACGACAGCGGCACCGTGTCGTTCTTGACGATGTAATGATAGTTGAACGCGGGCGAACCCTCGGGGCAGGTCATCTTCATCAGATCGACCGACCCGCCGATCGTGCCGGCGTGGCAGACCGGCAGGTGATAGCTTTCCATGAAATTCTCGGCCAGCACCTTCCAGTTGGTGTTCCAGCGGAAGGTCTCGCGGAAGGTCTCGGAATAGGACCCCATGTCCAGATAGCCGACCAGCTTTTCCACATCGGCCAGCGCCGCATGGGGCGAGGGCGCATCGGGGTTCAGCGTGACCATGATCCAGCCTAGCCAATCTTCGACCCTTACCGCAGGCAAGGCGATGTTTTCCTTGCAGAAGTTTTCATTGGCCGCCATCGCCGGCGCCCCGCGCAGCGACCCGTCCAGATTGTAGGTCCAGGCATGATAGGGGCACACGATCGACCGCACATGCCCGCGCCCCTCCAGGAGGGTCGACATCCGGTGCCGGCAGACATTCGACATGCCGCGCAATTGCCCCTCGCGGTCGCGCAGGATGATGACGGGCTCTCCGGCGATGGTCATGGTCAGATAATCGCCCGGCTCTTTCAAGGTATCGGCGCGCCCGGCCGACAGCCAATCCCGGGCGAAGATGTGCTTCAGTTCGGCCTCGGCGAATTCGGGCGAGGTATAGACCGATTTCGGCATGGCATAGGCCCGCTCGAACGGGACCGAGACATTGGCGCGCAACTCGGCCATCGCGGTTTTGGCGGGGTCGGCAAGGGCGGGGTCGTGCCGGGTCATCAAGGATCTCGCACTGGGGAAACGGTTGGCGCAGTGTGCCCGCGAACCGGGGGCAGAGGCAATCGAATTTCGGAGCGACTGCCACGTTCAGCCCATGGACAGCGCCGGGCAAGACCGCGAAGATCGCCGCGCCAGACCGCTTGCCAGGAGTCCCCATGCCGCTCAGAGCCATCGCCTTCGACGCCTATGGCACGCTTTTCGATGTCTTCTCGATCGGCAGTCTCGCCGAAGAGCTTTTTCCGGGCCAGGGTGCGCGGATCGCCATGGTGTGGCGCGACAAGCAGATCGAATACACGCGCGTGCGCACGCTCTGCGACCGTTATGCCGATTTCTGGCAGGTGACGCAGGATGCGCTGGACTATACCTGCGACCTTCTGGGCCAAAGCCTGACCGCGGCCGACAAGGCGCGCCTGATGGGGCAATATGCCCGGCTCGCGGCCTTTCCCGAGGTTGTGGGCGTCCTGCAACGCCTGAAGGCCGCGGCCCTGCCGATGGCCATCCTGTCGAACGGCACGCCCGCGATGCTGGATCAGGCGGTCGGGGCGGCGGGGCTCGGCGGGGTCTTCGACCATATCCTCAGCGCCGATGCCGTGCGCCGCTTCAAGACCGCACCCGAGGCCTATCGGATGGGTCCCGACACCTTCGGCTGCCCTGCGGGAGAAATCCTGTTTGTGTCCTGCAACGGCTGGGACATCTGCGGGGCGACGTGGTTCGGCTATCGCACCTTCTGGCTCAACCGGCATGGGCTTCCGGCCGAAAGGCTGGGCGTCACCCCCGACCGGACCGGCACCTCGCTGGCCGAAGTGGCCGATTTCGCGCTGAGCTTGCGGGACCAGGCCGCTCAGGTCGGATAGGGCCAGGGCGCCTGCGAAAAGACACCGCCATCGACGTAAAGCGTCTGGCCCGTGACGAAAGACGCCGCGTCAGAGATCAGGAACAGCATCGGCCCGACCAGATCCTGCGGCGTGCCGATGCGGCGCAGAGGGGTCAGCGGGCTCCAGGTCGCGGCGTAATCGCCCGCCTCGGCGGCGGTGCGTTCGGTGGCGATGGCGCCGGGGGCGATGCAGTTGACGCGGATGCCATGCGGCCCCAGCTCGGAGGCGGCAACCTTGGTGAACTGCTCGATCCCGCCCTTGGAGGCGGTGTAATCGACCAGCCGCGGGAAGGCGGCCTTGTTGCAGCCCGACCCCAGCGTGACGATCGCGCCGCCCTGCCCCGCCGCGATCATCGCCCGCCCCGCCGTGCGGGTGTTCAGGAATGTGCCGCGCAGGTTGGTGGCCATCACGCGGTCCCAGGCGGCGACCTCCAGATCGACCAGCGCCGACCAGGTCTGGATGCCGGCGTTGTTGACCAGAACCCGCGGCGCGGCCCCGGCCCAGTCTGCGGCCCTTGCGTGAAACTCCAGCACCTCGGCTTCGGCACCGGCGTCGCTTTCGACGGCCAGCGCGCGGCCACCGGCCTCGGCCACCGCCACCACCAGAGCCTCGGCCTCGGCCGCGGCGCCCAGATGCGTGAAGGCCACGTCATGGCCCGCCCCAGCCAGGCCCAGCACCAGATGCCGCCCGATGGCGCTGGTGCCGGCGGTGACTAGGGCAAGACGGGTCAAGGCAGCCTCCATTTTGGCGCAGGATAGGGATTGCGGCCGGGGTGGCAAGGCCAGAGGGGGCCAAGGAAGTATTTGGACCTGGATGAAGGGGCTTGCGGGCGCGCCCGAGTGGCGAAAGGATGCCCCCGAAGGAGACCGCCATGACCGAACGCCGCCCGCTCTACCCCAGCCTCGCGCCCTACCGCAGCGGCAGGCTGAAAGTGTCCGACCTGCACGAGATCCATTACGAGGAATGCGGCAATCCGGCAGGCAAGCCCGTCGTGGTGTTGCATGGCGGTCCGGGCAGCGGGATTTCGCCCTTCCTGCGCCAGGGCCATGACCCGGCGCGCTATCGGATCATCCTGTTCGACCAGCGCGGCTGCGGCCAGTCGACCCCCTTCGCCAGCCTGGAGGCCAACACGACCTGGGACCTCGTGGCCGATACCGAGGCGCTGCGGCAGCATCTGGGGATCGCGCGCTGGCAGGTGGCGGGCGGCTCCTGGGGTTCGACGCTGGCCTTGGCCTATGCCATCACCCACCCCGAGCGCGTCAGCGAACTGGTGCTGCGCGGCATCTTCATGATCCGGCAGGAGGAGGTCGACTGGTTCTACGAGGCGGGCGGCGCGAGCTTCCTCTTCCCCGAGGCCTTTGCCGAGTATCAGGCGCCTGTGGCCCCCGAAGATCGCGGCGCCATGGTGGCGGCCTATCACCGCATCCTGACCGGCCCGGCCGGGCCGGCGCGCGCCCGGGCGGCGCAGGCCTGGACCCTGTGGGAGGCGCGCACCATCTCGCTTCTGCCCGACCCCGCGCGCGAGGCGGCCTGGGACAACGGCCATTTCGCCGAAGCCTTCGCCCGCATCGAATGCCACTATTTCCAGAACAAGGGCTTCTTCGACCACGATGGCTGGATCCTGACCAATGCCCACCGCCTGCGCGGCATTCCCGGCACGATCATCCATGGCCGCTATGACGCCTGCACGCCGGTCAAGAACGCCGTCGACCTCGCCGCCGCCTGGCCCGAGGCGCGCCTGATCCTCGTGCCAGACGCCGGCCACACCGGCACCGAACCCGGCATCGCCCACGCCATGGTCACCGCCACCGACGCCTATGCCGGCTGAGCCTTTGCTCATTGCCTGAGCGCTTGCACAGGCCTTGGGCAGATCCTCTGCGGCAAGCATTGACAAGCCGTCACGAAAGTAGCCCTCTTGGGGCTGGATTGAACCGGGACTCAAGGTAAAGTCGCGGCAACCGAAGCAGACGTTAATAATAACAGGGAGTTACACATGACTTATCTTCCTTTCGCCCGAAAGGCCGGCGCGGCCGTGCTGGCAGCCCTGCTGCTGGGCAGCGCCCCTGCCGCGCTGATGGCCGCCACGCCCGCCGACACTCTGGTGATTGCGGCGGCAATCGACGACATCGTCTCGCTCGACCCGGCCGAGGCTTATGAATTTTCCGGCCTCGACGTGGTGAACAACACCTATGACGGGCTTGTCGAGATCAACCCCAAGACGCTGCAACTGGAGCCGGGCCTCGCCGCCAGCTGGTCGGTGGCCGATGATGGCGTGACCTATACCTTCAAGATGAAGCCCGGCATCACCTTCTCGTCGGGCAACCCCGTCACGGCCGAGGCCGCGGCCTGGTCGCTGCAACGCGCGGTCAAGATCAACAAGACGCCGGCCTTCATCCTCAACCAGTTCGGCTGGACCAAGGACAATGTCGACAGCATGATCTCGGGCAAGGGCGACACGCTGACCATCAAGGTCGACAAGCCCTTCGCGCCGACCTTCCTTTACAACTGCCTGACCGCCGGCGTCGCCTCGATCGTCGATGCCGAGACGGTCAAGACCCATGACGCGAACGGCGACATGGGCAACGAATGGCTCAAGAACAACTCGGCCGGCACCGGCGCCTACACGCTGAAATCCTTCAAGCCGAACGAAGGCATCATCCTCGAAATGCGCCCCGGCTACTGGCGCGGCGATGCCAAGATCAAGAATGTCTTCGTCCAGCACATCCCCGAGGCCGCGACCGAACGTCTGCAGCTGGAAAAGGGTGACGTGGACGTGGCCCGCAGCCTGACCCCCACCGATGTGGCGGGCCTGCAAGGCAACAAGGACGTGACGATCCAGAACGACGTGGGCGGCCAGGTCTATTACATGGCCTTCAACCAGAAGAACGAGAATTACAAGAACGCCAAGTTCCTCGACGCGATGCGCTGGGCGATCGACTATCAGGGCATGGCCGACACGATCATGAAGGGCGCCGTCATCCCGCACCAGTCCTTCCTGCCGCAGGGCTACCTCGGCGCGCTGGACGATCTGCCCTACAAGCTCGACATTCCCAAGGCCAAGGAATTGCTCAAGGAATCGGGCGTCAAGGACCCGGTCGTCACCATCTCGGTGCGCAACTCGGCTGACCGGATGGACGTGGCGCAATCCATCCAGAACACCTTCGGCCAGGCTGGCATCAAGGTCGACCTCAAGGTCGGCGAAGGCGCCGAACAGCTCAAGGAATATCGCGCCCGCCTGCACGATGCGACCCTGCAGACCTGGGGCCCGGACTATCCCGACCCCAATACCAACTCCTCTACCTTCGCCGAAAACCCCAACAATTCGGACGAGGCCAAGGCGACCGGCTATCTGGCGTGGCGCAACGCCTATGACCCGGGCGAACTGACCGCGATGAGCCAGGCCGCCGTGATGGAGCGCGACCCCGACAAGCGCAAGGCCATGTATGAAGAGATCGAGAAGAAGCACCGCGAAACCTCGCCCTTCATCCTGATGTTCCAGCAGGCCCGCCAGACCGGCGTGCGCTCGAACGTCAAGGATCTCTACACCGGTGGCGCGGTCGATGCCGTGGCCTACTGGCTGGCCACCAAGTAAGGCAAAGCGCGCGCCGCCCCGGTGGCGCGCGCCTCTCTCATGGCCGATAGCTCCACCGTCCCGGAACACCACCCTGCCCTGCGCTTTTTCCGGCAAAGCGCCAGCACGGTCGTGTCGCTGATCATCACCTTTCTGGGCCTTCTGGCCGTCACCTTCGTCATCGCCCGCATCGTGCCGACCGATCCGGTCATGGCGATCCTGGGCGAACGCGCCACCGCCGAACAGATCGCGACCGAGCGGACGAAGCTTGGCCTCGACGACCCGATGTGGATGCAGTTCGGCATCTATGTGAACGACGTCTTCCACGGCGACCTCGGCACCTCGATCCGTACGCGCGAACCGGTTCTGAAAGAGGTCGGCCACTATTTCCCCGCCACGTTGGAGCTTTCGACCCTGGGCATCCTGATCGGCATCGTGATCGGCGTGCCCGCCGGAGTGCTTTCGGCGACGAAACCCGGATCGCTGTTGGATCAGGCGGTGCGGCTCATCGGGCTCATGGGCTATTCGATGCCGGTCTTCTGGCTCGGGCTGATGGGGCTTTTGCTGTTTTACGGACATCTGGGCTGGGTCGGCGGTCCCGGCCGGCTGGATTCGACCTATGACATGATGCTCGATTTCAAGGTGCCCGCCGTCACCCACATGATCCTGATCGACACGGCGCTGGCCGGCGAATGGGACATGTTCCGCAACGCGATCTTCCACATCATCCTGCCGGCCTCGATCCTGGGCTACCTCTCGATGGCCTATATCAGCCGGATGACCCGCAGCTTCATGCTGAACGAACTGGGCCAGGAATACATCACGACCGCCCGGGTGAAGGGCATGCCGGAACGCCGGGTGGTCTGGGTCCATGCCATGCGCAACGTGGCCGTGCCGCTGATCACCGTCATCGCCCTGTCCTATGCGAGCCTGCTGGAGGGCGCCGTCCTGACCGAGACGATCTTCGCCTGGCCCGGCCTCGGCCGCTACATCACCGACGCCCTGATGATCAACGACATGCCCGCCGTGCTGGGCGGCACGGTCGTGGTGGGCGCGGTCTATATCGGGATCAACATGGTCTCTGACTTCCTCTACCGTCTGGCCGACCCGAGGGCGCGATGAGCAGCCTGACCGCCTGGCTGATGGACCCCAACCCCAAGTCGCGCCTGCAAAGCCGGGCGGCGCAGACCTGGCTGTCGTGGCTGCGCTTTCGCCGCAATCCCCTGGCGATGATCGGGCTGATGATCTCGCTCGCGCTGATCTTCATGTCGGTCTTTGCCCCGGTGCTGGCCCCGCATGACCCGATCGCCCAATCGCTGGCCGACCGGCTGCAACCGCCGCTGACCCCCGGCCACTGGATGGGCACCGACGATTTCGGCCGGGATATCTGGAGCCGCATCCTCTTCGGTAGCCGCATCACGCTGTACATCGTGCTCCTGGTGATCCTGACCGCCCCGGTCGTGGGCCTCGTGATCGGCACGGTGGCGGGCTATTTCGGCGGCTGGGTCGATGCCGTGCTGATGCGGATCACCGATATCTTCCTCGCCTTCCCCAAGCTGATCCTGGCCTTGGCGCTGGTCGCCGTCCTCGGGCCCGGCATGGTGAACGCGGTCCTCGCCATCGCCCTGACCTCCTGGCCGCCCTATGCCCGCGTCGCCCGGGCCGAGACCCTGACGGTGCGCAACTCCGACTACATCGCAGCAACCCGGCTGCAGGGCGCCTCGTCCGCGCGGCTGATCTGGGGCCATGTCATGCCGATGTGCCTGCCCTCGGTGATCATCCGCGTGACGCTCGACATGGCGGGGGTGATCCTCACGGCGGCGGGCCTCGGGTTCCTCGGCCTCGGTGTGCAGCCGCCCCTGCCGGAATGGGGCCTGATGATCTCGGCCGGCCGCAAGTTCCTGTTCGAACAATGGTGGGTCGCCACCATGCCGGGTCTGGCCATCTTCATCGTCTCGCTGGGCTTCAATCTTCTGGGCGACGGGTTGCGCGACGTCCTCGATCCGCGGAGTGCCAAATGACCCTTCTCAGCGTCAGGAACCTGCGCGTCACCTTCGATACTGAAACCGGCCCCGTGCAGGCGGTGCGCGGCGTCTCCTTTGACCTCGACCGCAAACGGCTCGGCATCGTGGGCGAATCGGGCTCGGGCAAGACCATGACCGGCCGCGCCGTCCTGCGCCTGATCCGCCCGCCGGGCCGGATCGAGGCCGACCAGATGACCTTCGACGGCCAGGACCTGATGGCCGCCAGCGACGCCCAGCTGCGCGCCCTGCGCGGCCGCCGCATCGCCATGGTGATGCAGGACCCGAAATATTCACTCAACCCGGTGATGAAGGTCGGCGCCCAGCTGATGGAGGGCCTGCGCCAGCGCGACCGCCTCTCGCGCACCGAGGCCCATGCCAAGGCCGTGGCCGCCCTCGACGCCGTGCAGATCCGCGACCCCGGCCGCGTGATGGAGGCCTATCCGCACGAACTGTCCGGCGGCATGGGCCAGCGCGTGATGATCGCCATGATGCTGATCCCCGGGCCCGACCTCCTGATCGCGGACGAACCGACCTCGGCGCTCGATGTGACGGTGCAGGCCGAGGTCCTGTCGATCCTCGACAACCTCGTGAAGACCCGCGGCATGGGGCTGATCTTCATCTCCCACGACCTGCGGCTGGTGGTGCGCTTCTGCGACCGGGTGCTGGTGATGTTCAAGGGCAAGATCGTCGAGGAACTGGCCGCCCGCGACCTGCTGCACGCCAAACATCCCTATACCCAAGGTTTGCTCAACTGCCTGCCACGGATCGGCGGCTCACGTGAGCCGCTTCCCGCCCTTGACCGCTCCGCCGCCTGGGCCCGCTGATGCTGATCGAGATCGAAAACCTCTCCGTCACCTTCCACGCCCAGGGCCGCCGGGTCCGCGCGGTGGAAGAAGTCTCGTTCAGCGTGGCCGCGCGCGAGTCCTTCGGCCTCGTGGGCGAATCCGGCTCGGGCAAATCCACCATCCTGCGCGCCATCTGCGGCCTCGCCCCCATCAGCGCCGGCCAGATCCGCATCGACGGCAAGCCCCTGCCCAGCCCGCGCGGCGCCGCCTTCGCGCGCGAGGTGCAGATGGTGTTCCAGGACCCCTATGCCTCGCTGCATCCGCGCCACACCATCGACCGCGTGCTGTCCGAACCGCTGGCCATCCACGGGCTGAAGGGCTCGGATGCCCGCATCGAACAGGCGCTGACCGATGTGGGCCTGCCCGCCGCCTTCCGCTTCCGCTACCCCCATCAGCTTTCGGGCGGCCAGCGCCAGCGTGTTGCCATCGCCCGCGCCCTGATGCTTGAACCAAGGATCCTGCTGCTCGACGAACCCACCTCCGCCCTCGACGCCTCGGTCCAGGCCGAAACGCTGAACCTCCTCACCCGCCTGCGCGCCGAACGCGGGTTGACCTTCCTCATGGTCTCCCACGACCTCGCCGTGATCGACCACATGTGCGACCGCATCCTCGTCATGCAGCACGGCCGCGCGGTCGAGGAACTCTCGCGCGCGGCCCTCGCCTCCGCCGCCATGACCACCGACTACGCCCGCGCCCTCTTCGCCGCCTCGGCCGACCGCATGCTGGAGGGCTAGACAATCCCCCGCCCCCCTTTCATTTTGGCTCAAATACCCCACGGGGGTGCGGGGGTGTGAAACCCCCGCTTGCCCCGCCAGACAGAGACACGCCATGTATCCCACCTTCGCCGGCCACAACGACATCCTCCTGCGTCTCTACAAGGCGCCGCAAAACCGCGAGGCGATCTGGCTGACCGGCGAGGGCAAGGGCCATCTCGACCTGCCCCGCATGACGGCGGGCGGCTTTGCGGCAGGCTTTTTCGCCATCTACATCCCCTCGCCGCATGAAGACGACGGCATCGACTACCAGCAACTGATGGAAAACCCGCCCTTCCGTCTGCCTTTGCCCGCGCTGATCCCCGCCTCCGAGGCGCTGCCGGTCGCCTGGTCGATGGCCAATCACCTGATGTGGATGGAGCGCGCCTCCGAAGGCCGCTTCCAGCTGGTCACCTCGACCGCCCAGATCCGCGCCAACATGGCGGCGGGCGTCATTTCCGGCATCATGCACATGGAGGGCGCCGAGGCGATCGGCCCCGACCTCGACGCGCTTCATGCCTTTCACGCGCTTGGCCTGCGCTCGCTGGGCCCGGTCTGGTCGCGCCCCACGATCTTCGGCCATGGCGTGCCCTTCGCCTTCCCCTCGTCGCCCGATACCGGCGAGGGGCTGACCGAGGCCGGCAAGCGCCTGGTCGCGGCCTGCAACGAGCTCAAGATCATGATCGACCTCAGCCACATCAACGCCAAGGGCTTTGACGATGTGGCGCGCCTGTCGAAGGCCCCGCTGGTGGCCACCCATTCCAACGCCCATGCCCTGACCCCGTCAAGCCGCAACCTGACCGACCGCCAACTGGCGATGATCCGCGACTCGAACGGCATGGTCGGCCTGAACTTCGCCACCTCCTTCCTGCGCCGCGACGGCAAGCAATCGGCCGACATGGGCTGGGAGGATGTGCTGGCCCATCTCGACCATCTGATCGCGCATCTGGGCGAGGATCACGTGGGCCTCGGCTCGGATTTCGACGGCGCGACGATCCCGAAAGGCATCGCCGACGTGGCCGGCCTGCCCGCCCTGCAGGCCGCGATGCAGGCCCACGGCTACAACGACGCCCTGATGCGCAAGCTGACGCACGAAAACTGGCTCGCGCTCATTGACCGCACCTGGGGCTGACCCCGGATGGGCAGATTGCCCATCCTACCTTTTCCGGCTGACGTGCCCGCTTTAGGCCGCGCGACCGAAGGAAGATCGCCCGATTCGCGGCACATGGTTAACGCGCGGTGTTCCTTACGCGCGTAAAGACGCAAGGAAGACGGAAAGAAGACGCAAGGAAGACCGCCGCAGCCCGACAAATCCCCACGGTTAAGCCTGCGTTCTCAAGGGTTTGAGCCGGCGTGGCGGGCGGGTGTGGCCCGTTGCATCGCGCCCTGTGCCATGCCACTCTCGACCACGGAGGCCCCATGTCCAAGATCATCATCAGCTGCGCCATCACCGGCTCCATCCACGTCCCAAGCCAGTCCCCCCACCTGCCTGTGACGGCGGAACAGATCGCCACCTCCGCCATCGGCGCGGCCGAAGCCGGGGCGGCCATCCTGCATCTGCACGCCCGGGACCCGCTGAACGGCCGCCCCTCGGCCGATCCGGCGCATTGGGCTGCCTTCTTGCCCCGCATCAAGGCCGGCTGCGCGGCCGTGGTCAACATGACCACCGGTGGCTCAGCCACCATGACGCTCGACCAGCGGCTGGCCGCCCCCCGCGCCTTCGCGCCCGAGATGTGTTCGCTCAACATGGGCTCGATGAATTTCGCGCTCTACCCGATGCTCGCTCGCATCAAAAGCTTCAAACATGAATGGGAGCGGCCTTTCCTTGAGGCCTCCGACGACGTGGTCTTCAAGAATACGCCGCGCGACATCGCCCATGTCCTGACCGAAATGGGCCAGCAGCGCGGCGCGCGGTTTGAATTTGAATGCTATGATATCAGTCACTTGACCATGCTGCGGCATTTCGTCGACCGCGGCCTTGTGCGGGCGCCGATCTTCCTGCAATTCGTCTTCGGCGTCCTTGGCGGCATGCCGCCCGAGCCCGAGATCCTGACCCTGATGAAGCGCAGCGCCGACCGTCTCTTTGGCGACAGCTACCAGTTTTCGGTGCTGGGGGCGGGGCGGGCGCAGATCCCCATGGCCACGATGGCCGCGGCGATGGGCGGCCATGTCCGCGTGGGGCTTGAGGACAATCTTTACCTTTCCAAGGGTAGACTAGCCGAAAGCAACGCCCAACAGGTCAACCTGATCCGCGACATCGTCGAGCGCATGGGTCGCGATGTGGCCACCCCTGACGAGGCGCGCGCCATGCTCGGACTGAAGGGCGCTGCCCAGGTGGCGTTTTGACACCAGCCATCCGGCCCGTCGCCCCCGCCGACATTCCCGCCCTGCGCGCCATGCTGCAGGCCCTGTCCGACCACGACGGCGGCAGCCATCCGGTCGGATCCGAGGCCGTCCTTCTGCAGGCCGGTTTCGGCGCGCGCCCGCTGTTTTCCGCGCTGATCGCGGATGAGGCGCAAGGGATGGTGATCTACTACCCCGACTTCTCCACCCATAGAGGCGAGCCGGGTCTCTACATCCAGGACCTCTACGTCTCCCCAGAGGCCCGCGGCACCGGCCTCGCCCGCGCGCTGATGGCCGCCGCCCTGCGCCAGCAGGATTGGGGCGCGCGCTACATCACGCTCGGCGTCAGTGCCACGAATTCGGCCGCCATCCGGTTCTACGCCAAGACCGGCTTCACCCGGCGCGGATACGAAACGCTGATCCTCGACGGCGCGGCGCTCAAGGCCCTCAACCCAGAGGTTTCGACATGATCGTCTATCACCATCCGGGACAGCGCGCCCATGACCCACAATTCTTCCTGTCCTCGGGCGCGCCGCGGCCCAGCCCCGAACAGCCCGCCCGGATCGAGGCTTTGCTGAGCGGGGTGCGCCAGCTTGGCCTGACAGTGGAAACGCCGTCCGATCAAGGGCTTGATGCGATTTCCGCCGTGCACCCCGCGCGTTATCTGACCTTTCTGCAAACCATCCACGACCGCTGGCAGCACATTGCCGGCGCCTCGGCCGAGGTCATTCCCAACATCCATCCCGCCAACCGCACCGACGGCTATCCGCTCTCGGCCGTCGGCCAGGCCGGCTTTCACATGACCGACACCGCCTGCCCGATCGGCCCGCAGACCTGGCAGGCCGCTTGTCTTTCGGCCCATTGCGCCACGGCGGGGGCCGAGGCGCTTCTGGCCGGCGCCCGTGCGGCCTATGCGCTCTGTCGCCCGCCCGGCCACCACGCCTTTGCCGAACTGGCCGGCGGGTTCTGTTATCTCAACAATACCGCCATCGCGGCGCAGCAATTGACGCTTTCCGGTCGCAAAGTGGCAATTCTGGACATCGACGTGCACCACGGCAACGGCACGCAGGGCATCTTCTACGACCGGCCCGACGTGCTGACCGTTTCGATCCACGCCCATCCCGAACGGTTCTACCCCTTCTTCTGGGGCTATCCGACCGAACGCGGCACAGGCGCGGCAGAGGGCGCCAATCTCAACATCTGCCTGCCGCGCGGCACCCCGGACGAGGCCTATATGCCGGCCCTGCAACAGGCGCTCGACGCGATAAGCCTTTGGGGCGCCGACACTCTGGTCCTCGCCCTCGGGCTCGACGCCTATGTCGGCGACCCGTTCCAGGGCCTCGCCATCACCACGCCCGGTTTTGCCCGGATTGGGTCCGAGATCGCCTCCGCCGGCCTGCCTACCCTGATCGTGCAAGAGGGCGGCTACCTCGCCCCCGAACTCGGCCTCAATTTGGCGGCCGTTCTGAAGGCTTTCACATGACCCCCCTTCCCCTTGCGCTTTGCCGAAAACTCCGGGGTCCGGGGCAGAGCCCCGGGGGCCAGCACCAGCCGCAGCGTCCGAAGACGCGAACGTGACGCGGCCAAGCCCCCTTGTCGGCATCGGCCTGATGCTTTTTGCCATGGTCGTGCTGCCCGGCATCGACGTGATCGCGAAATTCATGGGCCAGCAGGGCATGCCGGTGATGCAGATCGTCTGGGCACGGCTTGGCCTCGGCGCCGTGCTCACCCTGCCCTTCGCCGCGCGAGAGGTCGGCCTTGCCGGCCTCATCCCCGAACGCCCCGCCGTCCTGACCCTGCGCGCCAGTTTCCTGATCGCGGCGACCTTCTTCTTCTTTTCGGCGCTGAAATTCCTGCCCATCGCCGATGCCCTGGCCATCTTCTTCGTGCAACCCCTTGTGGTGACAGCGCTTTCCCCGCTGATCCTGGGCGAAAAGGTCGGCCCACGCCGCTGGGCCGCCGTCGTCGTGGGCTTCATCGGCACACTGATCATCATCCGTCCGGGCCTGATCGCCATCAACCCCGGCAGCCTCCTGGCCCTGGCGGCGGGCACGAGCCTGGCGCTTTACCTTCTCTTGACGCGCCGCATCGCGGGGCGCGCCAAGGCGATCGTCACCACCTTCCAGACCAATGCCATCGGCGGGCTGATCGCTTCGGTCCTGGTGGCGGCGGTCTGGAAATCGCCCACCGCGGTCGAGTGGCTGCAATTCCTGGCCCTCGCCGCCATCGCCAACATCGGCCACTATGCCATCGTTCGCGCCTACGACCACGCCGAGGCCTCGCTTCTGGCCCCCCTCGCCTATACCGAGATGGTCACCTCCACCACCATGGGCCTGATCTTCTTCAAGGACTTCCCCGACCAATGGACCTTTGCCGGTGTCGCGATCCTGATTGCCTCGGCGATCTACATCTCGATGCGCGAAAGAGCCATGGCCAGACAGCTGCCCCCGGTCCCGCCGCAAGCCTGAGGTAGGATGGGCAATCTGCCCATCTTGGCCCCTCGTCTCCTCAGCGGGGTCCCGCGGCGAGGGCCCGCTCCACGAAAAGTGCTGCACGCATCAGCAGGGTCTCCACATTGGCCCTGCGCCGGATGCCATGGCCTTCATTGTCAAACACCAGCACCTCATGCGCAGGCCCGGCCTCGGTCAGGGTCCGAACAGCACCTTGCTGAAGCTCTCGCTCGCAGAGCGTGTCCGGCGCGCCCAGGATCAGCAGGACATGGCCCCTTATCCGAAAGATCTGTGCCAGCGAACCTACCCCATCAGCCGGACCGCAGGCACCACAGACCGGCAGTGCCGCCGTCACCAGATCGGGCGCCCGAAGCAGCGCCTTCCAGCTTGAGATCGCGCCGTGCCCGGTGCCCATCACCGCAACCCGCCCCGGCGCCTGGCCGCGCTGGATCACCGCTTCGATCCCGGCGCGCAGATCGTCTTGTTCGCGGTCCCGCCCCGCCTCTGCCGCGATTGCCCTGCGCCAGGCAAAGCCGAACCCGGTCGAGCCGCGACAATTGGCGTCCAGCACCGTATAGCCCAGTTGCACCCAAAAGCCGATCTCGGCGCTCGCCCGGTCTTCGGAATGAGCGGCCGGCCCGTCGTGAAGATGCACGATCAGCCCGCGAGAGGGGGCTTCGGGCTCGTGCAGCCAGCCCTGCACCGGGCGGCCATCCGGGCTGGTCCAGGCGAAATCCAGCGGCGCCCGATGTCGCCGCGACGAGGCTGGCCGGGGGGTCAGGCCTCGGCACAATCCGTCGGGCGCCACCTGCACCACCGCGTCCGGGGCGTCGCCATCATAGGCCAGCGCGAGCCAGCCGCCATTCGGCAGGCCCGCCTGCGGGACAAGCGTCCGGCGTCCGGACAGATTGGGCAGGACCCGCGCACCCGCCGCGTCGAAGACGAGGGCATGCGCCTGCCCTCGACGATGCGCGATGCAGGCAAAGCCGCCCTTGCCGCCGATCACGACCCGGTCGGGCAGAACCTGCGGCTCGCCGCCGAGCCACTGGGTCGTGCCGGCTGAAAGCGTGAATATCCCCACCTCGTCGCGGCCCATGCGGTCGGTCACCACGGCGATCCGGTCCTCATCCAGCCAATCGCCACGGCTGTCGTTGGTCTCGCCCATGGCGAAGACCTCGCGCAGGCCGCTGCCATCGGCGTTCATCACCCAGATCTGCCCCGAACCCTCTGTCCGCGTGCAGACATTCAGCAGGATGCGCTGACCCGAGGGCGACAGGCGCGGCGGCCGGCTGATGGGCCGCGGCAGACGGGCGAGGCACAGGCGGTGCCCCGTTGTCAGATCCTGACGCCAGACCAGGCCCTGATCGACCGGGACCTGCCTGGCATAGTCATAATCAGTGGCAAAGATCACGGCCTTGCCGTCGCGGGTCAACTGGCCCCCCGTCAGACGATGGTTGTCCTGCTTGGGCGTCAACAGATGCAGGCGGTTGCCGACCCGGCGGTCCAGCAGCAACAGATGGTCATGCCCGCTGGCGTTGCGCGACTGGGCCAGGATCAACACCTGACCATCAGCCGAGACATCGCGGATCCCGAAGTGATCGCTGCCGAAAGTCAATTGTTCGACCGCGCCCGGCGCGCCCAGCGGGGCGGCGAAGACATCCTGAACCTCACCCAGACCCGAGCTGCACCAAAAGCCCCAGGCGCCATCGGCCGATGCGCAAAGGTCCGACACCTGAGGCAAGGCGGCCCAGGCCCGGGCCAATGACCTCAGATCCGCGCCCGTTTCGGCAGGCGCGTGCCGCAGCGGCGCTGCCGGTCCCTCCGAAATCCGTCGCTCCTGGCCCATCGCCACCCTTCCGGCCCCATGGCACATCGTTTCCCCGTCAGGGAATGCCAGAAACCTTTCCGAATCGCTAAACGCCGCAGGAAATCGCCAGCTAAAGCCGACCTAGCTAGCGCCCAACCGCACCCGGGGGCGCCACCGCTGCCCCGGCCACATGGGCCAGGGTCTGGCCACGCTGGCACGCCCGCCAGAACTCGGTGCGAAACATCAGCCCTGCAATCGGAGCCGTCACGGCCATGCGCCTTCGGCTGACCGGATCGACGATATGGCCAAGCACCTGCCCCGCCGCCACCTTGTCGCCGGGATGCGCCTGCCAGGTCAGCACCCCGCCCTGCGGCGCCACGATTTCGGCTGCGCCCGCAAGGGGCAGGTGCGGGGCGTCGGGATGCGCCGGCTTGGCCTCGACCCCGGTCAGGGCGCCGACCGCGGCCAGAAAGGTCATCAAATGCAGCGCATCGTCCCGGGCCAGCGCATCTTCGACATCCAGCTGACCGCGATATTCCAGCGTGGCCGCAAAGCACCCCTGCGGCACCCGCGCGCCATACTTTTCGCGCAGGCTGCGCCAGGGCGCGGCATGTGCCTCGTCGAAGGCATTGGCGCCCGAAAAATCCTCGATCAGGGCCAGCCTGGCGCCGACCGCCCGGCACAAGAGACTGGTGACATCGGGCCGCTCGCTCGAGGCGTAAAGATGCATCACCGCGAAATGGTCGCAATGCAGGTCCAGCACATAATCGGCATCGCAGGACCACATCATCAGGCCAACCTGCATCTCTTCCAGATCGGTGCGTGGCCGCAGGTCGGACAGCGCCTTGCGAAAGGCGCCGCGGATCAGGGACAGGTTACGCTCGGGCTCGGGCGTCAGCTGACGCTCGATCGCCGGCCCGACCAGCTTGGCCAAGTCGGGAAAGCCTCGGTTGAAGTTCTTGAGACTGTCGGCATCCTGCCGCCCCAGCGGCCGCTGGTGCGTCCATTGCGACAGGCCGATCGGATTGGCGACCGGCACGATGCAAATCTCGCCGATGATCTGGCCCCGGCTGCTGGCCTCGTCCAGAAGGTCCATCACATGCTGCAAGACCAGAACGCCGGGCATCTCGTCGGCATGCAGGCCGGCCTGAAGATAGACCTTGGGCTGCGCCCGCGCCGCGCCATAGCGGTAGAGCGTCAACTCGCGGCGCGTTCCGGCGGAAGCTCCGGTCAGGGACAGGGTTTCGATGCGCATGGGCCTACCAGGGATTGCAATGCATCTGGCCCAAATTTGACCAAGCAGTCAACAGACTCGATCCCGAGAGGTCAGGCCTGATCCGCCAGAGCCCGGTACTGTCCGTTCCAGTAAAGCAGCGCGCCCGCGCCCGGCAGCGTGCGGATATGCAGCACCCGCCCGATCAGTATGGAATGGGTGCCGCGGTCGATCATCTCGTCCACTCGGCAATCGAAAGCCAGGGGCGCATCGGCCAGAAGCCGGGTGCCGGTTTCGGCCTCGACCCAATTGCCGCCCTCGTAGCGCGCCGCTCCCTTGGCGCCGTCCTTGCCGGAAAACCGTTCGGCCAGGGCCTGATGGCCGGCGCCGAGGGCAGACCAGCCAAAGGCGCGATACCGGCCCAGCAAGGGCCAGGCCGAAGAGGCGCGGTTGATGCAGGCCAGAACCATGGGCGGATCGGCGGTCAGCGAAATGCCGGTGGTCACGACAAGGCCGCCCGCCTCGTCGCCCCGGCCAACCGTGATCAGACTGCAGGCGCCGACAAAGCCGCGCATCGCGGCTTTGAACGCGTCGGGCGTGGGGGCATTGGTCGAGGCGCGATCCATCCCGCTGACATAGATCAAGTCGGTCCCGGTTTCCAGACGACTGCACAGGTTTACCTTCGCCGGCACAGCGCCTAGTCTGGACCCCGCCCGAATCCGGGCCATATCCGTGAGGCCCATGTCCGCCACCGACGCCCCTGCCAGCCCCGCCTACCGCGTTCTCGCGCGGAAATACCGGCCCGAAACCTTTGCCGACCTCGTCGGGCAAGAGGCGATGGTGCGCACGCTCAAGAACGCCTTCGCGGCCGACCGCATCGCGCACGCCTTCATCATGACCGGCATCCGCGGCACCGGCAAAACCACCACCGCGCGGATCATCGCCAAGGGGCTGAATTGCGTCGGCCCCGACGGCAAGGGCGGCCCCACGACCGAACCCTGCCTTGTCTGCGAACCCTGCCGCGCCATCGCCGAGGGTCGCCATGTCGATGTGATGGAGATGGACGCCGCCTCCCGCACCGGGGTCGGCGACATCCGCGAGATCATCGAGTCGGTGCGCTACCGCGCCGCCTCGGCCCGCTACAAGGTCTATATCATCGACGAAGTGCACATGCTGTCGACCGCGGCCTTCAACGCCCTGTTGAAGACGCTGGAAGAGCCGCCCGAGCACGTCAAATTCATCTTCGCCACGACCGAGATCCGCAAGGTCCCGGTCACCGTCCTGTCACGCTGCCAACGCTTTGATCTCAAACGCATCGAACCCGAGGTGATGATCGCCCTGATGCGAAAGATCGCCAAGGCCGAGGGGGCCGCGATCTCTGACGCGGCTCTGGGCCTGATCACCCGCGCCGCCGAAGGCTCGGCCCGCGATGCGACCTCGCTTCTGGATCAGGCGATCTCGAACGGGGCCGGCGCGGTCGAGGCCGAGGCCGTGCGCGCCATGCTGGGTCTGGCCGACCGTGGCCGCGTGATGGACCTTTTCGACATGATCATGCGCGGTGCCGCGGCCGAGGCGCTGCATGAACTGGCCGCGCAATATTCCGACGGCGCCGATCCATTGGCTGTGCTGCGCGACCTGGCAGAGATCACGCATTGGGTCTCGGTGATGAAGATCACCCCCGATGCCGCCGACGACCCGACCCTTGCCCCGGACGAGCGGGCGCGCGGCATCGACATGGCGGGCCGGCTGCCGCTGCGTTCGCTGTCGCGGATGTGGCAGCTGCTTTTGAAGGCGTTGGAAGAGGTGGCACAGGCGCCCAACGCCATGATGGCGGCCGAGATGGCGGTGATCCGACTGACCCATGTGGCCGACCTGCCCGACCCCGAAACCCTGCTGCGCCATCTGCGCAACGCTCAGGCCACGGGGCCGGTCGCTGGCGGCGCTCCGGCCGGCGCCCCGGCCGGCGGCGGTGCGCTCCATGCCCCGATGATGCGACTTGCCCCTTCTTTGGCCCCCGCGCGCGGCCCGATGATGCAGGCCGGCCCGGCGCTGGCCGTCCAGACCCTGCCCGAAGCCGCCTATCTGATATTCGATCAGGTCGTGGCCCTGATCCGCGACAAGCGCGACATGAAGCTGCTGTTCGAAGTCGAAACCACCCTGCGCCTGGCCAGATACGCCCCCGGCCGGATCGAATTCGAACCCGGTCCCGGCGCCGCCCCGGACCTCGCCGCACGGCTCGGCCAAAGGCTGCAAAGCTGGACTGGCACGCGTTGGGGCGTTTCGGTCGTCTCATCCGGCGGTGCGCCGACCATCGCCGAAGAGCGCGACCGCGAACAGAATGAGGCCCGGGCCGGTGCCATGACCAACCCCCTGGTGCAGGCCGTCCTTTCCGCCTTCCCCGGCGCTCGGATCACCCAGATCCGCACCCCCGAGGCGCTGGCGGCCTCCGCCGCCGAAGCGGCCCTGCCCGAGGTCGAAGACGAATGGGACCCTTTCGAAGAAAACTGACGCCACCGCCCCTCCCCTTGCCCCGCGCCCCTGCCTTGCGTATTTATGACAAGAACAAAAGGAGAAGCCGATGCTGAAAGGTTTGGCCGGGCTTGGCGACATGGCCAAGATGATGAAGGCCGCACAGGAAGTGCAGGGCAAGATGGCCGAGATGCAAGAGCAACTGGCCCGCATCGTGGTGGTCGGCGAAGCCGGCGCCGGTCTGGTCAAGGCCCGCGCCACCGCCAAGGGCGAGATCACCGGGCTCGACATTGACCCTTCCATCCTTGTGCCTTCGGAAAAAGAGGTGGTCGAGGATCTGATCGTCGCCGCCCTGCGCGATGCCCAATCCAAGGCCACCGCCCGCAGTCAGCAGGAAATGGCACGCCTCGGCGAAGCCATGGGCTTGCCGGCCGATTTCAAGATGCCGTTCTGACCGTATTCGCCCGCCTCCCCTGTCATTCGGGGCCAAATACTCCCCGGGGGGTCTGGGGGGCGGGCAGCCCCCCAGCCGGGTCCGCCGAGCGCCCCCTGAAAGTCTGACATATCCCATGACCGAAACCCCGCGTGATATCGAGGCCCTGATCGAACTGATGTCCCGCCTGCCGGGCCTCGGGCCGCGGTCGGCTCGCCGCGCGGTTCTGGCCATGCTCAAGCGGCGCGAAGGGCTGATGGCGCCGCTGGCGCAGGCGCTGGCCACCGTGGCCCTTTCGGCGCGCGACTGCCGGGTCTGCGGCAATATCGGCACCTCCGACCTTTGTGCCATCTGCGCCGATCCGGCCCGTGCCACGGGCGAGGTCTGCGTGGTCGAGGACGTGGCCGACCTCTGGGCGATGGAGCGCAGCCGTGCCTTCAAGGGCCGCTACCACGTGCTGGGCGGCACGCTGTCGGCGCTCGATTCCATCGGGCCGGACCAGTTGCGCATTCCCGATCTGGTTGCGCGGGTGGCCGAGGATCAGGTGCGCGAGGTCATCCTTGCGCTGAACGCCACTGTCGATGGACAGACCACCGCCCATTACATCGCCGATGCTCTGGCGCCCTCGGAGGTGCGGATCACCTCGCTGGCGCAGGGCGTGCCGATTGGTGGGGAACTGGATTACCTCGACGACGGGACGATCGGCGCCGCCTTGCGGGCCCGGCGCGGGGTCTGACCAGGCCCTCAGGCCACCAGAATATGCGCGGCCAGCACCGACACCGAATGGACCGTCAACAGCGAAATCTGGTCGATACCGAAATCCAGCACGACATGGCCATCGACGATCACGCCATAGTGCGCAGCCACCTCGGCGCCCGTCAGCACCGCCCCGCCCCACAGCGAGGCCGAAAGGCGCAACGCGTCCATCGCATTGCTGAAATCGGTGATCACATCGTGGCCCGAGCCCCTGGCGAAGACGAATGTGTCGGCGCCGAGGTTGCCCGCCAGCGTGTCATTGCCCGCGCCCCCGATGATCGTGTCATCCCCGGCGCGCCCCTGCAGACGGTTGGCGAAGACATTGCCGATCAAAAGGTCGGACCCGCTGCCACCGATCGCATTCTCGATCTTGCAGCCCATGGCGATCGAGACATTGCCCTTGTAGCCGCCGACATCCGAGAAACTTCCGGTGTGCAGGTCGATCCTTTGCGCCTGCGCATATCCTGACAGGTCCAAGAGATCGTTGCCGCTGCCATCCCAGATGCACAGCAAGGGCGCCGTGTTCACGCTGAAATCGAAAGCCCCGCCCACCGTGCTGTGAAAGCCGTAGACCGTGTGGCCGGCATTGGTGGCGCTGTTGACCCCGTAAAGCTGCTGGACCGCGTAGATGTCATACATCATCAGCGTGTCGGCGTAGTGATGCGGCGAGGCGGCCTGCGTTGCCGAGGCGTCGAAATAGCTCATCACCGTGTATTGATAGCTGTCCTGGACGAATTGCGCGCTGTTCTGGTAGGTCAGGGTCACCCCCGGTGCGGCGCTGTAGTCGCCGGGATGGGCCAAGCCCATGGCATGGCCCAATTCGTGCAGGAACACCGAACGGTCATAGCTGCCCAAGGGCAGCGAGGTCTTGCTGACCCACCTGTCGTTGATCCACAGATCCCCGTCGACCGCACTGGCCGCGGTTGCGCCGGGATAATAGGCATAGGCCCCCGCCCCGTCGGTCGACGACTGATAGGCGCCGATCAGAATTGTGGCGCTGTTGGTGAAGCCACCCGGATTGACTTGCTGGAAGGTGATGTTGGCGACGCTGGAATAATCGGCCAGCGCGTGCTGAGCGGCCTCCTGCTGCGCCGCGGTCAGTTGATAGAAGGTCGAACTGGACCCGCTGGCATCCAGGGCCGGACCGGAGGCGCGAAAGCCCCAGCTGACGGTGGTCGCGGTCGCAGGCGTTGCGGCCCAGGACAGGCCCTCGCGGTATAGTTCGGCCGCACCCAGCGCCACGCCATAGCTCACCCGGCTGCCCAGCGTCATGGCCAGGCCATAGTCGGCCTCGACCGGGCCGGACAGCGACTGCACCTCGATATAGAAAGTGGCCGACGTGGCCGCGGTGAAGGTCAGGCTGCTGGTCTGACCCGGCCCGCCATTGTCGTCAGAGGCCAGCACCGCACCGCTGGCGTCATGCAACACAAGCTTGGTATCCTGCACCCCGGTATCCACCGCGCCGATGCCGACCGCCCCGAACGTATAGGTCTTGCCGGCTGCAAGCGTCACTGCGAGCCAATCCCCGCTGCCCACGCTCAACTTACCATGGAATTCGTCACCCGCCCGCAGCCGGTAGGAGGTCAGGGTCGATGCAGGCGCATCCGTCGTCTCAAGGAGGATGGTCATGGCGGCTCGGGCCTCGCGGGAGGATCATTCAAGGGCATCAGATTCCAGAGACAGGAAAAAGATCAACAAAGTCCTAACGTCAATGAGGAGGATGCCTGACGACCTGTCACCACAATGTCAAAAGGCCCGCGCAGCGCGGCGCGGGCCTTGCGTTCGGTGCTGACGCCTCAGAGGTCGTCATCGTCCTCGTCATCATCGCCATGCGGCAGGTTGAAGAAGCTTTCGGCGTCCGAGAAATCAGCCGGCTTCTCTTCCCGGGTCCGTTCGTCCACGCGGGTGAAGGCTTCAAGCCCCGAGGGCATCTTCGGCTCGTCCGGCATGCCCAGCGATTGTTCGGTCGAAACCAGCTTGCGCCGTTCGTCATCCGACATCACGACCCCTTCGGCCGCCTTGCGGCGGGCGGCGGCCTGAACGGCGGTGTCCAGTTCGGACTGGCGGCACAGGCCCAGAGCCACCGGGTCGATCGGCGTGATCTGGCCGATGTTCCAATGGGTGCGCTCGCGGATGGCCTGGATGGTGGGCTTGGTCGTGCCCACCAGCTTGCCGATCGCGCCGTCCGACAGTTCGGGGTGGAACTTCACCAGCCACAGAATGGCGGCAGGGCGGTCCTGACGCTTGGACAAGGGCGTATAGCGCGGGCCGCGGCGCTTTTCCTCGCCCACGGCGGCCTGGTTGAATTTCAATTTCAGCTTGTGCATCGGGTCTTTCTGACCCCGCTCGATCTCGATCGGGTCCAGCTGATTGTTGGACACCGGATCGAAGCCCTTCACACCGGCGGCCACGTCGCCATCGGCGATGCCTTGCACTTCCAGCTCGTGCATTCCGCAGAAATCAGCGATCTGGCGGAAGCTGAGCGTGGTGTTGTCCACCAGCCAGACGGCGGTGGCCTTGGACATCAGCGGCTTTGTCATCGGATCACTCCTTTACAAATCTCTCCCAAGCCGGGAAAACGGCTGCGACCGGAGCCGCGTTCTTCTCGTTTTCAGGGGGAAGTCGGGTTCGCTATAGTGAAATTCTTTGAGCGAGGAAAGTGCCAAATGCGCCGTTTCATCCTGCTTCTGTGCGCAGTCTTGCTGGCAGGGGCCGCCAGGGCGGATAGCGAGCGCGCCGGCGACTTCGATTATTACGTCATGGCGCTGGCCTGGTCGCCCAATTGGTGCGCGCTGACGGGTGATTCCCGGCACGACCCGCAATGCGCCAAGGGGCTGAATCTGACCTTCACCCTGCATGGCCTGTGGCCGCAATTCGACAATGGCGGCCATCCGACGGCCTGCCGGAGCCGGTCCAACGACCCGACCCGCGCCGACACCGCCGCCATGGCCGACATCATGGGCGGCCCCGGCCTCGCCTGGCACGAATGGAAAGAGCATGGCCGCTGCACCGGGTTGACCTCTGAAGCCTATCTCACGGCGATGCGCAAGGCTTATGAGTCGGTCAAGTTCCCTTCCGAGTTCGACCGCGTCAAGCATACCATGCAGGTGTCGCCCGAGGCCATCAAGAAGGCCTTTCTCGACAGCAATCCCGGCCTTGGCGCGCAGGATCTGGTTGTGAGCTGCAACGCCGGCATGATCCAGGAAGTGCGGATCTGCCTGACCAAGGTCCTGACGCCCAGGGCCTGCGGCAGCGACATTCATGCCTGCAGCCTGCCGACCGCCGAGCTTGACGCGGTGCGCTGACCCCGCAGAGGCAGCGCGCCGCCAAGGCTTTACGCCCCGCCTAGGCCGCCGGCACGGTCAGACCGCGCTGCACGGCCGGGCGCTGCAGAAAGCGGTCCAGATATTTTACAACATTCGGGCAGTCATTCAGGCCCGTAATGTCCCCAGCCTTGTAGAAATCGCGCAACGAGCGCAGCCAGGGGGCTATGGCCATATCCGCGATGGAATAGTCGCCGGCGATCCAGTCCTGGCCTTGCAGGGCCTGATCGAGCACCTTCAGCAACCGCGCGACCTCGGCCCGGTAGCGCTCTTTCGGGCGCGGATCCTCGATCTCCTTGCCGGCAAAGCTGTGGAAATAGCCGAGCTGCCCGAACATAGGCCCGACGCCGCCCATCTGGAACATCAGCCATTGCAGGATCTGATAGCGCTTGGCCTGAGGCAGAAAGCGGCCCGACTTTTCGGCCAGGTAGATCAGGATCGCACCGCTTTCAAACAGGGCCAGCGGTGCGCCGTCCGGTCCCTTCGGGTCCAGAATGGCGGGGATCTTGTTGTTGGGGTTCAGGCTCAGGAATTCGGGGCTGAGCTGGTCGTTCTTCGAAAACTCGACGCGATGCGCGTCATAGGCCAGCCCCATTTCCTCGAGCGCAATGGCCACCTTGATGCCATTCGGTGTGGGCATCGAATAAAGCTGGATCGCATCGGGATGGCGGGGCGGCCAGCGACGGGAGACGGGGAAATCGGACAGATTTGACATTGGCACGCTCCTGGGTTGCGGAGTTCACAGATATTCAGATTTTCCCCGTTAAAAAGTGGCGAAAACTGTGCCATTTTCACGTACCGAGTGCGCAAAATTGCGCGCCCGAAACCGGCGAAACAATGCCGACATGGCAGGGATTAGTGGAATGCTTAAAGAATTCAGGGACTTCATTGCCAAAGGCAATGTGATGGACCTCGCGGTGGGTATCATCATCGGCGCCGCCTTCACGGCGATCGTATCCTCTTTGGTCAGCGACCTGATCAACCCGATCATCGGCTTGATCCTTGGCGGGGTGGATTTCACCAACATGTATGTCGTGCTGAAGGGCACGGTGCCGCCCGGCGTCGGGCTGCAGGCGGCGCGGGATGCCGGGGCGGCGGTTTTCGCCTATGGCTCGTTCATCACGGCTGTCATCAATTTCCTGATCATCGCCTTCGTGGTCTTCCTGCTGGCCAAGGCCGTGAACACGATGAAGGAAAAGGCCCTGCGCAAGACGCCGCCGGCACCGACGCCCCCTCCCGGCCCGACCGAGCTGGATGTGCTGAAAGAGATCCTGATCGCTGTCAAGAAATAGCCGGCACGCCGCGGCCCGGAAAACGCAGAGCCAAAGGCCCCCGTCCATGGCGGGGGCCTTTATTTCTGCGGGCAGAGGCTGCGTAGGGCCTACAGCGCCAGCGCCTCGGACGCGGAAATCGTGGGCAGACCCAGCGCAGCCCCCACGGCGGCATAGG
This sequence comes from bacterium, assembly GCA_016124195.1. Taxonomy (GTDB): domain Bacteria; phylum Pseudomonadota; class Alphaproteobacteria; order Rhodobacterales; family Rhodobacteraceae; genus Stagnihabitans. The sequence continues at coordinate 141,104 of WGOE01000010.1, read as the reverse complement.
TCAGCCGCCCGGAATGGACGTTGAGCCCGGCCAGAAGGTGTTTGTCCTCGGCGCAGGCCCGTTTCCAGCCCTTGTCGGCCAGTGCCAGCATGAAGGGCATCGTCGCATTGCCCAAGGCCAACGTGGAGGTCCGCGCCACCGCGCCCGGCATGTTGGCCACGCAGTAATGCATGATGCCATCGACCGCATAGACCGGGTCCTGATGGGTGGTGGCATGGCTCGTCTCGAAACAGCCGCCCTGGTCGATCGCCACATCGACCAGCGCCGCGCCGGGCTTCAGTTCGGACAGTTGCGCGCGCGAGATCAGCTTGGGCGCCGCAGCCCCCGGGATCAGCACGGCGCCGATGATCAGATCGGCGTGCCGCGCCAGTTCGATCGTGGTGGCGGCATCGGCATAACCGTTCTTGAACTGGCCGCCGAAGACATCGTCGAGATAGCGCAGCCGGTTGACCGACCGGTCAAGCACCGTGACATCCGCCCCCATGCCCGCCGCGACCTTGGCCGCATGGGTACCCACCACCCCGCCGCCAATCACCAGAACCCGGGCCGGCAACACACCGGGCACCCCGCCCAAAAGGACACCGCGGCCGCCATTGGCCTTTTGCAGGGTCCAGGCCCCGACCTGCGGCGCCAGCCGCCCGGCAACCTCTGACATCGGCGCCAGCAGCGGCAAGCCACCCCGGTCATCGGTCACGGTCTCATAGGCTATGGCCGTGACGCCCGAGGCCAAAAGGTCGGCCGTCTGCGCCGGATCGGGCGCCAGATGCAGATAGGTGAACAGGACCTGACCTTCACAGAGGCGCTTTCTTTCGACCGGCTGCGGCTCCTTGACCTTCACGATCATTTCGGCCTCGGCAAAGACTGCCTCCGCCGATGACAGGATCGTGGCACCGGCCGCCACATAATCCGCATCAGCGAAGCCTGCGCCAACGCCGGCCTCGGTCTCGACCAGAACGGCGTGACCGTGGCTGACCGCCTCACGGGCTGCGTTGGGCGTCATGCCGACGCGAAATTCCTGCGGCTTGATCTCTTTCGGGCAACCGATTTTCATGTGCTCTCTCCCTTGGGCCATGGCTTAGCTTCGCGCAGATCCGCCGCAGAAGGGGTGAGAATATGCTGGCAGCTGGCGGGTGATTCAGTAGATTATCGCGCAAGACCCACAGTTCACGACAGGATTTCCCATGCAGGACGAACTTGACGCAATCGACCGCCGCATCCTGGGGGTGTTGCAAAAGGACTGCCGGATCACCAATGCCGAGCTTTCCGAACGGGTCAATCTGTCGCCCTCGGCCTGCCACAGGCGGGTGCAGCGGCTTGAAGAGGAGGGCTATATCGCGGCCTATGTGGCGCTTCTGGACGCGCGCAAGATGGGGCGCCCCACCATCGTCTATGTCGAGATCACCCTGCAGTCTCAGGCCGAGGACCTGCTGGACGCCTTCGAACGCGAAGTGGCCCGCGTGCCCGACATCCTGGAATGCCACCTGATGGCCGGGGCGGCGGATTACCTCATCAAGATCATGGCGCAGGATACCGAGGATTTCGCCCGCATTCACAGGCGCTTTCTGTCACGGCTGCCGGGGGTGCGGCAGATGCAATCCTCCTTCGCACTGCGGACCGTAGTGCAAACCACCGCTCTGGCCGTCTGACCGGAACGATTTTTCGGCGAAAAATCCCCGCGAATTTTCGCAGAAAATTCGATGCGCGGGTTGGTCGGAAAAGGCTTGTCCGGTCGCAATGCCTCAGGGCGCCGGCACTTCATCGGTCACCACAAGGAACTTCTGCAGCACATGCGGCCCGAAAGAGTGGATCAGCGGCACATCCGCCGCATCGCGGCCATAGGCCACGACGATCCGGCCAATGCGCGGCCTGTTGTTCCGCGCATCGAACGTATGCCAGGCGCCGTCGAGATAAACCTCCATCCAGGCCGCAAAATCCATCGGTCCGTTGACCGGGACACCGATATCGCCCAGATAGCCGTTCACGTAGCGCGTGGGGATGTTCATGCAGCGGCAGAGCGTGATGGCCAGATGGGCGAAATCGCGGCAGACGCCAGTCCGCTCCTGCCATCCTTCATAGGCGGTCCGGGTCACGCGCGCGTTCATGTAGTCAAAGCGGATGTGGTTGTGGACATAGTCGCAGATCGCCTGGACCCGCGTGTAACCGGGCTGAACCTTGCCGAACATATCCCAGGCGAGTTGGCTCAGCTTGTCGGTCTCGCAATAGCGGCTGCCCAGAAGATACATCAGCACCTCGTCGGGCAAGTCTGCCACCGGCGTCTCGCGCAGCCAGGGTTTTGCCTGATCGGGCAGGCCATCGGATTCGATGGTGCAGGTGCTGCTCAGCCGGAACTCTCCGGCTGGGGCCACGAAGCGCCGGCAGGTGTTGCCGAACAGGTCCCGATAGGCACTGGTCCGCACGGGCGGCATTGTCAGGATCGGGCCCTGCATCCGCAGATCATCGAGGCGCTCGTCACGCGCCGACATCATCGTGATCATCGGCGTATCCTGTGGGCAGGAGACGGTGATGTCATAGCCAAACCGGATGAGCATGAGGGTCCTTTCGCCAGTGACGCGGCAGCGCCCTGCCACCCTAGGCGCGAAACGGGCCCTTGGCCCGCAAAATGCGGTCTGTCCCGGCAGATTTCGGGAAACCGCCTCTATTCCGGGCAATTTGGCAAATGAAAAACCCCCGGCCTCGCGGACGGGGGTTGATCGGGCGGGGATCTCTCCCCCAGCTTTCGTTTCGCGTCGGTCCATCCCTTTCAGGCATCAAGACCGGCTGCCTTCAAGCGATGCTCAAAGACCGCCTTCACGCTGAAGCTTCTTGCGCGCAAGTTTCCTTGCACGGCGAACGGCTTCGGCTTGCTCGCGCGCTTTCTTGACGGAGGGTTTCTCGAAATGCTGCTTGAGCTTCATTTCGCGGAACACGCCTTCGCGCTGCAGTTTCTTCTTGAGGGCCCGGAGGGCTTGCTCGACGTTGTTGTCACGGACGCTGACCTGCATGTGGTTGTCACCACCTTCCTAAGCTAGAGTTGCACTGATGTGCAGGCTGGCCGCGCATAGCAAAGGCAGGGCAGCTTGTCTACAAGGGTATGGAGCATCGCAGGATGGAGACGCAGATGAGCCGGGATTTGGCCTTGAAACAGCTGGTGGAGGCCGCTTTGCCTCATGTGGTCTTCGACGGCTGGTCCGACGCCGCGCTGAACGCGGCGATTGCCGAATCAGGCGTGGCGCCGGCTCTGGCCCATGCCTTGCTGCCGCGCGGCGGTGTCGATCTGGCGCTGGCCTATCACCGGCAGGGCGATGAGGCGATGCGGGCGGGCCTTGCCGTCTCCGATCTGACCGCCCTGCGCTTTCGCGACCGCGTGGCCCTTGCCGTGCGCCTGCGGCTTGAGGCCGCCGACCGCGAGGCCGTGCGGCGCGGCACTGCCCTCTTTGCCCTGCCGACCCATGCCGCCGATGGCGCCCGCGCCATCTGGGGCACGGCCGATGCGATCTGGACCGCGCTTGGCGATAGCTCGACCGATCTGAACTGGTATTCCAAGCGCGCCACCCTCTCGGCCGTTTATGGCGCCACGGTGCTCTACTGGCTGGGCGACGACAGCGAGGATCACGCGGCGACCTGGGCCTTTCTGGACCGCCGGATCGACAATGTGATGCAGTTCGAGAAGGCCAAGGCAGCCTTTCGCGAAAATCCGGTCGGCAAGGCGCTTTTGGCTGGACCTCTGAAGGTTTTCGAAAGGATACATGCGCCAGACCGGGCCGATGACCTGCCCGGACACCTGTGACCGACGACAGCCGCTGAAACCTTGGGAAAGGCCGATCAGATGACCTTGTTGAACGCCATGCTCGCCATGGAAATCGCAAGCCCCGGCGGGCCAGACGTGCTGTCGCCCTGTTCGGTGCCGGTGCCGGTACCGGGCCATGGCCAGATCGTGATCCGCGTGGCCTATGCCGGGGTGAACCGGCCCGATGCACTGCAACGCGCCGGTGACTATGCGCCGCCGCCCAATGCCTCGCGCCTGCCCGGGCTCGAGGCTTCGGGCACCGTGGTCGAACTGGGGCCGGGCTGCACGCGCTATCAGATCGGCGACAAGGTCTGCGCGCTTCTGGCCGGGGGCGGCTATGCCGAATATGCCGCCTGCGCCGAAGCCCATGCTCTGCCGATCCCCAAGGGCCTTTCGATGCGCGAGGCCGCCTGCCTGCCCGAAACCTGCTTCACCGTCTGGTCCAACATCGTGATGCGCGGCGGGCTCAAGGCCGGCGAACGCTTTCTGGTCCATGGCGGCACATCCGGCATCGGCGTGACCGCCATCCAGATCGCCAAGGCGCTCGGCGCCCGGGTCTTTGCCACCGCCGGCAGCGAAGAGAAGGCCCGCTTTTGCGAAACGCTCGGGGCCGAGCGCGGCATCAATTACCGCTCCGAGGACTGGAGCGCGATCGTCACCAAGGCCGGCGGCGCCGATCTGATCCTCGACATGGTGGGCGGCCCCTATCTGCCGCTGAACCTGAAGACGCTGGCCGATGACGGGCGGCTCGTGCAGATCGCCTTCCTGCAGGGCCCCAAGATCGAAGTGAACCTGGCCCCCCTGATGGTGCGCCGCCTGACCCTGACGGGATCGACCCTGCGCCCGCAATCCGACCTTGCCAAGGCCCGCATCGCCGCAGAGGTCGAGGCCCATGTCTGGCCGATGATCGAGGCGGGCAAGTTCAAGGTCGTGATCGACAGCGAATATCCCCTGCCCCAGGCCCCCGCCTCGCATTGGCGCATCGAATCCGCCGGACATATCGGCAAGATCGTCCTGAAGGTCGAAGAATAGCCGCCCGGCCCGCGCGCGATTTTTCGCAGAAAAATCGGGATCCGCTCAGCGCGCGCGCAGCTTGCGCCGGTGGGCGGGCGGAATGCCCAGCATGTCGCGATATTTCGCGACGGTCCGGCGCGCGATGGCCAGGCCGAGGTCCGCGCCAAGCCCACGGGCCAGCGCCTCGTCCGACAAAGGTGCCTCCGCGGGCTCAGCGGCGATCCTGCGGGCCAGCAAATCGCGCAGTGCGGCTGCGGAAAGAGCCTTCGCGCCCCCGGCAGCCTCGGCCTTCGTCGCGCCCATGCCGCGGCTGAAAAGCTTGCGCAGCCACCACACCCCCCAGGGCGTGTCGACCGATGTGCCGGCCACCACCCGGCTGACCGTGCTTTCATGCAGCCCCAGCGCCTCGGCCACCTCGGCCATCGTCATCGGCTGCAAGCGTGTCGTCCCTTCGTCCAGCGCCGGCCGCTGACGCCGCAGCACCTCTGCCCCGACGCGCAGCAGCGTGGCATTGCGCGCGACCACAAGGCGGCTCAATTCTTTCGCCGCCGCGCGCGTCTCGGCGGTGCCCCGGGCCTCGTTGATCCGCAGGTCCGGCAGGGCCGAGCCGTTCAGGCCGATCTCCCAATCGCCGCTGCTGCGCCGGCGCGCCACAAGATCGGGCTCGCGCAGGCTCGGCGCCATGACGGGGTCAAAGGCCGTGCCGGGCTTTGGGTCCATGGTGCGGATCAGGCGAAAGCGGCGTGTCACCTCGGCCTCGGTCACCGCGGCGATCTGGGCGATCCGGCCGACCTCGCCCCGCGCCAAAAGGTCCAGATGCGCCAGAACCACCTTCATCACCTTGTCGTATAGGCCGGCCTCCTGCGCCTGAAGGGTCAGGCATTCGGTCAGGTTGCGCGCGAAAAGACCGGCCGGCTCGATCTTCTGCAGCCGCTGCAGCACGGCCTCGACCTCGGCCACCCGGCAGCCAAGCTCGCGCGCCATGGCGGCCAGCGGGCGGTCGATCCAGCCGCTGGGCGCCAGCGCCTCGGCCAGGACCAGCGCGATCCGGCGATCGGCCGGCGCCTTGATCCGCTGGTCGATCTCGGCCATCACATGGGCCATAAGGCTTGGCCCCGGCCCCGCCACCCTTTCGCCCGCATCGGCATGGGGCAGGTCGGATCGGCCTGCGCCGGGCAAGACGCCGTTCCAGCGCGGCAGCCATTCCTGCGGCGCTGGCTGGATCAGGGCGAGGCTCGGGTTTTCGGCGGCCTGCTCTTCCAGCAGGCGGTTCAGCGTCGCGGCATCGGCCTTGATCATGTCGATGGAGGCCAGAAGCCCGGTGGAAAGCTTCAGCCGCAGGCTCTGCTTGACCTCGATCCGCTGTCTTTGCGACATGCAACAGGGCTAGCCAATCGCGTCCGGGGTTGCAATGGCCTCGCCTCGCCATTTCGGCGTCAAGGCGTTATGGCAGGGCGGCAGCACCTCGCTGCACGGCGATGCGGAAAGACCCGATGCAAGATGCAACCCTTCCCCTGGTGCGCGACCTCGTCCTGATCGGCGGGGGGCATACCCATGCCCTGATCCTGCGCATGTGGGCGATGAAACCCCTGCCCGGTGTGCGCCTGACCCTGATCAACCCCGACCCGGTCGCCCCCTATACCGGCATGCTGCCCGGCCTGATCGCCGGCCATTACCGGCGCGAAGAGATCCTGATCGACCTGGTCCGCCTCGCCCGCTTTGCCGGGGCGCGGCTGATCCTCGACCGCGCCACCGGCCTTGACCGGGCGGCGCGCCAGGTGCTGCTGGCCGGGCGCCCGCCCCTGCCCTATGACCTTGCGAGCCTTGACATCGGCATCACCTCCGATCTGCCCGAATTGCCCGGTTTCGCCGAACATACCCATTCGGCCAAGCCCCTTGGCGCCTACGCCCGCGCCTGGGAGGCTTTCGTGGCCCGCGCCCTGCCCACGCCCGAGGTCGTCATCATCGGTGGCGGCGTGGGCGGGGTCGAGCTGGCCATGGCCTCGGCCCACCGGCTGCGCCAGACCGGGGCCGCGCCCGGCGTCACGCTGATCGACCGCGGCCCGGTTCTGCTGCCGCTTCTGTCGGCGCAAAGCCGCGCCGGTCTGGCCGCAGCGTTGCAGGCGCAGGGGGTCAGGGTGATCACATCCGCCAGCCCGGCGCAGGCGGAAGCCGGCAGGGTTGTCCTGCAGGGTGGCCGGGTCCTGCCCGCCGATTTCACCCTGACCGTTGCCGGATCGCGGCCCTATCCCTGGCTGCAGGACACCGGCCTTGTCCTTCACGAGGGCTATGTCAGCGTCGATGCCGAATTGCGCAGTTCCGACCCCCTGGTCTTTGCCGCCGGCGATTGTGCCCACCTGTCGCATGCCCCGCGCCCCAAGGCCGGCGTCTATGCCGTGCGCGCGGCTCCGGTGCTTCTGGCCAATCTGCGCGCCAGCCTGACGGGCCAGAGCCTGCGCCCGTTCCATCCGCAGCGCGATTACCTCAAGCTCATTTCGCTGGGCACCAAATCCGCGCTGGCCGACAAATGGGGCCTGCGCGCGGGCGGGCCCTGGCTCTGGCGGATCAAGGACCGGATCGACGCCCGCTTCATGGCGAAATTCGCCGACTATCCGGCGATGCCGGCACCTGCGCTGCCCGCTCCCGCCGTCACGGGCATGGCCGAGGCCATGGGAGACAAGCCCCTTTGTGGCGGCTGCGGCGCCAAGGTCGGGACCCAGGGCCTTTCGACCATGCTGGCCAGCCTGCCGCGCCCCCGCCGCCCCGAGGTTCTGGCCGGTGCGGGTGACGATGCCGCCATCCTGCGGGCCAATGGCGGCGTGCAGGTGATCACGACCGACCATCTGCGCAGCTTCACCTGCGATCCGCGCCTGATGGCCCGCCTGACCGCGATCCACGCCCTCGGCGACATCTGGGCGATGGGGGCCCGGCCGCAGGTCGCTCTGGCGCAGGTGATCCTGCCGCGCCTCTCGCCCGATCTGCAGGGCCGCATGCTGGCCGATGTGATGGGGGCCGCGGCCGAGGTCTTTGGTGCTGCCGGCGCCGATGTGGTGGGCGGGCACAGCTCGCAAGGCGCCGAACTGACCATAGGCTTCACCGTCACGGGCCTCGCCGAGACGCCCGTCACCAAGGGCGGGGCGCAGCCGGGCGATGCGCTGATCCTGACCAAGGCGCTCGGCTCGGGCACCATCCTCGCTGCCGAAATGGCCATGGCCCGCCCACCGGATCTCATGCTGGGCGAGATCGTGGCCGCCTGCCATGCCCGGATGCAGCGCCCCCAGGCCGAAGCCTCGGCCCTCCTCGCCCCCGCGGCCCATGCGATGACCGATGTCACGGGCTTCGGCCTCGCTGGCCACCTTTTGGAAATGATGGAGGCCTCGGGCACCGCCGCACGCCTCTGGCTTGACGCCGTCCCCCTGATGCCCGGGGCCGAGGCGCTGGCGGCCTTGGGCGAACATTCCTCGCTGGCCCCGTCGAACCGCGCGGCCCTTCTGGGCCGGATCCGCGGCGAAAGCCTCGCCAGCCCGCGCGCCGCCCTGCTCGTTGACCCGCAAACCTGCGGCGGCCTCCTGGCATCCGTCCCAAAGGCCCGGGCCGAAGCGCTGCTGGCAGGCTTGCACGCCACCGGCGATCTGGACACGGCCCTGATTGGCGAAGTCATCGCAGGCCCGCCCGTGCTTCACCTCACCACAGGCGCGGCCTGATCGCCCCCAGCCCCCGGGCGCTACGGCCTGACTTCGGTAGGATGGGCAATCTGCCCATCTTGACCGGCCAGCCGCCAGATCGCGGACGCCAGATCGCCCGCCACCTCGTCCAGCGCCGCCTCTTCAAGGCTCGTCAGAGCCAGCGTCAGGCCCGGCGCCGCACTCCGCGCCCGGTGCTTTTCGTAGCGCGGGTCATAATGGCGTTCCATCAGATCATGGGCCAGCGCCTCGAAACGGCCCGCTTCCGCCAGCGCCGTCCAGGCCTCGATCGTCTCATGCGCATGGGCATGGCGCAAAAGCCCGATCACCCCGGTTAACCGCGCCCGATCCGCCACGATATCCGCATAGGCCCGGGTCAGATAGCGCGCCCGCTCCTCCAGCGGCGCCTCGATGATCAGGCGCGGCGCCTTGCCCATCGCGGCCCACAGATGCGGCGGCAGGCGCAGATCGCCCACCTTGGCGCTTTCCGCCTCAACCACCACCGGGCGCGCCGGGTCCAGCCCGGCCAGCGCCATGGCCAGGGCCCCTTCGAAAGCCTTTTGCGAGGGCTGCCCCTCGGCCATATGGCCAAAGAGCGATCCGCGATGTCGCGCCAGCCCCTCCAGGTCGATCACCTGCACGCCCCGTGCCGCCAACCGCGCCAGCAGCGCCGTCTTTGCCGTCCCGGTATTGCCGTCCACCACCACGACAGGCGAGGCCACCGGCGTGTCGTACAGTGCCTTGACCACCAGCGATCGCCAGGCCTTGTAACCGCCCGCGATCGTATCGACCCGCCAGCCGATCTGGCCCAGGATCGTCGCGAAAGAGCCCGACCTCTGCCCGCCGCGCCAGCAATAGACCAGCGGGCGCCAGCCACCCGGCATCTCGGCCAGAGGCCCCTCCAGATGCCGCGCGGCGTTGCGCGACACCAGCGCCGCGCCCAATTTGCGCGCGGTGAAAGGCGAGACCTGCTTGTAGATCGTGCCGACCCGCGCGCGCTCCGCATCGTCCAGCACCGGCAGGCTGATTGCGCCGGGCAGATGATCCTCGACATATTCGGCCGGGGCGCGGACGTCTATGATCGCATCGAAGCCGAGGGTTGCCAGATCGGTCAATGAGGTGAGGGTGATGGCCATGCGCGCCTTCTAGCAGCGCCGGTCCGGAACGAAAAGCCACACCTCAGGGCTGCGACTTCAGATCCCCGCCTCCAGCCGTGCCAAAAGCGCGCTCAGCATCGCCTCGCAGCGCGCCATCTGTTCGACGCTGACGAATTCGTCCGGCTTGTGGCCCTGTGCCATCGACCCCGGCCCGCAGATCACGGTGGGAATGCCCAACCGTGCATCAAAAAGCCCGCCCTCGGTGCCAAAGGCCACCTTGATCGTGCCATTTGCCCCGGTCAGGCCCTTGACGAAATTCACGACCCCCGCATCCGATGGCGTGCCCAGGCCCGGATAATCCCAAAGCCGCTCGATCCGGATCGCCGCCTCGGGGAAATTGCCCCGCAGCGGCGCGCAAATCGTCTCCGCAGCAGCTTCAAGGCGCGCGATCAGCGCCTGCGGATCGTCCTCGGCCAAAGAGCGGATCTCGAAATCCAGAACCGCGGCATTGGGCACGATGTTGACCTGCACCCCGCCCGACATCTTGCCGACATGCAGCGTGGTATAGGGCACGTCGTAATCGCCATCCTGCACGCCCTTTTCCGCCACTTCGGCCTGCAGCGCCCGCACCGCCTGAATGAAATCCGCCGCCAGATGCAAGGCGTTGAGCGCCAGAGGGGCCAGCGCCGAATGCCCCTCGCGTCCGGTACAGGTGGCGCGCAGGGCCACCTTGCCCTTGTGGCCGGTCGCCACCTGCATGCCCGTAGGCTCGCCCACGATGCAGAACCGCGGCCGCACCGGCGCCGCCTCCAGCATCGCGACGAGCGAGCGGACCCCAAGGCAGCCGACTTCCTCGTCATAAGACAGCGCCAGATGCAGGGGCACGGCCAGCCGGCGCCCCCGCGCCTGCCGTCCGGCCGCCTCGATCAGGGTGGCGATCGCCGCAGCACAAAACCCCTTCATGTCGGCGGTGCCGCGCCCGTAAAGCCGGCCCTCCGCCTCGGTCAGGGCAAAGGGGTCGCGCGTCCAGGCCTGTCCCTCGACCGGCACCACATCGGTATGCCCCGACAGCATCACACCGCCGGCGCCTTCGCCGACCGTGGCATAAAGATTGGCCTTGCCGCCCGCCGGGTCCGGAATCAACACGCTGTCTACCCCGGCTGCGGCCAGAAGGTCGCGCACGTAGCTCATCAGGCCCAGGTTCGGCCGCGAACTGACCGTGTCAAAGGCAATCAGCCGGGAAAGGATCTCGCGGGTCTGGCTGGAAATATCGGGCAAGGCAGGCTCCTTCTGTCCGGGCCTTAGTAAACCCCAAGCCGGGCCGCTGCGGAAGGGCGCTTCTCTTTTGTCCCGGCTTGCCCCACCATCGCCGAAAAGGAGAGACCATGCCCCCCCTTGCCCCCATCCTTCTTGTGGCCCTCGGCACCGGGGCGGGTCTCGCAGCCCTGCCGGCCCGGGCCGAGGATCCGTCCCAGCCCAATATTGCCGCCCTCCACGGCTCCGAAGGCGCCGCCGCCCGCCTGATCGAGGCGCATCGGCTGCATGCCCTCGGCCTTGCGGCGCAGGATCCGGTGCTGGTGCTGGCGGCCGCGCGCCTGATGCAGGGCGTTACGCTGCACGAGGTGGCGCGCCAGCCTGCGGCCCCGGTGGCAGAACCCAAACCCGCCGAAAAAACCCGCAAGAAAAAGCAGAAAGCCGCAGCCTCCGACTCGGTTGCCGATCCCGCGCCGGATGTTGGCCCGCCGGCCACGGTCCCCGATCCCATGCAATCGGCCCCGCTTCCCGGCGCGCTCGACCCGCATGCCATGATGGAAGAGGCCCGCGCCATGCTGCCCGAAGGCGAACTCCTGCGCGACGTGATCGCCGATGCCGAAGGCGAAATCCCGCCGCCGGGCCCGGTGGCCGAGGTCACCGCGCTGACCCAACCCGCGCAGGCCGAAACCACCTTCACCCTGGCCCTTGCCGGCGACACCTACAGCGAAATCGGCCTCTTGCGGCTCGGCCCCGGCCATCTGACCCTGCGCGTGACCGATGCCGCGGGCTTTCCGGTCTGTCAGGACGCCTCCGCCGGCCCCGCGGCTCTCTGCGGCGTGGTGCCGCGGGAAAGCGACCACTTTCTGGTCACGATCACCAATGACGGAACCGAGGCCGCACCCTACCTCCTGATCACCAACTGACCCGCCAGAAAAGGCCGCACCCCCCCATTCATTTGTTCAAAAATACCCCGGGGTCCGGGGCAGCGCCCAGGGGCCTGACACGGCCGCACTCCGGCGCAGGCCTACCCCGCGCCGGCGCAAAACTTCGCCTCTCAGGCGGTCACCTCGGCAACGCGGACCACACGGCCCTCCTTGACCGACAGCAAGGCCGCCTCGGCCAGCGCCAGCGCCAGGAGCCCGTCCTCGCCCGAGGGCGCCGCCGCCGTGCCGCCGGCAATCGTCTCGATGAAGGCCGCAATCTCGGCGGCATAGGCCTCGGTATAGCGGGTCATGAAGAAATCGTGCAGCGGCGGGCGGGTATAGCCCGACCCATTGGCCACCTCGATCGACACCGGGCGCTGGTTTTCCGCCGACACGACGCCCCTGGACCCATGCACCTCGATGCGCTGGTCATAGCCATAGGTCGCCCGGCGCGAGTTCGAGATCACCGCCATCTTGCCCGTCGCCGTCTTCAGCATGACCTGCACGCTGTCGGAATCGCCCGCGGCCCCGATCGCCGGATCGACCAGCACGGCGGCCATGGCCGAAACCTCGGTGATCTCCTCGCCCAGAAGGAAGCGCGCCATGTCGAAATCATGGATCGTCATGTCGCGGAAGATCCCGCCCGACCGCTTGATGTAATCGACCGGCGGGGCGCCCGGATCGCGCGAGGTGATCGTGACCATCTCGACCGCGCCGATCGAGCCCTTGTCGATCTCGGCCCGCACCGCCATGAAATGCGGATCGAAGCGACGGTTGAAACCCACCATCAGCGTGCCCTTGTTGGCGCGTACCACCGCCAGACAGGCCTTGACCCGGTCAAGTGACAGATCGATGGGCTTTTCGCAGAAGACCGCCTTGCCGGCCTTGGTGAATTTCTCGATCAGGTCGGCATGGGTGTCGGTCGGCGTGCAGATCACCACCGCGTCGATGTCCTTGGCGGCGAGAATGGCCTCGATCGAGCGCACGTCGCAGCCATATTGATCGGCAATCGCCTGAGCCGCGGGCGCCATCGCATCGGCCACGGCCACGAGCTTGGCCTTGGGGTTGCCAGATACCGCCTTGGCATGGACCTTGCCGATCCGACCGGCCCCCAAAAGTCCGAAACGCAGAGTCATCACACTTCTCCTTACCCGAGCGCATGCCCCTTCGGCATGGCCGTTTGCGCCGGTCATATAGCCGAAGTGCGCGCCGGCGTCAGTCACCCCCTGACGAAACCTGACGAAGATCGGCCGAATTCGCCAAACGCCGCCCGGCAGTGCGGCCCCCCTATTCCGAACCGCGCAGCACCTGCGCCGGGCGCACCGAAATCGGCAGCAGGGCAAAGATCAGACCGGCCAGCAGCGTGGCGCCCATGCCGCCCAGCACGATCAGCCCGGCCGAGACCGGCTCGAACCGGTAGGGCAGGTCCATCACCAGCCGCAGCACGGCCCAACCGCCGATACCGCCCGCCAGAATGGCCACAAGCCCCGCCGCGGCCCCGGTCAGGGCCGAGCGCAGGGCAAAACTGGCCAGGATCCGCAGCCGCGTCGCGCCCAGCACCTTGAGGACCGCCGCCTCCTGCATGCGTGCCCGCACGCCCGCGGCGGCCCCGCCGATCAGCACCACGACGCCGGTCACCAGCACCGCACCCGCCGCCAGCACCGTGGCGGTGGCGATGGTCCCCAAGGCCTCGACAGCGCGGGCGATCGCCTCCTTGACCGAGATCGCGGTCACGTTGGGATAGGCTTTCGACGTGTCGCGCAGGATGGCGGCCTCGGCCTCGGGGGTGGCATAGACCGTCGCAATAGAGGTATGGGGCGCGCCCGCCACGGCCGCCGGGTCCAGTGCCATCACGAACCCCATGCCCGCGCCCGAAAAATCGACCTTGCGGAACGAGGTTATCGTGGCGTCGATGTCGCGGCCAAGGATATTGAGCGTCAGCTTGTCGCCCAGCTTCAGGTGCATCTCTGCCGCCTCGGTCGCCGCGAACGAGACCTGGGCCGGCCCGGTGTAATCCTTGGGCCACCAGGCGCCCGCCGTGATCTGGGTGCCAGGCGGCGGCGTGTCGGCGAAGGTGATGCCGCGGTCGCCCGTCACCACCCAGTGATCGCCCACCACGTCGCGCGCCTTGCGCCCGTTGATCTTGGTCATCAGCCCGCGCAGCATAGGGGCGTTTTCCACCTTGCTGACTGCCGGATTGGCCTTCAACCCGGCCAGAAAGGGTTGCAGCTCGGCATCCTGAATGTCGATGAAAAAGAACGAGGGCGCACGGGACGGCAGATCGCGCGCGATCGAGGCGCGGAAGTTGGCGTCGATCTGGCCCACCACCGCCAGCACCGAAAGCCCAAGCCCCAGCGACAGGACCACCGCCAGCGCCTCGGACCTTGGCCCGCCGATCGCGGCCAGCGCCAACCTGACGCCGGGCCGGCCGTCGACAAAGCGGCGTCGCGCCAGCCAGCGCGCCAGCACGCGCAGGCCAAAGCCCGCCAGCGCCAGCACCGCCAGGGCGGCAAAGACCCCGCCCAGCGTGCCAAGTGCCAGCATGGCACTGCCCGAAAACCAGACCGCGCCACCGACGAAAAGCCCCAATAGCCCCGCCATCGCCCCCAGATGCGCCAGCCTCGGCCAGACCCGCGCCGCGGCACCCCGGTAAAGCGAGGCCGCCCCCTGCCGCACCGCCTGCGACAGGGGCCACAGCGCAAACAGCATCCCCGTCACCAGCCCGTAGAACGCCGCCTGCAGCAAGGGCGCCGGATAAAGCCCGAACTGCGCCGGAAAGGGCAAGAGCGATGCGATCAGCGACCCGGCCAGCACAGGCACCGCCGCCCCCAATGCCAGTCCGATGGCCACGCCCAGACCGGCGATGAGCCCGACCTGCACCAGATAGATGCCCATGACCAGCCGGCCTTCGGCGCCCAGCACCTTCAGCGTGGCAATCGTGGCCATCCGCGTCTCCATGAAGGCGCGCACGGCCGAGGCGACGCCCACCCCGCCCACGGCAAGGCCGGCAAGCCCGACAAGGATCAGGAAAGACCCCAGCCGCTCGACGAATTTCTCGACCCCCACCGCGGCGTGGCGCCTGTCGCTCCACCGCATGCCCTTGTCGCCAAAGGCGGTCTCGGCCTCGGCCTTCATTGCGTCAAGGTCGGCCCCGGGCGGCAGGATCAGGCGGTAGTCCGTCTCGAACAGCGTGCCGGGGCCGATCAGGCCGGATTGCGCCAGATCGGCCGTGCGCACCACGGTGCGCGGGCCAAAGCCCAGACCGGCGGTGGCGCTGTCCGGCTCTTTGGTGAGGATGGCGCCAAGGCGGAAACTTTGCAGGCCCAGCTTGAAGGTATCGCCCACTTTGAGGCCCAGCCGGTCGGCCAGAACCCGCTCCATCAGCGCGCCGGGCAGGCCGTTCTGAATGCCAAGGGCCGCAGCCACGGTGCCCTGATCCAGACCGGCCACGCCCAGAAGCGGCCAGGCGTCATCTACCGCCTTGACCTGGGTCAGGGTCCGGTCATCGGCCGTCACGGCCATGGACCGGAACTCGACCACCTCGGAAACCTTGCGGGCATGCGCCGCCATCCAGGCCTTTTCGGGATCGCTGGCAAAACGGTAGGTGAAGTTCATCTGCGCATCGCCGCCGAGGATGATGGCGCCCTGATCGGACAGCCCTCCCTCGATGGCCGACCGCAGCATCCCCACCGCCGCAATCGCGCCCACCCCAAGCGCGAGGCACAGGATCAGGATGCGGAACCCCGCGAGCCCGCCACGCAGGTCGCGCAGGGCCAAGCGCAGCGCCAGCCGCCAATCGAGCCCCCGCATCATGCCGCGACCAGCCGGCCATCCGCCATGCGCAGCACCCGGTCGCAGCGCGCGGCCAGTTCGGGCGCATGGGTCACCATGACCAGCGTCGCGCCATGCCTGTCGCGCAGGCCGAACAGAAGGTCCATTATCGCAGCGCCATTGGCCGCATCCAGATTGCCGGTCGGCTCGTCCGCCAGCAAGAGCTTGGGCCGCGGTACCGAGGCGCGGGCCAGCGCCACCCTTTGCTGCTCGCCCCCTGACAGCTGACTGGGGTAATGGCCGCCCCGCGCGCCCAAGCCCACCGCGGCCAGTTCCTCGCGCGCCCGCTGGGCTGCATCCGGCGCACCGGCAATCTCCAGCGGGACGGCGACGTTTTCCAGCGCGGTCATTGTCGGAATAAGGTGGAAGCTTTGGAAAACCACCCCCATATTCCCCCTGCGGAAGCGCGCCAGCCCGTCTTCGTCCAACCGGGTCAGATCCTGACCAAACGCGCTGACACTTCCGCCCGAGGCGCGTTCCAGCCCGGCCATCAGCATGAGGAGCGAGGATTTGCCCGACCCCGAAGGCCCGATCAAGGCGAGGCTCTCGCCTGCCGCAACCGCCAGCGTGATGCCGCGCAAGATCTCCACCGGCCCCGCGTTGCCCTTCAGGGTCAACCGCGCTTTGCTCATCTCCAGAACCGTGTTCATCTTGCCTGCCCTTGCCCGTTTGGTGACATATGGTCCGATCCGGCTGATCCGCAATGTCACGTTGGCGTTATTGCTGGCGGCGGCGCCGGGGCCGGTGCTGGCCGCGGCCGTCACGGTGGCGGCGTTGGGCGACAGCCTGACCGCGGGCTACGGCCTTGCCGCGGAAGAGGGCTTCACCGCGCAGTTGCAGGACTGGCTGCAGGCCAAGGGCCAGGACGTGACCATCGCCAATGCCGGGGTTTCGGGCGATACTTCGGCCGGCGGCCTCGCCCGGCTCGACTGGACGCTGGCGCCAGAGGTCAAGGCGCTGATCGTGAACCTTGGCGCCAATGACATGCTGCGCGGGCTGGATCCGGCCACGACCCGGTCCAACCTGGACGCGATCCTGCAAAAGGCGGAGGCTCGGCACATCCCCGTGCTTCTGGTCGGCATCAAGGCCACGCTGAATTACGGGCCGGATTACAAGGCCAAGTTCGATGCGATCTATCCCGATCTGGCCGGGCAGTATCACACGTTGTTCTTTCCCGATTACTTCGGCCCCCTGCTGACCGACGGCGCGGACCCCGCCGGCGTGGTGAAATACCTGCAGGACGACCATCTGCACCCCAACAAAGAGGGCGTGGCCCGGATCGTGGCGGCACTTGGCCCCCAGGTGATCGACCTTCTGCATCAGGTTGCGCCATGAGCCTCGTAGAAGAGCTGCGCAGCCTGCTCGGGCCCGCCCATGTGCTGACCGGCGCCGACCTTGCGCGCTACACCGGCGACTGGAGCGGGCATTACAAGACGCGGCCCTGCGCAGTGGCCCGCCCGGCCGATACGGCCGAGGTCGCGGCCGTGCTGCGCTGTGCCGCGCGCCACGGCGTGCCGGTGATCCCGGTTTCCGGCCTGACCGGTCTGGTCGGCGGCGCCATGACCGAGGGCGGGCTGATGCTGTCGGTCGAACGGCTGAACCGGATCCGAGAGATCCGGCCCGACACGCGCATCGCGGTGGTCGAGGCGGGGGTCGTCCTGCAGGCCTTGCATGACGCGGCCGAGGCGCGGGGTCTCTATTTCCCCCTGTGGTTCGGGGCGCGCGGATCGGCGATGATCGGCGGGGTTCTGTCCACCAACGCGGGCGGATCGAACGTCGTACGCTATGGCTCGACCCGGGCGCTGTGCCTCGGGCTCGAGGTTGTCCTGCCTGATGGCCGCATCCTCGACCTGATGTCCGAACTGCACAAGAACAATTCGGGCTACGACCTGCGCCAGATGTTCATCGGGGCAGAGGGGACTTTGGGCGTCATCACCGCCGCCGTCATGAAGCTGGTGCCGCGCCCCAGGGCCTATGCCACCGCGACCCTGGCCCTGCGCAGCCTGTCGGATGCGCTGGCGCTTCTGAACCGCCTGCAAGAGGCCAGCGGCGGCGCGGTCGAGGCTTTCGAATACATGCCAGCCAGCTACATGCGCCGCCTGTCCGAGGCGCGCCCCGACATCCGCCTGCCCTTCGACCGCCGGCATGACACCAATATCCTCGTGGAACTTGCGGCCATAGCACCGCGCGACTACACGCCCGGCCCGGACGGAAGGGTGCCCATCGTGGCACTGTTGGAGGAGACCCTTGGCCAGCTGATGGAAAGCGGCGCCGTGCTGGATGCCGAGATTGCCCAGACCGACGCGCAGCGCCTGGCCATGTGGAAGCGGCGCGAATTGGCCGCCGAGATCACCCTGGCCCGCCAGCCCACCATCGACACCGACATCGCCCTGCCCCTGCATCTGGTGCCCGAATTCTTCACCCGGATCGAGGCGCGGCTGCCCGCGCTCGACCCCGGGGCCGAGACGCTTTCGGTCGCCCATCTGGGCGATGGCAACATCCATTTCACCGTCTATCCCACCCGTGACGACCCGACGCTTTATGACGCGGTGGTCGAAGCGGTCGAGGATGTGGTGCAGGATCTGGGCGGCAGCTTTTCAGCCGAACACGGCGTGGGCCTGTCCAAGCTGAAGACGATGGCGCGGCGCAAGGACCCGGTGGCGCTGGATGTGATGCGCCGCGTCAAGGCGGCGCTGGACCCGGGCAATCTGATGAACCCCGGCAAGGTCATCCCGCCCGAGGGCCAGCCCTAGGCCGCTGCATCAGGCATCAAAGCGCGTAGCACCCCGGCGTTTCTCGTCTATGGGCTGCAGGTGCAGGGCGGCCTGGTGGGCGCGCTGGTCGCAATTGGCGCGCGGGCAGATGCGGCAGTTGATGCCGATTTCGGTCATCCGCGCCTCCGCGAGGCGAAAGGCCTCGGCATAGCCGATCTGGTCGGCATGTTCGACGCTGCAGCCCATGGCGACGGCCTGCCGGTTGTCCTGGCCGTGCCGTTCAAACGTCGGCCGGTCCACCGTGCGCGAAAAAACGAAATAGCGGCTGGAATCCGGCATCTCGACGAATTGCGGCAGCACACGGCCGGGGGTGCGAAAGCTCGCGTGCACGTCAAGCCGCGGGCAGGCGCCGCCATATTCGGCCAGGTGAAAGCCGGTCGAATTGAACCGCTTGGTGACGTTGCCGCCCTTGTCGATGCGCAGAAAGAAGAAGGGCACGCCCTGCGCCCCCTCGCGCTGCAGGGTCGTCGCGCGCTGGCAGGCCTGTTCGAAGCTGACGCCGAACCGGGTGGCCAGATGGTCGATGTCATAGCGCGTCGTCCGCGCCATGGTCAGAAACGGCGCGTAAGGCATCAGGACGGCGGCGGCGAAATAATTGGCAAGCTCGACCCTGAGCCGCGACACGGCGCGCGGCAGGGTCAGTTCGGACCGTGCGATCAGGTCGTCCAGCAGGGCGCGCTGATCGAACAAGGCGAACATATGCACCAGCTGGAAGGTGCGGTTGGTGTGATCCAGCGCCTCTGACAGCAGGATCTCGCGGCGCTCTTCATCATATTGGCGCAAGGCCGCAGGCATCTCGCTGACCGGCACCAGCCTGGTGCGCAGGCCCAAACTCTCGCGCAAGCGCAGTTTCAGCGCCGAATAGGTGTCATCCAGATCGGGCCGCGCGCCGGGCCAGAAGCGTTCGGCCGCTTCTTCCAGCTGCGGAAAATGGTTGCGGTTGCGCCGGAAGTAATTGTGCACCGCAGCCTCGGGCGAGGTCGAGGCGATCAGCGCGCCGCCCTCCTCGGCCCGGCTGAGCGCCTGATCGGCCGCCCAAAGATAGGCACGGTGCAGCCGCAACGTCGCCTGCACCAGCGCCGGGCTATGGACCAGCGCCGCACGCAACTGTTGTAAATCCGGCCGCTCTGCCCCGAAGATCGGGTCCTGCATCACGGCCTTCAGATCGGCGAGGGTGGCCGCGTCATCATCCTCGGCAATGTCGCGCCAATCGACGCCATAAGCCTCGAACAGGCGCAGCAGCACGGCGACCGAAACCGATCTTTGGTTGTTTTCCAACAGGTTGACATAGGCGGGCGAGATCCCAAGCGCCTTGGCCATCTGGCCCTGGGTCAGCTTTCTGTCGCTGCGCAACCGGCGCAGATGCGGGCCGATGAAGGTTTTCTGCATACTGTCGCACACATTCACGATTTGCTGTCTTTACGGTATTACAAATTTCACGTCGTGTAAATTCTCGCGTTTACAGCAGAACCCGCTTTCATTTTGCACATGGGACATTTGCTGGCAGGGAGACAGGGCAGCCAGATCAGCACGCGAGGATCCCATGAAAACCGGCATCAACCACCTCTTCATTCCCGGCCCGACCAATGTGCCCGAGTCCGTCCGTCAGGCGATGAACGTGCCAATGCAGGACATGCGCGCGCCCGATTTCGGCGACCTGACGCTGGGCCTGTTCCGCGACCTGAAAAAGGTGCTGCGGACCCAGACCGGCGAGGTCCTGCTGTTCCCCGGCTCGGGCACCGGCGCCTGGGAGGCGGCGATGGCCAACACGCTCAACCCCGGCGACACCGTGCTGATGTCGCGCTTCGGCCAGTTTTCCACGCTTTGGGTCGAGATGGCCAAGAACCTTGGCCTGAATGTGATCTGCGTCGATGTGCCGTGGGGCGGCGGCGTGCCGGTCAGCGAATATGCCCGCATCCTGGGCGACGACCGCGAGGGCAAAATCAAGGGCGTCTTCGTCACCCATAACGAGACCGCGACGGGTGTCACCTCCAGCGTGGCAGAAGTGCGCCGGGTGATGGACGAATGCTTCCACGACGCGCTGCTTTATGTCGACGGGGTGTCCTCGGTTGGCTGCATCGACTTCCGGATGGAGGATTGGGGCGTCGATCTGGCGGTGACCGGCAGCCAGAAGGGCCTGATGCTGCCTGCGGGTCTGGGCATCCTGGGTGTCAGCCAGAAGGCGATTGCGGCCAGCAAGACCGCGACGATGCGGCGGTCCTATTTCGACATCGGCGCGCAGCTCGCCATGAACGCCACCGGCTATTTCCCTTATACGCCGCCCACGCAACTGCTGCACGGCCTGCGCAGCGCGCTGAACCGCCTGCTGGGCGAGGGCCTGGAAAACGTGGCCAGCCGTCATCACCGCATCGCCGAAGGGGTCCGGCGTGGCGTGGCGGCGCTGGGTCTGAGCCTTTGCGCCGAACACCGCTCGCTCTATTCCGACACCGTCTCGGCGATCCGCACGCCCGAGGGTGTCGATGCGCGCGAGGTCATCAAGATCGCCTATGCCCGCTACAACGCCTCTTTCGGTTCGGGTCTGGCGCAACTGTCGGGAAAGGTGTTCCGCATCGGCCATCTGGGCGATCTGAACGAGGGCATGATGATCTCGGCCCTCGGCATTGCCGAGATGTGCCTGGCCGAAGCCGGCGCCCGGGTCGAATTCGGCGCAGGCGTCGGGGCGGCGCTGTCCTTCTACACCGAAGGCCGGCTGGCCCGCCAGCCCACCTCGGTCGCCGCGCGGTAAGGAGCACGCCGATGAGCCACACCCTTTACCCCCTGCGCAAGCAGCGCCTGCAACGGTCCGAGCTTGCCGTGCCCTCGTCCAACCCCGCCATGATCGACAAGGCGGCGGAGGGCCCGGCCGATTACGTCTTTCTCGACCTCGAAGACGCCGTGGCCCCGCCCGAAAAGGAGCAGGCGCGCAAGAACTGCATCCAGGCCCTGAACGACATCGACTGGGCCGCCAAGGGCAAGACCGTGTCGGTCCGCATCAACGGGCTCGACACCCACTACATGTACCGCGATGTGGTGGACATCATGGAACAGGCCGGCGACCGGGTGCACACGCTTCTGGTGCCCAAGGTCGGCGTGCCGGCCGACCTTTACATGGTCGAGGCCATGGTCAACCAGATCGAACAGGGCCGCGGCCTAAAGACCCGTGTGATGCTCGAGGCGCTGATCGAAACCGCGCTCGGCATGGCCAATGTCGAGGCCATCGCCCAGTTCGGCGGCCGCTTGGAGGCTCTGCACTTCGGCGTGGCCGACTACGCCGCCTCGATGCGGTCACGCACCACCAACATCGGCGGGCTGAACCCGCATTACCCCGGCGACCAGTGGCATGCCGCGATCAGCCGCATGGTCATCGCCTGCCGGGCCTATGGCTTGCGCGCCATCGACGGGCCGTTCGGCGATTTCTCGGACCCCGAAGGCTACAAGGAGGGCGCGCGCCGTGCGGCGGCCTTGGGCTGCGAGGGCAAATGGGCGATCCACCCCAGCCAGATCGCCCTGGCCAACGAGGTCTTCTCGCCCCCCGAGGCCGAGGTCAACCGCGCCCACCGCATCATCGCCGAGTTGAAAAAGGCCGAGGCCGAGGGCCGCGGCGCCGCCTCGCTCGACGGCAAGATGATCGACGCGGCCTCCGAAAAGATGGCGCGCAACGTGCTGGTCCAGGCCGAGGCCATCGCCGCGAAAGCCGCCTGACTCCAAAGCCGGATCCACGCAAGATTATGAATTTTCTCAGAAAATTCGCAGGCGCCCCGCCCCGGCGCCAAGGGAGGAAGATATGGACATTCACGAATATCAGGCGAAAGAGATCTTGCAGCGTTTTGGCGTGCCGGTGCCGCGCGGCGGTCTGGCCTACAGCCCCGAACAGGCCGGCTACCGCGCCCGCGAACTGGGCGGGAAGGCCTGGGTCGTCAAGGCGCAGATCCATTCCGGCGGCCGCGGTGCCGCGGGGGGCGTCAAGGTCTGCAAGACCCCGGACGAAGTGCACGAATTCGCGGGCTCGCTCTTCGGCAAGCAGCTTGTCACCAAGCAGACCGATGCCAATGGCAAGGGGGTCTACCGGGTCTGGGTCGAAACCGCCTCGGACATCGCCAAGGAAATGTACCTGGGCTTCGTCCTCGACCGCAAATCCGAACGGATCATGATCGTCGCCTCCGCCCATGGCGGGATGGAGATCGAGGATCTGGCCGAGGACGACCCCAATTCCCTGCGCCGCATGACCATTGACCCCGCTGTCGGCCTGACCGAGTTTCAGGCGCGCGAACTGGCCTTTCAACTCGGGCTTCAGGGCGGCCAGGTGGCGCAGATGGTCACGATCCTGAAGGCCTGCTACCGCGCCTACCGCGACCTCGATGCGGTGATGGTCGAGATCAACCCGCTGGTCATCACCGGCGCGGGCGACCTTGTGGCGCTCGATGCCAAGATGTCCTTCGACACCAACGCGCTGTTCCGCAACCCGCAGATCGCCGAACTGCGCGACCGCAGCCAGGAGGACCCGCGCGAATCGACGGCCGGCGACCATGGTCTGGCCTATGTGGGCCTTGATGGCGACATCGGCTGCATCATCAACGGCGCGGGCCTCGCCATGGCCACGATGGACATGATCAAGCTGGCCGGCGGCGAGCCGGCCAATTTCCTCGACATCGGCGGCGGCGCCTCGCCCGAGCGGGTGGTGCGCGCCTTCCGCACCGTTCTGGCCGATCGCAAGGTCGCGGTCATCCTCGTCAACATCTTCGCCGGGATCAACCGCTGCGACTGGGTCGCCGAAGGGGTTGTGAAGGCTTATCAAGAGGTTGGCCTGACGATCCCGGTCGTGGTCCGCCTCGCCGGCACCAATGTCGAAGAGGGCAACCGGATCATCGCGACCTCTGGCCTGCCGCTCATCACCGCCGACACGCTGGCCGATGCCGCGGCCAAGGCCGTGGCCGCCCGTCCCCGCATAGCCGCCTGAGAGGTTCATCATGGCCATCCTGATCACAGAAAAGACCCGCGTCATCGTGCAAGGCATGTCGGGCCGCATCGGCGCCTTCCATGCTGCCGACATGATCAAATACGGAACCAATGTCGTGGGCGGCGTCACCCCCGGCAAAGGCGGCACGCGGCACCTTGACCGGCCCCTCTTCAACACGGTGCGCGAGGCGGTCGAGGCGACCGGCGCCGAGGCGAGCCTTGTCTTCGTCCCGCCGCCCTTCGCCGCCGATGCGATCATGGAGGCCGCAGACGCCGGCATCCGCACCGCCGTCTGCGTCACCGACGGCATCCCAAGCCAGGACATGATGCGCCTCAAGCGGTTCCTCCGCCGCTATCCGGCCGAACGCAAGATGCGGCTGATCGGGCCGAATTGCGCCGGCATCATCAGCCCCGGCAAGGGCTTCATGGGGATCATGCCGCCGCACATCTACATGCCGGGCCGTGTGGGCATCATCGGCCGGTCGGGCACGCTGGGCTATGAGGCGGCCAGCCAGATGAAGGCGCTTGGCGTGGGCGTTTCCACCTCGGTCGGGATCGGCGGCGATCCGATCAACGGGTCAAGCTTCAAGGACATCCTCGAACTGTTCCAGAACGACCCCGAGACCGATGCCGTGATGATGATCGGCGAGATCGGCGGCCCGCAGGAGGCCGAGGCCGCCGCCTGGGCGCAGACCCACATGACCAAGCCGATCGTGGCCTATATCGCGGGGCTCTCCGCGCCCAAGGGCCGCAAGATGGGCCATGCCGGGGCGATCATCTCGGCCTTCGGCGAAAGCGCGCAGGAGAAGGTGGAAATCCTGTCGGCCGCCGGCATCACCGTGGCGCCCAACCCCTCGGCCATGGGCGAGACGATGGCGCGCGTCCTGCACCGCCGCGCGGCGGCCTGACCGATCCTCGCGGCGGGGCGACCCTACCGCGGGCGCCTCGCTCAAGATGTCAGATGCCTGCCGCCCGCCCCGGTTTACCCCGCCCGCGCTGCCCGGTAGTGTGACCCAAACATCCCGGGCGGGCCCATGGCTTCCAAGACCACCTTGAACGCAAAGAACCTTGAAACGCTGGGCGCCGCCGCCTTGGCCGATCTGCTGATCGAGATCAGCACCGGCAGCGCCGCGGCCAAACGGCGGCTGCGACTGGCCCTGGCCGGCGGGCAAGGCGCCAAGGAGGCTGCCGCCGAAATCCGCAAGCGGCTGGCCGCGATCCGCAAGGCGCGCGCCCGGGTCGGCTATCGCCAGCGCAAGGCCCTGGCCGAGGATCTGTCGGCACAGGTCCGCGCCATCGTCGAACAGGTCGCCCCCTCGCAGCCGACCGAGGCGCTTGACCTTCTGTGGCAGTTCCTGGGTCTGGCCAATTCGGTGTTCGACCGCTGCGACGATGGATCCGGCACCGTGATCGGCATCTTTCGCGAGGCCTGTAGCCGCCTTGGCCCCCTGGCCCAAGCGGCAGAGACCTCTCCCGACCGTCTGGCCGACCGCGTGCTGGATGCGCTGATCGAAAATGACTACGGCCAGTTCGACCATCTGGTGGCCGATATGGCCGAGGCTCTGGGGGCCGAGGGGCTGGCGAGCCTCAAGGAACGGGTTCTGGCGCTTGAGGATGTCGCGGTGCCGCCCAAGGCCGAATGGCAAAGGGTCGGCATCGGGTCGGGCGGCGTGGTCTATGCCCATCAACTGGCCAGCCGCCAGCGCCGGCGCATGATCGACAGCGCCCTGCAGGACATCGCCGATGCCCAAGGCGACGTGGATGCCTTCATCGCCCGCTACAACGATCAGGCGCGCCAGATGCCCGAGGTGGCCGCCGAAATCGCCGCAAGGCTGATCGCGGCGGGCCGCGCCGCCGAGGCGCTGGCGGCGCTGGACGCGGCCCGGGCCCAAGACAAGCGCTGGATCCCCGACGCCTGGCACGAGGCCCGCCTGACCGCGCTGGAGGCGCTTGGCCGGCATGAGGACGCGCAGGCGCACCGCTGGGCCTCTTTCGCGCAGACCCTGTCGATCCCGCACTTACGCGCCTATCTCAAACGCCTGCCCGATTTCGCCGATATCGAGGCCGAAGAGCGTGCCATGGCCCATGCCGCAGCCTTCCCCGATGCCGTGCTGGCGCTGTGGTTTCTGGTCAACTGGCCGTCGTTGCCCCGGGCCTCGGCGCTGGTTCTTGCCCGGGCCCGTGAACTGGACGGCGACCATTACGAAGTCCTGACCCCGGCGGCCGAGGCCCTGTCGCAGAACTGGCCTCTGGCCGCCGTGCTGACCTACCGCGCGATGATCGACTTCGCGCTGACCCACGGCCGGTCGGGTCGCTATGGCCATGCCGCCCGGCATCTGCAGGACTGCGCCCGGCTGGAGCCCATGATCGAAGATCATGGCGCGGTCGAACCCCACGCCGCCTATGTCGCGCGGTTGAAGGCGCAGCACGGGCGCAAGACATCGTTCTGGCAGGCGATGTGACAAGGCAAGGCCCCGTCACGCGCCACCCCGTCATGCGCCACCCCGTCACACCGCGACCAGATGCCCCTCGCCAACATCGTGCAGCCGCACGCGCTGCGGCCCCTGGCCCAGGGCATGGACCGGGCTGGGGATTTCCGCGCTCAACCGGGGGCTTGCCACGCGGACATGTTCGGGGTCGGGCACCGGCACCGCCTCGATCAGGCGACGGGTATAGGGGTGCTGCGGATTGCCAAAGACCTGCGCCCGGGTGCCGGTCTCGACGATCTGGCCCAGATACATCACCGCCACGCGGTCCGATATGTTTTCCACCACCGCCATGTCGTGGCTGATGAACAGATAGGCCACGCCGAATTCGGTTTGCAGGGCGCGCAGCAGGTCAAGGACGCGCGCCTGCACCGACACATCCAGCGCCGAGACGCTTTCATCGGCGATCACCAGTTGCGGGTTCAGCGCCAGCGCGCGGGCGATGCAGATACGCTGGCGCTGACCGCCGGAAAACTCGTGCGGGTAGCGGTCAAGCTGATCGGCGGACAGCCCGACCCGGGCGAAAAGCTCGGCGGCCCGGGCGCGACGGGAAGCGGCATCGCCTTGGCCGTGGATCAGCAAGGGCTCGCTCACCAGATCGCCCACGCGCATCCGCGGGTCCAAGGCCGCGGCGGGGTCCTGAAACACCATCTGAACCTGCCGACGCAGCGCCTTCTTGCCGGCCGCATCAAGCTCTGACAAGGCCAGCCCCGCCACCTCGATCCGGCCCTGATGCGGCACAAGGCCCACGATGGCCTTGGCGATGGTGGACTTGCCGCAGCCCGATTCGCCGACCAGCGCAAAGGTCTCGCCCCGGCGGATCTGCAGGCTGACCTGTTCCACGGCATGGACCTGATGCGTCACCCGGCCCAGAAGCCCGCCGCGCAGCGCGAAGCGGACCGAAACATCGGTCAGGCGGGCCACGACCTCGCCCTCCGGCGCGGGGCGGGCCGGGGCGCTGCCCATGCGCGGCACGGCAGCCAGCAGGGACTGGGTATAGGCCTGCGCAGGCCGGGCAAAGAGGTCGCGCGTGGCGGCGGTTTCCACCTGCGCGCCGTTCTGCATCACGATCACGCGGTCAGCCATCTCGGCCACCACGCCCATGTCATGAGTGATCAGGATGATGGCGGTGCCAAGGTCGCGCTGCAGGTCGCGCAAAAGGTCCAGCACCTCGCGCTGAACGGTCACATCCAGCGCGGTGGTGGGCTCGTCGGCGATCAGCACCTGCGGCCGCAGGGCCAGCGCCATGGCGATCATCACGCGCTGCCGCATGCCGCCCGACAATTCGTGCGGATACTGATCCAGCCGGCGTTCGGGCTGCGACAGGCGGACGGCGCGCAGGGCGTCGAGCGCGCGGGCGCGGGCCTCGGCGCGCGGGATCGGGTCATGGGCGCGGATCGCCTCGACCAGTTGCGCGCCCACCGACAGGATCGGGTTGAGCGAAGTCATCGGCTCTTGAAAGATCATCGCGATCCGGTCGCCGCGCAGGGCGCGCATCTGGCGTTCGGGCAGCGTGGCCAGATCGGTGGCGCCAAGGCAGACCGACCCCGCGCTGATCGCCACATTGGGCGGCAAAAGCCCCATGATGGCCAGCGAGGTGATCGACTTGCCCGACCCGCTTTCGCCGGCAATCGCCAAGGTCTCGCCCCGGTGCAGGGAGAACGACAGATCACGCACCAGGGGCTTGGCCCCTGCCTCGGTCGCCACCGAGACGGTGAGGTTGCGCACCGACAGGACCGGCGCTTCCGGGGCCGGTTCGGCCCCGGAGATCGGCAGCGCTGCCGTCATTCGAACACGCAGCGCGGGAAGTAGAAGCTGACGACCCAGTTCGGCATGTCCACGATCTCGGATATCCGCAGATCGCCGCAGGTCGAGACCAGCATATAGGCCTCGACCGCCGCCATCCCGCGCGTGGCGCACAACAGGTCGACCATCCCCGCCACCGCATCGCGCGCGGCCGACATCAGGTCGGGGCCGATGCCGGTCGTCACCTCGTAGCCCTTGGCGTCAAGGTGGCGGGTGACGGGCCCCGGCGTGGTGAAGCGCGGGGTCTTGAGCGGCTGGTTCTTGATCAGATCCAGCGTCAGGACCACATCCATCGGGCTTTCGATGGCGGTGCCGCAGACCTCGCCATCGCCTTGCGCGGCATGGGTGTCGCCCACGCTGAAAAGGGCACCCGCCACCTCGACCGGCAGGTAGAGCGTGGTGCCCGCGTTCAGATCGCGGATATCCATGTTGCCGCCCACCCGGCGCGGCGGGACGACCGAATGCAGGCCCGGTTCGGCCAGAGCATTGCCGATGGTGCCGGCAAAGGGCTTCAGCGGCACCCGCGCCTCGCGGCCGTACAGCGCCGGGCCCATCTGGCCGGGATCATAGCTCCAGACATGCAGGGCGGGGTCGGTGAACTGATCGGCCAGAAGGCCAAAGCCCGGAATGTTCGCCGTCCAGCCAAAGCCGCGCCCGTCATGGGCGCGCGGGGCAAAGCTGTCGATGGTGACTTTCAGGACATCGCCCGGCGCGGCCCCTTCGACATAGATCGGGCCCGAGACCGGGTTGATCCGGCCGAAGTCCAAGGCCTTCACATCGGCCACGGTCGAGGACGGGCCAAGCTGGCCCGCCGAGGAATCGTTGCAGTGAAACAGGATGGTGGCGCCCGGTTCCACCCGTTCGGCCGGGGCAAACGAATTGTCCCAGCCGAAATGATGTTGCGCGCCATGGATCGTGTAGTTGCAGGCTTTGCACATGATGGCTTACTTTACATAGATGTAGTCGAAGTTGATCGGGGTCGAGACCGGATCGGCGTAAAGGTCGTCCGCGCCCCCCATGCGGGGCGAACGCATCGTGTAGCGGCTTTCGTTGAAAACCGGGACCCAGGGCGCATCAGCCATCACCTTGGCCATGATGTCGGACCAGGCCTTCATCCGGTCGGCGGTCTGGGACGGATCGGTCATGGCATCGGCCTTGGCGGCCGCGGCATCCAGGTCCTTGTTGCAGTAATGCGCCCAGTTCCAGCCGCCCGGCCCGCCCGCCGCACAGCCCAGGATCGGACCGTAGAAGTCCGACGGATCGGGGAAGTCGGCAGCCCAGGCCATTCCACCCGACCAGATCATCGGGGCCGAGGCGGGCTCGCCCCCGGCCTGGATCACATTGGCCTGCGCCAGAGACTGGATCGAGGCCTTGACGCCGATCTTGGCCAGATCCTGCTGGATGGCCTGGGCAATCCGCGGGTTGGGGTCGGTGTTGTAGACGAAAAGCTGCGTCTCGAACCCATCTGGGAAGCCGGCCTTGGCCAGCATGGCCTTGGCGGCCTCGGGGTCATAGGCAAAGCCCTTGTGGTTCGGATCATAGCCCGGCATGCCCGGAGGCAGGACTTGCCCCGTGGGCTTGGCGCGGCCGTTGATGATCTGGGTGATCCGCTCCTTGTTGATCGCCATGTTGACGGCTTCGCGCACTTCCAGCTTGTCGAAGGGCGGCATGTTCAGGTTCATCGTGATGTAACCGGTCTGCAGGCTCGCCTGGCTGACGACCAGTGCCGCCTGCGCCGGGTCGCCCATGACTTCGGTGAACTTGGCAGGCGGGATGCCGTCGCCCGGGATGTCGATCTCGCCCTTCTGCAGGCGCAGAAGCGCCACGACCGGCTCCTGCCCGACCTCGAAGGTGATCTTGTCCAGATAGGGCTCGCCCTTGCGCCAGTAATCCGTGTTGCGTTCGAAGACGATCTGCTGGCCCAGTGTCCAGTCGGTCATCTTGAAGGCGCCGGTGCCGACCGGCTTCTTGCCGAAATCGGCGCCCTCGGCCTCGACGACCTCTTTGGGCACGATATAGCTGAAGTTCAACGCCATGACCTGCAGGAAGGTGGCATCCGGCCGGTTGAGGGTGATTTCCACGGTCAGCGGATCGACGACCTTGACGCCCTCAAGGCTGGTGGCAGAGCCGTCGGCCATCTTGTCGGCCCCCTTGATCGAGCCGAAGAAGCCCGCCCCCGGCGATTGGGTTTTCGGATTGGTCACGCGGTCGAGCGAGTATTTCACGTCATCGGCCGTCATCTCGCGCCCGTTGGTGAATTTCACGCCCTTGCGCAGATGGAAGGTGAAGGTCATGCCGTCCTTCGAGACGTCATAGCTTTCAGCGAGGCCCGGACGCAGGGTCGTGGTGCCGGGCACGTAATCCATCAACCCGTCGAACAGCGACTTGATCATCGACCAGTTCTGCCAGTCATAGCCGATGGCCGGGTCAAGGGTGGCCACGTCGTCATGATAGGTGACGGTGATCGCGCCGCCCTGCTTGGCGTTGGGATCGGGAGTGTAGTCTTGCGCCAATGCGGGCAGGCCCATGGCCAGCACGAGCGCGGTCGAGGCGAGAAGGTTTTTCATGGTCTCTCCTGTTGTCAGCGGATTTTGATGCGGGGGTCGATGAACGGGGTGATGAGGTCGGCCAGAAGGTTGCCCAGCACGATGGCCACGGCGGAAACCAGTGTCACGGCCATGATGATCGGGATATCGATGCGCTGGATCGCCTGCCAGGCCAGTTGCCCGATGCCGGGCCAGGCAAAGACGCTTTCCACCACGACCACCCCGCCCATGAAGACGCCGATGTCGATGCCGATCATGGCGATCACCGGCAGGATGGCGTTGGGCAGCGCGTGGCGCAGCACGACGCGGGCACGCGTCAGGCCCTTGGCGCGCGCGGTGCGGATGAAATCGGCCGAAAGCACCTCGATCATCGAGGACCGCATCATGCGGGCGTACCAGCCCGAGCCGAGGATGCCCAAGGTGACCGCCGGCAGAACCAGATGCCGGAAGCTGCCATAGCCGCCGACCGGAAACCAGCTGAGCTGCACGGCAAAGACATAAAGCAACAGCAGGCTGACCACGAATTGCGGCGCCGATACGGTGACGAAAGAGGTCATCATCAGGACCTGATCGCCGATCCGCCCCTTGGTCAGGGCCGCCGCGATGCCCATGGTCAGGCCCAGCGCCAGCTCGCAGAAGATCCCCGCCGCCATCAGCAAAAGCGTGGCCGGCAGGCGCGAGGCGATCAGTTCGGACACTTGGGTCTTTTGCAGATAGCTGCGGCCGAAATCGCCATGCAGCAGGCCCGAAAGGTAATGCCAGAACTGCACGAGGAAGGGCTGGTCCAGCCCCAGCTCACGGCGGATGTTGGCGACCGTCTCGGGCGTGGCCGAGCGCCCGGCGATCTGGCGCACCGGGTCGGCGGGCAGGACATAGAGCAGAAAGAAGGTCACGAAGGCCACGCCCAGCAGGATCAGGGCAGACTGGATCAGGCGGCGAAGAAGATAGCTGGCCATTATCCTCTTCCCCTTTGCGTCGGGTCCAGCACGTCGCGCAGCGCATCGCCCACCAGGTTGAACGCCAGCGCCAGAAGGATGATGGCGGCACCGGGGATGAAGACCAGCCAGGGCGCCGACTGGAAATAGGTCTGGTTTTCAAAGATGATGTTGCCCCAGCTTGGCGTCGGCGGCTGCACCCCCACGCCAAGAAAGGACAGCGTCGCCTCCAGAAGCACCGTCGTCGAAATTCCCAGCGTGCCCCAGACGATGATCGTGGGCAACAGATGCGGCAGGATGTGGTGGATCAGGATGCGCCCGGTCGAGGCGCCCAGCGTACGCTCGGCCGCGATGAAATCGCGCGTGGCAAGCGAGGAGGTCTCGGTATAGATCACCCGCGCAGTCTGCACCCAGTTGACGAGCGCGATGACCATCGCCACGATCCAGAGCGAGGGCTGAAAGATCGCGGCAAGACAGATCGCCAGCAACAGCGCGGGGAAGGCCATCATCAGATCGGTGAACCGCATGAGGACCGCGCCGATCCAGCCGCGGAAATAGCCCGCAAGCACGCCAACCAAGGTGCCGATCACCAGCGACAGGCCATTGGCCACCACGCCGATGATCAGCGAGGTGCGCGCCCCGTAAAGGATGCGCGAGAACAGGTCGCGCCCCAGAAGATCGGTGCCGAACAGGAACGCGCCGCCGGGCGGCATCGGTGCGCCCTCCAGCGTCAGGCCGTCGAACATCTGTTCGTCCGGGGCATGGGCCACGATATGGGGCGCGGCCACGGCGCCCGCCACGACCAAAGCAATGACCACAAGACCCAGAACAGCCAGCTTGCGCCGCATAAGGCGGCGCAGGGCGCTGGGCGGGCGCGCGGTTTCAGGTGCGGTTGCGAAGGCCATCGCCATCCTTTCCTGCGGCCACCACCCGGGCGGCCGCCTCTTCCAGCGTCACGCGCCAGGCCATCGCCATCTGGCGCAGCCGGTCATAGGCCTC
Source organism: bacterium (assembly GCA_016124195.1). Lineage (GTDB taxonomy): Bacteria > Pseudomonadota > Alphaproteobacteria > Rhodobacterales > Rhodobacteraceae > Stagnihabitans. The sequence continues at coordinate 109,013 of WGOE01000010.1, read as the reverse complement.
GGCATCGCCTTCGCCACGACCGCTCAGCAGGGTGACGGCACGCACCACGGTCTGGCGTTCGCCCAGACGGCGGCGCAGGCCGGCGATCTCGTCGCTCAGCGCCGCCTGCGCATCGAAGGTGGCGCGCGCCACCAGCAGGGTCGCATAGGCGCCGTTGTCGCCCACGGGCTTGAGCATCTGGGCATGGGCGCCCGCCTCGAGCGACCATTCGATCCGGCCCGGCGCTTCGGACCCGATCAGGGCGATCATCGGCATGGGCGAGGTGCCGGGCGCCCAGGGAAACTGTTCGTCATGGCCCATGTCGGCGTCAAAGAAAACGAAATCCGCGCCAAGGGCGCTGGCGTCCAGCGCGGGCCAAACCTGACGCACCTGCAGGCCGATGGCGGTCAACTGCCGGGTCAAGGCCTGCACGGTCGGGTGCGGGCGATGCAGGATGATGGCCTCTGCCCCGCCGAGGTTGTGGATGCGGACCGGGCGCTTCATGACACCACCCGCAGATGCGGTGCCAGCGCCGCCCGGCTGCGGCTGAGGTAGGGATCGCCCGCCACCTCGCCGCGATGCTGGATGACACGGAAGGCGCCCTTCTCGACACGGGCAATCACCACCGGCAGCCGTGTGTGATGCGTTTCAGGGTCGATGATGCCCGCCGGCCCTGCCAGAAGATCGGCCAGCGGCAAGGCCTCGGCCCCCGGTCGCCCGGCCAGAAGCCGCGCCAGTTCGCGCACGGCCGCAAAGGCCGAAGCCTCGTGCGAGGACCCGAAGCTGCCCGCCCCCGGCCAGCCCGGCAGGCCGCGGAAATAGGGGCCGGCCGCCACCAGACCCTCGGCCCGCTCGCCCAGGGCGGGCAGTTCGGCCTCGGTCAGGTTGCAGGACAGGACCGGGCAGCGGTCCGGGCGAAAGGCCGCGTCCTCGGCCCCCAGCGCCCGATAGGCCGCCATGAAGTCATAAGACGATGGCCCGATCAGCGAGTTCAGGATGAAATCGGGGCGGCTGGCGCGGATTTCCTCGATCATGCGGGTGACATCGGTCGAGCCGATCGGCAGATAGCGCTCGCCCAGCACCTGCCCGCCCGATGCCTGCACCGTCTCGCGGGCGAGCCGGTTGATCTCCCAGCCCCAGATATAGTTCGATCCGGTCAGGTAGGCGCGTTTGCCATGGGCGGGCATCACCCAGTCGAGCAGCGGCAAAAGGTGCTGGTTCGGGCAGGCATGGGTATAGACCACATGATCGGAGGATTCGAAGCCTTCGTAAGGCACCGTGTACCACAGCGCCCCTCCCAGCTTTTCCAGAACAGGGATGACTTCCTTGCGGCTCCACGAGGTGACGCAGCCCACCACATGGCGCGCGCCCGTGTCGTTGAGGATCTCGGCGCAAAGCGGGGCATAAAGGTCGATATTGCCACCCGGGTCGCGTTCGACCGGAACAAAGCTGATGTCGAGGTCGGGGTCGGCGTTGATATGGGCGATGGCCGCCAGCGCGCCGGACCGGCAGGCCTCGCCGATCAGCGAATAGCTGCCGGAACGCGAATAAAGCAAGCCGAGGTCGATCCGCCGTTTCATGAAGCCCCGTCCAAAACAAAAGACCCCGCCGCAGGTCCGGTGACGGAGACTGCGTGCAGGGCCCTGATGCCGCGCCGGCTTTGCGCCGAAGATGATGGATCAGGCGTAGCGATGCGCGCCGATCCCGTCAACGGTCGCGCGGCCTCGCACCGGCCTGCCGCGGGCTTGCGCCCAAATTTTCAGCATATGGCGCCGCACGCTCAACCCTTGCGAGCATGAGGGCGGCAGTGCGGCCACAACAATCCCCTTGCATCGCCCGTTTTTTGGCGGAACCCTGACCTCATGAGCGATCTTGAAGCAAGTCCTGCCCGTCCCACCCGCCTGCGCCTGCGCATCCTGTTCGGCGAGGATGCCATGCTGGGGCCGGGCAAGGCCGAACTTCTGGAGCGCATCCGTGACACCGGTTCGATCTCGGCCGCCGGACGCGACATGGCGATGAGCTACAAGCGCGCCTGGATGCTGGTCGAAGAGATGAACGCGGCCTTCCGCGCACCCCTGGTCGAAAGCAGCCGCGGCGGCTCTGGCGGTGGCGGGGCGCGGGTGACCGAGGCCGGGCTGGCCGTGCTGCGGCTTTACCGGTCGATCGAAGAGACCGCCGCCCTGGCCGGCGCGGCACAGATCGCCGAGCTCAGGGCCATGCTCCACGATATTCCCGACCAGAAATAACGCTTGCATCCAAGGCGGCGCCGCGGTGATATGTCTCAAGAAACATATCGCTGAAACGAGGTTCGCATGCCCCCTTTGACCCGCCGTGCGGCGCTGATGGCGCTGGCCGTCGCAACCGGCCTTGCCGCGCCGGTTGCGGCCCAGGCCGCCGAGATCACCGTGTTTGCCGCCGCCAGCCTGAAGACCGCGCTGGATGCTGTTGCTGCCGACTGGCAGAAGGAAACCGGCACCACGGTGACGATTTCCTATGAATCCTCGGGCAAGCTGGCCAAGCAGATCCAGCAGGGCGCGCCGGCGGATCTGTTCATTTCGGCCTCGACCCAGTGGATGGATGCGCTGGCCAAGGGCAATCTGATCAAGCCCGACAGCCGCCGCGACCTTTTGGGCAACAGCCTCGTTCTGGTGGCGGCCAACAAGGCCGCAACACCGGTCAAGATAGCAAAGGGCTTCGATCTGGCCGGGTTGGTGGGCACTGGCAAGCTCGCCATGGGTCTGGTGGATTCGGTGCCCGCCGGCCAATATGGCAAGGAGGCGCTGACCAATCTGGGCATTTGGGATGCCGTGGCGCCCAAGGTCGCGCAGGCCGACAACGTGCGCGCAGCGCTCAAGCTGGTCGATCTGGGCGAGGCGCCTTACGGCATCGTCTATGCCTCGGATGCGGTGTCCGATCCCGGGGTCGCGGTGGTGGGAACCTTCCCCGATGACAGCCATGCGCCGATCATCTACCCTGCCGCCGTCACGGTCCGCAGCACAGCGCCCGAGGCGCAGGCCTTTCTGGATGACTTGTCAACTGCCAAGGCGGCTGCGATCTTCGCGGCTCAGGGCTTTGTCGTGCTGCAACGGCCCTGAAGAGGCTCCAGAACGGACAGGCAATGGCAGAGTGGTTTTCCCCGGATGAATGGCGCGCGGTGGCCTTGTCGCTGCGCGTCTCGCTCTGGGCCACCGGACTCAGCCTGCCCTTTGGCGTTCTGGTGGCGCATCTTCTGGCGCGGCGCGTCTTCTGGGGCAAGCAGGTGCTGAACGGGCTGGTCCATCTGCCGCTGATCCTGCCCCCGGTCGTGACGGGCTATCTGCTGCTGTTGACCTTCGGGCGCAACGGGGTGATCGGGCATTATCTTGAGGCCTGGTTCGGCGTGGTTCTGGCCTTTCGCTGGACCGGGGCGGTGCTCGCCTCGGCCGTCATGGCCTTTCCGTTGATGGTGCGCGCCATCCGCCTGTCGATCGAGGCGGTGGACCCCAAGCTGGAACAGGCGGCGGCCACCCTGGGCGCGGCACCGGTGTGGGTGTTCCTGACCGTGTCGCTGCCGCTGATCCTGCCCGGCATCATCGTGGGCGCGGTTCTGGCCTTCGCCAAGGCGATGGGAGAGTTCGGCGCCACCATCACCTTCGTGTCCAACATCCCGGGCCAGACCCAGACCCTGCCCTCGGCGATCTATTCCTTCCTGCAGGTGCCGGGCGGCGATCCGCAGGCCTTGCGGCTGGTGCTGGTGTCGGTCGTCGTGGCGATGGCGGCGCTGGTCCTGTCCGAATGGGCCAGCAAGGCCGTGGCCCGGCGGATTTCCGGGGCATGAGCCTTTCCGTCGCCTTGTCGCATAGGTTTGCGGGCTTCGCTCTGCAGGTGGAGTTCACGGCCGAGGCCGGCGTCACGGCGCTTTTCGGCCCTTCCGGGTCGGGCAAGACCAGTGTCATCAATGCGGTGGCGGGCCTGTTGCAGCCCGACCGCGGCCGGATCATCCGCGATGGGCAGATCCTGTTGGACACCGAAGGCGGCACAAACCTGCCGCCGCAGCGCCGCCAGATCGGCTATGTCTTTCAGGAGGCGCGGCTTTTCCCGCATCTGACCGTGCGCCAGAACCTGCTTTACGGCCGCTGGTTCGCGGCACGGACCGAAAGCGCCGCCTTCGACCGCGTGGTGCAGATGCTGGACGTGGCCCCCCTGTTGACACGCCGGCCCGGCGCCCTGTCGGGGGGAGAGCGGCAGCGCGTGGCCATCGGGCGCGCGCTGCTGGCCAATCCGCAGATCCTGTTGATGGATGAACCCCTTGCCGCGCTGGACGGCGCGCGCAAGGCCGAAATCCTGCCCTATATAGAACAGCTGCGGGCCGAGACGCGCATCCCCATCCTTTACGTCAGCCATTCGGTGTCAGAGATCACCCGGCTGGCCAACCGCGTGGTGCTTTTGTCCGAAGGCCGCGTCTTGCGGACGGGCACGGTGGCCGAGGTCTTTTCGGACCCCAATGTCGTCACCGCCGTGGGCCTGCGCGACGCAGGCTCGGTCCTGACGGCGCGAATCGCGGGGCAGGATGACGATGGCCTGACCCGTCTGGAAACCGCCGCCGGCCCGATCTGGCTGCCGCGGATTGCGGGGGCCACGGGGGCCTTGGTGCGGGTGCGGATCGCCGCGCAAGAGGTGATCCTCGCCCGCCACCGGCCCGAAGGCCTGTCGGCGCTCAACATCCTGCCCGGCACGGTCACCGCCCTGCGGCTGGGCCAGGGACCCGGTGCCATCGTGCAGTTGCGGGTCGGTGACGATCTGCTGCTGGCGCGCCTGACGCATCGTTCGGTTGTGGCGCTTGAACTTTCGGTCGGTTGCCCGGTCTATGCCGTTCTCAAATCCGTGGCGGTGGCTCCGGGCGACATCGGCGCCGGATCGCAGGCGCCGAGCTGACAGCGCCCAGCCGGATGCCGCCAAAGCCAAGGTGCCCGCACGGGCAATCCTGTGCCGGCGAAGGGCAAAAAAGTATCACATCCTCGCCTGCACCGTAGTAGCCCGCCCCCAAGCCATCCGGTACTCTGCTGCAACGATCAGGGCAAACCTGACGCACCGCTCGCAGACACCGGCCCATCAGGCCGGACAAGCGCAGGGAGGAACCGCGAATGACGCCAGACCTGGAAGTTGTCCAGATTGGACGCTCTCAATCCTTCAAGGCGTGGGAGCACGGCTATCCGTATCACACGGTGCGCTGGCACTTTCACCCCGAATACGAGATTCACCACGTTGTGGCCACCAGCGGGCGCTATTTCGTAGGCGATTTCATCGGCAGTTTCGAGCCGGGAAATCTGGTGCTGACCGGCCCCAACCTGCCGCACAACTGGGTCAGCGATGTGCCCGAGGGCACCGTGGTGCCCCTGCGCGGGCGGGTCGTGCAATTCTCGGAAGACTTCATCCCGCGGGCCAGGGACCTGCTGCCGGAACTGGCGGCCTGCGGTGGCCTTCTGGAACAAAGCCGGCGCGGCGCGCTGTTCAGCCCGGACACCGCGGCCCTTGCGGCCCCCTTGCTGGCCGAACTGGTCACCGCCCAGGGCATCCGCCGGCTTGAGGTCTTCATCGGCCTTCTGGGCGTTCTGTCCAGCGCCACCGATGTGCAATCGCTGACCTCGACCAGCTATCTGCCCGACCCGTCCGGCTTCATGTCGACCGGGATCAACGAGGCGCTGGCCTATATCAACGCCAACCTGACCGAGCCTTTCGGCGAACAGGATCTGGCCGATATCGCGGGGCTGAGCCTGTCGAGCTTTTCGCGCAGCTTTCGGCGTCACACCGGGCTGGCGCTGGTCAAATACGTCAACCGGCTGCGCATCAACCTCGCCTGCCAGCTGTTGATGGGGCCGGAACAGATGAAGATAACGGATGTCTGTTTTTCGTCCGGTTTCAACAACATATCGAACTTCAACCGGCGGTTCCTGGAACAGAAGGGCATGACGCCCTCGCGCTTCCGCGACCTGCTGGCCGAAAACCAAAGCGCCGCCAAGGCGGCGTGAAGAGGGAGGACTACCGCCAGGACATGGCCTGACGCGCGGGTCTCTTTCCCGCGCACGGCAGCCTCATGCCCGGCTGACTGCCAAACCGCAAGGCCCTGCGCGGCGGAACCCCGGTTCCCCGAAGGAAAACGCTTGGCCTGACGGTTGACGAAGAACGGCCCGGTGGCGGCGACCCGCGCTGCCGGACCGAATGAAGGATCACGCGGTCGATATGGAGGAAGACATGAAGACAGTATTTGCCTTGACCGGCGCCCTGACGCTGACGACGCTGATGGGCTCGGCCGCCTTTGCCGGACCTTCGGGCACGGTGGCGTTCCTGATGCCCGACCAGGCCTCGACCCGCTACGAGCAGCACGATTTCCCCGGCTTCAAGGCGGAAATGGCCAAGCTTTGCCCGGATTGCACCGTGATTTACCAGAACGCCACCGCCGACGTGGCGATGCAGCAGCAGCAGTTCAACTCGGTCATTGCCCAGGGCGCCAAGGTGATCGTGCTGGACCCGGTGGACAGCGCGGCCGCCGCGGCCCTTGTCAGCCTTGCGCAATCGCAGGGCATCAAGGTCATCGCCTATGACCGCCCGATCCCGGCCAAGACCGCCGATTACTACGTGTCCTTTGACAACAAGGGCATCGGCAAGGCGATTGCGGTTTCGCTGATGGACCACCTCAAGGCGATGGGCCTGCCCACCGACAAGGGCGGCGTGCTGCAGATCAATGGCTCGCCCACCGATGCGGCCGCCGGCCTGATCAAGGACGGCATCCACGAAGGCATCGCCGCCTCGGGCTACAAGACGCTGGCCGAGTTCGACACGCCGGACTGGGCGCCGCCGAAAGCGCAGGAATGGGCCTCGGGGCAGATCACCCGGTTTGGCGCCGACATCATCGGGGTCGTGGCGGCCAATGATGGCACCGGCGGCGGTGCCATCGCGGCCTTCAAGGCGGCCGGCGTCAACCCGGTGCCGCCGGTCACCGGCAACGACGCCACCATCGCCGCCCTGCAACTGATCATCGCGGGCGACCAGTACAACACCATCTCCAAACCCTCCGAGATCGTGGCCGCCGCCGCGGCCAAGGTGGCGGTCCAGTTCCTGAACGGCGAGACGCCCAAGGCCGAGATGAGCCTTTACGACACGCCCTCGCAGCTTTTCACCCCCGCCGTCGTGACGCGTGAAAACCTCAAGGCCGAAATCATCGACAAGGGCATCAACACGGCTGCCGAACTCTGTGTGGACCGCTACGCCGCGGGCTGCGCCGAGCTTGGCATCAAGTGACCTTGTGATGGACCGCCCGGCCTCCTCCCATGGGCCGGGCGGCTTTCCCCTCAGGACAGGAGCGGCTCCATGACCGAACGACCCACCCCCAAGGGCGAGCTCTTGCTGAGCCTGCGGGGCATTTCCAAGAATTTCGGCGCGGTGTCCGCGCTGACCGACATCGAGCTTGACGTCCACGCCGGCGAGGTTGTGGCGCTGGTCGGCGACAATGGCGCGGGCAAGTCCACGCTGGTCAAGGTGCTGGCGGGCGTGCACCAGCCGACCTCGGGCAGCATATCCTACCGCGGCAGGCCGGTGACGCTGACCAGCCCCTCGGCCGCGCTGGAACTGGGGATCGCCACGGTGTTCCAGGACCTTGCGCTTTGCGAGAACCTCGATGTGGTGGCCAATATCTTCCTGGGTCAGGAACTGAGCCCCCTCCGCCTTGACGAAGTGTCGATGGAGGTGCGGGCCTGGACCTTGCTGAACGAACTGGCCGCGCGCATCCCGTCGGTGCGCGAGCCGATCGCCTCCTTGTCAGGCGGTCAGCGCCAGACTGTGGCGATCGCGCGCTCGCTGCTCTTGAACCCGCAGATCATCATGCTGGACGAACCGACCGCCGCCCTGGGCGTCGCACAGACGGCCGAGGTGCTGAACCTTGTCGAACGGGTGCGCGACAAGGGGCTGGGCGTCATCATGATCAGCCACAACATGGCCGATGTGCGCGCCGTGGCCAACCGGATCGTGGTCTTGCGGCTGGGGCGCAACAACGGCGTCTTCACCCCCGAAGCCTCCAATCAGGAGCTGGTCGGCGCCATCACGGGCGCCACCGACAATGCCGTGTCGCGCCGCGAAAGCCGGATGGCGGAGGAGACAAAATGAGCGATCCCAAACCCACCCTCGACCGCGCCGACAGCCGCGTGACCCATGCCAGCGGCATCGGCGGCGCGGTGGAGCAGTTCATCGGCCGGGTCAAGGCCGGCGATCTGGGCTCGCTGCCCGTTATCGTCGGGCTGGCGATCATCTGGACCGTCTTCACCCTCTTGAACCCGATCTTCCTGTCGCCCAACAACCTGGTCAACATGCTGTTTGACTGTTCGACCACCGGGGTCATCTCGCTGGGCATCGTCTGCGTGCTGATCCTGGGCGAGATCGACCTGTCGGTCGGCTCGATGAGCGGGGTGGGTTCCACCCTGATCGGGGTCCTTTGGGTCAATGCCGGGGTGCCGCTGCCCCTGGCCATCCTGGCCGCGCTGATCGCCGGCGCGCTGATCGGCACGATCTATGCCACGCTGCGCAACCGGCTGGGCATGCCAAGCTTCGTTTCCACCCTGTCGGGCCTTCTGGCGCTGCTGGGGCTGCAACTGTACCTGCTGGGCGCCACCGGGTCGATCAACCTGCCCTATTCCTCGACCATGGTGAATTTCGGCCAGCTGATGATCATGGCCAAGCCCCTGTCCTATGCCCTGTGTCTGGTGCCGTGCGTGGTGATGCTGGTGGTGGGGCTGCAGACCAATGCCAAGCGGCGGGCGGCGAACCTGTCGGCCGGGTCCTCGGGCGGGCTGGCGCTTCGGGCCGGGCTGACCACGCTGGGCCTGCTGGCGGTCATCTTCTACCTCAACCTCGGGCGCGGCGTGCCGTGGATGTTCGCGCTGTTCGTGGCGCTGGTTCTGGTGATGAACTATGCCTTCACCCGCACGCAATGGGGCCGTTCGATGAAGGCCGTGGGCGGCAATGCCGAGGCTGCGCGGCGGGCCGGCATCAACGTGCGCCGCATCTATGTCAGCGCCTTCATGCTGTGTTCGACCTTTGCGGCGCTGGGGGGCGTGCTGTCCTCGGCCCGCCTCGCCTCGGCCAGTCAGCAGGCCGGCACCGGCGATGTCAACCTCAACGCCATCGCGGCGGCGGTCATCGGCGGCACCAGCCTGTTCGGCGGACGCGGCTCGGCCTTTTCGGCCCTGCTTGGGATCATCGTGATCCAGTCCATCGCCAACGGGCTGACGCTTCTGAACCTGTCGTCAAGCCTGCGGTACATGATCACCGGCGGAGTCCTCGCGATTGCCGTCATCGTCGACAGCCTGGCCCGGCAAAGCCGCGTCTCGCACGGTCGCGCATAAGGAGAGACTTGCATGTCGGATGAACTCAGCACCAAGGTCGCCGCTGTCACGGGGGCGGCCTCGGGGATCGGGCTGGAATGCGCCCGCACCTTTCTGGCGGCCGGGGCCACGGTGTTTCTGGTTGACCGTGCCGAGGCGAAGCTCAAGGCGCTTTGCGCCGAACTGGGGCCCCGCGCCCATCCCCTTGTGGTGGACCTGATGAACCCGGCCTCGATCGCCGGGATGCTGCCGGCCATTGTGGCGCAGGCCGGCCATCTGGACATCTTTCACGCCAATGCCGGCGCCTATATCGGCGGCGAGGTGGTCTCGGGCGACCCCGATGTCTGGGACCGCGTGCTCAACCTCAATATCAACGCGGCCTTCCGGTCGATCCATGCCGTGCTGCCGCACATGGTCGGGCGCGGCACCGGCGACATCGTGATGACCTCATCCATCGCGGGCATCGTGCCCGTGGTCTGGGAGCCGATCTACACCGCCTCGAAATTCGCGGTGCAGGCCTTTGTCCACACCGTGCGCCGGCAGGTGTCCAAGCACGGCATCCGGGTCGGCGCGGTCTGTCCCGGTCCGGTGGTGACGGCGCTGCTGGACGACTGGCCCAAGGCCAAGCTGGACGACGCCCTGGCCAACGGCAGCCTGATGCAGCCGGTCGAGGTCGCGCAGGCGGTGTTGTTCATGCTGACCCGGCCGCGTAACGTGACGATCAGGGATCTGGTGATCCTGCCCAACTCGGTGGATCTGTAGATGTATCTGATCGGCATTGACGTCGGCACCGGCAGCGCGCGCGCCGGAGTTTTCGATGCGGCGGGGCACATGCTGGGTCTGGGCAAGGCCGATGTGACCCTGTGGCGCGCGGCCGGGTCGGTGGTCGAACATTCCAGCGACCAGATCTGGGATGCGGTCTGTCAGGCGGTGCGCGGCGCCGTGCAGTCGGCAGGCATCGACGCCGCCCGGGTTTCGGGCATCGGGGTGGATGCGACCTGTTCGCTTGTGGTGCTGGGGCATGGCGGGGCGCCGCTGCCCGTTGGCCCCTCGGACGATCCGGCGCGCAATGTCATCGTCTGGATGGATCACCGCGCGGTGGATCAGGCCGAACGGATCAACGCCACCGGGCACGAAGTGCTGCGCTATGTCGGCGGGCGGATCTCGCCCGAGATGGAGACGCCGAAGCTTTTGTGGCTCAAGGAGAACCGCCCGCAGGTCTTTGCCGCGGCCTGGCAGTTTCTGGACCTGGCCGATTTTCTGACCTGGCGGGCGACGGGCAGCCTTGCGCGGTCGACCTGCACCCTGACCTGCAAATGGACCTATCTGGCGCATGAGGCGCGCTGGGACGCCAGCTATTTCAACGCCATCGGCCTGGGCGAACTGGCTGCGGAGGGCTTCACCCGGATCGGGACCGAGGTGGTGGCCCCGGGCACGCGGCTGGCCGAGGGATTGACCGCGCAGGCCGCGGCCGATCTGGGCCTGCGGGCCGGCACCTCCGTCGCGGCCGGGCTGATCGACGCCCATGCCGGCGGGCTTGGCACCGTGGGGGCCACGGGCACCCCGACCGAGAACATGGCTTACGTCTTCGGCACCTCGTCCTGCACCATGACCACGACGCGCGACCCGGTCTTCGTGCCGGGTGTCTGGGGCCCCTATCATTCGGCCATGCTGCCGCAGATGTGGCTGAACGAGGGCGGCCAATCCGCCGCCGGCGCCGCCATCGACCATCTGTTGCGCCTGCACCCCGCCCACGCCGAGGCCAGTGCGCTGGCCCGCGCAGAGGGCGTGTCCCTGCCCGTCTGGCTCGCCGACCGGGTCATGGCGCTTGGCACGGCCGACCCGGTGCATCTGGCGCGCGGCCTGCATGTGGTGCCAGAGTTTCTTGGCAACCGCGCGCCCTTTGCCGATCCGCAGGCGCGCGGCCTGATCGCGGGCCTCGCGATGGAGACGGATCTGGAAAGTCTGATGGCGCTTTATGTCGCGGGGCTGTGCGGGGTTGGCTACGGCCTGCGCCAGATCATTGCGGCGCAGACCGCCGCCGGCGCCCCGATCGCGCGCATCGTGATCAGCGGCGGCGCGGGCAGCCACGATCTGGTCCGCCAGATCCTCGCCGATGCCACCGGGGTCGCGGTGCTGACCACCGAGGCGGAGGAACCGGTGCTGCTGGGCTCTGCCCTCCTTGGCGCGGTGGCGGGCGGGATCTGTGCCGACATCCCGCAGGCCATGGCCGCGATGTCACGCGCCAAGGGCCGCTTCGCCCCGGCCGAAGGACAGGTCCGCGCCCTGCACGCGGCGCGCTTTGCCGCCTTCGAGGCGCTGCAAGCCACCGCCCGCGCCATCCGCGAGGCCGAGGCCGCCGCGGTCTGAGCCCCGGCCCGGAGGGGGCCACGGCAGAGGCCTCAAGGGCGGCGCTGGATGCGTCATCAGTGCTGCGCCGAGGCCCGTCTGGTCAATAACCCTGCGCCAGACCGGCCGGCCGCCGCCCGTCATTGGCGCCCTGCAAGAGGCCGCTGGCCGGGTCGCGCAGGATCGCCTCGTCGGCGCCCCAGGCCGGGCGTTCCTCGATCACATGGCCCATCGCCTCCAGCGCGGCCCTGGTCTGCGGGGTCAGGTAGCCCGGCTCGACCGTCACCTTGTCGGGCAGCCACTGGTGATGCACGCGCGGCGCATCGACCGCCTGTTGCAGGTTCATGCCGAAATCCACCACGTTCAGGATGCTTTCCAGCACGGTCGAGATGATGGTCGACCCGCCCGGACTGCCGGTCACCATCATGAGCTGGCCGTTCTTGAGCACGATGGTCGGCGCCATCGAACTCAAGGGGCGTTTGCCCGGCGCTATGGCATTGGCCGCCCCCTGAACCAGACCGAAGGCATTGGCCGCACCCGGCTTGGCTGTGAAATCGTCCATCTCGTTGTTGAGGAAAAACCCGGTGTCGCCGGCCATCTTGGCGTTGCCGAAAAAGAAGTTGATCGTGTAGGTGACCGCCACCGCATCGCCCTTGGCATCGACGATGGAATAATGCGTTGTGTGCTGGCCTTCCTCGGGGCCGAGACTGCCACTGATCTGGTCCGACGGCGTGGCCCTGTCAGGGTCGATCCCTGCCCGCAACGCCTCGGCATGGTCGGAGGACAAGAGCCTGGCGACCGGGTTGGTCACAAAGGCCGGGTCGCCCAGATAGGTGTTGCGGTCAGCAAAGGCGCGGCGTTCGGCCTCGACGATGGCATGGGTGGTCGCAGCCGCGCCATAGCCCCAGCTGGCCAGCGGATAGGCCTGCAGGATCTGCAATATCTCGCAGATCGTGGTGCCGCCGGAACTGGGCGGCGGTGAGGACAGAACCTGCACACCCCGATAGGCGCAACTGACAGGGTCGCTCCAGGGCGCGGTATAGCTGGCCAGATCCTGAAGGGTGAAAAGGCCGCCATTGGCCTGACTGGCCGCGACCAGCGCCTGCGCGATCGGCCCTTTGTAGAAGGCGTCAGGTCCGTCCTTGGCAATCGCCTCCAGCGTCATTGCAAGGCCGGGCTGCACCAGCCGGTCGCCCGCCGCCAAGGGCTGGCCATCCGGGCGCAGGAAAATCGGCGCGACATTGGGCTGGCCGGCGAAATCCTTGGTCCTGAGCGCCAGGATCTGCGCATCCGCCTCGGTCAGAACGAAGCCCTCGCGGGCGAGCCGGATCGCCGGCGCCATCACCGTGGCGCGGGGCATCGTGCCATAGCGGCTCAGCGCCGCGTCAAGCCCCTTGACCGTGCCGGGCACCCCGCTCGCCGTCCAGGATTTCCGGCTGAGGTCGGGATCCGCATTGCCAGACGCATCCAGAAACATGCCCGGCGTGGCAGCCAGAGGCGCCGTCTCGCGGAAATCAAGGAAGCGGTCGGTGCCATCGGCCAGATGCAGCACCATGAAGCCGCCGCCCCCGATATTGCCGCAGCAGGGATGCACGACCGCCAGCGCATAGCCCACCGCCACCGCCGCATCGACCGCATTGCCGCCCTGGCGCAGGATATCCACGCCGATCTGGGTCGCCAGATGCTGGGCGGTCACGACCATGACATGGGGCGCCGTGACCGGCTGCAGCCCCGCAAGGCTTGCCCCCGCGGCACCGAGGTCCGGCAGCGCCGCACCGGCCGTATCCGCCCCTGCGGCAGATCCCGCGAGCCAGGCGCATAGCATCAGGGGCAAAATATGTCGCATCCCAGACCTCCTGAGGGCCAAAGGGCCACGCCGGGCCCGTGAACATCGGCAGCCCCCGCGCGCGCCCCATTCGGCGGCGCGCGCCGCGTTCTGGGCCATCGGGGCGTAAAGATAGTCGCGCGTCAGCGGCACAGCCTCTTGCCGATGCGCCAACTGAATCTGAAAGACGCATTGGTTGTAGTATCGGAAGGTCTGTTCAGAGGCCACGAGGTAATAGCGCCACATCCGGCAGAACCGGTCATCGTAAAGCGCGCGGGCCTTGTCGATGTTGGCCATGAAGCGGTCCTGCCAATGGCGCAGCGTCTCGGCGTAATGCAGGCGCCAGACCTCGATGTCGGTGGTGTAAAGCACCTGATTCTGGATCGCCGGCATCACCTCGGACAGGGCCGGGCAATAGCCGCCCGGGAAGATGTACTTGGTGATCCAGGGGCTGGTCGCGCTCGGCGCGTCGATGCGCCCGATATAATGGATCAGCGCCACGCCATCGGGGGCCAGCCGGTCGTGCACATTGCGGAAATACTCGCCGTAATGCGGTATGCCCACATGTTCGAACATGCCGACCGAGACGATCCGGTCGAATGTGCCGGTCACGGTGCGGTAGTCGGCCAGGCGGAACTCCACCCGGTCCGAAAGGCCGGCGCGGGCGGCCCTTTCGCAGGCGATCTTGTGCTGTTCGACGCTGAGGGTCACGCCCAGCACCTTGGCGCCGTAATCCCGTGCGAGGGTCAGCGCCAGACCGCCCCAGCCGCAGCCGATGTCCAGCACCGTCATCCCCGGCTCCAACAAGAGCTTGCGGGCGATATGGTCCTTCTTGGCGCGCTGCGCCTCTTCCAGCGTCATGTCCGGGCTGCGGAAATAGGCGCAGGAATACTGGCGGTCCTCGTCGAGGAACAGATCGTAAAGTTCGCCAGACAAATCATAGTGATGCGCAACATTGGCCCGGGCGCGCGGCATCGGATTGAACTGCGCCACATGGCGAAACAGCGACTTGAGGCCGATCAGCCGGTTACGCCAGTTTTTCGGCCTGTGTGCGACATTGGCCATCAACAGCGCGAACATGCCGTGCAGGTCATCGCCCTCGATGGTGATCGTGCCGTCCATGTAGCCCTCGCCCAGGGCCAGGTCGGGCTGCAGCACCAGACGGCGCAGCAGGGCCGGATCGCCGATGCGCATGGCAACCCGCGGCGCCTGCCCGTTGCCATAAGTGTGCGTGCTGCCGTCGGGCAGGGTCAGGACCAGGCTTCCCTGCGCCACAAGATCAGTCACCACGCGGTCAAATAGAGCTATCCACATGACACACTCCGCCCCGATACCCCCCGGAGCCTTCGCGACTGTGACGCCACGAAGGCGCGTCCGTCGCCTCGACGTAACGCCATCACGAGCATGTTGGTGCCGTTTTGCGGCATGTTCAAGCCCTTCGCGTCACAGGCGGGGGCCGGATCAGGGCGGATGCCGTTCCTTCCGTGCTTTGCCCGTCCAGAACTCCCCGGGCCGGCCGGCGCGATATCCGGCCGGCGCGGGGGTCATTTCATGACGGTCTCGGGCCCCATCATCTGGGTGGGCAGCCAGGTCGACAGGATCGGCACATAGGTCACGAGGATCAGGAACAGGAACAGGATGCCCAGGAACGGCAGCGCAGCCCGAACCACCCGCAGGATCGGCATCCCCGCCACCCCCGAAGTGACGAAGAGGTTCAGCCCGACCGGCGGCGTAATCATGCCGATTTCCATGTTCACCACCATGATGATGCCCAGATGGATCGGATCGACACCAAGGCTGATCGCAATCGGAAAGACGATGGGCGCCACGATGACGATCAGGCCTGAAGGCTCCATGAACTGGCCGCCGATCAGCAGGATCAGGTTGACCACGATCAGGAAGGTGATCTGGTTCAGCCCCGCCCCCAGCATGGCATTGGCCACGGCCTGCGGCACCTGCTGGTCGGTCAGCACCTGTTTGAGGATCAGCGCATTGGCAATGATGAACATCAGCGTGATGGTCAGCTTGCCCGCGTCATAAAGCATGGCCCTGGTGTCGCGGTGAAACAGGCCGGTGATCAGCGCCTGCGGATGCCGCAAAAGGCTTTTGCGCGGACCGCCCTGCGCCCCGGCCAGGGGGCCGATGTCGCGGTAGATGAACAGCGCCACGATGAAGGCATAGACCGCCGCAACCGCCGCCGCCTCGGTCGGCGTGAAGATGGCGCCCATCAGGCCAGGCACGCCATAGATCCCCACCATGATGATGACGATCAGCAACAGCCCCCAGAAGGCATCGCGGAAGGCGGCCCAGACCTCGCCCCAGCCCTGCCACGCGCCCTTGGGCAGCTTGCGCACCACCGCGATGACATAGATCGCCGCCATCAGCATGACGCCCGCGATCAGGCCGGGGATGACCCCCGCAAGGAACATCCGCCCGACCGAGACATCGGTGGCCGAAGCATAGACCACCATGACGATGGAGGGCGGGATCAGGATGCCGAGCGTGCCCGCATTGCAGATGACGCCGGCGGCAAAGTCCTTGCTGTAGCCCATCTTCCGCATCGCCGCGATCACGATGGAACCGATGGCCACCACGGTGGCGGGCGACGACCCCGAGAGGGCTGCGAACATCATGCAGGCCAGCACGCCGGCGATGGCGAGGCCGCCCGGCAGATGCCCGACGCAGGCGATCGAAAACCGGATGATCCGCGCCGCCACGCCGCCGGTCGACATGAAGCTTGACGCCAGAATGAAGAACGGGATGGCCAAGAGCGTGTAATGCCCCGCCATGCCGTCGTAAAAGGTCTGCGCGATCGAGGCGAGCGAGGTATTGCTGAAAACCAGCAGGAACACGATCGAGGACAGACCCAGCGCCACGGCGATCGGCACGCCGATCATCAACAGCGCGATGATGCCGATGAACAGTTCAAGCACATGCATGGCTCAGCCTTCCCGGTTCAGCGCAGCGACGCTTTCGACGGCATCTTCGGCTTCGTGGCTGACAATCAGGCTTTCGCGCTTGCCGGTCAGGATGTCCCGGGTCGCCTCGATCAGGCGCAAGAGGATCAGACCTATGCCCAAAGGCAGGATCAGATAGGGAATGACGCGGGGCAGCTTTTCATAGGCCTCGCCCTGATTGATCCAGCCGGACAGGAAATCGAGGAAATGCGGCATCGGGATCTGTTCGGTGATGTAGAAGGCGCGGTCGCGGGTCGCGGCGTCCAGCCCGGTAGGGAACCAGCGGCCGGTGGTCTGCTTTAGCCCGGCGAAGGGCGCCCAGTAATCCCAGGCACCTTTCAGCATCAACAGCGCGTAAAGCAGGCAGCACACCGCCGAGGCAAGTGCCGCCAACCGCCTCGGCCGCGGCGGCAGCGCGTTGGTCAGCGCATCCACCCCCAGATTGGCCGTGACACGAAAGGCATGGCTCACGCCATAGATCACCAGCCACGAGAACAGGATCAGCGTCGCCTCAAGCCCCCAGATGAAGCCAGAGTTGAACCCATAGCGCAAAACGACATTGACGAAGGTGATCAGGGTCATCAGGCCAAGCAGCAGGGCAATCGCCGTCTGTTCGAACATGTCGACCCAGCGCCGCGGGGCGGCTTGAGGGGGAAGGCTCATCTGGTAGCTCCTGGATGAAAACCGAGCCGCCCGCCCCGGGATGCCGGGTCGGGCGGCCTTGGCTCAATGCTTGGCGTTGATCGCCTGCACGGCGTCGATGTTTTCCTGACCCACATCGGCCACGAACTGCGCCCAGACCGGCTTCATCGCATCGACCCAGGCCTGACGCTGTTCGGGCGTCAGTTCGCGGATCACGCCATGCGCGTCCAGGATGGCCTGACGCGACTTGGCCTCGATGCCGTTGACGTTCTTGTTGCCCTCGACCGTGACGTCGCGCAGGATCGCCAGGAACTGATCGCGCACGTCGGGCGGCAGGCTGTCGAGGAAATCGACCGAGGTCACGACCAGATAATCCAGCACGCCGTGGTTGGTTTCAGTGGTGCCATCCTGCACCTCAAAGAACTTCTGGCCGTAGATGTTGGACCAGGTGTTCTCCTGCCCGTCGACGACGCCGGTCTGCAGCGCGCCGTAGACCTCGGAAAAGGCCATCGGCTGGGCCGAGGCGCCCAGCGCCTGCATCTGCGCCACCAGCACGTCAGAGGGCTGCACGCGCATCTTCAGGCCCTTGGCATCGGTAGGCAGCAAGAGGGGCTTGTTGGCCGAGAACTGCTTCATCCCCGAATGCCAGAATTCCAGCCCGGCCAGCCCGCGCCGTTCCATCGAGGATTTCATCTTCTGACCGGCGGGCGAAAGCTGGAATTCATCCACCGCCTCGATGTTCTTGAACATGAAGGGCAGGTCGAACAGGCGGAAGACCTTGGTGAAGGCCTCGAACTTCGACAGCGAGGGGGCGGCCAGCTGCACATCGCCCTGCAGCATCGCCTCGAGCACCTTGTCGTCGTTGTAAAGGGTCGAGTTGGGGTAAAGCTCCATGCAGAGCTTGCCGTTCATCTCCTTGTTGACGCGGTCGGCCAGCGCCTGCGCCGCAAGCCCCTTGGGATGCTTGTCGAGGTTGGTGGTGAACGAGAACTTGATGACGGTCTCGCCGGGATCGCAGGGGCCCGCCACGGCCATGGCGGTGGTCGCAAGCAGAAAGGCCGCCGAAACGGCAGCGGTCAGGAATTTCATGTGCACTCCTCCCAGAGTCTTCGTGCCGAACTCTGTCGGCTATTGCATGTGCCCGAAAGTCAGGCAGCCAAAAGAGTGTTCAGCAGGCATCCCACCGACGCAACAAAAACCTCGGGAGCGCGAAATTCGCGGTCTTTCCCTTGGCAGATCAATCTATTGTGAAAATGCCCGGTCGCGCGCGGCCCTTGGCCTGTGCGAAAATCCGCACAGTCACGGGCACGGGTTTGGCGTAATTCCGCACAGGGTCGGCAGACTCAATTCAGGGGGTTGGCGGCCAGTTCAGCCAGGATGTCGGCGTCGATCGGGGTGTCAAAGCTTTTCACGATCGAGGCCAGAATCCGGTAAAGCCCCACGGTGGCGATCACGTCGAACAGGCCGTTCACCCCGACCAGCGCTGTCACTTCGGCCTGCAAAGCCTCGGGGACAAGGGCGGCATCGAGCAGTGCATCCACGGCGCGCGCCAGTACCGCGTCCTCGGGCGTCATGGCCTCGGGCGCGCCGCGCAGCGTGCGGATGCGCGCATCCGAAAGGCCAGCGGCCCGGCCCCGCACCACGTGATGGGCCCATTCGTATTCGGCTTCAAGCCGCAGGCCGGTGCGCAGGATGACGACCTCGCTGCGCGCCGGCCCCAGCGTGGTCTGCAGAACCACATGATTGCGAAAGGCGCTCCAGGCCCGCAACAGGGCCGGATGATGCGCCATCACCCGATAGACATTGAGCCGGCCGGCAAAGCCGTCACGCATCTCGGCAATGGCTGCGGGCCATTCGGCATCGCTCAAGGGGGGAAAGGGCATGGGTGTCTCCGGTGTCAGGGGCGGAAGTCTTCGGGGCGCAGGCCGTGGCGGGTCAGCTTGTCGTAAAAGGTCTTGCGCGGCACCCTCAGGCCCTGCGCCGCCAGCGTCGCATTGCCGCCATGCCGGCGCAGCGCCTCTTCCAGAAGCGAGCGTTCGACCCGCGCCAGCTGTTCGGCCAGCCCGTTGCCCGGTTCGGTCTCGTCCTCGGTCAGGCCCATGGCAAAGCGCATCGCCTCGTTCATGAGCGAGCGCGCATTGCCTGGCCAGTCCTGCGCCATCAGCCGGGCGATCACGGCCTCGGTGATCTGAGGTTCAGGCAGGGCGGCCTGTTCGCAGGCCTGGGTGACATAGGTGCGGAACAGGACGGCGATATCCTCGGGCCTTTCGCGCAACGAAGGGATGCGCAGACGCATCGCATCCAGCTTGTAGTACAGGTCATGCAGGAACCGCCCGGCCTGCGCCTCGGCGGCGAGGTCGAGGTTGGAGCCGGCCAGGATCCGCGCCGGATGGTCGGCTTCCATCAGATCCAGAAGGGCGAACTGGCTGCCCGGACTGAGACCGCCCACCTCGTTGAGAAAGATAGACCCGCCTTCGGCCTGCGCAAAGGCCCGCGCGAGGCTGTCGGGCGTGGCAGAGGCGGCGGCGATGCGCTGGAAGGGCCGGGCGGCGGCGGCCGACAGCATGTGGATCACCTCGGCCACCTTGGGGATGCCGGTGCCGGGCTCGCCCAGGATCAGGACCTCGGCCGTGGTGCGGGCCACGGCGCGGATGCGGTTACGCAGATCCTCGGACACGGCCGAAGTGCCATAGATCATCCGCGCCGCGGCATCGCTTGATTGCAGTTGGCGGCGCAGCTGGCGGTTTTCCAGAACGAGCGCCCGCGTGCGCAGCGCCTTTTCCACCACGGCCAACAGGTCCGAGGGCGCGCAGGGCTTCTCCAGAAAGTCAAAGGCACCCTTGCCCATCGAACGCACCGCCATCGGAATGTCGCCCTGCCCCGACAGCAGGATCACCGGCAGTTCGGCGTCGATCTTCTGGGCATAGTCCAGCAGGGCGAAGCCATCCTTGCCCGGCATGCTGACATCGCTGACGATGACGCCCTGGAATTTCTCGGTGATGTGGTCCTTGGCCTCGATATAGCTGCCGGCGAGGATCGGCTGCAGATCGGCCAGTTCCAGCGTCTGGCCCAGCGCCTCGCGCACGGCGCGGTCGTCATCGACAAGAAGAACGCGGTGTATCATACCGCCTCTTTACCCGCGCAGCTTGCAAGTTCAACGCAAAACTCGGCCCCGCCCCCTTCGGGGTTGCGTCCGCTCAGCTTGCCGCCAAAGCTTTCGACGATGCCGTAAGAGATGGATAGGCCAAGGCCCATGCCCTCGGCCTGACCGATGGCCTTGGTCGAATAGAACGGGTCGAACATGCGGTCCACTTCCGCGATGCCGGGGCCGGTGTCGCGCAGATACAGCCGCACCCGGGCGCCCTCTGCCTCGATCCACAGGCGCAGGCGTGCGTCCTCGCGGCCCTGCATGGCATCCAGTGCATTGGCGATCAGGTTCAGCACGACCTGCTGCAGGCGCACCTCGCCGCCGCGCACCATGACCGGCTCCGGCGGCACGGCATAATCGAGCGTCACACCCTCCTGCGACATGCGGGGCTGGGTGATCTCCAGCACGGCGGCCACCGCGGCACCCAGATCGACATCCGAGATCCCCTCGACCTCCTGCCGGGCAAAGGCGCGCAGGTTGCGGATGATCCGCCCCATCCGCCGCGCCAGTTCCGAGATCTGTACGAGGT
The DNA here is from genome assembly GCA_016124195.1 of bacterium. Classification (GTDB taxonomy): domain Bacteria; phylum Pseudomonadota; class Alphaproteobacteria; order Rhodobacterales; family Rhodobacteraceae; genus Stagnihabitans. The sequence goes on along the minus strand of WGOE01000010.1, from coordinate 88,231 downwards.
TCTGCGCCGCCGTCTGCGGTTTGCCCCGGTCGATGAAGGCCACCGCGTTTTCGGCATAGGATCGGATCGCCATCAGGGGCTGGTTCAGCTCGTGGCTGAGACCGGCGGCCATCTGGCCCAAGGCCGACAGCTTGCCCGCCCGCACCAGATCGGCCTGCGCCAGGGTCAGTTCGCGGGTCCGCGCGGCAACCCGCTCTTCCAGTTCGGCATTCAGCCGGGCCTCGACCTTGAGGCGCAGCACCAGCAAGCGGCGCCGTTCGGACAGGATGAACAGCGCCGCCCCGAAGATCAGGCACAGGGCCGCCGCCGTGGCCGTCTGCATCAGGGCCGATTGCAGGACCGGCGCGGCATCGAGCAGGATTTCGGCCTGCATGGCGATCACCGGCAGGGGCCGGGTCAGATGCAGCGCAAGGGCCGGCAGATAGGGGCCGGCCTGAATGGCCCAGATCGAATGGCCGGCGACCTGATATTCCTGCAGGGGCGGAAAGGGCTGCACCCGGTCCGCCGGCACATCCGGCGTGCCGCCCGACCCCGCGCTGCGGCTGCGCAGCACCAGCTCGTCCCGGTTCGAGACAAAGACCACCCCGGACGCGTCGGTGAAGAAGGTGCTTTCGACCTCGCCCCGGCTGGCGGTCTCGACCGTGTCGACATCGAGCCGGATCGTCACCGCGCCCGCGACCGGACCCTGCGGCGAAAAGACCGGCGCGGCATAGACGAACATGCGCCGCCCGGTTTCGGGATCGACCATATGGGCAAAGCCGATGGTGCCGTTGAGCGCGCGCACCAGATAGTCCGGCATGCCGGCATTCTGCCCGGTTCGCCCGGCGGAGGAGGCCAGAACCCGCCCGTCGCGGCCCACAAGTTCGATCCGGTCGGACCCTGTCCGGTCCGAGGCCGCCAGCAACAGCGCATCGGCATTCGGGCCTCCGGCGACCCCGGCCAGGGCCAAGGGCATCAACGTGGGATGATCGGCAAAAAAGACGGCGAGTTCGCGGTAGCGCTGCAACTCTCCGGTCAACCGCCCCGAGGCAAGCGACAGATCGGCCACGCCGCGTTCGCCCAGCCGGTCCAGCCCGTCGCGCAGCGCAACCCAAGCCACCGTCGCCGCAAAGGCCGCCACCAGCGCGAGGTAGATGGCGATGACGGTCGGGCGCAGGATCCGGGGCGACAGGGTCATCAGGGACCCGCCCTCACAAAAGGCCGCGCTCTTCCAGCACCTTTCGGGCCACCCGAAAACATTCCATCCCCTGCGGCACGCCGCAGTAGATCGCCACCACATGCACGATGGCGCGAATTTCCGCGACAGAGACGCCGTTGGTCAAGGCGCCTTTGCAGTGAATCTCCCATTCGTGCATCTTGCCCAGAGCGCCCAGCATCGAAAGGTTCATCATCGAACGCGTCTTGGCGTCAATCGTCGCATCGCCCCAGCCAAAGCCCCAGCACCACGCCGTCATCGCCTCTTGAAAGGGCCGGGTGAAGTCATCGGCGGCCGCAAGGTTGCGCTCGACATAGTCGGCCCCCAGCGTCGCCTTGCGCTGTTCCAGTCCCAGCAGAAACAGATCCTCGTCAAATGTCGCAGCCATGGCGCCTCGCTTTTGTCAGGGCAGTCGCGCGATTAAACAGGATTCGGACCTGTCCGGCAACCGGGCGGCGGGGGTCTATGCAGGCTGGCGCAGGAGGTCGCGACGGACGCTATAGGCCGGCACTCACCTGGTAATAGGCGCGCAGGGCGTCGAGCCAGGACCGGCTGATCCGGTCGAAATGGTCCAGGGGCGGCGCCTCGCGCAAAAGCTCGGCCGTCACGTTCATCGCGACATGATGGCCATCGGCGGCCAGACCCTCCATCAGGTCGTAGGGCACGACCATCTGATGAGCCGCGAAAAAGCCGCCGGTGTCGATCACCAGATGCGACAGACGATGGCTGTCGGGTTCCAGCACCAGATCGGCAAGGACACCGACCTCGCCATCCCTGCCCAGCACGGGCAGGCCGACCCATTCGTTCAACCGGGCCAGGCCTTCGACCCGCAGGTTGCCCGGCAGTTGCGGCTCGACCGGGGCGCCGTCATCGGCCCGGCGCAGCGCGCCTGCAAAACCGCCGCCATGCGGGCCAAGCATGATCGGCGGCATCGTTCCGATCGGAACGATCATCGCCGCCATCGGATCGGACCATTGCGGCGCCTGGCTGATCGCCTCCTTGGTGATGGCGACCGGCCATTCGCGATGCGCCACATCCGGGACGCCCATCAGCTGCGCCGCGACGATCACCTCGTGCCGGTCGAACCAGCCGCCGACATCCAGCGCCAGATGGCGCAATTCGCCCGCGGCGGGGTCGAAGAACATCTCGGTCAGGGGAAAGCGCGCATCCTGCGCAACGGCCTTGAAGCGCAGCAGGTCGGTCATGGTGAAAAGGACCGTCGCCTCGGGCCGCTCGGCCGCGTGGTCGGCAAGAGTGGAGTTGGTCATCGTGTCATCTCCTCTTTGACGTGAACCCGGGCGGGGTCGGGACGTAAAGCGCAGCCTTGACGCGGGAATGCGGCAAGGCAGATGCACAAGGCGCAAGGGCCGCCCGGCGGGTCAGGACATCCCGTCCCAGCAGACCCGGCGCGGCCGGCATGGGCGGGCGCGACAAAAGACCTGATCGCCCCGGATCACCGGCAAGGCAGGCCGGATCCCTTCGGGCGGCTTTCGGTCCTTCAAGTTGGAAGGTAAGCCTTTTGCGCCCCGCAGACAACCCAAGGCATGCCGCCCCGGGCAAAGGCAGGGTCAATCCGCAAGGAAATCATCGGCCCGGCGCCTATGTTTTCAGGCACCGGCGGCGTCAGCGCTCTCAGACCGAGCGTCCCTCAAGCCTACGGGCGAGATGCAGGGCCAGCATCGTGCAGACCGCGCCGGAGAGAAGATAGAACCCCGAGGCGAAAAGCCCCAGCCCCGAGGCCAGCGTCAGCGCCGCCAAGGGTGCAAAGCCCGCGCCGAAAAGCCACGCAAGGTCCGACACCAGCGCCGAGGCGGTGTAGCGGTGCTCTTTGGCGAAGAGCGAGGCGACCGCCCCCGAGGATTGCCCGAAGCTGAAACCCAGGATGACAAAGCCGTAGATCATGAAGAAGGCCTCGCCCGCCCGGCCCGCCTCCAGCAGGACCGGCGCCAAAAGGCTGAAGACGGCGATGCCGGCCGCACCCCAGAACAGCAGGCTGCGCCGGCCGACCCGGTCGGAAACCCAGCCCGAAAAGAAGGTCGCGGCGATGCCGAAGACGGCGCCCATCGCCTCGATCAGCAGAAAGCCCACCGGCGACTGGTTGGTGTAAAGAAAGACCCAGGACAGCGGGAACACCGTGACCATGTGGAACAGGGCGAAACTGGCCAGCGGCACGAAGGCCCCGGCCAGGATGCCGCGCCCCTCGGCCGCGACGGTCTCGCGCACGGTCGAAGGCTCCAGGTCGCGGCTTTCGAACAGGCGGCGGTATTGCGGCGTCACCACCATGCGCAGCCGGGCGAAGAGCGCCACCACGTTGATGGCAAAGGCCACGAAGAACGGATAGCGCCAGCCCCAGTCCAAAAGGTCCTCGGCCGAGAGCGCCGTCACCAGATAGGCGAAAAGAAGGCTCGCGACGATCAGCCCGACCGGCGCACCCAGCTGCGGCACCATGGCATAAAAGCCGCGCCGCCCCTCGGGCGCGTTCAGCGCCAGCAGCGAGGCGAGCCCGTCCCACGCGCCACCCAGCGCCAGCCCCTGCCCGATCCGCAAGGTCGCGAGCAGCGCGATCGCCCACCAGCCCAGCACGTCGTAGCCCGGCAGCAGACCCACGGCCACGGTCGAGCTTCCCATCAGGAACAGCGCCCCGATCAGCTTGGCGCTCTTGCCAAAGCGCCGGTCCACCGCGGTGAAGATCACCGTGCCGACCGGCCGCGCCAGAAAGGCCAGGGCAAAGACCGCAAAGGACCAGAGCGTGCCCTCAAGCGGCGGCACGAAAGGAAAGAACTGGCGCGGAAAGATCAGGACCGAGGCGATGGCATAGACGAAGAAGTCAAAGAATTCGGAACTCCGCCCGATGATCACGCCCACGGCGATGTCAGAGGTCGAGACATGTTCACCGGACTGGTCGCCGGGTTCTGCGATCGCGGGGCTTTGCATCGGAAGGACAGCTCCAAAAAGGTCAGGCGGGGGCCAAGGCGTGTGATCGGGGATAAGCTTTGCCGCAGTGCAGCGGCATTGGACAAATTGTCCAATGCCCTGTCCCGGCCAAACCTCTAGATAGGGTGCATGGGCGGCGGCCGCCCCGATCGGACGGAGACAGCGAAAATGAGAAAACCTCTGGCAATTCAGATGCTTCTTGCTCCGATTCTGCTGTTGTCCGGCTGCAAGTTCGATGTTCTGGCCCCGGCGGGCGACGTTGCTGCACAGCAGCGCGACCTTTTGCTGATCTCGACCGGGCTGATGTTGCTGATCATCGTGCCGGTCATGGGGCTGACGCTGTTCTTCGCCTGGAAATACCGCGAGGGCAACGACAAGGCGCGCTATGCACCGGAGTGGGGCCATTCGACCAAGCTGGAACTGGTGATCTGGTCGGCCCCCCTGCTGATCGTGATCTGTCTGGGCGCGCTGACCTGGGTCGGCACCCATCTTCTGGACCCCTATCGCCCGCTGAGCCGGCCGGCCGGCAGCACGGCCGTGCAAGAGCCGCCCCTGCGGGTCGAGGTCGTGGCACTCGATTGGAAATGGCTGTTCATCTATCCTGACCAGGGCGTGGCCGCGGTCAACGACCTTGCGGTGCCGGTGAACCGTCAGGTCGAATTCACCCTGACTTCGGCCAATGTGATGAACGCCTTCTACATCCCCGCCATGGCCGGGATGATCTATGCCATGCCCGCGATGGAGACAAAGCTGCACGGCGTCTTCAACGTGAAGGGGGATTTTCAGGGCCTGTCCTCGCATTATTCCGGCGCGGGCTTTTCGGGCATGCGGTTCAAGGCGCATGCGGTGGACGGGCCGGACTTTGACGCCTGGATCGCCAGGGCCAAGGCCAGCGGCCAGACGCTGGACCGCGCCCGGTACCTGACGCTCGCCGCGCCGAGCCAGAACGAGAAGCCGGCCTTCTTTGCCTCGGTCGAGCCCGATCTTTACGACCGTGTGGTCAATCTTTGCGTGGCAGAGGGCAAGATGTGCATGTCCGAAATGGCGGCGCTGGATGCCAAGGGCGGCACGGGGCTGGCCGGCGCCTACAATATCGCGGCGCTGACCTATGACCGCGGCCCCGGCGTGGCGGCCTGGCAGGGCGCGCCCTTCATGGTGGCGCAGATCTGCTCGCCGGCCGAGGCGGCCCGCAAGTTCGCCAGGGCGCCCCTGCCCTCCACCGCCGCCGACATGTCCCCGCTGATGGGCCACGGGCTGGCGAAACCGACAGGCTGGCTGAGCCTGCCGCCAAAACTTTCGATTGCCCAGACGCGCCCCGCCGCGCCGTCTGACCTGTAAGGAGCCGAGCCATGGCCAATGACCTTCCCGTCCCCTCTTTCCTTCTGGGCCGGCTGACCTGGGAGGCAATCCCGAAAGAGCCGATCGTTCTGGCCACCTTCGCCGTCGTGGCGGTGGGCGGCCTTGCGGTCGTGGCCCTGCTGACACGCTTTCGGCTTTGGGGTTATCTCTGGCGCGAATGGTTCACCTCGGTCGATCACAAGAAGATCGGCATCATGTACATGGTGCTGGGGCTGATCATGCTGGTGCGCGGCTTTGCCGATGCGATCATGATGCGCCTGCAGCAGATGATGGCCTTTGGCGGGTCCGAGGGCTACCTGACCGCGCATCACTATGACCAGGTCTTCACCGCGCATGGCGTGATCATGATCTTTTTCGTGGCGATGCCCTTCGTGACCGGCCTGATGAACTATGTCGTGCCCCTGCAGATCGGGGCGCGCGATGTGTCCTTTCCGTTCCTGAACAATTTCTCGTTCTGGATGACGGTGGGGGGCGCGGTCATCGTCATGGCCTCGCTGTTTCTGGGAGAGTTCGCCCAGACCGGCTGGCTGTCCTTTCCGCCGCTGTCGGGCATCGCCTACAGCCCCTATGTCGGGGTGGACTATTACATCTGGGGGCTGCAGGTCGCGGGCGTCGGCACCACGCTGTCGGGCATCAACCTGATGGTCACCATCATCAAGATGCGCGCGCCGGGCATGACGCTGATGAAGATGCCGGTCTTCGTGTGGACCGCCCTTTGCACCAACATCCTGATCGTGGCCTCGTTCCCGGTGCTGACCATGACGCTGATCCTGTTGACGCTGGACCGCTATCTGGGCACCAACTTCTTCACCAACGACCTTGGCGGCAATCCGATGATGTATGTGAACCTCATCTGGATCTGGGGCCATCCGGAGGTCTATATCCTGATCCTGCCGCTGTTCGGCGTGTATTCGGAAGTCACGGCGACCTTCTCGGGCAAGCGGCTGTTCGGCTATACCTCGATGGTCTATGCGACCGTCTGCATCACGGTGCTGAGCTATCTGGTCTGGCTGCACCACTTCTTCACGATGGGGTCGGGCGCCTCGGTGAACTCGTTCTTCGGGATCACCACGATGATCATCTCGATCCCGACCGGAGCCAAGATCTTCAACTGGCTCTTCACCATCTATCGCGGCCGGCTGCGGTTCGAACTGCCCATCATGTGGACCATCGCCTTCATGCTGACCTTTACGGTCGGCGGCATGACGGGGGTGCTGCTGGCCGTGCCGCCGGCCGACTTCGTGCTGCACAACTCGTTGTTCCTGATCGCGCATTTCCACAACGTGATCATCGGAGGCGTGCTGTTCGGCGTCTTTGCCGCAATCAGCTACTGGTGGCCCAAGGCCTTCGGCTTCACGCTGAACAAGTTCTGGGGGCTGGTGTCGTTCTGGTTCTGGGTCGTGGGATTCTGGTGCGCCTTCATGCCGCTTTACGTGCTGGGACTGATGGGGGTGACGCGCCGGATGCGGGTGTTCGACGACCCGAGCCTGCAGATCTGGTTCATCATCGCGGCCCTTGGCGCGGGGCTGATCGCCTGCGGCATCGCGGCCTTCTTCGTGCAGATCGCCGTGTCGATCCGCGACCGCGCCAAGACCCGCGACCTGAGCGGAGACCCCTGGAACGGCCGCACGCTGGAATGGGCGACCTCGTCGCCGCCGGCCGACTACAACTTTGCCTTCACGCCCGTGGTGCATGATCTGGATGCCTGGTGGCAAATGAAGGCGGCCGGTGCGACCCAGCCGCAGACCGGCTACCTGCCGATCCACATGCCGAAGAATACCAGTTCGGGCGTGGTGCTGGCCGGTCTTGCCACCGTTTTTGGCATGGCGATGGTCTGGTACATCTGGTGGCTAGCGGCGCTGTCTTTCCTGGCGCTGGTCGGCACGGCCATTGCCCATACCTTCATCTATCACCGCGATTTCCGCATCGAGGCCGCCAAGGTGGCCCAGGTGGAAACCGCGCGACAGAACGCCCTGACAGGAGCCGCGTGATGACCGCCCCCAGCACTTTCTGGCAGACCGAACCGCATGACCACCCCGAGGGCAGCTCGACCGCCCTGGGCTTCTGGGTCTATCTGATGAGCGACTGCCTGATGTTCGCCGTCCTTTTCGCGGCTTACGGCGTTCTGGGCGGCAATCTGGCGGCGGGGCCCGGGCCGAAGGATCTGTTCGATCTGAACCTCGTGGCCGTGAACACCGCCATGCTCTTGCTGTCGTCGATCACCTATGGCTTTGCCCTGCTGGCCGCCTATCAGGGCCGGCAGCGCGCCACGTTGGTCTGGCTTCTGGTCACGCTGGGCTTCGGCCTGGCCTTTCTGGGCATCGAGCTGACCGAGTTCGCCCACCTGATCGCCGAGGGCGCCGGGCCGCAGCGTTCGGCCTTTCTGTCGGCCTTCTTCGCCCTGGTGGGCACGCATGGGCTGCACGTGGCCTTCGGGTCGATCTGGCTGGTCACTCTGATGGTGCAGGTCCTGCAGAAGGGGCTGATCGCGGCCAACCTGCGCCGGCTCTTGTGCCTGTCGATGTTCTGGCACTTTCTGGACGTGGTCTGGATCGGCGTCTTCACCTTTGTCTATCTTGTCAGGATGATCTGAGCCATGTCGGAAATCCACGCCTCCGGTGCCGCGCACCACGACCACGGCACCCATGCCAGCTATGCCACGGGCTTTGCCCTGTCGGTGGTGCTGACCGCCCTGCCCTTCGGCCTTGTCATGCTGGGCGGCTTTGCCAGCCCGGTGGTGACCGCCCTGACCGTGGTGGGCTTTGCCGTGGTGCAGATCGTGGTGCACATGGTCTTTTTCCTGCACATGACCTCGCGCGCCGAAGAGGGCTGGTCGATGCTGGCCATGATCTTCACCGCGGTGATCGTGGTGATCATGCTGTCGGGGTCGCTGTGGGTGATGTATCATCTGAACACAAACATGATGCCGCAGATGAGCCACGATCTGGAAAACATGCAGTGACCGGGCGCCTGACCCTGATGGCCCTTGTGGCCCTGGGGGTCGCGGTGCTGGTCGGGTTGGGCGTCTGGCAGGTCCAGCGGCTGGCCTGGAAGACCGACCTGATCGCCCAGGTGACTGCCCGGCTGGTAGCAGACCCGGTGGCCGCACCCGCCCCGGCCGAGGCGGCCGGCGTGCCGCCCTATACGCGCGTCAGCCTGCGCGGCACCTATGACTTTGCCGCCGAGGTTCTGGTGCAGGCCGTGACCGAGCGCGGCGCGGGCTTTTGGGTTTTGACACCCTTGAAGACCGAGGCCGGCTGGACCGTCCTGATCAACCGCGGCTTCGTGCCGCGCGACCGGCGCGACCCCTCGCAGCGCCAGAACCCGGCGGGCCTGCAAGAGGTGACCGGCCTGTTGCGCGCAACCGAACCGGGCGGCGCCTTCCTGCACAGCAACGATCCCGGCGCCGGGCGCTGGTATTCGCGCGATGTGGCCGCGATTGCCAAGGCCCAGAGCCTCGGCCCCGTGGCGCCCTATTTCCTCGACGCGGCGGCCGGCCCCGACGCCACAGCGCTGCCGGTGGGCGGGCTGACCGTCGTGCGGTTCCGCAACGCGCATCTGGCCTATGCGCTGACCTGGTTCGGCCTTGCCCTGCTTCTGGCGGTGTCGGGGGGTTACGCCCTCAGCCGGCGCGCCAGCCCGAGGCTTTGAAGTTCCGCCCCTTTGGCCTAAGTCTTGACGGGAGCACTGAGCCCCGGACGCGCACGATGACCACGACCCTTCCCGATCAGGGCCGCAGCGGCCTGCATCTGTTGATTGTCGAGGATGACCCTCGGCTGGCGGCGACCCTTGGCTCCAGCTTCACCGCGCGGGGCTACCGGGTCAGCCATGCGGCCAGCGTGGACGAGGCGCTGGCCTGGCTGGCCGAAGGCCATGCGCCCGACCGCGCGCTGGTGGATCTGAAGCTTGCCAATGGCAGCGGGCTGGATGTGGTGGCGGCGCTGGCCAAGGTCACGCCGCAACCGCAGATCGTGGTTCTGACCGGCTATGCCTCGATCGCCACGACGGTCGAGGCGATCAAGCTCGGTGCCACGCAATATCTGGCCAAGCCCGCAACCGCCCGCGAGATCGAGGCCGCCTTCAGCCATCAGGCCGGACGCGACACGCCAGACCTTGCAGCCCCCCGTGTCTCGGCGCTGCGCACCCAGGAATGGGAGACGATTCAGCGGGTTCTGGCCGAGACCGAGTTCAACATCTCCGAGGCGGCGCGCCGGCTGGGCATGCATCGGCGCACCCTCGCGCGAAAGCTGGCCAAGCAGCCGGTGCGCTAGTCAGCCGATATAGGGCAGATACAGCGCCGCCCGCGCACCGCCGCTTTCCAGATTGGACAGGCGCAGATCGCCGTCCATGCGGCGCAGCACCGATTGCACCAGGAACAGTCCCAACCCGCGCGAGGGGCCCAGGCTCGGCACCGGATTGCCGCTTTGGAACAGCGCCGGCCCCGTGGCCAGAAGGCCAGCCGGAAAGCCCGGCCCGTTGTCGCAGACCGCGATCTGCACCCGAAGCCCGGCGTTGACGATCTCGATCCGGATCGCGTCGGCCCCCGCCTCGGCCGAGTTGTCCAGCAGATTGCCCAGCGCCTTCGACAAGAGCACATCCGCCACGATCCGGCAGGGGCGGCTGCGCTGGTCGGCGATCTCGACCGTCACCCGCCCGCTTTGCCAGCGCGCCACGACCTGCGCCACAAAGCTGGCCACGTCCTGCGGGGCGGCCTCGTCCAGCCGCGCCGCCCCCGCCGCCTGCAACATCCCCGAGATCGAGGCGCGGCAGGTCTGCACCGCCTCTTGCATCAGTTCGATCTGGCGCCGGGTCTCTTCAGGCGCGGGCAGGCCCAGATCGGCCCAGTCGTCGAGGATCACGGCCAGATTGGTCAGGGGCGTGCCCAGATCATGCGCCGCCGTCGAGGCCAGCAGCCCCATGCGCAGGATGGCGGCCTCGGCGTCGATCTGGCTTTGCGCGCGGGCCAGTTCGGCGTCGCGCCGGTTGAGGTTGGCGCGGATGCCCATGATGAACCAGGCCGACAGAAGCGCACAGATCACGAAGCTGAGATAGGTGCCGACAAGGAACAGATCGTCGAATCCCGGCCCGGCGGCGGCACGGTGCGGCAGGTTCAAGGGTCGGCCGAACCGCAACAGCGCCAGCCCGGCCAGCATCGTCGAGCCGATGACCAGTCCGGCCGCAAGCGGCGGCAGCAGCACGATGGCGATGATGTCCTGCAGGATGAACAGGCTGGTGAACGGGTTGGTCGCCCCGCCAGAGAGGTACAGCAACAGCGTCAGGGCCAGCACGTCGACCATGATTTCCAGCGTCAAAAGCGACCCGCCGATCTGGACGCGGCGCTTGCTGCGCTCGTGTGCGACAAGGTTGATGCCGGCGAGGAAGGACAGGATCGCCAGCATGTTGACCAAAGGCATCGGGATCTTCAGCACGAAATGCGTGATCAGGATGGCCAGGGCCTGACCGGAAATCGCAAGCCAGCGCAGCCGCACCAACAGCGCGAGGTTCTGCAGTTCGGGGCTGTGATAGCTGCCGGAGACATTTGGCATGGGCATGGGACCTTGAGGGCTTTGTCCCGTTCTGCCCGCTTGCCCCCGACAAGGCCAGCCCGGATTGCAGGGTGCCCATGGGCAAGCGGCGGGGCCTTGCCCAGATCGCACCCGGTCGATCACGTTCGCGCGGGGCCGGCCCGCCGCCCCTTGGCCGGACCCGATCGCGTGCTACCCTTGCGGGCGGGCAGATGGCTCAAGCGCCGGCCCTTTGCGATGAAACCCGAACAGGAAGGAAATCGAGACATGCTGAAGACGCTCGCACTATCGGCGGCACTGGCCCTGGGATTGGGCGGCGCCGCAATGGCCGACATGGTCAAATGGTCGGCCAAGCTCGATCAGGCCCAGGAGGGCGATTTCAAGACCAAGGTGGCTGGCGCCATGGGCGATGCCTCGGGCACGCTGGACACCGCGACCGGCGCGATGACCTGGGACGTAAGCTGGATGGGCCTGTCGGGCGATGCCACGGCCATGCATTTCCACGGCCCGGCGCCGGCTGGCAAGAACGCGGGCGTTCTGGTCGACATCGGCAAGGCATCCGGTCTGAAGAGCCCCTCCAAAGGATCGGCCAAGCTTACCCCCGATCAGGTCAAGCAGGTGATGGACGGCATGTGGTACGTCAATATCCACACCGCAGCCAATCCCAAGGGTGAGATCCGCGGCCAGGTCAAGACCGGGATGTAAAGGCCCGCAGGCATGGGGACCGGGCAAGGCCCTGGTCCCCATGCCGACGCAGCCGGAGCCTACCGCCCGGTCCTGGCGCGCCAGAGGGCGAAGGCCTCGGCATGTTCGGGCATGGTGCCGGGGTAAAGCCCGATGATCGGGACCCCGGCCTTGACCTGTTCGACCACGAAATCCTCGTAGGCGGTCATCTCGACCGCCTCGGAGGCCACTTCGGCGACAATCTCCTGCGGAATGACGATGACACAATCGTCGTCGCCGACGATGATGTCGTTGGGAAAGACCGGTACATCGCCGCAGCCGATCGGCACGTTGAGATCAAGCGCCTCGTGCAGGGTCAGATTGGTCGGGCTGGAGGGGCGGCTGTGATAGGCCGGGATATCAAGCCCGCCGATCGTGGCGGCGTCGCGAAAGCCGCCGTCGGTGACCACGCCCGCCACGCCGCGCATCTGCAACCGCGTGATCAGGATATCGCCAGCCGAGGCTGCCCGGGCGTCCTTGCGGCTGTCCATCACCAGAACATGGCCGGGCGGGCACGTCTCGATGGCGACGCGCTGCGGATGGGTGGGCTTGCGAAACTCGGCCAGAGTGTTGCGATCCTCGCGTGCGGGGATATAGCGCAGGGTGAAGGCGGGGCCTATCATGTTGCGCCCCTTTGGTGCGACGGGGCGCACGTTCTGGATCACCTGATTGCGCAACCCGCGCTTGAAAAGCGCGGTGGCCAGCGTGGCGACCGAAACGCCGCTCAACTGCGCACGAAGTGTCTGGTCCATGAGATTCCCTCCTATATCAACGCATTGGCGGCCAGAAAGGCCCGCATCCGGCTGTCCTGGCTGGCAGTCAGCGGCCAGGCCGACGGTGGACGCGTCGGTCCGCAATCCAGCGCCGTCGCCCGCAGCGCCGCCTTGACGCAGGTGACATTGGTGCCGCCCATCTCTTCGGCCCTGATCTCTTCAAAGGCGCGCATCCCGGCGATCAGCCGGTTGGCCGCGGCGTAATCGCCGGCCTCGAGCGCGGCGTGGATCGCCAGCGACCGCTCCGGCCAGAGGTTGATCAGCCCCGAGGTAAAGCCACGCGCCCCCACCGCGTAAAGGGCCGGAGCCCAGACCTCGGCCAGCCCGCCGACCCAGATGAGGGCGGGATCACAGGCGGCCTTGGCCTCGGCCAGTTTCAAGGGGTTGGGCGTGGCCCATTTCACGCCTTTCACGCCCGGAACGGCGCAAAGGTCCGCGATGGCCCGGGTGCCGATGGCATCGTTGCGCAGGTAGAGCATCAGGGGCAGGCCTTCGCCCGCCTCGGCCACGGCCTTCAGGTAATCGGTCAGCCCGCGCGGCGAGACGAAAGGATCGGGCGGTTGATGCACCATCAGCGCCGCGGCCCCGGCCCGGACCGAAGCACGGGCGAGCCGCACGGCATCGCGCAGGCCGCGCCCGACCCCGGCCACCACAGGCGCGCGCCCGGCCACGAGTGCCGCGACCTCGGCCACCATGACCTCGGCCTCGTCGGTGGTCAGGGCATAGAACTCGCCCGTGTTGCCATTGACGACCGGCAGGTGCAGGCCGGCGGCCAAGGCACGGTCGATCACCGGGGCCAGCCGGTCGGGCGCAACCTCGCCCGCCTCGTCAAAGGGGGTGACGAGGATTCCGGATATGCCCGTCAGTCTGTCCTCCAGCATCTGCATCCTTTCAGAATATGTCGGGCTCACCCGCGGCCTCGCCAAAGCCGCGTTCCAGAAAGTCGAAGTCGCAGCCCCTGTCGGCCTGGGTGACATGCGCCGAAAACATCCAGCCCCAACCGCGTTCGAACCGCTTGGGCGGCGCAACCCAGGCCGCCCGGCGGCGGGCGAGTTCGGCCTCGTCCACCAGCATGTCCAGCCGGCGCGCGGCCAGGTCGAGCCGCACGATATCGCCCGTCCGCAACAAGGCCAGCGGCCCGCCGACATAGGCCTCGGGTGCGGCATGCAGCACGCAGGCGCCATAAGACGTGCCCGACATGCGTGCGTCCGAAATCCGCAGCATGTCGCGGTGGCCCTGTTTGATCAGCGCCTTGGGGATCGGCAGCATCCCCCATTCCGGCATCCCCGGCCCGCCCAGGGGCCCGGCATTGCGCAGGACCAGAACATGGTCGGGCGTCACCTCCAGCGTTTCGTCGTCGATGGCGGCCTTCATCTCGGGGTAGCTGTCAAAGACCAGCGCCGGGCCCTGATGCTGGTAGAACCTGGGATCGCAGGCTGCCGGCTTGATGACGGCGCCATCGGGGCACAGGTTGCCATGCAGCACCGCCAGCGAGCCTTCGGGATAAACCGGGTTCGACAGCGGGCGGATGACATCGGGGTTATGGTTTCGGGCACCTTCAAGCGTAACACTCAGCGGGTCGCCGGAAACGGTCAGCGCCGTCAGGTCCAGCCGGTCGCCCAGTTCCGCCATCAGGGCGCGCAAGCCCCCGGCGTAGTAGAAATCCTCCATCAGATAGGTGCTGCCCGAGGGGCGGATATTGGCCAGAACCGGGGTGGACCGGCCCAGCGCGTCCAGATCGTCGAGGCTGAGGTCGACCCCTGCCCGCCGTGCCATGGCGATCAGGTGGATGACGGCATTGGTCGAACAGCCCGTGGCCATCGCCACCACGGCGGCATTGCGCACGGCGGCCGGGGTCAGGATGCGGGCGGGGGTCAGATCCTCCCAGACCATATCGACGATGCGGCGCCCGCAGCCGGCCGACATGCGCTGGTGTTCGCTGTCCACCGCCGGGATGGCCGAGGCGCCGGGCAGGGTCAGGCCCAGAGCCTCGGCGATCGACATCATGGTGGCGGCGGTGCCCATCGTCATGCAGGTGCCGGCCGACCGCGCGATGCCGCCCTGCAGCCCGCGCCATTCGGCATCCGTCACATTCCCCGCGCGCCGTTCGTCCCAGTACTTCCAGGCATCCGACCCCGACCCCAGCACCCGCCCGGCATAGTTGCCGCGCAGCATCGGGCCGGCGGGCAGATAGATCATCGGCACCCCAGCCGAAATCGCGCCCATGATCAGCCCCGGCGTGGTCTTGTCGCAGCCGCCCATCAGCACAACGCCGTCCAGCGGGTGGCTGCGGATCTGCTCCTCGGTCTCCATCGCCAGCATGTTGCGGTAGAGCATCGAAGTCGGCTTGGTGAAGCTTTCATCGACCGACAGCGCCGGCAGTTCCACCGCAAAGCCGCCCGCCTGCGTCACCCCGCGCTTCACATCCTTTGCGCGCTCGCGAAAATGGGCGTGGCAGGTGTTCAGTTCGGACCAGGTGTTCAGGATGCCGATCACCGGGCGGCCCATGAAGTCTTCTTCGGCATAGCCCAGTTGCATCATGCGCGAGCGGTGGCCGAAGCTGCGCAGATCGTCGGGCGCGAACCAGCGGGCCGAGCGCAGGTCCTGCGGTGTCTTCCTTTTGTCCAGCGCCATCCTGGCCTCCCTTGTTGCCATCCAGCCTAGCGGGGCGGGCGGGCTGCCGCAATCAGCGCCGGCCGGCGATCAGATCGGCCATCATGGCGCGTTCCTCTTCGGTGAGGTCCGTCAGGGGCGAGCGCACCGACCCTGTGGCAAAGCCGCGCAGCGCCACGCCCGCCTTGATGGCCGAAACCGCATAGCCTGTCTTGCTGTCGCGGATCCGGGCGAAGGGATAGTAGAAATCCTGCAACATCCGGGCGCAGGTCGCGTCGTCCCGGGCGGAAAAAGCCTTGAAAAATGCAACCGCGGTTTCAGGCACGAAGTTGAAGACGGCCGAGGAATAGGTATCCACCCCGGCGCCACGATAGGCTTGGGCAAAGAGCTCATGCGTCGGCATGCCGCCGATATAGGCCAGCCGGTCGCCATTCTCGATCGTGATGCGGCGCACGGTGTCGATGTCGCCGGTGCCATCCTTGAAGCCGATCAGGTTGGGGCAATCGGCCGCCAGCCGGGCCAGGGTCTCGGCGCTGATGCGGCTGTTGTCGCGGTTGTAGACGATGACTCCCATCCGGGTCGACCGGCAGACTGCGCTGACATGGGCCGCCAGACCGTCCTGCGGGCCGTGGATCAGGTAATGCGGCAGCAACAGGATGCCGTCGCCACCCGCGGCCTCGATGCCCTGCGCCATCTCGCAGGCGAGCTTGGTGCCATAGCCGCAGCCCGCGATGATGGGCGCATTGGGTTGGGCGGCCTTGGCGGTGCGCGTCACCTCGACCACCTCGGCGGGGGTCAGCGAGAACAACTCTCCCGTACCGCCCGCCACGATCAGCCCGGCCACCGGATGGGCCGACAGCCATTCCAGATGCGCGGAAAAGGCACTGGCGTTGAAGGCGTTGTCGGCATCGAAGGGCGTCACCGGGAAGGAAAGCAGGCCAGAGCGGATGATGTCGCGAAGCTCGGTGGGTGGGATCATCTGTGTGTCTTTCGCTGGAGGGGGCCGAAAGGCGCGGGCCGTGCGTTCACGGCGCGACGATGCCTTGCGCGGCGAATTGGGCGCCTTGCCACAGGCTTTCGGGGGCTTCGGGGCCGGGTGCGGGAGCGGCGGCTTCGATCTCGGCGCGCCAGGCCTCGGCATTGTCCTTGGGTGTCCAGCCCAAATGGGCGGCATGGGCATTGTCCCACCAGCCCTGCGCATTGGCCGAGACGCCATAGACGATGGTGCAGCCGACCTTGGGTGCTGCAAAACTGCACGCGATCAGGGCGGCAAGGTCGTCATAGGACAGCCAGGTCGACAGCATCCGGTGATTGCGCGGCTTGGGAAAGCACGACCCGATGCGGATGCAGACCGTCTCGATCTGGAACTTGTCCCAGTAAAGCTGGGCCAGATCCTCGCCAAAGGCCTTGGACAGTCCGTAAAGCCCATCCGGCCGCGGCGGTGTGGCGCCATCCAGCCGCTGGCTGGGCGGATAAAAGCCGATGACATGGTTGGAACTGGCAAAGACGATCCGGCGCACCCCTTCCTTGCGCGCCGCTTCGTAGAGGTTCAGCACGCCGTCGATATTGGCGGCGCGGATCACCGGCCAGGAATCCTCGACCGAACGGCCGCCGAAATGCACGACGCCGTCGCAGCCCGCAACCAGCGCCCGCATCGCGGCCGCATCGGCCAGATCGCAGGGCACGACCTCTTCATGCGCGGCCGGGTTGGCGATGGGGGCTATGTCGGACAGGCGCAGGGTGCGCGCGAGTGGCGCCAGACGGCCACGCATCGCGCTGCCCAGGCCGCCCGCGGCCCCCGTAATCAAAAGACGTTGCATGCGAAGGCTCCCTTCATAAAGGCGGTCCCTGCCGGTCCCCGGCTTGCGGACCAGGCGCAGATTTCGGTCAGATGCGCCCCCGGCGGCAGCGGGTCGCGCGAAAAATGCACGGGCGCCATGTCAGCAATACCCCGTCGAGCCATCGGGACGGATCGGCAGACGGCGTTCCCAATGGATATAGCGGTCGGTCTTGAGGTGATCCTCGTCGATCTCGACACCCCAGCCCGGACGGTCGGGGCGCAATTCCAGATAGCCGTCCCTGGGAAGATAGGGGTCCATGACATATGCGGTGCGATGTTCCGCCGCTTTCATCCCGTCAGAGTGATAGGCGGCCCCCATCGGCAGGCGGTATTCCAGGATCTTGAAGTTCGGGCAGGCGGCCGCGAAATGCAGGTTGACCGCCGTGGCCAGCGGCCCCATCGGATTGTGCGGCGCCACCGGCACATAAAAGGCCTCGGCGATGGCGGCGATCTTGCGCATCTCCAGCAGGCCTCCGACCACGCAGATGTCGGGCTGGATGATATCGGCCCCGCCGCATTGCAGCAGGCGCAGGAATTCGTACCGCGAGTAAAGGCTTTCGCCTGTCGCCAGCGGCACCTTGAGCTGCGATTTCAGGCGGCCCCAGGCCTCGATGTTTTCCGGCCGTATCGGTTCTTCGTAAAACAGCGGATCGAAGCCGGCCAGCAGATTGCCCAGTTGCACCGCCTGCCAGGGCTCGAAAAGCTTGCCATGGGCGTCAAAGGCGAATTCGGTATCGGGGCAAAGGTTGGTCAGCCGTTCGACCCAGTCGCCGGTCGACTTCAGGACCCGGCGCCAGGGTTCGGCATGGATATCGACCCGGAAGGGCGACAGCTTGAAGGCGGAAAAGCCCCAGGCTTCACGCATGCCGGCGCAGTGGTCGCGCACCTCGGCCGGGTCAGGCGCGGAATAGACGCCCAGATAGACGCGCACCCGGTCGCGTACCGTCCCGCCCAGGAGCTGATAGACCGGCACGCCCAGCGCCTTGGCCGATATGTCCCAGAGCGCATGGTCGATGGCCGAGATCGCGGCCAGCCCCAGCGCGCCGGGCGGAAAGCGGCTGAGTTGCAGGAGCTTGAGAAGGATACGCTCGATCCGGCGCGGGTCCTCGCCCTGGATCTGCAGGAAAAGATAGTCCAGCAGCGGCGGCAGCGCCTTGTCCGGGCCGTGGTTGTAGCATTCGCCCCAGCCGGTGACGCCCTCGTCCGTGTCGATCGCCACCAGAACGCGCGGGCGGTCGATGTCGCGGGTCATGAAGCTGCGCAGCCCGGTGATCTTCATGTCAGCCTCCGAAGCGGGCTTGCGGCACGCCGGTGACGCCAAGGCCGGTCAGCGCGAAGAGCCCGCCCGCCTGCGGCTGACGCGCCTCGGTTCCCGGCGACAGGGCCTGGCCAATGGAGGTCAGATAGAGCACATCCAGATCCGGTCCGCCGAACATCGGCTTGGTCGGCCGTTCGACCGGCACGTCGATGACGCGGTCGAGCCGGCCCGCGGGCGTGATGCGGCAGATCTGCCAGCCGCCCACCCCGGCCATCCAGTAGCAGCCATCGGCATCGACCGTGCCGCCATCGGGGCGACCCGCCACGGCGCGGGTGTCAAAGAACACCTCGGGCGCTCCCGGCGTGCCGGTTTCGGTATCATAGGCGCAGCGCCAGATCGTGCGCACGCCGGGATTGCTGTCGGAAAAATACATGGTGCGGCCATCGGGAGAGAAGGCCAGACCATTGGTGGTGAAAATCGCATCCTTCCAGGGCGTCAGCCGCAGGTCGGGGTCCAGACGGTAGAACCGGCCAAGGGGCTCGGGGGGGCCGCCGTCCTTCATCGTGCCGGCCCAGAGGCGCCCTTGCATGTCGGTGGTGCCATCGTTGAACCGGTTCATGGGCTTGTCCGCCTCGGGGTTGGCGATGGCCGACCTTGCGCCGGTGACGGGGTCAAAGAACCAGAAGCCCGATTTGGCGGCCAGAACCAGCCCGCCCGCCTCGCGCAGCGCAAGGCAGCCGACCGGCTCGCCGAAATCCCAGGACCGGTTCTTGCCCGTGGCCGGGTCAAAGCGGTGGATCAGCCCGGCCGTGATATCGACCCACCAAAGCGCCGCATCGCGTGGGTCCCAGACAGCGCCCTCGCCCAGTTTCGCCGGGCCCGGCACGACGCATTCGATGTGCAAAGCAGTCTCCTTCTGACGCCCTGTGCCGCGATAGGCCTTTGCCAGGCTTCGCGCAATCCATTCGCTTCCTGCCTAAGTCATCAGACAACTTTGGCCAATAGTCAAATATTTGTTTGACAGAAAATCGACACACTGTCAGCTTGCCTGCTGCGGGAGGAGTCGAACCCCGCCAAAAGGGAGGACAAGATGGCATTGGTTTGGCGCGCAAGGCGTGCGAAGATCCTTTCCCTGGCCGCGGCTGCCGCATTGGCTCCGCTTGCCGCATGGGCCTATCAGGAGGCGCCGGCGCTGGACGCGGCGGTCAAGGCCGGCAGCCTGCCCGCCGTCGATCAACGGCTGCCCGAACACCCCGACGTGATCACGCCCCATCAGGCCGTGGGCACCTATGGCGGCACGCTGCGCCGCATGCTGGGCGGCTCGAACGACCACAACTCGATCCTGCGCATCATCGGGCCGCAGGGCCTGACGCGCTGGACGCCGGATTTCAGCGATGTCGTGCCCAATGTCGCCGAAAGCTGGGAGGTCAACGCAGACGCGACCGAGTTCACCTTTCACCTGCGCAAGGGCATGAAATGGTCGGACGGCCAGCCCTTCAACGCCGACGACGTGATGTTCTTTGTCGATGACCTGCTCAACGACAAGGACTTCTACCCCAGCGCTCCGGGCAATTACGTGGTCAACGGCCAACGCATGACGGCCGAGAAGATCGACGACGAGACGGTGAAGTTCAAATTCGCCGCGCCCTATGGCCTGTTTGTCCAGATGCTGGCCACGCCTCTGGCGCAAGAGCCGGTCCTGTGGGCCAAGCATTACTGCAAGCAGTTCCTGCCCAAGTACAATCCCGACGTGCAAAAGCTGATCGCGGCCACGCCGGGCGTGCAGGACTGGCCCTCGCTCTTCCGCCTGAAATGCGGCGAGGTTGAAAGCCCTACGCGCTGGGGCAACCCGGACCGGCCCGTGCTGGACCCCTGGGTCACCACCAAGGAGGCCTATACCGCCGGGGCGACCCGTGTCGTGATGGACCGCAACCCCTACTTCTGGCAGGTCGACACGGCGGGCAACCAGTTGCCCTATATCGACCACGTCGCGATGGGGGTCGCGGGCGACAACCAGACCGTCGTGCTTGAAGCCGCGGCCGGCCATGTCGACATGCAGCGCCGCAAGCTTGACGCCCTGGCCAACAAGCCGGTGCTGGCCGAAAGCGCCGACAAGGGCGGCTACAAGTTCTACACGCTCGACAACGCCGCCTCGGACACGATGGCGATCCACTTCAACCTGACCGACAAGGACCCGGTCATGCGCAAGGCGCTCAACGACAAGAACGTGCGCATCGCGCTGTCCCTGGGCATCGACCGGGCCGAAATCATCGACATCGTCTATCAGGGCACCGGCGAGCCCTGGCAGATCGGGCCCAAGAAATCGAGCCCGCTGTACAATGACCAACTCGCCCACCAGTTCACGCAATACGACCCGGACAAGGCCAACCAGATGCTGGACGCAGAGGGCTTCGACAAGAAGGACGCCGATGGCTACCGGCTGATGTCGGACGGACGGCGGTTTACCTTCAACGTCAACTACACCGGGATCGAGCAGCCCGACTGGGGCGACGCGCTCGAGATCATCAAGGAGCAGTGGAAGAAGATCGGCATCGAACTGAATGCCACCTCGGTCGAACGGTCGATCTATTATTCGCGCGGCGAGGCCAATGACTATGACTTCATGGTCTGGAACTCTCCGGGCGGTCTGGACGCCTATTTCGACCCGCGCGATTTCTTCCCGATCCATCCGCAGGGGTCCTGGCAGGCGATCCCCTGGGCCAAGTGGTATCTGTCGGGCGGCAAGGATGGCGAGGAGCCTGATGCCTCGAACAAGGAACGGCTGGCGCTCTATGACCAGTTCAAGCAGACCTCGGACCCGGCCAAGCAGAAAGAGATCTTCGGCAAGATCCTGCAGATTGCCGCCGACCAGTTCGAGATGATCGGCATCTCGTCCGCGCCGCCGCTTTATGGCGTGGTCAACAAGAAGCTGGGCAATGTGCCCGATGTCATCCCCGCCTCGTGGATGTATCCGGACCCGGCCCCGACCCTGCCCCAGACCTATTACTGGATGAAGTAAGCCTTCACGCAGGGCCGGCCCGACCGGGGCCGGCCCCATCCTCCACTCCGGGGCAATCTGACATGATCTGGCGGTTCATCATCAAGCGCATCCTGTGGATGGTGCCATTTCTCATCGCGGTTTCGATGGTGTCCTTCCTGCTGATCCAGGCACCGCCGGGCGATTATCTGACCACCTACATCGCCAAGCTGGCGGAATCGAACGAGGTGATGGACCAGGCCTCGATCAACGACCTGCGCCAGCGCTTCGGCCTCGATCAGTCGATCTTCGTGCAATACTGGAAATGGATTTCCAACATCGTGCTGCATGGCGATTTCGGCATGTCGTTCGAATGGCGCCAGCCGGTCAGCCAGTTGATCTGGGAGAGGATGGCGCTGACCCTGCTGTTGTCGATGGCCACGCTGATCTTCACCTGGGCGGTGGCCTTTCCGATCGGAGTCTATTCGGCCGTGCGCAAATATTCGGTGGGTGATTACATCGCCACCACGCTGGGCTTTCTGGGGCTGGCCACGCCGAACTTTCTGCTGGCGCTGATCCTGATGTACATCGGCGTGGTCTACTTTGGCTCTGACGTGGGCGGGCTGTTCTCGGATCCGTTCAAGAACGCGCCATGGTCCTGGGACAAGGTCGTGGACCTGTCGCGGCATCTGTGGCTGCCCGTTGTCGTGCTGGGCACCGGATCGACGGCGAGCCTGATCCGCATCATGCGCGCCAACCTCCTGGACGAGCTGAACAAGCCCTATGTCGACACCGCCCGCGCCAAGGGCCTGTCCGAGTTCAGGTTGATCATGAAATACCCGGTGCGCGTGGCCCTGAACCCCTTTGTCTCGACCATTGGCTGGGTCTTGCCGCAGTTGGTGTCGGGTGCGGTCGTCACCGCAATCGTGCTGTCGCTGCCGCTGTCGGGGCCGCTGATGCTGCAGGCCCTGATGAGCCAGGACATGTATCTGGCCGGGGCCTTCGTGCTGATGCTGTCCTCGCTGACCGTGATCGGGATGCTGATTTCCGACATCCTGCTTGTGCTTCTGGACCCGAGGGTGCGCTATGAGTGATCTGTCCGACACTTCGGGCGCCGCCACGACCGGGGCCGACAGGATCGCCGTCGCCTCGCAGTCGCAACTGATCTGGTGGGCCTTTCGCAAGCACAAGCTGGCGATGGCGGGGTTGGTGATCACCGTGATTCTGTACCTGATCGGCGCCTTCGCCGAGGTCCTGTCGCCCGAGGACCCCAACGACCAGGACCGCCGCGCCGTCTTTCAGCCGCCGCAGATGATCCACTTCGTCGACACCAGCGCGGGATTTTCGATCCGCCCCTATGTCTATGCGATGGAGCGGCACCGCGACCCGACCTCGCTGGCGGTTACCTACACGGCCTCGGATCGCAAGATCTATCTGCACCTCTTCGGCAAGGGCGCGCCCTATGTCTTCTGGGGCCTGATCCCGGGCGACCTCCACCTTCTGGCGACCGAGGACCCCAGCGACCGGGTCTTTCTGTTCGGCGCCGACCGGCTGGGACGCGACATGTTCAGCCGGGTTCTGTACGGCACGCGGATTTCCATGTCGATCGGCCTTGTGGGCGTGGCGATCAGCCTGATCCTCGGCGTCACGCTGGGCGGTATTTCGGGCTATTACGGCGGCTGGGTTGATACGGCGATCCAGCGCGTGATCGAGTTCATCCTCAGCCTGCCCACCATCCCGGTCTGGCTGGCGCTGGCGGCGGCCCTGCCGCCGTCCTGGCCGATCTACCAGCAGTATTTCGTCATCACGCTGATCATCTCGCTGGTGGGCTGGACGGAACTGGGGCGCGTAGTGCGGGGGCGGTTCCTGGCGCTGAAGAACGAGGATTTCGTCATCGCGGCCCGTCTGGACGGTGCCTCCGAGGCGCGGATCATCTTCCGCCACATGCTGCCCTCGCTGACCAGCCACATCATCGCCTCGCTGACGCTGGCCATCCCGCTGATGATCCTGGCCGAAACCGGGCTGTCGTTCCTCGGGCTCGGCCTGCAGCCTCCGGCCATCAGCTGGGGCGTGCTGCTGAAAGAGGCGCAGAACATCCGCACCATCAGCCAGGCGCCCTGGCTGTTCATTCCGGGGCTGTTCGTCGTGTTTTCGGTCCTGGCCTTCAACTTCCTTGGAGATGGCATGCGCGATGCCGCCGATCCCTATGAGCAATGACATGACGGCCGCCCCCATCCTGAGGGTCGAGGACCTGACCGTGGGCTTTTCCATGCGGCAGGGCGCCTACGACGTGGTGCACAAGATCAACTTCGCCCTGCACCGCGGCAAGACGACCTGCGTGGTGGGCGAAAGCGGCTCGGGCAAATCAGTCACCGCGCGGGCGATCCTGAACATCGTGCCGCGCCCCGGGGTGATCAACGGCGGGCGCATCCTCTTCGACCCCGATGGCACAGGCGCCACCGATCTGGCGGCGCTTGACCCGCGCGGCAAGGCGATACGGGCGATCCGCGGCGGTCGCATCGCCATGATCTTTCAAGAGCCGATGTCCTCGCTGTCGCCGGTCCACACCATCGGCAGCCAGATCGTCGAGGCGATCCTTCTGCACCGCAAGGTCGGCCGGAAAGAGGCGCGCGCCATGGCAACCGATCTCCTGGCACAGGTGGAGATCCCCGACCCGGCCAAGGCGCTTGACCGCTATGCCTTTGAATTTTCAGGCGGGATGCGGCAAAGGGCGATGATCGCCATGGCGCTGTCGTGCCGGCCCGATGTGCTGATCGCCGATGAACCCACGACCGCGCTGGATGTGACGACCCAGGCAGAGATCCTCGACCTGATGCGCGGGTTGCAGCGCGACTTCGGCATGGCCATCATGTTCATCACCCATGACATGGGCGTGGTGGCCGAACTGGCCGATGACGTGGTGGTGATGGAAAAGGGTCGCCTTGTCGAACAGGGCAATGTTCACCAGATCTTTTCGGCACCGCAGCATCCCTATACCCAGCGGCTTCTGGCCTCGGTCCGCCGGCTCGAGGAGCCCGCGGCTGCCAAGGTCCATGTCAGCCCCGAGGCCCGGCCCATCCTCGCGGTCGAAGGGCTCAAGCTGCATTTCCACAAGCGCGCCGGCCTTTTCGGCAAGGGCGGCGACACGATCCGGGCGGTCGATGGCGTGAACCTGACCCTGCATGAGGGCGAGGCCCTTGGCATCGTCGGCGAAAGCGGGTCGGGCAAGACCACGGTTGGGCGCTGCATCGCCGGGGTCTATGACGTGACCGAGGGCCGCATCGACTTTGACGGGCGCGACATCGCCCGCGCCGGCAAGGACGAGGTCCGCGAGAACCGCCGCCAGATCCGCATGATCTTTCAGGACCCTTTCGCCAGCCTCAACCCGCGCATGACGGTCAAGCAGATCATCGCCGAACCGCTGATCGTCAACAACATCTGCTCGGGTCAGGAGCTTGACGACCGGGTGGCGGGGCTGCTGACGCAGGTCGGCCTCGACCCTGCGATGCGCGAACGCTATCCGCATGCCTTTTCGGGCGGACAAAGGCAGCGCATCGTGGTGGCCCGCGCCATAGCCCTCGGGCCAAGGGTGATCATCGCCGACGAGCCGACCTCGGCGCTGGACGTGTCGATCCGCTCGCAGGTGCTGGACCTGTTGTTGCGCTTTCAGGCCGAGATGGGCCTGAGCTTCGTCTTCATCAGTCATGACATGTCGGTGATCCGCTATTTCTGTGACCGGGTGGCGGTGATGTACCGCGGCCGGGTGGTCGAGATCGGCAAGACCGAACAGATCATCACCGACCCGCAACACCCCTATACCAAGGCGCTGTTGTCCTCGGTGCCCTTGTCGGACCCGCGGCTGCGCGGCACAAGGCAGCGACACCGCTATATGGGAGAGACCGCATGACCTTTGCCCCCGGCATGGAAGAGGCGCTGCGCCGCCACGAAAGCTTTGCCCGCGAGGACGAGGCGGTGGCCTTCTGGGCCGAAACCGCACCGCAGGTTCCGACCGTCGAGATGACCTATCCCGGCGGGGCCGGTCAGCCCCAGACGGTGCGGCTTTACCGGGGCCATCTGCCCGCCCCTGCCCCGGTGATCCTCTATATCCACGGCGGCGGCTGGGTCGGTGGCTCGATTGCCATCAACGATCCCGCGGTGCGGGCGCTGGTCGCGGAATCGGGGTGGAGCGCGGTATCGATCTCGTACCGGTTTGCCCCGCAGCATCCCTATCCGGCGGCGCTGCAGGATGTCGGCGCGGCGCTGCGCTGGTTGCGCGACAAGGCCTCCGGTCTGGGGCTGGACGCGGGCCGGGTCGCGATTGGCGGGGCTTCGGCCGGGGCCAATCTTGCGGCGGCAGCGGCGCTGGCCGAACCCGAGGGCAGTCTTGCCGGCATGGTCCTGTTCTACGGCATCTTCGGCGCCGACATGGAGACCGCAAGCTACAGCACCCATGCCGATGGCCCGGGCCTGACGCGCGCCCGCATGGCCGAATTCTTCGACCTTTACGATCCGGTCAACCTGCGCCGGACCGATGCCATGATCGCACCCGCGCTGGCGCCCAGCCTGCGCGCTCTGCCGCCGGCGCTGCTGGTCGTGGCCGAAATCGACGTTCTGGCCGATGACAGCCGCGCCTTCGCCACACGCCTGCGCGCCGAGCAGGTGCCCACCGAGGTGATCGAGGTCGCGGGCGTCACGCATGGCTTCATCAACCGCGGCCGCATGGTGCCGGCCGCGCGCGACACCCTGACCCGGGCCGCAGCCTTCCTGTCCACCCTGGAGCCCCGCCGATGAAGATCGACCGCATCACCGCCACCGTCTTTCGCACCATGACCGATCAGATGAAGGATTCCGACGGCCACGGCCACCCCGGCCCCGCGCATGAGGTCAGAAGCGGGCTGTTGCAGATCCATGCCGATGACGGCACGACAGGTCAGGTCACAGCCTCGGTCGGTGACATCGAAGAGGGGCTCCTGGAACGGTTCGTGCGCCCGGTACTCTTGGGCCAGGACCCGCTGCGCATCGAAAAGCTGTGGCATGGGCTTTACCACTGGCAGCGCGGTTCCAACATGAAGCTGACCGACCGCACGCTCTGCGCGGTGGAACTGGCGCTCTGGGATCTGATGGGCAAGGTCACGGGCCAGCCGGTCTGGAAGCTTCTCGGCGGCTATCACGACAAGATCCTCGCCTATGGCTCCACCATGTGCGGCGACGACATGGAGGGCGGCCTCTCCACGCCGCAGGATTACGCGCGCTTTGCAGAATGGCTGGTGGGCACACGGGGTTACAAGGCGGTCAAGCTGCACACCTGGATGCCGCCGATTCCCGGCGCGCCCGATGTGCGGATGGACTACGCCGCCTGCGCCGCCGTGCGCGAGGCGGTCGGGCCCGACATTCCCCTGATGCTGGACCCCAACCACTGGTACTCGCGCTCGGACGCGCTGTGGCTGTGCCAGCGGCTGGAAGAGCTGGGCTTTCACTGGATCGAAGAGATGATGGAAGAGGCCTCGCTGTCATCCTACCAATGGCTGACCGCGCGCACGCCGCGGCTCAACATCCTCGGGCCGGAATCGATGGCGGGCAAGCATTGGACGCGGGCCGAATGGGCGGCCAAGGGGGCCTGCGACATGATGCGGACCGGGGTCTGGGACGTGGGCGGCATCATCCCCGCCCTGCGCACCGCCCATCTGGCCGACAGCTTCCACATGAGCTGCGAAGTGCACGGCACCGGGGCCGGGAATCTCGCCGTCGTGGCGGCCATCCCCAACACCCGGTTTTACGAACGCGGCCTGCTGCACCCCTTCCTCGACTACGACAAGCCGCGCGACTACCAGAACCGCATCGACGACGAGATGGACGCCGAAGGCTATGTCCACCTGCGCGACACCCCCGGTCTGGGTCAGGACCTCAACATGGATTTCATCGAGGCGCACCGTGTCCAAGACCCGCATCGCTGATCTGCGCATCACGCCCATCGCCTTTGCCGACCCGCCGCTCTTGAACAACGCGGGCTGCCATGAACCCTTTGCCCTGCGGTCGATCATCGAGGTGGAAACCGAAGGCGGCGTGGTGGGCCTCGGCGAAAGCTATGGCCACAAGGCGCTGCTGGATGCGCTGACGGCGCTGGCGCCGCAGGTCGTGGGGATGGAGGTGACCGACCTCAACGGACTGTGGCGCCGCGCCCGCGCCGTGGTGCGGGGCGCGATGCAGGGCTATACCGGCGCCGAGGCGCTGCTGCCACGCGTTGTTGCGGCGGTCGAGGTCGCGATGTGGGATGCCTGGGGCAAATCGCTGGGCCGGCCGCTGGTTGACCTCTTGGGCGGGCAGGTGCGCGACAGGGTCTCGTTCTCGGCCTATCTGTTCTACAAATTCGCCCGCCACGCCGGGGCCAGCCAGGACGACATCTGGGGCGAGGTCCTGACGCCGGAGCAGCTGGTGGATGAAGCGCGGCGGATGGTCGATGAACATGGCTTTCGCGCGCTGAAGCTGAAGGCGGGCATCCTGCCGCCCGAGGATGAGATCGCAGGACTGGAGGCGCTGCGGGCGGCCTTTCCCACTGCCCCCCTGCGCATCGACCCCAACGGCGGCTGGCATCTGCACACCACGCTGAAGCTTTTGCCCCGGCTGGAGGGCCTGATCGAATATCTGGAGGACCCGACCGACGGCATCCCCGCCATGTCGGTGGTACAGCGCGCCACCACGATCCCGCTGGCCACCAACATGTGCGTCGTGGCCAACGACCACCTGCCGCCGGCCATCGCTGAGGGTGCGGTGCGGGTGATCCTGTCGGACCATCACTATTGGGGCGGCCTGCAGGCCAGCCGCGATCTTGCCCGGATCTGCGACATCTGGGGGATCGGGCTGTCGATGCATTCGAACTCTCATCTTGGAATCAGCCTGGCTGCCATGGCGCATCTGGCGGCGGCGACGCCGAACCTCGCCTATGACTGCGACACGCATTACCCTTGGCAGACGGACGAGGTGATCGAGGGCGGCAAGCTGCGCTTTGAAGGCGGCGCGCTGACCCTGCCCGAGGGTCCGGGACTGGGCGTCACGCTGGACCGGGGCGAACTGAGACGCCTCCATCAGAACTATCTGGACGCGGGGCTTGCCGTGCGCGATGACGCCAAGGAGATGCGCAAGCACTGGCCCGACTGGAAATTTGGCAGACCGAAGTTCTGACATGACACACAACACGCCCCGCCTTATCCGGATGCGGCCCGAGGACAATGTGGCGATTGTCGCGGAGGAAGCCGGTCAGGCGGCCGGCACGGTGCTGCCCGGCGGCCTTGCCCTGCGTGAAAGGGTGCCGCAGGCGCACAAGGTGGCGCTGGTCGACCTTGCCCCCGGTGACGCGGTGATCCGCTATGGCGTGGTGATCGGCCACGCCGCCGAACCGCTGCCCGCCGGGTCCTGGGTGAACGAGCGGCGCCTGACCCTGCCCGCGGCCCCCGGCCTGACCGGCCTGCCGATGGCCACGCGGGCCACGGCGCTGCCCCCTCTGGAAGGTCATGGCTTCGAAGGCTATCGCAACCCGGACGGCTCGGTCGGCACGCGCAACCTTCTGGCCATAACCACCACGGTGCAATGCGTGGCGGGCGTGGTCGATCATGCGGTGCGGCGGATCCGGGCCGAACTGCTGCCGCGGTTTCCCCATGTCGATGACGTGGTGGCGCTGGATCACACCTATGGCTGCGGTGTGGCCATCGACGTGCCCGAGGCCGAGATCCCGATCCGCACCCTGCGCAACATCGCCCGCAACCCCAATTTTGGCGGGCAGGCGCTGGTGGTCAGCCTTGGCTGCGAAAAGCTGCAACCGGCGCGGCTGGCCCTGCCAGAGGCGGCAACGGTCGTGCTGCAGGACCCCGAACATCACGGCTTCACCGCGATGGTCGCGCATATCATGGCGCAGGCCGAGGCCCTGCTGGCCAAGCTGAACGCCCGCAGGCGCGAAACCTGCCCGGTCAGCGATCTGGTTCTGGGCGTGCAATGCGGCGGTTCGGATGCCCTTTCCGGGGTCACGGCCAATCCCGCGCTTGGCATCGCCTCCGATCTGATCGTGCGGGCTGGCGGGACGGTGATGTTCTCCGAAGTGACCGAGGTGCGCGACGGGGTGGCCGAACTGACGGCCCGCGCCGTCTCGCCCGGCGTGGCCCAGGAGATCATCGACCAACTGGCCTGGTATGACGCCTATCTGGCGTGCGGCCAGGCCGACCGGGCCGCCAACACGACGCCGGGCAACAAGGCGGGCGGGCTGTCCAACATCGTCGAAAAGGCCATGGGCTCGATCGTCAAATCGGGCTCTGCGCCGATTTCCGGCGTGGTGGCGCCGGGCGACAAGGCCAAGACGCGGGGCCTTCTGTTCGCAGCGACCCCGGCCTCGGATTTCATCTGCGGCACGCTGCAACTGGCGGCGGGGGCCACTGTCCATGTCTTCACCACCGGGCGCGGCACGCCCTATGGCCTCGCCGCCCTGCCGGTGATCAAGGTCGCCACGCGCAGCGACCTCGCCCGGCGCTGGTTCGATCTGATCGACATCGATGCCGGTCCCGTGGCCACGGGTGGCGCCACGCTGGACGAGATGGGCTGGCAGATGTTCACCGAAATCCTCGCCGTGGCCAGCGGCAAGCGCACGGCGGCCGAACGTCTGGGTCTGGTCAACGATCTGGCGCTGTTCACGCCGGGGCCCGTGACATGAGGCCCCTTGCCCTCTTGACCCGGCGCACCACCTGCCCGAGAGCGCAGGATCAAACTGCCGGGATGGCCCCGGCCGAAGGAGCATTCCGGTGAACCCCGTCGTCGCGAAGAAGGGCAATCTGGTGACCGGCCTGACCGCCAGCCTGCGGTCGGGCATCTCGGAAGGGGTCTATGGCCCCGGCGCCCGCCTGCCGTCCGAAACGCGTCTGGCCGAGGATCACGGCGTCAGCCGCAGTGTGGTGCGCGAGGCCATCGCCGCCCTGCGCGCCGACGGGCTGGTGCAATCGCGGCAGGGCTCTGGCGTCTATGTCATCGGCCCGGGCGGCGGCCTGCCGTTCCGTGACATCGACCAAAGCCGCATCTCTTCAGTGATCGAGATGCTGGAACTGCGCACCGGGATCGAGACCGAGGCCGCCGAACTTGCCGCGCGGCGCTGCTCTCCGGCGCAGGAAGAGCGCATTCTGGAAGCCTCGCGCCGGGTCTCGACCCTGGCGCGGGCGGGCGAGCCTACCTCGGAGGCCGATCTGGCCTTTCACCTTTCGGTGGCCGAGGCGACCAACAACCCGATGTTCGTCAAATTCCTGACCATGCTCGGCCAGAACGCCATTCCGCGCCGCGCCCTGCGCCCCGATGCCGGCGAGGCGGTGACCGGCAGCTATATCGCGATGATCGACGCCGAACACGGCGACATCGTCCGTGCGATCCAGCAGGGCGATGGTCCGGCCGCACGCCGCGCGATGCGCCAGCATCTGGAGGGTAGCCAGCAGCGCTACCGAGCGCTGATGCGCGAAGTGATGGCGGCCCGTCCGGACTGATCCGGCCCGCTCGGACGGCCCGGCCCGGCGCTGTGCTGCGCCCTCGTCGATGCCCGTGCGGCGCCCGGCCGCGACGGACCTGCCGAGGCAGAGCTCCTTTCAACTTTTCGTGAAGACCTGCTTCAGGCAAATGTTACGCGCTTGTCACAATCGGTGGCTAAACGCCGTGCATCGCGACGGACCAACCCGGTTGGTTCAGATGCTCCGCGACCCACCGAAAGGAGATCCTCATGACCATTGCAAAGTCCTTCGCCCTCAGCGCCGCGGCGGTGGCGTTCAGCTTCGTGCTGCCGGCCATCTCTGCCGCTGCCGACATTTCGGGCGCCGGCTCGAGCTTCATCTACCCGGTCTTCGCCAAATGGGGCGACACCTACAAGAAGGAAACCGGCATTGGTCTGAACTATCAGTCGATCGGCTCGGGCGGCGGCATCAAGCAGATCGAAGCCAAGACGGTCACTTTCGGCGCCTCGGACAAGCCCTTGTCGGATGAGGAACTGGACAAGAACGGGCTGACGCAGTTCCCGATGGTGATGGGCGGGATCGTTCCGATCTTCAACGTCGAGGGCATCAAGCCGGGCGAACTGGTGCTGGACGGCAAGACTCTGTCGGCCATCTACATGGGCACGATCACCGCTTGGGACGATCCGGCGATCAAGGCGCTGAACCCCTCGCTGACGCTGCCGAGCCAGCCGATCATCGTCGTTCACCGTTCGGACGGGTCGGGCACCACCTTCAACTTCACCGACTACCTGAGCAAGGTCTCGCCCGAGTGGAAGGACAAGATCGGTTCGGATACCGCGGTGGAATGGCCGGTCGGCCTCGGCGCCAAGGGGTCGGAAGGGGTGGCCAACACGGTCAAGCAGACCGCTGGCGGCATCGGCTACGACGAATACGCCTATGCGGCGCAGAACAACCTGTCCTACGCCAAGATGGAAAACGCGGCCGGCAAGATCGTGGCACCCTCGCTTGACAGCTTTGCCTCGGCTGCGGCCAATGCGGATTGGGCGGGTTCGAAAAACTTCCACGTCATCATCACCAACCAGCCCGGCGATGCCAGCTGGCCGATCGCCGCCTCGACCTGGGTGATCATCCACAAGGCCCCGGACGACGCGGCGGCCGTGGCCGATGCGCTGAAGTTCTTTGACTGGGCCTACACCAAGGGCACCGGCGCGGCCAAGGATCTCGACTATGTCGCGATCCCCGACAATGTGGTCAAACTGATCGAGGCTTCGTGGTCCAAGGACATCATGGCGGGCGGCAAGCCGGTCTTCGTGGCGGGCAAGTGATCGCCTGACGCCAGAAATTCACGGACGGGCGGGGCATGGCCTCGCCCGTCCTTACCCATTCTCAGTCCTGCCAGCCCCGGGGATCCTGATGACGACGACCGATGTCCGGCCCTCCGACGTTGAGGCCGCAGAGCGCCCGAACCGCGCCAAGGCGCAGGACCGCCTGTTTCTGGGCGTGACGCGGGCCTCGGCGGCGCTGGTCGTGCTGGTGCTTCTGGGCATTCTGGTGTCGCTGGTCATCGACGCCCTGCCCGCCTTTGGCAATTTCGGCCTTGCCTTCCTGTGGAACGAACGCTGGAGCCCGGCCAAGGACATCTTCGGCGCGGCGGCCCCGATCTATGGCACGCTGGTGACTTCTGTAATCGCGATGGTGATCGGCGTGCCTGTCAGTTTCGGCATCGCGATCTTTCTGACCGAACTGTGCCCGCCCATGCTGCGCCGCCCGATCGGCATCGCCATCGAGCTTCTGGCCGGCATTCCCAGCATCATCTACGGGCTCTGGGGCTTTTTCGTGCTGGCACCCTTCATGCAGACCACCGTACAGCCCGCCCTGATCGCCACGCTGGGCCATGTGCCGGGGTTGAGCCTGCTGTTCAGCGGCGCGCCCTACGGCATCGGGCTTCTGACCGCGGGTATCGTGCTGGCGATCATGGTGCTGCCCTTCATCACCTCGATCACCCGGGACGTGTTCAACACGGTGCCGGTCATGCTGCGCGAATCGGCCTATGGGCTGGGCATGACGACCTGGGAGGTCACGCGCCACATCGTCATCCCGTACACCCGTCGCGCGCTGGTCGGCGGGGTGATGCTGGGCCTCGGCCGGGCCTTGGGCGAGACCATGGCCGTCACATTCGTCATCGGCAATTCGCACCGGATCGCCGCCTCTCTTCTGTCGCCGGCGACCACGATTTCGGCCTCTATCGCCAATGAATTCAGTGAGGCGACCTCGGGGCTGTACACCTCGAGCCTGGTGGCGCTGGGGCTGATCCTGTTTGTCATCACCTTCACCGTTCTTGCCCTGGCCAAGTGGATGCTTGGCCGGGTCGAGACCCATTGAGGCCCCGCCATGTCGCTGTCTGCGCGCCGCAAAAGAACCAATCGGATCGCCATGGGCCTGGCGACGCTGGCGACCTTGTTCGGCCTGTTTTTCCTGGGCGCGATCCTGTGGACGCTGCTCTGGCAGGGGCTGGGAGCCATAGGCCCGGCAATCTTCGTCGAAAACACACCACCGCCCGGATCGGACGGCGGGTTGGCCAATGCGCTTTTCGGGTCGCTGGTGATGACGCTCGTGGCCATCCTGATCGCGGCACCGATCGGCGTTCTGGCCGGAACCTATCTGTCGGAATACGCCCGCGGCTCGCGGTTGGGCGAGGCTGCGAAATTCATCAACGACGTGCTCTTGAGCGCGCCGTCGATCATCGTGGGCCTTTTCATCTACGCCGCGTTGGTGGTGCCTTTCGGCCATTTCTCGGCCTGGTCGGGGGCGGTGGCGCTGGCGGTGATCGCCCTGCCCGTGATCAACCGCACCACGCAGGACATGCTGGCGCTGGTGCCCAACGCCCTGCGCGAGGCGGCGGCGGCGCTAGGCGCGCCGCAGTGGAAGGTTATGGTCTTCGTGATCTACCGCGCCGCCCGCAGCGGTATCCTGACCGGCATCCTCCTGGCCGTGGCCCGCATCAGCGGCGAGACGGCGCCCCTTCTCTTCACCGCGCTGAACAACCAGTTCTGGTCCACCGACCTTGGCGCGCCGATGGCCAACCTGCCGGTCGTCATCTTCCAATTCGCCATGAGCCCCTATGACGACTGGCAGCGCCTCGCCTGGGGCGGCGCGCTGATCATCACGGCGGCAATCCTGGCTTTGAACATCCTCGCCCGCGCGCTTGCCGGGACGCGGCGCAGATCGTGAAGGACAGGCCATGAACATGAGCGACCAAAGTTTGACCGAAAACGGGCTGTCGTCGCAGACGCCGGCCTTCCTGACACCCGGCCCGGATCAGCCGGTCAAGGTGCGGGTCAAGAACCTGCGCTTCACCTATCAGAACGGGCACGAGGCGCTCAAAGGCATCAACCTTGACCTGCGCGACAAGTCGGTGACCGCCTTCATCGGGCCGTCGGGCTGCGGGAAATCCACGCTTCTGCGCGTCCTGAACCGGATGTACGACCTCTACCCCGGCCAGAATGTCTCGGGTGAGGTGATGCTGGACGGCCGCAACATCCTGTCCAGGACCGAGGACCTGAACCGCCTGCGCGCCACGGTCGGCATGGTGTTTCAAAAGCCTACGCCCTTTCCGATGTCGATCTATGAAAACGTGGCCTTCGGCATCCGCCTGTACGAACGCCTGTCCAAGGCCGAGATGAACGTCCGCGTCGAGGCCGCCCTGCGCGAAGCCGCGATCTGGGACGAGGTCAAGGACAAGCTGCACCAGTCCGGCCTGGGCTTGTCGGGCGGTCAGCAGCAGCGGCTCTGCATCGCGCGCGCCGTGGCCGTCAAGCCCGAGGTCCTGCTGCTCGATGAGCCGGCCTCGGCGCTGGACCCGATCTCGACCGCCAAGATCGAGGATCTGATCGGCACGCTGGCACAGGATTATTGCATCGCCATTGTCACCCATAACATGCATCAGGCGGCGCGGACTTCGCAGTACACCGCCTTCATGTATCTGGGCGAGCTGGTCGAATTCGACGAGACGGCCAAGATTTTCCTGTCGCCGCGCCATCAGCGCACCAATGACTATGTGACCGGCCGCTTCGGCTGACCGGCGCGGGGCTGCCCCCGAACGCGACGCCGCCGCACTGCGGCGCTGGTGGTTCAGGCGCGGCCTACTTCCACTCGGCCCGGCGAGCCAGCGCGCCATTGCGCAGAAGGGCGGCATCGACATCCACGCCGATGAACTGGGCGCCCGCCTCGGCGGCTTCACGCAGGAAGGCCTGATCCAGCGACAGGATGCCGGGCGGGATGCCCGCCGCGCGGATCCGGCGCAGCCCGTCCATCACCGCGGCCCGCACCGCGGGATGCGAGGGCTCGCCGGCATGGCCCATCGAGGCGGCAAGATCGGCCGGGCCGATGAAGATGCCGTCGACGCCCTCGACCTTGGCGATTTCTTCGATCTGGCTCAGCGCCTGGGCGGTTTCGACCTGCACCAGCAGGCAGATCTCTTCATGGGCATGTCTGGCATAGTCCTTGACGGCGCCGAACCGGGTGGCGCGAGTGATGCCGGCCACCCCGCGGATGCCGGCCGGCGGATAGCGCACCGCGGCAACGGCGGCGCGCGCCTCTTCGGCATTCTGCACATAGGGGATCAGCAGGGTCTGGGCGCCGCAATCAAGCATCTTCTTGATCTCGACCGGGTTGTTCCAGCCCGGGCGGATGATGGTGGTCACCGGATAGGGGGCGGAGGCCTGCATCAGGGGCATGGTCTCGACCGCCCCCATCGCGGCATGTTCGGTATCAAGCAGGATCCAGTCATAGCCGCAGCCGGCCAGCATCTCGACAAGACCCGCCTCGGGAATCGAAATCCACAGACCGATCTGCCGGCGGCCTTCCTTGAGCGCGGCCTTGAAGGCGTTCTTTGGCAAGTCCATCTTGGTTTTCCTTCTGGTTTCCACTGGTTGGGTCGGTCTGCGGCGCACCCGACCGGTCGCGCGGGCGCCATCAGCGCATCTCGTCCGGATGCGTGCGGGCGATCATGTCCAGCAGGATCACAACCGAACGGTCGATATGCGCCTTCAGGATTTCCGCCGCCGCATCGGCCCGGCGCTCGACAGCGGCCGTGGCAAGCGCCGTATGTTCTTCGACGACGTCGCGCTGCACCGTCACGGCATCGGAATAGAGGTTGCGGTAGCGGTCATTCATCGTGACCAGCGCGCCATGGATCTTGAGCAAGAGCGGCATCTCGCAGGCCGAGATCAACGTGTGGTGAAAGGCGTTGTTGGCGGCCTCCCAAGTGGCGCGGCTGGCCGGGTCGTCGGGATCACGCTCGATCTTGTTGACGCGGTACAGCGCGGCCATCACCGCGGCCTCCCAGTCCAGCCCGCCCCGGGCGATGGAGTGGCGCAGGGCAAAGGGTTCCAGTTCGGACCGCAGGGCGCTGACCTCCTTGAGGTTGGCAATCGAGATCGGCGCGACCGAATAGCCGCGGTGTGTTTCGACCTCGATCAACCCGTCCGACACCAGCCGGGTCACCGCCTCGCGCAGGGGGGACAGGCCCACGTCCATGGTCTCGCGCAGCTTGTCGAGGTTGAGCTTGGCCCCCGGCGCAAGCACGCCGGTCAGGATGTCGCGCCGCAGCCGCAGCTCGGTCTGGCCTGCGATGGTAGGCTTGCCGGCCAGTCGTGCGGTCAGATCGATAGCGGACATCTCAGGCCTCCCGGTTGCGTTCACATAGCGCCGGCACAGAACCGAAGTAAAGCCACAAGAACGATTCGATGGCCAATAATCGATTTATCTGGACGCCCTGGATTTTTTTGCCTATCAGCCGTTCTATCGGAGTCGACTGCGCGGGAGACGCAGGCTGATCCGACCACAGGGAGGACAAAGATGACCACTTCTTTCACCCGGCGCAGCCTCTTGGGCGCTGCCGCGGCCTCTGCGACGCTGGCCGCCATGCCGATGCGGGCCCTGGCCGAAGGCAAGCTGCGTCTGCGCATGTCGGGCGTGAATTCCGAAACCGATCAGCGCGCCATCGCCCTGATGCAGAAGTTCGGCCCGGAAGTCTCGGGCTTTGCCGATTTCGAGCCGCATTGGAACGGCACGCTGTTCCAGCAGGGCACCGAGCTTGAGGCGATCGCCTCGGGCGATCTGGAAATGTCGCTGACCTCGGCGCAGGAACTGGCGACCTTCATCCCCGAATTCTCGATTTTCTCGGCGGGCTATGTCCACCAGAGTGCGGCGCATCAGGTGGCCGTCTTCAACGCGCCCCTGATGGACGATTTCAAGAAGAAGGCGGAAGACACGCTGAAGGTCAAGCTGCTGACCGTGATCTACCTCGGCCGCCGCCAGATCAACCTGCGCATGACCAAGGCCGAGCGCGAGGTGAAGACCCCGGCCGACATGGCGGGCGTCAAGCTGCGGATACCGGGATCGGACGCCTGGCAGTTCCTTGGCCGCGCTTTGGGGGCCAACCCAACGCCGATGGCCTTCACCGAGGTCTATACCGCCCTGCAAAGCGGTGCGATCGACGGGCAGGACAATCCGCTGCCGACCGTGGTTGACGCCAAGTTCTACGAGGTCACCAAGCAGATCGTGCTGACCTCGCATCTGGTGGACCTCAACTATCTGGCGCTGTCGCTCGATGCCTGGAACAAGCTGACGCCCGACCAGCAGGCCACGCTGCAGAAGGCGGCGGACGACACGGCCGACTTCGGCCGCACCAACCAGCTGAAGAAAGAGGAGGACCTGGTCGCCTTCCTCAAGGACAAGGGGCTGGAGATTTACGAGCCCGATGTCGCGGCCTTCCGCAAGCATGTGCAAGAGGCCTATCTGTCCTCTGACATGGCCAAGCAGTGGCCAGCGGGGCTTCTGGACAAGATCAACGCGCTCGGCGCCTGATCCGGACCCTTTGGGAGGAGGTCGCGGGCATGGCCAGATTGGCGAGGGCCTTCATCACCTGTGCGGAAGGCGTGGCGGCCCTGTTGATGGCGGCCATGTTCGCAACCTTCATCCTGCAGATCGCCGTGCGCTACATCATGGGCTCTGCCTGGTTCATGGCGCGGTTTGGCGGCGTGATCAGCGCGGCCTCCTTCGGATGGACGCTGGAATTCTGCCTGGTCCTGTGGCTGTGGATCGTATTCTGGGGCAATGCCTTCGTGGTCCGGGAAAAGGACCATGTCACCTTCGACATCATCTACTTCTGGGTCAGGCCCGGGCTGCGCAAGTGGTTCGCCGTGATCGGCGCGCTGGCGGTGGCCTTCGGGCTTTTGGCCTCGATCGGGCCGACCTATGACAAGCTGGCCATCCTGAAGCTGAAATCCTCGGCCACGCTGGGGGTCAAGATGTTCCCGATCTATTCGATCTACTTCGTCTTCCTGGTGGTGGTGGGTCTGCGCTATCTGTGGCGCGCAATCGACGTGCTGCGGCACGGCGCCGAGGGCGAGGACCATCACCATCTGGAGGTGACCGACGAATGAGCCCCGAACTGATCGTCTGCATCGGCGCGCTGTTCTTGCTGGCGGGCATTGGCGTGCCGGTCGCCTATGCGATCATCCTGGCCTCGATGTCCTATCTGGCGGTGCATGGCCAAAGCATCGGCGTCACCGGCAAGGGGCTGCTGGACGGGGTCTATCAAAGCTTCCTTCTGCTGGCGGTGCCGCTGTTCATCGTGGCGGCCAACATCATGAACGCAGGCTCGGTGACCGAGAGGCTCCTGAACTTCTGCCTTGCGACGGTGGGCCGGTTTCGCGGCGGGCTGGGCCATGTCAACATCATGGCCTCGCTGATCTTTTCGGGCATGTCGGGATCGGCTGTGGCCGATGCGGCGGGGATCGGCAAGATCATCATCGACATGATGCGCAAGGACAACCGCTTTCCGCCCGGCTATGCCGCGGCGATCACGGCGGCCGGCGCGACCATCGGACCGATCATCCCGCCGTCGATTCCGATGGTGCTTTATGCGCTGGTCTCGAATGCCTCGATCGGCCATCTGTTTCTGGGCGGCATCCTGCCTGGGCTGCTGATGGGGGCGGTCCTGATGGGGCTGAACACCTTCATGGCGCATCGCCGCGGCTTTGCCGTCGAAAAGCCGGTGGCGCTGCGCGAATTGCCGGCCGTGACCGGGCGTGCCTTTCCGGCCCTGCTGATGCCGGTGATCCTGCTTTACGGCATCTATGGCGGCATCACGACCCCGACCGAGGCCGCGGCGGTGGCGGCGCTATACGCGCTGTTGCTGTCGGCGCTGGTCTACCGGGCGCTGTCGTGGCGGGCGCTCTACGGCATCTTCGTGGACAGCGCGCGGTCCTCGGCCGCGGTGGGACTGGTGATCGGGGGGGCGCTGCTGCTCAACTACATCGTGGCGTCCGAGAACATCCCGAACATGGTGGCGGGGGCCATCGCGGGGATGAATGTCTCGCCCCTCGTGTTTCTCTTGGGCGTCAACCTGCTGCTCTTGATCCTGGGCTGCTTTCTGGATGCGACCACGATCATTCTGGTCATCATCCCGCTGTTCCTGCCGACCTGCAACACGCTGCACATCGACCTTGTCCACTTTGGCGTGGTCGCCGTGGTCAACTGCATGATCGGCCTGATCACGCCGCCCTATGGCATCCTTTTGTTCGTGATCAACGCGATCACCGGGATTTCCCTGCGCGAGATCATCGCCGAGATTGCGCCCTTCCTGATCGTGCTGATCGGCGCCCTTCTCGTGATGATCTTCGTGCCCGACATCGTGCTGTTCCTGCCGCGACTGGCCGGTTACGCGGGCTGACCCCTCAGGGGTTGAGGTCGAGCCAGGCGCGAAACTCCTCCACCACGCTGGGATCGGCCTCGACCAGATGGGCCGGCGCGGGATAGGCACCGCCATGCACCTCGGCCGCAAATTCGGTCATGGCGGCGATGCGCATCTGCTGGAGCCGAGCGTATTCGGCGCCAAGATCGGCGTACTGCCTGGCGTGGCGCGGCACGTGGCCGGGGTTCTGCCCCAACACATCGTCCGAGAACAGATACTGCGCATGACCCGCGCCCCCTGCCCCCATCGAGATCAGGAACAAGCCGGTCCGTTCGGCGATGGCTTTCGTGATGGCATGGGGTACGACCTCGATCTCGACGGCAAAGGCGCCGGCGGCCTCCAGCGCCCTGCATTGTTCATAGACCCGGATCGCGCTGTCGATCGTCTTGCCCACCGCCTTGAAGCCGCCCGTCCAGGTGGCCTTGGACGGGATGAGCCCGACATGGCCGCAGACCGGCAGGCCATGGTCGGCCATCGCCTTGACGGTCTGAAGGCTGCCAGAGCAGTAGAACCCGTCCGCGCCGTGCTTGAACAGCGGAAAGGCCCATCTCAGGAAATCCGCCGTGTCGCCGATTTCATAGAAATTGTCGCCCGGAAAGGCAAAGGCCGTGGGCGCCGCGTCGCGGAACTGCCGGTCAAGGATCATCGCGGGCGGCACGGACAAAAGCTCGACGCCGGCCTTCTCGGCCGCTTCGGCCTCGGCCAGGGTTTCGACCCGCAGCATCGCGAACTGGTGCTTGCCGCGCTGGTC
Source organism: bacterium (assembly GCA_016124195.1). GTDB lineage: Bacteria > Pseudomonadota > Alphaproteobacteria > Rhodobacterales > Rhodobacteraceae > Stagnihabitans. The sequence goes on along the minus strand of WGOE01000010.1, from coordinate 48,052 downwards.
CAGAAGGTCCTTCACCGTCAGACGCCGCGCCATCATGCCACCTTGATGAAGACGCGGCCGTCTTCGACCTTGACCGGATAGGTGCGCAGGTTGACGCAGACCGGCGCCCGTTTCGCCTCGCCGGTCCGATAGTCGAACCGGCCGTTGTGCTTGGGACATTCGATCAGGTGATCCATCACAAGACCATCGGCCAGATGGATATCCTCATGCGTGCACCGACCGGCGGTGGCGTAGAACTTGCCTTCGGGCGAGTGATAGATGGCATAGGTCGCCCCGGCATGGTCAAAGCGGATCAGGTCCTCTTCGTCGATGTCATCGGTGGCGCAGGCGTCGATCCAGTCGGTCATATCACTCTCCTATTCCGCGGCGCCAAGGGCACCGATGTGAAAATCTTCACGGTAGGGCTTGGCCGCGGCGGGCAGGTCGCGCCGCAGAAAGCAGTCCTCGTTGCGCAGCTGCCGCAAGAGCACGGGCCACATCTCGGCATAGGCCGCGGCCATCGAGCGGCTGGGCGCCGGCAGGTCGTCCTTGATCAGCGCATGCAGGCGCGGCAGGGCGTGGTAGGGCACCATCGGGAACATGTGGTGTTCGATGTGGTAGTTCATGTTCCAGTAGATGAACCGCGAAATCGGGTTCATGTAAACGGTGCGCGAGTTCAGCCGGTGGTCGATCACATTGTCGGCCAGCCCGCCATGCTGCAAAAGGCCGGTCAGCACATGATGCCAGGCGCCGTAAAGCCGCGGCAGGCCGATCACCATCAGAGGCAGGATCGAATGCAGCGCCAGCGCCAGGGCGATCGTGGCGGCATAGATCAGCGTCCAGATCCGGGCGACCGTGATCACCTTGGCGACCTCGGTCTTGGGGATATAGGTCGCCTCTTGCGGATCAAGCCGTCCGGTGGCGTTCAGGAGCATCCGGCTCCACCCGGCCCAGGCGTCGAAGATGCCGAAGAAATTGCCGATCAGCTTGAACAGCACCGGCGGGCGCATGATGGCGATTTCGGGGTCGCGGCCCACGATATAGGTGTCGGTATGATGGCGGGCGTGGCTCCAGCGCCACGACACCGGATTGCGCACGATCATGAAGCAGGCGATCTGATAGACCACGTTGTTCATCCACGGCGTCTTGAAGGCCGTGCCATGCGAGGTTTCATGCCAGCGGCTGTCCGAGGCCGACCCGTACAGTACGCCGTAAGCCAGCCAGAACGGCGCCGACCACCAACTGGGCCAAAGCGCCACACCCGCTCCGGCAAAGCCGATCATCAGGGCATAAAGCAGCAGCGTGTCGCGGATCGCCGGACCGTCTGAGCGTTGCATCAGGTCCTTCATCACCTTGCGCGGCACGGCCGTGTGATACCATTCCGCCGCCGCAAGCCCGGTCTCGACCGCGCGCTGACCGTCCGGCCCCAGCAGATTGTAATCTCGACGTGCCATAGCGGCGCCTCCCCCGAAGTCTGAAAACCTTGCGCCGAATAGAACGGACATTCCAAATTTGGGCAATGCGACCCTTGCCAAACTTCGTCAAATATCGTCAGATCGGCCGATCGGATGCGAAAGGGATCGGGATGAAACGACTGGGCATGGCGGCGCTGGCTGCCGCAGCCGGGGTTTCCGTGGCCACCGTGGACCGGGTTCTGAACGGGCGCGAAGCTGTGCGCGAGGAGACCCGCCAGCAAATCGCCGAGGCGGCCCGGCGGATCAACCATCCCGCCGCGCGGCGCCTCTTGAAGCTGGACGACGACCTGCCGCAGGTGCGGATCGGCATGCTGTTGCACAAGCAGGGGCAGGATTTCTACAAGGCCTTTGCCGAGGCGATCACCCTTGCCGTCTCGCAGGCGGTCGGTGTGCGAGCCCAACTCGTGCTGGAGTTTTCGCCGAGCCAGGCCCCCAGCGAAATGGCCAGCCACCTGCGCGCCATGGCCGGACGCTGCGACGTGCTGGCCGCCACCGCCGTCAATCATCCCGAGGTGACAGCGGCGGTCGAAGACCTGCGTGCGGCCGGCGTGCCGGTCTTTTCGCTCCTGTCCGATTTCGGCCAGGGGGTGCGCGCAGGGTATATCGGGCTCAACAACCTCAAGGTCGGGCGCACGGCGGGCTGGATCATGGCCACTTTGTCGCGCCAGCCCGGGGTGATGGCGATTTTCGTCGGCGGCCACCGCTGGCACGGGCACGATCTGCGCGAAACCGGCTTTCGCGGCTATCTGCGCGAATGCGCGCCGCATCTGACCGTGCTGGACCCGCTGGTCAATCTGGAGACGCGGCAACTGACCTACGACGCGACCCTTGGGCTTCTGGCCAACCAGCCGCAGTTGCGCGGCATCTATGTTGCCGGCGGCGGGATGGAGGGCGCCATCGCCGCCCTGCGCGAAAGCCCGGTGGCGCGGCGGGTGCCGATCGTGGTTTCGGCGCTGACGCCCGATTCGCGGGCGGGCCTGGCCGAGGGTATCGTCTCGATGGTCATCGACACGCCCCTGGAAAAGCTGTGCCGCACTTTGGTGTCGCTGATGGTGACGGCCCGGCTCGACGGCGCCGCACAGGCCAGTTCGGGGGGCGCTTCGGGGGGAACCTCGCAATATTTCCTGCCCCCCGATCTGCATGTGGCCGAGTCACTTTGAGGGGGAACATGACGAATTAATCGTCAAAAATCATCAAGAAGGGTGATTGGATGGAATTTTCCAATTCCCCCACGCCGTTTTCGGAATATAAATTCCACGACGCGCCATGATCTGGCGATTCGAAGGAGTAAGACCCGAATGCTGCCGTTTGCCTTGAACCATATGACCGCCCCCAGGCTTGGCTGGCCGGCCTTCCTCGACCTCGCCCGCGATCTGGGCTGCGTCGGGGTCGAGTTCCGCAACGACCTGCCGGGCGCCCTGTTTGACGGCGCCGACCCGGCCGAGGTGGGTGCGGCGGCCTCTGCAAGGGGCCTGCGGGTCCTGGCCCTGGCCGAGGTCAAGATGTTCAACGACTGGTCCGAGACCAAGCGCGCCGAGGCCGAAGCCCTGATGAAGATCGCCGTCGCCTGTGGCGCCGAAGCGATCAGCCTGATCCCGCGCAACGACAATGTCGCCACCTCGCGCGCCGAAAGCCGCGCGGTGACCGAAACCGCGCTGCGCGCCCTCTTGCCGATGCTGCGCGCCCATGGGCTCAAGGCCATGGTCGAACCCCTGGGCTTCGAGGTGTGCAGTCTGCGCTACAAGGATATCCTGGCCGAAGTGATCGACACCGTGGGCGGGCGGGGCACCTATTTCATCGTGCATGACACCTTCCACCACGCGCTGGCAGGCTTCGGGCCGATCTATCCAGACCTGACCGGGATCGTGCATGTTTCGGGGGTGAAGGCGCCGATCTATGTCGGCGACATGCGCGACAGCCATCGGGTTCTGGTCGATGCTGATGATATCCTGGGCAATGTCGCCCAGATTCGCGCCTTGCGGGCGGCGGGCTATGCCGGGCCGATTTCATACGAGCCCTTCGCCAGCGAGGTCCATGATCTGGCGGACCCGAAGGCGGCCCTGACCGCGTCGATGAATTTCATCCGGCAGGGCACGGCCGCCGCCTGAGGATGACGGGCCTGAGAATACCGCCCGGAAGGGCGGTCCGGCGGGAGAAAAGGTGTGCCGGACACCAACTTGTGGAGGAGAGACCCATGAAAAAGACCCTACTGATCGCTGGCTTGGCCGCCCTGATGGGCACCAGCGCCATGGCAGACATCGGCGTTTCGATGGCCAAGTTCGACGACAACTTCCTGACCGTCCTGCGCAACGGCCTGCAGGCCTATGCCGACAAGAACGGCCAGAAGGTCCAGATCGAGGACGCCAAGGACGACGTGGCCAAGCAGTTGGACCAGATCAACAACTTCATCGCCTCGGGCGTTTCGGCGATCATCGTGAACCCGGTCGATACCTCGGCCACGCAAGCCATGTCGGATGCGGCCGCCAAGGCGAAAATTCCGCTGGTCTATGTGAACCGCCAGCCGGTCAACGTCGACACGCTGCCCGACAATCAGGCCTTCGTGGCCTCGAACGAGGCGGATTCGGGCACGCTGGAAACCAAGGAAGTCTGCGCCGAACTCAAGGCCGCCGGCAAGACCGAGGCCAACGTCTACGTGATGGAGGGCCAGCTGTCCAACCAGGCGGCCGTGATGCGCACCAAGGACGTGCATGACGTGATCTCGGGCCCGGATTGCGGCGTCAAGGTCAACATCATCGACGAGCAGACCGCCAACTGGTCGCGCGACGAGGCGCAAACCCTGATGACCAACTGGCTGTCGACCGGCAAGCCCTTCGACGCGGTCATCGCCAACAACGACGAAATGGCGATCGGCGCCATCCAGGCGATGAAGGCGGCCAATATCGACATGAAGTCGGTCATCGTCGCCGGCGTGGATGCGACCCAGGACGCTCTGGCCGCGATGGCGGCAGGCGATCAGGACATCACCGTGTTCCAGGATGCGGCGGGCCAGGGTGCCGGCGCGCTGGATGCGGCCGTCAAACTGTCCAAGGGCGAGAAGGTCGAGAAGAAGGTCTACATCCCCTTCCAGCTGGTGACGCCGAAGAACATGGCGGACTTCGTCAAGAAGAACTGATCCGCATCCGGTGCGGCGGGGGCGGCGTGGAGGCCGCCCCCCTGTGCCTTGCGCGATCCCCGGGGTCGCGCAGCACCCATCAAGGACAATCGGGGAGAGGAAGACATGTCGAAACCGGCATCGCAGTCTGGTTCGCAATCGGTGCATGGTCTGGGCGGCCTGAAATACGACCCGGCCAAACGGACGAGGGCCCCGGAATGGAACGTCTTCGCGGCTTTGGTGTTCATCGTCATCATCTTTGAAGTCTTGAACCGGCTGAACGGCACCAGTTTCCTGTTCAACATGCGCGAGAACATGCCGGGGATCTTCAACCAGCAGCGGCTGGACATCATGATCCTGCAGGTGGCCATCGTGGGCATCATCGCGCTTGGCGTCACGCAGGTCATCATCCTGGGCGGCATCGACCTGTCTTCGGGCTCGATCGTGGGCGCCACGGCAATGATCACCATGAGCTTTGCCCAGACCGCGCTGGTCAACGGCAACCCCAACCCCAAGGCGCTGTTCGGGCCGGCCTGGATGGATCTGCCGGTCATAGTACCCATCTGCGTGGGGCTTGGCTGCGGCATCCTCGCAGGCTTTGTGAACGGCATCCTGGTTGCCTATACCCGAATCCCGCCATTCATCGCCACCTTGGGCATGATGGTTTCGGCGCGCGGTGCATCAAGCTGGTGGTCGAACGGCAGCCCGGTGTCTTTTCCGACCGCCGCCTATGGCAATCTGTCGAACGGTGACCTGCTGGGCCGGCTGACCTTCGGCCTGCTGCACTGGGAGGGTCAGAACCCCGCCGTGGTCTTCGTGGGCCTGGCCGTGCTGTTCCACGTGCTGATGATCTACACGCTCTATGGCAAGCGCAGCTATGCCATCGGGTCGAACGAGGCGGCGGCGCGGATGTCGGGCATCAACGTCGACCGCCACAAGGTGCTGGTCTACACCATCGCCGGCATGCTGGCCGGGGTCTCGGCGATCCTTCTGACCTCCAAGAACCTGACGGCGCAGGCCGGCATGGGCATGCAATACGAACTGGACGCCATCGCCATGGCGGTGATCGGCGGGGTGTCCCTGTCGGGCGGGCGCGGGTCGATCGTGGGCACCGTACTGGGTGCCGCGATCTTTTCGGTGATCATCTCGGGCTTCACCTCGATCCGGCTCGACGCCTATTATCAAGAGATGGTCAAGGGCGCGATCATCGTCGGCGCCGTGGTGCTGGATCAATGGCGGCAACGCAGCCGGGTGCGGGGATAGGTCATGAGCGAATATATTCTGGAAACCCGGGGCCTGACCAAGCGCTACGGCGGCGTGCATGCGCTCGAGGATGCCAATTTCGTGCTGCGCCCCGGCGAACACGTGGCCGTGGTGGGCGACAACGGGGCGGGGAAATCCACCTTCGTGCGCCAGATCACCGGTGTCGAACAACGCTCGGCCGGCGAGATCTACTTTGACGGCCATTCTGTCAGCCACTCCGGCCCGCTCGAGGCGCGCGAGGCCGGAATCGAGACCGTGTTCCAGACCCTGGCCCTGGCCGACGATCTGGACGTGCCCTCGAACCTGTTTCTGGGGCGCGAGTTGTTCCGCTTCAGACTGGGGCCGTTTTCCTGGCTGGACCGGCGCGCCATGCGCAGCCGCACGCTCGAAGCTCTGAAGACGACGGCCGTAAAGATCCCCAATGTCGACAACCCGATCCGCAACATGAGCGGCGGGCAGCGCCAATGCGTGGCCATCGCGCGGACCGCCGCCTTCGCCTCCAAGCTGGTGATCATGGACGAACCCACCGCGGCGCTTGGCGTGCAGGAAACCGCCCAGGTCGAGAACATCATCCGGGGCCTGAAGGACCGCGGCGTGCCGCTGATCCTGGTCAGCCACAATCTGCGGCAGGTCTTCGATCTGGTGGACCGCATCGTGGTGTTCCGCCGCGGGCGCATCGTCGCTTCGCTGAACAAGACCGAGACGGATGGCAATGACGTGGTCAGCTATATCACCGGCGTGAAAGGCCAGCCCGAGGTCGAGGCCGAAGCCTGACCCAGCCGGCGGACCCGACCTGATGCCGGCGGGTCCGCCTTAGCCGAGGTTTGCCATCACCTGCCGTGCGACCTCGGTCACCGGCGCCACGGTTTCGGACAGGATCTGGATGCGATCGAACCGGGCAGGGTCGCGGTCCAGCGCCGCGCGCAGGGCCTGACCGAAGGCCTGGCGCAGTTCGGTCCCGATGTTGAACTTGCAGACCGAGGTTTCGCGTGCCAGCGCCCGGCGCACATCGGGCGCGATGCCCGAACCGCCGTGCAGGACCAGCGGCAGGTGGGGCGCGGCACTCTGGATGGCAGCCAGGCGGGCCCGGTCCAGACTGGCACCGGGTTCCGGCATCAGATGGCTGTTGCCGACTGACACCGCCAGGGCATCGACACCAGTTTCGCGGGCAAAGCGCGCCACCTCGGCCGGATCGGTGCCAAGCGAGGGCGCGCCATCGTGATAGCCCACGACCCCCAATTCCGCCTCGACCGACACGTCCTGCGGATGCGCCAGATCGACCACAGCCCTTGTCCGCGCGATGTTTTCGGCCAGCGGCAGGGCCGATCCGTCATACATGACCGAGGTGAACCCGCAGTCGATGGCCGCCTGACACACAGCCAGGCTTTCGCCGTGGTCCAGATGGGCCACGACCGGGACCGAAGCGGCCTCGGCCAAGGTGCGAAACATCGCCCCCAGCACCGGCAAAGGCATATGCGCCCGGCACCCCGGCCCGGCCTGCAGGATGACCGGGCGCCGGGCGGCCTCGGCCGCGCGCACATAGGCCAGCGCATCCTCCCAGCCCAGAACCACCAGCCCGGCCACCGCCGTTCCATCGGTCAGGCAGGGGGTCAGCACGGCTTTCAGCGACACGAGGCTCATTTGAACTTGGCGATCATGTCCTTGATCCCCGGGATGGTTTCGATCTGATCGGCATGGCTCGGCTGGAAGAACTGCACGAGCGAGCGCTGAGTCTCGCCCGCCAGAATGGTGAAGTAATACATCTGATAGCCGGGCAGCACGCAGCACGGATGATAGCCCTTGTCGATCACCACGGTCGAGCCATCGACGATGTGATAGGCATCGCCCGGCTGGCCATCCTCGCGCTGCAGCATCTGCAGGCCCGAGCCATGCGGCGGGTTGAAGCGGAAGTTGTAGACCTCGTCATGGCGGGTTTCCAGCGGCAGGCGGTTGGTGTCGTGCTTGTGGCTTGGAAAGCCCGACCAGCCGCCGGTGCCCACGGTGTAAAGTTCCGACACCAGAAGGCGGCTGACCCGGCCATGGTATTTGGTGCCCAGGATGTGCTTGATCTTGCGATGGGTCTTGGTGTCGTCCGAGCCATATTGGACCGGGTCGATGTCGGCGGCGTGGATGGCGAACGGCGGAAAGGCCTCATCCGTGCGGGCGCCGGCCACGAAGACCTCGGCCGCGTCGCTTTGGCAGGTGATCGTGGCGGCGGCACCGGTCGTGACATAGACGCCCTCGGGCTCGCCATCCCAGACATTGGCGCGCCGCTTGCCGATGGCGGCAAAGGTCTGACCTGCGCTCGCCACGTCGATCGTGCCAGTGGCGGGCACGATGCAAGTCTCGTATCCGGGGACCTGCGAGACGAAATGCTCGCCCCGCTTCAGCTGGACGATGTTGAAATAGACCAGCGGCACAAGGGCATGGCCCGCAGCGATGATCGGTGCGTTGCGGTTGTCGAAGGGGGCAATATGCATGGCAGGCCTTTCCGGTCAGGGGCGATGGCTGGTGAGAAATTGGTCAAGTTGCGCGCGGTCGGGCGAGGCGGGGGCGCAGCCGATGCCGGCCACGATCAGCGCCGCCGTGGCCGCACCGCAGCGCACGGCCTGATCCAGTGTGCTGCCCCGGCCAAGCGAGGCCAGCAGACCGCCCATGAACCCGTCGCCCGCCCCCATCGGCTTGAGCGCCTTGACCGGGAAGATGGGGGTGTCGAAGGTGAAGTCCGGCGTGTAGGTCGTGGCCCCCGCAGCACCGCGTTTGTAGATGGTGAACTCGGCGCCGTCCTGCGCCAAAGCGCGGGCATAGGCCGGGCCGTGGGCATGGTCACGCGCCAGAAGGCCGAATTCGTCGTCATTGCCGATGACGATGTCGGCTCGGGCGGCGGCGGTGCGGCAAACCTCGACCGCCTCGGCCACCGAGGGCCAGGAATAGGCCCGGTGGTCGATGTCCAGCACCACCAGCGCACCCGCGCTGCGGGCGGCTTCGATGGCGGCAAAGGTGGCGCCGCGCGACGGTTCGCAGGCCAGCGCCGTGCCGGTGACGACCAGGGCCGCGACACCGCCGAAGTCCACCGTGCCGACATCGTCGCGCGTCAGGGCGAAATCGGCGGCACCGTTGCGGTAAAGCACGGTCTGCGGATCGCGGGCGATGGTCTCGACCACGGCCAGCGAGGTGCGCGCCTCGCCTGGGGTGGACCTGACGAGCGCGGTATCGACCCCATAGCGGGCCAGTTCGGTGACACAGTAGCGCCCCACCGCGTCATCCGAGACCCGGGTCAACAGCGCCGCCCGCGCGCCCTGCCGGGCCAGCGCCACCGCGATGTTCCCCGCCGAACCGCCGATGGCCGCGGTATAGCGCAGCGCTTCTTCGATTCGCGTGCCCGGCGGGTCGGCATAAAGGTCCATGCCGACGCGGCCCAGAACGACAAACCGGTTCAGCACCATACGTTTCCAGACGCGTTGCACGTTCAGCCTCTCCCCCTGGTCCAAGCGGCACGGCCGCCCGCCGCAGGCCGGCTCTTTTCCGGCCCGATGAAATCTGCCCTGCCCCGATGGCGAAACCGGATTGACCTGAGCTTGCTGCTCAGGTTACTCATTTTGCAACCGGTTGCAAACACTATTGAGGGACGGCCGCAATGCGCGACATCGGCGTGGGGATCGTGGGCGGCGGCTATATGGGCAAGGCCCATTCCGTCGCCATGAGTGCGGTCGGCGCGGTGTTCGGCACCGAGCTGCGGCCACGGCTTGAAATGATCGCCGCGACCAGCGCGGCCTCGGCCGAGGGCTATCGGGCGGCTTACGGTTTCGCCCGCGGCACTGCCGACTGGCGTATGCTTGTGGCCGATCCCAGGGTCGAGGCCGTGGTGATCGCCTCGCCGCAGGAAACCCATCGCGCGATAGCCAAGGCGGCCTTTTCGCTGGGCAAGCCCGTCTTCTGCGAAAAGCCTCTGGGTGCCAGCCTGGACGACAGCCGGGCCATGGTCGCCGCCGCCAAGGCCTCGGGCTGCGTGAACATGGTGGGGTTCAACTACATCCGCACGCCGGCCTCGCAATTCGCCCGCCGCCTCGTGCAGAGCGGCGAGATCGGCGGGGTGACCTGGTTTCGCGGCGAACATACCGAGGATTTCGACGCCGATGCGACACGGCCCGCCTCGTGGCGCAATTTTGGCGCGGCGAATGGCACGATGGGCGATCTGGCGCCACATATGATCAACGCAGCCCTGGCGCTGGTGGGGCCGATCGCGCGCCTGTCGGCCGATATCGCCACGGTCTTTCCCGCCCGCCCGGGGGCAGAGGGGCGCCAGACCAATGACGACATCGGCCAGTTCATGTGCCGGTTTGCGGGCGGGGCCATGGGGCACTTGTCCTTCAGCCGCGTCGCGACCGGGCGAAAGATGGGTTATGCCTATGAAATCACGGGCACAAAGGGTGCGATCCGCTTTGATCAAGAGGATCAGAACGCCCTCTGGCTCTACCGCGCCGACGATGCGCCGGGCCTGCGCGGCTTTCGCAGGATCCTGACCGGGCCGGAGCATCCGGACTACCTTGCCTTCTGCCAGGGCCCCGGCCATGGCACCGGCTATCAGGACCAGATCATCATCGAGGCGCGCGATTTCCTGACCGCGATTGCCACCGGCACCTCGCTGTGGCCGACCTTCGCGGACGGCATGGAAGTGAACCGCATCATCGCGGCGGCGCAGGATTCGGCGCAGTCGGGGCAATGGGTGGACCTGTGAGACACAAGACGACAGATTTTCGCAAGGGACGGGAAAGATGATCCAGATCGGCAATGCACCTTGTTCTTGGGGGGTCGAGTTCGCGGATGATCCGCGCAACCCGCCCTGGCGCCGCGTGCTTTCGGACTGCGCGGCGGCGGGATATCGTGGAATAGAACTCGGCCCGATCGGCTTCATGCCCGAGGACCCTGCCCTGCTGGCCGAGACGCTCGACGAAAATGACCTGACGCTGATCGGGGGCGTGGTGTTCCGCCCCTTCCATGATCCGGCGAAATGGGACGAGGTGCAGGATGCCGCCCGCCGCACCTGTTCGGCGCTTGTAGCGCATGGCGCCCGGCATCTGGTTCTGATCGACAGCATCTCACCGCGCCGCGCCGCCACCGCCGGCCGCGCCGCCGAGGCCGAACAGATGGCGCCGGCAGAATGGACGGGCTTTGTCGGCCGCATCCGGCAGGTGGCCCAGATGGGAGTCGATCACGGGCTGACCGTTGGCATCCACGCCCATGCGGCAGGCTTCATTGATTTCGAACCGGAACTCGAAAGGCTCCTGGACGAGGTCGATGACAGCCTCTTGAAGATCTGCTTCGACACCGGCCACCATTCCTATGCGGGCTATGACCCGGTGGCCTTCATGCGCCGCCACATCGGGCGGATTTCCTATATGCACTTCAAGGACATCGACCCGAAGGTGAAGGCCGCCGCCGTGGCGAACCGCACCGGGTTCTACGAGGCCTGCGGCCAGGGCATCTTCTGCAACCTCGGTCAGGGGGATGTCGATTTTCCGACCGTCCGGCAGATTCTGCTGGAGCACGGCTTTTCTGGCTGGTGTACGGTGGAACAGGATTGCGACCCCTCGGGCGGCACCTCGCCCATCGACGACGCTCGGGCCAACCGCACCTATCTTTCCTCCATCGGCTTCTAGGGAGCACGCGATGAAACGACTGAACTGGGGCATGATCGGCGGCGGCAAGGGCAGCCAGATCGGTCCGGCACATCGCCTTGCGGCGGGGCTTGATGGCTATTTCACCTTTGCGGCCGGCGCGCTGGACCATGACCCTGCCGCGGGCCGGGCCTTTGCGCAGGATCTGGGGATCGCACCCGACCGCGCCTATGGCGACTGGCGCGAGATGCTGGCCGGCGAGCAAGGCCGCGCCGACCGCGTGGACCTTGTCACCGTGGCCACGCCCAACGCCACGCATTACGAAATCTCCAAGGCCTTTCTCGAGGCCGGCTTCAACGTCCTGTGCGAAAAGCCGATGACCGTGACCGAGGCCGAAGCCGAGGATCTGGTGCTGACCGCGCGCAAGGCCGGCCGCATCTGTGCGGTGAACTATGGCTATACCGGCTATGCGCTGGTCCGGCACATGCGGGCCATGGTGGCGCGCGGCGATCTGGGCCGCGTGCGGCTGGTGGTCGCCGAATTCGCCCATGGCCATCACGCCAATGCCGCCGATGCCAACAACCCCCGCGTGCGCTGGCGCTATGACCCGGCGCAGGCCGGGGTTTCGGCGCAATTCGCCGATTGCGGCATCCACGCCCTGCACATGGCTTCATTCGTGACCGGGCAAGAGGTGACGCGGCTGTCGTCCGACTTCGTCTCGTGCCTGGCCGAACGGGTGCTGGAGGATGACGCGATGGTCAACTTCCGCATGGACGGCGGAACGGTCGGCCGGCTCTGGACCTCATCGGTCGCCATCGGGCGCCAGCATGGCCTGACCCTGCAGGTCTTTGGCGAAACCGGCGGGTTGCGTTGGGCGCAGGAACAGCCCAACCAGCTGTACTACATGCCCCTGGGCCAGCGCCTGCAGGTCATCGAACGCGGCGAGGGCAATCTTTCGCCCGAGGCCGACCGCGCCAGCCGAGTCACGGTCGGCCATGCCGAGGGCATGCCGCTGGCCTTTGGCAACATCTACCGCGATCTGGCCGAAACTCTGCTGGCCCGGGGCGAAGGCCGCGCCGCCGATCCGGCCAGCGCCTTGTTCCCCACGGCCGAAGACGGGCTGCGGTCGATTGCCGCCATCCATGCCGCGGTCGCCTCGGCCAAGGGCGAGGGCGTCTGGGTCGATGCAAGGCCCCACCTGTTCCGCTAGCGGTCAGCCGATTGACGGCAGGGCGCGCAGGGTTGCGCGCTCGACAATATGGCAGGGATGGATCAGAGCCTCGGGCGCCCGCCCGGGGTCCGCAAAGCTTGCCACCATCATGTCGATGGATGATTTCACAATCGCCGCGAAGGGTTGGTGGATCGTGGTCAGGTCGATATTGACCCAGCCCGCCATTTCCATGTCGTTGAGCCCGATGATCCCCAGATCCTGCGGCACGCGCAAACCAGCCGTCCGCACAGCCGCCAGCGCCCCGATCGACAAGACATCGTCGCCCAGAAAATAAGCCTCGGCCGGGCGCCCGGCCAGAAGGCGGCTCATCTCGGCAAAGCCCGCCTCGAAACTGTAGGCGCCGGCGAAACTGGCCGTGGCAGTTACCTCCGGACGGTTGCGCACCGCCTCAAGAAAGCCGGCCAGGCGGTCCTGCGCGGTCGAAGCCCGCTCTGGCCCGCCGATATAGCCGATCTGGCGATAGCCGCGGGCGATCAGCGTCTCCGCCGCCATCCGCCCGGCGCCAAGGTTGTCGATCGTCACCACATTCACGTCAGGCACCTGCGTGGCGCGCCCGAAGGCATGCACGACCGGGATCCCGGCATCGCGAAAGGCCCGGGCAAAGCCGTCGGGCAGATGGGATGAAGCCACGACGACCCCATCGACCGAATATTGCCGGAGAAGCCCGACCGACCGCGCAGGATCGGTCTCGCCCGACAGGTTGACCAAGAGGGGCCGCAATCCCTGTTCCTGCAGGCCCCGGGTGAAAAGATCGAAGATCTGCAGGAAGACCGGGTTGTGAAAGTTGTTCGACACAAGACCCACCAGCTGCGTCTTGCGCGTGGTCAGGCTGCGCGCCAGCATGTTGGGCGTATAGCCCAGCTCGCGCGCGGCCCGTTCGACCTTGGCGCGCGTCTTGAGCGAGACAGAGGCCCCGTCGGTATAAGACCGCGACACGGCGGCCCGCGAAACCCCGGCCCGCTCTGCCACATCTTTCAAAGTGATCGCCATTGTCGTGACTATCCTGACATTCAATAGGTTCGAGATCCTAGCGGAGGGCGCGGGACTTGTCACCGCGCCCCTTGCCGCCAGATGGCAACAGGGGCCGTCAGGCCGTGTCCAGTGCCTCCATCGCAGCGATCACATCGCCCGCCCGCACCGTCCGGCCCGGCATGCACAGCATTCGCGCAACCAGCCTGCGACAGGGGCGGTCGCGGCGGCCTCCATCTTCATCGATTCGATCAGGGCCACGGTCTGGCCTGCCGCGACCGCTTGGACCGGCGCCAGAAGGAACCTCCGCAGCTTGCCTGGGGTCGTGCTTTCCACCTCCACCAGCCCCAACGGCACTTCGCCCATAGGGACCGCGCGATCCATTGCCCACCGCGAAACGGTCAGGACCCAGCCGTACCCGCTCGTCCGAAGGCCCTACGAAAGAGGCGAAGCGGTCGGCATCACGCGCCGATCCCCACCGCGTCAACCGAGGTCGCCCCCAAGCCCAAGGGGCCCCTGTCGCACAAGAAGCCGCGGACTGCGTCCATCGTCTTGCCCAGATCAGGAGACTCGGTGAAGGTCATGGGCTCGTCGGCATTGGCGAAACGCCTGCTCGCGGCCGTGTGGCTTTCAAAGCCGGCCTGATCGGTGCCGGAGGCCTTGCCAATCGCGGCGCGCGCTGCGGTTCCCTCGGGCATGTCGGCGCTCATCAGGGTAGTCGTTTCATCCCGGATGCCGGCCCGAGCCCTGCCGGAATCGGGGCCTTCGGTCAGCGTGGCGGTGTTGGCAACCATGAGGTCGATGACCTCGCCCGATATCTGCGCGCGGTCAAAGACCTTGGTGGCATCGGGCAGCCTGGCGATTTCCGACATCGTCGGGTTCCAGATCACCATGGCCTGCACGTCCGGGGTTTGGCAGGCGCCCACCATGTCGGGGTCGGCCGAATTGACCCGCGTCACCGCATCAACGGCGCCGGCAGCGTAAGGGTTCATCGATTCCACATCGTCGTTGAACCGGGTGACCTCGATCTTCAGACCGTATTTGTCGGCTCATTTCTTGGCGGTCCCGGTGTCCGAGGCATAGCCCAAGGGCAGGTTGGCCCCCATACATGGACCAAGCCACGTTGAAACGGTCTGCTTTGCCGCCAGGGCAAGGTGGCCCAGAGCGAATGCTGCAAGCGCGGCCAGGATGGCCGGCGCGGTACTGCGATTTCTTTTCGTCTCATGTCCCTTCCTGCTGTCAAGAAGGGGACAGGTCGTATGACGTCGCGGCCAATCCCTTGGCGTCACGAGGTTTCCCGGGCGTTTATCCCGGCTTGCGCCTGCCGCATTTTTCTGTCCCGGAGGCTGCGGTTCTTGAACCAGACGCATCCCAGGATGCCGGAACCCTGGCAACTGTACTCATATGTCATTACGCAAGAGGGTCACGCGTCAGGCAGGGATTGCACCGGCCGGCAAGACGGGTGCCGGCGCAATGTCCATATCGGCGGCAAATTTGGCCGGCGCTGCTGAATATGGCAACCCGTCGCGGCTGCGCTCTCCGCTGATGCGCCAGCCCTGACAAGGACGGTGTCCTCCGCCACCGGGCGACAGGCGCAAGGGCTTCATTACGCGCTGTACTTTTGGTCCAGCGCGTTCATCGCCTCGACATTGCCGGCAGAGCGGCCGGCGGGATCGAAGTTCATCGTCTCTTTCAGCCAGGCATCGGCGATGGCCTTGGCAAGCTCGGTTCCGATCACGCGCGCGCCCATGGTAATGATCTGGGCATTGTTCGACAGGGCGGCGCGTTCGGCGGAATAGGTGTCATGCGTCAGGGCCGCGCGAATGCCGGGCACCTTGTTGGCCGAAATGCACACGCCAATCCCGGTGCCGCAGACCAGGATGGCGCGGTCGTAGGTACCGTCCAGAACCTGACTGGCCACGCGGTCGGCCAGATTGGCGTAGAAGGCATCGGGGCCAGAGGCGGTCCGCGAAATCTCGGCCACGTCATGGCTGGATTTCAGATGGTCTGCCAGCACCTTGGCCAGCCCTTCGCCGGCACTGTCGCCGGCAATCGCAAGTTTCATGTCAGTCTCCCGAGGTTGAACAGTCAGAGTTTGGCCGCACAGCGCGCCAGGATGTCGAGATAGCCTTCGACAGCCCAGGCCGAGCGCCCGATGAAAAGCCCGTCAACATGCGGACACTGGATCAGGTCGGCGCAATTGTCCGGGTTGACCGAGCCGCCGTAGAGGCAGGGCGGCCTGGTGCCAAGGACAGTTTCGGCCACCGCGATGATCTCGGCCTGGCGCGCATCGGCATAGTCGGCGCTGGCGGGAATGCCCTTGGCGCCGATGGCCCAGACCGGCTCATAGGCCAGCAGGATCGTGGCCCCGCGCTGCGCAGGGCTCAGCTGGCCAAGGGCGCCGCGGACCTGGGTTTCAAGTACCTCGGTCGCCCGGCCGGCCTCGCGTTCGGCCAGGGTTTCGCCGATGCAGATCAAGGGGATCAGGCCGTGGCGCACCGCGGCCTCGACCTTGAGGCCGACCGTCGCATCGGTCTCGCCAAAGAAGGCGCGCCGTTCGGAATGGCCCAGTTCGACGATGTCCAGATCGCAGTCGCGCAGCATCAGGGGCGAGATCTCGCCGGTCCAGGCGCCGTCCTCGGCCCAATGCATGTTCTGCGCCCCGACCTTGACCGAGGTCTGGGCAAGCATCGCCTTGACCTCGCGCACCGAGGTAAAGGGCGGGATGACAAAGCGCTGGATCCCCGCAGGACCGGCGGCGGGCAGGCCGCGGGCAAAGGCCTGCGCCTCGGCCAGGGTCTTGTTCATCTTCCAACTGGTGCCGATCCAGACCTGTTTCATGGCTCTTCCCGTTCTTGCGCGACCTGAAGCCGCAAGCCGGCGCGGTCCAGCGCCGCGCATTGATCCGGCGCGGGGGCCGCGTCGGTGATGATCGTGTGGAAATCGCCAAGCTCGGCCAGCACATGCAGCGCGTTACGGCCAAAGCGCTGATGGTTGACCAGCAGGCAGGACCTGTCAGCCGAGGCGATCATCGCGCGCTTGGCGCGGACCACGTTGTCATCCATGTGAAAGGCGCGGGTGCCCTGGACGGCCGGGGTCGAGATGAAGGCCAGATCGGCGCGCAACCGGCCCAGGGTCTCTTCGGTGACCATTCCGAAAAAGCCGTTGAACTTGGCGGAATAGATGCCGCCCAAGGCAATCAGCGTGATGCCGTTTTCGGATTTGAGGCCGTCGATGATGGCCGCGTTGTTGGTGATCACGGTCAGGGGGCGCCGTTCGGGCAGCATCGCGCCCAGAACCGCCGCCATCGAGCCGTCGTTGACCATCAACGTCATGCCGGGTTCGACCAGTTCCAGCGCCGCGCGTGCCATGCGGGCCTTGGCCGCACCTTCCTGACGGGCGCGGAAGCGGAAGTCGCTTTCGAACTGGGTGCCGGCCTCGATCGTGGCGCCGCCGCGCATCTTGCGCAACAGGCCCTCGGCCTCAAGATCGTCAAGGTCGCGATGGATCGTCATGCGCGAGACGACAAAGCGTTCGGCCAGATCATCCAGATCGACCGTGTGCTGTTCCACCAGCAAATCCATGATCGCCTGCTGCCGGTCTTCGCGTTTCACTCATGCCTCCGTAGGTGGTACGATCATAACGGAACAAATCACATAGATAAACTCATTTTCGGTATTTTGTGACATTATTATGTGATAACCTGTCGCCACAGCAGCGGGGGTTTCACACCCCCGCCCCCCCGTGGGATATTTGCGAACAGATGAACAAGTCAGGCGAGCAGCGCCTTGGCGGTGATTTCATCGGTGATCAGGCCCTTGAGGCGGCGGCTGGTCAGGACGGCGCGAATCGCCGCGACCTTGTCGGCGCCGCCGGCCACGGCGACGATGTGATCCGTCTCGGGTGCGAAGGTGACGGTCAGGGTGCGCGCGGTCAGTGCGGTCTCAAGAATGCGGCCCTGCGCGTCGAAGAAATGGCCCAGAAGTTCGCCCGCGCCGCCGGCAGCATGGATGGCGTGGATCTCGCGCGGTTCGATCATGCCAGAGGTGACCAGCTGGGCATTGTCGCCCACGGTGCCGATGCCGGTCAGCTTCAGGCCGGCACCATTGGCCAGGGCGAAGACCTCTGCCACTCCGCGTTGGGCCAAGAGGACTTCGCGGTCATGCGCGGTATTGGCAAAGAAGGGCACCGGCAAAACATAGGCGCGCGCGCCGGTCTTTTCGGCGATGCGGTGCATCACGTCATGCGGGTTGGCCGAATAGGTGCGCGTCAGCCCGCCGAAGAGCGAGACGAACTTCAGATCCGGCGCATCCAGACGCGGCAGTTGCTGGACCGTTGCGGCCAGAGTGCGCCCATGGCCAAGGCCGATCACCCGCGTCTCGCCCCGCTCGATCTCGCGGCGCAGGAAACCGGCGCCGGCCATGGCAAGGGCGCGCAGCGGCAGGCCCTCTTCCTCCAGATCGGGGGCGACCTCGCAATAGGTCAAGCCGTAGCGGGTGGCCAGGCGGTTTTCCAGCTCCACACATTCGATTGTGTCACCGTCGATGGTGACCTTGACCCGTCCATCGGCCACCGCACGCGCGATCAGCCGATGCGCCTTGACCGAGGCCACGCCCAGCCGTTTGGCCACGGCGGCCTGGGTCAGCCCGCCCACGTAATGCAGCCAGGCGGCACGTATCGCCAGGCTTTCCTCGGGGTCGATCGGGGGCAATTTAGGGGTCATGCCAGGCTCAGGATGCTGCGCAGATCGGCCAGATCCAGCCGGGCCGGATTGGCCTGCATGGAAGACGAGGTCAGCGCTGCCTCGGCCGCGGCGGCGCAATCGGATTCGGTCAGGCCCAGAGCCGCCAGACGCGGCAGGCCGTTGTCGCGCGACCATCGGGTCAGGGCGTCCAGCGCGAGCGGCGGCGCGGTCTGAAAAGCCTCGGCGATCCAGCCGATCACCCGGTCGATGCGTGTCGGGTCGGAAACGCGGCGCTGGTTCATCGCCAGCCCCTGCGGCAACAGCGCACCGCAGATCGCCCCATGCGGCGCGGGTTTCAGCCCGCCCAGGGGCCCGGCAAGGCCATGGATCACCCCGAGCCCGGCATTGGCCAGCGCCAGGCCACCGCAGAGGCTGACCCAGGCCATGACATCACGGGCGGCGGCATCCTCGGCTTCCATCAGGCGGCGCAGGGCGCCGAGGCCCCGGGGGATGGCATCGACGCAGAGCGCATCGGTCAAGGGATTGGCGCGGGTGGACAAGTAAGGCTCGATCACCTGCGTCACCGCATCCAGCCCCGAGGCGAGCGTCACCGATTTCGGCATCTGGTCGGTCAGAGCCGAATCGACGATGGCCAGCCACGGCAGCATGCGCGGGTCGCGGAGCGAGACCTTGCGGCGGTGTTCGGGCACGCCGATGACAGCGTTGCGCGTGACCTCGGCGCCGGTGCCGGCGGTCGTGGGGATCGCCACGAAGGGCAAGGGCGCCTGGTCGAGCGGCAGCCCCTGCCCCACGACCTCTAGATGATGGATCAGCGGGCGCGTCGCGCGGGCCATGGCGGCGATGGCCTTGCCCGCATCCAGTGCCGCCCCGCCGCCGAGGGCCACCACGACCTGCGCCTCGCGCGCAGCTTCGGTGCCGGCCGCGATCATGGCCATGTCGGGCTCGGCCCGGACGGCAAACCGGGTCAGGCTGCAGCCGACCGCCTGCAGGTCCAGCGCCAGCCAATCGGCGCGCGCGGCATTGGCGCCATGCACCAGCAGAACGTGCGTCCCCAAGGCAGCCACCCTTCCCGCCGCCTCGGCAGCCCTGCCCCGGCCGAACAGGATCTCGGTCGCGGTCATGAAGGCGAAAGGGTGCATGGGCTGTCCTTTGTTACGCCTCAGATATGCAGGTCCTGCACGCCCGAGTCGATATGCGGCGCCCAGAAGGCCACGCTTTCGGCGATCTGGGCCACGACCTCGCGGTCGTTCGGCTCGCGCTCCTTGAAGGACAGTTCCAGGCAGATTTCGTTGTCCTCGGCCCCGCCTTCGGCAAAGGCGGCCAAAAGCGGTTCGGGCTGGATGCGACCCCGGGCGTTGAAGGCGGCGGTGAAGGGGCGGTGGCCGCCCTTGTCCATCAGGCTTTGCTTGATGTGGATGATCGGCGAGACGCGGGGTACAGCCCGAGCCCAGGCATAGGGGTCGAAGTCATCCGGATTGGCGCTGGTGACATCGCCGTGGTCGATGTCGGCCATCATCCACATCGGGACGGCCATGTTGGCGGCGGTCAGGCGGGCCTGCAGGGCCATGGTGGCGGCGATGGTCTCGCCGAATTCGCGGCCGACGGACATCGGCTCCCAGAAGACATGAGACAGGCCGGCGGCCTTGGCGTGTTCCGCCACCTCGGCCCAGCAGTCGATGGCAAGGCGGATCAGGTCTTCGCGGCGCTGCGGGTCGTCGAAATCCCTGTAGGTGAAGATGGCGAACTGGGTGCCGACCGAAGTGCCGCCCAGATCGGCGGTGATGTCGGCGAAGGTCTTGAACCAGTCGACGTAATAGCGACGCACATCGCGGTCGGGGTGACCGAAGTGGTTGAGCCTGCCATAGGGTCCGGTCATGCCCGAGGTGACGCGCACCCCGGTGCGGCGCAGGGCTGCGGCCATCTGCCGGGTCAGGCGGCGGATCACCGGGGCGGGCCACGAAGGGTTGATGAATTCATGCGTCAGTTGCAGGTCGCGAATTCGCAGGTCGCGCGCGACCATGTCGATCAGGTCGTCGGGATCGGCAAAGCGGTTGACCAGCGGGTTGGTGTTGAGCGACAGCGTCAGCATTGGAACCTCAGAACGTGGCGTCGAACCAGGCGGTGAAAGCCGCCTGTTCGGCGTCCGACAGGTGAAGGTAGTGCTTGGTGCGTCGCGTCAGCACGTCTTCGGCACGCTGCGCCCATTCCTTGGCCACCAGATAGCGCGCCTCGGCCTCGTAAAGATGACCGCCGAAATGCTGGCCAAGCGCGGCGCGGGACTGGGCCGCGCCGACGATGTCCCGGGTGCGCGCGCCATAGCGGCGGCCATAATGCTGCACCAGATCGCGCGGCATCCAGGGGTAAGCGTCGCGCAGGCTGTCGATGAAGGTCTCGTAATCGGCACCCGGCATCTCGCCGCCAGGCAGCGTGGCCTCACGCGTCCAGTCGGGCCCCATCTGGGGGAAGACATGGGCCAGCCGGTGCATCCCCCGTTCAGCCAGTTCGCGGAACGTGGTGATCTTGCCGCCAAAGACATTGAGCAGCGGCGCCCCCGCCTCATCCAGATCGAAGACATAATCGCGCGTGACGGCGGAAGGGTTGCCCTTGCCATCATCAAACAGCGGCCGCACGCCCGAGAAGGAATGGAGCACATCCGACCGCCGCAGCTTTTCCTTGAAATAGCGGTTCACCGCTGCGATCAGATAGGCGATCTCGGCCTCGTCCGCCGTCACATCCTCGGCGCGGCCCTCGTAGGCGATGTCGGTGGTGCCGATCAGCGCCATGTCGCCTTCGTAGGGGTTGATGAAGATCACCCGCTTGTCGTGGTTCTGCACCAGATAGGCCTGGCTGCCGGCCCAGAACTTCGGCACGATGATATGGCTGCCCTTGACCAGCCGCACATTGCGGGAAGAGTTCGACCCCGCCACCCGACGCACGATGTCAGACACCCAAGGCCCGGCCGCATTGGCGATGCAGCGGGCACGGAAGCTGCGGACCTCGCCCGCGGCGCTGCGGGTCTCGATCGTCCAGGCGCCATCCTCGCGCCGGGCCGAGGTGCAGGCGGTGCGCGTCAGAACCTGCGCGCCCCGTTCCGCCGCATCCAGCGCGTTCAGCACCACAAGGCGGGCATCATCGACCCAGCAGTCGGAATATTCAAAGCCCCGGGTGAACTGGTCAAGGATGGGCTGGCCCTCCGGATCGCGCCGCAGATCCAGGGTCCGACTGCCCGGAAGCCTCTTGCGGCCGCCGAGGTGGTCGTAAAGGAACAGGCCCAGCCGCACCAGCCAGGCCGGCCGGTCGGTCGGCGAATGTGGCAGCACGAAGCGCATCGGCCAGATGATATGGGGGGCCGCGTTCAACAGGACCTCACGCTCGATCAATGCCTCGCGGACCAGCCGGAATTCGTAATATTCCAGATAGCGCAGACCGCCGTGCACGAGCTTGCCCGACCGCGACGACGTGCCCTGCGCCAGATCGTCCTTCTCGCACAGGACCACCGACAGGCCGCGCCCGGCCGCGTCGCGCGCGATACCCGCGCCATTGATGCCGCCGCCGATCACAAAAAGATCAATCATGTCCGTCATTTGGCACCTTCTTTTTCACGCAGGGCGGCAAGGCCGGTCCAGACCGGCGCCAGGGCCTGACGCGCCATTTGGTAACTGGGGTAAAGCTGGTCATAGGTCCGGGCCAGGTCCGGGTTGGGCGGCTCGGCCGGGCCCAGAAGCGGGGTGACCCATTCGGCCACGCAGGCCTCCATCGTGGGATAGACCCCCACGGCCACAGCCGCCATCATCGCCGCGGCAGCCGCCCCCGCCTCTTGCCGAGAGGAAACGCGGACCGGCGCCTTGACCGCAGCGGCCAGAACCGCCCGCAGCCCGGCCGAGCGCGCGGCCCCGCCGGTCAGGCGCAACTCATCAGGCAAGGCGCCCATCGCCGCATAGCAATCGCGCGTGGCCATGCCCAGACCCTCGACCACCGCGCGCATCAGATCGGCAAAGCGCGTCGCACTCGACAGGCCGACGAAAGAGGCGCGGGCATGGGCGTTGACGAAGGGCCCCCGCTCGCCCGCGTCCGAGATATAGGGGTGATAGAGCAGCGCGCCCGGTCGCGCCTCGGCGAGCCAGCCGTCGATCCGCGCCACCAGATCGGCCTGACGGATGGGCGAGCCGAGGTCCGACATCAGGTCCGCCGCCAACCGCAAGGCCCAGTCGATGTTCAGCGTGGCGGCCATGTTTGTCTGCACCTGCGTCACCACGCCCGGGATCGGCAGCGCAATCACATAGCCCGTGCCTTCCGCGTTCAGATGCACGCCCGCCACATCGGTCGAGCGCAGATGCACCCCGGTCGATCCGATGATCGAACAGGCCGCGGGCTCTCCGGTATGGACGCCCGCCCCGAAGGCCGTCATCGCCATGTCGACATAGCCAAGGCTGACCGGCGTTCCGGCCAGAAGTCCGGTGGCCTGCGCGGCGCTGGCGCTGAGGGGATGGGTGGTCCGGGTGCCGTCGATGATCTCTGGCAGCAGGTGGCGGCGATGGGTCAGGCCCAGGGCCTCGATCACCAAGGCGTCATACTGACGGGTGCGGAAGTTGCCGAAAGTGAAGCTGGCCTCGGAGGGGTCGGTCGCGCGCACGCCGGTCAGGTTCAGATAAAGCCAGTCCTTGCAGTGCAGAACGACCTCGGCCGCGTCCAGCAGTTCGGGGGCGAAGCGGTCCATATGGGCCATCTGGGTGCCCTGCTGGCAGGTGTTGAGCCCGGTGCCCGTCGCCTCGAACCGGGCGCGGTTGGCGGGCCCGGCCGCCAGCCGTTCGACCGTGGGCGCGGCCCGCGCATCAAGCCAGAGCCAGGCATCGCCCACCGGCGCATTGGCCTTGCCCGCAAGCCAGGTGCCATCGCCCTGCGCCGTGACCGCCACCGCCGCCGTGCGCGCGGCAAGGTCCGGCAGCTTTTCCCCCAAACCGCGCAGGGCCAGGACGCAATCCTGCCAGGTCCGGGCCAGCGACTGCGTGGCCGAACCGTCCGCCCCCGTTGCATAGGCGTTGGGCACCGAGGCCGCGGCAAGCTGGCGGCCGGCCAGATCGAAGGCGACCGCCTTGATCACCGAAGTGCCCGAATCGATCCCGATCAGGATATCCGCCATGTCTCCCCCTCGTCGAAGTCAGCGCCCACGAGCCGCCGCCCGGCAACCAGAACCCTTATGCGAGATTATATCACAATCATAGCACAAGTCTTGATTTTTATTACAGACATGACAATTTTTTTCAGATATCATCAGCCCTGTCAATTGAAGACCACCCTGCCCGACCCCCTTTCGAGATGCCCTTGATGGCGCAGCGGTCCAGTCGCGGCGCGCCATGTATTCTTTCATATAAACTTACACTTGTCGGTGCGTTCACAGGGCGGGCCTGTCGAGGCGATACAGCAGCGCGGCGCCGGTGGCAAATGCCTGACGGCAGCCGCATTCAACCACGCCAGTCACCGAATCCGCAAAACAGCCGATTGACACGACGGAAAACTTATAACATGCTTTGAATGTCTGATATCACAACTTTATCACAATATCAGTCAGAGCAAGGGTGAGTCGGGCCAAGCGGTGGAGGAGACCCCGCCTGGCTCGCGCAAGAAGGGAGGGGCTCATGATCGGATCGAAGCCGCATCGCGGCGCTTGTGGCCTGTGCTGCCTTGCGGCCGCCTTTGGCGTCATGGTCGGGGTGCAACCGGCATGAGCGCAACCTCCCCCCGGTTCAGCCCCATGCAGATGGCGCTGGCGGGCGCTGGCCTGATCCTTCTGGCCGCCATGGCCTATGACACCAAGGTTGTCGTCATTGGCTCTGCCGCCGATGTGAAGGCCGCGGTTTTTGAGCCGGCGGCCTATGGCGCCAAGACCTTCCCCGTCGTGCAGGCCGACGTCACGGCCCGCGCCGTCGATGCGGTGGAACTGGCCAAGGCCATCGCCGCCGACCCCAAGGCGGCCGAGGCGAAATATGCGATTGGCGGCATCTACCCGGTCAAGCTGACCGGCGTGGTGGGCGATGGCAAATCCGGCATCTATTATGTCACCGTCGACGGCCTGCCCGACCCCCTGAAAATCCGCGTCCAGACCGGGCCCGCCATCAACGGCACCGAGTTGCGCGACGCGACCGGGCAGATCACCTTCAGCCAGTTCGTCAACCAGATCGAGTACCAGGACGCGGGCTCGGCCATCAACAACGTGCTGAAATCCGAGGTCCTGGCCAAGATCGACAATTCCGCCCTGACCGGCAAGACGATCTCGCTGGTGGGCGCCTTCCGGCTGGTCAATCCGAAAAGCTGGCTGATCACCCCGGTTTCGCTGGAGGTGAAATGACTTCCGCGCCCACGCCAGCCGAAGTCGTCTTGTCGGCGCGCAACATCGCCAAGTCCTATGGCAGCATCCAGGCCCTGCGCGGGGTGAATTTCGACATCCACCGCGGTCAGGTCACCACCCTTTTCGGGGAAAACGGCGCGGGCAAGTCCACCCTGATGAAGGTCTTGTCGGGCGTGGTGCAGCCCACCTCTGGCGAGATCGTGCTGGATGGCCAGCCGATCGTCTTTGCCTCTTCGACCGATGCGCGCAACCACGGCATCTCGATCATCCATCAGGAGCTGAGCCTCGCCCCCAACCTCAACGTGCGCGACAACATCTTCATGGGGCGCGAGATCATGGGCCGCAGCGGCGTCGATTTCGCCGAGGAGGAACGTCAGACCCGCGCCCTTATGGCCGAGCTTGAGGAACAGATCGACCCCCTGACCCCGGTCGAGGACCTGCGTCTGGGCCAGCAGCAGATTGTGGAAATCGCCCGCGCCCTTTCGGTCAATTCGCGCATCCTGATCATGGACGAGCCGACCTCGGCCCTGTCTGCGACCGAGGTCGAGGTGCTGTTCAAGGTGATCCGCGACCTGACCGGGCGCGGGGTCAGCATCGTCTATATCTCGCATCATCTGGAAGAGGCCCTGCAGATCACCAACCACGCCGTGGTTCTGCGCGACGGGGCGATGACGGCCTATGCCGAACGCGCCGAGATCGACCTCGAATGGATCGTGCGCAACATGGTCGGCGAGAATTTCGACCTGGGCTCGCCGCCGACGGGCTATGAGATGGGCGATGTCGCGCTGAAGATCGAGGATATCAGCGTGCCCGATGCCGCGGGTGCCGGCTATTCGGTGGTGGACCGGCTGTCGCTGTCGGTGCGCGCCGGCGAGATCGTCTGCATCTACGGCCTGATGGGCGCCGGGCGGACCGAACTGCTGGAAACGGTGGCCGGGCGGCTCACCGCCTCGGGCGGGCGCGTTCTGTTGCGGGGCCAAGATGTGACAGGCCTGACCATCGCCCAACGCATCGCGCAGGGCCTGGTCCTGGTGCCCGAAGACCGGCAGCGCGACGGGCTGGTGCAGACGATGACCGTGGGCAACAACCTGTCGCTTGCCTCGATTGCCGCCTTCACGCGGGGGCTTTTCACCTCGCAGAAGGCCGAACAGGGCGTGATCGCCGACGCCATCCGCAAGGTGACGATCAAGACCGACCCTTCCGGGGCGGCGCCGATCGGCTCTCTGTCGGGCGGCAACCAGCAAAAGGTGGTGATCGGCAAGATGCTGACGACCGATCCTTCGGTGATCCTGCTGGATGAACCGACCCGGGGCATCGACGTGGGCGCCAAGGCCGAGGTGTTCCGGATCCTGGCCGAGCGCGCGAAATCGGGCCTGGCCGTGATCTATTCGACCTCCGAAGTGGGCGAGTGCCTGTCCATCGCCCACCGCATCATCGTCATGAACCGTGGCCGCATCGCGGCAGAGTTCCCCGCCAATGTCAGCAAGGAAAAGATCATGGCCGCCTCGGGCGAAGCCGTGGTCCATTGAGGAGCCGCCATGTCTGTTGCCGTCAAACCCAAGGGACTGGATATGCGGACCCTTCTGCTGGAGGGCCGCGCCTTCTTCGCGCTGATCGTGATCGTCGCGGTGTTCTCGGTCCTGTCGCCGCATTACTTTTCGCTCGCGAACTTTCTGATCATGGCCAGCCACGTGGCGATCTACGGGCTTCTGGCCATCGGAATGCTTCTGGTGGTCTTGAACGGCGGGATCGACCTGTCGGTCGGCTCCATCCTGGGTCTTTCGGGCTGCATTGCGGGCTTTCTGATGCAGGGGGTCACGTTGCAGGCCTTCGGCGTGATCCTGTATCCGCCGGTCTGGGTGGTGGTGGTGCTGACCTGCGCGCTCGGCGCCTTTACCGGGCTGGTCAACGGCGTGCTGATCGCCTGGTTCAAGGTGCCGGCCTTCGTGGCCACGCTGGGGGTCTTGTATGTCGCGCGGGGTGTGGCCTTGCTGATGACCAACGGGCTGACCTTCAACGCGCTTGCGGGCAAGCCGGAGCTCGGCAACACGGGCTTTGACTGGCTGGGCTTCAACCGGCTGGCCAATGTGCCGATCGGGGTGATCGTGCTGGCGACGCTGGCGATCCTGACCGGACTGATGCTGAGCCGCACCGCTTTTGGCCGCTGGCTTTACGCTTCGGGCGGCAATCCCAGGGCCGCGGAATTGTCGGGCGTGCCGGTCAAGCGGGTGCAGATCACGGTCTATGTGCTGTCGGGCATCTGCGCCTCGATTGCCGGGCTGGTCCTGTCCTCGCAGCTGACCTCGGCCGGGCCCACCGCCGGGCAAAGCTATGAACTGACCGCCATCGCCGCCGTGGTGATTGGCGGGGCGGCCCTGACCGGCGGGCGCGGCACGATCCGCGGCACCATGCTGGGCGCCTTCGTCATCGGATTTCTGTCCGACGGGCTCGTCATCATCGGCGTGTCTTCCTATTGGCAGACCGTCTTTACCGGCGCGGTGATCGTGCTGGCCGTGCTGCTCAACAGCGTCCAGTACAAGCCCCGCGCCAAGGCCTGAGGGCCGAACCAGACTTCCCCGCAGAGGCCACCCTGAGGCCAGCGGATAGACCTGCCAGACCATCGGCATGACCCACCACTGAACACAACCAAGGGAGAGAGAACCATGATTACCAAAGGCAAGCGCGTGCTGTTCGCAGCCGTAGCCTTCAGCGCATTGATGTCGGGCGCGGCCTATGCGGATGGGCTGATCACCATCATCGTGAACGACCCGGCCAACCCCTATTGGAAGACCGAAGGCGATGTCGCCAAGGCCACCGCCGAGAAGATGGGCTATACCGCCACCGTCTCGGCCCACAAGGGCGACACCAACGCGGAATCGACAATGATCGACACCGCCATCACCAACAAGTCGGTCGCCATCATCCTGGACCCGGCCAATGCCGACGGTTCGGTCGGCGCGGTGCAAAAGGCCGTGTCGGCGGGCATCCCGGTGTTTCTGGTGAATGCCGAGATCAACAAGGAAGGCCTCGCCAAGGCGCAGCTTGTGTCCAACAACGCGCAAGGCGCTGCGATGGGCGCCACCCAGTGGCAGCAGGACATGGGCGACAAGGGCAAATATGCCGAACTGTTCGGCAACCCGGCCGACAACAACGCCGCGACCCGCTCGAACGGCTATGAGACCGTGCTGAGCCAGTATCCCGATCTGGAAAAGGTCGCCAAGGAAGTCGCCAACTGGGACCGCACCCAGGGCCACGACAAGATGCAGTCGATCCTGCAAGCGCATCCCGACATCACCGGCGTGATTTCCGGCAATGACGAGATGGCCCTTGGCGCCATCGCGGCGCTGAAAGAGGCGGGCAAGCTTGCCTCGGTCAAGGTCGGCGGCTTTGACGGCTCGCCCGATGCCGTGGCCGCCGTCAAGGCCGGCGAGATGCAGTACACCGTCCTGCAACCCGTCGCCGTCTTTTCGGCTCAGGCGGTCAAGGAAGCAGACAGCTTCATCAAGACCGGCAAGACCGGGGTCGATACCGAAAAGCAGCTGTTCGATTGCCTCTTGATCACCAAGGACAATGTCGACAAGTACACCGGTCCCTTCACCCTGTCGCAGTAATCCCGAAGGGGGCGCCGTCAAGGCGCCCCCCTCTTTTGCCAAAGGGATGCGGTCCGCTATATGCAGGCAGCCGAGGCAAGGAGCAGACCCAGGATGAAAGAGACCCAACCCGACCGCCTTGCCGCCCGAAGCATCCCCTCTGACAGCCGCCACGCCCGCCAGATCGCCCGCCGCCAGCTGATCACCGAGGCTGTGATGGCCGAGGGTGTCCTGCGGATCGAGGATCTGACCGACCGCTTCGGCATTTCCCTGATGACCGCCCACCGCGATCTGGACGAACTGGTGGCGCGCGGCCTCTTGCGCAAGACGCGCGGCATCGTCTCGGCCGCGCCGACCAGCCTGATCGAATCCTCCGACGTCTACCGCTTCAGCCGCCAGTCCGAGGAAAAGCGCGCGATCGCCGCGGCCGCGATGCAGTTCGTCGAACCCGGCCAGGCGATCTTTTTCGACGACAGCACCACGGTGCTGCAGATGGCGCGGCATCTGCCGGCCAAGGTGCCCCTGACCGCCATTACCAATTCGCTGACCCTGATGAATGAACTGAACCAGATCCGCGATCTGACCCTGCTGGGTCTGGGTGGGCAATTCTACAACTGGTGCAACGCCTTCATGGGCCGCATGACCACGCATGAGATCAGCCGCCTGCGCGCCGACACCCTGTTCCTTTCGATGTCGGCCATCACCGATGACATCGTCTTTCACCAATCGCCCGAAATGGTCGAAACCAAGCGCGCGATGTTCGACAGTTCCGCGCGCCGCATCCTTCTGGCCGATCATTCGAAATTCAACCGCCGCGCCCTGCATGGCTTTGCCGCCCTGACCGAATTCGACGCTGTGATCGTGGACGAGGCCACGGCGCCCGACCATATCGCCCGGATGCGCGGCAAGGGGGTCAACGTGATCATCGCGCCGGCCGCGCGCGCCGAGGCCGGGGCAGAAGAGGACTGAGATGCCAAGCCTGCTGGGACTGGACAATGGCCTGACTGTGACCAAGGCGGTGATCTTCGACGTCTCGGGCCGCGTCCTGTCGGTCGCGCGGGCCCGTGTGCCGCAGTCGCAGCCCAGACCGCATCATGTGGAGCGTGACATGGCGGGGCTGTGGCGCGCCACCGCCGGGGCGATTGCCGAGGCTCTGGCCCAGTCCGGCCGGCCCGCCTCTGACATTGCCGCCGTGGCCGCCACCGCGCATGGCGACGGGCTTTACCTTCTGGACGCCGACCGCCGACCGCTGGGGCCGGGGATCCTGTCGCTTGACAGCCGGGCCGCCGGGGTGGTGGCGGGCTGGCAGGGCCTGGCCGGGGAGGCCCTTGGCTTGACCGGGCAGGTCCCGCATGCCTCCGCCCCCGCAGCCCTGCTGGCCTGGGTCAAGGCGCAGGAACCCGACCGTTACGCCCGAATCGCCCATGTCCTGTCCTGCAAGGACTGGCTGCGCTTTTGCCTGACCGGGCAGATCGCCACCGACCGGACCGAGGCCTCGACCTCCTTCACCGAGGTCCGGACCCAGGCCTACGCGCCTCAGGCGCTGCGGCTTTACGGGCTGGAGGCGGTCGAAGGCGCCCTGCCCCCGATCCTGAACCCGGCCGAGATTGCCGGGCGCATCACGCCAGAGGCCGCGGCCCTGACCGGCCTTGTCGCGGGCACGCCTGTCGCCACGGGCCTGCATGACGTGACCGCCTCGGCTCTGGGCATCGGCGGCCATGCCGAAGGCGTGGTGGCCATCGTCGCCGGCACCTATTCGATCAACGAAGTGGTCTCGGCCACGCCGCGGGTCGATCCGCGCTGGTTCTGCCGCGCTGCGATCGAGCCGGGCAAGTGGAACGCCATGGCCATCTCGCCCGCCTCGGCCGCCAATTACGACTGGTTTCTGGAAACGCTTTGCGCGGGCGATCTGGCGGCGCAGGGGGCCGGCATCCACCAGGCCCTCGCGGTCGAGATCGACGCGGCGCTGGCCCGGCCGTCGAGCGTGCTGTTTCACCCCTACCTCTATGGCTCGCCCCATGGGCCTGCGGCCTCGGCCGGATTTATGGGCCTGCGCGGCTGGCACAACCGGGGCGACCTGCTGCGCGCGGTGCTTGAAGGGATCGTCTTCAACCACCGCGTCCATATCGACGCGCTACGCGAGGGCTTCCCGGTGCGCGAGGCCCGGCTGACCGGCGGCGTGTCGCGCAATCCGGCCTTTGCCCAGATCTTTGCCGATGTGCTGAACATGCCCGTCACCACGAGCCGGACCGAAGAGGCGGCGGCCTGGGGCGCGGCCTTGTGCGCCGGGGCCGCCGTGGGGCTTTACCCATCGGTCTTTGCCGATCCGCGCGACCTGACCGCGCTGGACGCGACCTTCACCCCCGATCCCGCCCGCGCCGCCGCCTATGACGCGCGCTTCCGCCTGCATGGCCGGATCGCGGAGGCGCTGGCCCCGCTCTGGCCCGAAATCGAGGCGCTGGATGGCTGAGATCACCCCCGACATTCTGGGCCCCGATGTCCTGATCCTCGGCGCCGGCATCAACGGCGCGGGCCTGTTTCGCGACCTCAGCGAACAGGGCGTCTCATGCCTGATCGTCGATCGCGCCGACTATGGCTCTGGCACGTCGGCCGCCCCGTCTCGGCTGATCCACGGCGGTTTGAAGTATCTTGAGACCGGCGAATTCCGGCTGGTCGCGCAATCGACGCTGGAGCGCAACCTGCTGCTGCGCAACGCCGCCCATTGCGTCGAACCCCTGCCGACCGTCATCCCGATCTTTTCCTGGACCAAGGGCATCTGGGCTGCGCTGCGTACGCTGATGGGGTCAACCACCGCGCCGCGCAGCCGCGGGGCGGTGCTGATCAAGATCGGCCTTGCCCTCTATGACTTCTACGGCAGCCGCGCCAAGGTCATGCCGCGCCATGCCATGAAGGGGCGGCGTCGCGCCCTGGCCGACCTGCCGGCGCTGACCCCGCGCATCTTGGCCGCCGGCACCTATTACGACGCCAAGATCAGCCGGCCCGAGCGTCTGGTCTGGGAACTCCTGGCCGATGGCATGGCCGCCAATCCGGCCTCGAAGGCGGTGAACTATGCCGAACTGACAGAAACCCGGGCTGGCCAGCTTGACTTCATGGGACCGGACGGCTGCTTTACCGTCGCACCACGCCTTGTCATCAACGCGGCCGGCCCCTGGATCGACCGGGTGAACGCCAGCCTCGGCGCGCCTTCGCGCATGATCGGCGGCACCAAAGGGTCGCATATCCTGCTCGATCACCCCGAACTCGTCGCGGCTCTCAAGGGTCAGATGATCTATTTCGAGGCTGACGACGGCCGCATCTGCCTTGTCTACGACTTCCTTGGCAAGGCCCTCGTGGGGTCGACCGACATAAAGGCCTCGGACCCTGACACAGTGCGCTGCGAGGCGTCCGAGATCGACTATTTCCTGGGGGCGTTGCGCGGGCTTCTGCCCGGCCTGTCGTTCGACCGCAGCCAGATCATCTTTGCCTATGCCGGGATCCGTCCGCTGCCCGCCTCGGATGCCGCCAATCCCGGCCTGATCAGCCGCGACCACTCGGCCCCCGTGATCGCGGCGACATCCGCGCGGCCCTATCCGGTGATCTCGCTTGTGGGCGGGAAATGGACCACCTTTCGCGGCTTTGCCGAAGAGGTGGCCGATGGCGTGCTGACCCGGCTGGGCCGGACGCGCCGCATCAGCACGCGCGATCTGCCGATCGGCGGTGGCAAGGATCTGCCCAAGGACCGCGCCGGATGGATCGCTGCGCAGGCCAGCCGGCATGGCTTGTCGGAAGACCGGGTTGCGACGCTTCTGGGCCGCTATGGCTCGACCGCGGCAGAGGTCATGGCCCATGCCGGTCCGGCGGGTGTTCTGGACGGTGCCCCGACCTACGACCTCGCGGAACTGGACTGGATCCTGCGCCACGAACAGGTGCGCCATCTGGCGGACCTTGTGCTGCGCCGCACCACGCTGGCCATGACCGGCAGCCTGACAAGGGCGAACCTCGACCAGATCGCAGACTGCGCCGCCACGGCCCTGGGGTGGGACGCAGCGCGCAAGGCCCGTGAAAGGCAGGCGGTGCTGGACCTGGCTGAGAAGCACATGATGCGGCTTTGACCGGACCGCGCCTTGCGGGTCCGTTGCGGCCCAAGCCGCATATCTCGGCCACCCGACCGCGAGCACCCTGCCCGGCGCGAGGGCCAAGCGGACCGCCCGCCACCACCCGACCTCACGCCGGGTCCTTCGGGCCGCATGGATCGACGGCAGGCCAACGACCGATATAAGCACGACAGGAAGGCATCAGCTCCGCGGCACGAAGCGTTTCTGGCAGATTGCGCGGGCGAGGCGGCCGTCCGCATCCCCGTCATCATCCGTGAGGCCCTGGTCGGACCGGACCTTGCAGCAGCCAGCGGCCGCCAACTTCAGCGGCACGAACGTCTTGCAACGTGCGGATCGGTCCTTTGTTTCAAGCTGGTGGGTGGTGAGGGACTCGAACCCCCGACATTCTCGGTGTAAACGAGACGCTCTACCAACTGAGCTAACCACCCCCGAAGGCTTCCCATAGCCAAGCCCGAGAGCCGGTGCAAGGCCGTTGAACGCGCAATCCCGAAGCTTCGGCCGGCCACAAGATCCGGCGGGTCGAACGCTATGGCGCGATGGAAAGCCAACCTTCTGACCTGAAATGGAAATTGTGCGCCAACCGGAAGGGCGGTCCGGTCCTTCGGTCGCACGAGCCGGCAGAAAGCCGTTCGCCGCAAACCATCCCCTTGCGCTTTAAGGTGCTGTTCAACTTTGGCGGTTAAGCATGGACCTGTAACAGGAGGGTCCGATGACAGGCTACGCTGGTGCCCTCGTGATCGCCATTTTGGGCATGGCAACTCTGACCGGTCTGACCTTTGGTCCGACCGCGCAATCGCGGCAGATCGCCGTCCTGATCCCGCCCTGGCAGAGCGACGGGGTCAGTCGCGCGGCCGGGACAGGACTGGCAATCGTGGACATGCACTGGCTGCGCCATGTCATCGTCCTCGACACCGGCGGCGACGGCGAGGCCCTGGCCCGCCTGCGCGGTCAGGGCTTCTGGCTGCTGGATGCGACCGGAACCATCCTGTGCGGCAGCATCGAGAAAAGGATTTGACATGATCGTCACCATCTGCGACCTGCGCCGACGCGCGCTTCATTACGCCGTGATCCTGCTGTGGGCTCATGTCCCTCTGGTGGCGGCTCTGGGCTATGTTCTGGGTACGGATGGGCTGACCTGCGCCGCCCTTCTGGTGGTCATCGCCGGCATCGTCACGGTGCAGATGCGCCAGCAGGGCTCGGTCCTGTCGGTCCAGATGTCGGCCTCGGCGGGCCTCGCCATCGCCGTGTCGGCCATCGTCTATCTGCTACGGGGCCATCCCTGGCAGGCCGACAGCCATATGATCTTCTTTGCCGCCTTCGCGCTGACAGCGGTCTTCTGCGATTGGCGGCCAATTGCCACCTTTGCCATCGTGATCGCGGTTCATCACCTGGTACTGAATTTCACCTTCACCGCGGCGATCTTCCCCGGTCAGGCCTCTTTGGGACGCGTGACGTTGCATGCAGTGGTACTGGTGGTCGAGGCGGTGCCGCTGATCTGGCTGGCCACGGTTCTGGTGCGTCTGTTCACCTCTGCCGATGCGCTGGTGACCCAAGCCAGGGCCGCCGAGCTTGAGGCGATGTCCCTTGCCGAGGCCCAGACCGCCGAACGCGAGGCGCTGCGGCGGGTCGTGGGCTCGCTGGGCAGTGGTCTGAAGGATCTGTCCTCGGGCAATCTGACCAGACCGATCACGCAGGCCTTTGCCAGCGACTACGAACCGCTGCGCGTCGATTTCAACACGGCCGTGGCCAATCTCTCCGACACGATCATGCAGGTGATCGACGCCTCACACAGCATTCGGGCCCGTTCGGCCGAAATCAGCGGCGCCTCTGAAGATCTGTCGCGCCGGACCGAAAATCAGGCCGCAGCCCTTGAGGAAACCGCAGCGGCGCTGGACGAGCTGACCAGTTCGGTCCGTCTGGCCGCCGGTGGCGCCCGCGATGTCGAGGAGATCGTGCGTGAAGCACGCGAGCGGGCCGAGGAAAGCAAGGTCGTGGTCGAAGGCGCTGTTGCCGCCATGTCCGAGATCGAAGCCTCGTCGCAGCAGATCTCGCAGATCATCGGGTCGATCGACGATATCGCCTTCCAGACCAATCTTCTGGCGCTGAATGCCGGGGTTGAGGCGGCCCGGGCCGGCGATGCGGGGCGTGGCTTTGCGGTCGTGGCCTCTGAAGTGCGGGCGCTGGCACAGCGTTCGTCGGATGCGGCCAAAGAGATCAAGAGCCTGATCAGCGCTTCGGCGCGGCATGTCGGGCGCGGGGTGGATCAGGTGGGCAAGGCAGGCGATGCACTGAACACCATGCTGGGCTCGGTCGTGGGCATTTCCACCCATGTCTCGAGCATAGCGGCGGCGGCGGGCGAACAATCCTCGGGTCTGGCAGAGATCAACGTTGGCGTCAGCCAACTGGATCAGGTCACCCAGCAGAACGCCGCCATGGTCGAGGAATCGACGGCCGCGAGCCTCGCATTGCGCGCGGATGCCGCGGGGCTCGCCGATATTGTGGCGATGTTCAAGGTCCCGCAGCACAAGGAAAAATCGGGCGCAAAATCGGGCCAGATCATACCCCTGCCACCGGCGCCAAGACCAAGCCCGGTCGAGGCAGTTGCCGCAAGGCCGGCCAAGGCCGCAGGCGCCGGCCCGCAATGGGAGAATTTCTGACCGGACGCCTGCGGATGCCTTTGGTCTCGCGGCATCCCGGGCTTGACAGCGCGCGGGCCCGGGCACCTCGGCAGACTCCGGTCGCTCGATCTGAAAAACCGTTTCACGGCCTCGGACCAAGGATTTTCCTGCGGTTCCCGGCCAGGCCCGGGGCAAGACCGGCGCCGCTCCGGCTCAAGCGATGCGCCGCGCCTTGCCCTCAACGGCGCTTCAAGAAACCGTCGGGCGCAACCGAAACAACCAGCTTGGCATCCCAACTGCGGTCAATCTGAAACTCGGTCTGGGTCGGCAGCCAGGCGTGGATCGCGGTCTTGGGATTGGCGCCGGGCCCCCAGGGCCGGTCGAAGGAAAGCTCTTTGGGCAGATCCTCGACCACCGTGTCAAAGACGATGCAATAGCTGCCGGGCGTGACCATGGGCGCATAGGCCTGAAGTTCGGCAAGCACGTGGTCGTGGGTGTGGTTGCTGTCAAGGCAGACCAGAACCCGCTTGGCATCGCCCACCGCCGCGCTGACCTGGGCCACGATGGCTGCGTCGATCGACGAGCCTTCGATCATGGTGATCCGGTTGGCCATCGGATGCGCCTCGATGGCGGCGCGGTTATGGGCGCGAATGTCGATGTCGATGCCAACCACCCGCCGCTTG
Organism: bacterium; assembly: GCA_016124195.1. GTDB lineage: Bacteria > Pseudomonadota > Alphaproteobacteria > Rhodobacterales > Rhodobacteraceae > Stagnihabitans. The sequence goes on along the minus strand of WGOE01000010.1, from coordinate 12,348 downwards.
GGCTTGGACGGGTCCAGCATCTCGCCCGTCTCAGTGGCATCGCACAGGTCCAGAAGCGCCAGAAGCGAGGCCGAAAGCACCAGCGACCCACCATGGGCGATACCGGTTTCCACGATCACATCGGGGCGGACCTGCCAGACGATCTCTTGCATCGCGGCCATGTCCTGCGGGTATTGGATGATCGGGCGACCCATCCAGAAGAAGTTGTAGGAATAGCGCGCGGCGATGGATTCCTTGAGAAACCCGGCCGCGGCGGCCTGCAGGGCCTGGTTGGCGGGCACGGCCTCCAGACGGGCGGAGACTTCTTGTTCGAATTCAGTCATGGCTCATTCCTTTGCAAACAAAGCGAGGTCCGGCCATGGCGCGAACTTCTTCAAGGTAGTTGGGGTTCATCACATAGATCGGGCTGCCGTCGGGCAAATCGGCCAGCCCCTCGGCGGGCGACATGACGCGCAGGCCGGTGGCGGCAAGATGGCGGCCCTGCTTGGCCGGATTGATGTCGATGACGCGGTCGACCGGATGGCCGGCCCGCGCGCGCAACAGCGCAAAGATCACACCCTTGGAGGCGCCGCCCCAGACGACGACGCGGCCTTCTTCCGCGCCGGCCTCGGCCATCAGGCGGTCGGTCAGATCGGGCGGAAAGGCCACGGCATCGGCAGGATCGCGCTGCGGCCGGCGCAGCGTGGAAAGGTCGGCGATGACGGTCAGGTATTGGCCGCCAAAAGCGCGGCCGGAATGGACGACGCGGCCGAAGATCCGGTCAAAGTCGCTGAGCCGGAAGTAGTTCACATGTTCATAAAAGATGTCGAACCAGGCGCGATGCCGGCAGATCCAGTCGAGGCAAGGCACCTCGATATAGATCAGCCCCTTGTGGCCGTTGGCCGCCGCCAGGCGCTGCAGAAAGCTGACCGGATCGGCGATATGTTCCAGCACGTGGCGCAAGATCAGACCATCGCCGGTGATCCCCAGCTCTTCGGTGAAATATTCGCGCCGCACGACAGGGTTGGAGCCCTCGTAGGTCGGATCATAGCCCACGACCTCGGCGCCGCGCGCCATAAGCAGTTCCAGAAAGGTGCCCTTGCCACAGCCGACCTCGACCAGGCGCCGGGTGCCCATCCTGGATTCGACCAGATCGGCCACGGCCTCCATATGCGCCTTGAAGTGCGGGCTGTGACCCTGTTCGTTCTGATAGGCACCATCGTAGTCCATGGCGGCGGGGTCGAAAGCGGCATTGAAGACGAGGCCGGTCTGCATGTCTTCGACCAGCCGCATGTCGCCCTTGGGGCAGTCGCGGCCGGCGGCCTCGCTGTCATACATGCGGTTTTGAAAGATCGGCAGGCCGTCTTGCCGGTAAAGCTCGCGCAGGGTCATCTTCTTCCTTTCAGGCCTTGGGCGGCAGGCTGGGCAGGCCCACGACATAGGGCGGGTCGTCGGCGCGGTCAGGACGGGCGCCGAGGCGGATCAGATCGGGCCGACCGTAGCTTTCGGCGATGCCAGCGGCAAGGCCCGCCACGGTGACGGGCCGGCCAGAGCAGATGTTGAGCGCGCCCTCAAGGCCTTGCAGCGTCACTTCGGCGATCTGGCGCCCGGCCTCGGCCACATCGAGGAAATCGCGCCATTGCTGGCCCGAAGTCAGCTCGACCGGCAGCCCTGCGGCCAGGCGCTGGTGGACGTAAGGCACCAGACGGCGCGGATCCTCGCCCGCGCCGTAGAGATAGAACAGCCGGCACCAGGCAAAGTTCAGGCCCGTCAGATTGCGCGACAGGGCGAGCCAGACCGCGGCCTTGGCCGCCCCATAAGGCGTTGCGGGGGCAAGTGGGGCGTTGGTTGGCAAGGCTTCGTGGCGCGCCAGAGCCGCGGTCGTCAGATCATATTCAAAGCAGGTCCCGATCCCGGAAAAGTGCCTGACCCCGGCCGCAGCGGCGCCCTGGGCCAACCGAACCGTGCCGGCCAGACAATCGAGGTTCAGGGGCGAATGCAGGTATTTCCCCGGCTCGGCATACCAGGCCACATGGGTCACGGCGTCGTGGCCGTCGCAGGCCTTGGCCCAGAACCGGGCGTCCTCGGCGAAAAGGTCGGGGCTATGTACGGCACCCGCGGCGCCATCTGGCAAGGCGGCGCCGGGACGCAGGGTGACAGTGACCTCGGCCCCCGCGGCCACAAGATGGCGCAGCACCTGTGCCCCCACGAACCCCGTGGCGCCGGTCAGAAGCACGCGCGTCATGTGATGGTCAGGTCCGGGACGGCAGTGACAAAGCGCGTGCCAAGCGCAGCCAGCGGGGCCAGTTGCTGGCGCACCTCGGCGGCGATGTTCCACGGCAGGATCACGATGAAATCGGGCCGCTCCGCCTCCAGCGCCGCAGGCGGCAAGATCGGAATATGACTACCCGGCATCAGTTTTCCCTGCTTGGACGGGGCCGCGTCGCAGACAAAGGGCAAGAGGTCGGGCTTGACCCCGGCATAGTTCATCAACGTGTTGCCCTTGGCGGCCGCACCATAGGCCGCGACCTTGCGGCCGTCGCGCTTGGCGTCGATCAGGAAACGCAGGAAGGCGTCCTTGACCCGGTCGGCCCGCGGCTGGAAGGCGTCGTAATAGGCAAGGCCCGCCATGCCGCGCCGCACCTCTTCGGCCAGCAAAGCCGCGACGGAGGGGGTCGGTTCATGGCCCGCGCCGGTCAGGCAACCGTGCACGCGCAGGCTGCCGCCGTGAGTGGGCAGTTCCTCGACATCAAAAATCCGCAGGCCAGCCGCCTCGAAGATGCGCGTCACGCTCATCAGCGACAGATACGAGAAATGCTCGTGATAGACCGTATCGAACTGGCAGAACTCGACCAGCCGCATCAGATGGGGGAATTCCAGCGTCACCACGCCCTGCGGCTTGAGAGCGGCAGCCAGACCGCGGGTGAAGTCATTGATGTCGGGCACATGGGCATAGACGTTGTTGCCGGCGATCAGATCGGCCTGGCGCCCCGATGCGGCCAAACCCCGGGCCAAGGTGAGCCCGAAAAAGTCACGCAGGACGGGAATGCCCTGCGCCTCGGCCGCATCGGCGGTGGCGGCGGTCGGCTCGATGCCAAGGCAGGGGATCCCGGCAGCCACGAAGTTGCGCAACAGATAGCCGTCGTTCGAGGCGACCTCGATCACCAGACTGTCCGCGCCAAGGCCGTAACGCTTCGTCACCGCGGCCGCATAGCGCGCCGAATGGTCGAGCCAGCTTTTCGAGGTCGACGAGAAATAGGCGTATTGGGCGTCAAACAGGGCCTCGCGCGCGGCGAAATCCTCGGTCTGGACCAGATAACATTGGCCGCAGACCATCAGCCGCAGCGGATAGGCGACCTCGGGCCGGTCAAGCGCCTCCGGCGCAAGATAGGCGTTGGAGGGCGGGGCGAAGCCGAGGTCAAGAAAGCGGTGCTGCAGGGGGGCGGCGCAGTGGCGGCAGGTCTTGGTCATCGGATCGGCTCCAGCGCGTCAAGGGTCGGAAAGGCGGCATCGCGCGGCGACAGCCCGGTCACCTCGAGCGGCCAGGGAATGGCCAGCCGGGGGTCGTCATGCGCCAGACCGCCTTCGTGTTCGGGGCTGTAGAATTGCGAATGCAGATACAGCAGTTCGGTATCGGGACGCAGGGTCTGAAAGCCATGGGCGAAGCCCTCGGGCACCAGGATCATCGCGCGGCTTTCGGCGTCCAGTTTGACCGAGGTCCATTGGCCATAGGTCGGCGATCCGGCCCGGAGGTCGACGATCACATCGAGGACGGCCCCCTGCAGGCAGCGCACCATCTTGACCTCGGCCATCGGCGGGCGCTGGAAATGCAGACCCCGCAGCGTGCCCCTGGCGCGCGAGAAGGAGTTGTTGATCTGCACCCAGCGGTCGGGCAGGCCCTGCGCGGCAAATTCGCGGGCACAGAACAGGCGGGCGAAGAAGCCCCGGTCGTCCGCGCGGCGGTCAAGGTCGATGCGGAAGGCGCCGGACAGGGGCAAGGGGGTGAAGATCATTGGCCGGCCCGATGCGTTGCGATCTGGGCGCGGGTCAGGGCGGCTGCGTCGGCGCCCTCATGGACCGCGCGGTACCAGGCGATCGTCTCGTGCAGGCCGCGGGCAATGGACCAGTGCGGCGTCCAGCCCAGATCGTAGCGCGCCTTGTCGATGGTCAGCGCGAGCCGTCCGGCCTCGTGCGGGGCGGCGGGGTCGGAGGCGTCGGTCCATGTGCCGGGCCAGGTTCGGGTCGCCTGCGTCACCAGATCGCGCACGCTCATCAGATCGCCCGGCTCGGGGCCGAAGTTGAAGGCGCCCTGCCAGGCCGGATTACCGGTCCACAGGTTTTCGCACAGGCGCAGATAGCCTGCTAGCGGTTCAAGCACATGCTGGAAGGGCCGGGTAGCGCCGGGATTGCGCACCTCCAGCGGCAGCCCAGCCGCAAAGGCGCGGGCAAGGTCCGGGATGATACGGTTTTCGGCCCAATCGCCGCCACCTATCACATTGCCGGCCCGCGCCGTGGCAAGCCAGAGACCCGGCGCGCCAAAGCTCTTGCGCCAGCTGTCCACCGCGATTTCGGCCGCAGCCTTGGAGGCCGAATAGGGGTCATGCCCGCCCAGACGGTCGGTTTCGCGGTAGCCATGCACCCATTCGCGGTTCTCATAGACCTTGTCGGTGGTCACCACGAGCACGGCAACCCGGGGCAGCGCGCGCAGCGCCTCCAGAAGATGCACGGTGCCCAGCACATTGGTGGCCCAGGTCTCGACCGGCTGGCGATAGGACCGTTGCACCAGCGATTGCGCGCCAAGGTGCAAGACCACCTCGGGCGCCACCGCGGCGACCCGCGCCGCCACCGCCGCCGCATCGCGCAGGTCGACCACGGCATGATCCATCCGCGCGGCAAGGCCAAGCTGATCGAACAGCGCCGGCGTCCCCTCGGGCGGCAGGGCGAGGCCAGAAACCCGCGCGCCCTCGCCCAAAAGGAGCTCGCAAAGCCAGGACCCCTTAAACCCGGTATGCCCGGTCACCAGCACGCGCCTGCCTTGCCAGAACCCCATGCCTCAGCCCCAGACCTTCCAGGGCGCGCGCCCCTCGGCCCATTGCGCCTCGAGCCGCATCTTGTCGCGCATCGTGTCCATCGCGGCCCAGAAGCCCTGATGGCGGTAGACAGCCAGTTGCCCGTCCGAGGCCAGCTGCTTCAAAGGCTCGCTTTCCCAGGCGGTCTGGTCGCCTTCGACCCGCGCCAGAACGGAAGGCTCGCAGACGAAAAAGCCGCCGTTGATCCAGCGACCGTCACCGCGCGGCTTTTCCTCGAAGGCGCTGACCCGGTCGTCGACGATTTCCAGCGCGCCAAAGCGACCTTCGGGCTGGATGGCGGTGACGGTCGCCTCGGTGCCGGCTGCACGGTGAAAACGCACCAGATCGGCGATGTTCACGTCCGAGACTCCATCGCCATAGGTCAGGCAGAAGGTCCCGTCCAGATGATCGGCCACGCGCTTGAGCCGCCCCCCGGTCAGCGTCGTCTCGCCGGTATCGACCAGCGTGACCCGCCAGGGTTCGGCGGTGCGGTGATGCACTTCCATGCTGTTCGAACGCATGTCGAAGGTCACGTCGGACATGTGCAGGAAGTAGTTCGCGAAATATTCCTTGATGACATAGCCCTTGTAGCCGCAGCAGATCACGAATTCGCTGATGCCGTGATGGCCGTAGAGCTTCATGATATGCCACAGGATCGGCCGGCCGCCGATCTCGATCATGGGTTTGGGGCGCAGGTGCGATTCCTCGCTGATCCGCGTTCCAAGCCCGCCCGCGAGGATGACCGCCTTCATCTGCCTTGCCGTTCCTTCCTGCCGGTCCTTCAGCGGCCCCAAGCCCTGAAGGTCGTCTCGACCGTTGTATCGCTTGGGGCAGCCACATTGCGCCCCTGCCCCGGACGACCGAAAGACTAATGCCGCCGCAGGCCGAGCGTGGCAAGTAGTCTTTCCTTCAGCACGCGCCGCCTGAGTTTTTTCAGCGGCCCGACGCGGTCATCGAGATGGAACTCAAGCGCCGCCTGCAACGCGGGCAGGCGCGCGGGCGGCACGTCGATGTCGGCCAGAAGGTCAGCGCAGATCCGGGCATAAAGCTGACGCGCGGCCAGGCGCTCGCGGTTGGCCAATTCATAGGCGCCGCGACCCATGATGCGCTGCACGAACCAGGTGTCCTGCGCGATCGTCACCCGGCCCGCCAGGACCGAGGGCATCATCAGCAGATGGTCCCAAGCCCAGGCATAGGGATACCGATCGCCCACCCGGGCCAGATTGTGCACCAGTGCCGGGCGCCGCCACAGGCCGTAGATCCAGGTCGGCCGCTTGTTGCGCAAAAGATGGACGGTGCGGTCGATGGCATCGCCGGCGGGAAAATCCGGCATGGGGATCAGCTTGACCTCGTCCGTTTCCGTGTGCCAGCGCCGCAGGGCCGAGATCGCCAGATCGGCCTCGGGCGCCGCATCCAGCGCCTGCGCCAGCCGTTCGATATAATTCGGGGCGGACAGGTCGTCGTCGGCCCGCCACATGAAGTAATCGGCTGGCATGGCCTCCATGGCATCCAAGAAGTTGCGCAACATCGGCACGCCACTGTCCTGCTTGCTGTAGCGAAACCGCGGATCGTCGCCGACCGTCTCGGCAAAGACCTGCGGGGTGGCATCGGTCGAATCGTTGTCGAGCACCAGAACCTCGAACGCCGCGGCAGTCTGGTCCTTGAGGCAGATCAGCGTCTCGCGCAGCAGGTCCGCGCGGTTCTTGGTGGGAATTGCGACGCCTATTCTGGGCATTGCAGGCATCTCCTGACAGATTCAACCGCGGCGGCTCCGGGCGTTCTTAGGACAAGGCGCGTCAAGCGGCAATCCCGACAGAGCGTGGCACGATGGCTCGCACATTTGGGTTGACAGAAATGCCCGGCGGGATATGCCCGACCCATTGCCCGGCGATTGGAGCAAGAGTTGGATATCACCATAGTCTGCGGCCGCCGCCCCGATCTGCTGGAACGCACGCTGGCCTCGTTCGGCGCCGGGATCATCGCCAATTTCGCACCCGGCACGGTCTATGCCAACATAGACCCGTTCTGCGGAACCGAGGCCGAGGGCGACCAGTGCGAGGCGCTCTTGCGCAACCACTTCAAATCGGTCGAGATTTCGCGCCCTGAGACGCCGTCTTTCGGCGCGGCGGTCCGGCGTCTGTGGCAAAAGCCGACCTCGGATTACTTCCTGCACATGGAGGATGACTGGGAAGTTCTGGTCCCGGTGACGCCGGATCAGATCGAACCCCGCCTGAGGGGGCCGGTCGTGCAGGTGCAACTGGCCAGCCTCGATCGGCTTTACCTGCCGCGGACCTATTCCTACAAGACCACCTGGCGCAACATTCTCGGGCTCAAATTCCTCAAGCGGGTGCACCAGGACCGGCCGCTCTTCGCGACCTCGCCCTCTTTCATCAAGACCAGCTTCGCGCGGACCTGTGCCGGGATGATGGACCCGGCCAAGGACCCCGAAAAGCAGCTCTTCGCCGAAGGCACCGCCCTCGGGGACTATACCCGCGCCTTTCGCAATCACCCATTGCAGGCGCCGGGCCGCAAGGCCGTTGTGCGCGATCTGGGCCGGGCCTGGCTTGCCGAACACGGCACCCGCAAGCGGCTGGTCGATGGCGTCTCGTTCTGGGAACCGATTGCCTGAGCCTGCCCGCTCTACCGGACCGGGGGTGCGACCGCGCGGCGGTAAAGATGCCAGCTGGCATGACCCAGAACCGGCAGAACCACGATCAGGCCAACGAACATGGTGGCCACTCCGACCCCCAGGGCCACGACCACGATGGCCCCCCAGGCGGCAACCACCACCGGATTGCGCCGCGCGATGGTGATCGAGGTCACGACCGCCCTGACCAGCCCGACATGGCGATCCACCAGCAGCGGGAACGAGATCAGGCTCATCGTCAGGACCGTTGCGGCAAAGACAAAGCCAACGGCACAGCCCACGATCAGCATGACCCAACCCGCGCTGGTGGTGAAGATGTCACGCCCGAAGGTCGCAAGCGAAGCGGGCGGTTCGGGCCCCAGCGTCAGGCTGTAGATCGAATTGGCAAAGATCAGCCAGACGATGAAGACCGCGAAGAGATAGAAGCCCAGCACCAGGATCGGAAAGATCGACGGCGCCTCAAGAACCCCCAAGGCGTCGCCCCATGTCGTCTTGAGGCCCATTTCGCGCCGTCGGCTCATCTCGTAAAGCCCAACCGCCGCGACCGGCCCCAGCAGTGCAAAGCCCGAGATCATCGGCAGAACCATGGGCAGCATGTTCCGGTTCATCGCGAGGCCCATCAGCATCAGGCCGATGATCGGATAGATCACCACGATGAACATGACATCGGTGCGCAAGGCCATGAAATCATCCAGGCCGGATCTGAGAGCGAGGCGCAGATCGCCCAAGCGCAGGCCCGTGATGACGATGGGCGCGGTATCCTCGCCCGATATTTCCGAAGTGCCCGCCTCGACCCGACGCGCGCCGCCGCCGATCAGCCGCGCGGCCCAGGTCACGGGATTGCCGATTGTGTCGACCATGACAGTTCCTCCACCCTTTTCGGTGTGCCGTCCGCAACAAGGCGGCCGGGTCCCAGGACATCAAAGTCAGATCAACATAGCACGAAAATCGCAGCCCGTCGCGTTTCATGGACGCGGTCGCTTCCTGCGGCGGATGTCGGCCTGCTATGCGGCATCGGTTCGGCCTTCTGACCGATACAGGCCCCCCGCCGCTAATGGCGACCCCGGAAGGAATCGAACCCTCAACCTCGGACTTAGAAGGTCCTTGCTCTATCCAGTTGAGCTACGGGGCCGCACGGCCCTCTTTTGCGGCAGGCCGGCGCGTCACGCAAGGGTGCGCGTCATGAAAATCGAGTTCGGGTCCAGCACATAGGTGCCAAAGGGGGCGCATTCGACGAAGCCTGCGCGTTCATAGAGCAGCCGCGCCGGACGGAACATGTCTTGCGAGCCGGTCTCGAGGCTGAGCCGCATGATCCCCTCGGCCCGGGCCGCGGTCAGAAGATGGTCCAGCATCTGCCGAGACAGGCCCTTGCCGCGGTATTCGTGCAGCACATGCATCGACTTGACCTCGGCATGACCCGGCTCAAACCGTTTGAAAGCGCCCATGCAGACGGGCGCCCCTTCGATCCGCAGGACATAAAAGAAGACCTCGGCCACATCCAAGGCGCCCGCATCCATCATATGGATGCTTTCGGGCGGCGTATCGGCATGCATGTCCGCCGTGTGGCGGGCAAAAAGCAGCGCGAGATCCGGGCGGGTCGGGCTTTCCCGGGCGATTGTTACGCTCAATTCCCGCCCATCATCGGCGTGCCGTTGACCGAGACCGAGCCCGGCTTGGTCGCGTCGATATCCCATTCCAGATTGCCGCTCGCGTCCTTCTTGGCCATGCCCTGCGCCATGCCGAAGCCCATCATCGCCTGGCCCTTGATGTCGTCGGGCGCATTGTTCAGGGCGGCTTGCAGCTTGTCGGCGCCGGCGAGCGTGACCTTGGCGGTGCCGGTCGGGATCGGCATGTCGGGGCCCGCGACCATGCTGCCTTCATAGGTCAGCTGGTAGCCGTCGCCGGACAGGCCGCCGGGGTTGAGCGTGATGGTCACGGTATTCTTGGGCAGGAAGGCAGCCTTCAGCTTGGCATCCAGCGCCGTGGTATCGGCCATGCCATCGGGCAGGTCCAGATAGTCGAGCGCGGTGGTCAGGCCGGCGGCGGCGTCAAAATCGGTGACCTGCGCGTCAATGGACAATTTGGCCGGCAGGATCGGGGCCGCCCAGGCCGGCACCAGACCCGGCGGCAGCGTCAGACCCGACAGCGAGATCGACTCGCGGAACTTGCCGTCCGCCACGGCGCCGTTGATGTCGGCGGTGAAGCTGATCTCGTCCAGGCCAACCATGCCCATCGGGGTATCGACCGACAGTTTGGTCACGGTGCCAGTGCCGCTGAGATTGGCGAAGAAGGGCATGGCTTCGGACAGGATCGACTTCAGGCCGGCCTTGTCCGCCTTTTTCGAGGCTTCGTCCGGGTGGGCCACGACCCAGGCCACGGTCTTGTAGATGCCGTCGAAGACAAAGCCCGTGCCGTTCAGGGTTTCACTGACGCCTTCGGCCTTGACCGACATCGGCATGCCGGGCTGGCCATCTGCGCCAGGCGTGGTGATCGTCTCGGACAGGCCCGAGGCGGACAGGGTCGCCACCGTATCGGCCCCGCCCGAGGCGCCGGCGGTCGCCGTGGCCTCGATCGTGCCCTTGTCGATGGCAACTTCCGCGGCAGAGGACTTGCCATCGGGGGTCTGCATCGTCTGGCTGAGCTTGACGCCCGAGAAGGTGCCGCTGAGCTTGCTGAAGGTCATCAGCTTTTCATCGAAAGTGCCTTCCAGCGTCTGCTGGCCGATGTCTTCCTTGACATCGAAAGCGCCGGCCTTGGCCACGGCGATCGAGATCGCCTGATCCATCGACACGGCCCAGGTGCCATCGCCATTGTCGGTCAGCGACAACTCCAGCGGTGTGACGGTGCCGGTCATGCCCTGGTCCTTGCCCAATTCGATCAAGGGCGTCGGGTCCAGCGTCAGATCATAGCTGTCGCCGTTCGGGGCCACGGCCACCACACCCTCGGTCGCACCAAGATAGGTCTGAAAGACCTGGGCCAGATGATCGGCGCCATCCTGCGTGGCGGTGTCCGCCATCGCCGTCGAGGCCATCAGAAAGGGAACAAGAGCTAGGGCGTGCGACGTCTTCATGGCAATCTCCTGAGGATCAAAAAGGACCGTGAGGCCGGATCAGAAAGGCTGAACTGGGCATCGACCGACAGAGCGTTCCGGCTGGCTTGCGCCTTTGCCCGGCACGACCGGACAGGGCGAGCGGACCGCACCCCATCATCCTGTCGCGTCTGGAGCAAAGTGTCATGCGGCAGCCATTTCCCGAGAAGTCAGAACGCCCTCCGTGGCGCGCCATAGATGAGACAGATTTGCCGCGAGATCAAGCGGCGCGGCGCAGGCGACGGGGAATAACGCCTAGAATCCGAGGCAAGGGTTGTCCGGCCCGCCCCTGATTTCGGACGACAGTCCGATCCGGCCCCGGCAGCCGGCATTGGCAGCGCAACCGATCACGGACATCGACAATGGCAGGGCTTTGCCCCAGATAGAGGCAGTGCGTGCCGCGGGTCTTGTCCGGTGCGCCGCTGGCCAGCCCGCGCGCTGACGCTCAACGACAACCGCAACAGGAGTTCGCATGCAGTATCGCCCCCTCGGCCATTCCGGCCTGACCGTCGCCCCTGTCGTGCTGGGCGGCAATGTCTTCGGCTGGTCCGCCGACGAGACCGCGAGCTTCGCCGTGCTGGATGCCGCGACCGATGCGGGCCTGAACGCCATCGATACGGCCGATGTCTATTCCCGCTGGGCGCCCGGCCATACGGGCGGCGAGAGCGAATCCGTCATCGGGCGCTGGCTCAAGGCGCGTCCGGGCAGGCGCGACACCGTCGTGCTGATCACCAAGGTCGGGTCGGAGATGGGGCGCGACCCCGCGGGCCGGCCCGCCATCGGCCTGTCGGCGCGCTGGATCGAACAGGCGGTCGAAGGCAGCCTCAGGCGGCTGGGGGTCGAGGTGATCGACCACTACTTCTCGCACCGGCCCGACGACAGCACCCCGCACGAGGAAACACTTTCGGCCTATGACCGGCTGATCAAGGCCGGCAAGGTCCGCTCGATCGGCGCGTCGAACTTCAGCGCGGCGCAGCTGCGCGCCGCGCTTGACACCGCAGACCGCGAAGGGCTGCCGCGCTATTCCTCGATCCAGCCGGAATTCAACCTTTATGACCGCGCCTCGCTTGAAGGACCGCTGCTTGATCTGTGCAGGGCCGAGGGGCTGGGGGTGATCCCCTATTACGGCCTGGCCTCGGGCTTTCTGTCCGGGCTTTACCGCGACAAGGCCGCAATTGCGGGCAAGACGAGGGCCGGCAAGCTGGAAAGCTACATGACCCCGCGCGGCTTTGCCATTCTGGACGCGCTGGACGCGGTGGCGGCCCGGCACGGCGCCAATCCGGCCCAGGTGGCGCTGGCCTGGGTGGCGGCGCAGCCCGGTCTGACCGGCCCGATCGCCTCGGCCACCACGGCGGCGCAGGTTGCCGACCTGGTGGCGGCGGCCAAGCTGGCCCTGTCGGCCGAAGACCTGCGCGATCTGGCCAGCGCCTCGGCGTGATGGCATGGATGCCCCCTCTCGCCCAACCCCCAAATGTTGGTGCAAGCTGAAGCGGCAGATCGGCAACAGGGAGGGTAGAGATGACTGAGCCAATTGCGCTTGTCGGACTGGACATCGCCAAATCCAT
>WGOE01000014.1 GCA_016124195.1 bacterium | reverse complement strand
CTGGCGGTCGGCATGGCGATCTCCCATTGGCTGCGTGGAGCCCGCAATCCGCCATTCATCCGGCCCGGGCATGCCGAAAACACTACCGGCCGCAACCCCGGCGATATTGCATCCGCCAGCGCCGATTTGTATCAACCTCAGTCCGCGCGCAGGGCTGCGGGGCGAAAGTTCTGCCGGCGGATGGCGTGACGGCCTGTGCGGCCACGGTCCGGACTGGCTGCACCATCACCAGCGCGCCGTGGCCTCCATCGCGACGGGGCCGCCCGGGGCCGCGGTCCAGAGCCGCATGCCCTCGGGTGTTTCCTCGGCGTTGAGGATGAAGTCCGACGGGCCGAACAAGGGCGCCCGGCTGCGAAAGTCGAAGCGGCGGGGTCGTGCCCCCTTCAGATCCTGCGCCAACTGGCAAAGGAGCGTGGCCTGCATCGGGCCGTGGATGACAATGCCGGGATAGGCCTCCTCTTGCGTGGCATAGGGCGCGTCGTAGTGGATACGGTGCGCGTTGAACGTGAGGGCCGAATAGCGAAAGAGCAGGGTCGCCGAGGCGGAAACCCGGCGCGAAACGGTGCCCGAGGGCGCGGCGGGGCCGGGCGGCGGCGCGGGCGCGGGATCGCGGTAGACGATGTCGTGCCGTTCGGTGACCCGCAGCGCGCCGCCCTGCGTCAACGCATGTTCGACCGTGACAAAGCACAGCGGGCCGCTTTGGCCGGTCTTGCCGGTGACATCGACGATGCGAGAGCGGCGCTGGACGGGTTCAAGGGGGCGGATGGGCGCCGCGAAGGTGAAACTGCCGCCGGCCCACATCCGGCGCTGCAAGGGTACCGGCGGCAGGAAGCCGCCGCGCAGGGGGTGGCCATCGGGCCCCAGCGTTGCCGTGGGGGCATGGGGCAGGCAGAGGCAGAGGTGGATCAGCGCCGGCTCTGCATCGCTGCGGTCGAAGGTTGCGTTGAAGCGGGCGATCAGGGCGGGCGTCAGGATATCCTCGCTCACCTCTTCCCGGCCGATCCACTGGCGCAGATGATCCAGATCCATTCAGCGCGCCCCGCCAAATTCGCGGCGGATCGCCTCGGTCTGCGCGCCAAGGGCCGGGACCGGGCCGGGGCGGAAGCCGGCGTCGCGCCCGGCGGGACGCGGCACAGAGATCGTTGCGGTCGGGGTCTGCACCTCGACCCGGCGCACGGCGGGGTGGTGGCCAAGGTCGCGCACCTCGGTCTGGCGGCCCCAGGCGATGGCGGCGGCCTCCATCCGGGCGATGGCCCCGGCGATCGTCAGCGCGGCAAAAAGCGGATCCAGTTCGCTGTCCAGCGCCCGACGGTTGGCGACGCGCCGTTCGTTCGTCGCGAAATCCTCGCGCAGGGCGAGGTCCGGGCGGCTCAGCGTGCTGCAGAACCTCTGCCATTCGGCGTTGCTTTGGATGGCGACGATCAGGGTGCCATCGGCGCAGGCAAAGGGCCGGTAGGGATAGATCGCGGCGTGCGACAGGCCGTGGCGCCGGGTTTCGCGCTGGCCATATTCGTGATGCAAGAGCGGAACCGCCATCCAGTCTGCCATGCCATCGAACATGGCGATCTCGATCTGCTTGCCGCGGCCGGTCTTGGCGCGCTCGATCAGCGCCTCCAGAACGGCGGCATGGGCGTTCATCCCGGTGGCGATGTCGGCGGCGGAAACCCCGATCTTGCAGGGCGTGTCGGGCGTGCCGGTCACCGAACAGATGCCGCTTTCGGCCTGCACCAGCATGTCATAGGCTCGCATCGGGGCGTAGGGCGTGTCCTGGCCATAGCCGTTGATCGACAGGGCGATCAGGCGCGGGAAGCGGGCGGCGATCACCTCTGGCGTCAGCCCCAGGCGAGGCAGGGCGCCCGGGATGAGGTTCTGCACCAGCACGTCGGCCCGTTCCAGCATGGCATGGAAAAGCGCGAGGTCCGGGCCCTTGAGGTCCAGCACAGCGCTTTCCTTGCCGCGGTTCAGCCAGACGAAATAGGCGCTTTGGCCGTGCACGGCGCTGTCGTAGGCGCGCGCCGTCTCGCCGCCTTCGCGTTCCACCTTGATGACGCGGGCGCCGGCATCGGCCAGCCGCACGGTGCAGAGGGGGGCCGCCACCGCCTGTTCCAGCGCCACCACCAACAGGCCCGACAGGGCGCCTTCGGACATGGGCTTCTCCTAATAGCTGCGGGGCAGGCCCAGCACATGCTCGGCCAGATAGGACAGGATCAGGTTGGTTGAAATCGGCGCCACCTGGTAAAGCCGCGTCTCGCGGAACTTGCGCTCGATGTCGAATTCTTCGGCAAAGCCAAAGCCGCCGTGGGTCTGGATGCAGGCATTGGCGGCTTCGAAACTGGCGTCGGCGGCCAGCATCTTGGCCATGTTCGCCTCGGCGCCGGGGTTCTGGCCCGCCTCATACAGCGCCAGCGCCTCGCGCACCATCAACTCGGCGGCGCGCATGTTGGCGTAAGCCTTGGCCAGCGGGAACTGGATGCCCTGGTTCTGGCCGATGGCGCGGCCGAAGACGTGGCGGTCCTTGGCATAGCCGACCGCCTTGTCGATGAACCATTTCGCATCGCCCACACATTCGGCGGCGATCAGGATGCGTTCGGCATTCATGCCCGACAGGATATAGCGGAAGCCGCGGCCCTCTTCGCCGATCAGGTTTTCGGCTGGCACGTGCAGGTTGTCAAAGAACACCTCGGTCGTGGCGTGGTTCATCATGGTGCGGATCGGGCGGATCGTCAGACCTTGGCCCTTGGCCGCGGCCATGTCGACCAGGATCACCGAAAGACCCTCGGTCTTCTTCATCCCCTCGGCCAGAGGAGTTGTCCGGGCCAACAGCAGCATCAGGTCGGACTGCGCGGCCCGGCTGGTCCAGATCTTTTGCCCGTTGATGACGTAGTGATCGCCGTCGAGCCGGGCGGTGGTCTTCAGCGCGCCGGTGTCGGTGCCGGAGGTCGGTTCGGTCACGCCGAAGGCCTGCAGCCGCAAGGCGCCGCTGGCGATCTGCGGCAGGTATTTCGCCTTCTGCGCGTCAGATCCATGCCGCAGAAGGGTGCCCATCGTATACATCTGCGCATGGCAGGCCCCGCCGTTGCAGCCGGCGCGCTGCATTTCCTCCAGCACCGCAGCCGCCGCCGACAGGGGCAGGCCCGCACCGCCGTATTCTTCCGGGATCAGGACGGCAAGCCAGCCGGCCTCGGTCAGGGCATCGACGAAGGCCTGCGGATAGTCCATCCCGCGGTCCAGCTTGCGCCAGTAGTCGCCGGGAAACTTCGCGCAGAGCTTCGCCACCGCCTCGCGGATTTCGGGATAGGTTTCGGTCATGGGTGCCCCTTCCTTTCGCCCTGAATGACAGGTTTCAGCCATGCCGACAAAGAACGATCTGACAGATCAGCTATAGCGCGATCTTATGGGGCTTCGGGCAGGCGGCCCGGCCAGACGTCCTGCCGGACCATGCGCTGGACGTTCTGCGCGATGATCTGGCCGGCAAAGCGGGCGAGGCGCGGGATAGGACGGTCGGTCGGATAGGACAGGATCAACCGCCGCGCAGGCTCGGGGTTACGCAGGGGCGCGGCGCAGAGGTTGCCCGTGGCCAGATCGTGATGGATTGGCGCACGGGGCAGGATGGTCTGGCCGTGGCCGCCGCGGACCAGACCTTTCAGCGTGGAATAACTGTCAGCTTCGACCGGTACGAACAGGGCAAACCCTCGCTCAGCCGCCCATTTGTCGAGGATGGCGCGCAACCCGTGGCCCGCACTGGGCAGCAGCAGGCGCTGGCCTTCCAGGGCGGCGAAGTCCACCGGCACGTCCTGCGACAGGCCCGCGTCCGGCGGGCCGATCAGGAAAAGAACCTCCTCCAGCAGCGGCTGAATGCGCAGCGTCCGCGCCGATTTCGGATCGTAAAGCACCGAGGCGTCAATCTCTCCGCGATGCATCCAGTCCAGAAGATAGCCGGAATAGGCGCTGACGATGCGCAGGGTCGCCTCGGGGTGGGTGTCGCGGAAGGCCGAGACCAGAGGCTCGGACAGGATATCGGCCACGGTGGGCGGCATGCCGATGGCGACATGGCCGCGCAGGGGCGCATCCTCATCCGCGACGGTGGCGCGGATTTCCTCCAGTTCGGCCATCACGCGCAGGGCGTGGCGCAGCACGTCCTGCCCCTGATCGGTCACGACCATCCCCCGCCCGTGCCGGTCAAAGAGGCGCACGCCCAGCTCTTCCTCCAACAGGCGGATCTGGCGCGACAGGGCGGGTTGGGCGATGTGCAACCGGTCGGCCGCCTTGGACAGGCTGCCAAGTTCGGCCACATGGATCAGGGTGCGCAGTTGGGAAAATTCCATGCCATAGAATACCGCTATAGCTGTTCACGCAAAAGGGTCGATGTCAGCGCATTTCGGTAAGGCTATGGTTCCCGCAACGCAATGGAGGAAACCATGACGGTCGCGGACCCGATCTCCCCCGATCTCACCACCCAGTGGCCCGAGGCGCTGTACGGCGTGCTGAAGGCCGCGGACATCCGCCAGATGTCCTATGTGCCGGATGCGGGCCATTCCACCCTGATCCGCCTGTTCAACGCCGATCCTGCGGTGAAAAGCAACGTCCTGACCACCGAGGAAGAGGGCATCGCCATCGCCACCGGCGCCTGGCTGGGTGGGCAAAGATCGGTCGTGCTGATGCAATCTTCCGGCGTTGGCAACTGCATCAACATGCTGTCGCTGCCGGTGCAGACCCGCACGCCCCTTTTGATGCTGGTGACGATGCGCGGCGAATGGGGCGAGTTCAACCCGTGGCAGGTGCCGATGGGTCGGGCGACCGAGGCCGCGTTGCGCGCCATCGGCGTCACCGTTCTGCGCGCGGAAACCGGCGCGGATGTGGTTGCGATGGTCGAACAGGCGGCCAGCATGGCCTTTGACGGCGACCAGCAGATTGCGGTGCTGATCGGACAGCGGCTTTTGGGGAAGAAGAAATGGTGATGGCCAATACAATGGATCGCCGCGAGGCTGTCGCCAAGCTGCTGGCGGCGCGCAACGGGGCGCTGGTGGTGACAGGGCTTGGCTCGCCCAGCTATGACGTACATGCGGCGGGCGACCGGGACGACAACTATTACCTCTGGGGCGCGATGGGCGGGGCGGCGCTGACCGGCCTTGGTCTGGCGCAGGCGCAGCCGGAAAAGCGGGTCATGGTCATCACGGGCGATGGCGAGATGTTGATGGCCTTTGGCGCGATGGCGACGATTGCCGTCGCCGCCCCAAAAAATCTGGACATCATCGTGCTGGACAACCAGCATTTTGGGGAAACGGGCATGCAGGACAGCCACACCGGCTGCGGCATTGCGCTGGACAAGGTGGCGGCGGCGTCCGGCTTTGCCGAGACGGGCGAACTCCACAGCCTTGAAGAGGTCGATGCCCTGACCGCCCGCCTGCAAACGCCTACTACCGGCCCGCGCCTGTTCGTGCTGAAGATCGAGGCGAAGAACCTGCCGCGGTCGCTGCCGCCGCGCGACGCGGTGGCGGTCAAGAACAGGTTCCGCGCGCATCTTGGATTGGGGACGTGCTAGGATGGAGCGGTTTTTCAACACAGTGAACGGCAGGCAGGTGGCGGCGGTCTCGACCTTCGAAAGCTTCGATCCCTATACAGGCCAACCCTGGGCGCTGATCCCTGCCGACGGGCCGGACCAGGTGGATGCCGCCGTGGCCTCAGCCAAGGCGGCATTTCGCGGCTGGGCGGGGCTGACGGCCACGGCGCGCGGCAAGCTTCTGGTGCGGCTTGCCGATCTGATCGCGGCAAATGCCGAAAGACTGGCCGCGCTGGAGACCCGCGACAACGGCAAGCTGATTGCCGAGATGGGCGCCCAGTGCCGCTATATCCCGGAATGGTATCGCTATTTCGGCGGTCTGGCCGACAAGATCGAAGGCGCGGTCTTGCCCATCGACAAGCCCGGCATGTTCGCCTTTACCCGTCACGAGCCTCTGGGCGTGGTGGCGGCAATCGTGCCTTGGAACTCACCGCTGATGCTGCTGACGTGGAAACTCGCGCCCCTGTTGGCGGCGGGCAATACCGTGGTGATCAAGCCGTCGGAACACACTTCGGCCTCGACCTTGGAATTTGTGAAGCTGTTCGAAGAGGCGGGCTTTCCGGCGGGCGTCGTGAACACCGTCACCGGAATGCCGATGGAGGTCGGCGTGCCGCTGGTCAACCACCCCGATGTGGCCAAGATTGCCTTTACCGGGGGCGAACCGGGCGGCATCGCCGTCTATCGCGCCGCGGCCGAGGGGCTGAAGACCGTAACGCTGGAACTGGGCGGCAAGTCGGCCAATATCGTCTTTGATGACGCCAATATCGAAAACGCGGTCAAGGGCGCGATTTCGGGCATCTTCGCGGCCTCGGGCCAGACCTGCATCGCTGGCTCGCGCCTTCTGGTGCAACGGTCGGTGCATGACCGCGTGGTGGATGGCGTGGTCAAGCTGGCGGCGACGGCACGGATGGGCAATCCGGCGGATATGGCGACGCAGGTCGGGCCGATCACCACGCGGGCGCAGCGGGCCAAGGTGCTGTCCTATCTGGATATCGCCCGCGACGAGGGGGCTGAGGTGGCTTTGGGCGGCAAGGCGCCGGAGGGCACAGGCTGGTTCGTGGAACCCACGATCTTCACCGGCGTCTCCAACCAGATGCGGATCGCGCGGGAGGAAGTGTTCGGCCCCGTCTTGTCGATCATTCCCTTCGACACTGAAGACGAGGCCTTCGCCATCGCCAATGACAGCCCTTACGGCTTGGCAGCGGGGCTGTGGACCGCCGACATGGGCCGTGCGTTGCGCGGAAGTGCGGCGCTTGAGGCGGGGACGGTCTGGGTCAACTCTTATCGCGCGGTCAGCTACATGGCGCCCTTTGGCGGCTACAAGCGCAGCGGCATCGGGCGAGAAAGCGGGCAAGAGGCGATCGGGGAATATCTGCAAACCAAGACCGTCTGGATCGACACTGGCGGCGTGGTCGCCAATCCTTTCGTGATCAGATGAGCCGCAAGGTCGTCATCATCGGCGGCGCGATCATGGGCAGCTTTGCCGCATGGTCGCTGCGGCAGGCGGGGTTTGCGGGCGATATCACGGTGGTTGAAAAAGACCCGACCTACCGCTACTGCTCCACCGCTTTGTCGGCGGCGGCGATCCGCACCCAGTTCGGCACCCCGGTCAATATCGGGATGAGCCTTTACGGCATCGACCTTTTCCGCCGGATCAAGGCTGTGTTCGGGCCGGAGGCCGATATCGGCTACAAGGAAAAGGGCTATCTGATCCTTGGCGGCCCCGAAACCGTTGCTGCGCGCCGCGCGGCGGTGGACATGCAGCGGGCGGCGGGGGCCGATATTCTGGCGCTCAGCCCCGATGAAATCGCCGCGCGCTTTCCCTTCATGGCGCTTGACGGCGTGGGCATCGGCACCTTTGGCGCAACTGGCGAAGGCTGGTTCGATGCGTGGTCGTTGCTGTCCCTGGTGCGCGGGGCGGCACGGGCGCAGGGGGTCAGCTATATCAACGGGCAGGTCACGGCGTTTGACCTGACCGCGGGGCGGATCATGGCCCTTCGGTTGGGCGATCAAAGCCTTGCCTGCGATACCTGCATCCTTGCGGCGGGGGCCGCCTCTGGCGCGCTGATGGCGCTTCTGGATCAACCGTTGCCAATTTCCCCCCGCAAACGCACGGTTTTCAATTTCCGCGCGCCCTTGAAGGCCGAGAATTTCCCGATGCTGTTTGATACATCCGGCATCTGGATCAGGCCCGAAGGGGACGGCTTTATCGGCGGCATCCAGCCCCCTGCCAATGCCGATCCCGATGCGACCGGCGATTTCGAGCCGCACCATGACCTGTTGCAAGACCTCTATTGGCCTGCACTTGCCACCCGCATCCCCACGATGCAGGATCTGCGGCTGGAGCGGTCATGGGCCGGCCATTACGAGGTCAACGCGCTGGACCATAACGGCGTGATCGGCTTTCATGACGAGATCGCCAACCTGATGCTGTGCACCGGCTTTTCCGGCCATGGCGTCATGCACGCCCCGGCGGCGGGGCGCGGTGTGGCGGAACTTCTGACCGAAGGGCGCTTTACCAGCCTTGATCTGACGCCCCTGGGCTATCACCGCATCCGTTCCGGCACGCCGCTGCCGGAAACCATCGTCTACTGAAGGAGACACCATGCGCTTTGCAGGCAAAGTCGTTGTCATCACCGGGGGGGCGCAGGGCATCGGCCGCGCCACCGCCGAGCGGTTCCTCGGCGAGGGTGCCAAGGTGGTCATCGCCGACGTGAACGACGAACGTCTGAGGGCGACAGCGGCCGAGATCGGCTCTGACAGGCTTCTGGCGGTGGTGACGGATGTGGCGGAAAAGGATCAGGTCGATGCGCTGGTGGCCCGCGCGGTTTCGGCCTTTGGTCGCCTTGATGTGATGGTGAACAACGCGGGCATCGCGCCGGTGATGGATTTCCTTGAGGTGACGCCGGAAACCTTCGACCGCGTGATCGGGGTGAACCTGAAGGGTGCCTTCCTGGGCACCCAAGCGGCCGCGCGGGCGATGATCGCGCAGGGGCAGGGCGGTGTGATCATCAATATGTCCTCGATCAACTCGGGCCTCGCCAACCCTTCGGTCGCCACCTATGCAATCTCCAAGGGCGGGATGAACCAGGTGACCTCGACCGCCGCCGTGGCCTTTGCCCCGCACGGCATCCGCGTTTGCGGCGTCGGCCCCGGCACTATCGCGACAGAAATCATCAAGGGCGCCTTTACCGAACGCGCCGGCATGCACGCCATCCTTGCCCGCACCCCGATGGGCCGACTGGGCGAGCCAGAGGAAATCGCGGGCGTGGTCGCATTTCTGGCCTCGGAGGATGCGTCCTATATCACCGGCGAGACGATCTATCCCGACGGGGGCCGTCGCATCCTGAACTATACCGTGCCGGTGAGGGAATAACGCATGATCTTTGACAAGCTGCACCACGTCTGTATCGTCGTTCACGACATCGACAAGACGCAAAGCTATTATGAATCCATCGGCATCGGACCTTGGGTCGCCTATCCGCCCTTGGTGGAATACGAGGATTTGCAGGTGCCCAGCCGCGAAGGATTCATGGGGATGCGCTACCGCGTCTGCAATCTGCCCAATATCCAGCTGCAGCTTTGCCAGCCCGACCATAACCCCAGCCCGCAGCGCCGGCATCTGGACGAGAAAGGCGAGGGCGTGTTTCATCTGGGCTTCGAGGTGCCCGACGCTGATGCGGCAGAGGCTGACGCCGCCATGCCCGTGCTGGCCAAGGGACGCCGGGCCAATCGCACTGGATTTACCTATTACGACACCGCCGCGGGGGCCGGGGTTGTGCTTCTGACCCGCGCCACAAACAGGCCGGGAACATGATGCAAATCGACCTCAACTCTGACCTTGGCGAAGGGTTCGGGCCCTGGCCCATGGGCGATGACGCCGCGATGCTGGATATCGTCACCTCGGCCAACATCGCTTGCGGTGGCCATGCCGGCGATCCTGAGGTGATGTACAGGACGCTGCGCCTTGCGGCGGAACGGGGCGTGATCATCGGCGCGCATCCGGGCTATGCCGACAAGGCGGGCTTCGGTCGGCGGATCATCCCGATGTCGCCGCCGGAAATCGCCCGGATGGTGGCGGCACAGATCGGTGCCCTGGTCGGGGTCGCCGGGCTGGCCGGCGCGCGTGTGGCTTACGTCAAGCCGCACGGCGCGCTTGGCAACCTTGCCGCCGATGATCGCGCGGTGGCTGATGCCATCCTGACCGCGGTCCCGAAGGGCATGTCGGTTCTGGCCATATCCGGCACCGAACTGGAGCTTGCGGCGCGGGCGGCAGGGGTCGAGGTTTGTTCGGAAATCTTTGCCGATCGCGCCTATCTGCCCAATGGCCGCCTCGTGCCGCGCAGCCGCCCCGATTCCATGCTTCACGATCCCGAGGCGGCCGCCGCCCGGCTGATCGCCTTTCTGCAAACCGGGCTGATGCCGGTGATTGGCGCCGAACCGATCCCGCTGGCCGCGCAATCCATCTGCGTGCACGGCGACAGCCCCGGCGCCCTGCATATGGCAGAGGTGATCCGTGACAGGCTGCAGGCGGCCGGCGTGACCCTGGCGCCCTTCCTGACCTGACCGCGCGACGGCCGGGCGGGCTGAACGCGCGCCCGAAATTGCAGGACCAGCGACGAAGCGGCATTTTTCGCCGCCGTTTTGCGCAATTGTCCTGCCAACCTGGCCAATCCTTGCGTTGTTCATGCCATCCGCCTGCCCCACCAAGGCAGCAAGGAGAACGCGAATGAAGAACGTATCACTGATCGGCGCGCCGCTTGATTCCGGACAGCGGCGCCGGGGCTGCGTCATGGGGCCGACGGCCTATCGCATCGCGGGGATCGCCTCTGCGATCGCCGACCTGGGGCACAGCGTCCTTGACCGCGGTGACCGGCACCCGACCGCGGTTCAGCCGGCACGCTGCCCGAACCCGGCGGTGGACCAGCTGGCCGAGACGCTGGCCTGGACCGCACTGCTGCGAGACGAGGTCCGGGTCGAGATCGACGCTGGCCGCCTGCCGATCGTGCTCGGCGGGGATCACAGCCTGGCGCTTGGCAGCGTGGCCGGAGTGGCCGATCATGCGCGGCACCACAACCGGCCGCTTTTCGTGCTTTGGCTCGATGCGCACAGCGATTTTCACACGCCGCTGACCACGGTCTCCGGCAACCTGCACGGCACGCCGATGGCCTATGTCGCCGGCCGCGAGGGGTTTGACGCCTTCCCGCCCTTTCCGGCACCGGTCCCGGCCGAGAGGATCTGCCTTTTCGGCATCAGAAGCGTCGATCCGGCCGAACATGCCGCCTTGCAGACCTGCTCCATCGCGATCCATGACATGCGGGTGCTGGACGAAAGGGGGGTCGCCGCACCCCTGCGCGAGTTTCTGGACCGGGTCAGGGCCGCCGAGGGGATGCTGCATGTCAGCCTTGACGTGGACTTTCTTGACCCCTCCATCGCGCCGGCGGTGGGCACGACCGTTCCGGGCGGCGCCACCTTCCGCGAGGCGCATCTGGTCTGCGAACTGATCCATGAATCGGGGCTGATGACCTCGCTCGATCTGGTAGAGTTGAACCCTTTCCTGGACGACCGCGGCAGAACCGCGCGGCTGATGGTCGACCTTGTCGGATCGCTTTTCGGTCGCAAGGTCTTTGACCGTCCCACCGGCACCTTCCATTGAGGACCCAGATGAACACGCCCTCCAAACACGCCTATGTCCCCTTCGTCAGCGTCGACAACATGATGCGGCTGGTGCACCGGATCGGCATCGAGCGCATGCTCTGCGATCTGGCCGCCGAAATCGAGGCGGATTTCCTGCGCTGGCCCGACTTTGACAAGACCCCGCGCGTAGCCAGCCATTCCGACATCGGGGTGATCGAACTGATGCCGACCTCGGATGGCGAGACCTATGGTTTCAAATATGTCAACGGGCATCCGTCGAACACCAAGCAGGGGCTTCAGACCGTCACCGCCTTCGGCCTTCTGGCGGATGTGGCGACGGGCTATCCCCTGATGCTGTCCGAGATGACGATCCTGACAGCGCTGCGCACTGCGGCCACCAGCGCCATGGCCGCCCGCTGGCTGGCGCCGGAAGGCGCCTCGGTGATGGCCCTGATCGGCAACGGGGCGCAAGCCGAGTTCCAGGCCCTGGCCTTCAAGGCGGTCTGCGGCATCAAGGAGGTGCGGCTTTATGACATCGACCCGGCCGCCACCCGCAAATGCGTGAGAAACCTCGCCGGATCGGGGCTTGTGGTAACACCCTGCCGGAGCGCCGAGGAGGCGATCCTGAACGCGCAAATCATCACGACCTGCACGGCCGACAAGCAATTTGCCACTATCCTGACCGACAACATGGTGGGTTCCGGGGTCCACATCAACGCGGTCGGCGGCGACTGTCCGGGCAAGACCGAATTGCACCGCGACATCCTGCTGCGGTCCTCGATCTTCGTGGAGTACCCGCCGCAGACCCGCATCGAGGGCGAGATCCAGCAACTCGCCTCCGATCACCCGGTGGCCGAGCTTTGGGAGGTGATCACCGGAAGGGCTGCGGGGCGCAGTTCGCCCACCCAGACGACGCTGTTTGACAGCGTGGGCTTTGCGGTCGAGGATTTCTCGGCGCTGCGCTATGTCCATCGGCGGCTGAAGGAATTCGGACTCTATCAGGATCTGGACATGATCGCCGACCCCGACGATCCGCGCGACCTGTACGGGATGATCCTGCGCGCCGCCAAAGGCTGACCGAACTTCCGGTCAGCCTGGTTCTGCCCGGCCGAGATGGCGCCCCGCTGGATGCGTCGGATCGTATCGCGAGGTTCAAGGTCGCGGCGTGACGCCTGAGGTCGCGGTCCTTGCCTTGGCCGCAAGCGGGAATATGGTCATGACGATCAATAGGCCGCGATGGCAGGGCAGGGGCTGGGGACTTGGACCAAATCGATCAGGACATCTTGTCGGCGCTGCGCCGCGACGGTCGGGCCACCTATGCGGAACTTGGCGCAGGGCTCGGGCTTTCGCGGGCGACCATCCGGTCCCGGATCGAACGGATGGTTGCTTCGGGCGAGATCGTCGGGTTTTCCGTCATCACCCGGTCCGACGTCTCGCCGCTTCCGGTGCGCGCCCAGATGATGATCGGCATCGAAGGACGCGGAACCGAACGCATCACCGCGAGGCTTCTGGGGATGACCGCCGTCCTGGCCGTCCACGCCACAAACGGGAAATGGGACCTGATCGCAGAGATCGGCACACGCACGCTGGAAGAGCTTGACGGCGTGATCGGCAGCATCCGGCGATTGGAGGGCGTGACGATCAGCGAGACAAACCTGCTTTTGTCATCGCGCCGCTCGACCCGAAACGCCTGATGGCCCGCCGGGCGCAAGCCCATGTCAGAGCCGCCGCGCTCTCGACATGTGGGCGACTACCAAGCCGGACAGCAGGTCCGACCCGTGAACCTCGCCCTGATCCTCGTCGCCCGCCCCAGGACGCCCGACTCCCGTGACCGAAGAGCCGGTGGCATTCCGGCTTTGCCGCGCCGCGCTCTTGTCGGATTGACGTGACGGAAGGCATTGCCGATAGTGCGGCACTTCGGTCAGGCGCGGCAAACAGGATGGGATTGCGT
Organism: bacterium; assembly: GCA_016124195.1. GTDB lineage: Bacteria > Pseudomonadota > Alphaproteobacteria > Rhodobacterales > Rhodobacteraceae > Stagnihabitans. The sequence continues at coordinate 106,093 of WGOE01000014.1, read as the reverse complement.
GGGACAAGAGCTTGAGGTGGTGCCCGCGCGGCAAGGTCGGGCGGTGCGCCTTGCAGCGGGGCAGGCGATCCAGATCATCAACACGCATGGTCAACAGGTGGTCGATACCTGGTGCTTCAACGCGGCCGATATGGCCGAATTCATGTCGATGGAACATATCCACGGCATGTTGGAAACCGTCTTTCCGGTCGAAGGAGATGCCCTCGTCACCAACCAGCGGCGTCCGATCCTGATGCTGGAGCGGGACACATCGCCCGGCCGGCATGACACAGTGATCGCCGCGTGCGACCGGTATCGCTATGCGCTCCTGGGCTGCGTCGGCCATCATGACAACTGCACCGACAACCTGTTTGCCGCCCTGGCCGATCTTGGGCTCAGACCCGCGGAATGCCCCAGCCCGTTGAACCTTTGGATGAACATCCCCATCGCGGCAGATGGCCGCATCACCTGGGCAGAGCCGCTGTGCAAGCCCGGCGACCATGTGATCCTGCGCGCGGCGATGGATTGTATCGTCGTCATGTCCACCTGCCCGCAGGACATGATCCCGATCAACGGCGCGGACTGCACCCCGACCGAGGTGCATTTCAGGCTGCTTGACTGATGCCGGCCTTGGGTTTCATCGGCACGGGGACCATCAGCGCGGCAATCGTGCGCGGGTTGAAGGGCTCGCCCCTGGCCGATTGGCCGGTGCTCTTGTCGCCGCGCAATGCCGCGGTCGCAGGCGCGCTGGTCCGCCTGCCGGGTGTCACGGTGGCATCAGACAATCAGGCAGTGATCGACGGCTGCGACATCCTAATCCTCGCCGTGCGCCCCCAGGTGGCAGAGGCGGTCTTGCGGCCCTTGGCGATTTCCGCGGATCAGACCGTGATCAGCCTGATCGCGGGCCTGCCGATCGAGGCGATCCGGTCCTGGACCGGTGCCGGCCGGGTGTGCCGCGCCGTGCCCTTGCCGTTTGTCGAAGAGCGCCGCGACGTGATCCCGGTCTTTCCACCCGACCCCATGGCTCTGGCGCTCTTCAGCGCTTTGGGACAGGCACTGCCGGTTGCGGACCTTGCCACCTTCGAGATCTACTGCGCGGGCAGCGCCCTGATGGGCACCTATTTCGGCATTCTGGAAATCGCCGAGGCCTGGGCCGTCGCGCAGGGCCTGTCCCCTGCGGATGCGCGCGCCTATCTTTCCGGCCTTTTCGGCAATCTGGGCGAAGTCTTGCGCAAGAGCCAAAGCCCCTTGCACGAGCTGCGCATCGCACATTCCACCCAAGGTGGCCTGAATGAACAGGTCTTCGCCCGCTTCACCGAGGCCGGCGGCGACGTGGCGCTCGCCGATGCGCTTTCGGGCGTGCTGGCGCGGATACGTGCGGCAAGCTGACAGCGCCACAGGTCGCAGGGCCGCGCGGGATGACTTGACAGGATCGGCGCGCCCATTACGCATGGCGAGTGTTCGTCGACCCCGCAGACAGGAATGCCCATCGTGAGCGAAGCGTCAGTGCCACCGGTCAATGAACGCAAACGCGGGTCGGGCGTGAAACGCGTCTATGACGTGCTGCGCGACGAAATCCTCGATCTGGTTCTGGCGCCCGGCAGCCCGATCGACGAGATTCAACTGGCCGAACGGCTTGCCATGTCGCGCACGCCGATCCGCGAGGCTCTGGTGCGGTTGGCCAGCGAGGGGCTGGTTACGACGCTGCCCAATCGGTCCACCGTGGTGGCCAACATCGATTTCCTGAATTTGCAGGCTTTTTTCGACGCACTGACGGTGATGTACCGCGTCACCACCCGCCTGGCCGCACAGAATCGGACCGAGGAAAACCTTGAGATGATCCGCGCAAGGCAGGCGGACTTCGCCCGGGCCGTCGAAAGCCATGACGCGCTGGCGATGATCGCCTCCAACGCCGAGTTTCACAAGGCCATCGCCACCGCAGCGCGAAACCCCTATTTCGCGGGTCTGGCCAACCGGCTGCTGGATGACGGGCGCCGGCTGATGCGGGTCTATTATTCGTCCTTCGGCGACCACCTGCCACACTGCTACGTGGTCGAACACGAGGACATCATCGCCGCCATCGTGGCGCGCGATGTGGCGCGGGCGGATCTGCTGGCCACGGCGCATGCCGACCAGATCGTCAGCCACATCCGGGCCGTGATCGCGCGCGATGACCGGCTTCACATCGACCTGTGACCGGCGCCCCGGCTGATCGAATTTCTTGTCGACAAACAATATGCAATGTCTATTCTGTCCAGCAGTCAGACTCGCGTAAGCCCTGCGGCTGAACTTTCCCGGTGATAAGGAGAGCATGATGGACTCCAGTATCTTTTCCGGCTGCGTCCCCGCCCTGTTGACCCCCTGCAAGGCCGACCGCAGCCCCGACTTTGCCAAACTGGTGAGCAAGGCAAAGGAATTGATCGCTCTTGGCATGAATGCGGTGGTTTATTGCGGGTCGATGGGGGATTGGCCGCTGATCACTGACGAACAGCGCATGGAAGGGGTCGAGCGGCTGGCCAAGGCCGGCGTCCCGGTCATCGTGGGGACCGGAGCGGTGAACACGGCCAGGGCCGCGGCCCATGCCGCCCATGCCGCAAGGGTGGGCGCCAAGGGGCTGATGGTCATCCCCCGCGTCCTGTCGCGCGGGCCGGTCCTGGCCGCGCAGCGCGCCCATTTCGATGCGGTCCTGTCGGCCGCGCCCGATCTGCCGGCGGTCATCTACAACAGCCCCTATTACGGTTTCGCCACCCGGGCCGATCTGTTCTTTGACCTGCGCAGCCGGCACGCAAATCTGGTCGGCTTCAAGGAATTCGGCGGCCCCGAGGATCTGCGCTATGCGGCCGAACATATCACCAGCCGCGGCGATGGCGTCACGCTGATGATCGGGGTCGATACCGGCGTGTTTGACGGCATCGTGAATTGCGGCGCCACCGGCGCCATCACCGGCATCGGCAATGTGCTGCCGCGCGAGGTTCTGCATCTGGCCGCCCTGTCGATGGCCGCGGCCAAGGGCGATGCCGAGGCACGGGTGCGGGCGCAGGAACTTGATGCCGCCATGCGGGTCTTGTCGTCCTTTGACGAAGGTCCGGACCTTGTGCTCTATTTCAAGCACATGATGGTCTTGCAGGGCGAGAAGGAATATCTTCTGCACTTCAACGAGACCGATGCGCTTTCGGACAGCCAGCGCGGCTTTGCCGAAGCACAGCTGGCCCTGTTCAAGTCCTGGTATGCCGACTGGAAGAAACTGCCCGGCGCCGTCACCCGGTACGCCGCCTGAAGTCTCATGTCGCGGCTGTCGGCAGATCGCCGCGACCAAAGTTTCGCCCCTTGATCGATGACCAGGGCGAACCGGCAATCCCGTTGATCCACCCGGGCTTATCTTGCGGATTTCGGATCAGGGGGGACGGGGGGCGTATTTGCATCTGACCGTTTGAAAAGACCCGGACGGTGCCAAGATCATGAAAAAGACAATGGAGGGAGATGCTACAATGAAGGTTCTGACAAAAGCGGCGACCGCCGGGGCTTTGCTTGCCCTGATGGCCGGCACGAGTGTTCTGGCGCAAGAGACCATCAAGATCGGCGTTCTGGTTCCCACGACGGGATCGGAGGCGACCTATGGCCAGGACATGGCCAATGCCGTGACCATCGCGCAGGCAGAGATCAACAAGGCCGGCGGCGTCCTGGGCAAGCAGTTGAGCATGGTGGTCGGCGACGACGCCTGCGACCCGCAGCAATCTGTCAACGCCGCCACCAAGCTGGTGTCGCAGGGCGTGGTGGCCGTGGTCGGCGGCTATTGTTCGGGTGCGACCCTGCCGACGCTGAAAATCTTCGGCGACGCCAAGATTCCCTTCGTCATCACCGCCGCAAACTCGACCAAGCTCATTCCGGCCAATCCCGGCAATGCCTTCATGATAAACTCGACCGGGGACGATCAGGCGACCAAGGCGGTTGAATTCCTGGGCGCGAAGGGCATCAAATCCATCGCCATCGTGAACGAGGGCGACGCCTATTCGCAAGACCTCGCCACGCTGACCCAGAAAAGCTGGGAAGCGGCCGGCAACAAGGTGGTCGACTTCGAGACGGTCAACAAGGGCGAGCAGGACTATTCCGCCATCGTCACCGCGATCAAGGCCGCCAACCCCGATGCGGTGTTCTGGACGGCCTATTACGCGGACGGCGGCCTGTTGATCCGCCAACTGCGGCAATCGGGTTATCAGGGCGTCATCGCGGTCGGCGACGGGTCGAACTCGACCAAGCTCTTCGACATCGCCGGCAAGGCCGCGGAGGGGGTCTTTGCCTTCTCGAACCCGACGGCAGAGTTCCTGCCGGCGGCAAAGGACTTCACTGCGACCTACAACAGCCAGTTCGGCACGGCCCCCGGCCCCTATGCGCCGCTGACCTATGACGGAATGGAGCTGATTGCGGACACGATGGCCAAGGCCAAGTCGACCGACGGCGCGGCCCTTATCACCGCGCTCAAGGCCACCGACAGCCCCGGCTGGCTGGCCGGTGCCATCAAGTTCACCGACAAGAACACGCTGGCCCGGTCGAACTTCATCGTTCTGGTGGGCAAGGACGGTGCCTGGGCCCGCGCCGACCAATAACACGGTCCGGCCGATATGCGGGCATCCCTACCGGTGCCCGCATATCTTCTTTCCGAAATCTGCGCGAGATCGACCCGGGTCCGGCGGCCCCGGTTGAGCCTTGTCGACAGGAGTGACGATGAGCGTCTTCGATATCATATCCCACCAACTGGTGAACGGTCTCGTCCTGGGATCGTTCTATGCCCTGGTGGCGCTTGGTTACACCATGATCTTCGGCGTCATCAAGCTTTTGAACTTTGCCCATGGCGATCTTTACATGGTGGGCGGTTTTCTGGGCTTCCTGTCGCTGTCGGCCGTTGCGAGCGTCGTGGGGTCCGACTGGCCGGGCATCTTCATCGCGATGTTCCTGTCGATGATTGCGGTCGGATGCATCGGCGTCGTCATCGAGAGGGTCGCCTATCATCCGATGCTGGCCGCCCCGCGCCTGTCGATCCTGATCACGGCGTTGGCCGTCTCGCTGGTCTTGCAGAACACGGTCCTGTCGCTGACCGGCGGCCAATACACCGCCTTCAAGACCGATCTGGGGTTTGGCGGGATCAACCTCGGCTCGCTTTTCATCAGCTACAACCAGATGGTTCTGGTGGCGACCTCTGGCGTCCTGATGATCGCACTCCACCTTTTTGTGACCCGCACCCAGTTTGGCCGCGCCATGCGGGCCGTCTCGATCGACATGGACATGAGCCAGCTTCTGGGCATCAACGTGCCGGTCATCATCGCGGTGACCTTCTTCATCGGCTCGGCGCTGGCGGCGGCGGCGGGCACGATGGCTGGGGCCTATTACGGGTCGATCTGGTATTTCATGGGCTTCCTGATCGGGTTGAAAGCCTTTACCGCAGCGGTGATCGGCGGCATCGGCTCGATCCCCGGGGCGATGCTGGGCGGGTTGATCCTGGGCCTACTGGAGGCCTTCGGCACCCAGATCCCCTTCATCGGCAGCGAGTGGAAGGATGTCTTTTCCTTTGCGGTGCTGATCCTGGTGCTGGTGCTGAAGCCAACCGGGCTCTTGGGCAAATCGGAACAGGAGCGCATGTGATGACGCCGCGCGACACCGCATCAGACCGGCTGAGAGACAGGATCGCCGCAAGGTTCGAAAGCCCGGCCCTGCGCTGGGGCGGGATCGGCCTGATCCTGGTTCTTATGGCCGTTCTTCCTGCGGCTCTTGGGCAATATGCCACCGTCATCATGACCAATGCGCTGCTTTACGTTGTTCTGGCGCTGGGGCTCAACGTCGTGGTGGGCTTTGCCGGGCTTCTGGATCTGGGCTATGCGGCCTTCTTTGCGGTGGGCGCCTATACGATCGGAATCCTGACGCTCGATTTCGGGGTCAACTTCTGGCTGGCACTGCCGGTGGCCGTGCTGGCCGCCGCGATTGCCGGCGTGATCATCGGCGGCCCCACGCTGCGCCTGCGGTCGGATTACCTGGCCATCGTCACGCTGGGCTTCGGCGAGATCGTGCGGTTTTCCGCGCGCAACCTTGCGATCACCGGCAAGGCGAGCGGGCTTTCCGGCATCGGTCAGCCCTGGCTGTTCGGCTGGCACATCGCCACGCCGACCGATTTCTATTTCGTCTTTTGCGCGCTTGCCATCCTGGCCGTGGTGGTGTCGCTGCGGCTTGAAAATTCGCGCCTCGGGCGGGCCTGGCTCTACGTGCGCCATGACGAGGACGTGGCAGAGGCCATGGGCATCAACCGCGTTGCCGTCAAGCTGGCGGCCTATGTGACAGGGGCGATCTTTGCCGCGATCGGCGGGGCGTTCTTTGCGGCCAACCTTGGGGCGATTTCGCCGGAAAGCTTTTCCTTCACCCAGTCCGTGCTGATCCTGATGGCGGTGATCCTGGGCGGGATGGGCAAGATCCCCGGCGTGATCCTGGGCGCCTTCATCGTGATCCTGGGGCCCGAACTGCTGCGCAATCTGGGCGAGCTGCGGCTGATGGTCTTTGCCGTCATGCTGTTGCTCATCATGCTGTTCCGCCCCAGTGGCATCTGGCCCAAGCGCGGGGTCCGGTCATGAGCGGCGCCCTGTTGAACCTGTCAGGGGTCAGCCTCGCCTTCGCCGGCAACACCGTGCTGCAAAACGTCGATTTTCAGGTGGCAGAGGGCGCGGTCGTCAGCCTGATCGGGCCGAACGGCGCGGGAAAGACCTCGCTCTTCAACTGCATCACCGGGTTTTACAAGCCGCAGTCGGGGGCCATCACCTTCGACGGGCATGAACTCTTGAAGCTCAGGCCGCACAGGGTGACGGCCTCGGGCATCGCGCGGACCTTTCAGAACGTGCGGCTGTTTCGCGAAATGACAGTGATGCAGAATGTCATGTCGGGCATGCACAGCCGCACCCGGTCAGGCGCCATCGCGGCCATCCTGCGCCTGCCGTCGCAGCGCGCCGAAGAGGCGGCAATCCGCGACTATTGCGAAGGCTGCCTGCGTTTCGTCGGGGTCGGACCCGAAGAATACGACCGTATCGCCACGACGCTCGCCTATGGCCACCAGCGCCGGGTCGAGATCGCCCGGGCGCTGGCGACGCAGCCGAAGCTTCTTTTGCTGGATGAACCGGCGGCGGGCCTCAACGCGGGCGAAAAGCAGGATCTGATCGCTCTGATCCGCCGCATCCGCGACGAACGCGGCATCTCTGTTCTGCTGATCGAACATGACACCGGTCTGGTCATGCAAGTGTCTGAACGCATCAGCGTGCTGGATCACGGCGCCATGATCGCGGAGGGCACGGCCAAACAGATCCAGTCGAACCCGAAGGTGATCGAGGCCTATCTGGGCCAGGAAGACGCGGAGGCCGAACTTGACTTTTGACGGGCCGGACAAGGATGCCGAGGTTGTGCTGCGGCTGTCGGGGGTCGAGGCGGGCTATGGCCGGATCCGTGCGCTCAACGGCATCGACCTTGAGGTGCGGCGCGGCCAGATCGTGACGCTTCTGGGCGCCAATGGCGCGGGCAAGACCACCACCTTGAAGACGATCTCGGGGCTGGTGCGGCTGACGGCGGGCAAGGTCAGCTTCGAGGGGCAGGATCTGGCGCAGATGCGGGCCAGCGACATCGCCCGCCTGGGCGTGGCCCATGTGCCCGAGGGGCGCCGCATCCTGCGCGGCCTGACCGTACGCGAAAACCTGGAGCTTGGTGCCTTCACCGTCCGCGATGCGGCCCTGCGCCGGTCGCGGATGCAGGAAGTCTTTCGCCTCTTCCCGATCCTGGACCGGCGCCAGCATCAGGACGGCTCGCTGTTGTCGGGTGGCGAGCAGCAGATGCTGGCTATGGGCCGGGCCCTGATGCAGGGGCCCAAGGTGCTGCTGCTGGATGAACCCTCGATGGGGCTGGCGCCCAAGCTGGTTCTGGACACGATGCGCATCATAAAGCGGCTGAACCAGGAGGGCGCCACGATCCTTCTGGTCGAACAGAACGCCCGTCTGGCGCTGCGGCTCGCCCATTACGGCTATGTGCTGGAGGGTGGCACGATCCGCATGCAGGGCCCGGCCGAGACATTGCGCGCCGATACCTCGATCGTTCAGGCCTATCTTGGCGATTAGCCCCTAGCGCGCGCCCCAGGTGTCGGACAGCCGATAGCCTTCTGGCCAAGGGTCGTCCGGGTCGCGCATGTGCTGGTGAATGCCGGTGATCCAGCCGCGGCCCGAAAGCTCTGGCAGGATGGCCGGTTTGCCGCCTACCGTCGTCTGGCCGAGGATGCGGCCCGCAAAGGTGGACCCGATCAGCGAAACCGCGGTCAGCCGGTCCTGCGGCCCCATCTGCCCGCGCGCGGCCAGCACCGCCATCCGCGCGCAAAGCGCGGTGCCGGTGGGCGAGCGGTCGACCTTGCCGGGCTGAATGGCAACCGCCGCGCCGGCCCGCAAGCCCTCTGGCCCACGGGTCAGCGGCCCGGCGAACAGGCAGAACGAGATATGTTTCCAGTCCGGGTTGTCGGGATGATGAAACCCCAGCGCCGCATTGGCCGCATTGGTGATCTTGACGCCAAGCGTCGCGATGTCATGCGCCTCGTCCGCGGTCAGGGCGAAGCCCATCGCCGCGGCATCGACGATGACGAAACTGTCACCGCCGTAAGCCGTATCCACCGTCAGCGTCGGCAGGCCCGTGACTTCCAGCGGCACGCCCAGTTGGGCTGCAAAGCTGGGCAGGTTCTGCACAAAGATCCGCTCGGCCTTGCCGTTCCGGCATTCGGCCCGCACCCGGACCAGCCCGCCCGGCGCCTCGAGCACGAGGTGCGTCTCCGGCTCTGTCATCGGCAGGATGCCGCTGTCCAGCAGCACGGTCGCCACGCAGATCGAGTTCGACCCCGACATGGGCGGCGTGTCCTCGGGCTCCATGATGATGAAGGCGGCGTCGGCCTCGGGGTGCTTGGGCGGCACGAGCAGGTTGATATGCCGGAACACCCCGCCGCGCGGTTCGTTCAGGACAAAGTTGCGCAAGCGGCCATCACTTGCGATCCAGCGGCTTTGCTCCCAGATCGTCGCGCCGGGCGGCGGGGCGACGCCGCCCACGATGACATCGCCCACTTCGCCCTCGGCATGGGCAGAGATGACATGGATCGTCTGGTTGGTACGCAAGGGGAGGCTCCTTCGGTCAGGTCAGCCAATCAGGCAGGGTCTTCGGCGCAAGCCCGGTGCGGGCCGCCGCGGCGCATTCGGCGAGACTGCCAAAGCGCACCTGACGGCCGCTGAGGCCTGGCGCATAATGGGCGTATTTGCCGGAATTCGTCATCAGGTTGCGCGTCTCGGTCGGAAAGACCGGCTCGGTGATGGAACACCAGCAGATGTCAGGGATGACCTGCGCGCCAAAGGATTCAAGCCGCGCCAGCGTGCCTTCGGCGCGGGCCTTGGCCAGCACATCCTGACCCACCGTGACGATCACGGCGGTGCCTTCGGCCTTGTGTCCCTGCAACAACCCCGCCAGCGCGCGGCATTCCGACAGCGAGAAATGCGGACTGCCAAAGGCGATCAGGTCGACCTCTTCCGGGCCGGGGTTCAGTTCGGCCCAGACGCGGGCAAGGTCGGCCTTGGTGACGCTCACCCGGTCGGCCACATCGGGAAAGTTCCCCGCCTCTGGCGTGATGCCAGCGACGTGCAGCATCGGTGCGGCCGAGGTGGTGCCGAAGGCTGCGCACATCGCCTTGAGGTCGTCGCGCATGGGCGTGGTATGCTCCAGTCCGGTCAGGATCGGGATGCGGTCGGGCGAAAGTTGCCCCGCGATGTAGCCCAGCATCGGCCAGAGCGATTCGTTTGCTCCGGTCGGGCAGGTCACGTCGATGCGGCGGCGCGGGGCACGGTTCGCGTCGAGATAAACCCCCGACAGGGGTGCCCGCCCGGTCAGGGCGATGAAAAGGTCAAGGTAATCCGGGTGCTTGACCGTCCGCGCGGCCAGAACCGAATTGGCATAGATCACCGCGTTGGATTCCGACCAGCCGATCATCTCGCCCGCCTCTGGTGCCGTCTCCAGAAGGTAGGGCGCGCAGGTGAAGGTCGGGCGGCAGCCCATCTGCACATAGGCATCGGCCAGACGCGCGGCGCGCAGGCCGAACTGCGGCGGCACGCCCTGATCGCGCCAGTTGCCATGATCGACCGAGATGGCGTTGATCGTGGTCGGGATGCGGACCCGCGCCCCCATCTGGGCCATTGTCTCGGCAAAGCGCAGGTTGGCCGTGTTGGCGAGGATGCAGCCGTCGATATGGCCCTGCGTCACATCGACCAGCGCCGCCGCCTCCTGCAGGGCGGCCATGGCGCAGATCACCTCCATCGCGATGCGGCAGGCGGGTCCCTTTTCGCCCGCCAGCATGGCGCGGTCGGCGGCGGTCAGGGCGAGATGCGGCACTGGCGCGGGGGCGAGCGGTATCGGGCGGCCATCCACGATGAAGGCGTCATCGGTCACCTCGACCTGCCGTGCCTGCGAGACCGCGGCAAACTCCTCCGCCCCAAGCCGCACCACGGGCACGGGCCGGTCGAACATCCGCCCCGCGATCATCGCGCCAAGGGTGACGATATCCTCGACCTCGCGGAAGACGAAGGCCGCGGGGGCAAGGCCGTTCAACGCAAGGTCCAGCGTCACCCCGCTGCCGCTGCACGACCCGCGCGTGGTCGGCATCAGCAGCACCTTGCCGGCGATCGACTGACCATGAAGCGGATGATGCGCGTCGATGACAAGGCCGGTCAGCGGATCGACCCCGCCCCAGAAGCTCAGGCCCTCGCCGGTGGCCAGAACCTCGCCGCGCGCGCGGCCTGCCAGAATGCTGTGTGCGCTCATTTGACGACAAATCCATGGGCAAAGGGGTCGCGGTCGTCGATGAAGATGGTGTTGATCCCCGTCACCCGCGCCCACCCGGCGATAGAGGGGATGATGGCCGGCCGGTCCGCCACCGTGGTCGCTGCCTCCACCCGGCCCTTGAACAGCGAGCCGATGATGGATTCGTGCACGTAATCGTCGCCCACGCGCAGCTTGCCCTTGGCCACCAGCTGCGCCATACGCGACGAAGTCCCAGTGCCGCAGGGCGACCGGTCGATGGCCTTGTCGCCGTAAAGGACGGCGTTACGCCCCTGCGCCCGGGGGTCACGCGGCGCCCCGGTCCAGAGGATATGCGACAGGCCGCGGATCGCAGGCGTTTCGGGGTGGATGAACTCATGCCCCGCGTTCAGCGCATCCCGCAGGCGGCGGCCGAGTTCGACCAGCTGCCCCGCGCCGAAGTCCGCCATGTCGCGGTAATTCTTCTGCGGATCGACGATGGCGTAGAAGTTGCCGCCATAGGCCACATCGACGACGATCTCGCCGAGCCCCTCGACCTTTGCACTCAGCCCCTCGGCGTGAAGATAGGCCGGCACGTTGGTCAGCCGCACTTCCTCGATGAAGCGGCCCTCTTGCCGATAGACCACATCGACCCGGCCCGCGGGCGTGTCGAGCCGCAGCTTGCCCGGCTCGGCCGGCCGGATCAGGCCGTTCTCCAAGGCGATGGTCACGGTGCCGATGGTGCCATGGCCGCACATCGGCAGGCAGCCCGAAGTTTCGATGAACAGAACCGCCACGTCGCAATCGGGCCGCGTCGGCGGGTAAAGGATGGCGCCCGACATCTGGTCATGGCCGCGCGGCTCGAACATCAGGCCTTTGCGGATCCAGTCGAACTCGGCCAGGAAATGCGCGCGCCTTTCCAGCATCGTGTCGCCGCGCAGCAGCGGGGCTCCGCCGCTGACAAGGCGCACCGGATTGCCGCAGGTATGGCCGTCGATACAGGAGAAGGTGTGTTGCATCAGCGCTGCCTTGTGAAGCGTGAGGGGGAAAACGGTGCCAGATCCAGACCGGGCGGCTGGCCCGTCATCAAGTCGGCCACGATCTGCGCGGTTCCGGCGGACTGCGTGAGCCCCAGATGCCCGTGCCCGAAGGCGCAGATCACGTCCGGCCGGCCGGGCAGGGGGCCCATGGCGGGCAGGCTGTCGGGCAGCGAGGGGCGAAAGCCCATCCATTGCACCCCACCTTGCGTCTTCAGACCGGGCAGGAAACGTGCCGCCTTGGTCAGCATCGCGTCGGCCCGGGCAAAGTTGGGCGGCAGGTCCAGCCCGCCCAGCTCGACAGCCCCGCCGACCCGGATCCCGGTCGACAGCTTCGAGACGACAAAGCCATGCTCGCCAAAAGTCACCTGCAAGCGCAGATCAAAGGAGTCCGGCGGCAGGGTCGTGTTGTAGCCGCGTTCGGTTTCCAGCGGAATGCGCACGCCCGCCGTGCGGGCCAGTCGGTGCGAAAATGCGCCGGCCGCCAGGACGACCCGCCCCGGCATGACCCCCGCGCTGGTCTGCACGCCACCCGGGACCAGAGCCTGCGCTTCGGCGATCACGATCTCGCCGCCCCGCGCGCGCAGGCTGTCGGCCAGCGCCAGCGTGTAATCGCGCGGATCGGTGACCGAGCACCAGCTTGGGGTCAGGGTCGCATGGGTGAAACGCGCGGCGAGTCCGGGCTGGACCTCGGCGATCTCATCACCCTTCAGATGGCGGAAGTCGATGCCTTCCGTCGCCCGGATCTGCCAGCCGGGCAAAGAGGCGGCAAATTCCGCGGCGCCCTCGTAGACCTGCAACTGGCCGCGGCGCCACAGCATCGATTGCAGCCCGGCACGCGCCAGAAACGGATCCAGCGCCGCTTGCGAGACCCGCATCAGCGCAGCCTGCGCCAGGGTCGAGGCCCGCACTCGTGCCGGCCAGCTGGCCCGCCAGAAGCGCAGCATCCAGGGTGCGATCCGCAGCGCATGGCGCGGCGGCACGCTAAGCGGCCCCAAAGGGTCCAGCAGCCACCCGGGCGCCTTGCGGATGATCCGGGGCGAGGCAAGCGGGAAGATATCGGTAAAGGCGAAGGCCCCGGCATTGCCCGCCGAAGCCCCCGCGGCCGGCCCCTTGAGGTCCACGACCCGCACGCGCAATCCGCGGGCCAGCAGATCAAGCGCCGCCGAAAGCCCGATCACGCCCGCACCGATCACGATGACATCTGCAGGCTTCATCCCGGACAGGCCTCCGCATCATGAGAGGCCGGGACGGCCTGTAAGGTCACGCGATCTTCGTCTTGACACAGACAGGGGACAACCACGACATGATCTTGGTTCCTGCCAACCCGCCTGCGCCACATCTGCAGCTTCCCCGGATGATCGTTATGGAGATTCTTCGCCTGCCGGAACTATGCGGCGTGGACCAGTTCAATGGCAAGACGGTCCAGTATACATATAAAATATTCTTCCGAGCCTTCGCTTTGCCCGTAGCGGCGGCAGAGTGCGGAACAGATCATGCGGCGCGTTTCCCCGGGGTTCAGAGCGGATCGCGACCGCGCCCCAAGACATCACCGCCAGCCCGGGCGCTGCGCGGTCCGCACAGCAGGATCGTGACCGGCCAAGCCTCAGCCGGTCAAACTCTGCTTCAAAAAGGTCAGTTTTGCGCCCGTGGCTGCGACGCTCCACTGCCAGCCTTTGCGCGGTCAAGTACTAGCAGCTGTCAGCTTGCGCCATATCGCGTCATGCCACAAGCTGCGCCGAGGCTGGCGATAGATCGTCTGCCGCAGCAGCGACGGCCCTATTGCCATTTTGTGATCGCCGGTCTTGCGGCGAAGCCAGCTTGCGCCCTTTGAGACTCGGTTCGACATAGGGGAGGGGTATGGAACCGCCCGTCTAATCCCTTGATATTACTCGTTTGTCGCAGGTGAAAATAGAATGTGCCCCGCCTGCGGGCAAAAAACTGATAAGCAAAGTTATGTAATCTATATACGATCTGCGCAGGATGTAGATATCCATTATCCAGCCATGTGCCGCGCGGGCTTGCGCTCTGGTCGCCACGATCTGCGAGCCGACTTCGGCCAGTGGTCCGCACAGGATGATCTGTTCCGCCATGCCGACATAGGCGCCCCACCAGATTGAAACGCCCACCGGATCAAGGCTTTGGAACGAACACTTGCCATCCAGCATGATGACCAGCGTGTCCGCGCCATCCGGCCAGCCTTCCAGCAATTGCCGGCCGGCCGGGATGGTAAATCCCGCGGCATCGACAATCAGACGCAAGCGGCGCCTGGTCGAATAGAAGGTCAGGCGGTGCCTCCCCTCATCGGCATCGGCGCCTTTCTCGCACAGGCTGGTGATGGTGCCGTCGCGAAAACCCTGCATTTTTTCGTAAGGGGGTCATCATCAGACCGTACGCCAGATCCTCGGCGCTGACCCGGATCGTGCCATTTTCAAATTCAACCATGCTCGGCCCCCTTCTGGCCTGTCCGCATCGGGCCGGCCCTGTCCGCCCCTGTCGATGCGCATTTTCACCAGCCATTCGAGTGTTCCGGCGCGAAGGAGTCAGCGGGGTCTGCGCAGGCGCCCCGGCGCCCGGCCCGCCCGGGATCAAAGCCGTGGCGGCGCCGACGCGCGGCCATAATCGCCACGCGCGTCCAGAATGTTCATGTGGATTGATGCAGCGATGCGTTCGGCGCGCTCGATTACCCAGGCGGCGCCTTCCGGCGAACAGATCTCATGGGCGGTTTGGCGAAACAGATCGAGCCAGCGGTCGAAATGCGCGGCGTCAACCGGCAGAGGAAGGTGCTTGGGCATCGGGGCGCCGTGATAGCGCCCGGTCATCAGCGCCACCGAGGACCAGAAGTCCACCATCTTGTCCAGATGCGGCCCCCAATCGGTGATGCGGTCGGCAAAGACCGGGCCAAGCAGCGGGTCGCGGCGCACCCGGTCGTAAAAGCCATGCACGAGGCGGCTCAGCATCCGGTCGTCCAGACCGGTGCGCGCCATCAGTTCGGCGGTGACGGCCGGGCGCGCGCTTTGAATGGTGTCTTGTGCCGTCATGTCCGGTGATCCTCTTTTCTTGGCTTGCATCACCCTTAGACCCTGGTAATAAGCATTGTAAATACCGATTCAAGCGGAGCCATGATGCGCCTGACCTCTTTCACCGACTTCGGGCTGCGTGCGCTGATGCGTCTTGCCTCGGCTCCGGAGCGCGCCTTTTCGACGGCAGAGCTGGCGGAGGAGTTCGGCCTGTCGCGTCATCACCTGACCAAGATCATGGCCACCCTGGCACAGGCGGGCGTGGTTTCGACAAGACGGGGCGGCGGCGGCGGGGCGATGCTGGCCCGGCCGGCAGATCAGATCGGCTTGGGGGATATCGTGCGCCTGCTTGAAACGGGACAGCCGCTGGTCGAATGCTTTCACTCAACCGGAGGGAGTTGCAGCCTGACAGGCGGCTGCCGCCTGAAGACACGGCTGCGCGCGGCAGAAAATGCTTTCCTTGCAGAGCTTGACAGGTCTACCCTTGCCGATGTGGCCTTGCCACCGCCTCAAGGTGCCGCGTCCAAGGGGATGATATCAGCATGATCGCACAACTTACGCGTGCCGAACGGCATGTCGGGTTTTACCTGGCCATCTGCCTGACCTTCCTGGGCCTGACCATGGCAGCCGCAGGCAATCACGATCCGATGGGCGTGCATGGCTTCATCGCGCTGGGGCTGGGGATCGTGCTGATCTTCGCCGTCGGCGGCACGCTGGAAGACCCGGAGCCCGACCCCTCCCGCCTGCAGCGCTATTATGACGACCCGACCAAGGCCGCGGTGGTGCTGGCGATGGTCTGGGGTATCGTCGCGATGGGCGTGGGTCTGTGGATCGCCTCGCTCATGGTCTGGCCGGATGCGACCTTCGGGCAGGCCTGGTCCAGTTTTGGCCGGCTCCGGCCGGTCCATACGACCGGAGTGATCTTTGCCTTTGGTGGCAACGCGCTGATGGCGACCTCGTTTCACGTCATGCAGCGCACCTGCCGGACCCGGCTGGCGGATCAGCTTTCGCCCTGGTGTGTGCTGATCGGCTATAACCTGTTCCTGGTCTGGGCGGTGACGGGCTATCTGATGGGCGTCACCCAATCCAAGGAATATGCCGAGCCGGAATGGTACGCCGACCTCTGGCTGGTCATCGTCTGGGTCGCCTATCTGGTGCTCTATCTACGCACGCTGCGCCTGCGGGCCGAACCGCATATCTACTTCGCCAACTGGTATTATCTGGCCTTCCTCGTCGTGGTGGCGATGCTGCACATCGTGAACGGCCTGGCCATTCCGGTCAGCTTTGCCGGGGCGAAAAGCTATCCCTACTTCTCGGGGGTGCAGGACGCGATGGTGCAATGGTGGTACGGGCACAACGCGGTGGCATTCTTCATGACCTCGGGCTTTTTGGGAATGCTGTACTACTTTCTGCCGATCCGGGCGCAGCGGCCGATCTATTCCTACCGGCTGTCGATCATCAGCTTCTGGGGGATCACCTTCTTTTACCTCTGGGTCGGCTCGCACCATCTGCATTACACCGCGCTGCCGATCTGGGTGCAAAACCTTGGCATGACCTTTTCGGTGATGCTTCTGGTGCCAAGCTGGGCCTCGGCCGGCAATGCGATTGCCACATTGAACGGGGCCTGGCACCGGGTACGCGATGACGCCACGCTGCGCTTCATGTTCGTGGCGGCGGTGTTCTACGGGCTCTCGACGTTCGAGGGCTCGTTCCTCGCCATCCGTCCGGTCAACGCGCTGTCGCATTACACCGACTGGACGGTCGGCCATGTGCATTCCGGCGCGCTGGGGTGGCTGGCGATGGTCACGTTCGGCGCCTTTTATTCGATGGTGCCGCTGGTCTGGGGCAAGCCTGCGATGTATTCGGCCCGGCTGATCGAGTGGCATTTCTGGCTCGCGCTGACCGGGCTTCTGGTTTACGTCGTTTCGCTGTGGAACGCGGGCATCACGCAAGGGCTGATGTGGCGCACCTACAATGCGGCCGGCACGCTGAACTATTCCTTCATCGACAGCATGGAGGCGATGCGCCCCTATTACATCGCCCGCGTCCTTGGCGGCGCCCTGTTTCTTGCGGGCATCTGCGTCGGGGCCGTGAACATCTGGCTGACGATCCGAACCGCGCGGGACGTGGCCCACGACCGCCCCCTTGCCCCCCAAGCGGCGGAGTAGGCCGATGCCCCTGTTGAAAGGCCATTACAACCTTGAAAAGCACTCGATCGGGCTGGTGATCGGCATCATCCTGGCCGCGAGCGTCGGCGGCCTGGTCGAGATCGTGCCCCTGTTCACCATCAACGAAACGGTGGAGACCCTGCCCGACATGCGGGTCTATACGCCCCTGGAGCTGGCTGGCCGCAACATCTACATCCGCGAAGGCTGCTATGCCTGCCACAGCCAGATGATCCGCACCCTGAGGGATGAAGTCGAACGCTATGGCCCCTATTCGCTGGCGGCCGAAAGCCAGTATGACCACCCGATGCTCTGGGGGTCCAAGCGCACCGGGCCGGATCTTGCCCGGATCGGCGGCAAGTATTCCGACGCCTGGCATGTGGCGCATCTGACCAACCCGCGCTCTGTCGTGCCGACCTCGATCATGCCGGCCTACCCTTGGCTTGCCACCACCGATCTTGAAGTCGATGACCTGGGCGCGCATCTGCGCGTGCTGCGCGAACTGGGCGTGCCCTATACCGATGCGATGATCGCCAACGCGCCGCACGACGCCATCGCGCAAGCCCTGCCCGACAGCCCGGCCGCTGCCGGCGTGGTGGAGCGTTATGGCCAGAAGACCACGATCCGGCGTTTTTCCGGGGCCAGCACCGTCACGGAAATGGATGCGGTCGTGGCCTATCTGCAGGTCCTGGGCCAATTGACCCAGGCGCCCTATGCCAAGGGCGACGCTCTGGATGAGGTGTCGCAATGAGCCATGACCTCGCCCTGCTCCTCGCCAAAAGCTTCGGACTGTTCTACCTGATCGTCTTTTCCGTGCTGATCGTGCTGCACACCTACCGCCCCTCGCGCAAGGCGCAGCTTGATCAGGCCGCACGCGCGATATTGAACGCCGAGGACCGCCCATGTCCGTAGAAGAGCGCGACCCCCATTCCGGCTATCTGACCACCGGGCACGACTGGAACGGCATCAAGGAACTGAACACGCCGGTGCCGCGTATCGTCCTGCTGTTCATCGCGGTGACCCATGTTTTTGCGCTTGTCGCCTGGATCCTGCTGCCGACCTGGCCCTTGGGGTCCA
The DNA here is from genome assembly GCA_016124195.1 of bacterium. Taxonomy (GTDB): domain Bacteria; phylum Pseudomonadota; class Alphaproteobacteria; order Rhodobacterales; family Rhodobacteraceae; genus Stagnihabitans. Next base: position 87,982 of record WGOE01000014.1, on the reverse strand, counting down.
CCTATACCAAGGGGCTCTTGGGCGGGGACGCAAAGACCGCCGTGGCGGCCGACATCGCGGCAGCCACCGCCGCACGGGCGGATTGGACCAAGGCACTGGCGACCGAGGATTATGCCACGATCCGCGCCAACCCCGATCTGATGGCCCGCGCGCTGGAAACCGCAGGTCCGCTTTTCGGGCAGAATTGTCAGGTCTGCCACGGCAAAGAGGGCATCGGCGGCCACGGCTTTCCCCGTCTGGCCGACACCATCTGGATTTGGGGCGGCACAGATGCGGACATCGAGACCACTCTGCGCCACGGCATCAACAGCACCGACCCCGACACAAGGGTCTCGCAGATGCCGGCCTTTGGTCGTGACGGCCTGTTGACCCCGGCCGAGATCGACACGCTGGTGGATTATGTCCCGACGCTTGCGGCAGGGGTGATCCCCGGAGACACCTCGGCCGGGGCCGTTTTGTTCCAGAACAACTGTGCCGCCTGCCATGGCGAGGATGCCAAGGGCGTCAAGGATACCGGGGCGCAGAACCTGACCGACGCGGATTGGCTTTACGGCGGCGACAAGGCCACGATCCGGCAGACCCTGATGAACGGGCGGCAGGGGGTGATGCCGGCCTGGCAACCCCGGCTGAGCGATGCGCAGATCCGCATGCTGACGCTTTATGTGCAAAGCCTGTCCGCCAAGGGGAGCGGGGATGCGAAATGACCTGGCGCACCCGGCTTTGGGCCCTTCTGGCCGTGCTGGCCGTGCTGGCGCTGTTTCTTGGCGCGAACTGGCGCTTTGCCCATCTGGCCTTTCGTTCGCATCCCGGCTGCGCCGCGGTCGATCCGGGCCTGCCCGCGGCAAGCCCCGAGTGTTGAAGAGGGGACATCATGCTTGAACCGCTTCCCGCCCTGCAACCGCGCTTGCGCGATGCCAATCCCTACGCCCGCAATCTGCCGCGCGACGCAGGCCTGGACTGGCTGGCCGCCGGCTGGGCCGATCTGCGCCGCAGCCCTGCGCAAAGCCTGATCTATGGGCTGGGCGTCTTTGTGCTGTCGGTGCTGGTCATCAGCGGCCTGATCCGGGCCGATCTGCCCTGGCTGATCTTTCCCGCCCTGTCGGGGTTCCTGGTGATAGGCCCGCTTCTGGCCATCGGACTTTACGAGAAAAGCCGCAGACTGCCCTCCCCTTCCCCGGCGACGCTGGCGCAGATGCTGCTGGTGCGGCCGCGCTCTGGCGGGCAGTTGGCCTTTGCCGGCTTGCTTCTGTGCCTTTTGGTCCTGCTTTGGCTGCGCGCCGCGGACCTGCTTTATGCGCTGTTCTTCGGGCTGCTGCCGTTTCCGGGGTTTGACCACATCCTGTCGCAACTTCTGACCACGCCGCGCGGCTGGGCGCTGATCCTGACCGGTTCGGCGATTGGCGGCTTGTTTGCCGCCTTCGCGATGGCGATCAGCCTGTTTTCCATCCCGATGCTGCTGGAGCGCCGGGTCGATGCGCTGACCGCCCTTGGCACCTCTTTCGCGCTGACAACCCGGAACCTGCGCGCTGTTCTGCCCTGGGGCGCGATCGTGACGCTGGGCTTTGTCGTTTCGGCGGCAACCGGGCTTCTGGGGCTGATCGTGATCTTTCCCCTGCTTGGCCACGGCACCTGGCACGCCTGGGAGGCCATGCGCCCGCCGCAAGGAGGTGAGGCATGAACTATTTCGTTCTGATCCCGGTCTCCATCGCGCTTGGCCTGATCGGCCTTGCGGCCTTCTTCTGGGCCCTGCGCCACGCGCAATATGATGATCTGGACGGCGCTGCCGCCCGCATCCTGACCGCCCCCGACCGACCAGAGCATCCGCCAGCCAAAGCCGATCGTGACAGGGCTGGTTCAGGTTTTTGACTGTGGCCGCGTGACTTGGACGGCCGAACCCTGACCGAAGGTCGTTCAGGATCAGCGGAGACGCCCCATGCAACCCGTCAGCTTGCCGACCGCGATGGCGGACCCGAAGTCGGAAAAGCCTGCGCGAAGGCCGCGTCGCCCCTGGCCGAGAAATGGACGGCCCTGCTTTTCGGATCCCGCCTGACCCAGGACAGCGCCTCCATCCGGCCCAGAAACGCCCGACCAAGGCTGCCGGCAAGATGGGGGCGCCGCTCGCTCCAGTCGAGGCACGCGCGGCACAGGGGCACTTTCTTCTTGCGGAGAGGCTCAAGATCAATGCCAAACCCGGTAACGAAGTTCGCGCCTGCATCGGTCAGGCTGACGCCCTCCGCGTCAAGGTCAAGAAAACCCCGCTCCAAGAGGCTGTCGTAAAGGCGCGTGCCCAGGTCGCCGGCAAGGTGGTTATAGCAAACCCGCGCCCTGCGCAGGCTTTCGTCCCTGGGCCCGGTGCGTTTTCGCAAATGGCCGGCCCCGGCGGCAAGCCCCATCAGCGCCTCGATCACATGCGCGACATCGTCGCTTGCATAGGTAAAATACTTGTGGCGCCCCTGTTTGCGAACCCGCAGCAGCCCGCCCTCTTCCATCCTGGACAGGTGCGAGCTTGCGGTCTGGATCGTGACACCGGCTTCCTGGGCAAGCTCGCTCACGGTCAATGCCTTGCCGCTCATCAAGGCGGTCAGCATGTTGGCGCGTGCGGGGTCGCCGATCAAGGCGGCGATACGGGCGATGTCCGGTCCTTCCTTCATGGTTCGACGCTAATCGAAGCATGACGCCGTGGCAAGGCCGTAGGATGGCGGCACGACCAAGGCAAAAGGACCTTCCCATGCTGACCTGCATCATCCGCTATCACATCGACCCCACCAAGCGCGCCCAGTTCACCGCCTATGCCCGGACCTGGGGGCAGGTCATCCCAAGATGCGGGGCCGACCTCATCGGCTATTTCGCGCCACACGAAGGCTCCAGCACCCTGGCCTATGGCATTTACAACGTGGCGAGCCTTGCCGATTATGAGGCCTACCGCGCGCGGCTGGCCGACGACCCCTTGGGCCGGCAAAACCACGACTTCGCCCAGAACGAGAGGTTCCTGCTGCGCGAAGACAGGACATTCCTGAAACTGGTGTCCGCACCCCATGGCGAGGAAGGCCACAGATGATTGCCGTCATATTTGAAGTCCATCCGAAAGAGGGTCGCAAGGGCGACTACCTCGCCATCGCGGCCAAGATGCGCCCGATGGTGGCAGAGGTCGAAGGCTTCATCTCGGTCGAGCGGTTTCAGAGCCTGAGCGACCCCGGCAAGATCCTGTCGCTGTCGTTCTTCGAAGACGAGGCGGCGGTCGCGCGGTGGCGCGCGCTCGACGCGCATCGCAGCGCGCAGGCCAGCGGGCGCGGCGGCATCTTTGACGACTACCGGCTGCGCGTCACCCATGTGCTGCGCGACTATGGCATGTTCGACCGTGCCGAGGCCCCGGAGGACAGCAAGCTCGCGCACGACCGATGACCGCAGGGCACTCTGGCAGGACCCGCGTCGCGCCCGAATGGGCCGGAGGCGTCATAGGCAAGGTCAAAACCCTTGCTGCCGGCCAGAGGGCTGCAAAATCGGCGACCAGTTCGCCTGAACCCATGAAAGTCTTGCCAGCCGCTTCGATAAACTCGCCGCCGCCCCGAAGTCGTTCAGCAGGGGCATAGAGGTCGGGGCGTCGAAGTCATGGTCGAAGGGAACCAAGCGGCCGGCCCGATCTGAGGGCCGACGATCTGAAGGCCCGGGCCGCGCGATCGCATGGTTTCGCGGACACTCAGCCGCCGATCGCGCAAGCCGATGCCGATCTGGAACGCGGGTCCCTGACCATATAGTGCCCTCAAGAGCCGGGGGGGACGGGTCCGTGTCAGCCTGGCTGCAACACTTTTCGTCGGACAGTGCTGCCATTACGGCTGATGTCTGGATCAATTCGGGGGATTACTCTACCTTAGGTTTAGTAGCCTTCGATCAAGAGATCAATTCGACGTTCTCCCAGGTTCGCCGTCTGAAGGCAGCATATTACTGAGAACGTCAGGGGTTTGCGATGAGTGTGACACGTCTTCTGATCGGCCTTGCCGCGGTCGCGATCGCGCTGTGGGTGCTGGTCGGCGAACAGCTTGCCGGGGTCAGCGCCGACGCCGTTGTGAACGCGCGATTGGTGTCGATCCGGGCCCCTGTCGCAGGGCGACTGACCCTGCAACCCTTGACGCTGGGGGCGCGGGTGCGGATCGGCGATGACATCGGCTCGGTGCAGGATCCACGCTCGGATGCCGTCCGTCTGGACGATCTGGTCATGGAAGAGGCGCTGGCCACGGCCGCTGTCACCCGCGCCAACGCCGATCTGGCCGCCACCGAGGCCGAAATCCCGCGGATGGCAGAGCGCACCCGGATCTACCATGAAGAGCGCAGAGCGGAACTGCAGGCACGGCTCGACCTTCTGCGTGGGCAAGGGGCGCAGACCGGGACCGCCCCTGTCGATCAGGGCGTGGCAGACCTTTCGACAACGCCCGTTCCGACGCAGGGCGAGCGCATCCGGATACTGGAGATCGCCCTTGAGGCCGAGGCCAGGGGTGTTTTCCTCGGAGACGGTTACAACGATGCGCCCTGGTCCGAACAGCACCTGTCCGACCTCAATCAGACCGAGGCTGCGCAAAAGGCAGCCCTGGCCGAGGCGCAGGCGCGGCAGGCCGCGATTGCTGCCAGGGTCGATGCCGAACATCTGCGCGTCAACCTGGCCTCGAACGCGACGCTGACGTCCCCCGTCGACGGCATCTTCTGGGAATTGCGCTCGGCTGGCGGCGAAGACGTGCAGCGCGGCGATGAACTGTTGAAGCTGATCGATTGTTCTTCGACCTTCGTCACCCTTTCGGTCACGCAGAGCATCTACAACAGCCTCAAGATCGGCGACCCGGCGCGTTTTCGTCCCGATGGTCAGAACACGGTCTTTGATGGCACGGTAACCCGCCTGGCAGGGTCCGGGGCGGAAACGATCTACCGCAATCTCGCCGTGGCCGCCACGGCCAAGCATCTTGAGCGCTACGATGTCGCCATCGACGTGCCGGGGCTTGCCGGCGACGACAGGTTGGGCTGTGCCGTGGGCCGCACGGGTCGCGTCTTCTTCCAGGCGCGCCCGCTCGACTGGCTGCGAAGCTGGGTGCAGGGCTGGGTGCGGGGATGATCTGGCTGCCGCTTCTTGGCGAGACGGAATCGGCCCTCTTGGAACTGGCATTGGTCGGAGGCGTGGCTCTGCTGGCGACCACGCTGCTTGACCGCAGGCGCACCTTTGACCGCGGGCTCCTGTTCTTCGGCTGCTTTGTCCTGGCCGGTCGCTACATGTGGTGGCGCATCACCCAGACGCTTGCCCCGCCCGGTCTGACGGCGGATTTCCTGGCCAGCGCCTCGCTGCTGGCGCTGGAGGGCTCGGCCCTGCTGGGGTCGCTCAGCGCTTTCGTGATCCTCAGCCGGACAAGCGACCGCAGCGCCGAGGTCGATCGCAACCTCGGCTGGTGGGGGTCGGCCGCGCCTCCGAGGGTCGCCATCCTCATCGCCACCTACAACGAGGAACAGGAGGTGCTGGAGCGCACCATCGTGGGCGCGCTGGCTCTGCGCCATCCTGCCAAGGAGGTCTTCGTCCTCGATGACGGCGGCCGCGACTGGCTGGGCGCCTACTGCCAGCTGTTGGGCGTCCACCACATCACCCGTCCCGACAACACGGGCGCCAAAGCCGGCAACATGAACCACGCGCTGAAACTGTTGGCCGCCCGCCCCGATCCGCCGGACTTCGTGGCCGTGCTCGATGCCGATTTCGTGCCCCACCGCGGCTTCATCAGCCGCTCGCTCGCGCTGTTCCGCGATCCCAAGGTCGGCCTTGTCCAGACGCCCCAGCATTTCTTCAACCCCGATCCCATCCAGCACAATCTGGGCCTGAACCGCGCCTATCCCGACGAACAGCGCTTTTTCTTCGATCACATGCAGCCTTCGCGCGATGCCTGGGGTGTCGCCTTCTGCTGTGGAACCTCTTCGGTCGCACGGTTTTCGGCCTTGCGGCAGATCGGCTGGTTTTCCACCGACAGCGTCACAGAGGATTTCATGGTGACGCTGGTCCTGCAGGAGGCGGGCTGGAAGACGGCCTATCTGAACGAGCCGCTGACCGAGGGCCTCGCACCCGAGGGGCTGAAGGAATACATCACCCAGCGCGCCCGCTGGTGCCTGGGCATGATGCAGATCGCCCGCAGCCGCGTCGGGCCCTTCGCGCGCGACCGTCTGCGCCTGCGCGACCGCTGGAGCGTGCTGGATTCCGTGCTTTACTGGGTGACGACCTTTTCCTTCCGCATTGCGGCGCTGATCTACCCCCTGCTCTACTGGTTCTTCAATGTCACGGTTGTCGATGCGACGGTGCCAGATGTGATCCGGTACTTCGGCACCTATTATCTGTGGGTCCTCGTCGCGCTGAACTTCATCAGCGGCGGTGTCGTCCTGCCGATCCTGACCGATGTGAGCCAGCTTCTGGGCGCCCTGCCGATCTGCCGCGCGGCCTTTACCGGCTTGGTGCGGCCAAAGGGGCACCCGTTCCGCGTGACGGCCAAGGGTGGAGAGCGGTCCCGGATCATCGTGCAGTGGCGCCTGATGTCGCAGTTCGTGGTGCTTCTGGCCCTGACGCTGGCCGGATTGCTGATCGGACTCGTGGACGACCGCTTCGCCTATTACGACGCGGGCGATGGCAAGGCCATCGTGCTGTTCTGGACGCTCTACAACGTGGTCCTGCTGGCCGTCACCTGCCTGGTCTGTGTGGAACTGCCCCGCGGCGAGGAACATGTCGCCGATCAGCCCGAGCGGGGCGAACTGCGGCTGCCCGACGGCACGCGCCATCAAATCTGGCTGGTCGGGCTCACGCTGAACGAGGTGCGCATCCGCGGCCATGTACTGCAGGCCGGAGCCCCGGGGCGGGTCGCCATACCAGAGGTCGGCGAGGTGGAATTCCTGACCATCGCCAATACGGCCGACGGGGCGCGGCTGTTGCTGAAGACCGATGCGGCGCAGCGCGCGATACTGATCGCGCGGCTGCATGCGGACGGCGACGCGCCCGGCATCGTGCAGGTCCGGTTCGCGGACCTGGCCCTGGGCCTCGCGCGGCGTCTTTCAGTCTCGGTCTGGCGGCGCTGAGCCGGCCCCTCGCGCCTGAAGCCGCGCCAGGGCACCGGAGATTTGGCGCAGTTCCGTCAAACGCGAATATTCGCGCGGGAAGATGTCCTTGCCCTCCGCAATCGCGGTGGCCATCGAGGCGAGCCGTGAAAAGGGCTGGGCGATGGCCTTGGCGAACCAGATCGTCATCACGATCAGGATAAGCGCAAGCGCCGCGATGATCTTTGCAATGGACCGGGCGAGATCGCCGCTGATGTCGCCCAGGGCATTGGCGTCGATGCGCGCGATCAGACGCCAGCCAAAGCTGGGAACGCCCTGGGCGGCCTGCACCGGGCGCACCATCGAGAAATATGACTTTCCGTCAGGCCAGGGCGCCAGAACCGAGCCCTTGGCACCCAATTTGGCCAACTGGAACGCCTGCATCACGGGATGCACCGGGTCCGTGTCAGCCGTGGAGATGATGACCGCGCCGTCCTGCGAGACCAGAAACAGATCGAGGCTCAGCGGCGCCCCGATTTCCTTGAGACGGCGCGCGGCCCAGTCAAAGCTGATGTGCATGCCCATGACACCGATGACATCCCCCGTGGTCGACCGGACCGGTCGCGCATAGTCGATGAAACGCACCGGCTCGGCACTGTCGGGACTGAGCAGCTTTGCCAGAAGTGTCGCGTCATGGACATCTCCGGCATAGGGCTTGCTCAGGCCGTTCTTGAACCAGGGGCGCTGCGAAACATCCTCTCCCTCCAGCAATCCGCCGGTGGCTGCGATCACCTTGCCATCCAGGCCGGCAAAGCCGATCCAGGAAGTCTCGTCCCGGTCCGCGATGCTGGCGGCAAGCTCCAGCGCCGGGCGGAGCGTGGTGCCCGGCTGTCGGGGGGCAATCGCGGTCACGGCTGTCAGAAGCCGCCAATCCTGCGCCAGATCGCGCTGGAACGTGTCCACCGCCGCCTGGCTTCGGCCCTCGATCGCGGTGAAGAGCATGCGTTGCGTCAACTGTCCCGTGATCCTTTGCAGGCTGAGGGCAAGGGCAACGGCGCCGACCAGCGTCATGAGCGCCATGAACCCGAAGAAGGCGCGCGAAAGCGTCATTGAGGAATTGGTCTGCCTTGCCATGAACCGCACAACCTCCGGTACTGTTTTTGCACTCTAAGGTTGCATACTGGCAGAACACCCCGTCAGGCGAAAGGAATACCGCGCCCATCGGTGCGGCGAACCGCTGCCGCGCAGCGCAAATCGGCCGAAGGCTTTCTCGATCCGCGTCTTGCGCATGCTGGCAGAGCGTCGCCCCCTGTGGCGGGCCATGCGCCTAGGCATGGCGGAACCTCGTGCCTTGCGCCCTGCGCCGGCGCCCCTGTTAGACGCACCTTGAAAGGGAAACCGGTCTTCGCCTCACGACTTCTCATGACTTCTGCGGCGATCTGGCTCGGTTCCCGGGCCCGCAGCACGTAATCCTTGGTGATCATGTGCCCGCAGCGGATCGCGATGATCGGTTGTCAGGATGAGCCTGCTGCCGGCCCGGCGTTCCCCTCGCAAAAGGAATCTCGAGATGAATATGCAAACCACCAGACTGCAGCCCGATGCCATGGTCTCGCCCGGGCTTTTTGAAACTGTGATCGGCCTGATGCGGGAGGCCAGCACGCTTCTGCACGCCGATCCCTCTGCGGCGGATCGGTCGCTCAGGACTGCGGCCGGCATCCTTCAGGACGTAATCGCACCCCGCGAGCCGTCCAGCCATACCGGCCTTGCGCCCTGGCAGATGCGCCGCGTCCAGCAGGCCATCGAAGAGCGGCTGGATGACCATATCAGCAATGCCTACCTTGCCGCCGAGGCGCGCCTGAGCCTCAGCCACTTCGCCCGCGCCTTTCGCAGCAGTTTCGGGGTATCGCCGCACAAATACGTTCTGGCCAGGCGGGTGGCCCGCGCGCGCGACCTCATGTGTGCGACCGAAGAGCCGCTCGCGCAGATCGCCGCAGCCTGCGGGTTCTTCGACCAGGCGCATTTTTCCAAGATCTTCCGCCAGTTCGAGAATGCCACGCCGAAGGACTGGCGCCGGATTGTGCGCGACGCGCGGCAGGTCGCCGACCAGAGGCTCTTGCCCTTCGCCTCTGCATGAAAGGCTGCGGCTCACACATCCTCGCGGATTTTCACCCCATCTTTCTCGACCCGGGCGCTGCCGTTTCGTACCCTTTCCTCACGTCGATCGAAGCTGGCGCAAGATGGGTCTCCACAATCCGGCAAGCCCCAATCCGGCGCGTCAATGGGCGATCTTGCGAACCGACCTTGCGGCCGTTGCTTCGTAGTCGTGCGGTCTGTCTTTCAACCTCCCCTGTCCTCACCCGGGCAGACCGTCACCGGCGCTACGCGGCCCCTCCCCCCGCGTAGCGCCCCCCTCCTTTCAGCCACCTCAACCTGTGGAGTCCGGAATGATCGAACTGCGCAAAGGGGCCGTTGCCTTGGCCATTGCATCTGCGCTGATGTCGGCGACGGCCTTGCCCGTGTTGGCGCCCTGCGCCGCCCGGGCCACCGAAACGCCGGTGCAGCCCACGGTGCATTACCGCACCGTCACGATCGACGGCGTCGACATCTTCTACCGCGAAGCCGGGCCGGCGGATGGGCCCGTCCTGTTGCTTCTGCACGGCTTTCCGACGTCGTCCTTCATGTTCCGCAACCTGATCCCGGCGCTGGCCGACCGTTACCACGTGATCGCGCCAGACTATCCCGGCTTTGGCCAAAGCTCGGCGCCCGATCATACCAGATTCAAATATACCTTCGCCCATTTCGCCGACCTTATGGACGCGCTGCTCGGCAAGATCGGAGTGGGCAGCTATGCGATGTATGTGATGGATTATGGCGCGCCGGTGGGTTACCGCCTCGCGCTCAAGCATCCCGAACGGGTGACGGCGCTGGTCGTGCAGAACGGAAATGCCTACGAAGAGGGCCTCAAGGCGTTCTGGGACCCGATCAAGGCGTATTGGGCCGATGGTTCGCAGGCGCACCGCGATGCGCTGGATGTGCTCGTGCAGCCGCAGACGACGAAGTTCCAGTACACCGATGGCGTCTCGGATCTGTCACGCATCGACCCCGACACCTGGCAGCACGACCAGAGCCTGCTGGACCGGCCCGGCAACCGCGATATCCAGCTCGATCTGTTCTATGACTATGGCAGCAACATCCCGCTTTATCCGGCGTTCCAGGATTTCTTCCGCACGCGCAGGCCTCCGACGCTGATCGTCTGGGGCAAGAACGACAAGATCTTTCCGCCCGATGGCGCCACGCCCTATCTGCGCGACCTGCCGGATGCCGAGATGCATCTGCTGGATACCGGCCATTTCGCGCTGGAGGACAAGCTGGACGAGATGGTGCCGCTGATACGCAACTTTCTGGATCGCGCGTTGCCCTGACCCCCGGACGACCCGGACGGCCCGGCGCGATGCCGGGCGAGCCAACCCATCCCTTGACGAGGCTCCTCACATGACCCCGACCGATCTGACGCGCCGCAACCTTCTGGGCGCAGGCCTTGCCCTCACAACCGCCCCGCTGTTGCCCGGGCAAGCCCTGGCCAAGGCCGGCTACCGCTTCACCGAGGGCGCCTTCGACATCACGGTCCTCAGCGACGGCTATATCTCGGTGCCGGGCGAAATCCTGGTGCCGGATGGGGCCGGCGCCGACCGCGCCGCGGTGCTGGGACAGATCGACGCGCCAGGGGGTGTTGTCCATGCACCCTGCAACATTCCCCTGATCCGCACCGGCCAGGATCTGATCCTCGTCGACATCGGGTCGGGCCGCAAATACCAGACTTCGGATGGCCGCATGACCGAAAACCTGATGGCGGCCGGCATCGATCCCGCGGCGATCACCCGGGTTGTCTTTACCCATGCCCATCCCGATCACATCTGGGCCACGCTGGCCGACACCGGCGGCCTGCGGTTTCCCAACGCGAGCTATCATGTCGGCGCGGCCGAGTGGGATTTCTGGACCAGCCCCGATTTCTTCACGACGATGCCGGCGGCCTTGCACGACTTTGCCCGAGGCACGCAGCGCGATCTGGCGGCCCTGCGCGACAGGGCGGTCATGCTGCGGCCCGGCGATGATGTGGTCACGGGTCTGCGGGTGCTGGACACCGCTGGCCATACGCCCGGCCATCTGTCACTTGAGCTTGGCGGACCGCAGGGCCTGCTGATTGCCGGGGATGTTGCGGTCAACGAGCGGATTTCCTTCGCGCACCCCGACTGGCCCTTCGGCTATGACACGCTGCCCGAGGTGGCGATCCGCACGCGGCGCCGCCTGATCGACCGGGCGGCGACCGATCGGATCCGGCTTCTGGGCTATCATTGGCAATATCCCGGGATCGGCCATGCCGAACGCAGGGGCCAGGCCTTCCACTTCGTGCCCGAGGCCTGATGCGCCCCGCTTCCCAGATCATGAGGAAACCAAGATGACCGACAGCTATGGCCAGATCGCCTTTACCGATGCCGTCAAGCAGGTGCAGGAGCTTCAGGGCAGCCGCCGGGCCTATGCGCGCGGCGAGGCGGGTCCCGAGCGCAAACGCCGCCTCAGCCCGGAAGAAGTGGCCTTCATCCGCACCCGGGACTGTTTCTTCATGGCCTCGGTTTCAGAGACGGGCTGGCCCTATCTGCAGCACCGCGGCGGCCCGGGTGGCTTTCTGCACGTGCTGGACGACCGCAGGCTCGCCTTTGTGGATTACTGCGGCAACCGGCAGTACATCACCACCGGGAATGTCGCGGGCAACGATCGCGTGGCGCTGTTGCTGATGGATTTCGCAAAGCGGCGCCGGCTGAAGCTGTTCGGGCGGATGCAGGCGGTGGCGCTTGAGGACAACCGGGCCCTGACCGAAAGCCTGATCGATCCGGCTTATGTTGCCTTGCATGACGCAACGGTCGAGCGCGCCTTTGTGATCACGGTCGAAGCCTTCGACTGGAACTGCCCCCAGCACATCCAGCCGCGCTTTACCGAGGCCGAGATCCGCGCGGCCTTTGCCCGCCACGGCGTCGCCGCGCCTTGCGGCCCCGGTCCGATGCCTGACCCGATACCGGAGGCCGAGGCCAGATCGGACGCCTAATCGCCGGTTTTCGTCACGGCTCCGGCGTCGCGCGGGCCAGTGGCGATGATCGCGGCGCCCAGAAGGGCCGCGAGGCAGGACCCCAGAAGCACGCCGGTCTTCGCGATGGCCAGGGTGCCCTCGTCTGAAAAGGCCTGGTCGGCCAGCAGCATGGCCACCGTATCGCCTATGCCGCACAGGCAGGCCGCTCCGATGAAACTGCACCGCGACACCCCGAAGGGCGCCAGCGCCAGCCGCGACCGGATCGCCAGGACCGAGGCCGCCAGGATGCCGAGAGGCTTGCCGAACATGAGGCCAAGCACCACCCCCAGCAGGATCTGCCATGCCCCTGGTGCTGCAAGGTCGAGATTGAAGCTCACCCCCGTTGCCGAAAAGGCGAAAAGCGGCAGGACGAGGTAGCTGCTCCACGGCGACACCGCATGTTCGACGCGGTCGGCCGGCGACAAGAGCCGGTCGCTGGCCGCCGAAAGGTTGCGGCTCGCCCAATCCCAAAGCGGCTCCTTGCCGCTGATGGCCAAGCTCGCACCCGTGCTGGCCGCCGCCCGTTCGGCCTGTTCAAGCGCGGCAAGCGCTGTGGCGGCCTGCGCCAGCAGGGGCCCCACCGCAGGCGCCGGGCGGGTCGGCAGGAAGCCCGCCAACACGATGCCGGCCAGCGCGCCATGGATCCCGGCGGCATGCAGCGAGAACCAGAGCCCGAACGCTGTCACGATATAGGGCCAGGCCCGATAGACCCGCGCCCGGTTCAACGACAGCAGGATCAGCACCGCGCCCGCGACAAAGACCAGCCATTCCGGCGCGAAACTCTTGGGGTAGAAGATGGCCAGCGTCAGCACCGACAGCACGTCATCCGCCACCGCCAGTGTGGCGATGAAGACCCGCAGCGTCGCTGGCACGCGCGGCCCCAGCAGGGCCAGGATGCCGAGGGTAAAGGCCACGTCTGTCGCCGTCGGGATCGACCAGCCCACCCGCGTCGGCCCCTGGTTCAGCGCCAGATAGATCAGCGCCGGGGCGATCACCCCGCCCGTTGCCGCGATCACCGGCAGCACCGCTGCCCTGAGGTCGGTCAGCTCGCCCGTCGACAGCTCGCGCCGGATTTCGAGCCCGACGAGCAGGAAGAAGATCGACAGCAGGCCTTCCGAGAACCAGGTCTTGACCGTCATCGACAAAAGCCCGCCGGCCGGGCCAATCCCGAAGGTCGCGCCGATGAAGGCCTGATAGGCGGGCGCCAGCGACGAATTCATCGCCACCAGCGCCAGGATGGCCGCCATCAGCAGCGCCAGCCCGCCCGAAGCCGGCAGATTGGCGAAGGCCCGGGCCGAGCGTTCGACGCGCGAGGCGACCGGCAGTTCGATCGCCTCGAGCATCGAATGGAAATCCCACGCCCCGTCATAGCGTATCCCGTCGATGAAGAAGGATGGCGTCCCCGTCACGCCGCTGCGCCTTGCGTCGTCAAGGTCTTGTTGCACGCGGGCGGCCACCTCGTCGCTGGCCAGATCGGCGGCAAACCTGTCCATGTCGAGGCCCATCTCGCGCGCCTGCGCCTCGATCAACGCGTCCGACAGCGGCGGTTCCTGATCATAGATCCAGTCGTGCATGGCCCAGAACTGGCCCTGCCGGGCCGCGGCCTCTGCCACGCGCGACACATGGGTCGATCCGGGATGGGCGACCTCGTTCGGAAAGTGGCGGAAGGTATAGGACAGCCGGTCGCCGAACACGTCGCGAAGCCGGGCGAGGATGGATTTGAGCCGCCGGCAATAGGGGCAGAGGTAGTCGCCATAGACCACCATGCTCACCACGCCACGCCGCGCGCCGATCCCGCCGCGCATATGGTCGCGCCCGGGGTCGACCGCGCGCGTCAGCCGGATCCTCGCTGTCATCTCTTTCTCCACAAGGACCGACGGGCGCCCGACCGGCCCGCGGCTTTGCCATTGGTCGGGCAGCATAGGGCGGCGCCCCCGCGCCGTCTTGTTCGAATCTGCCTGCCGTTTTAGCCGGATCCCGGTTGACTTGCGCCCTCTTTAAAGGCTCAGCGCGCGCAATTCGCCGCGCAGGATCCCTGCAAGGGTGCGCACTGCAAGGGCGGCAATCACAAGCGTCGCAAAGGCCAGCAGGACCAGCGCAATCGCATGCGTCACCACATCGGGCCGGGCCGCCGCAAAGCGCAGCGCCGCGATGGCGGCGGCGGCGAGGGGGAAGCTCACCGACCACCAGGCCAGCCGGAACGGGCAGCACACCAGCATTCGCCGCAGCCGGCCGACCAGAATAGCCAGCATGAACAGCGTCAGGCCATAAAGCCCTTCGGCAAAGGTGTCGATCTCGCCGCTGACCGAGACGAGGGTCAGGAACCCCACCGCAAAGGGTGCCACGAGGATCATCAGCGTCGGTTGCAGCGCCTCGGGCAGGGGCGGCTCGAACAGGATGCGCGAGAAGATCAGGGTGAAGAGCGGGATGGCGAAGAAAAGCCCGATGGTCAGGCAGGCCACCATGAGCCCGTGCATCGGCGGCAGGCCGAGCCCGGGCACCGCGATCGGCACGTCCAAGAGCCCCACGACCGGCACGACCCAGGCCGGCGAGGCATGGGCGACCTGCTGGCGGTCGGCCATCCAGCGATCCACGACGAACCAGGCAAAAGCCAGCATCAGGACCGCGCCCAGAACCCACATGCCCTGCGCCAGCCGCAACGCATAGGGCGCCACGACCGCCGGCAACAGCAACAGGCTGATGAAGGCCGTGCCGAACAGACTGCCCGCAACCGGATGGGCAAACTCGGCCCGGACAGCGCCCGGAGCGAAGACGATCTTGGTGCCATAGGCCAGGACCAGCGCGCCAAAGGCCAGCATCGCCACGATGCCGATGCCTTGCGACACCTCGGCCGGCGCGCCGTAAAGCGCCGTGGCCAGCCGCCAGGCCACGCTGAGCCCGGTCAGCCCCATGACCGAGCCGAAAAGCGCGACGGGCAGATACTCCATCGGGCGCCGGAGCTTTGCGACCTCGGGCGCCGGGACGGCAGGGTCGTGCGGGCCGACAAGTTCAAGGTGGATGGATTTTTCGCTCATGTCTTTTCGTCCGCCGCGTCGCGCAAGATTTCGGAAAGGGCCGTCTGCATCGCCTTGACCTGTGGCAATGGCGCGCCGGTGTGCCGCTGGACGATCCAGCCCGGATCGTTGTAGCCAAGATTGACCGCGCCGTCATCATCCTGCCAGATCAGGATGCGCAGCGGCAAATCGATTGCAAGACGCGGATGCTCTGCCATCAGGGGCGTGCCGGCGCGGGCGTTGCCGAGGATCCAGACCTCTGTCGGGCGCAGGGCCAGGCCGGCCTCGCCTGCTGCGCGGGCGTGGTCGATGCGGGCGAAGACGGTGATGCCGCGCGCCGCACAGGCGCGTTCAAGACTCTGCAGCGTTGCGGCAAAACCCTGCGCGCCGGGGATCGAGACGAAACCTTCGGGTGTCATGCGCGCCTCCTGTCGTGGCCGCCGTGCCGGTTCGCCCGGCGGCGCGGTTCCATGTGTCAGATCTGCGCCACGCCACCATCGACGAACAACTCGCTTCCCGTCACGAAGCGGCTGTCGTCCGAGGCGAGGAAGAGGGCGGCGCTCGCCGTTTCTTCCGGCTCGGCCAGGCGGCCCAGCGGGCTGATCGTGGCGACCTGGCTGACCATCGCGCCATGGACTTCCTCGTTGTCGGCCAGGCCATGCCAGCCGGGGGTCGAGGTCGGTCCGGGGGCCAGCACGTTCACCCGGATGTTGCGTCCGGCGAGGTCAAGGATCCAGGTCCGCGCGAAGTTGCGGATCGCGGCCTTGCTGGCGCTGTAGACGCTGAAGCCAGGCGTGCCCTTGGAGCCGGCGGTCGACCCGGTCAGGATGATCGAAGCGCCGTTCTTCAGAAGCGGCAGGGCCTTTTGCACGGTAAAGAGCGTGCCCTTGACGTTGGTGGCGAAGGTGCCGTCGAAATGTTCCTCGGTGATCTCGCCAAGGGGCAGGAATTCGCCGCCGCCCGCATTGGCAAACAGGATGTCGATCCCGCCGGCCTCGGCCTTGACGGTGGCGAAAAGCCGGTCGAGGTCGGCAAGCTTGGCCACATCGCCCTGAACGCCACGGGCGCCATGGCCCACCTCGCGCACGGCGGCGTCAAGTTCCGGCATGCGCCGACCGGTCATGAAGATCTTGGCCCCTTCGCGGGCGAAAAGCCGCGCCGTGGCCAGGCCGATGCCACTGTTCGCGCCGGTGATCACGGCGACCTTGTTTTCCAGACGTTTCATCGGCGATCTTCCCTTGATGGGGCCGCGAGGTGCGGCGGATTGAATGGGGACCCGAGGCTGCCGGGGCTATAGCTCAGGCCTTGGGGGGACCGTGAAGTGGACAGTCTGGCTTGCCAGTACCTTGTGGGTGGGGCTCGCCAGTTCGACGAGGACCTTGTGCGGCCCGGCCGGCAGGCCAACCAGGATGATGGTCTGGCCTTCGGCATCGACGAAATGCCAGGGCGCGTCATCCAGCGTGATGTGGACATGAGCCAGCCGTGGCGAGACATCCAGCGCGCCCGTGCCAAAGACCGGCATCAGTCGGGCATGTTCTGTCCGGTACTGGATGAAGACACGGCCCTGCGACAGCGGCCCTGCCAGCGGTGGATCGACGAACAGCCGGGGCGGCGGCTCGTTCTCGATGGCGATCAGGGGCGAGGGGCCGACCGCCCCTTGTCCTGCGGCTTGCGTTCCGGGCATCGTGCCGAGTGTCATGACGATGTTCTCCTTGAAATGGCCGCGTCGGTCCGAATGCAACGGGCGGGCCATGACCAGTTGGGCCGTGACCGGGCGCGCCAAGGCCTAGACCCCCTCATAGACCAGCCGGGTGAAATAGCCGGGGTCGATGACGAATTGGCCCCATTTGGCATCGAAGGCGGCAGTGGGCCTGGCCGCGACAGTCTCGGTCAGCGAGCGGCCTTCGTGCTTCAGCGCCGCCACGTTGTCGCGGATTGCCACCAGCATGTCGCGGAAGGCCTGCAACTCGGCCCGGGTGCTGACCGGGTTGCCGTGGCCCGGAATGATGATCGTCTTGTCGGTCGTGGCCGCCAGATTGGCATCGCTTGCCGCGATCATCCCGTCGATGCTGCCGCCGGTCGAATAGTCGATGAAGGGATAGATGCCGTTCCAGTAGGTGTCGCCGACATGGATCACATCCGCCTCGGCAAAGGTCACCGATATGTCGCTGTCGGTATGGGCGCCGGCGTAATGCGTCATGCCGATGGTGGCGCCGTTCAGCGTCATCTCGTGGCTCTTGTCGAAGACGGTCGTGGGCAGGCCGGCCTCGGGGGTCGGCAGGAAGTTGTAATCCCAATCGGTGACCCGTTCGACCTGCGACAGATGCTTGCGCGTGTTGTCATGCGCGATGATCGCCGCGCCGACCGAGTTCAGCCACGCGTTGCCGTCGGCGTGATCGAAATGCCAGTGGGTGTTGATCAGATGGGTGACAGGCTCGGCGCCAAGGTCGGCCAGCGCCTTTGTCATCTGCGGGCGTGACACGCCGATGCCGGCATCGACCATGATCTTGCCATCGGCGCCGCCAAGGACCGCGATATTGCCGCCCGATCCTTCCAGAACGCTGATGTTGCCGCGCAGGTTGTGGGTCGTGATGGGCGAGGATGCCGCACTGTCCTTGATCAGACTGACGATGCCGCGCGCCTCGGCATAGGCCCGGCGCGGGGTCAGAAGCCCGCCGGTAAGCGCTGCCGCCTGCGCGCCAAGGCAACACAGGCAAAAGCCGCGACGGGAAAGCAGGTGCTGGGTCGGTTTCGGCATGGATGGCCTCCTGTGATGGGGATGCGTCGTGACCGCCGGGCGGGGGGGGTGGCGCCGGGTCAGCTTGCGCAGAAGGCAAGCAGATCGCGGTTGAGGCGGTCCTTGTGGGTGGTGGGCAGGCCATGCGGCGCGCCCTCATAGACGCTGAGGGTGGCCCTGGGCATCAGCTTGACCGACAGCTCGGCCGAATCCGCGATCGGCACCAGCTGGTCATCGCTGCCGTGGATCAGCAGGGCGGGAACCGTGACCTTGCGCAGGTCCTCGGTCATGTCGGTTTCCGATTGCGACCGGATGCCCAGATAGCAGGCCGGATAGCCCGCCATCATGCATTGCCAGACGAATTGCGCCTGCACGCCCGCCGAGATCTGCGCCCCGGGCCGGTTGTAGCCATAGAAGGGCAGCGTGAGGTCCTGCCAGAACTGCGAGCGGTCGGCATGGACAAGACCGCGCAGCGCGTCGAAATCCGCCAACGGCGCGCCAAGCGGGTTCGCCTTGGTCTGCAACCGCAGTGGCGGGATCGCGCTGATCAGCACCACCTTCCCGACCCGGTCGGTGCCATGGCGGCTGACATAGCGCACCACCTCGCCTCCGCCGGTCGAATGACCGACATGGACCGCATCCTTCAGGTCAAGCGCCGCGGTCAGTTCGGCGAGGTCGTCGGCAAAGGTGTCAAGGTCGTTGCCGCCCAGCGGCTGGTCCGACCGGCCATGGCCGCGCCGGTCGGCGGCGATGACGCGAAAGCCGTTCGAGGCGAGGTGGAACATCTGGCTCTCGAAGGCGTCCGACGACAGGGGCCAGCCGTGGCTGAAGACGACGGGGCGGCCGCTGCCCCAGTCCTTGAAATAGATCCGGGTTCCGTCCGAAGTGGTCAACCGGCTGCCGTCGATGCCCGGGCCGGGCTTGGCCTCTTGCGCCCGTGCGGCGGTGGCACCGGGCCAGCCGGGCAGGCCCAGAGCCGAGGCCGCGACCAGCCCGGTCGCGCCGGCCATCACGGCCCGGCGGGTCGGCCATCCTGTCTGGGGTAAGGGGTTCTGGACCATGGCCGCGTTCCTTGCTGTGCGAATGGGGTGGATGCCAGGACCCCCGGCCGGCTTGGCCGGGGGCCATGCGGTTCAGCTTTTCAGAAAGGCCAGCAGTTCGGCGTTGACGCGGTCCTTGAGCGTCGTGCACATCCCGTGCGGCGCGCCCTTGTAGACGACGAGTTTCGCATTCGCGATCAGCTTGGACGACAACAGCGCCGAATCTGCGATGGGCACGATCTGGTCGTCGTCGCCGTGCAGCACGAGGGTCGGGACGTCGAACTTCTTCAGGTCCTCGGTCAGGTCGGTCTCGGAAAAGGCCTTGATGCAGAAATAAGAGGCCGGAAAGCCCGCCATCGTGCTTTGCAGCCAGAAGGATTTGCGCACCCCTTCCGAAACCGCGGCGCCCGGCCGGTTGTAGCCGTAGAACGGCAGGCTGAGGTCCATCCAGAATTGCGACCGGTCGGCCTGGACCGCGGCCCTGATCTTGTCGAATTCCTCGATCGGGGTGCCGCCGGGGTTGGTGGCCGACTTGACCATGACGGGCGGGATGGCGCCGATCAGCACGGCTTTGGCCACGCGGCCCGTGCCATGCCGGCCGATGTAGCGGCTGACCTCGCCGCCGCCGGTGGAATGGCCGACATGGACCGCGTGCTTGAGGTCGAGCGCCTGCACCAGCTCGGCCAGGTCGTCGGCATAGGTGTCAAGGTCGTTGCCGTGCCAAGGCTGGCTCGACCGGCCATGCCCGCGCCGGTCATGGGCAATGCAGCGGTAGCCGTTCGAGGCGAGGAAATACATTTGATCCTCGAAGGCATCGGCGGTCAGCGGCCAGCCGTGGCTGAACACGACAGGCTGACCCTCGCCCCAATCCTTGTAATAAAGTTCGGTGCCGTCTTTCGTCTTGATCGTGCCCATCACGTGACCTCCTGAAACGCTGTGTTTCTGAGGTACCAAAGGCCATTCCAACTGGCCAATGAGACGACGTGAGCCGTCGTGAGAGTTCGTGAAGGGAGAAATCGGATGCCTTCAGCAGGCGATCAGCGTGGTCCAGCGCAAGAGCCTGGCAAGACGGGGCAACTCGGCCGCCACCAGCCCCAGATCGGCACGCCCGTCATCCCCCAGCGCCGCGATCAGATGCCCGTTCGACAGGCATTTCAGGCTTAGAAGCCGCAGATCCGCCGCCGCGCAAAGCTGCGCCAGTCCGGCGATCTGCGGCCAGTCGCAGCCTTCGATCTCAACCTCGTGGGACAGGGCGCAATGGGCAAACTCCTGCCGGGTCCTGAGGATCTGTTCAAGGGGAACCGCAGCCCCGATCGGGTTTTCCAGGAATGGGCCTTCGGCCATTGTGTCTCTCCTTCGGGCGGCTTTACGCCCGCTTGATCGCCAAGGGATCGAAGGACACAGGATCGCGCCTCCGCTTTAGCTGCATTTGTTGCGCGCCCGCAATCTGATGGTCAAATCGGCGCGTTGGTGCGGTGGGTTTAGCGCAGCTGCCCAAGGTCCGCAAGCGCAGGTTGCGGTCAGGCGCGAAGCCGTGGCCGTTCGAGCACAGGCCGGCACGGCACAAGCCCGGCGGCGCTTTCAGTCCTCCAGCCAGCGCATGAGTTCCGCCGTGGTTTCCTCGGGCCTCTCCAGGGTGGGCAGATGCCCTGCCCCCTCGATCACCGCGAGGCGCGACTGCGGCATCAGCCGATGCATCAAGTCGTGACGTTCGCGCGGGCAAAGCCTGTCTTCGGCGCCCATCAGAACCAGCGCGGGCCCCCTGAACGCCGCAAGGACGTCGCATTGGTCGGGGCGCGTGGTCAGCGCGCGGGATTGGCGGGCAAAGACCTCTGGCCCCAGCCCCAGCGCCATGTCCATGCACAGATCGAGGATGGCCTGCTTGCGTTCGCTTTGGGCCAGGTAGTTCGGCTTCATCTCGTCGCGCATCACGCCGGCCAGATCCCCGGCCAGTGCACGCGCGATCTGGGGCAGGCGGCGGGCCTGCACCTCGGCCAGCTCGGCGCGCGGATTGGTATCAAGCAGTGCCAGGCGCGCAATCCGGGTGGGGGCGCGGCGCAGCATCTCCATGGCCACGATGCCGCCCATCGACAGACCCGCCAACGCAAACTGCACCGGCGCCGCCGCGAGGATCGCGTCGGCCAGTCCGCCCACGGTGTCGGCATCGGCAAGCGGGGCCAGCAGAACAGCCCGACGCCGCGACAGGGCCGCGATCTGCGGCCCGTAAAGGCGCGCATCGCACATCATGCCCGGGATCAGGACGAGGGGGATCATCCGGCCCTGCATGCCTTGTTGAACCCGGTCTCGCGGGGGCGCTTTTGGCCCGGGCGGGCGTTGATCTGTAGCTCCGTCATCCTTGGCTTTCGTTCCGGCCCCTTGCGCGGTGGCCGTTCCATCAGTGAAGAGATGCGCAGACCTCGCCGCCCTTGGCAAGGAAAGCCGGCGTGAAGCAGGATCTGCTTGCACAGCCGGATTTCGTCGATCAGCGCGCCCGGTCCGGTGGAGGATCCGGAGATCGCATCGGGGATGGCCGCGCCCGGGTGCATCCGCGCGGCGGACACGCGCATTGCGTCACGGACCCCGACCCAGGCGCCGCCGGTTCACCGGCGCGCAAGACGGCAGGATCGTCGGGACCGCGCTTTCCTGCGACCCTGTTCCCCGGCTCGCACAGCACCGTGGCCCGTGCAGCGCCCGGCCCAAGGCCCGCACGTTCACCCGCCTTTTCGCAGTGCCGGTCGAAGGCACCTGAGGTGGCCTCATGGGCTGGTCGAACCGGGCGCCCACCGCAGGCTTCATCGGGCTGCCCGCCCGTGGCTCCGGCCCGGCCAATTGCAGCAGGTCCGATAGGTGAACAAAATCCGCCTATCGAATATCTTTGCTTGTCGGCTTGGCTCCCCTGCAAGCCCGGCACACGATCGTCGCCGGCACTTATTTCCGCTTTCTCCAAGCGCAAACGGCATAGAAACGTGGCATGATCGGGTGGGGAGCGATCCGCTTGTGATCACTGGACAGGCTCGATCTTCACGTTAAGTCAAGCATCCCGGCGACGGTGGCCGCGGCGGCCGGCTTGGCGATGCGTCAGGAACGGGATGGCGACAAGATCAACAGAAGGTGGGAAAGCGGCGCCAGAGGAGGATGGAAATGGCGAAGACGTTCGGACTGCTTCGGATCTTGGCGCCGCTTGCCCTGGCCTGGCTCGCAGCCTCGGCAATGGCGCAGCCTGCAGCGGCAGACGCCCTGCGTGACAAATGGTGCAAGGATGTGAAGATCCGCTTCTTTGTCGGCGGGTCCGAAGGGGACAGCTTTGCCACCATCGTCTACAATGGCGCGCGGCAGGCGCAGGCCGACACGGGCGCCCAGGTCGATTTCGTCTTCTCGGGCTGGTCCTCGGAAAAGATGGTGCAGCAGTTGCGCGAAGCGATTGCCGCGCATCCGGATGGCATCGCCATGATGGGCCATCCCGGCCCGGACTCGATCATGCCGCTGGCCGAAGAGGCCTTCGACGCGGGCATCCTGATGATGTATCAGAACGTCGACGTGCCCAGCGTGCGCGCCCGGTTCGGCGGCGGCTATATCGGGGCCAACCTTTCGCCGCAGGGCTATGCGCTGGGGCAGGAGGCCGTGCGGATGTCAGGGATCGGCAAGGGCGACAAGGCCATCGTCCTCGCGGACTGGAGCATGGAGAACCGGGTCATCCGCGAACTTGGCACCGTCAAGGCACTGGAGGATGCCGGCGTCACGGTGATCAAACTGGCGACCACGCCCGAAATGGCGGGGGATCCGAACCTCGCCATCCCGGTGATCAGCGCCGGTCTGCTGGCCCATCCCGACGTCAAGCTCATCGCCTATCCGGGCGGGCAGATGCTGGGCAACGCGCCGACCTACATGCAGGTTGCGGGCAAGAAACCAGGCGAGATCTTCAACATCGGCTTTGACACGAGTGCGCAGATCGTGGAGGCCTTCAAGAATGGCTGGGTGCAGCTGACCTCGGACCAGCAGCCTTTCCTGCAAGGCTACATGCCGATCCTCAGCCTGTGCCAGCAGAAGGTCTATGGCCTTGGCGCGCTCAATATCGATACCGGTGCGGGCTTTGTGACCAAGGACACCATTGGCAAAGTGGCGGACCTTGCCGTCCAGGGTCTGCGCTGACCGTGCGTTCAGGGCAAGGGAGAGCTGCCCAAGCCGCCTTCCGCAACACGAGAGCGCCATGACCGAACCGCTGATCGAACTGCGTGACCTGCGCAAATCCTACGGAACCGTCCTTGCCGTGGGGGGCGTCAACCTGCAGGTGAACAAGGGCGAGGTCGTCGGCCTGATCGGCGACAATGGCGCCGGCAAATCGACGCTGGTCAAGATGCTTGCCGGGGCGATCACGCCCACCAGTGGCGAGATCCTCGTGCGGGGCAAGCCCGTCGCCGGCTGGAACGCCGCCAAATCGCGCGCGGCCGGCATCGAAACGGTATTTCAGGATCGGGCGCTGGCGGTGCAGCAGACCATCGCGCGCAACATCTTCATGGGGCGCGAAATCACGACATTCGGCGGCCTTCTGAACCTGGGCAGACAGCGCTCCGAAGCGCTCCACCTGATGCGCGAGATCGGCTTCACCTCCAATGCCGTGACACCAGACACGGTCGTGGGCCAATTGTCGGGCGGCGAACGCCAGGGCGTCGCCATCGCGCGGGCGATCTATTACAATGCCGACCTGATCGTCCTGGACGAACCCACCACGGCCCTGTCCCTGACCGAGACGGAAAAGGTCTTCAGCTTCATCCGGACCCTGCGTGCTGGCGGGCGTTCGATCCTGTTCATCGGCCACAACATCCATCATGTCTTTGACATCGCGGAAAGATTTCTGATCATGGACCGCGGCCGGATCGCGCTTGCCGTCACCAAGGCGCAGGCCGGTTCGGCCCGGCGGCTGATTGCCCTGATGGAAGAGGTGGCCCATTCCGGCGAAAATACCCCTCCGGTTGAGTTGGCCGCCCGCCTCAAAGGAGTGCAATGAACAAGCGCACTCCTGACGGTTTCAACGCGAATCACGGCCTGATCCGCCGTTTTATCCAGCTCAATCGGGCGGCAATCGGCACCTTTGGGTTTTTCATCGTGATGATGCTGCTGTTCTTTTGCGGCAATCCTCATGTCTTTTCGGATTGGCGCATCTATTATTCGGTTCTGACCGTGCTGCCGGTGGCGATCTTTCTGGTCGTGCCCTTGGTGTTCATCGTTACGGTGGGGGAAATTGATCTCAGCTTTCCCTCGGTCATGGCCTTTGCGGCCTGGATTTTTGCGCTGGGGGTTCAGGCCGGCTATCCGCCCGCCGCGGCCATCCTTGCAGGGGTCGCGGTCGGGCTTGCGCTGGGGTCCGCCATCGGCCTCATCGTGGTCTATGGCGAGTTCAGTTCGCTGGTGGCGACGCTTGGCCTCGGGTTCCTGATCCGCGGCGCCATCATGATAGCGACCGGGGGCAGATCGATCGCCGCAACCGGGATCGCGAAGGATCCGACCTTGAGGCTCCTGTCAAGTTCGCCTGGCGGATTTCCCGTCCAGATGATCTGGGCGGCCGTGTTCGTGGCGGTTTCGGTGATCCTCTACAACCGCCACCGGTTCGGCGCCCGCGTGCATTGCGTCGGCGACAATCCGGAAAGCGCGCGGCAAATGGGGATAGATCCCAGGCTCGTGCGTGTCGGCACCTTTGTCTTCATGGGGTTCGGCGCGGGGCTGGCCGGCATCTTCTCGACCATCATCAACTTCACCTGGTGGCCCACGGCAGGGGATTCCTACCTCCTGCCGACGCTGGCTGCCGTGTTCGTCGGCGGCACACCGACCTGGGGCGGCGTGGGCACCGTTCTGGGCGGAACCATCGGCGCCGCCATCGTCTCGTTCACGCAGGTGGGAATCGTCGCGGCCGGGCTTGACGGCTTTTATGTGCAGTTCTTCAACGGGCTCATCATCATCCTGTCGCTGATCGGTCACCGGTGGAATCAAATTCGGTACCGTTGAACTGCCGTAAATGGCGGCAGGGCTTTGAATGAAACGCACCAATTCGCAAGGACAGGGATTTCAGCACAGGGAATTGAGCGCCAATTCGATGGACGATTGATCCGCCAAGGGTGTAAATAACGTATTTACATTGGTTAACGGGGATTTCCCCAGATCCGGCCGGGCAACGCATCGATCAGGCAGAGGTGAGGAATCGAGAACCATGTTTCGCCAAGCCAGCCGCAGCGCGACATGACAGACCACGATCAGCCTCATTCCTATGTTTTCGGCGCCTATCGCTTTGATTGCGCCCGCCAGGTCCTGTTGAAAGACGGCGCCGAAGTGCCGCTTGGCAGCCGGGCGCTGCCGGTGCTTGCCAGGCTGCTGGAAAACGCCGGCAAGACAGTTCGCAAGAGCGATCTGCTGCAGGCGGCCTGGCCCGACACTTTCGTCGAAGAGGGCAACCTGCGCATTCAGATCCTGGCCCTGCGCAAGGCGATCGGCGATGCGGGTCAGGACGGGCCCGCGATCCGCAACGTGACCGGGCGCGGCTATGCCTTCCTCGCCCCGGTCGGGATCGTGCGGGATGCAGGGGCGCGGCCCCGACCGGACCCCCTGCCCGCGCCAGGCCTGCCCGCCCGCCACCTCGCCGAGGTCGGACGCATCATCGGTCGTGCCGACGTCATCGCGGACCTTGCCGGAAAACTCGCGGGCCAGAAGCTGATGACCATCGTCGGCCCCGGCGGCGTCGGCAAGACGACCGTGGCCGTCGCCGTCGCGCGCAGCAGCGCCGCAGACTTTGACGATGGTTGGCGCTTCGTCGATCTGGCGTCGCTGACCAACCCGCGCGCCGTACCGGATGCCGTGCTGGCAGCCATGGGCGCGCCGGCCGGCCGGCCGCAGGACGTGGCCGCGGCCCTCGCCGGCAAGCGCCTTCTGCTCGTTCTGGACAATTGCGAACACCTGCTTGATGCGGCGGCCGAGCTCGCCGAACAGATCGCGGCCGGCGCCCCCGATGTGCGTCTGATCGCGACCAGCCGCGAGCCTCTGCGGGCGCGGGGCGAGGTGATCATCCGGCTGGCCTCGCTCGACGTGCCGCCGCAGGGCGGGCCGCTTGGCATCGCGGATCTGCTGGCGCATTCCGCGGTAGAACTTTTCGTCGAACGGGTCGGGGCGCAGATTGACCCCGTGACGCTGCCGCCGTCCGACTTGCGGTTGATCGCCGAGATTTCCCGCAAGCTCGAAGGCATTCCGCTTGCCATCGAACTGGCCGCGGCGCAGGTCGAATACATGGGGCTGCAGGGTCTCGCCCATAATCTGGATTCGAGCTTCCTTCTGACCGCCGCCGGCGCGCACCGCACCGTCCCGCGCCAGCAGACGCTGCAGGCCGTCCTGGAATGGAGCTACCGGCTTCTGGCCCCCGACGCGCAGGATACGCTGCGGCAGATCTCGATCTTTCCCGGTGAATTCACGCTTGCGTCCGCACACTCCGTCCTCACGCCGCAGGCAGAGGACCCCGGCACGCTACTGCGGACGCTGGTCGATCTGGCCAAGAAGTCGCTTGTCAACATTTCGCACAAGGGCGGCGAGACCTGCTTCCGGCTGTCGGAGACCACCCGCCAGTTCGCCGAGGAAAAGCTGGCCGAAACCGGCATGCGCACGGCGGTCGCGGCAAGCCATGCCCGCCATGTGCTGGCGGAACTGCGGCACACCACGGTCGCTTCGGCCGCGGATCGGGCGGCCTGGACACTTGAACATTCGCATCTGGTCGAGGATCTGCGCGCCGCTCTCGACTGGGCCTTCTCGGACCAGGGGGACGAGGACATCGGCGTCGCCCTGTCGATGGCGGCGGCGCCGATCTGGATGACCTCGATCCTTTCCGAAGAGACCGAACGTCGGCTGGAAATCTCGTTGTCGAACCTGCGGCCCCGCGCCGGACCCGATGTCCAGCGCCGGCTTCACCTCTTTGCGACGCTCGCCTCCCGGTTGCAGTTGTTCCGGACCAGCGGCGCCGAAATCAGCGAGGCCTGGCGAAATTCCTTCGATGTCACAAAGGGCCTGGGCGAGGTTGAATTCGGGCTCTGGACGTTCTGGGGTTCCTGGCTGAACAGCTTCATGATCGGCCGGCACCGCGATGCCCTCGCCTTCGCGCGCAGATGTCACACGCTCGCCTCTCGCGCCCAAAGCAGCGAGGAAGTGGCCATCGCCCGGCTGATGATCGCAATTTCGCTTTTCGTGCTGGGCTATCCGATCGACTCGTCCGAACAGACCGCGCCGCTCCTGGACATCGACGGCTTTGCGGTCAGCCGGTCGATGTTCGTCCGCTTCCAATGGGACCCGCGCGTCGTCGCGAAATGCTACCATGCCGATGCGCTGTGGATGCGCGGCCGGCCGCAAGAGGCCCTGCGCATGGCCAAGGAGAACCTGCAACTCGCCCACGGGATCGGTCACAGGCCCTCGGTCTGGAACGCGCTGGCCCATGGCGTCTGCCCCATCGTGATCCGTTCGGGGAGCTTTGATCTGGCCGAGGGCTATGTCGAAGAGTTGCGGGCCGTCTCGGAGGGCAATCCGCTCTGGCAGGCCTGGGCGGATGCCTACGAGGGCTGTCTGCACATCGGTCTTGGCGATGGCCGACGGGGTGCGTCAAAGATGGCCGATGCGCTGTCGCGCTTCCCCGAGAACGCCTTTGGCCACCGTATGCTTGGCTTCGTTGTCAGGCTGGCCGAGGGTCAGATCCTCGCTGGCGACCTTGCCTCTGCCAACGCCACGATCGAGCGCGCCCTGAGCCGGGCCCGCGATCGCGAGGAATTGTGGTGCCTGCCCGAAATCCTGCGGGTGAAGGCGCAGAGCATCGTGCTCGCCGGCGGACCGCAAGAAGAGCGGAGCGCCCGGGCCCATCTTCGCCTCGCGCGCCGCTTCGCCCATCTGCGCGGCATGGCAGCCTGGCAGAAGCGCATCGACGCCGATCTTCTTGCCTTGCCCGCGCGCTCTGCCCCTGCGCCTTGACCCACTGCGCCGGGTGTCCGCGTTGCCCTCGCGACCGGAGCACGCGATGCTCATCTCATCCGGCCCGGTTCACCTTGGCCACCGCCTCTTGGGCGGTCTCAAGCGATCCGTAGGCCGCAACCAGTTGCCGGGTGAACTGCACGAACAGATCAAACACCCGGTCGTTCTTGCCGAAGGCTTCGCCCGTCTGATCCGCAGACTGATCCGCAGACTGATCCGCAGACGGGCCGGGCGGGCGCGTCTCCGGGTCTTGCGCCCCACGCAGCGCTGCCGAAGATCTGGGCTGGTCCGTGCCGCGTTCAGGTGCGTTGCGCGGTTCCGGGCCCGCCGCGCTCTGCGGGTCGAAGGCGAAGAGATATCCTCTGCCGGCCACGCTCTTGATGAGGTCCCGGTCCTTGCCCAGCACGTTGCGCAGCACGCCGATCTGAAACCTCAGATTGCTTTCATCGACGATGGTCGTCGGCCAGACCCGTTCCAGAAGATCGGATTTCGACACGACCGACCCGCGCGATTGCAGCAGCACGACAAGCAGGTCGAAGGCGCGGCTGCCGACCGTAATGACCTCTCCGGATCTGGTCACCAGCCGGCACTTTGGCCAGACCTGGAAATTCCTGAAGGCGATGACATGATGCAGGCCGGCATCCGGCGCGGATGTGAGGTCGCGCGGTGCGGCGATGTGGAGCGGGACCTGTCTGTGTTCAAGCATCTTCAATCCTCCAAATTGCCCAGGCCGGCCGAGGTCCGCCTCGACGGCGGCTTTGCCGCCCAAACGGCCTGCTGGCGGGATGATCTGACCTTGATCCATGCTCCCTCGTCTCTGCGGATAACGTGAGTCACGAATTGTTAAGAGGTGTTAATGCGCCCTCGCGTTCCGGTCCCTCACCCGTCTCTCTCCGGCCGTATCTCTCCGGCCGTACAAGGGCTATGGCTGCCAAGATCCGGGCCGGATGTGGCACCAAGGCACGGCGTGGCGTTCAGGAAAGCTGCGGTTCGCGTCGCAAGGGCAGGATCAAACGGCCCTGCGCCGGATGCTGCCTGGCACAGGCTCAGGCCAAGGCAAATTCAGACCCGGCGATGGCCATGCCTTGGATGGCGTCGAAATCCCAGTCGATGCCAAGCCCCGGTCGATCCGACGGCACGGCGTGACCCGCCTCGATCCGCATCGGTGACCGCGTCAGGCGGTCCAGTTGCGGGATATATTCGACCCAGCGCGCATTGGGCACCGCGGCGCAGAGCGAGACATGCAGTTCCATCAGGAAATGCGGGCAGACCGGCACGTTGAAAGTCTCGGCCAGATGCGCGACCTTGAGCCAGGGCGTGATGCCGCCGATCCGCGCCACATCCACCTGCACGATGGAACAGGCGCCACGCTGCAGATATTCGCGGAAATGCTGCGGGGAATAGAGGCTCTCGCCCACGGCCACGGGCAGGGTCGTGGCGTTCGACAGTCGCTCGTGGCCCGACAGGTCGTCGGCGGGCAAGGGCTCCTCCAGCCAGGCGATGTCCAGCGGCGTCAGGCAGCGGGCGCGGCGGATCGCCTCGTCCACGGTGAACCGCTGGTTGGCATCGGTCATGATCTCGAACGAAGGACCCACGGCATCGCGCACGGCCGAAAGCCGCGCCACGTCTTCAGAGACATGGGGGCGGCCGATCTTGATCTTGGCCCCGCCAAAGCCCGCGGCCTTGGCCCGCAGGGCATCCGCGACCAGGTCGGCGGTCGAAAGGTGCAGCCAGCCGCCCTCTGTCGTGTAAAGCGGGATGCGGGTTTGCGCGCCGCCGGCCATGCGGTGCAGCGGCAGCCCCGCCTTGATGCAGCGCAGATCCCAAAGCGCCGTGTCAATCGCCGCCAGCGCCAGCGAGGTCACGGCGCCGACCGAGGTGGCATGCGTCATGAACAGAAGGTCGCGCCAGATCCGTTCGATCTCGTCGGCTTCGCGCCCGATCAGGGCGGGGGCAAGGGTGTGCTTCAACAGCGCCATGATCGACGGCCCGCCGGTGCCGATCGTGTAGGAATAGCCGGTGCCCACCGCGCCGTCGGCATCGGTGATCCGCAGGATCGGGGTCTCCTGGCTGAGAAAGGACTGGATGGCATCCGTGCGTTTGACGGGCGGGACAAGGTCCACCATCACAGCCTCTACCCGTACGATCCTTGCCATCAGGCCGCCTCCCGTCCGTGAATGAAGCCCATGATCGCCTTTGACATCCGGTCATAGTTGCGGTCGTTTTCGACCAGCCCATGAATGCGGTAGCCGTCCATCACGGCGATCCGGTCGGCCACGTCGATCATCTCCGGCATGTCCGAGGTGATTAGCAGGACCGCCGTGCCGCCCGCGGCCAATTCATGGATCAGGTCGTGCATATAGGCCTTGGTCTTGATGTCGATGCCAACCGTCGGCTCGTCGATGATCAACAGTTTGACCCCGGCCGCGATCCATTTGGCGCAGGACACCTTTTGCTGGTTTCCGCCCGACAGGTTGTCGATGGTCTGCTGCAGCGAGGGGGTTTTCAGCTCCAGCCGTTGCAGCACGGGGCTGACCTCTGCCTCGACCCGGCGGTCGCGCAGAAAGCCCAGCTTGCCCGCCAGCCGGGTCCAGATCGTGATGCCGCTGTTGTTCAGGACCGAATGCATCAGGATCAGGCCCTCGGCCTTGCGGTCCTCGGACACGTAACCGATGCCATGGGTGTGCAACGCCTCGGCGACCGAGGTGATCTGCACGGGCCGCCCCGCCACCCGCACCTCGCCGCCGGTTTGCCGGGCAAGTCCAAGGATCGCCTTGGCCAACTCGCTGCGACCGGCGCCCACCAGCCCGTAAAGGCCAAGGATTTCGCCGGGACGGATCGTGAGGTCAATGTCGCGGTGCCCAAGGTTCGAGGCATAGGCCTTCAGCTCCAGCAAGGGCGGCGCGGAGGGCATGGGGCGCGGCGCGCGCGCGGTGATCCGCTCGGCCCGGCCGATCATCATCTGCACGACATCCCCGCGCACCATGCCTTTCATATCGGCGCTGTCGCAGGCGTTCTGACCATCGCGCAGCACGGTCACGCGGTCGCAGATGGCGAACACCTCCTCCAGCTTGTGACTGACAAAGCCGATCGCCACGCCGTCATCGCGCAGCTTGCGCAGGATGCGGAACAGGACCTGAGTCTCGTTCGGGGTCAGTGAAGCGGTCGGCTCGTCCATCAGCAGGACCCTGGATTGCTGCGACAGCGCCTTGCCGATCTCGACCAGCTGCATCTGCGCCACTGACAGGCGTGTGACGGGGGTCTGCGGATCGACATCAAGCTCCAGCAGTTTCAGCCACTTGTCCGCCTCGCGCCAGATGGCGGGGTAGTCCACCCGCGACAGGGCGGATTTTCCCAGCCGGTCCAGCAGGATATTCTCGCCCACGGAAAAACGGGTGACAAGGTTGCGCTCCTGATGGACGACGCCAAGGCCCCCTGCCGCCGACTGGCGCAGGTTGGCAAAGCGCACCGGGCTGCCGTTCATCCGCACCTCGCCCGCATCGGGTTGATAGATGCCGGTCACGATCTTGATCAGCGTCGATTTGCCCGCACCGTTTTCCCCCAGAAGCGCGTGGATCGAGCCCGCCTGCATCGTCATCGACACCCCGTTCAGCGCCTTGACGCCCGGGAAGGACTTGCTGACGCCCTTGACCTCCAGCGCGCTCATGTCTTTGCCCCCATCGACTGCAGTTTCGCGATGCGCACTTCGCGCAGCCGGTTGATGCCCACGGCCCACAGGATCAGCGCGCCGAGGACGATCTGCACGGCGAAAGGGTCGATGTTGAAGATCACCAGGGCCTGCGTGATGACCGCGATGATGACGACGCCAAAGAAGGTGCCGCCGACCGACACCCGGCCCCCCGACAAGACCGCGCCCCCGATGACGGGCGCGGCAAAGGAGGTGATCAGCCAGTCATCCCCGATGGTCGGCTGGCCGATCTGCAACTTGGCGACCAGCATGACCCCCGCCGTCGCCGCGAGGAGACCCGAGACGGCGTGCGCCCAGATGATCGTGACCTTGGGGTCAATGCCGGACAATTCGGCCGCATGCGGATTGGCGCCCAAGGCCAGGATATGCCGCCCGATGCGCAGGCGGTTGAACATGTACCAGACCCCGGCGCTGGCCAGAAGCATCGGCACCAATAGCCAGGGCAAGGGCCCAAGCACCGAGGCCTGTCCAAAGGCCTTGACCCCGTCCGGCACGCCATAGAAGGGCTGCGCCTGCGTGATGCCAAGGTTGATCCCCTTGAAGATCTGCAACCCCGCCAGCGTGATGATGAAGGCGGAAATCATCGTGCGGGCGATGATATAGCCGCTGGCCATGCCCATCAGGACGCCGATCCCCAGCGCGAAGGCCAGGGCGATCGGCACCGGGATGCCGAATTTCTCCATCACGCCGACGAAGCTGATGGCGACCAGGCCGCCGATGGACCCAAGCGCCAGGTTCATCTGGCCGATCCCGATGATGACCAGCTGCCCGAGTGCAATCACCATGTTGACCGCGATGGCCGAACTCAGGACGAAGATGTTGAACGACGACAGGAACGCCGGTTGAAACCAGCTGATCGCAAGGATCGCGATCAGGCTCACGATGCAGGGGCCGATCCAGTCATTATCGAAAAGCCGCGCCGTCGGGCCAAGGGCGAAGGGCTGCGCCATCAGATCATCCCCCGTGATTTCAGGAACACCTGACGCGCGCGGTCCGTGAAGACGGCGGCCAGCAGCATGGAGCCCAGAATGGCCAGGATCCAGAACGACCCGACCTGCATCAGCAACAGGCCCGAGGTCAGCACATTGACAAAGGTCGCGCCCAAGAGCGTGCCCAAGACCGAAACGCGCCCCCCCGACAAGAGCGTGCCGCCCAGAACCGGGGCAAGGAACGCTGGCAAGAGCCAGTCCTGACCCAACTGCCCCGCCATCGACGGAACCGCGGCTCCGGTGCGGGCCACGACCAACAGCCCCGCCATCGCCGCCAGAAGCCCGGTCAGGATATGGCAGGCCACGATCACCCGGCCGGTTCGGATGCCCGAAAGCTCGGCCGCGCGTGCATTGGCCCCGGCCGCCAGCATCTGTCGCCCCAGAACGGTGAAGCGGTACAAGAGGGCAAGCCCGATGCAGCTTGCGACCGAAATCAGCAAAAGCGGGGAAATCGTCTTGAAGAACTTGAACTTGCCAAAGGCCGACACTTCGGCCGGCAGCCCGTTGTAGGCCGCCGCCTTGGTCAGGAAGACCATGATGCCGAAGAAGATGCTCATGCTGGCCAGGGTGATGATGAAGCTGTGAACCCCCGATTTCACCACCGCAAACCCGTTGATGAAGCCCAGGCCACCCCCCAAGAGCACGGCCAGCACGACCGACGGCAGCACAGGCACACCCTTCGTCTGTGCCAGCCAGCCAAAGGTCATCGCGGCGCAAACCCCGATGGCGCCGACCGAAAGGTCCAGCCCTCCGGTGACGATCACCGCCATCATGGCGAGGCCGATCATCGTGTCGATCCCGATCTGGCGGCCCATGGCAAACAGGCTGAACGGAGAGGTGAACCCTTCCAGCGTCAGCGCAAAGACCACGGCGGTCAGCGCAATCAAGGCCGTCAGGCCGAATTCGTTGCTGAGCAGAACGCGCATCGAAACGGCGGACCGCGACGGGGTTGCCGGCATCTGTGAACTGCGGGGGACTCCGGTCATCACCACGACGATCCTGTCGTTGAAGTACAAGAAAGGCGGCTGCCGCCAAGACGACAACCGCCAACGTGCTCATCCGGCAGGGAGGGGCCTTATGGGCAAGCGAGGAAGTCTTTGTCGAATTTGTCTTTCAGATCCTTGGTGATGCCCACCATGGCATTGACATAGGTCGGCGCCGCCTTGGCATCGGCAAACACCGTGCCGCTGTCGACGAACTTGGTCGTCAGCGCGTTCGACTTCCACGGCGCGTCGGCCTTCAGCTTGCAGCCCGAGCGGATCTTGTCCAGCACGTAGGAACCCACATAGCCCTGACCATAGGGGTTCTGCAGCATGGTGCCGTCGACAAATCCATCATCGATCGCCTTGATGACCACTTCGTCATGGTCGATGCCGACCATCTTGATCCGCTTGTCGCCGATCTTGCGCAGCGAATTCGCGGCCACGACGGCGGGCACCCAGGCGGTGGTGATGATGCCGTCGATGTTGTTGGCATTGGCGGCAAGGTAGGCGTTGATCTTTTCCTCGGCCGGCTGCGGCGCGTCGATGTCGGCGATCACCTGAACGACCTTCACGGCGCCGTTCGTCTCATCCGCCGCCTTTTGCACGGCGTCGATGCGAAGCTGGGTATTGGGATCAACGAGGAACCCGGTGAAATGGGCGATCCTGCCCTTGCCGCCCATGGCGCGGATCAATTCCTTGGCGCCAAGATAGGCCGAATTGCCGGTATCGGTCCCCAGGCAGAACAGGGCTGGCGAGGGGTCTTTCAGGCAACCGGCGGTGGCGATCACATTCGCGCCGTTGTCGACAAGCTCTTGCGCGACCGAGGTGGTGCCGACCGCGTCGCCCGGGAAGATCAGAAACGAATTGTAGCCCTGGGTCAGAAGGCTTTCGAGAAGCTGGCTTTGCTGGGCCAGTTCCCACTTGGCCGGAACCTTGTAATCGGCGGCGCCAAGCTGGAAGTCCTTCATCGCATCCGCGCCTGCCTTTTCCCAGGCCGCGAAATAGGGATGCGGCCCCCCCGGGACCAAGGCAACCTTGGTTTTTACATCTGCAAAGACTGGGGCCGCGAAGACAGCCCCCATCAGCAGCCCGGCAGCCGCTTTAATGATGGTCTTCATCCGAATCTCCTCCCGAGGTTTTGATTATCTCCAAAAACTAATATATTGGTATTTTATGTCAATCACTTCTTTTCCCAGGCTCGTCCGCGGACCTCAGACTTCAGACCTCAGACCAGAGCGAAGGGGTCAAAGGCCTGCCAGTCGAAATCCGGGGCCTGCGCCAGGGTCTCGGCGTTGCGCCGCAGGCTGGTGGCCTTGGCCGAGCCGATCAGCACCGAGACAACGGCCGGATGCGCCAGCGCGAATTTCAGCGCCGCCGCCGCCAGCGACCCGCCCTGCCCTTTCGCCACGGCGTCCATGGCACTCACGCGCCGCGCAATCTCCGCTGACGCCGGGCCATAGTCGAAATGCGCACCGGGCACGGCCCCTGTCGCAAGGATGCCAGAGTTGAACACCCCGCCGATCACGACCCCCGTCCCGGCCGCCAGGCACTTGGGCATGACCTCGGCGGCGGCGGTGCGGTCCAGCAGGGTATAGCGCCCGGCCAAAAGCAGGCAGTCCAGCCGCGCCCGGTTCATCACGGCCAGCACGGCCGTCACTTCGTTGACACCAAGGCCATAGCCGGCAATCACCTTTTGCGATTTCAGATCGTCCAGGGCGCGCAGGCCGCCGTCCATGAAGCGGCGGAAGTGATCGTCATAGGCCGCCCCAAGGCTGCGTCGTTCCAGATCATGCACGTAAAGAATATGGGCGCCGTTCAGACCCAGACGTGCCAATGACATGTCAAAGGACCGCAGGATGGCATCATGGGAATAGTCGAAATCGACCGTGAAGGGCAGCGGATCGACAAACCCGTGATCGGGCACCTGATCCAGCGGCACGGGGCGCAACAGCTTTCCCACCTTGGTCGACAGCACATAGCCGCTCTTGTCACGCAGGAAGTCCCCGACGCGGCGTTCTGACAATCCAAACCCATAGAACGGTGCCGTGTCGAAATAGCGCATGCCGATGTCCCAGGCGGCCTGCATCGCCTCCATCGCGGTGTCGCGGTCTACGGCCGCATAAAGGCCGCCGATCGCTGCGGCGCCAAAGCCAAGTTCGGTGAAGTGCAGGCCCGTCGTACCAAGCGCGCGTGTCATGGGTCGTCCTCAAGTCCGGTTCAGGTGAAGGTTGGCGGCCGCAAGGACCCCATGTTCCCGGATCGACGCCAGCGCCGCCGTCAGGGCGGGCACGAGCGACGGCCCAAGATCGCCAAACACCGCACCAAGGCCGCAGAAGGCCCGCGCCACGGCCTCGGGTGCCGCTTGCAGGTCCGGCCTGGCGGCCCATGCTTGCAGCGGCGGATCGGCCAGCACAAGGTCGCGGCCAGCTTCGTCCCGGCCAAGACAGGAGCGGACCCACACGGCCAGCGCAAAGATCGGCAGATCGGCCGGCCGGCCCGCCGCCCGCAGGTCCCGCAAGGGGGCCACGATGCGCTGCGGCACCTTCAGGCTGGTATCGGTCGCGATCTGCGCGCATTTATGGTTGAGCGCGGCATTATCGAACCGCACAACCAGCCGCCGCGCATAGGCCTCGGCGTCGATTCCCGGCGCGATGGTCGGCCCGACCTGCCGCCAATAGGCCTGCACGAAAGAACGCACCACCGGATTGGCCATCGCCTCGGCCACAGTGGCAAAGCCTGCGACACGGCCAAAGGCCGCGATGCTGGTATGCGCGCCGTTCAAAAGCCGCAGCTTCATCGCCTCATGCGGGGCGACATCGGCGGTGAACTCCACGCCCGAACGCTCCCACTCCGGACGGCCCGAAGGGAAGCGATCCTCGATCACCCATTGAAAGAAGGGTTCGGCCATAACCGGCCAGGCATCTTGGAGCCCCAGATGCCCTGCGATCATGGCGCGGTCGGCGTCCGTGGTCGCGGGCACGATCCGGTCAACCATGCAGGAGGGACAGGCGACGGTGTCCGCAACAAAACGGCCAAACCCCGCATCAAGGCTGGATGCGAACTGGCCCAGCACGCGGCCAAGGACATGGCCATTTCCCGCCAGATTGTCGCAGGACAACAGGGTGAAGGGTGGCACGCCCGCAGCCCTTCGGCGCCGCAGGGCCGCGGCGATCAGACCCAAGGCGCTCTGCGGGTTCTCCGGGTTCATCAGGTCGTGCTGGATCCCCGCATCCGACAGGTTCAAATCCCCGGACGCGACATGGGCCCCATAGCCCTTTTCGGTGATGGTCAGGGACACGATCCGAACCGCCGGCTCCGCCATGGCCGCGATCAGGGCCAGAGGGTCCTCGGGCGCCACCAGAATGCGGCCAATCGCCCCCACGACCCGCAAGGCCTGATGGTCATTCTCTCGCAAGGCCAGGGTGTAAAGCCCGTCCTGCGGCGCAAGCGCATCCCGCGTCGCGGTGCTGCGCAGCGATGCGGCCGTGATGCCCCAATCGCGCGCGCCGGCCCGCAGGCAATCGTCGGTGAACACCGCCTGATGCGCGCGGTGAAACCCGCCCACCCCCAGATGCACGATCCCGGGTCGAACTGCACTTCGGTCATAGCTAGACGCCGCCACGGCCGCAGGCAAAAGGCGCAGCGTGGCATCGGAAAGCCGCATCATGCCGGCACCAGGTTAAGACGATAGGCCGTGACCGCATTGTCCCACAGGACCGCCTGCTGATCGGCCGGGGAAAGCCATGCAATCGCATCGCGGACCAGATCAACCGTGCGCTTGTAATCCGACGCCAGCAGGCTGACCGGCCAGTCGGTTCCCATCATGCAGCGGGTCGGGCCGAAGATGCTCAAGACCTCGTCGATATAGGGGCGGATGTCGGCGGGCGACCAATGCGCCCAATCGGCCTCGGTCACCATGCCAGAGAGTTTGCACCAGACATTGGGCGTGGCCGCAAACGGGCGCATCAGGGGGGACCAGCGGCCAAACCCCGCCTTCGCGATCTCGGGCTTGGCGATGTGGTCGATGACAAAACGCAGATCCGGCAGCGCGGTGACGGTGTCCAGCGCCACCGGCAGTTCGCGCGGCCGGATCAGCAGATCATAGACCAGGCCGCGCGCCGCAACCTCCTGAAGGCCGCGCCGCACATCGGCGCGGGCCAGCCAAAGCGGGTCGGCCTCGTCATGGACCTGATGGCGGATGCCGACCAGCCATTGGCCTCCCGGCGCGGCCTTCAGGTCATCCAGCGTCCGCCCGACATCCGGCGCCGTCAGATCGACCCAGGCCACGACACCGGCGACGAATTCGGTAGCCTCGGCCAAGGCGAGGAATTCACGGGATTCCTGCAAACTCGACCAGGTCTGCACCAGAACGGTCTTTCGCACCCCGGCCGGAGCCAGCAGCGGCGCCATATCCTTGGGGCCGAACACCCGCCGGATCGGCAGGACCGGCCCGGTCATCCAGGGATAATCGCCCCGATCCGGGTCCCAGAAGTGGTGGTGGCTGTCGATCGCGGGCAGAATCGGCGCAGAAGGCATCGGTCAATCCATGTGGAAGACGTTTTCCATATAGGCCCACCATTCGCCCGGCTTGCGCGTCTCGAACGGGACCTGGCAGGCATCGGTCAGCGCCAGCCAGCGCTGCGTTTCAGGGTCGGCCCCGATGGCGCGGGCCGAGGCGGCAAAATCCGGGCCGTCGAACTTGAACGTGCCGAACAGCAGGTTTTCCGGCTCTTTCAGGAAGATGTCGAAATCGCTCCACCCATTGCGGCGCATGGCGTCCAAGACACCCGGCCAGACGGCGGCGTGGAGCCGTTTGTACTCTGCCACCCGTTCCGGGCGCAGCCCGATCACCATGCCGAAACGTTCAGTCAAAATGCAGCCCCCCGTTCAGATCCACCACCTCGCCCGTGATGAACCCCGCCAACGGAGAGGCGAGAAACAGCACGGCATGCGCCACCTCTTCGGGCGCGCAGAACCGGCCGACCGGGATGGCGGCCAGTTGGGCCGCGCGCTGCGCATCGGTCAGTTGTTCGGACACCATCGGCGACATGACATAGGCCGGCGCCACGGCATTGGCCGTCACCCCTTCGCCGGCCACTTCGCGCGCGATGGAATAGGTCAGGCCGATGATCGCGGTCTTGGACACCGAATAGGCCGTGCCCGCCGTAAGCCCGCCCGACTTGGCCGCATAGGAGGACATGTTGATGACCCGCCCCCACCGCGCGGCGCGCATCGCCGGCAACATTGCCTGCGACAGCAGGAAAGCGGCATCCAGATTGATGCGCTGGACCCGGTGCCATTCCTCAAGCGAGGTCACCGCCATCTTGGCATTGCTGAGGATGCCTGCATTGTTGACCAGAATGTCGATGCGCCCGTGACGGTCGAGGATCCCGGCCGCAGCCTGTGTCAGGGCCTTGCTGTCCGCCAGATCCAGCGTGACAGCCTCCGCGCCCAGGTCATCCGCCAGGGCGCGCAGCGGCGCGGCAGCAAGATCGACCAGAACAAGCCGCGCCCCGGCCTGCGCAAACCCGCGCGCAATCGAGGCCCCGATCGCCCCCGCGGCACCGGTCACCAGCGCAGTCTTGCCTTCCAATGACATATGCGTCCGACCCCTGTCTGCGCGGCATGGACCCCCTTGACGGTCATCGAGGGCCAGCCTGCGCCCCTTACTGATATATTGGTATTTTACACCCGTCAATCTTTGTGCCATAGTGAAGGGCGTTATTCTCGCGTTGCCTTCGCCGCGGATTGCTACAAATTACCGGCCAACAGGCAGACAGTCGGACAAGAAACCATGGGAAGACCCCGCAAGACAGACCCGGACGCGCAGACGCCGATTGAACCGGGCGCAGCCGGTCTGCCTGACGGTGTGCTCAGGCAGCTTGACATGGCCTTGCCAAAGACCGCGCAAGTCTATGGCATCATGCGCAATGCCATCGTGAACCTGCACCTCGCGCCGGGCAGCAACATCAACGAAAAGCTGATCTGCGAACAGCTTGGCATCTCGCGCACGCCCCTGCGCGAGGCGATCCTGCAGTTGCAGGCCGAAAACCTCGTCTCCGTCGTGCCGAACTCTGGCACCTATGTCTCCAGGATAGACCTACAGTCGGTGTTCGACGGCCAGCTGGTCCGCGACGCGCTGGAGCTGAAGGTCGTCCGCCTGGCCGCCAACAAGATGACCACGCAGTTCGAGCGCGTGCTTGATTTCAACATGCACCAGCAAAGGCGCATGGCGCAGGACCTTGACTATGACGCGTTTTACGAGCTTGACGAACAGTTCCACACGTTGATCTGCGAATTCGGCGCAAGCCTGTACATCTGGAAGATCATCAATGGCGCCAAGGCGCAGCTGGACCGCGTGCGCCGCCTGTCCTTTCCGCTGCCCAGCCATCTTGATGTCGTGTTGCAGGAACATACGGCCGTCGTGGAAGGCCTGGTCGCCCATGATGCCGACAGGGCCGAGGCCGCGATGAAGGATCATATCGACCGGGTGTTCACGATGATCCGCCGCCATGTGGTGGAACGCCGGGATTACTTTTCGGCCGACGCGGCAGAGCTGCTCGACAGCTACATGACCCGACGCTAGGCGGTTCAGACAGGCGAGGGCCAGTCAGGACATCGACGGCTCTGACGCGCGGCACGCCAAGGTCGCGATGGTCGGGCGCCGCAATGCGGCCGACCCGTGCAACCGTCCGATTTTCGGATAGCCCTGCAGGCCCCCACACCCCAGATCGCCAGGGATGTTCTGACCACGGTCACGGCGAACCCGAACCTGCCAATCCGCACGGGTTGCGGATCAACAGGCCGCAATCGACGCAGGCAATTGGGTCACGGATCTCCGATCCGAAGCCATGTTCCCCAGATGCCCCGTACCGGTATCTTCACGCCCGTTCAGGTCGTCGAGGGCGGGACGGCGCGGTCCCGCGGCCATCATCAGGTTCGGATACCGTTTCAAAGGCAGGGACGCCCCCGATTCCCCCGCGCGCCTCGAGGGGGCTGCGCCGCACCGGGCGATGTCAGCCGTTGTCCTCGCACTGGCCGATCAGCGCTTTGGGTTTGAAGACGCGCAGAGGGTCCAAAGGTCCTGGCCCCTGCCGGGCTGGCAGCGCCTTCCCGAACCCGAAGCCCGGCTGGGCCCCGTCGTTCCGGGGGCCGGTCCGGTTCACCCCCGGCCAGCCATGGCTCCCATGATCCGGCCCATCAACCTGACCCGGGCCGGGCGCGGCAAGATGGCGAGCGACCAGCCCAACAGTTTCGACAGAGGCCCCGGCCGTGTCGTGATGCGCCGCCCCAGCACCGCAAGCGCGCCCTCTGCCACGCTTTGCGGTGTTGCGGCGCGGGCCATGCTCATCCCGGCGCGGGCGCCGAACCCGGAACCGACCGGCCCCGGTGCTACCGACAGCACGTCGATCCCCTGCCCCTTGACCTCGGCCGCAAACCCTTCTGCGAAGGCCTGGATGAAATTCTTGGTGGCGGCATAGGTGGCCGACATCGGCGCCCCCTGGAACCCGACAAGCGAGCCGAACAGAACGACGCCACCGCGCCGCTGGACGGCAAGGCGCCGGCCGATGCCATGAGTCAGCTCCAGCACGCTGCGGCAGTTGACATCGACCATGCCGGCCTCGGTTCCGGCGTCCTGCGTCAGAAACGGCCCGGCCGAGCCATAGCCCGCCGCCGCGACCAGAAGGCCGATCGGCAAGCCTTCGGTTTCGCGCAGGATTTGCGGCACGGCGTCCGCCTCGGCAAGATCGACCGGCAGGGCGATGACCTTGACACCGTGCTGCGCGGTCAGGGCCTTGCCAAGCGCCTGCAGCACCTCGCCCCGGCGCGCCACCAGCACCAGATCGAAGCCCCGCGCCGCAAGGCTCTGCGCAAAGGCACGCCCGATGCCATCGCTGGCGCCGGTGACAAGGGCCATGGGTCCATATCTGCGCAGAAGGTCAGGACCGGGCATGATGCGGCGCTCCTGCGACAGAGCGGCTCGGCAGGCGGTTTGGGGCGACGGGTCGGTCGGCAATCGGTGTCATCGTGCTGAGGCTCCTGAAAAGGCCGACATGAAGTTAGCGCCTCTAACATATGTTAGAGGCGCTAACTTTACAAGCCCGATCTGCCGCTCATGCAAGGACAGCGGGAGGTGTCCTTTCGCGGATCACCACGACCGACAGGGCCGCCACGACGCACATCAGTCCGGCCACCATGAAGGCCGGCAGATAGGTCTGATACAGCGTGCGGATGAAACCCGCGCCAAAGGCCGCGAAAGCTGCGCCGAGTTGATGGCCGGCAAAGACCCAGCCGAAGACGAGGTTCGCCTTCTCGCCAAAACGGTCGGCGACCAGCTTGACGGTGGGCGGCACGGTGGCCACCCAGTCGAGGCCGTAGAACACCGCAAAGATCGAAAGCCGGTAAAAGTCGAAATTGCCCAGCGACAGATAGACCAGCGACAGGCCGCGCAGCCCGTAATAGACAAACAGAAGCCAGCGGCTGTCATAGCGGTCCGACAGCCAGCCCGAACCGATGGTCCCCATGAAGTCGAAGATGCCGATCATCGCCAGCATCCCCGCTGCCGCCACCGGAAGGATGCCGAAATCGCCGCAGAGCGAGACGAAATGGGTCTGCACCAGCCCGTTCGTGCTCGCGCCGCAGACAAAGAAGGTGCCGAACAGCACCCAGAAGGTTGCCGTCCCCGCCGCTTCGCGCAGCGCGATCAGGGGCGAGGCGAGCATGGCCCTCAGGCTGGCAGGCCTGGCCGGGTTCGCCACGGGCTCGGTCGCGCCAAAGGGCAACAGGCCCACATCCGACGGCCGGTCACGCATCAGCGTCAGCACGCCCGCCAGTGCCAGCCCCAGCATGACCAGCACGAAAGCCAGCGCCGACCGCCAGCCGAACCTTTCCGTCAGGCTCGCCAGCAAGGGCAGGAACACCAGTTGCCCCGTGGCCGTGCTGGCCGTCAGCATGCCCAGCACCAGACCGCGCCGCCGCGCAAACCAGCGTGTGGCAACGGTAGCGGCAAGGATCATCGCCGTCAGCCCGGTCCCTGCCCCGACCACGATGCCCCAAAGCAGCAGCAACTGCCAAAGCTGCGTCATGGTAAAAGACCCAAGGATCCCCAGCCCGATCAACGTCAGCGCCACCGCCGCCACCCGTGCCAGCCCGAACCGGTTCATGAAGGCCGCGGCAAAGGGCCCGATCATGCCGAACAGCACCAGCCGCACCGCAAAGGCGGCCGAGATGTCGGCCGTGCTCCAGCCGAACTCGGCCTTGAACGGGGCGATCAGAACGCCCGGCGCGCCCACCGCCCCCGCTGTGACCAGCATGGTCAGGAAGGTGACGGCCGCCACAACCCAACCGTAATGGATGCCGAGGCGGGCCAGTCGCGCCGCAAGCGGCGAAATCCGAAGGGTGTCTTGCGCCGTGAAGGCCATGTCTTTCATCCTTTGGCGGGTGCCAGCCCGCGTTGAACCAAGCCTCAGAGCGTTCCGAGGATCACACGCAGCGCCCCCGCGGTGTCCGGACCAAGCCGCGTCTCGATCCGGCGCTGGCAGAGCTCCCACGCCGGCGCGGCCGCCTGCAGAACCTGCGCACCCTTGTCGGCCAGCGTGACCACCGCTTCGCGCCTGTCGTCCGCGCCACGGCTGGTCTCGACCAGACCAAGCCGCGCCAGGACCTGCACATTGCGCCCCACGGTCGACCGGTCCAGCCCCTGCACCTGCCCCAGCGCACTGAGGCTGACCGGCTGGCGCCGCTCTATGCTGCGCATCAGCGCATATTGCGCGATGTTGAT
Source organism: bacterium (assembly GCA_016124195.1). Lineage (GTDB taxonomy): Bacteria > Pseudomonadota > Alphaproteobacteria > Rhodobacterales > Rhodobacteraceae > Stagnihabitans. Next base: position 44,581 of record WGOE01000014.1, on the reverse strand, counting down.
GCCAAAGGGGGCAAGCGCCTCGTCATAAAGGGCGGTCACCTTGCGGGTCGCGTTGCGAAGAAGGGCGCAGTAGCAGGCTGTCATGATGCGCGTATATACCCGCTTCTCGGATCTGTCGACCCCGTTTGCGGCAGCTCGCGTGCCCTGCCCGGTGTCGGACCGCCGCCGCATCGATGCCGCGGGGTCGAGGTCGGCCCTTGACGACAGGCCGGCCGAGGCCCTAGCTCGGCTCCGGCAGGACAAGCGAGACGAGGAGACGGCCCATGCGCAACGCGGCATTGATGCTGGGGATCATCGGCGGGCTCATCGCGATGGTCGTGGGCTTTTTCGGCTATGGCTATACCGAGATCGTCAAGACCCATGCCGAGATCGCCGATACCTTCGGCCAGGTCAGGAATGGCGACTTCGTCCAGGCGACCAGCTTTCTGGCGCCCCTGCTGGCCATTGCCGGCGGGGCCATGGCCAAGGTCCGCGCGCTGTGGGGCGGGGTCTTGCTGATCGCGGCGGCGGGGCTGATGTATTTCGGCTTCGGCTTTGGCGTCTTCACCATGTTTCCGATCGGGTTCTGCCTGATCGGCGGCCTTCTGGCGCTGGCTGCGGGCAAGCCGGACGAGCCGAAGTCGCATTTCTGACCGGGCCGGGCCTAGGGCTCGCCCTCAAGCAACTGGCGGGCCAGACCGGCGGCATCTTCCAGATGGTCGCGCACCGCCTGTGCTGCCGCCTCGGGGTCGTTGGCGCAGATCGCGGCACAGATCCGCGCCATATGCGCCGGGCCGGAAAGGCGCCGGTCGGTGGTCGCCAGCGTCAACGCGCGCAGCCGCGAGATGCGGCCGTTCAGGCGCTGGACCACCTCCCATGCGATGGCGTGATGCGCGGCGGTGAAGATCACCTCGTAAAAAGCCGTCGTCGCGGCATAGACCCGTAACGGAGCCGTGTCGGAGAAGGCGGCATCAAGATCGGCGAGCGCGGCGCGCAGGCGGGCCTTGACCCCGTCATCGGCCAGCCGCGCGCAGGCGGCCGCAGCCTCGGCCTCCAGCAGGCGGCGGATGTCGTAGATCTGCGCCGCGCGCGCCCAATCGAGCGTCGCCACCACCGGCCCGCTGCGACCCTGCGCCTCGACCAGACCCTCGGCCTCGAGATAGCGGATCGCCTCGCGCACCACGGACCGCGAGACGCCAAGCTGGTCGCACAGGGTCCGCTCGACCAGCCGGTCGCCGCCGTTGAAACGGCCGGTTATGATGGCCGTCCGCATCCGCTCCACCACCAGCTCGCGCAGGGTAAGGGGGGCGTGGTTGATCCGCAGGTCGCCGGCGTTCTGTTCCATCCGTGCAGCATAGCAGCGGATCGGCATCCTGCAACATCTTCTTGACATCTTGTCTGTTGGTATACCATCATACCATCAACAAGGCGGGAGATCCGGCATGGCAGCGCAGATTCGCAAGACCTACCTCAACATCGAGACCACCCTGATCGAGGGCGGACGCCCGGCCTCCACCCCGCTCCGGCTGATCGCGGCGGCGGCTGTGGTCCACAATCCCTGGGCCGGGCGCGGCTTTGTCGAGGACCTCGGGCCGGAGATCCGGGCCTTGGCCCCCGAACTCGGCGCGCTGCTGACGGCGATGATACTCGAGGCGGCGGGCGGGGCCGCGGCGGTCGAAGGCTATGGCAAGGCGGCAATCGTCGGGCTGGAGGGCGAACTGGAACATGCCAACGCGCTGATCCACACCCTGCGCTTTGGCAATGCCTACCGCGAGGCGCTGGGGGCCAAGACCTATCTCGCCTTCACCAGCCTGCGCGGCGGGGCCAATACGCCGGTGATGATCCCGCTGATGGACAAGCACGACGCGGGCCGCCGGTCGCATTACCAGACCATCCATTTCGCCATTCCCGATGCGCCGGCGGCGGATGAAATCGTCGTGGCGCTTGGCGCCTCGACCGGGGGGCGCCCGCATCACCGCATCGGCGACCGCTATCAGGATCTGAAGGATCTGGGCCATGATCTCGCGAACCCTGCGGCTGTCTGACGGCCGGGCGGTCCGCGCCCTGCAGGCCGGCGCGGGCGAGACGCTGGTCCTGATCCACGGCGTCGGCATGCGTGCCGAGGCCTGGGCGCCGCAGATCGCGGCGCTGGCCGGCGGCTACCGGGTGATTGCCGTCGACATGGCCGGTCATGGCCAGAGCGACCCCCTGCCCCGCAACCCGCTGACCGCTGGCCCTCGCCTGCCCGACTACGTCGCCTGGGCGGCCCGCGTGCTGGATGCCCTGGGCGCCGGACCGGTCAATCTGGCCGGACATTCGATGGGCGCTCTGGTCGCGGGCGGCCTCGCCATCGAGCGGCCCGACCTGATCCGCCGCGTGGCCCTGCTGAACAGCGTCCATCGCCGCAGCACCGAGGCGCGCGCCGCCGTGCTGGCCCGCGCCGCCGAGATTGCCCGCGGCACCAGCGATATCGAGGCGCCGCTCGCCCGCTGGTTCGGCCCGCAGGATGCGGTGGTCCGCGCCGAGGTGGCGGGCTGGCTCGCCAGCGTCGATGCCGAGGGCTATGCCACGGCCTACCGCGCCTTTGCCGAGGGCGATGCCGTCTATGCCGATCGCTTCGGCGAGATCCGCTGCCCGATGCTGGTCCTGACCGGGGCCGAGGATGCCAATTCCAGCCCCATGATGGCCCGGGACATGGCCGCGGCCGCCCCGCTCGGCCAGGCTGAGGTGATCGCGGGCCACCGCCACATGGTGAACCTGACCGCGCCAGAAGCGGTCAATTGCGCCCTGCACCGCTGGCTGCAAACCACCGAGGTGACGGCATGAACCAAGACACCCCCCGCGCGCTGCGCGATGCTTTCGGTCTTTTCATGACCGGCGTTACCGTGGTGACCACCCGCGATGCCAAGGGCAGGCCGCTGGGCTTCACCGCCAATTCCTTCTCCTCCGTCTCGCTCGACCCGCCGCTCTTGCAGGTCTCGATCGCGCGTGGCTCGCAGAACTATGCGGCCTTTGCCAATGCCCCGGGCTTTACCGTCAACATCCTGTCGGAAGGGCAGAGAGAGGTCGCCAACACCTTCGCCCGCCCGGTCGCCGACCGCTTTGCAACGGTGCGCTGGCAAGATGGGCCGGTCGGCGCGCCGGTCCTCGACGGGGTCGCGGCCTGGTTCGATTGCCACAGCCACCAGGTGGTCGAGGCGGGCGACCATGCCATCCTGATCGGCCGCATCGGCGGTTTTGCCGCGACGCAGGCGCCGGGCCTCGGCTATTACCGCGGCAGCTATTTCACCCCGGTCCAGACCAATGCGGCGGTGGCCGCGGGGCCGGGCGTGGTGATTTCCGCCGTGATCGAGACGGCGGGCCAGGTCCTGCTGGTCGATGACGGGCTGGGCGGCCTGACCCTGCCCACAGCCCGTGTCGGACGCGACGGCACCACGGCCGCGCTGGACCGCCTGATCGCCGGCCTCGGCGTCGCGGCCGCGCCCGGCTTTCCTTACGCCGTCTACGAGGATGTGCCGCGCGGCCACCAGCACATCGCCTTTCGCTGCCCGGCCGCTTCGGGCCGGCCCAACCGCGGCGGCTATGTAGCACTTTCTGCCGAGGGTCTGGCCGATGTCACTGACCCGGCCATGCGGGTGATGCTGGAACGCCTGGCCGCCGAGACCCGCCTTGGCAATTACGGCATCTATTTCGGCAACCAGGACCAGGGCCGCGTCGCCCCGATCGGCGAAAGGAAGACGCCATGAAATTCTCGCTCTTCATCCATATGGAGCGCGTCTCGGACGAGGACGACCAGAAGCGGCTCTATGACGAGATGATCGCGCTGTGCCAGATGGCCGACGAGGGCGGCATGCATGCCATCTGGACCGGCGAGCATCACGGGATGAACTTCACCATCGCGCCCAACCCCTTGCTCAACCTCGTCGATCTGGCGCGGCGCACCAGCCGCGTGCGGCTTGGCACCGGCACGGTGATCGCCCCCTTCTGGCACCCGATCCGTCTGGCGGGCGAGGCGGCGATGGCCGACATCATCATGGACGGAAGGCTGGATCTGGGCGTGGCCCGCGGCGCCTACAGCTATGAATACGAACGCCTGATGCCCGGCCTTGACGCCTGGGCCGCCGGCGGGCGCATGCGCGAGCTGATCCCGGCCGTCAAGGCGCTTTGGCAGGGCGACTATGCCCATGACGGCACCTATTGGCAGTTCCCCGCGACCACTGCCTCGCCCAAGCCGCTGCAACAGCCCGGTCCGCCGATCTGGGTGGCTGCCCGCGACCCCAGCAGCCATGACTTTGCCGTGTCGCAGGGCTGCAACGTCCAGGTGACGCCGCTGCATCTGGGCGATGAAGAGGTGGTCAGCCTGATGGACCGCTTCAACGCGGCCTGCGCCGCCCATTCGCAGGTGCCCCGGCCAAAGATCATGGTCCTGCGCCACGCCTATGTGGCCGACAGCGAGGCCGATGCCCAACTGGCGGCCGAAGAGATCAATGCCTTCTATTGCTATTTTGGCGCCTGGTTCAAGAACGAGCGCCCGGTCTCGCAGGGCCTCATCGCACAGCTTTCGCCCGAAGAGATCGCGGCCCACCCCTTCTATTCCGCCGCCGCCATGCGCAAGAACCAGATCATCGGCGAGCCTGCCGAAGTGATCGGTCGGCTCAAGACCTACGAGGCACTGGGCTATGACGAATTCAGCTTCTGGATCGACACCGGCATGAGCTTTGCCCGCAAGAAGGCCTCGCTGCAGCGGCTGATCCGCTACGTGATGCCGGCCTTTGCCTGAGGAAAAGATGGACCGCTTCCAGCATTATGTCGACGGGGCTTTCGAAGATGGCGCTGCGGGCCTTGAAAGTCTCGACCCCGCCACCGGGCAAGCCTGGGCCGTGATGCCCATGGCCTCGGCCGCCGATGTGGGCCGCGCGGTTGCCGCGGCGCGGCGGGCCTTTGTCTCGGGCCCCTGGCCCTTGCTGACCGCCTCTGCCCGGGGCAAGCTCTTGATGCGGCTGGCCGATCTGGTGCAGGCCGCGGCCCCGCGCCTGGCCGCGCTGGAAACCCGCGATACCGGCAAGATCATCCGCGAGACCAGCGCCCAGATCGCCTATGTCGCCGAATATTACCGCTATTACGCGGGCCTTGCCGACAAGATCGAAGGCGCCCATCTGCCGATCGACAAGCCCGACATGGAGGTCTGGCTGCGGCGCGAACCGGTCGGCGTCGTCGCCGCCATCGTGCCATGGAACAGCCAGCTTTTCCTGTCGGCGGTCAAGCTCGGGCCGGCGCTGGCGGCGGGCTGCACGGTCGTGCTCAAGGCATCTGAGGACGGCCCTGCCCCATTGCTGGAATTTGCCCGCCTGGTGCATGAGTCGGGCTTTCCGCCCGGCGTGGTGAACATCCTGACCGGCGGGGCAGAGGCCGGTGCGGCCCTGACCAGCCATCCCGCCGTGGCCCACATCGCCTTTACCGGCGGGCCCGGGACGGCGCGCCACATCCTGCGCGCCTCGGCCGAAAACCTCGCGCGGACCTCGCTGGAACTTGGCGGCAAATCGCCCTTCATCGTGTTCGCCGATGCCGACCTCGCATCGGCGGCCAATGCCCAGGTCTCGGGCATCTTCGCCGCGACCGGGCAAAGCTGCGTGGCGGGCTCGCGCCTGATCGTCGAACGCTCCGTCAAGGCCGAATTCCTCGCCCGGCTCAAGGCCAAGGCCGAGGCGATCCGCATCGGGCCGCCTGATCTGATGACGACCGAGGTGGGCCCCCTCTGCACCGCCCGCCAGCGCGCGCGCATCGCCGGCCTGATCGCGCGGTCGCTGGCGGCGGGTGCCCGGCTGGTGACCGGAGGCGAGGTGCCCGAGGGTGCCGGCTTCTACTTTCCGCCGACCATCCTCGATTGCAGCGATGCGCCGGACGCGCCCTGCCTTGCGGAGGAATTCTTTGGCCCCGTCCTGTCGGTCGCGGCCTTCGACACCGAGGCAGAGGCGCTGCAGATGGCCAACGACACGGCCTATGGCCTGGCCTCGGGCGTCTTTACCCGCAGCCTGACACGGGCGCACCGGATGATCCGGGGCATTCGGGCCGGGGTGGTCTGGGTCAACACCTATCGGGCCGTGTCGCCCATGGCGCCCTTCGGCGGGCACGGGCTCTCGGGCCATGGCCGCGAAGGAGGGCTGGCGGCGGCCCTGGACTATACCACGGTGAAGACGGTTTGGCTGCGCACCTCGGACGATCCGATCCCCGACCCTTTCGTGATGCGCTGAGAGGGCGCGGCCGCGCCGACAAGACCAAGCCGATTTTCCCGACCACCGGTCACCACGACGCCCGACCGCCCTCAGGCGCCGGAATCCCTTTCGTCGGTGGCCCAGAGATATCCGATCATCATCCCCTTGGACAGCCTGAGGCACACCAGCGTCAGGATCCCCATCAACAGGCCCACGCTCAACGCGAGCTTTAGCGGATCTGGCCGCAGCGCCACAAAGCTCCACCCCAGGGCGGGCACCAGCAAAAGGCCCACGACCGTGATCGTGATGAAGGCCGGGCCATCCGCGGCGCGGTAATTGCCGAGCGGCGCCTGGCAGACGCTGCACCGTTCCACCACGCGCAGATAGCCTGCAAAGAGGCGTCCCTTGCCGCAATTCGGGCAGCGGGCCCACAGGCCGCGTCCAATCGCGCGGCGGATGTTCTGGTCACCTGCGGCCATCGGCGCACCTCCTGCAACTGTCTGTCGCCTGCCGCCCCAGTGTCGCCCGGCGCGGCGCCATATGGCAAATGAGACGATGGCAGTCCTTGAAAGACGCTGCGAGCCGCCACCGGCGCGCAGGCTACCCTTGACCGCAACCGCGCAGCCAAAGCCCGGTCCGGTGTCGCGCACCGCCAGCGACCCGTGCAACCTGGCTCAGGGGGCGATCCGCGACACAGGCTGGAACGGGTTTTCCAGCCTTACCCCGGTGGCGGCAAAGTCGCTGACATTGCCGGTGACGACCGTGGCCCCATGGCGCAGCGCGCTGGCGGCGATCATCAGATCCGCCCCGCCATGGCCGATTTCGGCCGAAAGCCGGCCCCAGATCCGGGCATCCTCGGCCTCGAATGGCAAGAGCCGGTCGGCAAAGACCAACAGCGTCCGGTCAAGCCAGAGCCGCAAGTCCGCGGCAAAGGCCGGATCGCGGCTTTCCTGCTGGCGGATGCCGCGGGCAATCTCGCCAACCGTGACGACGCTGAGGAACAGGTCCTGCTCGGCCTTGCCCGCAAGCCATGCCGCCACCTGCGGCGCGCGGTCCGGGCGCCGCACGGCCGAAATGACATTGGTATCCAACAGATAGATCACAGCGCCACGTCGCGCGGCCGCGCCTGAAGCCGGTCGAGATCGGCGCCGGGGAAGGCCATCAGATGGGCGGCAAAGCTTTCGCGTGCCTTGATCGCCCCCGCCAGCAACCGGTCATAATCTTCCGAGGACAGGACCACCACCGCCGGCCGGCCCCGCCGCGTCACCTGCTGCGGAGTGCCGGCAAGGGCCGCCTCGACAACGGCGCTGAACTTGTTCTTGGCATCCTGAATGGTCCACATGGCTGCGATCCTGTCTAGCTAGCTGGCTAGATAGATGGGCAGCGACAGGGGTCTTGTCAAGCGCCGCCTGAACGCGCCTCAGTCCCGTGTCCGCCTGGAAAGCCAGGCCACCGCGCTGAAGAACAGCGGCACGAACAACACGCCAAGGCTGGTCGCAGAGATCGTGCCACCCAGCACCCCCGACCCGATGGCCGTGCGCCCGCCAGAGCCCGCGCCATGGCTCAGCACCAGAGGCAGCACGCCCAGCGAAAACGCCATCGAGGTCATGATGATCGGCCGGAACCGCCGCCGCGCCGCATCGACGGCGGCCTCGAACCGCGACAGGCCGTCGCGCTGCCGCTCGCGGGCGAATTCGACGATCAGGATGGCGTTCTTGCCGGTCAGGCCCACCACGGTCAACAGACCGACCTGCAGGAAGACGCCATTCTCGTACCCGCCGAGCCAGGCCCCGGCCAGCGCCCCCAGAACCCCGATCGGCATGGCGAGGATCACGGCAAAGGGGATCGACCAGCTTTCATACAAGGCCGCCAGCGCCAGAAAGATCGTGCCCAGCGACAGCGCATACAAAAGCGGTGCCTGGCTGCCCGACTGGCGTTCCTCCAGCGAAAGGCCGGTCCAGGCCACTTCAAATCCCTTGGGAAGCTCGGCCGCCAGCCGTTCGACCTCGGCCATGGCATCGCCGGTCGAAACCCCCGGCGCCGGGCTGCCCTGCACCTCCATCGCCTGAACGCCATTGTAGCGGTTCACGCCCTGCGGCCCATAGGCCCAGCTGCCGGTGGCAAAGTTGGAAAACGGCACCAGCCCGCCGCTGGCATTGCGCACCCGCCATTTCGACAGGTCCGACGGCTCGGCCCGCGATGAGGCTTCGCCCTGGACATAGACCTTCTTGATCCGGCCGTTGTCCACGAAATCGTTGACATAGGCCCCGGCCCAGCCGACGCGCAGCAAGGCGCCCACATCGGCCGCCGTCACCCCCATCGCCCCGGCCTTGCGCCAGTCGATATCCAGCTTGAACTCGGCCGCATCCTCCAACCCGTTGGGCCGGGCCGAGGCGATCTTGGGGCTTTTGGCCAGCATCCCCAGCAACTGGTTGCGCGCATCCAGCAGGTCCTCGTGGCTCTGCCCGTCGCGCGCCTGCAGGTAGAAATCAAAGCCCGAGACGTTGCCAAGCTCGATCACCGAAGGCGGCACGACCGGAAAGACCAGCGCATCGCGGATCTGGCTCAGCGCGCCATAGGCGCCGCCGGCCACGGCCTGCACGCTCTGGCCCGGCGCGGTGCGTTCGGCCCAGTCCTTCAACTGCACGAAGGCCAGGCCCACATTCTGCCCCTGCCCCGAAAAGCTGAAGCCGACCACGCCGAACACCGATTTGACCAAACCGCCGCTGTGGTCGAGGAAATGATCCTCGACCTTCTTCAAGGTGTCGAGCGTGCGCCCCTCGGTCGCCCCTGTGGGGGCCTGGATCAGGGTGAAGAGGATGCCCTGATCCTCGGCCGGCAGAAAGCCCGAAGGGGTGCGCAGGAACAAGAGCACCACTCCGCCGGCGATCAGCAGATAGGCCAGCCCGCCCAGCACGGGCTTGCGCACGATCCAGCCGACCGCCCCGGCATAGCCGCGCAGGACCCCGTCAAAGCCGCGGTTGAACCAGCCGAAAGGCCCGCGCCGCCCGCCCGGCTTGGTCGGCCTAAGGATGGTGGCGCAAAGCGCCGGCGTCAGGGTCAGCGCCACCAGAACCGACAGCGCCATGGCCGAGATGATCGTCACCGCGAACTGCCGGTAGATCACCCCGGTCGAGCCGGGAAAGAAGGCCATCGGCACAAAGACCGCCGACAGCACCACCGCAATGCCGATCAGCGCGCCGGTGATCTGGTCCATCGACTTGCGCGTGGCCTCAAGCGGGCCGATATGCTCTTCCTCCATGATGCGCTCGACGTTCTCGACCACGACGATGGCATCATCGACCAAAAGCCCGATGGCCAGCACCATGGCAAGCATCGTCAGCGTGTTGATCGAAAACCCCGCCACCGCCAGAACGCCGAACGTGCCCATCAGAACGACCGGCACCGCCAGCGTCGGGATCAGCGTGGCGCGCAGGTTCTGCAGGAACAGGTACATGACAAGGAACACAAGGACGATCGCCTCGATCAGCGTCTTGACCACCTCTTCGATCGAGATGCGCACGAAGGGCGTGGTGTCATAGGGGATCACGTAATCGACGCCGGTCGGAAAGCTCTTTGCGAATTCGACAAAGCGCTCCTTGACCGCGTTGGCGGTGTCAAGCGCATTGGCCCCGGGGGCGAGGCTGATCGCCATGCCGGCCGAAGGCTGCCGGTCAAAGCGCGAGACGGTGCCATAGCTTTCCGACCCGATCTCGACCCGGGCCACATCGTCCAGCAGCACAAGCCCGCCATTGGTGGCCGACCGCAGCACGATCTGGCGAAAATCCTCCGGCGTCTTGAGCAGCGATTGCGCGGTTATGGTGGCGTTCAGCTCCTGCCCCTCGGGCGCGGGCTGGCTGCCAAAGGCGCCGGCGGTGATCTGGGCATTCTGCTGGCTGATCGCCGACACCACATCCGAAGGCGTCAGCTGGAAGGCCGCCAGCTTGGACGGATCAAGCCAGATCCGCATCGCATATTGCGCGCCAAAGACCTGAACCGAGCCCACGCCGTCGATCCGGCTGATCTCGTCCACCAGGTTGCTGGCCAGGTAATCCGACAGGTCGGTCTGATCCAGCGCGCCATCCTTGGAGATCAGTGCCACCACCATCAGGAAGCCCGAGGACGACTTCTGCACCCGGATGCCCTGCTGCTGCACCGGCTCGGGCAACAGGGGGGTCGCCTGCGCCAACTTGTTTTGCACCTGCACCTGGGCGATGTCGGGGTCGGTCCCGGTCGCAAAGGTCAGCGTAACGGTCGCAGCCCCCGCCGAGGTCGAACTCGACGAGATATAGCGCAAGCCCTGCAAGCCGGTCATCTGCTGTTCGATGATCTGCGTCACCGTATTGGCCACGGTCTCTGCCGAGGCGCCGGGATAGGTGGCCCGCACGCTGACCGTGGGCGGCGCGATCTGGGGATATTGCGCGACCGGCAGCGTCAGGATCGACAGGATGCCGATGCCGATCACCAGGATCGAGATGACCCAGGCAAAGATCGGCCGGTCGATGAAAAATCGTGCCATGCTATGCGCCGCCCGCCGTCAATTCGCGGCCTTGGGGGCTGGGGCTTTCTGACCGGCATCCGCGGCCACCACCTCGGGCGCCACCTTGCCGCCCGGCCGCGCCTTTTGCAGGCCGGCCACGATGACCTGATCGCCGTCCTTCAATCCGTCGCTGACCACCCAGTTGCTGCCCGCATCCTGAATGACCGTCAGCTCGCGCATCTCGACCACGCCTTCACCGTTCACCACCATGGCCGTGGGCCGCCCGCGCCGGTCGCGGCTGACCGCCTGCTGGGGCACCAGAAAGGCGCCATGCACCGTATCGATCGGCATTTCGACCTGCACATACATGCCGGGCAGCAGGATCTTCTGCGGATTGGCGAACTGCATCCGCAACAGGACAACGCCGGTCTGTTCGTCGACATGCGGCTCGGCCGCGGTCAACTCGCCCACCTGGTCATAGAGCGAGCCATCGGCCAGCAGCAGGCTGACCTTGCGCGAGGTATCGCCCAGATCGCTCAACGCCTTGCCGCGCCGCCAGCGCAACAGGTCGGCGGCCGATTGCGTGACGTCGACATAAACCGGGTCGATGCTGCGGATGATGGCCAGGGGTGTCGTCTGCCCTGCCGTGACCAGGGCGCCGACACTGACCATCGAAAGCCCGATCTGCCCGGTCAACCGGGCGCGAATCGCGGTACGGTCAAGGTCGATCTTGCTGGCCGCGAGCTGGGCCTGCGCCACCTGCACCGCCGCCGCCCCGACATTGCGCGCGGCATCGGCCTGATCCAGACTTTGCTGGCTGGCCACGTTGCGCGCCGACAGCGCCTCAATCCGCTCGGCATCCTTCTGGGCGGCTTCGTATTGCGCCTTGGCCTGGGCCACCGAAGCCTCGGCCTGGTTGACCGTCGCCTGATAGGAGGTGGGGTCAATGCTGTACAGGATCTGCCCGGCGGTCACCTCGCCGCCCTCGTGAAAGGCCTGGCCGGTGATGATGCCATTGACCTGGGGGCGCACCTCCGCCTCGGCCGAGGCCGAAACCCGGCCCGGCAGGGTCGTGGTCAGGGTCACATCCTGCGGCTTGACCACCACGACCGAGACCGCGGGCGGCGGCTGGCCCTGCGCCTGCGCCCGGACCGCAACCGGGCCCGACACGACGGCGCCAAGCGCCAACACCCCGGCAAGGCAACCGGCCAGCGAGGTCATCTTCGCGCGGCAAACCATGGCATGTCCGACATTTTCCCTGTTCCTGCCTTCACCTAACGCATCGGGGCGGGCTTTCAACAGAAAGAAATGCGCTCCGCCCGGTTTTCATCGCCTGCCGCACGCTGCGCCGGGTTTTTCCGCATCCGGCGCGCAAAGATGCGGCGACGACGGTCCGCGCCGCACCCAGTAACGGCCTTTGCCCCGAAACGCGCGTCCGGGCATTCTTTGCCACCCTGCGCGCCAGAATCGGCCTGTCCGTCCGGGCGGACAGACTCCGCCCGATTTCCGGCCAGATCGCGTTACTGGCCCCGCAGCCGGTCTTGCCGCGCGCCCGGCACCCCGCGCGCCGGACCGCGCCCTGTGGATAAGTCAGGCCGGATTTTACCATTCCGTCTCAATGCCTTGCAATCCGGCCTTCACATGGCACCTTAAGACCGCCGCAGCATATGGTGGCCACACCCTGCCCCACCACAATAAGCGCGCTGCGAATTTATCTTGAGTTTTCAACCAAGCGGCGTCATAGCTGTAACGCGAAAACAAAGAAAATGATGTCCCGCGCGTTCCTGATGGTCTTGACCACAAGCCCAACCCCGGTAACGCGCCAGAGATGTCACAGGACAGGCGAACAGTGATGCATCACGTGCTGCATGACAAGCTCAAGGCGGATGCAGAGCGGCTTTCCGAAGCCCTCGAACACATGTCCAAGCTGTTCCTCGCGCCGAAAGAGCAAAAGACCCTGCGCGCCTTCACCAGCGCCGAGGTCGGAGAGTTGCTGCGCGTCAGCGACGGCTATCTGCGCAAGGCCCATTTCGACGGCCGCATCCCCGAGGTCGAACAGGGTCCCGGCAACAAGCGGCTCTATTCGGCGGAAAACATCCTGGAAATCCGCGGGCTCCTGTCGCAAAGCGCCAAGGACCCCCACCAGTTCCTGCCCGGCCGGCGGGCCGGCGACAAGCTGCAGATCTGGTCCACCGTCAACTTCAAGGGCGGCTCCAGCAAGACCACGACGACGGTGACGCTGGGCATGCGGCTGGCGCTGCGCGGCTACCGGGTCTGCATCGTCGATGCCGATCCGCAGGCCTCGCTCACCACCTTCTTCGGCTATCAGCCCGAGATCGACTTTCGCCACGGCGGCACGCTTTATGACGCGATCCGCTACAACGATGGCGAGACAGCGCGGGTGCCCATCGTCAAGGTGCTGCGCAAGACCTATTTCCCCAACCTCGACCTGGTGCCGGGCGGCATCCTTCTGTCCGAGTTCGAGACCGAGACGCCCACCGCCCTCAGCCGAGGCGAGCAGCCGGTTTTCTTCAACCGCATCCGCGATTCCCTGCGTCAGGTCGAGGACGATTACGACATCGTCCTGATCGACTGCCCGCCGCAGCTGGGCTATCTGACCATGGCCGCGGTCTGCGCCTCGACCTCGCTCCTGATGACCATCATCCCCGAACGGGTCGACCTCGCCTCGGCGAGCCAGTTCCTGACCATGGCGTCCGGCGTGCTCGAGGTGCTCTATTCCAACGGCGGCATCGGCAGCTATGACAATTTCGCCTATCTGCTGACCCGCTTCGACACGGCGATCAGCACGCAGCAGGACCTGGCCGAATGGCTGCGCCAGTTGCTGGGCGACAGCGTGATCAGGACGCCCTTCGTGAAATCCTCCGCCGTCAGCGAGGCCGGGCTGGCGCAGAAGACCATCTTCGAGGTCGACCTCGCCACAACCAAGAACCGCAAGACCTATGACCGCGCGCTCGATTCGGTGATCGGCTTTTCCAACGACATCGAAAAGATGATCCAGTCCGCCTGGGGCAGAGGAGGCAGCCATGAAACGTGACCTTTTGGCGCAAAGCCTCGCGCAGATGGGGTCCAAGGCCAACGTCGATCCCCGCGCCGACGAGATGACGCCCCGCGCGCTCAAAAGCATGTCGGATGTGCTCTCGCAGGTCTCGTCCCAGGCCGCCCAAGAGATCGACGTTGCCGAGATCGCCGATTCCGAGATCGCCGACCGTTTCGATGTCACCGAAGGGCTCGAGGATCTGGTCGCCTCGATCCGCGCCTCGGGCCAGCAACTCCCTGCCCTCCTGCGCTATCGCCGCGGCCCCGGTCCGCGTTACGAGGTGGTCTATGGCCGGCGCCGGATCGCGGCCTGCCGGGCACTGGGCATCAAGGTCAAGGCCTATGTCAAGGACATGGACCAGCGCGAGGCATTGGTCTCGCAGGCGCTGGAAAATTCGGCCCGGCTGGAACGCAGCTTCATCGAACAGGCGATCTTTGCGACCCGGCTCGAGGATCAGGGCTTCACCCGGGCCGAGATCGGCGAGGTTCTGGCGGTCGACAAGGGTACGCTCTCCAAGCTGATCGGCGTCGCCCGCGACGTGCCCGCCACGGTGATCTACCGGATCGGCGCCGCGCATGATGCGGGACGGCGGCCCTGGCTGGAACTGCGCCGCCTCGTCAACCTGGGCGCCACGCCGGCCGAGGCGCTGCTGGCGCTGGTGCCTGCCGCTGGCACGGCCGCCGAAAAGCTCGCCGCCGTGATCGCGGCCCTGACCAAGGCCGCCGAACCGCCCCGCCCCGCGCCGGAACCCGCACCCCCTGCCCCGCTGACCCGGATCAACGATGCGCCCATCGCCTTTCGTGCGCGCGGCCAGCGCCTCCTGATCGAGGTGTCAGACCGCAAGGACCGCGGCTTCCTGCCCTTCATGGAAGCGCGCCTGCAAGACCTCTACCGGGAATGGAAGGAAAAATCATGAGGCCAAACCTGCCAAGTGATTGATCTTTCACGGGTTGGCCATGGCCAACCACAATCGAGCACCCATAATCAACAAAAGGAGGCAGGCTTAAAGCAAAAAGAAACCCCCCGAAGGCGGTGAAGCACTCCAGAGGGTCCCGATTTACTCGCAATCTATTGGTACCCAAAAATTCGGCCTGCCGCAACACCGATTTCGGTGACCAGTTTCATTTTGCCGTCTGACACAGGATGAACCAACCCCAAACCACGACCCTTTCGGGCGCGGCCGAGGTCGCTTGCGCGCGCCCGGCCGGCACCGGGACCGGCTTTGCCGGCATCGGCCGCATCGACCAGCAGCCGCCCTTCGCCCCCGTCACGCGGCGCGCGCTGATGGCCGCGGTCAACACCGCCGGCCGCGCGCTGGGGCTCAGGCCCGCGACGGTCTCGGTGCTGGACGCGCTTCTCAGTTGCCTGCCCTGTCAGGACGCCCGCACCGGACAGGACAGGCCCATCACACCCTTGACCCTCCTGACCGTCTATGCCTGCAACGCGACCCTGTGCTTTCGCGCCCGCGGCATCACCGACCGCCAGCTGCGCCGCCATCTCGACAAGCTTGAGGCCCTGAGCCTGATCCGGCGCCGCGACAGCGCCAATGGCAAGCGCTTCCCGATCCTGCAGAAGGGCAAGGTCGTGGGCGCCTTTGGCCTTGACCTTTCGCCCCTGCTGGCGCGGTCGGGTGCGATCCTTGCCCTCGCCCAGAAGACGCGCGACGAGGCCTGCGAACTGCGCGGCCTCAAGGCCGAGATCCTGAAGCTGCGCCAGGCCTGCCTGCCGCGCGCCCTGCCCGAGGCCGCACGCGCCCTGGTCGATGGCGCCGCCACCCTGATCCGCCGCACCAGCCTGACCCTGACCGAGGCACGGGGCCTGATCGCGCAACTCACCGCCCTGCTCGACCCCGCGCCTGACACGACGGAAATGCCCGCCACAGACGGTCAGAATGTCCGCCACAAAGAAACACCAAAATCAGAGATATCAAAACCCGCCTCGCGCAGGCTGGCCGACCTGTGGGACAAGCTGACCACGATCCCCGCCTTTTATCCCGAAGCGCCACGAACCGATCACCGGCTGCTGCAACTGATCTTCGAGTTCGGAACCATGCTGAGAATAAGGACAGCACTTCTGGCCAAGGCCGTGACCGTGCTGGGCATGGCCAGAACGCTCCAGATCGCCGACCAGATCGCGAGCGCGCCTGACAGGGTGCAAAACCCCGATGGCTATCTTGCACGCATCATCGCCAGCGGCCAAACCGCGGTTGGCCATGGCCAACTGGCATTGACAACATGAAGGAGAGGGCAGGGCGACCCGCTGGAATATGTAAAAAGCGTATCGAAAACAAAAGGATACAAAGAAAGCGCCTCCGCTGCGGTGGTTTCCTCCAAAATCGGGCCCGAATGTAAAATACACGCGCCCGCCTCCGCACGACACTGAACCCCGGGCCTCGGACGCCGGCGCTGATGCCATCGCCCGGCCAGGACAGGCAAGCAATTCGCCCACCAGGGCGATTGCCAGGGAAGGGAAATACCGCATGGCCTTCGAGATCACGGTCAACGGAGCCCAGCACAGCGCAGAGGTCGATGGCGACACGCCGCTCATCTGGGTCCTGCGCGATGTGCTGGGCTTCACGGGCACGAAATTCGGCTGCGGCAAGGGGCTCTGCGGCGCCTGCACCGTGCATCTGGACGGCGAGGCGGTCCGCGCCTGCCAGACCACGATCGACAGCGTCGGAACCTCTGTCGTCACCACGATCGAGGCCATCGGCGCCACAGCGGTCGGGGCGGCCGTGCAGACCGCCTGGCGCAACGGCCAGGTGCCGCAATGCGGCTACTGCCAGTCGGGCCAGATCATGTCGGCCGTGGCGCTCCTGACCGCCACGCCGCAACCCACCGACAGCGACATCGACGCCGCCATGTTGGGCAACATCTGCCGCTGCGGCACCTATGTCCGCATCCGCGCCGCGATCAAAGAGGCGGCCCGGACGCGCGGCTAGCCCGCCCCCCTCAACCGCCGCCCCGGATGGAGACCGCCATGCAACCTTCGCCAAACCCGAAACCCAGGCTCAGCCGCCGCGGCTTCCTGCACGCCTCGGTCGGGGCGGGCGGCGCGCTTCTGCTCGGCCTGCGCCTGCCCATCGGCCGCACCGCCGCGGTCGAGGCCAGCGACGCCAGCCTCTTTGCCCCGAATGCCTTCGTGCAGATCGATCCGGGCGGGCAGGTCACGCTGACCATGTCCTATGTCGAGATGGGGCAGGGCACCTATACCGCCATCGCCACCCTGATCGCCGAAGAGCTGGAGGTTGACCCCACCACCGTTCGCCTGCGTGCTGCCCCGCCGAACGAGGCGCTTTACGCCAACCCCCTGCTGGGGGTACAGGCCACCGGCAATTCCGATGCCATGCGCGGCGCCTGGCTGCCCCTGCGCCAGGCCGGGGCGGCCGCGCGCCAGATGCTGGTGGCCGCCGCGGCAGAGCGCTGGGGGGTCGAGCCCGCCACCTGCCAGGCCAGGTTGGGCGAGGTCCTCCACCCCGCCACCGGCCGGCGTCTTGGCTATGGCGCGCTGACCGCAGAGGCCGCCAAGCACCGCGTCCCGCGCGAGGTCCCGCTCAAATCGCCCGAGGCCCTGACCCTGATCGGCCGCCCGGTGCCCCGCCTCGACGTGCCGGCCAAGGTCAACGGGACCGCGGTCTATGGCATCGACATCCGCCCGCCCGGGGTCAAGGTCGCCACCCTCGCCCAATCGCCGGTCTTCGGCGGGCGGCTGCGCAGCCTCGATGCCGAGGCCGCGCTGGGGGTCACGGGCGTGCGCCAGGTCGTCCGGCTCGCCGATGCGGTGGCGGTGGTGGCCGACCACATGGGCGCGGCGCTCAAGGGTCTCGATGCGCTGGTGATCCAATGGGACGATGGCGCGCTTGGCACGCTTTCCACCGATGACATCGCGGCCGATCTGCACGCCGCAACCCTCGCTCCCGGCGCCGTGGCGCAAACCACGGGCGATGCGCATCAGGCCATGGCCAACGCCTTGACCCGGGTCGAGGCAACCTACGAACTGCCCTTCCTCGCCCATGCCACGATGGAGCCGATGAACTGCACCGTCCATTTTCACGACGGCCTGTGCGAGATCTGGGTCGGCACCCAGGCCATCGCCCGCGCGCAAGCCTTTGCCGCCAGGGCGGCCGGCCTGCCCCCCAACAGGGTGATCCTGCACAACCAGCTGATCGGCGGCGGCTTCGGACGCCGGCTTGACGTGGATGGCATCGTCCGCGCGGTCGAAATCGCGCGTTCGGTCGATGGTCCCGTCAAGGTGATCTGGACCCGCGAAGAGGATATCCAGCACGACATGTACCGCCCCTATTGGCACGACCGCATCGCGGCGGGGCTGGACGACGCGGGCCGCCTGACCGCCTGGACCCACCGCTTTGCCGGCTCCTCCGTGGCGGCGCGCTGGTTGCCCGCGGCCTTCAAGGACGGGCTTGACCCTGACAGCACCGAGGGCGCCGTGGACCTCGTCTACGACATCCCCAACTTTCACGTCGAATTCGCCCGGGTCGAGCCGCCGGGCATTCCCACCGCCTTCTGGCGCAGCGTCGGGCCCTCGCACAACAGCTTCGTCACCGAAAGCTTCGTGGACGAGATCGCCCATGCCGCGGGCCAGGACCCCCTGGCCTTCCGCCGCG
This sequence comes from bacterium, assembly GCA_016124195.1. Classification (GTDB taxonomy): domain Bacteria; phylum Pseudomonadota; class Alphaproteobacteria; order Rhodobacterales; family Rhodobacteraceae; genus Stagnihabitans. The sequence goes on along the minus strand of WGOE01000014.1, from coordinate 26,228 downwards.
CGCTTCTGGCCAAATCGCCGCGCGCCCGGGCCGTGCTGGACCTCGCGGCTGAAAAGGCCGGCTGGGGCGGTGTCCTGCCGGCCCGGGTGGGGCAGGGTCTGGCCCTGCAACACGCCTTCGGCAGCCTCATCGCCATCGTGGCCACGGTCGAGATCTCGCCCCAGGGCGACATCCGCGTCCGCCGCGTGGTCTGCGCCGTGGATTGCGGCCTCGCCGTCAACCCCGACATCGTCGAGGCTCAGGTGCAGGGCGCCGTGATCTTCGGCATCACCGCCGCCCTTTATGGCGAGATCACGCTGAAGCGGGGCAGGGTGGAACAGGCCAATTTCGACACCTACCAGATGCTGCGCATCGACGAGGCCCCCGCGATCGAGGTGCATATCGTTCCCAGCACCGAAGCCCCCGGCGGCATAGGCGAGGTTGGCACCTCGGCGATCATGCCCGCCCTGGCCAATGCGGTCTTTGCCGCCACGGGCACCCGCCTGCGCCGCCTGCCCTTCGACGCGGCAAAGCTCAAGGCCTGACCCGGCCCGGGCGAGGCTTGCACCGGCCGGGCAACAGCCCGCGCCGGTCGCAGCCGTGGCCTGTCGCAGCTTCCGCCGGGGCAGGGCAGGGCGATTCGCGCAACATGGTTAACAAGACCCTGCGACGCCGCGCGTACAGACGGAATGAAGACGGAAAGAAGACGGAAAACAGACCGGCCCCTTGCCGTGCCGCGGCATGGTTAATCCAGCGTTCGCAAGGGCTTGGACTGCGTTCCTCATCCAGTGCGACCGGGGCGGAAAAAAGCCACCGATGCAGCAGACGCATCGGTGGCAAGAACACCCAAGGGCGATGGGGGAGGCAGGGGGGACAGTCCCTTCAGGTGGGATCAAGCCGCAGCCGCCCGCCTGCGGGTAGGGGCAGCCCGATCACCCCCTCATCATGACCGCAAGGCCCGCGAAAAGATTGTAACCAAGGGCCGCGCCTTGTCTGAAACAGGCGTCTCGCCCGCCGGCCGCAGCGCTGTCCGATCAAGAGGCCAGACGCGGGGGCCATGCCGCGACGGGCGCACACCACTGGCCGCCCGCGCCCCGGAACCTCGCAGGTTGTAGGAAAATAACTCTCGATATTTCAAAGGTATGGCGCTCATGGTCCTCAGGCTGGCCTCAGCGCGTGTCACCTTCCAGAAAGCGGTGGATGTCCTGCATGACGACCGATCCTTCGCCCACGCCCGACGCCACCCGCTTGACCGACCCGGCCCGCACATCGCCCACCGCATAGACGCCGGCCTGCTGCGTGGCATAGGGCGAGCCCAGCGGCCGTCCCGCCGCGTCGCGCCCGGTCAGCACAAAGCCGCGCGCGTCGCGGGCAATGCAATCGGGCAGCCAGCCGGTGTTGGGGTCCGCGCCGATCATCACGAACAAGGCCCCGCAGGGCACTTCGGTCACGGCACCCGTCCGCAGATCGCGCCAAAAGATCCGGCGCAGCACCGTGTCGCCGCTCAACTCGATGATCTCGCAGAACGGATGCAGCGAGATGTGCGGCGACACGGCAATACGCTGGACAAGGTAATCCGACATCGTCTCCTTCAGCCCGGATTTGCGAACCAAAACATGCACATGCTCGACATGACGCGACAGGAAGACCGCCGCCTGACCCGCCGAATTGCCGCCTCCCACGACGACCACATGCATGCCCTTGCACAGCGTGGCCTCCATTGCGGTGGCGGCATAGTGCACGCCGGCGGCCTCGTATTCGTCAAAACCCTTGGCCGACAGCCGGCGATAGCGGGCGCCGGTGGCGATCACCACGCTCGAGGCCGCAAGCATCTGGCCATCCTCAAGCCCAAGCCGCAGCGGAGACCGGCTGCAGTCAAGCTCCACCGCCATGCGCGACACCGCGATCCGGGCGCCGAAACGTTGGGCCTGAACCTGCGCGCGCCCGGCCAGGGCCTGGCCCGAAATCCCGGTGGGAAAGCCCAGGTAATTCTCGATCCGCGAACTGGTGCCGGCCTGACCTCCCGGGCCAAGTGCTTCGATCACAACGGTTTTCAATCCTTCCGAAGCGGCATAGGTCGCCGCGGCAAGACCTGCCGGCCCGGCACCGATCACGGCCACATCCCAGACCTCCTCGGGATCGAACTGCTCGGTCAGGCCCAGCCGGTCGGCCAGTTCAGCCGTGCCGGGGTTGCGCAGGATCAGGTGGTCGGCGGTGATGACAGCGGGCAGATCACCGGGCTCAAGCCCAAAAGCCGCCATGACCTTGGCCGCAGACGGATCGGCAGGATCCACCAGTTTCAGCGGATAGCCATTGCGGATCAGGAACCGTTCGATGCGCAGGGTGGCTGCGGCATGCGCCGGCCCAAGCAGGGTGATGCCCGCCTCGCCCCGATGCAGAAAGCCCATCCGCCGCAGGATGAAGGCGCGGATGACGATTTCGGCGATGTCGGGCTCGCGCGAGAGCATGCGCCTCAGATCGGCCGGCTTGACCCGCAGCACATTCGCCCGTTCAAGGACCAGCGCATCGACCAGCGGCGCCCGCGCGCTCAGATGGTCAAGCTCGCCTGTGAATTCGCCCCGCTGGTGGACCTTGACCAAATGGTCAGAGCGGGGATTGCTCTCGTCGGGGCGAAAGATGCCGATCTTGCCATCCAGAACAAGGAAGAAATCGGCGCGGCGATCCCCCCTGTGGAACAGATGGATGCCTTTGGTGACGATCTCTTCCGCGCCATAGGAAAGCACCCGCGCCATCATGTCGGCGTCGAGCGCCGGAAAAACCTCGGCCCTGCGTGCATAAGGATCGTCGTCGGTTCGCCTTGCACGGGTCATGGTGCGGTTCCTGATCGGGGTCTTGGTCGCGGCGGGCCCTTCCGCCGCAGCACTCTGCGCCCGGGTGCTGGGCTTCGCTTGCGCAAGACGATGCAGATTTGGACAAATGAACCCTGGCGGACGCAAGGGCAGGGGCAGGGCGGCCAAACATGCGGCGGGGCCGATTTGCGCAGGATTCTGCAAGACGCAGCGCCAGCGCGCGCGACCATCGAACAGATGCCATGTCCAATCCGCCAACGTCCTGACCCGGGGTGCCTGAACCCCGGCCACGATCCTTCCCCCCATGATGCGAGGAGCATTCCCATGAGCAAGGTCATCTATGAGATCGTCGAACACGATGGGGGCTGGGCCTATCGGGTTGGCGGCACTTTCTCCGAACCGTTCTCCAGCCATGATGCGGCCTTTCACGCAGCGCGCCGCGCCGCGGTCGAACAGCTTCGTCCAGGTGAATCGCGCCGCATCGTCTGGGAGGACACCGCCGGGCGCTGGCATGCCGAGGTGAGCGGTGCCGATGACATTCCCGAAACCGAAGTGAAAAGGTAACCGCAGGGAGTCAGCCGCCGGACCGAGTGCACCTGTCGTGCCCTTGGTGACATGACGGCCCGGTCAAGCTTTTTGCGCTTGCGTGATCTCGATCGGCAACGGTTCTGACTCCGGCATCACCCGAAGCCCCGCAGCCGATATCCTGGCCGAGTGTCTCAGAAGCTCGATTGCACCCCCGAAGCCCGGGAGCATATCAGGCGCGCAGCCTTGCGGGCGGCGCCGCGCATCTTGATGCCCCCGCACGTTCGTTCAACGGCGAATTTCCAAAGCGCGCCCGAAAGACCTTCGAAAAATTCGAGACCGACGCAAAACCGCATGCCACGGCGATCTCGGAAACGCTGACATCTGTCTGCAGCAGAAGATTGCGTGCACGCTCCAGACGAAGTTCCAGCCAGTAGCGCTTGGGAGAATGGTTCAGGTGCTTGGCGAAGACCCGCTCCAGTTGACGACAGGAAATGCCAAGCTCTTCGGCAAGCGACGCGGCAGACATCGGAGTTTCGATGTTGTCGCGCATCAGGTCTATGGCCTTCGAAAGAAGCGTGTTTCGGAAGCCCAGTCGAAACTGCGCCGAAAATCGCTGGAGCGAGGCGCCATCCCGGATTCCGGAGCAAACCAGTTGTTCGGCCACGGCGATCGCTAGGTCACGACCATGGTCCTGCAGGATCATGTACAGAATGAGGTCCACGGTCGCGGCGCCCCCCGAGCAGGTCGGAGCGACGGGGTCAGCGACGAAAAGCGACTGCGTCAGCCGGACCTTCGGGAAGCGTTCGGCGAATGCGTCATGATAAGCCCAATGAATCGCCGCTTCCTTGCCGGTAAGCAGTCCGGCCTTGGCCAGGAAATAGGTTCCCGAACAGATGCCTCCGATCACCGCGCCATGCGCCCGTTGCGTCCGAAGATAGGCGCTCAGGTCTGGGCAGTGATCCCCGACCGCTTCATCGCCCGACACGATCATCAGTTTCTGGCGGCGCCCAAGCTGCATGGGCCCTTGCCGGACCGACGTGGACAGCCCGTTCGAGGCCATCACGGGCCCGCCATCCACCGAAACGAGGGTCCAGCGATAGATCTCCGATCCGGCGATGAGGTTGGCCAGCCGCAAAGGCTCGATGGCGCATGACAGCGAGATGTGCGGGAACCCATCGACGAGAAGGAAGACGAAATCCGAAGCCGCTGTCATGTCTGGTCCTCTTCTGGCTGATCGGTGGGAATGTCAGGCGGCGGGTTGCCGAAGATGCGCGTAACGGGGCTTGAGGCGGCCGAACTTGTGCGCGCCGCAGGTGACCGGCCGGTGGCGTTGCGGGTGTGTTGAACCGCGCGCTTGGGCCCGGGGGCGTTGGCTCTGGTCAGGTGGTCAGTACCACATGTCGTCCATCGAGGCCTTGCGGCGGGCGACAAAATCCTGCAGCGCCTCGTCGGTGTCTTGGTCCAGCGGGGGCGCCTGGTAGTCGCGCAGGATCTTCTTCCAGCGGGCATTGGCGCGCCGGGCATAGTCGATGCCGCCCTGTTCGTCCCAGCTTTCCCAGGGCTGGTTGTCGTCCAGCGCCGAGTCCCAATAGGCCGTCTCGTAATGCCTCAGGGTGTGCTGGGTCGAGAACAGGTGCTGGCCGGGGCCAAGCTCGTTCAACGCTTCGAAGGCGAGCGTGTCCTCGTTCACCGTCATTCCGTCCAGATAGGAATGCAGCGCGCCGCAGATGTCGGTGTCCATCACGACCTTTTCGTAGGACATCGACAGGAGGCCATCGAGGAAGCCGGCGGAATGCAGGACGTAGTTCGCCCCGCCTTGCACGGCTGACATCATGGACATCATGCTTTGCCACATCGCCTGCCCATCCGGCAGCTTGGAGGTCGAGAAGTTCCCCGCGCAGCGCAGCGGCATGTTCAGACGGCGCGCAAGCTGGCCCATCGCCAGCGATCCGATGGCCGGTTCCGGCATCCCGAAGGTCGGCGAGCCGGTCTTGAGCGACATCGATGAGAAGAAGGAGGCCAGAATCGTCGGCGCGCCGGGCCGGGTCAGTTGCGCGAGGGCACAGGAAGCCATCGATTCCGCCAGTCCCTGCGCGACCATGCCGGCGATGGTCAGGGGGGCTACGGCGCCGCCCAGCAGGAACGGCAGGTGGATCGAGCCCTGGTTCGCCGCGGCATAGGTGCGGATGCCGGCCGCCGTCACCCCGTCGATCACCAGGGGCGAGGTGGTGTTGAAATTGCCCATGACGACGCAATTCTGGTCGGTAAATGCCTCGCCGAACAGGATGCGCGCCATCTCGACGCTGTCGGCGGCGCGTTCGGCGGCGGTGATCGAGCCAAGGAAGGCGCGGTCGGAATAGCGGATATGGCTGTAGACCATGTCCAGATGGCGCTTGTTCACCGGCACATCGGTTGGCTCGCAGACCGTGCCGCCAGAGTGGTGCAGCCAGGGCGAGGACTGCGCGAGCTTGATGAAGTTGCGGAAATCCTCGATCGTGCCGTAGCGCCGGCCGCGATCGAGGTCCATCACGAAGGGCGAGCCATAGGAGGGCGCGAAGACGACGTTGTTTCCGCCGATCTGGACAGAGTTCGCCGGGTTGCGGGCGTGCTGGGTGAAAACGGGCGGCGCGGTCTTCAGCACTTCGCGCAGCATGCCGGGCGGGAACCTCACCCGCCAGATGCCTTCGGTCTGCTGTGTCACCTCAGCCCCGGCCGTCTTGTAAAGCTGCATGGCCGTGACATCGTCGCGCAGCTCGATCCCGATCTCGGCCAGGATGCGATCTGCGGTCGCTTCGATGGCAAGAAGGCTTTCTTCGGACAGGATGTCGTAGGTCGGGATGCCCCGGACGATATAGGGCCGGTGGACGCCCGCCTCGACGCCCACGCGGGCATCGCGCATCTTCTGCCGCCCGCCGCGCTGCCGCTTGCCTTCCAGGTGGTCGCCGTCCGCCATGATCTCCGCCCCTTCAATAAGCCTCTGCAAGGCTACCGCCAAGACGCGGCGTTGTGACGCTGGAAAGTTTTCATCGACTTGATAAACTCTGCTTATGGAAACGCTGCGTAGCCTTGTTCCGTCGATCAACGCCCTTGTCGTCTTTGAAGCGGCGGGGCGCCTGTCAAGCTTCACCGGGGCCGCGCGTGAATTGCGGATGACGCAGGCCGCGGTGTCCTATGCCATCAACCGGCTGGAGGAGCATCTGGGCACGGCGCTGTTCCTGCGAGAGCATCGCCGTGTCCGTCTCAGCGAAGCGGGGGCACGGTTTCACGCCGATGTGACGATCGGGCTGTCACATATCCGGCGCTCGGCGCAGGACCTGCGGGCCTTGGCAACCGGGGGGCATGTGACGCTGTCCTGTTCCAACGCCTTTGCTGCCTTCTGGATGGTGCCGCGGATGGCTCAGCTGCGTGCCGACCTGCCGCAGATCGATCTGCGGATCCAGACTGCGGACCGCGATCTTGACCTTGGAGGCGAAGGTATCCCGCTGGCTGTGCGGGGCGGCGATCCGGCCGGTTGGCCGCAGTACCAGGCCAAACCCCTGGCGCCGGAGCAGATCTTTCCAGTCTGCGGCGCAAGCTATCTGGCGGGCCGCACCCGGCCAGAGCGGCCGGCGGATCTGCTGGACCATCAACTGATCCATCTGGAAGAACCATTCCGGTCGGCCGCGACCTGGCGTGACTGGTTCGCTTCGGCCGGGATAGAGGGGCGCAGAGTGCCCAAAGGATTGCAGATCAACGATTATGTGTCGGTGATCCAGTCCGTGATTGCCGGTCACGGCATCGCCCTTGGCTGGCAGCACTTGGTCGAAGGACTGCTGGCGCAGGGCGTGCTGGTTCGCCTGACCGACCATGAGTTGGCCACGGGCATGGACTTCAACATCATCTGGTCTCGTGACGTCCCGCTGTCGAAATCGGCGCAGGACGTGCGCGACTGGCTTGTCAACCAATCTCTGACCTGACGGCTGGCCCCATTGCGGGATGCCAGTTTTCCGTATCCACCCCTCCCGGGCGGGAGTTCCATCCGGTGGGCAGGGCAAAAGCGATCTCTGCTGCGGGTCAGGCGTTCCTGCCCTGCGTCCAGGCTTCGGAATCCTGCCCTCGCAACCGGGGGCCCTGACCGCCGAACCCGATTTCAGGCCGTCCAGAGGGCGACGGGCCGGCAGAGGGACTCGCGGCGAACGGTGATCCCACGACCAGGTGCGCTGGGGCAAGGACGCCGCTGTCGCGAACGGGTCCACCGCATTCGGCGGTGGCCAGCGTGGCCATGTCGCGGAAATCGACGATGCAGCGCAGATAGCGTTCCGGCACTGTTGCGCCAAGGTGCACGATGCCGGCAAAGAGGACTGCAGACCCCACGGTATCCTGCACGCTGATCGTCAGTCCGTCAGTCCGTCAGTCCATCAGTCCGTCAGATGTCGCGGTGAAGGCGACCGCGCGTCAAACCCCCGGCCTTTGATACCTTCAGCCCGATCCCGTCGGCGCTATCCTCGCCGATGATCCGGGCGATGTCGCCGTCAAGCACGGCCAGTTCGTCCATGATGATCGGCACGGGGCGGCGCTTGCGCAGGCTGGCCGTCTCGCGCCAGGTCGAGCAGGGAGCCTCGAGCACGAAATCGAGTCCATCGGGCAGCATCCCGCCATTGGCGTCGGCGATGTAGTATCGCCATGCCCGGTCAGAAGCACCGCTGCCATTTCAGGATGATACACCCTGCCCTTTTCGTCGTCGTTTCGCGGAAGAGAGATCGGCCTTTCCCGCCGTCAATCAAGCGAGGAAGTTGCCGAGCCGTGTCGAGATCAGCTCAACGCCCTTGGGCCAGCAGCCAAACGCGCAAGACCACTGCTTCGGGGCAGAGCCGTCTTCGGTCGCCCTCGGTCACGAAAAAGGTGCTCGGATCCGCGATCTCGGCATCTGTTGCCTGTGACAGCTCGTCAGACTGCAACAGGGGCAGAACAGAGCTGAGCCAGCCAAGCGCAACGCCATGCCCGCTGCGCGCCGCCTGCAAGCGATGAAATAGCGGTCAATTCGGCGGATGCTGAGCCTGTGCAAAGGCGCTCCCGCCTCGCGCAGGAAACTGGTCCAGGTCATCCAGACCCAGTCGGCCCCCTCGACCGACAGAAGCGGCGCCTATTCCCCGTCGAAATGGGCGCTGGAGGCGATTGTGGAATGCTGCCGGACCGAATTATCGGGCTTCGGCATCGAATCCGGCATCATCGAACCGGGCGCGATTCCAACGCCCTTCTTCGACGGGATGGTCACGCCGAATGATCCCGAGCGTGAGGCCGGAAATCGGGATTTCGCACTGGTGCCGACGCTGTCGGCAGTGGGCCTCGGGCAGAGGCTGCAGGCCGCGCCCGACCAGCGTCTCGAAAGGATCGCCGCGGTCTTGGTGGCTCTGCTCGACATGCCCTTCGGGCAAAAACCGTTCCGACCGGTGGTCGATCACACCGGGGTCGGCCCGCGGACCGAAAGTAACAACGGGATCCTGCATGATGCGACGCGCAAGGTCCTGACCAATTTCGGCATTGCCCAGATGCTGCACCTGAACGTCTAAGGAAAACGCCATGGACACCATCCTGATCACCGGCGCTTGCTCGGACATCGGCAAGGCCGCCGCGTTGCGGTTTCAATCCGAGGACTGGAATGTCATCGCCTCCATGCGCGACCCCGCGGCCGGAGTTGACCTGGCCGCCCCGGACAACGTCCACGTCACCCGGCTCGACGTGACCGGTGCAGGCTCCATCGCGGCGGAAGGTCCTTCGACTTCGCGATGGACGACCGTCTGCCCAATCATGCCCCGACGGCCGGGGCCATGGGCCGCCTGTTCGGCAAACTGGCCGCCAACCTTTCGGCGCCGGTGACCGTCTGCGGCTTCGTGCAGGCCCATTGGCCCTACAGGCGCCGAAGTTGTTGTGGTCCATCCCACCCAACTTACGCCGTCCATCTGCCTGTCTAACGTGCCCTGCCTCTCCCCCAAATTCATGGCCAACTTGTCGCCCGTTTTGCCCATGTTACGCCCTATCCTCATGAACGGGAAACAGCGCCGTGCGCCGAAATGGCGTCCGTGCCGCCGGGTGACCGGGCTGGCGGTCAGCGGGGAAGCGGGTGGACCTCCCGTGTGTGCATTCCTGAAATTCCCGACCGAGTGCGCCAAGTTCGGCGGCGCGGCCGATGCGATGCTGAACCCGATCGCATTGATCCGAGCGGACCGGGTCTCTGCCCTTACCGCAAGGTTTGTCCGGCGCTGTCCCGGCGAGGCTTCGGGTCCGGACCTGCGACCCTGATCAACCTCCCGCCAGTTGCTGAAAGCGACCGGTGGTCTCGGGCCGAAACGTCCTTCCACGCATCTCGGCGATCTCGCCAAGCCCAAAGACCCCGCATCCTCGGGATCGTGTTGATCAGGGTGGCGAATTGCGTCTTCATTTGGCCTTCGCCCCTAGACGTAATCGAGCCCGAGGTCCAGGACGGCGGCGGAATGGGTCAGGGCGCCGACGCTGATATAGCCGACCCCGGTCGCGGCCACTTCGGCGATGCGCGGCAGGGTCATGTTGCCGGAGGCTTCGGTGATCATCCGCCCGGCCACAAGGCCAACGGCCTCGCGCAGGGTGGCGGTGTCCATGTTGTCGAGCAGCACGCAATCCGCGCCGCCGGTAGAAAGGACGTCCTGCAACTGAGCCAGGGTATCAACCTCGATTTCGACGCGCATCATGTGGCTGCGTACGGCTTTCACGCGGGTCAGCACAGCGGCGATCCCACCCGCCGCCGCGATGTGGTTGTCCTTGATCAGGATGGCATCGCCAAGGCCGAAACGGTGGTTGGCCCCGCCGCCATGCGCCACCGCGGCCTTTTCCACCGCGCGCAGGCCCGGCGTTGTCTTGCGCGTGCAGGTGATCCGTGCCGGGCCGGCCTCGGCCACGAACCGCGCGGTCAGGGTGGCGATGCCGCTCATCCGCCCGGCGAAGTTCAAGGCCACCCGCTCGGCCATCAGGATGGCGGCAATATCGCCCGTCACCCGCATCACCGGCTGTCCCGGCGCGCAAGCCGCTGCGTCCGGCGTCAGGATATCGATGTCGAGCGTGGGGTCGATCAGGCGGAAGGCAAGCTCCGCCGCCTGCATGCCCGAAATCACCCCCGACTGACGGCTGCGCATCTCGACCTGCCCCTTGGTTCCCGGTGGGATGACGGCGCGGGTTGTGGCATCGCCCCAGGGGGCGAGATCTTCGGTCAGGGCGGCGCGCAGCAGGGGTTCCAGCAGGAAGGCGGGCAGGGTCATGGATGCTCCGTTTCGGCAAGGGTCAGCAAGGTGGATTTCGGCGGCAGTTGCCCCGGAAAATCGCTGCGGCACTGTGCGCCCCGGCTTTCGCGGCGCGACAAGGCGGCATGGGCGATCATCCGCGCGGCGGTCAGCATGTTGAGGAAGGCGGGCGGGGCGTCGGCCTCCAACGCCGCTATCGTCGCCAGGGCCCGGGTCAGGCCGGGTGCGTCGCGGATCACCCCGACATCTTGCGTCATGGTTTGGCGCAGCAGGGCGACCTTGGCGGGATCGGGTTCGGTGACCTCTCCGGCCAGCAGGGGCGCGGCAAACGGGGCGGGTCGCGCGCCGATCTCGGCGGCGATGTCCAGCCCGGCGGCCCAACCCATCACCAAGGCCTCGAGCAGCCCGTTGGAGGCCAGCCGGTTGCCGCCGTGCAAGCCGGTGCAGGCGGCCTCGCCCGCCACCCAAAGCCCCGGCAGGGCACTGCGGCCCCGGGCATCAACCGAAATGCCGCCCATGTGGTAGTGGGCGGCGGCGGTGACCGGGATGAGGTGCCGGGCAGGGTCCAGACCCGCCCGCTGGCAGGCCGCAAAGACCGTCGGGAAATGCTTGCAGACCGGGATGGCGCGCAGGTCAAGACAGGGGCGCCGTCCGGCCTCGGTTTCGGCAAAGACCGCGCGTGCCACGATGTCGCGCGGGGCGAGTTCCCGCATCGGATGGCAGACGAAACGCTGGCCCAGGGCATTGACCAGATGCGCCCCCTCGCCGCGCAGGGCCTCGGTCGCCAGAGGCGCCGGGTCCTCTCCGGTGGCGATGGCCGTGGGGTGGAACTGAACGAATTCCGGGTCGCGGATCACGGCCCCGGCCCGCGCCGCCATGCCCATCATCTGGCCCCGGATGCGCAAGGGATTGGTGGTGACGGCGTAAAGCCCAGCCGCCCCGCCACCGGCGAGAAGAACCGCCGGAGCGTGAACGGAACCGCGGCCAATCGCCCCCTCGATCTCGACCCCCGCCACGCGGCCGCTCTCAACCAGCAGCCCCACGGCGGAAATCCCGGTCAGGACCTGCACATGGGGGGCGGCCTGAATGGCGCGGATCAGCGTGGCCATGATCGCCTGCCCGGCGCGGTCACCGCCCACACGGACCACCCGGGCCGCGCCATGCGCCGCCTCGCGCGACAGCATGTAGCCGCCATGCAGGTCGCGGTCGAAGGGGGCGCCAAGGGCGGCGAGACGGGCGACATGATCCGGGGCCTCTCCGGTCACGCGGCGTGCAACGGCCGGGTCGACCAGCCCGGCCCCGGCGGCCATCGTGTCGGCCAGATGGTCGGCGGGCCGATCCCCCGGCCCCATCGCCGCCGCGACCCCGCCCTGCGCCCAGGCCGAAGAGGCCCCCATCCCCAATGGCTCTGGCACGATCACCAGCACCGGGCGCGGCGCCATCGCAAGGGCGGCATAAAGCGCCGCGATGCCGCCGCCCACGATCAGGATGCGGTCGGTCTGCAAGGCAGGCGCGCTCACCGCGACAGGTCGATCATGCGGCGGACCGCGGTCCTTGCGCCCTCGGCCAGATGGGCGGGCACCTCGACCGGCGTCGTCATGGCGTGCAGCGACCAGAGGATCTTTTCCAGCGTGATCATCTTCATATAGGGGCACATCGTGCAGGGGCCGACGAAGTCGACCGCCGGATGGGCATCGGCGATGTTGGACGCCATCGAGCATTCAGTGACGAGCAATGCCGAGGCCGGTTGCTCTCGCCCCACATAGTCGATGATGCCCGAGGTCGAGCCGGTGTAATCCGCCTCGGCCACCACGTCGGGCGGGCATTCCGGGTGCGCGATGATCCGGACGCCGGGGTGAAACTGGCGAAAGTCGCGCAGGTCGGCGGCGGTGAACTGTTCATGCACGATGCAGGCGCCGTCCCACCAGACGATCCGCTTTTCCGGCACCTGTCTGGCCACGTTCTGCGCCAGGTACTTGTCCGGCAGCATGATGACCGTGTCTGCGTCCAGCTTGCGGACGATGGCGGCGGCATTGGCGGAAGTGCAGCAGATGTCGGCCGCCGCCTTCACCTCGGCGGAGGTGTTGACATAGGCCACCACCGGCGCGCCGGGATAGCGGCGGCGCATCTCCGCCACGCCCTCGGCAGTGATCGAAGAGGCCAGGGAACACCCCGCCTCCATATCCGGCATCAGGACCAGCTTGTCGGGGTTCAGCACCTTGGAGGTTTCGGCCATGAAATGCACGCCGCCCTGCACGATGACCCTGGCCGACACCTTCTGCGCCGCTATCGCCAGCTGCAAACTGTCGCCCACCACATCGCAGACCCCGTGAAACACCTGCGGGGTCATGTAATTATGCCCCAGGATCACCGCATCCCGTTCGGCCTTCAGACGCTCGATCGCCAGAACATAGGGCGCATGGGTGGCCCATTCGGCAAAGGGAATCACGCGAGCGGCCTTGTCCCACCGGCCCCGCGTCGCCTCGGCAGCGGAGAGCGACGGGGCAAGGTCATAGCAAGCGGCCAGTTCGGCGCGCATCGGGGTCAAATCGTTCAATTCGGAGGAGCCTCATCCGGGGCCAATGTCGAATTCGCGCGACGAAGCGTCGAATCTGGACGTTTGGCTATGGTGCCGCACGCCGGAGGTCAATGCAAAATCGACAATTCTGCTCAAGATTGAGGCAGGCCTTGGGGCCGGTGTCGCTCGAACCTGGTTGGGTCTGCGCATCAAGGCGCAGGGATGGACGCGCCGTAGCTCAGTCATTGCGCGCAATCCTTTGCTGCGCCGGCAAGCGACCAGAGGTTGATGGCCGGACTGTGCCGCTGAAATGAACAAGTCCGATCAGGCGTCCAACCGCCCAATCCGCAAGACGGCGCACCGCCAGGGTGAGGGCGATGACCAGCACCAAAGCCGCAAACATCAGGTCGGCCTGCGAACGGGCATTGGCCATCAGCATCAGGTAGCCAAGTCCTTTCGATGCCCCGACCCATTCGCCGATCACCGCCCCGGTCGGCGCAAAGGTCGCGCCGATCCGCAGCCCCGCGCGCAGGCCGGGCAGGGCGGTAGGCAGGCGCAGGAACAGGACCTCGCGCCAGCGCGGCGCCCGGGCGATCCGTGCGAGGTCCAGCACGGTATCGGGCACCCGGTCCATCGCGTCGATCAACCCGCCCAGAACCGGAAAGAAGACCAGAAGCACGGTCACCGCCACTTTCGGGCCAAGGCCATAGCCCAGCCAAAGCGTGAGGACGGGAGCCAGGACAAAGACCGGAACCGCTTGCGAGGCGACCAGAACCGGTTCGACAACCCGCCGCGCGGCAGGCCACAGATGCAGCGCCAGGGCTAGGCCGATCCCCAACGCCGTGCCAAGAACCAGGCCCGCCATGACTTCAAGCAGGGTCGTGAAGCCGTGATCGGCCAGCAGCGCGGCATGATCCACCAGCGCCGCGAAGACCGAAACGGGCGGCGGCAGGACAAAGCGCGGAAGGCCACCCAGCCAGACAGCCAGTTGCCACAGCGCCACAAACGCCGCCGCGAGTGTCAGGCCCCGGATCATGCGGCCTCCATCGCCAGCAGGATTTGTCCCAGGGCCGTCGCGGCCTCTTGCGCGCTCAGACCCGACCTTGGCTTGGCGGGCAGGGTTACATCGCGCAGCGCCCCGCCCGCCAGAACCAGCAACCGGTCGGCCAGGCGCAGCGCTTCGGAAGGATCATGGGTCACCATCACCACCCTCTTTCCGCGCAGAAGGTCTTGCGCGGTCGTCTGAACCTGCCGGCGCGTCGCGGGGTCCAGCGCGGCAAAGGGTTCGTCCAGCATCAGGCAGGGGGCCTCTTGCATCAGGGCGCGGGCCAGCGCGACGCGCTGTCTTTGACCGCCGGACAGCGTGTCGGGCATCCGGGCTTCGAATCCAGCCAGGCCAACGGCATCAAGGCAGGCCGAAACCTTGTCCGGCTGCGTCAGGCGCCCGGCCAGCCGGTCGATCACGCCGACATTGCCCGCCACGGTCAGGTGCGGCAGCAGAAGATCGGCTTGCGCCATCCAGCCGATCCGTCCCGGTCGCGCCACATGCCCCTGAAATGTGGCAGCGACCGGCAATCCGGCCAGAACCCGCAGCAGGGTGGTCTTGCCGACGCCAGAGGCGCCCATCACGCAGGTCCACCCTTCTGCGAACACGACCTCGCCCGAAAAGAGGTCTGCCCCGGCCAGAGCAATCCGGCCAGACAGCGATAGCGCGTTCATTTCAGCGATACGGCGATCCGCGCCACATCCGGCGCGGCAGAAATCAGCCCCGCCTCGGCCATGAACTGGCCGAAGGCCGCATAGCGTGCCGCGTCCAGCGCGAAGGGGTCCTGCGCCAGATGCGGCACGGTGTCCTTCCAGGCCGCGGCGTTCAAGGCATCGTCCAGTTCTGGCGCGTAGGACCGAAAATCGCTCCATCCGGCGGCGGGATCGGCGGCGATCTCGCGTGCGGCGCGGGCCGTCGCCTTCAGAAAGCGGGTGATGCGGTCGCGGTCCATCGTGGCTGGATTGGCCAGATAGATCAGCTCGTCATAGGGCGGAACTCCGTGTTCTTCGGGCAGAAAGCAGCGGCCTTCATGCTCCACGGACTGCATTTGGTGCGGCTCGAAATTCCGGAAGGCGCCCGCCACCGCGTCCACCGACCCCGAGGCCAGCGCCGAGGTCAGGGCAAAGTTCACGTTGACCTCGCTGACGTCCGAGGGTGCCACCCCGTCATGTTGCAGCATCCGGTGCAGCAGGGCTTCCTCGATCCCCGGTACCGAAAAACCGATGCGGCGCCCTTTGAGGTCGGACAGCGTGGCCACCGGACCGGCCGCATCGACCATCACGCAATAAAGCGGATTGTCGACCAGGGCGCCGACCCGCACCACCGGCAGGCCCGCTGCCTCTTGCAGATAGAGTTGCGGCTGGTAGCCGACGGCCAGATCGACCTGACCGGCCGCGACCATCTTGGGCGGATCGGCAGGATCGGCAGGGGCGATGATGTCGACATCCAGACCCTCGTCCTTGAAATAGCCGCGCTGCCGGGCCACGATGATCGGCGCGTGATCGGGGTTCACGAACCAGTCCAGCATGATCTTCAGGTGATCCTCGGCCCGGGCGGACCAGGCCGTCATCAGGGCGATGGTGAGGGCCATGGCGGGGATCAGACGATTCATGACAGGCTCCGCATATGGTGGAAATGATCGGTCGGACCGTGGCCCTGGCCGACGCTCAGGCCATCGGCGGCGCGGATGGCGGCCAGCGTATAGGCCTTGGCGGCGCGGGCAGCGGCGAGCGGGTCCTGGGTCAGCGCAAGCTGGGTCGCCAAGGCCGCCGAAAGCGTGCAGCCCGTGCCATGGGTGTTCCTGGTGGCGATGCGCGGAGCGTCGATCCAGACCCGCATCGCGTGCGTCAGGAACAGGTCGGCACTGGACTGGCCCTGCAGATGGCCCCCCTTCAACAGCACGGCCTGCGGCCCCAACGCCAACAGGGCCTCGGCCTGCCGTTCCATCGTGGCGCGGTCCTGTGCTTCGGGCTCGCCCAGAAGGTCGGCGGCTTCGGGCAGGTTCGGCGTGATCACCGTGGCCAAAGGCAGAAGCCGCTCGCGCAGCGCCACAACCGCCGCTTCGGCCAAGAGGCGGTCGCCGCCCTTGGCCACCATGACCGGGTCCAGCACGATGGGCACGCGGCGGGGCCTCAGTTCCTCGGCCACCGCCGTCGCGATCTCGGCCGTGCCCAGCATGCCGATCTTGACGGCATCAACCCGGATATCCGCAAAGACCGCAGCGATTTGGGCCCGGACGAAGGCGGCAGAGACCAGTTCGACCCCGTGCACGCCCTTGGTGTTCTGCGCGGTCAGCGCCGTGATTGCCGCCATGGCATAGCCGCCATTGGCCGAAATCGCCTTGAGATCGGCTTGAATGCCCGCGCCGCCCGAGGGATCTGAACCGGCAATCGACAGGATATTCGGGATCATGCAGCACTCCATGCGTCGACCAGGCGGCGGGTGGCGGCCTCTGGGTTGGCGTCCCCGGCGATGGCAGAAACGACGGCCAGACCCGCCGCGCCCATCTGGCGCAGTGCCGGCACATCGGCCAGACCGACACCGCCGATGGCCACCGCCGGACAGGGGCTGGCTGCCACGATCCGGGCGAGCGCCGTCAGTCCCAGGGGGGCCGCGTGGTCGGGTTTGGTGGCCGTGGCATGGACCGGACCCACACCGATGTAATCCACCGTGTCGGCCGGCATGGCGGCCAGCTGCGCCGCAGTCTCGATCGACAGGCCAAGGATGCGCTCCGGCCCCAGCGCCGCCCGAAGGGTCCGGATATCCCCGTCGCCTTGCCCGACATGCAGGCCATCGGCCCCGCTGTGGAGGGCGACCGACAGTCGGTCGTTGACGATCAGCGGCACGCCTGCTGCGCGGCAGGCGGGCAAGAGGCGCCGCGCCTGCGCTGTCATCGCCGCATCGCTGGCGGTCTTGTCGCGCAGCTGAATGACGCTGGCCCCGCCCCGCAAGGCCGCCAGCACCAGCCCGTCGTCCGCCCCATCCGGGGTGACGAAATAGACCGAAAGGTTCATGCCCAGGTGACCTTCGCGCCTGCCGAAACCTCGGCGGGGGTCAGCGCGGCCAACGCGTCGACAAAAGCCACGGCAAAGCTGCCCGGGCCCCGTGCGCCTCTGGCAGCGACTTCCCCGGCCAGACCATAGAAGGCCAGCGCCGCCACGGTCGCCTCGAACGCCGGCTGGTCAACGAGGAAGGCCCCGACCACGCCTGTCAGCGCGCAGCCCAAAGCGGTCACCTGCGGCATCAGGGGATGGCCATTGGCGATCCGGCAGGACCGGGTGCCGTCGGTCACGAAATCCACACGGCCCGTCACCGCGACGACCGCCCCGGTCGCACGCGACAGGGCCAGGGCGCCCGCCTCGGCCGCCTCGACCCCATCGGCGGCATCCACGCCCTTGCCCGCCGCCGCAGCCCCCGACAGGGCGAGGATTTCCGAGGCATTGCCGCGGATCACGGTCGGGCGTTCGGCCACCAGCGCCGCGGCTGTCTCACGGCGAAAGCCCGTAGCCCCGGCGGCCACCGGGTCCAGCACCCAAGGCGTCCCACGCGCCGCAGCCACCGCCGCAGCCGCCTTCATCGCGCGCACCCAAGGGGCCGAAAGCGTGCCGATGTTGATCGTCAGGGCCTGGGTAAAGCCTGCGAATTCCGCCGCCTCTTCTTCGGCATGCACCATGGCGGGCGAGGCGCCGATGGCCAGCATCACATTGGCCATCACGTTCATGGCGACGTAGTTGGTGACGTTTTGCACCAGGGGCGCCTTGGCCCGCATCTGTGCCAGGGCTTCGCCGCAGTCGATCAGGACTTCCGTCATTCCGCTCTCCTCTATGACGCGGAAATGACGAGCCTGCCCCCTTGGGTTCGGCACCGCGACTTCCTCCGCCAGCATGATCTGGTTCAGGTTCAAAGGGTGCTTCTCAGCCCGGCTGCCCGGACGCCCCTGTCACGAAGCCTTGGCTAAACCAATGCGCGCGGATTTGCCAGAGAGAAAGGCAGCAATTCCCGGGCTGGCAGGGGCGTTTTCATCCGAAGGCCTTCATTTCGCCCATGCCCGCCGCGCGACAGGGTTTGCGCCCTCAGGCCGGCGGACCGAGGTTGATGAGATCGGCATCCGCAAGGTGGCTTTGTTTCATATATTCGAGAAAGTTGTCGCGGAACTGACGGGTATGGGCATGTGCCAGCGCATCGGCCCGGGCTGTGTCGCGGTCACGGATCGCGGCCATCATCTCGTCATGTTCATCGGTCAGCAGCACGCCTTCGTGCCCCTGTTCCAGATAGGCGAAATGCAGGTGCAGCATCCGGCGCCCCTGGTTCAGCAAACGTTCGTAGAAGTCGGCGAGATAGGGGTTTTGCCCCGCTGCCGCGATGGCCATGTGAAAGTTCTTGTTGGCCTCTGACATGGCCAGATGTGCGCCCTTCCGAACGGCCGCCACGAACTCGGCCTGTCGGCTTGCCATTGCATCCAGGTCAGCTTCGCTGCGCAATTCGGCCGCCAGTCTTGTGTTCATGCGCTGAGCGATGTCGAGGGCCTCGACATATTTTGGGAAGCTCTGGACGTCGATGGGGGCCACGACGGTCGAGCGGTTGGACAGGGTGACCACCAGATCGTCGCCGGCCAGCCGGATGAGCGCCTCGCGCACGGGCGAGCGGGACATGCCGAAGCGTTCGGCGAGCGAGGTCTCGTCGAGCACCGCGCCGGGCGCAAGCTCCAGCGACAGGATTTCATCCCGAAGCGTTTCATAGGCGAGCTTCACGCCCATGCCCTTTGCCCGCTTCGCCTCGCCGTCTTCCGTCATGGCATGCCCCGGTGTCTGTTCCGGGTCCGATCCTAGTCAACGATGATCGACATGTCGACACAGAGTATTCTGGATTGATTTGTCGGCACAATGTCGTCATGATCCGGCTATCATCAGACTCAGCCGCCGGCGTCGCGTCGCGGTCGCAGAAAAGGATACTGTCATGCTGAAACTTTCCGGCGTGATGCCGGCCCTCGTCACCCCGTTCGATGCCAAGGGTCAGATCGACTTTGCGGCCTTCAAGGCGCATCTGACCCGGTTGCGGGCGGCGGGCGTGTCGGGCTGGGTGCCATGCGGATCGTCGGGCGAATACAACCTGATGAGCGATGCCGAGCGCGACAGCGTCCTGCGGTTCGTCAAGGATTTCGCCGCCCCCGGCGAGACGCTGATCGCGGGCACCAACGCGCCCTCGACCGCGGGAGTGATCGCCAACACCCTGCGCGCGAAACAGCTGGGCTATCACGCCGTCCTTTTGGCCGTGCCCTTCTACACCAAGCCGACCCAGGCCGAGATCGTCGCCCATTTCAACGCGGTGATCGAGGCGACCGACATGAATGTCGTGCTCTATTCCTATCCCGGCAAGGACGGGGTCGAGATCGGATACGAGGCGCTCGATACCCTGGCCGACAATCCGCGCATCATCGGGATCAAGGAAAGCTCGGGCGTGCTGCAGCGCGCCATCGGCATCGCCACCCGCTATGCCGGGCGGGTGCAGCTTGTGTCGGGTTCGGATGACATCGCCTGGGATTTCATGCACTGGGGCGCGGATTCGTGGATCTGCGGGCCGGCCAATTGCATGGCCAAGCCGGTTTGTGAGATGGATGCCGCCTTCCGGGCGGGCGACCATGGCCGCGCGAAAGAGATCATGACCGCGATCTGGCCCGCGATGAACGTGCTGGAATCGGGCAAGTTCGTGCAGAAGCTGAAATATGGCTGCGAATTGCAGGGCAATCCGATGGGGCAATGCCGCATGCCCTTCGGTCCCCTGACCGATGCGGAAAAGGCAGAGTTCGCCGCCGCCATGCAGCCGATCATCAACTGGAAGTAAGGCAGTTCGGGGCGGTCTGACACCGCCCCGACAGTCCGGCAGGGGCAGGGCATGGCCACACTCGTCATCGGCGCGGGCATCATCGGAACCGCTATCGCGCATGATCTGCAAAAGCGCGGCCAGCAGGTCGTGCTGATCGACCGTGACGCACCGGGGCGGGGCGCGTCCTTCGGCAACATGGCCTCGATCGCCGTGACCGAATTCATGCCGGCCTCGCGGCCTTCGGTCTGGCGGCAGATCCCCGGCTGGATGCTGGACCCTGAAGGCCCGGTGCGGGTGCGGCCCTCCTACATGCCAAGGCTGGTGCCCTGGTTCCTGCGCTTCATCGCGGCCTCGCGCCCGGCAAGACTGCGCGAGCTTGAGGCGCAGGGGGCGGCGCTTTGTGCCCGCGCACTTGACGACACGCTGGCACTCTTGCGCGAGACCGGGCTGGAAGACCAGATCAGCGATGAAGGCTGCCTGTCGCTTTACACCGACGAGGCCGAATTCAGGGCGGATCGCGAGCATGTCGCGATCCTCGAACGCTTTGGCTTTGCGCATGAGGTGATCGGGCGGCAGGCGATCAAGGCGCTGGAGCCCGAGCTTTCCGACAAGATCGGCATGGCGGTGCTCTTCCCGCAGAACCGGTCGATGAAGGATCCCTACAGGCTGGTGCTGGCCCTGGCAGAGCGGTTCACCGCCCTGGGTGGCCGGATCGAGGCGGGCGAGGTCAGCGGGTTCGTGCGGAGCGAAGGCTTGCGCGAGGTGGTGCTGAAGGATGGCCGCCGGCTTCCCGCCGAAAGGGTGGTGATCTGCGCGGGGGCCTTCTCGGCCAAGCTGGCGAAAGACCTGGGCGAACCGATCCCGCTTGAGACCGAGCGGGGCTATCACACCCAGATCATGGCGCCGGGGATTTCGATGAAACACTCGATCATCTGGCCGGCCCGCGCCTTCATGGTCACGCCGACGGCGGGCGGCATCAGGGTGGGCGGCACGGTGGAGATGGCGGGGCTGGATGCGCCAGCGGATTACCGACGCTCCAAGGTGACGGTGAGGCGCGCGAAGGAGGCCTTGCCCGGCCTCAGATGCGAGGACTTCACCGAATGGATGGGCCATCGCCCGGCCTTGCCGGACACGGTGCCGATCCTGTCGGCCAGCGCGAAAACCAGGGGCGTGTTCTATGCTACCGGTCACGGCCATCTGGGCCTGACCTATGCCGCGACCACCGCGCGCCTGATGGGCGATCTGATCACCGGGGCCCCGCCTGCGATCGACTTGCATCCCTATCGCATCAACCGTTTCTGAAAGGCTGACTGTCATGCGCTGGAACCGGACCTTGCAGACCGTAGACGTGCATTGCGCCGGCGAGATCGGCCGTGTGATCACCGGGGGGGTGCTGAACATTCCCGGCGCCACCATGGCCGAAAAGCTGGCCCATCTGAACACGGTGGACGACAGCCTGCGCCGCTGGCTGTGTTCCGAGCCGCGCTCGGGCCCGGCGGGATCCTTCTGCCTGCTGGTCCCGGCCTGCGATCCGGCGGCGGATGTAGGGCTGATCATCCTGCAGCCGGATCAGGCGCATGCCCTGTCCGGGTCGAACGCCATGTGCGCGGCCACGGCCCTTCTGGAGACCGGGATGATCCCGATGGTCGAACCCGAAAGCGTGGTAACCTTCGACACGGCCGCCGGTCTGGTCAGGGCGACTGCGACCTGTGCGGGCGGCAAGGTGGTCAAGGTCAGTCTGGACATGCCGCCGGCTTTCGTTGCCAAGCGTGACGCGGTGATCGAGACGGCGGAATGGGGCGCCGTACGCTATGATCTGTGCTTTGGCGGCGTCTTCTATGCGCTGGTCGACGTCGATCAGATCGGCCTGGCGATCACCCCCGATAATGCCCGCCAACTGGCCATGATCGGGGTGGACCTGCGCAACCGCATCGCGGCGCTGGAGACAGCGCCCCATCCGACGACACCCGCGCTGAATGGCCTGGCCTATGTGATGTTCCGCGCGGATGAACCGGACGGCGCCTTGCGCACCTGCACCACGCTGCGCCCCGGTCGGGCAGACCGGTCGCCTTGCGGCACGGGGTCGAATTCCAACATGGCGGCCTGGGCCGCCCGCGGGCGCGTCAAGCCAGGCGACGTGGTCACCTCGCGCTCGATCATCGGCGGTGAATTCCAGACCGAATTCCTCGCGGAAACCACCCTCGGCCCCTATCCTGCAACCCGAAACCGCGTGTCCGGCCAATGCTGGATCTACGGCCTCTCCCAGATCGGACTCGACCCGAGCGACCCCTTCCCAAACGGCTTTACCCTCTCCGACACATGGGGCGGCTGATGACCGCTGCACCGGCCTTTGCCCCGGTCTGTCGAAGTACATCCAGTCAGGACTTCGCATGGAAACGATCAGCAACGCCGACTGTCGTTTGAGGGCGGGCGATGTCGCTTCGCCGCAGGTCTTGATGGAAATCGCCGAGCGCCCCCTGCGCCGTCTGGACAGCTATGAGCGGATGCGCGGCCTGATGCGGCTGGAGGGCGCTGTGCTGCACATCGGCACCCGGTCGTGGGATCTGTCGACAAAGCGCAACATCTATCTGTGCGGCGCCGGCAAGGCCTGCAATCACATGGCGATGGCGGTGGATCATGTGCTGGGCGGGCGGCTGACGTGCCGCATCGCCATCGTGAAGATCGCTGAGCCGTCCGACCGTTTCGGCAAGACCGACGTTTTTGTCGGCGGCCATCCTTTGCCGAATGACGAGGGCCTGCGCGCCTTGCGCGAGAACATCCGGATCGTCGATCAGTCTGGGCCGCGGGATCTGTTCCTCTGCATCGGTCGCCGGCGGGATCACCGGCTCGGCCACATTCGCGGCGGCGCAGGCCAAGGGGATCAATCTGTATCAGGCGCAGGACGCCATCGGATCGGCAATACCGGGACGAACCTGTGCGACCTGAACATCCTTTACGTGCCGAAGGTGGCCTGAGGGTCAAGATCGCCGCGGTCCACGCGCAGCAGATCATCGATTGCAAGTGCTGGCCTTGTATCGAGGTCGAGATTCGCACCGAAAGCGGCGCCGTGGGGTGGGGGGCTCGGCCCACCGGGTCCTCGGTCGGGATGCACGAAGCCCATGTGCGGCGCGACGGTGACCCGGCGCATTACAAGGGCCTGAGGTTATTGAAGGCGGTGGCCAATGTCGCGCAGATCATCGGGCCGGCGCTGATCGGGGTGGATGTGGCCGACCAGCGGGCCGTCGACGCCTGCGGCTACACCGGTCGCATCGGCTTTGCGCTTGATTGCGCGTCAAGCGAGGTGTTCGACAAGGCCACCGGAACTTGCCTCTTGAAAGGCCAGCGCGTCAGCGCGGATGCCTTGATCGCCTATGCACGCGGGCTCGCCCATGGTGTCCGCTTCCATTTTGCCATCGCCCGTCGCAGGCTGCCGGAGTCCTGATCCTGTTCTCCTCGCAAGAAGGCTTCTCACATGACCGACGCCCCGATCAGCCGCTTTCCCGTTCCAACCCTATCGGACCTGCCCGAGGACATCCGCGCCCGTATTCTGGCGGTGCAGGAGAAATCGGGTTTCGTGCCGAATGTCTTTCTCGTTCTGGCGCGCAGGCCCGATGAATTCCGTGCCTTCTTTGCCTATCACGACGCCCTGATGGACAAGCCCGGCCCGCTGAGCAAGGCCGAGCGTGAGATGATCGTCGTGGCGACGTCGAACCTGAACCAATGTCAATATTGCGTAGTGGCGCATGGGGCGATCCTGCGTATTCGCGCCAAGAACCCCCTGATTGCGGACCAGGTGGCCGTGAACTACCGCAAAGCCGATATCAGCAACAGACAGAAGGCGATGCTGGATTTCGCCGTAAAGGTCAGCCAAAAAGCGTAAGAGGTCGACGAGACGGACTTCGCAACCTTGGCATCACATGGCTTTACCGAGGAGGAGGCCTGGGACATGGCTGCAATTGCGGCATTCTTCGGATTGTCGAACCGGCTGGCAAATGTTGCAAACATGAGGCCGAATGACGAATTCTATGTCATGGGCCGGTAAGGTCGCAATTCTTCCCGGTTGTTTTGCGCCTTAGCCGCGTTGGGGCTTGTTCGCTTGGCATGGTCCATTCGGCGCGACTTGAACGCAATGCCACCGCGACCCTGCCAACCTCGGGGCCAGGTTTCGCCGCGCAAGCGCCGCCTGGTCAAGAGCTGCCGGTGGCGGCACCGCGCAGCGCGGGCGACAGGTGCAGGTTCTCCTCCATCCAGATCAGCGAAAACCGTAATTGATGGGCTGGCCCGCATAGAGGAGGACATAAAGCGCGGTGAAGACGGCCAGCGGCAGATAGGCGCGAAACGGGAGCGAGGGCGCGGCCCGGTCTGGCCTTGCGCCCGACCGATTGGTGACGCCCTGCATCGGCACCCGTTGCAGGACGAAACAGGCAGCGGTCGCCCAGAGCATCGTTCGGACCCTGAAGCTCTCGGCGATCCAGGCGCCAAGCGCCGGACCGATCACCCAGCGCCCGCTAAGTTCCATCCGCACGATGGCCACCTCGCCTTCGCCTTCGGCCTTGTGGCTGAGATCGTCACGCAGGGCGGCAAACGTTGCGAGATCCCGGCCTCCGAGACGGCGAGGAGCACCGCATTCAGAACGAAGGGCAACCGGACAACTTGCGAAACGGCCATCCCGGCCCATCCGATGGCCCCCGCCAGCGCGCAGATCCGGTAAAGCCAGAGCCCTTGTCCCCTATGGTCAGAACGTCGCCCGACCCAGAACCCTGCCAGCGGCGCCATGAGATTGATGAGCTGGAACAGTCCGGCCACAGACGCATCGGCGATCCGACGAGCCTGCCGACCTGGCACGAATTCCACGACCGGGGCCTTGGCGCTGCAACATTCCTTCGGTTGCAGGGCGTGGAATTGCAGGTGATTGCGGTGCTGCTGAACGAGGCCGACGCCTATGCCGCCGTTTCGGCCGGGATCGAGACGACGGCGCTCATCGCCTCCACCGACCGCCATGCCCGGGCGGCCATGGCGGCGCTGTCCGATCTGGGGCGGCATGTCCCCGAGGATGTGGCGGTCATCGGGTTCGATGACTATGCGAACGGCGCCTGCCTGTGGCCGAGATGGGGCGTCCCCGAGCGCAAGGACAAATCCCGTCGGCGCAGGCGCGTCCGCGACCAGTCCTGCGCCGAGCGAGAGGAAATCGGGTTTCATGCGATGCGCTCTTTGTCTGGCGGGTTTGGGGCCCTGGGCCGGGCCCGGCCTGCGCCGGCTGCGGCCTCAGGCCTTCACCAAGGCCGGAAGGTCAGGGCCGATGACATCGGCATGGGTCGTGCACATGCCTGCGGAAAGCCCGGATAGGCCTTGAGCGTACCATGCCGCAGCAGCTTGACGGCGAGGCGGGCGGAACCGTCGATGGGCACGATCTGGTCGTCATCGCCGCGCATGACCAGCGTCGGCACCTCGATCGCCTTCAGATCCCGGGGGAAGCCGGTCTCGGAAAAGGCCATGGCGCGCCCCTTCAATGGCCTTCGGACGCGCCGAACATGGCTTGGGCATAGGCCACGCCCAGCCCATAGGCCCCGCCCCGCAGCCGGGCGATGCCGGTGGTGGCGGCATAGGTCTCGCCGCGCGCCCAGTCGCGTTGCAGTTCCAGCAGGTATTGCAGCGCGGTCATCGGCCGGGCCCCCGCCTGGATCATCCGCTCCATCGCCCGCTCATGTGCCTCGGTCGCGACATCGCCGCAGGCATCGGAAACGACATGGACCTCGAAGCCCTGGTCGAGCGCCGAAAGCGCAGGCCCGACGATGCAGACCGAGGTCCACAGCCCGGCCAGCACGATGCGCCCCTTGCCGATCCGGTTGACTTCGGCAATCACCGCCTTGTCCTCCCACGAATTCATCGTGGTGCGGTCGATGAAGGTCTTGTCGGGGAAGGCGGCGAGGATCTCGTCGAACATCGGACCCGAGAAGGACCTCGCGGCCACCGTCGTCGGGATCACGTCGACGCCGAAGGCCTTGGCCGCGTCACAAATCAGTGCGGCGTTGTTGCGCAAGAGCACCGGGTCGATGGATTTTGTCGCGAAGGCCATCTGCGACTGAAAGTCGATCAGGACAAGCGTGTGGTCGGCTGGCGAGAGCAGGGTCTTGCCCGGGCTGGCGCTGGCGGTCGGCATGGCGATCTCCCATTGGCTGCGTGGAGCCCGCAATCCGCCATTCATCCGGCCCGGGCATGCCGAAAACACTACCGGCCGCAACCCCGGCGATATTGCATCCGCCAGCGCCGATTTG